>QFQR01000050.1 GCA_003243275.1 Leifsonia xyli | reverse complement strand
TTCGCGGTGACGACGATCGAAGTCTCGATCATCGTGTCGCTGATGCTGGAGGGAAAGAACAATCCGACGCTCGCGCGGGAGTCGGTGTTCTCCACCGTCATGATCGTGACCTGCGGCGTCGTCGGCGTCTGCCTGACGCTGGGCGGCTGGCGCCACGGCCATCAGGAGCTCAAGCGTCAGGGCACGACCGCTCTTCTGTCCGTTCTGTTCGCTCTCAGCGTTCTCACGCTCGTCTTGCCGAACTATACGCTGACGACCGCGCCCGGCACCTTCTCGGTCTGGCAGCTGGCCTTCGTCGGCGCGCTCGCCGTGCTGCTGTACGCCGCGTTCGTCTTCGCCCAGACCGTGAGCCATCGCGACGACTTCATCGAAGATCTCGTGGCGCGCCCCACCCACGACGCCCGCCCGGAGCGACGGGAGAACGTCGCCGTCAGCCTGATCATGCTGTTCGCCGGCCTCGGCGGCGTCGTGCTGCTTGCGGAGTATGTCGCTTCGGGCGTCGAGCACGGTCTGGTCGCGCTCCGGATGCAGCAGGTGGACGCGATCATCGGCGCGTTGATCGCGACGCTGGTTCTTCTGCCGGAAGGCGTTTCGGCGATCCGCGCGGCGAGAAACCGTGGCGCTCGTCAGCGTGCTCACCGGGCGCGAACTTGTGCTTGGCCTCGGCGCGGGAGACAGCGCGCTGCTGATTCTTGCCCTCGCGATCTGCGTCCTGAGTTTCAGCACGGGTCGGACGATCGTCCTGACCGGCCTCGTGCATCTGGTCGTGTTTGTGGCCTATCTCCTGCTGATCGTCGTGCCCTGAGGGCGCGGCCGACCATTGCGCTGCTATCGCGTCTCCGCGAGCGTCCGCGACTTGATCGCGGAACTCTATCCTCAATGAAGTCGCAGAGTGCTACACGCGCGTCCCCGGATATGGGTCGCTGAAATTCATCGAGCAAGATGGGTGGCGGAGACGGAGGGATTCGAACCCTCGAGACCCGTTTCCAGGTCTGCTCATTTAGCAAACGAGTGCCTTCAGCCT
>QFQR01000011.1 GCA_003243275.1 Leifsonia xyli | reverse complement strand
CAGCTCGGTCCAGACAGGACCAGAACCAGAACCAGAACGGACTCTGGTTATGAACGGGGGCAATCAGGGGGCAAGGTCAACGGCCTTCACGTTCCCAGCGCGACGATCGACGTCGCGTGCCGCACTGTCACCAAGCGCGTGCGGCGACCCAACGGCACAGTGCGGATCACCAAGAGCCGCGTCTGCGACCGGCCAGTGTACCGCGGACGGCGCGTCTACAACGACAGGCGCTACTACCGCGCCCCGCGCCCCGGCCTTTCGATCCGCGTTCGGTAACAGTCTGCGGGTGGGCGGATGCGATCGCAGTCCGCCTGCCCGCAGAAACTTCAGCTAGCTCGGCTACCGCGGTTCATCACTTGGTCCGGGGCTGACCTCAGGGACATGCTTGCTTGAGGCGGGCCATGGCTTCGGTCAGTCCCGCCAACGAGAAGGCATAGGTCGTCTGGTTGCCACGTTCTGATTGGGCGCTCACCTTCAGCTTCGACCCCTTCCGCATGGCGTCGACCAACTCCCGTTCGCGTTCCGGTTTCGTGAGCCAGGCCCCGTTGCCGGACGTGCTAAGACTGAACCTTCGTCCGTCGACGTCGACACGCGCTTCAGACCCGGGCTTGAGCGCATAGCCGACCTGGACGCTCGCCTCGCTGGCGACGCCCTTCCGAAGCGTGCTTCTCACGAAGAACGAGACGAGCCCGTGATCAAGGCGTTTGGGCTGCGATTTTACCGGGTTCGAGTACACGAAGCATCGTTTGCGTGACTTGTTTGTGTATTTCCATACGCTCCAGTCCTTGTATGCTCCGATATTCTGTGGATTTGCCGCGCTCAAGACTGGCGCGACGAAGAAAATCAATGACAGCGCTGCGACGATGTTGCGAAGCATGTATGCGCGCCCCCCTTCGCTCGATGGATTGACGGCGCCCGTTTAGACCTCGCGGCCGAGATCTGAAAGACCGCGGGATCACGATCCTGCGAGATTGCGCGCGACAATGGTTCTCGGGCCCCGTTCCCATTGACGTGATCCCGCCTTCGGTTGACCACCGCGGCGTGGGCCTAGCTAGGTGGTCGATCTCCTCGAAAAAGAGCTCTCATGACCTTCGCCCCGCTGCGCCGCCCCATCTCCATGCTCCGCGCGTTCCTCGACGGCGGCGCGGCGGGCGGCCTCGTGCTCATGGCGGCGGCGGCCGCGGCGCTGGTCGTTGCGAACTCGCCGCTCGGGCCGACCTACGAGGCGGCGCTCCACGCCTATCTTGGGCCCTTGAGCGTCTCGCACTGGATCAACGACGGCCTGATGGCGGTGTTCTTCCTGCTCGTCGGTCTCGAGATCAAGCGCGAGATGCTGGACGGGCAGCTCTCGACCTGGTCGCGCCGGATCCTGCCCGGTGTCGCCGCGCTCGGCGGCATGGTCGCGCCGGCGCTGATCTACGCCACGCTAAACTGGGACGATCCGCAGACGCTGCGCGGCTGGGCGATCCCGGCTGCCACCGACATCGCCTTCGCGCTCGGCGTGCTGTCGCTGCTCGGCGACCGCGTGCCGACCTCGCTCAAGATCTTCCTGACCGCGCTCGCGATCATCGACGACCTCGGCGCCGTGATCATCATCGCGCTGTTCTACACCGCCGACCTCTCGACCTGGGACCTCGCGGGGGCCGGCGCAGTCATCGCCGCGCTCGTGGTCCTCAACCGGCGCGGGGTCACCTCGCTCACGCCCTACCTGCTGCTCGGCGCCGTGCTCTGGGCGCTGGTGCTGCGCTCGGGCGTCCACGCCACGCTTGCGGGCGTCGCGCTCGCGCTAACCATCCCGCTGAAGCCGACGCCCGGCAAGGTCGACGACATGGACCAGTCGCCCCTCCACCGGCTCGAGCACGCTCTCCACGGCTTCGTGCCCTTCGTGGTCATTCCGATCTTCGGCTTCGCCAATGCGGGCGTGACGTTCGCCGGCATGACGGTCGACGCGCTGACCGACCGCCTGACGCTCGGCGTCTCGCTTGGGCTGCTGCTCGGCAAGCTCGTCGGCGTGTTCGGCAGCGCCGCGCTCGTCATTCGTCTCGGCTTTGCGGACCTACCCGCGCGGGCGAGCTGGCCGCAGCTTCTTGGCGTTTCGATGCTGTGCGGCATCGGCTTCACCATGAGCCTCTTCATCGGTCTGCTCGCGTTCGCCGACAGCGTCGAGCTGCAGAACGAGGTGAAGGTCGGCATCCTGCTCGGCTCGCTGACCGCCGGATTGATCGGCTGGCTGATCCTGCAATTCGCCAAGCCCGAACTCGCGCCGAAGCCGCAACCTGCCTGAGCCCAAGCCGTTGAGGGTGCGTGCAGGCGGGCGGGCCGGACCCCACGGAGCAGAACTTTGACCTCACGTCTCGGCTGGCTGCTCTCTATCCTCGCCCGTAGGATCTGGTTCCGGGCGAGCCTCTTCTCGCTCGGCGCGGTTGCGACCGCGCTCATGGCGATCCTGGCGAGCCCCTACATCCCGGCGCATCTGCCGACCAAGATCGGTGCCGACGCGGTCGACAACATCCTCGGGATCATCGCCTCGAGCATGCTGGCGGTCACGACGTTCTCATTGAACATCATGGTCTCGGCCTATTCCGCCGCGACCAGCAACGTGACGCCGCGGGCGACCAAGCTCGTGATGGAGGACACCACCACCCAGAACGTGCTCGCGACCTTCCTTGGGTCGTTCCTGTTCAGCCTCGTGGGCATCATCGCGCTCAGCACCGGAGCCTATGGCGACCGTGGGCGCGTCGTCCTCTTCGTGGTGACGATCGCCGTCATCGTGCTGGTCGTGGTGACGCTGCTCCGGTGGATCGACCACCTCTCCAAGCTCGGCCGGGTGACCGAGACGACGGCGCGGGTCGAGAAAGTCGCGGCCGACGCGATGCGGGCGCGGCGCGACCTTCCCTTCATGGGCGGGACCCGTTTCGACGACGCGTCCGGGCCGCCGCCCTCGGCGAAGGCCGTGCATACGACGTCGATCGGCTACGTGCAGCACCTCGACGTCGCAGCCCTGTCGAAGATCGTGGACGGCGGCGAGGGCCAGATCTACGTCGCGGCCATCCCCGGCAAGCTGGTCGACCCCTCGACGCCGCTCGCCTTCGCGACCGGGCTGGACGGCGACGACCGCGACGAGCGCATCCGCGGCTGCTTCACGATCGGCGAGGTACGCTCCTTCGATCAGGACCCGCGCTTCGGGGCCTGCGTCCTTTCGGAGATCGCCTCACGCGCGCTGTCGCCCGGCATCAACGACCCCGGCACGGCGATCGACGTAATCGGCCGTGCAGTGAGGGTCTTGTCGATCTGGGCCGAGCGGCGGGACGCGAAGGCGACCGACGAACCCAAATTCCCGCGCGTCCACGTGCCGCCGATCGAGCCCGACGACCTCTTCGAGGACCTCTTTACCGGAATCGCGCGCGACGGCGCGGGCGTCGTCGAGATCGGGGTGCGCCTTCAGAAGGCGTTCGGGACGCTCGCGCGTCTTGGCGACGGCGGCTTCGCGACGGCCGCACGGCGGCATTCGGCGCTTGCGCTCGAGCGCGCCGAGGCCGCGCTCGTCATCGAGGACGACAAGCGCCGGCTGCGCGAGGCGGCCAGTGCGGTTTAGACGGAATAATCTACCCTATCCGGGGCGTGTCTCACGCACGGGCTGCTACAGGCGTCTGCGTGCCTAGCCTGCGTTACTAAGCCGGTGTTGCGTCAGAACCGTCAGCCGCGCTGACCTTGACGATGAGATCGCGCGCCAGCCAAGGAACAGATCTTCCGGCCGGGACGCGCCAACAGCGGTCATGAGAGCCACTGCCAAGAGCAGTCATTCGCCTCGCGGAGGCTCGCCAGACGCGTGAGGCTGTCTGATTTTTTCCTCCGACCGCGCAAGGAGGGTAGAAGCGCTGCCGGCCATGAGCCCCCTGGAGTTTGTATGACCGTGCAGAATGGGACCGCGCCCGCAATACCGATCTTCCCTCGCGCCGTCATCGAAGGGATCAACGAGCCGCTGATCCGCAGGGTCGTGGACCGCTTTTATGCGCAGGCTCGAGAGGACGATGTCATCGGGCCGGTCTTCCGGGCGGCCGTGCCGGACGAGCGCTGGCAGGACCACCTCGACACGATCGTCAACTTTTGGAGCGCGATGCTGCTCGGGACCCGTCGCTACGAGGGACGCCCGCTACGCAAGCATCTCCTGCTGCCGGAACTGCGAGACGACCACTTCCGCCGATGGCTGGCGCTGTTCCGGCGCACGCTCGAAGAGCTCTGCGCGCGGGATGTCGCGGCGTTCTGGGCCGACCGTTCCGAGCGCGTCGGCAACTCGTTCCGGATCAGCATGCGGATGCATCACGGGGACGACGTCATGCATCTCAAGCCTCTCGGGCGCGAACCCTATCCCTGACGCGCCGGCGGCTCGGCGGTCGCGCCCGCGCCGTCAGTGGGCGGCTCTCGGGGCTGCGTCCTCTTTGTCGTGCGTGCCGAATTTCTCGACCATCGTGGCGCTCGCCGCGTTGAGCCCGACGATCGAGAAGTCCAGCCCCCGGCCGCGGGCCTTGGTCACGACGCGGTCGAGCGCGGCGATCGCCGAAATGTCCCAGAAATGCGCAGCCGAGACGTCGATCACGAGACGGTCGACGTCCTCGAAGAGATCGATCTCGTCCGCGAATGCGCCTGCGGAGGCAAAGAACACCTGGCCTTCGACCCTGTAGGTCCGCGTGCGCTTGTCATCCGACAACGCCGAGGTCACCCGGCTGAGGCGCGACACCTTTCCGGCGAAGAACACGCCCGACAGCAGCACGCCGACTATCACGCCCTTGGCGAGGTCGTGGGTCGCCACCACCGTGGCGACAGTGGCAAGCATGACGACTGACGACGGCCAGGGATTGGTGGCGAGCCGCTTCAGCGAGCCCCATGAGAAGGTGTTTAGCGACACCATGATCATGACCGCGGTGAGCGCCGCGACCGGCACAAGCTTCAAAAGGTCCTGCAGCAGCACGAGCAGGATCAGCAGGAAAGCCCCGGCTGTAAACGTCGACAGCCGCCCGCGCGCGCCAGACGAGACGTTGATCACCGACTGGCCGATCATGGCGCAGCCGCCCATCCCGCCGAACACGGCTGAGGCCATGTTGGCCGCGCCCTGGCCGAAGCACTCTTGGTTCTTGGACGAGGGCGTGTCGGTCATGTCGTCGACGATCTGCGCGGTCAGCAGCGATTCCAGCAGCCCGACCGCTGCGAGCGTCAGCGCGAAGGGCGCGATGATCCGCAGCGTCTCGAAGGTGAGCGGGACCGCGGGTAAGCCGAAACCCGGAAGCGCCGAGGGCTGCTCGCCGAGATCCGTGACGGTGCGCACGTCGAGCCCAAGCCAGGCAGTCAGCCCCGTCAGCGCCACGATCGCCGCGAGCGGCGACGGGATCGCCGTCGTCAGCCTCGGCAGCAGGTAGATGATCGCCAAGCCAAGGCCGATCAGCGCGTAGGTCGCAAGAGTGACGTTGATCAGTTCCGGGGCCTGCGCCGCGAGGATCAGGATCGCGAGCGCGTTGACGAAGCCAGTCATCACCGATTGCGAAACGAAGCGCATCAGCCGGCCGAGCTTCAGCAGCCCCGCGATGATCTGGAACACGCCCATCAGGATGGTGGCGGCGAACAGGTACTCGACGCCATGCTCCTTCACGAGCGGCGTCATGACGACGGCGGTGGCGGCGGTCGCAGCCGAGATCATCGCCGGCCGGCCGCCAACGACCGAAATGACGATTGCGATCACGACCGAAGCGTAAAGGCCGACCTTCGGGTCGACGCCGGCGATGACCGAGAAGCCGATGGCCTCCGGGATCAATGCGATGGCAACCACGAGGCCGGAGAGAATGTCGGCGCGGACGCGCGACAGCCGGCCGGCAGGGGCAAGAGACTGGGTCATGTGTTTTCCGCAAGACGCGAGCGCTCGCCGCCGCCGAGCGCGGGGCGTCAAAGCTCATGTGGTCGATTGCGTGGTCCGGCGGATCGGCGGCCGGAAGAGCCACCCGGGCTTTCACCGGGTCCGAGCGAGTGTCGAGAGCAAGCTACAGATATCGCTGCAACGCAACCGGCTGATCATGCGGCGCAGCGACGCCTCTAGCCCAGACCAGTGTCGCTTCAAGCACAACTTTCAGGCGGCGGCGCCACTGATTTGGAGTTGAGCCATGGTGGGGTCAGCTTACCCTCGTCGCACGATGATGACCCCAGCAGACTGCATAGCGCTCTTCGTAACGCCAGTCATGACAAGCAGCGCCAACGCCGGCCTGACCGCACGACTGGCGGTTGAGCAGTTCGTCTCGTCTTATGCTCTGGCTCCGACCGGTCCTCTTGCCGCACTCCATGAGTTGGAGGCGGCCGTACGAGAACTCAGGCTCGATGACGCTGTGGCGAAGTCCGTTCTAATGGACATTCAGGCGCGGATCGCAGCCGCCACGTCTGCCATCGCCTGAGCGCAAGGGTCGAGGGGCGGCATGACGCCAGCCCCTCTGGCCGCCCTCTGGGGTTGGAGGCTCCGAGAGCGGTTGACCCGTCCTACGCACGAGGCGGCCCTGGAGACGCTGATCTCGCATGCGGCGCGCCGTCACTCCTCGACATGGTCTTTGCGGCGCTTGAGCACTGACGATCGGTACCAGCGCCAGGTTTCGATCTCGCGCTCGAGCCGCGCGTAGCGCTCCCGAAAGTGGATGATAAGCGGCTCGTCCTCGCCACTCTCGAGCGAGCGTTTCAGCTCCTTCGCCAACCTCTGGCAGGCGAGCAGCCGTTCCTCGGCGTAGCCGAGTTCGTCGCTCGCTCCGTGGACGTCGGAGTCATCCGCCATGGCGAGCGCGGCCGCGCACGGCCTTCTCGCGGGACTTCTCCAACTCGGTGATTGATACGTAGCGCCCCGTCTCGGTGAAGACGGTGACGGCTTCGCCCGGACGTCCCTGGGCAGCCTTGGCGATGGACAGGACGTCGATCTCTGACGCCGCCACGACAGCGGTCTGGTGGCCGCGGTCGGTCGTGATGACCGTATAGGACATGCGCGTTCCCCCGAATGCGATCCGAGGGAGGTAGGCGTCCACCGGGAGATTCCAGACCCAGATAGATCACGAAATGCGAGCGCATCGGGTCACGCCAAGACCTTCACGGGTCTGCGGCAGACAAATTTTTCCGATGCGCGTCGAAGGACCGTCGTCAGGGCTTGGCCAGGGCTTCCAGCTCTTCGACAGTCAGAATCCAGCCCGTGTCGCTGGCAATGGTGATCTGGTCTCCGTCCTTCTCCAGGTCCTGGACGAGCCTGAGGGCGTCTAGGACCGAGGAGGCGACGGTGGCTACCGGACCGCTTTCGGCGGCCGCGATGACCGTGTACGACATGCTGGCGTGGCCTCCAGTATGGCCCCTTTGCAGGGCCCTGTTGGGTTTTGCGGAGCATCAACTTTTGAACCAGCGACTCGGTTCCGACTAAAGGTATTCACGAACCCCAGAGGTGAGCGCGAGGTGGGAACAGAGCGGGACGATCTGGATTCGTTCCGAAGGGTCGGACCGGGAACGGTTTCGCCCGAACAAATCCTTCGCGAGCGTAAACGAGCCCGGCCGCCTCGCGCCAGGAGCGGTCATCGATTCAGCCGCCGAAAGCGGACACCGCGGTGGGCGTTTCAAACCTTCCGCCAGAGCTGGCCGGCAGAGCTCCCGCGTTCGTATGTGCCCGCCTCCATCCGCCCCGTGCACAAGGCGATCTGGAGCGCGGTCTTGGTCTGCAGGTGGATCGCCCGGAGGACGCCGCGATTGCCCTCGTGCTTGCCGATGATCCGCGCAATGTCGGCTTCGACCGATACGCCGCCATAGGGCCTGCGTGCGTCGATAGCTGGCGCGCCGTCGCCAACGTTCAGCCACGTCACCCGTGCTGCACGGAGGAGCGCGAGATGCTCCTCCGTGACCGTGAATCGCTCGCCTGCGGCGTGAGCCGATCTCGAAGACGTTCGGGCCTGATGAGCCGTCGTCACGTCACCACCTCATCGTGTCGCCGGCTCCAAGAGGCAGCGACGCCTGTTCCTGGTTCAGATGATCCCCGAGATCATCGCGACTCCCGCGATCGTCATGGCGCCGCCGGCGACCTGTGTGACGCGCGGAGCCGAGGCGCTGTCGATGCGACCGATCGCGAGACCGATGCCGACGCCCGCCGCATGGAGCAGCGCCGTGGCGATCACAAAGCCGACGCCGTAGCCGAGGCAGGACGCGGTCTCGGGCATCTCTGCGCCGTGGGCGTGGCCGTGGAAGATCGCGAAGAACCCAACCAGCGCCATGGCGGCCACCAGCGGGATGTTCATGCCAAGCGCGACCGCAAGGCCAAGCACAACCACCGACAGCGCGATGCCGACCTCCACTAAGGGGATGTCGACGCCCGACATGCCGATTGCGCCGCCGACCACCATCATGCCGACGAAGGCCGCGGGCACGAGCCAGATGGCGCGCCCGCCGAGCTGCGCCGCGAGGATGCCGACCGCGACCATCGCAAGCACGTGGTCGACACCGCCGATCGGATGCATGAAGCCGTGGGCGAACCCGTTGGTGTCGCCGACGCCTGTATGCGCGAGGGCCGCCTGAGGGAGGAGAAATACAGTTGCGGCGAGAGCCGTCAGCAGCTTGCGCATGAGCCTGATCCTGACCATCGCGCCATGGTCAGCGCGCCGCTCAACTAAATGAGAGCAGGCTGGTATGAGCAAGCCTAAAAAATATCATACCTTGTCCGTCTTGGAGGCAGACGGTCCCGAGGCGGGCATGAGGTGGAGCCGGCCGTATCGGACGCCGCGCTCGGACGCGATGTGGTCGGCGAGGTGCCGGACCTCGCTCTCCATTCCCTTCAGCACCGCCACTTCGAGGCAGGAGTGATCGTCCAGATGGACGTGCAACGACGCGATCGTGACGTCGTGGTGCTTGTGCTGGGCGTCCGTGATCCGGCGCGCCAACTCGCGAGTTTCGTGGTCGTAGACGTAGGAGAATGCGCCGACGCAGTGCTGGTCTGAGCCGGCCGAGGTCTCGGTCTCCTGCAGGCCGAGCCGGACGAGATCGCGGATCGCCTCGGACCTCCCGCCATAGCCGCGAGCCTTCACGAGCTCGTCGACCTCGCCCAACAGCTCGTCCTCGATCGTGATCGTCACCCGCTGCACGAACGCGCCTCCGCCCTGACCGCGAGACCGGCTCGTGGTTCATGGCGAGGTTATCGCGCTGCGGCGCGAACTGTCATGGGTCCGCCGGTCACACCGGCGCCAGCGGCCCCTGCGACGGTCCAGGGCTAGAAGTCGACCTGCGTGCGGAAGCCGAGCACAGTCGCGTTCTTGATCCGGCGCGTGCTGTCATTCGGCCGCGGATCGCCGCCGCCGGGGCGCACGATGTATTGGGCGAAGGGCTGCACGTGCAGCCACGGCGCGATCTCGGCCTTGTAGGAGGCTTCGATCGCGATCTCGGACGAGCGGATCGGCGTGCCGTCCGCAAGGTCGCGGTCGGCGCGCTGCGCCTGCTTGCTGATGTGCGCATAGGCCGCCGCTACGCCGAACACGTCGTTCTCGCGACCGGGCACGAAGCCCTTCGCGTTGAAGCCGACGTCCAGATAGTAGTCGATCAGGTTGCGGTTGCTCTGCGGCGCCACGACCGCGCGGGCGAACACCGAGAGGCTCCGCACGCCCGGGGTCGGGTTCTTGAGATCGCCGCCGGCACTCTCCTGCCAGACCGTCTGGTCGATGACGCCGTAGAAGGCGTGGTCGCCCTTGTGGCGGACGCCGGCGAAGCGAAGGTCGTCGAAGTGCAGGGAGTTATACAAGGCGCCCGCCTTGTAGGTCCCCGGCAGTCCGAACAGCCCCGCTTGCGTTGCGTAGATCACCTCGCCAATTGCGAAGGCCCCGTCGTTCACCGGGAAGCCGAGATTGTGGTCGTTGATGTCGTTCCGGCCTGCCGGGTCGCCGTTGTAGAGACCCGCCTGGAACGAGATCTCCTCGCTGAACTTGACCAGCGCGTGGACGCCGGGCGTCGGAACCGGATAGGCCGGGCCGCCGCTGTAGAGGTTCGTGCCCATGAGACCGGGCCAGCCGAAGGTGGAGTTCACGAACAGGCCCGCGGTGTCGCTCACGGCGAAGTCGCCGTCGGCCGCGAGCTGGCCGAACTTGATCGTCAGTGCATCGTCGAATAGCGCCTGCTTGAAGTAGACCTCGCCGAGCCGGTTGGCGCGCTCGGACTCGATGTTCGAGATGGTCAGCAGGTTGCCGACCTCGAAAGCCGACAGGCCGTGGCCGCGGATGAAGTAGGCCCCGGCGTAAACCTCGCCCCCGGTCCAGCCGACCAGCTTTTCGAGGTCGAGTGTGAGGCCGAGTTGGAGCAGGCTGGTGAAGCCTTCGCCGCGGCGCAGGCCGCCCGAAACGTTGGTCGAGGCGTCGCCCGTGAAGGTCGCCTCGAACTGAATGCCTTTCTCGAGAAGCTGCGTGCGCGCGCCGCCGAAGTCGCCAAGCAGCGCGTCGCGGGACATCAGGTCACCGGCGTAGTTCGGGGCGTCGTCCTCGGCTCGGGCGGGCGCGGCGGCTAGCATGGCGCCGGAGAGCGCTCCGACAGCGGCGCAATTGCGCAACGCGGTGAAAGAGTTCGAGTGCATCAGCCCCCCGATGCTGTCTGGACATGACGGCTGGCGCATCAGCCGAGCGCTGACCGATTTGTCAGGCTGAACGAGAAGGCACGACTGGCGCGGTATGATCAATGTCAAAGATTGTCATACGGTGCCTATGGATTGGTCATCGAGGCGCCCTGCCTACGCATGCGGACCAAAGGGCGCTGTGGAATGTTCAACTGCGGGTTAGCAGCGGGGGCGCGCCAAGAGCGGTCACTTGGGTTTCAGCCGAAATCAGACGTTCAGTCGTGCGCGCTTTTGGTGCCGGGGTGATCCGACGGAGGCATGCGTAGAACGATTTGACCGCCGGCCACTCGGCTCAATGATCAGCCGCCTCGCCGGGTCCGTTCCGGCAAGTCCGGCAGGATCATCCACAGCCGCTCCTCCTCGACCGCGGCCGAAGCCTCTTCCGGACTGAACCAGCGCCTCTCGCGCTCGGCCTTCTCCGGCCAGTCCTCGAGTTGCTCGCGCACCAGCAGCGGGAACACTTCGACCTCGCAGACCTGGTTCGGCCCCTTGCGCATCACCTTGAGGTAGTCGAACGCTCCGATCGCGGGCCCGACCTCGCCGCGCACTCCGGCTTCCTCATAGGCCTCGCGGAGGGCGGTTCCGAGCGGGCCGAGCCGCTTGATCGGCCATCCCTTGGGCACCATCCAGCGCCCGGTCTCGCGCGTGGTGATCAGCATCACCTCGACGCCGTCCGACCCGATCCGGTAGGGCGCCGCCCCGAACTGCTCGCGCACCTTGGTGCGCCGGAACTTCTTGCTCATGACCTCGTAACAACGCGTTGAATCGGTGACGGTTTCGCGACGGGAAGCGTGTCCCAAGCCGGGCAAGTCGGCTAGACTGGGATCATGGTCGACGTCGTCTTTCTCGAGGACGGATGCGATCCGCCCCCGAACGAGCGCTACCTGGTGATCGAATGGAGGCGGACCGGCTCCGGTTGCGCCGTGCGCCACGAGGCCATGGGCGTGCGTTACGTCGTCGGGCCGGACAAGCACGCCTTCTGGAGCGGCGAGGCGCGCCATGTCGCGCGGCGGCTCAAGTTCGACCGGGTCTACTACAAGGGCTACCCGGACCCGAGCCTCGTCCAGAGCGCTCTACGACCCGCCGCCAAGGGCTGACGGACGGCCCGGCACGCCGATGTCGCCGACGAAGAAGACCTCGCCCGGTCCCGGCCCGAAGGTCTCGATCGAGCTCGTGGGGTGCGGGCCGGAGAGAACCGGCGCGTCGGCGTCGAGGCCGGCGGCTGCCGCCGCGGCAACCAAGGCCGAGGCTTGGTCCGCGAGGTGGACTGCCCAGAACAGCGGGTTGCCCGTCGGACTGGCAGCGAACGCGATGAGTCGTCCTTCCATGGCGGCGCCGGGTAACACCATCGCGGAGACTCCAACAGTCGGCCGTTGGTCGTGGTACGGTCGGGTGGAGGGAAGGCCCTGAGGCCCGCCCCTCTGGCCGCCCCGGTGGTGGGATCGATGATCCTCAGTCCCTACTGCGGACAATGTACGGACAGGGTTGGCGTTCGAAGCAGGAGACGGCGATGTATCTCCCAGTTCCCGCTTGGTTGGCGCTGATCGTCAGAAAGGCCGCCGTAACCGAGCATGCGTTGCCGTCTGACGCTATTACACTGGCAATGAAGGGCTGCGAACCCGCCTTCGAGGATAGCGACCTGATCGTCTACGGTCCTCTTTTCGGCCAGGAGGCGCAAAAGACTTACAGTGATGCTCTTCAAGCGGCAGGGCTCACTTACGTAGATGATTTCTACGAGCTCTCGATCGACCTGCCGGCATGGCTTCAACTCGGCGCTCGTCTGTCAGAGGCCGCGTCGGTGCCGCGGCTACGGCCGGCGCAGAAGCATTCGGCTGGAGACAGCAGCACCTAGACAGCCGTCACGATGGCGTAACGGTCCCCAGCGCGTCTCTCGTCAGCCGGTTGCAGGAATGCAGGATGGGACTACCCTGAAGGCATAACCCAAGCTTTCAACTGAGCGCGCTAGACATCCGGAAGCATTTCGTCAAATACACGCGGCTGTGTCGTCTATAGATAATTGCGTTGCGCTCGATTGTTCCGAATTTCGACTTCGTCGCATTCAAGGCACCAACCGGGGCCCCAAAAAATGAGCTGGAAACCATTCGACTTAATGTTTTTCCTAAGCCGGATCGACATCAATGGGACGACCGATAGCGAAGCTGACGTTGTCGCTCAATACAATCTCGACGACGACGCCGATCTCGACCGACTTATGAAGGAGTGGATACGGCCAGACTTCGATGAGAACAACTCAATTACCAAGGCGCACGGCAGTGCCATCCTCGAGGCGTCCAGATCTTGGAGTGAGGATCAAATGAAACCGGTTTTCAACCAAGTACTGCTTGCCTCGGGGCAACGCATAGCCAATATTGGTCGATTCATGGCTGCTCTGAGGAAGGAATTGCTGTAATAGATCAGGCTAATCTAGTGAAAATATATACAATCATTGATAAATTATATACTATAAGAATGATGGGTATTTACAATTAATGCCCTCGGCCGCCGCGGATCGTCGACGAGCAGCACGGTGCCTGACCTGCTGTCACCGACATCGCGCTGGGGCATTTCCGCACGGTTCGGCGGCCGATACTCCTATAAGCGTCCTCCGCATTGATCGGCCGCCAAATTCGATCTCTCAAGCCGACGTTGCGCAAGACCGCTATGGGTCGTCCACGCTCAGAGACCCGCAGCCGGGACGCGCCGCTAGCGGACTTGCCTGGACAACCCGGAAGCGGTCGCTTCACGCCTCCTATCCGGACCGCCATTTGAGCCGCTCTCACCGATTGACGTCAGCCAGACTTCACCAAGGCAGCGTTCGATCGAACCGATCAACGAAGCGAAGTCCAGGCGAGCCGTGGTTCTTCTCAAGCATGTCGGCGACGAGCGGCATGCATTCCTCTATGATGAAGGTCGCGTTTGATCCGCCCATTTCGGTCTGGATCCAGCCGGGAGCGACCACGAGCTTCGCCCGCTGATCATCCTGCCTCCGGGCGGCGTAACCCTTCATCAGCATGTTGAGCGCGGCTTTGCTGGAGGCATAGAGGTCCCAGTAGCCCTCGTTCTCACTGATGCTTCCGAGTTCGGATGACATCGCGGCGATCGTGCCTCCTTGCGGCACGAGTCCCTCCAGAAGCTCGATCAGCCGCATCGGCGCGAGGGCGTTGACCAGCATCATGTCGAGGAAGTCCTGCGGCGGGGCGGAGCTGGCTGTGGCTTCGTTCGACTTCGCGATGCCGGCGTTTACGAACAGCATGTCGATGACGGACGATCGGAGCCGGTCGCTCAAAGCGAGCACGCTCGCCGCGTCGGCGATGTCGACGGTCTCCTGGATCAGGCTGTCCGGGAAGCTCGCCTCCAGTGCGTCGAGGCCGGAAGACCGGCCGCGCACGGTTGCGATGACGGACCAATTACGTCTGCAGAACTGATCGGCGAGAGCGAGACCGAGGCCCCGCGAAGCGCCGATGATCAGGATGGTGCGTCGGTGAGACACGATGTTTCTCCGTCTGGAAACAGGCGCGCACGAGAAGAGTGCCCGATGCGGGCAGCGAAGACAGAATTCAACGTGCGTCTCGGACGAGCCGCTCGAGAACCTCGTCGAGGGTGGTGGAGCCGACGAGCTGCTCGCCGTCGCCCGCAAACTCGATCCAGCCCTCGTTGAAGCCGTCGAGCATCTGCACGCGCGGATCTGGATTGCGCATACCCGCCGCGCGGAACGCGACTTTCCATTCATCGCGGGGCGCGATCTCGGTGCGTACCGTCCGCCCGAGCGCGCGCGAAAGCGTTTCGCCTACGTCCCTGGCGCTGATGCGTGAGGGGCCCTGAAGCTCGATCACTCGCGTTTCGGTCCAGCTTTCCTGAAGCAGCGCGGCTGCGGCGACGCCGATGTCGTTCGTCGCGACCATCGGGATGGCGTGGTCGAGCGGCTGAAGAAAGCTTCGGAAAACGCCTTCGTCCCGCGCGACCGGAATGTCCTGGGCGAAGTTCTCCATGAACCAGGCCGCGCGAAGGAATGCGACCGGCGCCGGAAGCATTGAGAAGCGCTGCTCCATCAGTCCGAGTTGGTTCAGGAGGTTTGGCCTCCGAACCTGCGCGCCGACCGTCGACAGGCATACGACGCGCGGCGGCCGCGCCTCCTTGATGGCCTCCGCGACTGACGAGAGCAGCGCTCGAATTTCGGGAAAGCCTTCAGAAGGATCGAACAGTGGCGGGATAACGACGAAGACGCTGTCCACGCCAGAAAAGGCGGCGGTCAGCGCCTGCGTGTCGAGCATGTCTGCCAGAGCGACCTCGCATCCGGCGTTGGCCCAGAAAGTCGCTTTTCCGGGGTCGCGCAGGACCGCGCGAACCGGCCTGCCGGCCGCCAGAATATGGCGCGCCGTCGCGCCGCCGACCTGACCGGTCACTCCTGTCACCGCGTACATAAAGCATCTCCGATGTCTGCCTGCGCCCGGCCGGCGCCCCGCGCTCGGCATTGACATCTCATGGCTGGATCGATGCTTCGAGCTCCGTTATGGCATTTCAGAAGTGATCTCTAGTCACCAATCCGCTTGACCGTCACCCGCCCGTCAGGAGCAGCCCATGCCGTTCGATGGCCGTCTGCTGGCAGGCGTCGGCGTGCTCGCCGCGGTCGTCGAGGCTGGGAGCTTCGTAAAGGCCGCAGACCGGCTTGGCCTAACGCCCTCTGGGGTAAGCCGCGCGGTCGCGCGCCTCGAAAACCGTGTCGGAGTGCGCCTGCTCGATCGCACGACGCGCTCGTTGCGGCTCACCACAGAGGGCGCTCAATTTTACGAGCAGGTCATTCCCCATCTCGAAGGGATCGAGGACGCCGCCGGCGTCGCGTCGGGGGCCGCGACCCGGGTGCGCGGCAAACTCCGGGTCAACGTCGATCCATTCTTCTCCGGGTTGGTGCTTGCCCCGAACCTTCCGGCGTTCTGCCGAGCCCACCCAGAGCTTGAGGTCGAGATCCACACCCGAGAGTCGATCGGCGATCTGGTCTCTGACGGGATGGATCTCGCGGTTCGTTTCGGGCCGCAGCCCGCCTCGTCAATGACCGCACGCCTTCTGCTGGAAACGAGGGTTCTGACGGTCGCGGCTCCCGGTTACATTCTGCGTCACAGCCGGCCCAAGCGGCCGCAGGATCTCCTCGATCACGCCTGCATTCAGTATCGTGACCCGCAGACCGGACGACCGTTCGAATGGGAGTTCCATCGCGGGGGCACAGTCGTTCCGGTTGCGACGACTGGCCAACTTTTGCTGACCGACGTGAACACAATGCTGGCGACATGCCTCGCCAGCGGCGGCGTCGCACAGATGCTCGAACTCGGTATTGAGATGCATCTTCAGCGAGGGCGCCTCGTAGAACTCTTTCCGGACTGGCCGGGCGAGACGTTTCCGCTTTATGCAATCCACCCTTCGAAGCGACTGCTGGCCGCGAAGGTAAAAGCTTTTCTGGAGTTCTGCCTGACGTTGAGCCGAGCCGTAAAAAAAGACCGGTAGCAGCTCGCCCGCGCCAAGAGCAGTAGTTGTCAGCGATGCCCAAAGCGGAGGTCGGGGTCGGCATCGCAGCTCGGTTGGTCAGCTCGCGGAAAGCGGAGGCGATCGCTTGATCCAGAGCCGGACCGCCAGCATCAAAGGCGTTAGCTTTGATAGGCCGACACAAATGGTGTCCCTAGCATTCAGATCGCGTGCTTGCAGGACTGTGCGATCAACTCCGTTCAGGGGTATTGGTAAGGTTCGATGATCGATTTTGCACACTCCGCTTTACTGGGTTTGCTGTTCGCCAGCGGAGCCGTCGCGCTCGTCCTTGGCTCCTATTTTCTCGCCCGTTATTTCCTCACCTTCGGAGAAGAGCGAGATCGCACGCATGACGTCGCGGTGGCCGTCGGCAGCCGGATCGTGACGTTGCACGGGCTGATCCTGGCGCTTGTCTATGCGCAGGAGCTTGGCGACTACAAGGACGTGCGCGGCGTGATCGTGGATGAATCGGTCGCCGTCGCCGACGTCTACAACGACGCCCGGCGCTATGGCGGCGACGCCGCGACCGACATTCAGCGGGGGCTTGCGCGTTATCTCGACGCTGTCGTGCGGCTCGAATGGGACATGCTTGGGCGGAGAGAGGGCCTCTCGCCGGACGCGTGGCGCGCCTGGGAGGACGTCAACGAGCGCGTGCTCGATCTGGCTCCGACCAACGACCGTCAACGGACGCTGAGCGCGCGGATGCGCGATCGCATGGCGGCGATCGCCAAGGCGCATTCGATGCGCGGAGCGACCGCCTCGAGCGGCTTCAGCGGGATCTTCTGGGCCCCAGCGCTGATCGGTCTCGCGCTGGTGGCTGTCCCATTCTACGTCTACCGCCCGACCCGCAGCCACATCGCCCTGCTCTCGGTGTTCGGGTTCTACTCGGGCGTGATCCTGTTCTTCATTTACGCGTTCTCGAACCCCTTCGCGCCGCCGGGCAAGCTGGACCCGCGACCCTTTCAGCACCTTCTTGAAGGTGACATCGGCAAGAGCCTGAACTGAAAGACCGTAAGATGTCGCGCCTCGTCCCGTCGATGTGATCCCGCCTTAAATTGACCGCGCGCTCGCGAGCCCAGCTAGGTGCTTGCACGGGCAGAGGTCGAGCACCGATGACCAACGCCTTGCTGCGCCGACCCATCTCTAACGCCCGGCGTTTCGCTGGTCCCAAGCGCATAGGACGCTTCGACAACCATGCCCGACATAGGCCGCGTGTTATAACGAAGCGCAATTAGGTCGCAGGCCGGACGCAATCCTGCCATGGTATGGCATGGCCGTGGGGAACAGCAGGCGCACCGACTCAAAATCGATCTGGCGGCACGCTCTGGCGTTCGTCGCGGCGTATTTGCTTGTCCTTCAGGCGGCGCTCGCTGGCGTCGCCATGCAGCAGATGCAGTCTCCGGACGACTTCGCGACCGCTGTCATCTGCCTCAACGCGGGATCGCAAGGGCCGGCGGACGACGGTGGCCAGCAACACGTCCCGTTTAGCTGCTGCGGGGCTGGGTGCCTTGTCGGCGCCCATGCCCTCGAAGGACCTGCGTCTCCCGAAAGCGATCTGACATATCCGGCCGAGCAGGCGTACGAGCTCTTCTCGGCGCATGGCGCGACGCGTTCGGGCCCGCTGAAGGCGCACGGACCAGGACTGCGCGGACCACCGTCAGCGGCTTGAGGGCAGCCGCGGTCAGCGGCGCCTGAGGACGCGCGTCCGCCGCGGGGCGGAGCGATAGTCCGACGCATCGCCGCCGCTTATCCGAAGATCGCCGCGCGCTCACGGCCACGCCGCCGCCGGCCCGACGACAGACCTCATCATGCTGAAATACGCTCTCCTGACGGGCGTCGCGCTCTCCTGCGCGACCGCCGTCACGCCTTCACGCGCCCAGACGGCCGACGCCGCCACGACTCTCGATCCAATCACTGTCGAGGGCCGCGGCTCCGGCGGATCGCTGACTGCACCTGCGCTCGAGCAGACCCGGCAGGAACTCGCGAAGACCCCCGGCGCCGTCTCGGTCATCGACGCCGACAGCTACAAGCGCTCGACCCCGGCGCTCACCATCAAGGACGCGCTCGACTATACGCCCGGCGTGTTTGCGCAGCCGAAATGGGGCGACGACACGCGGCTTTCGATTCGCGGTTCAGGGCTGTCGCGGAACTTCCACCTGCGCTCCGTCCAGCTCTACATGGACGGAATCCCGATCAGCACCGCGGACGGCTACGGCGACTTCCAGGAGGTCGACCCGTCAGCCTATCGCCTGATCGAAGTCTACAAGGGCGCCAACGCGTTGCGGTTCGGCGCGAACGCGCTCGGCGGGGCGATCAACTTCGTGACGCCAACCGGCCGCGACATCGACGCCAGCATCGCCCAGGGCGGGATCGACGTCGGGTCGTTCGGCTTCTACCGCCTGCAGGCGAGCTCGGGCGGCGTTCACGGCAAGACCGACTATTTCGTCACCGGGGCCTGGCAGCAGTTCGACGGCTTCCGAGACCATTCGAGCGGCCAGTCGGCGCGCTTCTCGGGCAACGTCGGCTACCAATTCTCCGAGAACGTCGAGACGCGCTTCTATCTCAACGCCAACGACGTCGACCAGAACATCCCCGGCGGCGTGACGCGCCGCTCAGCCCTGCACGATCCCAAGGACGCCGCGCCGAATAACGTCGCCGGCGACTGGGAGCGGAACATCAACACGCTCCGCTTCGCTAACAAGACGACGTTCCGCCTCGCGGATACGACGTCGATCGATGTCGGGGCCTTTGTGGTGGACCGCCACCTTCGCCATCCGATCTTCCAGTGGCTCGACTACAAATATGTGGACTACGGCGCCTTCGCCCGGGCCACCGACGAACGCGAGATCGCGGGTCATGCAAACCGGCTGGTGGTCGGCGTCACGCTCCACAACGGAGACACCGACGCCAAGCAGTACGTCAACGTCGCGGGCGACAAGGGCGCGAAGACGTTCGACGCCGACCAGAAATCCCGCAACGTCTCAGCTTATGCCGAGAACACGTTTTACGTGGTCTCGAAGGTCGGGCTCGTGGCGGGCCTTCAGTATCTCTACGCCCGCCGCTCGCAGGACGACCATTTCCTGGCCGACGGCGACGCCACGGGATCGAAGTCCTTCTCGCTCGCGAGCCCGAAGTTCGGCGTGCTGTGGGACATCGACCCGACTTGGCAAGCCTTCGCCAACATCTCGCGCTCGGTCGAAGTCCCGAGCTACGGCGAGAACAACTTCGCGACCAACACGCTGGCCAAAGCCCAGAAGGCCTGGACCTACGAGCTCGGCACGCGCGGTCGCCGTGACGACTTCGTGTGGGACGCCGCCGTCTATCGCATGGAGATCGACAACGAGTTGCAGTGCCTGTTCTCGGCCTTCGGCAACTGCACGGTCGTAAACGCCGACAAGACGGTCCACCAAGGCGTCGAGCTCGGCTTCGGCGTCGCGATCCTGAAGGGGCTGTTCGTCGGCGGCGGGAGCGGCCTCGTCACCAAGGACGGCGTCGGGGACGAAAGCGCCGACCGGGTCTGGCTGAACGTCGCCTACACGTTCAACGACTTCCGCTTCGACGACGACGACGCGTTCGGAAACAACAAGCTGCCGGGCGCGCCGCGCCACTACGTCCGCGCGGAGCTGCTCTACAAGCATCCGCTTGGCTTCTATGCCGGACCGAACCTCGAATGGGTCCCGCAGGCCTACTACGTCGACAGCGCCAACACCGAAAAGACCAAGGCCTACGCGCTGCTCGGCGCCAAGGTCGGCTACGACGCCGGAGGTGCTTTCTCGGCCTATGTCGAGGCCCGCAACCTCACCGACGAGAAGTACATCTCCAGCGCCAGCATCATCGATCGAGCGAGCGATCCGGTGACGGGCGGCAGCCTGAACCTGCCGCTTTACGAGCCTGGCTCCGGCCGGGGCGTCTACGCCGGCGTGAAGTATCGGTGGTGATCGGCATGTCGAAAAATCCTGTCACCATCAGCCCCTTACGCGTCGGTCTCGCCGCTTCGACGGCGCTGCTGCTCCTGCCCTGTTCGGCTTTCTCGCAGGACGTGGCCACGACGCTCGACCCCATCACGGTCGAAGGCCGTGGCTCTGGCGGAACCCTGACGGCGCCGTCTCTTGAGCAGACCCGCGAAGACCTTGCCAAGACGCCGGGCGCCGTCTCCGTCATCGACGCGGACGGCTACAAGCGCACCACGCCCGCGCTCACGGTGAAAGAGGCGCTCGACTACACGCCGGGCGTCTTCACACAGGCGCGCTGGGGCGCGGCGAGCGACGTCCGCCTGTCGATCCGCGGATCGGGCCTGTCGCGCAACTTCGGCCTCCGGTCAGTCCAGCTCTACCAGGACGGCGTGCCAATCAACACCGCGGACGGCTATGGCGACTTCGCCGTCATCGACCCGAGCGCCTACCGCCTGATCGAGGTTTACAAGGGGGCGAACGCGCTCCGCTACGGCGCGAACTCGCTCGGCGGCGCGGTCAACTTCGTGACGCCGACGGGCCGCGATCCGGACGCCAGCGTCGCGCAGGTCGCCGTCGACGTCGGCAGCTTTGGCCACGTCCGCACGCAGGCGAGCTCCAGCGGCGTCCACGGCAATGCCGACTACTTCATCACGGGCGCCTGGCAGCGCTTCGACGGCTTCCGAGACCACTCGAGCGGCAACTCTGCGCGGATGTCAGGCAACATCGGCTACCAGCTCTCGGAAAATGTCGAGACACGTTTCTACATCGACGCGGCGAGGACCCGCCAGAACATGCCAGGCGAGGTCACGCGCGAGACCGCGCTCCACCGTCCCCGGACCGCGAACCCCGTGCACGTCGCCGACGACTGGGAGCGCAACGTCGACCACGCGCGCATCGCGAACAAGACCACGATCAGGTTCGGCGAAACGACGACCGTCGACGTCGGGGCGTTCGTGTTCGACCGCAAGGTCGACCACCCGATCTTCCAGTACCTCGACATCGACTCGCTAAACTACGGCGGTTTCGTCCGCGCGACCGACGAGCGCGAAATCGCGGGCCACGCCAACCGCCTCGTGGTCGGCGCGAACCTCCTCAACGGTGAGATCGACCAGACCAACTTCTTCAACGTCGGCGGCCGCAAGGGAGACCGGATCTCGGACGTCGACCAGACCGCTAAGAACCTGTCGCTCTACGCCGAGAACACCTTCTACGTCCTGCCCCAGGTGGGGATCGTCACGGGCCTCCAGTACCTCTACGCCGAGCGGAAGCAGAAGGGACATTTCAACCTGTTCGGCGCTCCCGACGGCAGCGACCTCGACGCCGACGTCGACTTCTCGCTCGCCAGCCCAAAGCTCGGACTGATCTGGGACATCGATCCGACCTGGCAGGCCTTCGCCAACGTGTCCCGCGCCGTCGAGGTGCCGAGCTACGGCGAGAACCTGCTCGCCTCGGGAACGCTCGCCAAGGCGCAGAAGGCCTGGTCCTACGAGATCGGCACGCGCGGCCGCCGCGACGACTTCACCTGGGAGGCCGCGGTCTACCGGATGGACATCCGAAACGAGCTCCAGTGCCTCCAGCAGTCGTTCGGCGAGTGCTCGGTCGTCAACGCAGACAGGACGAGGCATCAGGGCGTCGAGCTCGCCTTCGGCGCCGCGATCCTGAAGGGGCTGTTCGTCGGCGGAACCGACGGCGGTCTCGTCACCAAGGGCGACGCGCCCGCAGGCGGGTCCGACGCTCTGTGGCTGAACGTGGCCTACACGTTCAGCGACTTCCGCTTCACCAAGGGCAACACGATCGGCGACGGGCCGACGCTCGAGGACACCGACGGCAACCGCCTGCCGGGCGCGCCCAAGCACTTCGTCCGCGCCGAGCTGCTCTACAAGCACCCGTTCGGCTTCTACGCCGGGCCGAACGTCGAGTGGGTCCCGCAGGCCTACTTCGTCGACAGCGCCAACAGCCAGAAGACCAAGGCCTACGCGCTGCTCGGCGCGAAGGTCGGCTACGACGCGGGCGGCCAGTTCTCGGCCTATGTCGAGGCCCGCAACCTGACCAATGAGAAATACGTCTCGAGCGTCAGCATCATCGACCGCGCGACGCCCGCGTCGCTGCTCTACCAGCCCGGGGACGGCCGCGCCGTCTACGCGGGCATGAAGTACCGGTGGTGAGAGCGATGACGAAGTCCATCAGCCGACGCGGCCGCGCTCTGCGTCTTATGGCGTCCACCGCGCTTCTCCTGTCCCCATGTGCGGCGTTCGCGCAATCCGCGGAAGAACCCACCACGCTCGACCCGATCACGGTCGAAGGCCGCGCTGACGGCGTCAGGAACACGACCGCGGGTCCCGTGCAAGGCATCCGCGCGCTGACGGCGAGTTCGTCGACGCGCACCGACACGCCGATCGAGAAGACGCCTCAGACGATCCAGGTGATCCCGCGCCAGCTTCTCGAGCAGCAGTCGACGACGACCATCAGCGAAGCCACGCGCAACGTCAGCAACGTCCAGCCGGCAAACCCGGCCGGCATCGCCAACACGGACTTCGCTCCGCTCAGGATCCGCGGCTTTCCAGCCGAGCAGTGGCGGGACGGCATAGTCGTGCCTTACGACGCCGGCGACCGCGACGGGCTCGTCAATGTCGAGCGCATCGAGATCCCGAAGGGCCCGGGCGCAATCGTGTTCGGCGGCGGCTTCGGCGCGCCGCTCGGCGGCGTGCTCAACGTCATCTCGAAGCTGCCGGAGGACGCGGCCTTCGCGGAGACTGGGATTCGGGTCGGCAACCACGGCTACTGGAATCCCTGGCTCGACGTGAACGCGCCGCTCACCAAGGAAGGGACGGCTCTGTTCCGGTTCACCGGGGAATTCAGCAAGGGCGGCAGCGATCTCGATCGGGTGGATCCCAAGCGCTACAGCCTCAACCCGACCGTGACGCTTACGAACAAGGAGGATACGACCCTCACCATCCAGGGTTTCGTGAACCGCCACGAGCAGAAGGCCTATCAGGGTCTGCCGTTCGGGGTGATCGGCGGCGGATTCAACGTTTCGCGCCACGCATTCATCGGGCCCGACAACACGCCGGACAGCTATTCGCGGAACGCCGGCGTCACGGTGACGCTCGACCATGCGTTCAACGACGTCTGGTCGCTCAACCTGAAGGGACGTTACAGCGAGTCCCAATTCGACCAACTTTCACAGATCCTTTACGGTGGCGACGCCTACGGCGCGATCCCGGCCGATGGGGTCTCGACCTGGAACACGCAGAACCTTCGGCTATTCCAGAAGCAAAAGGCCTTCACGATCAATCCGACCGTGAAGGCGGAGTTCGACATCGGCCAGACGGAGAACGTCGTCCTCTTCGGCGCGGACTACAGCCGAACTAAAGACGCCGGATACATGCTCGGCGGCGCCGATTTCGGAACGGTCAATTTGGACGACATGTCCTACTCAATGCCGTTCGAAAAGCCCGATCCGTCGACCGGCATGTTCTTCTTCAACTACCGCAACACTTACGCCACGGCCGGCGCCTACACGCAGATCCAGTCGACCGTGTTTGACCGGGTGCATCTGCTTGGCGGCCTGCGGCTCGCCAACATCGACATCGACTACAAGGAGGCCGCGCTTCCCGGAGCGCCGACATTCAAGACCGAGAAGACCAAGCTGCTGCCGCGCGCCGGCGTCCTCGTGGACCTGACGCCCTGGCTGTCCGCCTACGCCAGCTATAGCCAAGGCATGCGCTGGGCGGGGTTCTACAGCGCCATCGCCAATCCTGTGCCCGAGTTGTCCGAGCAGGCCGAAGCCGGACTGAAATTCAACTTCGACGACACGCTAACGGGCACGCTCGCGGTGTTCGACATCCGTCGGGACAACGTTCCGGTGCAGACCGGGATCGGTCAGGCAGGTCTCTCGAAGCAGAGATCCAGGGGCTTCGACGCCGACGTGATCTGGCAGCCGACGCGCGAGTGGAGCTTCCTCGCCAACTACGGCTACGCCGACGCGACCTACGACCAGCGGTTCCAGGGCGGCAACGGCGTCGTTCCGAAGGGCAACCAGCTTTTGGGCGTGCCGAAGCACTCCGGACGGCTTTGGGCGAACTACGCCTTCTCCGACGACCGGCTGAAAGGCTTCAGCGTTGGCGGCGGCGTCTACATGGCGTCAGGGCAGTTCGTCGACGCCGAGAACCAGTACAGGACCAAGGGCTACCATACGCTCGACGGCAAGATTGGCTACGAGCGCGACAACTGGCGCGCGGCCCTGTCGGTTAAGAACATCACCGACAAGAAATACTACACGCCGTTCGCCTGGCTCGGCGGTCAGGTCGCGCCCGGCGCGTCGCGAACCTTCGTCGCCGAAGTCAGCTACCTGTTCAAGTGAGGAGAGAGCGATGAGCGTATCTCGACGAGACTTCGCGGTCGCCACCGCCGCGACCGTTCTGGCCAGCACGATCGCGGCCCGGGCCACGGAGGAAACGGCCAAGGCGCCAGCGGCGGCCGCAGGCGACATGCCGAAGGGAGAGATGCCCGAGGGCTGGATGGGCAAGGAGCAGATCGCGTTCCTGATCTATCCGGGGATGGCCGCGCTCGACATGGTCGGCCCGCACCAGATGCTGTCGGGCTTGATGGGCGCGACCGTGCACGTGGTCGCGAAGTCGATGGACCCGGTCAAAGCCAACGGCGAGCTGACCTTCATCCCGACGGCGACGTTCGAGACCTGCCCGAAGGACCTCGACGTCCTGTGCGTCCCCGGCGGGGATTTCGGGACCATCGAGGCGATGAAGGACGACGCGACGCTGCGCTTCCTGAAGGACCGCGGCTCGCGGGCGAGGTACGTCACCTCGGTCTGCACGGGTTCGCTGCTGCTCGGCGCCGCCGGCCTGCTCGACGGCTACGAGGCGACGTCCCATTGGGCGACCATCTCGCTGCTGCCGATCTTCGGGGCGAAACACAGGGCCGGCCGTACCGTCGTGGATCGCAACCGGATGACGGGCGGCGGGGTGACGGCGGGCATCGACCTCGGCCTGAAGATCGTCGGCGAGCTGCGCGACCGCACCTACGCCGAGATCACGCAGTTGATGGCGGAATACTCGCCGGAGCCGCCGTTCGACGCCGGGACGCCCGATCGTGCCCCGGCCGAGGTCACCCGCGTCACCCGAGACATGTTCCCCGACTTTCTCAAGCAAGCCGCTGAGGTGGGCCGCGCCTCCCTCGAGCGGTCGCGAACCCTCTGAGGGCGTTCCGCCTCAAACCGAACACCGGAGAATCGAATGCTGAAAACCATTCTATCCACCGCGGCGCTGACCGCGGCGCTCGCGATCGGCGAGCCCGCGACGGCCCACGAGTTCAAGTCGGGGACGCTCGAGATCGAGCACCCATGGTCGCGAGCGACGCCTCCGGGCGCCAAGGTCGCGGCAGGTTACCTTACGATCGAGAATGGCGGCGACGCTCCCGACCGCCTCGTCTCCGCGACCGCCGAGATCGCGGGCAAGACCGAGATCCACGAGATGGCGGTCAAGGACGGGGTCATGACGATGCGAGAGCTTGCCGACGGCGTCGCGGTTCCTGCCAAGGGCGAGGCGAAGCTCGCGCCGAGCGGGCTGCACCTGATGTTCATGGACCTCAAGCGGCAGCTCAAGCAGGGCGAGAGCTTCGCCGGGACCCTGACCTTCGAGAAGGCGGGCGAGATAAAGGTCGAGTTCGCGGTGCAGTCGATCGGCGCGACGGCCGCCGACCATGGCGGGGCCGGCCACCACGAGATGAAGCACTGACAGGAGAACGACGATGAACAAGCTGATCGGGATCGGCGCCGCCGCGGCGTTCGCCTGCATCGCTGGAACCGCGAGCGCCCATGTCACGCTCGAACAGCAGGAGGCCAAGGTCGGGGCCGGCTACAAGGCCGTGTTCAAGACCCCGCACGGCTGCAAGGGCGCGCCGACGACGACCGTCCGCGTGAGGATCCCGGAGGGCGTCATCAGCGTGAAGCCGATGCCCAAGCCCGGCTGGAAGCTCGAGACGGTGAAGGGACCCTACGCCAAGACCTATGACTTCTACCACAACACCAAGCTCAGCGAGGGCGTGAAGGAGGTAATCTGGAGCGGCGGCGAACTGCCGGACGAGTTCTACGACGAGTTCGTAGTCTCCGGCTTCTTGGCGGCGGACCTGCCCGCCGGGTCGACGCTCTACTTCCCCGTCGTCCAGGAGTGTCCGGGCGGCGCGGCCGAGCGCTGGATCGAGATCCCGAAGAACGGCGAGTCCCCGTACTCGCTGGAGAAGCCCGCGCCCGGCGTGAAGCTGCTGCCGAAGTCCTGACGGCGGTGGCGAGCGCGCGCACCATTTCCGGCCTGCGCCTGCTCGCCCTGCTGGCGGCGCTGCTGTTCCCGGCGATCGCGCTCGCCCACGCCACTCTGGTCGGGTCGGCGCCGGGGGACGGCGACGTCGTCTCGCAAGCGCCGAAATCCTTCCGCCTCGACTTCAACGAGCCAGTAGCGGTGACGGGACTCCGACTGTCCGGCGGCGGCCGGACGGTCCAGCTCGACAGGTTCGACGCGAAGGGCGCCCAGATCGAGATCGAGGCGCCGTCGGATCTTTCGGCCGGATCCTATGCGCTCAGCTACCGCGTGGTCTCGGAGGATGGCCACCCGATCGCCGGCGCGGTCTCGTTCGCCGTCGGCGCGCCTGGTGCAGGGCCTGCCCCGGAAGTCGATCCGGCCAACCCCGCGCTCGACGCGGCGATCTGGGCCGTAAGGCTCGCGCTCTATGTCGGCCTGCTCATCGGAGCGGGAGGCGCCTTCGCCCTCGCGTGGATCATCGACGGGAATGGCGGACGGCGGACCGTGGTCGCCGCAACGACGCTAGGACTCGTTGCTGCTCCGATTGCGTTCGGTCTGCAGGGCGCCGATCTGGTGGGCGCGCCGATTGCGGGCGCTCTCGATCCTCTCGCCTGGCGGCAGGCGCTCGCGACCAGCTACGCGTGGACTGTGCTCGCCTCGGCCGTGGCCCTCGCTCTGGCTTCGGTTTCGCTGACGCGCCGCGGCGGAACGGCGAAGGCATTGTCCGCGGCAGCGCTCATCGGCGTCGGCACGGCCTTGGCGGCAAGCGGACACGCGAGCGCCGCGGCTCCACAGGCGCTCATGCGATCTTCGGTTTTCGTCCATGCCGTGGCGGCGACTTTCTGGATCGGCGCCCTCGTCCCGCTGCTGGTCTCGCTGAAGAACGGCGGGGGATCCCGTGGCCTGATCCGCTTCTCGAAGGCGGCCCCCTACGCGGTCGCCGCCTTGGTGCTGGCAGGCGGAGTTCTGGCTGTCCGGCAGGTCGAGACAATCTCCGCGCTTTGGACGACGAGTTACGGCCTCGTGCTGTCGGCGAAGCTCGCGCTCGTCGCGGTCCTGTTCATGCTGGCGGCCGTGAACAGGTGGCGATGGACCGCGCCCGCAGCGCTCGGCGACGTGGACGCCCGACGCAGCCTCCGCCGCTCGGTGGTCTTGGAGCTCGTGGTCGGCGCGGTGATCCTGGGCGTGGTCGCGCTCTGGCGTTTCACGCCTCCGCCACGCGCCTTGGCCATCGCATCGGCGGAGCCGGCGCTTGCCCATCTCCAGTCGCGGGCGGCGCAGGCAGACGTGACGGTCTCGCCCGGACGGGTCGGCAAGACCGACCTGATGATCATGGTGATGACGGGCGACTTCGGCCCGCTCGACGCAAAGCAGATCACCGTCGTGCTGTCGAACCCGGCGGCCGGGGTCGAGGGTATCCGGCGGGAGGCGCGCAAACCCGGCGACGGCACGTGGCGTATCGAAGGGGTCCAGCTTCCTGCCCCGGGGCAATGGAACGTGCGCCTCGAAATCCTGGTGACCGACTTCGACGTCGAGAGGCTGGAGGGGCATGTCGACGTCCGGCAGTGAGCGGACGTTTTCAGAGGCCGCTTTGGGTCATTCGCGGCGGGTGACGACCAGCCGCGAAGCGCCGATTGCGTTGAAGAAGTCGGTTGCTTGGCGGGTCATCTGAGCTGACGGCCGGATGACGAGCAGCCTTTCCGCTTTTCAGATCCGGACCGTACTCGGCGCCGGGACCAGCTTCGCCAGTTTCCTGAGGTTTTGGGCGGTGGCGGCGAGCAGGAACTCGTCGCGGGCGCCGCACGGCCCTCGAAGACGTAACCGAGCTCGTCCTTTGTCCTGAGGATGCCTCAGAAAGCTGAGGCGCGCAGCTCGCCGAACGGCTGAGCGCCCTGCCCCAGCACGAACTCTCCGCCATCGCCGAGCGCCTGATCGCGCGCGCCCGCAGCGTGACGACCTGGGGCGCGCCGCCGATCCTCCATGCCTTCTTGACCATCGCCAAGGTCGATGGCGCGCACCTCGCCACGATCGCCCGCTTCCTGAAGGACGTGCCCGCGGCTCAACGCTCGACCCCGATCGTTCCGCTGCTGGGCGGCGAGGCTTGGGCGGCGGACGTGCTCAGCGCCTGGGCGGCCGACAAGGAAACGAAGGAGACGGTGAGGAAAGCGATCGCCACGGCGTCGCGAAAGGCCGGCGGCTGATGGGAACGTCAAGTTCGAGCAAGGGGCCCGGCGCGGGCGTGGCTCTTGTCCCGGGCTGGGTCGATCCTGCGCCCGCGTCCGCAAACGCGCCCCCTCCGGCGCCACCCGCCGTCGCCCCGCCGCGCAGGTTCCAGTCGGCGCGGCGCAACCTCGGCGGGTTCGCGGCAAGCGGCGACGCCGGCCGACTGAGACAGGGGCTCGGGCATTACGTCCGCACAGGACTTGGCGGCTCGGCGTCCGCCACGTCGCGAATGGCGGGAACGTCACGGACTGCGGGACGGCTGTACGACACGCTCAACTCCTTGAGCGGCGGCGGCGCGCCGCCTGCGGAGGTATCGCTCGATCCGGCGTCGCTCGCGGGTCTGTCGCAGGGCGAGATCGCGGACCGGCTGGCGGATGCGATCCGGCCTGTCGACGGCGCCCAGGACAGCGAAGCCGCCCGCGATGCGCTTTCACGCTCACTGTCAGAACTCCTGAGCGAACAGCCCGACGTCGACCTCACCAATCTCGACGCCGCGCAGATGGAGAGCGTGGTCGAAAGCTATGTCGGTCACGACCTCGCCCACCGGATTGAGCTGGACGTCGGCGCGGCGGTCTTTTCCAGAGCGCCGAGCATCCCCGAAGGCGTGGAACGCATGCAGGAGATGCAGGACTACGTCCGCCAGGCGGTCGCGGCGGCGTTTCGCGCGCGCCGGGAACGGGGCGAGCGAATGACGGCCGGGACAGCGGGCCGACTGACCGCCACCGTGCTGCGCGACACCTTAGAAGTCTTCGAGTCCTACCTATGAAACGGGTCGTGTGCGCCCCGAACGGCACGCCCGGCGTGCCCGTCGGCAATGTTCGCTACATGCTCTACAACTATGGCTCGCGCCCCGGCGAAGGCGGCGTCGGCGCACGGTTGATCGACGAGATCCGGACCATGGGTCTGTCGGCAGGCCCGAAGGCCTGGGATTTCCTGTCGATTGCTCTTGCGGTCCTGGCGGCGGACGAGGGTATCACCCGCTCCGACAGCCCGGACGGCTGGACGCGCGAGATCTCGCTGACCGTCGCGGTCGCCGACGCCGGTTTCTGGGCGACACAGGCAGCCGCGCTCGCGCAGGCACTTCGCTTCCTGACGACCGACATCTGGGCGCTCGACTTCATCGAGGGCGGCGTCCAGCCGGCGCCGGTTCGCGGTCGGGCGGCTCGGCCCGAAACGGTCGTGTCGCTCCTGTCCGGCGGCATGGACAGTCTGATCGGCGCGATCGATCTTGTCGCCCAGGGCGAGACCCCGCTGTTCGTCAGCCAGGTCGCCAAGGGCGACAAAGCCAACCAGATCGAGTTCGCAAACCGAATATCGCCACGCTCGCTTCACGCCCAGCTCAACCACAAGGCGGTCCACCCGGTGATTTCCGAGCGCTCACAACGAGCTCGCTCGATCATCTTCTTCGCCTTCGGCGCGCTGGCGGCCGAAAATCTTACGGGCCGCCCCGGCCGTGTCGACCTGATCGTGCCGGAAAACGGCTACATCAGCATCAATCCTCCGCTGACGCCGCTGAGGCTCGGCTCGCTCAGCATGCGCACGACGCATCCGTACTACCTCCAGGCGCTCCAGCGTGTTCTGGACGCGGCGGGCCTAAGGGCGGTGCTGCGCAACCCGTATCAGCTCAAGACGAAGGGCGAGATGCTTGCGGAGTGCCTGACACCCACTCTGCTGGCGGATCTGGTCGGCCGCTCTACGAGCTGTGGACGATACGCACGCTCAGGCTTCCGCCAATGCGGCAGATGCGTCCCCTGCCTTGTCCGGCGCGCGTCGTTTCATGCATCGGGGCAGGTTGATCCGACAGGGCCTTATCGCTACGACGACCTCTCTCTTCCGGGGCGCGCCCATCGGGATTTCGACGATGTCCGCGCTGTCGGCTACGCTTGGCGGGTGATCCAGACCGACGGCTTCGACGCCTGGCTTGGCGGCGCTCTGAACTCCGCGGTCAATCCCGACGCTGTCGGCCTGCGTGATGTCGTCAGACGGGGCGTGACGGAACTGGGCGAATTCATCAGCGACCAACTCGGCCCGTGATCGATTTTCATTGCCACATCGACCTCTACCCTGACCCAACGGCCATCCTCACCGAGGCGGAGGCGCGGGGCGTCTATGTGCTTGCGGTGACCACCACGCCGAAGGCCTGGGCAGGAAATCTCAAGCTGGTGGCGGGCCGCCGACGCGTTAGGCTCGGGCTCGGATTCCATCCCGAGCTGGTCGAGACGCGCCACTCCGAGATCGCGCTGTTCGAACATCTGGTGCCGGAGGCTCGGTACATCGGCGAAGTCGGTCTCGACGGAAGTCCCGAGCACGCCGCCGGGTTCGATCGCCAGCGCAAGATTTTCGAACGGATCCTGCGGGCGAGCTCGATGGCCGGTGGACGGGTGCTGAGTCTCCATTCGAGGCGAGCCGCCGGCGCCGTCCTGGACTGCCTGGATCGGTTTCCAGACGCCGGAACGGCGATCATGCACTGGTTCTCCGGCGACCGCTCCGAACTCGATCGTGCGATCCGCCGCGGCTGCTGGTTCAGCGTGGGTCCGTCGATGTTAAAGAGCGCGAAGGGTATGGCGATGGCCAAAGCCATGCCGAGAAACCGTGTGCTGACCGAGACCGACGCGCCGTTCGCGAAGATCAAGGGTCGTCCGCTCAATCCATGGGACGTCGACGAGGCATGCGTTCTCCTGGCTCAGGCCTGGAACTGCGACCTCGACACGGCGCGGGGGACAATCCGGGAGAACCTGCGGGCGCTGGCGACCGATAGGCACGAGCGCCAAACTTCAGCGCGAACCACTTAAGGTTGCGATCGGTCCACGCCGCTTACCACCGTGACCTGGCCGCCGCGGCCATGGGCCTGTTCGGCTTCAAGTCCAGAGCGGCGCTCGCCAACGTCGTCGGCGTGCTGATCGAGGCGATCGTCATGCTGTCGGTCGTCGGGATCGTGAACCGCCCGTGACCCCGGTACGACGCCCGCGGCGTCCGCGCAGCCGCTCCCGAACCTGAGATCCTGAGGAGGCCGCGATGACCGAGGCCGTCACCATCTGGCACAACCCCGCCTGCGGCACGTCCCGCAACACCCTCGCCATGATCCGCGCCGCGGGGATCGAACCGACCGTCGTCGAGTACCTGAAGGCGCCGACGACGCGCGAGGGAGCTGGCGAAGGCTATCGCGGCCGCCAGCCTGACGCCGCGCGAGGCCGCCCGGGCGAAGGAAACGCCCTTCGCTGAGCTCGGCCTCGGCGGTCCGTCGGTAACCGGCGACGCGATCCTCGACGCCATGATCAAGCATCCGATCCTGATCAACCGCCCCTTCGTGTTCAACGCGCGCGGCGTGCGCCTCTGCAGGCCGTAGGAGGTCGTGGCGGAGATCCTGCCCGCTCCGCGCGCCGGCGATTTCACAAAGGAGGACGGCGAAGTCGTGAAGGCGAGAGCAGCGTCTTGAGCGATCTTCCGAACTTCGACGAGGGCGCGTTCCGCCCGACCGATCTCTCAAAACTTCACGGCCCGCGGTCGACCCATCCGTCTCGGGTGCTGCTGCTCCACGGCTCGCTCAGGGCGGTGTCTTACAGCCGCCTGTTGACCTTCGAGGCCGAGCGCCTGCTCGAACGCCTCGGATGCGAGACGCTCGTGTTCGACCCCGCGGGCCTGCCGCTGCCGGACGGCGACCCCGTGGACCACCCGAAGGTGCGGGAACTGCGCGAACTGTCGCTCTGGTCAGAGGCGCAGGTCTGGACGAGCCCCGAGCGGCACGGCGCCGTTCGTTATACCGCTCCGGGGCCCCTGCCCTTCCGCTTCAACAAATGATTACAGGCGATCTCGGTCGATCGTCACGCCCACGACGCGCTCACTGGCTGTAAACGATACGCCCTGTGCTTCGAAAACGCGCTCAATAGCGAAGAGTGACGCCTTCTGAGATCGACCGACTTCTTTTTCAGCGAGCTTAATTACGCTTCGATCAAGCGCCGCTTTATCGGCAAGATCTTGCTGAGACCAATTTAACAGCGCCCGAGCAGCACGTATCTGACATCCGTTAATCATATCTCAGAACGAAACACCAGATTGGTCGTTCCCAGCTTGCCGCTGCTGCGCTCGCCATGCTTCAAGGACGCCAGCCCGGCGACGGGCTCCCACCAAGACGGGCGGGACAATCCTTGGAATCGCTCGCCGATTTCAGGGATTGCAGGATTGTGTGGTCGGCTCGCCCTGCGCGTCAACCAAGCACGGTCCTCGCCCGACATCCCGATCTGCCGCTCGTGCGGCGAGCAAGTAAGCCCGTAACGACCGCGCGCGCATCAGTCGTGCGGCCGGAGAGTCTTGATGTTTGTATCCGAGGCGTTTCGCATTCCTGAATCGAGGCCGAGGCTCTCGCCTCCGGCGGTCCTGTCGCTGGCGTTTGATCGCGTTCAGCTGGCGGACCAGCTCCTGTTGGCGGTCGACGCCCTGCCGGTGTTGAGCGATGGCCCCGACGAGACGGTCACCCGGACCGCCGGCAGCGTTGGCGTCGACGCCTGCGACGTCGTCGTGCTGAAGATCCGTTCGCGCCTTCGCGGCTTTACGCTCGTTCTCGCGACGTCGCAGGCATGGGATCTGAGAAAGCCGGCTTTGTGCGCGTTGAAGCATGCGTCTCGCTTGCAGGGGCGCCGCGTTATTCTCGTTCCCGCGGGACGGCTGAGGCGTCCGGATTTTTTGAGCAATTGCGCGATGCTGTCCCTCAGCAAGCGAATGGCGGTTTCGGCGACCGAACGAATGGCGGTTCTGGAGTATGTCGCCCTGGATCCGAACGCCAGCCTGAGGGATTGCGCACAAACAATTCCAGAGGCTGCCGACCCGATCGGCGTTGTGATGTGCATGGTCGCGCAAGGCCTGCTTCGCATTGATCTGGGCCGCAGGATCACTTCCGACGCCAAGGTGCTTCCGGCTCGATCGGCCAGCCTCGCAACGCCTTAGCGCTCGTCTCCCGAAAGACACTTCCGATGATTGAAAGTCATGCCGACGAGGGCGACCTCGGCGAAGGAATAGACATGCTGTCCTTTGAACAGGTTCTGGTGCGCCAGACGCTTGAAAAAGCCCTTGGGCCGACGACCTTCACCGACTGTCGTCGGTCGCAGCTTCACGTTCTGATCAGCGCGCCGAGCGATCGCTGGACGGGTCCGCTCGTGGGCGCGGCCAGCCACCTGCTCGATCTCGAGCTGCGTGGCGTCGATGGTCTGGTCCGCTCGCAGCGCCCGTTGATCTTCCAGCGTGATCCGCCAGGCCGCCTGCGATCGAGTTCGAAAGACACGACCCTCGCCGACATCAGGGACGCTGTTCGCAGAGGCGCGTCGGTGATTGGGGTGTTCTCGCCGGCCGCGGAGCCGCTGGCTGTGTTCACGGAAAACGTGGATCGGCGGATCGAGGTGGCGCGACCCACACGGGCCGATCTCGCCGCCGCAATTTCTACCTTTACCGGTCACCCAGTCGCACCATCCGATCTTTTCTCCGCCGACGCTCTGGATCTCGACGCGCTGAGCTTGAGCGTCCGGCCGCGGGCGCCGATCGAGCAGACCATCGCGCGGGTCAACGCGCTGGGTCGCCCCAATGTCGATGACGGCTTTCCCGGGCTCGACGAGCTCGCTGGCTATGGCGAAGCCAAGATCTGGGGCTTGCGGCTGGCGCGAAACATCGAGCGTCTGCGCGCCGGGGATCCGGAAGTGTCTCTGGAAACGCTTCCCAGGGGCGTTCTTCTCGTCGGCCCCCCTGGAACCGGAAAGAGCATATACGGCCGTGCGCTCGCCAAGACGGCGGGGGTGCCCATCGTTGTGACCTCGGCCTCGGATTGGCTGAGTTCCGGCGACGGGCACCTGTCGGCGGTTCTGAACGCCGCCCGCTCTTCGATCGAGCGCGCTCGCGCATTCAAACCAGGGATTTTGCTTATTGACGAGGTGGACTCGCTTCGCGACCGGGACGATGAGACGGGCTCAAACGCCAGCTGGTTCGTCAATTTCGTGAACGGCGTTCTCACGATGATCGACGGCGTCGTGAAGTCGAGCGGTCTGGTGCTGCTCGGCGCGTGCAACAACGCCGATCGCGTCGACAAGGCTCTGAAACGAGCCGGCCGGCTCGACACCATCATCAGGATCGGCCTTCCCGACGCCGAAGATCGTCGGCAAATTCTGGCGCACTACGCCAAGGGCGAGCTTACCGACGAGGAACTCCGTCGCTGCGCGCGCAACGCCGTGGGCTTTTCGGGAGCCGACATCGAGAGAGCCGTCCGCGAAGCTCGCGACGCAGCCCGCGACGATCGCCGCTGTCTGACGGCGGACGATCTGCTGAACGCCATCTCGCCGCCTGCTCGAATATCGTCCTCGGAACTCTGGAACCAATGCGTGCACGAGGCCGGCCACGCTGTGGTAGGCGCGGCGCTGGGGCTGCGGCTGCACTCGGTCCAGGTCGCGATTACAGGTGACGCCGGCGGGGTGACGCGTATCGGCGAAGGGCCGAACCTTCTTGACGTGGCGTCGATCGAACGGCTGACCGCGATGATCATGGCTGGCCGGGCTTCCGACGAAATCGTCGGCGAGGCGGCGACCTCCGGCGCCGGAGGAGGAGCTGCGTCCGACCTCGCCAAGGCGACGTCGCTCGCTGCCGCCCGTCATGGCTCCTGGGCGCTAGGAAGCGACCTGATCTATCGTGGCGATCCTGCGGAAGTGACCAAGGCGATCAGCGCCGACGCCGATCTGAAGGCTCGCGTCGAAAGCGACCTTCGAAACGCGATCGAGACAGCACGGACGATCGTGTTGATGAATTTCAAAGTGGTGGTCGCTCTCGCCGGCGCCCTCCGCGAGCGCCGCTTTCTCGCCGGCGACGAAGCTCATGAGATTATTGAGAGCGCGGGATTGCAGATATGGTCTGGCAGGAGTGAGGCTCGGCGAAAGATGAATTGAGCATGCAATCTTCGCCCGTGCTGCCGGCGCATGATTATCGCGCTTTTAGCGAGCTGCGAGCTGCTCACGAGATGGCGGCGCCGAAGGCGACGCTGCATCGGTTCTGCTGTCATCGGATCTGGGCGGCGTACTTTTAATCCTTGCGAGGAAGACGACTTTCCGTGGCGACTCAGAACAGGCCGGGCTGCAACGGAACAAGGTGATCCGCAACCCCTGATTTCGATGCCAAACGACCCGCGGGTCGACGTTAAAATGAACACTGCGGTCGACAGCAGAGAGCTCAAGTATAGCAACTGTGGCCAATTAATTATCGCGTATAACCAGAGAGCACATGAATCTAGCCGAAGCTATCACTAGAAATGTCGCCCATCCCCGAGTCGAGACTGAGTCGAGATCGACTGCATAGACTCTATAGTTCAACAAATCTAACACGAAGACTCAAAAGAAAGAGTCAATGTACTATACGTGCGGCATCTGGCCGCGGAGTTGAACTGAGAAAAGCTTAGTCGAAAGCGAGAACGCATTGTCTAATTTTTCAAGCGCGCACCAAACCGATTTGCGGTCGGGCACCAACGCAGAATGAGGGATTAAAAGTGAAGAGCTGATGAACCTGGGCTGAAGACCGCACGGCGCCGAAGCGCCGTGCGAATTCAAGCGCCTGCGCCCCTCAGAGTTTGGCGACCTGAGACGCAGGCAGTTCAGCCGTGTCTTACACACCGAAGCGTGCGACCAGGAGAGAGTCGCACGCTTCTCCTGGCACGGCAAGCGCAATGCGCTTGCCGAAGGAGATTATTTTGCCTGCGTGCGACTACGAGCATCACATCTTCGAACCGGCCCAGGCGACCCGCGCCTCGCGGCTCCCGCCAGCCCGCTCGCGCGGCTCGTCGCGGGGCGCAGTCGTACATCCGAAGTCCAGAACTTGCATCGTCTACGAGAGCTCCTGGGAATGCAAGCTGATCTATCGGCTGCTGGCTCGCACCGACGTCGTCGATGTCTGGGACCAGCCCCCGAAGGTGACTTTCAAGGACTTTGACGGCAAGAAGCGCGACCACACGTTCGACTTCCTCGTCACGTTCGAGGACGGCTTCCGGATCGCCGTCGCGTTCAAGCCCTTCGCTCGCGTGGAGAAAATCGGCTTTCTCGCGACGCTCAAACTGATCGCTTCGCAGCTGTCGCCTTCCTTTGCCGACGCCGTCCGTCTCGTCAGCGAGTCCGACCTCCCGAAGGTCGCCGTCGCCAACTATCAGCTCCTCCATCTCGTACGCGAGGACTGCGACCCGGAAGCCGACAAGGCTGTCGCCGACCTGCTCGACGACGGCGAAGGCCCTTGGCGCATCGCCGATCTCGTGGAGCGCAGCGGCCGCGAGGGCGCCGGCTTCAACGCGATCGCCCGGTTGATCGGCAAGGGCGCCCTCGACCTCACCGCAGACGTGGCGATCGACTACCGCGCCTCGGTCCGTCGCGGCGCCGGCCTCGGGCTGCGTTGATGAGCGATACCGTACAGGTTTGGCATTTCGACCCGACTGACAGGATCGAGATCGATCACCGCCACTACACGTGGGCCGGAACGTCGGAGCATTGCTACACCTTCACCGCCTTCGACGACCCGAACGTGAACATTGCGCTGAGTTTCGAAAACTTCGAGGCCAAAAGAAAGTCAGTCGGCTTCGGCTATTGCCCCCAGTATTTCAATATCGAAGTCGCGGCGGAGCGCGAGCGTCTGAAGTCGGAGTATTTTGCCGACCTCACCGAAAAAAGGCGCAGCAAAGCTCTCTGGAAACTTGATCACGTACGCCTCTTTCTGGAACTCGAGAATGCGGGCAAGACCGCGCGTTCGGACGACAAACTCAAGGAATCTGTCAAGCAGATCACCTCCATCCTAAGCGCGCGGCCCAAGGAGGAGAGAAAGAACGCAGGATCGTTCGGGCAGACGAAGCGGGCCGCTCCGAAACACAGGACCTTGCTTGCTTGGGTCAACCGCTATGAAGACGGCGGCTGCCACCCGCTTTCTCTGGTCGACGATGCGCATCGCTCGGGCAACCGCGACGGCCGCTTCGACGCGGAGGTGCTCGCTCTCATGGCGAAGCATCGTGACAGCTATTGTACGCGAGCTCGGGAAACCCGTACGGCCACCTACAACGCTCTGCTCGATGACATCGAGGGGATGAATATCAAGCGGGAAGCCAAGGGTTTCGGTTGGCTCCAGGGCCCGACCTTCAAAGCGTATTCAAACTACATCAACGAGCTGGGGCCTTTCCACATCTATGCCGGGCGTCGCGGGCTGGACGCGGCCGTGAAGCGCTTTCGCGGCAGCTATGGCGGCGTCTCGGTCGTCAGACCGGGCCAGCTGGTCGAAATGGACGAATGGCAGATCCAGCTGCATACGCTTTTCGTCGCCTCCGGCGTTTGGGATCTTTTGAGCTCAGAGCAGCGGTCAAAGGTCGAGAAGGAGCGCAGATGGCTCTGCGTCGCCCTCGATGTCGCGACGATCTCGGTGATGGGCATGCGCCTCGCCAAGACGTCTTCTGTCGACAACGCGCTCAATACGTTGCGGATGGCTTGCTCCGACAAGTCCGCCTATGCGGCCGCAGTCGGCGCGGAGACACCTTGGTACGCGACGTGCGGTATCGAAATGTTGCGGACCGACAATGGCAGCTCGTTGATTTCTGAACGATTCAGAGGCGCCGCAGTCGATCTGGGAATAACGCCGGACATCGCTCCGGCGGCCTTCCCCGAGCTCCGGGCGCATATCGAACGTCTGTTCGGAACGTTTGATCGTCAGCTCATCGGGAAGTTTCTCGGCCGAAGCTTTTCTGGCGTCAGCGAGAAAGGAGACGAAGACCCACGTGATTTCGCAACGCTGACCGTCGACGAACTTTGCGACGTCTTGGTTCGCTTCGTCGTCGACGTCTATCACAACTCACCGCACGGCGGCCTTAATGGCGAAACTCCGTATAACGCCTGGAAGCGGCTGACGAAGCTTTATAAGCCACGCATGCCGGCCGATAGCCATCGGATGCGTGCAGCTTTCGGCATTGAAGTCGAGAGAAAGATCGAGACGCGAGGCATTCGTGTACTCGGACTTTATTACAACGACGATTGGCTAATGAAGCTTTGGCGCGCCTCCGGCAAGCGAACCCAAAAAGTACGTCTAGGTCCTGACGATCTCGGCGCCATCTCTGTTCGCAGTAGCGAAGGAAACTGGGTGACGGTTCCTTGCGTCGATGAGGAGATGCGGGGCGTCCAGGTCGAGACCTGGATAGCCGCGGAGAGGGACCTCGCCCGCCGGTTCAAACAGGAAGCGGACCTCGCCAAGCCGATCATCATGCGCGCCCTGAGGGCTATCAACGCCATTCGCGAAGGCGCCAATGCTCGCACGAGCATCAAGTACGGCGTGACGGTCGACGACATCACTCGCTGGGAGCGGCTGACGACGTTCAGTTTCCCGATCCAGAAGGAGAAGACGGCGGAGGGCGGCGCCTTCGATCTGCGTGAAGACCTTATCCCCGTCGGGCGCCCCGCAGAAGTCGAGCCGACCAACGAGCTGGAGCCATCGGCGGGTGACGAGACGCCGCCGAACCGTAAGCCGCGCGCTGCTCGCAAACCTTCAACCAAGCGCAAGCGCTCGCCTGAGCTCAAGCCGTCGACCGACACCAAACCGCCCGGGAAGAAGCCCAAATGGACCTTCGAGGATCCGACATGACGTCCATCACCGATCGCGACAGCGATGGCGATCACATCTGGCGGTTCACCGAGATTGACGATGTCGTGGATTCCCTCTCCGCGACCTGGATTCTCACCGAGCGTGACGACGCCATCAAGAGCGAAGTCGACCGCCTGCTGAAATCCGCTTTCTCGAGGTTTGCAGATCGGCGACTGAAGCAGTCGACAAGGGCGAACGAGACCCGGTGTCTCGCCCTCACGGGCGAGAGCGGCGCCGGCAAGTCGAGTTTGCTCGAGCGCATCTTCGCCAAGCACCCGGCTCTGATCAATTTCGGCGTCGAAGGTGAACCCTGCCCGCTTATCTCGGTGAGCGCACCGGCTCCGTCGACCTTGGGCGGCTTGGGCCGCGAGGTCTTGCACGCGCTCGGCTATCCGATCGCCAGATCCTCCGACCGGAACCTCATCTGGGAATACGTTCGTCGGCACCTGAAAGAACTCAGGATCGTCGCTTTGCATATCGACGAATTTCAGAACGTGACCGAGACGGCGAACAAGCCTGAAATCACGCAGATCCTCGGCACTCTCAAGACATTGATGAATTCACGCGAATGGCCGGTGGCCTTGATATTGAGCGGGCTTCCGAGCGCGAACGACGTTCTTAGGATGGACACGCAGGTACGCCGCCGGTGCAGGTTCAGGCGCCTGCAACGGCTTTCGCCGGACGACATCGACATGGTTGAAGGTCTGATCGCAGGGTTCGCCGATAAGGCATCGCTGTCCGTGGCCCCTCAAGATGATCTGGCGGCCAGGCTCATTCACGCGGCGAACGATCAGCTGGGCGTCACGATCGAGCTCGTGATCGAGGCCGTGCGATCGGCCCAGGAGGCGGCCGCGCACGCGCCCTCAGCTTCACGCGCAGGAGGCGGCGGCAGGCGGATCAAGGCCGCGGCGCCTACGCTGGACATCCACAATTTCGCGGACGCCTACGCCGCCCGAAACGGATGTGAGGCCGAGCACAATCCCTTCGTGGTGGAGAACTGGGGCGACGTCGACACGACGATCGTGTTCGAGCCGGCCCCCGAGCTGCCGGGCGACGACGCGCCGGTGCGACGACCACGCAGACAGAGGAAGGGCTGATGGCCAAGCTTACCCTACGGTGGCCTTACGAGATCGGAGAAGCCTTCACCAGCTTCGTGTCGCGGCTTGCCGCGCGCAATCTCGTGCCGACCGTCCGCATCTTCTGCGCAGACCTGGGACTGCCGTTTCAGGCAGTGGCGGCCGGACGCAGCGACGTGATCGAGGCGGTCGCGGATCTCACTGGAGAGCCTTCCGAAGCGTTGCGCGAGTGGGCTCTTTTCAGGGATGACCAGGATTACGCGCTCAAGGGTCAGAAGCTGATCAAAGCTTCGCTCCGTCGCGAAAAACTCCAGGTCTGCCCGCACTGCCTCGCGGAGGACCAGGCGCGCCTCGGGCACCCGTTCCAGCGCGCGATCTGGACGGTCACCCACATTCGGACCTGTCCGGCGCACAGCGTGTCCCTGGCGCCGGTCAGCGTCGAGAATCCTGGCGTTCTATGTCACGACTTCGCGCTGATCATGCGTCGGCCCGATACCGTCATTGGCCACGATCTATCCGTCGAACGCACCTATTCGAACTTCGAGACGTACCTGAGCGACCGTCTGAGCGGAAAAGCCACTTCAGGCTGGCTGGACACGCTCGAGTTCCACGTCGCCGCGAAGTTCTGCGAGATGCTGGGCGCGGTCGCGTTGTTCGGTCGAACGCCCATGCTCAACCAACTGACCGAAGCCGATTGGTACAGCGCGGGCGAGCGCGGGTTCCAAATCGCAAGCGCCGGCAAGTCGGCCGTCCGCGAGCTTCTGTCGGACTTGCAGCGCGGAGCAGAGAAAAACCGGCGCGCCAATGAGGGAGGCCAGGCCTGCTTCGGTCGCCTCTATCAGTGGGCGCTCGGGAGCGCTGTGCACCCCTCATACGACGCGATCCGCGACCTGATCGCCGAGCACCTTATTGAGACAACAGCTTTGGGGCCCGGAGACACGCTGTTTGGAAAGCCGGTCGAGCGGCGGCGGCTGCATTCGGTCCGCACGGCGCACCTGCTGACCGGCGTCCATCCAAAGCCGCTGAGGCGGGCCCTCTTGGAGTCCGGCCTGCTCGATCCCGGTCTGGCCCACGAGAGCGACAGCCTGGCTCTGTTTGCTGCGGAGCCGGCAGAGGCGTTCCTGAGCGATCTGATCGGGTCGCTATCCACGTTTCAGGCTGAAGAGTATTTGAACGCGAGCCGCACGCAGGTTCAGCTGCTGCTGACGTCCGGCGTAGTCCCCGCGATCTCAGTGAACGACGAGCTGTTCCGCCAGCACACGTTTTCGCGGCGCGCCCTCGACAAGTTCCTGGCGGATCTGACGAATGGCGCCGAGATGGTCGAGGTGCCGACGCCTGAGATGGCGACGATATCCGCTGCGTCGAAGCGCGCGAAAGTCAGGAGCTCGATGGATATCGTCCGCATGATCCTGAAGAAGGAAATCTGGTGGGGGCAGGTTGCGGGCTCGAGAGGATATGCCGGGATCGTCGTCAACGTCGATGAGATCAAGCGGAACACCAGGGCGACACAAGTCGACGGCCTTCCTGAACACAAAGTCATCAAGGAGCTGAAGTCGTCGTATCACGTCGTCAAAGCCCTTATCTCGAAGGGCGTGCTGTCGACGATCACCGTCAAGAACCCAGAGAATCTGTGCCCGCTCAAGATCGTGCCGAATGCCGACCTTAAGCGGTTTCGTGAGACCTATGTCGCTCTGTTCGAACTGAGCGCCATCCGGCAGGTGCACCCTCGGACGCTGTCGAAACAGCTCGCGGCAGAAGGCGTTAAGCCGGCGCTCTCAAAAAATGAGTTCAAGGCGACCTTCTATCTGCGGAAAGACGTCGCCGCTTAGGCCACCCGGACATCACCGGAAATGACGAGACCCCGCTTCGGCGGGGTCTTTTTTTGCGTCCAATTCCGGTCGTTCGCCCATTCCCTGTGACCTTGCCCCCTGAAATGCCCTCGATCTGAACTAGGGTCCGTCGACCAGGAGAGACGGACGATGAAGAAGAGCCG
>QFQR01000021.1 GCA_003243275.1 Leifsonia xyli | reverse complement strand
ACCGCGCCAGCACGAGTTCGCGGCCCTCCGCGCCGTTGCGGACGATCGGGGCCTCATAGTCCGGAAAGATGCCTGGCATGCTCGGAAGGTTGCCGGCGCGGTCGACCATCGCGCGCGTCAGCTCACGGATCGCAGCCTGCCCCTTGGTGAGCGAATACAGATTGCACATGGGCGGCGACCGTAGCCGCGGTCGCGCCGAGCGTCAGCCCGGACCGTCCACTCTGCCCTCGTCCACCCATGCCCAGGCCTGCGCGGCCTCCTCAAGCTCAAACGTCTTCGTTTCGACCGGGGTCACCTTGCCAGACATCTCAATCATGGCGCTCGCCCAGGCCGGGGCGCCGACCACCGCATAGCGGCGCACATGGCCGAGCGCACGGATCTGCGCCGCTGCCGCCTCGCCGCTGAAGCGCGCCCCAAGCTCCGTGCCGTCGTAGTTCTTCATGACCAGCAGCATGTCGACTTCGCCGAGCCTGTCGAAGGCGTCGTCGACGATTTCGGACATCCACTCGATGTCCGGCTTGCTGATCTTGGCTCGGATCTCGAAAGCGAGAAGATCGGGCCGCGGCGCGTCGAGCCGCGCGATCGATCCTTCCGGCGAGGATGCGCCGCTCACTTCCGCTCTCCCAGATCCTCGTCGACCCCGTGCGCGCGCTTGAAGGCCTCGCGGTTGCTCCGCTTGCGGAGAAACCAAAACAACGAGCCGATCGCGACGATGAGCACGACGCCGAACGTGCCGAACATGAGCGTCGGAACCATTTCATTTCCGGTCATGGGATTCTCCAGCGCGCACTTCGCGCGTGAGCGATGTTGGGGGAACGCGAGCGACCGTGGCGTGCCGGCCGTCGAGCGGCCATCGCCAGCTCGCGCCTCGCCCAGCTAAGCGAGGCGTCTGCTGCGTTGATCAGAACGACTTCGGTTTAACGCCAGTCGATCCGTCAACCGGCCGCGAGTTCAGATCGCCGTCTTTGGATGGTGGAACCAGGAAGCCGCCCCATCCGATGGCGCCAATCAGGGCGGCGACGAATGCCGCGATCATGATCATGAGCGCCGTCCGGTTTTTCCGGCGTCCTTTCGGACCACCCTCCGCTTCGTCGGATCGCGCCATTGCCGCCTCGATCACTTCGGCTTCGGCGTCGCCGGGTCGCTGCCCGGCGTAGCGCCGACCGTACCCGGCGATGTCGTTTGCTTGCCCGCGGGCCCGACAGCCTCGTTCTGCTTGCGCACGTCCTGAGGACTGGTGGCGATCGCCCCAACCTCGTTCTGCATCGCGCCTGTGGCGCCGGGAGAAGACTGTTTTTCGTCGACTTTGGGCTGCTGGCCGGCCGGCGCCGGACCGTCATTTGTCGAAGGCGTCGTCTGAGCGAATGCGGCAGCGCTCATCAACAGCGACAGCGTAGCGGCGGCGATAATACGCATGAATTTCTCCTCTTGATAATGAGTTCAAGCCGCCACTACCGGAAACGTTCCGGGTAGACGGCAGTGAAATCCCGGGAGGATGGCGGAAACATCCCGTAAGAGGGCGAGCCGTTATACTGGTATATAAAGGTCCTTATGGAATCCGGCGTCTGCGCGGCTCATACGCGAACGTCGCGGTGGCCTCATCTACTCTGCAGCGTCCTTCGGCTTGTCGCCAGCGCCGCCCTTGATCACGCGTAGCCGCCTCATGCCTGGCGGCAGATCAGGCGGAGGGCGAGCGCCGGAAAGGTCGGGCAGATAGGCCTTGCAGTTGGGGCCATACTTTCGCTCGCGCCGACGCGGCGTCTCCGAGCGATACGGACAGTCGCGGGAGACGTCGAGAACGACCTCCTCGAGCGAGGCCTCCGGTCCGAGCCGGGCCGCCAGCCGCGCCAGCCGATAGGCGCCGCGCCGCGGACATTGCATGCACGCGATGCGGACGATCACCCACGGATAGCCGGAGAGCCGATCCGGAACGTCGTTCACGCCGGCCGGGCTGGCTGGAGGCCGCGCCGGTAGCCCAGGGAGACCGCGCGATCCGCCTCCGCCCTCGCCCGCTCCACTTCCGCAAGCTGGACCAGCAGCGCGCCGATCGCCTCTCGCGGGTCGCCATGCGCCCGTTCGATCAGCGCCTCAATCTCAGCGGCCTGCGCCGCCAGGCGTTCGTCCGCAAACATCTCGTCGATCGACTCGGCCGGCCCCACCTGTCGTGCCATGATCCCATCTCCCTCGTGACAGGACATGGATTCCATGAGAACAAAATGAGAACAAGGGGGCGAGACGACGAGCCACGCGGCTGGATGCTACGAGCGTTCGGCGTGCTGGATCGCGTCTATGCACGACCGGTCGGCCGGGCAGTGCTCGGCGTCGGCGGGATCGCGCTCAGCCTCGCCATCTGGGCCGCCGTCGCGATGATCGTCTGGCGAGCGGTCGCGGGGTGACTAACAGAGCCGTGAAACGCACAAGCCCCCTAGCCGGCGCCGCGCGCTGCGGTGCAATTGCAGAACATTCAATTTCTTAACACTCGAAAAAATGCCCCTCATCATGTATAGCTTTAATGAATTCAGTTGAGATGGACGGGTCTAGGGCATTAGTAAATAGAGAAGAGTAGGATTCATCCGTAAACTGAATCGCGTGGCGATACTCTTTTTCATGAGAAAATAGAACCGGCTTTCTCAGTATAGCATCCCTGATAGTCGAACTTGGCGGGTCTACAATCGCGTCAGGTTCATTCGCCGCGTCAATGAAATGAAGTCTCTGTCCATACTCAATTGGACCGTGGATGAGAGGTCCATATGCAAGCTCAGCGGCCAAGCGACTCATTGCCGACGTAAGTCGATCTAGATCATACTCTACATATGCCTGCTTCTCAGGGTTCGGAGCATATCCGTCAAAACCCTCCCTTATACTTGATAATAATGTTCTATCAAAATGTCCAATTGAAGTGCAGAATATAAATGCATCTACTTCACCTCCGATCTCAACCAAATTTCCGTCAGAATAATTGGTCATAGATTTAATGGTAATATCCCTCATATTATCTCTTAGAGACTTGTTTTCGAACCGGCCGCCGATAGCGTATCCTTGGCTTCCCTCTTCATAATCTTGAAATAAACCTCCATCTCCATATTCCATTGTCCTGAAACTCGAAAGTGTTCCAAGCCGAAGATGTCCCTTCAACAGGTGAGTACGGTCAGATTTGGAGCAATACTTTGTCACGATGCTCATCGAGATTGGCTCTCAGGACTACGAATAGCCCACATTGGTAACGTGACGACGAGGTGAAGTCGATAACTACTTCACGCGACACTCGAACATGTCGCTCGCGCAGAAATCCCCGATCTCTCTCAGATGATACGTGGTCGCGCCCCACGACACGGCGGCGATCGCGATCAGCAGTCCGGCGAGGATCGAGGCGCGCCAGTTGCTCGACCGCCAGATGATCGCGATCTTGCCGATCACCACGGCGAGCAGCAGAAACGTCCCGACGAGATAGGTCCCGTAATCGGACTGCGTTTCGTAGACGGTCCGGAGAAAGTCGACGGAGAGCTTCGGGTTGCCGAGGCGCGGCCAGATCCAGCGCGCCGGCACGAGCGCGACCGCAAACCATGTGAGGACATTCCACGGAACGATCCACCAGAGGGTGACGTCCTTGTCCCGCTGCCGTGCGCCCTTCAGCGTGAGGATCGCGAACACGACGCAGGCCGCGCCGCACACGAGCAGGAGAGCGGAGTTCGCGAACGCATAGGCGATGTAGTCCCGGCCGATCAGCATCACCGTCGCCCCTCTCTCAAGATGTCCTGCAGCCGCCGGATCTGGTCACGGAGCGCCGCAGCACCCGTCGCCTCGCGCGCCGCCAGGCGGTCGATCGCGGCGAGGTTGGCGTCCGCCCTCTGAAGCGCCTCGTCGGCGCGCTTGACGGCTCTCGGCCTCAGCATCTGTCGCAGCATCGCTTTCGCAGCTCCGATGACGCGCCTCATGGCTCCCGATCCTTCGGCGCCTGCTTTCCGATTCTCTCGTTGAGCGCCTCGATCTGCCCGAGGAGGTCGAGGCGGTCTTTGGCGACCCCGATCAGCGTTCCGGTCGACTTGTCGCCGGTCTCGATCAGCTTGTCGGAGAGCTCTTCGACGCGGCCCTTCAGAGCGCGGTTCTCGAAGCCGAGCCACATGGCGACGCCGCCGAACAGGAATCCCGGCAAGCCGAGATGACCGATGGCGGTCGCGATCGCGTCCTTGATCGCCGGCCACACGTCGGCGAAGGCCTTCCAGAACTCACCCACATGCGCACCCCGCACGGCGTCTCGGCCGTGATCAGCCGGCGGCCTTGACCGCGTCGATCGCTCCGACCACCGCGGCCTTCGCCTCCGGCGCGCGCGCCAGGATCTTGTCGATCAGCGCGTCGTCGGACTGCTTCAGCGCTTTCACCGCCTTGGCGTTGTTCTTCTTGGTGAAGTCGAGCGCCTCGGCGAGGTCGCCGGGCGTGACGGCCGCGGTCGCCGCGGCGAGGCCGCCTTCCGCGATCTTTCTGGCGAAGCGCGCCCTCAGGCCGTTTTCCATGGTGCGGTAGAGGCTCTGGACGAGCTTCTCGTCGCGGATCGCCTTGAAGGCCTGGGCCCCGACCGCGCCGGCGGCGGCGATCGCCGAGCCGACGGCGGCGAGGATCGCCGTGTTGATGACCGGGATGAGCTGCGGCTCGAGGTCGGCCCAGATCCGGTCGGCGAGGCCGCCGAGCGGGGCGCAGGCGGCGAGAGAGGCGGCGAAAAGGCAGCACAAGGCCGCCCGCGTGAGCAGGTGCATGATGATCACCATGATGATGAGGTTGCTCGGCGACCGGCCGGGCGGCGAGGTGTGCGAGACGAGGACGGCGCTTGAGCGGCGCGTCCGACTTGATTGGCGCCGAGCCAACTCCAACTAAGTCCGCCCGAAAGGGAGGACGACGATGACTATAGCTTCACGCGACGGCGCGGCCGCTCTCGCCAACACTCGGCTGATCGCCGTTACTGTCCAGGACTTGCTGGATATTCAGAACCGTCCAACATCGGCGGATCAGGACTGCGGCGACGTCATTGCGCGATTCGCACGCTCGCTGCGCGGTGACCGTCGGGATACGTACTCAGCTTGGGTGTCACTCAATTTGGCCGTGGGGAGGCGGTTAAAGTCGGGGCCCATCAAACAGGCCGTAATGCGCTTGGGCGACATCGCGCTGAAAGAGATGACGTCCGAAGGGCGCTTCGTTCAAGGACAACGGCGCGGCTTCCAAGTTCACGTCGGCAACACTGACGGCAGGCACGCGACGCCGTCCACCTCCTTGATGAGGGTCGGACAGTCCAGGAGATAGACTGCAGCTCAAGCTACGGCGGCCCACGTCTTCGGTCCGACGACGCCGTCGGCGACGAGGCCCCTCGCCTTCTGCCAGGCCTTCGTAGCCATCTCCGTCGCGCCGCCGAACACGCCGTCCGCCCCGCCGTCGAAGCGATAGCCGGCTGCGAGCAGGATCTCCTGCCAGATCACGACGAGCGGCCCGCGCGAGCCGCGGCCGATCCGCGTGCGCGGCAGGACGATGGAGCCGGGGCCGGCAGTCCGGAGATAGGGCGTGTCGGGGATCGCGCGCCACTTGTTGTGCGCGGCCGCGAGGCGCGTGTGATAGCCGTGGGTCGCGTAGGACGATCCGTTGTATCCGCGGGCGACGCCGCGACAGTCGTCGCCGGTCGTCGGCCGCTTCAGCGCCGCGAGCGCCCGCAGATCGTCGTCGAGCTTCGCCGCCGTCACGAAGCTCACCATGGCCGCGAGATGGGCCGCCTCGCCGTCCATGAACGCGCGAACCATGGCCTGCGGCGTGTCGAAGCCTGCCGCCACGCAGTTCTCGCCGAGGATCTGCCCGAGGCCCCAGGACGCAGCCTTGAGCGCCACCGTCTCGTCGATCGCCATGGCGAGCGCGATGCGCGGATAGCTGTCGGCCGGGTAAGACTTCTCGCCCCACTTCGGATAGGCGAGGCCGAGGCGCACGAGCTCGGCCCGGACTGCGCCCGACGAGTTGCGATAGGCGACGTGCGGCTCGTAGAGCGCTTTCGGGCGCCCGGTCTTGTGCAGCATGTGCAGCTCGTCTTCGCCGACGCCGATGGGCGCGCCGATCCTCGGGAGGTCGATGTCGTCAAGGCGCGCGGCTGCGCCCTGGAACCCGTTCCAGGTCATAGTGGTCTCCGGATATGAAAACGCCGCCCCTGAGGGCGGCGAAAGGATCAGGCGAAACGGTCGATCGGCAGGCTCAGAGCGCCGTCACGCTCCAGCTTTCGCCGTTCCAGACGGCGGCGGCGGTCTCGGGGTCGTGGGGCGGCGGGGCGGTTTCGGTCGAGCCGTAGGTTTCGTCGTCGTAGTGGACGGTGCCGGAGCCAGAGAACGCCCCGTCTTCGCGGCGGAACACGTACCAGATCGTCATGGGGGCCTCGTCGTCAGAACGTGTTGAGATAGGCGGAGATCAGCGCCGAAGACCGGAAATTCGCGACGAACTTGCCGATGGTGAGAACGTCGGTGGAGTCCACGGGCGCGCCGTAGATTTTGCCGTCGCCCGCCAGGACGCCGCCGAACCATTTGGCCGTGCCGGCGAAGGAGCCGCCGAGCACCGTTCGTGTCGCGGAGCCGGCCGCGGGATCGATCACGAGGATGTCGGTCGCGGTTGACGGAACGCCGTAAATCTTCCCGTCGGGGCCGAGCGCAGCGCCGTTCCACTTGCCCGCGTCGGACAGGGTCGCGCCCATTGCGGACCTCGTCGCCATCCCCGCCGCCGGATCGATGATCAGGATGTCGGTTGCGCCGCTCGGCATGCAGTAGATCTTGCCGTTCGGCGCCAGCGCTGCGCCCGACCATTTCGCCGTTCCCACGAGATCCGCGCCCATGGCGCTTCGAGTCGCGGTTCCGGCCGCCGGGTCAATGATCAGGATGTCGGTCGCGTTGTAGGGGACGCAGTAAATCTTGCCGTTCGGAGCCAGAACCGCGCCCTGCCACTTCCCCGCATCCGAGAACGTGCCGCCGAGGGCAGACCGCGTCGCTGAACCGGCCGCGGGATCGATGATCAGGATGTCTGTCGCATTGTAGGGGACGCAGTAAATCTTGCCGTCGCGCCCCAGCGCGCCGCCGCGCCAGGCGCCGCCGGTGGCGAGCGTCGCGCCCATGGCCGATCGGGTCGCGGACCCTGCGGCCGTATCGATCACGAGAATGTCGGCCGCATTGTTCGGGACGCCGTAGAGCTTGCCGCCCGGACCCATCACCCCGCCGACCCACTTGTTGCCGCCCGACAGATCCGCGCCCATCGACGAGCGCGTCGCGGTTCCGGCGGTCGGATCGATGATGAGAATGTCGTTCGCGCCATAGGGCAGGCAGTAGACCTTGCCGTCCGGCCCAAGCACCCCGCCGAACCATTTCGAGGTCCCTGTCAGCGTCGCTCCCATGGCGGACCGCCCTGCGCCGACGATCATCTTCGGCACGAAGTCGGACGGCGCGCGCAGCTCGTCGAGGATCGGCGAGCGCCTGTCGATCGCCTTGGCGAGCTGGGTGAGGTCGGCGTCCGACGGCGTGAGCCCCGCCGCGAGGATCGCGTTGACGATCTCGCGCATGCCGTACTCGATCGCCCTGGCCGGGACGCGCGAGCCGGCCGACCCGCCCGAAGCCAGGCTGCGGCCGACATAAGGGGCGTTGGGGTCGGTCGCGCCGACCGGCGGCTGATACCTCATCCTGAGACCATCACTGTGTGGAGGGGAACGAAGGGCGCGAGCGCGCGGCGCAGTTCCGGACCGGTCGCGAACCAGCCGCGGTCGACGATGCGCACCACCCAGTACTTCCAGGCGTCGTCGTCGGAGATCATGTCGAGCGCGTCGAGATCGTCCTGCGCCGGCGCAGGATCGCCGAAGCTCGGACCGAGCTCGCTCGCCTCGATCCGGAACTGGTCGGGTTCTTCGATCGTGATCGTCGCGTTGACGAGCTTCGCGAGCCCGATGAGGTCCGCGGGCGAGACACAGGAACCGCCGGCGTTGCGAAGCCGCACGGTCGCGATCCGCGCCTTTACCGTCGAGGCGAGCGGGCCGAAGCCATCGGGCAGACCGAGCTCAGCCTCCCAGTCCTCGAGCGAGTCGACGATCGCGCTCGGATAGGCCTCGGCGGCGACGCCCGACTCCTTCCAGTTGAGGTCGACCACCCATCTGGCGAGAGCGGTCCAGAACTGGGCCATGCGCTCGGAGGCGCCGGAGGCGTTGCCGATTTCGTCGGCGCCCCAGGCCGCGCCGCGCGGCGTCAGCGCCACGACCTGCGGCAGGATCTCCTCGACGGTCGGGTCGGTCTGCCGGTCGACGACCTCCGGCGGGTCGATCGGCAGCCGCGCCGCAGGCCAGCCGGGCTGCAGCGTCCAGGTCACGTTGGGCATGGCGGCCTCAGACGTAAGCGATCGCGCCGAGCGTCGGCATGACGCCCGCGCCGAAGGAAAGGCTCGCGGTCGGCGCGACGAGGGTGAAGCCGTTGTCGCCGACGACGCGGGCGATCGCGCCGGTGATCACCGTCCGCCGCAGCGTGAACGCCGCCGACGGACGGCCGGGCTCGGCCTCGTCGCGGAAGGACGCGGCGAGCTCGGCCGCGATCGCCGCGCGGGTCGCGTCGCCGCTCGCCGCCAGATCCCCGATCGTGATCGCGACCGGAGAGGCGGCAGGCGCCGTGACGAAAACGCGCGCGGTGAGCGGCCGGCGCATGGGGCTCGCCACATAGTCCTGCACGGTCGCGACCTGGGCCGGGCTCGGGATGGCGTCCGGCTGATCGGTGACGGTGAACTGCAGCCAGATCGCGCGCGCGTCGTCGACGAAGGGCTCGACAAAGACGCGGTCGACCTTGGGGGACGCCTCCCGCGCCCAGCGCTCCCAGTCCGCGGCCGAGCCGCCCGCCGGCGGTTTACGCCGGCGATTGATCGCGCGGCGGCGAAGCGCGCGGATCGATTCCTGGTCGGACCCGCCCGTGAGCCCGCCCGCGGCGACGACGCCCGACCAGTTGAGGCCGGCAGGCAGCGTCTCGTCGCTCGCGACCGTCAAGGCGAGGCCCGCCGCGCAGTCCCCGATCGCGCCTTCGTCCTCCGCCTCGATCGGGATGGCGAGCGTGGTCGAGGTCGCGGTCACCGTTGCAGTCGCGCGGTAGGCGACGCCGTCGGCGCGCAGGAACCGGAGCCCTTCGGGCACGACCGCGCCGACCGCGCAGGCGAAGGTCGCGGCCCCGGTCGACGGCGCGCCCGGGCCGCGCACCAAGCCGAGGTCGTAGGCGTGGCGCTCGAGCGCGTCCGGAGCGCAGGTCGACACGAAGAGCTGGTCATAGAGGAAGGCGCGCCGCAGCTCGTGCTCGCGGCCGAGCATCGCCAGCACCTTGGCCGTGACCGTGAAGGTGTTGGGCCACACCGACACGACCGCGCCGTCGACCGACGAGGTGAAGTAACCGCGCGCCTCCGCCGACAGCTCGTCGAGGGTGCGGACCCTATATCCCGCCATCGGCGCGTCTCCACAGCGTGTCGAAGGACTGCACGTAAAGCGCCTTCTCGCCGGCGTAGACGCCGACGGTGAGCTTCACGCGCTCGGCGTTCGGCTGAGCCGTCGCGATCGCCTCGATCCGCTCGGCGAGCCCTTGCGTCTTCAGCGGCCTGAGCGCGAGCTCGGCCGCGAGCCCGATCGCCCGCGCGACGTCGTCTGTGACCATCGACCGGCGGTAGCGCCAGAGCGTCGAGCCGAGCGGCGCCTCGCCCTTGTCCTTGCGGACGTCGAAGCCGTCGCCGGGCCAGCCGCGCGGATCGCCGGTCGGCTGCTTGCCGCCGAGCGCCGGCGCCGGCCGCGCGTCGGAGAACAGCAGCATCACGACCGCGGAGGCGATCGGGTTCGCGGCGACGAATCCGCCGGGCCCGCCGTCCTCCGGAACCTTCGACAGGTAGAAATCGCCGGACTGGCCGTCCCAGAGCACGTCGGGCGGCAGCACGGCGACGCCGACCTCGGCGAGCGGGCCGAGCGGCGTGAGCGTCAAATCCATCGCAAAGACCTCAGATCGGTTCGTCGGTCGGCGACGACCCGCGCATCACTCCGCCATGCTTGTGGTCGGAGCCGATGTTCTTGCCGTCATGGGTGACCTTGCCGCCCGAGATCGCGACGCCGGACGACGAGATGGTCAGCGTGACGCCGCCGGCGACGAGCGTGATCTTCGCCGAGTGGACGATGCGGACCTCGCCCTTCACGACCGAGACCATGTTGCCATTGGCGTCGTAGAGGACGCTGGACCCGGCCTCGCGGTTCTTCGGCCGGTGCTGCGCGTGCTCCATGCCGAGCGCGAGATTGAGCAGCCGCCCGCCGTCGTTCGGGCCGAGCTGCAGCACGACACCGTGCGCGTCGGCCGGCGATGACGAGTGGAAGCCGAAGGGCTGCACGCGGTGAACGCGCGACAGCGTCTCGCCCCGCGGCCCGAGCAACTTCACGAACTGCTGGTCGCCGGCGTCGTCGGTCTCGACGAGGCGGCCGCGGACGATCCGCCTCACGAGGCGCTCCCGAGCGTCTCGGGCAGAACAAGCGTCAGCTCGGCGAAGGTGCCGCAGCCCTCGCCCTCGCCGAGCTCCTGGACGAACTCGACGGCCTGGATCGCGAGGTCCGTCGCGAGTTCCTCCGACGGCAAATCGACATAGAGCAAGTTGCGCGGCGCCCAGAGTTGGCCGGCCTCGTCGCGCCAGGTCGAGACCGTAACCTGCACGGCGAGCCGTGCGCCGTTGCGGCGGTCGAGCTCCCACTGCGCCCGCTCGCGCAGATCCTCGCTCTCGTTGGAGCCCTCGTTCTCGATCAGCAGCGGCCGATGCCGGC
>QFQR01000020.1 GCA_003243275.1 Leifsonia xyli | reverse complement strand
TCGTCAGCCTTTGCGGCCGCCCTTCGCCTTGGCCGGGCGCTCGGCGCCGGCTTCCAGGATGACGGTCAGGAGCGGCTCGGTCTCGATCGCCTCGAGCTGATCGGCGGTGAAATGGTCGGCCGGATAGGTTGCGTCGGCCGGGTGAGCGACGCCGCCACGACGGAATCCGTCAGGGGCGCGGCTGATGATGCGGATGCCGGGGGCCTTCTCGGCCGGGCTTTCGATCTCGGGCATGGAAGTCTCCGGTTACGTCCTCTCTGGAGCCGCCGGCGGCGTCGGCGGCTCGTGACAGGGCGCCGCCGATCAGGCGAGCCAGGGGCAGACGAGGACTTCGGCCGTGCCCTTGTAGACGTTGGTGGCGCCGGCGGCGTCGCGCTCGGAATTGATGAGCTCGAGCGCCTGGCCGTCCATGCCGGGCGGGACGACGAGCAGCTTCGGACGCACGCCGAGCGGGCGGTCGAAATCGCCCTTCATGCCCATCATCGCCTCGCGGGCGACCTTGTAGTTCGCCTTGTTGAGCGGCTGTTTGGAGCCCCAGGCGAACTGCCAGAAGCCGAAACCGACGTTGTGGCGGGCGTCGACGCCGTAGACGAATTCCTTGCGGTCGAAGACGTTGTCGTCCGTCTCCTGATCCTTGCGGACAAGGTTCCAGCCCTTGCGGCGCTGCAGGATGATCGGCTTCAGGAAGCGGCTGTCGTCGATCAGGAACCAGGGTGCGCCGGCGCCGCCATCGGTGTTGGCGACCGAGGTGACATTGCCGTTGGCGTCGAGCACCGGATGGTCGGTGTCGAAGAAGTACTGCTTGTCGTAGCAAGCGGTGTTGAAGCCGGCCTTGAGCAAGCCGAAGATGAGCTGGTCGTAATGCGAGCCCGAGGCGGAGCCGAGCTCGGTGAACATCGGCCCGTAGATGCCGAGATTGTCGGTCTCGATATCGTCCTTGTCGACCGAGACCGTGAGCTCGTAAGCCTTCTCCCTGATCGAATAGCCGGACTGGCTGATCGAATGGACGACGCGGTTGCCGACCCATTCGCGGACGTTCGGCACCTTGCCGAGCCAGCCATAGTCCTGCTCCTTCGTCGTCGCCGGGACGATGGTGGAGATGCGCGAGTACTGAGAGGCCGCCTGACTGTCCAACCCGCTTTTGAAGGCGGTGTTGAAGCCGATGAACAGCGTGCGGAGACTGGCCTGGTTGACGATCATGAAGGTGGCCTCGAGCTGGTGAACGGGATGGCCGGCGTCAGAAGCCGGAGCGGACCCAGACGCCTTGGGCGTCCACATCCATGATCTTGCCGGCGACCGAGCGGGTGTTGGTGCCGTTGGTCTTCGCCACCGTCTGATCGTCGACGATGTAGCAATCGGAGCCGATGTCGGCGGCGGTGATGGCGTCGCCCGCGGAGGAATTCACCCAGCGATAGGTGCCGCGCCGGATCTCGACCGTGACCGCGTCGTCGGCGCCGGCGGAGTTGTCGACATAGCGCTCGATCCGGCCGACGCCCTTCAGCGTCGTCGCGGTGGCACCAGGCGTCGCCCGGCCATTGGCGTCGATCGCGCCAAGCGCGCCGGCATAGAACTTCTTGGCCGCGGCGGCCGGGCGCACGAGGATGTCGTTGTCGCGGCGCGGGGTGTTGCGATCGGCGGACAGGGCGGCCATGGGTTGCTCCGGGTCGGCGGTCAGGTCTGCGGGGTCAGAGGACGTGCTTTTCCAGCCCGGCCTTGGTCTCGGCGAATTTCTTGGGATCGAGCCCCATCAGCTCGACGACAGCCTGCTCATCGGCATCGAGAGCACCGGGCTCGGCGGACTTCGGCTGCTTCACCGCGCCGGAATGGATCGAGACGAGCGCGTTGATCTCGGTCTCGACCGCGGCGGCGTCCTTCTGGTGGCGCGTGATGTAGTGGTCGCGCAGCGGCTTGATCGGCTTGCCAGCCGCGATCGCCGCATCGACGAAGGTAACGGCCTTCTCCTTCGCGCCTTCGGTCTGCAGCGTGGTCAACTGCGACTGCAGCGTGATCACCGTCTTGCGCAGCTCGGCGTCGCCGGCGCCGGCGGAATTCAGGTGCAACGTGATCTGCTCGGCGCTGGTCTGGTCGAAGTCGACGCCGGCGGCCTTCAATCCGGCCTTGACCGCCTCGAGCTTCGGATCGGGGACGGCCCGGGCGTTGAGATGGGTTACGAGCTCGTCGCCGGTGGCGCCGGCCTTGAGCCCGCCGGCCTGGGCGACCTTGCCGGCGGCCGCGGCGATCGCAGCATGTGAGGTGACGGTGGTCAGCACCGCATCGTCGGCAGCGTCATCAGCCAGCCCGAGCGCCTTTCGCACCTTTGCGAGGAAATCCATGTCGTTCTCCCGGTGGTGGAGCGTGGTCAGGGTCAGGTTCGGGTCATTGACGAGCGAGGCGCGCAGGATCTTCAGGAGCTTGCCGGCCTTGGTGCTCATCATCACCGGCGAGACGCCGCGATAGTCGCCGCCCTCGATCATGGCCTTGCCGGTCGCGGTCCATTCGACCCGACCCCAAAGGCCGTCCGCGCGCGCCTGCATCTCGACGATCCAACCCCGCGCCGGGGCCGGTCGGCCCTCCGGGGCGGCGAGGTCGATCGAGTGATTCTCGTCGAGCGGGAGCTTGCCCGCCGCCATCGAAGCGCGGATCACATCGTCTGCGTTCTCCAGCGTGAAGGGGCCGCGACCGTCGTTTCCACGAAAAGTCCCGGCCGGCGTCAGGTGCACCCATTCGGGAGCGGCACCGGCCGGGATCTGGAAGTGAAGGGAGGAAACGACGGTCTTCATCGCCGCCGAATGTGGCCGGCGGCGACCATACGCGACACGGCCCCGCACGGGGCCGGGACCTACATGGCGATGGGAGGGATCAGCGCGACGCGGTCAGCGCTTGCCGCCGGATGATGGCCCGGAACCGAGCGCGCGGGCAAGGCCGCCCTCGATGACGTCCAGGATCATGACCTGGTCGTCGCTGCTGATGCCGACGAATTCGCGCTTGGGGATTGTGACCGAGCGGGCGTGGACGATGCGGTTGCCGAGGCGGAAGACGAGACGGCCAGCGTTCTTCGGCCTGATCACGGCGCCGCCCTGATGAACGCCGGCATGGATCTTGTTGCTGCCGACCTGCACGTCCGAGCGGCCGGCGCGATAGGTGATCGAGCCCTGCAGGCCCCCGCGCATCGCGCTCTCGCGCAGGATGCCGGCGCCGCGCTTGCCGGCGGCATAGGTTGGATTGAGCGGCGCCCAGGCAGAGCCATCCGGTGCCACCTCGTCGTCGAAGCGATCCTGCGTCGAGGTGACGAGGCCGGTGCCGATCGCGCGCGTGATCGGCGTCGTGTCGGCCATGACGCGCTCAAGTCGACCGAAAGCGGCGCGTGCTTCGTCCCAGTCGAAACTGAAGGTGACAGAGAAGCCGCTCACGTATCGTCGAGCCCAGGCATGGCCGAGCGCGGCGCGTTCATCCAGACCTGGCCGGGATTGTAGTCGAAGCCGATATCGACCCCTTGGGATCCGGTCAGAACCTCGCCGGTCTTGCGGTTCACCTCGCGAATCGGCAGGCGCTCCGGCGCCTGGTCCACGCCGCGGCGACCCTGGCGCTTCAAACCGGCTTCGCTGACCGGCCGAACCCTGCAGCCACAACCCCAGCCATTGGGCGGATAGGCCCAGTCCCAGAACGGATCATCGGCCCGCAACACCGTGCCGTTCCAGGCGAGATGCTGCTTGCGGGGATGGCGGGCGCCGGAATGCACATATTGCCAGTACGGGAAGGCCGCGAGCGTCTCCGGCTCGGTCTGCTGGGCATAGCGGCCAGCCGAATAGGCCATGCTGAGATTGGTCTCGTAGATGACCCGGGCGCGCCAGCCGGGCTTGCCGACATGAGCCCAGCCATGGCGCCGGACGATCTCATCGAAGCGCTGGCGGAACTCCTGCAGCGTCGTCCCGTCTTCGAGCGCCTTTTCAATCTCGCGCCGGAAGTCCTCGACCAATGCGGTGGCCGTCGCGCCGGCGACGGTGAAGGCCTTTGCATTGGCCTTCTGCCAGACATCGGTCCAGCCGGTCGAGGTGACGGTCACCTTCTGGCGGAGATAGTCGATGGCCTCCTGGAACGGCAGGCCGATGGCCCTCATCGTCGTGGTCATGACGCGATACGGCCCCCGACGATGGCGAGGCGTCGACGAACCTCGCGCAGTGACAAGCCGTTCGCGATCGCCCGGTCGACCTCGCAGCGCAGGGTCTCCAGGGCGCCGGTCGGCGCCGCTGCCGCGATCGCAAATGCCCTGGCGCTCGGCTCCCGATTGAGTTCCGACCAGTGTGTCATGACGCGGGCCCGTAGGAAGCCCGCTGGCGGCCGCGAGCCGCGGCCGCGGCCATGCCCCGGAAAATTCCGGAACGGCCGCCCAGCGTTTGAATAGCCGTTTGAACGGACGCGCTGGGCGGCAGGGTCAAGGTGTCAGCTGCGCGGGCCATCGGGACTGCCCGCCAGCTCGTCGAGCAGAGCCGCCCGGCCGGTCAGATGCGAGAGCGCGATCGCGCGACCCATGGCCTCTGCGAGCTGCGCAGGATCAAGCTCGAGGCGAGCCAGGCGGTCGGCCAGATCGGCCATGTCGGTCGCGGCGTCGAAGGCCTCGCGGATCTCGCCGGTCAGCCCGGCCAGGGCGCCGGCAGCATCCTCCGCCGCGCGCTCCGTCAGGCGGTCGACGAACTCGGGCTCCGGTGCGCTGGCATGGCGGCTGACGAGATGGCGCAGTTGATCGAGCCCAGCCGGTTTCTCGGGCTCGGGCTGCAGCGGCGCGCCCAGCCCGGGCAGAGCCGGCGGCGCTGGCGGCGGCGGGCGGCCGCCGATGAGCTCGACCGCCTTGCCGTCCTTGCGCGGCTTGGCCGGATCCGAGAAGCCGAGGCGGTCCCGCAACTCGCTCGCCTCAACCGTCAGGCCTTGCGGCCCGAGCTTGTCGATGGCGTTGACGACATCGTTCAACGGCACTTCATCGGGCCGGCCGATATTGAGGCGCGGATACTTCGCTTGCGGCCCGAAGTTCAGAGCGATGATGAGCTGGACGAGCTGCTTGGTCAGCGAGGCCGAGAGCAGCTTGGCATCGGCGCGCTCCAGATCCTCCTGGACGAGGCGATGCTCCTGGGCGACCGCGTGGCCGCCCGAGACCGCGTCCGTCGTCGTGGTCTGGCCGAGCACGAGCTTCGAGATCTGGCGATCGTGCCAATCGGCCCGGCGCTCATAGAGCTGGCCTGGCGCGCCCGTGCCCTTCTCGACCGAGACGAAGTCGATCGACATCTCCGCCGGGATGATGGCGGCGCAATCCCCGGCGATGTTGGCGACGGCACGCCACAGCACCTCCTTGTCGGCATCGGAGGCGGCCCGGTCGAATTTGCCGACGCGGGTCGGCATGCCGTAGTTCTGGGTGAAGATCGCCCAGTCCTTCGCCGTGAAGGCCTTGTACATCCAGCACCAGGACGCGACGCGGGCGAGGCCGGAGCGGATGGTCAGGCCACTCTTGGCCTTGTGTCGATGGACGATGAACTTGTGCGGCGAAAGCGGCTCGCGGGTCACGCCCTCGGCCAGGACGACGGTCTCGCCGTCGACCTGATCGAACTCGAACCAGCGCTGCGGGCGATAGTCGAGGCATTTCGGCAGCACGGCCTCGGGCGTCGATTCCCACTCGATCTCGGTGACCGAGAAGCCCTTGCCGATCGCGTCCAGGATGTCGAAGAGCGCCAGCTCGAGCACGCCCTCTTCCAACCATTCGCGCAGGAAATCGGCATGGCGGACATGCTCGGCATCGTCGCTGGCCGCCGCGATCGCGATCGGCAGCTGTCCAACCGAGCGGCGGCGCGTGCCGAGCACGGACAGGTAGTGCGGGTCACGCTCCTCGATGTCCTCGGCGAGCTCGAGCCAGGCGAGCGGGCTGCCGGTCGCCGCGGCGCGATGGATCGCGGCCAGTCGGGTCGGCGTCAGGCCATCGGCTGGGTGGCCGGAGATCGGCGAGCGCACGCCGGTGAGCGTCGGCCCGGCCTTGGGCGGCCCGAAGACATCGTCATAGTCAATCGGGTTGCCATCGGGCCCGAGCAGCTTGGAAGGGCGCGCCATCAGAACATCCTCCCGCGAAGCCTCGGCAGCATCCCGCCGCCGCCCGGCTCATCATCAGCGCCGAATCCGCGCGGGCCATCTGCCGTGGCCGGGCCGGACGACGTGACGGCCTGATAGCTGTAGGGGACGAACGGCATGCGCGTGGCCGAGTAGGCCAGCACGATCGCGATGCCGGCATCGCCGTGGCGCGTGCCGCCGGCGGCCGCGGTGACGCGAAGGGCCGGCAGGCTCGCGACGCCCTTGATCACCTTGAAGGCGCGCAGGTCGGCCGAGATCTCGGCGTCGCGCGGCACGCTGATCGCATCGTCCTCGAAGGCCGCCTTCACCGGCGGCATCTCGACCCGGTACCACTCGGTGGAGAACTTCACGCCGACCATGCTCGCCCCGAAGCGTTGGGTGCCGGATTCCGCCAGGCTGGCGCCGATGCCGGTGGCGTCAGTGCGGCCACCGATGAAGCGGGGCAGGCCCCGGACGATCGCGTCGCGGATTTGCTCCTGCTGCTGGAAGGGCACCTTCGAGAGCTCGACCATGAACGGCACCACGCGGCGCATGGTCCGGGTGATCTGGATCGGGCAAATGACCGAGAGGTCGCGGTAGCGGCCGACGTCGAAGCCGAGGCCCGACTGCAAGGCCGGATCCAGCGTCGAGCGCATGACCGGCTCTAGCTCGGTCTCGATCCAGCGCTGCACCTCGGCCTTGCGAACATGCTCCGGCAGCATGGTGAAGCTGTCGGGGAAGGCGAGACGCAGCACCGGAGCATCGTGCATGCGCGCCTCGATGAGAGGCCCTGGAAGCCATGCGCCGGAGCCCTGGGACGGGATGCAGTAGAGCTCTTCGTCGGCGGCGTCGCGATAGTCCGCGATCAGCTTCTCGCGCCAGTCGGCCTCTTTCTCCGGCGACCATTCGCCATGCTTGTGGGCGTTGACCAGGCACATGCGCTCGAACAGGCCGTCGCGCAGCGCGTCGTCCAGGTCGAAGCGGACCAGGCCGTACCGGACGCGGCCAGCGCGGATATCGGTGATCGTCTGGTTGAACGGGTTGTCAGCGCCGTTATGCGTCGAGATGACCAAGACCTTGCCGCCCCACATCAGGAAGGCCATAGCCGCCTTCAGCAGCTCGCCGAGATTGTCGACGAAGGCCGCTTCGTCGAGGATCGCGAAGCCCTGACGGCCGCGCAGCGAGCGCGGCTTGGACGAGAGCGCGACGATCGAGAAGCCCGAGGCGAAGTCGATCTTCAGCGCCTTGATGCCGTCGTCGGAACCATCGTCGAACAGGGTTTCGCCGATCTCGCTGCACACATGCTCGAGCATGCGCGCCCAGTTGGCCGCGGCGTCGATGAACTCCTTCGCCATGTCGTGCGAAGTGCCCATGTAGAGCGTGTCCATGCCGCCGTCGCTGCGCGGCGATGCCGAGCGCAGCACGGCGTCGGACGCCGCGCCCCAGGTGGCGCCAGTGCGGCGGGATTTCTCGACGAAGACGACGTCGTACTGCTCACAGGCGATCGCGATGGCGCGCTG
>QFQR01000010.1 GCA_003243275.1 Leifsonia xyli | reverse complement strand
TATCACGTATTTTGCCTTTGAACACAAGATCACTGTCAAGAACATTGAAGTCGTCATCTAGTGCTGCGACACGCATGGAGACAAATTTACCTACACAGTTTTCATTAAGGAAAATAGAAAGCATTGAGGTATCTAAACCGGCTAGGGTTAAGTTAAGTTGTGTCGGGCTAGTAGTGTTCTGCTCTTTAACTGCTCCAACTTGACCCAAAATACCAACACCAGAATAAGTTTCTCCATTCAAGATAACAAAACCAGTACCCGAATGAACTCGTGTAACACCGCTATCAAATACTATTTCACAAGCGACAATTAAGTTCACCAGTTCACCCATCATTGCTTGTGCTACTGTTTGTGAAAACGGATTAATGAGCATTAGAAAGCCTCCACAAACTCAAAACTGAAGTTGTTAACAATACCAGGTTGTCGACCGACACCATTCTTTTTCTTAGCCAAACGGAATATGGCGTAAGGCCTGGCAACTTCTAACGGAGCACCTGGCGCTGGTGAGTTGCGTAGCTGCGGGCCAAATGGAATTGTAGCCGTACCTGTTGCAGACGAAACAACATCGCGCAATACGATCTTCAACTCGTCGTTAACAGTAAAATAGTCACCTTTCTTGAGGACAGTTTTATTGGCAGTCCATCCAGAAGTCGCTAAATTAGAGCCAGTCTGCCCGCCGACAGTTACCTTCGGGGAACCATACACTGTGGCTACATCACGCCCGAAATCCCAGAGCTTAATCTTACCAGCCAAGCCGTCCAGCTCTACTATCATAACTTCAAGGTGACGTGACTCTAAATCGTCTAAGTTATTCAGAGTCATTGCAGCATTCCAAGCAGACCCAGGAAAGCGGGCCGCTTGAGTTTGCCCGTTCCATGGGCTGGTAAATGACGTTCCGTTTGAGCTGAGAGACCAGTCAAAGGTGGACGGCAAAATACCGTCCGGCCACTCAAGAGCTGTTGCCATGATTATCTCCCAATCGTTCGGCTAATCTGTCCACGGCTGGTGGTGTCTTGCAGAACTTTATTGTATCCTTGTTCTGCCCCGTCTCGAGCTGCTTGATTTAGTGCAGCAGTCAATGCTTCATCACCATTACCTGTGACCGTAATGTTTTGGATAATAGTAGCAGGTCCTGAAGATGAACTTCCAGAAGAACTTGAATCCCCTCCGCGTAAGAAGCGAGTGAAATCAGCGTTTTGCTGTGCTGATAGCACACGTTCACCTTTCTGAAGCAACCAAGTACCTTCTTGTGGGATCTTCGTAATACCATCGTGAGCCATACCCGTCATCGTGGCACTAGCGATACCATTTATCAAACTTGCTCCTGCCCCTGCAATAGCTGCATAGTTAGCGAACTTCTGGGCAGTAGTCAGCGAGTCCGGCGCTGCCATCGCTTGAGCAATTGCTACCGACAGTTTCATTGATGCTTCAGCGATAGAGAAAGCTTTAGACATCGCAAATGCTGTTTTATAAGCAGCAGAGCTCTTGTCGCCCATAGTTTCAAGCAGAGTAACCACACTACCGCTCATAATGCTAACGCTATCAATTACACTCATTGCTTGTTGGTTCTGAGCAAACGCCATTCGTTCTGCATATTGTGACTGAATCTGGAAGCGGCGATCTTGATAGTCTTCTTCCTTAATCAGCTTCAGTTCGTTGTGCGAGTCAATCAGAGCCATTTCCTGGGTGAACTCGTTCTGAGCAGCAATCACTGGATCATACTGAGCTTTTAAACGATCACGACCAGATACAGCCTTCTCCTCATTTAAACGAATCTTAGCGTCTAAGTACGTTGCTTCAGCGTCCAGACGTGCCTGGTTGAGTTGTTCCTCATCAAGCAAGCCAGCGCGTTGTAATTGATCAATAGTTTTTAAAGCTTCATCATAATTCGTCTTCAGTTTTTGGGCAGGGTTAAAACTGTCAGCAACCTTCTGGCGCTCACGTGCGTACTTCTCATCAATTGCGCGTAATGCGCTACCCAGTTGCTCCTCTGTTGCACCTGCGCGAGTAGCCTTTTCAGTTATGAGCCTAACTTCTGAGTCTTGCTGTATGCGTAAACGGTCGAGGGCAGTAGCACCCCGAGCTTCAACACGCTCGTAGGCTTTATCCCACTGTTCTTGATAACGAATAGCAGCACCAGCATCACGCTTACCTTGTGCTTCATCTTTCTTGTTCTGACGTAACTTCTCCTGAGCATCGTAAGCAGCACCTGCTTGGTCAATAAACTCTTTAATACCGAGTTGCTCATTCGTCATAACTGTGGTTAAGTCGCTATGACCCATAATCAAATCATCAATAAAACGTTTGTTCGCGGCGTATACTTTAGGCATACGGTTTTGAACGTCAGCCAGCTGAGAAGCGGCTCGCGCGTTGCCTTTCAGTTTCAGCTGTGCTACGTCGTTCTCTGCGCTCTGTGCTTGTAAAGCTTTAATAAGAGTATCGGAACGAGTCCTGGCGGCATTGCTTGCCAAGTTCATTGAAGCATTGGTATCATCGACAGCCGCTTTCAGACCCCGTTCCCCTGCTGCCAGATTATCTGTGACAGTTTTTAAGTTATCACGAGTATTCGAAAGTTGAGTCTGAGTAGACGAGATTTGCCCGTTCTGGACAACAATATCATCATCAATCTCTTTAACTGCTTTTTGTGCATCACGATAAGCCCAAGAACCCTCAGTTGAGTTCTTCATTGCCTGGTTTGCGTTATAGCGACGGTTCGTCAGTTCCTGAAGTTGGTTCTGCTCTTCTTTTAACTGATCAGTCAGCTTAACTTGCGCACGTTCCAGCTCTACGCGAAGCGCTTGCTGCTGGGCAGTTGTTAACTTTTTCAAACGATCTGTTAATGTTTCAGTATCAACTGCTAGTTGACGTGCGTTCTCTACTGCTCGCTCTTGTGACTGGTTCCACATATACAGAGCACCAACTGCGAGCATAATTATGCCAGCAGGTCCTCCAAGGAGACTCATAGCAGTTTTAAGACCCGTCATTGCAAAGGCAGCAACACGGGCTTGAGTAGTAGCCACATTCAACGCAGTACCTAGTGCAGCTTGTGCCACAGCGACTTCAGCGGTTGCGGTTCTTACCAGGCGCGCATTCTGAATATATGCGTTGGTTGTTGCAATACCTTTGTAATACTGCTGATCTGCTGCCAGCGCTGCCTGAATAGCAGTACGCTCCGCGGCAGCCATTGCCAGCGTAGCTTGAGCCTGTTGATATGCGGCAGCCGCATCTTGCACCCTGGCGCTCGTAAGCGCTTTCGCTGCCATCGTCTCCTGCTGCATTGCGAGCATGTTACGCATAGAAGCGGCTTGGCTAGCAATAAGCGCCGTGATCAAACGACCCGTGAACGCAGTAGCTACCACTCCAACGGTAGTTGCTATAACGTCCAGGTTGTTAGATAAGCCAATGATAGCGTCACCTAGAGCAGACGTTGTGCCGCTAACTGAATCGCTAGTTCCTGCGAACTTAATCAGGTTGTTTTGTGCGATTGTCAACTTCTGTGAGAACGTAGCAATGGTATTACTGAACTCTTTGTCGATCGCATCTGAAGCTTGGAAGATAGCTTTCGATACAACGTCAGCAGTCAAAGCGCCCTGCACAGACATCGCACGAAGTTCACCTGTGGTTACTCCCAGGCTGTCTGCCATTGCCTTCGCTAAGCGCGGGGCCTGTTCCATTACAGAGCGGAATTCATCACCACGTAAAGTACCTGATTGCAGCCCCTGTGAAAGCTGGATGATCGCGGCGTTGGCTTCTGCTGTAGTAGCGCCAGAAACAATCATCGCTTTACTGACTGTTTCAGTTATACGCGCTACCTGGTTAGCCGTTGCGCCGTACTGCGTGAGAGTACGTTCCATACGGGCGTACAGCGTCGCAGTTGCTTCGAGTCCTGTACGCGAACGCTGGGCAATATCAAATACACGCTGCTGAACGTCAACCATTCGCTCATTGGCACTGTTGGCGTTTACAAGTTTGTTGGTCAGCGAGGTATATTGATCGTTAAGGTTTGCTACTGCTCCAGCTAACCCTCCAACAAAGGTAATCATACCAATCGACTGCATGGCCCGCATTGCTACGGTATTGGCTTCAATCGCTTTGTTGTTGCGCTCAAAAGAGCGGGCCATACTGTCAGTAACAGTTTCTGTACGAACGCCAACATCGCCTAAGCGTTTAAGGGCCACCTCAGCCCCTGCTATACCATCTGTTCTGACTCTAATCAGGATATCTGAATCAGCCATTATTTCTTACCTTTTTGAGATTGGATATAATCCTGTTGACGTTTGTAGTCGAAGGCAAGGCGTTCAAGACAGAGCTGGCGTATAATTTCGGTTTCCCACCACTCTAGATCAAACCCGATGAACTTTTGCCACGATTGAAGCTCAGTATAGCTGAACTGATCTCCATTGTAAAAGTCATGGAAATAATGGTAGATATATGCTATATGCGGAGGTAGTTTGGTGTTCTCGTATATTTCGAGTTGAGAAGGGGTCTTACCTGTAACTTTCTTAACGTGCTGTAATTGGCTTAATAAACTTGCCTTGCTACCAATGACTGGAACAGACATCTTCCAATGCAGCAAGGCATATTCAATTAGTTCTGATCGGGCTTGCTTAAAAAAAGGGAGTCCTGTGCCGCTTTGACGTTCACGTCATCGCGAATCTGCGGGTTGTCAGTCAAGAACTCAGTGATATTCTCAACAGTCAGTTCTTCATCAAAAGACCAGTCAGCGATCAGTGCTGCAAACTGAATATCTTCAATCTGCTTGATAGTTTCTTCGTCCAAAGGCTCACCTTTCCGAGCCATGACCATAGTTGACACCTGGCGCTGGGCGCGGGCTTCAGCCTCGCGGTATTCTTTGCTGTAGCGGCTACGGATAGTCAGGGTCTCACTTGTATCACCTACGCCGGGATAAATAATCGGATAAGTGTAAGTCGCATCCTGAAAGTCTCGAACGGTATTATATTTTTTGAAGCTTCCCATTGTATGGCTCCGTTATATTGAAAGGGTTCAGAAGGGAATATAGCAAGAAAGGAGGAAAAAGAAAAGGCCCCCGAAGGAGCCTTTTTGAAGTCAACTCTATTAAGTAATAGAACCGATTCGGGCAGTACCAGCAACGGTGTTTGTTTTCGTTGACGTTGCGGTAATGGTGGTTTCACCCGTCGCAGCAGCATCATCAGCAGTAAACAAACCAGACGCGCTAATAGTACCGTTACCCGTCGGGCTAACTGCCCAGGTAACACCTTGCGCCGTAGTACCCAGAACAGTCGCGTTGAACTGCTGTGTGGCAGTACCTGCTACAGTGTCCACATAGGCCGGAGTAATGATTACACCTTCCGCGTCAGGTACGACAACTTTACGCACGATCTTGATTGAAGTCGCTGCGGTAGCGTCCAACAAGCCGCGGTAAGAGATGTTCTGCATGATATCTCCTTCGCCGTCAATCGGGCGTGGTGCTTCAGTCAGTTTGACTTTAGGCATGGTGATTTCATACGTGTTACCAGATGCACCGTCAGACAGCGTCATCACGATTGCCTGTGGCAATTCGTTCAGATACGCCAGACGTAAGGTGTTATCTTCGAAGTAAGCAGTAAGTGAACCAGTCACGTTACGGCGCTTCGCACCAGGGCGGATAGAGTATTTGGAACCAACAACAAAGCGCGGTTCGATACCGTTGTCGATATCAATGGAGAGTTCAGTGATAACGTTGTTTTTCACACCGTTAGCAGACAGACCACCAGAGAAACCATCCATCGGGCTGGTAACTGTGCGACTACCTACAATCCAACCAGCGGGCAGAGCCGCTCGCTGTTCCATAGTACGACCGATAATACCAAACTCAACTGTCACCATTGCCGATGCAGAGATTTTGATGTTCAACGAGTTTACTTCACAACCACGATAGATGGTATAAGGTAAATCGTTAATGTCGGCGTTGAAGTCGACGAAAGTAAAGCTCGGGCGCAGGATACCCGCGACCAGCGTATCAGATTCCCAGGTACCGCGGAGCGCTGCGGCCAGCAGATCGTCGAACGTCCCGTAGGATAGCTCGGCCGATGCTGTGCCTTCAACGTGGCGAGCACCTAAACGGAAATCAGCGATTTCGGCATCGTTACGAATCTCGTCGGACTGTAACGCCGCAATGCTGATATCTAAACCAGACTTAGTCGCACGAAAGACCTTCAAAGCAGCATTCTCAGGGGAAACGCCGCTTGATGGTTCTTGTACGAAGTAGCTGGCATAACGTGAACCTTCTGCCATTGCTGTATCCTCTTAACGGGGCTCACGTGCGAGCCAGTAGACAGTTAAATAACTTGCATCCCAAACACCTTCAGTACCACCTGTTGTTGTATCAGCAAGGGACGTCTGGCCACCTTGTCCGCTTGACTTAGATGTTAGCCGAAGCAGACACCCAGTTGGCGCGGGCAGCCGCTGAGGGATCTTCAGCAGCGAGTTAAGCTTGGCTAGAGCTTGCTCAGCTTCTTCTACACCAGTACCGGCTTTTTGATAAACGCCGATTTGTAGGAAGCCAGCCAATTCGTTGTCACCTTCGTCGCCAAGTGTAACAGTATCTTCAGTGACTGGTACATATATAATCTTTAACCACAATATCTTATTCTGCGGGTTAAAACTTTTGTTCTTCCATGCAATGGCATCGCCATATTCAGGAAGCCCTCCCGCGACTATACTTTGAAGTGTGGTTCTTACCCATTCAAAAGCCATCAGAAGTTTCCTATGTAGATACCTTTGAAACGCTCACCGCCCAAAATAATGTTCTTGCGAACCATACCCGACGGAGCCTTTTTAGACCAGCCTTCATATTCAATTTTATGAGCATATGGTACTGGTGTACCGAATAATATTTGCCAGTCCATATGTATGGGTAAGTATTTAATCTTTTGAAGTAAGCGGGCTTTAGTTGCTGCACCTTCGAGGTCTGCGGGAAGGTCATTTAGAAATTGAGAACCTGTCTTGACAATCTGCCAGGAACCTTTTAACTTGCCTGTTAGAACAGGGGTATCGTCAACAACTGCTCCAACGAACCCCATAAGACGGGCCTTCGCTTCGCGCGACACTGCTGTCATTGCTTTTAATGTAGCTTTATCAAACTGATCACGAAACGAAGGCCTGGCCATATTAAATACCTATAAGCAACTTGTAATAGATAGGTTTATCGTTCAGTTCGCCTTTCTCAAACGTCTTGATAACCCAGTCTTTATTTGCAGCGTCACGCCATGTGGCTAACAAAAGGGAAGCCTCGGGAACGTCAGTCTGCACTAGAACAGCTTTTTGCCCAGTAGTGATTACAGTACCGTTAATCATGTTATTTTTTGGCTTGTAGTAGAAGCACGTAACATCTTTAACAATATTGATCGTTCCTGGTGGTTCCCAAGGCTTTGAGGGGTCAGGAGGCGCGTCGGAGCTAACCAATATCTGTGCCTTGGAACAGATATCAGGATCACTCAACATCTCCTGTGCCATTTGGTAGAACTCGTCATAAGTGCTCATCGAATTAAATAACCTCCGCCTGAGTAAACTTTGAAAGGTCCCATAAGATGATCATAAAACGGATGGGCCGCTTTAGGGGCATATGCTGCGTAAGAGCCTACTGCCCATTCTTGCTCGAGCCCTTCGAGTTTACGGCGTTTGAGCGCAAACTGGCGGGACGTAGTAAGCAGAGCGCCGCTCTCTTTAATATCCAGAATAAGTTGGGCTTGGGCCTTCTTAACTTTTTCAGGAATACCGAGCGATGGGCCTCCAGCTCTTTCTGAACGAGGAAACTCGAGTCCTTGCTCTTCGCTAAACAAGTATCCTTTGTACGGTCCTGTAGTTTCCATGTAGTCAGCAGCCAACACCAAGTTAGCAGCAATGGTATCATCAGTACCAAGATTAATAACACCACGGGACTCAGCATAGGCTTTGGCTTCATCTACAGTGATATAAGAATTGGCATTTGGTTTCCCAGTACCATCTTCAATGACAAGAATAATAGCCATTAGGGGCACCTTATGAAATTATTGTTCCGCCTGCGATCTCTGTAGCTTGGGCATCAACGGAAGGAGGATTGGCAGCATTACGGCGTTCACGGTTATTCTTCTGGATCAACCAGGCTTTAAACGGAAAATCCGATCTCATTCGTTTAGCTGCCATTTGATATACCTTATTTTTTCAGAGGAGGGATTGGCGGCGCAACGCGCTGGCGCGGCTGGTCAACCAAATACTTTGAGCTCATATTAGCAGCATGAATACGTTTTACCAGATCAGCATGGTTTTCTTTCGGCAAACGAGCATCATGTGCTTCTTCCAGTTTAATTAAAAGATGTAGCTCTGCGTTCAAGAGTTGTTCAAACTCATTACGCAAAGAGATTAGACGATTGCGACGCTCCGGAATTTCTTTCATGATCGTTTGAAGCTGCTCAGTGGTGAGTGAACCAATTTCGTCCATAGTATGAGCGCCAATTCCCATCAACGTTTTCAGGGAATCTGCCAGCGTAACATTTACATCTAACGCCATAGTAACCACATTACTATCGGGCACTTTAGGAGTTTCGGTTGAGCCTTCCAGATATGCAGTACCACTTGCTATCATACCTGCTTCAAACGGGGTCGACTCGTCTGTTGGCTGGAAGTAGGTTCCTGCGTTGGAACGGTTAAAGCCGGGTGCTGCTTCTTCAAGCTGCTCGCGGGTAACTGATTCACCACCCATAGCAAACTTGAAAGCGTTCAACGCAACTAGACCATCTTGGGTCCACTGTGCGTCAGCGCTAGTATTGAGGGTTTTAAGGGCTTCTACGATCTTTTCTTTCATGACTTATTCCTCGTTAGGTGAAAAAGAAAGGTGTTACAACTCGCGATTGTAGCACCTTCGTCTATAATTGGAAAGCTAGACTAAATCCCCCTTCCACCCTTAATTTAAATAGTCCAAGTACCGACCAGATGAGTTGCTTCAGTTTGAACACCAGCGGAGTCTGTTACAACACCAACAATAGTGATCTTTTTACCAACTTGATCAGCCGGAACCTTGCCCGTAACATGAGCTAAGTTACCTTGCCAAGTTAGCTGAATACCACCAATACCAGCAGTGTTCCCGCCGTTGCCGTCAAGCTCGCCCACCAGCGCAAAGGAATACTTGTAATCGCCAGTGTCTGCTGGGTTAATCTCGGTTGGGTTAATACGAACATAATAGTCAACAGCAGTGTCGACCTTCAAGCTAGCTGCGGGAATTGCAGCAGCCCAGCCAGTTACGCCGTCCACGCTAACTTCCTGTGTACCTACTGTGGATACCCTTACAAGAGCAACGTGGCGGTCGTAGCGGGCAGGGTGATGATAACGATGACGTTTGTAATGTACGTGGCGTGGCATTTTCTACCCTCCTAAAAAAGGCGGCCGGAGCCGCCCTCTTAGTTAGAAGTTTCTTACACTTCTTTGGTGATCAGACGCGCGATGCGGATCATCTTACGTTCGCGGTATACACGATCGAAAGTACCAGCAGCACCCAGCTCGGTGTTGGACGGGCCACCTTTAGAAGCAGCAGTACCGCGCCATGCGTGACCAACCGGGTGAATGATCCACTCCCAACGGTTGAACAGGATTTCTTCACCCGCACCGTTGTTGGCTTCTTCGTTACGCTTCACAGCGACAGGGACTTTCGGAGAACCAGCACCCAGGGCTGTCGCGCCAGCACCAATCAGATAAGTGTGGAATACACCACCGGTGTTAGGCATACCGTCGTCGACAATTACTTCACGGCCCTGGTAGTAAGCGATGTTCACTTCACCACGAGCATCCGGAATAAAGTCGATCAGGTTCAGGCGCTGAAGCTGCTGGTATACAATGGAGTGCATCATAACCATGGTCAGCTGGCCCATGCTGTCGCCCATCAGACCGGTAGCGGAGATGAATGCAGAAGCGGAAAACTTCGCAGCATCGCCAGTCTGAGTAGAGATATCCAGGGTCAAGTCTTTCTGGATATGGGTAGAGCCAGCAGAAGGTGCCGCGTCGTTAGTTGCGAACACACCCTTCATGGTTGCCAGCCAAGCGGCTTGCAGACGACGAACACGCCAGTCAGCTACGCGGTTAGCGATAGCGTTCATAGGGTCGTTACCTGCGAGAGCAGCAGTCAGGTCGGCAGAACCCCAGGATTTGTTTCGGGACATACGAATCTGAATTTCAGTCGACGCCTGAATATTATCCGGTGTAGAGTCTGCACCGTTGTCAGTTGAGATGTTTTCAGCATGGTCGCCGTCAGCAGACAGCAAGTCATGATAGAACGGTTCGTTGAAGGTCAAACCGCCGCCGGACAGGTTGTCGCTCAAGCGCTGATCCATGGTCAGAGCTGCGGACTGCACCAGACGGGATTTTTCCTGAGTCAAGGTCTGAACGTAGCCAGCAAAGATCTCCGGAACTACGATATCAGCAATACGGGTCAGGTCAGTTGCACCCAGACGAACAGGGGCGAAGCCTGGAATATGAACGATACGAGACATATTCTTCTCCACGAAGGAAAGGTTTTATTTTTTGTAAGACCTTTCCCCATGGAAGGCCTAAATGAGTGAAGACCATGCTTCATGAGGCAAAACTAGCGGAATCACGAAACACGGTCAATATCATTTTAGGACTTTTTCGCAGGTCGTACAGGTTTAGTAGGATCAACCCCGTGACGCTCTGCCAGTTTACGCGCTTTGGCGGGATCTTCTTTGAAGAGTTTCATCTGTTCACTGATATTCCAACCTTCATGGGAATACGGATCAGAACCACCCTGACCGCCGCGACCACCTTTAGAACCGCCACCGACAGATTCTTCAAGCCAGTGCTGACGAGTTGGAAGCAGATCACGAAGCATATCTTCGGCAGTTGTAAACGGGGTAACGCCGACGTTTTCTTTGGTAACCACATTACCGCTTTCATCGATAGTTAATACCCGCTCACCGTACAGAATTGCATCTTCTACAGCATCAGAGCGGATTTTCAGCGTCTTGGCAGCTTTGCGAACAGTATCAGCGATCGTGTTACGGGTTTCTTTACCCTTGTAACCTTCAATAACTTTATCGCGCTCACCGATGGCTGCTGTCGCTTCGTCCAGTTTACGCTGCAACGGAGTTAAACGGGCAGTAATAATCTTTTCGATATCTGCCGGGTTACCTTTACCCTGGGCAGCTTCGAGTTCAGGGATGCGCTCCAGGTTTGCGACAACTTCTTCAATGGTGCCGAAGGAAGTGATAGCGGAAAGGCTTTGCTTAGTAGCTTTATGGTCACCCCGTTCTTTGTTCAGTGACTCTTGAAGGCGAGTGATGTCGGCTTGGGTCTTCATACCTTTTACGCCAGACAGAACGTGTTTTCCATCTTTTTCAACATAAAGGCGTTCGTAACCTGCCGGGATATCGTCCGCGCTATCATAGCTCAGTTCGATGTTGTCTACCCCGTCACCAGGACGAATAGAACGGATACCAGCAGATAATACAGCAAGGGTGATAAGACTACGTTTCATAATTTCTCCTGTTGCCCATGCAACAAAAAAGTAAGCGCCCGACATTGGACGCTTAGACTATATTATATCAGAGTATTTACTGTCCAGTTATTCCTGCTTCTGCTGCTTAGCGCCGCCAGTGTCAACGTCTTTGCCTTGCGCTTGCTGCTGAGGATTCTGATCAGCTTTACCCTGTTGCATCATTTCTAAGATAAACGGATATTCAGAAAACTCCGCTTTCATCTTGTCCATTTCTTCTTTAAAAGTTAACTTAGTCAGACCCTGATCTGCAAGGTATTCGTGCAAAGTTTCAAGAGATACTGGAGCACCAAGCTGACGTGCTGCCATAGTCTGAACTAAGTTCTGCCCGCTAAACAAAGCTTTTGAGAAGTCCAAGTTCGGTTGAACTTTAACTAAAGTAGGATCAGCACCCATCCACTTAGCACAAATGCGAAGCAGGGATTCGAGCCCGGCTGCTCCTGTTTTAGCGAGCTGTACAAGGCTAGCAGTTCGCGCCCCAATACGTGTACGCAGGGCTTCACCAGATTCCTGAGAACCTTTGGTGTTGTTTACCATCTGACCTGCTTTCAGTTGGGCTTCTGCTTTATCGTTAGCAAGTGCCAAGCGTTCTTCTTCAAGACCTTTTGACTCAACGCCAACGTATTTAACGTCACCACCTATAGCAACGTCCATGACAGCGCCGGCACCTACACGCTCAGGGGCTTGACCATCTTCTGTTCCCGCACCAGCTGCCCCAATACGCACCAGGGTATCTTGCCCCTGCATGAATAAGTGTTGGCGGTAGTCGGCGTCACTAATGTACATCGACAGGCAAAGGTTAGCCAGGCCCAACAACGGAGGCACGTCTGGATCAATCAAACAGTCAGAGGCGTTGATGGCAACGAAAGGAATCTCTTCTAAAGAAGTGCCGCGATACTTAGGCACGATCATTTGAGATTCATCAAAATCTTCGCTATCAATGAAAAGCCCCTGGCTATACACCATGCCAGAATTTTCAGGGTCGTCGCTTTCCATCTCACCAAGGCTCAGAACACGATATCTCGTTTCAGTTTCCCAATCAAAACCACCAGGTACGCGGACATCTTTTGATTCATCCAGGACAACCATATTCAGCACGTCCTGTTCTACCTGCTCGCCAGAGTCCGCTTTGTCCCAGTTGCGGATAGTACGAGCATAGTACAGGCTGATAAAGGGCTTATTGGTTGGACTGGCAACAGAGCTCATATCGAGTAGCAAGCCCACGCGCCCGTTACGAAGCTGCATTTCGTTAACCATCGCTAACAAAGCTTCGATTGATAAACCGTCGCGAGTTGCCTTCTCCCTCATGTATTCCATTTCAGGAGGGAGTTGAATTGTTGCCGCTTTACTCCACAACAGACCATGGTTGTTTCGAACAGCTTCAGAGAAGTCGTCCGGGAAGTTGGCGCGTAGAATATACTTTTCATAATTCTGCGAACCAAGATCACTTGCGTTATCAACTCCGTCTAGACGCATTGAAGGTAAGTACGGAAGGTATTTAGTACGTTCCGCTTTGATTTTTTCTTGCCCTTCAAAAACGTGGTCCAACTTCTCCCACGTCCTTTCATATTTTGTGAATAAAGGATGAACCGCTGACAGTCCCATGTTAAGTACCTTGTGTTGGTTTAATGCCAGAGTAAACGGCCTGATCTAACACCATATAACGAACTTCATCGCCCATGTGATCTTCGGATTCAGTGTCTACGTCGTCCAGATCTGTTTCATCTCGTGGTAAGCTCGGAACTAGATCAATAAAGTGTTTGCATGTATCAAATATAAATATACCAGGATTCTCACGTGGTAGGCCAGGCTGAGGAATACTACCAGCGAAAAATTCACGCATCTTCTGCCAGCCGCGTTTACGGGAACCTGAAGACTTATCAGAACGCTTCCACGAAACGCCCTTGTAAACTTGCCCGTTAATTGTTACCTGCTTCGACATGGTAGCAGCAGTCGAGTTGTTATTCTCCAGGTCCCAAATTGAGTTATCCGCAGGACCCGGCACTACTCGGTGATGAATGCCGCCCAATAGTTCACGTTGTACAATGCCACGGGCAATTTCTTTATCCATCATACGCAAACCTTCGTTAGGCTTGCCATTAGTCCCATACCATTCATTAATACGGAAAAGATCACCACGGATAGTGTTTCGGGTAACGCCTCGCGAGTCTACAAAGCTCGTGCCATCACTTACAGCCCACCAACCTACAGAGAATGGTTTGGATGAGCCCCAGTCAAATGAACGGGTAATTTTCCAGCTTGGCGGAATAATAAACGGCGCTATAATGTGGTAACGAGAGTTCCACAGGTCATCGAACATACCGCCGGAAGTAATATCCCACGAACCGCCAAGCCATGCAGATCGTTTGTTAGGATCTGTTTCTTCCATCAGCTTAGCGATGTATTTAGGGTCAAGGTTTCTGTTCTCACGATAAGACCCGTAGATATGGCATTGTGTAGTCGTAACCACAATATCTTTCTGCGTCTGCGGGTCGAACACTTCAATCTCCTTGCGGACGATTTTACCCATCGGCGCTACATCAATAAAGCGTTTCTTGACCCAGTTATGGCCCACACCAAACGGGTTAGTTGTTGCGAATACTTCCAGTGGAATAGGACGCAGTAGATACGACCGACCTTCGCTGTCACGTTGTGGATGGTCCGATGGTAAGAACGAGGAACGGTTACAGGACATCATCGCATCGAACACCAGAGAGTTCGGGTATTTGGTTAATTCGTTCCATCCGATAAACGGATATTCGTGACCGTGGTACGACCAATAGTCTTCTGGTTTTGCAGCAACACGGAACAGCAGTTCTTCACCTGTAGGCCAGACCCACTTATAATCAGATTTGGACGAAAGGAATTTAGCACCATCTCCGAACTCAGGAAACCAACGTTGCGATTTGGTAACCAAGTCATCGAGGTTCTTATATTCACGGTCGAATATAATACCTTTCCAGTATTTACCATAGCCTAAGCCCACACGCTGACGAAAGCGCATGAGCTGGGCATCTGTTTTACCTGGTCCGCGAGTACCGTGGTAAATTATAATATCAGAAGGGCAAGAAAGAGCTAAAGTCTGTGAACCTTTATGGGGTCGCCATACGACTTTCGGCCCTTCTTTAGTGGACAGTTCCGTCATTATTAGCTCCACGCTCTATGGCGCTCATTGTATCTTCTTGAAGCTTCTGTTGTTGATCTACAGCTAGTGCTTCCCATGCGTCTGTATCTGCAATACCAGGAACCACCATCACCCCTGTAGCTTGTACCTCCGCCTTAACTTGCTTCGGAGGCTCCATTCCATATAGCTGGGCCAATTTACCCAGGGCGCTAACACGCGCTGCTTGTGAGCTGCCGGGGCCGTAGTAATGCGCTTCTTTCTTCAACGCATTAATAATATCAATCTTGTCCTGCTCCAGCTCTTTGGCTTTCGCTTCAGGGTTTGGGTTCAGACCTTTCTCACGTGCAAGTTCTTTGACTCGCCAAATGCAGTAAGGATCTTTAGAGAAGCGTTCGGCGTTATCAGCAGCAAACTCAGAACGGAAACCGCAACGTAGGCAAGCCTTTGTCCAGCTATAGTCGTAAAGATATTCACGAACTACTTGCTCGCGGATAACCATTTCGTCGTGTGACAGACTACGCGCTCGTTCAATATACGCAGTCCAATCTGGTGTGTGTTGAGATGCGTCGCTCATACCGCCTCCGTAAGTTTTCCTGAACTATAACGGCGGTATGAGCTAAACGCAAGAGGTACTTGAATAAGGCAGTCCTACCTTAATTTGGCGAACTGCCGCAGTTCTTTGGGTCTTTTGTAACACCGTCAACTTTAAGCGTCTGCTCCGCGTTCTGTTTCAGGTTTATAATATCGTCTTTGATATGCGCTGGTAAATGTACGTTTTCAAGAGACTGCGTAGTGCTGATTATTTTCTCACTCTGAACTTTGGATTGTTCAACTACAAGTTCGTTGCGAGTATATGTCACAGCAGCAACACCAACAGAGATTAAGAAAAAATTCAAGACCGCGTACTGTACAAGCAAACGAGGTCGATTGAATAAATCCTTAATCTCCTTGATTAGATGTTTCATTGCGTTTCTCCGGTTCAATGCCTAACTTCTTGAATGTCACTGCCCGGATGATAATAAACGTCGCGCGTGAACCTATCCATGAGGTGGTGCCGATGATCGCACTAGACCACCCAAATGATATGTTCTGCTCCATACATATCAGCCCAGTAATGACTGCGAAAAATACAGCACTCACACCTTCGAGTAAAACCTTCCACCAGACAGGTTTCTCGTTAGCGTCCAGCGTTCGCATTGTATAGCCGAGAGAACCGCCTAAAAAAGCAAGGACAGCGAACACGATAATTTTGTTCCAGTCCCATTTTGGATCAGGCGAAAAAAGCATGAGCTTATTCCTTATGCTAAGTTGATCCCAGAAGTAATTACTGCGTCGGTGTAAGGCTGTTGACCATTTTCGTGCATAATAATTGCCTTCAACAATGGTAACATAGTAGCAGTATTAAAAACGTCAATGGGAGTATTGGCAGAGACACCTAACTTTGCAGCTACGCTCTGGATATAGGCTTCAGTGTTGTTTTCGTTCGGAGGCGCCCAACGATGGATGATTTCGCGAACAGTGTCGATATTCGGTTTTCCTACGCCGTTAATACCAGGGTACTTGGTATAATTGCGGAGAATTCGAACCATAGCACGAATGCCGTACTCAGGAGAACGAAATTCACAGAAAGATTGGTCTTTTGCTTGATCCCGTGGAATTAAACCCTTCCAGGTATCACGGGACCATCGAATGTTACCAGGGTTATTGTTTCGGATACCACGCGGGAGGTTTCCCATAGCCTTACTCCTCTTGTTGAAGACAGTGTAAGGCTACAGGGTTTTGATAATGTGGTCAATTAACGCTTTGCTGCTTTTTTACGCCTAGCCGTAACTTCGTTGCTGATTGAAGCAAATGCAAACAAGAACGCTGCATATTCTTCCTGACTTTCGTTTTCACTTTCATCAAGAAGCTCAATCAATCTTTTACGGTACATCTCGTATTCGGGTACTCGATGTATCAATTTGACTTGAGCTAGTATCTGCTCGTTTGTCATTGCTTTTTGCTTCATCTATCCGTTTCCTCAATGTGTCGTATTGGAGTTCACAGGTTTTTCCTGCATCAAAAGCTCGGTCAGCGAAGTCTGCTGTTTCGATGTAAGCTCGGTTGCTTTCTTCGAGCATGTCGGCAAGCAGCTTGACGGCTTCTGTGGTTGACGCGCCAGAGGGGAAAGAGATTCTGGTGTTACCGGCGATGCCTCGTATTTCACTGAGGGTTCGGCGCAACCTGTCAGCACTATCGCGAGCGAGAGCAGCATCAGCTTGACTAACTTCAAGTTTGGCTTGAGCATTTCGTTCTAACTCCTCTTTATCTTTGGAAAATTGTCGTCTGAGTTGTTCTGCTTTGATTTCATATTCACCTTTTAAAGAATTACGACCTACTTCTACTCCTTGGTCATAATGCTGTTGAAGATTCTTTTGAAATTCAAAGTAGAAATATAACCCTGCCAATAGAGTAACCACAATTACGACGATATAAGGCCAAACTCTGCCCAGCATTTCTTTTAACAGAAGCATAGATGCTCCTTACCAAGGGATATCTGTTGCAGGTTTATAATCTGCAAATACTTCTTTCCAGTTCAGTTGGCTAACACCAAAACCAGAGTCCGTACGGTACTCGTTTGCGAGCGTTACAGCTTTTGCAGCACAAGCGCCCGCACACATAGCCCCTAACAGGAATTCCCACGCGCTACCATTCGCAGCAAATTTGTCGAGCTCATGGGAAGCCGGTCCGATAACCCCGTCACCATATACGTCGTATACTTTGCGTTCGCTATCAACTAGGATACCGTAAATAGATTCGGCTTCGAGGTTAAGTACACCTCTTGGAACATAGAACCTTCAAGCACTTTAACCATATGCTGTGTAGCTTTTACATTACCAGACATCGCAAACATACAGCGACCCTTTTCATGGTGCTCAACCACAAACAGTTTTTGAGATCTAAATTTCGTAGATCCCGACACAGCCATATTATCAGCGGCTAGTGTTTTACCGTCCCAGCAAATCGCAGTCATATCAACCCCTTCCAGTTATAGTATAGTCAACAATCCAGCTAAAGAGCTCGAAAGCTTCTTTTATATCGTCCACTTCAGCAGTATCAAACGTGTAATACTTGCGATTGCTATAACCCTTTGCGGGGTCCAGGACGCGCGGCATAACGGGTTCGCGGTAGTCTACCAGTATCTGATGCAACCCACCGGGGATGTTAAGGCTAGCGACAGTCAGCAAATACACATTGCCAGGCAGCAGCGTTTGGACACGACCAGCCTTTTCGTGAGTAAATGTAAATCCATTTTCACGTAAGATATCGTGAACATCCATAGACTGATCGTCAAAATATGCTTTATGGTAAGTGTCAATAACATCTTGAACTGGCTCGTCCATAAGCATTGCCAGGCAAGTACACACACAACCCATCGGTGTAGGTTGTGTCTGGTGTTTGATTTCGTTAGACAACATAATTGTTTACCTTGATAGCATCACCGTAAGCATAGTAGCGCTCTGTGAACAATGAAGTAAACAACTTTTGTTTCTCCCAGTGGAAATGAAGCATCGCTTTATGGTGACGCTTCTGACGTTCCTTTTTAGGGATAGACTCATCATCCAGAATCATCTCAGCCAATTCTTTTAGATGGTACGTTTGGTTGTAAGCCTTCACGCCAAGTGCATAAAAGTTGACCATATTTAAGATCTTTGCTTTAGTCAGCATCAACTTAATCGCAAAAGCAAAGTAGCCAGGTAAACCTTTCACAGTATAGGAATGCAACATACCATGATGAATAGAGATCTTACAGATGTAACGCATCAAAGCCAGGCGCTCCGTAGTAGCAGGTCGTATCACTTCATGTACGTGAATACGCTCCCATTCGGGTACTTTGGTTTTACCAACTTCCACAAATAAGCCTAAACGTTCCAGACCAGCGATAATATCTTCTTTCTTAGTTACTTTCATTTAAGTTTTCTCCGACGTTTACGTTGTTCTTCTGCGTGGCACACATTGCAGACATACACACCGCTTGGACGCTTAGTCATGCGGTGCCCTTTGTGACAGATACGGCGCACTAGAGACACACCAAGGCGACTAGCGCGGGATTGAACTGCCTCCACACAACGGCGCAAGTGTCGCGCTATCACATCTGATTTGAGAATACCTGCATTTTCCATCAGGTATTGGTCATCGCCAGGTGTCCAGTTTAAACCATCACGCTCAGGTTTCTGAATCATTGCCCACTCCATAATGCTTTCAGAACATCGTGGATTTGTTTAGCTTCAGAATCATTCCAAGAAGCGTCTTCATCAAAATCACCTGTATCTGCGTTACCAAAACCTTCATAAAAAGCGTCTTTGATACGTTGTAACAGAACACTATGCTCGGTACGGGCGCGTTCTTCCCAAACCTTCTGTTTGATTGAGGCTTCTTTGTAGTCATGTTCACGCCAATGTTCGTCACTGCCTCCACATGCCTTACATTGACAAACATAAGCCTTGCCCGCATCATAGTAACGAAACTCACCTTCTGTGATCTTCTTGCCGCAAGAACAGCATTGCATCAGACCTACTCTACATCCGTTCGCTTCAGTGTAGTTCCAATCTTTTTTCTTAGCCATTATATTTCTCCTCTGTTTGACTGAAAACAGTATAGCAAAAGGGCAGACTCAAGTCTACCCTTCGTTACGTCATAAAGTGGTTTTTATTGTCGGAGGCTCGTAAGGTTTGAACTCATGAGTATCAGGGATGTTGAAGCGTTTGGGTATCTTACCCTGATGCCACATATTATTGGTTTCCGCATACTCCGACTCGCCAATCTTGCGATAATAGAACTTACTACCACCGAAGCCTAAGAATGTAGACTTTTCTTTCGGCTTATTACTTCCGTCAACGTAATGCGTACCGTTAACAATGATTGAGCACTTAGTGGGTCCGTCTTTAAGACCTATATGATGCAACCAGAACCAGCAGTGGAAGCAACATTGGTGCTCAATAAATGCAGGACCTTCCATACTGCTGTCAGGGCGCTCCGGGTATCCGCAATGTTGGCAAATAACAACCTTACCTTCTGCTTCAGCTTTGGCAAATTCACGCTCATAATACTCTTTATTCAGAGTATAGTTGCGAACGTTATGCTCGTTATCTGGGTCGTCTTTGTTGGCTTCAATCCAATCAGATAATTTACTCATTTTATACCTCTTACCATTTCCAGTCCGGGTGGCGTTTCTGCATAGCGGCACGAATTTGATGAAGCTTCATGTTAGTGACGTAAATTTCGACTTGGTTTTCGTAAGGAAATACCAAATCCCAGTTCCTTTCACTACCAACCCCACCAGCATTATGCCACAAAGGTACACCACGATCTTTATGCCAACGATAATCGACATAAATCTGTTCTTTACTTGCGCCGTAACTATCAACATATCCGATGCGAATTGTAGTACAATCCGCACCATATCTTTCTACTACAGCAATACGCTGGCCTACCTGCAACTCAGCGCACAGCTCAATCTTATACATTGTTTTACGCTTGCCCATAATTACTCTCCAGACAATGTGGTTACCATTTTAGAACACGCTGCAAAGCAGTCGGAGGACAACCAAGCGTCTTCTGAGTTTTTAGGATGCCACGGATTCAGGGAGTCTTCCATGGCTTGTTCATATCCTTCAACAAAGCCTTTGTGAGAAGTGTCAAGAATAGCCGCAACCGCTGTTTCGAACAAAGCCTGGTTGTCCTGCTTTGGCTTGTCCAGGGAAAGCTTGGCCAGCGCATGGCGGAAAGCGCCCATTACATAGCCCTGTTGCCGCTTAGTGAGCTTATCGCGGATAGCCATGTGGAATTGCGCCTCCAGCTGTACGGAAAGCGGACGTTGCTCTAAGGGCCGTGAATCGCGGCGCGGCTTAAATGACATAATAATACTCCTATTAACTGAAAATTAGCTTAGCGTCGGCGCTAATGTATTCTACTGCACCGACTCCAAATCCGTCAACAGATTCATTGTCATCGAAGTAACGATATTTACCTTCGTTAAAAAGGACCGCTCGGCGCTTCTTGTCGGGATGTTCCCATGGCTGAGCAATAGGCACAACAGGAGCAGCTTTCTCTGACCAGTCGCTAATGGACACCACACGGGTAGCAACTGCCATCAATGCCTGACACTTCTCCAGCTCTTTAAACTTACGACGCGCCATAGCTTCGTGCGGGAAGATCTGAGCTTGCGACAAATCGCGGGGCCCAACAGATAACGTCTTTAGTAGCCGCGAAGCCGGTGCTCTGAGACGTGTAGGCATATTGACCTTCTTTGTTAACGAACACAAAGCCGTTAGAGTTATTTACAGTAGACATTATTCACCTTCCAGTTTAATGAAGTTAGTGACAACAACACTTGCCTGACCTTTATACATACGTTGAACGATATCCTTTTCTAAGTTTTGAATATCAGTGAAATTTAACGTACCATCAATCTCAACAACGAAGTTACCGGTGCCATGTGAATTTGCAGTTTGATAGTTGTACGCGAAAAACCAAGTAGTTTTAGGTTTATCTGTAACCAAATTATCCGTTACAGCGTTATTCAATTTGTTACCCATAAAGACCTCAGCCGTAAATGAATTCAAAGATTTTAGAGAAAGGGTAAAGCACCAGGCTAAACACGGTCCATATTATACCACCAATCGTCGCAATACCCGCTAAACCTAGTAACCACAATATCGCGATGCACACCGCTTTCTTTATACGCTCCAGTTTAGTAGGTTTAGGCGGTATCGCTAAGTTCACAGCAGCCTGACGCAAGTCTACAATGAACTGCCCAGAGCCGCGAGTATCTTCAATCATAATACTAACGATCTTAGATTTACCATCACTAGCATTAACTACGATAAATTTGTAGTGATAATTCTTCAGAAGATTGATAAACGCTTCTGCGATATGCAGTTCGTTCTCTTTAAACTGATATTCAATCTCAACTGATTGTAAAGTAGGCAACATATAAACCTCGATACGAAATAGTGTTAACGGATTAAATACAGTATATAGGAGAAATATGCTTCAGGTCTAGATTTAGATTTTAAAATACATATATAGCGGGTGAATTAAAATAAGGTGCATAGGATAAGGTAGGACGGGTGTACTATCAGGTGCTATTACATGTTTAGATAGTTGATATTTTAGCGCAAAGATACTATCAGGACTGGGAGGCCCCACCCGGTGATAATAAGCCAGATAATGATGGCGTCGGGTACTATCACCTGAGGGACCATTAGGTGGCTTCTGCTTCACCACCTAACAATCACCTCTCATTACCGTTTCTATTTATTTTTATTTCGATGCTCAGAGTCTTGTGTCGTCATCGTTACTGCTGCGACTATGAGCCCGATCGGTAGCGTACATACTATCACACCAGCAACCATTAGTAAGCTATTGATGAGTGCGATCATAGTTTAGTCCTCCATTATGTAGATGTAACTGTTACCGTCCGGCATCATACCGCCTGCAACGATCTGGTATTTTATTTTATGTATCGCGTTGTGCGGTTCGCTGTTAATTTCGAACAGTAGTGCATTAGCAGCAGCGCGATAGTTAGCCGAGTCAGTAAGATCGAAATTCCATGTGTGCTCCACCTTAGCCGAGTCACAGTGAGCCACGCAACGTTTCGGCTTGGTGATAGTTGCCGGTGCGAACTTAACCTGAATTACCTTACCCATTGTATTTATTCCCTACGAAATTAAGAGCATCGAATAAGTCACCTTCGAAACTAGGCATGGCATCATCATTACTAAGGTTAACGTTCCAGGTATCTTCCTTTCGATCCCACCATATCACCTTGGTACCAATCACGTTGTGCACCATGGAGCGGACAAAGTCTAGCTCCTGGTCGTAGCGCCACAGCTCAGCAGCGTTTGAGCGTTCTACTACGTGGGCGATATCTGCCGCGCTGATACTACCGAATCCGATAAAGTTCACAATGATATCATTCAAACGGCCAATATCACGAACGATATCAGAAATAACCTCATTATCACGCTCAGTCATTAAGAGCTGAGTATTATGTTGCGTCAGACGGTTTACTGCCAATGCTAAGGTGGTGCGGGCAGTACCGGAAGTAGGAAAGAAGATTCTCATGATATAGTTCCTTTTTTGTTAGTGAGTAGACTTATTATTGCCCACCGTTATGATGGGCAAGGTATAAATCAACGAACTACTTGAACTTTCTTATAACCAAGGCGGTAACTATCACCGAACAAAGTATAACCCATGAAACTATCATACTTGATATCATTAGCGCCAACAGTCATTTCGACGCCGTTATGCAGCACGATATCACCCACCTTCACTTCAGAAATATGTTTCATCATTTTTTAGACTCCCAGCCGTTATAAGCGCGGCAAGCGTAATACTGGATTCCTGCTGTGGTTTTATTAAAACCAGGTTCCAGGCGGCAGAGCTCTTCGTATACTTCTTTCAGCGTCGGAGTACCGTTGGGACCTGCTGCCAGCATTTCGGTAGTTTCCCACACCAGGAGCGTTTTGCCGCGCAACGGACGGCGAGCGCCGTTTACTACCTGGCAGCGAGTAGCAGACTTGCCGTCCTCCCCGGTACCTTTTGGCGCTTTATCTTTCTTAGCCTGCTTCTTACTTTCCTCCAGCTTGCTTGGCGCTTGCAGCTTCGGTGTAACCACTTCGCGAGCTTTCGCATCGGCAATAACTTCATCGGTGGTTAACGCATCGTTAACAGCAGTTAACACGGCAGCTTCGGCGAAGCCCAGCGCAATGTTAAGCGTAGTATTGTTAACTGCAAAACCTTCGGCTTGTGGCCAGACGTGCTCGGCAGCCTGTTCGGTGGATAATACTTTCCAGCCTTTATTAGTCGCAGTCATACGGATAGCATTGATAGCCATTGCTTTGGATTTGTAAATCTTAGTCAGTGCGTACATGGGATACCCCTTTTTATTAATTTTGTTGTTGCGGGACTATGTTGCCCCGATGTAAGTAGTATCTAATAAAGCGTGATGCTTGGTGTGGCCAATTGTGCTATCAGTCGCCTAACAGACGATTCACGCGGCGGCGGATATATGCCAGCGCTTCATCGTAACGGAGGAAACTATCGTTATCCTCATAATCCTTTCCGGACTCGGTATCGAACTGGAACTCTGCCACCTGGAAACTATAACCAGCGTTATCGCACATTACCAGCTGGACAATATAGCCGAGCTCTACTGCTGGGTGGTTAATGCAAACGGTGTCCAGCTCACCGGCTTCCACAGTCCACGGGGACGGCAGGACCAGGTTCAAATCGTCTACTACATTTTGCGCGCTAATGTTAACTGCCTTGCTAGCCATAGTGGCCTCCGTTTATTTGTTTTCGGCTTGTTTGCTGCCTTGGAATACATAATAACACAATGTAGATCCTTGGTGTGGCCAAAAGTGCGGTTTAGAAACGTTATACATCTATAAGGACTGCGTAGGCGCGTGTACCAGATACAACATATTGTCAAGCTATTTCGCACACCACTGTCTAACCATACATGACGTTTAAATGCTCTGTAACGCGTTTTAAGCGCTTTCGACCCATACCCTGTACCCTAGTATGAAAAGAAATAGATCTCGATTTACCACTTTTTGCCACCATAGTGGGCCTGCTTCTGGCATTAACAAAATCTAGGCCCATCTTTACATCAAGTAATTACCATGGTGAACTATTAGCCGATCATAGTATAATGCTTGCGCGTACAGTCCCAACCTACTGGGTAACGTTGCTCTTTATCAACTGAGGTTACTATGACAGAATTAATTACACGTGAACAAGCCAAATTCTTAGGACGCTCACGATATTTCACAGGCAAGCCATGCAAGCGCGGCCACGTTGCCGAGCGGTTCGTGGCGGGCCGGACCTGTGTGGAGTGCAAGAGGGAAACTCAGCCTTCAAATTATGAGGCTTTGAAGCAATATCGTGACAAGGATTATTATGAGCGTCAGAAGGTTCACCAGAGGAACTATCGTCTAACTGATAATGGCAGAGCGAACCGTAGAACTTTGGCGGCTCATTATCGCGCGATGAAATTACAGAGAACTCCTTCGTGGGCTAATCGTGAGGCAATAAATGATTTCTATCGGAATTGTCCCGAAGGTTATGAGGTGGATCATATTATCCCTCTTCAAGGTGAGAATGTTTCCGGTTTGCATATAGCCGAAAACCTGCAATATCTGACCAAGAGCGAGAACTGCTCGAAAGGGAATCGCTTTTGATTCTTACTATACGCGAGGCTTCTACAAAATTTGAAATTGACAGGAACATTTCCAGGCCCGTCCCTGGGCCAGTATTTCCTACGCCATCCCGCCTTTCAGCGCCAGCAGCGACACGAGCTCACCGTCCGACTCCCGAACTTGATATCGCGCTGTTAACTGCCCTCCCGTGCTTCCAATCGCCCAGCGAAAGTCCTTGCCCGTTTCCAAGGCTGCAAGTTTTCGTGCGCGGGTAACGTCCAACGGCTCGTTATACGTGCCCGTATCCCCTGGCATGTACAGCTCGATTTGGCGGTACAACGGTTTTCCTTGCTGATCATAGTCATACATCGCGAAAAACTTACCATCCGCACAGATGAATTGTTCTGATTGCCCTTCAATCTTCATAACTAACTCTCCAACTCTTGATTTAATTTGATTTGAACGAATTTACACACTTCAACTGTAACCACATTAGTCTTAGCGCTTACCGAAGGTCCTAACGGACTTACAATCCTCAGCGCCTTACCGACTATATAAACATTCTACAGGTAATGTGGCTAGAAAACAACCTGAAATAGAATTGAAAAATTATGAAATCAGAAAATCAAAATCTGAAATTGTCAAATTGAAATTTCTATGGTCATTTATATACCGGTCAGGTACTTGAGTGACCACGTATTTATCAGTTTGATAGGAGAAAATTCTAGTTTACCGCTATTTGCTTATGTTTTAATGCTAAGGAAAACGAAGAAACCCAGTAAATACAGTATATCTAATATATATTTATAATAATATTTGTTATTTACAGTATGATACCTTTTAAAAACTATATTTAAAAATTATTTTTTCTTAAGTATGTTTTTTAGGGTACTTAAAGGAAAACGGTAAATTTTGCAAACGTAGTTTTCCTTAATAATCTTTAAATTATGGTTCCCCGCTTAGTGCTGCAAGGGATTGGTCGTTATATTTAAAAATAATTAAACCAATTAAGCAAGTTTGCAAATTTTCCTCTTTCATTTAATTAAAATTTAATCTCTGCAATTGCTTAATAATTTTTAAGCGTAAATTATGCATTCTATAATTCGATCATAATAATTCTTAAATAAAAATTGCGATCACTTATTGTTTCAAATTACAATAAAGGATAAGCACATCTAAGGAGCAATTATGTTTTTCACACAACTACCCGATATGCCGTCAGACATGAATGACGAGCAAGTGATAGCATCGAACGAATGGCTGGAACATAATGTGGCTACCGAAATCTGGACGACTGCTGTAGTTTCAGCTAAATATGGATTGTCCGGCGCTCGTTTAACTCAATTGCATAAAGCGCACCAAATACCTGGCCACATTAAGCTAGGTGCCACCCACCTTTATATAGCGCGTTATGCGCAAGCCTGGTTTGATTCATATAAATCCCGCGATAAGCGTAAGAAGGTAAAAGTTGAAGTTAAGAAGCCTAAACTCAAGAAAGGGGAATATATCTACACTCTGTGGGGTCAGGATTATATAACTACAGAAGACCCTGATATTGTCTTTCACAATGTCCGCCAATGGGTTATGAGTCGCTGGCCTGATTACTACACATACACCGAAAAAGGCTATGAGCCTATCGGCGAAAAGATAAACCAACATCCGGAAGATCTCAGAGAAGAAATGAGGCACGTTTCTGAATCTTTTAAACAAGCTAAAAAGGTATATAAAAATGATCTATAACCAAGATTGTAATGAAGCTCAAGAAAAACTTAACCATCTCTTTGAAGCGATTAAAGGAGAGGTTCCTGATTTTCTTTTTGATGTACCTAACCCTGAATATTCTGAGTACTCTCCTCCGTGGGTTTCTAGTAAGTTGAGCATCATAGAAACATTACCTATTTATATTGAGGCTTTGAAACGTGGATTTGTTATGACTCACCCTCATGATTATGTTGTTTGTCTTCAGCTCTTAAAATCTGAGGCCCTGGCAGCTAATAGATTATGATCAATACGCAAGGAGAAGAATAAAGATGATCTCCAAATACTTAAAAGAAAGACTCACTTCATGCCTGTATGCTATGGCCTTTATAGCAGTCTGCTTTATAATAGGTACATCAGTTAGATACTTATTGGAGTAACCCATGCTTAACTTCAAATTAGAACTTGAAACACCGCTTTTCATGAATGCCCGCGCCATGCACCACACAATGAGGCTTTGCGCTGGTGCTCAAATGCCCTGGGCACAGTGCCTTAAAATGCTTGAAGGGATGTTCCCAGAAATGACGCGTGATCAATTTATGGAAGTGCGTTATGAAGTTCACGAGCTTGGTTGTGTAAAGCGCGAAGTAGAACGTCAGCCCTTCTGGGACTATAACCATAAAGAAGCTCGTTACATTCGACGTTTGTTAGAGCTGCGTAGTGAACCAGATTTCTCTCATACTAAGAAGTACATTCAAATGTTGGGACGTGGTTTACGTATTCCGAATGATGCTTCTGATCTTATCGGCAAAGAGGTTCGTATTCAGATTAAGAGGGATAAAAATGAAGAATAAAATCCCGTGGGTTGATGAGTCTAACATGACTCGAGCCCAAATAGAGGAGTCACGCTGGCGGCGCTTAGAACAGGAGAAAGCAAAGAAACGCATGAAACATGACAAAGGCCTCCCCGCGAATTGTCATGGCTGCTCTGTTGGTATGCGCTGGTCTCAGGAGGAAACACTCAAACTTCTTCAATCTATTATTGCTAAAAGTAAAGCGGTTAAGAAAACCGAAGTACATCTTGTTGACTTATGTATGGAGTTTAACAGGACAGACAACGGTATCTTATCACGTTTGCGCTATTTAGGTTTAATGATAAGAAACGGTGAATCATTCTCATTAAAGCCCAATCCATATAAGCCGTAAAAACAGCGAGCGGTTAGCTCTTGAGTATCCACAATGCGCTCAGTTCCTTCTTGATATGGGCTGGCGCAAAGATCATTTGAATCGCTTAGTCTCTCCGTTATGGTGGGCCATGATTCATTTTACCCGTAAAGGTATGCAACAAGGTAAGGAGATTGAATGGTGAATAAAATCTTCGCCGGGATTGGTTCCCGCAAAACTCCGCCGGAAGTCTGCGAAATATTTGCCATACTTAGCTCGCAGTTATGTAGCAAGGGCTGGACGTTAAGGAGCGGACGCGCTGACGGTGCTGATAAGGCTTTTGAGTATGGTGCGCGTGGTGTTCGTGGTAAGTGTGAAATCTTCCTACCTAACATGCACAACTATATGAGCATTGAGCAGATTATAGATGTTGAATCTCATGACTTCGCTACTGCTACCAGTTACCTAGATGAAGTTACCGGGTCTGTTCTGGGCTGTAAAGTTATTGCGCGTCTGTTGCATCCTAACGGTAAGAACCTGAGCCCTGAAGCGCTAGAATTACATGCACGTAATACTTATCAAATATTAGGGCAGGATTTGAATACTCCAGTTAATGTGGTTATATGCTGGACTGAGGGCGGGCGGGGTGAAGGTGGAACCGGTCAGGCTTTACGTCTTGCCAAGATGCTTAATATTCCTATAATAGATTATGGAGTTTATAACACCGCTGAAGATTGGTGGAAATTATCTGACTATATTATTTCAATGTACGGGAGTAAATAATGGAACGTGAAAATCGTTATATTGTAATCAAGAGATCTGATCTTAAAGCTGCTCTTGCTTCTAATCGCATCAGCAAAACAGACATGGCTGATTTAATTGAATTAGCCGAGCGCGTAAGAACTCAACGCTTTGTTGACTCTAAAGCAGAGTTGGAAACTGTAGTTGTTGAGCGAGATTGGCCTGAATATGAACTGGTCTGGAAAATGATTGCTTCTCGTGTAGACCACGGTGACAAGCAATTTGAAAAAGTCCCGGATAGCTGCCGTATGGTTGCCAACCAGATCTGCCAGGCTGTTATTATGGACGAAGCTGGTGAAGGTTGCGACCTCTCTGCTGGGCTTATCGGTGAAAACCTAACTGCTGTTATTATGCAGATCGATCAATGGCGTCGCCGTTCTGAGCAGTTTCAGATGATCATAAACCTCATGGGTGACATTCAGGATGGTAGTGATGTCACTGTTAAACTATTCCAGGATGATGCAACTCATACTTATCATGTCGCTGTTGGTAAGAATGGGTCTGAATGGGGTAACTCTTTAGCCGAAGCGCTGGCTAAAGCCAATGCACAATACGGCGGGAATATATGACCACAAATCAACCTGTTCAATACATGCTGGTTATGGAAATAAATGAAATAACTGGCAGAAGACGTAAAGAACGTATTTTTATAAACGTATCTAATACGTTTCGTATGACAAGCGACTATCTGCTGGACAAAGAAATCAGCGTCGCGAGGCGCTTCGGGGTTAACCCAGGAAATGTCGTAACCGTCAACGTTGTTAAATTGCAATGATCCACATTAGGGCGCTAATATAGGCGCCCTAACTGCGTCCAAGGATAGCCATAAATGAAGAAATTTGAAATAGAGTTTGACGGCTACAACTTCCCACAGGAGATAAAGAATGTTCCGCAGTGGGTAGTCTGTGGGTCAGACAAAATCCCTATGTACTCTCCTGGTTACCAGCAGCCATTAGAAAAAGCCTCGCCGACAGATCCAAAAACATGGATGTCATTTGATATTGCTGAGCACCTTTGCGAAATGAATGAAGGTTTATTGCCTGGATTTGTTTTAACGCCAGACGATCCTTACACCGTTATTGATATGGACGTTCATCCAGATACCCCGCAAGAACATATTCAATGGTTCTGGCAGATTGCACAGGGCGCTCAATCCTATGTAGAAGCCTCCGCTAGCGGCAAGGGCTTGCATATTTGGGTACATGGCAACTATGGCGAGGGAAGGCGTTCAAGCGAATACGGGGTGGAGCGGTACAGCCAGGAACGCTTTATCATTTGTACAGGGCGCGTAGTTATCCAGCTGCCTATCGGCAATGGTAATGGTGTTTGTGACTACTTAGCACAGTATCTCGATGAAAAAGCTAAAATCATTATCAAAGTTGAAGATCAGCCGCAAGTGCGTTCTGATGAAGACGTGCTGGCCGATATTCTTACCTGGGAAAACTCAGAGAACTTTGAAACACTCTATTATTCTCCTATTAACAGGCTTATACCCAATCAATACCCGTCAGGCTCCGAAGCAGATGCTGCTCTAATTAACTTCCTGGTAAAGGCATCGCCTAACAATTCCCAGGTAATGCGTATATTTCGCAAAACACAGCTGGCTAACCGCGGGCCTAAGCCAGGGCAGAAAGATAAGATCATGGCGGATGATAAGTACCTAATGCGTACGATCAACAACATGCGCTCTTATCTGCAAGTTGAAATACAACAGAAGCAAGCTCAAACAGAAGCTATGATTGCCATGTCTCGTCGCAACATTGAAGCAATGATGGCAACTAGCGCGGAACAGCAGCAGCAGATTAAACAGCAGTTAGCAGTTAAAGATGCTGAGTTTGATGTAGAGAAAGTTGAGTACGGCTTCCCGCCAGGGCCTATTGGTGAAATTGCAAAGTGGATTTATCAGAACTCGATCATGCCAGTCCCTGTTATTGCTATAACCACAGCTCTAGCATTTGCATCGGGTCTTACTGCAAAGGGTTGGCGTTTTCGTCGTAAGCATTTGAATGCTTATTACATCATTGCAGCCCGCTCAGGTACAGGTAAAAACACCATGAACCAGGGGTTGGGTAGTATTATTCAACACATGGATAAGATGGGCGATAACTTACTCAACATATTTAGCTTTGACGAAATGCGCTCCTCTATCGCATGGAAAAAAGAGCTTAACGAACGAATTAACTTGTGTTCTGTTACTCCTGAAATTGGTGGCATTCTTGAAGAATTAAACACCACTGGAAATAGCAACGCGAGCCAAGTTAAAACTTTCCTCCTTAACTCTTACTCTGCTGCCCACGTAGGTGTTATTACGGGAGGCGCTACATACTCAAACAAAGAGAACAACGTTGAAACCTCTAAGACTGAAGCGACTTTAACTCTTATAGGCGAAACCACTTTGGATTCTTTGTTTAAGAACTTGACAGGTAAACTGGCAGCAGATGGTTTCATGTCACGTTTTAACTTTGGCGTATATGAAGGTTACAGCCCTGAACAATCAATCTCTGAAATGATAGAGTTGCCTGGGTACTTAGCTGATCTTATTCATGGTATCTTCTGTACTCAGACGCATTATGTTGATAACGGATGGTCCGGTGAAGTGGGAGTTACCCAAGAAGCTTCGAATCGTTTAAATGAAATTAGCAGATTCTTGAACAGCAAATTAGGTAATGAAGCTAAGATGAATGACGAAACGCTTCGTCAGATATATACCCGTGTTCTGGAACGTATTGAGCGTATGGTTGGTACCTTTGCAGTATTTGATAACTTCAATCAACCTGTTGTACAGCTTTCTCACGTAGAGTGGGCTAATTCTTATATTATGTCGTCTGTTAAGCTTATGCTGGATAGATATAAGTCTGGTGAAATTGGCGAGCTTACTGATTCGAAAGTGCGTCGTTCCGTTGCAGATGCTATATTGCGTTACTTCTCCGCAGACTTGTCGGATAACAATCAAGAGTATCAATATGAGCCTTTACAGAAACGTAAAATCTTCTTACAGGGCGCGGTACTTAAACGCTGCTATCGCCAGCTAGCTAGATTAGAATCTTCGCGCAACGGGGAGAAGCCAGGTCGCGCTTTATATCGTGTATTGCAGGACTTCACATCTGAAGGATTAATTACGCCGTTGTCTGAAGGTGATAAATCTGTACTGGCAGCACCCGCAGATGGTTCGCAACCTATTAATATTGGTAAGAAAGCAGGTGCTTGGTTTATTTCTGATGTAGAAGGCTTACAAGCTATTACCAATAATACAGATTCTTGAGGTGACTATGAATGCGTTCGAAACTTTGCAAGAAGCGTTATATAACTATTTACACGATAACGAGTGAGACGGCCATATAGGCCCTTTCGATAATGTGGTTATCAAAATTAAATATGATTACCAGTGTGCTGTCCGCCGTTGTTGGGAATCAAGAAACGGTATAATGGTCAACAATGAAAACTTCAAGATGTATTTTATGAGTATGCTCATGGTTGTTGACGAAACTATTCCGGGAGACTTTGAAATTATTCCAGAAAGGGAGTACCAACAGAATGGTTAATATTCGTTCTAAGGGACAACGCGGTGAACGTGATATTGTAAACTGGTGCAACGAAATCTATGAAGAGGTGCATCTGACGCTAGGTATTCCGTTACCGCCAAAACCTATTGCCCAGCGCCGTCAGAATCAATCTGCTGTAGGTGGGATGGATTTAGACAATACTTGCGGCTATGCGTTTGAAATTAAGAACCAGGAACAGCTTGCTCTGAATACGTGGTGGAAACAATGTATCACATCTGCCGCAGAGACTAAAAAGCGTCCTGTGTTAATATATAAAGATAAGCGAAAGTGGTCGGTAATGCTTGAGCTCAATCCATGGGTGCATAACCCTGAAGAATTTGAGTATTACCACAATAAAGCGCCCATCCGGGCAATCATTACGCTCGACGACTTTAAAGATATATTCCGCGCCCATGCGACGGACTTTATTATCACAACCGGAGGCTACACTTAATGAAAGATTTAATCACTAACCAGTTGGCTGAAGCAATTTATAAATATAATGTTAAAGCTGGCTGGTGGGATGAACCTGTTCGTCCTGACGGTACTACCCTGGCTTTGATCCATTCCGAAGTAACCGAAGCATATATTGGCTTTGTACACGATATTCCAGATCATCATTTGCCTCAATATCAAAATGTAGTGGTAGAGTTAGCAGACGCTGCTATTCGCATCTACGATCTGTTTGGACATAAAGGCTGGAATATTGAAAAAGCTATTGATGCTGTTCTGCGTTTAGGCGCTGACGATCGCCCTACTCCGGAATATACTCATGTCAATTTCCATAAGTATTTCCTGGACATTCACGTTCATATTTCTAATGCCCTAGAAGGTGTGCGCAAGAACCAGGTTATGCAGATTGGTGAAGCTACCGAAGACGTACTCGACATTGCCGCGTTTGAGTTGGCTATTGCAATACTTATGATCTACCATGCAGAATGTTGGGGCTGGGATATTCCGAAAGCTATTGGCGATAAACGCGCATATAATGCTAATCGTTCTGATCATAAACGTGAAAACCGGGCTAAAACAGACGGTAAGAAATTTTAAGAGGTTATTATGTCTAAAGAAATCCCCATAATCCCTTCGCGTCACCTGACAACCGGGACGGTGTATGCTGCTGGCGTTAAAGTTGCTATTGAACCTTCTGTACAAAGTACAGTGATTCATAAGTACGCCGTTCCGCTTCATAGTTTTAATATGGTCCTAGCTAAGGGTACTATTATTCGTGATATCGCTGAGCAATCTGGGGGCATGTTTATGTGGGCGGAGCAGTCGAAGGATACTCAAAATGGCAGCGAGGGTCGTTGTTTTGAAGTATTTGGTACAGGCTATGAAATGAGACCTAAGAATCGCAAGTTCCTGAAGACCATACATCATAGCTCCGGACTTGTACTTCATTATTACGAAGTGATTTAAGTCTTGCCTACGCTGCGAAAGGACGTATAATTAACAGTGTAGGCAATAACTTTATCGGGGAATACTATGGCAACTTTCTTTAAAATTGAACCTGTTAAGTCTTATATTAATGAGACTAATGCACGTCGAGCGGTAGACACATTGCCGCAAATTGCTAATAATAAATCATTGCGTTATTTTGTAGTGAAATATGAAGGTTCAGATCAAAAGCACGTCGGTCGTTATTTCCCTGTATTCGTAGGTCAGTCTGCGATTGATAACGGCGTACATTTTTATTTCAACGTTATAGGATAATATTATGTCTCCTGAATTCGATTTTGACGCACAGGAAGCCGAAAAGGCTACCAATGAAGATATCATGGAGTGGCTCAAGAAGAAAACTGAGCTAGCCCGCGTGAAAGCCCAAGAAGCTGTCCTCCGTCAGAAGATCATTAAAACGTTCTTCGCTACTCCGGAAGAAGGTACTAACAAGTTTGATCTGGGTAATGACTACGGTCTGAAATACGCTCATAAACTTACCCGTGAAGTTGATGATGCGATGTTAACCAACTTACTACCGGCTTTACGTGAAAAAGGTATTAACGTCGACAACCTGGTTGAACGTAAACCTTCGTTAAAACTTAAAAACTGGCGTGACCTGACAGAAGAAGAACATCAACTGTTTGATCAATGTGTAACCACAAAACCTGCAAGTGGTACACTCGAATTTGTGAAGCCGAAAGGCGTGGAATAACTGATAAGGAGGACTTCGGTCCTCCCTTAGGATTAGCGATGCAAAATTCAATTACAATAATCGCAGATGCTTCTTTCTGTTCTAAATCTAAAGCCGCAGGATACGGAGTTTGGTTGGCTAGCAATAACGGCAAACAAGCTTTCGAGGGTCCTTTACATAGTCCGTCTGATAATAACGTCGCAGAAGCAATGGCAATTGCCAATTCTTTGTGGCATGGCTTGCAAAGCGGTTTAATCAAACCTAAATCGAATATACTTATTCAGTCAGATAGCGATTCGGCTATCAAGACGCTTAGTTTTAAGAATAATCCTTATTGCCAGCAAATGCGGGACGTTGCCCAGTACGTTGAGAGCCTTGTTACCCGCTATAAACTACGGATACGTTATAAGCACGTTCCAGGGCACACAATAGGGGCAGATAAACGCACTAAGGCCCAGAACCACTGTGACAGTGCTGCCAAGCGCCAAATGCTTTTACAGCGTTCTACTATGGGCTTTGAAGAAATCAAGCCCGAAAAAGTCCGTAGAAACTCAACTAACTATTTAAGATCAAGAAAGAGGAAGTCTAATGACTACTAAAAAGTTCAGGGCATACCGGGCAGTAAATACAGACCTGTCTAAGGTGCGGTATCCTACTTGGGTGATGCCAAAAATTGATGGGGTTCGTGGTCTTAACCCTTATGGCACGTTGTTAACCAGAACACTGGCACCAATGCCGAACCACTTTACCCGTGAAAACTTCAGTCAACCTCTTTATCAGGGTTATGACATGGAGCTAGCAGCGGGTTTAGAAACAGACGACGATCTATGTCGCAAAACTGTTTCAGCTGTTATGTCGCAGGAAGGGAAGCCTATGGTGATTGGCCACGTCTTTGACTTGTGCGACCCGTCTGTTCAGGACAAGACGTATCGCGAACGCTATGGTATGCTTAAAGACTGGATTGAGTTTCAACATAGCCTTAGCCAGCTGGAAGATCTCCAGGTTGTTCCTTACGTGGAAGTTAATAACGAAGAAGAACTATTAGCTCAGGAAGCAATCTGGCTTGAGATGGGCTATGAGGGTTTAATTCAGCGAGACCCTGATGCAAAATATAAGTGGGGTAAGTGTACGCCTAAGCAGTGCAACTATACGCGCCGTAAACCTTACGAGGACACCGAAGGATGGTTAGTTGATGTCTTCGAAGCGGAGGAAAACCTAAATGAAGCCTTTACGGATGCACAGGGACTCACTAAACGTTCTACCCACCAGGAAAACAAAGTGGGAAAAGGTATGGTTGGTGCTTTGCTGGTTAAGCGTCTTGATAATGGTGAGCTGGCTCGAATTGGTCCTGGCAAGTTAACTCATGCTGAACGAATAGATCTTTGGAATAAATGGGTATCTGGGGAAATCCAGCCGGGTGTGCTGATTGTCAAGTTCCGTCACTTCCCTATCGGTGTAAAAGATAAGCCCCGTCAGGCTCGCTTTTTGTCCTGGCGCTCTGAAGACGATATTTTACCAGCGGAGGAAGATGACAATGATCAGTAAAGAAACAGCTCAAAAGATATGGGAACAGGTAAAGGAAAATTTATCTAAATTGAACTCCTGCTCTTCGCATACTTTTGGTGACGTATTAGGTGGTAGAGAAACCACACATCAAAGCTTTCCTTGTAAAAAGTGCGGAGGTCTTATGCGCTCGCATGACATCTTTGTGTACACTAAAGGCTATAAAGCTGCCGGAGGAAATCCGGACGACGTGGCGCGTTTTGTTGACGGGAGTTCATTGAATGAGTAAGGAACGTATTGCTACAGATATCATTCACAATTCAGCTTATAGCGAATTTCCTGATATCATTGCAACTATCCAATTGGCTATGTATTATGCTAAGAAGGATTATCGTAACATCCAAGAAGCGATGCGTTTTACAGCTCGTGAATGTTTGAAACGGGCAGTAAATGAAAACCTTCGCCGTACTCTAAAAGAGATGATGGTTTCTGCTATACCTGAAACACAAATGACTAATCTTTTCATCTGTCAGTTAAAGATGCGTGACGAGTTAGCCCTTGAGTTGAAAGGTAAAACAGTACGAGCCCGAGATATGAAGCTGCTGCGATAGCCATATATATATATATATATATTGTGGTTACCTTATAGTGAAGCACCAAATAAAACGGCTTGCAGATCTAAAAGGTAATCGCTTAAACTAAGCGTCCTCAAGACAAAAGGTAGCAACATGGCAATTCAAGTTGTTTACTCCAGTACCATCGTAAGTGATGCTGGAGTTAAAATGATCAACTACGCTGAAGCTGGTATGGGTAAGACGGCTCTTATGGCCACATTACCTCGACCTGTTATTATCAGCGCCGAGGGCGGTTTGCTTTCTCTTACTAAAGAGAACTTAGATCGTATCTTTGGGCCTTCAGGCTTGCCGTACTCCACCGATTTCATGACAATTGAAATCAAAACAATGCAAGATCTGGAAGATGCTTATCAATGGTGTATTCATCCAGAGATGCAACAACATTTCGACTCTATCGGGATTGACTCACTTTCCGAATTAGGCGAAATTGCTCTGGCGGAATATAAGCCGAAGCACAAAGACCCACGTAAAGCTTACGGCGACATGCAAGACAAAATTCTGGAGATGGTTAAGAAGTTTCGTGACATCAAAGGTAAGCATGTCTACATGTCTGCTAAGCTGGGTAAGGAAAAGGACGAGGTCACTGGTCAATTCCTTTGGGGTCCGAAGATGCCGGGTCAGCAGTTAGGGCCGGCATTGCCGTACCTGTTTGATGAAGTGTTCCGGTATCAGGTTATGCCGGGTGCAGATGGTAGTAAACAACGAGTCTTGCAAACTCAACCTGGTTTAAGCGATAGTGCAAAAGATCGGTCAGGTGCTCTAGCAGAATTTGAGTATCCTCATCTGGGTTATATCATTAACAAGATCAAATCAAAAGGTAATCAATAATGGCTCAATTCCAATTCGATGCTTCCCAACATGCGGCGGCCATGAACTTCGATGCTCTGCCTAAAGGTTGGTATAAGGGTCAGGTTGTCGAATCAAAAGCTCGTGAAACTGCTGCAAAAGGTCAAGCGCTGGACTTTGTCATCGAACTTCTCGAACCTGCATTTGCAAAAGGTCGTAAAGTGTTCGTTGGGTTCAACGTAGTTCACCCTACTTCAGCTGATACCGTTCGTATTGCCTACGAGCAATTGGCGGCTCTGTCAATTGCAGCAGGTCACCCTCGCTGGAATCAGACTGAAGAGCTTCACGGTAAACCTTTCCATATCAAATTAAAGATCGAAAAAGCCGCTGAAGGTAGCGATTACGAAGATCGTAATATTCCTAACGGCTATGATTCAATCACCGTACATCGCGCTCTGGCAGTTCAGCCTGGTGCTGTTGGTTCCGCCCCAGTTAGTGCTCCGTTCCCTGGCGGCGCTCCGGTTGCCCCACCTGCGGCACCTGTAGCTGCTCCTACCGCTCCGTTTGCCCCTGCTGCTCCAGCAGTAGCCGCACCAGTACAGCCAACGGCTCCGGTACAACAGGCAGCACCTACACAGCCGTGGACTCCGCCAGCACAACCGACTCAGCCGTGGGAACAGCCAGCAGCCGCTGCCGCACCTGTAGCGCCAGTGACTCAAGCACCTGCCCCGGTAGCCGCTGAGCCTGTTAAATCTCCTGAGCAGATTGCATGGGAAGCGCAACAGGCAGCATTAGCTGCTCAGCAGCAGCAAGCTCAGGTTGCACCAGTAGCTCCTGTACAACCTGAAGCACCTGTAGCAGCCCAACCAGCAGCGGCCACCCCGCCGTGGGCAACTCAGACCGCTAGCCCGGCACCACAGCAAGCCGCTCCTGCTCAAGCTGCCGCAGCACCAGCAGAGCCTCCGCACCCGGCTCAGGCTCAGGTTCCGCCTTGGCAGCAACCGCAAGCCTAATAACTCCCCGTTAACTAATAGCGCCTCCGGGCGCTATTTTTTCCTAAGGACTTGTGATGCCAATTTATCTCGCAGAAAAAACTAAAGAGCTTATTGATCAAAAGATAGAGGAAGATCAAGGTTCTAAATATCGTGAATGGTTAGGTCGGGTTATCCCTACTATTAGCGACGCTTTTGACCCTCGTAACGGTCGACGTTCCCACTTAGGTGTATCCACAATAGGCGACCCATGCGCCCGTAAACTGTTCTTTCAGTTCCGATGGGTAGCGCGTCCTAAACACTCCGGAAGAATACTCCGCTTATTTAACCGCGGGCACATGGAAGAAGGCCGCTTCATTGCTATGCTGCTTACTGCGGGCTTTAAGGTGTGGCAGCAGGACGCAGAAGGTCACCAGTACCGTATTAGTGAACTAGGAGGACACTTCGGATCTGCAATTGATGGTATTGTTGTAGGTTGTCCTGACATGCCTGACCCTAATACTCCGATCTTAACTGAAATGAAGACTCATGGTGAAAAGAGCTTTGTCAAGTTAAAGAAAGAAGGTATGCGGGAATCAAAGCCAACGCACTACGCCCAGGTTCAAGTGTACATGCGTAAAATGGGTCTTGCGGCTTGCTTGTACATCGCTGTTAATAAAAACACAGATGAAGTCTATTGCGAGCTTATCGCTTTAGATGCAGCAGTAGCTGACCAGTTTATTGATCGTGGTTGTAAAATTGTATTAACACATGAACCTCCTGTCGGCTTGTCCCTTAAAGGGGCTAGCTGGTTTGAATGCAAAATGTGCGACTTTGCTGATCATTGCTACCGCGGCGAATTGCCCGTCGTTAGCTGTAGGACGTGCGTTTATTCCCGAGCTATTGAAGACGGGACTTGGAAATGTTTTAATCCTGTAGTTAATAGAACGATAACAACCGACGAGCAGATTGAAGCTTGCTCGCATTATGAAATGGCTCCTTATTACGGTAAATAAAATGTTCAAACTTCGCGATTATCAAACAGAAGCAGTTTATAGCATCTATCGCTATTTTGATAAACATAAAGCTTCATCAGGTGACCCTGTAGTTGTATTACCTACGGGAACAGGGAAAAGTCTGGTAATTGCGGAGTTCTTCCGTTTACTGCTTACATGGTTCCCGGGCCAGAAAGCCATGCTATTAACCCACGTCAAAGAACTTATCGCCCAAAACCACGATAAGATGATGAAGCTTTGGCCCGAAGCGCCAGCGGGTATTTACAGTTCTGGCTTGAAGAGGAAGGACACGTTACATCAAATCATCTTTGCAGGTATACAGTCTGTTGCTAAGAAAGCAGGACTGTTTGGTAAAGTAGACATCATCGTGGTCGATGAATGTCATTTAATAAGCCCTAGCGAAGCTGCATCATATAAAAAGTTCTTTGCGGAACTAAAGAAAATCAATCCGTACCTTAAAATTATAGGCTTAACTGCCACACCTTATCGTTTAGGATTCGGTTCTATTGTCCGCCAAGAAGGGGATGAAGAAGCTGGCATTGACGCGATGTTTGACCACATTGTGTTTGACGGTTCCTCTGTAGAGTTTTTCAACTGGTTTATCAACGAAGGTTATTTGATGCCAGTAGTCCCTAAACGTACTACGTTTCAGCTGGATGTTAACGGAGTTAAGAAACGTGGGGGAGACTTTATCGCTGGTGAACTGCAAACAGCAGTCAACAAACGTGAAGCCAACGAAGCTGCTATTGCAGAAGCAATGGAATCGGGCGCTGACCGTAAAAGTTGGCTGATATTCTGTGCTGGCGTTGAACATGCTAAAGACGTGTCGGATATGCTTAATGAACGTGGTATTCCATGCGCCGCAGTACATAGTAAGTTAGGGGATAAAGAACGTGATCAGGCTATAGCAGACTTTAAATCCGGCAAGTTACGCGCATTAACCAATAACAACGTTCTAACAACAGGCTTTGACCATCCGGGTATCGATCTGATCATAATGTTGCGACCTACACAATCGACAGTCCTTTGGGTGCAAATGCTGGGCCGTGGTACCCGCCCGGACTATGCGCCAGGGTACGACATTAGCGACCGCGAACAGCGTTTACTGGCAATAGAAATGAGCACGAAACACGATTGCTTAGTACTGGACTTCTCCGGTAACAGCCGACGCTTAGGGCCTATCAATGATCCGTTGAAACCACGTCGCCCCGGAGAGAAAGGAGCGGGACCTGGTATCTTCAAAGAATGTGAAGTGTGCGGTTTGGACGGACAATACCCTGCCTGGCGACATTGCGGAGGTAAGGAGCATATTGACATCACTGGATTTACTTATGAGGAAGTCTATAAACTCCAGCGCGAAGGTTATCGTATCGTTGGTAATAAGGCTATGGGTATACCGGGCAGTTGCGGCGCACCGTTTAAATTCAAAGAAAAACTTAAAGTCGCAGCAAGTAGCGAAAAGCTTATCAAAGAAACGTTGCCTATTATTGAAGACTTTACAGTTGAAAATATTATCTACCAGAAGAACGTTAACCGCGGAGACCCAACTAAGCCGCCAACCCTGAAGGTGACGTATTATTGTGGTCACAAGACATTCTCAGAATATGTTTGCTTAATGCACGGAGATTGGGCAGGACGTAGGGCATATACCTGGTGGAAGAACAGAACCAATTTACCGTTACCTGCTACAATAGACGATGCTTTAGATATTGTTTCTACTTTGAAGGTACCTACGCATATTAAAGTGCATACCAACAGAAAGTATCCGGAAATAATGAAGTGTTGCTATGACGGTTCTATGTTCGGTATATTAGAGCCTAGTACGCAAAATGTTGGCATACAGGTATATGCAGGAAACAATATCATCAGCGCTAACTCTCACACTTCTGGGAACGTCTACGATGATGATAACCATGAGAAAGTGACCGACTATAATACATCTGGCTTCCAAGTGCTTACTCCAGCAGCGACAGGTAGATGTGAAGAAGATGATGTACCATTCTAAAGGTGGTGTATATGTACGTTTTAATTAACCGGGATCAAATGGACTTGATTGCCAAACATCCTAACTTCATGGTGTTGTATAACCTGGGTATTATCAATTGCCCGGAAGCACAGGAAACCATACCGTTTGAAGCGGGTATGTTTAAGGACTTTGTTGATAGCGAGTTAACTATGCTGTACATCTCTATTACAGCAGAAATACCGAAAGATGAATGGACGCGAGAGCAACTTGAATATCTACTTCTTCATCTGATCAACGAATGTAAGGAAAATATTATTGATCAGAAGGAAGTTTGCGATCAGGCAGAGTACGCTCTCAAGTGGGATATTCAGGGATATTGCTCATTCGTAAAAGGAAAACGCGAAGCTTCCCATGATGAAGGACTATGGGATAATTTAACCATTGACTTTACTACGGAGCAAGCGGCTATACTTTTAACCAGCATGTCGCCGATAGACTTCAAGCGCCCTATACAACGTGCTTTTGAAGGATAGCTGAAGTTAAGTACAATTTTATTAACCACATTACTCGAAAATAATAGTTGCACGATCTAAAGAGCTCTGTTAAGTTTCGTTCTGTCTTGTGGTATAACCCATAACCCTTAATAAGATCATGTGGAGCATCAAATGGAAAACGTTAAAACTGAACTGACCCCGGAACAGAAAAAAGCAGCCGCAGACGCTGCGAAGGCTGAAGCGAAAGAAAAAGCTCGCCTGGAAAAAGAAGGTAAAGATAAGCAGAAAGCCGAAGAAAAAGCGAAAGCTGAAGGTGAAAAACTGGCTGCCGTTAACGACGCAGTGACTAAAGAGTTCACTACTCTCCAAGGTCACGTCGATTCTGGTAAAGCTTCTCTGGCTTCCTTAACTGCTGAAAGCACCGTCGATCAGGTCAACACTGCGGGCGAAAACGCCGGCGCTTCCCTGAAATCGGCCCGCGCTTCACTGAAGCAGATCAAAGCTCAGATTAAGAAAGTGAAAGAGCCTGGCGAACTGGCTGCTGCTGTAACTGCTGCCGAAGGTCTGGTTGAGGGTCTGGACGAAGCGCTGAAAGGCGTGAAAGGCAAAGTCGCTGAAGCGAAAAAAGCGGCTAAAGATGCAGAAAAAGCTGAAGCGAAGCGTCTGAAAGATGAAGCGAAAGCGGCTAACGCGATGCCAAATCAGAACGGTATCACCCGTCCGCGCAACGATACCGCTTGCGGTAATGCCTGGGCACTGATGGACGAACTGTCCGCTAAACTGAAGCAGCCGGTTCCGATCAGTATTCTGCTGACCTATGCAGAACAGAAAGGTCTGAACTACGACACCGTTAAAACCCAGTACGCTCGCTGGAAGAAGTTTAACGGTATCGAAGGTCGTGTAGCTATCCCTACGCCGACTAACTTACTGGACTGATCACCCGGTAATCCCTTATAATACAAGCGCCCCATTTCGGGCGCTTTATTTTTCAATTAATATCAAGACACTTTGGTTACTAATCAATAACCCCTTTGGTTTAGAGGCTACGAGGCAAGTGTTGAACTCCAAAGTGTCTTGCTATTAAAGGATAGTTGGCTGAGTTGGTCTAAGGCACCTGGTTGCTAACCAGACGAGTCGCAAGGCTCCATCCGTTCGAATCGGATACTATCCGCCACAATTTGACGCATTACAAACAAGGACACTGCAAACCATGAAACCCAATTCTCAAATTCCCGAAAAGAAAGATTATCAATCTACCCTCGAAGTTCATTCCATTTTCAGCACCATTCAGGGCGAAGGACCTTTTTGTGGCCGTCCTGCTGTATTTGTGCGTCTAGCTGGCTGCAATCTCCAGTGTCCTGGTTGTGACACTGAATACACCCAAGGTCGTGCTAGAATGCCTTATCTGGCTATTCTTAAATCTATTCATAACCAACTTATTTCAACGAATAGTAGCGCAAACCTAATCGTTATTTCAGGTGGCGAGCCTTTCCGTCAGAAGATTGCCCCGTTTGTTGATTATCTGATTGAGCATGATTTTGATGTACAGATTGAAACCAATGGCTCAATGCAAATACCGCTAGAGCTGAGCTCTATGGCTACTGTTGTATGCTCGCCGAAAACTGCTAAGTTGCACCCGAGCGCCTTGCATCGTGCTAACGCCTTTAAGTACGTTATGAAAGCGGGAAACGTGCGAGCGGATGACGGTTTACCTCTGCAAGCTCTTGATCACCGAGCAACCCCTTTTATTGCGAGACCTCATAAGTCATTCCGTGGTAAGATATATTTACAGCCGATGGACGAGCAGGACGCAGGTTATAACGCTGACAACGTTGCCGCGGTCCTGGCGAGTGCAATGAAGCATAACTATACAGTTCAGCTTCAGATACATAAATTACTCAATGTGGAGTAGCTATGAGACAAGTTAATCAGCCTGTATTCATCTCTGACGATGGGCGTGAGTTCACATCTGAACAAGACTGTAAAGAGTGGGAGGCTCATTACAGTAAGTTGAAAAAGAACTTAGCCTTCTTCAGGGTTTACCACTCACCAGACCTTACTGAAGGTCGCGGTATGCAACGCACAACCTTATTCGGTGTTGTTGCTGATGAAGGTAGCGGTACGTCTGCTGAAACCCTTTTACTTCACTATTTAGTGGAGAACAATAAAGGAGTTGTAACTCGCTGGTACTGTGATGCTCCACACGCTTTATGGCATCATAATAAGATCAGCGAGCTGGAGTTCGAAGCGAACCAGCTTGGCGTGGTTCATGGTCGTAAGATCGATAAGAAGTACATCCGCTGGAGTTGTAAAGCCGGCACCGTTGTTGAAGTAACACTCGAAAAACTGATGGAGTATTAATATGACTAAACGTCAACATATTAATCGCCATGTTCGCGTTATGACTAAGTTGTATCCTACTATGGATCAGCGTAAAATACGTCGTGACGCTTACTTGTACTTTTCTGTCAAATGGCAGAATTTGTTGAAGGCCCATCCAGGGTCGTTAATTCACGCTCTGTAAGGAAATAATCATGAAAGTATCTGCATTGAAAGTTAAAGAAGTTGTAGATTACGTGAAGGGTAAATCCGCCGTTGTTGTCCTGTCTGGCGGCCAGGACTCTGTGACTTGCTTAGGTTTAGCCCTGCGTAACTTTGAAACTGTTCACGCTATTGGGTTCTCCTATGGACAAAAACACGAAGTCGAAATCCATTGCGCCGCTCAAATTTGCGCTGAACACGACGTTCCCTTCGCTGTTTTTGAAATTCCCGCCCTGCAATCTATCGGGAACAGCGCACTCATTCGCGGAACCGAACAAACCGATGTCAGCGCTCAGCACGCTCAAAATTCCAAACTGCCTGCGTCCTTTGTCCCGAACCGTAACGCGCTCTTCTTAACTACGGCGCACGCTTACGCCCAGAAGGTTGGCGCTGATTGCCTTATTACTGGCGTGTGCGAAACTGACTATTCCGGTTATCCTGACTGCCGCGATATATTTATTCGCTCGCTCGAAGAAACCCTCAACCTGGGTTATGAAACCAACATTAAGATTTACACGCCGTTAATGTGGTTAAATAAAGCCGAAACGTTCGCGCTTGCAAAAGCTGTAGACTTCCTGATGGTTGTACTGGAAGATAGCCATACCTGCTACAACGGTGACCACAATACTAACTTCGTGTGGGGTTATGGCTGCGGTGAGTGTCCGGCCTGTAAACTTCGCGCAGCAGGTTTTGAAGCCTTTGTAGCTGCTAACCCTTTTAACTTCTAACTGTTTAAGCGCAGGGACGCGCGACTAAAGGAATGATTATGAAAGTGGTAAATGAAATTTTAGATAAATATTGCCATCAGCTCAAAGGTATCGAACATCTTGACGTGGATGGTTTTGTAAATATTCACGCTAACAGTAGAAAGGCTCAAGCGACTTCTATCACGTGTATTAACACTCTGCGTCGTCTCGGATTTAAATTCGATATTAAACTTTATGATGGTACTATTATTCATCATGTTGATATTAACGAAGCTAAGGTGAAAGTCGAATACAATATCCCACCTGCTGTTGATACATTAGCTCCGAATTGTTTAGTAGCGTGGCGACCTTCTACTGTCGATCTTCTACCACGCCAACCTATGCCAGGTACTGAGGGTTGGAAAGTTGAGAAGTCTGGAGTATTGAGCATTGCTGATCAACTGTTACAGCAATCATTCGAAACTGTTGGTGTGCGAGTTGCGCATTATGCTAACGACAAATACAAACGTGAAATTAAGCCTGGTGTTTGGATTGACGTTTATGACATTATTGAATGTTACAAACCAAACAACGCAGCTTTAGAACACGCCCTGAAAAAGATCTTAGCTGCGGGCAAGCGTGGGCATAAAGACTTTGAACAGGATTTAATTGACATCCTTTCATCTGTAGAACGTGCGTTATTCCAACATCAGGAGAAGAATAAATGAGCAATTTAGTTGAGCACGCTAAAAAAGAAATGCAATTGGCTTGGCCTGATAAAGATACTATGCAAGATCGGGTAAAAGAAAATATTGTTGAATTGTTAACTGTATTTTCAAATCAAGGTCATAGCGGCTTTTCTGCTTCTTACGTTTTAGCTTATTTTCAGAAGTTGGCTAACTACGATATCATTTCCCCTCTTACAGGGGAAGATGCGGAATGGGTCCAGATTGATTCTAATTTGTATCAAAATTCCCGCGACGGTTCTGTTTTTAAAGATGAAAATGGCGCCTATTGGTCTTGCGGTATTATTTTTGAAGACACTGATGGTTCGCGTGTGCAAACGAAAGATTCAAAAGTTAAGATTGAATCTTTCCCATGGGTTAAACCAGAAGTAACTATTATTAAAAGAGGTTAACATGAAATTCATCCTCGCTTATCTGTTAATGGTGGTGTTCGTAAACCTGGGCTTCAGCTACTTGCCAATTGTGCTTACTCCGCTGGGCCCTGTGCCGCTTATGGCGTTCTTCGTGGGCTGTGTGTTTGTCCTCCGCGATTACGCGCAACGTAGCGCCGGGCATCATGTGCTGTGGGCCATATTTGTAGCGTGTTTAATTAGCTGGTGGTTGGGCGACCCGATTGTGGTGTATGCTTCTGTGACTTCGTTTGCTGTGAGCGAATTGTTAGACTATGCTATATTCACAATTACGAAAAAGCCTTTCCATCAACGTGTTGTTATTAGTTCGTTGATTGCAGTACCAGTCGACTCCTTCATATTCCTACATATGATTGGATTTGCGAGTTGGGGTTCTATCATTGCAATGAGCCTTTCCAAATTCGCCGCATCAGCTGTATTATATGTCATCTACGAAGGTCGTAAACGGAACGGCTTAACAGTCGCCTAATATCAGGCTAGCCAAGGAAGGCTTCAACTGGAGAAGTAAAATGTCATACAAAGTTATTCGTACTCATGAAATCTGTGCAGGTCACCGTGTAGTAGGTCACGAAAGCAAGTGTCGTCATCTGCATGGCCACAATTACATGTTTCATTTCCATGTGGCGCCGAAAATGAAAACCGTAGCAGTCGCAACGGGTAAAGCCCGGCATGTTGAAGGTCAAGGTTTTAAGCAAACCTACCGCGATATGACTGTCAACGATCGCACTAAGCTGGACGCTGTCGGTCGCGTTATTGATTTCAGTGTCGTTAAGTCCACGCTCTGCGAATGGCTCGAACTGAACTGGGATCATAAGTTCTTGCACTGGGAAAAAGATGACTTGATTAATGGTTTGGCCGCATTAGCTAAAAACGATCAAACGTTTGATGAAGATCAGCGCGATGTAGGCCAGAAAGACTTCCATCATTTTACCGATTCTTTGGTAGCACTGCCGTTCAACCCTACTGCTGAAAACCTGGCCGCATATATGGTCAATGTTATTGGTCCACGTCTTCTGGACGAACATGATGTTGAACTGGTACAATGCGTAATCGAAGAAACCTCTAAGTGCCATGTGGAGTATACAAAATAATGGAACAGTTAAATCTCGAAGGTATCAAAGCAGAAGCGGATTTTGAACACCCACAGCGTGATGAAATTGCTTATCACATTGAAGCGATTCTGAACGTTATCGAAGGCGGTTCTGAAGGCATGTTACTTCGCCCAGGTCTGTTGGAAACTCCGGCCCGTGTAGCGAAAGCTTATGAAACCTGGTTCGGTGGTTACGCCGTCGATATTGCGGAACTGTTTAAAACGTTTGAAGATGGTGCAGAAGGTACCAATGAGCTGGTTATTGTCCGCGATATTCCGGTTTACTCTCATTGCGAACACCACATGGCCCCTATTATCGGTCGCGCCACTGTGGGTTATGTTCCCAACGGTAAGATTGTAGGTCTCAGTAAACTGTCTCGTGTTGTTGATGCCTTCATGCGTCGTTTACAAGTCCAGGAGCGCTTAACTAACCAGATCGCCGACGCTATTTATGATCACCTGGACGCTCAAGCGGTTTGCGTTTACATCGATGCGCGTCATATGTGCATGGAATCGCGCGGCGTTAAGCAGTCGTGTGGATCTAGCACCGTTACGAAAGCTTTCCGCGGCATGACCAACTCAGTTGAAGGGCACTTCAGCACTGAAGGTCTGCTCTGGCGAAAAGAGTTCCTTGAAGCCTGTAAATGAGTAAAAAGGTAGTATATAATTAGGCTCAGGAATGGGCCTTTTTTTTATTGGAGGTAATATGAAACAAATCGAATGGCGTGGTGGAAAATATAAATATCGTGATGCGGTGTTCGCTTATGTAAATCAAATCAAAGTGGCTGTAGTAACCCCGTTACATGATGGAAGTAAGTTTGATGGCAAGGTGTTGCTGCCTAGCTTACCTAAGGGTACTAACTCTTTTTCTAGCTTAGACGGCGCAAAAGAAAACCTCGAAAAGCGTATTAACCAATGGTTTGAATTGGTGGCACAATGAATTACTTTTATGTGTATATGTATACGTTAAACGGCGTTCCTTTGTACGTTGGCAAAGGGCAAAGGTCTAGAGCTAAGCAACATTTAGAACCTGCAAATGTTGCTAAATCTAAAACTTTTTGGGGAAAGAAACTTCGTAAACTTTTAAGGGAAGGTTTAAAACCATCTTTAGAATATGTTCAGCTTAATATGCTAGAAGAGGAAGCTTTAAAACTAGAAGCTGATTTAATCTTGAAATATGGTAGAAAAGATTTAAAAACAGGTATTCTTTATAATACTTGTGAAGGTGGTTTTGGTAGTTCTGGTCACAAGATGAGCGAAGAAGGGAAGCGATCTGTTAGTCTGCATATGAAAGGTAAACACAAAGGCAACACGTTTGCAAAAGGTTTAGTTCATACACAAGAAACGAAACATAAGATTTCAAAATCACAAAAAGGTAAAATTGTTAAAGAGTCTACGAAAAAACTACAATCAGAAGCTCTTAATTGGCAAATAGAAAAACAAATAAAGAAAGCCCGCGAATACATAAAAGGATTATGGTGGGCAGATTTAGTTTCTATTATTTACGAAGGAGAAGTTAAAAGGCAATCGGAAACATCTACGCACAGATTGTATAATGTTAAACTAAACGATATTGTGGTTAAAAGAACAATAACTGATTTCAGACAAAGAAGTTGCCCTAAAGAGTTTAAACAAGTTAAGGAGCTGTATGTATGAACTTATTTATGGCGGCAGTGTACACTAACGGTTTTAGAAAAGGTCAGAGTACTTATCCTAAACTTAATCAAAGAGAAGCATCTGTTGTCGATTCTCTTGATAATATACTCGAGAGTTATCACTATGTTAATAGACAAAAATATGTCGATGAAATGCGAGCTGATGGCGCCCAGGTGTTCCTTGACTCCGGAGCTTTCTCTGCTTGGTCCAGCGGAGTTACGATTGACCTGCCTAAATATTGCCGATACATTCAAGAAAACGAAGATATCATCCGTAAAGATGATGGAGTCGTTATGGCATCCGTCCTCGATGGAATTGGCGACCCACTTCAGACGTGGCGCAACCAAAATGAAATGGAGGCTCGCGGAGTCACACCCCTCCCATGTTTCCACTTCGGAGAAGATGAACGATATCTGGAATACTATCTCTCCAAATACCCCTATATCACACTCGGAGGAATGGTTGGGAAAACAGTCGAACAGCTCATTGTTTGGCTCGACAGAATCTGGGAGCGATATATTATCGACGGATCAGGTCGTCCACGCGCTAAATTCCATGCTTTTGGAATTACGTCAATCCGAGTCATGGAACGATACCCGTGGTACTCCGTCGATTCTTCATCCTGGATTCAATTCGGAGCTTATGGATCTATGTTCATCCCAAACGGAGTACCATATCGAGTTTCAGAGAAAGCTGGCACCATACACGAAGCAGGAAGACACGTTCTCACGCTCAATCCCCTTGAACGTGCCTACATTGAAGGTATTATTGCTGAAAGCGGGTTTGATTTAGAGCGCTTAACCACAATATATGAAACTCGCGCTACCTTCAATATGTGGTCCTATCGTACAATAGCAGACCGAATCAACCTGGATAAGCATTCTCGAATCTTTGAACCAAAGGTACAGGAGTTATTCTAATGGCTCGCCAACGAAATATGTTAGGTAGACACTTCATCGAATGGTATATTGAAGATATACTAGCAGCCGTGGATCGTTTACCTGCTCGTGTGTTTGTAGTTCACAAAGTAGACTTTCATGACCCACTTGAGTCTATTGTCCTTCAATACTGCGAATGGCCTGAGGTTTTGGAAGATGATTAATTCGTTCAAAGATGAGAATGCTTTCCTTAGTAACTTTCACCCTTCTCCTTTTCGTTGGAACGGGTTAACGGCCCAGACTGTTGAACATGCCTTCCAGGCGTGGAAAATGACTAAGAGTCAAGACATGCTGGATGTTCTGCTCTGCCCTAGCCCAGGACTAGCGAAGCGTACAGCTCGCAAGCGCCCAATGCGGGAAGATTGGGATAAAATCAAAGTCTCTGTTATGTACGACCTACTAAAGAGAAAGTTTGAAATACCAGAGCTCAAGTCTTTGCTATTGGCAACGGGGGATCAAGAGTTAGTTGAAGGTAATCATTGGGGTGACGTTTATTGGGGTAAGGTCGGAGATAACGGAAAGAATATGTTAGGTCGGTTACTTATGCTTATACGTGAGGAATTACGCGATGCTTGAAGCTCTTAAATTCGCATCTGCTGCCGTGGGAAAGCGTGCGTTTGTGGAAGGAACTACTCACTTTTTGATTAAGGATGGAATGGTCCGCGCAACTAACGGCATCATCGCAATGGCTGCACCCATCCACTTACAGCTGGAGTGTGCTCCGGAAGCGATACCTATGGTAAAGGCGATAGCAAACTGCGAGGAAGCAACACAGCTTACCCTGCTAGCTAACGGGAAACTGAATATCAAATCCGGGGCATTTAAAGCGAACATACCTTGTACCGATAAGATCGCCGCCCACGTAGACCCAGAAGGAGAATTTTATGATATTAACGGAGAAGAACTTGTCACAGCTCTTAAAGCTGTTAGTCCTTTTATCGGCTCTGATGCTTCTCGTCGATTTAGCATGTCTGTACTGGTTAAAGGAGGGTCTGCCTACGCAACCAATAACGTCTGTATTGCTCAGTATTGGTTCGGCAGCCCATTTCCTCTTGATGTTGTATTGTCTGCTGAAGCTTGTGAGTCACTGGTTAAAATTAAAGAGATCCCAGTCAGAGCGCAAGTAAGCGAGAAATCTATCACTTTTCATTATGAGTCAGGTTGCTGGATGCGTAGCGTTCTAATGGAGAACCAATGGCCTTTGCATATTGACAACATATTGAACGTCGAAAGCAAGCCACAGCCTATCGATCCTTCTCTGTTCGACGCACTAACTAAAATCAAGCCGTTCACGGAGAAAAGCGGGCGTGTTTATATTGAAGGTGGTGTAGTTCGTACTCATGCGGATGAAGCAGAAGGGGCATCGTATGCTATGCAGTCAGACTCAGTACACGGTATTTATGTTCTCGATATCTTGATGCTGTTAAAGGATAATGTGGATACCGCAGATTTGAGCTTGTATCCTAACCCTTGCACTTTCTTTGGTAAAAACTTCCGCGGTGTTTTGATAGGACAGAGACCGTAATATGAGAACAGATGCTATTGGTTTTTTCTGGCAGGACTTACCACCTCCGCCAAGAGTTAAAAAGGAAAAGATTAAGCGCACACCTCCGGAACGCACATGGGAACGTTTTGACTATTTGCCCGGTATTGAAGAGGCTCGCCGGGCAGTCATTAACATGTATACGCTTGACGAGCTTATGGCTGCAAAAGAGCGAGGTGAAGCCCACGTATTCGATATCGAATGTTATCCTAACTATTTCTTGATTGCTTTCCGCAACGTAATAACAAAGAAAGTTATCTACTTCGAGAAATATTTAGGTTGCGAGCTCAATGTTGAATGGCTTAACTGGGTAGCACATAACTTCTTGATAGTCAGTTATAACGGTCTGGGGTATGACGAACCAATTCTTACTTTAGCTCTTTCTGGTGCTTCTAACGCTCAATTAAAAGAAGCAACCGATCGTATCATTACAGAGGACTGGAGACCTTCTGACATCTTAAAAGCAGCAGGACTTGAACGTCTGAAGCTTAACCACATTGATGTCATGGAAGTAGCTCCGGCGGGCGGTTCTTTGAAACAACGCGCGGGGCGCTTACATCGTCCGCGCTTGCAAGATCTGCCGTTCCCGCCGAACATGATGCTTACTTATGATCATATGCTTATCGTACGTCATTACTGTATTAACGACCTGGATGCTACTGAATCGTTGTACTTAGCGCTTCAAGACGATTTGCATTTGCGTGAAATCATGTCAAGCGAATACGGGGTGGATTTGCGTTCACGTTCTGATGCACAGATTGCGGAGGATGTTATCCGTCATGAAATCTGTCGCATTAAGAAAGTGCGCCGTTTGCCTAGAGCTCAAGTAGAACCTGGTAGACGTTACAAATACAACATGCCAGGATTCTTGGTCTATCAAACTCCGCTAATGCGTAGCGTGGTAGATCTAGTCAATAAATGTGACTTTGTCATTAGTGAGAAAGGATCTGTTGAACTGCCTTGGCAGTTGAAAAACTTGCGTATCAAGATCGGTAACGCTGAATACCAGATGGGTATCGGTGGTCTACACTCAACAGAGGAAAAGGCTTGTCACCGATTCGTTAAAGGGCGTAAGAAGCGCGACATCGACGTTACGTCCTACTATCCGAGCGTTATCCTAGGGCAGAAGCTTTTCCCTGAACACCTTGGCGAAGCTTTCCTTCGGGTATACAAAAAGATTGTTGATAGACGTGTACGCGCGAAGCATACTGGTGACAAGAAAACAGCTCAAACGCTGAAGATTGTAATCAACGGTTCGTTTGGTAAGCTGGGTTCAATGTGGTCGGTATTGTATGCGCCGCAACTGTTAATCCAGGTAACAATCACAGGTCAGCTTTCTCTGCTTATGTTAATAGAAGCATTTGAGTTGATGGGTATTCCTGTAATCTCTGCTAACACCGATGGTATTGTCGTTGACTATGCAGACGAACAGGAGCAACTGGTTGAAAATATCATCAAGTGGTGGGAGAAACAAACAGGCTTTGAAATGGAGTCCAACTTCTATCAAGCTTTGTTTGCAGCTAACGTTAACAACTACGTTGCTATCACTGACGAAGGCAAACTCAAGTGTAAAGGATGGTTCGCCGACTCAGGTTTGTCCAAGAACCCTACAGGTGAAATCATCGTTGAAGCTGTACGAGCTAAGCTGAAGGATAACATACCAGTGGAGCAAACAATCACTGAGTGTAAGGACATTCGGAAGTTCGCGGTTGTGCGTAACGTTAAAGGAGGCGCTGTGTGTAATGGTGACTATTTAGGGAAAGTTGTTCGCTGGTACTACGGCCCTGAGGATTATCCTGAAATGGTTTATGCTGCTTCAGGTAATAAGGTAACCAACTCCGCGGGTGGTGTTCCAATGATGCAGTTACCTGACACGTTCCCTGAAGACTTAAATCATGAAACATACATTGCCAAAGCTAACAAATATCTTGAAATGATGGGGTATCAATAATGAATGTCGGTAAAATTGGTCAAGTTCGCTTTCAACGGACTATTGTCAGCATCTTTGTTTCTATGTACATCGAAGCATTGAGGCAAAACTTACCTAAGTATTAGTTGACTTGAAGTAGTGTCAGGGAGGATACTACTTACATCGACAGAGGAGAAGTAAAAATGATACTTAGAAATTACAATCCCTACATTAGTAAAAAAGAGTTTCGTCGCATCATCCGTATTTTAATTCTGGAAGGGCAGCAGCCTTGCATGGAGCAACAGAATACTGAATTGAACATTTGGTATAATCACCCTACGTTACCACAACGTAACTGTCATCGTTTGGGTATGTTCCGCACCAAACACTTCTGCGGCCAGTTTATGGAAGAATTGGAAGAAATTATGGAAACTGTCAGAACGGAGTTAGGTTTATGAGCAGCCGTAAGCCTTGGGTTAAAGATGGATGGTACGACAATAAAGAATCACAACGTCGCGAAAAGTATGTATCAGGTAACGTAGTAGAATCGCAAGGTGTTGGATATGTGCTAAAGTGCCCGGGGCATCACGGCAAATTTGGTAGACTTCCCGATGTACCACCTAAACCGGAGTATGTATGAGCCACTCTCGCGAATACCTTATCAAGCGTTTAAATAAGTGTCAATTCGAACTAGATAATCTTGACGGGTCTGTAATTAGTTTACTGGCAGCAGGAGGACCTCCTCCAGAGAAATACGAGACTGAAGAACTTATTACCCGCTTGGCAAAAGAAGTTCAATATTATCGTTTACATAACAAGCTTTACGGGGGATAAATGAAACACATCTTAAATACGTTGGCTGCAATTGTTTTCGGTCTGTTGATATCAGTTGAATACGTGGGAGCAACACCTACACAGAAACCGCCCGCTCACGTTGGAAACCTGTCGCCTATGCTTAGCAATATATGCGTTGGCAATGCTAACTTACAAGCAGAGGAGTGCATAAAAGGTGTGGTGCAAATGATGAAGTTTGCCCGGGTTATAGGACGCTCCGAAGTTAGCTGCTCGATCATTACATCCTTTGACTTTACGAGTCAGGAAAGATGTAATGATTTCGACAACGATCCGGACGTTAATGATTTCTATATGTGGATAGGTAAAAAGTAAGGCCCTTTCGGGCCTTTTCTTATTTGTTAGCTAAAGGGGCTATTTGTTACTTAGAAGTTCATATCAGTCTATTGTATTATTTTGACTCTAATTTCGCTTCTAACTCTTTAACACGCGAGCTTAAAACCTTAATCGCTGCCAGTGCATCGAGCAATAATACGTTAGTGTCGAGCGAAAGAATCGGCTTATCATTCTGGTCTCTGCTGTGATGAACGTATTCAGGATCGATAGTCTCAATCTGTTGCGCAATAACGCCGCGCCGTGTACGCTGTTTTTCATCTGCTTTGAATTTGAACGTTACCAACTCCATTGCGTCGATGTTATCAAGCGCGCTTTCACCGTCCCAGTCTTGAATATCTTCCTTGTAATCAATATCACTGGTTGGGTCTAGAGTTAAGCGCCCCATACGATTAGAATCGATATAAACATCAACCCCTAGGTTTTCCCATGAGAATGAATAGCTATTTGGCTGTACCTCTCCGTTATAGCCCTTTTTACAAATAACCCCGGCGGTAGGGGCAACGGTAACTAATCGAGTATTGTCATAGATATTTAAAACCGCTCGCGCGGATGTATCCGCAAAATCCATACGGGTGGCATATTGTGAGACCATACTAGCCCCGTAGCTTAGCGAAAGATTGCCAGATGCTTCCCCCGTGGTTCCGGTGTTACGGTTGACAACTAAGCCGCTAATATTAGAAATTTCGCCAAAATCGCTAAAATGAAACTCCCAGTTAGTACCGTCTATGCGCGTTGGTTTGATACATGCGTATGTAACGCCTCCGACGGTATGGTTCACAAAAAAATCTGCGGTCGAGGTTCCTACGTAAGCGGCCTCAATAGTTGAGCGCCAAGAATGACCAAGAATTGACCCGCCGGGATTAGTAGCGAGTGATAACTTAGTTTCCATTTGGTTTGTTGCGGTATCACCACCTTTGTACAATGCACCTAAATTAGCCCTTGCACCTGCTGCATTCGTTGCCCCTGTACCTCCACGTTCGGTGAGCAGAGGTTTAATGTCTCCCGTTGTAGATTGAACCCCCCAAGTACCATTATTCGCAATAAGTAAATTCAGTTTATCATCAGGTGAAGAAAGCGCGTTGAAGTCCCCCGGTGTTGTACTGGTAACACACTTAACACCTTGTACGTTTATATTTTTTCTAGCAGTACTTTTATCAGCAAGATCGTTAAGATTTTCAGCCTTTTTCAGCTGGTTATCAGGGTTAGCTGTAGCTGCTCGGTCTGCTTCATTTTTGGCAGTAATAGCAGAGGCAGAAGCTTCACCTGCTTTAGTGGTAGCAGTTTGAGCATCTTGAGATGCTGATTGTGCTGCTGTTGTGGCCGTTTGAGCCGCTTGAGTGGCGGTAGCAGTGTTGGCGGCAGTTGTTTGCGTATCTGCTGCAACCTGAACAGCGTCAGCATGAATCTGAGCTGCAATTGTGGTCAAAGCAGGTATGTCAAGAGTGCCCATAATATGCGACAACTTCAACCAGCTAGGGCCAGTATAGGAAGAACCGTCTGGAGCGTAGACAGTAACTTCACCATCAATAGTCAGAAGCGACATCCAGTTGTTAGCTTCATTGACGTACATACGCATCGTATACGCTGTATCATCTGCAATCTTTGCAGTAACGCCTACCATCGTACCTGCCGGGATAGCTGCCCAGTTTACCCCTGTTACGTTGGGTCCGCTAAACGGGCGGGTAATCGTTAGAGCTGTGTCGCTTGCAATGGCTTTAACAACCATCGTATAAGTAACACCACCAGACGGTACGGCAATGAAATCATTGATTTTCAGTTCA
>QFQR01000049.1 GCA_003243275.1 Leifsonia xyli | reverse complement strand
CGTAAGCGTCCGGTGAGGGTGTCACATCAGGTGGGACGGTAGTTCCACGGCAGGAGTTCGTCGACCCGGCGGGCCGGATGGTCGGCGATGCGGCTGATGGTGTCGGCGAGCCAAGCCTCGGGGTCGACGCCGTTGAGCCTGGCGGTTTCCACGAGGCTGTAGATACTGGCGGCGCGGTGACCACCTTGGTCGGACCCCGCGAACAGCCAGTTTTTGCGGCCCAGTGCGACGCCGCGCAGCGAGCGCTCGGCGGCATTGTTGTCGATCTCCAGGCGGCCGTCGTCGACATAGCGGGTCAACGCCGTCCAGCGGGTGAGCGCATAGCGGATGGCGACCGCGAGGTCTGAGCGCCGGGACAGCTTTGGTCCGGTCGCGTCGAGCCACTGGCGGAACGCATCGAGCAACGGTCCGGCCCTGGCCTGGCGCGCCTGCCGTCGCTTGTCCGGGGGCCGTCCACGCACATCCCGTTCGACGGCATAGAGCCCGGCGATATGGTCCAGTGCCTCGCGGGCGGTGGCGGAGCCGGTTGCGGCATGGATGTCGAAGAACTTGCGCCTGACATGTGCCCAGCAGGCCACCTCGCGGATGCGTTCGCCATAGAGGCGGTCGAACCCGGCATAGCCGTCGGCGTGCAGATCGCCCTGGAATGTCCGCAAGTGCCCGGCGGGGCGCTCGCCCTTGCGGTCGGGCGCGTAGCGGAACAGCACTGCGGGCGAGGTGTCGCCGCCAGCCCCGCGCTCGTCGCGCACATAGGTCCACAGGCGGCCCGTCCTGGTGCGACCGGCACCGGGGGCCAGCACCGGCACGGGCGTGTCGTCGGCGTGGAGGCTAGAGCCGCCCATGACGTGGCGCTCGAGCGCGTCGACCAGCGGATCGAGGAGCCGGGCCGAGCGCCCGACCCAGTCGGCCAGGGTGGAGCGGGCAAGGTCGACGCCCTGGCGCGCGTAGATGCCTGACTGGCGATAGAGATGCGGTGATCGGGCCCGGGCGGAAGCGCCATTGGCGAGGTAGGATGGAGTTGGTCAGCCAGGAGAGAAGCAAT
>QFQR01000048.1 GCA_003243275.1 Leifsonia xyli | reverse complement strand
GTTCGCGGGCGTGGGCAACGTCGAGCTGTTTTCACCGGAGGGCGTGGCGCGGCCGGCGCCGGTCGCGGGCACGCTCGGCCGGCTGCTCGTCGCCGTGACGCCGATCACCTCGGCTGAGTTGTCAGTGGGCGCGGGTAGACGGAAGAGGTGGAGGGGGTGGCGTGGGGAGGGGGCGTGCTGCGGGAGGCCTTCCGGCGAGGGTGGCCGGAGGTGCATCCGCTGGTGCCGAAGCGAGTCCGCGCGGAGGTGGAGCGGTACCTGCGGTGTGGCGACGTGCGGTACGGCTTCGTGGAGGTGAGGTGCCAGGCGTGCGAGGTGCCGCGGCTGGTGGCGCTCCGGTGCGCGTGCGCCACCGGCAGTGGACGCTCTCGCTCCCCATGGCGGCGCGCTTCCATGTGGTGAAGCAGCCGGCGTTACTCAAGCGGCTCGAGGTGAGACTGGTGCAGGCGGTGTGGAGGCACCTGCGCGCCACGGCCAGGCGCCTCGGGACGCGCGGTGTGCTGCGAGGCGGGGCGGTGTGCTTCTGGCAGTACTTCGGGAGCAGCCTGCAGCTGACGCCGCACCTGCACCTCCTGGTGCCGGAGGCGCTGTGGACGGACGAGGGCGAGGTGGTGCCGCTGCCCGCGCCCGACGACGAGGAGGTGACGGCCGTGCTGGCCCGCGTGCTTCGGCAGGCGCGTCGGGACTGGGCGTCACTCGACGCCGTGTGGGGCTTCTCGCTGCACGCCGACACGGCGGTGCACGGGCATGACAGGGCCGGCCTGGGTCGGCTGTGCCGGTACGGCGCGCGGGGCCCGGTGGCCGAGGAGCGCCTGGAGAAGCTGGAGGACGGCCGCTACCGGTACACGCCCAAGAAGGGGGCCGCCTTCGCGGTGACGGCGGCCGCGTTGGTGAAGCGCCTCGTCGCGCTGCTGCCGCCACCCAACAGGCACCTCACCAGCTTCCACGGCGTCTTCGCGCCCAACGCGCGGCTGCGGCCCATCGTCCTGGCCCGGCCACCGCCGCCAGAGACGCCTCTGCCGGCACGCACGCCATCGCCGTCACCCTCCAGCTCGCGTCGGCACCGCATCGACTGGGCCTCCCTCCACAAGAGGACCTTCGGCAACGAGGTGCTGCGCTGCCCCTGCGGTGGCTCGCGGACCGTCACGGCGCTCCACGCCACCCGCAAGGCGGCCGAGGAGCGCCTCCTCCAGCTCGGCCTTCGCCCTCCGTCGCTCCTCCTCCCGCCTCCCACCGCGCCGCCTCAGCTGGAGCTGAGCTTCTGACGGCTCCCCCGGACTTCACCAGCCTCGCCCCGACCTCTCGCGCCTTCACACCGGCCCTCCGGTTTGAGCGGGTTGTTCTTCTTGTCCTTTCGCCCCTTTAACGCCCATGATTGAACATCAAATGAATTGCTGTCGACCCCGACCGGCGGTCGGACGGCGTTTTTGGGGAAATATTCGCAAGTGAGCCACCCACCCTCCCCCCGATTGCTTCAGGCCCTGGCCGATCTGCTGGGACCGAAGGGCTTCAGCGTCGATACCGATGCCATGGCGCCTTGGCTCACCGACTGGCGCGGCAAATATCATGGACAGGCTGCGGCGATGCTGTCGCCCGGGTCGACCGACGAAGTGGCCGAAATCGTCCGCCTCTGCGCCGCCGAGGGCGCCGCGATCGTTCCGCAGGGCGGCAACAGCGGCATGGTCGGCGGCGCGACGCCCGATGCCAGCGGACATCAGTTGCTCTTGAGCCTCCGACGCATGAACCGCATCCGGTCGATTGACGCGGCGGCGCGGACGGCCGTCGCCGAAGCGGGCGTGGTTCTGGAGAATTTTCATCATGCGGCGCTCGACGTCGGTCTGCGCTTTCCGTTGACGCTCGGCGGCAAGGGATCGGCGACGATCGGCGGGCTCGTGTCGACCAACGCCGGCGGCACGCAGGTTCTGCGCCACGGCACGATGCGCGCGCTTGTCGCGGGGATCGAGGCCGTCCTGCCCGACGGCAGCATCTTCGACGGGCTGGCGCCGCTGAAGAAGGACAATCGCGGCTATGACCTGCGCCACCTGCTTTGCGGGGCCGAGGGGACATTGGGGATCGTTACCGCGGCTTGCCTGCATCTCATTCCCGCCAACGCTGCGCGCCAGACCGCGTGGGTCGGAGTCAAATCGCCCGAGGCCGCGCTGGCGCTGCTGCGCCAACTCGACGACGGCGTTGGCGACGCGCTCGAAGGGTTCGAGATCGTGCCGAAAAGCAGCCTGGACGCTGACGGCTCCCCCGTGACGCCCACTCCGGGCATGCGTCCGTCCACAAGGGGCCTCAGCCCTCAGCCGCACAGCGGTCG
>QFQR01000047.1 GCA_003243275.1 Leifsonia xyli | reverse complement strand
AGGACTCTTCGGACATCGTACGCTCGTAGTCATCCATCGCATCGAGGTAGTTCAGAACCAGTTTCTGCCATGTGATGAACGCGGCCGCCGTTCCGCGAAGCCAGAAGGACGCGAATGACGAGCGCATCGGTACCCCGGCCAGTTGGCCCAATTCGTTGACATGACATCCTTCCGGCACCCACATCCCCCACAGGTTCATTTCGTATTTGTCTACCGGATCGATTTCGCACCCACAATGCGGACAGACCATGCGCACCGTCTCGGACTTTTCGAGGTTGGTAAGCGGATTGCCGTCGGCGTCTTTCGTGCTCCACTTCAAAAGCTGGAAGGTGCCTTCAAAATACTGGTCGCAGTGCGGACACGGCCATTTCCAGCGTCGGCGGTCGCCACGGTTGTATAACCCGACAATCCCGTCGCATGGCGGGGCTTCGTGTGGCGTACGCTTAATCCAGTTCGGGTCTTTAATCGGACGTGATGGCGAGGACTCGGCCGCACACATGGCAAACGACCCGAAGGTCGTCGTACGTTTTGATGCGAGGTCGAAGGCGTTACCGTCGCCGCCGATGTCGTCGTCGATACGGTCGTAGTCGGTGATGATAATTCGGCCAACCGGACGGCCCGCCAGTTCGGTCACAGACGGGTAACTCAACGTCAGGATGATCCCGGTAACGTAGTGTTTGTCGAATTTGTTGTCGGCGTCTCGGTTCTTCATCAGCATTTCGCCCACTTTCGGGCTATGGCGGTGAAGACGGTCTACACGTCGCATTGAGAAGTCACGCGCTGCCGTTGACGTCGGGCAGTAGATCATCAGATCCATCGGGTCAACTTTCACCGAATAGACAATGCTATTCAGGATCAGCGCATCCGTTTTACCGGACTGTGCCGGGCCGACAAACGCCATCTTGTCGTACGCCCGGCTGTTCATCATGTTCATCGGCTCAACCATGTACGGCGTGGTCGAGTTTAGCCAATCCCCGACGTATGCGCCGGGTTGGTTGACGTAGCGATACTTGGCGGCCGCGTCGGCCACCGTCATGCGCATTG
>QFQR01000046.1 GCA_003243275.1 Leifsonia xyli | reverse complement strand
TCACGGGTTCGTTCGGCTTCGTGATCGTCCTGCCTGAGAAGGCTGCGATTTTCGTCGACGGGCGCTATGCGGTGCAGGTCCGCGCGCATGTCGACGGGGCGGCGTTCACGGCGGTCAACGTCTCCGACCAGACGCCCGCCGACTGGCTGAAGGAGCACGCCTCGAAGGGCCAGCGCATCGGCTACGATCCGACGCTGCACACGCTCGACGGCTTCGAGCGCTTCGAGAAGGCGGCGAAGGAAGCCGGGGCGGAGCTCGTGTCGGTCGACCTGAATCCGATCGACGGCCTTTGGACCGACCGCCCGGCGCCGCCGCTCGCTCCCGTGACGCTTCATGGCGAGGAACTTGCCGGAGAAAGCGCCGCCGCCAAGCTTGCGCGCATCCAAGCCGAGTTGAAAAAACTGAAAGCCGATCAGCTTCTGGTCACGGATGCCCATTCATTGGCGTGGGCGTTCAATATCCGGGGCGGCGACGTCGCCCATACGCCGCTGCCGCTCGGCTTCGCAGTGATCCCGGCGGAGGGACGGCCGCGGATCTTTCTCGACTATCGGAAACGATCGAACCGCGTCGACGCGACGATTGCCGAGGTCGCGGATTTCGAAGAGCCGCACGACTTCGACACTCATCTTCACGTGCTTGGGCATGGGAGCGCAATTGTTCGCGTCGACCCTTCAGGCGCAGCGGTCGCGTTCACGCGTGTTCTTGAGAAAGCCGGCGCGAAGCTGCAACGCGGCCCTGACCCGATCGCAAAACTCAAGGCGGTCAAAAATTCGACCGAACTCGCAGGCGCCCGCGCCGCTCATCTTCGTGACGCCGCCGCCCTCGCCCGCTTCCTGCGCTTCGTCGACGAGGAAGCCCCGAAGGGCGCGCTCGACGAGATCGGCGCGGCGGAGGCGCTCGAGACCTTCCGGCGCGAGACCGGCGTTCTGAAGGAGATCTCGTTCGACACGATCTCGGCCGCAGGCCCCAACGCCGCGCTGCCGCACTATCGCGTGACGCGCTCGACCAACCGAAAGCTCACGGCCGGCTTCTACCTCGTCGATTCCGGCGCGCAGTATGAGGACGGCACCACCG
>QFQR01000045.1 GCA_003243275.1 Leifsonia xyli | reverse complement strand
CTCGGCCGATAGACGCCATCCTCGGCGATGGCGGCAATGGTCCGGTCGGACGGACGGCTTGCCGTTTCGGCCGGGCCGATCTCGACGACGCTGCCTATCCGCGCGTCCTCGACGCGGGCCGGGTCGATGCCGGCGACATGGTGGGTCCGGCCGTCGATCCCGTCCACCACGACGGTCAGGTTCTCGCCCAGATCGTCGGACAGATACTTATCGACGACGCGGCCGACGATGGGCTTTTCGGGCGGCCCGTCATGGATTTGGAAGGTCAGCGGGTCGCGCTCCAGGCCATCGGCCTTCAACGCCTTGTGCATGTTGCGGATGATGTCGCCGCGCTCGCCCATCTCGCGCAAGGTCGGCTCCATGCGCTCGCTCAATTCCCAAACGCCCGGCGCGTGCTCGGTCGCAAGCCCCATCTTGTCCAGCTTGGCGAGACGGCGCAGGCGAAGCGCCCGGTTGAACTGGCGGCGCGGCTCGGCCGGCTCTTGGCGAAGGTCGAGGAACCTATCGTCGGCTTCCTCGACCATAGCCCGGTCGATGCGGGTGAAACGGTCCTGGTCGATCTCGGCCGACAGCTTGCGGGTCTGCTCGATCTCGGTGACGGGGCCAAGCTCCAGCGTGGTCAATTCGCTCGCCCGCTCGCGGATGCCGTTGGCGAGATAGTCGCCGTTGATGACAAGGTTCTCGCCCAGGTCATCCTTGCCGCGCACGATGACATGCACATGGGGATGGCCGGTGTTGTGGTGATTGACCGCAACCCAATCGAGTTTCGTGCCAAGGTCGGCTTCCATCTGGCGCATGAGGTCGCGGGTATAGGCTGTCAGGTCCGACAGGTCCGCGCCGTCCTCCGGCGAGACGATGAATCTGAATTGGTGGCGATCCTCCTGGCCGCGCTCAAGGAAGGCAGCGCCATCGGCGCGGTCCTCGGTCGCCGAATAGAGCTGGCCGCGCTCGCCATCGCGCGATGTGCCGTCGCGCTGGATGTAGCGCAGATGGGCGGCCGCCCTTCCGTTCCTGCCCGCCTCCTTGACGTAGCGGGTCTTGACGACGACGCGGCGCATTCCGGGCGCGCTGTGACGCC
>QFQR01000044.1 GCA_003243275.1 Leifsonia xyli | reverse complement strand
AGAACTGGCCGGTCTTGGTCCGGCCGCGTCCGGGATCGAGCACCGGCGCCGTGGTCTCGTCGGCGAAGAGCTTGGTCGACGCCTTCAGTCGCTCGAACAGGCGCTCATGGACCGGGCGTAGGAGGAAGGCCGCCTTACCGACCCAGTCAGCCAGGGTCGAGCGGTCCAGGTTCACGCCCTGCCGGGCATAGATCTGGGCCTGCCGGTACAGCGGAAGGTGGTCGGCGTACTTGGAGACGAGAACGTAGGCGACGGTCGCCTCGGTCGGGATGCCGCCCTCGACGAGCCGGGCGGGTGCCGGCGCCTGCACCACGACCTCCTCGCAGGCCCGGCAGGCGTATTTCGGCCGGCGCGTTACGATCACGCGGAACTGGGCAGGGACGATGTCGAGACGCTCGGAGACGTCCTCGCCCATCGCATGTAGCTCGCCCCGGCAGCACGGGCAGGTCTTGTCCTGGACGTCGATGATCTGCTCGACCCGCGGGAGGTGCGCCGGCAGCGATCCACGGTTGGCGCGACGCTTCCTGGCCCGGTCGGCATGCTTGGCGGGATCAGCCGCTTCCTCGCCGGCGAGGCCCTCGGCCTCGATCTGCTCGGCCTCCTCGAGCCCGAGCAGCAGCTGATCGATAGGCAGGCTCTCGGCTCGGCGCCCGAAGCGATGGCGTTGGAGTTCCTTGATGATCTGACGCAGCCGCTCGTTCTCGGCGCGCTCCTCCGCGAGCATCGCCCGAAGCGCGATCGGATCGTTGGTCAGTGGGTTGGCCGCGTTGCTCACGAAGCCGATTCAATCATGGATTACAGTGGCTTGCCAGAGAAAAGGCGATCAACTTGCCGCGACGGGGACCCGTGTCTCGCGCCGCTCATGCACGCGCCGCCAGTCGAGGCCTTCGAGCAACGCCTGAAGCTGCGCCGCTGTCAGCCGCACGACGCCGTCGGCGATCGCGGGCCACTGGAACTTGCCATCTTCCAGCCTCTTCGAGAACAGGCAGACGCCCGTCCCATCGAAGTAGACTAGCTTGATCCGGTCGGCGCGCCGCGCCCGGAACACGTACACCGCGCCCGAGAACGGATCGGCGCCCATGCTCTCGCGCA
>QFQR01000043.1 GCA_003243275.1 Leifsonia xyli | reverse complement strand
CAGACGCTCAACGAATGGGTGAAGAAAGCCGAGGTGGACAGCGGCATGCGCGGTGGTGTGCCGAGTGACGTCGCTGAGCGGATGAAAGCCTTGGAGCGCGAGAATCGCGAACTGCGTCAGGCGAACGAGATCCTTCGCAAGGCGTCGGCGTATTTTGCGATGGCGGAGCTCGACCGCCGAGCGAAGTGATGGTGTCGTTCATCGACGCGCACCGCGCGGTGTACGGGGTCGAGCCGATCTGCCGGGTGCTGCCGATCGCCCCATCCACCTACCATGCCCATGTTGCCAGAAGGATAGAGCCGACCAGGCGGTCGGCTCGGGCTCGGCGGGACGACGTGCTCCGACCGGAGGTGCGCCGCGTGTACGAGGAGAATTTCCGCGTCTATGGCGTCCGCAAGATCTGGCGGCAGCTGCGCCGCGAGGGGTTCGACGTCGCCCGATGCACCGTTGCCCGGTTGATGCGGGCGATGGGCCTGGCAGGCGTGATCCGCGGCAAGCCGGTGCGCACCACCGTCAGCGACAAGGCCGGACCATGTCCGCTCGACCGGGTGAACCGCCAGTTCCGCGCTCCGGCGCCGAACATGCTGTGGGTGTCGGACTTTACCTACGTGACGACCTGGGCGGGGTTCGTCTACGTGGCGTTCGTCATCGACACCTATGCGCGTCGGATCGTCGGCTGGCGTGTCAGCCGGAGCGCCCATGCCGGCTTCGTCCCTTAATGCGCTCGAGCAGGCGTTGCACGATCGTCGTCCTGCGCGAGGTGCTGGCCTTGTCCACCACTCGGACCGCGGCAGCCAGTACGTCTCCATCAAATACACCGAACGCCTCGCACAAGCAGGCATCGAGCCCTCGGTCGGCAGCGTCGGAGACAGCTATGACAATGCCTTGGCCGAGACGATCAACGGCCTGTACAAGGCTGAAGTCATCCATCGACGCGGGCCATGGCGTAGCTTCGAAGCCGTCGAATACGCCACTCTCGAATGGGTCGACTGGTTCAACCATCGCCGGCTCCTCGAGCCCATCGGCAACATCCCGCCTGCCGAAGCCGAAGCGAACTACTATGCTGCCGCCGAGCAGATCGATATGGCGGCGTGACTAACATCCAATGGCCTCCGGCAAACCCGGCACGGTTCA
>QFQR01000019.1 GCA_003243275.1 Leifsonia xyli | reverse complement strand
GCACGGTTGGCGTTGTCCGAAGCATTTTTCGAAAGACGTCCGGGGTTGCCCCTTCCACTGCCCGAAACACGCGGATGAGGTGGGGCAGGTCGCAGAAGCCGGTGTCGGCCGCGACCTGCGTCGCCGAGCGCTCCGTCGTCTTCAGCAAGTGCTTCGCCTGCTCGATGCGGATCAGCCGATCGGCCTCGAGCGGCGTCATGGCCAGGGCTTCGCGGAAATGCCGTTCGAGCTTGCGCCGGCCCACCCCGAGCAGCGTCGCCAGGCGCCCGATCGCAAGCGGAGCGTCGATCGACTGCTGCATCAGGAGCAGCGCCTTTCGCACCAGCGGATCGCCGGCAACCAGCGCCAGCGGCATGCCCGGCTGCGGCTCCTCCGCCGCCATCGCCTCGTCGATGATCATGATATGCAGGCTCTTGGCCGCCCGGGCGCGCCCGAGATGGCGCTCGACGATGAAGGCCGCGAGATGAGCCGAGGAGACGCCGCCCGAGCAGGTCAGCCGGTCGCGATCGACGACGAAGATCTGATCCGAGACCGGCTTCAGCCCGTCGAACCGCTCGAGGAAATCCGCGTGATGGAACCAGCTGACGCAGGCGCGATAGCCCTGCATCAAGCCGGCCCGGTGCAGGATGAAGGTGCCGGTGCAGACCCCGACGAGCGGAACGCCCGCCGCCGCGGCGCGCTTGAGGAAGCCGACCGTGTCCGGGTGCAGGTTCTCGATCTCGTCGACGAGGCCGCCGACGATCACCAGATAGTCGAACCGCGCCGGGTCGCCGAGGCGCTCCTCTGGCTGGACCGCGACGCCGCAGCTCGAGGCGATCGCCTCCATCGTCGGCGACAGCACGCGCCAGGCGCAGAGGATGGGCCGCGAGCGATCGCCTTCGTCCGCGGAGAGGCGCAGCACGTCGACGAAGTTCGCGAAGGCGCAAAGCGTGAACCGTCGCGCCAGGATGAAACCGACCTTGAGCTTGGCCATGCAGCCTCCTGTCGCGAATGTACAGCATATCTGACGGGCCGGTACAGCTCGCCATCCCCGAATTCCGGCATCCTTCGGCAAAGGATTCCGGGAGTCCCGCATGACGCATTTCTCTTTCGCGCAGGTCATCAGGGGCGCGCTGACCGGCCAGAAGAACTGGACGCCGCAATGGCCGGACGCGCAGCCCAGGGCCAGCTATGACGTGGTCATCGTCGGCGCCGGCGGGCACGGCCTCGGCGCCGCCTACTACCTGGCGAAGGAGCACGGGATCAGCAATGTCGCGGTGATCGACAAGGGCTGGCTCGGCGGCGGCAACACCGGCCGTAACACCACGATCATCCGCTCGAACTATCTCTATGACGAGAGCGCGCGCCTCTATGATCACGCGCTCGACCTCTGGGAGAACCTCTCCCAGGAGCTGAACTACAACGTCATGTACTCCAAGCGCGGCGTGATGATGCTGGCGCACAATGTCCACGACGTGCAGTCCTTCCAGCGCCATGTCCACTCGAACCGCCTGAACGGCGTCGACAACGAGTGGCTAACGGCGCAGGAGGCGCAGCGCTTCTGCCCACCGCTCGATATCTCCCCCTCGGCTCGCTACCCGGTCGTCGGTGCGGCCTTGCAGCGCCGCGCCGGCACCGCCCGGCACGATGCCGTCGCCTGGGGCTATGCCCGCGGCGCGGCGGCACGCGGCGTCGACATCATCCAGAACTGCCCGGTCACGGCGATCCGCCGCGGGCCGGACGGGCGCGTGACCGGGGTCGAGACGCCGAAGGGCTTCATCGCCGCGAAGAAGGTCGCGGTCTCCGCTGCCGGCAATACCTCGGTGGTGATGGAGACCGCCGGCGTGCGCCTGCCGCTCGAATCCTATCCGCTGCAGGCGCTCGTCTCCGAGCCGGTGAAGCCGATCTTCCCCTGTGTCGTCATGTCGAACTCGGTGCACGCCTATATCAGTCAGTCCGACAAGGGCGAGCTCGTCATCGGCTCCGGTACCGACCAATATGTGAGCTATTCCCAGCGCGGCGGCCTGCCGCTGATCGAGCATACGCTGGCGTCGATCTGCGAGATCTTCCCGATCTTCCGGCGTATGCGGATGCTGCGCAAATGGGGCGGCATCGTCGATGTGACGCCCGACCGCTCGCCGATCATCGGCAAGACCCCGGTGCCCGGTCTCTACGTCAATTGCGGCTGGGGGACAGGAGGCTTCAAGGCGACGCCGGGCTCGGCCCATATCTTCGCGCACACGATCGCACGCGACGAACCGCACGCGATCAATGCCCCCTTCACCCTCGAACGCTTCACCACCGGACGGCTGATCGACGAGGCGGCCGCGGCCGCCGTCGCGCACTGAGGACCCGCCATGCTGCTGATCCGCTGCCCTTATTGCGAGCAGGACCTGCCCGAGCTCGAATTCGCCTATGCCGGCGAAGCCCATATCGCCCGGCCGCAGGACCCGTCGCAGCTCACTGACGAAGAGTGGCGCGACTTCCTCTTCATCCGCTCGAACCCGCGCGGCGTCCATTTCGAGCGCTGGCGCCACGTCAACGGCTGCGCCCGCTTCTTCAACGCGGCGCGCGAGACCGTCTCCGACCGCTTCCTTCTCACCTACAAGGCGGGCGAGCCCCGCCCCGACCTCGCCAGCCTCACGGGAGGGACCGAATGACCCGCTACCGTCTCCCGAACCGGGGCCGCGTCGATCACAAGAAGCCCGTCCGCTTCAGCTTCGACGACAAGAGCTATCAGGGGCTCGCAGGCGACACCCTCGCCTCGGCACTGCTCGCCAACGGCGTCCACCTGATGGGCCGCTCCTTCAAATATCACCGCCCGCGCGGCGTGGTCTGCGCCAGCTCCGACGAGCCGAACGCGCTGATGGGCACAAGCCGCGGCCCCGGCCGCTTCGAGCCGAACACCCGCGCGACGATCCAGGAACTGCGCGACGGCCTGGAAGCGACCAGCCAGAACCGCTGGCCGAGCCTCGCCTTCGACCTCGGCGCGATCAACGACCGCCTGGGCTCGCTGTTCTCCGCCGGCTTCTACTACAAGACCTTCATGTGGCCGCGCTCCTTCTGGGACCGCGTCTATGAACCGGTCATCAGGAATGCCGCCGGCCTCGGCGTTTCCCCAACCGAGCCCGACGCCGACCGCTACGCCAGCCGCTTCGCCCATGTCGATGTGCTGGTGATCGGTGCCGGCCCGGCCGGCCTTGCCGCGGCGCTCGCCGCCGGCCGTTCCGGCGCCTCCGTCTTGATCGTCGACGAGACCGCCGAGCCCGGCGGCAGCCTCCTCTCCGAGCCGTCGGTGACGATCGACGGCAAGCCGGCCTGGGACTGGCTGGCCGCGGCCCTCGCCGAACTGGCCGCGCTCCCGAACGTCGCCGTCATGACCCGGACGACGGCGATCGGCTACTACCACCAGAACCTGATCGGCCTGGCGCAGCGCCTGACCGACCACCTCGCGACGCCGCCCGCCGACGCACCGCGCGAGCGGATGTGGAAGGTCCGGGCCAACCAGGTCGTGCTCGCCCAAGGCGCGCTTGAGAAGCCCCTCGTCTTCGACGGCAACGACCGCCCCGGCGTGATGCTGGCCGGCGCCGCCCAGACCTACCTTCACCGCTACGGCGTCAAGGTCGGCGATCGCCCCGCCGTCGCCACCGCCCATGACTCGGCCTGGTTCGCGGCCTTCGACCTCGCGGAGGCCGGTGCCAAGCCCGCCGTCATCGTCGACATCCGCGCGAGCGTCGACCCTGCCCTTACCGACCGCGCCCGCATGCTCGGCATCGAAACCCTGCTCGGCCACAGCGTCACCGGCACCTCGGGCCGCCTGCGTGTGAAGTCGCTGCGCGTCAACCGCCTCGATAACGGCAGAGCGGGCGCCGCCCGCGAGATCGCCTGCGACGCCGTCCTGATGTGCGGCGGCTGGACTCCCAGCCTGCATCTCTTCAGCCATACCAAGGGCAGCCTGGCCTGGGACGACAAGCTCAAGGCGTTCCTGCCGGGCAAGAAGACCGAAGCCGTCCACATTGCGGGCGCTGGCCGCGGCCTCTGGGGCATCGCCGCCGTCCTCGACGACGGCGCCGCTGCGGGTGCAGCCGCAGCCCGCGCCGCCGGCCGGGATGCGGCAGCGCAGACCTTCGCCATCACCGCCGACCGTACCGGCTCCGGCATCACGCTCACGGAGCTCCCGACCGACCGCGATCCGGCGAGCGCCAAGGCCTTCATCGATTTCCAGAATGACGTCACCGCCAAGGACATCCGCCTTGCGGTCCGCGAGGGCATGCGCTCGATCGAGCACGTCAAGCGCTACACCACCAACGGCATGGCGACCGACCAGGGCAAGATGTCGAACGTCAACGGCCTGATGATCGCCGCCAACGCGCTGGGCAAGGAGCCGCCGCAGGTTGGCCTCACCACCTTCCGCCCGCCCTACACGCCGACCACCTTCGGTACCTTCGCCGGCTACCACCAGGACGCGACCTTCGAGGTCACGCGCAAGACGCCGATCGACCCCTGGGCAGAGGCTGAAGGAGCGGTTTTCGAGCCCGTCGCCCTGTGGCGCCGCGCCTGGTACTTCCCGAAAGGTGGCGAGGACATGCACGCCGCCGTCAACCGCGAATGCCGGGCCGCCCGTACTTCCGTCGGCATCTTCGATGCCTCGACGCTCGGCAAGATCGAGGTCGTCGGGCCGGACGCCGTGACCTTCATGGAGCGGATGTACACCAATCCCTGGGCGAAGCTCGGGGTCGGGCGCTGCCGCTACGGCCTGCTGCTCGGCGAGGACGGCTTCATCCGCGACGACGGCGTCATCGGCCGGCTGGCGGAGGGGCGCTTCCACGTCACCACTACGACCGGCGGCGCGGCTCGCGTCCTCAACATGATGGAGGATTACCTCCAGACCGAATGGCCGGAGCTCAAGGTCTGGCTCACCTCTACCACCGAGCAATGGGCGGTCATCGCCCTGCAGGGCCCGAACGCCCGCAAGCTGCTCGAGCCCTTCGTCGAGGGGCTCGACATCTCCGAGGCGGCGTTCCCGCACATGTCGGTCGCGACCTGCACCGTCGCCGGCTTCCCGGCCCGGCTGTTCCGGGTGTCCTTCACCGGCGAGCTCGGCTTCGAGGTCAACGTCCCCGCCCGCCATGGCCGCGCCCTCTGGGAGAAGCTCATGGCGGCTGGCCAGCCTTACGGCATCACGCCCTACGGCACCGAGACCATGCATGTGCTGCGCGCCGAGAAGGGCTACATCATCGTCGGCCAGGACACGGATGGCACGCTGACGCCGGACGATGCCGGCCTGACCTGGGCGATCGGCAAGGCCAAGCTCGATTTCGTCGGCAAGCGCTCGCTCTCGCGCCCCGATATGGTGGCGAAGGGCCGCAAGCAGCTCGTCGGCCTGTTGACCGACGATCCGAAGATCGTGCTGCAGGAAGGCGCCCAGATCGTCGCCGATCCGAACCAGCCGAAGCCGATGACCATGCTCGGCCATGTCACCTCCTCCTATTGGAGCGAAGCGCTCGGCCGCTCGATCGCCATGGCGGTGGTCGCCGACGGCCGTGCCCGCGACGGAGAGACGCTCCATATCCCCATGCCGGACCGGACGATCACCGCCCGCGTGGTCAAGGGCACCGTCTTCTACGATCCCGAGGGCTCGCGCCTCAGCGCCTGAGAGGAAATGCCATGACCGTCATGACCGCCCCCTTCGCTCCGGTGACGATCTCTGAACTGCCGCCGAGCACCCGGTTCTCGCTTCGCACGGCCGACCCTGCCGCCGTTAGCGCGGGGCTTGGCCTCGAACTCTCGTCGAAGATCGGCGTGCGCGCCGCTGCCGACGGACGCACCGCACTGTGCCTTGGCCCCGGCGAATGGCTCATCGAGGCACCCGAGACGCAGACGCCTGCCCTTACGGCGACCTTCTCCGGTCTTGAGGCCCGCCTGCCGCTCAGCGCCGTCGAGGTCTCGGATCGCGAGATCACCCTCGCGCTCTCCGGCCCCGCCGTCCTCGACCTGCTCGCCACCGGCTGCCCGCGCGACCTTGCGAAGCTCGCGGTCGGCTCCGGCTGCCGCACGCTCTTCGACACCGTGCAGGTGGTGCTGACCCGCGAGGCCGAGGATCGCCTCCACCTGACGGTCTGGCGCTCCTTCGCGCCCCATATCCGAGCCCTTCTCGACATCGCCGCCCGCGAACTCGCCGCCGGCCTTTGAACATCAGAGGAACCGCCATGCTCGATATCGCCGCCTCCCGCCTCTCCGACGCAGCTGTCGCCGCAGCCATCGGCCGCGAGCTCGGCCGCCAGCAGAGCCAGATCGAACTGATCGCATCGGAGAACATCGTCTCCCGCGACGTGCTGATCGCGCAGGGCTCCATCCTGACCAACAAATATGCCGAGGGCTATCCCGGAAAGCGCTATTACGGCGGCTGCGAATATGTCGACGAGGTCGAAACCCTGGCGCTGGATCGCGTCAAGCAGCTCTTCGGCGCGGCCTTCGCCAATGTCCAGCCGCATTCCGGCGCCCAGGCCAACCAGGCCGTGTTCCTCGCCTTACTGCAGCCGGGAGACCGGATCATGGGCATGTCGCTCGCCCATGGCGGCCACCTGACCCATGGCTCGCCGGTCACCATGTCCGGCAAATGGTTCGACGTCGTCGACTATCAGGTCCGCGAGGCCGACCAACTGATCGATATGGAGGCCGTCCGCGCCCGCGCGCTCGAAACCCGACCGAAGCTCATTGTCGCCGGCGCTTCGGCCTATCCGCGTCAGATCGATTTCGCCGGTTTCCGGGCCATCGCCGACGAGGTCGGCGCCTTCCTGATGGTCGATATGGCCCATTATGCCGGGCTGATCGCTGCGGGCCTCTATCCCAACCCGGTGCCGCATGCGCATGTCACGACCTCGACCACGCACAAGACTCTGCGCGGCCCGCGCGGCGGCCTGATCCTGACGAATGACGAGGCGCTGGCGAAGAAGCTCAACTCCGCCGTCTTTCCGGGCAACCAGGGCGGCCCGCTGATGCATGTCATCGCCGCCAAGGCGGTGGCCTTCGGCGAGGCGCTGCAGCCGTCCTTCCGCGACTACGCCTATCGCGTCATCGCCAACGCTCGGACACTGGCCGCGACGCTGAAGGCGGGCGGGCTCGACATCGTCTCCGGCGGCACCGACTCTCACATGGTGCTGGTCGACCTCCGTCCGAAAGGTGTGAAGGGTCGCAATGCCGAGCGGGCGCTTGAGCGCGCAGGCCTCACCTGCAACAAGAACGCCATTCCCTTCGATCCGGAGAAGCCGTTCGTCACCTCCGGCGTGCGGCTCGGCACCTCCGCCGGCACCACACGCGGTTTCGGGGAGAGCGAGTTCAAGCGCATCGGCGAACTCACCCTCAAGGTCGTGGACGCGCTCGCCGCCGCCGGTCCCGAAGGCGACGCGGCCGTGGAGGCCGCGGTGCTGATCGAGGTCGGCCGGCTCTGCGCGGCCCATCCGATCTACGTCGACTGATGAGGCTCCGTTTATCGCCATAGCCTCCAGGGAGCGGCATGCACGCCGCTTCTGCCCCTCCGCGCCCTTCGAGAGCCCGATGTTCCTGAGCGTGTTCGACATCTTCAAGATCGGCGTCGGCCCTTCGAGCTCGCATACGATGGGGCCGATGCTCGCCGCAGCCCGCTTCCTCGATGCTCTGCGCGAGGGCCGCGACCGTGCGCCCGGCACCAAAGCTCCCGCCCGGATCGAGGCATCGCTGCACGGCAGCCTCGCCTTCACCGGCAAGGGCCACGCCACCGACCGCGCCGTCATCCTCGGACTTCTCGGCTTCCGTCCCGAGACGCTCGATCCTGAGGAGGCCGAGCGTCGCGAGGCCGCCCTCAGGAGCGTCGGGCAGATCGACATCCCCGGTGTCGGCCCGCTCGCCTTCGATCCCGACAAGGACGTCGTCTTCGATTACGGCCCAGCATTGCCGGGCCATGCCAACGGCATGGCCCTGCGCAGCTTCGACGCCGCCGGCAACCTCCACCTCGCCGAGACCTACTATTCGATCGGCGGCGGCTTCGTCCTGACCGAGGGCGAGCTCGGGAATACAAGCCTGAAGGGAGGTGACGCCGGGGTCACGCGCCCCTATCCCTTCGCCTCCGCAGCCGAGATGCTGAGCATGGGCGAGGCTTCCGGCCTGGGCATTGCCGCCATGAAGCGGGCAAATGAGGTGGCCGGCGGCCATGATACGCTCGATACGGATCTCGACCGCCTATGGGTGGTGATGGACGCTTGCATCGACCGCGGCCTCGCCACTGACGGCACGCTGCCCGGCGGCCTCAAGGTCCGCCGCCGCGCCCGCGCCATCCATCAGGCGCTGCTTGCCGAGCGCGGCAGCAATGCCGTCCAGCCGCATACCGTCAATGACTGGCTGTCGGTCTACGCGATGGCGGTGAACGAGGAGAATGCTGCGGGCGGCCGTGTCGTGACCGCGCCGACCAACGGCGCCGCCGGCGTCGTGCCCGCGGTGATCCGCTACTACCGCGACCATTGCGTCGGCGCCTCTCACGAAGGCATCCGCGACTTCCTGCTGACCGCCGCCGCCGTTGGCGGAATCATCAAGACCAATGCCTCGATCTCCGGCGCCGAGGTGGGCTGTCAGGGAGAAGTTGGTTCCGCCGCCGCGATGGCGGCTGCCGGCCTCTGTGCCGCGCTGGGTGGCTCTAATGCGCAAATCGAGAACGCCGCCGAGATCGCGCTCGAACATCATCTCGGCATGACCTGCGACCCGGCGCGCGGCCTCGTGCAGGTACCGTGCATCGAGCGCAACGGGCTCGGCGCCATCAAGGCCGTCGCCGCCGCCTCGCTCGCGCTGCGTGGGCATCCATGTCGTCCCCCTCGACGCCTGTATTGAGACCATGCGCCAGACCGGCCTCGATATGAGCGTGAAGTACAAAGAGACTTCGACCGGTGGTCTCGCCGTCAACTTGCCGGGGTGCTGAACATGTCGGATAGCTCCTTCATCCTCACGCTCACCAGTGCTCCCCTGCCGGGAATCATCGCCGCCGTCGGCACTACCATCGCCGAGCTCGATGGCAACATCATAGAAACGAACCAGCACTGGGACCGGGGTACAGATCGCTTTTTCCTGCGTGTCGCCTTTGTCGGGCCAGCCCGTCTGACCGGGCAGGCGGTGGAACAGGCGCTTGGTCCGGCCGTCGCGCGGTTCGGTCTCGAGTTCCGGATTGCCGACGCTTCCCACCGACCGTGCATCGTCGCTATGGTCTCGAAGTTCGACCATGCGCTTCTGCATCTGCTGTACCAGATCCGCGTTGGCTGGCTGCAGGCCGAGGTAACCGCCATCGTCTCGAACCACGAAGAGGCCCGCACGATCGCCGAGGCGGCGGGCATCCGCTTTGTCCATCTGCCGATCACGCCGGCGACCAAACCGGCGCAAGAGGCCGCCCTGCTGGCGCTCCTCGACGAGACTGGTGCCGAGGCCGTCATTCTCGCCCGTTACATGCAGGTTCTGTCCGACGACCTCTCACGCAAGCTCTCTGGCCGCGTCATCAACATCCATCACTCGTTCCTGCCTGCCTTCAAGGGAGCCAAGCCCTATCATCAGGCGTACGAGCGTGGGGTCAAACAGATCGGCGCTACCGCCCACTATGTCACCGGCGACCTCGATGAAGGTCCGATCATTGAGCAGGATGTCGCCCGGGTCAGCCACGCAGATACCGCCGAGGATCTCGTTGCGATCGGCCGCGATATCGAATCGCGCGTGCTCGCCCGCGCCGTCAAACTCCATCTCGAACGGCGGGTGATGCTCAGCGGCAGTAGGACGGTCATCTTCGGGAAATAGGCGTTCCAAATACGGCATAGGCAACGCATCCGGGCTCAGCTTGCAAGGAGAGCTGCTGGTCGGCGCGAGAGATGAAGGCCTCCCGAGTATGAGTATGCCCGGAGCGAGGCGCTGCCTAGGAGCTTCTCCTCTTGTCTCCGCCTTCGCGGCCCGCGCATTTCCTGCCAGCGGATGACAGTGTTCACTCCGAGCCGGGCCAAGGGTTCTGGCGGCAGTCGGCTCGGCTTCGGCTGATGGGCGTATTGTTCAGGTTCTCCGAACGGCTTCCGGTTGCGAGCTCGGCGGCCACATACCGGCCAGCGTGCCCTTGATCGTGCCGAGGGCATTCTCGCAGGAGCCCGAATAGAGCTCGTCCTCATGATCCGTGCCAGCAGGTTGGTCCAGGGTGATTGTTCGTGAACTGTTGGCTTCGACGCTAGCGAGGAGGCATAGTTGGTCCGGGTAGTGCAGCCGCCCCCATGCAACCATGGCGGGGATTAAGACCTCCGGCGCGGGCGGTTTGTATCCGATTGAGCCAAGTGGGCGCAGCGTATTGAAGCGGCGTCACAATATTTCGATGACGATGGTCGCTTCTGCCAACGTATTGAATATCTTAAAGACGAGAAGTTCGTCGCGGAGCGTAGCGTTGAACAACTCGATGAGGCCGTCCTCCCAGAGTCTGTCAGGTGCAATGTAGGTGGCCTTCGCTTTGACCGCGCCGATCGATCTCTGCATGGCCTTCGCGGCGAACTCCGAGCGTTGCTTGTCGGCTCTGCGCTGTTTCTGAGAGCCCGTCCCGAAAGGGTTGAGCGACTGGGGCACTCGTGATTCCAAGGGGTTGTTCAGGCCATCTTGGAGCGA
>QFQR01000042.1 GCA_003243275.1 Leifsonia xyli | reverse complement strand
CACCGCCGGGGCATTGCCCTCACTGCGGATGTTGCCTCATCAGACGTCCCAGTAAACTTCTGCCAAAGTAGTGCTAGGCGGCGTGGACAAATTCAAGCGCCGTTCAATGGCAGTTTGGGTGGATTGCGGACTGTCAGCTTCAGGCGACCAAACCGGGAAACTGGCATCAGTCTGAAGCCTCCCAATCCAGATGAGTTAGGTAACGAAAATCCAACTATTCAAGAGGAAGGAGGTATATCGATTGGGGACATGGTCATGTCACGAGGGAATGAAAAATTGAGAAGCCGTCGCCGCATTTCATTCTTAACCATCTTCATTTTCATGTTGCCTTGGTTGGTGGTCGCCAGTCTTATCTTTTTCGGATTGAATCAGATTCGGTTGTCCGACGCCATATCAACCGGTCTTCTCTCGAAGAATCAGTATTATTGTGTAAGCAAAAACCGTGATATGCCGCCCTACTCACACCAGCTATCGACAATATCGGCATTGACGTATTCTTCGATGGGTGGAGAAAATTGGATTCAGGCCATTTTTCTAGTTCCAATCACGAAATTAGGTATCATCACACTATATTCGAAAGATGATATCAGCAAAATTTATGCAGCGAAGGCTTTCACCTACGGAACTATGGGAGAGGGTCATATAATTGGCTTCGATGCCCTCAGCCGTCGCCTATATAGGAAGGCTTATTGCCAACTAAACGATGACCAGAAGGGCGCAGTTAGCTTTATATTTTACCCTCTTGATCACGACCGATTGAATGTTGCCGCAGTAAGGCGCGAAGTCGATCGCGCTAGAAAAATGCTGAAACAAAGGAGCGCAGCATCTGTCAGCTAACGGCGTGAGGTCAGAGTTGCCTGAACGTCTCCAAGTGGTCGTTTCAACTGTCATGCCAGCGAATGCTGGCATCTCAGGCGGCGATGCGAAACGGTCGGGCGTGGCTTGTCCAAGCCTATCTCGCCACCGCCTGAGACCCCAGCTTTCGCTGGGGTGACGGAAACAAGAATGGCCGCTTTCGAACGATGGCGTTGTGCGCGTAGTCGTCCACAACTGCTCGAAACCGCCCCCTCCGCCGTCATCCTGACGAAAGTCAGGATCCATTCTGCGCCATGGCGGATGGAGAGCGCTGAATGGATCCCGGA
>QFQR01000003.1 GCA_003243275.1 Leifsonia xyli | reverse complement strand
CGAATTCGAAGCCATCATGACCACACGGGCCGCGTCCGCGGCCTAACCGGAAGAGTCACCAAGACCTTCAGCAGACCCGAGCGGAGAAACTTCTTGCATGGGTGAGCCTTTCGAACGCGCCGTCGGTGGCGCATGAACAGAGGAAGGAAGCGGCTCACATGCATTGCATGTGGGTCAGCGTATCTCTGCGGATCGGTAGGACCCCTATCCGTCGCCGATGCTCTGCGTCGAGGCACGGTACGTCGCGTCGTGGCGGTACTTGCCGTCATGCTCGTCACGAATTCAAACGCGATCAGAGTGGAGACGAACGTGCGGCGACCGTGTCGCTGACGACGATGGAACCGGACGATCAGACCAGCGGCAATCGCCGCAATGTGTGTCAACGACAAGCAATCCCGATCGTGAGTGCCACAAGACACAATCGTATCGGGGGCATGACGGATGCGTTCCGCTCCACGCTCCTCTCACGGAGCGCAACACCGGTACGCGATGCGAGACGACCAACGAAGCGAGGAAGCACCGATGATCTTCGACCGGGCGCTGAGCATCGAGCACGCGCGCGGTGTTCTCGATGAGCTCAGACCGCTGCTGACCGCCAAGAGATTTCATGCGCGCGGTCTCACCCAGGATGGCGATCGCGTCACGCAGTGGCACGTCGAGGTCGACCGGCCCGCTCGATCGTGGTTCCTGTCATCGGAGAACGGCACCACCTATGAGGTGCGCGACGGGATGGCGACGCTCGGCAACGAGAAGCCGCGCCGCGTCAGCGATCTGTCGGAGGGGTCGCTGGGGCCGGTCGTGCTTGCCTTTCCCGAGCGGCTTCTCGTCTGGGGCGAGCGCCCCACCCACTATCGACCGGTCCTCGTTCAACGGATCGGGCAGCACTCCATCCTCATCACCATCGAGCACGGAGCCGACCCGTCGATGCGCGGGACCATCGTCGTCGACACGCGACTCGGATTGATCACCCGGGTCATGAACTTCATCTCGCGCGCGGTGGTCCTCGTGGACGTCGAGATCGACAAGCCGATCGAGCGACGTGCGCCGGAGGCGTTCCCCGAACCCGACGTCATCCATCCCGACTACTGAGCCGCTCACCGGACCGGACGTGACGGTCACGCGCTGAGGGTCCGATCCGGCACCGGTGCCGCCGCGAGAGACCTGTCAACGACTCGCCCTCCGGGTCGCGGGCGCCACAGGGTCGTGCCTCCCTGCGGGGTACGGCCTTCGTTCGGGAGGACGACGCGCCGTAGCGGATGCCGGGCCGGCACGGATGCGGCGTGTCGTCCTCCCGAACGGAGAGCGGCGGGCAGAGAGCGGCGGGCGCGACACGCCCGGGATGCTTGCGCCGACGCGCGCCGGATGGGTATGTTCGAGGGCTGTGCCGAGATACGGCACCACCCGGATACCGAAAGGAGTCGGCAATGAACACACCGTTCACCCCGCGCGATCGCATGATCGCCTACCGCGCCGGCTTCGTCGGCGTCCTCATCGTCCGGGAAGGCTAAGCGTTTCTGAGCCGCCGTCTCAGACGGTGGCGACGCTCTCGAAGCCCGACCCTCGGATGCTCGCATCCCCGGGTCACGTCCCGTCCACGACCCCACCGCGCCGCGGTGGTGGTCGATCCCGCGCCGCCACGAGCGGCATCCCTCGGGAGCGCCGTACCCGGTGCCCCCGACACCACCACCCTGAGGACTCCACCATGAACACCACCGTGACGCCCACCACGCGTCAGAACCACGCCCCACCGCTCCCGCCGCCTCCCGCGGCACGCCCCGCGCGTCGGCTCAGCCTGCTCGATCGGACCGCGCTGCACCTCGGTGTCGCGCTCATCCGCTGGGGCCGCCGGTCCCGCCGCGAGTCGGCGCGCCACGAGCGGCTCGCGAACGCCTACGAGCGGGCGCTGCTCGCGCGGGAGCGGAACCTCGCGCGCGAGCAGATCGAGCGCGAGCGCTATGCCGTGCGGGCGCGGCTGTTCTGAGCCGTGCCGCACGAGCGCGGGCGAACGCATCCACCATCGGGCCCGTCGTCGGAGTCATCCGGCGACGGGCCTGTCGTTCACCCGCATCCGGCGCGCCCCCGGCCCGGTGTCGGTGCCCCGTGCGAGAGTCGGGATGTGCCACTGGACTTCACCGCGATCGACTTCGAGACCGCCAACGGGTCCAGCGCGAGCGCCTGCTCGGTCGGTCTCGTGAAGGTGCGCGACGGTCAGATCGTCGACCGCATCGGCTGGCTGATCCAGCCGCCCGCCGGTCACGACCACTTCGTCGAGTGGAACACCCGCATCCACGGCATCCGGGCCGGCGATGTCGTCGGAGCGCTCGGATGGGTCGAGCAGCTTCCCGATCTTCTCCAGTTCGCCGGCACCGACACGCTCGTCGCCCACAACGCCGGATTCGACATGGGCGTCATCAAGTCGGCGTGCGCGGCCACCGGCCTCGCCATCCCGGCGTACTCCTACCTGTGCAGCCTGCAGCTCGCGCGCAAGACCTACACGCTCGAGTCGTACCGGCTGCCGATGGTGGCGCAGGCGGCCGGCTTCGCCGACTTCCCCCACCACGACGCCGTCGCCGACGCCGAGGCCTGCGCGGCCATCATCATCGACGCGGCCGACCGCTACGGCGCGATCGACCTGCCCGAACTCGCCGAGCTGGCCGGCATCCGCATCGCCTCGACGGTGCCGCCGGCCGTCGCCGTCGCCTCCTGAGTCGCCACCCCCTCACGCCCGGCCCGCCCGGCCCGCGCTCCCGCGCGCGCTCGGCGCCCCGGAAAACCACTCGGCGCCCCGGATGTTTCCGGGGCGCCGAGATGCGAGCTGGAGCTACGAGCGCCCCACCAGAGTCAGCCGTTCTGGGGGAAGCCCAGGTTGATGCCGCCGTGGGAGGGGTCGAGCCAGCGTGAGGTGACCGCCTTCTGGCGCGTGAAGAAGTGGATCGCGTCGGGGCCGTACGCCTTCGTGTCGCCGAAGAGCGAATCCTTCCAGCCGCCGAAGGAGTAGTAGCCCACGGGCACCGGGATCGGCACGTTGATGCCGACCATGCCCACCTGCACCTCGCGCTGGAAGCGGCGCGCCGCGCCGCCGTCGTTGGTGAAGATCGCTGTGCCGTTGCCGTAGCGGCCGCTGTTGATGAGCTCGAGGCCCTCCTCGTACGACTGCACACGCACGACCGAGAGCACCGGCCCGAAGATCTCGTCCCGGTAGACGGCGGAGGTCGTGGGCACCTTGTCGACGAGGGTCGGGCCGAGCCAGAACCCGTCGGCGTCACCGTCGACCTCGATGCCGCGCCCGTCCACGACGAGCTCGGCGCCATCCGTCACCGCCACGTCGAGGTAGCCGGCCACCTTGTCGCGGTGCTCGCGGGTGATGAGCGGGCCCATGTCGCAGCCACGGGTGCCGTCGCCCACCGTGAGGGTCGCCATCCGGTCGCGGATCTTGCCGATCAGCTCGTCGGCGACCGGCTCGACCGCGACGAGCACCGAGATCGCCATGCAGCGCTCGCCCGCCGAGCCGAAGCCCGCGTTGACGGCGGAGTCGGCGACCAGGTCGAGGTCGGCATCCGGCAGCACGAGCATGTGGTTCTTCGCACCACCGAGCGCCTGCACGCGCTTGCCCGCCGCGGTGCCGCGCTCGTAGACGTACTTCGCGATCGGGGTCGAGCCGACGAAGGAGACGGATGCGACATCCGCGTGGTCGAGGATCGCGTCGACCGACTCCTTGTCGCCGTGAACCACATTGAACACGCCGTCGGGGAGGCCCGCCTCCTTGAGCGCCTCGGCCATCCAGATCGCCGCGGTCGGGTCCTTCTCGGAGGGCTTCAGCACGACCGTGTTACCCGCGGCGAGCGCGACGGGGAAGAACCAGAGCGGCACCATCGCCGGGAAGTTGAAGGGGCTGATGACACCCACCACACCGAGCGGCTGGCGCACCGAGTACACGTCGACGCCCGTCGACACGTTCTCGGAGTACTCGCCCTTCATGAGGTGCGGGATGCCGCACGCGAACTCGACCACCTCGAGGCCGCGCGCGATCTCGCCGAGCGCATCCGAGGTGACCTTGCCGTGCTCAGCGGTGAGGATCGCGGCGACCTCGGCCTTGCGCTGGTTGAGGATCTCGCGGAACGCGAACAGCACCTGCTGGCGCTTCGCGAGGCTCGCGCCGCCCCATGCCGGGAACGCGGCCTTCGCGGTGGCGACCGCGTGGTCGACATCCGCGACGGAGGCGAGGCGCACCTCCTTCTGCACGACGCCCTTGGCGGGGTTGTAGACGGGGGCGGTGCGGGTGGACGCGCCCGTGAAGACGGCACCGCCCACCCAGTGGTCGAGGATCTCAGCAGCCATGTTCAGGAGGGTACTCGCAGACATTTCGTTAACATTTTCGAGATGTGTTGGCTTGTTCACGCAGGTCGAAAATGCAGGAGATTCTGGGCATCCGTCCCGCACCAGGCGGGACGACGGGCGCGACACACGCGGGTTCTCCTGCATTTTCGCCCTCAGCGAGGGGGTGGCACGGGACGGATGGCGCGGCCGGTCGCCGTGGGGATGTCGGGGGTCGCTGCAACACTTGCGGCATGGACCCGCTGCTCCTCGCCTTGCTGCTCGGCAACCTCGTGCTGACGCTCGTCGTGCTCGTGCTCGTGCTCGTGCTCGCACGCCGAGGCGCGGGAGGAGCATCCGCCGCGGGCGGGGAGCTGCGGCAAGACCTGAGCGCCCAGCGCAGCGAGTTGGGTGAGTTGCTGCGGCGCGATCGCGAGGAGCGGCAGGTGGCGCATCGCGAGCTGCGTCACGACCTCGACGCCTCCCGCGCCGAGGTCGCGCAACGGCTCCTCGCGGAGGCGGAAGCGGCACGTCTGCGCGGCGAGCAGCTCACCCAGGCTGTGGGCGTTCAACTCGCCGCGCTTCGCCAGGAGAACGAGGCTCGGCTCGAGAAGATGCGTGAGACGGTCGACGAGAAGCTGCGCACCACGCTCACCGTCTCGCTCAAGGAGAACGCCGATCGCATCGAGGCGCTGACGAAGGCCAACAACGACAAGCAGCTGGAACTGCAGGCGGTGCTGCGCGAGGAGCTCGAGAAGCTGCGCCAGGGCAACGAAGCCAAGCTCGAGAAGATGCGCGAGACGGTCGACGAGAAGCTGCAGGGCACGCTCGAGAAGCGTCTGGGCGAGTCGTTCACCCTCGTGAGCACGCGGCTCGAGGAGGTGCAGAAGGGCCTCGGCGAGATGCAGTCGCTCGCCTCCGACGTCGGCGGACTCAAGCGCGTGCTGACGAACGTGAAGAACCGCGGCGGCTGGGGCGAGGTGCAGCTCTCGCGTCAGCTCGAGGACATCCTCACCCCCGACCAGTACGAGGAGAACGCCGCCGTGCGCCCGGGGAGCGCCGAGCGGGTCGAGTTCGCGGTGAAGATGCCGGGGCGCGAGGAGGGCGGTTCGCCGGTCTTCCTCCCCATCGACTCCAAGTTTCCGCAGGAGGACTACGAGCGGCTCCTCGACGCTCAGGAGGCCGGCGAGAAGACCGCGATCGACGAGGCCGGTCGCGCCGTCGAGCGGGCGATCGTCGAGCAGGCGAAGACGATCGCGAAGAAGTACATCGAGCCACCGCACACCACCGACTTCGCGATCCTCTACCTGCCCACCGAGGGCCTCTTCGCCGAGGTCGTCCGCCGGCCCGGTCTCGCCAGCCGGCTCCAGACGGAGCACCGGATCCTGATCACGGGCCCGACCACGCTGATGTCGCTGCTGAACAGCCTGCAGATGGGCTTCCGCACCCTCGCCATCGAGAAGCGCAGCTCGGAGGTCTGGCAGGTGCTCGCCGCGGCGAAGAACGAGTTCCAGAAGTACGGGCAGGTGTGGTCGAAGCTGGAGAAGCAGCTGCAGACGGCGCAGAACACGGTGAGCGAAGCAGGTCGGCGCACCCGCGCCGTCGAACGCAAGCTGCGCACCGTCGAGTCGCCCCCAATCGGCGCGGGCGAGTCACTCCTGGATGAGCTCGGAGCCGATCCCGCCGAGTTCATCTCCGGTGAGGTCGACCCCGGCTTCGAGTCGGGAGACGACGCGGACGGAACGGACACCGCGGAACAGACCGTCTAAGCGAGCCCGCCGTTCGGGATCGCGGCCCAGCTACCCCGCCGCGTTCTCCGGGGCGCCCTCCTCGGTCAAGGCCTCGCGCACGACGTCGCCGGTGGTGGGCGGCGCGCCAGCGCCGACCACCGCAGCCACCGGTGCAGCGGCGGCACCCTCGTCGTCGATCGGGGCCGCGAACTGCGCATCGTAGAGGCGCGCGTAGGCACCGTCCATGGTGAGCAGTTCGTCGTGAGTGCCCTGCTCGACGATCGCGCCGTCCTCCATCACGAGGATGAGATCGGCATCGCGGATCGTGGAGAGTCGGTGCGCGATCACGAACGACGTCCGGTCCTTGCGGAGTGCGCTCATGGCCCGCTGCACGAGCAGCTCGGTGCGCGTGTCGACCGAGGAGGTCGCCTCGTCGAGGATGAGCACCGAGGGCCGCGCGAGGAAGGCCCGCGCGATCGTGATGAGCTGCTTCTCGCCGGCCGAGACGTTGCCGCCCTCGTCGTCGAGCACCGTGTCGTAGCCGTCCGGCAACGAGTGCACGAAGCGGTCGACGTAGGCCGCCGTGGCGGCCGCCATGATCTCGGTCTCGCTCGCATCCGGCCGCCCGTAGGCGATGTTGTCGCGGATCGTTCCGCCGAACAGCCAGGTGTCCTGCAGCACCATACCGGTGCGGCCGCGCAGGTCGTCGCGCGTCATCCGGGTCGTGTCGACGCCGTCGAGTGTGATGCGTCCGGCATCGGGGTCGTAGAAGCGCATGATGAGGTTCACGAGCGTCGTCTTGCCTGCCCCCGTCGGGCCGACGATCGCGACCGTCTGGCCGGGTTCCGCGACGAGAGAGAGCTCGTGGATGAGTGGCTTCTCCGGGTCGTAGGAGAAGGACACCTTCTCGAACGCCAGGCGCCCGGTCGCACCCGACGGCGTCTCCGCGGGCTGCGGGTCGGCGGTCTGCTCCTCGGCATCGAGCAGTTCGAACACCCGCTCGGAGGAGGCCACCCCCGACTGCAGCAGATTGGCCATCGACCCGAGCTGTGACAGCGGCTGGGTGAACTGCCGCGAGTACTGGATGAAGGCCTGGACATCGCCGAGCCGCATCGTGCCGTTCGCGACGAACAGCCCGCCGACGACCGCGACCGCGACGTAGACGAGGTTTCCGACGAACATCGTCGCGGGCATGATGATGCCGCTGATGAACTGCGCACCGAAGCTCGCCTGGAACAGTTCCTCGTTCTTCTGGTCGAAGCGCGCCTGCACCTCGCGGTGACGGCCGAAGACCTTCACGAGCGAGTGACCGGTGTAGCCCTCCTCGATCTGCGCGTTGAGGGTACCGGTGTGCGTCCACTGCGCCACGAACAGCTTCTGCGAGCGTTTCGCGACGAGCACCGTGATGACGAGGGTCACCGGGATGGCGACGAGCGCGATGAGGGCGAGCACGGGCGAGATCAGGAACATCATCACGACGACGCCGATCACGGTGAGCAGCGAGGTGAGCAGCTGCGACAGAGTCTGTTGGAGGCTCTGCGAGATGTTGTCGATGTCGTTGGTGACCCGGCTCAGCAGCTCGCCCCGCGGCATCCGGTCGAAGTAGGTGAGCGGCAGCCGGTGGATCTTGTCCTCGACGTCGCGCCGCAGCCGCAGCACGGTGCGCTGGGTGATGGCGTTGAGCACGTAGCCCTGCAGCCAGAGGAACACCGCGCTGAAGACGTAGAGCAGCAACACGATGCCGAGAACGATGGCGAGCGCGTCGAAGTCGATGCCCTCGCCCGGCCGCAGGTCCATGTTGCGCAGCATGTCGGCCTGGGTGGTGTTGCCCTCCGCTTCGAGCTGCGCGATCACCTGAGCCTTCGTGGTGCCCGCGGGCAGCTGGGCGGAGATGACCCCCTCGAAGATGAGGTTGGTGGCCTGGCCGAGCACCTTCGGCCCGATGACGCTCAGGATCACGCCGATCGTGCCGAGCAGGATCACGAACACGACTCCGGCGCGCTCGGGACGCAGCCGAGCGACGAGGCGCCGGGCGGAGGGGCCGAAGGACATGGCCTTCTCGGCGGGCATGCCGGCACCGCCGAACGGTCCGCCTCCGCCGGGTCCGGGGCGCCGCGGCGGCGCGATCGAGCGGGCCGGGGAGGATGCCTGGGGCTCACGATTGCTCACGCCGCCTCCTCCGCACTCAGCTGGCTCTCGACGATCTCGCGGTACTCCGCCGAGCTCGCGAGCAGTTCGTCATGGGTTCCGAGACCGACGACCGCGCCGTCCTCGAGCACGACGATCTGATCGGCCTGCAGGATGGTCGACACCCGCTGGGCGACGACGATCATCGTCGCGTCACCCACCTCGCGCGCGAGCGTCTGACGCAAGCGCGCATCCGTCGCGGTGTCGAGTGCCGAGAAGGAGTCGTCGAACACGTAGATCTCGGGCCGTTTCACGAGCGCTCTCGCGATCGCCAAGCGTTGTCGCTGACCGCCGGAGACGTTCGTGCCTCCCTGGGCGATCGCGGCCTCGAGCTTCTCCGGCATCGCCTCGACGAAATCGCGCGCCTGTGCGATCTCGAGCGCCGCCCAGAGCTCCTCATCGCTCGCCTCGGGGTTGCCGTAGCGCAGGTTCGAGGCGACGGTTCCCGAGAAGAGGTAGGGCCTCTGCGGAATGAGGCCGATGCGGCTCCAGAGAACCTCCGGGTCGAGCTCCCGCACGTCGGCGCCGTCGACGAGCACGGCGCCGCCGGTCACGTCGAACAGACGCGGCAGCAGATTCACGAGCGTCGTCTTCCCCGCCCCGGTCGAACCGATGATCGCGGTCATCTTGCCGGGTCGCGCGGTGAACGACACCTCACGCAACACGGGAGCTTCGGCCCCGGGGTAGGCGAAGGTGGCCTCCCGCAGCTCGACTTCGCCGCCGCGCGCGAGTTCGGTGACGGGCGCGACGGGCGCGACGACCGATGGTTCCGTGTCGAGCACCTCGCCGATGCGGTCCGCCGAGACGGTGGCGCGCGGCAGCAGCACCGCGAGGAAGGTCGCCATCATGACGGCCATCAGGATCTGGATGAGGTAGCTGAGGAAGGCGATGAGCGAGCCGATCTGCATGCCGTGGTCTTCGATCCGGAATGCCCCGAACCACAGCACGGCGACGCTCGACACGTTGAGCACGAGCATGACCACGGGGAACATGAGGGCGAACAGGCGACCGGCGCGCATCGCGGTATCGGTGAGCTCCTCGTTCGCGACGGCGAAGCGTTCGCGTTCGCGATCCTCCCGCACGAAGGCGCGGATCACCCGGATGCCGGTGAGTTGCTCGCGCAGGATGCGGTTGACGTTGTCGATGCGCGTCTGCATCTTGCGGAACTGGGGAACCATCCGCACGATGATGAGTCCGACCGAGGCGAGCAGCACGGGCACCGCGACGACCATGATCCACGAGAGCGTGAGGTCTTCGCGCAGCGCGAAGATGACGCCGCCGACGGCGAGGATCGGAGTGGAGACGAGGATCGTGCAGCTCATCAGCACGAGCATCTGAACCTGCTGCACGTCATTGGTGGTGCGGGTGATGAGCGAGGGGGCGCCGAAACGCGCGAGCTCGCGTTCGGAGAACTCGCCGACGCGACGGAACACGGATGCGCGCAGGTCGCGACCGAGCGCCATCGCCGCCTTCGCGCCGAAGTAGACGGCGAGGATGGCTGCGGCGATCTGCCCGAGGGTGATGAGCAGCATGAGGCCGCCGACCCGCAGGATGTATCCGGTGTCGCCCTTGGCCACGCCGTCGTCGATGATGTCGGCGTTGAGGGCGGGCAGGTAGAGCGAGGCGATCGACTGCGCCAGCTGGAAGATCACGACGCCGACGAGCAGCGGCCAGTACGGCTTCAGATGGCGCACGAGGAGTTTGCCGAGCACGGATGCCTCTTTCGCTGGGTTCGGTGGGGTGTTCTCAGGCGGAGACGCCGTGCACGACGACCGTCGCGAGCTCGGCGGAGTCGAAGGGGCGGAAGTGGTTGAACGGCTCGATCGAGGAGCCGAAGGCGACGAGACGCAGATACCAGGCGACGGTGTCGACCGGAACCGCGAGACGGTCGAGGTCGGGTTCGAGCAGTTCGCGCACGATCTCGATCCAGTCTTCGTGCGAGGCGTGCCGATGCGGCGGCGGGCCGTGCAGCTGGAAGAGCTGCATGAGGCGGAACACCTCGCGGAATCGCAGCCGCAGGGCCTCCACGATGGCGGTGATCTTGTCTTCGAAGGGGAGCTCGTGCGGGATCCGGCGCAGCTCGTCGCGGAACGGCACCGGGTCGAGCAGTTTCTCGATCCCGGCGGCGAGCAGCGTCTCCTTGTCGCCGAAGGCGCGGAACACGGTGCCCTCCGCGATGCCGGCGGCTTCCGCGAGCTCGCGGCTCGTGACGTCCCGGCCCTTCTCGCGCAGCAGCGGAAGCACGGCGTCGAGGATCGCCTCGCGTCGCTCCTCGGGGGCGAGCGGGCGGGCGCGCGTCCGCGACTCCGCGAGCTCCTCGGCCATCACCACACGGGCGATCCTAAGTGAGTGAGCGCTCACTCCGCAAGCAGCCTCTACGCTGGCGACATGAGCGCAACGGAGCCCCGCCACATCCTCGCCATCGACCAGGGGACCACGAGCACGCGAGCGATCGTGTTCGACGACCGCGGGCACCCCGTGAGCTCGGGCCAGCGCGAGCACGCGCAGCACTTCCCGAAACCGGGATGGGTCGAGCACGACGCGATGGAGATCTGGCGCAACGCGCGCCACGTCGTCGGCGAGGCACTCGCAGATGCCGCCATCACCCGGCACGACATCGCCGCCGTCGGCATCACCAACCAGCGGGAGACCGCGATCGTCTGGGATCGCGCCACCGGCAAGCCCATCCACCGCGCGATCGTCTGGCAGGACACCCGCACGCAGGATGCGGTCGACGCCCTCGCGGCCGAGGGCGGCATCCGGCGCTTCGCGCAGAAGACAGGCCTGCCGCTCGCCACCTACTTCTCCGCCACGAAGATCGCCTGGATCCTCGACCACGTCGACGGCGCACGCGAACGCGCCGAGGCCGGCGAGCTGGCCTTCGGCACCCCCGACAGCTGGCTGCTCTGGCACCTCACGGGCGGTTCCGTGCACGCGACCGACGTCACCAACGCGAGCCGCACCCTGCTCATGGACCTCGCGACCCTCGACTGGGACGACGAGCTGTGCCGCATCTTCCGGGTGCCGCGCGCGATGCTCCCCGAGATCCGCTCCTCCTCGGAGATCTATGGGCACGCCGAGACCCGGAGCCTGCTGCGCGAAACCCCGATCGCCGGAATCCTGGGCGACCAGCAGGCGGCGACCTTCGGCCAGGCCGCCTTCGACGCCGGCGAGTCGAAGAACACCTACGGCACCGGCAACTTCCTCATCGTGAACACGGGCACCGACATCGTGCACAGCGAGGAAGGGCTCATCACCACGGTCGCCTACCGGCTCGGCGACGACGCACCCCGTTTCGCGCTCGAGGGTTCGGTCGCGATCGCCGGCTCGCTCGTGCAGTGGCTGCGCGACAACCTCGGGATCATCCGGGAGGCATCCGAGGTCGAGGCACTCGCCAAGACCGTCGACGACAACGGCGACGTCTACATCGTGCCCGCCTTCGCGGGGCTCTTCGCGCCCTACTGGCGGCCCGATGCGCGGGGAGCGATCGTGGGCCTCACCAGATTCGCGACGAAGGCGCACCTGGCGCGCGCCTGCCTCGAGGCCGTCGCGTACCAGACCGTCGACGTGTTCCAGGTGGCCAACACCGAACTCGCGACGCCGATCGCCGAGCTCCGCGTCGACGGCGGCATGGTCGGCAACGAACTGCTCATGCAGTTCCAGGCGGATGCGCTCGGCGTGCCCGTCGTGCGGCCGGAGGTCGTCGAGACCACCGCCCTCGGCGCCGCCTACGCGGCCGGCCTCGCGGTCGGGCTCTGGAAGGACACCGACGAGCTGCGCGCGCTGTGGGCGGAGGACCGGCGCTGGGAGCCGACCACGGATGCCACCACCCGAGAGCGCCGCGTCGCCCGCTGGCATCAGGCCGTCGACCGCACGCTCGACTGGGTGGAATCCGACACACCCTAGACTCGGAGCGACCCATCCCATCCGTCCAGGAGGATCCCCATGCCCGTCGCCACCCCGGATCAGTACGCCGAGATGCTCGACCAGGCGAAGCAGAACGCCTTCGCCTTCCCCGCCATCAACGTGTCGAGCTCCTCGACCATCAACGCCGTGCTCCAGGGCCTCACCGAAGCGGGCTCCGACGGCATCCTGCAGGTCACCACGGGTGGGGCCGACTACTTCGCAGGCCAGAGCGTCAAGGCCCGCGCCTCCGGCGCCCTCGCCTTCGCCGCGTTCGTCACCGAGGTCGCCAAGAACTACCCCATCACGGTCGCCCTCCACACCGACCACTGCCCGAAGGACGCGCTGCCGGGCTTCGTCATGCCGCTCATCGAGGCGTCGGAGGCGGAGGTCAAGGCCGGCCGCAACCCGATCTTCCAGTCGCACATGTGGGATGGTTCGGCCGTGCCGCTGAAGGAGAACATCGAGATCGCGAAGGAGCTGCTGCCGCGGATGCGCAACATCCGCTCGATCCTCGAGGTCGAGATCGGCGTCGTCGGCGGCGAAGAGGACGGCGTACAGCACGAGGGCAGCAACGAGGCCCTCTACACGACCCTCGGCGACGTGGAGCAGGCCGTCGAGGCCCTCGGTCTGGGCGAGAACGGCCGCTACATCGCGGCCCTCACCTTCGGCAACGTGCACGGCGTCTACAAGCCCGGCAACGTCAAGCTGCGTCCCGAGCTGCTGGGCGAGATCCAGGCCGGCATCGCCGCCAAGTACGGTACGGGCGCGAAGCCGCTCGACCTCGTCTTCCACGGCGGCTCGGGATCGACGGATGCCGAGATCGCCGAGGCGGTCGCCAACGGCGTCATCAAGATGAACATCGACACCGACACGCAGTACGCCTACACGCGCGACATCGCCGGCTGGATGTTCCAGAACTACGACGGCGTGCTCAAGGTCGACGGCGAGGTCGGCAACAAGAAGGTCTACGACCCGCGCGCCTGGGGCAAGCACGCCGAGACGGCGATGGCCGCTCGCGTCGTGGAGGCCACTCGCCAGCTCGGCTCGGCGGGGCACGCGATCTCCCGCTGACAGCGAGAACACCGACACCGAGGGGTGCGCCGCCACAGGCCGGCGCGCCCCTCGATCATCTCGGCGATCCGGCCGGGGGCACTCGGAACGAGAGGCGATCCCGCCCGAGTTTCACATCGCGCATCGCACCCCGCAGATTGAAGTAGTAGGGCGCGATGTGACGCACCCGCCGCCCCTCGGGCAGATCCGCGTCGAGGGTCATCGCCACGGCCGTCGATCCGTCGCTCTGCGGGCGCAGCTCCATGTAGATCGTGGTGGCATCCGTGGAGGGTTCGTCGAGCACGGCGCGCACCAGGTCGCGGATGGCGGCACGTTGCCCCGCGCGCATCGACTGCACGCGATGCTCCGGGTCGACGACCACCACCCGGGTGTCCTCGGCGCGGAGGCCGAGCCAGGCGAGGTCGGTGCGAGAGACCAGGTCGTCGCGCAGGTACCTCGCGATCTCTCCCGCAAGTGCGCGGTCGCTGGCCGTCACCGTGCCGCGCTCCGCGATGGTCCGCAGGAACGGCACTGCACGGGCCGTGTACTGGGCGAGCGTCGCACGCTCGGCGTCTTCGTCTTCCGGGTCGGGTTCGAACACCTCGGAGACGACCTCGTGGGATCGGTTGTCGACGATCGGCAGCATCTGCTGCACGACGCTCGACGAGAACGCCGCCGTGGTCGCGACCGCGACGGCCGGCGGATACGCGATCAGCAGGAACAGCGATACCGGGCCCCAGTCGGGAACAGCGGGGGCGATGATCACGAAGGTCGCCGGGACGATCGTGACGAGGGACAACAGCCCCCAGGAGAGCAGGTGCCACGTCGCCAGGTACGGTGCGAGCGACGACAGAGCCAGGGCGAAGCAGAACGGCGCCCACCAGGGTTCGATCGCGAACGTCGACTCGGAGAACCCGACCGCCGAGACGAGGAGCCCCGCACCCCCCATGACGACCACGACTGCGGCCAGCGGCCAGTCGAGGCGGTTGCGCAAGGACGTGAGCACCTGGAGCACCAGACAGGCTGCCGCGCAGAGGGCGACCCCCGCGAGTTGCAACCCCGGCTGCTGGCTCTGGTTCCACGTCAGGGTCACGCCGAGTCCGCCGTAGAGCGCGATGAACACCGAGAACACGAGCGGCACGTAGGGGCCGGTGAACCAGCTCATCGGGTCGACATCGCGCGCAGCAAGCCGCAGCGCGCTCGAGGCTCTAGTCGGCATAGTCGGCCTTCTGGTGGTCGGACGGTTCGCCGTGATCGCGCACCTCGGCCACGGGAACGCCCAGCAGCACCGTCGAACCCGCGCCGGGTGACGACCAGATGCGCGCCCAGCCACCGGCCGCCGTCATGCGCTCGACGATCGAGCCGCGGATCCCGAGCCGATTCGGATCGACGGCGTCCACATCGAACCCGACCCCCTCGTCGGACACCATGAAGATGACCTCGGAATCCGAGTACACGAGCTCGACGTTGGCGCTCGACGCACCGGAGTGGCGCAACACGTTCTCGAAGACCGCGCGAAGCGCGCCGATCAACGCCTCTCCGGCGATCGGGTCGAAGATGTAGACACCGTTCGTGACTCCCGTGACGTTCACGGTCAGACCTCGCCAGCGGAACTCGCTCGCGATGCGCGAGAGCTCGTTGCGGATCATCGCCTGCGACTCGTCGAGCGCCGCGACTTTCTGCGTGGTGCGCATCCAGGCACCGCCCTCGAGGGTGTCGAGATCTTCGAGGAGGTGCGTGCGGATGCGCTCGTCGAGCACCTCGGGTGCGTTCATGACCACGGCCAAGTCGTTGAGCACGGTGTCGTGCACGATCGCCGTCGTGCGCCGGGCGAGGTCGGCGCTCGCCGCGCGGCGGCGGGTGGCGAGCTCGAGCTCCTCGAACCGCGGGATCCGGCGACGCTGACGCGCCTGGATGGTGAAGAGCGTCAGGTTGAGCACGATCGACACGAGCAGCACCACGGCCGGCCCGATGCCCGGCCGAAACGCCGTCCCGGTGATCAGAGCGACCGTCACCGCGACGGCATTCGCGACGGCGAACCCGACCACGCTCCAGGCGATGGCGCCGAAGATCGAGGACGACGCCACACCGATCGTGACGAGAGCCAGTGTCGGGCGGTTGACGAGAAAGAGCTCATGCTCCAGCAGCTCAGGTTCGGCGACGATGAGTGCGACCTCGTAGACGATCGCCGCCACGCTGCCCAGCACCAGATAGCCGATCACCACCGGCGGCGTCATCCACCTCAGCGCCACCACGATGCCCGCGGCGATCACCACGAGCATGGCCAGCGGCAGCGGGATCGCCGAGGCACGCTCGGCGCGCACGAGGGTTTCGACGAGTACCGGAATCGCGAGGATGAGGATCGTCAGCCCGGCCGCCCAGGCGAGAGTCGCGAGAGCTCGGGTGATGACGCGAGCCGCAGCCTCGCGCGGCAGCAATGTCACGCGCATCCGGGCCTCCTCGCCATCCCGCCGATTCTTGCCGATCACCGCCCGGCTCGGGCGTCAGCCGCGGGCGCGTCCCCCCAGCGCCCGGGAATCCGTGGCACCGGATGCGTCTCGCCGGAGTTCCTTGGGCAGTGAGAACATGAGATCCTCCTCGGCCGTGCGAACCTCTGCGACATCACGGTAACCGGCATCCGCGAGGTCGGCGAGCACCTCCTCCACGAGCACCTCGGGAACGGACGCACCGCTCGACACCCCGACCGTGGCGACCCCGTCGAACCACTCCTGGCGGATCTCGCTTGCGTAGTCGATGCGGTGGGCCGCCTTCGCGCCGTGCTCGAGCGCCACCTCGACGAGGCGCACGCTGTTGGAGGAGTTGGCGGAGCCGACGACGATGACGAGGTCGGCATCCGGTGCGACCTTCTTGATCGCCACCTGACGGTTCTGGGTGGCGTAGCAGATGTCGTCGGAGGGGGGATCCTGCAGCTTCGGGAAGCGCTCGCGCAGCCGTCGCACGGTCTCCATCGTCTCGTCGACGGAGAGCGTGGTCTGCGAGATCCAGACCAGGTTCTCGGGGTCGTCCACCTCGATCCGGTCGGCATCGTCGGGGCTGTTCACGAGGATCGTGCGCTCAGGCGCGTGCCCCATCGTGCCCTCGACCTCCTCGTGGCCGGCGTGGCCGATGAGCAGGATCTGCAGTCCCTGCTTGGAGAAGCGGGTGGCCTCCCGATGCACCTTGGTGACGAGGGGGCAGGTGGCGTCGATGGCGAGCAGCTCGCGGTTCTCGGCGGCCTGCACGACCATGGGTGAGACGCCGTGGGCGCTGAAGACGAGGTGGGATCCGGTGGGCACCTCATCGACCTCGTCGACGAAGATCGCACCGCGACGTTCGAGCTCCGAGACGACGTGCACGTTGTGCACGATCTGCTTGCGCACGTACACGGGTGCACCGAAGTTCTCGATCGCCCGCTCGACGGCGACGACGGCGCGGTCGACGCCGGCGCAGTATCCGCGTGGGGCCGCGAGCAGCACGCGCTTGGGCCGACCGACGGGCTCGTCCCGCAGCCGCCCGCGCACGGCGGGGATGCGCGGGGTCTCGAGGGGGGTGCCCAGCACCCCGTTCGTGATCCCGCTCATCCTGCGAGTCTAGAGTCCGCGGCATCGCATAGCCTGGGCGCGTGACCGAGACCGAGGGGCCGAGCGCCGAGAATCCGTGGCCCGTCGCGACCCTGTCCCACAAGATCAAGGACTACATCGACCGGCTCGGCTCGGTGTGGGTCGAGGGCGAACTCACCCAGTGGAACGTCGCGCGCGGCTCCGTCTACGCCAAGCTCAAAGATCTCGAACAGGACGCGACCGTCTCTCTCACCGTGTGGGGATCGACGCTGCAGCGCCTCACCGAGCAGTTCGCGCAGGGCGACCGGGTCATCGTGCGGGTCAAACCCGACTACTGGCTGCGAGGCGGCACCCTCTCGATGGTGGCCTCCGAGTTGCGGCACGCAGGGCTCGGCGACCTGCTCGCCCAACTCGAACGCCTCAAGCGCACCCTGGCGTCCGAGGGGCTGTTCGACGCCGCTCGCAAGAAGCCGCTGCCGTTCCTCCCCCAGTGCATCGGACTCGTCACCGGCAAAGACTCGGATGCCGAGAAGGACGTGCTGCGCAACGCCCAGTTGCGCTGGCCACAGGTGGCGTTCCGTGTGCGGCACGCGGCCGTTCAGGGCGACCGAGCCGCGCGCGAGGTGACGGAGTCGATCCGGGCGCTCGACGCCGACCCCGAGGTCGACGTCATCATCGTCGCCCGCGGGGGCGGCGACTTCCAGCACCTCCTGGTCTTCAGCGACGAGCAGCTCGTGCGGGCGGCCGCTGCCTGTGAGACGCCGCTCGTCTCGGCGATCGGCCACGAGGCCGACAGCCCGCTGCTCGACCTCGTCGCCGACCTGCGCGCCTCGACTCCGACCGATGCCGCCAAGCGCGTCGTGCCCGACGTCGCCGAGGAGTTCGCGCTCGTGGCGCAGTCGCGTGCCCGCATCACCGGCCGCATCACGGCTCTCGTGACGGGTGAGATCGACAAGCTCACCAGCATCCGCACCCGCCCCGTGCTCGCCGAGCCGGGCGTCATGGTGCAGTCCCGTGCGGAAGACCTCATCCGCCTCGTCGACCGCGGCTCGCAGCTCATGCAACTGCGGCTCGAGCGGGAGCAGACCTCCGTGCACCGGCTCGTCGCCGAGCTGCGCGCCCTCTCGCCGCAGCGCACGCTCGACCGCGGCTACGCCGTCGTGCGCGCGGGCGACGCCGTCGTGCGGGATGCCGCGGAGGTGAGCCGTGGAGCGCGGATGCGGGTGCGCGTCGCGCGCGGCGAGTTCGAGGTCGTCGCGGAGTAGCCGCGCACGAGCTCGAACGCAAGACTCCCCACCGCGGGAGCGGCGAGCGGGGGGGCGAAGGCCGGGGCGAGCGGAAGAAGCGCGAGGCCGAGGGCGGCGGTCGCCAGCTCCAGGCGGTAGCGGGTGATCGTGAGCGCGAGCCCCGACGTCGAGGCCGCCTTCGGCGTGACCCGGAAGACGGCGGGCGCGCCCGCGAGCAGGCGGAGCACGGTCGAGACGGCCGCGACGAGCAGCGTGCCGTAGAGGGCCGGAAGCACCACTGCCACGCCGAGCGCGGCGAGGGGCCGACGCCGCCGGATGAGACGCGTCAGCTCCGGCACGAACGGTGCGAGCCCCGCGAGCAAGCCGGCGAGCGCGGCCCCCGGGGGCATCGCGTGAAGCGTCGCGAGCACCCCCACCCCGACCAGCGCCAGCGCACCGCCCAGCACGGCGGCGGGCACCAACAGGTGCCCGAGCAGCAGTTCGAGACGTTCGGCGAGCGGGATCGGCGCCCGCGCGATCCGGGTTCCGGAACGGCGCAGCAGCTCCACCGCGCCCGCGAGGAACTTGAGCTGCTGCACCCGGAAGGCCCGCAGGTCCACGGGCGCTTCCTCCTCGCCGCGCAGCTCCGGCACGTCGACGACACGGAATCCCGCGCGCCGGAGTTCGAGCGTCAGCGCGATGTCCTCCATCACCTGACCGGGCACGCCGCCGACCGCGCGCACGGCGTCCGCATCGAGCATCGCGACCCGGCCGAGGAACCAGGGCGCGCTGCGTCCTCGCTGAGCGACGTCGAGGTGGGTCGCGAGGAGTCCTTCGAGCAGTCGCGCGAACCAGGTGCTGCCGGGGCGCGGCACGGGGCGGCCCTGGGCGATCGCGACCCCGGGCAGCATCCGCTCGCGCAAGCGGCGCGCTGCATCGACCGGCAGGCTCTGATCGCTGTCGACGAGCAGCCAGAGGCCGGGCGCGTCGGGGGCCACCGCGAGCGCGTGGCTGAGGTTGCCGCCCTTGAAACCGGTCCGGTCGGCACGTCGGACGACACGGGTGGGGTGCCTGGCCGCGAAGCGATCGACCGCGGCACGCCCAGCCGCCGTGGCGGAGTCGTCGAGCAGCAGGAACTCGACGGGCACGTCCTGCCGCAGACAGTCCCGGGCCCGCTCCGCGTCGAAGTCGTCGGCGACGCACATGACCACCGCGATGCGGCGGGCGTCCGGCCCCTGGATCCGGTCGGCACGGATGCGAGGGCGCGCCACCGCGCGCACGGCGAGCGCGAGCTGGTTGAGCGCCGAGGCCCACACGGGCGCCGACCCGAGCGCGAGCGCGGCGGTCGCCACGAGCACGAGCGGCTCGCGCGGAACGGCGGTCGCGATGAGCACAGCGGCACCGACGAGGGGAACCGACAGAACGACGGCCCAGCGGGCCGCCCACAGCGTCGAGGACCGACGAGCGCGAGGAGTGTGCATGCACTCACCTCACCAGCGCACGCGGTCTTTCAAGAGCCTTCCGGCGCGATCCCGGGGTGCTCTCCGGGTCTCCCCCGAGCCGCGCGGAGGTCGGCATCCGGACATCCCCCGATGCGCATCCCGCGCACCGCCCGGCGAGCGCCCGCTGACCGCGGGGGCCCGATGCGATAAGAAGGGGCATGCCGTCTTCTTCCGTGCTCGTCATCGGCGTCGGGCCCGCGGGCCTCGCCGTCGCCGCCTCGCTCAGACGACGCGGCATCCCCGCCCTCGTACTGGAACGCGCGGATGACGTGGGCGCCTCCTGGCGGCGCCACTACGAGCGCCTGCACCTGCACACGACGCGTCGCTGGTCGGGGCTGCCGGGGCTCCCGATCCCCCGCCGCTTCGGCCGCTGGGTGGCCCGCGCGGATGTCGTCGCGTATCTGGAGCAGTACGCCGCGCACCACCGGATCGAGGTGCGCACGGGCGTCGCGGTCACCCGCGTCACCCGGGCGGATGACGGCGGCTGGCGCGTCGAGACCGCCTCGGGCGAGCAGTTCCGCGCGCCGACCGTGGTCGTCGCCACGGGCTACAACCACACCCCTGTGCCCCCGAAATGGCCGGGCGTCGAGCGCTTCCGGGGCAAGCTCGTGCACGCCTCGAACTACCGGAACGCAGCCCCGTTCCGCGGCGCGGACGTGCTCGTGGTCGGAGCCGGGAACACCGGTGCGGAGATCGCGGTCGACCTCACCGAGGGCGGCGCCTCCCGAGTGCGGCTCGCGATCCGCACTCCCCCGCACATCGTGCGGCGCTCCAACCTCGGCTGGCCCGCGCAGGGCACCGGCATCCTCGTGCGGCGCCTCCCGGTGCGTCTGGTCGACCGCATCGCCGCCATCACCTCCCGCCTCGAGGTGCCCGATCTGTCGGCCTACGGCCTCCCCCGACCGACGACCGGGCTCTACTCCCGGGTGCTCGAGGGCTCCGTTCCCCTGCAGGATGTCGGCCTGATCGCCGGCGTGCAGGCGCGGCGGATCGAGCCGGTCGCCGCCGTGGAGTCGTTCGATGAGGACGGTGCCGTGGTGCTCGCCGACGGCTCGCGGTTGACCCCCGACGCGATCATCGCCGCCACCGGATATCGCCGCGGGCTCGAACCGCTCGTCGGCGAGCTCGGCGTACTCGATGCGCGCGGGCTGCCCCGCATTCACGGACCACGGACCTCACCCGGTGCGCCCGGCCTCCACTTCACCGGATACACCAACCCGATCAGCGGCATGTTCCGCGAACTGCGGATCGATGCGGAACGGATCGCGGCGGCGATCAGCAGCACAGCCGGGGGGCGAAGCGGCAAGACGTCCTAGACTGGATGCCATGACCGACGCCACCCCCGCAGACGTCGCAGCCCTCAGCTACGAGGAGGCACGCGACGAACTCGTGCTGGTGGTGTCGAAGCTCGAACAGGGTGCCGCAACCCTGGAGGAGTCCCTCGCGCTGTGGGAGCGCGGTGAGGCCCTCGCGCGACGTTGCGAAGAGTGGCTCGTGGGAGCGAAGGAACGCCTCGACGCGGCTCGCGCCGTGGCCGAGGAATCATGAGCCCACGCTCGAGCGGGGTCGACGAGTCCGGGCGCCCCATCGTCGCCGAGCTCGGTCGTGCCGAGACGCCCCAGGAGACGGCCGAACGCAAGTCGGCTTCGAGCGCCAGGCGACGCAGCAACCAGACCGTGCTCAACCTCGCGATCGCGACCGTCGTCTCCGCGTTGGCCGCCATCGCCATCGTCTGGACCGTGGGTCTCGTCGACACCGGTTCACGCATCGATCCGGTCGACTTCCGGGCAGAGACCGCCGCGGCGCAATCCTCCTTCGACAACGCTCTCGTCGCCCCCGAGCTACCGGACAGCTGGCAGGCCAACCGCGCCTGGCTCGACAACTCGGGCGACGTCGCGTCGTGGCGTATCGGGCTCGTGACCCCGAACGACCAGTACATCGCGCTCGTGCAGACCCAGGACGCCAATCCGAGCTGGATCAGCGCCCAGGTGCGCGGCGCGAAGTCGGGCGCGACAGTCCGGATCGGTGGTTCCGACTGGACGATCTACGACCGTCGAGACGTGGACGACCCGGGAAATGTCGCGTACGCGCTCGTGACCGTCTCCGGCACCACCACGATCGTGCTCGCCGGAACCGCCGACGAGACGGCATTCGAACAACTCGCCAGCGCCGTCGCGAAGGGGCTCACATGACCACCACCACACGCCGAACGCCCGCCGACGTCTGGCGGGAGATGCGACGTGGGAACGAGCGCTTCGTCGCGGGCACGCCCGCCCATCCGCGCCAAGACGTCGAGCGCCGTGAGGAGCTCGCGACCACTCAGGCGCCGCACGCCGCGCTGTTCGGGTGCAGCGACTCGCGCCTTGCAGCGGAGATCATCTTCGACAAGGGGCTCGGCGACCTCTTCGTGGTGCGCAACGCCGGTCAGGTGATCTCCGACTCGGTGATCGGCTCCCTCGAGTACGCCGTCGCCGTGCTCCAGGTGCCGCTCATCGTCGTGCTCGCCCACGATGCGTGCGGCGCGGTGCGGGCAGCCATCGATCTCGACGCGCCCGACGCGCGACCGCTGCCGCCGCACATCGCAGGTCTCATCGCCTCCATCCGCCCCTCGGTGCGTGCCGCGGCGAGCCGTGACCCAGAGGATGTCGGCCTCACCCACCTGCGACGCACCGTGGCCGACCTCGTCGCACGCTCCGAGCTCATCACCGACGCGATCGCCGAGGGCAGGCTCGCGGTCGTGGGCGCCAACTACAAGCTCCTCGAAGGCACCGCCGTGCCCGCCGTCGTCATCGGCGACGTCGGCGACGACTCCTAGACCCGCACCCGGAACGCACCGAAAGGCACACCCATGGGCACCGACGCCGACTACCGCATCGAACACGACACGATGGGCGAGGTGAGGGTGCCGGTCTCGGCGCTCTACAGTGCCCAGACCCAGCGCGCCGTCGAGAACTTCCCCATCTCGGGAACCGGCCTCGAGCCCGCGCAGATCGTGGCGCTCGCCCGCATCAAGCGCTCCGCCGCGATCGTCAACAAGGAGCTCGGCGTGCTCGACGGCGCCATCGCGGATGCCATCGTCGCCGCCGCGGACGAGCTGATCTCCGGCGCCCACCACGACCAGTTCCCGGTCGACACCTACCAGACCGGCTCCGGCACGAGCTCGAACATGAACATGAACGAGGTGCTCGCGAGCCTCGCCACGGCGAAACTCGGCGCGCCCGTGCACCCCAACGACCACGTCAACGCCTCGCAATCCTCCAACGACGTGTTCCCCACCTCGGTGCACGTCGCCGTGACGGGCGCGCTCATCGGCGACCTCGTGCCGGCGCTCGAGCACCTCGCCGTGTCGCTCGAGAAGAAGGCGGTGCTCTGGAAGGAGGCCGTGAAGCCCGGCCGCACCCACCTGATGGATGCCACCCCCGTGACCCTCGGTCAGGAGTTCGGCGGCTACGCGCGCCAGGTGCGGCTCGGCATCGAACGCGTCGAGGCGGCGCTTCCCCGGGTGGCCGAGGTGCCGCTCGGCGGCACGGCCGTCGGCACCGGCATCAACACGCCGACAGGCTTCCCGCAGAAGGTCATCGCGGAGCTGGCTGCGGCATCCGGTCTGCCGATCACCGAAGCCGAGGACCACTTCGAGGCGCAGGCCAACCGTGACGGGCTCGTGGAGGCATCCGGTGCCCTGCGGGTGATCGCGGTGTCGCTCACCAAGATCTGCAACGACCTGCGCTGGATGGGCTCGGGCCCCAACACCGGCCTCGGCGAGCTGCACATCCCCGACCTGCAGCCGGGTTCCTCGATCATGCCCGGCAAGGTCAACCCGGTCGTGCCGGAGGCCGTGATCATGGTCGGCGCCCGCGTGATCGGCAACGACGCGACCGTCGCCTGGGCGGGTGCCACCGGCAGTTTCGAGCTGAACGTGGCGATCCCAGTGATGGGCACGGCCCTGCTCGAGTCGATCCGGCTGCTCGCCAACTCCACGCGCGTGCTCGCCGACAAGACCATCGACGGGCTCGAGGCCAACCTCGAGCGCGCGGCGGCCCTCGCCGGGATGTCGCCCTCGATCGTCACGCCGCTCAACAAGTTCATCGGATACGAGAACGCGGCCAAGATCGCCAAGCACGCCGTTGCGAAGGGCATCACGGTGCGCGAGGCCACGATCGACCTCGGCTTCGTGGAGCGGGGCGAGCTGACCCTCGAGCAGCTCGATGCGGCGCTCGACGTGCTCTCGATGACCCACCCGGGCTGAGCCCGCCGCGCCGGCGCCGCCGCATCCGCTGCCCGCCGACCCCCGTGCCTGTGTCGAAAATGCAGGAGGTTTCGGCGGGCGGCGGTGTGTTTGCAGGGGTGGACGGATGCCGCGAGCTCAGTTCTCCTGCATTTTCGACAGGGCAGAGGGACGGATGCGGGAGGGCAGCAGCCCGATCAGCAGTGCGGCGAGCGCGAAGAGGATGCCGACCATCGTGAGCATCGGGCCGGATGCCGCCGCATCGCCGCCGCTCGTCATGAACGCGTCGGCCATCCCCATCCCCATCCCGAAGCCGACGAACCACGAGCCTCCCGCGACCACGGCGATGCCGAGGATGCCGAACCCCGCGAGACGCCGAGCCGTCATCAGGCGACGGATGCGCGGCTGCGGCAGGGCGGCGCACACGATGAGCGCGAGCACCACCAGGCACCAGAGCAAAGCCCAGGCGATCGGCAGCGCCGGGCTCGGCAGCTCGCCCGCCGCCGCGAGTCCCGCGTAGATCTCGTCGAGGGTCATGCCCGGCATCCGGGCGACCGGGTTCCAGACGTAGGTGTGCAGCAGGCTGCCCGCGAGCATCGCCAGGATGCCGAGGCCCGAGAGCGTCGCGAGCAGCAGCGCGGACCCGCGTCCCAGCGGGCGACCCTGTTCGCGCGGGTCCTCCGTCGTGAGCACGACGATGAGGGCGATCGCGCCGCCGAACAGCAGCGGCACGCTCACGACGGGGGCCAACACCGTCGCGGCGACGGCGAGGGGCAGCGTGACCGCAACCGCGGTGTCCACGGCACGCCACGGCCGGCCCCGCCGCATCCGGAGCAGCGCCCGCAGCGCCCCGCCGAACGCGAGGAGCGCCACGAGACCGCCGAACACCGCCGCCGCGACGATCCCCCGACCGAGCCAGGAGAGAGTCGCGAGCGGGGGGAGCCCCCGCGAGTCGACGTTCGTCCAGACGCCCCACCACATGCTCATCAGCAGGATCAGCAGGGTCGCCCCGAGGGCTGCGAGCGCGACCCGCAGCCGACGGAACAGGAGACGGCGCACCGGAATGCCGGCGACCGCGGGGTTGTCGCGGTCGATGTGCACGGCGACGCCGAGCGCGCCCATCACGACCGCGCCGGGCGCGACGCGCGCGGCCGAGGCGCCCGCGACATCCGCGAGCCACTCCTCGCGGTAGCGCTCGCGCACCCCCGCCGGAAGGGTCGCGGCGATCACCCGCACGGCAGCCGCGGCGATCATGAGAGGGCTCCCGCCGCGCGTGCGGCCGACGCGGATGCGGGGCGCTGCGCCGCGCGCAGGCGCGCCACCGCCGCGCGTGCCGCGACCGCCCCGTCGGCGCTCAGCTCGTAGAGCCGGCGGCGTGGGCCGGTGCGACCGGGGTCGTCCTCCCAGGTGGAGGTGACCCATCCGGCCCTCTCGAGTCGTTCCAGGATCGGGTAGACGCTGCCCGCGGGGCGGCGGGTGACGCCCACGAGACGCAGGCCCCAGATGGGCTCCCCCGCGTCGAGCAGCGCCGCGAGCACGTCCCCGGTGGCGGGGGTGAGTCGGCTGAGCGGTTCCATGACTCAAATCTAGCTATATAGAGATAGCCGCCCATCCTCCCCGAGGATGATCTCCGCTCGCCTCATCCGACGTCAAACGCTGCAGCGTTTAGCCACCTGCGCCTGCGATGACGGGCGCGGAGGGTCAAACGCTGCAGCGTTTGACGAGAACTCACGCCAGCTCGTTCGACTCCAGCAGCTCGGTCACGAGCGCCGCGATCGCGGAGCGCTCGCTGCGGGTGAGGGTGATGTGCCCGAAGAGGGCGTTGCCCTTGAGCGTCTCGATGACGGATGCCACCCCGTCGTGCCGCCCGACCCGCAGGTTGTCCCGCTGCGCGACGTCGTGGGTGAGCACGACCCGCGAGTTCTGACCGATGCGGCTGAGCACCGTCAGCAGCACATTGCGCTCGAGCGACTGCGCCTCGTCGACGATCACGAAGGCGTCGTGCAGCGAACGGCCCCGGATGTGGGTGAGCGGCAGCACCTCGAGGATGCCGCGCTCGACCACCTCCTCCAGCACGTTGTCGGAGACCAGCGCGCCGAGGGTGTCGAACACCGCCTGCCCCCAGGGGCTCATCTTCTCGTCCTTGTCACCCGGCAGGTAGCCGAGCTCCTGGCCGCCGACCGCGTACAGCGGGCGGAACACCATGATCTTGCGGTGCTGCTGCTTCTCGAGCACCGCCTCCAGACCCGCGCACAGGGCGAGCGCCGACTTTCCGGTGCCTGCACGCCCCCCGAGCGACACGATCCCGACCTCCTGATCGAGCAGCAGATCGATCGCGAGGCGCTGCTCGGCACTGCGGCCGTGCAGGCCGAACACGTCGCGGTCACCGCGCACGAGCCTCAGCTCGCCGCGGCCGGTCACGCGGCCGAGCGCCGATCCCCGCTCGGAATGGATGACGAGGCTCGTGTTGACCGGCAGCTCCTGCACCTGCCGCGACACCAGCTTCTCCGCGTCGTAGAGCTCGGCCATCTGCTCGGCCGAGATCTCGAGCTCGGCGACACCCGTCCATCCGGAGTCGACGGCGAGCTCGGCGCGGTACTCCTCGGCGGCGAGGCCGATGGATGCCGCCTTGACGCGCAGCGGAAGGTCCTTGGAGACGACCACGACATCCAGGCCGTCGTTCGCGAGGTTCATGGCGACCGCGAGGGTGCGCGAGTCGTTGTCGCCGAGCTGCAGTCCGGACGGCAGCACCGACATGTTGGAGTGGTTGAGCTCGACGCGCAGGCTGCCACCCGCGTCGCCGACGGCGATCGGGAAGTCGAGCCGCTCGTGCTCGACCCGCAGGTCGTCGAGGATGCGCAGCGACTGCCGGGCGAAGTAGCCGATCTCCGGGTCGTGGCGCTTCGCCTCGAGTTCGGTGACCACGACCACCGGCAGCACGACGGAGTGCTCGGCGAACCGGTAGATGGAGCGCGGGTCCGCCAGCAGCACGGAGGTGTCGAGCACGTAGGTGCGCTCCCCCTGCTTCTGATCCCGAACTGCTCCGGTCGTGGTCTGCTGCTGGGGCTTGTTGAGCGCGGGCACTCCCACTCCATCCCCGGGTGAGATGCCACCCGGATCCTGTCGCGGATCGGCCAGGGGCTCAGCGGATGCGAACTTATGTGGCCGCTCCGACCGGGCACGGTGCCCGATGTCCTGACGCTAAGCCCGGGGTCCGACATCGGCGCGCCACGACACGCGCCGCACTGTTACCGACAGGTGAACTCTGAGCCCTGATCGCTGAGTGGTCGGTTTCTGGTCTCATTCGGCCCGAATGAGACCAGAAACCGACCACTCAGCGAGAGGGGGGTGAGCTCAGCGCAGCTGCGCGGAGGCGGTCGCAAAGGAGAGCAGGGCCGCGCGCAGCATCGCGAACGACTCGGCATCCGTCGACACGTGCGGCGCCAGCCGCACCCTGCCGCCCCGCACGGTCGCGCTCACCCCGTGGTTGTGCAGCGCCGCGGCGAGCGCCGTGAGCTGGTCGGCATCCGGCTCGATCACGACGATGCCGGCGCGCTGGTTCTCGGCGCGCGGCGACACGACCGGAAGGGCGAACTCGTCGGCGATGTCGATGACCTCGCTCACCCGCCGCGCGAGCGCCGCGTTCACCTGCGGCACCCCGACCTCCGCGAGCTCCTCGAGGGCGGCGGCGAACCGCGCCATCGCGAGCGGATCCGGATTCGACACCGAGTAGGCGCGCGCGTCCCCCGCGGGCGACAGCACCCCGTCGAGCGGCAGACCGTCATCCGCCGTGCCGGTGAACCCCGACCAGACCGGCGTCAGATGCTCGAGCGCACGATCGGAGAGCGCCAGGAACCCCGTGCCCCAGCCGGATCGCACCCACTTCTGACCGCCCGTCGCCACGACATCCGCGACACCGTACGGCGCATCCACGACCCCGAAGCCCTGGATCGCGTCGACGATCAGCAGCCGGTCGCCGATCACCTGCCTGATGCCCTCGAGGTCGACGAGATGCCCCGTGCGGAAGTCGACGAGACTCACCGCGACCGCGACCGTGGCCGGCGTCAGCTGATCGCGGATGTTGCCGGGCGTCACGTGCCCGTGGTCGGTGTCGAGCCACTGCGGCGCGACCACCCCGAGCGCCTGCTGCGCCCGCACCGCCGCGAAGGTGAGCGAGGGGAACTCGGCGGGCGAGAGCGCGACGCCCCCCGTCAGACCGAAGAGCGCGTGCATGAGCCCCTGGCTCGTGTTCGCCTGGAACGCGATCTGCTCGGCGCGGAAGCCGGTGAGCGCGGACACCGCAGACCGCACCCGGTCGTGCTGCTCGAACATCGGCGCGAGCGAGCCGAAGCGACCCCCCGCGAGCAGCGACTGGAAGGCATCCGTCTCGCCGCGCACGGTGTCGCCGATCGGGCCGACGGCGGCGAAGTCGAGGTAGCCAGGCTCCTCGTGGAACCGGGCGGCGTAGTCGTCGATGCTCAGCTGCACGCTGCCCCTCACTGTCCGAAGCGGCGATGCCGCGTGGCGTAGGCGCGAAGAGCCCGCAGGAAGTCGACCTCGCGCAGATCCGGCCCGAGCGCCTCCACGAAGTAGAACTCGCTGTGCGCCGACTGCCAGAGCATGAAGTCCGAGAGCCGCTGCTCCCCCGAGGTGCGGATGATGAGGTCCGGATCCGGCTGCCCCTGCGTGTAGAGGTGCTCGCCGATGAGCTCGGGCGTCAGGATGCCGGCGAGCTCCTCGACGCTGCCGCCCTTGTCGCCGTGGTCGCGCACGATGCTGCGCATGGCGTCCGCGATCTCCCGGCGCCCGCCGTAGCCGACGGCGAGGTTGACGTGCAGGCCGGCGTTGCCCGCCGTGCGATCCTCGGCAGCGTGCAGGGCGGCCACGAGCGGTTCGGGCAGCCCATCGTGGGTGCCGACGTGCTGGATGCGCCAGTCGGCGGCGCGGGAGAGATCGTCGGCGAGGTCGGCGATGATCTCGAACAGCGGGCCGAGCTCCTCCTCCGAACGACCGGTGAGGTTGTCGGTCGACAGCAGATAGATGGTGACGACACGGATGCCGAGGTCGTCGCACCACCCCAAGAACTCGCGCATCTTCTCGGCCCCGGCCCGGTGCCCGTGCGCGGCGTTCTCGAGCGCGCGCTCGCGCGCCCACCGGCGGTTGCCGTCGATGATCATGGCGACGTGATGGGGCAGGCCGGCGCCCTGGAGCTGACGGCGGAGTCGCGCCTGGTACAGACCGTAGAGGAGGCCCGTGCCGCCCGGAACCTGCCGCTGACTCACGCAGCTACGGTAGCCGACCGCAGGCCCCGCGGCGATCCGATGCCCGCTTTCAGATTGCGTGATGGGTGCGCGGATACCATCGCTGCATGACTGCCGAGCCCGCCGACGGCCTGCCGAACCTGCCGCTGCTCGAGGACGAGCTCGAACACCATCCGGCCGAGAAGAAGCCCACCTGGCGCGGCTGGCTGCACGCGGGCACCTTCCCGTTCGCGATCGCCGCAGGCATCGTGCTCATCGTGCTCGCCGACGGCGCGCCCGCGAAGTGGGCCTCGGCCGTGTTCATGGCCAGTTCGCTGCTGCTGTTCGGCGTCTCGGCGCTCTACCACCGCATCAACTGGTCGCCGAAGGTCAAAGCCGTGTTCCGGCGCCTCGACCACTCCAACATCTTCCTGCTGATCGCCGGCACCTACACCCCGCTCGCGGTCTGCGCGCTGCCGACCGACAAGGCGATCCTGCTGCTGTCGCTCGTCTGGGGTGGCGCGCTGCTCGGCATCGGCTTCCGGATCTTCTGGCTGAGCGCGCCGCGGTTGCTCTATGTGCTGCTCTACGTCGTGCTGGGCTGGGCGGCGATGATGTACATCGTCGACCTCGTGAACGCGAACGTCGCCATGATGGTGCTCGTGCTCGTGGGCGGTGTCGCGTACACGACCGGCGCGGTGTTCTACGCGCTCAAGCGGCCCAACCCGATCCCGGGGGTGTTCGGCTTCCACGAGCTGTTCCACGCGTGCACGGTGATCGCGTTCCTGTGCCACTGGACGGCGATCCTGCTGATCGTGATGAACCCCGTCTATGTGTGAGTGAGGTCGGGGGCGGGTTTCGATACGCCGCTGCGCGGCTACTCAACCAGCGGGGGGCGCGGTGGGAGGTCGTCAGTCCTCGGAGTCGGCGCGCTTCTCGGCGGCCTCTTCCGCGTCGAGTCGCGCGGCGATGTCGGCCGTCATGTTCACCTTCCGCACACGGCGGGTGAGGCTGATGAGCAAGACGATCGTGGCGAGGATGAGGCCGAGCGTCACGGCGAATCCGACGACGCCGGGCGTGACCATGTTCGGGTCGAACGGCAGAGTCGGCGTGGGGGTCGGCGTGGCCTCCCAGAGATAGTGCTGCACGATCGCCCTTCTCGAACCGAATAACCTGGAATCCAGCTTAATCCGCCCAGGGAGCGCCCATGACCGCGAGTGACCTCGACGCGAGGTACGGGCGCACGCCCATGCGTCGAGTCCGGAAGCGCGTGGCGGCGATCGCCGCGGGCACGCTTCTCGTGATCGCGGTCGTCGCCTGGCTCATCTGGACGGCACCGCTGCGCCCGGCGGCCTCGATCGAATCACGCGACCTCGACTCCACCGCGCTCTCCGCATCCTCCGTCGAGGTGCGCTGGCAGCTGACCGCGCCGGCCGGGGCCGAGGTCTCCTGCGCCGTCAAGGCGGTGAGCGCGAAGCAGGCGCTGACCGGGTGGCGGATCATCGAGGTGCCCGCCTCCGATCAGACCAACCGCACCCTCACCGCGACCCTGCGCACGAGCGAGCCCTCCATCGGCGGCGCCGTCTCCCGCTGCTGGCTGAGCTCCCAGCCCTCGGCAGCGGATGCGGTCGTGCACGATCTGTCCTAGGCTGTCCGGAACGCATCACCCTGTGGAGACCGGCCGAGTGCCGGTCTCGATTGTTTTGTAAGGAGCACCATGGCCGACACCACGACCTGGCTCACCCAGGAGTCCTACGACCGTCTCAAGGGAGAGCTGGCCGAGCTGGAAGGTCCCGCCCGCGTCGACATCGCCAAGAAGATCGAGGCGGCACGCGAAGAAGGCGACCTCAAGGAGAACGGCGGCTACCACGCCGCAAAGGACGAGCAAGGCAAGATCGAGGCGCGCATCCGTCAGCTGACGGCGCTGCTGCGCACCGCCACCGTCGGCGAGGCCCCGGAGTCGGATGGCACGGTGCGCCCCGGCACGCTCGTGACGGCGAAGATCGCGGGCGACGAGAGCACCTTCCTGCTCGGCAACCGCGAGATCGCGGCCGACAACGAGGACCTCGACGTCTACCCCGAGTCGAGCCCCATCGGCCAGGCTGTGCTCGGTCACCGCGCGGGCGACACGCTCAGCTACACGGCGCCCAACGGCCGCGACATCCCCGTCGAGATCGTGAAGGTCGCGCCCTACGCCGGCTGATCGGCGGGGGTTTCAGCCCGCCTCGACCCGCGGGCGGTAGCCGGCGTCGCGGAGGCGACGCAGCACCAGTTCGGCATGCTCCGCGCCGCGGGTCTCCATGTGGATCTCGATCTCGACCTCGCTGATCTGCAGACCGAATCCGTGCCGCGTATGCAGCACCTCGACGACGTTCGCGTTCGCCTCGGCGATGAGCTCGGCGATGCGCGCCAGCTGGCCGGGGCGGTCGGGCAGCGGGATGTTGACCTTGAGGTAGCGGTGCGAGGCGGCGAGGCCGCGGCTGATGACGCGCTCCATGACCATCGGGTCGATGTTGCCGCCCGACAGCAGGATGACGGTCGGCCCGTCCACCCGGATCTGCTCGGAGAGCGCGGCCGCGACCCCGACGGCACCCGCGGGCTCGACGACGAGCTTGGCGCGCTCGAGCAGCACGACGAGCGCCCGCGCGGTGTCGTCGTCGTCGACCGTGACGATCTGGTCGACCGTGGCACGCACGATCGCGAAGTTGAGCTCGCCCGGACGTCCGACCGCGATGCCGTCGGCGATCGTCGGACCGGTCGCGATGGAGCGCGGCTCGCCCGCGTCGAGCGAGGGCAGATAGGAGGCGGCGTTGGCGGCCTGCACCCCGATCACCCGCACCCGACGGCCCAGCTCCGGCTCGAGTTGTGCGAACGCGGAGGCGATCCCCCCGATGAGGCCGCCGCCGCCGATCGGCACGATCACGTTCTCGACCTCGGGCACCTGCTCGAGGATCTCGAGCGCGAGACCGCCCTGGCCGGCGACGACATCCGGATGATCGAACGGCGGGATGATGACCGCGCCGGTGCGCTCGGCGAACTCGGCCGCCGCCTGCAGGGTCTCGTCGACGACGTGCCCGTGCAGCACCACCTCGGCACCGTAGTTGCGGGTGGCCTGCAGCTTCGGCAGGGCGACGCCGAGCGGCATGAAGATGGTGGCCCGGATGCCGAGCTCGCGCGCCGCGAGCGCCACCCCCTGCGCGTGGTTGCCCGCGGAGGCCGCGACGACCCCGCGGGCGCGTTCCGACTCGGTGAGCTGCGAGAGGCGGTTGTAGGCACCGCGGATCTTGTACGAGCCGGTGCGCTGCAAGGTCTCCGCCTTCAGGTGCACGGGCACGCCGAGCACCTCGGAGAGGAAGCGCGAGTTCTCCATGGGGGTCACGACGGCGACCTCGTACGCGCGTTCCCGCGCGGCACGGATCTCAGCGAGCGAGGGTCCGGGCAGTTCAGTCACGGATGGTGCGGCCTCTCGTGGACGGGACGACATCCGCGACCGACGGATGCGGGTTGGTGCGCCACTCGCCGCGGGCGATGTAGACGATCATGGCGTTCGCGGTGGCGACGAGCGGAACCGCGAAGAGGGCGCCGGGGATGCCGGCCAGGAACCCTCCGGTCGCCACGACGATGACGACCGCGAGCGGGTGCACCTTGACGGCGTTGCCGACCAGGAACGGCTGCAGCACGTGCCCTTCGAGCTGCTGCACGCCGATCACGATGAGCAGCATCACGAAGGCCTGCCACGGGCCCATGAAGACGAGGGCGATGAACACGGCGAGGGCGCCGGAGACGACGGCGCCGACGACCGGGATGAAGGAGCCGAGGAAGACCAGGATCGCGATCGGCACGACGAGCGGGAAGCCGTCGTAGAAGAGGCCGAGGATGAAGGCGCCGAGCCCGATGCCGACCGCGTCGATGAAGGCGACGAGCACCTGCACGCGCACGAAGGTCGAGAGCGTGATCCAGCCCGCCTCACCACCGCCGATGAGCGCCGCGCGCGACTTGCGCGGGAAGATCCGCACGATCCAGTGCCAGATGCCGCGACCGTCGATGAGGATGAACAGCGTCGCGAACAGCACGAGCAGGAACCCGGCGAGCACATGCCCGACCGTGGTGCCCACCGACAGCGCCCCCGACCAGAGGCCGTCGCCGCCCGATTGGAACCAGGAGATGGCGCGATCCACCCAGCCGCTGATGTCGTCTTCCGAGACGTGCAGGGGCGAGTCGCGCAGCCACACCTTGAAGTCCTCCCAGCGCGCCGCCGTCTGGTCTACGAGCGCCGGGTAGCCGCTGCGCACCGTGCTGACGGTCAACCAGATGAGGCCCGTGAGCACGGCCAGGATGCCGACCTCGGAGACGGCGACCGCCGCCCACTTCGGCCAGCGGTGCCGCTGCAACCAGTTCGAGAACGGCACGAGCAGCGCCGAGAGCAGCATCGCGACCATGAGCGGGATGACGATGTAGCGCAGTTGGATCACGAGGAAGACGACGAGCGCGACGACGCCGGCGACCACGAGGAGCCGCCACGACCAGGCCGCGGCGATCCGCATCCCGGGGGGCACCGCATCCGCCACCTGGGCGTCGACCGCGCGCCGAGCCTCCTCGTCACGCGCACGCTCGCTGCGGAATCCGAAAGCCATTGGTCAAGTCTAAGTGCCCTGTATTCCGCGCGTGCGGGCACCGTCCGGTCACCCGAACGGCACCCGTTGTTCACTTTGCGCGCCCATCGGCGTCACCACGGATGCTTAGCGTCACGTTCGTCGCGCCACTCCTGCGACTGTCGCGCGCAAGCGCGAAAACACCGAGAGGAACAGCACCCATGACATCTCTGCTCCGCGCCCGTCACCTGACCGTGGGCATCGCCGCGGTCGCCGTGACGGCCATCGCACTCACCGGTTGCGCGAGCGACCCGACCCCCGGCGCCTCGGGCGGCAGCGGTTCGGACGCCGCCACCGCGACGAGCGTCGCCGACTTCGGCACCTTCGCCGACCTCGAGGCCGCCGCCAAGAAGGAGGGTGCGCTCAACGTCATCGCGCTCCCCCGCGACTGGGCCAACTACGGCGCCGTCATCGACGCGTTCAAGGCGAAGTACCCCGAGATCACCGTCAACGAGGCCTCGCCCGACATCTCGAGCGCCGAGGAGATCCAGGCCGCCAAGACCAACGAGGGCCTCGACACCGCGCCCGACGTGTTCGACCTCGGCCTCACCGTGGCCCTGCAGAACACCGCCGTCTTCGCGCCCTACAAGGTGCAGACCTGGGACGACATCCCCGACGCGCTGAAGGAGTCCACGGGCCTCTTCGTGGGCGACTACGGCGGGTACATGTCGGTCGGCTACGACTCGTCGAAGTTCCCGGAGCCGAAGACCCTCGAGGACCTGCTCGGCGCCGACTACAAGGCCTCGGTCGCCATCAACGGTGACCCGACGCAGGCCGGTGCGGCCTTCGCCGCGGTCGGCATGGCCGACATCCAGTCGGGTGGCACGCTCGACGACTACACGCCGGGCATCGACTTCTTCTCGAAGCTCAACAAGGCCGGCAACATGCTCAAGCTCGACGTCACGAGCGCGACCGTCGCGAGCGGCGAGACCCCCGTCGTCTTCGACTGGGACTACCTGAACGCGACCCACGTCAAGGACAACAAGAACTGGAAGGTTCGCGTCTTCCCCGGAACGGGCTACGCGGGCTACTACAACCAGGCCATCAACAAGAACGCCCCGAACCCGGCGGCCGCGCGCCTCTGGCAGGAGTTCCTCTACAGCGACGAGGCGCAGAACCTGTGGCTCAAGGGTGGCGCCCGCCCCGTGCGCATGGAGGCCATGACCACGGCCGGCACGATCGACAAGGAAGCGGCCTCGGCTCTGCCAGCCGCGCCCGAGAAGGTCGTCGTTCCGACCGAGGCCCAGTCCACCGCAGCCGGCAAGCTGCTCGGCGAGAAGTGGGCGGCCGCGGTCCAGTGACCACCGCAACCCAGGTGACCCCCGCCGGAGCGAAGCTCGATGCTTCGCCCCGGCGGGGGTTCACCCCTCGCGCCTGGGCCTGGATCGGGCTCGCGCCCTTCGTCGCCTACGTGCTGCTGTTCCTCGCGCTGCCCACCGTGCTGGCGCTCGCATCCGGGCTCTTCGACGCCGACGGCGCGTTCACGCTCGACAACCTGGCCGCCCTCGGCGACCCCGTGATCCTCGCGACCTTCTGGAACTCCACCTGGCTGTCGCTGCTCACCGCGCTGATCGGCGCGGTGTTCGGAGCCCTGGTCTGCTACGCGCTGCTCGGCCTCAACGAGACCGGCCCGATGCGCACCGCCGTGGATGCCGCGGCCGGCGTCTTCGCCCAGTTCGGCGGCGTCATGCTCGCCTTCGCATTCATCGCGACGATCGGGCTGCAGGGTGTCGTCACCCAACTGCTCGCGGGCCTCGGGATCGATCTCTTCGCCGACGGCCCGTGGATCTACGAGCTTCCGGGCCTGATCCTGCCCTACGTCTTCTTCCAGATCCCGCTCATGGTGATCACCTTCATGCCCGCCCTCAGCGCCCTGAAGCCCCAGTGGGCGGAGGCGAACCTCACCCTCGGCGGCACGCGCAGCTCATTCTGGCTGCGCATCGGCATCCCCGTGCTCAGCCCCTCCTTCCTCGCGTGCACGCTCCTGCTGTTCGCGAACGCCTTCTCCTCCTATGCGACCGCCGCCGCGCTCGCGAGCCAGGGCTCGCAGATCGTGTCGCTGCAGATCCGCACCGCCCTGACGAGCGAGACCGTGCTCGGTCGGGAGAACCTGGCCGGTGCACTCGCACTCGGCATGATCGTCGTCGTGGGGGTCGTCATGTGGCTCTACTCGCTCATCCAGCAGCGAGCGGCGAGGTGGCAGGGATGAACCGCCTGGCCCCCTCCCGCACCACCCGCTGGATCATCGGCATCGTGGTGGGCGCGTTCTTCGCGATCCCGATGCTGTCGACCTTCCTCTACACGCTGCGCGACGGCGACGGCTTCTCGCTCGTGCACTGGGCGGCGCTCTTCGACCCGGCCAAGGCGGCGCTCTACGCACCGATCTGGACCGGGCTCACCAACTCGCTCATCCTCGCCGTCGTGACGGTCGCGATCGTGCTGTTCCTGCTGACGCCGACCATGGTGCTCGTGCACCTGCGCTACCCGCGCCTGCGCCCCGGGTTCGAGTTCCTCGTGCTGCTGCCGATCTCGATCCCCGCGATCGTGCTCGTCGTCGGTCTCGCGCCGATCTACCAGCAGATCGGCCGGATGCTCGGCACGGGCGCGTGGACCCTCGCCTTCGCCTACGGCATCACCGTGCTGCCGTTCGCCTACCGGGCGATCCAGGCCTCCATCGACGCGGTCGACATCCGCACCCTCTCGGAGGCGGCCAGGTCGCTCGGTGCCGGATGGGGCACGATCCTGCTGCGGGTGATCGCGCCGAACCTGCGCACCGGGCTGCTCGCGGCATCCCTCATCTCGGTCGCGGTCGTGCTCGGCGAGTTCACCATCGCCTCGCTGCTGAACCGGCAGGTCTTCCAGACGGCCCTCGTGGTCGTCAAGAACAGCGACGGCTACGCGGCCGCCGTCTTCACCCTGCTCGCGTTGGCCTTCGCCTTCGTGCTGCTCCTCGTCATCGGATTCGCGGGCCGCGCCCGCACCGGAAAGGCCGGATCATGACCTCCCCCATCCCCGTGCGCGCCCTGCCCAAGACCTCCGAGAACTCGCTGCTCGCGGATGCCGGAAGCGGCACCCGCGTCGAGTTCCGCGGCATCGTGAAGGACTACGGCTCCACCCGCGTGCTGCACGGCCTCGACCTCGACATCGCGCCGGGCGAGTTCGTCTCGCTGCTCGGCCCCTCGGGCTGCGGCAAGACGACCGCGCTGCGCGTGCTCGCCGGTCTCGAGCAGGCCAACGGCGGTGCCGTCATGCTCGGTGGCACCGACGTGTCGACCGTTCCGACCAACAAGCGCGACATCGGCATGGTCTTCCAGTCGTACTCGCTGTTCCCGCACCTGCGCGTCGTCGACAACACGGCGTTCGGGCTGCTGCGCCGCAAGGTCGCACGCCCCGAGGCGCTGCGACGGGCAGGCGACGCGCTCGCACTCGTCGGGCTCGACCACCTCGCCGACCGCTTCCCGCATCAGCTCTCGGGCGGCCAGCAGCAGCGTGTGGCGCTCGCCCGCGCGCTCGTCACCGAGCCGCGCGTGCTGCTGCTGGACGAGCCGCTGTCGGCGCTGGATGCGAAGGTGCGCGTGCAGCTGCGCGACGAGATCCGCCGCATCCAGCTGCGCCTCGGCATCACGACGGTGTTCGTGACGCACGACCAGGAGGAGGCGCTCGCCGTCTCCGACCGGATCGCGGTGATGAGCGCGGGGCGCATCGAGCAGATCGGCACCCCCGAGGAGCTCTACCTCTCCCCCTCGACGCCGGGGGTCGCCGCCTTCGTGGGGCTCTCGAGCCTCGTGCCGGGCGTCGCCGAGGGCACGTCGGTGCGCGTGTGGGAGTGGACGCTGCCCATCTCGGGCGAGCCGGTGACGGGCGAGGTGGAGGTGTTCATCCGTCCCGAGAACGTGCGCCTGGTGGCGTCGGGCGGGGTCGAGGGCGCGGTGCAGGAGAGCACCTTCCTCGGCAGCTTCCGCCGCACCCTGGTGCGCACGACGGATGGCGCGCTCGTGCGGGTGCAGCATCCGGCCTCGGAGCGGGTCGAGTACGACGACCGCGTGCGCATCGCGATCGACGCCGAGCCGGTGTCGGTGCGGGCTCGCGCCTAGGGTTCCGCCGCCGGTCGAGTGGCCCCGGCCGCAGCCTTCCCGCTGGTCGAGTGGCCGCTGCCTTCTCGCTGGTCGAGTAGCCGCAGCCTTCTCGCTGGTCGAGTACCCGTTGCCGCACCCTTCTCGCTGGTCGAGTACCCGTTGCCGCACCCTTCTCGCTGGTCGAGTAGCCCGCGCAGCGGGCGTATCGAGACCCCCTCCCCTCCTCCACACCCCTACATAGTGATGGATTCTCCACGAATCCCCCTTCCCCTCTTTCGTATATATGTTCGATCCGGAAGAATCGGGGCATGCGATCGATCACCGACTCCCTCACCCTCGTGGGTGACCTGTCGGTGCCCCTCGCGCCGGCCGTTCTGGGCGGGATGGGAGATGCCGAACTGCTCGACTCCCAGCGCCGGATCGCCCAGGTGCGCCGCCGCCTCGATGCTCTCGCCACCCAGGTCGCGGGCGAGATCGCTCACCGTTCCCGCCGCGAACTCGGCGCCGCCGGTCTCGCGGCCACCCACGGGGTGAAGTCGGCGGAAGACCTCATCGCCACGGTCAGCGGCACCTCGCGGCGCGACGCCCACACCCTGGTCGCGACGGCCGCCCTCCTTCCCACCGCGACCCTCCCCACCGCGACCCGTCCGGATGCGCCGCCCGTGCCGGAGTGGCTCCGTGTGATCGGCGACGCGGTCGCGACCGCAACCATCTCCACAGCAGCCGCGGGCGTGATCCGCAACCGGCTGGCGGCCGCGGGCGGCGACCGTGCGGGCGGCGCATCCGCGACGGCGTTGGCGGAGGCCGCGCGCGCCCTCATCGACGCGGCCCACGGCCTCAAACTGGACGACCTCGCCGCGCGTGCGGCGCGCGTGCGTGACGACCTCGACCTCGCCGGCATCCCCGACCGTGAGCAGGAGCGCCACGAGCTCCGGTTCCTCAAGATCACGAGGCAGGCGGATGGCATGACCCGGCTCTCGGGCCTGCTCGACCCGGAATCGGCGGCGATCGTGGTGCCCATTCTGGATGCCGCGACCTCACCCCGCCGCGGCGGCCCCCGCTTCGTCGACCCGGCGGGGCGCGCCCGCGCCGACGAGCTGATGCGAGACGCGCGCAGCACCGAGCAGCTCACGCTCGACCTCCTCGTCGAACTCGTCCGCGCCGGAGCGCGAGTGGACGACGGAACGCTCCTCGGCGACCGGAAGCCGGTCGTGCAGATCCTGGTCACCCAGAAGGATCTCGACACCCGCGGCGCGAACGGCGACCCGGAGGGTGCCGCGTTCTTCGCGGGGCAGACCGACGCCGTCTCCGTCCAGACGGCAGAACGGTTCATCTGCGCAGGCGGTGCCGTCCCGATTCTGTTCGACGCCGACGGACGCGTGTTGAATCTCGGGCGGCGACAACGGCTGTTCTCGGAGCGACAGCGCGTCACCATGGCGGCGCGCGACGGCGGATGCGTGATGTGCGGGGCACCGCCGTCCTGGGCCGAGGCGCACCACATCGACCACTGGGACGAGCACCGGGGCCGCACCGATGTCGACGACGGTGTGCTGCTGTGCCGGTTCTGCCACCTCAACGTGCACAACCAGCGCTGGCGGATCCGGAGGCATGGCGGCACCTACCGACTCGAACGCCCCGACGAACACGGCACGATCCGCAGCACACCCCTGCCGAGCCGCAGCCCGGCCTACGAACGGCTCACCGCATGAGGCCCACCGCGACGAGGAGCGCCCGCATGAAGCCCACCGGGACGCCGAGCGCCCGCATGAGGCTCGCCCGCATGAAGCTCGCGCGCGCGGCGGGCGCATCGTCGGCGGCCATCGGTAGGGTCGCTCCCGTGGCCGACAGCATCTCCCCCGCATCCGCTCGCCGCATCGCGCTCGCCGCACAGGGCTTCGGGCGCCCGCGCCCGGAGGTGGTCGGCACCCGGCAACTGAACCTGCTGATCGAGCGGCTCGGGCTGCTGCAGCTCGACTCGGTGAACGTGCTCGAACGCAGCCACTACCTGCCCGCGTTCGCGCGACTCGGCGCCTACGACAAGGCGCTGCTCGACCGGCTCACCTTCAGCGCGCGAGCCCCCTACCGCGAGTACTGGGCCCACGAGGCGGCGCTCATCCCCCTGGAGGATTGGCCGCTGTTCCGCTTCCGCATGCAGGATTTCCGCGACTACGCCGCCCGCGTCGACGACCCGTGGCTTGCGGCGCACGCCGACACCCTCAGCTGGCTGCGCGCGGAGCTCACCGAGAAGGGGCCGCTGCCGGCGTCCAAGATCGAGCGGGATGCGGCCGCTCCCCGCCGCGGCTCATGGTGGGACTGGGACGAGGTCAAACGCGGCCTCGAGCGCATGTTCCGCCACGGCGAGGTGGTGTCCGCCGGCCGCACCGGGTTCGAGCGCGTCTACGCGCTGCCCGAACAGGTGATGCCCGCGGGGCTCTGGGAGCGCGAGGTGCCCCGCGAGGAGGCGGTCCACCGCCTCATGGAGCGCTCGGCGCGCGCCCACGGCATCGGCACCCTCTCCGACCTCGCCGACTACTACCGGCTGAAGACGGCGGATGCGAAGCCGGCGCTCGAGAGACTCGTCGACGAGGGCGTCGTGCGGCGCGTCGCGGTGCCGGGCTGGACGAAGCAGGCGTTCCTGCATCGTGAGGCCCGCATCCCGCGGCGCATCGAGGCGACGGCACTGCTGTCGCCCTTCGACCCGGTCGTGTGGGAGCGGGAACGGGCGCTGCGGATGTTCGGGTTCCACTACCGCATCGAGATCTACACGCCCGCCCCGAAGCGCGTCCACGGCTACTACTCGCTGCCGGTGCTCGTCGATGACGCGCTCGTCGGCCGCATCGACCTCAAGAACGACCGCAAACGCGCGGTGCTGCGGGTGCAATCGGCCTGGCGCGAGGCGGGGGTTCCGGACGCCGTCGCCGAGCGCGTCGTGCCCGTGCTGCGGGAGCTCGCCGCCTGGCAGGGCCTCGGCGAGCTCGAGGTGGTCGACCGCGGGGACCTCGCGCGTGCGGTGGCAGCGGAAGCGGGGGTGCCGCTCATCGAGTCGGCGTGATGCCGGGCGCGCGATGCGACGCTCGGCGCGCGGTGCTCGGGGCGCGGCGCCGGTGCTCGGGGCGCGGTGCTCGGCGTTTCTCGACCACCCGAGTGCTTGAGATGCTCGCGGGGCGCCGCCGCAGGTGACGCGTCTCGCGGCCACCGCTCGGCTCGAACCGTCCGGCTCGAACCGTCCGGCTAGAACCGTCCGGTTAGAACCGATCGGCGTTGCCGCGCAGCCGCGCGATGCGGTCGGGAAGCGGCGGATGCGTCGCGAACAGGCGCTGCATGAAGCCCGGCTTGTTCGGATCGGAGATCCACAGGTGCGACATCGAGGTGTTGCTGCGTGCCACCGGTTGCCCGTACACCTGGAGCTTCTCGAGCGCCCGTGCCAGACCCTCCGGGTTGCGCGTGGTGAGGGCACCCGTCGCATCCGCGAGGTACTCGCGCTGGCGGGAGACCGCCGCCTGCACGACGCCCGCGAGCAGCGGCGCGACGATGACCGCGACGAGACCGATCAGGAGCATGATGATCGCCGCGGGGCCACCGTTGTTGTTCGAGCGGCCACGGCCTCCGAAGATCGTGATGCGCAGCGCGATGTCGGCGAGCAGCCCGATCGCCACCACGAGCCCGAACACGATGAGCGACACCCGGATGTCGTAGTTCTTGACGTGCCCCAGCTCGTGCGCCATGACACCCTCGAGCTCCGAATCGTCCATGAGCGCCAGCAGGCCGCTCGTCGCCGCGACGACCGCGTGCTCGGGGTCGCGGCCCGTGGCGAAGGCATTCGGGGCGACATCATCGATGATGTACACCTTCGGCATCGGCAGGCCCTCGGTGATCGCCAGATTCTCGACGATCCGGTAGAAGCGCGGGTTGTCCTGCTTGGAGATCTCCCGCGCCCCCGTCAGGGCCAGCGTCTCGCTCGTCGCCGCGAAGTACTGGATGATCGCGTAGCCGATCGAGGCCGCGAGCGTGATGCCGGCGATCCACCAGTTGTCGGTGATCCACGCGGTCAGCGCGCCGAGCGCGCCGATGATGACGATGAAGAGCGCGATGATGAGCACCGTGTTGCGCTTGTTCTTCGCGATGGCGGAGTACATGGTGGGCTTCTCCCGGTGGTCTCGAGGAGCGTCGCGCTACGCGCGGCACTCCTCGACCGCCTGCATGGCGGACGCGCTCAGAACTGCACGCGGGGCGGCTCGGCGATCGCCGCCGCATCCGCCACCTCGAAGAACTCCCGCTCGGTGAAGCCGAGGCCGCGCACGAAGAGGGTGTTCGGGAAGATCTTGATCTTGGTGTTGAGCTCGCGCACACCGCCGTTGTAGAACCGGCGCGAGGCCTGGATCTTGTCCTCGGTGTCGACGAGCTCCGCCTGCAACTGCAGGAAGTTCTGGTTCGCCTGCAACTGCGGGTAGGCCTCCGCGACGGCGAAGATCGACTTCATCGCCGACTGGAACTGGTTCTCGGCGGCCGCCGCCTCCGCGGGCGTCGAGGCGTTCACGGTCGCGGCACGCGCCGCGGTGACCTGCTCGAAGACGCCCTTCTCGTGGGCCGCATACCCCTTCACCGTCTCGATGAGGTTCGGGATGAGGTCGGCGCGGCGCTTCAGCTGAACCGTGATGTCGCTCCACGCCTCGTCGACCCGCACGTTGAGCTTCACGAGCCCGTTGTAGGTCGACCACAGGTAGATGCCGACGATCACGACGACGAGGACGACGATGCCGATGACGAGGAGCGCGATGGGATCCATAGCTGCATCCTACGGGGCGAGGCGCCGCCGCATCCGGAGAGCCGCCGCGTCGCACGACCCCTGTTCGGGAGGACGACACGCCGCGTGCGGCGGCCGGGCGGCACGCACGCGGCGTGTCGTCCTCCCGAAGCTCAACCGAGCACGCGGTCGAGGTAGGCGTTGCGGAAGGTGCGACCGGGATCGAGCCGGTTGCGCGCCGCGAGGAAGTCGCCGAAACGCGGGTAGCGCTCCGCGAGCGCCGCCGCATCCAGGTGGTGCATCTTGCCCCAGTGCGGGCGCCCCCCGTGCGCGAGGAAGATCTGCTCCGCGGCGCGGAAGTAGGCCTCCGGGTCGTCCTTCAGGTAGCGGTGCACGGCGATGTAGCCCGACTCGCGACCGTGCGCGGTCGAGAGCCAGTTGTCGTCGGCGGCGGCCGCCCGCACCTCCACGGGGAAGCCGATGCGCCATCCGGATGCGTCGATCATCGCCCGCAGCTCGTGCATCGCCGCGGGGATCTCGTCGAGCGGGAGCGCGTACTCCATCTCCCGGAAGCGCACGTTGCGGGGCGCGGTGTAGACCTCGTAGGAGTGGTCGGTGTACTCGCGGTCGCCGTACACCTTCGTCGCGAGGCGGTTGATGCCCGGGGTGAGCGCGGGCGCGAGGTGCCCGAGGTTGCACATGAGCGCGAGCGCCCCGTTCGACATCAGCTGCTCCTCGACCCAGTTCGCGAGGGCGCCGACCGGCTGCCGCCCCGCCTCGAGCGGCAGGCGGGTGTTGGTCTTCGTCATCACCCGATCGGTGTGCGGCCACCAGTACAGCTCGAAGTGGTCGGCGGCCTCGACCCGCGCCCGGAACTCGTCGATCACCGCGAACGGCTCCGGATGCTCGACCGCGTGCAGCAGGTAGGCCGGAACGCACTGGATCTCGAGCTCGACGAGGATGCCGAGCGCACCGAGCCCGAGACGCACGGCCGGGAGCAGTTCCGCGTTCTCGGTGTCGGAGACGCGCATCACCGATCCGTCACCCGTCACGAGCACGGCGGAGACGATCGTGGTGGCGAGGCCACCGAAGGCGAGCCCCGTGCCGTGGGTTCCCGTGGAGGTGGCGCCCGCGATCGACTGGCGGTCGATGTCGCCCATGTTCTGCAGGGCGAGCCCGTGCGGCGCGAGCAGCTCGGGCAGTTGGTGCAGGCGGGTGCCGGCGGCGAGGGTCACACGGCCGGCCGCCCGGTCGACGGCGCGCACGCCCTGCATCCGGTCGAGGTCGACGAGGATGCCGTCGGTCGCGGCGATCGCGGTGAAGCTGTGGCCGGCGCCGACGGTCTTGACGGGCAGCCCGCGCTCGCGCGCGGTGCGCACGACCGCCTGCACCTCCTCGATGCTCGCGGGCGAGGCGCGGAACGCCGGCCGCGAGGCCTCCGACCGCCCCCAGTTGCTCCACGGCTTGGACGCGGTCAGTGCGGCGGCGCCCTGCGAGATGCCCGTGGCGCTCACAGGAAGGCCTTCCCCTCGCCGCGGTAGGTCGGGATGCGGTCGAGAACGCTGTCGCCCTCCACCAGCACGAACTCGTTCAGGTGCTCGGAGAGCTCGCCCGCCTTCACGTGGCGGAAGAAGACCCGGTCGCCGACCGCGAGCTCGCGGGCGGCCGCGCCACGCACGGGCGTCTGCACCTCGCCTGCCTCCTCGCGCGCGAGGTAGCTGAGCCCCTCCGGCCAGACGGGGCGCGGCAGGCGGTCCTGTCCGGGCGGGCCGGATGCGATCCATCCGCCGCCGAGCACGGTCGCGATGTCGGCCGTGGGTCGGCGCACCACGTTCAGCGCGAAGGAGGCCGCGGGTGCCGGGCTGAAGTGCTCGTAGCCGTCGAAGAGCAGCGGCCCGAAGAGCCCCGAGCCGGCCGCGATCTCGGTGACGGAGGGGTCGGCGTGGGTCGACTCGAGCGAGCCGGTTCCGCCTCCGTTCACGAACTCGAGCTCGACGAGCTCGCGCACCGCGGCGACCGCGGCTCCCCGCCGTTCGCGCAGTTCGGTCGCGGAGGCCTTCTGCATAGCGCGGATCGCGATGTTGCCCGCCCCCGCGTTGCCCTTGCCGGCGATCTGCGCCTCGTAGGCCATCATCCCGACGAGGCGGAATCCGGGGCGCGCCACGATCGCCGCGGCCAGAGCGGCGGCCTCGGCCGGCTCGTGCACGGGCGAGCGCCGCACGCCGACGTGGCCGAGCAGCGGATGACGGTAGGAGGCGTCGAGTTCGAGGCAGACCCGGATCGGGGCGCGCCGACCGGGCGCGACGAGCTGGTCGACGAGGTCGAGCTGCGCGAGCGAGTCGACCATGAGCGTCACGCGCGAGGCGAGTTGCTCGTCGGCGGCGAGCCGGGCGATCGCCGCCCGGTCGGCGCTCGGGTAGCCGACCACGACGTCGTCGTGCGTCTCGGCGAGCCACAGCGCCTCGGGCAGCGTGTACGCGAGGATGCCGCGGTACCCGGGCAGGGCGAGCACCGCATCCAGCACCCCCCGCACCCGCACCGACTTGCTCGCGACGCGGATCGTGGTGCCCTGCGCACGCGCGAGCATGTCGTGCGCGTTGGCGGCGAGCGCCTCGACGGAGATGATGCCGTAGGGCGGTTCGACGCCGTCCGTGGCGGCTGCCAGACGCGGCCACCACACCGCGGGCGTCCGCCACGGACGGTTGTTCTGGGGGACGAGGGGGAACGGCATCCGCGCCTACTTGACGTCGCGCACGAGCGAGACCACGAGCGCACCGAGGATGGCGGCGAGCGCGGAGAGCATGAACACGCCCCGGAACCCGTCGAGGGATGCCACGACGAGCGCCCCGAGGAGCGGCGCCAGCGCCTGCGGCACCTGGAAGGCGATGTTCATGATGCCGAGATCCTTGCCGCGGTCGTGCGGGTCGGGCAGCACCTGGGTGGCGAGCGCCTGGTCGACCGCGAGGAAGGCGCCGTAGCCGAGGCCGAGCAGCCCACCCGCGACGAAGGTCGCCTCGTAGCTGCTGACGAACACGAGCACGAAGGCGGCGATCGCCTGGGCGAGCGACCCCCAGATCACGAAGATCTTGCGCCGCGCGAGCCGGTCGGAGAGGTAGCCGACGACGATCGCGGAGACGACGACGCAGACGAGGTAGACGACGATGAGCGGCAGCAGCGCGTCATCGGCCTTGTCGATGCCGATCTTCAGACCGAACGCGAGGTAGTAGAGCAGCAGCCCGGTTCCGAGCGCGTTGCCGGTGTTGACGAGCACCCGGCTGGCGAGCGTCCAGGCGAAGTCGGGGTGCTTGCGCGGCGAGATCCACATCCCGCGGATCAGCGCGGATGCCGAGAACTCGGGTCGCTGCTCCTTCGTGATGGGCACCTCGTCGGTGAAGAGCACGATCGGCACGACGAGCACGATGAGCCCGATCGCCATCGTGAGGTAGCCGGGCAGCATCTGCGACTGGAACAGCTCGGTGATGAGCAGCACCCCGAGGATGATGCCGACGGCCTGCGGTGCCGACATCCAGCCCGAGACGAAGCCGCGCTGCCGCACCGGCACGAGGTCGGAGATGAGCGCCGTGAGCGCCGAGGCGAGCACGCAGAATCCGACGATCGCGAGCGCCCAGAACACCGCAACGGCGATGATGTCGGAGACGAAGGCGAGCCCGACGAGCGACGCCGCGAAGAGGGCCGCGCCGCCGATGACCCAGGGGCGACGACGTCCCAGTCGCGAGGTGGTGCGGTCGGAGAGGAAGCCGGTCACGGGGAACGCGATGATCGCGCAGGCGCCCGCGATGCCGGAGATGATGCCGAACGCGAGCACGGCGGGGATCCAGTTGTCCTCCGACTCGACGTCGGTTCCGGTGCCGGCCGCGACCTGCAGGGGCAGCAGCACCTGGAAGGGGCCGAGCTGCGCCATCCAGACGCCCAGCCAGGCGGCGGCGAAGGCGGTGATCCAGCGTCCGGTGACCGCGCGCTGCGGTTCGGCGAAGGCGGCCGGTGCACCGGTCGCGGTGAACTGCGGTGTCGACATTGCGGGCTCCTGAGGTGTCGTGTGGTGGTTCAGGTGGTTGGCGGTGCGGTGGGCGTGAGGGATGCCGCGAAGGCGGCGAGCGCGTCGGCGGCGAGCTCGATGGTGCGCTCGGCGGCCGCGTCGTCGCGGTCGGCGAGCCAGGCGAGGGTGACGCCGTCGGTGATCGTGACGACGAGTCGGGCGAGCGCGGCGACCGGGATGGTCCAGCGGATGCCGAGATGCGCCTCCGCCGCCGCGAGCACCTCGGCGGCGAGCGCGTGGTAGCGGGCGTACTGCTCGCCGGGGAGATCGGCGAGCTCGCTCGAGCGCAGCGCGTACTGGGTGAGCTCGAACATGGCCTGCTCGCGCCCGGGGGCCGCGCGCACGTGGTCGAGGTAGGCGGTGAGGGTGCGGCGGATGGCGTCGCGCGGGTCGACGGCCTCGGCGAGCAGTCCCGCGAGGGCGGCATCCCCCTCGTCGGCGACGACGAGTTCGACGACGTCGCGCAGCAGTTCGTCTCGTGAGGGTACGGCGTAGTGGAAGCTGCCGAGCGGCATCTGCGCCTCCGCGACGATCGCGCGCGTCGTGGCGGCGTGCACCCCGTCGCGGTCGACGACGACGAGCGCGGCACGGGCGAGCGCGGAACGGCGCTCGGATGCCGACATGCGTGCCACGCGCCCACCTCTCGCCTACGAGTCCCCCAGAGTTGGTCAAGTGTCCCAGACGCATGACCTGGACACCAGTCCCCCCGTTCGGGGTGCGCGCGCCGACTCCCCCATCCCTCGCCGAGACGGCACTTTCGACCCGAAACCGCACGGCGGATGGGTCGCAACCGCCGTCTCGACGCCTGACGGCAGAATGGAGCCACGCCCTCGTAGCCCAACCGGCAGAGGCAGGCGACTTAAAATCGCCTCAGTCTGGGTTCGAATCCCAGCGAGGGCACCGCATCCGGCGCGTGGACCGACCGCGCGCGCTACGCCTTCGGGCGCGAGGCGAAGGCCTCGAACGACTCGCGCGGCACGTCGCGGGCCGGGATGCCGACCAGGTCGCGGCGGAACAGGAAGTTGACGATCCAGTTGCCGAAGACGCGGACCTTGCGCTCCCACATCGGCATCGCGAAGCCATGGTAGCCGCGGTGCATCAGCCAGGCGAGGAAGCCCTTCACCGCGAGCTTGCGGTACTGGTAGACGCCCACGTAGAGGCCGAGACCGGCGACCGCACCCAGGTTCTTGTGGAAGTAGTCGACAGGCGCGTCGCCGCGCAGCTCCGCGACGAGGTTCTTCGCGAGCCGCTTGCCCTGCCGAACGGCGTGCTGCGCGTTCGGCACGCAGAAACCGCCCACGCCGCCGCCCGAGAGGTCGGGCACCGCCGCGACATCCCCCGCGGTCCACGCGTTCGGCACGACCTCGCCGTTCTCGTCGACGATGCGCAGATCGGCCTGCGCGCGCAGCCGGCCGCGCTCCTCGATCGGCAGGTCGGTGCCGCGCACGACGGGGTTCGCCATGACGCCCGCGGTCCACACGATGAGGTCCGACTCGAAGCTCTCACCCGTCGACAGCTCGATGCGCCCGTCGACGGCGGATGCGAGCTGCGTGTCGAGGTGCACGGTCGCGCCGCGCTGGTCGAGGTTCTTCAGCACCCAGTGGCTCGTCGGCAGCGACACCTCGGGCATGATCCGCCCCATCGCCTCGATGAGGTGGAACTGGGTGTCGTCGAAGGAGATCGTGTCGTAGGCGCCCACGAGCGAGCTCGCGAAGCTGCGGAGCTCCGCGAACACCTCGATGCCCGCGAAACCGCCGCCGACCACGACGACGGTCAGCAGCCGGTCGCGCTCAGGGCCCGCCGGGAGGTTCGAGGCCTTCGCGAAGTTGTCGGTGAGGCGGTCGCGGATCGACATCGCCTCCTCGATGTTCTTCAGGCCGATGGCCTGGTCGGCGACGCCCGGGATGGGGAAGGTGCGCGAGACGGCACCCGCGGTCATGACGATCGTGTCGTAGTCGACCGTCCACGGCTCGCCGACGGCAGGCGTGATCTCGGCCGTCTTCGCGGCGTGGTCGACCTTGGTCACCTTCGCCGTGATGACCTTCGTCTTCTTGAGGTGACGACGGTGCGCGACGACCGCGTGACGCGGCTCGATGGAGCCCGCCGCGACCTCCGGGAGGAACGGCTGGTAGGTCATGTACGGCAGCGGGTCGACCATCGTGACCTCGGCCTCGCCGTGACGCAGGTGCTTCTCGAGCTTCTTGGCGGTGTAGAAGCCGGCATAGCCGCCTCCGACGATCAGGATCTTGGGCACCGGGAAAGTCTCCTCATTGGGGGAAAAGTCGCCTTCAATCTACCGCCTGCGGCGGGTGCCTCGGTACGGACCAAGGGCCCCCACCAGGAACCCTCCGACGATGAAGACCACGATCGCCGCGCCGAGCAACGGCGCCCCGACCCGACTGAGCAGCATCGGCGTCGGCAACAGCACCCCGACCGGGTCGAACGGCCGCTCGGGCGCGGCCTGCGCGACCGGTGCCGGCCCCGCCTCGAGCGCACCGCCGGATGTCTGCTGCCGCCGGTTGACGCGGATCCACTCCCCGAGATCGCCCATCGGGTTCGCCGTGACCTCCGGCACCTCGGCGCTCACCGCGGCCGAGGCGTCCAGCAGTCCGAAGCCGTAGGTGACATCCGCCCCCGGCTGCCCCACGTCGCGCGCCGTCGCCGTGAGGCGCTCGATGACGTTCGCCGCGTCGAGGTCGGGATGCGCGGCCCGCACGAGCGCGACCACCCCCGCCACGATCGGCGTCGCCCCGCTCGTGCCGCTCCAGCGCACGTAGCTGCCGTCGGGCATCACGCCCACGAGGTCCTCGCTCGGTGCCGAGACGCCGATCGTCACCCCCTGCGCCGACGCGCGCTGGCTGCTGCGCCCGTCGCGGTCGACGCCCGCGACGGTCAGCACGCCGGGCATCGTCGCCGGTGCACCGACCTCCTCGGTGCCGGACCCGCGGTTGCCCGCCGCCGCGACCACCACGACATCATGCGCGGCGGCGTAGGAGAAGGCGTCATCCCAGCTCTCCGGCCAGTCGAGGGTGTTGCGGGTCAGCGACATGTTGATGACGTCGGCGCCCTGATCGACGGCCCAGCGCACGGCATCCGCGATCTGCTGGTCGGAGTCGCCGCCCTCGAACCCGATCGAGATCGCGAGCACGGACGCCTCGGGGGCGCTGCCGATCACGCCGCTGCCGTCACCCGTGCCGCGGCCGGCCGCGAGCGAGGCGACGAGGGTGCCGTGTTCGCCGTCTGAGCCCACCGGGGTGCGCCCGTCGGCGGTGCCACTCCCTGAGAAGTCGGTGCCGCCGACGACGGAGCCGGCGAGCTCGCGCGGGGTGCCGACGCCCGTGTCGATGACGGCGATCGTGACGCCCTTGCCGCGCGTCACCTTCCAGGCGTCGCGGATGCCGTAGTCGTCGAGCCAGTACTCGGCGCTGCGCACCGCGTCCGCGGGGGCGGCGACCGCCGGAGCCGCAGAGCCGGCGACGAGGAGCACGACGAGCACCCCCGCGAGGGCGGCCGGACGACGCAGCATCTCAGGTCTCGCGCGCGGCACCCGGCTCGGCGCAGGTGCAGCGTTCCGGCGACCAGCTCGCGCGCGCGAGCGCCGCATCCCCGATCGGGTTCACCCCCGGGCCCGCGGCGAGCGCGTGCGCGGCGAGCGCGTGCAGGCACTTGACTCGGTCGGGCATGCCGCCCGCCGAGAAGCCGGCCAGCTCGTCGACCACCTCGACACCGTCGCGATCGGCGAGGTAGGCCTCGTGCGCGCCGCGGTAGGCATCCGCCGTCTCGCCCTCGAGCGTCGCGGCGAGCTCGGGCATGACGCCGGTCGCCTCGAGCGTCGACAGCGCGGCGGTCGCCCCCGGATGCGAGAGGTAGTAGAGCGTCGGGAACGGGGTGCCGTCGGGCAGTCGCGGGCTCGTCGCGACGACCGTCGGGTTGCCGCACACGCAGCGTGCCGCGATGCCGATGACCCCGCGCGCCGGGCGACCGAGCTGACGCGAGACGACCTCCACCTCCGCGTCGGTGGGCGGCGCGAACGGCGGACGCGTCATCCGGCGCTCCCGGCGCCCTGGGTCGGGCTGTCCAGCTGCTGCGGCGTCGCCTCGGTGAGCCCGGCCGTGTACACGGAGGACAGCAGCGCCGTCACCCAGTCGACGCGCGTGGTCTGGATGCTGGTGCTGATCGGCTGCGCGTCGGCGGCGACCGGGGCGCTGCCCGCGTCGACCACGAGATAGGCGGTGTCACCCGGGAACACGTAGTAGAGGCGGTCGCGCGCCTGCGCCTCGACGTAGGCGGGATCGCTCCAGCGGTTCACCTCGGCGTCGAGCTTGTCGAGATCGCCCTTCGCACCCGCCACCTGCTGTTCGAGCTGCGCGATCTGCTGACGTTGCTCGACGAGCGTCTTCAGCTGCGGCGCGAGCACCACGAGCGCCGCGACGAGCAACCCGATCACGGTGAGCGCGAAGCCGGAGAGCCGGAAGTTGCGCAGCCACGCGGCGGCGCGCGGGGGCTCCGCCATCATGACGGGCACGCGTTCGGTGCGGGTTCTCGGGCTCACCCGTCCAGGCTATGCGACGCATCCCGTGAGGTGGTCGAGGAACGCCGCCGCGGGCCGGCACGCCGGGGCAGGTGGCTCCCGCGAGAGCCCCCGCCCCGGCGTCGCCCGGAAGGCCGGCGTCGCTCAGGAGGCGCGGAAGGCGGCGCGACCGGCGTAGACCGCGGCCTCGCCCAGCTCCTCCTCGATGCGCAGCAGCTGGTTGTACTTCGCAACCCGCTCCGAGCGCGCGGGGGCGCCCGTCTTGATCTGGCCGGCATCCGTCGCGACCGCGAGGTCGGCGATCGTGGTGTCCTCGGTCTCGCCCGAGCGGTGCGACAGGATCGCGGTGTAGCCGTGGCGCTGGGCCTTGGCCACCGCATCCAGGGTCTCGGTGAGCGTGCCGATCTGGTTGACCTTCACCAGGATCGAGTTGGCGACGCCGAGGTCGAGGCCCTTCTGCAGGCGCACCGGGTTGGTGACGAACAGGTCGTCGCCGACGAGCTGCACCTTGTCGCCGAGCGCCCGGGTGATGGCGACGTAGCCGTCCCAGTCGTCCTCGGCGAGCGGGTCCTCGATCGTGATGATCGGGTAGTCGGCGACGAGCTTCTCGTAGTAGCCGATCATCTGCTCGACCGAGAGCTCCTGACCCTCGTAGCGGTAGACGCCTCCCTCGAAGAACTCGGTGGATGCGACATCGAGGCCGAGCGCGATCTGCTCGCCCATCGTGTAGCCAGCCTTCTCGACCGCGCCGATGATGAAGTCGAGCGCCTCGCGGGCGGTGGCGATGTCGGGCGCGAAGCCGCCCTCGTCGCCGAGCCCCGTGGCGTAGCCCTTGGCCTTCAGCTCCGACTTGAGCGCGTGGTAGATCTCGGCACCCCAGCGCAACGCCTCGCGGAAGCTTCCCGCGCCGACGGGAAGCATCATGATCTCCTGCGCGTCGAGGCCGTTGTCGGCGTGGGCGCCGCCGTTGATGATGTTCATCATCGGCACAGGGAGGGTGTGCGCGTTGGGTCCGCCGAGGTAGCGGAACAGGGGCAGGTCGGCGGAGTCGGCGGCGGCCTTCGCGACGGCGAGCGAGACGCCGAGGATGGCGTTGGCGCCGAGGCGCGACTTGTTCTCGGTGCCGTCGGCGTCGATCAGCTCGGCGTCGACGAGGCGCTGGTCGGAGGCCTCGAAGCCTTCGATGGCGGGGCCGAGCACGTCGAGCACACCCTCGACTGCCTTCTCGACGCCCTTGCCGAGGTAGCGGCTCGTGTCGCCGTCACGGAGTTCGTAGGCCTCGAAGGCGCCGGTGGAGGCACCGGAGGGAACGGCGGCACGGCTGACGGTGCCGTCTTCGAGGAGCACCTCGACCTCGACGGTCGGGTTGCCTCGGGAGTCGAGGATCTCGCGGGCGCCGACGGCCTCGATTGCAGACACGGTGAACTCCTTAGGGGGTGTGGTGTGGAGGGCGTCTCGGCCCACTCGAATCCTACCGGGGCCGACATCCGCCATCCCCCCACGTCGAAAATGCAGGAGCCGCCGCGGCGAGCCCCCGCGCGGGGCGGGGTGGTGCGGTCGACACGCCCGGGTACTCCTGCATTTTCGACACACACGGGGGCGCGGGGGCGCAGGGCGGGGCGGCACAGGGCGGGGCGGGGCGGGCGGCCGGGGCTGAGAGGCAGAGGCGGACGCCTCGGTGGGTCAGTCGAGGGGGCGGAGGTCGAGCTCGTCGACGGATGCGGGGGCATCCGCCCCCAGGAACGCGAAGGTCGTGAAGCCCTGCGCGGCGAGATTCTCGAGCTGCAGCTTGGTGTTCTTGGCCCGCGCGACGAGCCGGGCGCGGTCACCGCGCGCGACGAGCGCCGACTGCAGCGCGAGCAGGGTGCCGAGGGGCGCATCCGCGTCGTGCACGAGCGCGACCGCGGCGCCCCCGGACGCTGCGGGCGGGTCGACCAGTTCGGCGAGCCGCTCGAAGCCGAGCGAGAACCCGGTCGCGGGAACCTCGGTGCCGAGGAAGCGTCCGATCATTCCGTCGTAGCGTCCGCCGCCGCCCAGCGAGTAGGGCAGGCTCGGGTGGGCGAGCTCGAAGATCGGGCCCGTGTAGTAGCCCATGCCGCGCACCAGGAACGGGTCGAATACGAGCGGCGGCCACTCCTCGCCGCGCGCCGCCGCGACGGCCTCGCCGATCGCCACGAGCTCGGCAACCACCTGCTCGTCGGCCCCCTCGGGCAGGGCCTTGCGGATCGCGCGCTCGCCGAAGGGGTTCCACTCGCGGGTCTGCGGTCGGGTGAGGAAGGCACGGAACGCCTCCACCGCATCCGCGTCGGCACCCCGCTCGAGCAACTCGGCGACGACGCCGTCCGGCCCGACCTTGTCGAGCTTGTCGATCGTGATGAGCGCCTCGTCGTGCCCCTCCGCCGGGAAACCGAAGCCGCTCAGCATGCCGATCAGCAGCCGGCGGTCGTTCACCCGGATGGTGGCCTCGGTCAGGCCGAGTGCGTCGACGGTCGCCAGCGAGGCGACCAGCAGCTCCGCCTCCGCCTGGAATCCGGGCTCACCGATGATGTCGATATCGCACTGCACGAACTGCCGGTAGCGGCCCTTCTGCGGTCGCTCGGCGCGCCACACGGGCGCCGCCTGGACGCTGCGGAACACCGCGGGCAGCTCGGCCCGGTGCGTGGCGTAGAACCGGGCCAACGGCACGGTGAGGTCGAAGCGGAGGCCGAGATCGACGAGGTCGAGCGGCGCCTCGGCGGCGTGGAGGTCGTCGCGCGTGAGCCCGCGCTTCTGCACCCCGAAGGCGAGCTTCTCGTTGTCGCCGCCGAGACCCGAGTGCAGTCTCTCGGAATCCTCCACGACCGGGGTCTCGATCTCGTCGAAGCCGTAGGCGCGGTACGACTCCCGGATGATGTCGAGGATGCGCTCACGGCGCGCCTTCTCGGCGGGGAGGAAGTCCCGCATGCCGCGGGGAGGGTTCACCTGGGTTGCCACGTCTCGATTGTGTCAGGTGCGGCGAGCGGTCTCGCTCGCCGACTGCCCCGAGGCGCTGAGCGGCGGGGCGTTCCGGGCATCCGCCGTGTCGGCGACGATCGGGATCGGCTCGGTGACCGGCATGGGATCGGGCAGCACCTCGGCGACCGCGGGCTCCAGCCGCACGAGCACGACGCCCGCGAGGATGAGCGCCGCACCGAGCAGGCCGAGCGGGGCGATCGCCTCGCCGAGCACGATCCAGCCGATGACTCCCGCGAAGACCACCTCGCTGAGCCCGAGGAACGACGCGACCCGGGTGCCGAGCATGCCGATCGCGGTGATGCCCGCGACATAGGCGAAGGCCGTGGAGAACACGCCGACCGTCACGAGCGGCACCCACCACGGGGTGCGCATCCCGAAGAAGTCGGCCTCGCCGAAGGTGGCCTGCATCGGGAGGATGCCGGTGAGGCCCGCGACCGCGAGGGCGAGTGCGCCGAGCACGAACCCCGACCAGGCGAGCGTCACGGGCGGCACCCCCACGGGCGCGCGCTCCCCGACGATGTAGTAGAACGCGACGCCGATCATGGCGACGGCGGCGAGCGCCACGCCGATCGGATCGAGGGATCCGGATCCGCTCGGACCGACGACGAGCAGCAGGCCGCCGACCGCGAGCGCCGCGCCGATCAGCACGACGCGGTGCGGCATCCGGCGGCTGCGCGCCCAGGCGACGAGCAGCAGGGCGACGGGCGCGAGGTATTCGATGATCAGCGCGATGCTCACCGGGATGCGCTCGATCGCGGAGTAGAAGGCGAGCTGCACACCGGCGACGGCGAGCAGGGCGTAGGCGAGCACGAGCTTCCAGGCGCGCAGCAGCGGCCGCAGGTCGAACCGCACGGCGAGGAGTGCGGGGATGGCGAGCACGAGCGCCGCGATGGCCAGGCGTCCGAACACGGCGGCGCCGGGGGTCCACCCCTCGGTGAACAGGGGCTTCACGATCGTGCCGCCCGCGCCGAAGGCGAGTCCGGCGGCGAGGCCCATCGCGATGCCGAGGATGCTGCGGCGCGTCGGGGAGGCGGTGCGGTTCATGCGCGCCCCCTTCGAGCGTCATGGGCTAAGTTGAGTTCAGTCGTGACGATAGCGCCCGAGGGGGTCAGGAGTCAAATGCTTTTCACCCATGACACCGAATGGAATCTCACCTTCCTGGCGTTGCTCCTCGACACCGCGGCCGAGGCATCCGAGAGCGGCACGGACGAGCTCGCCACCCGGCAGCAGCTCGACGCGCTGCTGAGTCGCTGGAAGTTCTCCGGACGCATCGATCACGACGAGCGCGAGGTGAACGAAGTGCGCGAGATGCGCGGGCGCGTGCGTGCCATCTGGGGTGCCGACCAGGCGACCGTCGTCGCCTGGGTCAACGACACCCTCGCCGACGCCCGCGCCGTGCCGCGGCTCGTCGACCACGACGGACTCGGATGGCACATCCACGCCGTCGACAAGGACTCGCCGCTCGCCACCCGCATGCTCGTGGAGGCCGCGATGGCGCTCGTCGACGTCATCCGCGCCGGGCGGCTCGACCGTCTGCGCAACTGCGAGGCCGACGACTGCGCGGGGGTCTTCGTGGACCTCTCCAAGAACGGCTCGAAGCGCTTCTGCTCCACCCGCTGCGGCAACCGCATGGCGGTGCGCGCCTACCGGGCCCGCGCGGGATCCTGAGGCGTCACTTTTGGTCGCCAGGCCCCGGCGCGAGGCGACACAAACTGACGCCTCAGGCCCGCTCGGCGGCGCGGATGTCGTCCTGCAGGCGGCGGAGGGCGTCGCGGAGCGCGCGCTCGGCGTCCAGGCCCGCGGCGCGCGCCGCGACGACGGTGGCGAGCAGCTCGTCGCCGAGCTCGGCCTCCGTGGCCGGCACGGCATCCGCGGCGACCGGCGACAGCCCCACCTTCTCGGCGCGCCCGACGAGCTTCGCGGCGAGCGCGAGGGCCGGCATCGCCTGCGGGATGCCGTCGAGCACACTCGCCCGGCTCGGCTTCTCGACGCGCTTGAGCTCGTCCCACCGCGCCATCACGGCATCCGGGGTGTCGGCGACGGCGTCACCGAACACGTGCGGATGCCGGCCGACCATCTTCGCGGTCATGTGGGCGGCGACGTCGTCGAGCGTGAAACGGCCCTGCTCCGCGGCGATGTCGGAGTGGAAGATCACCTGGTAGAGCACGTCGCCGAGCTCCTCGACGAGCTCCGCATCGTCGCCCGCCTCGATCGCGTCGACCAGTTCGTAGGTCTCCTCGACGAGGTACTGCACGAGCGAGGCGTGGGTCTGCTCGCGGTCCCAGGCGCATCCGCCGGGCGCGCGCAGGTACTCGAGCACCGCCACGAGCTCCTCGAGCTTCGGATGCGGTGTGGTCGGCACGACGGGGCCGGATGCGGCGGGTGCGGTCATGCCCCTATCCTCACGCCCCCTTCGCTGACTGGTCGGGAATCGAAGGCAAAACCCGAGAATGGGGCCGAAAACCGACCACTCAGCGAATGGGGCTCAGCTGGCGGCGGGGGTCGCGGGGTCGGCTGGGGCAGCGGGAGCGGATGCGGCAGCGCCGCGGCCGCGGGGGATCCCGAGGCCCGCGAGCAGCATGAGCAGCGCGATGACCGCCGCGCCGATGAACACCGCCGTCGTCGCCGCGATGATCGTCGCCGGATCGGTCTCATCGCCACCCCGCGAAGCGATCACCCCGTTGGCGATCGCGCCGAGCACGGCGGCACCCACCGCCTGCCCGATCGACCGCGAGAACATGTTGGCCCCCGTGACCACGCCGCGCTCATCCCATCCGACGCTCGACTGCGCCGCCACGAGACTCGGCACCGCCGCGAGGCCGAAGCCGAGCCCGATCAGGAACGACACCGCGGCGACCGCCGCGATCGAGGGGAACGGTCCGAGAATCACCAGCCCCACCGTGCCGAGCAGGGAGACGCCGCCGCCGATGACCGCCGTCGCACGGAACCCCAGCCGCAGGTAGAAGCGCCCCGACACGGTCGCGGTGATCGTCCACCCGACCAACAGCGTCGCCAGCGCGAGCCCCACCAGCAGCGGGGACGCATCCGTCCCGACCACCAGATAGGTGGGCACGAACGCGGTGAGGCCGATGAGCGCGGCGCCGAGCGTCAGGCTCACGAGGTTGGTCGCACGCAGCAGCGGACGCTGGAACACCCACAGCGGGAGCACCGGTTCGCTGACCCGCCGCTCCACGAGCACGAACGCCACGAGCAGCGCCAGCCCCGCACCGAACACGGTGAATGACACCGGCGAGGCCCACTCCCACGCGTTGCCCCCCTCGAGCACGCCGAGCAGCAGCAGCGTCAACGACAGCGTCAGCAGCGCCGCGCCCGCGTAGTCGATGCGGTGCGCGCGCTTCTCCAGACGCTCGTGATAAGAGCGCGCGATGAACCAGATCGCGATCGCACACAACGGGATGTTGATGAGGAAGATGCCGCGCCATTGCCCCCACGTCGCGAAGAGCCCGCCGAGCGCGGGGCCGGCGACCGCGGCAGCCCCCCAGACGCTCGCGATGTAGCCCTGCACGCGGGCGCGCTCCTCGAGGGTGTAGATGTCACCGATGATCGTGATGGTGATCGGCAGGATCGCGCCGGCACCGACGCCCTGCAGCGCGCGGAACGCGATGAGGCTCGGCATGTCCCACGCCGCCGCGCACAGGATCGAGGCGACGAGGAACACGGCGAGGCCGAACAGGAGGATGCGCTTGCGCCCGATGGTGTCGGCGAGCTTCGCGTACACCGGGACGGTGACCGACTGGGCGAGCAGGTACACCGAGAACAGCCACGGGAACTGGGCGAAACCGCCGACGTCCGCGACGACGGCGGGAACCGCCGTCGCCAGCACCGTCGCGTCGATCGCGACCACCGCCGTCGCCACCATGACCGCGAGCAACACCGGCCCCCGCTCGGACCGCAGTCCGATGTCGTTTCTCGTCATCGTCATGGTTCAAGCCGGAATCGGGAGCGGGCATTCCCGCGGTGGACGACGGTGTGCTCCGGCAGAATGACACGGTGAACCTCCAGCTGCTCGCCCTGCTGCTGGTGGTGGCGGCGCTGCTGGTGTGGCGTGCGGTCACCCGCGAGCGGCGCGAGTACGCCCAGTTCACGCGGATGCACGCGACCGCGGCGCGGCAGAAGGTCATGCGGCGCTGGCTCGTCGAGTCGGTGCTCGTGTTCGGCGGGCTCTCGGCGGCGCTGCTGCTCGCGGCGTGGGAGTACGTGCCGCAGGCCCTCGCCGACGCGCAGAGCTGGGTGCCGATCGCCGCATCCCGCGACTTCTTCCAGGGCACCTCGTTCGGAGGCGGCCTCGCGATCGGCCTCGGAGTGGGCGCGGTCGTGGCGCTCGTGTTGCCGATCGTGCTGCTTCGGAACACCGATCCGGATGAGGTGCCGAAGCTCGGCGACATCGGCGCGCTGCTGCCGCGCACCCGCGGCGAGCTGCCCTACGGGGCGGGCCTCGCGCTCTCGGCTGGGGTCTTCGAGGAGCTCATGTTCCGGCTCGCGCTGCCCGCGCTGCTGTTCGGCATCTGGCCGAACGGTCCGCTCGCCTTCGCTCTCGCGACGGTATTGTTCGGCGCACTGCACCTGTACCAGAAGTGGGTCGGGATGCTCACCGCGACCGTGCTCGGCGTGGTGTTCGTCGCCCTCTACCTCGTGTCGGGGTCGATCGTGCTGCCGATCGTGGTGCACGCGCTCGTCGACCTGCGCTCGCTCGTGCTGCTGCCGCTCGTGATCGGCAAGGTGTGGGGCAAACGCGCGTGAGCGGATTCCCGAGCCTCCGATCGCTGAGTGGTCGGTTTCTGGCCTCATTCCCGGGTTTTGAGGCCAAGTACCGACCACTCAGCGATCGTCGGCGTGCCGGGCGAGGTGGCGCGCGTAGCGCTCGGTGAGCTGCACCATGAGATCGGGCGTGGCACGGTCGAGCCCGAACACGTAGCCGGGGAAGTCGAGCCCCTGCTGGATGGCCCAGATCTCCTCGTGCCGGTCGGGGCTGAGGATCTCGGCCGGGTCACCCACCGCGACCCACGCGATCGGCACGGTCGAACCCTCCGGCAGCACCGTGCGCAGGTGCACCACCGCGTTGATGCGCACCTCGCTGCGGGCGCCGATCGTGATCGGGCCGCCCTCGGCCGTGATGACGGCGCCGTGCAGGATCTGGCATCCGGGACCGATCGTGACGTCGCCCGAGACGACCGCGGTCGGCGCCACCACGGCGCTCGGGTCGACGCGCGGGCCCTGCCCCAGGTGCTCGTACAGCATGGGGTCACCGTACTCCCGGTGATCTCGAGACGCGTCGCCTGCGGCGGCGCTCCTCGATCACCTACGAGGTCGCGGCCGTCAGGAGTTGGCCGACCCAGGCGATGAGTTCCGCATCCGTGGCCCCCTCCGGCATCGGCACGTTGACCGCGTGCTGCGCCGCGAAGAACTTGACCCCCGGGTACATGCGGGTGAGCCGCACCTGGATCGAGTCGGGCGGGTCGAGCGGCGCGAGCCGCATCCGTCCGCCCATCGCGACGACCTCCCCGAGCCCCGCCTTCTGCGCCACCCGCCGCAGCCGCGACACGGCGACGAGCTGTTGCACGGCATCCGGCAGCTCGCCGTAGCGGTCGGTGAGCTCCTCGACGACCCGGTCGAGCGCGTCGTCGGGCGAGAGCGGCGCGGCCGCCGTCGACAGCTTCTGGTAGGCCTCGAGCCGCAGCCGCTCCGACTCGATGTAGTCCTCCGGGATGCGCGCATCCACCGGCAGTTCGAGCCGCAGCTCGGTCTGCCCCTCGGCCACGTCGCCCCGGAACGCCGACACCGCCTCGCCGATCATCCGCAGGTAGAGGTCGAAGCCGACCCCCGCGATGTGGCCCGACTGCTCCCCACCCAGCAGGTTGCCCGCCCCCCGGATCTCGAGGTCCTTGAGGGCGATCTGCATGCCGCCGCCGAGCTCGTTGTTGGCCGCGATCGTCTCCAGCCGATCCTGCGCGGTCTCGGTGAGCGGCTTCTCGCCGTCGAAGAGGAAGTAGGCGTAGGCGCGCTCGCGACCGCGCCCCACACGTCCGCGGATCTGGTGCAGCTGGCTGAGGCCGTATTTGTCGGCCGCGTCGATGATGAGGGTGTTGGCGTTGGCGATGTCGATGCCGGTCTCGATGATCGTCGTCGTCACGAGCACGTCGAAGCGGCGCTCCCAGAAGTCGACGATCACCTGCTCCAGCTGGTGCTCGGTGAGCTTGCCGTGGGCGACGGCGATGCGCGCCTCCGGCACCAGCTCGGCCAGCTCGGCGGCGACCCGGTTGATCGACGACACCCGGTTGTGCACGAAGAAGACCTGCCCCTCGCGCAGCAGCTCGCGCCGGATCGCGGCCGTGATCTGCTTGTCGGATCGCGGCCCCACGAAGGTGAGGATCGGATGCCGGTCCTCCGGCGGCGTCGCGAGCGTCGACATCTCGCGGATGCCGGTGACCGCCATCTCGAGCGTGCGCGGGATGGGGGTCGCGCTCATCGCGAGGATGTCGACGTTGGTCTTCAGCTTCTTCAGCTGGTCCTTGTGCTCGACGCCGAAGCGCTGCTCCTCGTCGATGATGACGAGCCCCAGATCCTTGAAGCGCACCTGGTCGGACAGCAGCCGGTGGGTGCCGATCACGACATCCACCTCGCCGCGTTCCAGCCCGTCGATGGTGTCCTTCGACTCCTTCTCGGTCTGGAAGCGGCTGAGCGGCCGCAGGTGCACGGGGAAACCCGCGAAGCGCTCCTGGAAGGTCTCCAGGTGCTGCCGCACGAGCAGCGTCGTCGGCACCAGCATCGCCACCTGCTTGCCGTCCTGCACGGCCTTGAAGGCGGCGCGCACCGCGATCTCCGTCTTGCCGTAGCCGACGTCGCCCGAGATGAGACGGTCCATCGGGATGGGCCGCTCCATGTCGGCCTTCACCTCGTCGATGGTCTGCAACTGGTCGGGGGTCTCGGCGAAGGGGAACGCCTCCTCGAGCTCCCGCTGCCAAGGGGTGTCGGGGCCGAAGGCGAAACCGGGGCTCGCCATCCGCGCGCTGTAGAGCTTGACGAGCTCGACGGCGATGTCGCGCACCGCCTTGCGCGCCTTGCCCTTGGCGGCTGCCCAGTCGGATCCGCCCATCTTCGACAGCGCCGGGTTCTCGCCGCCGACGTAGCGGGAGAGCTGGTCGAGCTGGTCGGTGGGAACGTAGAGCCGGTCGCCCGGCTGGCCGCGCTTGCTGGGCGCGTACTCGAGCACCAGGTATTCGCGGGTGACCTTCTCGTGCTGGGTGCCGAGCGGGCCGCGCGAGACGCGAGCGCCGCCCGCGACCTCGCGCGTGACCAGTTCGACGAACCGACCGATGCCGTGTGTCTCGTGCACCACCGCGTCGCCTGGCTTCAGCTGCAGCGGGTCGACGACGCTGCGGCGACGGCTGGCGAGCTTCTTCGGCTGGCGCGAGTCGATGCCGGCCGCGCGCCCGTAGAACTCGGCCTCGGAGAGCAGTGCGAAGCGCGCCTCGTCCTGCTCGAAGCCCGCCTCGACGGATGCCGTGACGAGGTAGGCGACGCCCGGCTCCGGGTCGGCGGGCACGGCATCCACGACCCGGGCTGCGACCTCGTGCTCGGCGAGCACCTGGGCCGCGCGGTCGACGAGGCCGGCCCCCGCGGCGGCGATCGCGACCGACCACTCCCCCTTGAGGAGCGACGCGACGTGGCCGACCGCCCCCTCGGCGCTGCCCGCGAAGCTCGGGACGGCGCGACCCTCGACGCGCGTGACCTCGTCGTCGCCTGCGTCGAAAGGGCTCACCGTCCACCAGTTGCGGGGGCGGGCGGCGGCGCGCAGCCCCGAGACGGTGAGGAAGTCGCCCGTGTCGAGGCTCGCCTGCAGGTCGATCGGGGCTTTTCCGCCCGCCGTCGCGGCGCTCCAGGCCGCCTCCAGGAACTCGCGGTTCGTCTCGGCGAGGCTGAGCGCCCGCGTCGCGACCCGCTCGGGCGAGAGCACGGCGACCGCGGCATCCGCGGGCAGGTAGTCGGTGAGCGGCACGAGCCGGCCGACGAGCGCGGGGGTGAGCGACTCCATGCCCTCGACGGGGATGCCCTCCGCGATCTTCGCGAGCATCGGGCCGATCGCCTCGTACTCGTGCTGCAGTTCGTTGGCGCGGGCGCGCACCGCATCCGTGATGAGCAGCTCGCGCGCGGGCCCGAGCTCGACCGGCCCGAGCTCGCCGGGCAGCGAGCGCTGGTCGGCGACCGAGAAGGCGCGCAGCTGCTCGAGCTCGTCGCCGAAGAAGTCGGCGCGCACCGGATGCTCGGCATCGGGCGGGAAGACGTCGAGGATGCCGCCGCGCATCGCGAACTCGCCGCGCCGGGTCACGAGGTCGACGCGCGCGTAGGCGTGCTCGGCGAGGCGGATGCCGAGGGCGGCGAGGTCGTAGCCGCGCCGGCCCGCCTCGAGGGTGACGGGTTCGTGCAGATCGAGGCCGGGGGCGAGCGGCTGGAGCGCGGCGCGGACGGATGCGACGAGCACGAGGGGCGTCTCGCGCGGGCCGTCCTGCCAGCGGCGGAGGCTGCGAAGGCTGCGAAGGCGCCGCCCGACGGTCTCTGCCGACGGGCTCAGGCGTTCGTGCGGGAGGGTCTCCCAGGCGGGGAACGGCAGCACGAGCGCGTCGGGGGCCCATGCCCCGAACGACGCCGCCACCGCCTCCGCCTCACGACTCGTGGCGACGATGGCGAGCAGCGCCTGCCCCGTGCCCGCGGCTCGGGTGCGGTGGTCGAGCAGCCCCGCCAACAGCGGCACCCGCAGTCCCTCGACCGCCGAGAGGTCGGCATCCGTGCGGGCTTCGGCGAGCGCCTCCCGCAGGGTATGGGCGCGCGCCAGCACCGGAATCAGCGAGGCGAGTCCCACTCGCTCGAGTTTACGCGGGTGCCCTCCGTCGCCCGTCGCCCGTCGCCCGTCGTGCGTCGTGCGTCGTGCGTCGTGCGTCGTGCGTCGTGCGTCGAAAATGCAGGAGAACCCGGGCGAGTCGCGCAGCACGCGCCCGCGCCGGCGAGCGAGTGCCGCCCGGTCTCCTGCATTTTCGACCTGGGATGGGGTGCAGGGGTGGGGTGGGGTAGGCGCGGGAGGGCGGCGGGGCGGGGTCAGGCGCGGGGGGCGTGCCAGCGCTGCTGGGCGGCGAGCAGGCCCTCGCGCACGAGGTCTTCGGTGGCGTCGGCCGCATCCGAGAGCAGCGACGGGAGTGCCTCGCGCTCCGTCTTGGTGAACGGCGCGAGCACGAAGTCGGCCGCGTCCTGCCGGCCGGGCGGGCGGCCGATGCCGATGCGCACGCGCGCGAAGTCGGGCGTGCCGAGAGCGGACTGGATGTCGCGGAGACCGTTGTGGCCACCGTGGCCGCCGCCGACCTTCAACTTCACCGTGTCGAACGGGATGTCGAGCTCGTCGTGCAGCACGATCACGCGATCGGCGCCCAGGCTGAAGAACTTGGCGGCGGAGGAGACCGGTCCGCCCGAGAGGTTCATGAACGACAGCGGCTTCACGAACACGAGCTTCGGGAGGCCGGGGCCGAGCCGGCCCTCGGCGAGCAGGGTGTTCGTCTTGTGCCGGGTGAAACGCGCGCCGACACGCTCGGCGAGCACGTCGAGAGCCATCTGGCCGACATTGTGGCGGTGGGCGGCGTAGCCGGGCCCGGGATTCCCGAGCCCGGCTACCAGCCAGGTGTCGCGGGTTTCGATACGGGTCACTCTGTGACCCTACTCAACCAGCGGGTGGGGGCGGATCGGATCGTGACCCACACCAATCAGCGGGTGGGGGCTGATCGGATCGTGACCCGCACCAAGCAGCGGGATCGCTACTCGAGCAGCGGGATAGCGAGCCTACTCGGCGGCTTCCTCGGCGGCGGGAGCCTCGGCGGCCGGAGCGGCCTCGCCCTCAGCAGCCTCGTCGGCCTCCTCGCCCAGGTCGACCTTGGCGGGGGCGGTGACGTTCACGACGAGCGTCTCCGGGTCGGAGACGAGCGTCGCACCCTTCGGCAGCTCGACGTCGCCGGCCAGCACGTGGGTGCCCTCCTCGGCGCCCTCGATGTTGACGACGAGACGCTCGGGGATGTGGGTGGCCTCCGCCTCGATGGTGAGGGTGGTCGCATCCAGCGCGACGATCGTGCCCGAGAACGACTCGCCCTCGACGTGCACGGGAACGTCGATCGTGACCTTCTCGCCCTTCTTCACGATGATGAGGTCGATGTGCTCGATGATCTGGCGCACCGGGTCCTTCTGCACGTCCTTGACGAGCGCGAGCTCGCTCTTGCCCGCGATGTCGAGGTCGAGCACGGCGTTCGCCTTGCGCAGCAGGAGGCCGACCTCGTGGGCCGGGAGGGTGATGTGCTGCGGCTCGCTGCCGTGACCGTAGATGACGGCCGGGATCTTGCCCGCGGCGCGGATCTTGCGCGCCGCACCCTTGCCGAACTGGTCGCGCAGCTGCGCCTCGAGCTTGTTGTCGTCAGACATGATGTCTCCTTGGGCCTGGCCCTGTCGGTGTGGTCTCGCGACGCCGCCTGCGGCAGCGACACGATCCACGGGGATGATGTGGTTTCAACTCGAACGCACAACAGCGTGAGGAAAGACTGAAGGGCCTTGCCACCGCGTCGATCACGGATGCTGCCCGCCGGGGCGGAACGGCATCCCTCGCCGAAGTTCAGCCAGCAGTCTACATGGCGGAGGCGGGCTGTTCCTCGTCCGATGCCGCATCCGCCACCGGACGCAGGGTGACGCCGAGCGCGAGGCCGAGCACGCACAGCCCGACCGCGAGGATCGTGCCGCTCCATCCGAGGATCGGCAGGGTCAGGAGCACACGGCTCGGCGCATCCGTGTAGGCGCTCGGGTCGGCGACGAGCAGGATCACACCCACCGCCGCGATCACCCCGCCCGCGACCCACGCCCCGATCGGGCTGCGGCCCGACGGCAGCAGCAGCACGCCGAACGAGAGGCCCGCGAGCACCACCGCGAGGGCGACACCGAACTCCCAGGCCTGCCCCTGGAACACGATGCGCGCGAACTCGCCACCCGCCGCGAACGACCACGACGCGGCGCCGAGCGCCAGCAGCCCGCCGATGCCCGACGCGATCCGCCACCCGAGTCGGGGGCGACGCCGCAGCGCCCCGACACCGACGCCCAGCAGCGCCGCGCCGATCAGCAGCGAGCCGCCGAACGCCACCAGGTAGAACGCTCCGGATGCGAGACCCCGATCGAGCACGAGGAGCCGGTCGAGCAGCCAGATGGCGGGCGATCCGGAACCGTCGGCCCCCGCGGGAACCAGCAGGGCGAGCAGCGCGAAGCCCAGCTGCGCACCACCCGCCACGAACGCCCCGAGCGACGACCAGCGCACGCTCGCCCCCGCGACGGCGAGCAGCAGGGCGCCGAGTCCGGCCCAGAGCGGGAAGACTCCGACATCGCCGGACGCGTCGACCTGCGACATGACGATCACGGCGTTGCCCCCGCCGTAGGCGAGCAGCAGGGTGCCGCCGAGCGAGGCCACGACGGCGATGATCAGGCTGATGAGGGCGCGCACGGTGACTCAGTAGAACTCGCGGGTGTTGACGACGTTGAGAAGCTCCCGCCCGTCGAGGAACCGCGCCGCGTTCTCGGCGAAGAGCTCGGCGATGAGCCGCGGCTCGTGTCTGCTGATCGCCGCCGTGTGCGGGGCGAGCACGACGTTCGGCATGCCCCACAGCGGGCTGTCCTCGGGCAGCGGCTCGACGGCGGTCACATCGAGCACCGCGAGGCCCACCCGCCCGTCGGCGAGGGCCTCGATGAGGGCCGGCTCGTCGATGGTCGTGCCACGCCCGACGTTCACGACCGTGGCCCCGGGCTTGATCGTGCCCAGCACCTCGGCCGAGAGCATCCCGCGGGTCGCGTCGGTTCCCGGCAGCGCCAGCACGATCGCATCGGCGGCGGATGCGGCATCCGCGAACCGCTCGATCGGCACGATCTCGGCGACGTCGGCCTCGACCTCGCGGCGGTGCACGCCGATCACCCGGCAGCCGAGGCTCGTGAGCATCGAGGCGGTCAGCCGCCCGATCTGCCCGAGGCCCACGACGAGCACGGTCGTCTCGCCGAGCAGCCCGAGCGGTTCGCGCGGACCCCACTGCCGCTCGCGCTGCATCCCGAGCAGCCAGGGCAGTCGTTTCACCCCGGCGAGCACCCCGAACACGGCGAACTCGGCGAGCGGGGTGGCGTGCACCCCGGCGGAGGTGGTGAACAGCACGCGCTCGAGATCCTCCGGAGCCAGCCGCGCGGCCTTCACCTGCTGCCCGCCACCCGCCGGGATCGTGTGCACCCAGCGCAGCCGCGGGTTCGCGGTCACCGTGCGGCCGAGCGCCCGCCCCGACTGGTCGGGGGCGCCGAAGAGCACCTCGGCGGTGTCGAGCAGGGCCTCATAGCGCGCCTGCTCCTCGGGGGTGCGCTGCTTCGGACCCGCCATCCAGTCGATCGCCGGGTCCGACAGCAGCGTCGGCTCCCACACGACCTCGAGCCGCTCGTCGCGGGCGATCAGCTCGACGAGCTCACCCTCGAGAGGGGTCGCGATCACGACGCGGAGCCGGCTCATGCCTGCTCCAGCGCGCGTGCGGCGGCGTCCGCGATATCCGCGGGTGCCTCGGCGACGTCGTAGACGAGCACCTGTTCGTCGGCGTCGGGATGCTCGAGCGTCGCGAGCTGCGAGTCGAGCAGGGTCGCCGGCATGAAGTGGTCCTGCCGCGCACCGAGCCGCGCCGACAGCACCTCGCGATCCCCGTCGAGCAGCACGAACCGAACGCCGGGGGATGCCGCCCTCAACCGCTCGCGGTAGGAGCGACGCAGCGCCGAGCAGGCCACCACGACGGGCGAGGCCGCCAGACGCTCCCCCACCGCGTCGAGCCACGGCCAGCGGTCGGCGTCGTCGAGCGGGATGCCTGCCGCCATCTTGGCGACGTTCGCCGGCGGATGCAGCGCGTCGCCATCCGCGAACTCCACCCCGAGCCGCTCGGCGAGCATCGCACCGACGGTCGACTTGCCGGAACCGGAGACACCCATGACGACGACGGAGAACGACACGGCATCCACGCTACCGGGCACGGCGCGGGAGCGGCCGGACGCGGGATGCACGACCCGATACCCTGGGAGCATTCCCCCAGCTAGTCGGAAGGTGTCCCGCGTGTCCGGAAACGAAGGCAAGGCCAACATCGGTGTCGTAGGGCTCGCGGTGATGGGCTCCAACCTCGCCCGCAACCTCGCCAGCCGCGAAGGCAACACCGTCGCGATCTTCAACCGCAGCTCCGAGAAGACCGAGACGCTCATCGCCGAGCACCCGGAGGCCGGGTTCCTGCCGACGACGAGCTACGAGGAGTTCGCGGCGACGCTCGCGGCCCCGCGCACCGCGATCATCATGGTCAAGGCGGGAGCAGGCACCGACGCCGTCATCGACGAGCTGGTGCGCGTGTTCGAGCCCGGCGACATCATCGTCGACGGCGGCAACGCGCTCTTCACCGACACCATCCGCCGCGAGAAGGCGGTGCGTGAGACGGGCATCAACTTCGTCGGCGCCGGGATCTCCGGCGGCGAGGAGGGTGCGCTCCTCGGGCCCTCGATCATGCCGGGCGGCTCCGACGAGTCGTGGGTCACCCTCGGGCCGATCCTCAAGTCGATCGCCGCCGTCGCCGAGGGCGAGCCCTGCGTCACCCACGTCGGCCACGATGGCGCGGGCCACTTCGTGAAGATGATCCACAACGGCATCGAGTACGCCGACATGCAGCTCATCGCCGAGGCCTACGACCTCATCCGCCGCGGCACCGGCAAGAGCCCCGGCGAGATCGCCGACATCTTCGCCGAGTGGAACCGCGGCGAGCTGGAGAGCTACCTCATCGAGATCACCGCCGAGGTGTTGCGCCAGACGGATGCCGCCACCGGCACGCCGCTCGTCGACGTCATCCTCGACCAGGCGGGCGCCAAGGGCACCGGCGCCTGGACCGTGCAGACCGCGCTCGACCTCGGCATCCCCGTCTCGGGGATCGCGGAGGCCGTGTTCGCCCGCTCGCTCTCGTCGAAGCCCGCCCAGCGCGCGGCCGCCGCCGCACTTCCGGGGCCCGCCGAGAGCCTCGACATCGCGGATGCCGAGGCCTTCGTCGAGGACGTGCGCCAGGCGCTCTACGCCTCCAAGATCGTCGCCTACTCGCAGGGCTTCGACGCGATCGTCGCCGGCGCCGAGCAGTACGGCTGGGACATCAAGAAGGGCGACATCGCCGCGATCTGGCGGGGTGGCTGCATCATCCGCGCCCAGTTCCTCAACCGCATCACCGAGGCGTACGCGGCCGACACGGGCCTCGTCGCACTCGTCACGGCCCCCTACTTCGCGGATGCGATGGGCCGCAGCCAGCAGGCGTGGCGTCGCGTCGTGGTCGCCGCGGCGCAGGCGGGCATCCCCTCGCCGGCGTTCTCCTCCTCGCTCGCCTACTACGACGGGCTGCGCGCCGACCGCCTGCCTGCCGCGCTCGTGCAGGGTCAGCGCGACTTCTTCGGGGCCCACACCTACAAGCGCGTCGACCGCGAGGGAACCTTCCACACCCTCTGGTCGGGCGACCGCAGCGAGATCGAGGCCGCGGACACCCACTGACGCCGCGGGGTCACCAGCTCGGGTTGTCGCTCCCGAAGGCACGCGGCGCGCGACCCCACCCGATCCTGACGCCCGACACCTCGAGCGGCGGGGGCAGCACCCGCACGGGCCCCCACGCGGTCTGCACCAGCTCCCCCGCCTCGGAGTCGGCGGCCGCGAACCGCGCGGCGCGCGGCAGCCCGCGGGCTGCCTCCAGCTCGACGGCGATGCGCGCGAGCGACAGTCGTGCCACCGAACCGGTTCCTGCGACGAGACGATCCCGCACGCCGAGGAGCGCAGCCGCCGCCATCAGGTATCCGGTGGCCTGATCGAGCGCCTGCACCGGCAGCGGCGTCGGACGTTCGGCGGCGGACGCGCGCATGCCGGCATCCGCGATCCCCGACGACATCTGCACGAGACTGTCGAAACCCCGGCGTGCCGCCCACGGCCCGGTGAAGCCGTAGGCGTCGAGCGTCACCTCGACGAGGCCGGGCCGGACGCTGCGGCGCACCTCCGCACCGAGGCCGAGTTCGTCGAGCGCACCGAGGCGGTACCCGTGCACGAGCACGTCGGCTTCCGAGAGCAGGCGGATGAGGTGGGCGAGCCCGGCGGGGTCGCGCGCATCGAGCCGGGCGACGCGTTTGCCGAGGGTCATCTCGGGGGCGAGCGCGGGCTCATCCCAGCCGGGCGGGTCGATGCGCAGCACCTGCGCACCGAGTCCGGCGAGCAGCCGGGTGGCGACCGGCCCGGCGAGCACCCGGGTGAGGTCGAGCACCCGGAGACCCGCGAGCGGACGAGCGCTGCTCGGCTGCCACCCGGACACCGCGGTGTCACGGTCGGTGACCTCGCGCGCGACAAGCGGTTCGGATGCGACGGCCGCACCCTGCGGGTGGGTCCGCCACTCCTCGGGGCGGCGCATGGCGGCGGCGCATCCGCCCTCCGCGACGATGGCCGCCTCGAGTTCGTCGGCGTGCCACGCGGCGACCGCACGCGCCACCGCATCCCGCTCGGCTTCCACCCCGAGCACCCGCACCGCCGCCTGCCGGTGGTGCGACGCGTTCGTGTGCAGCCGCACCCAGCCGTCGGATGCGGCGTAGTCGCCCGCGATCTCGTCCCAGGGCGCGGGGGCCACCCATCCGACCGGGCGCACCCCGGCGCGGAACCAGGCGTCGACCCGCTCGCGGCGCACGGTGGCGAGGGCCCCGTCGACACCACCCGCCTCGAGCAGCGCGAGAAGCGCCGCGCCGACGGATGCCACCGACGCGGTGGCGAGATCGGAGACGGGGTAGGCGGACTCGAGCGTCGCCACGCCGGTCACACCGACCGCGGCGACGTCCTGCCCGAGGGCGGCCCCCATCCGCTCCCTGAGCTGTGCGTCGGCCGTTCCCGCCATGTGTCGACGCTACGCCGTGCGCGGGTGAGGTCGGAAGGGGCCGCCCGCGAGACGGTGGCGGGTGCCGCCGGATGGGAGACTGGGGTGGTGAGCGACGACGAGATCCCCCCGGAGCTCGCCGGCTATCAGCCGGGCGAGGGCGGTGCCCTGCGGGGGCCCCGGGCGCAGCGGATGACGCGGGTCGTGGTGCTCGTCGTCGTCGTGGCGCTCGTGCTGCCCGGGGTGCTGATCGGGGTGTCGACCGCGGCGCGCACGGCCGAGCTCGCCTGCCGGGTGGTGGCGTCGACGGCGGCACCGGATGCCGTGTCGCTCGCGGCGCGCTTCGACTGGTCGGGGGCGGAGGGGCCGGGCTGGTACTGCTACGCGACCGAGTTCGGCGGACGCGAGATCCAGTTGCGATTCCTCGGCTTCATCCCCGAGGTGCGGGTGAAGTCGCCAGGTTCGCCCGTCTGAACCGGCCGTCGGTCACGCAGCCCCGTCGAACATCGAGGTGACCGAGCCGTCATCGAACACCTCGTGGATGGCGCGGGCGATCAGCGGTGCGATCGGCAGCACGGTGAGACGGTCCCAGTGCTTGTGCGCCGGAAGCGGGAGGGTGTCGGTGACCACGACCCGATCGATGAAGTCGGACTGCAGTATCTCGGTGGCCGGGTCGGAGAACACGGCGTGGGTGGCGCCGACGATGACGTTGGTGGCACCGTGCGCCTTGAGCGCTTCGGCCGCCTTGACGATGGTGCGGCCGGTGTCGATGAGGTCGTCGACGATGAGGCAGGTGCGACCGGCGACGTCACCGACGATCTCGTGCACGCTGACCTGGTTGGGCACGAGCGGGTCGCGCCGCTTGTGGATGATGGCGAGCGGTGCGCCGAGCTTGTCCGACCAGATGTCGGCGACCCGCACCCGCCCCATGTCGGGGCTGACGACGGTGAGGGTGGTGGGGTCGATGCCGCGGAAATGCTCGAGCAGCACCGGCATCGCGAAGAGGTGGTCGACGGGGCCGTCGAAGAAGCCCTGGATCTGGGCGGCGTGCAGGTCGACGCTCATGATGCGGTCGGCACCGGCCGCCTTGAACAGGTCGGCGACGAGACGCGCGGAGATGGGTTCGCGTCCGCGGCCCTTCTTGTCCTGGCGGGCGTAGGGGTAGAACGGCGCGACGACGGTGATCCGTTTGGCGCTCGCGCGTTTGGCGGCGTCGACCATGATGAGCTGCTCCATGAGCCACTCGTTGATCGGGGCGGTGTGCGACTGGACGACGAAGACGTCGGTGCCGCGGATCGACTCCTCGAATCGGGCGTAGATCTCGCCGTTGGCGAAGGTGCGCGCATCCGTCTCGACGAGCTCGGTGCCGAGCTCTTTCGCGATGTCTTCGGCGAGCTGGGGATAGGCGCGCCCCGAGACGATGACGAGCCGCTTCTCTCCGCTGATCTTGATGCCGGACACTGTCCCCGCTACCCGCTCTCTGTATCGCGACTCGGAATCCGAGTCTAGTGCCCGGTCGCGCACCCGAGGCCGCCCGGCACCGTGACCAGCCGCCGAGGGAGCCTCGCCCGCCGACGGCGGGGCGTCAGTGGGCGGAGTCGTAGGCGTCGACGATCTCGGCCTTGATGCGGCCTCGGTCGCCGACCGCGTAGCCGGCGCCCTGCGCCCAGGAGCGGATCGCGGCGAGCCGGTCGGCATCCGCGCTCTTCGGGCGGCTCCGGGCGGCGGATGCGCGGGCCGCACCGCCGACACGGCGACCGGCGGCGATGTACGGGGCGAGCGCCGCGGCGAGCTCGCGGGCGTTCTCGGCAGACAGGTCGATCTCGTACTCGACGCCGTCCCATGCGAAGCGGGTCGCGCGGCTGCCCGCGGGCAGCTCCGCGCCGTCGAGGTCGTCGGTGAGGATCGTGATCGTCTTCTTCGCCATGTCGCGAGTGTACGGAACCCGCGACACGACCGGGTAGCAGGGCGCCGCGTCAGAGCCCCGGGCGGCGCAGCATCAGCTCGCGGAGCGAGGTGCGCGCGGGGGCCGAGGCGGTCACGGCATCCGTCGCGACCGACTTCGCGTACTGGAACTGCACGGTCACCGCGAACTGCTCGTCTGCGGGGGTGTAGCGCCGCTCGAGGCCGTCGGCGACGATGCGCCAGGGCCGCTGGTTCGAGCCGAGCATCGCATCCCCCGTGTCGGGCACGAACTGCGGGTAGTCGTAGCGCGCGGCGGTGTCGGCGTCGAGGCGCGGCGAGTAGCTGTCGACCGCGACACCGCCCGAGGCGAGGTCGAGCTGCAGCAGGCGCTGGAATCCGGTGGCCCGCTCGCCCGTCTCGGTGCGGAACTCCTGATAGTCGGCGAGCAGTTCGACGACCGTGTGCCCCTCGATGCCGCCCGCGTTGCGGGTGACGATCTGTCCGATGCCGTGGAAGTGGCCGGAGAGCATGAGCACGACGTTGCGGTTGGGCGCGATGACGCGGTTCCACAGCTCGTCGGCGCGCGACACCCAGCGCGATCCGCTGGAGCGCAGCGCCCCGACCTCCTCCGTCTTCGGCGTCACATGCTCGTGCGTCGAGAGCACCACGTTGTAGTCCGGATGCGAGGTCACCACCTGCTCAGCCCAGGCGATCTCGCGCTCCGCGTAGGCGTAGGGCAGCGAGAGCATGAGGAACTTCGCCCCCGCCCGCTCGAAGGTGGAGTAGTTGGCGGAGTTGTCGTCCGGTGCGAGCGAGCCGCCGTACCAGGGGGTGCCCGCGTAGCGGTCAGGCCCGAAGTACTCGTTGAAGAGGGTCGCGTCGGCGCCCCGGATGTTGTCGTGGTTGCCGGGGAGCACGCTGTTGGCGACGCCGGCGTCGTCGAGGATGCCCTGGATGCGCGACGCCCGCTCGAACTCGACCCGCGCGCGTTCCTCGTTCTGGGCGGGATCGACGTGGTTCTGGATGATGTCGCCGGTGTGGGTGGCGAAGGCGATCTTGCGCGCATCCGCGTTGGCGGCGATCCAGCTGACCCCTTGCGCGTACACCTCGGGGTAGCTCTCGGTGAGGTACTGCGTGTCGGTGATGTGGCTGAGCGCGAGGTCGTAGTCCGCGGGGTTCTCGAAGGCGCCGTCGTCGGCGCGCGTGAACGGCTTCTCGGTGCGCGGGCCCGCCTGCACGAGGAGGGTGAGGCGTGCGCCGCGCAGTTCGGATGCGGTGATCGCCCCCGTGAGCACGAGCTCGGGTCCGCTCGCGGCGTCGAGCAGCCGCCAGCTCGTGCCGTCCCAGGCGCTCAGCTGCACCTCGGCCCGGCCGGTGGTGCTGCCGGCCCAGCTGACCCGGGCACCGGCGGGGAGTCCCGTCGCGTCGAGTTCGAGCCGCTGGTAGGGGAAGAGATAGCCGTCGTCGTCGATCTCGCCCGGGTTCGCGGGGTCGAGCGCCCACTCCTCGCTGCCGCGGAGCGCCGAGAGGGGGGCGGCGCTCGTGCCACCCCAGGCGGCGAGCACGGCGAGCCGGGCGCCGCTCGGCGCGGCGGGTGCCGGAGCGGGGGTCGCGACGGGCGCATCCGAGGTCATCGGCAGGCGCGCGGTGGGGTCGACCCAGGCGACCCGGTCGATGATGCCGGGCGTCGCCGGGCGGGTCACGAAGTCGTCGGCATCGGAGCCGGTGAAGCGACTGCGCTGGAAGGTCTCGCTCTTCAGCCGGTCGGGGCGGTAGGTGGTGAGCGCTGCGCCCTTCGTGCACGGGCTCGCGGTGACGTTGTCCGCATCCATCTCGTTCTGGGCATATACCCCGACCGAGTCGACGCGGCGCCCGTCGGCGTCGGCGAGCCAGATGCCGGTGCCGAGCAGCGAGAGGCTCACGGGATAGTCGAGGTCGGCATCCGCGGCTGCGGCCGTGCCCGTGCGCGCCGCCAGGAAGGTCGCACCGGGCTTCAGCACCGTCCCCTCCGGGATCGTGAACTGCGGCGTGACCGCACGGGCGCCGTCGGCCATGCAGCGCCAGGCGGTCCATCCGCCGACCTCGACCGCGGTGTCACCGTAGTTGCCGAGCTCGACGTAGTTGCGCTGCACCGTTCCGGCGGGCATCCCCTCGGGCGAGGGGTCGGTCGCGAGCTCGCTGATCGCGACGCCGGGCTGCGCGGGGTAGTCGAGGGTCTCGGCGAAGACACTCGTGTCGCGGGTGGCGTTCGCGCGTCCGGGCGTGCGGGCGGCGACGAGCCATCCGGACGCGGTGCGCTGGTAGGACTCGTCGGCGACCGCGTCGAGCACCGCAGGAAGCTTCGGGCTCTGGCAGGCGGAGTCACCGTATGCCGATACCGCCATGCGATCGACGAGCGCGCCGGCGGCATCCCGCACGAGCACCCCGAACTCGCGGTCGGCGAGCGAGGTCGCCCAGCGCGCGTCGGCACCGGCGGCGGCGGAGGCCGTCCAGCTCTCGCCGGGCGCGAGTCGCGTGCCGGAGGGGATCGTGAGCTGCAACTGGCCGGGACGCAGCCGTCCTTCTGCCGTGCAGCGGAACACCTGCCACCCGGAGAGATCCGCGGATGCCGCACCGTCGTTGCGCAGCTCCAGCAGGTCGTCGTCGCTGCCGCCCGGTCCGGCCGCGGCGACCTCGCTGATGACGACCGCGGATGCGGCCCGCGCCGGCGCGGCCGTCACGTTCTGCGCACCGCGGGTGGCGGGCGCGGCCACCCAGTCGCGGGCGGGATCGCCCGTCGCCGCGACACGCTGCCAGCTCTCCCCCGCCGCCTCGTCGAGGGTGTTCGGCAGGTTGCCGCCGGGGGGCGTGCATTCGCTGCGGGTGGGCCACGGCTCGTTCGGGTAGATGCCCACCATGTCGACCGGCTCACCCTGCGGGTTCTCGAGGTACAGCCCGAAGCCGCCGTTCGGCAGGCTCGAGGTGATGTGCACGTCGCCCGGCATGCCGATGCGGCTGATGGTGAGCACCTGCCCCGGCCGCAGCACCCGACCCGTGAGGTCGCCCTCCGTGCTGCCGGTGTTGCGGCGCAGGCCCATCTCGCTGCACCGGTAGAGCTCCCAGCCGGTCAGGTCGACGGCTTCCTCGCCCCAGTTGCGCAATTCGAAGAAGACGTCGGATGCGGATGCGGCATCCCCGTTCGCCACCTCGTTGACGAGCACCGTGGCGGGCGCGTTCGGGTCGGGCTTCGGGAGCGTGGCCGACGCGGGTTCGGCGGCGGCGAGGGCGAGAAGGGTGGCGGTGAGTGCAGTGGCGGCGAACGCGACAAGGCGGGTCACGGGGCCAGGGTCGAACGCGCCGGTGAACGGGCGGCAGCATCGGCGTGCGCGGCGGGTGAACGGGGTGTGAGTGGTGCGGGGCGGCGCGGGCCGCGGCGGAGAACGACCGGCGAACTCCGAGAGGACGCACTCACTCGACCGCGAGGGTGCGGGGGACCTCGTGGCGGAGCGCGGCGGCGGTGGGTGCGACGGTCGCCGCGAGGATCAGCACGAAGCCGCCGCCCGCGATCAGCCCGATGGTTGCGAACGACACCGTCGGGAACGGCAGACCGACGGCGCCGGCGACGACGATGCCGCCCGCGACGGTGGCGAGGGTTCCGAGCACGGCTGCCGTGAGCGTGTAGATGACGGCCTCCCAGATCGCCGTGAGGAGGATGGCCGCCTGGGTCGAGCCCGCCGCTTGGATGAGCGCGAATTCGCGTTCGCGGGCCTGCCCCGACATGAACACGGTTGCGGCAGCACCGATGGCGGAGAGCAACAGCGGCCCGCCGAGCAGGATCACCACCCCCTCGGGGGCGGGAGCGAAGCCTCCGGTGCTCCCCGTCTGCTCCGCTTGTGCTGCCGCGAGGGTCGCGCCGCTCGTGTAGAGACCACCGGCGAGGGAGAGGGCGACCATGAGCGGGCCGACCGCGGCGGCGGACTGGCTGAGCCGGTACCGCGCTGAGTTGCGTGCGAGGAACCAGGATGCCGACGCCCTCGCCGGGAGCAGGGACGTCCATGCCCGCAGCACGAGCGGATACAGGAGCGGCCCGCCGGCTGCGAGGACTCCGGCGATCATCGGCGTGAGGAGGGGGGCCATGCCGCTGACCTGCGAGAACCTGGCACCGTTCATCCCCACGCTCATCCCGACGCTGGCCGCGATCATCCCCGCGGCGAGCACGATGCGGAACCAGCCCATCCTGATGCGCGGTGGTTCCGGGTCGCGCAGCGCCTCGATCGGCGGGGTGCGGCTTGCGCGACGGGCACCACGAAGACCGCCGACGAGGATCACGACGACGATCCCCGCGGTGACCAGGAGCATCCCGACAAAGCTCAGCTCGAATTCCACTCCCCGCATGGTCGGCCAGTCGGCGAAAGACCACGCGAACAGGGGACCGATGCTGGGTGCCGCGATGAGGCAGCCGATGAGGGCTCCCACGATGCCGACGATGCCGAGCTGGGTGAGCACCACGAGCCCGACGAGGGCGGGCCGGATTCCGACGAGCTGCCACAGCGCGTAGCTGCGCTGTTGGAGCGCGACGGCGAGGTTGGCGGTGGAGCTGAGGACGATCAGTGCGGCGATGGTGGTGAAGACGATGACGACGGCGCTGGTGCTCCCCAGCCCTTCCTGCACGCCGCCTCCGTACGCGGCGCCGGTCTCGATCAGCCCGGCGGCGAGCGCCGCGACGAACCCGGCCGCGATCGTCACGGCGAGCGTGCCCACCCACACTCGCGCGTGCGCGACCAGATCGGAGACGATGAGCCGGATCACGCGGCAGCCCCCGCATGGGTGATTGCGTCGAACACCTGCTCGGGGCCTGCATGACGGAGTTCTCGGTGGATCAGGCCGTCTCGGAGCACGAGTACCCGGTCGGCGAGTGCCGCGGCTTCGAGGTCGTGCGTGACCACGACGACCGAGCGCCCCTCCCCTGCGGCGGCCCGCAGCAGCCGGAGCACGTCGCTGCCGCTGCTGGTGTCGAGAGATCCGGTGGGTTCGTCCGCGAACACGATGTCGGGGCGTGTGGCGAGCACACGGGCGATGGCGACGCGCTGCTGCTGCCCGCCGGAGAGCTGGCTGGGACGATGCCGGCCCCGAGCCGTGAGCCCGACCTCGGCCAGCGCCTGGTCGATGTTCGCTCGGTTGCCGCCGCGGCGAGCAAGGCGGGCAGGCAAGGCGATGTTCTCCCGTGCCGTGAGCGACGGGATGAGGTTGTAGGACTGGAACACGAAGCCGACGTGATCCCGTCGCAGCGCCGCCAAGCCGCCGCGACTGAGCTTGCCGAGCTCCCGCCCGGCAAGGCGGACGGTTCCGGATTCGTAGGGTTCGAGTCCGGACAGGCAGTAGAGCAGCGTGGATTTCCCCGAGCCGGACGGGCCGACGATGCTCACCATCTCGCCGGGGTGGATCTCCAGGGAGATCCCGCGCAGCACCGGCACGCGCGGCTCCTTGCGGGCGGTTCCGGGGAAGGTCTTGTGGAGGTTCTCGGCGCGGATCAACGGTTCGGTCACGATTCCATTCGACCGGGAGACGACGACCGGGGCGAGGGAGCGGGGTCGAGCATCGAGGTAGAGCTGGCTCTACTCTTTGCCGCGACCTCCGCCCCGCTCACGCCGTCATTCGTAGGGTTGAGACATGAGGACGGCGACGGTGTGGCATGCGTTGATGCGCCCACCCTGGCGGTTCCTGTTCGGCCGATGGCCCTGGCGTGCCCTCGGCTACCTTCTGCTGAGCGCCGCACTCGGGTTCGTGCTGCTGCCGGTGATGGTCCTCACCGTGCTGCTGTTGCCTCTGTGGGGGATCGTGGTCGGCGCGATCGAGCGCCGTCGCACCGGCATCCTCGGATTCGAGCGCCAAGCCTCCGGGCATGTGACGCTCACCCGAGAGCAACGGCACATCTGGTTGTCCGTGCGCGTGAGCGAAGCCGCCACCTGGCGGGAGACGGCGGCGCTGCTGGTCGACATCGTCCTCGGATGGGTGGCGATCGCGGTCCTGTCGTCTCAGGGTTTCGTGCTGGCTGCGCTCGCCGCGATCGGGGCGATGGGGGCCACCAGTGGAGCTGATGTGCGACTCTTCAGCGACCTCCGCGTCGTCGTCGGTCCCGACAACTGGTGGCCGGTCATCCCGATCGGAATGGTCGCGGTGTGCGTGTTCGCGTACATCAATGCCATCCTCGCCGCGGCTCAGGCCTCATTGCTGCGGGTGCTGTGCGGGCCCCGGCAGCGTGAGCTCGTCCGCAACGTCGAGCGACTGATCCAGTCGCGGGCCGCGCTGGTCGCGGCCTTCGAGGCGGAACGGCGGCGCATCGAACGCGACCTGCACGACGGAGTGCAGCAGGAGCTGGTCACCCTCGCGGCGAGGCTCGGCATCGTCAGTCTCGAACTCGACGACCTCGCCGCACGGGGTGTCGATGCCGCCCTGGCCCGCGATGCCCTGGATGCGGCGCAGGGCCAGGCCGAGCACGCGATGGCGACCTTGCGCAACACCGTCCGAGGCATCCACCCCGCCGTTCTCACCGACCACGGGCTCCGTGCCGCGCTCAACGAGCTGGCCGACCGCACGCCCGTGCCGCTCAGCCTCGACATCACCGAGTTCGGCCGGCTCCCCACCTCGGTGGAGACCGCCGCCTACTACCTCGTCACCGAGGCGATCAGCAACGCGGCCAAGCACACCTCCGCGACTCTGTTGACGGTGCACGCCGGGGTCGATGTCGATGGTCTCACCGTGATCGTCACCGACGACGGGCACGGCGGGGCCGACGAGAACGCCGGCACCGGGCTACGCGGCCTCCGCGAGCGCGCGGAAACCCTCGGTGGGCGGTTCACGATCCTCAGCCCGGCGGCGGGGCCCACGACGCTCCGCATGGAACTGCCGATTCCCGCGGAGAGGACGGCACGCGATGCGCTTGCTGCTCGCTGAGGATTCCGCGCTGCTGCGCGAGGCGCTGACCGCTCTGCTGGAACGGCTCGGACACACCATCGCCGCAACCGCCCAGACCGCCCCGGAACTGCTCACGGCCTTCGGGCGGCTCTCGGACGCGGGCGAGCCGCCGGACCTCGTGCTGACCGACGTGCGGATGCCGCCGGGCAACAAGGACGACGGTCTCGCCGCGTGCCTCGACATCCGGGCCACCCATCCGAGCCAGCCGATCATGGTGCTCTCGCAGTACATCGCCGACACCTACGCCCGCGAGCTGCTCACGCTCCCCGAGGGGGCGATCGGCTACCTCCTCAAAGACCGCGTGAACCGGGTCCGCGACTTCGCGGCGTCGATGGAGACCGTCGCCGCGGGAGGAACCGTCATCGACCCGGACGTCGTGCAACACCTCCTCAGCGACTCTCGGCCAGGACCTCTCCACAACCTCACGACGCGGGAACGGGAAGTGCTGGCGCTCATGGCGGACGGCCAATCGAACGCGGATATCGCTGCCGCGCTCACGCTGACCGATGCCGCCGTGAGCAAGCACATCGGCAACATCTTCGCCAAGCTCGGCCTCAGCCCCGTCGAGGACAACCGCAGAGTCCGCGCCGTGTTGACCTACCTCCAGGCCGACCGCCTTCCAGACACCCGTCGGGGGGAGCGCGAGAACCCTGGAGACCGTGGGTTTCCTTGGTGACCCCACGAGCGTGACGATTCCGAGCGCGATCCCGGCCGAGTCGTTACGCGCCCGGTGAACCGGCAGCGCACGGCGCTGGATCCGGATGACCGGCTCGTCCGCTGGAGGCACCTTCCGCGACCCGGGGCTGGCGAACGCCGAGCCGCGTACGCTGATTCGCGATGACCTCCACCTTCACGCTGATCACCGAGTGCCCGAGCGAAACCGCCATCATGTTCGACATCTCCCTCGACATCGATGCACACATCGCCTCGATGAGCAGGTCGCAGGAGCGAGCGATCAGCGGTGTCACCGCGGGCCGCATCGGGCTCGGACAATCGGTGACCTGGCGCGCCCGGCACTTCGGCATCTGGTTCACCATGACCTCGAAGATCACCGCCCTCGACCGCCCGCACCGGTTCGTCGACGCCCAAGTGCAGGGCCCGTTCAGGACCTTCATCCATGAACACCGATTTGAGGACACACCGCTCGGCTGCCGCATGACCGACACCATCACCGTCTCGTCACCGATCTTCGGAATGGTTGCGGAGCGTCTTGTGCTCGTTCCCTACCTGCGGCGACTCATCCGACAGCGAAACGTAACACTCGTCAACGCTGTCGGGTAGCCCCATCGGCACCCGTCGGATGCGCACTGTTACCCCCGCCCGGGCCGGGGCCAACACAGGGAGCCGGAAAACCGCGCGAAAACACACTCGATGCCCCATCGCATGCTTCATGCGCCGCGCCGCGCGCGTGAGCATTCGCTGCCCGGTGGTAGCGGGGGGAGCCTGACTGAATCGCCCCGGGTTTAGTGGAGGGCGAGTTCTCCCGGAACCGGTCGGTTCAGGGAGTTGATCTCACGGTAGTGCTTGTTCTCCTTCTCGATCGGGGTGAGATATCCGATCGAGGAGTGCAGGCGGTGCTCGTTGAACCGGTGCAGCCACGACAGCGTCGCGAGTTCCAGTTCGTCGACGCTCCGAAACGGGCCGTCGATCTTCACGCATTCGGTCTTGTAGAGGCCGACGACGCTCTCTGCGGGAGCATTGTCGTAGCTGTCGCCGACGGTTCCGATCGACGCGATCGCGCCGACGTCCGCGAGCCGTTCGGCATAGCGAATCGCGTGTATTGAGTTCCCGCGTCCGAGTGTTGAACCACTCCGGCGACGTCTTGACCGGCTCGATCACGCACCCAGAGCGCCATCTCGAGGGCATCCAACGGCAGCTCAGTCGGCATGCGGTTCATGGTCCGCCAGCCCACGATCCGGCGCGAGAACACGTCAGTGACGAACGCCGTGAACGCCATTCCTGACCACGTGGGAACATACGTGAAGTCCACGACCCAGAGCTCGTTCGGGCGATCAGCTCGGAAGCAACGCTGCACGTGATCAGCCGGACACGCCGCCGCGTTGTCGGCGTTCGTGGTGACGAACTGCTTGCCCCGGCGAATCCCGCGAAGCCCCTGCTGACGCATGAGACGCTCGACAGTGCAGCGAGCGACGATGATGCCCTCGCGACGCAGCAGCCGCCAGATCTTCCTCGCGCCGCTGATGCCACGACCAAGGTCGCGATCCCAGAAGACACGATCGATCTCGACGACCAGTTGCGCATCCGAGATGGCCCGCGCTGACGCGGGTCGCTTCTTGAACGCGTAGTAACCGGACGGAGCGATCTTCACCTCGTGCTCGGAGAGCACTCGGCAGATCGGCTCGACCCCGAAGCGTGTCGGAATTGACCCCGGCTCGCTGACCGATCCGCACGACCGCCGCGTTCATCGACAGTTGGGGGTCTTCCTTCCGGGCCTCGGCAACCAACCGCATCGCACGCTCACGAAGCTCCGGCGGATACTTCCTCAGTGCTGGCATGACTTGATCCCCTCGGGGAATCAAGCCCTCCATCAAACCCGGGGCGATTCACCTTTGCTCCACGAGTGGTGGTGAGCAGGAGGGCGATACCTCCGGCGAGGCCGACTAGCGAGGTGACCGGGACCCAGGTGCCGAGTTCGATGTACGTAGTCTCGACGCCATTTCCGTCATTCCGGTCCCACGAACACACCATCTGGAAAGGGATGAGCGTGTAGTGCGACTGCAGCGTCCCGTCCCGGGTTCCTTTCGGACTGCCGAAGTAGCCGTCCGTGTTGAAACGATTGCCACAGCTCTCGTATGGAAACGGCGGGTTGGTGAATCGAAAGAGCGCTACGGTGAGCGCCCCGGCAAGCACACCGACCACGATCAGGGCGATCGCTGCTCCTCGCCGCCACGGGCCTGGGCGACGATTCTTCGGCTCTGCTCGCATGGTGCCGAGGATAGAGGGTCAGAACGCTCGTATCCCCCTGGAATCGTGTCCCCCTCGGTTTCTTGACTTGAGGCATGGGCGATCTGCCTGAGGTCGGAGAGAGGTGGTCCGGTCGCTCATCCGTGCCGCGAAGGCGAAGGTGAACCCGCGGCTGGAGCAAGAACCCATCCACTCTTTCTGCCGATAACCCCACCACGCGCCGGGAACACAAAAACCCCCGGAAGACCGGGGGTTTTCTCGTGGTGACCCCAGCGGGATTCGAACCCGCGTTACCGCCGTGAGAGGGGGTTCGGCTCCCCCGGAACTGCGTGCCGGACCCCGTTCTGCCCTGTGTTTACAGGGGTTCCGCGTGCGTGGAGTGCGTCAGGGAACGTCTCGTCGTCAGCGTTCGTTGCCAGAATGTTGCCACGTTTCCGCCCCTGCGGAGGCGGGTAATCCTGGTGCCTCGGGTCGCTTGTCGAGTGTGACGAGAAGCCCGCGCCTGACCCGCTCTCCCAGCTTGCGGGGTCGCGCCGGATGCCGCAACACCGCTCGCTCTGCTCGGATGTTGCACCCTCCGTCCCGACCCCGCCAACAGCAGGGAGCGGGTCCGGGGCGGGAGCAGACCGGCAAGGTAGAATGAGGAACGACGAAGCAGAGGTGATCCCATGAGCGTGACGATTCCGAGCGCGATCCCGGCCGAGTCTCTGCGCGCCTGGTACGACGACGAGCCCCGCGTGAGCGACGTGGCCCTCTACGACATGACCGCCCAGGGCGCGACCACCCTGGCCTCCGTGCTGATCGAGCGGCAGCTCGCCACGGCCGACGAGCGCGAGCGCGAGTATTGGGCCGCACGGGTGCGCCTGGTGAATCAGCAGCGCACGGCGCTGGATCCGGACGACCGGCTCGGGCTGATCGCCCAGCAGCAGGCGTGGCTCGATGAGATCGACGCCCTGACCGGCCAGGCGAGCCGCCGGATCGCGTGAGCGAACCCGGCGCGCCCGACGAGGCGCGGCTGCGGCAGGTGTTCGAAGCCGCGGTGCGGCAGGCGATCTTCCCACCGGTTCCGGCTGGCGACCGGCTCCTGGTGCTGCTCGGCGGCCAGCCCGCCGCGGGCAAGACGAGAGCGCAGGCGGCGATCCTCGCGGAGCACCCCGAGCTGGTGTCGATAACCGGGGACGATCTGCGCGCCTACCACCCCGGCTACCGCGAGCTGGCGGTGGACGACCCGCTGGGGATGCCGGCCGCGACCGCGCCGACTTCGAGCGGGCTGATCCGGCTCGCCCTGGATCATGCGATCGAGCACGGCTACCCGGTGCTGCTGGAGGGCACCTTCCGCGACCCGGCGATGGTCACCGGCACCGCGGCCCGGTTCGCGGAGGCCGGCTACCGTGTTGAGGTCGTCGCCGTCGCAACCCCCGCCGCGGTGTCGCGGCTGGCGGCCGAGGAGCGGTTCCTGCGCGCCCGGCGCGGCGAGGTCGGTCGCTGGACCCCGCCCGAGGCGCACGAGACGGCGCTGGCCGGCTCCCCCGAGGTCGTGGCCGCGCTGGAGGCGCTGCCCGCCGCCGCCCGTATCCAGGTCTACGCCCGCGACCGTCGCCTCTACGACAACCACCGCACCCAGGCCGGCGCGTGGGAGCAGGAGCCCAGCGCGGCCGACGTGCTGCGCGGAGAGCAGACCCGACAGCTCACCCCGGCCGAGGCGGTCGGCTGGCTCGCGGACTACGGCGCGGTGTTCGGCGCCGCCCTTGCCCGGCGCGGCTACCTCAGCCCGAGGACCGCGCCGGCCTACCGGCGGCTGCAAGACGACGCCGCCCGGATGATCGAGCTGGCGAGGGACGAGCCGAGCGCCGACGTGCGGGCGCTGGAGGAACAGCAGACGCACCGCCGACTCGCCCTGAAGGTCAGTGTGCCCGAGCCGCCGGGAATCGTCGGACGGATCGGGCAGACCCTCCGGCGCTCACTCCCGCCCTACCGCCCCGCCCCGTCGCGTGACGTGCCCGGTCACGAGCCGCCGAGCATCGGACGCTGAGCAGAGGCGCAAGGGAAACCTCACCGCGGCAGAAGGCTACGCGCCGCGCCTTCGAGCGCGCCGTCGATGACGCGGAAGTAGGCCCACTTGCCGCGCTGCTCGCGGGTGGCGAGCCCGGCGTCTACGAGCTGCTTCATGTGGTGCGAGACGGTCGGCTGCGCGAGGCCGACCGGGTCGGTGAGGTCGCAGATGCACAGCTCCCCGGTGTCGCTGGCAGCGATGAGGGACAGCAGCCGGACGCGAGTGGGGTCGCCGAGGGCCTTGAAGACGCGGGCGATCTGCTCGGCCTGATCCGTCTCCAGGGCGCCGCCGGTCACGGTCGCGCAGCACGTCATGTCCTCGGTGGCGACGGCGGGGAGGGTGTCGATCACGGTGCAGCTCCATCGGGTCGTATTGACATTGCTCGATGTATCGAGGATTCTCGATGTATTGATGCTAGTCGATACGAGGAGTGATAGTGGGACTTCCCGTTGTGGTGATCGGTGCAGGACCGCAAGGGCTCGCGGCGGCGGCGCATCTTCTGGAGCGTGACCTGGAGCCGCTGGTGCTGGAACAGGGCACCAGGCCGGCGGCAGCCGTGGCCGAGTGGGGGCACGTCCGCCTGTTCTCGGAGTGGCCCGAGCTGATCGACCAGGCCGCCGCTCGCCTCCTGGCGCCGAGCGGATGGCGCGCGAACGAGCACGGATACCCGACAGGTGAGGCGTGGATCTCCGACTACCTCGCTCCACTCGCTCACGCCCTCGGTGAACGAGTGCGCTTCGGGACGCGCGTGACCGGAATCGGTCGGAAGGGCCGCGACCTTCTCGTGGATGCCGGTCGCGCCGAGCAGCCCTTCGTCGTCCACGTCGAGGAACCCGGCGGCGCCCAGTCGCGGATCGAGGCGCGTGCGGTGATCGACGCATCCGGTTCATGGTCGGCCCCGAACCTGGCCGGTGCTGACGGATTGCCGACGATCGGCGAGGCCGAGGCCACGGGCTTCCTGACGTACCGGATTCCCGCGTTCGAGAACCCTGCCGAATACGCGGGGCGGCACACGGTCGTCCTCGGCAGCGGGCACTCGGCCATCACCGCTGTCACCGAGCTGGCCCGGATCGCCCGCCAGTACCCGGAGACTCGCATCACCTGGGCGTTGCGCCGCGATGGTGTCGGCTCGACCTTCGGCGGCGGGGACGCGGACCAGCTTCCGGCCCGCGGTGCGCTCGGTGAGCGCGCGAAGGATGCCGTCGACCACGGCATCGTGTCCCTGGTCACCGGCTTCCGCACCGAGCGGATCGACACCACCGATCAGGGCGCGGTCCTCACCGCCGAGGACGGCCGCGCGCTCGATCCCGCCGCTCGCGTCGTCGTGCTGACCGGCTTCCGGCCGGATCTGTCGTTCCTGTCGGAGATTCGGCTGGAACTGGATGCCCGGTTGCAGGCGCCGGTGCGGATCGCGGCGGACATCGACCCGAACATCCACTCCTGCGGGTCGGTGCGCACCACCGGCGCGGCCGACCTCGCCCAGCCGGAGCCCGACTTCTTCATCGTGGGAGCGAAGTCCTACGGCCGCGCGCCGACGTTCCTGGCGCTGACCGGGTACGAGCAGGTCCGCAGCGTTGTCGCGCAGCTCTCCGGCGACCACGAGGCCGCTGCGCGGGTCGAGCTGGTACTGCCCGAGACAGGCGTATGCGGGGGCGCGGGGCTGTTCGACGACCCGGACGCGGCGAAGGGCGAGGCGTGCTGCGCTCCGGCACCGAAGGTGCTCCAGATCGGGCGCGCGCCCGTCTCTGCCACCCGGTGACGGCGATCGCTCAGGAGCGCGTCGGCACGCTCAACTCGGCCAGCAGGCTCAGCACCCGTCGTTCGATCTCGTCGCGCACCGGGCGGACTCCCTCGGGCGTCCAGCCGGCGGGGTCGGGCAGGGTCCATTCCTCGTAGCGTTTGCCGGGGAAGATCGGGCAGGCGTCGCCGCAGCCCATCGTGATCACCACGTCGGCGGCGCGCACGACCTCATCCGTCCACGGCTTCGGGTACTCGCCGGCGATGTCGATGCCTCGCTCTGCCATGACCTCGACGGCGACCGGATTGATCCGCTCGCCCGGTTCGGAGCCGCCGGACCAGCCGACTGCGTGCTCGCCGGCATGGTGCTGGAAGAAGCCGAGTGCCATCTGCGAGCGGCCGGCGTTGTGGACGCACAGGAACAGCACGGTCGGCTTGCCATCGACCTGGAGGCCATCGACCTTGGCGAGTGCGCGCAGGCGTTGCCGGGCGAACTTCTCGGTCAGCAGGGGCAGGTAGTTCGGAACCGTGGCGCGTGCGGCGAGGTCGGCGTAGGAGGCGTGCAGGGAGCGGTCGATCGTCTCCCGCCCGAAGGTGCCGGCGAACTCTCGCGTCAGGCGCTCGGCGCTGGTGGCAAGGGCCGCCTCCTGGTCGATGGTGATGGACGCATGACGTTCGTGCTCGTGGGGCATCGTCGTCATCCCTTCGTCGTGGTTAGCCGGGGTGCGAGGCTTTGGATTCGGGAGGCGATGTCCTCGAACGCGGCATCGAACGCGGCATCGGTCCCTGCGCGCACCGGGTCCGGGACCGACCAATGCAGCCGGCCCCCGCCGGCCAGTTCTTCGTGGGCGGTGTCGCAGACCGTCACCAGGAAGTCGTCGGCCTCGGCCACGTCCGGAAGCGCCCGCGGTCGGGAGGCGCGGAGGGTGAGCCCGTGCCGCTCGGCGGCGGCGAGCGCGCCCGGCTCGATCGCGTCCGAGGGGTGCGTGCCCGCCGAGGCGACCGGGACATCGCTCGCGTCGTGCCAGAGCGCGGCGGCGAGCTGCGAGCGCGCCGAGTTGCCGGTGCAGACGAACACCACCCGCCTCACCCCGAGGGTCGGCGTCGGGATGAGCCCGTCGAACGCGGCGGGGGCGAGGCGCAGGTAGGTACGGCGTCGGTCGGCCTCCGACCGGGTGCGGATCAGCATCGCCTCCCGCTCCAGGAGGTTCAGGTGGTGCGCGAGCAGGCTGGACGAGATGCCGAGTTCGGTCTGCAACTCGACCGGGGCTGCGTCGCCCAGGGTGAGCAGGTCCATGATCCGCAGGCGCACCGGGTCGGCCAGCGCCGCGTACCGCGCCACCCGCCCAGCCAGGCTAGTTTCCTCAACGTTCATTACCTCAATAGTGACTCAGCAATGTATCGTCGTCAAGGTGATCCCGCGATGACCCCCTCACCGCCCCCTGCCGTCGCCCCGCTCTGGCGCCGTGCCCTGGCCGAGTTCCTCGGCGCGGGGCTGCTCGTGACGGTCGTGATCGGCTCGGGCATCGCCGCCGAGCGTCTGTCGCCGGGGGATGTGGGGCTGCAACTGCTGGAGAACTCGCTGGCGACCGCGCTGGGCCTGGCGGTGCTCATCCTCGTGTTCCAGACCGTCAGCCGGGCGCACCTCAACCCGGTCGTGACCCTCGCCGACCGCGCCCTCGGCGCCCGGCGCGGGCCGGTCGAGATCAGCGTCTACGTCGTCGCGCAGATCGCGGGCGGCATCGGCGGGGCGGTGCTGGCGAACACGATGTTCGGCGTCGCCACCACGATCTCCAGCAAGGACCGCCTGGGCGCCGGGCATCTGCTGGCCGAGGTCGTGGCGACCGCGGGGCTGGTGCTGGTGATCTTCGCCCTTGTACGCACCGGCCGGGCCGCGTTCGTCGGTCCCGCGGTCGGCGCCTACATCGGCGCGGCGTACTGGTTCACCTCGTCCACGTCGTTCGCCAACCCCGCGGTGACCATCGGCCGCATCTTCTCCGACACCTTCGCCGGGATCGCCCCCGGCTGCGTGCCGTGGTTCATCGGCGCGCAGCTCGTCGGCGGCGCGCTCGGCCTGGCCCTTGTCCTCGTCCTGTTCCCGAGAAAGGCAACCCTATGACCCACCTGATCGCCATCGGCGGCAGCGACGCCGGGATCTCCGCCGCGCTGCGCGCCCGCGAGCTCGACCCCGCGACCGAGGTGACCGTCGTGGTCGCCGACGAGTACCCGAACTTCTCGATCTGCGGCATCCCGTACTACTTCACCGGGGAGGTGCAGCCGTGGCAGTCGCTCGCGCACCGCACCGCGGCGGACCTGGAGGCGACCGGGATGCGGCTGCGGCTGAACACCTACGCCACCGGCATCGACGTGTCCGGGCATCGCCTCGAAGTCCGCAACCCGGACGGCCAGATCGAGGAACTGGCCTACGACGAGCTGATGGTCGGCACCGGGGCACTCCCGTCCCACGCCGGGATCGCCGGCCTCGACCGGCTCGGCCCGGAGGACGGGGTGCATGTCATCCACTCGATGGGCGACACCTTCGCCCTGGACCGCGACCTGACCGACCGGCAACCGCAGTCGGCCATCATCGTCGGCGCGGGCTACGTCGGCCTGGAGATGGCCGAGGCGTTCACCGTCCGCGGGCTGCGCGTGACGCAGCTCCAGCGCGGCTCCGAAGTGCTCTCCACCCTCGACCCGGAACTCGGCGCGCTGGTGCGGGATGAGATCGAGGCGCACGGCGTCGAGGTCGTCACGGACACTACCGTCACCGGGATCGAGAAGACCCCGGCCGGGCTGACCGTCACCGGCACCCACCGGGGCGAGCCGATCCAGCGCACCGCCGACCTCGTGCTCGTCGTCGTCGGCGTGCGCCCGAACACCGAACTGCTGGAGCAGGCCGGGGCGACCCTGGGCGCGGGCCGCGCGGTCGTGGTGGACGAATGGATGCGCACCGGCCTGCCCCATGTGTGGGCGGCCGGCGACGGCATCATCACCCACCACCGCCTTCTCGGGGTGACCTACCTGCCGCTGGGGACGACCTCGCACAAGCAGGGCCGCGTCGCGGGCGAGAACGCGATCGGCGGCGACGCGCGCTTCGCCGGGTCCGTCGGCACCCAGGTCGTCAAGGTGTTCGACCTCGTTGCCGCTCGCACCGGGCTCCGGGATCACGAGGCCGAGGGAGCCGGCTACGCGGCCATGACCACCGCGGCGGCGGCCGACGACCACAAGCGGTACTACCCCGGAGCCCACCCCATCCAGTTCCGCATCACCGGCGACACCCGCGACGGCCGGCTCCTGGGCGCGCAGCTCGTCGGGCGACGAGGCACCGAAGTCTCCAAGCGCGTGGACACCTACGCCACCGCCCTCTACGCCGGGCTCACCATCGAGCAGATCAGCGACCTCGACCTCTCCTACACCCCGCCCCTCGGCTCACCCTGGGACGCCGTGCAGGTCGCGGCGCAGGCGTGGTCGGCCACCAGGGCGAGCCTGCTGGTTTAGGCAGAATCACATGGCTCAGCCAGGCTGTTCCTGATGACTCCTTCGCCCCCGACCCGCAAGCGCCGCCATCCCGGCACGGTCGGAGAGGTGTTCCTGGTGTTCCTGCGCCTGGGGCTGACTTCGTTCGGTGGCCCGGTCGCGCACCTGGGCTACTTCCGCGAGGCGTTCGTGGAGCGCCGCAAGTGGCTGGGCGACCGCGCCTACGCGGAACTGGTGGCCCTGTGCCAGTTCCTGCCCGGCCCGGCGTCCAGCCAGGTCGGCATGGCGATCGGGCTGCAACGCGCAGGGTTCGGCGGACTGCTGGCCGCGTGGGCGGGCTTCACCCTGCCGTCGGCAATCCTGCTGGTCGCGTTCGCCTACGGGGTCACGGCGCTCGGCGACCTGTCGAACGCCGGATGGATTCACGGGGTCAAGGCCGCGGCGGTCGCCGTCGTCGCCCACGCCGTGCTCGGGATGGCGAGAACGCTGACTCCGGATGCGAAGCGGGCGACGATCGCCGTGGCGGGCATGATCGTCGTGCTGCTGGTCCCGAGCGCCTTCGCCCAGGTTGCGGTAATCGCCGCCGCCGGAATCGTCGGGCTGGTGTGGCTGCGCCCGCAGGCCGCCACGGCATCGGAGTCGGAGCCATTCGCCGTGCGGGTGCCTCGCTGGGTGGCGATCGCGAGCCTGGCTGTCTTCACGGTCCTGCTGGCCGGCCTCCCGGCGCTCTCGGCGGCGACCGGCGACGGAGCCGCCCGCCTGTTCGACGTGTTCTACCGCGCCGGGGCGCTGGTGTTCGGCGGGGGCCACGTCGTGCTGCCGCTGCTGGAAGCCGGGACCGTGCAGACCGGCCTCATCGACCATGACGTATTCCTCGCCGGCTACGGTGCCGCGCAGGCAGTCCCCGGCCCCTTGTTCACTTTCGCCGCCTACCTCGGCACCATGACCACCAGCCCGCCGTCCGGGCTGCTTGGCGCCGGGATCGCGCTGGTTGCAATCTTCCTTCCAGCGACTCTGCTGGTAGTCGGCGTGCTGCCGTTCTGGGATCGGCTACGCCGCGCCCCGCTCGCGCAGCGGGCGCTCATGGGCGTGAACGCCGGCGTGGTCGGCATCCTTGCCGCCGCGCTCTACACGCCGGTGTTCACCGAAGGGGTCACCTCGGCGGCGAGCCTCGCGATCGCCGCCGCCGCTTTTGTCGCCCTGACATCGTGGAAGGCTCCGGCATGGGCGGTCGTCATCGCCGCCAGCCTCATCGGCTGGGCCGTGCTGTGAGCGAGGGGTGAGCCCGCGCCGGGTCAGCCGACGACTGTGCCGAACAGGGAGCCGACGAGGAAGGTCGCTCCCAGGGCAAGCGCACCGCCGATCACCAGACGCGCCACGGCCCGCCACCGATGAGAGCCGCCGATCCAGGCCGCGACGTATCCGGTGACCGCCAGCGCGAGGAGCACGGCGACGAAGGTCCACACGATGCGCGCCGGGTGCGGCAGCAGCAGGATCGTCAGCAGCGGCAGCACGGCACCGATCGTGAAGGCGATCAGCGAGGCGAGGGCGGCGTGCCAGGGGCTGACGACGTCCTCCTGGTCAATGTTCAGCTCGACGGCCAGGTGGGCCTTGAGCGCGTCGTGCTCGGTCAGCTCCGTCGCCACCAAGCGGGCGGTGCCGGAGGTGAGGCCCTGCTCCTCGTAGAGCCCGACCAGCTCCTCGAGCTCGACCTCGGGATCCTCCTCCAGCTCGCGCCGCTCCTTCTCGATGAGGGCCCGCTCGGTGTCCCGCTGGCTGGACACCGAGACGTATTCGCCGAGCGCCATCGAGATCGCCCCGCCGACCAGGGCCGCGGCCCCGGCCAGGAATACCGGCGTGACCTCGGCCGTCGCCCCGGCGACGCCGACGACGACCGCCGCCGTGGACACGATCCCGTCGTTCGCTCCCAGCACGCCCGCGCGAAGCCAGTTCAGCCTCTGGGAGAGCCCCGACGCGTGAGGCTCGCCGGAATGCCGATATGGAGGGGATTGCGTCGTCACGGCTACTCACGATAGTTCGGTAGCTCTCCTGCTGCCAGCAAGGAGAGGCAACCCTGCACCTCGGCTCTCGCCGCAGATTCCGGTCGTGGTGCTCGGGTTTCAGAGCGTCACACGCGGTGCGATTCGGACTCCGTGTCGGATCGTCGTGATGGCGGTGATCCGGCAGCGGGGAATCCGCTCGGCGGGCCGCCCAACGCGCGAAGGGCGTAGAGGATCGTCGCGAGGTCCACGAACTCCTGCGTGAGAGCGCCGGCAACGGCGGGGATGGCGCCGGTCATGGCGATAAGCATGAGGCCAACGCTGAGGCCGATGCCGAGCCAGATCGCGGTCAGCGCGACGCGAAGCGTGTGCCGCCCAATCGACACGGCGTCAACCACCTTGCCCAGCGAGTCGACAAGGATCACGATGTCAGCGGCATCACCGGCCGCGGTCGCGCCTTTCGCGCCCATCGCAACGCCGATGTCGGAGGCAGCCAGTACCGGGGCGTCGTTCACTCCATCGCCGACCATCATCACGGGTCGTGGATGCAAGTCGGCCGCGAGATGAACTTTCTCGGGTGGAAGGAGCTCGGCATGCACCTCGTCAATCCCTGTCTGCCGTGCGATCGATTCGGCTGTCGCACGAGTGTCTCCCGTGAGCATCACGATCCGTTCGACGCCGTTCGACCGCAGCCACGACACCACCGCGGGGGACTCCGGGCGGGGATCGTCGGCGAGCACGAGGATGCCGGCGAAGCGGCCGTCGATGGCGACGTAGGCCGCGGCCTCGCCCGTCGTCAGGTCTGCGCGCACCGTGTCGGCCGCCACCGCCGCGACGTAGGCGGGCTTTCCGACGACGACCGTTCGTCCTCCGATCACCGCGGTCACACCATTCGTGGCGACCTCACTGGCCTCCTCGGCCGCGAGGAGGTCGATGCCGCGCTCGACCGCGGCCCGTCGGATGCTGTCTGCGAGCACATGCGATGAGTACTGTTCAGCGGACGCGGCGAGCTGCAGCAGGTCGCCCGCCTCGAAGCCGTCGACAGGGCGAACGTCAACGAGGGTCGGCTGGCCCTGCGTGAGCGTTCCGGTCTTGTCGAAGGCGGCGGACCGCACTCGGGCGAGTTGTTCGACAACGCCCCCGCCCTTCACGATCACGCCGGCCTTCGCGGCTCGCGAGAGCCCGCCGAGGAACGCGACCGGTGCAGCGATCAGCAGGGGGCACGGCGTTGCGAGCACCAGCACCTCAGCGAAGCGCGTAGGGTCGCCCGATATCGCCCACGCTATGCCGGCGAGGGCGAGCGAGACCGCCGTGAAGGGGATGGCGAACCGATCCGCGAGCCGCACGACGGGCGCACGCGAGTCCTCCGCGGCACGCACGAGCGCGACGATCTGCTGGTACTGACTGTCCGCGCTGCGGCGCACCGCCCGGATCTGCACCGCCCGGTTTCCGTTGATAGCGCCGGAGAGCACTTCGCTGCCCGCCTCATGAGTCACCGGCAGGCTCTCTCCGGTGAGCGACGATTCGTCGAACGTGCCGCTGTCGGTGAGCAGGATGCCGTCGACCGGCACGATCTCGCCCGGCCGCACCAGCAGCACATCGTCGATCCCTACGTGCTCGACCGCGACATCCTGCACCTCGTCCGAGTCCGATGCATGCTCGTGGGTGAGAACATGCGCGGTGCGCGGTGATCGGTCCAGCAGCGCGGTGAGGTCGCGCCTGGCCCGCCGGGCAGCGAAGTCCTCCAACGCTTCACCGCCGGAGAGCATCAGGACGATGATGAGCGACGCGATGTACTCGCCCACGGCAAGGGTTGCGACCATCGCCACCACCGCGAGGATGTCAAGCCCGACATGCCCGCGGAGCACATCCCGCACCATCCGAACCAGCGTCCACGCGACGAACGCTCCGACGTAGGCCGTCGCCATCCATCGCCCTACGGCATCCGCTCCGAGGGCGTGGAGAACCACGACCGCGGCGAGCATCACGACGGTGACCGAGATGATCGGGTATCGCCACAGTGGCCGCAACAGGAGCATGCGTCTCAGCCTTGTCGACTGCTGCACTCGCCGCTAGCAAGCCAAGCCATACCTGCCGGGCGGATCAGCCAGCTTCCCTTTGGCGCGGGCGTGCTCATATTCACGCCTTCGGAGCCGCGACGCCGACTTGGCGGTGCCTTCCGGATTGCACGCGACCCAACTAGCCGGACTTGCGGCCGTTGTCGTAGTCGCCCGTGTAGATCAGGCACCCGCTCGCATCCCAGCGCTCCCATCGGCCGTGCTTGACGTCGTGCTCGAAACTCCCTCGCTGCATGAGCGCGCCGTTCGCCCGATACCACGTCCAGGTGCCATGCAGCGCCCCGTCGTCATACTCGCCCTCCGATCGCGGCCTTCCATCGTCGGCGACGTGCCGCCACAAGCCCTGCCGCCGCCCTGCGACGTAGACGCCCGTCATGATGCCGCCATGCGGGTCGGGCTCGGTCCAGTGCCCCGTCTTGCACCCCTCCGCATCGTAGGCGTTCGGCGAGTCCTCGGACACGCTCATGCCGGGCTGGCGAGCTGGATCAGGTTGCCGCATGTGTCGTCGAGGATGGCGGTGACGACCGGCCCCATCACGGTCGGCTCCTGCGTGAAGCGGACGCCCTTCGCGGTGAGCTCGGCGTGCGCTGCCGCCGCATCATCGACGGCGAAGGACGCCGCCGGGATGCCGTCGGCGACGAGCGCGGCCTTGTACGCCCTCGCGGCCGGGTGCTGGTCGGGCTCGAGCAGCAGCTCTGTGCCGTCAGGCTCATCGGGGCCGACGACCGTGAGCCAGCGGAACTCCCCGACCGGCACATCGGTCTTCGGCAGGAAGCCCAGCCTCTCCGTGTAGAAGGCGAGTGCCTTGGCCTGCTCGTCGACGAACACGCTCGTCACGTTGATACGGATGCCCATGAGTCATTCCTTCGGTTCGGCGGGCCAGCGCTCGGCGATCTCGCGCAGCGGCTCCGTGTGCAGGTGGTGGAGTTTCGTCCGCCCGAAGCGGCGCGAGCTGACGAGGCCGGCGTCCTCCAGGACGGCCAGGTGCTGGGAGATCGCCTGCCTGCTCGATGTGACGCCGTGCCGCATGACCAGTCGGCTGCACAACTCGAAAAGACTCTGCCCATCCCGTTCCGTCAGCTCGTCGAGGATGAGCCGCCGGGTCGGATCGGCGAGCGCCTGGTAGACGTCTCCCACTCCGATTACAATAGGCAAGTAGCCACTTGCATGTCAAGATCGCGTCGCTCACCCGACGACAACCTCACGAGACCTGCTGGCTGCGGTTACGCTCCGACGGTTGTTTCATCGCTTTGGCCGTGTCGGCGCGAGCGGTGGCGCTCGCTGCTCTGGTGAGTGCGGGCGCCGAGCAGGAGGACGAGGTGATCGGCCCAATCACGAGGAGCTGAACGCGTTCCACAGAACCAAACGCGTTCCAGAGAACCAGGAGCACGCGTGAGCCCGCGACGAGGTTGGTGCAGATGTTCGCGGCGAGCAGACAAGGGTGCGGCCGGGGCGCCACCGCCCCGCGCTAGCGTTTCGTGACGCGACGGACGAAGAGGGAGTCGTCGTGTACCTCGGTCGCGGCCCAGCAGTTGTCTCCGCACGCACGCACAGCTCTCTGACATCCTCACCACTGTCCACTCTCCGCAACTCATGACCCTCTGACCTTCGCTGTTCCGCCAAACCGGACCCCGGACTGGCTCATTTCTGACTTCACGAGAATGGACGTATCCTACCTGATACGGTAGCTGTCATTTGAGGAAGGAGGCGAGCGATGAAGGGCGGCGTGATCCCGTTCCGGGGCTCTGGCTCGGATGCCCTGCGCTATCTGGAGTCCGACCGTGCACGGGCGGACGAGTATTACCTGGAGGCGGGGACCGCCCTGGCGGAGTTCACGGCGGTCGATGCCGAGGGCAGGGTGGTCGGCGAGCTCGGGCTGACCGCTGAGGAGTACCGGCAATGGGTGGACTGGATCAACCCGCTCACCGGAGAGTCGATGGGCCGGCCCCGGCTGCGAGGCGAGGGCGGCCGGGGATCGCCCCGGTTCATGGAGATGGTCGTGAACGTCCCCAAGTCCCTGTCGGTCGCGGCCGCGCTGCACCCGGAGGTGTCCGAGACCCTGGACGCGGCGCAGCGGGACGCGGTGGTGGAGATCCGGTCCTGGCTCGGCCAGCACTCGGTCACCCGCGTCGGGCCGCGCGGGAAGCAGGAGGTCGTGCCGATCGAACAGTTGGAGACAGTGGCCGTCGCGCACAAGACCTCTCGCGCTGGTGACCCGCACCGGCACATCCACTTCCAGATCGGGACGCGCGTGTGGGCGGCCGGCGCCTGGCGCGGGCTCTACACCGGGGCGCTGTTCCGGCAGCAGGGCGCGATCCGCGCCCTCGGCACGGCCGTCATCGCGGCGCACCCGCAGCTCGCCGCGGTGCTCGAGGCGCACGGCCTGACCCTCGATCCGGTGACCGGCGAGGTGGCCGAGCTGGAGCCGTGGAACGCGCTGATGTCCAAGCGCGGCGCGCAGGTGGCGCGCAACCTCGCCAAGTTCGAAGCCGAGTGGGAGGCGGCGCATCCCGGCCAGGAGCCGGGGCCGGTGGTGCGCGCCCGGTTGCACGCGAAGGCGTGGGACCACGAGCGGCCGAGCAAGAAGCCGTCGCAGCTCGGCTCGGAGGCTGGCTGGCTGCGCGAGTTGCAGGAGGCCGGCTACACGCCCGGTCTGCCGCGCGCCACCGTGCAACCCGCGCACACGCTGGACGAGCTCGCCGTGCAACAGGTCGCCTCGCGCGCGCTCGACCGCTGCGCGGCCGCTGCATCGGCGTGGACGGTGCATGACGTGCAGGAGCAGGTGGCGCGCATCGTCACCGAGGCCGGCGTGCGCGCCACGCCCGAGGAGCTGCGCGAGTTCATCACCATCACGACTCGGCTGGCCGCCGACGACTGCCTCTCGATCCTGCCGCCGGACGCGCCGCCCCTGGAGCATGTGGCGCACCTGACGACGTTGCACGTCGTCGCGGTCGAGACGGAGCTGCGCGACCGGCTCGCCGCACGCGCCACCCGGCCGGCGCACGGCGCAACCCCGCGCGTGCAGGAGCCGGGGCTGGACGCGGACCAGGCGCGCGCGGCGGCCGCAGGCGCCTCGACTCGGCCGCTGGTCGTGGTCGAGGGTGCGGCCGGCGCGGGCAAGACCACGATGCTCGGCGCCGCGATCCGCGCCGCCGCGCAGGAGGGCCGGGCGGTGCGGGTGGTGACGCCGACGAAGAAGGCCGCGGACGTGGCCGCCGTCGAGCTGGGCGTGCCGACCGACTCGGTAGCGGCGCTCGTCTACGACCACGGGTTCCGGTGGAACGCCGATGGGGTCTGGACCCGGCTGGCCGTCGGCGACACGGACCCGGTGACGGGCGCGACCTACCGCGGCCCGGCAACGAAGAACCGGCTGGTCGCCGGGGAGCGGGTCGTGGTGGACGAGGCGGGCATGCTCGATCAGGACACCGCCCTCGCCCTGCTGACCGTCACGGACGAGGCCGGCGCGACGCTCGCGCTCGTCGGCGACCGGGCGCAGCTCCCGGCCGTGGGGCGTGGCGGGGTGCTCGACATCGCGGCCGCGCTCGTCCCGCGGGTCTACTCGCTGACGAGCCTGCACCGCTTCGCGGACCCCGACTACGCGCGGCTCACTCTCGACCTGCGCGACGGCCGCGACCCGGCCGGACTGTTCGACCGGCTCCACGGGCTCGGACTCGTGCAGCTCCACGAGGACGCCGAGGCGCTGCGCGCCGCGGTCGCCGCCGAGCGCATCGACGGAGCCGCGATCACCGCGGCGACCAACGACGAGGCGCGCGAGCTGAACGCCCTGATCCGCGAGGACCGGGTACGCGCCGGGCTGGTCGACGACGCCCGCACCATCGACGGCGCGGACGGCATGAGCATCGGCGCCGGCGACCTGATCCAGACCCGCCGCAACGACTCGGAGGTGGGCGTGGCGAACCGGCAGACCTGGATCGTCCAGCACGTCAGCGGCGACGGCAGCCTGTGGGTGCGCGACGCCGCGAGCCAGCGGAAGCAGCAGTGCACCGTCCATCTGCCCGCCAAGTACGTCGCGGAGCACGCGCACTTGGCCTACGTCTCCACCGCCTACGGCGTCCAGGGCATGACCGCCCCTGCCTCGCACACCGTCCTGTCCGATGCGCTCGACGCGGCCGGCGTCTACGTCGGCCTCACCCGCGGGCAGGAGGAGAACCGGCTGCACATCGTCGCCGCGAACCTCGGCGACGCGCGGGAGCAGTTCGTGGCCGCGCTCGAGCGGGACCGCGCCGACCGCGGACTCCGCGAGGCCACCGAGCGCGCGCAGCTCGCCGTCGCCGGGATCGTCGCGGACGGGCCGGTGCGGGCCGTGAACGCGGAGCGCGCCCGGCTGACGGAGCGGATCGAGCACGCCGAGCGCGAGGCGGCGAAGTGGGAGCGGGCGGGCGCCGCGCTCGACCGGCAGCGCGCCGAGCACCGGGCGGAGTCCGACGAGCAGCGCGAGCTCGTCGCGGCCGCGGACGCCCGTGCCGCCGACGTGCGGGCCGAGGTCGCGGTCCCGCTGATCGAGCAGGCCACCGCGGACGGAACCGCCTACCTCGATGCACGGGCGCGCATGCGGGACACGGCGGCCGCGCACCGCGCGGCGCGCGGGCTCCGCAAGCGCGGCGCCGGCCGCGCGCTGACGACCGCCAGCGACGAGTACCGCGGCATCGAGACGGGTGCGCGGCGGCGCTGGGGCCGCCTGCCGGAGACGCCCGAGAGCGTCGAGCCGTGGGCGGCGTCGGTGGCGCAGCACGAGGCCGACCGCGATCCGCGCGCGGCCGAGACACGGGAGCGCGCCGACAACGCCCGGCAGGAGCAGCAGCGCCTCGCCGCACGCCAGGCGCAGGAGCGCACGAACCTCCGCCGGCGGCTGCTCGGCGACCGCGTACCGAGCCGGCCCGGAGCCGAGGCCGCCCGGTGGCGGGCGCGCGCAGAGGCCGCCCGAGGCGACCTGACCGCGATCGAGGCCCTGCCGCCCGTCGAGGCGGCCGCCCTGATCCGGGCCCGCGCCGAGCGGGAGCAGGCCCAGCGTGAGGCCGCCGAGCGCGCCCTGGCCGCACGCGAGGCCCGCGCCACCCAGCTCCACGACTTCACCCGCGACCGCCACCGGCACAGCCCGGCCAGCGGACCCGACTTCGGGCCGAGCCTGTAGCGACGCGCTCAGGGGCGAGGTGCCGCGCCACTCCCCCGACGACTACCCACGGCGACCGGGCGGGAGCAGTCCGCGGGAGCGGGTGCGGACGAGCCAGCCCTGCGCGGTGGCATGGGCGACGCCGTTGATCTTCGCCATCGTGACCGCCGGCGCCGGGTCGCCCTGCGCGGAGAGCTTGCCGTACTGGAGGGCGACGAGTTCGTAGAAGTCGGGGGTGCGCTTCGGGTTCCCGAGCGGCTTGAGCAGATCGCGCTCGCTGATCTTCCGGCCGGAGGGCAGCACGATCTTGCCGCCGGTGATGGTCACCGTGCGCTTCATGGCGAACAGGCGCTCGTTGATCGCCGCCTCGATGCGCGCGGTCGGCAGGGCGCGGAGGTCTTGGCTGGAGACGGGATCGCCCGGCCGCCACGGGAGGTAGACGACCCCGGTGATGCGCACCTCCTCGGGCACGGCGAACTGCTGGCGCTGGAGACGGATGAACACGCGGGTCGCGGTGGCCGTGTGCTCGATGTAGCGCCAGCGCCCGTCGATCGTCTCGTTCTGCTCCGAGTCGAGCTGCGCCTGCCGGTCGGTCTCGGTCGTCACCTGGTCGTTGTAGCCCAGGAGCGCGTCGATCTGCGCGCTGGCGTCGTCGTCCCGCTCGCCGGGGAACCGGGTCGGCAAATGCCAGCCGTCCGGCAGATCGGCCGAGACGATGAGCCCGTCATAGGACTGATCGCCGGGGCGTCGCGGGGCTGCGGTCACATCCCGAGTGTACCGAGCGACACGAACAACTAAAACTCTTGCTGTGATTGGCGTGTTGGTCTAATCTAAGATGACAGCAACGATTGCGGCTGTCATTGTAGATGCGAAGGAGGCCGTGATGGGTCAGAGCGCATCCCCCCTCGACGCTCGGGAGCCCGAGCGCCTGTTCTACTCCGAGGAGGAGACGGCGGCGCTGCTCGGCATCCACCGCACGACGCTGCGCACCCTCGCCCTGGCGGGCCAGGCCCCGGTGGAGCCGATTCGGCTCACCCGGCACAAGCGCGTCTACCGCCGCATCGACGTGCAGCGCCTCGCGGGGCTGGAGCAGTAGGCGGCCGGCATGGGAAGCATCGAGGCATACGACACGTCCAAGGGCCGCCGCTACCGCGCGCTCTACCGGCGCCCCGACAAGAAGCAGACGCAGAAGCGCGGCTTCACGACGAAGAAGGCGGCCGAGCTGTTCCTGGCGACCACGGAGGTCGACATCGCCCAGGGCCGCTACCTCGACCCCTCGCGGGCACGGGTGACCGTGGCCGAATGGCTCACCACCTGGCTCGCCGCCCGCGGCGACCTCCGGGCGACGACCCGCAGCCGGGTCGAGAACATCATCGACAAGCACATCGTCCCCGAGCTGGGGAAGATCCCGATCGGTGACCTCACGCGACTGCGCGTGCAGGAATGGGCCTCGGCGCTCCCCGGCGCCCCCGCTACGGTGCGGAAGATCGTCAACGTCCTCTCCGGCTCCCTCCGGTTCGCGGTCGAGGACGAGCGCCTGCCGTCCAACCCCGCCCACCGGCTCAAGCTCCCGAAGCCGACCAAGACCCGCAAGCGGTACCTGTCCCACGATCAGGTCGCCGCGCTCGCCAAGGCCATTGACGAGACGAAGGACGGCCGCGACTACGGCTACGGCCTCGTCGTGCTGGTGCTCGCCTACTGCGGTCTGCGCTGGGGCGAGCTGTCCGGGCTCCGCATCCGTGACCTCGACCTGGACGCGAAGCACCCGCGGCTCACCGTCGAGCAAACCGTCGTGGCCGACAAGGGCTATCAGCGCATCGAGCCGCCGAAGGACTACGAGCACCGGAGCATCCCGATCCCGGCGTTCCTCGTCGGGCTGCTGCGCGCGCAGATCGCCGGGCGTTCCGGCGACGCCCCGGTGTTCTACGGCATCCGTACCGGCACCTGGCTTCGCAACCACGTCTACCGGGTCGGCTGGTTCGATGACGCCGCAGCCGCCGTCGGGATCAAGGGCCTCACCCCGCACGAGATGCGGCACACCGCCGCCTCCCTCGCGGTCAGCGCCGGCGCGAACGTCAAGGCCGTCCAGAGGATGCTCGGGCACGCCTCCGCCGCCGTCACGCTCGACGTGTACGCCGACCTGTTCGATGACGACCTCGACGGTGTTGCCACGGCGCTCAATCTCGCGGCGATGCAATCAGATGTTGCCAATCTGTTGCCAAAAGCCGCATAGAGCCCTTCCACCGCCCGTCAGCAGAAACGCGAAAACCCCCGGATGACCGGGGGTTTTCCTGTTGGTGACCCCAGCGGGATTCGAACCCGCGTTACCGCCGTGAGAGGGCGGCGTACTAGGCCGCTATACGATGGGGCCGTTTTGCGACAACTTGACGATTATGCCACAGCCGCGGGGCCCGGCCAAAACGGCGGCGGGACGCGGCACGACGGACCTCAGGCGAGCACGCGGAGCGCCCGCGGCTCCACCTCGAGCTCGACCGGCAGCGGCGCGGTCCGCTCGCCGTCGGCGTAGACGACGATCGGCGCATCCGCTTCGATGCGGATGCGCCGCGCGCGCCGCATCTCGACGATCGACAGGCCCGTGTGGGTGCCCTGGAACACGCGCGGGAAGAGCCGCAGGAACGCGATGCGCGAAAGCGGCTTCACGATCATGATGTCGAGCAGACCGTCGTCGAGCACCGCATCCGGGGTGATCTTCATGCCGCCGCCGAGAGACACGTTGTTGCCGACCGAGACCATCACGGCGTCGAACTCGTCGAGTTGGCCGTCGAAGGTGACCCGGTAGCGGAACGGCTTCAGCCGCACGAGCTCGGCGAGCAGCGCGAGGGTGTAGCGGCTCGGGCCCTTCGGATGCCGCATGAGGTTCGCGCGCTCGTTGACGATCGCGTCGAAGCCGGCCGAGAGGGCGCAGGCGAAGCGCCGCTCCCCCGGGGTGCCGTCCTCATCCGTCCAGCGGATGCGCACCGCATCGATCTCGCGCGCGGGCTGCCCGAGCGCCTCGCCGAGGAAGCGGATCGCCGCCTCCGTGTCGTCGTGCGGGATGCCGAGGCCGCGCGCCATGTCGTTGCCGGTTCCCGACGGCACGATGCCGAGCGGCACGCGGGTGCCCGCGACGAGGTTCACGCCGAGGTTGACCATGCCGTCGCCGCCGACCACGACGAGCGCATCCGGCTTGCCGCGCACCGCCGCCCGCGCGGAATCGAACAGCGACTCGAAGTCGGGCTCGGTGAGCGAGGTCACCTCGTGCCCCATCGCGCGCAAGGTCTGCACGACCGCTGGCCCGACATCCCGGCTCGCCCCGAACGACGCCGAGGGGTTGATGGCGACCACCACCCGCCTCGGCCTCATCGTCGCCATCCGCCCATCATGGCATCCGGCAGGGCGCGATCAGTCGGCGAAGACCTCGTGCAGGATGCGGAGGTTGCCTGCCTCGGTCAGCGCACCGCCGCCCTCGTGCCCGTTGAAGGGGAACACGTCGATGTGCTTCGGCCCCGCGTAGGCGTTGAACGCGCCGAACACCGTCGAGGGCTTGCAGATCTCGTCCATCAGGCCGACCGTGAACCAGGCCGGGGCCGTCGCGCGCCGGGCGAAGTTGACGCCGTCGAAGTAGGCCAGGGTCTCGGCCACCGCGGATGCCTTGGTGCGGTGCTGCGCGAGGTAGCGCACGACCTCGTGGTACGGGTCGGTGTCGTGGATCGTGATCGCCCGCGGGAAGTCGCACAGGAACGGCACCTGCGGCAGCACCGCCGCGAGCCCCTCCGCGAGCCCAGCGACCGCGAGCGTGATGCCGCCGCCCTGGCTGCCGCCGGTCACCGCGATGCGGGACGGGTCGACCATCTCGAGGGTGCGGGCCGCGTCGACCGCGCGCACCGCATCCGTGAACAGCCGCCGGTAGTAGTACGTCTCACGGCTGTCGATGCCGCGGGTCATCACGCCCGGGATCTGCGGTCCGGTGACGCCCTCGTCGGGGGTGTCGCCTGTCGACCAGTTGGAACCCTGCCCGCGCGAGTCGACGTACAGGTGCGCGAAGCCGGCGGAGGCGAACACCAGGTTCTCGGTCGGCAGGCCCCGGCCGCCCCCGTAGCCCTGGTACTGCACGATGGTCGGCAGCGGCCCCGCGGCGCCACGCGGCACCCGCAACCAGGCGCGGATGGGTTGCCCCGCGAATCCGGGAAAGGTCACGTCGTACACGTCGAGCGTGCGCAGTCCCGTCTCGACCGGTGCGAGCACGGCACCCGCGGGGGCCGCCGCGCGGCTCGCGGCGAGCGTCTCCTCCCAGAAGGCATCGAAGTCGGCGGGATCCACTTGGGCGCTGCGGTAGCTGCGGAGCTCGGCTTCGGGCAGGTCGACGAACATGGTCCTCCTCGGGTCGAACTCACCCTAAAGGCATAAGGTCGGCGGTATGAACGTCACCAAGTACGAGCACGCCTGTCTGGTCCTCGCGAAGGGCTCCGCGCGTCTCGTGATCGACCCGGGTATGTTCCTCGCCTCGCTTCCCGCGACCTCCGGCGTCGTCGCGATCGTGCTGACCCATGAGCACGCCGACCACTTCTCCGTCGACCGGGTCACCGACCTCGTCGAGGCGAACCCCGGCGTGCGGGTGCTCGGACCGCAGGGGGTCGCGGATGCCGCGAGTGCCTCCGGCATCGAGGTCGAGGTGGTGCAGGCGGGCGATGTGGTCGAGGTGGCCCCGTTCACCCTGCGTTTCTTCGGCGAAGCGCACAGCGTGATCCACTCCTCGATCCCGGTGATCGACAACCTCGGGGTGCTGGTCGACGACGGGTTCTACTACCCAGGCGACTCGTACACCGAGCCGGGCGTACCGGTGGAGTTGCTGGCGGCGCCGGTCGGCGCGCCCTGGCTCAAGATCGGCGAGGCGATGGACTTCGTGCTCGCCGTGAAACCGCGCCGCGCGTTCCCGGTGCACGATCTGACGCTGTCGGTGTCGGGCAAGAAGATGCACGACGACCGGCTGCAGTGGGCGACCGAGCGAGACGGCGGGGAGTACACGGTGCTCGCCCCGGGTGAGTCGATCGATCTCTGAGCCCGGTGCAGGAGGCGGCGCGCTACAGGCGTGAGAGGCCGTCGCCGATCAGCACGACGCCGACCATCAGCACCACCACCGAGGTGACGATGTAGCTGTGGCGCGCGAGCCACTCGTGCGCCCGTTCGAGCATCGGACGAGCCATCTCGCCCGACCTCCAGACGATGATGACGGGGGCAGCCACGGTCGAGAGGCCGATCGCGAGGTAGACGGCAGTGTCGATCGCCCAGGCGAGGGGCGCCAGGCCCTGCGCGTTGAAGGCGAGCGCGGCGGCGGTCGCGATCACGAGCGCCTTGGGGCGCAGGTTGAGGACGATCCCGAGCGCGAACGAGGAGCCAGGTCCCAGGGCGCCGACGCGTCGCAACCAGCCGGGCAGCTCGGGAGGGGCGTCCGATGCGCGGCGCCGCACGCGGACCTGCCGGAACGAGACGATGGCGAAGACGACGCCCACCACGCCCACGACGATCTCGCCGAGTCCCACCCAGAGATCCGGTAGCGGGGCGTCGTCGCGCGGGATGGCCCGCAGTCCGGCGGTGAACCCGACGGTCACGCCCGCGAGTCCCGCTGCGTATCCGATCAGGTAGGCGACACCGGATGCCTGCCCGCGCGGCGAGAGCAGCAGCACGATCATCGCGAGGATCGGCACGCTCGAGAAGGCGACGCCGATCGCGAGGGGCAGAAGAACACCGAGCGCGCCCATCCGCTCTCCTTCCGCCGCGATCCGACCCTACTCGCGGAACCGCGATCGGCCCCCACCTTCGGAGCGGTGGGGGCCGATCGCGTGCGAGTGCTCAGCCGAGCGAGATGTAGATCGGGTCGGCGCCCCACAGCGAGGAGAGCTGCAGCAGCCCGCCCGACACCGCGGAGCTCGGCACCTCGAAGATCACATTGACCGTCGTGGAGCCGCCCGGGACGAGCTCCGGCGCCTCGTAGAGGCTGTCGGGGTAGCTCGCGAAGCTCACGTCGTAGAGCGCTTTGTCGGTGCCGAGGAAGTTCGGCGTGACGCCGATGAACGGCGTGCCGCTGTCTTTCCCGACATAGCTGTAGGTGAGCGGCACGAGCACGAGCTGGTTGCCCGCCTGGGGAGCGTTGAACTGGTTCTCGGCGACGATCTGCTCGGTGGCGTCGAGCACCGGGGTTCCGGCGACGAGCTGCCACTCGTCGACTCCTTCGAGGTCGGTGAAGGTGACCGTGTCGCCCGGCGATGCGGGGTTCGCCTGCGAGCCGAGGCCACCGTCGTCGGTACCGGAGTCGGTACCGGAGCCGCTACCGGAGCCGCCGCCGTCAGGGTTGGTGATCACCGGATCGTCAGGCCCGAAGCCGGCGGCGCTGTCGCTGAGGGAGGCGAGACCGATGACCGTGAGGATCGAGACGACCAAGGAGATCAGGAAGGCGAGTCCCGACACGATGATGCCGGCGATCGCGAGACCCCTCGCCTTGTTCTTGACGATCAGGCCGATGATGGCGAGCACGATGCCGACGAGCGCGAGGAACGCGAAGAAGAAGCCGATGAGCGGGATCCAGCCGAGCAGCAGCGCGATGCCACCCAGGATGAGCGAGATGAGACCGAGCACGTTGAAGCGCGACGGGGCCGCCGGGTACCCGGGGGCGGCCGCGTAGCCGGGCACACCGGGGGCGGCACCGAGAGCCGCCGCGTAGGCAGGGGCCGCCGGGGCCGCCGCGTATGCGGGAGCGGCCGGCGCGACCGGAGCCGCCGCCGCATAGGGGTTCGGCGGAGGCGTGACGGGGCTCTCCGCCGCGAGCGGTGCGGAGCTCGGCACGCTGGTCGCGGGCGGTGCGTACGGGTTCACGGGCGCGACCGGCGCGACCTCCACCGGCGCGGGCGGCACGACGGGGGCGACAGGCTCGACTGCGGCCACGGGCTCGACGGCGGCAACCGGCTCGACCGGGGCGACGGCGTCAGCGGCCGGAGCGGGTGCCACCGGAGCCTCCGGCGCGGTCGCGACAGGAGCCACCGCTGCGTCAGGAGCGGGAGCGGGCGGGATGGGAGGGATCTGGTCGTCGCCGGCGGAGCCGGGCTGCTGCGAATCGGACATGAGAAAGAGTCTGCCTGACACCCCCGACACGACACGAACCGTGACCGTGGGGATGCGTCCTCATCCGAACCGGCCGCTGACGTAGTCGTGGGTCCGCTCGTCCTGCGGCGCCGAGAACATCGCCTCGGTCTCGCCGTATTCGACGATCGCACCTGGTGTCCCCTGGGAGGCGAGGAAGAAGGCACACTGCTGCGACACCCGCTGCGCCTGCTGCATGTTGTGGGTGACGATGACGATGGTGAGGTCTTTCTGCAGCTCTCCCATGGTCTCCTCGATGACGCGCGTGGACGTCGGATCGAGCGCCGAGCACGGCTCATCCATCAGCAGAACCTTGGGCTTCACGGCGAGCGATCGCGCGATGCACAGGCGTTGCTGCTGACCTCCGGAGAGACCACCGCCCGGTTGCATCAGGCGGTCCTTCACCTCACGCCACAGCCCCGCCGAGGTGAGCGCGCGGTAGACGATCTCGTCCTTGTCGTCGAGCGAGGCCCGGGTGCCGGTGAGCTTGAGTCCCGCGATGACGTTGTCGTAGATCGACATCGCCGGGAACGGGTTGGGCTTCTGGAACACCATGCCGATGTCCTTGCGGGCTTCCTGGAGTTTGCGTCCGCGGTCGTAGATGTCGACCCCGTCGAGCAGCACCTCGCCCGCGAGCGAGGCAGATGGCACGAGTTCATGCATGCGGTTGAGGATGCGCAGGAACGTCGACTTGCCGCATCCCGATGGGCCGATGAGGGCGGTGACCTCTCCCGCCGGCATCGTCAACGACACGTTCTCGAGCACCTTGTGGCTGCCGAACCAGGCGGAGATGTTGCGCGCGTCGAGCACCGACAGCGGCGGCGCCTGCGCCTCGGCGGTCGGGATCGGCAAGGTCATCTCCTGGTCGGGCGAGGTGCCGACGGTCGTCTCATGGATGGTCATAGCTGTCTGTCCTCCGGATGCGGGAATTGTTCAGGGGCGCTCGGCGAGTCGGCGGATGCCGTGACGTCGCCGTCGTCGCGGAAGGAGCTTGATGATGATCGCGACGAAGCTGCTCGCGAGGATGGTCGAACCGAACACGATGCCGGGAACAAGTGACGTCTGGCGCACGACGGGCGCGTCGAGGTCGCAGGGGCCTGCGGATGGGGATGCGCTCGGCGAGGGCGCTGCGTTCGGGTCCGCGGGCGACGACGTCTCGGTGCCCCCCGCCGTCGGCGCAGCTGTCGGTTCCGCGCACGGGGCGTCGACGGCGGACGTCGGCACCGGCTCCGGCGACTGCGCCCAGGCGGCGCCGGCGCTCGTCGTCGCCATGACGACGATGCCGATGACGGTGAGGAGACGGGTGAGCACGTGATTCATGGCGTTCACAGGAGGTTGGGAAGGGCATCCATCGCGGTATCCGCGACGACGACGCCGATGGCGAGCAGGACGGGGAAGGCGACGAGCCAGGCGTGGGGGCGCCCCCAACGCCGCCACAGCCAGATGGTGCCGATCCCGGCGGCGACCAGCACACAGAGGCCGAAGAACACCGGGTACCAGCCGTTCTCGAGCTGTCCCATGGCGCGTTCTTCGAGGGGCAGCGCGGGGTAGGCCATCACCGTCGAGGGCTTCTGCTGCGACTCCGAGATGAGCGCGGCGTCGACATAGAGCACACCGGACGGGAAGAGCGCGAGCCCGTCTGCGGTCTGCAGTTCGAGTCGGCCGTCACCGGAGCGGAGCGCGGCCGGCATCGGGTCGCCCGCGCGCCGCAGACCGAGCACCCGGTAGCTGTGCTCGCCTTGCGCGGTGGTGACCCGGATCTCGTCGCCGGGTTGCAAGCGCACGAGGCCGCTGAACGGCCCCCCGTAGGCGAGTTGTCTGCCGAGCAGCACGGCCGTCCCCGCCTGCCCGGGCATGACGCTGTCGCGGCGATGCCCGACGCCGCTCCGCAGCACCTCCGAGTCGCTCCCCTGCAGGACGACTTCCCGCAGACCGAGTGACGGGATCTCGAGCAGTGCGACGGGCTGCCCGAGGGGCACCATCTCCTCGGTCACGTAGTCGAGTTGTCCGGTGGGCGCTGTGCCTTCTGCGAGGTCTTGCCGCAGCTGGTCGTACAGGATCTGTTGGGCGCGCTCGTGCTGAAGTCCCGACAGGAGCGTGGCCTGCACGACGAAGGCGACCAACAACAGGGACACGGCGAGCAGCACCGCACCCGCCCACCACCGGGTATCGCGCGGTGCGCGGGGGTGCGGTTCCGCGGGAACGTGCGCGAATCGCGGCACGCCACCGGCTGGCTGAGGTTCGCGCTGTGGCGGCCGGATGACAGGGCGCAGCACCTCGGTCACCGCGGCGCGCGCGGTCAACCACGCGCTCGCCGTCGGCTGTGTCGGCGTCCCTGTCGACGGTGTCGGTGCGGAGGCCGCCTGGTCCGCCTGCTCGTCAGTGACGGTCATCGGGCGCGCTCCCCGGCGATGTCGATGCGCGCGGATGCCGCGCCGTGGCTGGCGCGGATCATGCGCGTGCCTGGCCCGCGGCGGGCGCGCGCATGGCGCGGACGATCCACCAGCTGCCGACGCACAGCAGGGCGAGCAGCAGAACGCCGCCGACGATCCACCACAGCTGATTCACGAGCCCGAAGGCCGCGTTGCGCTGCGTCTCGGATACGGCGGGCGACGCGACGACGAGCACATCGGCGAGAGCGACGCGCTTCGACGCCCAGCCGGTGAGCTGCAGCGTGTGCGTTCCGAGCTCCAGATCGTCCGGCAGGGTGAAGCGGTGGCTGAGCACGCCGTCCGCCCCTGCCGTGACATTGCCGACGAGCTGCGGGTCGGAGTACAGCACGATCTGCACCTGCTCACCGACGTCGAATCCTTCGGCGCGAACCTCGACGCTGCTGCCCGGGGTGAAGTAGTCTCCGTCGACCGTCGCCTTCGCACCATCCGTCGCCGGACGTTGGGGGATGCTCGGCTCGCTGGGGATGGCGGGGGTCGACGGCGTCCCGCCGCCGGGGCGCCGCGTCGCACTGGGGCTGGGGCTGGGCGCGGGCGAGGTGATCGGTTGCGCGCCCGGCACGGTGACCGTGACGGGTGCCTGGGGCTTGCCGGTGGGGCCGGGGTCAGCGGCATACGCCCCGGCACCGACGGACAGCGCGCTCGCGATGACGACGGTCGCGGCGAGCGCCGCGACGGCGCTGCGGATTCGGGCGTTCATCTGTCTCCTCCGGTCGGGGCGGTGGTGTCGGCGCGGGTGGCACGGTCCTCGGCGAGGATGTGCTCGCGGTAGGCGGCGAGGTCGAGGGCGAGCCGGACGCGGCTTCGACGACGCCACCACACGAGAAGCGCAGTCCCGCCGCCGAGCACGACGATCAGCGCGAGCCCCGTCCACGGGACCGCCCACGCGGTCGTCGAGCCGGTGTATCGCGGGGCGGGCACATCACCGCCCGCGGTGCCGCCATCGCCCGTGGTCGGCACGACGGTCACCTCGCTGGTCACGAGGAGCAGCGACGGGATGCCTGGAAGGTCGGCTCCGACGTGCGCCGTCTTGCCAGGCAGGAGGTTGGCGACCGCGGGAAGCTCCCAGGTGCCGAGCACGATGCCGAACGGGCCGGTGAGGCGCACTCTCGGCTCAGCGGTGAGGCGCACGTTGCCGGTGTTCGCGACGGTGAAGTCGACGCGCCCGGTGCCGGGTGCGAAGGGGATCCACGAGGCGGCGAACCCGGAGACGAGTCCTGACACGGTGAGCGCCGGTTCGATCGGCCCGTCGACGCGCAGATAGATGCGCGTGCCCTGACGGGTCTCCTGCCGGATGTTGGCGCCGTCGCCCCCCGGCGTCTCGAGGAAGTTGCTCGCCACGATGCCTGCGGCGTGGTCACCAGGGGCGGCGTCGTAGGGCACCGTCACGGTGAAAGGGATGTCGGCGCGCTGCCCCGGCTGCAGGGTGAGCTCGACGCCGAGGGCGCGAGGACAGGACGCCTGCTGTTCCGGGGTCTCATCGGGGCAGGTGCTGGCGGCGCCGTTGATGCTGGTCCACGCGCCCAGGTCGTCGGAGGAGCGCTCGGATCCGATGAGGGTGAACGCGCCGGTATCGAAGTCGGTGGTCGCGTCGGCGGCGTAGACCCGGAAGGTCGCGGCCTGGGTGGAGTAGTTGGTGACCGAGACCCAGTCGGAGATCACCGTGCCTGCCGCGACCGCGTAGTCGAACGCCTCGCGTCCGTCTGGCCCGTTCGGCGTCGACGGGACGACACCCCAGGTGATGTCGTCATCCGCCGCGTACGTCGAGGGTGCCGCGATGAGCACGCCGAGCACGCTGGCGGCGAGCGCCGCTGCGATCAGCGTCACCTGGCGGATGCGGGTTCTCATGGTCTGTCTCTTGTCGGATCGTCACGGATGGTGGGGTGCTCCCGCGCCCGCCGGTCGCCCCCTGACCGACGGACGCGGGAGCAGCTAGGTGCTGAGACTCAGATGAGCGTCAGCGTGAGCGTGCTGGTGTACCCACCAGCCGCATTGCTTGCCGGAACCGTGAGGGTGAGCTGGGTTCCGGTGATGGTGGTGAGCTTGTCGGTCTCCGCCGAGGCAGCCCCCGTGGAGAGCACGCGCGCCTGGTCGAGCGTTCCGGCCACGAAGCCGGTGGCCCCGCTTGCCCCGGACCACGCCAGCGCCGATGCGGGGATCGTCTGACCCTCGGCGGTGCCGCTTCCGGCGAACACGGTCGCCGAACCGGAGAGGCTCCAGCCCGCACCGCTCGCGTTGCGGCGGTCGTCGAGCACCGCGACGTTGCCGAGCGATCCGGTCGCCGTCCACGGCGTGTTCGCCGTGCGGGCGCCGCCCGTGAGGGTGACACCGGTCGGCTTGACCGAGATCGTCAAGTCGCCCGGCTCGTTGACGCTCCCGGCGGCCGGAACGGTCAGACCGATGTTGCTCGTCGAGGAGTCGGACGGCGCCGGCGTGCTGAAGGAGGTCGGGTTCGATCCCGTCGAGGCCTCGTGCGTGGCGTCGCCCGCATAGGCGGCGGTGACCGTGCCGGGCGCGTAGCTCGTGCCCGGCGTGAGCTTGTCGGTGACCGTCAGCGTTGCCACCCCGTTGGTGACCGTCGCCGTGCCCAGCGCGACGGCGCCCATCGTGAAGGCCACGTTGCCCGTCGCGGCCGCGGGGGTGACCGTCGCCGTCAGGGTCGCGCCGACGGCGGTCACATCGCTGACGGTGAGCGCCGTCGTGGTGACGGTCTTGGGGGCGCCAGCAGCGACCACCTCCCAGGTCGTGCCGGAGGTCTTGAGGAGGTTCGCGGCGAAGTAGCGGGAGTCCGCGTAGGGCGCGGTGTTCCCCAGAACGGTGGCGTCGCAGGTGATCAGGATCTTGAAGTTCTCACCCTCGGCGATGCTGCCCCAGGTGCTCCCCGCGAGCGCCGCGGCGGAGGCCGCCGTGCCGGTGTACGACATCGGCGCGTCGAGGCCGGTGGTGCGCGCCGCGGCGAGCGCCCGGTTCGGGATGCCGGGGGCCGCCACCAGCAGTGTGCGCGAGCTGGCGCGGAATCCTTCGGGGCAGCCCACCGTGGTCGAGGAGGCGGTGAAGGGGCGGGTGTCGGCGCTCGTGCCGCTCGTCGGCGACAGCGTGAGGACGCCGACGACGTTCGGATCGTCGGCGTCGCCGACCCCCGCCATCGCGGGGCTTGCGGCCGTGAACGTGAGCGCCGCCGTGACGAGCGCGACGACGACTGCCGTCGCAAGGCGCTGTGGTGCGGCAGCGCCAGAGACCTTGTTGGTGTGCATGATTTCCTCTCGACTAACTGGGGTGTTCTCGTCGCAAGCCGCGATCGAGTCCCGGCGCGTGCCGCGACCGGGGGTGGGTGTCCGACAGATCGTGATCTCGTCGGAGGCTTCGGCCGTCATCCGAGCGTTCGCCGTCGGAGCAGGAACGGAGCGGCGATGAGTCCGACGATTCCGACCAGCAGCGAGCCACCGACAGCTGCCGCGGGTGTTGCGGACACCGCCGGAGTCATCACCGTCTGGGGTTTGCTCGCCGCGCCGACCGAGGTCGCGGTTTCGCCGAGCGGCTTCGGTGCTGCCGAGCGGGCCGGCGCGGACGAAGGGCTCGCCTGGGGTGGGTTCCGCAGCAACTCGATCGCCGCGGACGCCTGCGTGCGGAGCTCGTCGCTCAGCGGCGCGTACCCCTCGGGAAGCTGTCCGGTTCCGTTTCCTGCGGTCTGACCGGAGGTCGAGGCGAGCGTCAGCAGCGCGGCGAAGTCGTCTCGCTCCTTGGGCTTGGCGACATCGAGGTTGACCGCCGCGTAGGTCACGATCGTGAGCGGGTAGGCGCCGGGCTCCAAGGCGGAGAAATCGGTCCAGACCGTCGGTCCGCCGTCGACCGGTCGTTGCGCGGCCAATCCCGCGCCGAGGGTCGCGGGGGTGGCCCCCACGAAGACGCCGGGCTTGTTCGGAAGCTGCAGTTCCGCGGTCGCGAGTTGGTAGGCCGCCGCCGCCGCTGAGTCCGTCGTGCCGACGATCCTGATGCCCGGCATCTGCTGCGGCCCGATCGACACCCACGCACCGCGCGGAGTACCCACGGCGTTGTCCTTGTTGGGGTCCCATTCCGGCCGCAGCGGGTCGGCGCGGAAGATCCGCAGCGCGACCTTGGAGTAGGACTCTCCGTACGGGTTCTGAGAGATGACATCGATCCGGTTGCGCGGCGTGTACCCGACATCGCTGCTGATCGTGGCCGGGGCGAGGAACCGATCTGCTTGCGGCAGATAGTCGATGGGTGCCGCGGTGAGATCGAGCGGCGCACCGTCGGCATTCGTCAGTCCCACGGGCACCGGGACGTAGCCGCCGGCCGCGCCGGTCACGTAGCGCAGTCGCGACTCGCTGCCCGTGATGACTTCCTCGATCTTCGGGGCGAGCGCCTTCGGACTGCCCGCCGGAAGGTAGTACGGGTTGATCTTCATGCCGTACTCATCGGCGTCGCCCTTCAGGAAGGCACGTGCGGAGTCGTCGGCCAGGAGGTACTCCCAGAGCAGACGGATCGCGTCGGATCCGGATGGGCCCATGAGCACGGCGTCCTCGAGGAATCGATCGTCTGCTTCCGATCGCGGGAACTGCGGGTTGTTCGCGAGGAACTCCGGGTCGCTGCCGACCGCGTAGGGATTCCCGTCGAGATGGGCGTTCATCGCCTGGTCGCTGTAGCCGCCCCGGGGCACCGAGCCGGCGTATGACCGGGTGATGAGTTTCGCGATCAGTCGAGGTGTCAGGCGGAGCTCGGTGATCGGCCCCTTGTTGCCTGAGATCTGGAACGCGAAGGTGAGTCCCGACACCGTCAGCGGGGCGTAGACGAGCTTGGCGCCTCCCTCGGTCTCGACAGGTCGCGAGGTGTAGCCGAGTGAGAAGTTCCCTTGCAGCAGCTGCGTCCGGCTGAGCCCGTCCGCGTTGGTCGTGTAGCCGATGGCCACCCCGGATGTCGTGCACAGGGCTCGCTGCCACGACGCCAGGGCACCGGCGACGAGCTGCGATCCGCTCGTTCGCGTCTCAGCTCCGCCGACGGCGCAGCCGCTCTCGGGAGGCCGGAACCCGAGAGGGACGACGATGCGGTTGTCCCAGTAGTCGCTGGTCGTCGCCAGAGGCGAGCCCAGTTGGATCCCCGATTCGCCGTAGGAGACGGTGGTCCAGTTCCCCACACTCGGGGTCGCGCCGCCGTACACCGTCCCGCGCGGGACGATCACCAGGGAGCAGCCCTGTGGCTGGCCATCACCACCCACGGAACCACAGCCGAGCCAAGGCGCCTGCGCGAAGGTCTGCGTCTCGAATGCGAACGACGTCGTACCGTCCGCCTTGACCGGCACCCCGATGAGTTCGTTCGTCGTCGAGCCGCTGAGGATCTCGCTGGTGTAGCTCTCACCCTCCTGAAGCGGATAGCCGAGCTCTCGGTACGCCTTGGCGCCGAGTCGTGACCGGAACGGGATGTCCGTTCGCGAGACGTTCGCGTAGGGAATGGTGAGGTTGATGTCGCGATTGCCGGCGGCGATGACACCACCCCACTGACAGGTCTCGCGGAAGTCGGCGGCGAGCGGATCGCCCCAGCACTGCATCACCTGCAGGTAGTTCTGCTGGAACGACGAGTCAAGACCGCCCGTCCCGTTCCCGGCACCGAGCAGCGAGCGGTCGCGCGACACGGTGTTCCCTGGCATCCCGCTGACGTTCACCCGCACGACCTGATCGGTCAGATCCTGCGTCTGCTCGACCGTGACCTTCAGCCCGCGGAACTCGTTGTAGTGCGGGTTCGTCACCGGCTCCTCCGCGGTCGGGGCGCCGCTGAGCGAGGTGAACTCTCGAGCGGGCTGGAGCGACGCCGCCGAGGAGTTGTCCCCGAGCCACGAGACGGTGAGCGCGGAGCCATCCGCCGCATTCGCGCGGGGCAGTTCTGCCGCGTCGGGCGACGCGACGAATGCCGCGGCGAGCAGCGCGACGAGGATCAGAGCGACCGGTCGATTCGGACGGATTACCGAGGCCATGGCGACTCCCCCGACTTCTGAGCGACTGCGGATCTGCGACGACGACGGGTGATCAACGGTGGAACGATCGCGACACCGAGCAGCGTCAGCACACCGAGAACGATCGCGACGCCCGACACGAACGACGTGTCGCGCACCGGTACGAGTTGCGGCCGTCCGGCGAGGAGGAGCGGGGTATCCGTGTCCGTGACTCCGCCGCTCCCGGATCCCACGGTGCCGTTGTCGGTTCCCTCCGCACCTGCGCCGCCCGTGGCGCCTCCACCGGACCCCGCGGTCGGCGTGCCTGCGGCACCGCCGGTCCCGCGGGTGCACTGCTCGGAGCCCTGACGATCACACTGCTCGGGCATCGGCGCCTCGTTCGCCAGCCGGTTCGTGCCGTCGGTCGAGAAGGTCGGGTTGTTGCACTGGGCGATGCCCTTGATGACGGGGTCTCCCCCTTGAACCCGCTGAATCTGGGTCTGGCCGGCCGCGACGAGGTTGATGGGGAGGGGCGAGTAGCCGAGGTCTTCAGCTGACTGCTGCCCCTCGCACAGGAAGTACGCGCCGAAGTCGGCGAGCGTGCGCCCCTTCTCCGCGGTGAAGTTGAACCCCACATCGGTCGGCAAGATGATGTACGAATAGCTGGACAGCGGATAGACGCGCGGGTCGCTCGAGCCGTAGACGTTTCGCAGATCCTGGGTCAGGTAGTCCACCGAGTCCCGGTTCTCGTTGATCTGCGCCGAGAGCAGCGCCACCGCGACGTTCGCCGCGGTCGGTTCGGTGTAGTAGCCCCCAGCGTTGAGCATCTTGACGACGGGGAATCCGAGGTTGAGCGCGTAGGAGTACTCGACGAAGGTGATCGAGCCGACAGCTTGCGCCTGCGCGACATAGCTTGCGACGCCGTTCGCTCCGGCCCGCGAGACGAACCCGCTTCCGGAGACGACCGGATAGTTGCTGGTCACACCGCAGTTGCCGTCGGCGACCCTCGGCCTGCCGACTCGATCGCAGTAGGCATTCCAGACGGACGGCAGTTGCTGGCGCATCCACAGGGTGAACTGCGCAGAGGTTCCGGACCCGTCCGACCGGACGACCGGGACGATCGGGATCGCCGGGAGGGATGCGGCGAGTCCGGGGTTGTCGGCCGCGATTCTCTTGTCATTCCACGAGGTGATGACGCCGGTGAAGATGAGCGCGAGGTTCTCGCCCGAGAGACGAAGATTGGTGACCTGTCGTCCCGCGATCTGGATGTTGTACATGAACGCGGTGCCACCGGCGACGATCGGCATGTAGGCGAACCCGCGCTGCGGGCGGAGGTCTCCCTCGTTGGAGTTGGAGATCGCATACGGGATCTCGGAGACGCCGAAGTCCGCGACGCCGGTGCGGAAGTCGTTTCGGCCCTGCGTCGACCCGGACTCGGTGTAGGTGATCTTCCACTGGTAGTTGACCCAGACGTTGCGGATCCAGGCTTGGAGCGCGTTGGCTGACCAGGTGGAGCCCGATCCGACGATCGGAGCGTAGAAGGCGCCGGCTGCGGGCGTCGACTCGACGGCTCTGGCCGACGACCCTCCGGCGAGGAGCGCGCCCAGGATGAGGCTCAGCCCCAGGAGGAACCCCGTCACGCGGGTCGTCGTCAGTCGAGCGCTCGTGACCATGAGCGCTCCGCGTCGCGCCGGAGGGACGTCGTGCGCCTCGCTCAGTCGACGGATCATGGCTGGGCTCCTTCCGGCCCGTTGCGAACCGCGCGGAGCACTTCGGTGTCGCCGTCGTCGGTCGCGACGACGCGATGGGTGAGCTGCCGTTCGTCGAAGCGGCGCGCCGCCCGCGCCGAGCGCGCCCGCGATCGGGCGAGCGCTGCAGGCGAGAGGATTCCCGCGCCCTTGCCGCCGATGATGCGCGCGACGAGGAACAGGATGAAGACCAACAGCATCAGAACCGCGGCGGCGCCGAAGCCACGCGCGATCTGCACCGGCTCGGGGCTCTTCACGAGCGTGAAGGTCGCGAACGGCAGCGACACCATCGGTCCCGAGAACGGGTTGAACTCGAGGAACGTCGTGTAGCCGGCGGTCAGCAGCACGGGGCTCGTCTCGCCGATGCCGCGCGCCGTGCCGAGCACGATCGCGGTCATGAGCCCCGACTTCGACGTCGGCAGCACGACATGCCAGATGGTGCGCCAGTGCGAGGCTCCGGTCGCGTAGGAGGCTTCCTTCAGCGTCGCGGGCACGAGGCGGAGCACCACGTCGGCCGAGCGGATGATGATCGGCAGGATCATGATGGTCACGGCGAGCGCCGCCGCGAACCCCGACTTGTCGAAGCCGAAGATCAGGATGTAGGTGGCGTAGATGAACAGCCCGCAGACGATCGAGGGCAGCGCCGTCATCGCCTCGCACACGGTGCGCACGATGTTCGTGAACGGGCTCGGGAACTCCGCCATCATCACCGCCGTGACGAGCCCGAGCGGGATCGCGATCGCCAAGGCGATGGAGATCATGATGAGCGTGCCGACCGCCGCATGCAGCATCCCGCCCTCGGTGAGCGGCTGCTGAGGGCCGGCGAGCGAGAGGTCCTGCACCCAGAAGTTCCACTTCAGGAACGCGTCCGACCCGCGCAGGAGCGTCGACACGACCACGACGCCGAGCGCGAGCAGCACCACCACCGCGGACGAGTGGACGATGACCCCCGCCACACGGTCCTTGATCGTCACCCGGTTGTCGTCGAAGGAGATGAGCAGCACGAAGCAGCCGAGGAAGAGTGCGTAGGCGATGAGCACGAACCCCAGCGGATGCGTCACGGCCAGCAGCTGCGTGCACAGCCAGAACGCCCCCGCGATCCCGGCGGCGCCCGCGCCGACCAGCCGCAGGATGTCGACCCGGTGCACGCGAGACAGGTCGCGCCGCACGTTCGGATCGGGCTGCTGCGCACCGTGGTCCCGGGTCGGGAGGTGGGTGCGCGCGGCGGGCTGCGCAGGAGTGTGCACCCGGCGGTGCACGCGACGACGGCTCGCGGGTGTCGCGGTGGTCATCGGCCGACCCCCTGCCGCGGCCCGCGGGAGCTGCCCTTGGCGCGGCTCGGAGCCGCAGTGGAGAACGAGTGACGCATCCCGAATCCCTTCAGCTCGCCGCGCCGCTGCGCGAGCGCGAGACGATGAACCCCGCCGCGAAGTTGACGACCATCGTGATGAGGAACAGCACCAACCCGGCCGCCATCAACCCGGAGAGCTCGAAGTTCGAGGCCTCCCCGTAGCGCAGCGCGATGAGCGAGCTGATCGAGTTCGCGCCCGTCGAGAGCACCTGCCAGTTGATGACGAAGATGGGCGAGATGACGAGATAGACGCCGATCGTCTCGCCGAGAGCCCGACCGAGTCCGAGCATCGTGCCGCCGATGATGCCGCCGAGCCCGAACGGGTACACGACGTTGCGGATCATGCCCCACTTGCTCGACCCGAGCGCAAGGGCCCCCTCCCGCTCACCGAGGGGTGCCTGCGAGAAGACCTCGCGCATGATCGAGGCGGCGATGGGGGTCACCATCATCGCGACGGTGACACCCGCGATGAACGCCGAGGCGGTGAACACGGTCGGGGTGGCGAGCGGATCGTCCGGATCGAACTGGGGCACCGCGAAGAACGGGATCAGCCATCCGAGGTTGGTCGAGAGCCACTCCGCGATCGGCAGGATGTTCTCGGTGAGCCAGAACGCCCCCCACAGTCCGTAGACCACCGACGGGATCGCCGCCATCAGGTCGACGACATTGGTGAGGAGGCGCTTGATGCCGTCCGGCGCGTATTCCGAGATGTAGGTGGCGACGCCGAGGGCGAGCGGCAGAGCGATCGAGATCGCGATGAGGGCGATCACGACCGTGCCGAACAGCACGGCGGCGACGCCGAACTCACCCGAGTTCGGCTCCCACTTCTGCGTCGTCAGGAAGTCCCACCCGGCGACCTCGATCGCCTGGAAGCCCTGCACCAGCAGGAACAGTCCGACGAGCGTCATGATGAGGAGCACCACGACACCCCCACCGTGGGCACCGACGCGGAACAGGTTGTCGCCCAGGCCACGGCTCACCGAGAACGCGCGACGATCGTCGACCCGCGCGGTGCGCGGCGCCGGCGACGTCTCCAGACCCAGCTCCCGAACCGCCTGACGTTCGCGCTCGAGTTCGGCGACCACCGCGGCGCTGTCGTGCGCATCGCTGCCCTCCGCGGCGTCGGGCAGCTCGGGCCGCCGCGCCTCGGAGGATTCGGGAGAGGTCACGTCGAGCATCTTGAGCGGTGCGCCGACGCCCGACCAAGTTCGCCCAAGGAGGACGCGAGGGGACCATCGGGTGAATGTCAGGTGTACGGACCGGTGGGGTGCCCCGAGAACACGGGAGAGCGCGTCGAAAGCACGGTGCGGCCTGGCTCCGACAGCCCGAACCCCGGGTGACATCGGGTGAAGATATGCGCGGGAAGATTCACCCGAAAGGATGGGGAGACATGGTGCGCGACACGCCGCGGCACGATCCCGTGCGGGGAGTCGCCGCGGCCATCGGACGCGCGATGGTGCCGCTCGCCGTCGCCGCGAACATCATCAGCTTCCTCCTCTCGCTGTGGATCCTCGAGCACACCCGCCCCGGCCCCGGCCCCGAACTGGATGCGTGGAGACTCGTCACCGTCATCGTGCTGATCGGTGTCCAGGGGCTGTGGCTCGTCTGGCGGCGACGACAAGCACTCGGCACGGTGACGGCATCGCTCCTGCTCTGGATCGCGGCGATCCTCGTCGGCGGATACGAACCGCTCGCGGTCCAGCCGGGTGTGCTGCTCGCCGTCTTCACCTACGCCGCGGAACGCACCGGATGGCGTCGCAGCGTGCTTCTGGCCTGCGGCGGTGTGGTGACCGCGGGGGCTCTGCTCCTCGCCCGCGCACTCACCGCATCCCCGGAGCGCGCCCCCTGGCAGCATCCCGCGGAGATCGTGCTGTGCGTGCTGCTCGCGGGGGCGACCGTCGGGCTCCCCGCTCTCGCCGGCGGCTGGTTCGCGCAGCTACGCGACCATGCGGAGCGCATCGCCGACATCGCGGAGCGGGCGACGATGGGCGAAGCGACCCGCACGACCACCGCGGTCGCCGCGGAACGACGGGCGCTCGCCCAGGAACTCCACGACACCTCGTCTGGGCACCTCACCGCGATCCTCGCGCTCAGCGCCGCAGCTCGCGCCACCACGACCTCGGAGCACGGCATCCGATTCATCGACCAGGTGTCCACCGAGGGCAGGGCGTTGTTCGAGGGCTTCGAACGCATGCTCAACAGTCTCCGCCAGGAGGACCGAACCATCACGGGCACGCACCAGCCGGGCAGCAGAGCGGGTCAGCACAACGCGTCGGAGCTCGCGACGCTCGTCGCCGAGCATCGGCGCTCGACGCGATCCGCGGTCGCTTTCCGCCACGACCCGAGTCTCGCCGAGATCGACCAGCGGCTCGGACCGATGCGCAGCCACACCGCGTATCGCGTCGTTCAGGAAGCACTCAACAACGCGCGCAAGCACGCGCCCGGGTCGCCGCTCGCGATCACCCTCGAGGATGACGGGGAGTCGCTGCTGCTGCGTATCGAGAACGAGACCGTCCCCGACACGGCAGGCAACGCCGCCTCCGCGAGCCCAGGCGAGATCGGCGTCAAAGCGCTGAGCCTCGGCTACGGGCTCGAGGGGGTGCGCGACAGGCTCACGGCGGTGGGCGGCTCGCTGCGCACCGGCCCGACGCAGCGCGGCGGCTGGAGCGTCAACGCCCTCCTGCCTCATCCCCCGCACCAACGGACGAGGCGGCTCATCATCCGACAACTCAGAAGGGACCGGGTGGCATCGTGATCAGGACGCTCATCGCCGACGACTCCGGATCGGTGCGACGCAGCGTGCGCGTCCTCCTCGAGAGCACCGACGACATCGAAGTCATCGGCGAGGCCGCCAACGGGATCGATGCCGTGCGACTCGCTCGTGCGCTCCGGCCCGATGTCGTGCTCATGGATCTGCGGATGCCGGACGGCGACGGCCTGGACGCGATCGAAGCGCTCAGCGGCATCGGTGTCGCGGATCCGATGCCCGTGATCGCCTTCACCACCTTCCACCTCGACGAGTACGTGTACGGCGCCCTCGAACGAGGTGCCGTCGGGTTCCTGCTCAAGAAGAACCCCGGCGACATCCCCGCCGCCATTCGCGCGGCCGTGAATGCGAACGCGCTGCAGTCGCCCGCGATCCGCGAGCGGCTGTTGGCCGACTACGCGCGCGGCGGCACCCGCTCACGCCGCGCGCGGGCGAAGGACTCGTCGGATCCCGCCCAGCCCGGCGAGCAGTCGCTCCCGGAGACGCTCACCGATCGTGAGCTCGAGATCATCACGGGCGTCGTGGCCGGACACACCAACCTCGAGATCGCCGACAGCCTCAACATGAGCGTCAACACGGTCAAGTGGCACATCGCCAACATGCTCGACAAGACCGGCGCCGCGAACAGGACCCAACTCGCGCGCTGGGCCAGCTCCCGCGGCCTCAACCCCGCGGGTTAGAACGGGTCGTACTCGCCCCACGGATGCGGTGCCGCGAGCGCCGCAAGCGCCAGGCGAGCATTTGCGAGCACCTCCGTGCGCTGTGCAGCCGACCACACCCGGGCTGCGACGAGCACCGCCTCGGTGCGGTCGACGAGCCACCAGGAGAGCTGGCCCGCCTCGTGGTCGCGCACGTAGAGCACGCGGAGTTCGTCGCGACGCGCGAACACCCGATCCGCATCGACCCGCGCGACGGTGAGGTCGTCGACGTTGCGCGTCCTCACCAGGAGGGCGAGACCGTCGGCCCGGAGGAGCTCCCAGTGGCCGCCCCCCACCCCGCCCTGCCGGGACCGTGCTGCGATCCGCGACTCGGTCGGATCGGTGGGGCGCATCGCGAGGATGCGGCTGCGCCGACTCCGCCGGCTGGCACCCTGCGGGTCGGCCGGGAAATAGACGAGCCGCGCTCCTGGGCTCGTGGCGCCTGGATCGCGTCTGCTCACGACTGCTCCCGTCGAACCTCGCCGTGCCGCCCTCTCGGATCGACCTCCGCGACCACCGCGGGTACAGCAACTCAACCAGGTGCCGCCACCGTCCGCGGCGCGACCCCACTCCGATGGGTGGGGCCTGCCGAGAGCGCCGTGGGCGGCGGAGCCCCGTTCCTGCACGGGACAGCGTCGTCGCGCGAGCGCACAGATTCACCCGAAGGAACGGCTCCGCCACGAGTGCCGCACCCGCCCGCTGCGGTCCGGGCGCATCCTGGCACCCCCGCTCAGGCCGCCTGGCTGCCGAGCTCGATGGTGAGCACACCGATCGCGATGAGCACGATACCGGCGGTCATGCGCGGCGTGAGGCGCTCCTTGAAGAACACGCGCGCCCCGATCGCGGTGAGGGCGACCCCGCAGGCGGCCCAGACGCCGTAGGCGATGCCGACCGGCATCCCCTGCGCGAGCGCGATCGTGAGCAGCCCGAAAGCGGTGAGGTAGAACACGGCGACGGGCGCGATCCAGATCTTCTTGCGCAGCCCCTCGGATGCGCGCAGCGACATGGTCGCGGCGACCTCGGTGACGATCGCACCGGCGAGCAGGAGCCAGGTCACGAGGAGACCTCCTCGGTGTCGGGGGATGCCGCGTGCCCGGTCTCGACGAGCACGACGCCGGCGATGACGATGCAGATGCCGAGCCCGATCAGGAAGGTGAACGGCTCGCCGAAGATGAGCGAGGCGATGACCGCGGTGAGGGCGACGCCGGATGCTGCCCAGATGCCGTAGACGACGCCGATCGGCATCCCCCGGCGCAGCAGCATCGAGAGGGCGACGAAGGCGCCGAGGTAGCCGCCGACGGCGAGGATCGCCCACCATGCGGAGTCGATCGCGGCACGCAGCGACAGTGTCGCGGTGACTTCCAGTGCGATGGCACCGGCGAGGATGAGCCAGTTCTTCACGGGGTTCCCTTCGAGACGATGGCGAGCAGCGCATCCGTCAGCGCCTGTCGCTCGGCGTGTGTGAGTTGCAGGATCTCGGTGGATTCGGCGATCCACAGACCGTTGGTGGCGAGCCACACGAGCAGCAGCGCCGTGTGCCCCGCACCACCGTCGACGTCGCTGTCGGCGGTGTCGAAGTCGAACCAGGTGCGCAGGTAGGCGAGCCAGGGGGCGGAGAGCGCCGGGCGGCGCACAGCCTCCGAGAACACCGCGAACTCGCCGGGGGTGGCTCCGCCGCTGCCCGCGAAGGCCACGAAGGCCTCCACCCGCTGCCTCAGGGTGGACTCCTCGAGCGGCACCTCGAGGATGCCCTGCAGTTCGTCTTGCCAGCGGGCGATGACGTGCTCGATGATCGCGATCATCATCGCGTCCTTCGAGGGGAAGTGGTACATCAGGCCGGCCTTGGTGAGGCCCGCCTCGCGTGCGACCGAGTCGTAGGTGATGTCGGTGCCGTCGGCGGCGTCGAGTACGCGCATGGCGGCGTCGAGGATGTCGGGGAGCGAGCTGGGTCTCATGTCGATAACCATACCTTACGTAAGGTAAAGAAATCTGGCAGCCGCCTGAGAGCGCGTAAGTACGGAATAACGAAGTAACGTACTATTGCCCCATGCCGAAGCTGGACGAAGAACTGCGTCGCGAGCTCGACGCGCTCACCGAGCGGATCGCTCGACTCGAAGGCTCCCGCGCCCCGCGGGAGAACACGACGACGACGACCGACGACGCCGACGGATTCTGGGCCCTGGGCGGCCTGCGATCCCGGCTCGACCAGCACCCCGACACCGAGGGCGGCGCCGTCATGATCGTCGGATCCCTCACCCTGCCGGACGGCGGGCCGGTGGCCTGGCAGCAGGGCGCGGGCACGAGCGGCATGTTCGAGACCGACTGGTCCGAGTACGCGGCGACCCTCACCTCACTCGCGCACCCGGTGCGGCTCGAGCTGCTGCGCCACATCGCCTCGGGGGTGCACGCGACCGCCGAGCTGGCTGAGCTCGCCGCGCTCGGCACGACCGGGCAACTGCACCACCACCTGCGGCAACTGATCGCGGCCGGATGGGTACGGCAGAGCGGGCGCGGCAGCTACGAGGTTCCCGCGGCGCGCGTCGTGCCGCTGCTGGCATGCCTCGTGGGGGCGCAGCGATGAGGCGGATGGTGCTGGCGTTCTACCGCATCCGGGGCCCGCTCTACTATCTGGCCGCCGCGATCCTCATCGGCAACGCGATCGCCGGACGCTATGTCACCTCCGACGGCATCCGCGAACTGCTCCCCCTCCTCGTGCTGCTCGCCCTCGCCCTCGCGGTGCTCTGCCTGCTCGCCACCTTCCTGGTGCCGGGCTGGCTCCCTGAGCAGGCCACCCGGGTGGTCGCCTCGCCCGTGCGAGGCCGCTGGCTGGGGCTCAACTCCCCCGCATCCGCCGTGCCGAGCCACGGGGTGCGCGCCTACGGCCAGGCGTACGCGATCGACCTCGCCCACACCCCCGCGGATGCCGCCCGCCCCGAGTTCGGCGGGCCGATGATGCGCCCCGCCGCCGAGTACCCCGCGTTCGGGCAGCCGGTGCTCGCGATGATCGACGGCACCGTCGTGCGCGCCTCGGACTGGCGCCGCGACCACCGCGCCCGCTCGAACGGCTGGGGCGCCGGCTACCTCATGCTGGAGGGCGTGGTGCGCGAGCTCGGCGGACCGGGCTTCATCGTCGGCAACCACCTCGTGATCCGCGGCGACGACGGCGTGTACGCCGCGGTCGCGCACCTGCAGCGGGGCTCGCTCGCCGTGCGGCGGGGCGAGCGGGTGACCGCGGGCACCCCGGTCGGGCGCTGCGGCAACTCCGGCAACAGCAGCGAGCCGCATGTGCACGCCCAACTGATGGACCGCGCCTCCTTCTGGACCGCGCAGGGAATCCCGATGGCGTTCGCCGAGATCGCCGTCGGCGACGATCCCGCGCCACGCGAGGCACTCCCCGCGAATGGGCAACCGCTGACCGCGTGAGCGGAGGCGCGGCGCTCAGGCCGGCAGCGGTTCCGGCTCCCGGGCTGGGCGCGCCGCGGCGCTCAGTTCGCCCAGCGCCGCGGGCCTGCGGGCCGCGCGCACGCCGTTCAGGATCACCACGAGCTCGGCGACCTCGTGCACGAGCACGACCCCGGCGAGCCCCAGCACCCCGAACAGGGCGAGCGGGAACAGCACCACGATGATCGCGAGCGCGAGCCCGATGTTGGCCGCCATGATGCGCCGACCGCGGCGCGCATGGGCGAGCGCACCCGGGATGAGCCGGAGGTCGTGGCCCGTGAAGGCGACGTCGGCCGACTCGATCGCCGCCGCCGACCCCGTCACCCCCATCGCGATCCCCACGGTCGCGGTCGCGAGGGCCGGGGCGTCGTTGATGCCGTCGCCGACCATCGCCGTCGGCCGGATGGCGGAGAGCTGCTCGACCGCCTCGGCCTTGTCGCGCGGCAGCTGCTCGGCGCGCACCTCGGTGATGCCCGCCTCCCGGGCGAGGGCCGCCGCGGTGCGCGCGTTGTCGCCCGTCAGCATGACCGTGTCGATGCCCTGGGCGTGCAGCATCCGCACCGTCTCCGCAGCCTCCGGCCGCAGCTCGTCACGCACCCCGATGAGTCCGGCGAGGCGGCCGTCGGCCTCGACGACGACCACGGTCATCCCCTGAGCTGCCATCGTCTCGGCCGCAGCGCCCAGCCCCGCCGTGTCGAGCCAGCGCGGGCTGCCGACGCGGATGCGGTGGTCGCCGACGAGCCCGACGATGCCGTGCCCGGCATCCTCCACGATCTCGGTGGCGGATGCCGTGCCCGGTGCCGCCGCGGTGAGCGCGGCGGCGAGCGGATGGGTGCTGCTCGTCTCCACGGCGGCCGCCCAGCCGAGCAGTTGGGAGCGCGTGACCCCCGCGACCGGCTGCACATCGACGACGACCGGCTCGCCCCGGGTGAGGGTGCCCGTCTTGTCGAGTGCGACGGTGCGCACGGTGCCGAGCCGCTCGAACGCCTCCCCCGACTTGATGACCACGCCGAACTTCGACGCCGAGCCGATCGCGCTGATCACGGTGACGGGCACGGCGATCGCGAGCGCACACGGCGAGGCGGCGACGAGCACGACGAGGGCGCGCTCGATCCAGGTCCACGGGTCGCCGATGACGACGCCGTAGAGCGCGATCAGCGCCGCGATGATGAGCACCGCCGGAACGAGCGGGCGCGCGATGCGGTCGGCGAGACGCGCCCGCTCGCCCTTGCGGGCGTGCGCCTGGGCGACGAGCGCCACGATCTGGGTGAGCGAGTTGTCGCGCCCGTCGGCGGTCGCCTCGACGCGCAGCGTGCCGGAGCCGTTCACCGACCCGGCCACCACCGCATCCCCCACGACCACCTCGACGGGAATCGACTCGCCCGTCACCGCGGAGGTGTCGAGTGCCGACCGGCCCTCGACGACGACCCCATCGGTGGCGACCCGCTCGCCCGCACCCACGAGCAGCACGTCACGACGCCGCACCTCGGCGGCGGGGATCGTCACCTCGCCACCCGCGCGGGAGACGCGCACCGTGTCGGGGATGAGCGCGAGCAGGGCGCGCAGCCCCTCCTTGGCGCGGTCCATGGCGCGGTCTTCGAGCGCCTCGGCGAGCGAGAACAGGAAGGCGAGCGCCGCCGCCTCGCCGACCCGGCCGAGCAGCACCGCACCGAGCGCCGCGACCGTCATGAGCAGCCCGACGCCGAGCCTTCCGCGCATGAGCCGACGGATCGTGCCCGGCACGAAGGTGGACGCGCCGGCGAGCAGCGCCACCGCCTGCAGCACGATCGCCGGGATCGGGAACCCCGTCCACTCGAAGGTGTAGCCGGCGAGCAGGGCGACGCCGGAGATCGCGGAGGGCAGCAGCGCCCGGTCACGCCAGATCGGGGCGCGCACCTCGTGCGGCTCGTCCGGCTTGGCACGCGCCGCCGGGTCGGGTCCGCAGCACGCGTCGCCCTCGTCGGGGATCTGGATGAGGTCGAGTTTCGGCGGCGGCGTCAGCACGGCCTTCCGCGGCGGCTCGTCGACGTCGCAGCACTCCGCGCTCACGGTGCGAGCTCCGGCCGCTCGGTGCCTGCCTGTTCGGCGCCCGGCAGTTCGGCGCCCGGCAGTCCGGCGCCCGGGCCGCAGCACAGCGGAACGTCGCAATCCTCGTCGAGGCACGGCATCCCGTCGTCATAGGCGAGCACGGTGTCGACGAGCAGCGAGATCGCCCGCGCCAGGTGCGGGTCGGCGATCTCGTAGCGGGTGCGGCGCCCCTCGGGCGTGGCGACCACGATGCCGCAGCCGCGCAGGCAGGCGAGGTGGTTCGACACGTTGGTGCGTGTGAGGCCGAGCGTCTCGGAGAGGGTCGCCGGGTATCCGGGCCCGTCCAGCAGTTCGAGGAGGATGGTGGATCGGGTCGGGTCGGCCATCGCCCGGCCGAGCCGGTTCATGACGTCGATCCGCGACGCAAGAGTCAGCATGTGATGACTATACAGCGGACGCTGACCTGAACTCGCCTCCCGAGCACCTCTCACGTCGGCGTCGACCCGCCCCGGATCCCGCGGCCGCCCTAGGCGCGGTCGTGCAGCGTGATCTGGTAGCCGTCGAGGTCGGCGAAGGTGAAGGTGCGGCCGAAGGGGCCGTCGATCGGCGCCGAGACGATGCGGTGTCCGTCGGCGACGAGGGCGTCGTGGATGGCCTGCACCTCGGTGGCGTGCAGCCAGATCGCGGCACCGACACCCGGCTGCGGGGCGGCGTCGAGGTCGGTGCCGGGCACGAGGTCGCGCAGGGCGAAGGCGATCGGGGTCGTGGCGAAGACGATCGCGTGCGGCGGGCCGGCGGGCGAGCGCACGAGACCCAGGTAGTTCGTGTAGAACGCAGCAGCCTTCTCGAGGTCGCGGGTCTGCAGCGAGATGAAATCGGGGCCGGTGACAGCCATGGGAAGCTCCTCCATCTTGTCAGTTTTCTGACATCCAGTTCAGTATGTCAGAATACTGACATGAGTCAAGACGGGACCGGGGTCGAACTCGAGCACTCGATGGGCTACCTCCTGAAGGAGACCTCCAGCGTGCTGCGCGCCGCGATGGAGGATGCGCTCCGACCGCTCGGGATGACCGTCACCCACTACGCCTGCCTCGAGTTGCTCGCGCAACGCCCCGGCCTCTCGAACTCCGAGCTCGCGCGCGGCGCATTCGTGACACGCCAGTCGATGAACGTGCTGCTGCGCACGCTCGAACGCGACGGATACGTGACCCGCCCGAAGGAGCCCACCGCCGGGCGCGTTCTGCCTGCCCAGCTCACCCCGCGCGGACGGACGAGCCTCGAAGCCGCGACGGCGGCAGTCCGTGCGGTCGAGGTGACCATGCTCGCCGCACTCAGCGCGGCCGAGCAGGCGAGCACCTTCCGGCACCTGCAGACGATGACGCAGTCGCTCCGCGACCACCTCGGCAGCCGCACGCGCTGACCCGTCATCCGCCGCGTGAAGCACCGCCTGCTCCACCAGCCGGTCGTGAGCACCGCGGAACTCCGTAGAGCGAATGGGAAACCAAGCAAGCCGAGCCGCTCACACTCGCGGCCTAAACCAAGACGTCCATCACCAGTTCGTTGCTCACGCCCGCCTGACTATCCATGCCACCTGTTCCGCACAGCAGACCAATCAGCCAATCCGACATCTGCCGGACAAGTGTCCCGATCGGAACAATAGTCAGGGCGGTTCACCCCACCCCGCGGCCAGACGCCCACGGAACGCCTGCTCGAACTTCTCACCGCGGATGCGGGTGGAGACATCGAGGTCGGAGGTGGCGCGCGTGCCGCGCTCACCGAAGCGCAGCTTCACACCCATGCCACCCTTGACGGCGACGGCATCGGGAAGCATCTGCGACACGATCAGCGTGCAGAGCATCACCCGCGCACGGGCGACCGGGATGCCCAGTTCGGCGGCTACCTGCGCGAGCCGAGCATTGAGCTGCGTCACATTCAGCGGCGGCGGCACGTCGCTCACGCTGACACCTCCTTCCATGCAGCCGCGTGCTGCTCGGCGATCACGTCTCGCCTGAGCGCCTCATCGACCACAGCCTCCCAGCGGTTCGGCGGCATCCGATCCCGCATGTCCTCCAGCGCCCGCCGGACGGTCGTCGCCGGGATGCTCTCGTAGTGGGTGAGATCCTCGTCGGGCATGTCCGGCCGGTTCTCCAGTTCCATCCACTCCGGCAGCGTGCGCCGCACGCGGCGACGCGTGCCCACCCTCACCTTCGGCGGATTGAACTGTCCGAGCCCGAGCAGATCGAGCACGGACTCACGGTGCAGGAATGCCCCCTCCCCGGCAAGAGCCACGGCAGCGGTCGGCTCGGTGAACGAGGTCGTCGGCACGTCGCGGTGCGCGTAGACGCCCTGCCCGTATCCGCGGAGGGCGCCGCGAGCAGCAAGCTTCCGCACCTCGACGGCAGGCACGCCCGCGTCCTCCGCCTCGGCGACGGTCACGATGCCGTTGCGGGATGCGGCGATCTCCCACAGATCCCGCCGATACCCCATCGCGCACCTCCTGGCCAATACAGTACCGTAATCGGTACGGTATTGACCATCTCCACACGCTTATCGCGACGGTCGTCGCACCTCCTCGACATCAAGGTGAGCGCGATGAACCGCGCCGGAACGGTGAGGCGAAGACGTCGATCCGGGGGTTCAGCCAGATCAGCCAGAAGGGGCGGAGCGCAGAGACGGAAAGAGGCCCCTGGCAGGAGCCTCTTGAATCCGAGTCGCAACCCCTTGATTTGATCCTCACGGATCAAGATTCGAGCAAGCGCGATATGGCTGGGGTACCTGGACTCGAACCAAGAACAACTGAACCAGAATCAGCCGTGTTGCCAATTACACCATACCCCAAGGGCGCCGACCGGAGCCGGGCCGCGAGGCCCGAGCGAACCCGGGCGGACTAGACACTTTACCCTACGGGCGCGGGCGCTCGGCACGCACGGGAATCCGCCGGAACCCCTATGGCGAGCCGTCCCGCGAGACGGGAGCATCGCATCCGGGGGAAAACACGTGTGCCTCCGCTGCCCGACCCGAAGGAACACCTTGCGCCGCATCCTCGTCTCCAGTGCCGTCGTGCTGACCGGCGCGCTCCTGCTCGCCGCGCCCGCCACCGCCGCGTGGGCCGTCGCGCCCGCACCGCGCCCCGTCGCCCACGTCACCGGCATCACCGGCACCCCGAGCGCGATCGCGCTCACCCCCGACGGCAGCACCGCCTACGTGATCGACCAGAGCACCACCGTCGCGATCGTCGACACCGCGACGGGTGCGGTGACAGGCCACTCGATCGACTTCGCCTCGGGCGGATACGGTGCGCCGACCTCGGTCGCCGTGGCCACCGACGGCAGCGCCGTCTACGTCGGAACCGCGCACTGGATGATCACCCTCAACCCCGACGGCACCCTCGCCGACCAGTTCGGTCTCGGACCCACCAACTCCACCCGCGAACTCGCGGACGTGCCCGGCAACTCCTTCGTCGTCGGCACGAGCGGCAACACCTCGCCCGCCAGGCTGTTCCGCTACAACCTCGGCTTCAGCTACAGCATCATCACCTTCGCCCCCGCCGCCGACCCCGACGAGCTCGCCGGCGTCGCCGTCGCGACCGACGGCCGGGTCTTCACCTCCGGCACCGTCGGCGGAGCCGGAACGCTCTACGTGTTCACGGATGCCACCTCGCTGAGCGGTCCCGCCCAGCAGATCGCGCTCCCCGGGGCGAGCTCCGCAGGCGCCGTCGCTCTGAACGCCGCAGGCACCCGCGCCGTCGTCACCTCCCCCGCCGACAACCGCGCCTACCTCGTCGACACCGCCGCGGGCAGCGTGCTCGCGACCATCGCCACCCCGGCACCCGCCGCATCCGCCGCCTTCTCCCCCGACGGCGCCACCGTCTACCTCGCGCTGCCCAGCCAGCTCGCCGTCGTCGACACGAGCGACGGCAGCATCTCCGCGCTCGTCACGACCGGCGGCAGCCAGGCGTCCGGCGTCGTGGTCTCCCCGAGCGGAGCCCGCATCTGGGTGTCGGATGCCGCATCCGGCGCCGGCGCCGTCCGCCTGCTCAGCAACTCGCGCCTCACCGCCCCGGCCGCGAGCGGCACGGTCGGCACCGCGCTCTCGAGCACCCTCACCGCGAGCGGCTTCGACCTTCCGACGAGCTTCACGATCGCCCCGGCGCTTCCCGCAGGGCTCAGCCTCAACGCCGCAACCGGGGTGATCAGCGGCACCCCGAGCGCGGCATCCGCGGCCACCACCTACACCGTCACGGCGAGCTCCGCCGACGGCGACACCGCCACCGCGAGCTGGACGCTGCAGGTCGCGGCCGGCACGGCACCTGCGGCCCTCGCCGCCACCGGGCCCGAGGCGAGCGCACCGCTGCTTGCGGTCGCACTGCTGGCCATCGCATCCGGGTTCGCGGTGCTCACCACCGCACGCCGCCGAGCCCGGATGCGGGGCTGAGTCGCCCGGTCAGGCGCCGATCCGCGACGCGACCGCGGCACGCGAGGCCACGCCGAGCCGCCGCATGACCGCGGCGAGGTGATTCTCGACCGTCTTCTCGCTGATGCCGAGCTTCTCCGCGATCTCCGCGTTGCGATCCCCCTCGGCCACGAGCCGCGCGATCTGCACCTGGCGGGAGCTCAGCGAGGCGACGAGCTCATCCGACACCACCTCCGCGCCGGCCGAACGCCGGGCCGCCAACTGCACGCGCGACCGGCTGCCCGTGAGGCGCAACACCTCCGAGACGTGCGACTGCACGGTGCGCGGCGAGAGATAGAGGGTCTGCCCGATCACCCGATTGCTGTGCCCCTCGGCGACCAGGGCCGCGACCTGACGCTGCCGCTCGGTGAGCACCGCCGCGTCGCCGCGCACGCCCGGCACCGTGTCGGAGAGCTCGCGCCAGCGCCGAGCCGCCGCGAGCCGCACCGACTCCACGCCGAGCGCATCGGCATCCCGCGCGATGCCGAGCAGGATCGCGGCCGCGCGCACCGGCTCGGATGCCACGAGCGCCTCCGCCTCCGTGAAGCGACCCCGGTGCACCTCGGTCACCGACCCCGCAGCCTCGTCGATGCGGATCGCCGCGAGCGCGAGCCGGTGCGCGAGCTCGCTCTCGCCCGCCGAGAGCGCCGCGACCCCGCGCGTGCGCATCACCGACGAGACCGCGACCCGGTGCTCGATCAGCTGCTCCGCCTGCGCGAGCTGATCGGCAGCGCTGTGCGCGTCACCGCGCTGCAGCGCCGCCTCCACGAGCAGCTCGAAGCCGAGCGCGCGATCCCAGATCTTGCACCGTTCGAGCCGCGCGCCCGCGGTCGAGGTGAGCAGCGCCGCGGCACGCTGCAACTGGGCTGTCGCCCGCAGCCCCCACACGACATAGATGCTCGCGCCGACCGAGAGGTAGTTCGGGTCGCGGCGGGTGCGCGAGACGATGTGCTCGGCGAGCGCGGCGAAGGTCTCGCGATCCCCCGCCATCGCGGCCGCGTAGCATCCGATCGCCCGCAGCACGATGACCGCCCTGGCCGGCACCAGCGCACCGAGCGCCTCGAAGCCCGCGAGCATCGCCGCGACCTCCGCCCCACGACCGCGGAACGCGAGGGCGCGCGCCGCCACCAGGTGCAGGGCGAGCGCCCCGCCGTCGAGGCGCGGCACCGGATGCGCACCGACGTTCACCAGCGCGGGCATCGGGTGCTCGGCGAGCAGGGCACCCGCCGCCTCGAAGTCGCCCGAGCTCAGCGCCGCCTCGGTGAGCAGGTAGCGGGTGAGCACGCCGTCGGGCGCAGCCTCGCCCGCGTTCGTGCCGCCCTCGCCGAGCAGGGCGCGGGCGGATGCCACGTCGACCCCGCGCTCGGCCGCGTTCACGGTGCCCGCCATCGCGTCGCTCATGAGCATGACCGCCTGACTCAGTCGGCGCAGCACGACATCACCGCTCGCACCCGCATCCGCGGCGTCCGCCCCGAGGGCCGCGGCCGCGTCGAAGTCGCAGGCGATGATCGCGGCCATCGACGCCGACGCTGCCAGCAGGGCTCGGTCGGCGGGCGGCAGCTCCGCCTCGGCGAGCTCGCGCCGCAACCGCTCCAGCTCACCGGCGGCGTCTCCGCCGAACACGCGCTCGAGGATGCCGTGCACCTCGCGCCACGCCGCATCAGAACCGTGCACCGCTCCACCCCATCCGCGCGCCGGGCGCCGTCGCACATCGTGTCACGCGCGCGGGATGCCGCGGAAACGCGCGCGCGAAGTTCCGCCGAAACCCCTATGGCGCGCGGGATGCGATCAGAGGGTGCTGCGCAGCCTCTCGAGGCGGGCGAGGGTCGATGCCTTGCCGAGCAGCTCCATCGACTCGAACAGCGGCGGGCTGATGCGCCGGCCCGAGACCGCGGTGCGCAGCGGCCCGAACGCGGTGCGCGGCTTGAGCCCCGGACCACCCTCCTCGACCGGGGTGAGAAGCGCGGCCCGCAGCGCCTCCTCGATCTCGACGCGGCCGAACTCGGCGAGCGGGGCGAGCGCCGCCTGCGAGGCGTCGAGCACGAGGCGCGCCTCATCCGCATCCTTGGGCAGCGCATCCGTCTCGAACTCGAGCGCGTCGTCGGGGGTGAACAGGAACGCGAGCATGCCGCGCGCCTCCCCCAGCACCGTCACGCGCTCCTGGATGAGCGGCGCCGCCTCGCGCAGGATCGCGGTCTCTGCCTCGGTCGGCGGATCGGCGAGATAGCCCTCCAGGTAGGGCACGATGCGGGCGGCGAAGTCGGCGGGCTCCAGCATCCGGATGTGGTCGCCGTTGATCGACTCCGCCTTCTTCAGGTCGAAGCGCGCCGGGTTCGGGTTCACGTCGCGGATGTCGAACGCCGCCGTGAACTCCGCCTGGGTGAACACGTCGCGGTCGGGCGCGATCGACCAGCCGAGCAGCGCCAGGTAGTTGAGCAGCCCCTCGGGGATGAAGCCCCGGTCGCGGTGGTGGAACAGGTTCGACTCGGGGTCGCGCTTGCTGAGCTTCTTCGCACCCTCGCCGTAGACGAGCGGCATGTGCGCGTATTGCGGGATGAAATCGGTCACCCCGATCTCGATGAGTGCGAGATACAGAGCGATCTGCCGCGGTGTGGAGGAGAGGATGTCCTCCCCGCGGAACACGTGCGTCACCCCCATCAGCGCGTCGTCGACCGGGTTCACGAAGGTGTAGAGCGGGGCACCGTTCGGGCGCACCACGACGAAGTCGGTGAAGCTGCCCGCCGGGAAGGTGATCTCACCGCGGATCAGATCCTGGAAGCTCAGCTCGGTGTCGGGCACCCGCAGCCGCAGGCTCGGCTGACGCCCCTCGGCGCGGAACGCGGCGCGCTCGGCCTCGGTGAGCTCGCGCTCGAAGTTGTCGTAGCCCTGGCGGGGGTCGCGGCCGGCCGCGACGTTGCGGGCCTCCATCTCCTCGGGGGTGACGAAGCTCTCGTAGAGGTGGCCGGATGCCGTGAGCCGCTCGATGAGCTCGCGGTAGATCTCGGTGCGCTGCGACTGGCGGTACGGCCCGTGGGGCCCGCCCTTCTCGACACCCTCATCCCAGTCGATACCGAGCCAGTCGAGCGCGTCGATGAGCTGCAGGTAGCTCTCCTCGGAGTCGCGCGCGGCATCCGTGTCCTCGATGCGGAACACGAGCGTGCCGCCCGTGTGCCGGGCGTAGGCCCAGTTGAACAGGGCGGTGCGCACCATCCCGACGTGCGGGGTGCCGGTGGGCGAGGGGCAGAACCGCACGCGCACCTCGGTGCCGGTCGCGGTGGAGAAGGGGAGCGACATCGCCTCCGATCCTACCGGCGCGAAGCTGCCGCCCGCGCTCAGCCGAGCGCGAGCGCTGCGGATGCGGCGAGCGCCAGCGCGACGCCCACCACCTGCACGGGCGTGAGCCGCTCACGCAGCACCGTGAGGGCGAGCAGCACCGTGCCGAGCGGGTAGAGGGATGCCAGCACGCCCATGATCGCGAGCTGTCCCTGGTGCAGCCCCCAGACGAGCAGCGCGTTCGCGACCGCCATCAGCAGCCCGGCACCGACGGCGAACAGCAGACCAGGGCGGCGCGCGGCGAGGGGCGGCGCATCCGCTCCTCCCCACCACGAGTCGCGGCGCACCATCCGCAGCAGCGCGAGGATGACGGCGAACAGCAGCGCACCCGCCACGAGGTCCACGAGCAGCGGCGCGAACTGCGACTCGGGCGGAGTCCACTCCATCACGACGTTGTAGCCGCCGAAGCCGATGCCGGAGGCGACCGACAGCACCACCACGCGCACGCCGACCCGGCCGCCCTGCTGCTCTCGCGTGACGCCGAGCAGCACCGCGGCCACCACGAGCGCCGCGAGCGCCGCATAGCCGAGCGGCGAGAAGCGCTCCCCGCGCGCGATCCCCACGACCGCGGGGATGAGAGCTGCGACCGCCGCGGTCGTCGGCGAGATGACGCTCATCGGCCCGATCGCGAGCGCGGCGTAGAAGGCCCAGATCGCGACGGCACCGGCCAGCCCCGCGAGCAGGCCGAGCCACACCGCCTCACTCGACCACACCGATCCGACCAGCGGGGTGAGCACGGCGACGGGCGCGGCCGCCACCGCGAAGCTCACGAGACTCACCAGCAGCGGGGAGATGCGGCGCGAGCCGAGACCGCCGAAGAAGTCGGAGACGCCGTAGACGATCGCACTCGTGAGGCCGACGAGAACGAGCATGTTCCCATTCAAGCGGATGCCGGTGGGCGGCGGAGCGCGCGGGCACGGCGCGGGCCGAACGGCCCTGGCGAGGCGGGCATCCGGAGGCGCACGATGGAAGCGGCGACGAAGGAGGACACCATGGTCGAGGGTCGAAGCCCCGTGGAGGTGCTCGACGAGCGCGAGTGCTGGGAGCTGCTGGAGCTCGCCCCGATGGGCCGCATCGCGCTCGCGGCCGCGGGGGAGATCGACATCTTCCCCCTCAACTTCGTCGTCCACGACGGAGCCCTGTGGTTCCGCACCGCCCCCGGCACGAAGCTCGTCGAGCTCACCATCCACCCCGAGGTCGCACTCGAGATCGACGGGTGGGATGAGGGCGAGGCGTTCAGCGTGGTCGTGAAGGGCGTCGCCGAGCGCCTGGAGGGCGGGGCGGAGGTCGCGGCGGCGGAGCGCCTGCCGCTGAGCCCCTGGGTGCCGACGCTCAAGTACCGCTGGGTGCGCATCCGTCCCACCTCGATCAGCGGACGCCGCTTCCGCCGCGGGCCGGAGCCCGAGCGGTTCTGAGGCGGCCGGGTGTCGGGCGCTGCCGCGTCAGCCACCTCAGTCGAGATCCTCGGCTGCGATCCAGCGCACGCCGTCGTCATGCACGAGCAGCGGACCGCGGAGCGGCAGCACGGCGACCCCGCATGCGTCGCGCACGAGCCGGAGCCAGGCGCGATCGGTATCGCTCAGCGCGTCGCCCCCGCATCGCTCGTAGGCCGCCACGATCGCGGCCGCCTCGAACTCCTCGGCGATGTCTCCCAGCACCCGCGCGTAGTTCGCGAGGTGCTGCGGGGCCGGGCGCCGCGGCACCTCGCAGGGCATGAGGAGCGGAAGCTGCCTGTCGTCGGCGTCGAGGAACATGAGCCACAGCTGTCGTCGTATGGCGCAGTCGAGCAGGAGCGTGGCACGTTCCAGCACCTGCTCGTCGGTCACGAGCGGCGCATCGTGCACCTCGTCGAATCGCGGGATCGTCATGGCGACCATGGTGGGCGAGTCGCCCGACGCGCGTGGCCGTCTCCGGGCGATTTTGGGGACAGATCGCGTCGGGGCCGGGCTGTGAAGGAGCGGTTCCCGCCCGCTAGTCCGTCGCGAAGGCCGGCGGGTACACGGCGATCCGCGGAGCGGTGAGTCCCGCATCCGCGAAGAGCTCGCGCACCCGATCGCGCACCCGATCGTTCGCGACCGTGATCGCCACCACCGCCGAGAGCGGCACCGGTGCCGCCGCGAGCAGTTCGGCATCCCGGAACTCCGGATCCGTGGCGTGCAGCCGCCGCAGGGCCTGCGTGCCGGCCTCGACGCCCGCCGCGAACCGGGTGGCGACGGCAGCCGCATCCCCGTCGGCGAAGACGACGTCGGGGCCGAGGGCATCCACCGGAACGGCCAGCAGCACGAAGTCGGCGGGCTTGGAGGCGCGTGCGGCATCCGACCAGTGGGCACCGGCGGCACCCTCGCGCAGCTCCTGCCAGCGTGCCGAATCGGGCGCGAGCGCGAAGGCGACGAGGGATGCGATGCTGCGCCCATCTGGCGTGGTCGCCGTGGCGCGCAGCTCGCGCGCGGTCGCGGAGCTCACGTCGACATCCGGCTGGGCGTCGGCCCGCAGCTCCCCGTCGAGCGCGATCGACTCGAGGGTGCGCAGGTGCGTCACATGGTGCACGCGGCGACCGGGCAGGCGGAGCGTGGCGGGGGCCGACGAGGCGGGCTGCGCGCGCACCGTGCTGCGGGCGGATGCGCGGGGCGACGCCGGGCGACTCACCGCGGCGCGGGGCGCCTCGGCGACCGCGCGCGGAAAGCAGACATCGCAGAGACCCTCATCGAACCCGTGAATGCACTCCGCCACCCCACCACGCTACGTCACGCGGGAACCCCGCGCCGCCTGCCCCGCGCGGGGTCAGGGGTTGGCGCGGCGCCGCTCCGCGAGCAGCCACGGCGGCGGGTCGGCGAGCAGTGCCTGGATCTCGGCCGTCGTCATCGCATCCGAGACCCCCGCCCGGGCGAGGCCCGAGTTCGTGATCCCGAGCCGGCGCGACACCTCGGAACGCGGATGCGGGCCGTCGGTGCGCAGGGTGCGGAGCCACGTCGGCGGATCGGCCTGCAACGCCGCGAGCTGTTCGCGGGAATGCTGCGCCTCGCGGAACTCCGTGGGCGCGGCCGGCAGGAAGATGCCGAGCTTCTTCGCCGCTGTCTGCGCCGAGAGGAACTGGGCCTTCGGGGGCTTGGGCTGCTGGCGGCGGTCTTCGCGCGGCTCGTCGGTCATGCTCCGAGAGTAGCCTCGTGAGCGTGCCAGCCCCCTTCGTCGTCGCGTTCGTGCCGGGAGTCACCCCCGGCAAGTGGGAGCGGATCTGGCGCGAGCGGATGCCGCGCTCACCCCTCGAGGTGCGCCCGCTCCCCCAGCACGCGGCCCTCGCGGCGCTGCGCGACGGTTCCGCGAACATGGCGATCCTGCGCGAGGTCGCCGCCGACGACGACAACCACGTGATCCCCCTGTATCGGGAACGGCCCGTCGTCGTCGCCCCGAAGGATCACCCGGTCGCCGCCTTCGAGCAGGTGACGCGCGCCGAGCTCGACGGCGAGACGATCCTCGATGGCGACGGTGCCGACACGGTGGAGCTGGTCGCGGCGAACGTCGGGCTCGCCATCATGCCGATGTCGGTCGCCCGCGCGCACTCGCGCCGCGACGTCATCGCCCGCCCGCTCAGCGACGCGCCCGACTCGGGGATCGGGCTCGTCTGGCTCCGCGCATCCGACGACCCCCGCATCGAGACCTTCATCGGCATCGTGCGCGGCCGCACCCCCAACTCAAGTCGCTGACCTCCTGCCCCCCTGGCCAAACGCTGCAGCGTTTGCCGCCGCGCGCCTCGCATCACCGCAGCGCACAGCCAACCGCTACAGCGTTTGGCAGGGATGACGTCAGAGACCCTGCGCCAGGCGGAAGTAGGCGGCGTTCGCGCGCACCTGATCCTCGAAGGCGCGCACAGACGTCGACTCGTCGATGACGAGCAGTTCGACGCCCGCGATCCGCGCGAAGTCCTCCCACGCCTCGATACCGAGCTGGTTCGTCATCACGGTGTGGTGCGCGGCGCCCGCGATGAGCCACGAGGTGGCGCTCGTGCGGAAGTCGGGGGCCGGCTTCCAGACGGCGCGGCCCACCGGGAGCTTCGGCAGGGATGCCGGGGGCACCACGTTCGTGACGGCGTTCGCCACGAGGCGGAAGCGCTCGCGCTGGTCGCTGAGGGCGACCACGACGGCCGGGCCGGCATCCGCGGTGAAGACGAGCCGCACCGGGTCGTCCTTGCCGCCGATCCCGAGCGGGTGGATCTCGAGACTGGCCTTCGCCGACGACAGCGCGGGCGACACCTCGAGCATGTGCGCCCCGAGGATCAGCTCGTCGCCGGGCGTCAGGTCGTAGGTGTAGTCCTCCATGAGGCTCGCGCCACCCGGCAGGCCCGCCCCCATGACGGCGGCGATCCGCACGAGCACGGCCGTCTTCCAGTCACCCTCGGCACCGAAGCCGTAGCCGTCGGCCATCAGCCGCTGCACGGCGAGACCGGGCAGCTGCTTCAGCTCACCCAGGTCTTCGAAGGAGTCGGTGAAGGCGCTCGCGCCGACCTCCTCGAGAATCGAGCGCAGCCCCAGCTCGGTCGCGGCACCGTAGCGCAGCGACTCGTGACGCGCGGCCCCCGGCAGCAGCTCGGCGGCCACCTCGTACTCGGCGAGGTACACCGCGACGAGCGCGTCGATGTCGGCATCCGTCTGCGCGTCGATCCGCGCGACGAGCTCGTTGACGCCCCAGGTGTTGATGCTGACGCCGAGGCGGATCTCGGCCTCGGTCTTGTCGCCCTCGGTGACCGCGACGTTGCGCATGTTGTCGCCGAAGCGCGCCACGCGCATCCCCTGCGACGCCTTCCATCCGGATGCGGCACGCGTCCAGGTGCCGATCGCGGCGGTCACGGCGGGGTCGGAGGCGTGGCCGACGACCGTCTTCCGCGGCACCGACATGCGGCTGAGGATGTAGCCGTGCTCGCGGTCGCCGTGCGCCGCCTGGTTGAGGTTCATGAAGTCGAAGTCGATCTCCGACCAGGGCAGCGCGACGTTCGCCTGGGTGTGGAAGTGCAGCAGCGGCTTCTGCAGCGCGTCGAAACCGTGGATCCACATCTTCGAGGGGCTGAAGGTGTGCATCCAGGTGATGACGCCGACGACGCTGTCGTCCGAGTTGGCGTCGATCATGGCACGGCGGATGGCGTCGGAGCTCTTCAGCACCGGCTTCCACTCGATCGTGACGGGGATGTCGGATGCGCCGCGCAGCAGCTCCACCACACCCTGCGACTGCTCGGCGACCTGGCGCAGGGTCTCCTCGCCGTAGAGGTCCTGGCTGCCGGTGAGGAACCAGACGACGTTCGTCTTGAGGTCGGGGATGATGCTGCGGCTCACTGGAGTTCTCCCTGCGGGGCTTGCCCATAGACGTTCTGATAGCGGTCGAAGAGCGCGTCGATGCTCTCCTGCGGAATCGGCAGCGGGTCGCCCAACTGCCGCGAGATGTGGATGGTGCGGGCGACGTCCTCGCACATGACGGCGGCCTTCACGGCATCCTTCGCGTCTTTGCCGATCGTGAAGACGCCGTGGTTCTGCATGAGCACGGCGCGCGAGCGATGTCCGTCGAGGGTGGCGACGATGCCGCGGCCGATGGAGTCGTCGCCGATGATCGCGAACGGCCCGACCGGGATCTCGCCGCCGAACTCGTCGGCCATGCCGGTGATGACGCACGGGATGGCCTCCCCCCGCGCCGCCCATGCCGTTGCGTAGGTGGAGTGGGTGTGCACGACTCCGCCGACGTTCGGCATATTCCGGTAGACGTATGCGTGCGCGGCGGTGTCGCTCGAGGGGCTGCGCTCGGACCCAGGGGTGCCAGGGATGACGTTGCCGTCGAGGTCGCAGAGGATCATGTTGGAGGCGGCGAGCTCGTCGTAGGAGACGCCGCTCGGCTTGATGACGAACAGCTCGGCACCCGGCACGCGACCGGAGATGTTGCCTCCTGTCCAGATGACGAGGTTGTAGCGGACGAGTTCCGCGTGCAGCCGCGCGACATCCTCGCGGGTCTGCTGGATGGCGGTGTCGAGGGCGCTCATCGCTGCTCCTTCGTGTCGGGGTCGTTCAGCGCGGCGATGGCGGCGTGCTCGATCGCGAGCCCCGCCCGCCACTGCTCGAGGTAGGCGGCGTATCCCGCGATCTCGGATGCCGTGGGCGTGACGGTCGTGACCGCCGCATCCGCGAACACCGTGGTGTCGAGCCAGTCGGGCAGGTCGAGCGTCTCGCCATCCGCGACGGCGCGGCGGTAGGCGGCGAGCAGCGCGATGCCCCATGCGCCGCCCTCCCCCGCCGTCGCGCCGACCGAGACGGGCGCGGCGAGGGCCGCGGCCAGGGCGCGCTGGGCGACACCGCCGGTGCGGAACAGTCCGCCGTGGGCGACCGCCGCATCCAGGGCGACGTCCTGCGCGGCGAGCTCGCGCATCCCGACGCTGAGGGCGGCGAACACCGAGAACAGTTGCGCGCGACCGAAGGCGGCGAGACTGAGCCGCGAGCCGGGGGTGCGCACGACGAGCGGACGCCCCTCGGCGGTGCCGACGACCGGCTCGCCCGCGAGCAGGTTGTAGGCCAGCAGCCCGTTCTCGTCCGCGTCGAGCGCGCCGCCGAGCACGGCGGCGAAGATGTCGTCGGCGGATGCGGTGGAGCCGATCGCGGCGGCGAACTCCTGGAAGACGCCCACCCAGGCGCCCAGCTCGCTCGAGCCGTTGTTGCAGTGCACCATCGCGACGGGGCTTCCGTCGGGGGTCGTGACGAGGTCGATGTCGGGGCTGGGGGCGGCCAGCGCGTGCTCGAGCACGACCATCGCGAAGATGCTGGTGCCGGCCGAGACGTTGGCGGTGCGCGGGCGCACGGCGCCCGTGGCGACCATGCCGGTTCCGGCATCTCCCTCGGGCGGGGCGAGGGGGATGCCCGGTTGCAGCGTGCCGCTCGCGTCGAGCAGCGCGGCGCCGTCCGCGCTGAGCGTGCCGGCATCCGCTCCCGCGGGGAGCACCTCGGGCAGCAGGGCGGCGAGCTCGAAGGTGGCCCCTGCCGCGGTGAGCCGGTCCTGGGCGAGGCCGAGCAGTCGCGCGTCGTAGTCGCCCGTGGCCGAGTCGATCGGGAACATGCCGGATGCGTCGCCGACGCCGAGCGCGTTGCGCCCGGCGAGCAGTCGGTGCACGTAGCCGGCGAGCGTCGTGATGCTCGCGATCTGCGGCACGTGCGGCTCGGCGTCGAGCACCGCCTGGTGCAGGTGCGCGATCGACCAGCGCAGCGGGATGTTGACCCCGAGCGCCGCGGAGAGCTCCGCCGCGGCGGGGCCGGTGCTGGTGTTGCGCCAGGTGCGGAACGGCACGAGCAGTTCACCGGCTGCATCGAAGGCGAGGTAGCCGTGCATCATCGCGGAGACGCCGATCGCGTCGAGGCTCGCGGGGGCCTCGCCGAGCGCGGCCACCAGGTCGGCGTAGGCGGCCCGCAGGCCGTCGCGCACAGCATCCAGCGGGTAGGTCCAGCTGCCGTTCTCGAGCTGGTTCTCCCAGCTGTGCGAGCCGGTGGCGACGGTGCTGCCGTCGCCGTCGATGAGGCACGCCTTGATGCGCGTCGAGCCGAGCTCGATCCCCAGATACCTCGCGCTCATGGGTGTCGCGGCCTCCTCGCCGGTCGGGCTTGCATCCGAATGTTCACGTTAACGAACGCGACCATGCTAGCTCACCCCTCGGGGCGTCATCCCCCGTGAGTGTCGAAAATGCAGGAGAAATCCGGCACAACATCCGGAATCTCACGCCACAACTCCGCGCCACGCCCGAGAACTCCTGCATTTTCGACATCGCCCGTCGGGTCAGTCGGCGCGCGGGGGCTGTGTCGAGGAGCGGATGACGAGGCTCGGTGGGATGACGGCGGGTGCGGCGGATGCGGATGCGGCGGGTGCAGGCGCGGCGGCGGCGGATGCGGCAGCAGCGGCGGCGGGCGCGGCATCCGCGCCGAGCTGGGCGAGGAGCGACTCGACGGCGAGGCGGCCGATGAGCGCGAAGTCCTGATGCACGGTCGTGAGCGCGGGACGCACGAAGGCGGCCTCCGGGATGTCGTCGAAGCCGACGACCGAGACGTCGCCCGGAACCTGACGCCCCGCATCCGCGAGCCCGGCGATGAGGCCGAGCGCCATCTGGTCGTTGCCGGCGACGACCGCGGTGACCTCGGGCGAGAGTGCGTCGGCCGCCGCATAGCCGGAGGCCGCCCCCCAGTCGCCGAACAGCACCTCGGGCGCGTCGAGCCCGGCCATCGCCTCGGCGTAGCCGAGCAGCCGCGCGGCCGCCTCGAGCGAGCCCTCCGGCCCCGCGAGGTGCTGGATGCTGCGGTGCCCGAGTGCGAGCAGGTGCTCGGTCGCGAGCCGGGTGCCCGCCACCTGGTCGACGCCGATGCCGCCGGGGCGGTCGGGGGCTTGCAGGGTCACGAGGGGCACCCGGATGTCGAGGTCGCGGATCGCGGCGAGTACGGTCTCGTGCGGGGCGATCACGACGAGCGCCTCGACCGCCTGGTCGAGCAGGAACTCGAGTGCGGCGACGGTCGCGTCGTGCTCGAGCGCCGTCGCCGTCACGAGCGGGTGATAGCCGTGCGCACGCGCGGCGGACTCGACGGCGAGCACGCTCGAGGCGGGGCCGTGCTGAGCGACCTCGGGGGCGAGCACCCCGATCGCCCGGGTGCGGCTGGTGACGAGGGCACGGGCGGCGAGGTTGCGCCGGTAGCCGAGCTCGGCGATCGCGGCGAGCACCCGCTCCCGCGTGGCGGGACGGATCGAGGGGTAGTCGTTGAGCACCCGCGAGACGGTGATGTGGCTGACTCCGGCGAGCGCGGCGACGTCGTGCATGCTCGGGTTCCTCGCGCGCTCGGCCACGGCGTCAGGCTAGCGCGGGGCGGGGCGGCCACGCGGCGAGCTCCGGGGGCATCCGTGCGCACCCGGCGTTCCGCGGATCCCCCGCTCTCGCCCCTCACGCCCGAATGTGAAGGCTCACGGGAACGCTCACAACAATTCGGCAACGCCGCCCCGCAAATCCTTGAAAATCAAGCCCTGTTATCAAACCGTTACCCTCGAACACTTGCGCCGATGAGAATTGTGAAGGCTAACATTTGGCCGACGGCTCGCCTCGGCGCGACCGTCGCGCCACGAGGCACCACCACCCGGGCACCCGGCACCGAAGCCGGTTCCCCAGAACGAGGAGGTTCTGTACATGAAGAAGATCCTGGCGGGCGTCGCCCTCGTGGGAGCCGTGGCTCTCGCGATGACCGGCTGCTCCACGACCCCCGGCGGCAACGCCTCCGGCGGCAGCGACGGTGTCATCACCGTCGGATTCGCCCAGACCGGTTCCGAGTCGGGCTGGCGCTCGGCCAACACCGAGTCGGTCAAGAACGCGCTCTCGGAGAAGAACGGCTTCAAGCTGATCTTCAACGCGGCCGACAACAAGCAGGAGGCCCAGATCGCGGCCGTCCGCAGCTTCATCAACCAGGGCGTCGACGCCATCGTCATCGCGCCCATCACGGTCGACGGCTGGGACGACGTGCTGAAGGAAGCCAAGGACGCGGGCATCCCGGTCATCCTCGAAGACCGCACGGTCTCGGCGAGCGACGACCTGTACGCCAGCTGGGTCGGCCTCGACTTCGAGAAGGAAGGCGAACTCGCCGGTCAGTGGGCCGTGGAGAACGCCGACGGCTCGAACATGGTCGTGCTCGAGGGCACCACGGGTTCCTCCGCGGCCCTCGACCGCGCCACCGGCTTCGGCAAGGCCATCGAAGGCTCGACCATCAAGACCCTCGACTCGCAGACGGGTGACTTCACCCGCGACGGCGGCAAGAAGGTCATGGAGGGCTTCCTGCAGAAGTACGGCAAGGAGATCAACCTGCTGTTCGCGCACAACGACGACATGGGGCTCGGCGCGCTCGACGCGATCGAGGCCGCCGGACTCGTCCCGGGCAAGGACATCAAGATCGTCACGATCGACGCGGTCAAGGACGGCATGACGGCCCTCGCCGACGGCAAGTTCAACTTCATCGTCGAATGCAACCCGCTGCTCGGTGACAAGGTCGCCGAGCTCGTGAAGAAGGTCGTCGCCGGCGAGACCGTCGAGAAGAAGACGATCGTGACCGACCAGACCTTCACCCAGGAGCAGGCGAAGGAAGCACTGCCGACGCGTCCGTACTGATCGGACACGTTCACGAAGTGAACAACCCCTCCGCCGGGGACCGGGGCGCACCGGTCCCCGGCGGAACTCACGAGATGAGCAAGGAAGCCATGGCCACGGACAACGAAGCCCGAGCGATCGTCGAGATGCGCGGCATCACGATCGAGTTCCCGGGCGTGAAGGCCCTCGACGGCGTCGACTTCACCCTCCGCAGCGGCGAGATCCACACCCTGATGGGCGAGAACGGCGCCGGCAAATCCACCCTCATCAAAGCCCTCACGGGCGTCTACCCCATCGACGGCGGCAGCATCGTCGTCGAGGGCACCCCCCGCATCCTCCGCGGAACAGCGGATGCGCAGGCCGCCGGCATCTCGACGGTGTACCAAGAGGTCAACCTCTGCACCAATCTCTCGGTCGGCGAGAACGTCATGCTCGGCCACGAGGTGCGCGGCCCCTTCGGCATCGACTGGCGCGCCACCCACCGCGAGGCGGCCCGCCACCTCGAGAACCTCGGGCTGCGACTCGACACCCGTTCGCTGCTCGCCGCGCACTCGATCGCCGTGCAGCAGCTCGTCGCCATCAGCCGGGCGATGGTCACCGACTCCCGCGTGCTCGTGCTCGACGAGCCCACCTCGAGCCTCGACCGCGGCGAGGTCGACCAGCTCTTCGGCGTCATCCGCGGGCTCCGCGAGGCCGGCGTCGCCATCCTCTTCGTCACCCACTTCCTCGACCAGGTCTACGAGATCTCCGACCGTCTCACGGTGCTGCGCAACGGCAAGCTCGTCGGCGAGTACCCGGTCACCGAACTTCCGCGCGGAGAGCTCATCTCGAAGATGATCGGCCGCCAGCTCGACGAGCTCGACGCGATCTCGCGCAGCGCCGACCGCACCATCGACCGCACCGGCGACCCGGCCTTCCGCGCCGAGGGCATCGGCAAGAAGGGCGTGCTCGACCCCGCCGATCTCGAGGTCTACGACGGCGAGGTGGTCGGCATCGCGGGTCTGCTCGGCTCGGGCCGCACCGAGCTCGTGCGGCTGCTCTACGGCGCCGACCGCCCGGATGCCGGACGCGTCGAGGTGCGCGGGCGCGCCTCCCGCATCACCAACCCCCGCAACGCGATCGACCGCCGCATCGCGTTCTCCTCGGAGGATCGCCGGGCCGAGGGAATCGTCGGCGACCTGACCGTGGCCGAGAACATCGTGCTCGGCATCCAGGCCAAGCGCGGGGCCCTCCGCAAGATCCGCAAGGCCGAGCAGGATGCGATCGTCGCCGAGTACATCGAGGCGCTCGGTGTGCGCCCCGCGAACCCGAACGCGCTCATCCGCAACCTCTCGGGCGGCAACCAGCAGAAGGTGCTGCTGGCGCGCTGGCTCGCCACGGCGCCGCAGCTCATCATCCTCGACGAGCCGACCCGCGGGATCGACGTGGGCGCGAAAGCCGACATCCAGCGCAAGGTCGCCGAGCTCTCGGAGCAGGGGCTCGCGGTCGTGTTCATCTCCTCGGAGCTCGAGGAGGTCATCCGCATCGCCCAGCGCATCGTCGTGATGCGCGATCGTCGTAAGATCGGCGAACTGACCTCGCACGACATCGGCGTCGACGACCTGGTCGCCTTCATCGCCGACGAGCACCCCTCGAACGACACCCAGCCCGAGAGCCCGGAGAGCGCGGCATGAAGAGAATCCTGACCCATCGGCTCGTGCTGCCGATCGCGGCCCTCGTCGCGCTCATCGTCATCAACACGATCGCCAGGCCGAGCTTCATCAGCATCACCGTCAAGGGCGACCAGCTCTACGGGCCGCTCATCGACATCCTGCGCAACAGCGCGCCCCTCATGCTCGTCTCACTCGGCATGATGATCGTCATCGCCACCCGCGGCATCGACCTCTCGGTCGGCGCGATCATGGCGGTCTCGGGCGCGGTCGCCCTCACCATCATCGACGGCTCCTCCGCCCCGAACGACCTCGGCACGGTGCTCGGCGCGATCACCGTCGCGGTGCTCATCGGGGTGCTGCTGGGCGCCTGGAACGGCTTCCTCGTCTCGGTGGTGGGCGTGCAACCGATCATCGCGACCCTCGTGCTCATGCTCGCCGGTCGCGGGGTGGCGCTGCTCATCACGGGCGGCTTCATCACCACCATCAACTCGGCGCCCTACAAGTTCATGGCGCAGGGCTACGTGCTCGGCCTGCCGTTCGCGTTCTTTGTCTCGGTCGCGGCGGTCGCCCTCGTCGCCCTCATCGAACGCCGCACGGCGCTCGGCGTGCTGACCGAGGCGGTCGGCATCAACCCGGAGGCGAGCCGGCTCGCGGGGGTGCGCTCGCGCGGGATCATCTGGGGCGCCTACGCGGCGAGCGGTCTGCTCGCCGGATTCGCCGGCATCCTCTACAGCTCCAACACGATGGCCGCGGATTCGAACGCGGCCGGCCTCTACATCGAGCTCTACGCGATCCTCGCGGTCGTGCTCGGCGGCACCTCGCTCATGGGCGGCAAGTTCACGGTCGCCGGCACCGTCATCGGGGTCTTCACGATCGAGACGCTGCGTTCCACGATCCTGTTCCTCGGGGTGCCCTCCGCGGTGGCTCCGCTGTTCCTGGCGGTCGCGGTCGTGATCGTCGTGCTCATCCAGTCGCCGCGCGTGCGCGGCGTCGTCACCCGCACCGCGCAGGGCATGCGCGCCCGCCCGACGGAGGTCGCCAGATGACCAGCATCCACGCACCCCTCGAGACGAAGGATGCGCTCGGACCCGTGAAGCGCTTCCTCAGCCGCCGCGCCTCCTGGATCCCGGTCTTCGCGGCGCTCGCGCTGCTCATCGTGATCTTCGTGGTGGCGCAGGCCTACTTCGGCAACTTCCTCACCCCCCGGGTGATCTCGGCGCTGCTGCTCGACAACGCCTACCTGTTCATCCTCGCGGTCGGCATGACCTTCGTGATCCTCACCGGCGGCATCGACCTCTCGGTGGGTGCCGTGATGGCCTTCACCGGGATGTTCGGGGCGAGCCTGCTGCAGAGCGGCGTGCCCTCGGGCGTCGTCGTGCCCGTCATGCTGCTGCTCGGTGCCGGCTTCGGGCTCGTGATCGGGGTGCTCGTGCAGTACTTCGACGTGCAGCCCTTCATCGCATCCCTCGCGGCGATGTTCGCGGCGCGCGGGCTCGCCTTCATGGTGAGCCTCAACTCGATCAAGGTCACCACCCCCGAGATCCTCTGGCTGCAGTCGACCCGCATCCAGGGCGCACCCGGTGGCTTCTACATCACCCCGACCGGCATCATCGCCCTGCTCGTCGTCGCGGTCGCGGCGCTCGTGCTCGCCTACACGCGCTTCGGCCGCACCATCTACGCGATCGGCGGCAACGAGCAGTCCGCGCGCCTCATGGGCCTGCCGGTGGTGCGCACCAAGCTGCTCGCCTATGTCGTGAGCGGCATCTGCGCGGGGCTCGCCGGTGTCGTGTTCACCGCCTACACCGGGGCGTCGTATCCGCTCAACGGCATGGGCACCGAGCTCGACACGATCGCCGCGGTGGTCATCGGCGGCACGCTGCTCACGGGCGGTTCCGGATTCGTCATCGGCTCGATGATCGGGGTGCTCGTCTACGGCACGATCAAGACGGCGATCTCGTTCATGGGCGCCGACCAGTCGTGGACCCGCATCTCGGTCGGGCTGCTGCTGCTGCTGTTCGTCGTGGTGCAGCGTGTGATCGTGGCGCGCTCCGACCGACGCTGACACGCGATGGCCGAAGCGCGACGCGGGTGCCGCATCCGGGCATGATGATGCCTATGGTCGAAGAGACCCCGCCGGTCGTCGAGATCGCGGGAGCCACGGTGCGCTTCCCCGCGGAGCTCGCGCTCGACGGCGTCGACTTCCGGATGTTCCCCGGCGAGGTGCACTCGCTCATGGGGGAGAACGGGGCGGGCAAGTCCACCCTCATCAAGGCGCTCACCGGCGCGCTCCCGCTCGACGCGGGCGTGATCCGGCTGGGCGGCGAGCGGGTGCGGTTCACCACCCCGCACGACGCCCTCGCGGCGGGCATCTCGACCGTCTACCAGGAGATCGACCTGCTGCCGAATCTCACGGTCGCGGAGAACATCTGGCTGGGACGCGAGCCGCGTCGCCTCGGCGTGATCGACTGGAAGCGGATGCGCACCGACGCCCGCGCCGCGCTCGTCGACCTGGGGCTCGACATCGACCCGGCATCGCTGCTGTCCACCCACTCGCTCGCCGTGCAGCAGCTCGTCGCGATCGCGCGCGCCATCTCGACGGAGGTGAAGGTGCTCGTGCTCGACGAGCCCACCTCGAGCCTCGACCTCGACGAGGTCGCCGAACTGTTCCGCGTGATCCGCGAGCTCAAGCAGCGCGGAGTCGCGATCCTGTTCGTCTCGCACTTCCTCGACCAGGTGTACGAGATCTGCGACCGGGTCACCGTGCTGCGCGGCGGCCGGCTCGTCGGCGAATACCTCACCCGGGAACTGCTGCGCATCGACCTCGTGCAGAAGATGCTCGGTCGCGGATCGGGCGAGCTCATCACCCGGCAGCGCAGCGACCCGCCCACGGGCGAGCTGACCGCCCCGTACCTGAGCGCTCGGGGCCTCGCGGCACACGGCGTGTCTGGGGTCGATGTCGACCTCGTCGAGGGCGAGGTGCTCGGCGTCGCCGGGTTGCTCGGCTCCGGGCGCACCGAGCTCGCTCGCGCCCTCACCGGGGTCGACACGATCACCTCGGGCGTGATCCGGATCGCGGGAACCGGGGTCCACCCACGGCAGCCGCGGCAGGCGATCTCGCTCGGCGTCGTCTACTCCTCGGAGAACCGCCGCACCGACGGCATCATCAGCGAGCTGTCGATCCGCGAGAACATCACCCTCGCCCTGCAGGCGCAGCGCGGGGTGCTGCACCGCATCCCGGCGGCGCGGGAGCGTGAACTCGCGACGAGCTGGATCGACGCCCTCGACATCCGTCCCGCCGACCCGGAGCGAGCCGCGGGCACGCTCTCCGGCGGCAACCAGCAGAAGGTGCTGCTGGCCCGGCTGCTCGCGCTCGCCCCGCGCGCGCTCGTGCTCGACGAGCCGACGCGTGGCATCGACGTCGGCGCGAAGGTCGAGATCCAGAACCTGGTGACCGAGCTGGCCGACAACGGGCTCTCCGTCATGTTCATCTCCGCCGAGCTCGAGGAGGTGCTGCGCGTCGCGAGCCGGGTGCTCGTGATGCGCGGCGGCGAGCTCGTGTCGTCGCACTCCGCCGACTCGCTCACCGTCGACTCGCTGCTCGCGATGGTCGCCCGACCCGACGACGAAGGGTGAGCGGGCGCAGATGAGCGGGGACGACAAGGGCGCGCGCGCCGCCAACATCTTCGACGTCGCCCGCCTGGCGGGGGTGTCGCACCAGACGGTGTCGCGTGTGCTCAACGATCTGCCCAACGTGCGCCCCGCCACCCGCGCACGCGTCGAGCAGGCCATCGCGCAACTGCGCTACAGCCCCTCCCCCGCGGCCCGCGCACTCGTCACCCGACGCACCCGCACGATCGGGCTCATCTCGCCCGGGGTCTCCGACTTCGGTCCGAGCTCGATCGCGATGCACTTCAACTTCGCGGCCCGCGCTGCGCGCTACAACGTCGAGACGGTCAGCTCGCTCGACGACGACCCGGCGACGGTGCGGCAGCTCGTCGAGTCGCTGCTGCGGCAGCGGGTGGATGCGATCGTGCTCGTCGTGGTCGACGTCGCGGTGCTCGAGCTGGTGCGCGGGCTCGAGCTCTCGATCCCGGTGGTCGCGGTCGCCGCATCCCCTCGCCCGAGCCCGCTCATCGTGTCGATCGACCAGTACCGCGGGGCGCGCGCGGCCGTGCGGCACCTCGCCGAGCTGGGGCACACGCGCATCCTGCATCTCGGCGGTCCGTCGAACAACCCGGATGCGATCGAGCGCGAGCGCGGTTGGCGCGACGAGCTCGTGGCCCGGCGGCTCGATGTCGTCGCCCCACCGCACGGCGACTGGTCGGCCGCGAGCGGCCACCGGCTCGGACCGGAACTCGGCGTGGAGCCGGGCGACGCGGTGTTCGTGGCCAACGACCATATGGCGATCGGACTGCTGTCGTCGCTCAGGGAGCGCGGCCTCCGGACCCCAGAGGATGTGAGCGTCGTCGGCTTCGACGACGTGCCGGAGGCCGGCTACCTCTCCCCGCCGCTCACGACGGTGCGGCAGGATTTCGCGGCGCTCGGCGGACTCATCATGCAGAAGGTGCTCATCGCGGTCGAAGACCCCGAGACCGTCACCGAGGACACCCCGCTGCCCACCAGGCTCGTGGTGCGCGACTCGACCCGCGAGGCCTGAAGCTCAGGGGCCGGTGAGCTTCTCGACCGCCGCGGCGACGCGCCGGGCGCGGGTCTCGGCGGCCTTGGCGCCCTCGATCGCGGTGACGTGCGCCTTGCGGTGGCTCGGGGCGAGCCTCTCCCACGCGGCGGCGGCCTCCGGGTTCGCGGCGAGAGCCTCCGCGAGGTCGGGCGTCGGCTCCACCACACGGGGTGCCGCGTCCAGTTCGAGTTCCACGGTGATCCGATCGCCACCCGCGAGCCCGGTCGCGGCACGCTTGTCGGAGCTGAAGGGGATGAGGTATCTGCCGCCCATCGGGGCGATCGTCGACGGGTAGCGGTGGCCGTTGACCGTGACGAGCACGGGAGGGCGCTTGCCCGCCCCCAACTGCTCGACGAGCTCCGGCGGCACCTCGATGCCGGTGTTGTTGCCGAACTGCGACAGCGTCGTCTCGAACCTCATGAGGCGATCCTCGTTCCTCGCGGTCGCGCAGGCAATCAGACGAGTGTCGCGCGCTCGATCACGAGCAGCACCGCGAGCAGGGTGACGAAGGCGATCGCGAGGGTGTCGACGGCGAGCAAGGCGAGGCGCAGCCGGCTCGGCGGGGTCGCGAAGCGCACGATGAGCATGCACACATAGAGCACCCCGACGACGACAGCGGCCGTCACCGCGACACCGCCTGGCGGCATCCGGAGCGCGGCCACGGGCACGAGCACTCCGAGCGCGAGGAGCGTCAGGACGCCCCCGCAGATGAGCCAGGCGCGCCCTTGCGTGGGCGTCAGAGCCGGCTGATCCCGCATGCGCGCGGGGTCGAGCGGGGGCTGTGACATGCTTCCAGCCTGCCCTGTTGCGGCTGGAGACTTGCCGGATGCGAGGTGAGCGCCCCGTGAACGCCCGCCGTCACCGCACCACGATCGCGGCGACCCCGAGACCGAGCACGAGGACGACGATCCACGCGAGCAGGCCCGCGGCGATCGCGCGCGCGCCCGAGCGCACGAGCTTCTCGAGCCGGAGCCCCGCGCCGATCGCGACGAGCGCGGCGGCGAGCAGCGCGTTGCGCACCACGTCGACCACATCGACCACGGCATCCGGCACGGGGAGGAAGGAGCGCACGAGCACGAGCGCGACGAACCCGACGATGAAGAGCGGCACGACGGGCGGCAGCTTCCCGCCCGTCTCGCCCGCGGCGCGCGCGGCCCGCCGGGTGTGCAGCGAGGCGATCGCGACCATCGGCGCGAGCATGAGCACGCGGGTGAGCTTGACGACGACTGCGGCGCCGAGCGCTGCCGCCCCTGCGGTCTGGGCCGTCGCGACGACCTGGCCGACGTCGTGCACGCTCGCCCCGACCCAGGCGCCGAAGTAGGCGTCGCTCATCGGCATCCCGAGCGCCCCCGCCAGTGTCGAAAATGCAGGAAGAACGACGATTGCGAGGGTGCCGAACAGCGTCACCAGCGCGGTCGGCGTCGAAGTCTCCTGCATTTTCGACATTGCGGCGGGGGCGGGGGCGGCGGATGCGGTGGGGCGTGTGCGGGCGGCGGCCATCGCGCCGACCGCGGAGACGCCGCAGATCGAGAAGCCCGCCGCGAGCAGCACCGGCTCGTCGCCCGGCAGGCGCAGGGCGCGGCCGATGCCGTAGGTGGCGGCGAAGGCGAGGCCCACGAGCGCGGCGATCGCGAGCACCCCCCACCAGCCGAGCGCCGCGATGTCGGCGAGGGCGAGGTCGAGCCCGAGCAGCACGATGCCGAGCCGGAGCAGCCCGCGCGCCGAGACGCCGAGGCCGGGCTTCAGCGGCCCGTCGAGCACCGGCCGCAACGGCGGCAGGCACGCGGCGACGACGCCGATCACGAAGGCGGCGGTGAGCCACGGCAGCGCCGGCAGCAGGAGATGCGCGAGCCAGGCGAGGCCCGCCCCGGCGAGCGCGACCACGACGCCCGGCAGCAGCATCCGGATGCGGTTCACGCGAGCACCCTCCGCCGCACCATCCGCACCGCGAGGGCGATCAGCACCGCGGCGACCAGAGCGGTCGCGGTGAGCGCGAGCCCCCCGTAGCCGAGCCGCGCGAGCACGAGACCCGCCGCGGCACCGCCGAGCGCACCCGCCGACGACATGAGCAGGTCGGCGCGGCCCTGAATGCGGGCGCGGCCCAGCACATCCACCGACTCGCTGATGAGGGTGGACCCGGCCACACTCGACGCGCTCCACCCGAGGCCGATCGCGAACAGCCCGATCGTCACCCACAGCTCCGAGTCGGATCCCGCCGCGAGCAGCAGCAGCGCGCCGAGCAGCAGCAGCTGGCCGATCGCGATCGTCACCTCGCGGCCCACCCGGTCCGCGAGCATCCCCCAGAGCGGCGAGAGCGCGTACATGCCGAGCACGTGCAGGCTGATCGTGATCCCGACCAGCTCGAGGCCCGCGCCGTGGTTCACGAGGTGCACGGGGGTCATCGCCATGACCGAGACCATCGTCGCGTGGCTGAGAGAGGTGGCGATCATGCCCGTCGCGATCCCGCCGACGTCGGCCGTGCGGGATGCCGCCTCCGGCGAGGCGGGACGCTCCAGCCCGATGCGGGTCGCCAGGCGCAGCGGATCCGGACGCAGCCCCACCAGGTAGACGACCGCGGCCACCAGCTGCGCCGCGATCGTGAAGAGGTAGGCGCCCGCGAGCGGGGGAAGGCCGATCGCCCGGCCCACGGCATCCCCCGGGCCGATGAGGTTCGGGCCGAGCACCGCGCCGAGGGTGGTCGACCAGACGACGATCGAGAGGTCACGGCCGCGACGCCGCGGCTCGGAGAGGTCGGTCGCCGCGAAGCGGGCCTGCAGGTTGACCGCCATGCCGACCCCGAGCAGCACGATGCCGACCAGCAGCAGCGCGGTCCAGCCGAGGACGGCGGCGACGAGTCCGACGACGGCCCCCGCGGCGGCGATCAGGGCACCGCTCGCGAGTGCGGGCGCCCGTCCGCGCCGGGTGGCGAGGGCGGCGAGCGGCACGGCGGCGAGCGCCGCACCGATCGTCGACATGGTCGCGGCCATGCCCGAGAGGGTCTCCGAGCCCGAGACCTGGGTGATGAGCAGCGCGCCAGCCGACAGGGTCGAGCCCATCCCGATTCCGGCGAGCACCTGACCGGTGATGATCGCCCCGCGACTGCGGCGACGCACCCGCGCGATCTCGGCCTCGTCGAGCGCGACGGGCGCAGACTCCGCGGAGGCCCCGCGCGTCACGCCGCCGGCTCGTCGCGGTTCAGTGCGGGATTGCTGAGCGTGCCGATGCCCGCGATCTCGATGTCGATCCTCTGGCCGTGCACGAAGCCGCCGAGCCCCGAGGGCGTGCCCGTCATGATGATGTCGCCGGGCAGCAGGGTCCAGACATCCGAGATGTAGGCGATCAGCTCGGGCAGCTTGTGGATCATGTCGCGGGTGTTGCCGTGGCGCCGCGGCTCGCCGTCGACCCAGGTGCGGATCTCGAGGCCGTCGGGGTCGAGCTCGGTCTCGATCCACGGGCCGATCGGCGCGAAGGTGTCGTACCCCTTCGCCCGGGCCCACTGGCCGTCGGCGAACATCTGGTCGCGCGCCGACACGTCGTTGCCGACCGTGAAGCCGAACACGTAGTCGGCCCAGTTCTCGGCACGCACCTGTTTGGCGACACGGCCGATGACGGCGACGAGTTCGCCCTCGTGCGTGATGCGCCCCTCGACGGGCGGGATCCGGATGGGGTCGCCGGGGCCGACGACGGCCGTGTTGGGCTTCAGGAAGATGAGCGGGTTCTCGGGGGCGTCGACGTTCGCCATGTCCTTGCGGTGCTCGGCGTAGTTGAGCCCGACGCAGACGACCTTGGAGCGCGGGATGACGGGGGCGAGCAGCCGAGCATCCGCGAGCGGCACGCGCTCGCCCGTCGTCTCGAACCCGGCGAACATGGGGTCACCCGCGAGCACCACGATCTCGTCATCATCGACGATGCCGAAGCGCGGGTCGCCTCCCGTGCTGAAACGTGCGACTCTCACCCTCAAGAGCCTAGCCCTGCCCGCCACAAGCGCTTGTGCGAGGGCGACGCGTCCTCTCCTCCCCCGCCTGGATGCAGGAGCATCATCCGCCTGCGTGCCCGCCTCTCCAACCGCCGTGTCTGCGGGGCAGGCTAGCGTCGCGGCGACACCACCGGCTGGGCAGGAGGCACCATGGAGCTTTGCCACACCGCAGGCACCATCCAGTGCACACGCGACCCCGACGGCACCCTCACGCTCGAGGGCGGGCAGAGGGGACACCCTGGTGGTACCTTTCGATCATGGGTGGCACCGAGCAGGTTGTGGTGGGAAACAAGGGACGTCTCGTGATCCCGGCGACGATCCGCGCCCGCCATGCCTGGAATGAGGGAACGACGCTTCTCACCATCGACACCGAGGACGGCGTCATCCTCATGGAACGCACGCGCGCACTTCGCCTCGTCCGCGAACAGCTCGCCGGTAGCAACCTCGTCGCGGAACTGCTCGATGAACGACGTCGCGAGGCGCTCGGCGACGATGACTGAGCGATACGTGTTCGACGCCTCGGCGCTCCTCGCGCTCCTGGGCGGCGAGCCGGGTGCGATCGAAGTCGAGCAGCTCCTCGAACACGGCGGGGTGTGCGGGGCCGCCAATTGGAGCGAAGTCGCACAGAAAGTGGCGGCCGCGGGAGCCCACTGGGGAGTGGCCCGCACCGTTCTGCTCAGTTACCCGCTCACCGTCGAGCCCGTCACGATCGGCGACGCTGAACGCGCGGCAGCGACCTGGACTCGCGGTTCCGGTCTGTCGCTCGCAGACCGACTCTGCCTCGCCCTGGCGTTTCGTCTCGACGCGGTCGCCGTGACCGCCGACGGGGCCTGGGGGCCTGCCGAACGGGTGCACCACATCCGGTGAACCCGCGAGGTGCCCTAGCCGTCGAGGCGGTGCAGCCAGCCGTGGCGGTCGGGCACCCGACCGTACTGGATGCCGGTGAGCTCCTCGCGCAGCGAGAGCGACACGCGATCGGCGACCTCCGGCATCCAGATGCCGAACGAGTCCGCCTTGATCTCGGCGATCGGCGTGATGACGGCGGCCGTGCCGCACGCGAACGCCTCCACGATCTCTCCCGAGGCGACGCCCTCGCGCCACTCCTCGATCGACACCGGGCGCTGCTCGATCGTGTAGCCGCGGTCACGGCCGAGCTGCAGCACCGAGTCGAGGGTGATGCCCTCGAGGATCGAGTCGGAGTCGGGCGTGATGAGCCGGTTGTCGCGCGTCACGAGCACGACGTTCATGCCGCCGAGCTCCTCGAGGTATCTGCCCTCCTGCGCGTCGAGGAACAGCACCTGCTGGCAGTCGTTCTCGTACGCCTCCTGCTGCGCCACGAGGGATGCGGCGTAGTTGCCGCCCGTCTTGGCCTGACCCATGCCGCCGTGGCCGGCGCGCGTGAAGTGCGTGGACAGCCAGATCGACAGCGGCGTGATGCCTCCCTGGAAGTAGGCGCCTGCCGGGGAGGCGATGAGGTAGTAGTTGACCTTCTTCGCCGGTCGCACCCCCAGGAACGCCTCCTTCGCGAACGCGAACGGGCGCAGGTAGAGGCTCGTCTCGTCCTGCGTCGGAACCCAGTCGCCGTCGACCGCGATGAGCTGCTTGAGCGAGTCGAGGAAGTACGCGGTGGGCAGCTCCGGCATCGCGAGGCGCTTCGCGGAGCGCTGCAGACGCGCCGCGTTCATCTCCGGGCGGAAGGTCCAGATCGAGCCGTCGGCGTGACGGTAGGCCTTCAGCCCCTCGAAGATCTCCTGGGCGTAGTGCAGCACGGCGGCCGCCGGATCCAGCTGGATCGGGCCGTAGGGCTGCACCCGCGGCCGGTGCCATCCGCCGCGCTCCGACCAGCAGATGTCGACCATGTGGTCGGTGAAGTGCTGCCCGAACCCGGGGTTCGCCAGAATCGCGTCGCGCTCCTCGGGGGTGGCGGCGTTCTCGTTGCGGGTCACCTGGAACTGCAAGTCCTGGTTCGCCATCGGGAGGAGGTTGAGGGTCATGGTCGGCTCGTCTTCTGAAGAGGTCGTGGTGTCTATTGTGCGCCCGGATCAGCCGAGGCGGGCCGCGATCGCGCTGCCGACCTCGGCGGTGGTGCGCGGTGCGCTGCCCCGCTCAGCGAGGTCGGCCGCAATCGCCGCCTCGACCCGGCGGGCCGCATCCGGAAGCCCGAGGTGATCGAGCAGGAGCACGGTCGAGCCGATCGCGGCCGTGGGGTCGGCCTTCTGCTGCCCCGCGATGTCGGGGGCGGATCCGTGAACCGGCTCGAACATCGAGGGGAAGGTGCCGTCGGGATTGATGTTGCCCGACGCCGCCAGTCCGATGCCGCCGCTGATGGCGCCGGCCAGATCGGTGAGGATGTCGCCGAAGAGATTGTCGGTGACGATCACGTCGAACCTAGCAGGGTCGGTGACGAGGAAGATCGTCGCGGCGTCGACGTGCAGGTAATCCCACGCCACCTCCGGGTGATTGGCAGCCTCGGCCTCCACGAGCCTCGCCCACAGCCTCCCCGCGTTGGTGAGCACATTGGTCTTGTGCACGAGGGTGAGCTTCCGACGACGCTTCTCGGCGAGCTCGAAGGCGTAGCGCACGACCCGTTCGACCCCGAACGCCGTGTTGACGCTCACCTCGTTGGCGATCTCGTGCGGGGTGCCCACCCGGATGCTGCCGCCGTTGCCGACATACGGCCCCTCGGTGCCCTCCCGCACCACCACGAAGTCGACCTCGCCCGGATTCGCGAGCGGGCTCGCGACGCTGTGATGCAGCACCGTCGGGCGCAGGTTCACATAGTGGTCGAAGGCGAACCGCAGCTTCAGCAGCAGGCCGCGCTCGATGATGCCGCCCGCGAGTCGCTCGTCGCGCGGGTCGCCGCCGACGGCGCCGAGCAGGATCGCATCGTGCCCGGCGAGCGCGGCGAGGTCGTCCTCGTCGAGGATGCGGCCCGTCTCCATGTAGTGCGCGGCGCTGAACGGGTACGCGGTGACCGCGAGCTGCGCTTCGCCCGCGACCGCGGCATCCAGCACCTTCACGGCCTCGGCGATCACTTCGGGTCCGATGCCGTCTCCGGCGATCACGGCGAGGTCGAGGGTGCGCGTCATCCGCTCAGAATATCGGGCGGCACGCGGTCGACCGTGCGGTCAGCTGATCGACATCAGGGCGCGGGCGATGAAGCCGAGAACGATCGACACCACGGCCGAGCCTCCGATGCCGACGCCGATGCCCGCTCGCAGCCGCCCCAGCGGGCGTTGCATCGCGACGAGCCCCATCGCGAGCGCGGCGAGCGCCACCAGCAACGAGAGCACCGTGAAGATGACCGAGACGATCGAGTAGAGGTCGTAGTCGCCGCCGCGGAGGATCGGGATCGCCGCGAACTGCCCGATCACGCCGATCGCGACCGTCGTGATCCCCGCCGCGAACGCCGCGACCGCCAGAGGGTTGGTCGCCGCGGGTGCGCCCTGGCCCGGTTCCTGTGGGAGCGTCATGATGCCAGCGTAGCGAGTGGGTGCCCTCAGGCCTCGACGATGTCGATCTCGCGCACCTCGTCGGCCTCGATCGCCACCCGCACCCGCTCGAGCACATCGTCGGGAACCGGCGAGTCGACGGTGATGATCGAGAGCGCCTGCCCGCCCGCCGAGCGGCGCGCGATCTGCATGCCCGCGATGTTGATGCCCGCCTCGCCGAACTCCTTGCCGTAGACGGCGACGATTCCCGGACGGTCGGCGTAGAACATCACGATGTGGTGCGCCACGATCGGCACCTCGATGTCGTAGCCGTTCAGGCCGATGAGCTTCTCGGTCATCTTCGTTCCGGCGAGGGTGCCCGAGACCTCGAGCGCGGTGCCGTCTGACAGCACCCCGCGCAGCGTCGTCGTGTTGCGGTAGTCCTTCGACTCCTCCGAGACGTTGAGGCTCGACGAGATGCCGCGCTGCTCGGCGAGCAACGGCGCGTTGACGTAGGAGACGTTCTCGGTGACGAGGTTCGTGAAGTAGCCCTTGAGCGCGGCCAGGCGGTAGACGCTCACGTCGTAGGCGGCGAGCTCACCGCGCACATCGACCTCGAGGTCGGTGAGGGCACCGTGGCCGGCGACGGCGGCGAGCACCTGGCCGAGCTTCTCGACGAGCGCGATGCCGGGGCGCACGAAGGGGTCGATGATGCCGCCGGCTACGTTCACCGCATCCGGAACCAGTTCCCCCTCGAGCGCGAGCCGCACCGAGCGGGCGACCGAGACGCCCGCCTTCTCCTGCGCCTCGTCGGTGGAGGCCCCGAGGTGCGGCGTGACGACGACGTTCGGCAGCGGCAGCAGCCGCTGGTCGACGGGCGGCTCCGCCGTGAAGACATCGAGCCCGGCACCCGCGATCACCCCGCTGGTGAGCGCCGTGTAGAGGGCGTCCTCGTCGATGAGGCCGCCGCGCGCCACGTTGACGATGTAGGCCGTCGGCTTCATCTTCGCGAGCTGCGCGGTCGAGATCATGCCCGTGGTCTCGGGGGTCTTCGGCATGTGGATCGTGATGAAGTCGGACTGCTCGAGCAGTTCGTCGAGGCTCGCCAGCCGCACCCCGAGCTGCTGCGCACGCGCGGGGGTCACGTAGGGGTCGTAGGCGATCACCTCGACGCCGAAGGCCTGCAGGCGGGCGGTGATGAGCGCGCCGATGCGGCCGAGGCCGATGATGCCGACCGTCTTCTCGTAGAGCTCGGTGCCCGTGTACTTCGAGCGCTTCCACTCCCCCGCGGCGAGGCTCGCGTGAGCGGCCGGGATGTGACGCGCGAGGCTCAGGATGTGGCCGATGGTGAGCTCGGCGGCGCTGATGATGTTGGAGGTCGGCGCGTTGACGACCATCACGCCCGCCTCGGTGGCGGCCTTGATGTCGACGTTGTCGAGGCCGACGCCTGCGCGCGCCACGACCTTCAGGGCGGGGGCCGCGGCGAGCGCCTCCGCGTCGATCTGCGTCGCGGAGCGGATGAGCACCGCGTTCGCCTCCGGCAGCGCCGCGAGGAGCGCGGTGCGATCGGCACCGTCGACGGAGCGGACGTCGAAATCGGGACCGAGGGCCTCGACGGTCGCGGGCGAGAGTTGTTCGGCGATCAGGACGACCGGCTTTGCCACGGATGTTCCTTCGTGCGGGGACGGCGGCGCGGAGCCGCGAGGAGGACGCCACGGCTCACGCGGGCGCGGCACAGGCAGCCTACCGGACGGCGGATGCCGCATCCGTTCCGCGAGGCGTCAGCTGAGCACGTAGAGGGAGAGCGAGGTGGCGGCGGTCGCGGCGAGACTCGCGGCGAACACCACCACACGGGTGCTCAGCGCTCGACGCCGACCGAGCAGCAGGGCGCCGACGAACAGCACGGGAGGCAGCACGACCCCCATCACGAGCGCGAACCAGGGGATGTACTGCGCGTACCCCTGGGCCTCGTAGAGCGCCGGCAGGGCGATCAGGCTGCTCGCCGCGGCGAACAGGAACCAGCCGTGCAGTGCCGCGAAGATCACGGCGAGGCCGATCCGCCAGCCGAGGGGGACGTATCCGGGGGCGACCTCGGTCTCCTCCGTCGTCTCGGTCGCGTCGAGGTCGCTCATTGCGTGCTCCCGATCCAGTAGCCGATCGCGGGCCACGGCACCAGCAGGAGGGCGCCGAGGAGCAGCCCCAGCATCCGTGCGAGGCCGCGATGGCGCATCCCCTCGGGGGTGAGGCTCAACGCCGCGGCGAACCAGAGCGCCGCCGCGACCATCGCGAGGAACTCGCCGAACTGCCAGCGGATCTCGCCAGGCAGGTCGAGACCCGGATAGACGAGCAGTTGCACGGCGTAGATCCAGCCGATCGAGAAGGCGAGGTAGACGAGCGCGAAGACGGCGGTGCCCACGCGGAAAGCGACGTCGCGCGGGGTGCGCGGCGGGGCCGGGGTCTCGTCGAACGCCGCGCCGGCGGGGTCGGCGACGACCGCATCCGCGGTACCGCGTAGGCGGGGCGCCGCCTGGCCTCGCGCGTCGTCGCCCGCCCAGTGCAGCGCCTCGTCGTCATCCGTCTCGTCGACGGGCTCGGGATCGCGGGTGCTCACCCCCTGATCCAACCTCATCCCGTCGCCCAACGCACATCGAGTGAGGCGTCACTTTGTGTCGCGCGCTCCGCAGGGGGCGCGACACAAAGTGACGCCTCACGCCTCCAGGCGCAGGCGGAACACCTCGGTGAGCGACGCGTGCAGCGGATGCGCGGCCTCGACCCCGCAGAGATCGCTCGCGAGAGCGGCGGGGTCGGCCCCCGGCACGAGCCTCGCCTGCAACTCCACGGCCTCCGGGTCGTCCGCCGGATCGAAGCGCAACGCCGCACCCACCGCGGTGAGCAGATTCCAGGCGGGCTCACCGCGCTCGGCGAGCTGCGCCGCCGGCTCGATGAAACGCTCGTGCCTGCCGAGCTTCCGCAGCGGCGCCCGCCCGACCCGAACGCAGCTGTCCGGCAGCTCGGGATTGGTGATGCGCACGAGGGTCGTCTCCACGTAGGCCTGCTGCTCCTCGGGGGTGAAGCCGTGCTTGGCCACCAGCAGCCCGCTCGTCTCGGCGAGCACCTCGCGCACCTCGGCCATCACCTCGGGCACCGCGAGGGCGTCGGCGATCGTGTCGATGCCGCGGTGGTAACCGAGGTAGGCGGTCGAGGCGTGGCCCGTGTTGACCGTGAAGAGCTTGCGCTCGATGTAGGGCTCCAGATCGTCGACCCAGTGCACGCCCGCGAGGGCCGGCTCGTCGCCGTCGAAGGGGGTGCGGTCGACCGCCCACTCCCAGAACGCCTCCAGCGTCACGTCGAGCCCGCCGCGCTGCTCCGGCACGATGCGGTCGATCGCGCAGTTCGCCCACACCGCGCGCTCCATCGCCCCGCCCAGCCCGCGCACGGCAGACGCCAGGATGTCGGTGCCGCCGATCGCGTTCTCGCACGCGATCACGACGAGCGGTCTCGCATCCGCCGAACGCTGCGCGAGCCCCGCGACGATGAGCGGTGCCACGAACTGCAGGATGCGCGCGCCGACCGCGGTCGTGACGATGTCGGCGTTCGCGATCTCGGCGGCCACCGCATCCGGATCCTCCCGCGAGTTGAGCGCACGGTAGCCGTCGATCACGAGCTCGCGCGCGCCCTCGCCCACCTCATGCACGCGATAGCTCGGCTGCGTCTGCAGAGCGCCGATCAGCTCCTCGGCGACATCCGCGAAGATGACCTCGTATCCGCTCTCCCGCAGGAACGGGGCCACGAAACCGCGCCCGATGTTGCCTGCCCCGAAATGCACCGCCGTCGCCGTCACGACGCCCATTCAACCGTGCCCAGGGCGCGCGCGACAGTGCGCCCGTTTCCGCACCCCCGGAATCGGATGCCGCGCCGTCAGTCCGCGCGGGGGGCGTCGGATGCGGTCGGCGCCTCCTCGAGCACGCCCAGGATCGCGCCGAGCTCGGTGCGCGAGCGGATGCCGAGCTTGCGGAAGATGTTGCCGAGGTGGAACTCGACCGTCTTGATCGTGACGAACTGAGCGCGGGCGATCTCCCGGTTGCGCTCGCCCCGCGCCGCCGCCTCCGCGATGCGCTGCTCGCTCGGGCTCAGCAGGGCGAGACGCTCGTCGGGCGGCAGGATCTCGTCCGGCGAGGTCACACGGGCCGCGATCGAGCGCACCTTGAGCGCGAGGGGACGCGCGCCCTCGCGCACCGCGTACTGGAAGGCCTCGCGCGCGTGACGCCGCGCCGTCTCGCGCTGGCCCCGAGCCAGGTACACCTCGGCGAGCCACAGATGCGCCTCCGCCCACTGGTAGTGCCGCGCATCGACCAGCTCGAGCGCGAGGCGATAGAGCTGCTCCGCCGAGTCCACCTCGTCCTCGAGCTGGGCGGATGCGACGTAGAGCGTCGCCCGCCCGTGCGCGGGAAGCGAGGCGGGCGCCATCGAGATCGCCTCGCGCAGCACCTCGCGCGCCCGATCCCGATCGCCGACCCCCGCGTAGGCTTCCGCGAGCGGCGGGCGCCAATCCTCCCCGAACATCGGGATCACGCTCTCGTGGCGCACGATCCGCGCCTCCGCGAAGTCGATCGCCTCGCGGTGGGCACCCGAGGCGACCAGGTGCAGCAGCCGGGCCGCGAGCCCGATCCCGACGAACATGGTCGGCTGCGGGCCGGCGTCGAGATCGACCACCTGCTCGGCCAGCTCGACCTCGCCTGCGCGCACATAGCCCTTCACGAGGTAGTACTGCATCGCGGGGAAGTAGGTGCGCCAGCCCAGCTCCGAGGTGCTGCGAGCCGCCTCCAGATCGGCGAGCCCACCCCGCAGACGCCCGTAGGCGATCCGCAGCGCACCGCGGGCGTAGCTCGCGGTGCCGAACCCCTGCACGCTCCCCGAGTCGCGCGCGTCGGCGACGGCGGCCGAGAGCCAGGTGTCGGCCTCCTCGACGAAGCCGTAGCAGTTGAGCGCTCCCGAGACGACGTAGGTGATCGGATCGTCGGCACCGCCCTCCGGGAAGGGTCCGAGCGCGCGACGCGCGAGAGCCTCGCCGCCGCCCGCCCCGCCGAAGGAGAGCGCGAGCGCGACGACCGCGCACAGCGCACGGTCGGCGTAGCTGTCTTCGGAGGCCGGCCTCGCCTCGATCTGGGCCACCTCGGCCAGGAGCGCGCCCATCGGCTCGCTCGAGAAGGCGAGCTCGTTGGTGGCGATCTTCGCGAGCACGAGGCGGCGCTCCGCCTCGGAGACGTCGGAGGTCGCGGCGATCGCCGCCCGCGCCGCCGCGTACGACTCGCCCGCGGTCGCGAAGTCGCTCGTCATGTAGGCCGCATCGCCGAGCTCGAGGAAGCGCTCGGCGCGCACCCGCGGGTTGTCGACCTCACGGGCGGCCGCGCGGATGAGGGCGAGGCCGGCCTCCGACTCCCCCGACATGACCCGCGCGCGGCCCTCGTCGAAGACCCACTGGGATGCGGCGAGCTCGGTGAGCGCACCCTCCGCCCGCGCGCGGGCGAACAACCGGGCCGCCATCCCCGGGGTGCCGGCTTCGAGGGCGAGACGCGCCGCATCCGCGAGGGATGCCGCCCGCCGCGGGTCGCCGTTCGGCATCGTCTCGAGGTCGTGTGCGGCGATCGCGGGCAGCGGCGCCCCCGCCTCCCGCAGGGCATCGGCGACCCGGGCGTGCAGTTGCGCCAGACGATCGGAGGGCAGGCTGGCGAGCACGCTCTCGACGACGATCGGATGGATAGGCCGCACGAGCTCGTCGCGGCGCTCGACGAGGCCCGCGGCGTCGAGCTGCGCCAGGAGTTCGGCGAGGCGCGCATCCGTGACGCCCGCGGCATCCGCGAGCTGGGCGGGCGCGATCCCCTCCGCCACGACCACGGCCGTCTCCACGACCGCGCGGGCGTCTGCGGGGAGTGCGGCCAGGCGCCCGCGGAGGCCCTCCCGGATACGCGCCGGCCCGGACTCGGGCCCGTGGTCGATGAGCTCGCGCACGTAGAAGGGGACGCCGCCGCTCGCGGCGAACACCCGCTCGGCGTCGGCTCCCGAGCGAGCGGCGAGCGCGCCGACCGCGCTCAGGCTGAGCGGCGAAGGCTCGATGAGGGAGGTGTGCGCGCCCGCGAGCATCGCGGCGACCGCCGGATCCGCATCGAGCGCGGGATCGGGACGGGTGGCGATGAAGATGGCGATGCGCTCGGTCGCCAGCCGCGCGACGAGGGTGGTGAGCAGTCGGCGGCTGGCGTCGTCGGCCCACTGCAGGTCGTCGACCAGGAGCAGCAGGGGGTGCGCCTCGTCGAGGCCCGACAGCGCCCACTGCGCGGCGTAGGCGACGGCGATCGGTTCCGCCGTGCGCTCCGCGCGGAGCACGCCCCGCAGCAGCTCCGCCGGGCCGTCGAACACGGGGGCGACCTCGTCGTCGTGGGCCTCCGCGCCGAACCACTCCCAGAGCAGACCGTGCGGCGTCTGGGCGCTCAGCACGGTGAACACGGCGCGACGCACCTCGAAGCCCCTGGCGGTGGCACGCGCGGCCGCCTCGGCGAGCAGCGAGGACTTCCCGATGCCGGGCTCGCCCCGCACGACGACCGTGCGCGTCGATCCGGACTCCGCGCCCGTGAGCGCGACATCGATCGCCGCGAGCTCTGCGGCGCGTTCGAGGAGAGGACGATCGGGCACGGTGTGGTGGTGTGGGATGCGAGGACGGCCGACCGGCTGGTCGACGCTGAACCATTCGACCGCCCCCGGCCATCCGGCACAAGTCCCCGCTTCGGTGGACGCCCCGGAAGACGACTCGGCGCCCCGGATGCGTCCGGGGCGCCGAGGTCGTAGCTGGAGCTACGAGCACCTCACGCGAGGTCAGCGCGCGGCGCTGCCCTCCGTGTAGTCGGAGTCCTGCTGCTTCCAGGCGAAGAGCGAGCGCAGCTCCTTGCCGGTCGTCTCGATCGGGTGCTGAGCCTCCTTCTCGCGGAGGGCGAGGAACTCGGGGGCGCCCGCATCCTGGTCGGCGATGAAGCGGCTCGCGAAGGCACCCGACTGGATGTCGGCGAGCACACCCTGCATGTTCGCCTTCACCGACGGGTCGATGACGCGCGGGCCCGAGACGTAGTCGCCGTACTCGGCCGTGTCGGAGATCGACCAGCGCTGCTTGGCGATGCCGCCCTCCCACATGAGGTCGACGATGAGCTTCAGCTCGTGCAGCACCTCGAAGTAGGCGATCTCGGGCTGGTAGCCGGCCTCGGTGAGGGTCTCGAAGCCGTACTGGACGAGGTGGCTCATGCCGCCGCAGAGCACCGCCTGCTCACCGAACAGGTCGGTCTCGGTCTCCTCGGTGAAGGTGGTCTTGATGACGCCCGCGCGGGTGCCGCCGATGGCCTTCGCGTACGACTTCGCGGTCTCCCAGGCGCTGCCGGAGGCATCCCGCTCCACCGCGATGATGTCGGGGATGCCGCGGCCCGCGACGTACTCGCGGCGCACCGTGTGGCCGGGGGCCTTCGGCGCGACGAGGATCACATCGACACCCTCCGGGGCGTCGATGTAGCCGAAGCGGATGTTGAAGCCGTGCGCGAAGGCGAGCGTCTTGCCGGGGGTGAGCTTGTCCTTGATGCTGTCGGCGTAGATGCCGCGCTGGTGCTGGTCGGGCGCCAGGATCATGATGAGGTCGGCCCACTCGGTCGCGTCGGCGACCGACTTGACCTCGAAGCCGTCCTCGGTGGCCTTCGCGGTCGACTTCGAGCCGTCCTTGAGGGCGATGACGACCTCGACACCCGAGTCGCGCAGGTTCTGGGCGTGCGCGTGGCCCTGCGAGCCGTAGCCCACGATCGCCACCTTCTTGCCCTGGATGATCGACAGGTCGGCGTCCTGGTCGTAGAAGATCTCAGCCATTGTTTTCCTTCGTTCTGTTGGGGTTCTTGACGTTGCGGGATGGGTCTCGAGACGCGTCGCCGTGCGGCGCTCCTCGACCATCTAGCTCTTGTAGACGCGTTCGGTGATGCTCTTGCCGCCGCGCCCGATCGCGAGGAGGCCCGACTGGGCGATCTCGCGGATGCCGTAGGGCTCCAGCACGCGCAGCAGCGCCTGCACCTTGCCGGAGTCGCCCGTCACCTCGATGACGAGCGCATCCGGCGAGACGTCGACGACGCGGGCACGGAACAGGTTCACGGCCTCCAGGATCTGGCTGCGCGTCGTGTTGTCGACCCGCACCTTGATCAGCAGGTGCTCGCGGTGCACCGACTGGGCGGGGTCGAGCTCGACGATCTTGATGACGTTGACGAGCTTGTTGAGCTGCTTCGTGACCTGCTCGAGCGGCAGGCCCTCGACATCCACCACGACCGTGATGCGGCTGAGACCCTCGATCTCGGTGGGACCCACCGCGAGCGAGTTGATGTTGAAGCCGCGACGGGCGAACAGCCCGGCGACCCGGGTCAGCAGGCCCGGCTTGTCCTCGACGAGGAGGGAGAGCACGTGATGCGTCATGGCCTTACTCCTCTTCCCACGCGGGCGCGTGATCGCGCGCGTATTGCACCTGCGAGTTGCCGACACCCTGCGGCACCATCGGCCACACCATCGCATCCCGGCTCACCACGAAGTCGATCACGACCGGGCGGTCGTTCGTCTCGATCGCGAGCGTGATCGCGGCGTCGATCTCCTCCTTCTTCGTGACGCGGATGCCGAGGGCGCCGTACGCCTCGGCGAGCTTCACGAAGTCGGGCACCATCCGGGTGGTGTTCTCCCCGTCGAGCGCCCCCGTGTTGAGGTCGGTGAACGAGTGACGCCCGTCGTAGAAGAGGGTCTGCCACTGGCGCACCATGCCGAGCGAGGAGTTGTTGATGATCGCGACCTTGATCGGGATGTCGTTGATGGTGCAGGTGGCGAGCTCCTGGTTGGTCATCTGGAAGCAGCCGTCGCCGTCGATCGCCCAGACGAGGCGCTCGGGCTCGGCGACCTTCGCCCCCATCGCGGCGGGCACCGAATAGCCCATCGTGCCCGCGCCGCCCGAGTTGAGGAACGCGTGCGGACGCTCGTACCCGATGAACTGCGCCGCCCACATCTGGTGCTGTCCGACGCCCGCGGCGTAGACCGCCTCGGGGCCGGAGAGCTCGCCGATGCGCTGGATGACGTACTGCGGTGAGAGCAGACCGTCGACCGGTTCGGTGTAGCCGAGCGGGTAGTTGACCCGCAACTGCTCGAGCCGGGCCCACCACTCCGCGATGTCGGGGGCGGCATCCAGCTCGCGGAACGCGTCGATGAGGTCGACGATGACCTCGCGCGCATCACCCACGATCGGCACGTCGGCGTGCCGGATCTTGCCGATCTCCGCCGGGTCGATGTCGACGTGCACGATCTTGGCGCCGGGCGCGAAGTCGGAGACCCGCCCCGTGACGCGGTCGTCGAAGCGGGCGCCGAGCGAGACGATGAGGTCGGACTCCTGCAGCGCGAGCACGGCGGGCACCGAGCCGTGCATGCCCGGCATACCGAGGTGCTGCCGGTGCGAGTCGGGGAAGGCGCCGCGGGCCATGAGCGTCGTCACGACGGGCGCACCCGTCAGCTCCGCCAGCTCCAGCAGCTCCGCGGAGGCACCGGAGCGGATGACGCCGCCACCGACGTAGAGCACCGGCCGCTCGGCGGATCCGAGCAGCTCGGCGGCCGACAGGATCTGCTTGCCGTGCGCCTTCGTGACGGGACGGTAGCCGGGCAGCTCGACCTTCGGCGGCCAGATGAACGGCGCCGACTTCTGCTGCGCATCCTTCGTGATGTCGACCAGCACGGGACCGGGGCGTCCGGTGGTGGCGATGTGCACGGCGGCCGCGAGGGTGGCGGGCACCTGGGCGGGGTCGGTGATGAGGAAGCTGTGCTTCGTGATCGGCATCGTGATGCCGGTGATGTCGACCTCCTGGAACGCATCCGTTCCCATCGAGGTGGAGAACACCTGGCCCGTGATCGCGAGCAGCGGCACCGAGTCCATGTAGGCATCCGCGATCGCGGTCACGAGGTTCGTGGCACCGGGGCCGGAGGTGGCGATGCAGACGCCGAGACGCCCGGATGCGGCGGCGTAGCCTTCGGCCGCGTGGCCGCCGCCCTGCTCGTGGCGCACCAGGATGTGGCGGATCGCGGTGGAGGCCATCAGCTCGTCGTAGAACGGCATGATGGCACCGCCCGGGATGCCGAAGACGTCGGTGACGCCGAGCTTCTCGAGGCTCGCAAGCACCTGGCCGGAGCCGGTGAGCACGGGGGGCGCGTCGCGCTTGCCCGGGGTGGGCACAGGCGTCGGCGCATCGGATGCGGGAATTGCGGGCGCGGTCATGAAAGGTCCCTCGAAGGTGGAAGTCGGTGGGAATCGAGGCGGATGCGCGCGAATGACGTCATCGCCCTGATCAGAATGCCGCCGTCCGCTCGTATTGCGGACGACGCCCACGCCAGGACTGGTTGTGCCACCCGGGTGTCTATCGTCTTGTCACTCTAGCCGATCTTGGATGTCACAGCAGTCCGCGCTCGGCGAAGACCCTCTTCGCGGTGAACGTGGCGTTCAGGGCGCGGGGGAAGCCGCAGTAGACCGAGGTGTGCAGGAGCGCCTCGATGATCTGCGGCGGGGTGAGACCGACGTTGAGCGCCGCGTTGATGTGGACATCGAGTTGCGGCTCGCACCCGCCCAGCGCGGTGAGCATCCCCAGCGTCACGAGCTGTCGATCGCGGGGTTCCAGGCCGGGCCGCGAGTAGATTTCGCCGAAGCCCCATGCGACCACCTGATGACCGAGTTCCGGGGAGATATCACCGAGCGCGTCGATGACGGCCCTGCCGGCCGTTCCATCGATCGCGTCGAGCACCTCCATTCCGTCAGCAAAGCGCTGCTGGCGTTCCGTCAGATCGCTCATCGTCCGGTTCCCTCCTTCTCGTGGTTTGCTTCGAGCGCAGCGAGATCGTTTCGATAGCTCGCGATCTTCGCTGCCAGCGCCTTCTCGTGGGTGCGCAGCCGGGCGATCTGCTCGCGCAGGGTCGCCCGATGCGCCTCCAGCAGGCGCAGACGAGGCTCAGTCGTCACCCGTCCCTGCGCACGGAGAACCGCGTACTCGCGCATCTGCGCGATCGACATCCCCGTCTCGCGGAGGCGCAGCAGGAACCTCACCCACTCCACGTCCGCCGCAGAGTACCGGCGCTGATTGCCGGCGTTACGTGCCACCGGGTGAATCAGCTCGGCGCGCTCGTAGTAGCGCAGGGTGTACGCGGTCACGCCGGTCGCCGCGCTCATCTGGGCCACCGTGAGGCCCGCCTCGTCATCCTCTGCCACACCAGCAGGCTAAAAGTTAGACCGCGCTCTCAGTCAACCCCTACGCGTCAGCAGCCTCACGGCCGGCCGGGATATGTCGGTGAGCGAACCTGACCAACTTGACCAACTCGGCGCTAAGCTGAGCGCATGACCACCGTGAACATCTACGAGGCGAAGACGCAGTTGTCGCGCCTGCTCGCCGCGGTCGACTCCGGCGAGGAGGTCGTGATCGCCCGCCGGGGCGAGCCGCGCTGGCGGCTCTCGCTCATCGGCGACGAGGCACCACGTCGCACGCGCGGCGCGTGGGCAGGTCGGGTCGAGTTCGCCGACGACTGGAAGAGCTGGAGCCCCGAGGAGGATCACGACTGGTATGGCGACGACGACTCCCCTGCTGCTTGATACCCAGCACTTCCTCTGGTGGCAGGCGGGCGACGCACGACTTCCCCCGTCGACGATCGAACTGATCGAGCAGGCACCGCAGGCCTTCGTCTCGGCGGTGACCGTGGTCGAGATCGCCGTCAAGGTGTCGATCGGCAAGCTGCGGGTGCCCGCGACGCGGTTCCAGGAAGCGATCGCCGAGGCCGGCTTCACCTCACTGCCGTTCGCGGTGCACCATGCGGAAGCGCTCCGCGTTCTCCCCCTGCATCACCGCGATCCGTTCGACCGGATGCTCGTCGCGCAGGCGATCGCCGACGACCTCACGCTGGTGACCGCGGATGCGGCGCTCTCTGCCTACCCGGTCGCACTCGCCTGAGCGCGCGGTTCCGCCGGCGATGTCGCCCGCCGCGACCTCAGTCCAGGAGCAGCACCTCGCCGCCTCGCACGCTGACGACGGCGGCCGCCTTGCGGTCGAGCGTCACGAAGGTCTCGCCGTGTTGCCAGGCGCCGTCGTAGGCGATCACACCGTCAGCGAAGTCCGCACCCGCCTCGAGCGCCGCGAGGCCCTCGTCGACGGTCCAGCGGTGGCAGCGCACGTTCGCCGTCGCCGTCATCCTCCGAATGACCTCGACCACGAGCTCGCGGGGCCACTTCAGCTGCTTGCGGAGTACCCAGTCGAGCTCTGCGAGCGCGACGACGGTCAGCACGACCTCCTCGGCTTGCTCCAGCAGCGCACGCGCACGTGGCGACGTCTCCGGATCGTCGTCGACGATCGCCCGGACGAGGATGTTGGTATCGGGGGTGATCCTCACGCACCACTCCGTTGCCTGGACGCGCGACGCTCGCGAACCTCACGCGCGATCCGCTCCTCCTCCTCGGTGACGTGGGCGGCGATCGCCGCCTCCATCTGGTCGAGGGTGATGATCGGTCCGTCGTGGCTGGGCAGCGACGCCCAGAGGTCCGCCCACGATGGCGAGCCCTGATCGCGCACGGGCGCGAGCCCGACCTTGCCCCCCGGCAGGAGGTCGACCTCCACCTGGCTACCCGGCTCGAGCCCGAGGTGCCTGAGCACCTCCTGCTTGAGCGTGACCTGCCCCTTCGCGGTGATCGTGAGCGTGACCATGCCGCGAAGATATCATCGGTAAGGCAGAATCGCCTTGCGGCGAACTCAGCCGGTGACGGCGCCCTCGGCGGCAGAGTGCACGAGCCGCGAGTACTTCGCGAGCACACCGCGCGTGTAGCGCGGGGGCAGCGGCTCCCAGCCCTCGCGGCGGGTGGCGAGCTCGGCCTCGTCGACGAGCAGCTCGATCGAGCGGGCCGCGATGTCGACCCGGATGCGGTCGCCGTCCCGCACGAAGGCGATCGGTCCCGCATCCACCGCCTCCGGGGCGATGTGACCGATGCAGAGGCCCGTCGTGCCGCCCGAGAAGCGGCCGTCGGTGAGCAGCAGCACGTCTTTCCCGAGCCCCGCGCCCTTGATCGCGGCGGTGATCGCGAGCATCTCGCGCATCCCCGGCCCGCCCTTCGGACCCTCGTAGCGGATGACGACCACATCGCCGTGCTGGATCTCTCCGTCGGTGAGCGCGTCGAGTGCGGCGCGCTCCCGCTCGAAGACCCGCGCGGGCCCCTCGAAGGTGGCCGCGTCGAAGCCGGCCGTCTTCACGACCGCGCCCTCCGGCGCCATCGAGCCGTGCAGGATCGTGAGGCCGCCGGTGGCGTGGATGGGGTTGTCGAGGGTGCGCAGCACGTCGCCGTCGAGCGGCGGGATCGGCCCGATGTCGGCGAGGTTCTCGGCGAGGGTCTTGCCGGTCACGGTGAGTGCGTCGCCGTGCATGAGTCCCGCATCCAGCAGCGCCTTCATGAGCACCGGCAGGCCGCCGCGGCGGTCGACGTCGTTCATGACGTAGCGGCCGAAGGGCTTCAGGTCGCCGATGTGCGGCACCTTCGCGCCGATGCGGTTGAAGTCGTCGAGGGTGAGCTCGACCTCGGCCTCGTGCGCGATCGCGAGCAGGTGCAGCACGATGTTGGTCGAGCCGCCGAGCGCCATGCCGACCGCGATGGCGTTCTCGAAGGCCTTCTTGGTGAGGATCTGGCGGGCCGTGATGCCCTTCTCCAGCAGCTTGACGACGGCCTCACCCGAGCGGTGCGCGTAGTAGTCGCGGCGGCGGTCGTAGCTCGGCGGGGATGCCGATCCGGGAATGGAGAGGCCGAGCGCCTCGGCGACCGATGCCATGGTGTTGGCCGTGTACATGCCGCCACAGGCACCCTCGCCGGGCGCGAAGGCGCACTCGATGGCGTGGGCATCCGCCTCCGACATGATCCCGGCCTTCACGCCGCCGACCGCCTCGAAGGAGTCGATGATCGTGATGTCCTTCTCGGTGCCGTCGGAGAGCCGCACCCAGCCGGGCGCGATCGAGCCGGCGTAGAGGAACACGGATGCCAGATCCAGTCGCGCCGCCGCCATGAGCATTCCGGGGATCGACTTGTCGCATCCGGCCAGCAGCACGGAGCCGTCGAGGCGCTCGGCCTGCATGACGACCTCGACCGAGTCGGCGATGACCTCGCGGCTGACGAGCGAGAAGTGCATGCCCTCGTGGCCCATCGAGATGCCGTCGGAGACGGAGACGGTGCCGAACTGCAGCGGATAGCCGCCGCCCGCGTGCACGCCCTCCTTGGCTGCCTGCGCGAGGCGCGCGAGGCTCAGGTTGCAGGGGGTGATCTCGTTCCACGAGCTCGCGATGCCGATCTGCGACTTGTTCCAGTCGGCGTCGCCCATGCCGACCGCGCGCAGCATCCCGCGGGAGGTCGTGGCCTCGATGCCGTCGGTGACGGTGCGCGAGCGGGGCTTGTGGTCGATGGGGCTTTCCGACATGGATCCGAGGTTACCCCCGGCGACGTCACGCTGCTGACCACCACGGGCGGGGCTGAGGCGTCACTTTGTGTCGCCCCGCGCCCCGCGCTGGCGACACAAAGTGACGCCTCAGTTCACTGCTCGTGGATGTCGCCGGCGCGGAAGGTGGCGAGCGCCGCGAGCACGCGCGCGACATCGGCGGGGCCAGGAACCCGGAAAGGGGCGAGGGTCGCACCGGGACCCGACTTCACACCCACGTCGTGCGGCTGCAGCGCGTCGAAGGCGTCCTCATCCGTGACATCATCGCCGGCGTAGAACACCGCATCCGCCGCCGTGTAGCGCCGCAGGTGCTCGATCGCCTCACCCTTGGTGGTGGAGCGCACCGCGAACTCGAGCACGTTCTTGCCCTCGCGGATCGTGAGGTCGTCGAGCTCGGCCGTCGCCTCCCGCAGCGCCACGAGGTGGGCGAGGCGCGAGTTCTCGGCGGTCGCGAGTCGCGTATGCAGCGCGAAGCCGGCCGGCTTCGCCTCGAGCCAGACGTCGTCGATCGAATCGGCCACCTGGCTGAGCACCTCCTGCAGCACATCGACCCGCTCGAGCTCGGCGGTGTCGAGCGCAACCCGGCCCTGGGGGTCGTCGAGGCGCAACTCGATACCGTGCGAGCCGACCAACAGCACGTCGTCCGGCAGTTGCGCGACCTCCACGAGGGAACGCAACGCCCGCCCCGAGACGAGCGCCACACGGGTGCGCGACAGGGCACGCAGGCGCAGCACCGCATCCCGCGCCTCGGGCAGCGCCCGAGCCTTCTCGGGCGAATCGACCTCGGGCGCGAGGGTGCCGTCGAAGTCGAGCGCGACCAGCAGCCGACGCACCCGGGCGAGTTCGCGGAGCGCCCCGACGAGCGGCTCCGGCAGCGGAGAACTCACGGCCGCGGGGGCCGATCGATGGTCCATTCGAGCCCGCCGAGCGGCTCGGCACCACCCCAGCCGGTGCGCGCACGGGTGCCGCGCAAGGTCTCGAGGAAGGTGTCCGACCAGTGCGCCACGTCGTTCTCAGCGACCCTCTTGCGCAGCGACCGCATCCGTTTGCGGCGCTCCTGCCGCGGCATCTCGATCGCGCGCACGATCGCGTCCTTCACCCCGTCGATGTCGTGCGGGTTCACGAGCAGCGCGGCCCGCAGCTCGTCGGATGCGCCGGTGAACTCCGACAGGATGAGCGCCCCGCCCTCGTCGAAACGCGCGGCCACGTACTCCTTCGCGACGAGGTTCATCCCGTCGCGGAGTGCCGTGACGAGCATCACGTCGGCGGCGATGTAGAGCGCCGCCATCTCCTCGCGCGGGAAGCCGTGGTGCAGGTAGCTGATCGCCTGGTGGCTGATCGTGCCGTAGTCGCCGTTGATGCGCCCCACCGTGAGCTCGATCTCGTCGCGCAGCTGCCGGTAGCTCTCGACACGCTCCCGCGACGGCGTCGCCACCTGCACGAGGGTGACATCCTCCACCGCGAGCCGGCCCTCGGCGAGCAGCTCGCCGAACGCCTTCAGCCGGTGCCCGATGCCCTTCGTGTAGTCGAGCCGGTCGACCCCGAGCAGGATCGTCTTCGGGTTGCCGAGGTCGTGGCGGATCTGCCTTGCCCGCTCCTGCACCCGGTGGCTCGCGGCGAGCTCCTCGAAGCCCCTGGCATCGATCGAGATGGGGAACGCCTTCGCGATGACATGGCGCGCGGGGCTCGTCTCGGTCGCGGGCACCTCGATGTCGGGCGTCTTCGTCGCGTACCCCTTCAGACGCCGCACGGCCCGCGAGAAGTTGCCGGCATCCGCGACCCGCTGGAACCCGACGACGTCGGCACCGAGCAGTCCGTCGATGATCTGGGTGCGCCACGGCAGCTGCGAGAAGATGCCGTAGGCCGGGAACGGGATGTGGTTGAAGAACCCGATGAGCAGGTCGGGGCGCTGCTCCCGCAGCATCGCGGGCACCAGCTGCAGCTGGTAGTCCTGCACCCAGACGGTGGCGCCCTGCTCGGCGATGCCGGCCACGGCATCCGCGAACCGCCGGTTCACCTGCGCGTAGCGCTCCCACCACTCCCGGTGGTAGCTCGGCTGGGCGATGACGTCGTGGTAGAGCGGCCACAGGGTGTCGTTGCTGAAGCCCTCGTAGTAGAGCTCCAGGTCGGATGCCGACAGCGGCACCGGCACGATGCGGATGCCCGCGTCGTCGAAGGGCTCGAGGTCGAGGTCGGGCTGCCCGGCCCAGCCCACCCAGGCGCCGTCGGCGGCACGCATGACGGGTTCGAGCGCCGTGACGAGGCCTCCCGGCGACTGCTTCCAGCTCGCGTTGCCGGCGTCATCGACCACACGGTCGACCGGGAGACGGTTGGACACGACGACGAAGCGGTAGCTCTCGTCGGCCATGTCTCCACGGTACACGCGAGCGCCGCACCGCGTTCGGGAGGCAAGATGCGGGGTTGCTGTGACGTCACACGCCCGACACCTCGGGCGACTACCGTGGGGGCATGATCTCCGTCGGAATGAGCACGACGTGCGTCTACCCGTTCGCGGTGGAGCACGCCTTCCGCATCGCGAGGATGGCCGGCTTCGACTCGATGGAGATCATGGTCACCAACGACCCGGTCACCCAGGATGCCGCGAAGCTGCTCGAGATCAGCGACCGCTACTCGCTGCCGATCTCGGCGATCCACGCGCCCGTCCTGCTGCTGACGACCTTCGTGTGGGGGCGCGACCCGCAGGTGAAGCTCGAGAAGTCGGGCGAGCTCGCGGCGGCGGTCGGCGCCGGAACGGTGGTCGTGCATCCGCCGTTCCGCTGGCAGTCGGGCTACGCGCAGAACTTCGAGCGGATCGTGCGGCAGACCGCGCAGAACTCCGGCGTCGAGGTGGCGGTGGAGAACATGTTCCCTTGGACGGTGCGAGGCAAGAGCATGAAGGCGTACGCGCCCTCGCCCGATCCGCTCGACCTCGACGTCGACCACATGACGCTCGACTTCTCGCACGCCTCGCTCTCGGGCCGCGACAGCCTCGAGATGGCGATGGCGATGGGATCGAAGCTGCGCCACATCCACCTGTGCGACGGGCGCACCTCGGCGGCGGACGGCGCGATCCTCGACGAGCACCTGCTGCCTGGCGAGGGCACCCAGCCGGTTGCCGAGACGCTGCACTATCTGGCGCAGAACGGCTGGGACGGCAACGTCGTGGCCGAGGTCAACGTGCGTCAGGAGAAGGACGAGCAGTACCGGCTCGAGAAGCTCGTGCAGACCGTCGCGTTCGCCCGCGAGCACCTCGACCAGGAGCATGCGACGCGCGAGCCGATCGCGGGGCGCGAGCTGCCGCTCAAGATCCGGCAGCACCGGCGGGCGGAGAAGAAGGCCGCGAAGGGCTGAGCCGGCCCGCCGGCGGCTCCTACCGGCCGGCGCGCCGCGCCCCCGGCCCAATCCGGCCCAATCCGGCCCAGTCCGACCCGCGTCCCGCATCCCGCATCCCGTCGGCAAGCTCGGTGTTGACGTGGATGTGATGTCGAAAATGCAGGAGAACCCGGGCGTGTTGCGCCGGGCTTCCGCACTGTTCCGGGCACACGGTCGATCTGCTCCTGCATTTTCGACCTCGGCCGGAGGGATGAGACGGGGTCGGGCAGGAGCGGGGTCGGGCAGAGGCGGGGTCGGGCAGAGGCGGGGTCGGGCAGAGGCGGGGTCGGGCAGAGGCGGGGTCAGGCGGGGGATGCGGGCAGCAGCATCCGCAGGATGCTCGCGCGGCGAGCCCGGCGGATGACGAGCCGGCTCGCGAGCATGCTGAGCCCGCCGAAGGCCGCGAGGCCGAGGGCCGCGCCGATCGCGACGCCCGGGTCTCCCCCCGCGACGATCTGCTGCAGCCCGGTGGTCGCCCAGCCGAGCGGCATGAGCTCACCCAGCCAGGCGAACGGGCCGGCGAGGGCCTGCGACGGCAGCACCCCGCCGACCGCAGCCACCTGCAGCGAGAGCAGCAGCAGCGAGATGACGAGCCCCGCACGCCCGAGCGCCACCGTGAGCAGCTGGTGGAAGGTCATGAAGGCGAGGGATGCGACGAGCGCGAGGCCGAGGGTGGCAGGCAGCAGCGCCCACGAGACACCCGCGACGAGGTGCATGAGCAGCACGAGCAGCAGCGCCTGCACGGCCGCGACCGCTCCCGCGCGCACACCCTCCGAGCCGAGCACACGGCTCGAGCCGGCGGTCGAGGCGAGCACCCGGCGGCTCAGCCGCGGCAGCACGAGGAAGATCGCGAGCGCGCCGACCCAGAGGCCGAGCGGCACGAAATAGGTGCCGATGATCTGGCCGAGCTGGGTGACGGCGTTCGCGGTGCTGACCTCCAGGCCCACCGGGTCGGCGGCGACGGCCGCGGCATCCGTGGGGTCGGTGTCGGATGCGCCGCCGAGCTTGTCGGCACCCGTGCGGAGACCCGCGGCGAGCTCGGTGGTGCCGGTGGCGAGCTGAGCGTTGCCGTCGGCGAGGCTCTGCGCGCCGGTGGCGAGCGCGCCGCCGCCCGAGGCGAGCTTCGCGGCACCCGAGGCGCTCTGCGAGATGCCCGACTGGATGCCGTCGATGCCGCTCGTGACGCCTGCCGAGAGCTGGCCGCCGCCCGCCGCCGTCTCGGCGAGCTTCTGCGAGAGCACCTGCAGGGTGCCGAGCGCGACGGGGTCGTTGGGATTGGTCGCGAGGGCGGCGGTCTGCGCGGCGATGCCCGCCGAGAGCTGCGAGACGCCTCCCGTGTATTGCGCGACGTTGGTGGCGATCGCGTCGAGGCCCGCGGCACCCGTGTTGAGCTTGCCGAGCCCCGCAGCGAGCTGCGAGACGCCGCCCGTGTAGCTCTTCACGCCATCCGCGTACTGCTGCGCACCGGAGGCGGCCTGCGTCATCCCGTCCGCGAGCTTCTCGGCGCCGTCTGCCGACTGGCTGAACGCCTCGCCGACGCTGCCGAACTGGGTGTAGATGCCCGCGATGTACTGCTTGGTGAGCTCGGAGCCGAAGGCGCGCACCATGCCGTCGCCGAGCGACTGCGCGACGGTGCCCGCGAGGAAGGAGTGCGCGTCGTCGGTTTCGAGCTTCAGCTGCGCCTGCACGGGGCTCGTGCCGCCGAGCGAGACGACCGAGCTCGAGAAGTCGGACGGGATGGTCAGCACCGCGTACACCTCGCCCGAGGCGAGCATCGCGGCGGCATCCTTGGCGTTGGCGAGCTGCCAGTCGAGGCCGGGCGAGTCGGGCCCGGTGAGCTCGGTCACGAGCAGTCGGCCCGCCAGCACGGGGCTCGTCGTGCCGTCTGCCGCGGTGCGGTCGACCATCTGGTCGTCGTTGACGATCGCGGCGGGGATGCGCTTGACACCGTTGCCGGCATCTCCGAGCGCCGCCATGGTGAGTCCCGCGAAGGCGAGCGGCACCACCGCGGCGGCGACGATCGCGAGCACGCGCACCCAGCGGCGGCGCGGGCTCGGGTGGGCGAGTTCCGCTGCGGGACGCAGGGCGGCGGGGTTCGAGGCGGTGCTCATCGCACGGCTCCTTCGCTGAGGTCGGCGGGTCGGTAGTGGCTGACCGGACGGGTGAGGACGGGTGCGTCGACGAGGTCGGCGTCGCGCGCCCCGACGACGAGGGTGGTCGTGGCGGGTGCCAGGCGGTCGATCGCCGCGAGGAACGCGGCACCGCCGTCGGTGCCAGGCAACGGGTCGACCGAGTCGACCACGACGACGGGGGTGCGCTCGCTGAGCGCGATGCCGACCGTGACGATCGCGCGTTCGACGGGCGGCAGCGCGGCGAGGCTCGTGCCCCATCCGATCGGGGTGGCGGAGCCGGATGCCGCGACGACATCGTGGATGCGGTTCACCCAGACGCGTGCCCGGCGGCCGGCCGTGAAGGTGCGGTACCACCGGCTCGTGAAGCGCAGCCGCTCGGTGAGCAGCTCGCCGAGCGGCAGCTCGCCTTCGCGTGCGGCACCGCCGAACTCGGCGAACGACACCCGGCGGGCGACCTCGGAGGCCTCGCTCGGAAGCGGGCGCCCCGCGAGCTGCGCGCGCCCACCGACCGCGGGAAGGCGTCCCGCGACGGTCGCGGCGAGCATCCGACGCTTCGCCGGATCGCCGCCGACGAGGGCGATCGAGCCCGCGGGCACCCGCGCGTCGTAGGACCCGATGCGCGCCTCGCCGACGCCGGCGACGAGGCCGTCGAGGGTGAGGGCGTCGCCGTCGGCGACCCGAGCGGTGGCCCAGGCGAGGTCGTCGAGGTGCGCGCGCAGGCCCTCGCCCTCGACGTCCACGTTCGGCAGGATGCGGTCGAGCCACTTCGGCAGGTACCAGGCGTTGCGCCCGAACAGCGCCATCACGGCGGGCACGAGCGTCATCCGCACGAGGAACGCGTCGGCCGCGACACCGACCGCGAGCCCCAGGCCGATGACCTTGATCGCTGCGGCGCCTTCGGGCACGAAGGCGGCGAAGACGAAGAACATGATGAGCGCCGCCGCCGTGACGACGCGCGCGGCCCCCGCGAAGCCGCGGCGGATCGCCTGCCTGGGGTTCGCGCCGTGCACGTAGGCCTCGCGCATCCCCGACACAAGGAACACCTCGTAGTCCATCGCGAGCCCGAACAGGATCGCCATCAGAAGGATCGGCATGAAGCTCAGGATCGGACCGGGCACCGTGTTGAGCAGCTCCGCGCCCCAGCCCCACTGGAACACGGCGACGACGACACCGAACGAGGCCAGCACCGAGAGCAGGTAGCCGAGCGCGGCCTTGATCGGCACCACGATCGAGCGGAACACCATCATCAGCAGCAGGATCGAGAGGCCCATGACGACGAGGCCGAACGGCAGCAGCGCGTCGTCGAGTCGCTGCGAGACGTCGATCGCGACGGCTGTGGACCCGGTCACGGCGATCGGGGTGTCGAACTCCCGCGCGATGTCGGGTGCGAGCTCGCGGATCTGCCGCACGAGCTCCGCCGTGGCGGGGTCGGCCGGTCCGGTCGTCGGGATCACCTGGATGATCGCGGTGTCGACGGTCGGGTTCGGAATGGGGGTGCCGACGGATGCCACGCCCGGAACCTTCGCGAGCTCGGCCGCGATCTTGTCGAGATCGTCGAGCACCTCGGTGGTCTGGGTGATGTCGACCGTCACGACGAGCGGCCCGTTGCGGCCGGGCCCGAAGGAGTCGGCGAGGAGGTCGTAGGCGCGGCGGGAGGTCTCCTCGGTCGGGAGGCTGCCCCCGTTGGGGAGCGCGAGCGCGAGCTGGGTCGCAGGGATCGCGGCGACGCCGAGCACGGCGACGACGCCGAGGATGAAGACGACGGGGGCCTTCAGCACGAGGTCGACCCAGCGCTCGCCGAGCGTGCGGCGACGGGGTTTCGCCGCCGCGGGCGGGGTTGTCGCATCCGCTCCCCCGGCGCGCGCCGGCTCATCCGCGTGCTCGACGGGCTCGTGCTCGTGGGCGAGCGCCCGCTGTGCGGTGCGCGAGCCGGGCTTGGGTGCCAACCTCCCCTTGAGCAGCCCCATGATGGCGGGCAGCAGGGTGATCGCGGCGAGCATCGCGAGCAGCACGGCGAAGGCGGCCGTGACGCCCATCCAGCCGAGGAACGGGATGTTGACGATGAGCAGGCCGACGAGGGCGATCATCACGGTGACGCCCGCGAACACCACCGAGCCGCCCGCGGTGGCGACGGCGGTGGCGGCCGACTCCTCGGGGTCCTCCCCCCGGGCGAGCTGGTTGCGGTGCCGCGAGAGGATGAAGAGCGCGTAGTCGATGCCGACCGCGAGCCCGATCATGAGCGCGAGCATCGGGGTGGTGGTCGAGAGGGTCGTGAAGGCGGCGAGCGCGAGGATGCCGCCCATCGAGACGCCGAGGCCGAAGAGCGCCGAGAGCAGCGGTAGACCGGCGGCGAGCAGCGAGCCGAAGGTGACCACGAGCACGAGCCCGGCGAACAGCACACCGATCACCTCGGCGACCGAGAGCCCGATGTGGAAGGCCTGGAACACCTGCCCGCCGTACTCGACCTCGACGGTGTCGGAGGCGAGGGTGTCGCCGACCTTCTGCACCGCGGCGAGGGTGGCGTCCGTCACCTCTTCGCTCGGGAGGCTGAACTGCAGCTGGATGACGGCGGTCATCCCGTCGTCGCTGATGGCGTCGGTCGCGTACTCGCTGAACGGCGACACCGCGTTCGAGAGGCCGTCGACGTCGTCGAGGCGGGTCACGACGCCCTCGATGTCGTCTTTCAGCGACGAGATGGGAGCATCCGTCGAGTGGATCACGAGCTGGGCGCTCGCACCGGCGGTCTGCGGGAAGACGGCCGCGAGGCGGTCGATGGCCTGCTGCGACTCGGTTCCGGGGATCTTGAAGGAGTCCTGCAGGGTGCCGCCGAGGGCGAGTCCGCCGGCGACGGCACCCCCCGCGAGCACGAGCCAGGCGATGAGCACGAGCAGGGCGCGGCGGTAGGCGAAGCGTCCGATGCGTGAGAGCAGGATGGCCAAGACGGGCTCCTTAGGCGGCGTTCACGGGGGCGAGCAGCTCGCCGAGGATGCGGATGAGGGACTCGCGCAGTTGCGCGTTCTCGGGCACGGAGGCCGCGCCGTAGGTGCCCGCCTGGGCGAGCAGGTAGGCGGCACCGCCGAGCGCGACGGCGAAACGCACCTGGTCGTCGACGCTCTGCTGCGGTCGCGCCTCGGCGATCTGGCGGATGAGCTCCTGCGCGCGGGCGACGACGGGGACGTCGACGAGCGCCCCCGACTGCGTGATGAAGAGCTGGGCGGCGAGGCGGTGCTCGATGAGCAGGTCGACGAACTCGACGAGGAAGGCGCTGCGCTCCTCGTCGGAGCCGGAGAGCTGGATGGTGTGCGGCAGGATCACGCCGATCTGTTCGATCGCCGGACTGAGCACGGCATCCAGCAGCGCCTCCTTGGAGGCGAAGTGGTAGAGCACGCTCGCCTTCGAGACACCCGCCCGGTCGGCGATCGCCTGGATCGAGGTGCCGAGGTAGCCGGCGGAGGAGAACTCGCGGAGCGCGACGTCGCGGAGCTCGGATGCTGTGGTCACCTTGAGACCGTAACTGACCGATCGGTCAATGTCTGACCGATCGGTCAAACTCGGAGTGAACACTCAGACGATCCCCATCCGGCCCCACGCGCACGACATCCGCGGGGTAGCGTGGAAGTCGGCCGAAGGAGGGTCCCGTGCGCAAGTTCATCCTCAACACGAGTGTTCTCAGCTCCCTCTTCGGCGCCGTCGGCGTCGTGCAGGCGACGAGGCGCGGACCGCGCGACTGGCGGCTCATCCTGATGTGGGTGGGCTGGGCGTGCTCGGTCGCGATCGCGGTCGGCACGGTCGTCGAAGAGTCGAAGAACAACGAACTGGAGTGGTGATGTACGGATTCGGACCCGGCTTCGGGGGCTTCTTCGGTTTCCTCGGCGCAGTGTCGCAGGTGCTCGGCGGCCTCCTGATCGCGGCCGTGCTCATCGGCGTGACCGCGCTGCTCGTGCGCTTCCTGCTCGTGGCCACCAAGGCGGCCCAGCTCTACGTCGACCGCAACACCCCGGAGAAGCCCGCTGCGCCCGCGCGCTCGAACACGCCCGAGCCGCCGGCACCGGCACCGGCGCCGGCCGCGCCGGCTCCCGCTGCTGCTCCCGCGCCCGCTCCCGCTGCGGCGACGCCGGCGCCTGCCGCTGCCGCGCCCGCGACACCCGCATCCGCTCCTGCGCCCGCCGCCGCTCCCGCGACGGCCGAGACCCCGGCACCCAAGCCCGCCGTCTCGCACGCATCCGCCGCCGCGACCACCGTGCTGCCGGATGCGAAGCCGCCCGTCTCCAAGGTGTCGGCCACGAAGGCGGCCGCCCCGCGCGCCGCCGCGCCGAAGGCGGCTGCCGCCAAGCCCGCGGCGAAGCCGCGGACGCCCCGCACTCCGCCGCCCGCGTGAGGGTCGGCTGATTTCGATACGCCCGCTTCGCGGGCTACTCAATCAGCGGGAGTAGAGCCCCTCGCGGGCTGGTCAAACAGCGGGAGCAGAGCCCCTCACGAGCTCCTCGATCAGCGGGAGTAGAGCCCCTCGCGGGCCGCTGACGCTCAGCGCTACGCGAGGAAGCCGCGCAGCAGTGCCGCCGAGCCCTCCAGGTGCTCGCGCATCGCCTCCTCGGCGCTCCCGCCGTCGCCCGCGAGAATCGCCAGCACGATCGCCTCGTGTTGACGATTCGAGTGCTCGATGTTGCGCGCCAGCAGCGGGAAGCTGTCGAGGAGCTCGTTGACGCGCGTGCGATTGTCGGCGATGAGCCCGACGAGCGAGGGGACGCCCGCGAGCTCCGCGATTCCCAGATGCAGCCGCGAGTCGAGGCGGCGGTAGTCCGCGGGTGAGGCGGCCTGCACCTCGGCGAGGTGCGTCCAGAGCGCCGCGCGCTGGGGCGCCCCGAGCTCGCGCCCCGCGGCGAGGCGTGAGGCGCTGCGCTCCAGCACGTCACGCAGCCCGATGAGGTCGTCGAGCTCCCCCGGCTCGGGCGGCGTGACGGGGGCGCCGACCGGCAGCGGGTTCGCGACGAAGGTGCCGCCGTAGCGACCGCGCTTCGCGGCGAGATAGCCGGCATCCGACAGCTCCTTGATCGCCTCGCGCACGGTGTCGCGGCTCACCGAGAAGCGCAGCGCGAGCTCACGCTCCGAGGGCAGCGCACCCCCCGGCACGACGACACCCAGCCGGATGGTCTGCATGAGGCGCGAGACGGTGTCCTCGAGCGAGTTGCCCGACCGCACCGGTCGGAACACGAGCTCGTGGACGAGCGATCCCTCATCCATCACAACGGGGTGACGTAGGCGGCCGAGATGCCGCCGTCGACGAGGAAGGTGGATGCCGTGATGAAGCTCGCGTCGTCGCTCGCGAGGAACGCGACCGCGGCGGCCAGCTCCTCCGGTTCGGCGAAGCGGCCGACCGGCACGTGGATGAGACGGCGAGCCGCGCGCTCCGGATCCTTCGCGAACAGCTCCTTCAGCAGCGGCGTGTTGACCGGCCCCGGGCAGAGCGCATTCACGCGGATGCCCTGCCGCGCGAACTGCACGCCCAGCTCGCGCGTCATCGCGAGCACGCCGCCCTTCGACGCCGTGTAGGAGATCTGCGAGGTCGCCGAGCCCAGCACCGCCACGAAGGAGGCCGTGTTGATGATCGAGCCGCGGCCTGCCGGCACCATGTGCCGCAGCGCCGCCCGCGAGCAGAGGTACACGCTCGTGAGGTTCACGAGCTGCACGCGGTCCCAGGCGTCGAGCTCGGTGGTCTCGATCGAGTCGTCGTCGGCGGGCGAGATGCCCGCGTTGTTGAAGGCGATGTCGACCGAACCGAACGCGGATGCGGCGGCGTCGAAGAGCGCGTCGACCTGCTCCCTGTCGGCGACGTTCACCGGAACGAAGAGGCCGCCCACCTCATCCGCGGCGGCCTGACCGGTCGCGGGGTCGAGGTCGCCGATGACGACGCGCGCACCCTCCGCGGCGAAGCGCCGCGCGGTGGCGAGGCCGATGCCGCTCGCGCCTCCCGTGATCACCGCGACGCGACCGGCGAGGCGCTGGGTGAGGTCGATGGGGGTGATGCTCATGTGTGCTCCTTGGGGTGGTGCAGGGTTTCGATACGCCCTCCTGCGGAGGGCAACTCAACCGGCGGGGACTTGTTCTGTGGAGGGCTACTCAACCAGCGGGGACTTGTTCTGCGGAGGGATAGGCGACCGGCGGGGTACGTGGCGACGGCTCCTCGACCACCTAGGTGGCGAAGAAGACGTTCTTGGTCTCGGTGAAGGCGAGCGCCGCATCCGGGCCGAGCTCGCGCCCGAGACCGGAAGCCTTCATGCCGCCGAAGGGGGTCGTGAACCGCACCGAGGAGTGCGAGTTGACGCTGATGGTGCCCGACTCGACGCCGCGGGCGACACGGATGCCACGGCCGAGGTCGCTCGTCCAGATCGAGCCGGAGAGGCCGTAGATGGAGGAGTTGGCGAGCGCGATCGCGTCGGCCTCGTCGTCGAAGGGCAGCACCGTGACGACGGGGCCGAAGACCTCGTCGCTCGCCAGCCGATCGCCGCGGTTCGCGAGCACGACGGTCGGGGCGAACCAGAATCCGGGGCCGTCGGGGGCGCTGCCGCGGAAGGCGACGTCGACCGTGTCGTCGAGGAAGGAGGCGACGGAGTCGCGGTGCGCGGCCGAGACGAGCGGTCCCATCTCGGTGGCCTCATCGCCCGGGGCCCCCACCCGGAACGCCTTCACGGCGGGTTCGAGCAGTTCGAGGAAGCGGTCGAGCACGCTGCGCTCGACGAGCAGGCGGCTGCGGGCGCAGCAGTCCTGGCCGGCGTTGTCGAACACCGAGCCGGGGGCCGTCGCGGCGGCGCGCTCGAGGTCGGCATCCGCGAAGACGATGTTGGCGCTCTTGCCGCCGAGCTCCAGCGTCGACGGCTTGAGCCGCTCGGCGCAACCGGCGGCCACCCGCGCGCCCACCTCGGTGGAACCCGTGAACACCACCTTGCCGACGTGCGGGTGCGTGACGAAGCGCTCCCCCACGACCGAGCCGCGGCCCGGCAGCACCTGGAACAGCCCCTCCGGCAGCCCCGACTCGAGGGCGAGCTCGCCGAGGCGGATGGCGGTGAGCGGCGTCCAGTCGGCCGGCTTCAGCAGCACGGCGTTGCCCGCCGCGAGCGCGGGCGCGAAGCCCCACGACGCGATCGTCATGGGGAAGTTCCACGGCACGATCACGCCGACCACGCCGATCGGCTCGTGGAAGGTCACGTCGAGGCCGCCCGCCACCGGGATCTGCTGCCCGATCAACCGCTCGGGGGCGCCCGCGTAGTAGTTGAGCACATCCCGCACGTGGCCCGCCTCCCAGCGGGCCGAGGAGATCGGATGCCCGGAGTTGCGCACCTCGAGCAGCGCGAGCTCCTCGACGTGGTCGTTCACGACCCCAGCGAACCGCCGGAGACCGGCCGCCCGGTCGGCGGGGGCGAGCGCCGCCCAGCCGCGCTGGGCGACACGGGCGCGCTCGACGGCCGCGTCGACCTCCTCCAGGGTCGTGTGGGTCACCTCGCCGATGACCTGTTCGGTCGCCGGGTCGATCAGGGTCGTGCTGGACATCACTGCTCCTTCGCCGCGCGGTAGCTGCGCGCGGCCTCCACGAGACCCGCGAACAGCCGCGCGTCCTCCGCCGCGTCCTCCTCCGGATGCCACTGCACGGCGACCCCGAAGGGGTGCCCAGGCAGCTCCACCGCCTGCACCGTGCCGTCGTCGCTGCGGGCCGTCACGACGAGGCCGTCGCCGAGCTCGTCGACCGCCTGGTGGTGGTAGCTCTTCACGCCGATCGCGGCATCCTGAACCAGCTCGGCGAGCTTGGTGCCGGCGTCGATGCCGACCTCGTTGACCGTGAACACGCCCCCGCCCGCGTTGTAGCGGGTGGAGCCCACGAGATCCGGCAGGTGCTGGATGAGGCTGCCGCCGCGCGCCACGTTCAGCACCTGGAGCCCGCGGCAGATGCCGAGGAACGGCAGCTCGCGCTCGATCGCGGCGGTGAGCAGGGCGTCCTCCCAGGCGTCGCGTTCGGGGCGCGGCTCGTCGGTCGCGGGATGCGGTGCCTGACCGTAGCGGGCCGGGTCGACATCCTTGCCGCCCGTGACGATGAGGCCGTCGAGGGCATCGAGCACGGTGGCCGCGATCGATGCGTCGACCGGCTGCGGCGGCAGGAGCACGGGGATGCCGCCCGCGCGGGAGACCGCCTCGAAGTAGACCTTCGGGAGGAACGCGGCCGGCACATCCCACACCCCGGTCTGGGCCTGCTCGAGGTAGGTGGTGAGTCCGATCAGCGGCGCGCTGGAGCGGGGAGCGGAAAGGTCAGAAGCGCTCAAAGTTCCTCACCCGCTCCCAGTCGGTGACGGCGGATTCGAACGCCGCGAGCTCGACGCGCGCGTTGTTGAGGTAGTGGTCGACGACCTCGTCGCCGAACGCCGCCCGCGCCACCGCGGATGCCGAGAACAGCTCCGCCGCCTCGCGCAGCGTCGAGGGCACGCGCGGCGCATCCGAGGTGTAGGCGTTGCCGGCGAGCAGCGGTTCGAGCTCCAGCTCGTTCTCGATGCCGTGCAGGCCGCCCGCGATGATCGCAGCGACCGCGAGGTAGGGGTTCACATCCCCGCCCGGCACCCGGTTCTCGACCCGCAGCCCCGCCCCGTGGCCGACGACGCGCAGCGCGCAGGTGCGGTTGTCGACACCCCAGGCGACGGCGGTCGGCGCAAAACTGCCTTCCGCGTAGCGCTTGTAGGAGTTGATGTTGGGGGCCGAGAAGAGTGTCAGCTCGCGCATCGTCGCCAGGATGCCGGCGATCCAGTGCTCCATGAGCGGCGAGAAGCCGTGCTCTCCGTCGCCCGCCATGACCGGCTCACCGCCTGGCCCCCGCACCGAGAGGTGGATGTGGCAGGAGTTGCCCTCGCGCTCGTTGAACTTGGCCATGAAGGTGAGCGACTTGCCGTGCGCGTCGGCGATCTCCTTCGCGCCGTTCTTGTAGATCGTGTGGTTGTCGCAGGTCGCGAGCGCCTCCGTGTAGCGGAAGGCGATCTCCTGCTGGCCGAGGTTGCATTCGCCCTTGACGCCCTCGCAGTACATGCCCGCCCCCTCCATGCCGAGGCGGATGTCGCGCAGCAGCGGCTCCATGCGGGTCGAGGCGAGCAGGGCGTAGTCGATGTTGTAGTCGGATGCCGGGGTGAGGCCTGCGTAGCCCTTCGCCCAGGCGTCGCGGAAGGAGTCGTCGAAGACGATGAACTCGAGCTCGGTGCCGACGAAGGCGGTGAGGCCGCGCTCGGCCAGCCGGTCGAGCTGGGTCTGCAGCACGGCGCGCGGGCTCTGGATGATGGGGGCGCCGTCGAGGGTCGTCAGCGCGGCCATCACGAGGGCCGTGCCGGGCAGCCACGGGATGAGGCGCAGCGTGTCGAAGTCGGGCTTCAGCACCATGTCGCCGTACCCGGTCTGCCAGCTCGAGAGGCGGTATCCGTCGACCGTGTTCATCTCGACGTCGACCGCGATGAGGTAGTTGCAGGCCTCCGCACCGTGCGCCGCGACGTCGTCGACGAACAGCCGACCCGAGACGCGTTTGCCGACGAGGCGGCCCTGCATATCGGGGAAGGCGACGATGACGGTGTCGATGTCTCCCGCCGCGATGAGGCCTTCGAGCTCGCCGAGCTCGAGGTTTCCGGAGCGAACCGCCATGACTCTCCCCTCGTCGGATCGGCCCTCGACCCGACCATTACACCCTAGGTCTCGCAGTGTATCCATCGAACCGCGTCACACGATGTTTACATCCAAAGGTAGACACCAGGTACCAATTGCCGCCATTCTCTTCCCCAAGCGTGGACGCCGGAGTCCCGACACGTCCATACCCCCACTGCGGAAGGACCCTCATGGCAGAGCAGAAGAAGGTGGGCGGCGTCACCTACACGTCGGCCGGATCCGAGTACTTCGAGAAGCGCAAGCTCAAGCGGGCGGCCGGGGTCTGGGGCCTCTGGGGACTCGCGGTCGCGGCCGTCATCTCGGGCGACTTCTCGGGCTGGAACTTCGGCATCGGCTTCGCCGGCTTCGGAGGGATGCTGATCGCCTTCGCGATCCTCGTCGCGATGTACTACGGCCTCATCTTCTCCATCGGGGAGATGTCGTCCGCGATGCCCCACACGGGCGGTGCCTACTCCTTCTCGCGCAGCGCGATGGGACCGTGGGGCGGTCTCGTCACGGGGCTCGCGGAGACGATCGAGTACGTCGCCACGACCGCGGTGATCGTGTTCTTCTCCGCGCAGTATCTGAACGGCGTGACGACGATCCTGTTCAACCTCGACCTGTCCGCGAATATGTGGATCTGGTGGGTGGTGCTCTACATCCTCTTCATCGCGCTCAACACGGCCGGTGCGAACATCTCGTTCAAGTTCGCCATCGTGGTGTCGATCATCTCGATCGCGATCATCCTGCTGTTCTCGGCGATGGCGCTGTTCTCGGGTGCGTTCAACTGGGACTCGCTGTGGAACATGAAGCCCGACCCGGATGCCGCGGGCTCCTCGGTCTTCCTCCCCAACGGCCCGCTGCCGATCCTGTTCGCACTGCCCTTCGCGATGTGGTTCTTCCTCGGTATCGAGGAGCTGCCGCTCGCCGCGGAGGAATCGCACGATCCGGTCAAGGACATCCCCCGGGCCGGCCTCTGGGCACGCGGCACCCTCATCGTCACGGGCCTGCTCGTGCTGTTCCTCAACACGGGCGTGCTCGGTGCGGAAGCCACCGGCCCCTCGCTCGAGCCGCTGCTCGAGGGCTTCAAGGCGATCGTCGGTGAGACCTGGGCGGCCGTGCTCGGCCTGTTCGCCCTCATCGGCCTGCTCGCCTCACTGCAGGGCATCATGTTCGCCTACGGACGCAACATGTACTCCCTGTCACGGGCCGGCTACTACCCGAAGTTCTTCTCGCTCACCGGCAAGCGCCAGACCCCGTGGGTCGCCCTCGTCGTGGGCGCGGTGCTCGGATTCGTCGCGCTCGTCGTGATGGACCTCGCGGGTGGTTCCAACGGCGTCGCCGGCACGATCGTGCTCAACATCGCGGTGTGGGGTGCGGTGCTCGCGTACCTGCTGCAGATGATCTCCTTCATCATCCTGCGGCGGAAGTTCCCGAACGCGAACCGTCCCTACCGCAGCCCGTGGGGTGTGCCAGGTGCGACGGTCGCGGCCGTCATCGCGGCGCTCATCTTCGTCGGATTCCTGCTGAACCCCTCGTATCAGCCGGCGATCGTCGCCATCGCGATCGTCTACATCCTCATCCTGATCGGCTTCGCACTGTGGGGGCGCAAACGCCTCGTGCTCTCGCCCGAGGAGGAGTACGCCCTCTCGGGCGGGCTCCACGGCGACCCGCAACAGGAGGGCTACGACGCCATGGAGGGCGAGGTGTTCGAGGGGGACGCGTCACGCTGACCGATCACACCCCGTTGTGGTCCGCGCCGGCACCCGGCATCCGGCATCCGTCCACTTCGTTCGGGAGGATGACGCGCCGCTGCGGAGGGCGGCCGGGGTCCCGCGCGGCGTGTCGTCCTCCCGAACGGAGTCAGAACACGGTTGCGAGGAGGCCCGCCACGCGCGGATGGGTGAGGGGTGGGCCTACAACCACATACCTCACACGATGTTGTGGTTGCGGGCGAGCACGTTGTCGGGGTCGAAGGCCCGCTTGACTGCCCGCAGCCGCTCCAGAGTGGCCGGCGGGTAGAGCAGCGGGAGCTGTGATGGGTCGGCCTTCTCGACGAAGTTGCCGTAGGTGCTCGTGATGCGTGCCTCCATGGGCGCCCAGGGCGCCTCCGCGGCGGCGACGAGCGCGGGAGCGGCATCCGGCGGGAGGAACGCGACGCGGAACAGCATGACCTCGCGATCGCGGATGGCGAAGGCCGTCGCATCCGGGTCGACGCGCGAGAACGCGCCGCCGAGGTAGCGGATGGAGGCGACCGTCGGCCCCGCGAACCCTGTGACCGCCGCGGCGTAGTCGGCGATCACCTCGTCGTCGAGGTCGGCGAAGCCGTTGCCACCGACCAGGAGCACGGGTGGCGGGGTCATGGCCTCGTCGACGAGGTCGAGGTAGGGGCGCCGCGCGACGTCGGATGCGGTGACGCCGGGGATGGCGAGCAGCGGTGCGATCGCGGCGAGCCCCGCCGCCTCGTCGTCGCCCGCGTAGCAGGCGGCGAACTGGGCGGTCGGGGCGGCGCCCGGCTCCATCGCGGGCAGCGCGAGGAAGGTGACCGACAGCTCATCGGGTGCCGCGCGCATGACGTCGCGCCACGCACGCAGGGTGCCCGGCAGGTCGTCGAGGGCGAGCTGGATGCGCCCGCCGACGATGGCCGGCAGCTCGGTCGCGCGGAAGGTGAAATGCGTCACGACCCCGAAGTTGCCCCCGCCGCCGCGGAGCGCCCAGAACAGCTCCGGCTCCTGCTCCGCGGACGCCGTGAGCTGCCGCCCCTCGACCGTCACGAGCTCGACCGACTCGAGGACGTCGATCGTGAGCCCGACGGCGCGCACGAGCCAGCCCATGCCACCGCCGAGCGTGAGGCCGCCGACGCCGACGTCGCGCGTGTCGCCCGAGGTGATGACGAGGCCGTGCGGCGCGAGCACCTCGGCGACCTCGCCCCAGGTGGCGGCGGTGCCGACGCGCACGGTGCCGTCGCCACGCACCTCGATGTCGTCGAACGCGGCCATGTCGATGACGAGACCGCCCGGGTTCGGGAACGACTTCGCGCCGTGCCCGCCGCTGCGCACCGACAGCGGGAGGCCGTGTTCGCGGGCGAGGCGCAGCGCATCCGCCACCTGCTCCGCAGTGGCGGGACGCACGATCACAGCGGGGTCGCCCACCCCGAAGTAGGCGGGGCGCACTGCCTCGTAGCCCGGGTCGCCGGGCAGCAGCACCTCGGCATCGGTGGCATCGCGGAGGGTGGCGAGGTCGGTCATGCGGTGACGCTATCGGCGATTTCCGACATCCGTCCACTTCGTTCGGGAGGATGACGCGCCGCCGCGGAGGGCGGCCGGCGTCGCGCGCGGCGTGTCGTCCTCCCGAACGGAGTCAGAACACGGTTGCGAGGAAACCCACCACGCGCGGATCGGGGTCTCGGGCGTTGTCGACCTCGGGGATGAGGCGCCAACGGTCGAAGGCGGTGCACGGATGCGAGATGCCGAGCAACACCACCTCGCCGACCGCGAGGGCGGCATCCGCGGGAAGTTCGACGCGGGCGTGCTGGTCGTTGAGCGCGACGACCCGCGCGTCCGGAAGCGCGCGACCGTCGAGCCTCTGCAACACGACGGGAAGGTCGAGATCGCTCGGCACATCGCGCTTTCCCGCGTCGAGCAGCGCGAGCCCGGGCTCGGGCCGCGACACGACGCGCGCGAAGACGGTGAGTGCCGGCGCGAAGGCGCGGAGCGCGGAGGCTCCCGCAGGCCCCACCGCCGCCGGCTGAGCGGCTGACGAAGACCCCACCCCCGCGGGCCGAGCGGCCCCGGCAGACCCCACACCCGCGGGTTGAGTAGCCGCCGCAGGCGGCGTATCGAAACCCCCGAACGGCGACGTCTCCCGATAGAACACGTCGTCGTGCACCTGGAACGCGCCCGATCGCAGCACGACCCGCGCGCGCCCGACGAGCGGGGCGAGCTGCTCGGCCACGAGGTCGAACCAGGTCGACCCGCCCGCGGTGACGATCGCATCCCGCGGCTCGTGAGCGTCGAGCAGCCGCGTCGCGAGCTCGGCGAGCTCCGCGAGATAGGTCCGCACCCGCGCGGCCGTCTCGGGCCGCCGGTCCGAGCCGTAGCTGCCCTCGTAGCCGCTGACGCCGCGCAGGCGCAGCCGCGGCTCGCCGGCCACGGCATCCGCGACCGCGAGCGCCGCCTCGACGCCGCGTGCCCCGGTCCGTCCGCCCGCACCGCCGAGCTCGACGAGCACGTCGATCGGACGCTCCCCCGCCGTCGCCGCGAGCGCCACAACCGAGGCGGGCGAGTCGACCCAGCAGGCCAGCTCGACCTCGGGATGCGCGTCGAGCTCGGCCGCCATCCACGCGGCGCCGCCCGGGTCGACGACCTCGTTCGCGAGCAGGATGCGGTCGACGCCGGCCGCGCGCGCCACCTGCGCCTGCCACGGCGTCGCGACCGTGATGCCCCAGCATCCGGCGTTGACCAGCCTCCGCCACAGCACGGGCGCCATCGTCGTCTTGCCGTGCGGGGCGAGCTCGAGGCCGCGCTCGGCGGCCCAGGCGATGAGCTCCCGCACGTTGGCGTCGGATGCGGCGCGGTCGAACACGAGCAGCGGCGTCGCGAAGGCGCTCACCGGGTGCCCCTCGGCGGCGACCTCCGACGCACGCCTGCCCCACAGCGCGGGCGGCACCGACTTGTGCTCGACGCCGAGCACCGGGTCGAGCCCGAGCGCGCCGGATGCGTCGTCAGCGGATGCGGTCATGCGCCTATCGTCCCGCACCGCGCCCAGAGCTGTGCAGGCGCGGGCGTCAACCTGCCTATCGTGGGAGGGTGAGCACCGCCGCCCGAGCCCCGCGTGCCCGCCGCCGCGAACGCATCCGCGCAGGGCTCACGATCGCAGCCGTCGTGGTCGTGGCGGTGTCGGCGGGCGCGCTCGCCTACGCGGCAAGCCCCATGATGGCCGAGGAGGCGCCGCTCGCCCATGCCGAACGCGTCGTGACGGTCACCGAGACGGCCGACGGGGTCGTGCTGACGCCGTCGGACCCCGGAGACCAGGGGCTCGTGTTCCTCGCGGGCGCCCGTGTCGACCCGGCGGCGTACGCCGACAAGCTGAGCGGGGTCGCGGCATCCGGCATCACGGTCGTGATCGCCCGCCCCACCCTCAACTTCGCGATCCTCGAGACGCGGCCCCTCGCCGCCTGGGAGGGGCTCGCACCGGGCGTCACACGGTGGGCCGTCGGCGGGCATTCGCTCGGGGGCGTGCGGGCCTGCATGTACGCCGCGACCGAGGAGGTCACGGCCCTCGTGCTGTTCGGCTCGTACTGCTCGGTCGACCTCGCGGACTCCGGGCTGCCGGTGCTCAGCCTCGCGGGCGGCAACGACCGGCTCTCCACCCCCGCGAAGATCGACGGGGCCGCCCAGCTGCTGCCCGCGGACACCGTCTTCACGACCATCCCAGGGGCCAGCCACGCGCAGTTCGGCGACTACGGCATTCAGCCGGTCGACGGCCCGCAGGATGCCGACGACGCCGACGTCCGCGACGCCATCACGGATGCGGTGGTCGGCTTCCTCGGGTGAGCGGCGTCCGACGCCTGTGGAAAGGCGACGGCAGCGGCGGCAGCCGCCTCCTAGTGTTTGATCGCCCATGACCAGTCGCTTCCACGCCTGGGGTGACGAAAGCATCCGACTTGCCGACTCGCACCCTGTGTATCTGCTCGCGGCCACCATCTCCGAACTTGGTGAATGCGAGTCCATCAGGGCATCGCTCCGCGCGGTGCCGTTCACCGGAACGAAGCTCCATTGGCGGGATCTCGATGATGGCAGGAGAAGGAGCGCGGCCGAGCTGGTTGCGGGCCTCGACCTTCTTCATGTGGTCGTCGTCGGGGAGATGGTCCCGACCGCATCACAAGAACGCATGCGGGCGCTGTGCCTCGAACGGCTCGCATGGGAGCTCGACGACGAAGGCGTCGGCGGTCTCACCCTCGAAACCCGCCCTCCGTCGTTGATGCGACGCGACATGAGGACCATCGACGCTCTCCGGGGCAAGCGCGCGCTCCCACCTTGCGACCCGCCACCCGGATCGTCCGGCTCATCCAGGGATAGCGGATGCTCCAGGATGCGCGAAAGCCGGGTCCCGCCAGACGGCGGGGATCCCGGCTTCTACTTCTCCGCTCCCAACGGGAGTGAGCAGTACACCCCCCGGGACTTGAACCCGGAACCCACTGATTAAGAGTCAGTTGCTCTGCCAATTGAGCTAGAGGTGCATGGCCCGAACGAGCGGGCCGAAGAACAAAGATAGCATGACCGCGACATGACTTCATCCGCACCGACGCCCGCATCCGCATCCGCCCCGATCCGACTCGAGGAGGGCACGCTCGCCCCCGACTTCACCCTCCTCGATCAGCACGGGGAGCCGTTCACGCTCTCGCGGCTGCGGGGCGGGAAGGTCATCCTGTACTTCTACGGCGAGGCCGGAACGCCCGCGTGCACCGGTCAGGCGTGCGACTTCCGCGACCGGCTCGGCGACTTCACGGCTGAGGGGTACCGGGTGGTGGGGGTGTCGCGGGATGAGGTGCCCGCGATCGCGAAGATGGCGCGCGAGGAGCACCTCGACTTCCCGCTGCTGGCCGACCCCGAGCGGATCGCGCACGGGCTGTACGGCACCTTCGGCGAGAAGCAGCTGTACGGACGGACGGTGCAGGGCGTCATCCGGGCGACGTTCGTGATCGACGCGGCGGGCGTCATCGAGCGCGCGTTCTACAACATCAAGGCGACGGGCCACGTGGCGATGCTGCGGAAGCGGCTGGGGCTCGCCGCCCCTCGCTGATCGAGTGCTGCGCGGCGGCGCGCTCCTCAACCGGCGGGAGTGCCGCCCCTCGCTGATCGAGTGCCGCGCGCAGCGCGGTGTATCGAGATCCCCGCGCGCTACCCGACGAGCGGGAGGGCGTCGACGAGGGCACTCGGGGTGCCGAAGCGGTGGGCCGTGATCGAGACGGCCTGCTCACGCAGGAACGGCAGCAACTCGACGCGACCGGACTCCGTGACCGGGCCGTCGTAGACGGCCACATCCGGTCGACCCCCGAGCGCGGTCAGCAGCTCTTCGGCACGCGCCCCGAGCAGGCGGATGCGGATGTCGCGAAGCTCGCCCGCCGCACGGTGGAACGCCGCCGCATCCTCGGTGCGCAGCTCGACCCCGCCCGCCCGTAGGGCGGCCTCCTCCGACGGCGAGAACGCGGTCGCCGCCGACACCACCACCGGCGAACCGCTCACCAGGCCCGCGAGCACGACCCGCGCCACCTCGACGGGATCCGCACCGGACTCCGCCCGCACCACCACGGGCGAAGTCCGGTAGCGGAAGGCGTTGCGCTCGGCGGCGAGTCCCGTGACGTCGCGCACGGTGCCGAACTCGGCGTCCCAGGCGCGGCGGTCGCTCGCGGCCGAACGCTGCAGCGTTTGACGCACCTCGGGACCGCGCGCGCCGAACACCGAGACGATGCGCTCAGCGATCGGGTCGAGCGCCGGATCCGCGTCGAGAGCCGGAACCGGCCGCACCGTGCCGAGTCCGAGCAGGTAGTTCGGCCCGCCCGCCTTCGCGCCGGGGCCGACCACCGAACGCTTCCAGCCGCCGAAGGGCTGGCGCTGCACGATCGCGCCCGTCGTGCCGCGGTTCACGTAGAGGTTGCCCGCCTCGACCGTGTCGACCCAGTGCGCGATCTCGCCCGCGTCGAGCGAGTGCAGCCCCGCGGTGAGGCCATAATCGACCGCGTTCTGCAGTGCGAGCGCCTCGTCGAGGCTCGCGGCGTGCATGATGCCGAGCACCGGCCCGAAGTACTCGGTGAGGTGGAACTCCGATCCGGGGCGCACGCCGGTCTTGATGCCGGGGCTCCACATCCGTCCCTCCGCATCGAGCTTGCGCGGCTCCAGCAGCCAGCTCTCGCCGGGGGCGAGGCGGGTGAGCGCGTCGAGCAGCTTGCCGTCGGCGGGGGCGATGATCGGCCCCATCCGGCTCGCCGGGTCGGCCGCCTCGCCGACCGTCATCGAGCGCACCGCGTCGAGCAGCTGCTCGCGGAAGCGCCGCGAGCTCGCGACCGAGCCGACGAGGATCACGAGGGATGCGGCCGAGCACTTCTGGCCCGCGTGCCCGAAGGCCGAGTACGCGACGTCGCGCACCGCGAGGTCGAGGTCGGCGGACGGCGTCACGATGATCGAGTTCTTGCCGCTCGTCTCGGCGAGCAGCTTGACGCCCGGCCGGAAGGTGCGGAACAGCTCCGCGGTCTCGTAGCCGCCGGTGAGGATCACCTGGTCGACGCGCTCGTCGCCGATGAGCGTCTCACCGAGCCACGACTCCCCCAGCACCACGAACTGCAGCACCTCGCGCGGCACCCCGGCATCCCACAACGCCTCGGCGAGCACGGCCGCCGTGCGCGCGGTGCGCCGGGCAGGCTTGAAGACGACCGCTGACCCGGATGCGAGCGCCGAGAGCGTCGATCCGCCCGGGATCGCGAGCGGGAAGTTCCACGGCGGCACGACGAGGGTGACCTTCGCGGGCACGAACTCCGCCCCGTCGAGCTGCTCGAGCTCGAGCGAGCGCTCGGCGTAGTAGTGGGCGAAGTCGATCGCCTCCGACACCTCGGGGTCGGACTGGTCGACCGTCTTGCCGCCCTCCGCCGCCATGATCTCGACGAAGGAACCGCGGCGCTCCTCGAGCAGTTCGCCCGCCCGGTGCAGGATGGCGGCGCGCTCGGCGGCACCGCGCGCGGCCCACGGCGCGGATGCGGCGAGCGCGGTTCCGAGCACGCGGTCGACGCCCGCGGCATCCGGGATCGTCGACGCCGCGACCGTGGCGGCCCCGAGCTGGGTCTCGCGGGAGCGCTCGAGGGCGGCGCGCGCCCATCCGCGGTTGGCCGCGACGGCGGGGTCGGTGTCGGGCGCGTTGTGGAAGGTAGGCTCGCGCGGGGCGGGCGCCGCCGTGCGGTCCTGCACGCGGTGCGGTGGCGGCACCGCGTCGTCGACGTCGGCGAGCGAGGCGAGGAAGCGGTCGCGCTCGCGGGCGAAGAGCTGCTCCGAGCTCGCGAGCTCGAACACGGCCGACATGAAGTTGTCCTGGCTCGCACCCTCCTCGAGCCGCCGGATCAGGTAGGCGATCGCCGAGTCGAAGTCGGATGCCGCGACGACCGGCGTGTACAGCAGCAGAGCGCCGACCTCCCTTCGCACCGCCTCCGCCTGCGCGGGCGCCATGCCGAGCAGCATCTCGATCTCCATCGCGCTCTCCACGCCGCGCGAGGCGGCGAGCAGGCGCGCGTAGGCGAGATCGAACAGGTTGTGCCCGGCGACGCCGAGACGCACATCCGCGACGTTCTCGGGACGCAGCGCCACCTCCAGCACCCGCTTGTAGTTGGTGTCGGAGGCCTGCTTGCTGTGCCAGGTGGCGAGCGGCCAGTCGTGCAGGGAGGCGTCGACGCGCTCCATCGGCAGGTTGGCGCCCTTCACGAGCCGCACCTTGATGCCCGCGCCGCCCGCCGCGCGGCGTTCCCGCGCCCAGTCGCGCAGCCGCAGGTAGGCACCGAGCGCATCCGGCAGGTAGGCCTGCAGCACGATGCCCGCCTCGAGGTCGCGCAGAGCGGGCTGGTCGAGGAGCCGCTGGAAGACCGCGATCGTCAGGTCGAGGTCTTTGTACTCCTCCATGTCGAGGTTCACGAACTTCGCCGGCGTCGCCTCCGCCGCCTGGGTGAAGAGCGGCGTGAGCGCCTCGACGATGTCGTCGACGGCCTCGTCGAAGGCCCACGGCGAGTGCGGGGCGACGGTGGCCGACACCTTGATCGAGACGTAGTCGACGTCGTCGCGGGCGAGCAGCCGCCGGGTGCCGTCGAGGCGCCGGTTCGCCTCGTGGGCGCCGAGCACCGCCTCGCCGAGCAGGTTGACGTTGGGCCGGGCTCCCCGCTCCCGGATGCCGCGGAGCGCGCGGCCGAGGCCGGGGTCGTTCGCATCGATCACGAGGTGGGCGACCATGCCGCGCAGCACCTTCCGGGCGATCGGCACGACGACACCGGGCAGGATCGGCGCGACGAGCCCGCCGAGGCGGAGCGCCGCACGCAGCGGCCAGGCGAGGAAGCGCGGCGGGCGCTTCGCGAGCCGCGCGAAGGTACGGGCGGCGACCCGGGTGTCTTCCGGACGGATGACGCCGTCGACGAAGCCGACCGCGAAGTCGAGTCCGTCGGGGTCTTGCAGCAGCCCCGCGAGGTTCTTCGCGGAGGAGTCGACGGGCAGTTCGGCGGCCACCTCGAGCCAGCGACGCACCTGGGCGACGACGGCGTCGGCCATCGCCTCACGTTCCTCGGCGGATGCGGCGGCGGCGGATGCGGACGCGACGGATGCGGGCGCGACGGGCTTCGATGGGGTCACGGGAGCAGTATGCGGGCGCCCATCGCGTAAGGTAAAGCAACCAATTCTTCGCAATACTCATCACTCTTGCTTAAGGTTTGAAGGCATGCTCGACGTCCGTCGCCTCACCCTGCTGCGCGAGTTCGCGCTGCGGGGCACGATCGCCGCCGTCGCCACGGCCCTGCACCAGACCCCCTCGGCGGTCTCGCAGCAGCTCGCGCAGCTCGAACGCGAGGCGGGCGTCCCGCTGCTGCGCCGCGCCGGGCGCCGCCTGCACCTCACCCCGCAGGCCGAGATCCTGGTCGAGCGCACCGAGGAGATCCTGGCCGCGCTCGAACGCGCCGACACCGAGCTCGCGGCATCCCTCGAACAGGCGACCGGCGTCATCCGGATCGCGATCTTCCAGTCGGTCGCGCTCGCGCTGCTGCCCGCCGCGCTGGATGTTCTCGAGCGCGAGCACCCCGCACTCACGACGGTCGTCACCCAGCGCGAACCCGAGACGGCGCTGCACGAGACCTTCGCGCGCGACTTCGACCTCGTGATCGCCGAGGAGTACCCCGGCCACGCCACGCCCCAGCTCGCGGGGCTTGACCGACGCCCGCTCACGACCGACGCCATCCGGCTCGCGGTGCCGCCGGGGGGCGCCGGGCGGTTCGCGATCCGCGACATCCGGGATGCGCGGGACGCGCCGTGGGTCATGGAGCCGCACGGGGCCGCGTCACGGCACTGGGCCGAGCAGGCCTGCCGCCGGGCCGGATTCGAGCCGCAACTGCGGTTCGAGACGGCCGACCTGCAGGCGCACGTGCGGCTCATCCAGACCGGTCACGCGGTCGCGCTGCTGCCCGACCTCATCTGGCAGGGTGCCGAGCCGACCGTCGACCTCATCGAACTCGAGGGCGACCCGCGACGCACCGTGTTCACCTCGACGCGCCTCGCCTCCGCCTCCCACCCCGCGGTCGTCGCGGTGCGCGACGCCCTCGAGCGGGCGGCCGCCCCGCGCAGCTGAGCTCACGCCCCCCTCGCTGAGCCCACCCTCGCTGAGTGGTCGGTTTCTGGTCTCAAACCGGCGGTTTGAGGCCAGAAACCGACCACTCAGGGGCTGCTACTCGTCGCGAGCAGCGCGCCCCTGGGTGGCCCGCACCACCGCGGGCACGAAGAGCAGCAGGAAGGTCAGCACCGAGACGGTGACGAGCGGCCACCCCCAGACCGGCTGCGCGAAGGTGCCCTGCAGCGCCCCCAGCCCGATCGCGAACTGCAGCACCTGCCAGACGATCGCCGAGGCACGCACCCACGCCTGACCGCGGAACAGTCCGACCACCGTGGCCGCCATCCAGCCCACCGCGATGAGCACCAGCACGGTCAGCGCAACCGCCGTCGCGAGCGACGCGGGCTCGGCCGTCACGAGGTCGAACAGCAGCACGAGAGCGACGACGACGACCGCCGCGAGCTCCAGCACCAACAGGGCCGCAAGACCCCAGAAGACGCCCGGACGGGCCCGGTTTTTCACAGCGAGATCCCATCCCGAGGCTATTGATTAGGCGTAACAAGTATGAAACAGTGTTGACGGTTGATGTGACGCTCACAACGCGGTGAGTGCGTCCGAGTCGACAATTCCCCCGCCACATTCGGACCCTCTTCAGCCATGCCCGGAACCCGGAAACGGATCCGTGACAGCGTCAACAGCAACACGAATGGAGCACCTCAAGATGGACTGGCGTGACAAGGCCGCCTGCCTCACCGTCGACCCGGAGCTTTTCTTCCCGGTCGGCAACACGGGACCTGCCGTCGACCAGATCGAGAAGGCGAAGAGCGTCTGCGGCCGCTGCACGGTGTCTGAGCAGTGCCTGCAGTACGCCCTCGAGACCAACCAGGACTCGGGCGTCTGGGGTGGCCTCAGCGAAGACGAGCGCCGCGCCTTGAAGCGCCGCGCCGCTCGCGCCCGCCGCGCCAGCTGACCTCCGGCCGCCGACCGCGCGCCCTCAGCCGCGCTGCGTGAGGTAGTGCAGCGGCACCCCGATGGTGACCTCGGTGCCCTCGCCCTCGAGCGTGTGCCAGTCGATCGTTCCACCCAGTTCGCCCTGGATGAGGGTGCGCACGATCTGCGTTCCGAGCCCCGATCCGACCTTGCCTTCCGGCAGGCCGACCCCGTTGTCGCGCACCCGCACCGAGAGCTGTTCGTTCTTGCGCTTGGCGGAGATGACGACCTCGCCGTCGCGGTCGGCGAGCCCGTGCTCGACCGCGTTGGTGACGAGCTCCGTGAGCGCAAGCGCGAGCGGCGTCGCGTACTCCGACGGCAGGGTGCCGAACGACCCGGTCTTGGTGGGCCGCACCGTCGTGTTGTGGCTGGAGGCGACCTCCGCGATCAGCAGCAGCACGCGATCGAACACGTCGTCGAAGTCGACGTTCTGGCTGAGGCCCTCCGAGAGCGTGTCGTGCACCACGGCGATCGCGGTGACCCGCCGCATCGCCTGGGTGAGCGCCTCGCGGGCGACGTCGTTGTGGGTGCGCCGGCTCTGGATGCGCAGCAGCGAGGCGACGGTCTGAAGGTTGTTCTTCACCCGGTGGTGGATCTCGCGGATCGTCGCATCCTTGGTGATGAGCTCCTGCTCCTGGTGCCGCGACTCGGTCACATCGCGCACCAGCACGATCGCCCCGACCCGGTCGCCGCGGTGCCGCAGCGGGATGGTGCGCAGCGTCACCGTCACCCCGCGCGCCTCGATGTCGGTGCGCCACGGCGCCCGCCCGGTCACGACGAGCGGCAGCGACTCGTCGACCGTGAGCTTGCCGGAGAGCAGGCCGGTCGCCACCTCGGCGAGCGACTCCCCCTCCAGCTCGCCCGCGAACCCCATCCGGTTGAACGCCGAGAGGCCGTTGGGGCTCGCGAAGGTCACGATGCCGTCGACGTCGAGCCGCAGCAGACCGTCGGATGCGCGGGGGGCCCCGCGTCGCGGCAGGGTCGGTGCGCCGAGGTCGGGGAAGTCGCCGGATGCGATCATGCCGAACAGCTCGTCGGCGCACTGGTTGAAGGTGAGCTCCTGGCGGCCGGGGGTGCGCGCCTCCGACAGGTTGGAGTGCCGGGTGAGCACGGCGATGGGAGTCGCCGTGGTGGCCGCCCCGCTCGGCGAGAGTCGGCGCAGCACCGGGACCGCGCGCACCCTGGTCGGGGTCTCCTCGTACCAGTCCGGTGCCGAGGTGTCGACGATCCGCACCTCGTCGAAGGCCTGCCGCACCTGGTCGCGCCACTCCGGCTTGATCTGCTGCCCGACGAAGTCGCGATAGAAGAGCGTCGCGGCCGACGAGGGACGCGAGTGGGCGACCGCCACGAAACTCCCGGTCGTGGTCGGCACCCAGAGCACGATGTCGGCGAAGGCGAGATCGGCCAGCAGCTGCCCGTCGGCCGCGAGCAGGTGCAGCCACTCGACATCGGCTTCCGTCGAGAGGCCGTGCGCGAGCATGATCTCGGAGAGGGTCGACACGCTCCTAGGCTAGCCGCCGCCCGAGCCGCCGCCGCGCGCCTGCGCCGGCAGCGGGGGCCGTCGGCAACAGCCGCTCGGCGAGTTCCCGGATGGCGGCGCGCGCGGGCGAACGCGGCGCGGCATCCGCGAGGGGGCGTCCGCCGAGCACGGCGGCGTCGAAGGCGGCCGGATCCCAGGGCACGAGCGCGGCATCCTCGATACCGCCGAAGCGGGCGAGGGTCTGCCGCACCTGCCCGCCCGGGTTCACCCCGATCGCCCCGGAGCGCACCTTCGTCGCGACGACCGTGATCCGGTGCGGCTCGACGAGGTCGATCAGCTCGGCGTGACCGCGCAGGAAGCGAGGAACGCCGACCGGGTCGGCGGCCGCGAGCGCCACGACACGATCGGCCTGACGGAGCACCTCGAGCCCTGCGGCGTTGCGACGCGGGGTCGCGACGTCGCTCGCGAGCTCGTCGTCCTGCTCGAGGCTCGCGGCGATGTCGACGACGAGCACCTCGCAGTAGCCGCGGAGGGCGGCGAGGGCACCGGCGACCCGCTCCTGCCCGAGCTCGGGCCAACGCGCCGCACGGCCGATCCCGGTCAGCACCCGGAACGGATGCCGGCAGCCGCGCGGCACCACCGCGAGCCGTTCCAGTTGCGCCTCGTCGAGCCCGCCGACCCCCGCGAGCCGGCACGCGGCGGCGAAGCCGGGCGCCTCATCCAGCAGTCCGAGCGCGGGGGCGACGGATGCCGCATGAGTGTCGGCGTCGGCGAGCACGGTGCGCAGGCCCCTGGCGGCGAACTCGGCCGCGAGCGCGATGGCGACGCTCGTGCGGCCGGGGGCGCCGTGCGGTCCCCACACGGCGACGACCGTTCCGGGGCGTCGCGGATCGGCCGTGCCGAGAGCCGGGGGCGCGGGCTGGTCGTCCTCGGGCTCGGCGGGTGCCACGGGCGAGCCGTCGAGCAGCCCCCAGTCGGCCGGTCCGGGCACGGCGTCGATGATGCCCACCCTGCTCGCATGCCTGGCCTGTTCGGCGTCGTCGGCGACCACGAGCATCCGCACGCCCAGCAGGTCGGCGGACTCGATGAGCCGCGCCGTGAGGTGCTCGGGTGTCGCGGCGACGACCGCGAGCTCGATCGGCAGCTGGGCGAGCCGGAGGGCCAGCTCGTCGCCCCCCGAGCAGCGCGCCGCCACCTCGTGCCCGTGGTAGGCGGCCGAGTCGGCGAGCCGCCGCTCGGCGTCCAGCGGGAGGGCGAGCGCGACGCGCACCCTCAGCCGCCCAGCCCGAGTCCGGCGGGCACCACCGCGAGCGCGTCGCCTGCCGCCTGCGCCTGCAGCACCCGCGCCACGCGGCCCCGCGGCACGAGCACCTCGACCGCACCCCCTGTACCCGCGGACACCAGGCCGTCGTCCTCGAGCAGGCGAACCACCACGGCATCCGCGACGAGCACGAGGGGCGCGCCGAAGCCTCGTCCGTCGGCGTCGGCGGGCGAGGCCCAGACGTCGACGCGCGCGCCGGGGCGCACGGCCGAGCTCGGCGGGCCGTCGAGCTCGAGCACGAGCGCGGTGGAGTTCACCCCGGATGCGTCGCCGAGTGCGGCACGCGGCACCAGCTCGCCGCCGCGCACCGCCTGCAGCATGACGAGACCGTCGTCGGGCACCTCCTCGGGGCGCAGGTAGAGCGTGTCGGCACCGTCGAGCGAGACCGAGCGCTCGACGAGGTCGGTGCGCTCGACACGGTCGCCCGGGCTGAGGGTGGTCGCGGCGGCGTAGACCGTCGTGCGGGCGTCGACGGCCCCGACGAGCGCCACGACACCCGCGACGGATGCCGCCACGAGTCCCAGGCCGATGAGCAGTCGCACGTCGAGAACGCCGCGGCGGCGTGCGGATGCGGGTGCGTCCACGAGTCATCCCCTTCCGCCGCACCGGAACGCTCCCGGTGCGGCGTGCCCATCGTGCACCGTCGGGAGCGTTCCCCGAGCGAGTTATCCACAGGCGGGCGCTCGGCCCGCACGCGGGGCCCGCGCGCGGCGCATAATCGGGCCATGACAGCGGATGCCGGGGCCGAGTTGGGGCGCTTCCTCACGATCACCGACACCGCCGAGATCCTCAACATCTCGGCGGGCCAGACCTACGCGCTCGTGCGCAGCGGCGAGCTGCCGGCGATCAAGCTCGGGGCCCACGGGCAGTGGCGCATCGAACGGAACGTGCTCGAGGCGTACATCGCCGCGCGCTACGAGGAGGAGCGGCGGCGGCAGCTCTGGAACCAGTCCGCGTTCGCCGAGCTGCCCGAGCTGTTCGCCGAGGCACCCCGCCTCGACTGAGGCCGGCACCGGATGCCCGGCACGGCGGTGCGTTCAGGCGCGGATGCGCAGGATCGCCTCGAACGGCACGATCCGCACCCGGCGCACCACCCGATCCCGTCGCGGCTCGCCCGCCTCGTGCTCGGCGAGATCCAGGTGGTCGCGTCCCACCCGGTCGAGGGTGCCGTGCACCCGGCCGGCACGGGTGCTCAGCTCGACGCCGACCCGGCGGCGGCACAGATCCCGCAGCACGAAGGCGAGGCCGAGCCGCCCCGCGAGGTCGGGCACGGGGTCGCTCTCCTGCGCGGCGAGACCGAGCTCGAGCTGGCCGTGGCCGGGCAGCGCGGCGGAGACGGATGCGAGGGGCACGACGACGAGGTGGCGGCGCCTGCCGAGGTCGATCTCGCCGGCGATCCAGTCGCGGCCCGCGGACCCCACCCGCAGCGCGAGGGTCTCGCCGTCCGCGAGCACGAGGGTGACGGGTTCCGCACCGCGACCCATCGCGAGCAGGCGCTCGCGCATCCCCAGCCGCGCGAGCCGCAGGCGTTCCTCTTCCGCGGCCAGCACCTGCGCCTCCGCGTCGAGCTCGTGCTCGAGCTGGCTCTCGATGTCGGCGAACAGTTCATCCCAGCGCACGCCGCGACGGTACCGGTGCGAGCGGGTGCGCCGTCACAGTTCTCCACAGGATGGCGAGACATCTCGACACGAGAAAGCGTCATGTGCAAGGGTGTGCGTGTCCCCCAGATGGGGGCAGACGGGGCGGTCGCCCCGTGGGGGCCGACGATGGGGATGCGATGAGCGCGAGCGAGTTGCCGATGACGGAGGGAAACGCCGCCCGCGCGCTCCCCCCGCTCGGCGAAGACGATGAGCTGTTCGGACGTCAGCCCTCCTCGCGGCACGACCTGCCCGACCCGCGCCCCCTCGTCGAGAACCTCACGCGCTGCGTCATCGAGATCATCGCCGGGGCGCGCGACCTGGAGCAGATCGCGAGATGGGTCGACGACACCGTCTACACGACCCTGCTGAAGCGGGTCGTCATCTCGGCGCAGGCACGTCAGGCGGCGCGGAGGCCGACGACGCGTCCGCTCTTCACCCTCGGCACGGTCAGCATCTGCGAGCCGCGCGACGGAGTGGTGGAGGCCGTGGTGATCGTGCGGGGACGTGCCCGGACGCGCGCGGTCGCCATCCGGCTCGAGGGTTTCGACCGTCGCTGGCGGGCGACCGCGATCACGGTGCTGTAGGGCGGCTGCGGCTCACGCGGCACGCGTGCGGGGGGTTTCGATACGCGACGCGCCCAGCGCGCGCCGCTACTCAACCAGCGGAAGTCGCCGCAGGCGGTGTTCAGCGCTTGCGGTCCTGGGCGCGGCGCTGCGCGCGGTTGAGCGGCGCCTGCTGCGGCGCACCGCCCTCGTCGTCGATCCGCTGACCGAACGCACCGCGCTCGCCCCCGCCCTGCGACGCCTGCTGCGCCTGCGCCGTCACCTGGCGGGCGGCGGCCTGCTGGGCGCGGGCGGTCGCCGCGCGCTCCACCTGGCCGCGCTGGTTGCGCACCTCGACCTCGCCCGAGGCGTCGTCGCTGGGGGCCGAGTAGCTGAGGCCCTGCTGCGGCGCCGACGAGGCGCCGAGCCCCTTCGCGGCGACGTGCGCCTGCCCGTCGCCGCTCGTGACCTCCACCTCGAGGTTGTAGAGGAAGCCGACCGACTCTTCGCGGATGGCGTCCATCATCGACTGGTAGAGCGCATAGCCTTCGCGCTGGTACTCGACGAGCGGGTCGCGCTGCGCCATGGCACGCAGGCCGATGCCGTCTTTCAGGTAGTCCATCTCGTAGAGGTGGTCGCGCCAGCGCCGGTCGATGACCGACAGCACGACGCGGCGCTCGAGCTCGCGCGTGGCGGCCTCGCCGAGCTGGTCCTCGCGGCGCTGGTAGGCGATGCGCGCATCCGACAGCGCCTCCTCCTTGAGCGCCTTGACGCGGAGGCTGCCCTTGCTGCCGGATTCGGCGAGCACCTCATCGATCGTGATCGACACCGGGTAGAGCGTCTTCAGCTGGGTCCACAGCGCCTCGAGGTCCCAGTCGTCGCTGGCGCCTTCTGCGGTGTGCTCGTCGACGATGTCGGTGATGACGTCGGTGAGGAACTTCTGCACGCGGTCGTTCAGGTCGTCGCCCTCGAGGATGTGGCGACGATCGGAGTAGATCGCCTCGCGCTGGCGGTTGAGCACGTCGTCGTACTTGAGCACGTTCTTGCGGATCTCGGCGTTGCGCGACTCGACCTGCGACTGGGCGGAGCGGATGGCGCGGGAGACGGCCTTGGACTCGATCGGCAGGTCGTCGGGCGCGCCGCGCATCAGCATCTCGGCGGCACCCGTGTTGAACAGGCGCATGAGGTCGTCCTGCAGCGAGAGGTAGAAGCGGCTCTCACCGGGGTCGCCCTGACGGCCGGAACGCCCGCGGAGCTGGTTGTCGATGCGGCGGGATTCGTGGCGCTCGGTGCCGAGCACGTAGAGTCCGCCGGCGTCGCGCACCTTCTCGGCATCCGTCTCGACCCGCTCCTTGACGGCGGTGAAGACGGCGTCCCACTCCTGCTCGTACTCGTCGGGGGTGTCGACGGGGCTGAGGCCGCGGTTGTTCATCTCGGCGACCGCGAGGAACTCGGCGTTGCCGCCGAGCATGATGTCGGTTCCACGCCCGGCCATGTTGGTGGCGACGGTGACGGCGTTCAGCTGGCCCGCCTGGGCGATGATGGCGGCCTCGCGCGCGTGGTTCTTCGCGTTCAGCACCTCGTGCTTCACGCCGCGCTTCGCGAGCATCCGCGAGAGGTATTCGCTCTTCTCGACGCTCGTGGTGCCGACGAGCACCGGCTGGCCGGTGCGGTGGCGTTCGACGATGTCTTCGACGACCTGCTCGAACTTGACGGTCTCGTTCTTGTAGATCAGGTCGGCCTGGTCTTTGCGCACCATGGGCCGGTTGGTCGGGATGGGCACGACGCCGAGCTTGTAGGTGGACATGAACTCGGCCGCCTCGGTCTCGGCGGTTCCGGTCATGCCGGAGAGCTTCTGGTAGAGGCGGAAGTAGTTCTGCAGCGTGACGGTCGCCAGGGTCTGGTTCTCCGCCTTGATCTGCACCCCCTCCTTCGCCTCGATCGCCTGGTGGATGCCCTCGTTGTAGCGACGCCCGACGAGGATGCGGCCGGTGTGTTCGTCGACGATGAGCACCTCGCCGTTCATCACGACGTAGTCCTTGTCGCGCTTGAACAGGGCGCGCGCCTTGATGGAGTTGTTGAGGAAGGAGATGAGGGGGGTGTTGGCCGACTCGTAGAGGTTGTCGATGCCGAGGTAGTCCTCGACCTTCTCGATGCCGGGTTCGAGCACGCCGACGGTGCGCTTCTTCTCGTCGACCTCGTAGTCCTCGTCTTCGACGAGACGCTTGGCGATGCTCGCGAACTCGCCGAACCAGCGGTTCGCCTCGCCCGATGAGGGGCCGGAGATGATGAGCGGGGTGCGGGCCTCGTCGATGAGGATCGAGTCGACCTCGTCGACGATCGCGAAGAAGTGACCGCGCTGCACCATGTCGGATGCCTGCCACGCCATGTTGTCGCGCAGGTAGTCGAAGCCGAACTCGTTGTTGGTGCCGTAGGTGATGTCGGCCGCGTACTGCTCGCGCCGCTCGGCCGGGGTCTGACCGGAGAGGATGCAGCCCGTCGTCATCCCGAGCGCACGGAACACGCGGCCCATCAGCTCGGACTGGTAGCTGGCGAGGTAGTCGTTGACGGTGACGACGTGCACGCCGCGCGCCGGGATGGCGTTCAGGTAGGCGGCGGTGGTCGCGACGAGGGTCTTGCCCTCACCGGTCTTCATCTCGGCGATGTTGCCGAGGTGGAGGGCCGCGCCGCCCATGATCTGCACGTCGAAGTGGCGGAGGCCGAGGGTGCGCTTGCCTGCTTCGCGCACGGCGGCGAAGGCCTCCGGCAGCAGGTCGTCGAGGCTCTCACCGTTCGCGTAGCGCTCACGGAACTCGGCCGTCTCGGCACGCAGTTCCTCGTCGCTCAACTCGGAGAAGGCATCCTCGAGCTCGCTGACGGCGTTCGCCTGGGCTGTGAGCCGCCGCAGGGTGCGACCCTCGCCGACGCGCAGCACTCTCTCGACAACGTTCGCCACGAATGGCCTCCTGTCCGGGTTCCGGGCGCGCACAAGCGCCCATGACCCCGACAGCCTAGCCGGGTTGGGGCTGGGAACACTGTGTGCGAGGGCCGGTTTCGGCGGTTTCGAGGAGCGCCGCTGTGCAGCGCTCCTCGACCGCCTCCGTGGGCCTCGACCTCTCAGCGGGCGTCGGCGAGCGCCGCGACCTCCGTGTCGAGGGTGATCACGCCGTAGTCCCAGCCCTTGCGGCGGTAGACGACGCTCGGCTTGTCGGTGCGCGCATCGATGAAGAGGAAGAAGTCGTGACCGACGAGCTCCATCCGGTCCACGGCGTCTTCCGCGGTCATGAGCTCGGCGGGGAACTCCTTCTCGCGGATGACGACCGGGCTCCAGTCCTCCGCCGCCTCCTCGTCGACCACGGGGATCGAGCCGGTCGAGACCTGCTCGATGACGTCGGCGGGGGCCGCAGCCACCGCGACCTGGCTGAACCCGTCGGCGGCCGCCTCGCGCAGCGAGGTGGGGCGGCGCTGGCCACGGTGCACCTTCTTGCGGTCCTTCGCCTGCCGGATGCGCTCCACGAGCTTGTCGTAGGCGGCGTCGAACGCGGCGTACTTGTCACCGGCTCCCGCTTCGGCGCGCACGATCGGGCCGGGGCCGATGAGCGTCAGCTCGACGCGGTCGTCGCCCGAGGATCCGTTGGTCTCGTGGTGGCGGCACAGCTTGATCTCGAGGGCGAGGGCACGCGGCGCGAGGTGCTCGACCTTGTCGGTCTTCTCGGTGACGTATTCCTCGAACCGATCGGGGATCCCTACGTTGCGTCCGGTGATGGTGACATCCATGGCGACCTCCCTGATCCGGTGTGAAGTGCCGCCTAGATCAGGCGGTCGTTCCCTTCGCGCCTTTTCGCCCACCGTAGTCGGGGCGCCCCGCGTTGTCACCCGGCTTTCGCTGAGGGTCGGGTGTGAGCCGCCCCGCGCGCGGATCGCAGCGGCGTCGCGGCGATCACGACGGCCCCGACGACGTCGCCGCCGGCCTCGCGGATGGCGCGGGCCGCCTCCGCCAGGGTGGCCCCCGTCGTGACGACATCGTCGACGAGCAGGAACCGTCGCCCGTCGAGGCGCACCCGCGCACGGTGCGCGCCGCGCAGGTTGCGCGAGCGCTCCTCGCGGCCGAGAGCCTTCTGCGCGCGGTGCGGGCGGGCCGGGCGCAGCACGCGTGCGTGGTGCCGTCCGGCGCGGGCGAGCGCGAGGCGCACGGGGTCGAACCCGCGACGCCGGCCGGCGGCTCGGGTCGACGGCACGGCGCACAGCTCGACGTCGGATGCGGGCGCGGCGAGCGCAAGCGCCGCGGTGAGCAGCGCCGCGAGCGGTCGCGCGAGCGCCGTGCGCCCCTCCTTGTAGGCGAGCACGACGCGCTGCACCTCATCGCGGTAGGGCGCCCCGGCGAACACGGGAAGGTCCCCGGATGCGGTCGTGCGGAGCGGTTCGGGCGCCAGCCGATCGTGGCACACCGCGCAGAGCTCGCGCCCCTCGACGCCGCAGCCCGCGCAGGCGACCGGCAGCACGAGCGCGAGCGCATCGAGCAGCGCCTCCCGGAGCTCGTGGATCCACCCGTGCATGAACCGAGCCTGGCGCAGCCGGGCGGCGCCCCGGCCGCGCGGGGCGGCATCCGTGGAGAACGCTACTGCTGCGTGCCGAGGAAGGAGGCGACGATCCCCGTCGACTGCCAGCCGCCGCTCGAGTTGCGGCGCCACACCGTGCCGTCGCCGTCGCGCACCCGGATGCCGTCGGCGAGATTGCCGCCGACCAGCTGCACGCCGCCCGGCACCGAGCCGAGGGATTCGTGGGTGCCGCCGATGCGGTACAGGTCGATGTCGCTGCCGCTCGCGTCGCCCGAGAGCACCGCGACGGTCGACCCGTCGACCCAGCTCGCATCGATCATGGTGCCCGCGCCGACCGCGATCGACAGCGGCTCACCGAACCCGGTCGGCACCCCGCTGCCGTCGCGGAGGATGCCCGCGACCGTCAGCGCGGGGCCGCCAGCCCCCTGGGTGGCGACGAGCAGTCGGCTGCCGTCGCGCGACACCTTGAGCGCCAGGAGCGTGCCGTCGAGGTTGAGCGAGGGCAGCGGGTGCGGCTTCTGCGAGGTGTCGAACGCGATCACGCTGTCCGGGTCGGATGCCATCGCCGACCAGACGAACCCCTGCACGTCGATGCTGGGATCGACGAGGCCGGCGCGGGTGTCGACCCGCAACGGCTCGCCGCCGGATGCCGACACGAGCCACGCCCCGGCCGCGGTGCGCACGGCCGCCCGCTGACCGTCGCGCGCGAGGGTGGCACCGACCGCGCCCATCGCCTCCACCCTGCTGCTGATGCCCGCGATCCGGTCGACGTTGGTGCCGTTCAGGTAGCCGAAGCCCCCTGCGGCGAGTCCGAGCGGATCGGGGCGCACGAAGAGCTGACGCTCCGCAGCCTGCCCGTCGCCCACATCGACCGGGAACCCGCCGACGGTGAGCTGCACGCTGCTCACCTCGGAGAGGGCGACGAGGCTCGCGACGAGCTGCTGCTGCATCCGCCACCTGGTTCCCTGATCCTGGTTGGCGATGTCACCCGCGAGGTCGACGCTGGCCGTGCCCTGCGTGATCGTCACGCCGCCGTCGAGCTGGGTTCCGGTGGGGAAGGCCGTCACGAGCACGCCGCCCGCGTACCAGGGCGAGGGTCCGGCGAGCAGCTCCTTCACGATGCGGTCGGGGCGGGAGGTCGTGTGCGGGAACCAGCGCACGTCCGGCACGAGGAACGCACCGGACGGGTCGAAGAAGTAGAGCGGGTAGGGGGCGAAGCTGAGGTTGAAGGGGGCGCTCGAGAGCAGTAGGCCGGCGGGGGCGTTGGAGATGCGCCATTCGCCCGCGGTGTTGCGTTCGAAGTCGTAGACGAGCGACTGCGGCTCGCTGCGGGCGAGCGCGGTGTAGTTGCCGGTGGGGCCGACGACCGCCGACACGTTCACGTCGACCGTGAGGGTGTCGTCGTCGATGCTCTTCGGCACGACGGGGGTGTCGCTCACGAGCACCCGCTCGGTGGGCGACCAGTCGGTGCGCAGGCCGTCGCTCAGGTATTCGCGTGCGATCGAGTAGTTGCCCTGGGTGTCGCGTTGCGCGATGAGGAAACCGGCGAGCAGTTGCAGGGGCGTCGCGCCCTTCTGGGGCCCTTCGGCACGCGTGACGATGTCGCCGCCGCCGCTGCCGAGGTCGATGGGGGCGTTGCCGACGGCGCCGCTCGTCGGGATGCCGGCGCAGCCCGCCAGCAGCACCGCGGCGGCGAGGGCGGCGGCGAGCGCGGCGCGGAGACGCATCCGGCGGGTCATGCCGTGACCTCCGTGTCGGGCGGGAGGGCGAGCGGGGAGACGCCACCGAGTTCGTCGCCGCTGCGGCGCGGCAGGGTGAGGCGGAAGCAGCTGCCCTCGCCGAGCTCCGACCAGACGGCCAGCTCGCCGCCGTGCACGGCCGCGTCTTCGAGCGAGATGGCGAGGCCGAGACCGGTGCCGCCGGTGGTGCGCTGGCGTGACGGGTCGGCGCGCCAGAAGCGGTCGAACACGCGGGCGACATCGGCCGGGTTCATCCCGATGCCGTAGTCGCGCACGGCGATCGCGACCGCCTGCTCGTCGGAGTCGACGAAGACCACGATAGGTTTCGCCTCGCCGTGGTCGATCGCGTTGCCGAGCAGGTTCTGCAGGATGCGGCGGATGCGACGGGTGTCGACGTCGGCCTCGAAGTAGCCGCCGGGGGCGACGAGCCGGATCTCGCTCCCCTTGCCCGTCGCCAGCGGTTCGACGGCGGCGATCGACTCCTCGACGAGACGCACGAGGTTGGTGGGGTCGGTCTCGAGCTGCACGGCACCCGCGTCGTAGCGGCTCATCTCGAGCAGGTCGGCGAGCATCGCCTCGAAGCGTCCGATCTGGGCGTGCAGCAGTTCGGCGGTGCGCGCGGTGGTCGGCGGGAACTCGTCGCGCTGGTCGTAGAGCACATCGCCCGCGAGCCGGATGGTGGTGAGCGGGGTGCGCAGCTCGTGCGAGACATCCGAGACGAACCGCTGCTGCACACGCGACAGATCGGCCAGTTGGCGGATCTGCCGCTGCAGGCTGTCGGCCATCCGGTTGAAGGAACGCGCGAGGGTGGCGAGCTCGTCTTCACCCTTGACCGGCAGGCGCTCTTCGAGGTCACCCGCTGCGAGCTTCTCCGAGACGTCGGCGGCGACCCGCACCGGGCCGACGACGAGCCGCAGGATGAGGTAGGCGACCCCGCCGAACAGGATGACGAGCCCGATGCCGCCGAGCAGCAGGGTCGACTGCACGAAGTCGAGGGTCTCCTGCACATCCGAGAGGTCGTAGACGAGGAAGAGCTGGTAGCGGCCAGCCGTGATGGTGTCGAGGATGGCGCCGGTGGTGAGGCCGGGGTCGGCCCGGCTGTTCGAGGTGACGGCGACCGACTGCCACACGATCTCGGTTCCGTCTGAGTCGGTGAGCGCGGATCGGAGCTCGGGCGAGGCGTAGGCATCGTCGAAGTTGCGGCTGGCTTGGTCGGCGACGACGCGCGGGATGTCTTGCCCCGGTGCCCGCAGGAGTGCGGTGTAGCGCGCGGTGGAGGCGCGCTGCACGACGGCGAGCGCGGAGTCCGCGGTGGCCTGCACGTCACTCGTGTCACCGAGCTCGGCGGCATTGGTGAACAGCCGTTGCGCCTGCTCGGCGGCCCGCCCCGACTCGGCGAGCACCTGATCCCGTCGCGAATCGAACAGGTTGCTGCGCACCGAGGAGGAGATGATGATGCCGATCACGGTGACGGCGAGCGCCGACAGCAGCACGGTGAGCACGATCGTGCGCACCTGCAACGAGCCACGCCACAGGTGGATCAGGCGTTCCCGCCAGGCGCGCCAGTCCCACCGCACGCGGAAGCCTCCTAGGTGACGGCGCCCGCGCGGTAGCCGACGCCCCGCACTGTGGTGACGATGCGCGGGTTGTCGGGGTCGTGCTCGACCTTGGCGCGGAGGCGTTGCACGTGCACGTTCACGAGGCGCGTGTCGGCCTTGTAGTGGTAGCCCCAGACCTGTTCGAGCAGCATCTCGCGGGTGAACACCTGCTGCGGTTTCGCGGCGAGCGCGAGCAGCAGCTGGAACTCGAGCGGGGTGAGGTTGATGCGGTTGTCGCCGCGACGCACCTCGTGGCCGACGACGTCGATCACGAGGTCGCCGATCTGGATGCGCTCGGTGGTGTCGGGCAGCGCGGGGCGCAGCCGGGCACGGATGCGGGCGACGAGCTCCTTGGGGTTGAAGGGCTTCACGATGTAGTCGTCGGCACCGGATTCGAGGCCCTGCACGACATCCGTCGGCTCGCCTTTCGCGGTGAGCATGATGATCGGAACGCCCGATTCGGCGCGCACCGTGCGGCACACCTCGATGCCGCTCATGCCGGGCAGCATGAGGTCGAGCAGCACGAGGTCGGGCCGATCGCTGCGGAAGGTGTCGATCGCGGAGGTGCCGTCGGCGGCGAACAGGGGATCGTATCCCTCGCCGCGGAGGATGATGCCGATCATCTCGGCGATCGCGGGGTCGTCATCGACCACGAGAATGCGCGCGTTCATGGACCTCGTTCGTTCCGTGTCTCCCCGCGAGGCGGGGCCGATTCGCTTTCGCCCAGAGTAGTCGGGTGCGGGCTCCGCTACCGAACCTCACCCGGCCGCCCGCCGAGCGGGAGGTCGCCGTCGAGGACCCCGACGACATTGCGCTACAACTCAACCACGAGACGCGTCGGGGCCGCCCTTCCCCGTCACTCGTCGGTGCAGGGGCGTGTGGTTCGTGAACCGTCGGGATGCAGCCAGGTGCTCTGCCCCATCTCGTTGTCAAGTGGGAACGCGGCGACGACGTTGCCGTGCGCTCGTTGATCTGCGGACTTCACCACGACCGCGACCGTCGAGGCACCCGTCGGCAGGTTGTCACCCGCGATCACCCGCGGGAATCGATCGGCCAGCGTGTCAGTCGACACCGTGTCTCCCGAGCTGACGGCCCACTCTCCCCGAGCGTCCCAGAACCCGACAAGGCCGTCAGCGTTCCGGGCTTCGGCATAGACGCTGCTGACCGTCAACGTCGCACAGATCGCCACCTCGACAACTCCACCAGGTGCACGGATGGCGAGCGGCCCCTGCAACTGGTTCACGCTGTCGCATCCGCTCAGCATGATGCCCAGCACCGCTGCGACCGCGATGCAGGCGGCGCTGCGGCGTTTCCTTACTCGGCTGGCGCCTGGGATCTCCATCCGCATCCTCCGTTCTTCAGATAGTCCTTGACTCCGGTGTTGCGCCGCCCCGCTGAACCCCCCGTCCCTTCGTCTGAGGATTTCACCCGGGGGCGATGCGACAGGCGAAGACGGGACTGTCAAGGCTCGGGTGGTGCTCCGGGCACTCCGAGAGTGCCGCCAAGTCGAGTTGCGAGGTCTTCGAGCCCTGCGTGCACGGCCGCCCATTCGGTGTCGGTGATCCGGATGACATCGAGCTTGAGGAAACGTGCCCGCCCGTCAGCGGTGTTGACCTCGAACTGCACCTGGCCCTCTCCCCACACGAGATAAGCGCCATCCGTGCGGACCACGGACGCGCTGATCGGATCGCCCGAAACGGTGCGCCACCCGTTCGCCGTGAGGTGCCGTGCGATGAGCTCTTCGTCCAACGGAGGCCAACGAGTCAACTCGTCGCCGAGGTCCGGGTCGATAAGGAGGTCCGGGTCGATGGCGAGAACGGCACCGACATCCGACATCGACCAGCTTCCATCATCGACCACGCCCACAGCAGTCGCCAACGGCACCCGCCGCACCGGATCATCCAGACCAACCCGAGGCAACTCCAACAACGGCGCCAGAACCGACCGACCCCGCACCTCACCCACCGGACGCACCCACCCGCCGCGCTCCATCTCATAAAGAAGCCAGTCCGGGCGTGTGGCGCGGGGACCACCCCTCAGAACTCCTCGGCCCCCCCGTTGCATCTCTATCACCCGGACGAACTTCCGGTCGGGAAGCAGGACCCCGGGCTCTTGGTAGGAGGAGAAGTTCGATTTCGTGAGAGGATCCAGGGCCCACCGCGCCGCCGGGTATTCCTTCTTGAGCACCTCGAACACGTAGTGACCGATCAACTCGATCATCAAGCGGGCGGGAAGATCCTCCGCTTCGCTCGAATACTGAAGGAACGTGGCGTTTGACGGGCGAGCACTCAAGGGAACCCCCTGCAGGCCAGCCCTCAACTCCGCCATCGTCCAGTTCCAGAGGGCAATCAGGCTGACCGCGCTTCCGTCCATCTCGTCCAGGGGTCCGTTGCGCTCGCGCATCCACACGGCCAGATCCTGCAGTTGCGCCGGGTGGACACGCTCGATCCAGCTGACGTACTCCGCAACGCTGTGCGCACTCACCCGGGGAAACTCAAACGTGTACTTCAGGTTGCGCTTTTCGTGCTGTGTCATGGCCAGTACACCTGAATAGGAATGCCTGCCTCCTCAAGAAGATTCAACGCCAAGAAGACCCAGGTGATATCCCACGCGTCCTACGACATTGCTTCCATGTCGTAGGCGAGCTGCCGGCCGATGCTGCGGAAGTTGGCGACGCCGGTCTTGAGAGAGCGCGGCCGGGGTGCCTTCTCACACGTCTTCTTCCAGGTCTTCTTCCACGCGGCGATCCGCGGTTGCGCTGATGATAAGGAAAAGGTCGGGGCGGATCGGTGGCGGCGCCAGGGGAACATCGAAGCCCTTCACCCGCACGACCTCGATCGTCCCGGGATGGCAGATCGCCACTGCGTAGCCCTCGAGGAACATGAGCGGAAACACCGGATCGCCCTTGGGGCGCGCGACGATCGTGGGGCCATGCGCGCCGACAATGTTCTTCCGCCCCGGCTCGTAGAACTCCCATCGGAGGACAGGATGGCGACGGATCGCGGCCTCACCGATGAGCAGACCGATATCCCAGATCACCGACATCCACCGGTCGCCGATCAGCTCGGTTCCGTTAACCAAATCAGCCCCGCGATACACCGGCAACCGGTCGAGGAAGAACCGGTTGAACTCGGCGATCCCGTCCAGCTCGAACCCCGCCTCGTAACCCTGGCGCCGCACGAGGTCGATCACCATCTCGCAACGCTCGACCCGCACCGACATCAACGCCTCATATGTCGCCAACGCCTCCTCCCGCGGCATCTGCTCCCAAACGAAGTTGACTTGCCGCTTGACCAGCCGCACACCCCGCGCCACCGGATTCGGCTCGTAGCCGCCCCAGTCGACACCGCCATCAAAAGTCGTAGACGACACCGAGTCCCTGCTTCCTTGAGCGCGTCCTCCCGCTGGCCCGACAGCGAAGCCGCGCCGGTGACGCGATTCTTACGCATAGCCGACATTCACTGCCACCCCCGACTCTCCCGACACGCATGTCACCCGGATGTGGAAACATGAGACCCGCGGGGTGAGCCGCGCTCGTGAACGAGAGGGGACCGCGTGACCGAGTTCACCGGGGCCTTCCCCGCCCCGACGTGGACACCGCCCGCACGCGAACCGTTCGTGCCGCTGCGGCCGCTGACCCTCGGGCAGGTGCTCGCCGGCTCGTTCCGCGCGTTGCGCCACAACCCGGCCGTCACCCTCGGACCCGCGATCGTCATCTCGCTGCTCGCCATGCTCGCGAGCACCACCTTCGGGCTGTTCGTGATCGCACCGCTCATCACGGCGAGCGGGTCGAGCATCGGCCCGGCAGGCCCCGCCATGTGGCTCGCCGGATTCGGGGCGAGCACCCTCGGCTGGATCGTCGACCGCGCCTTCGCACAAGGCGCAGGCGCCCTGCAGCAGGGCGTGTCGGCCGTCGACATCTCACACGCGGTCGTCGGACGCCGTCTCACCCCCGGCGGGCTGCGGCGACGCACCCGCGGCATCCGCGCACCGCTCATCGGCTGGACGGTGATCGTCGTGCTCGCGACCACGGTCGTCGGCGGCCTCGCTCTCGCCGCCCTCGGCCTCGTCGCCGCCTACGACCCCGTCGGAGGCGTCGTCGCCGGGTTCCTCATCTACCCCCTGGTCGGCGTGCTGCTCGCCTGGATCGGCACCAAACTCGCCGTCGTGCCCTCCGCGCTCGTCATCGAACGGCTGCGACTCGGTGCCGGCATCCGACGCTCGTGGCGCCTCACGCGACGCAACTTCTGGCGGGTGTTCGGCATCCGCATCCTCACCTGGGCGATGATCTGGATGGCGACCGCGCTCGTCGCCATCCCCGTACAGTTGCTCGTGCAGTGGCTCACCGGCATCCTGGCCGGCAACGGCGACATCAGCGACTCGCTTGCGATCTCCGACATCGGCAGCATCGTCACCGCGATCGTCGCCGCCGTCATCGGCGCCATCGGCCTCGTCATCACCACCTCCACCGACGCGATCCTCTACCTCGACCTGCGGATGCGTCACGAAGGCCTCGACCTCGAACTCGGCCGCTTCATGGAGCAGCGACGCGCCACGACCCGCTTCGATCCCGCCGAGCCCGACCCGTACCGCCCGCCCGCCGACGTCGCGCCCCGCCAGATCCGCCCCGCGGTCGACACCGAGCACCAGGGGTCGGCATGGGGATGAGCCCGCTGCCGTTCGACATCCCGGTCAGCCCCGACCGTGACGACGCGCGCCGCCTGCTCCAGCAGGAGCTCGAGAAGTCCCGCTACCAGGAGCAACAGAGCTCCAACGAGACGCCCGAGTGGCTGCGCAAGCTCTACGAATGGTTCAACGACCTGATCAACTCGCTCAGCGGTGAGGGCTCCGTGCCCGCCTGGGTGGTCGTGCTCGTGATCGTCGGCATCGCGATCGTCGTGGTCGCCTTCCTGCTCTTCGGGGTGCCGCGGTTGCGCGCCCGCAGCTCGCTCGCTCGCGGCGACGAGCTCTTCGAAGCCGACGACCACCGCGACGCGGCCGCCATGCGGCGGGATGCGGATGCCGCGGCCCGCGCCGGACGTTGGCGCGAGGCGATCGCGGAGCGGTTCCGGGCGATCGCCCGCGCCCTCCACGAACGCACCCTCGTGACCACGGTTCCCGGCAGCACCGCGCACGACGTGGCCCGGCGTGCGGCCGGACCGCTGCCCGAACACGCGGCATCCCTCGAACAGGCCGCCACCGACTTCGACGCCGTCCGCTACCTCGACGACCCGGGCGACCGGGAGCGCTACGAGCGCCTCGTCGCGCTCGACACGGCGATCCAGCACACGCGGCCCCGGCTCGACGCCGCCGAGCTCGCGCCGGTGACGGCCGGGTTCGCGCCCGTCGAAGCATCCGCATCTGCCGAGGGACGCGACGCATGAGCGCCACGACCAGTGCGCCCGCCGCGCCCACCCCGGCCGGCGATGCCGCCGCATCCACCCCCACCGGCCGGCGCGCACGGATCGGGCGACTGCTGCTCGGGATCGCGATCGCGCTGCTCGTGGTGTTCGGCGTGCTCATCGTGTGGGCGGCCGGCCGCGACGCGCAGTCGGGCGAGCACCTGCGATCCCCCGACGACCCGCGCCCGGGCGGGGCGATGGCGCTCGCGCAGGTGCTCGGTGCGCAGGGCGTCGACGTGCAGATCACCCGCTCATTCGGGCAGACCGAGGCGGCCGTCGGCGACGGTCGAGGGGTCACCCTCGTCGTCGACGACGACTGGTGGGTGCTCACCGAGGAGGCCTACCAGCGCATCGCGACGCTCTCGTCGCGCCTCGTGCTCGTGCAGCCCAGCGATGTGGCTCTCGCCGAGCTCACCCCCACGGTCGACTACGCCGGGTTCGGCGGTGGAACCCTCGACGCCGACTGCGATCTTCCCGCCGTGCAGCGTGCCGAGAGCATCGACGCGGGCGGCGACTCCTACACGGCACCCGCGGATGCCGTCCGCTGCCTCGGCACCGCCACCGCCGGTTACGGTCTCGTGCAACTCGAGCGCGACGGCCGCAGGATCACCGTGCTCGGACTCGGCGACGCCCTCACCAACGAGAACATCACCCGCAGCGGCAACGCAGCCCTCGCCCTCGGGCTGCTCGGCGAGCAGCCGCGGCTCGTCTGGTACCAGCCCGACGCCGACGACCTCGCGTTCCAAGACGCCAACGGCCTCGCCGCCTACCAGGCCGACTGGTACCTCCCGCTCGTCGTGCTGCTGCTGCTCGTCGGCGTCGCGGCCGCCGTCTGGCGCGGACGCCGGATGGGGCCTGTCGTCGTCGAGGACCTCCCCGTCGAGGTGCGCTCGAGCGAGACGATGGAGGGCCGCGCCCGCCTCTACGAACGCGGACGCTCCCGCGACCACGCGCTCGCCACGCTGCGCACCGCCACCCTCGCGCGGCTCGCCCGCACCCTCGGGCTCGGGCGCACGGCATCCGATCCCGAGATCATCGCGGCGACGGCCGCCACCACCGGCCGCGACCCCGCGACGCTCGCGTTCCTGCTGCAGAGCGCGCCCGCGAGCGACGAGCGGAGCTTCGTCGCCCTCTCCGACGCCCTGCTCCAGCTCGAGCAGGAGCTGGCCGGCGCGGTGCGACCCCGCTGACCGCTCCCGACGACGACCTCACCGACACGACATCCGACCGCCCCGACAGAGAATGGACGACATGGCCAGCACATCCGAACTCCGCGAGGCGCTCTCGCGCGTCCGCTACGAGGTGGGCAAGGCGGTGGTCGGGCAGGACGGCGCCATCACGGGCCTGCTCATCGCGCTCCTCGCGAACGGTCACGTGCTCCTGGAGGGTGTGCCCGGTGTCGCCAAGACGCTGCTCGTGCGCTCCCTCTCGCGTTCGCTCTCGCTCGAGACCCGCCGCGTGCAGTTCACCCCCGACCTGATGCCAGGCGACATCACCGGATCGGTCGTCTACGACCCGAAGACCGGCGAGTTCGAGTTCCGCGAAGGACCGGTGTTCACCAACATCCTGCTCGCCGACGAGATCAACCGCACGCCCCCGAAGACCCAGTCGGCGCTGCTGGAGGCGATGGAGGAACGGCAGGTGTCGGCCGACGGCGTCACCCGCAAGCTTCCCGTGCCGTTCATGGTGGCCGCCACCCAGAACCCCATCGAGTACGAGGGCACCTACACGCTGCCCGAGGCCCAGCTCGACCGCTTCCTGCTGAAGCTCGTGCTCGATCTGCCGGCGCGCGACACCGAGGTCGAGGTGCTCGTGCGACACGCGGGCGGATTCGACCCGCGTGACCTCGCGGCGGCCGGCGTCACCCCCGTGCTCGACGCGGCGACCCTGCAGGCGGCCCAGGCGGATGTCGCCCGGATGCCGGTGAGCGCCGACGTGCTCGGATACGCCGTCGACCTCGCCCGCGGCACGCGGCAGAGCCCCTCCGTGCGACTCGGGGTGAGCCCGCGCGGCACGACCGCGCTGCTCGCGGCCTCCCGTGCCTGGGCGTGGCTCTCCGGGGCCGCGGGCGTCACGCCGGACCACATCCAGGCGATGGCCCTGCCGGTGCTGCGCCACCGCATCCAGCTGCGGCCGGAGGCCGAGCTCGAGGGTGTGGGGGCGGATGCGGTGCTCCGCTCCGTCATCCAGCAGGTTCGCGTCCCCATCTGACCCGGCATGGCGATCTCGGGATGGTTCGTGGCGGCGCTCGCGGTGGGCGCCGTGCCCGTCGTGCTGCTCGGCGGCTGGCCGGGGCTCGCCCTCTGGATCGCGTTGCTCGCGCTCGGCGGTGTGCTCGACCTGCTGCTCGCCGGCTCCCTGTCGGCGTTGCGCGTGACGCGCGAGGTGCCGACCCGTTCGCGCCTCGGCGAGCCCGTCGAGACCACCCTGCTGCTCGTCAACACGGGCCGCCGCACCGTGCGCGGTGTGGTGCGCGACGCCTGGCAGCCCTCGGCGGGTGCCCGCCCCACCAGGCAGGCTCTCGTCGTGCCCGCGGGCGAGCGGCGCGCCATCCGCACCGTGCTCACCCCCACCCGCCGCGGCGAGCTGCGCGCATCGGGGGTCACCGTGCGCTCCACCGGCCCGCTGCACCTCGTCTCGCGGCAGCGCACCCTGCGCGCCCCCGCCGCGTTGCGCGTGCTGCCGCCGTTCACCTCCCGCCGCCACCTGCCCTCGCGCATCGCCCGGCTGCGTGAGCTCGACGGGCGCACGAGCCTGCTCATCCGCGGGCAGGGCACCGAGTTCGACAGCCTGCGCGAGTACGTGCGCGGCGACGACGTGCGCTCGATCGACTGGCGCGCCACCGCGAGGCGGCAGGACCCGGCCGGCGGAGGCGCGAAGCTCGTGGTGCGCACCTGGCGACCCGAACGCGACCGCCGCATCGTCATCATCATCGACTCAGGCCGCTCCGCCGCCGCCCGGATCGCCGACGAGGTGCGTCTCGACACCGCCTTCGAGGCGAGCCTGCTGCTCGCCGCCCTCGCCACCCGCGCCGGCGACCGCGTCGACCTCGCCGTCTACGACCGCCGGGTGCGCGGACGCGTGCAGGGCGCCACCGGCGCGCAACTGCTCGCCCGCATGGTGGACGTGCTCGCCCCCGTCGAACCGGAGCTCATCGAACCCGACTGGTACGGCGTGCCGGGGCTCGTGCGCTCCATCACCTCGCACCGCGCGCTCGTCGTGCTGCTCACCACGATCGACGCGCCGGGCACCGCCCAGCCGCTGCTCGCCATGCTGCCCGAGCTCACCCGGCACCACACGGTCGTCGTCGCCTCGGTGACCGACCCGGATGTGCTGGCCGCGGCATCCGCGCGCGGCGCGAGCGACGAGGTGTACCGGGCAGCGTCCGCGGAACGGGCACTGCTCGACGCGACCCGCGTCGCAGCCGCCATCCGCCGACTCGGCGGCGACGTCGTGACGGGCGCGCCGCAGGAGCTGCCGCCCGCCCTCGCCGACCATTACCTCGCGCTCAAGGCCGCGGGAAAGCTGTAGCCGGATCTCGAGACGGGTCGGCCGCGGGCGATAGCCTGGAGGCGTCCGACCGCCACGAAAGGAATGGACATCATGGCCGAGTCCTCTGTCCCCGCATCCCTGACCCGTCGTCTCATCGCCGAGATCTTCGGCACCTACATGCTCGTCTTCGGCGTCATCGGAGCCGCACTGTTCTTCGCGCCCGACAACGGTGCCCTTCCGGTCGCCCTCGCGGTCGGCCTCGCCGTGCTGACCGCCGCCTACGCGGTCGGCTCGATCTCGGGCGGCCACTTCAACCCCGCCGTCACGCTCGGCGCCGCTGCCGCGGGCCGCGCACGCTGGGCGGATGTGCTCCCCTACTGGATCGCGCAGATCGTCGGCGGCGTGCTGGCCACGCTCACCTTCGGCCTGTTCGGCATCCTGAGCGGCAAGAGCCTCGACTTCGGTGCCGTCTCGAACGGATACGACGCGCACTCGCCGCTCGGCTTCAGCCTCGGCTCGGTGCTCGTCGCGGAGATCATCGCGACCATGCTGTTCGTGCTCATCATCCTCGGGGTGACCGCGGCCGGCTCCACGACGGCGGGCTTCGCCCCGCTCGCGATCGGTCTCGCGCTGACCCTCGTGCACCTCGTGATGATCCCGATCAGCAACTCCTCCGTGAACCCCGCGCGTTCCATCGCGACCGCCGTGCTCGGCGGCCCCGACGCGCTCGCCCAGCTCTGGGTGTTCCTGGTGGCACCGCTCGTCGGCGGTCTGATCGCGGGCGTCATCTACCGCCCGCTCTTCGGCAGCAAGAACTGAGCCTCGACCCGTGCGCCGGATGAGAGCTTGCTCATCCGGCGCACGGTGCCATCGCGGCACCGCCCCGCGATAATCGAGGAATGGCGGGTCCTTGGCGGCAGGCCTCGCGTTCGGCGCGAGTGCGGATCCTCGCCTCCATGCTGCTGGTCGCCGCGATCGGCATGACCGCGGCCGGGGTCTCCGCCTACCTCATCCAGCGCGAGCGGGTGCTGACCCAGATCGACGACCGGCTCACCGACTCGGTCGAGGGGCTGCGGTGCATCGCCGAAGGATGCGACGGCACCACCCCGCCGACGACCGTGCAGGAGTTCCTCAGCCGCGCGATGACCCGGGTGCTCCCCGACCACAACGAGTCGACCCTCGGCATCATCGACGGCGTCGCCCGGCTGCGGCCCTCGAGCGGCATCGCCTTCCGTCTCGACGACGACGCCGCCTTCGTCGCGCGCGTCGTGGCGGAAGCGGATGCGACCTCCGTCGTGCGCGGCACCGCCGCGACGAGCCTCGGAACCCTGCGCTACGCCATCATCCCCGTCGCCATCGACGCCGACCCCGCCACAGGCCTCTACATCACCGCCTACGACCTGGACTCCGCCCTCGCCGAGATCACCGACGCCTTCCGCACCTACGCGCTCGTCGCCGCCGGCGCCCTCGTGCTCGTCGGGCTCGTCGGCTGGTTCGTCTCCGGCCGCATCCTGCGCCCCCTGCGCACCCTGCAGCACACGGCGGCCGGCATCGGCGAGAACGACCTGACCACGCGCATCCCGGTGACCGGCAGCGACGACGTCTCCGAGCTCACCCGCACCGTCAACGCCATGCTCGATCGCCTGCAGCGCTCCTTCGACTCGCAGCGCCGGCTGCTCGACGACGTGAGCCACGAGCTGCGCACCCCCATCACGATCGTGCGCGGACACCTCGAGCTGCTCGACACCCGCAACGCCGACGAGATCGGCAGCACCCGCGATCTCGCGATCGACGAGCTCGACCGCATGAACGTGCTCGTCGACGACATCGCCCTGCTCGTGAAGACCAGCCGCCCCGACTTCCTGCGGCGGGAACCGGTCGATGTGGGCGAGCTCACCGAGCAGGTGCTCGCGAAGGCACGGGCGCTCAGCCCGGAGCACGAGTGGCGCAGCGCGGGAGCGGCCCACCGCGTCGTCACGCTCGACCCGGGCCGCATCACCCAGGCGTGGTTGCAGCTCGCCGAGAACGCCGCCAAGTACGCGCCCGCGGGCACCGCGATCGAGCTCGGCAGCGTCGTGCACCGCGACGGCGACCGCGACACACTCGAACTGTGGGTGCGCGATCACGGCCCCGGCATCCCCGTGGAACAGCTCGACCGGATCTTCGACCGCTTCGCGCGCCTCGAAGCCGGCCGCGGGGCGGACGGTTCGGGCCTCGGGCTCTCGATCGTGGCGGCGATCGCCGCCGCCCACGGCGGGCGCGCCTACGCCCGCAACCCTCCCGGGGTGGGGGCGCGTGTCGCGATCGCCCTCCCCGCCGAGACCGCCGAGGAGGAAACGGATGCCGCGCATCCTGATCGCTGAAGACGAGACCCGCATCGCCTCGTTCATCGAGAAGGGGCTGAAGGCCGCCGGATACGGGGTCGACACGGTCGCGGACGGGGTCGACGCGCTCACCCTCGCGCGCAGCGGCGACTTCGACCTGCTGCTGCTCGACATCGGACTGCCCGGCATCGACGGGCTCGAGGTGCTGCGCCGGCTGCGGGACGGCGCCAGCGCCCTGCCCGTCGTCATCCTCACGGCACGCGATTCGGCATCCGACACCGTCGCGGGCTTCGAGGGCGGCGCGAACGACTACATCGCCAAACCGTTCCGATTCGACGAGTTGCTCGCCCGGGTGCGAGCCCGCCTGCAGGACGCCCGCCAACAGCAGGCGGCCGCCCCCGCGCAGACCCTCGAGAACGGGCGGGTCAGCCTCGACCTGCGCACCAGGCGCATCACCTCCGGCGCGGGCACCTTCGACCTCTCCGCGCGCGAATACGCGCTCGCCGAGGAGTTCCTGCGCCACCCCGAGCAGGTGCTCAGCCGCGAGCAGTTGCTGAGCCGGGTGTGGGGCCTCGACTTCGATCCCGGGTCGAACGTCGTCGACGTCTATGTGCGCTACCTGCGCCGCAAGATCGGTGCGGAGCATCTGAAGACGGTGCGCGGCATGGGCTACCGCTTCACCGGGTCACCCGACTGAGACGCAGCAACGAAGACGCGGATGCCGCAGGGCCCTGTCCCCGCGGCATCCGCGTCCCGTCGCCGGCTGGCCGGCTCAGTGGCGACCGCCACCCCCGTTGCGTCCACCACGGTCGTCGCCGCCCCCGCGGCTGTCGTCGCCGCCGCGGTTCTTGCCCGAGTCATCCGAGCCCGCCGCGTCGTCGGAGCCGCGCGAACCCCGCTGCTGGTCAGACGAATCGTCGCCGCCCGGTCGGTGCTCGGCGTGGACATCCGAGTCGTCCGAGGTGCAGTCCTTGCCACGCTTGTGGGTGATCACCGTCGGATCGGACGGGTTGACCGTGTCGACCGCGTCGCCCGAGCCCTGATCGGCCGTGCCGTCGTCATCGCCAGCCGTCGTGCTGTCGTCGCTCGGCGACGGCGTCGGGGTCGGCGTGGCGGAGCCCCTCAGCTCAGCCGAGCCCGCGCCGACCGTGCTGACGCCCTTCACATCGAGGGTCGTCCCCGCCTGCTCGGCGACGTCGAGCGCGGATGCGTACCCGACCCCCCCGACGACAGCCGTCACGCCGAGAGCACCGGCGGCGGCGAGTGCGAAGATTGCCGTTCGCTTCATGGTCGAAGCCTCCTTGTCATCGCCCTCAGCCTGTCGAGACGGGATGAGAACGACGAACGCTTTTCATGAGAGCCCTGTCATCTGCGCGGCATCCGCCGGGCGAGAACTCAGACCGACACGATGCGTCGGGTGCCGGTCTCGTACTCCTCGAGGTCGCCCGTCTCCCCCGCCCGCACGGCGCGACGGCCCACCACCCACTGGTAGACGAGGAACGCCGCGAGCGCGAGCGTGCCGATGCCGATCTTGATCGGCCACGGCCAGTCCTGCCGGGGCACGATGCCCTCGATGATGCCCGACACCAGCAGCGCGAGCACGAGGCCCACCACGATCGTGAAGAAGGCGCGCCCATCCTCGGCGAGCGCCTGCGCGCGGGTGCGGGCACCCGGCGCGATCCACGACCAGAAGATCATCAGTCCGGCCGCCGCCGCGAGGAAGATCGCATACAGCTCGAGCTGCCCGTGCGGGGCGATGTAGAGGAAGAACTGGTCGAGACGGTCGTAGTGGTTCATGATCGCCGCCGAGATGCCGAGCCCCTGCGCGTTCGAGTAGACGACGTACGGCACCCAGATGCCGATGATGCCGAACATGACGCACTGCGCGGCGATCCAGGCGTTGTTGGTCCACACCTGCGCGGCGAAGCCCGCCTCCGAGTACTCGGAGTAGTAGTTGACGAAGTCGTCCTTGGCGTACCGCTCGAGGTCGGACGGGACGCCGAGGGCGGCGAAGGCGCGCGCATCCGTCGACAACCACACGAAGTAGGCGGCCGCGATCGCGACCGTCACCACCGCGACCGCGAGCGTCAACCACCGCACCCGGTAGAGGGCCGCGGGCAGCTGCACCGCGAAGAACACCGTCACCGCACGCAGCGGCTCGCGGCGCACCCCCGTGAACAGCAGGCGCGCCCGCCACAGCGCGAGCGACAGATGCTCGCCCTGACTCGACCCGCCGACGGTCGTGCGGATGGTGGCGAGCTGGGATGCGCCGGTCTGGTAGCGCTCGATCAGCTCGTCCGCCTCCGGCCCGCTCGGCCGGCGGTTGCGGGCCAAACGGGCGAGCCGATCCCACTCCGCACCATGGGCGGCGGCGTACGCGTCGAGATCCATCTGCTTGAATGATACGCATGGCGGCAGAGCCGGATGCGGACTGGGTCGACACCCTCGCCGACGACGACGCGCTGATGACCGGCGAGGCCGTCGCCCTCGACCTCCGCCCCGCCGGATTCGCCCTCCGCGCGGGCGGTGCGGTGATCGACTTCGTCGCCTCGCTCATCCTCTTCGTCGTGCTGCTGATGGCCTTCTTCATCCCCGCCGGGCAACTCGGCGCCGAGGCGGCCTGGTCGGGATTCTTCATGATCACGAGCCTCGTGGTCGCCTTCGTCGTCGCCCCGTGCATGGTCGAGACCCTCACCCGTGGCAAGTCGCTCGGACGGCTCGCGGTGGGCTCGCGCATCGTGCGCGACGACGGCGGGGCGGCCGGGTTCCGTCAGGCCGCCATCCGCGCCCTCGTCGGGGTCATCGACTTCCTGATGACGCTCGGCGGCCTCGCGGCGCTCGTCGGCATCCTGTCGCCGCGGTCCAAGCGACTCGGTGACCACCTCGCGGGCACCTACGCCCAATACGAACGAGCCCCCCGGGTGGCGACGCCGATCTTCGGCATGCCGCTCGAGCTGCTCGGATGGGCGCAGGTCGCCGACGTGGCGCGGATGCCCGACCCGCTCGCCCGGCGCATCGCGATGTTCCTCGCCTCGGCGCGCGACTTCGATCAGAGCCGTCGCGGCTACCTCGCCCAGCAGCTCGCCTTCGAGGCGTCGCAGTACGTGTCACCGCTGCCGCCGGTCGACCCGGAGCTGTTCCTCGCGGGGGTCACCGTGGCGCGGCGCGAGCGTGAGGCGCGGGCGCTCGCGCTCGAGGCGGAGCGGCTCGCGCGGCTCGCGCCGGTGCTGCACGGCTAGCAGCACGGCCTCTGGGCGCGGGGCTGGGGGGCGCGACGCCCCGCTCAGTACCGGTAGTGCTCCGCCTTGTACGGCCCCTCGACGGGCACGCCGATGTAGTCGGCCTGCTCCGGGGTGAGCACCGTGAGCTCCACCCCGAGCGAGGCGAGGTGCAGGCGCGCGACCTTCTCGTCGAGCACCTTCGGCAGCACGTACACCCGGGTCTCGTAGGCGGCGCGGTTCACCCACAGCTCCAGCTGCGCGAGCACCTGGTTGCTGAAGGAGTTGCTCATCACGAAGCTCGGGTGGCCGGTCGCGTTGCCGAGGTTCATGAGCCGCCCCTCGGAGAGCACGAGAACGCTGCGTCCGTTCGGCAGCCGCCACTCGTGCACCTGCGGCTTGATCTCGACGCGCACGGCACCGGGGATCGCCTCGAGCCCGGCCATGTCGATCTCGTTGTCGAAGTGCCCGACGTTCGCGATCACCGCCTGGTGCTTGAGGTTCAGGATGTGGTCGACCGTCACGACGTCCTTGTTGCCCGTGGTGGTGATGACGAAGTCGACCTGGTCGACGAGGGTGTCGAGCCGCGCGACCTGGTAGCCGTCCATCGCGGCCTGCAGGGCGTTGATGGGGTCGATCTCGGAGATCACCACGCGCGCACCCTGCCCACGCAGCGCCTCCGCGGCGCCCTTGCCGACATCCCCGTAGCCGCAGACGAAGGCGACCTTGCCGCCCATCAGCACATCGGTGGCGCGGTTCAGCCCGTCGGGAAGGGAGTGGCGGATGCCGTACTTGTTGTCGAACTTCGACTTCGTGACCGAGTCGTTGACGTTGATCGCCGGGAACAGCAGGCGGCCCTCGCGGTGCAGCTCGTAGAGCCGGTGCACGCCCGTCGTGGTCTCCTCGGTGACGCCCTGGATGTCGGCGGCGATCCGGGTCCAGCGCTGCGGGTCCTCGGCGAGCGAGGCGCGCAGGGTGTCGAGCACGACGCTCCACTCGTGGCTCGCGCCCTCGGGGGTTGCCGGCACGGCGCCGGCGAGCTCGTACTCGCGTCCGGTGTGCACGAGCAGGGTCGCGTCGCCGCCGTCGTCGAGGATGAGGTTCGGGCCCGTCCAGTCGGCGCCGGCGGCTGCGGCCTCCGCGCTCCAGTCGAAGATGCGGCTGGTGGCCCACCAGTACTCCTCGAGGGTCTCGCCCTTCCAGGCGAAGACGGGAACCCCCGCGGGCGCCTCGACCGTGCCGGTCGGGCCGACGACGACGGCGGCGGCCGCCTCATCCTGGGTGGAGAAGATGTTGCAGCTCGCCCAGCGCACCTGCGCGCCGAGGGCGACGAGGGTCTCGATGAGCACCGCGGTCTGCACCGTCATGTGCAGCGAGCCGGCGATGCGGGCACCGGCGAGGGGCTGGGTCGGGCCGAACTCCTCGCGGAGCGCCATCAGACCCGGCATCTCGTTCTCGGCGAGGCGGATCTGGTGGCGGCCCGCCTCGGCGAGCGAGAGCTCGGCGACCTGGAACGGGACGGCGGTCGCGGATGCGGGGGTGACGATGCTCATCCCCCCATTGTCGCAGGCTCCTCGTTGCATGACATCCCTGCCAAACGCTGCAGCGTCACGCCTCCCGCACCAGAGACTGCTGCCGCCGGGCGGCGACCGCTACAGCGTTTGGCAGGGACTCAGGAACGGATGAGAGCCAGCACCTCGTCGCGGATGGGCGCGAGTTGCTCCGGTGTGGCCGCCTCGACGTTGAGCCGCAGCAGGGGCTCCGTGTTCGAGGGGCGCACGTTGAACCACCAGAACCCCTCCTCGGGGGCTCCCGTCACGGTGAGCCCGTCGAGCTCGTCGAACTCGCCGCGACCCGCGAACGCCTCCACGATGCGCGTGTAGGCGGCGGGCACGTCGTCAACCGTCGAGTTGATCTCGTCCGAGAGCGCATAGGGGTCGAAGGCAGCCGCGAACCGCGAGAGCGGCGCATCCTGACCGCCGAACTCGGCGAGCAGGTGCATCGCGGCGAGCATGCCGTTGTCGGCGCCCCAGAAGTCGCGGAAGTAGTAGTGCGCCGAGTGCTCGCCGCCGAAGACCGCGCCGGTCTCGCGCATCCGATCCTTGATGAGCGAGTGGCCGACGTGGGTGCGCACCGGGGTGGCCCCCGCGGCCTCGATCGCCTCCGGCACGAACCGCGAGGTGATGAGGTTGTGGATCACGAAGATCTCACCCTCGTCGCCCGCCGCCCGTGCCCGCGCGATCTCACGCTGGGCGACGATCGCCGCGACCGCGCTCGGGGTGACCGGGGCACCCGTCTCGTCGACCACGAAGCAGCGGTCGGCATCGCCGTCGAAGGCGAGCCCCAGGTCGGCCCCGTGCGCCACGACGGCCCGCTGCAGGTCGACCAGGTTCGCCGGCTCGAGGGGGTTCGCCTCGTGGTTCGGGAAGGTGCCGTCGAGCTCGAAGTAGAGCGGGATGATCTCGAGCGGCAGCGGGGTGAGCCCCGCAGCCCCGCCGAGCACGGCGGGCACCGTCAACCCGCCCATGCCGTTTCCGGCATCCACGACCACCCGCAGCGGACGGGTGCCGGAGAGATCCACGAGCGAGCGCAGGTGCGCCGCGTAGTCCGGCAGCACGTCACGGCTCCGCACCGACCCCGGTGTCTCGACGCGCGCGACCCCGCCGGCGTCCAGGTAGGCCTGCGCGCGGTCGCGGATCGCCGCGAGCCCGGTGCCGAGCGAGATGGCCTGGGCGCCCGCCCGACTGAACTTGATGCCGTTGTAGCGGGCCGGGTTGTGGCTCGCGGTGAACATCGCGGCGGGAGCATCGAGCCAGCCGGATGCGAAGTAGGTCTCGTCGGTCGAGCAGAGCCCGATGTCGACGACCTCGGCACCACGCGCCGAGGCCCCCCGGCCGAACGCCGCCGCGAACTCGGGGCTCGAGTCCCGCATGTCGTGACCGACCACGACGGTCGTGCCCGCCGCGCCGAGCTCGTCGACGAAGCCTGCCGCAAGGGCCTCGACCGCCTCGACGGTCAGCTCGGTGCCGACCAGCCCTCGCACGTCGTAGGCCTTCACGAATGCAGTCAGATCAACGCCGCTCACGCCTCACGAGCGTAGTTCACCGACCGTCACGTGCCGCACGATCTGCCACCCCTGCGGTGCCGAGAGCCGCTCGGCGTGACGCTCGCAGAGGTCGTAGCCGTGCGGTTCGCGACGCACCGCGAGCGGGCCGAGCACCGCCATCGCATCCGCGTAGTCATAGGTGAGCGTCGCCACGGCATCCCGGCCGCAGGCCACCTTGCTGCACGGCCTCGCACTCATCGAGGTGAGCCTACCGCCGAGATGCCGGGCCTCGGGCGCATCCGCGGGCCCGCGCCCTACACTGACGTCATGGCCCGCCCCGCACGACACGTCTCGCCCCGGGCCGGCTACCGGGATCGGCACGGGCGCGGTCTGCGCTCGGCCGTCACCGGCCCGCACCTGCCGATGCTGCGCACCCGGCTCGACTTCTTCGACGTGTGCGTCGCATCCGCCGTCGACTACCTGCGCGTGCTGTGGCCCGAGGAGCTGAGCGGGGTGCGGTTCGAGGTCGCCGGGTTCCCGCCGGGCGCGCCCGGTGCCGCGGGCGTCGACCGCTGGCGAACGGATGCGCGCAGTCGTCGGATCGTGCTGTACCGCGTGCCGATCGAGCGGCTCGCGCACCTGCACCGCAACGATGCCTGGCACCGCCGCTCCTACATCGAGAGCTGCGTGTTCCGCGCCGTCGCCGAGCTGCTCGGCAAGGATCCGTGGGATATCGCGCCGGAGCGCTACCGGCACTTCTGAGCCCGGGTCCGATCCGCCCGGCCCCGGCCCGCTCCGATCGCCCGGAACGCCGCTACGGGCGCACGACGATCACGCTGTCCGCCTCACGCGGCGAGGCGAGCGGATACCCCGCGAGCGCACCCGCGCCCGCGAAGCTCAGCGCGGCCGCGACACCCGCCGTGCCGGTCAGCCGATAGCCGCCGGGGGCGACCGCCACCGCGAGCGAACCGCTCGCCGGAACGGCGAGGGTGAGGGCGTTCCCGGCCCCGAGCGGTGTGAGGGTGACCGTGTGGGCGAGCCCGTCGGCCGCCGCCAGCGCGAGCATCGGGGCGGGCCCGTCGGCGACCGCGACGGCGACATCCCCGCGCAGCGCGGGGGCGGATGCCGCCCACGCGAGGTCGGAACGCCCCGGCTGCAGGCCCCCGTCGGCATCCGAGCTCGGCGTCGTCGCGGTAGAGGTGCGCACGCCCGCGACGACCGGCTGGTCGGAGGTCACCGTGACGGTGTAGCTGCCGTCGGAGAACGGCGCGGCGCCGAGCGGGAGGGCGGCGGCGAGCGGGGTGTCGAGCACCCCGCCTGGGTCGATCTCGAGGTCGAACGAGGTGGCGGAGCCGCCCGCAGCGGCAGGCACGACGCTCACCTCGACCTTCGCCTCGGCCTCGCCCGGGTTGCCGACGCGCAGCACCGCCTCGAGGTCGTCGTAGCCCGCGATGCCGAGCGAGCTCGACACCCCCTGCTCGTCGAAGATCCGCACGGCGGGGATGGTCACCGCGCGCGCAGGCGGGGCTCCGGCCGAGACGAGGTCGACGCCGCCCGGATCGAGCACGCGGATGACGGAGGTCTGGAGCGCCGCGACCACCTGGCCGCCGCGCGCCTCGACGTGCAGCACGGGCGAGGACAGCCCCGGCGCGAACCCGGACAGCGGGAGCACGCGCTGGCCCCCCGCCGGCACCGAGATGCCCGACATTCCGGGGGCGGTCACCGGCCCGGACTCGCCCCACATGCTCACGGTCACCTGCGCGGTCACCGCGGTGGGGTTCGCGAGCAGCAGCAGCGTGGTGCGGCCGACCGTCGTCGCACCGCCGACGAGCCAAGCCGAACTCGTCGGCTCGGGGCAGGATGCGGCGGCGAATCCGCGGAGACCGCCTTCGCCCGTCGCGTTCTGCGACTGTGCGACCGAGAGCAGGGCGTTCGCGGACGACGCGACCCGGAGTGCGACGGGTGCTTGCGGCGTGCCGCCGGTGCCCGCGTCGCTCTGGCCGAGCGCGCTGCGCTCGACGGAGCCGCCGGATGCCGCCACCGTCAGCTCGGGCACGCCGACCGCGGTGGGCTGCCCCGCGTTCTCGCCGGCGTCGTCACCGAGGCGCAGCAGAGCACCGGAGCAGAGTGCGAGCAGGTCGGCTGGCTGCGGTTCGACTCTCACCGCGAGCGGTGCGATGCCGACGGTCGGCAACGGCACGAACCCGACCGCGAGGATGACCGCGAGGGCCGCGGCGGCGCCGACGAGTCCCCGCACCACGCGCAGCGAGATCACCGTGACGGTGCGGCCGATGCCGCGGGCGCGGGGAGCTGCGGCCGACGAGTCCGGTTCGGGCGCGGGTTCGGGCGCGGGTTCAGGCTCCAGCGCGGGCTCCGTCGCGGGCTCGGGCGCGAGGTCCGGCGCGAGGTCCGGCTCGGGGCGATCGTCGTCAGCCATCAGAATCCTCGTCGAAGGTCGTGGCGGCCTGCTCGTCGAACGAGGACCGCGTCTGCACCACCCGGCGTCGCCGCCGGGTCGGGAGCGCGAGCAGCAGGGCGGCCAGCAGCACGATCCCCTGCACAGCGAGCACCCCCAGCCCGGAGGCGCCCGGCGCGGGGAGCACGTCGACGGAGCGTTCGAGACCGCCGAAGGCCCAGAGCGTGCCGTAGCCGCTCTCGCTCTGCGCCGCGAGCGCCGCCGAGGCGTCGAGCGACTCGACCACGCGCTCGTGCACCGCCGCCGCATCCGGCTCCGGGTCGACCCCGACCGGTGCGAGCAGCACGAACCCGATCTGGAACCGCTGCAGCTCGGGAACGGGGTCGTAGCCTCCCCGGGAGGCGAGATTGCCGGCGAGCGCCGCGAGCGAGCGCTCGTCGTCGCTCAGCCTGGTGCGTCCCGCGTACAGGGCCGACTGGTCGTCGAGGGTCGCACCCTCACCGCGCTGCAGCTCCGCGCGCAGCGAGCCGTCGGCCTCCGCCGTCAGCACGAGGGTTCCGACCTCCGGATCGCTGCTCGCCGCAGCGTCCACGAGCGCCGGGAGGATGCGCCCGTCGCCCGAGCGCACCGGGTTCTGCCCCAGCACGGATGAGCCGAGCAGCGGCGTCACCGCGAGGGTCGCCGCCACGACCATCACGACGCCGGTCACGACGGCCGCGCGACGGATCGCCTCGAGCGCGACCACCGCGGCCCCGATCAGCCCCAGCCAGTAGAGGCTGAGCGCCGCCCCCGGCCAGGGCCCCGTCACGGCCGAGCCGAGGGACGTGGCGTGCACCTGCCCGGCCGCCCACGCCGTCGCGAGCCCCCCGGCCGCGACCGCGAGCGCCGGGATGGATCGACGCGCGCCCGGCAGGAAGAGGGCGAGCACGGCGAGCGCCGCGACCGGGGCGAGCAGCACCGCAGGGACGAGGGTGCCCCAGGCGGTGCCGAGCCCGAGGGAGGTCAGGATGCCGTCCCAGCCGACGGTGTCGACATCCGGTCGGCCGATGAGCAGCCCCCACCCGCTGGTCGGCGTGTACGGCTGCACGACCCCCGGATCGGCGAGCACCGCGAGCGGCGACCCGCGCCGGATCGCGTCGAACACGAGCGGAGCGAACAGCACGGCGGCGGGGATCGGCACCCCGATGATGCGGGCGAAGCCCCGGGGGCGGCTGAACGCCCACGCGAGCACCGCGACGACCAGCACGGGCGCCAGCACGGGCGACGCCGCCGTGATCGCCGCGAACAGCAGCGACGCGGCCGCGGAGGCGCTCCACGAACGCGCTCCCTCGATGAGGGCGAGTGCGAACCAGGGCAGCAGCAGGTGCGCCAGCACGGCGCCGATCCGCCCCTCGCCGAGCGCCGTGAGGAACACCGGGGCCACCGTCCAGAGGATCGCGGCCGCCACGGGGGGCCACGCCCGCTCGCTGAGTCGGGTCGCCGCCCACCAGGCGCCGAGCGCCGCGAACGGCAGCGCGACGAGCCAGAGCACCACGATCGAGAACGAGGGGTCCCACCAGGTGGCCGACCCGAGAAGCGCCCACAGCGCGGATGCCGGATCCGCGGCGCCGCTGAACCCGATCCCGATCTCCCGCCAGCCCCAGCCGAGCCGCGACCACAGCGCGCTGACCTCCGAGGCGAGGGGGACGAGCCCGCCGCCCTCGAGGGCCGTGGCCCCGAGCAGCTGCCAGAACATGACGATCCCGGCGACGAGGGCGACCGCGACCACCCAGACGCCACCGCCGAGGAACGAGGCGCGCACGAGATCCGGCTCGCGCCCGGCACGATCGTCGGCCCGGTCGCGTTCGTGGGCGCGGTGCTCCCGGAGCTCCGCCCCCGACATCCGCAGCGGGGCGACGGCGCGCCACCCCGCAGTACGCGCCCGTCTGAGCCGCGCCCGGGCACGCGGGACGGTTCCGTCGAACGCGGCGCGGAACGCCGACGAGATCTCCCCAGGAACGGCGCCGGGGCGCTTGGCGAGCAGCTGCCCGACGACGCGGACGAGCGCGAGCGGCAGCAGGCTCAGCCAGTGGATCGGCAGCATGATGCCGGGCGCGTACACGAAGCGTCGGTGCAGTTGCGCGGTGCGGGCGATGCGGTGACGGACCCGGGCGGATGCGGGGCGCTTGCGCCCGATGTCCGCGGGTCGCCGCGCACGCTCCACCCGGGCGGCGGGAACCCGCACCACGCGGTGGCCGGCGAGCCGCACCCGCACCCCGAGGTCGAGGCCGGAATCCATCGAGGGCAGCCCCGCGTCGAGACCGTCGACGGCCTGCCAGACGGCACGGCGCACGATCGCGCCGTCGACGGCGACGGCGAGCACATCGGTGACGGTGTCGTACTGCGCCTGGTCGAGCTCGTCGTCGACGAGGGCGACGGTCGCGCCCGTGGGCGACATGGTCCCGCCGTAGGAACGCAGCCGCGCGTGGTCGTCGGGGTCGACGAGCTTGGGGCCGGCGACGGCGACCGACGGAGCGACCTCGACGGCGGCGAGCAGGGCGCGCAAGGCATCCGGTTCCGGTGCGGAGTCGGCGCGCAGCAGCCAGAGCCACTCGTCGGCGCCCTCCTGCGGCGGCACGGCGCGCAGCCCTCGCTCGATGCCGACGCCGAGTGTGCCGCCGGTCGCGGTGATGACCTGGGTGACCCCCGCGCGCTCGAGCGCCTCGGGCGCGAAGGTGGTGCTCGGCTCGGCGACCACCACGAGCGCCTCGGGGCGCCTGGTCTGGGCGGCGAGGGCCGCGAGGGTGCCGTCGAGCCAGGGTTCGCCGTCGTGGACGACGAGGATCGCGGTGACTCTGGGCATCCCTCCCACGCTAGGCGGGCTCAGGCGGATGCGGGGCAGCGCCACGCGTAACCCCCCGGACGCGGGGGGCGCGGTGATTTCGATACGCGCCTTCGGCGCTACTCAATCAGCGAGAAGCGGACACGCACGCCGCACCACACCACCCGCTGGTTGAGTAGCCCGCGCAGCGGGCGTATCGAAACCCGCCCCCGCAGGCCCCTACGCGATGCGTCCGCGGCGCAGCTTGCGGCGCTCGCGCTCGGAGAGCCCGCCCCAGATGCCGAAGCGCTCGTCGTTCTCGAGCGCGTATTCGAGGCACTGGGCGCGCACCGAGCATCCGGTGCAGATGCGCTTGGCGTCGCGCGTCGAGCCGCCCTTCTCGGGGAAGAACGCCTCCGGGTCGGTCTGCGCGCACAGCGAGTCCGACTGCCACGACAGCGGGTTGTCGTCATCGACGGTGGCGGGGCGCAGGCCCGGCATACCGAGCCGAACAGGGTCGACGAACCAGTCCTCGGGGACTGAGGGACGCTGTTCGTTCCTCGTCATTGCACCCTCCCCTCGCGACACCGGCCGTCACGTTCCTGCTAATTACACTCGTGTCATTCCCTCGCGTCAAGTCGCGGAATGGTACCCGTGGGCGATTCGGGCGTGTCGCGGCGCGCCGGGCGGTGCGCCGATCGAGACGAACGCGTTCAGGAGGCGCCGGCCGCGATGCGCGCCACCCAGGCGCTCTCGACCATCTCGTCGAGGGTGTGCCGCATCCGCCAGTCGAGATCGCGCGCCGCGCGCTCCCCCGAGGCGACGATGCGCGCCGGGTCGCCGGGCCGCCGCGGGGCGATCTCGGGGGTGAAGCGGATGCCCGTCACGCGCGCCATCGCCGCCATGATCTCGGCCACGGAGACGCCGTCGCCGCTGCCGAGGTTGTAGGCCGCCTCGAGGGGGCGTCCCTCGGCGAGCGCGCGCGCCGCCGCCACGTGGGCGAGGGCGAGGTCGGCGACATGCAGGTAGTCCCGCACGTTCGTGCCGTCGGGCGTCGGGTAGTCGTCGCCGTTGATGCGCGGGATGCGCTTCGCGACGAGCGCGTCGAAGACGAGCGGGAACAGGTTGTGCGGGCTCGTGTCGTAGACATCGGCGTAGCCAGAGCCCACGACGTTGAAGTAGCGCAAGGAGGTGTGAGCGAGGCCCGTGGCGACCCCCTGGTCGCGCAGCAGCCATTCACCGACGAGCTTCGACTCGCCGTAGGGCGAGGTGGGGTTCTTCGGGGTGTCCTCGGTGACGAGGTCCTGGTCGGTGTTGCCGTAGACCGCCGCCGAGGAGGAGAACACGATCTTGCCCACCCCCGCCTCCTGCATCGCCGCGAGCAGCACGCGGGTGCCCTCGACGTTCTGGCTGTAGGTGTGCAGCGGGCGCTCCACCGAGACCCCGGCGTATTTGAACCCGGCGACGTGGATGACGCCCTCGACGCGGTACTCCCGCAGCACGTCGAGCACGAGCGCACCGTCGAGGATGCTGCCCTCGACGAACGACACGTTGCCGGTCACGAACTCACGGTGTCCGCTCGAGAGGTCGTCGATCACGACGGGGCGGATGTCCGCTTCGCGGAGGGCGCGCACCACATGGGCACCGATGTAGCCGGCACCGCCGGTCACGAGCCAGGTCATGCTCCCAGGCTAGCGATAGCCCGCACTGGCATGATCTATAGATCCATCGAATAACTGCCAAGGAGTCCGGATGCTGAAGAAGGTCGTCTGCCTCGTGCTGCCCGGCACCGCGCCGTTCGAGTTCGGGGTGGTGTGCGAGGTGTTCGGCATCGACCGCAGCGACATGGGCGGACCGCGGTTCGAGTTCGCGATCGCGACGGCCGATCCGGGGCTGGTGCCGATGAGCATGGGGCTCTCGATGATGATCGAGGACGAGCTGTCGGTGGCGGCGGACGCGGACCTCGTGGCGGTGCCCGCACACGTGATCGGTGCCGCCGACGAGCGCTACCTCGAGGTGATCCGCGCGGCCGAGGCGCGCGGGGCCTGGGTGCTGAGCGTCTGCTCGGGGGCATTCGTGCTCGCCGAGGCCGGCGTGCTCGACGGTCGCCGGGCGACCACGCACTGGATGCACGCCGACCGGCTGGCGCGGGAGTACCCGGCGACCGAGGTCGACCCGGAGGTGCTGTTCGTGCAGGACGGCAAGGTGGTGACGAGCGCCGGCACGGCCGCGGGCATCGACGCGGCCCTGCACATCGTGCGGGAGGAGTGCGGCGCCGCGGCGACGAACGTGATCGCCCGGCGGATGGTGATCCCGCCGCAGCGGGACGGCGGCCAGTCGCAGTACATCCCGACGCCCGTGCCGGAGTGCCGCAGCGACGCGTTCGCGCTCGTGATCGAGTGGATGCTGGAGAACCTGGACCGGGATCTGACGGTCGACCAGCTGGCGCGGCGGGCGTTGATGTCGGGGCGCACCTTCGCACGGCGCTTCCGCGCCGAGACGGGGACGACGCCCGCCGCCTGGCTCAACCGCCAGCGCATCCTGCGGGCGCAGCAGGAGCTCGAGCAGACCGACGACGGCCTCGAGCAGATCGCGCAGCGCTCGGGCTTCGGCACCGCCGCGGTGATGCGGCACCACTTCCTCAAGGTGCTGCAGACGACGCCGACCGCCTACCGCCGCGCCTTCGGCGCGCGCGTCGCCGGCTGAGGGGTCGGGCCGGACGAGGGATCTATCTGGGCTCGGTGAGGGCTTCCCCCACCGACGCCACGAACACGGCGCCCACCCCGCGCAGCCCGAGCCACGACTCGCCCTCCGCATACGCGGCGCCCCCGCGCGCAAGCGTCGGCCCGCCCTCGATCGCCACCGAGCCCGAGGTGCACAGCACGATCGCGGGGCCGTCGAGCGGCAGTTCGACGCCGCGCTCCGCCGCATCCGGCGACACGACCGTGAGAGCGAAGTCGGGAACATCCGGCCGGAACACCCGCACCCCGGGCTGCGGCTCCTCGGGCGCCAGATACGGCGCGGGCAGCGGACGGAAGTCGAGCACCGAGAGCAACTCGGGCACGTCGACGTGCTTGGGGGTGAGTCCGCCGCGCAGCACGTTGTCGGATGCCGCCATCAGCTCGATGCCGAGCCCCTCGAGATAGGCGTGGATGTTGCCGGCGGGCAGGTACAGCACCTCGCCCGGGTGCAGCTCGACCGTGTGCAGCAGCAGCGAGATCGCGATCCCCGGGTCGCCCGGGTAGTGGTCGGCGAGGGTGCGCACCGTCTGCCAACTGGGTCCGTCGACGGTGGCGGAGGCTTCGACCACCGCGTCCACGAGCTCGTCGACCTCCGGCCCCCCCGAGATGAGCCACCCGAAGACGTCCTTCAGCGCCTCGTCTCCTGTGAGCCGTGCCACGAGCGGCGCGATCCGCGGGTCGTCGGAGACCGGCGCGAGCACCGCGCGGGTCTCGGCGACCGCACGGAACCCCGACAGCGCCCGGAAGGGCTCCGACAGCGCGTAGATGAGCTCGGGCTTGTGGAAGGCGTCCTTGTAGTTGCGCGTCGCCGCGTCGAGCGGCACCCCGGCGGCGTTCTCGCGCGCGAAACCCTCGACCGCCTGGGCAGGTGTCGGATGCGCCTGAAGCGAGAGCGGCGCGGCGGCCGCGAGCACCTTGAGCAGGAACGGCAGGCGCCCGTCGACGACATCGAGCAGCGTGCGCTCCTCCCCCACGACACGCGACGGGGATCCCGGATGCGCGCCGAGCCAGAGCTCGGCCTCCGGCCTCCCGCTCGGCTGCATGCCGAGCAGTTCCGCGATCGCCGTCGGCGACCCCCACGCATAGTCGCGGGGAGTGTTGGCGATCTCGATGAACATGGGTCTCCTCTTAGTCTTCTCGGGGTGTGCTGCTGCGGTCGACAAGCTGTCGCACGGCCCGCAGCGGTGCCGTGACACGCCACGAGAGCGTCGCACGCGTCGCATCGAGCTCCGCCCGGAGGCGGGAGCTTTCCTCCCCCGCCGCGGCTGCCGCCGCCTCGAGCTGGGCGGCCCGTTCCGCGAGCTGCTGCGCCTCCGCGGCGGCGAGTTCGGCCGATTCCCGATGCAGACGGACCGCCTCCTGCAGCTCGTCACGGGCGATGATGAGGTCGAAGATGAGCGGGTTCCACGCCAGATGCTCTCGACGCATGGCATCACGCACGAGCTCCTGAAGCGCGTCGTGCGCCTCGGGTGCCGCGAGGAAGCGCGTCCATCGCTCGCGTTGCGCGGTCTGCGCCTCGGCGTCCAGGTGCGCGCGCTCGGATGCCGGCAGCTGCAGCACGGTCAGCTCGGTGTGGGTTCGCCCACGCAGCCCGTCCAGGGCGAAGAACTGACGCCAGAGGGTGAGATCGGTCGGCATCCCTGGCGCGGCGAGATCCCACCCGCGCGGCAGTCTGAGGTAGGCGGCGCGGGTATGTGCCGTGCCGGTGATGCTGACGCGGTTGCGCGGGGGTTCGAGCAGATGCCAGGCGTGCCATGCCGGGTCGGCGAGATCGGCGGGCAGCAGACAGAGCTGATCGTGGCGATCGATGTAGCCGTTGAACGGCTGGCAGATGTCGGCGTCGGCGAGCATGTCGAGCACGTTGTCAAGGTGTCGCGGAAGCAGCAGGTCGTCGTCGGCGAGGTAGGCGATCACCTCGGATCGCGCTGCCAGCACACCTTCATGCCGGTTGCGCTCCCCCCGGTTGGCACCCTTGGGCAGGTCGAGGAACCGCACGCGCGGGTCGCGCGCAATGCAGTCCTCGATGATCTGCCGATAGCCCTCCCCCACGCCGTCGCCGACGATGAGGATCTCGATATCAGACACCGTCTGAGCGAGAGCGCTCTCGACGGCCGCCGACAGGCTCTCAGGCGCGTGGTGGGTCGGGATCAGCACCGTCGCGCGCGTCATCGACTGGCCTGCCCGTCTGGGGCGTCACGCAGCAACTGCATCGCGATCCGAAGCTCGACGGAGGAGCGCAGTCCGGCGCGACACACCTCCTCGGCCTCCTCGAGCGAGAACCACCGCGCGCCCGCGGCGGCACGGTCGGTGCGTGCCAGGTGGATGTCGACCTCGTGCCGCCAGAATCGCCCGCCCTCAGCACTCACACGCACCCGAGCACTCATCTCGTGCGTCCCCGCGGCAGGCGCGGGGAACCAGAGGGTGTGCCCGCCGAGGCCGACCCTCGTCTCCTCCCGCAGCGCCACCTCGACGCGCCGCCCGACCGCGCGATGCGCCAATTCGACCCGCAGCGGTTCGTTCACCCTCATGAGCGGTTGAGACCACTCCATGATCTCCCGCGTGGAGGAGCGCGTCGTCGCCCAGACCAGATCCCGATCACGCAGCGTCGTCACGATCCCGGATGGTGCGAGCATCCAGTCGTGCATCCGCTCGATCGGCACCTCGTCGATGCTGTCTCGCTCATCGATGCGCGAGCCCTCCCCGATCGAGGTGGTCGCCCCGGAGGTCGAAGCCGACGCGCCCGGCAGCAGAGCGAGCGCCGCACGCAGGTCGGAGGTGAGCGTGAAGTCATGGCGGGCGAGTTCGCGCACGGTCTGCTCGGGAACCCAGGCCATCGCCGGAGGGGTCGGCTCGGCGGCATCCGTCTCAACGATGCGGAACCGTTTCGTCTTACGGTCGTAGTACTGGGCCCAGTCATACTGCAGGGAGTCGTGCAGCACGCGGGCCTCGTCGACGGGCGCGAGGATATCGTCGAGACGCGGGGTGGCTGCACCACCGTGACGTCGCTCGTAGTTGCTCGGCGTCGACTGCACGGTTGCGCTCAGCTGGCAGCCGCCATGCAGTCCGGGCTCTGCGCGCGCCGACAGCAGCAGGCGGAGCCCCCCGCGACCACGCGACACCAGGAGCCCGACGAGTGCAGTCTCCTGCTGTCGGATGAGCAACTCCTCCCGGCCGTCGATCCGGGCACCGATGATGCGGAAGAAGTCCGCGCGGGTGTTCACGAACTGTCCGTCACGGAGCTGCCAGTCGCCCGCCGGCCCATCGACCAACTCGACACTCTGCGTGGTGGCCACCTCGCGCATGAGCGCCAGCGCCTGCGCGGTCGTCGTCATGTCTGATCCACCGTATCGAGCGAGAAGACGAGGCGCACACGCGGTCGACGGGCGCGCCACGGACCCCGCGCCGTCTTCTCCAGGACCGAGAGCGGACGCCGTGTGGTCGCGAAGACGCGCAACAGGCGCACACCCTCGTCGACGACGACGAACGGATCCAGCGCGAACAGCACCTCTCGCAGCTCGGGTTCCGATCCAAGTGCCGTCGCACGGTGGAGCTCGATACGACCGAGGGGATCCACGATCTCGATGCCGATGATGTCGCCGGGGGCGGCCTGCCCCACCACCGGCAGGCGCAGCGCCGAGTACTCACCGGCGGAGATCGACACACGGTACTCGAGGTAGGGCACCAGGCTCAGCGGCACGCTCCGCTCGACGTCGCCCCCCGCGCTCGGCACCGAAAGCAGTCCGCGGCCCGCCGTGCCCACGTGCAGCCGTCGTGAGGTCTTGAGCACGTCATAGAACGCGAGCAACTCATCCCGCGGCAGGCTGCCGACGTCGGGCACCGCTGCGCTCTCGATTGCGACGCGTCTGCTGTGGGCGAGCTGCTGGGCGTACCACCCGGACAACCGCGTGAGGCGCGCCTCGGCCTCCGTCTGCGGCCCGAGTCGGGGCGTGATGATGTCGTGCAGGAGTCGCACATTCTTCGCACCATCGAAGCGGGATGTCAGCAGTTCCGCGGAGACGGCAGGAACACGTGCCTCGGCGTCCAGCGCGAGGATCCGCGCGAAGGCGCCCTCCCACGCCTGCCGGTGCCCGGCGTCGTCGAGCAGCAGCACGCCTGTGAGATCCGCGAGTGAACTGTACGGCGGATGGTCGGGAGCGATGAGGCGAGCTCCGAGAGCAGCGGCGGTGAGCAGCGGGTGCACGGTCTTGAAGCGCTGGTTGCCGGTCATCGAGGAGGGCACGACGAGCGTGTCTGCACCCGCTCGACGGAGCGCGCCGAGCGCGGTGAAATAGTCCGCGCTCATGGGGAATCCCTGCACCCGAATCGAGGTCGGGAGAGACGGGAGCACATCGACCACGGGTTCCGGCACGATCAGTCGGACGTCACGACCGGTGCGCTCGACGACGGCCACCAACGCAGGGACGACGACCGCGAGGAACCCGCTGACCCGGTGATCGCCCGTGAAGAGCGCGATACCGGCACTGCCCGCGGGTTCGGGCACAGCTGGGCGGTCGTGCGCGATCGCCGTCGGAAGAGCGATGTCGAGGGTCTCCACCCGATCGTGGATCCCCTGCTCGCGGAAGCTCGCGGCAAGGCCTTCGGTGCTCGTGATCACCCCCGCGAAGCCGGTGAGTGCGCGACTCACCTCGACGGGGGCGAAGTGCGCCCAGCGCTCATCCAGCTCACCGCTCGTGAACATACGCGGGAGGTCATCATCGAGGTAGTAGAACACCGGGATGCCGAGGGCGATCGCGGCGGCCGACCAATCGGCGCTGGACGCGAAGTCACGCGCCACGACGAGCACGTCGCACCCCGCGAGCTCGGTGATCTGCCAGCTCGTGCGATCGAGGTAACGCACGTGGATGCTGTCGGCGTCGCGCATCGCCTCGAAGACGAGGAGCACCGATGCGTTGAGCGGATGTCCGAGCACGAGAACGCGCGGCACACGGATCGCGGGGGCGGCTCCGGACGGTGAGGCGCGGGTTCCCCGCATCCAATCTCGGGTGGCGAGATGGGCGTCCGCGAAGCGCTCCACCACTCGACGGGAGACGTTGGAGGCGAAGGATCCGCTCTCGAAGACCTCGACCTCTGCGAAGGCGTCGGGGCGCAGCAGCTCGTTGCGACGGGTGCGGATGCGATCATCGGCGACCCAGTGATCCAGGGAGTAGGTGGCACCGAGCGAGTCCAGTGTGGCCGGGCCATGTTCCTCCCCGACACACACATCGACGAACTCGATCGGATGGCGTCGGCGCACGCGCAACCAGAGGTCGTAATCGCATACACGCGCGACCGAGATGTGCGGGTCGTACAGCCCGACGTCCTCGAGGATGAACCGCGGTATCAGCACACCGCTGTTCGGGATGGCATACCCCGCCAGCAGATCCGCCTCGCTGGCCCCCTGCCCCAGGGTTCCTTCCGTCAATTCGCCCGTTCCGGGGTCGCGGCTGAAATAGCGCACGTGGCCCGCGATCATGGCCGACGGCGAGCGCCGGCTGGCCTCGATGAGCTGCTCGAGCGCGTCGGGAGCGAAAACCGTGTCGTCGAAGGCGAAGGAGATGAGTTCACCCCGCGCGCGCCGGTAGGCCTCGTACTCGGAGACCGCGGGCAGGCCGATGTTCTGAACGTGCCGGATGAGGCTGATCCGTGGGTCGCCGGCCATCGCCTCCCGGATCACATCCGCGGTCGAGTCGATGCTCGCGTCGTCGACGACGATGATCTCGAGGTCGTCGACGGTCTGCGCGGTGAGGGAGTCGAGTGACCTTTTCAGCATCCCGCTGTCGCCGCGCCGAAAAGTGGGCAGGATGACGGTCACGAGGGGGTTGGCTCCGTCGGCACGGGCGCGCCCTTCGACGAAGACGCTGCCCGCGATGAGTTCCCGCACCTTCATGTCACGTGCAACTCCATCGGGAGCACATCGCCTGATACCCCCTCCGCGGCCCGGAATCCCGCACGTTCGTATCCGCGGATCGCTCGGACGTTGTCGACCTTCACCTCGAGCCTGAGGCGGCCGAGCCCGAGCTGCTCGGCGGCCCGCAGACACAACGCTGTGACGAGGTGCGACAGCCCGCGGCCACGCTCCGCGGGAGCGACGAGGAGCCGACCGAACTCCGCCTCCCCCCGATCCCAGCGGATGCGGTACAGCGAAACCTGGGCGACAGGCGTGCCCTGGTCTTCGACGATGAACAGGTAGTCGTCATCGCGTCCGAGATAGCCGGCGAACCAGTTCTCGTGAGACTCGAGCGTGACGAGATCGGTCGAGAGGAACCAACGGCGGCTCTCGGGGTGGTTGCGCCACTCGAGGGTTGTGACGAGATCGGCAGCCTCGAGCATCCGCAGGCGCGCAGTCCCCTGCTCGATAGGGATGATCGAGACGGATGTCATCCGGCTACCTCGCGCACGGCGTGCACCACTCGTGCGACGTCCTCGTCGGTGAGACGGAGGTGCAGCGGGAGGGAGATGAGGCTGTCGCTCGCCGCTGCCGCGCGCGGCGTTTCCCGACGGTAGGGGGCGTAGAGGCTGTACGCCGAGTTGTCGCGGTAATGCACTCCGGCATAGATGCCGCGCTCGTTGAGCGCCAGCATGACAGCGTCCCGCTCCGCCACCCGGATCTGGTAGAGGTGCCGCGACGGCGTACAGCCAGGCGCCATCCGCACGATCTCCACGCCTCCCGCCCCGTCGAGCGCATCGTCGTAGGCCGCCGCGACGCGTCGTCGCTGCGCATTCTCCTCATCAAGATAGCGAAGCCCCACGAGCGCAAGGGCCGCCATCACCGAGTTGCCGTGGTACTTGTAGCCGAGCTCATCCACCTCGTACATCCACTTGTACGCACCCCCTCCATGGGTGCGCTCGTAGGTGTCCTTGCTGATTCCGAGCCACGACAGTCGCCGCGCGGTGCGGTCGTCGTCACCGTCCGCGAAGCAGACCATGCCGGAATCCGCAGTCGCGAGATTCTTCACGGCCTGGAAGCTGAAGACGGTCGCATCCGCGTCGATACCAACATGTGTCTCGCCGAGTCTGGTGCCCGCCATGTGTGCCGCGTCGAGCACCACCTTGATGCCGCGCTCCCTGCAGATCCGGAGTACCTCGGCATAGCGACCGACGTTGCCGCCGATGCCGACGAAGATCACAGCACGCGTGCGAGACGTGATGCGCTCGAGCAGACTCTCCGGATCCATGCAGAGGTACTCGTCGATGTCGGCGAAGACCGGCACAAGGTCGCAGTAGAGCACCGCGTGGTTGGTAGAGACGAAGGTGAGCGGGGTGGTGATCACCTCGTCGCCGTCCTGCCATCCGTGTCGGCGCTTCAGCACCTCGAGTGCGAGGTGGAGTCCCGCGGTATTGCTGTTGAGGAAGTGGGCGTGGGCGAAACCCGCGTATTCCTTCCAACGCTCCTCGATCTCGACCGTGAGATGGCCGAGGCCCGACCAGCCGATCTCGAGGCATCCGCGGATCGCCTCGAGCGATTCATCCACGTGGAAGCTGGGAACGAACAACTGAATGGGTCTCACGGGTGGCTGCTCCTGCGTGGTGGATTCGGGGTGAGGCATCATCTGAAGTATCGCGGGAGAACCTCGGCCGGGGGGCCATCCGCCACGAGTCGTCCGTGTTCGAGGAAGAGCACCCGGTTGCACTGGTTCTGGATCAGCCCGGCGGAGTGGCTCGCGATGACGAGGATCGAAGTACGCGACACCACTTCGTGCAGGCGCGCCTCCGCCTTCTCCTGAAACGCCTCGTCACCGACGGCGAGCCACTCGTCCATCAGCAGGATGTCGGGCGAGAGCACCGTCGACACCGAGAAGGCCAGTCGCAGGAGCATCCCGGAGGAGTACGTGCGCATCGGAAGCTCGATGAAATCCCCGAGTTCCGAGAACTCGATGATCTCGGGCACGAGCTCATCGATCTGTCGACGCGTCATGCCCTGCAGCGCCCCGCGGAGGTAGATGTTCTCGCGCCCGGTCGCATCGCCCGACATCCCGAGGCTGATGTCGAGCAACGAGCCGACCACGCCGCTCCTGCTGACGCTGCCTCTCGTGGGGTGATAGATGCCCCCCAATAGTCGAAGCAATGTGGACTTTCCGGAGCCGTTATGACCGATGAGACCGACCCGGTCGCCGTGGCGCAACGAGACGGTGAGGTCGTCGAGCGCCCGCACCGTGACACGTCCCGACTCGGAGCGATCGAGCTGGCCGCCGGTAGCGACCCGGATGAGTTGGCGGGTGAGCTTGCGCGACGCCTGCGTATAGATCGGGTAGTCGAGGGTGACGTTTTCGAGGTCGAGATGTGCCATGGCTAGACCCAGAACGCGATCTTGGTGCGGTTGCTGAGGTAGACCGCCCAGCCGATGGCAGCAGATACGACCGCGAGCCCGAGGGCGATCCCCCACTCAGTCCAGCTCGGTGCCACGTTCAGCAAAGGCTGTCGGATCACCTGGAGCAGGTGATAGAAGGGGTTCCAGAACAGGATGATCCCGCGCGGCCCCTCCGGGATGGACTCCGGCTGCCAGACGATCGGCGTCACGTAGAAGCACACCTGGATCACGGCGCCGAGGATCTGAGGCACGTCCCGGAACCGTGTGGAGACAACCGCGAGCGCCAAGGCGATCCCACCCATGGCGGTCGTCGCGAGCAGCACGCCGGGGACGACGCTGAGGGTGACCGCGGAGATCCCCTGGGGGAAGATCAGCAGCAACACGATGAGCGCGGCGACGTTGTGCAACATCACGAAGATCGTCTTCCAAACCGTGCGCAGGAAGAACGTGGTCAGGGGCAGCGGCAGTTGCTTGAGGAACGACTCCGCGGCGATGAACGAGGTCGCACCCTCGGTCAGCAGCACGCTCATGAAGCTCCAGAACACGAGTCCGCAGCCGAGGAACGGCAGGTACTGGGCCAGCGGGGTGTTGAAGATGAAGCCGAAAACCGAGCCGATCGCCGCGAAGGTGATCGCCATGGAGAGGGTGATCCAGAACTGCCCGAGCACGCTGCGGCGATACATCAGGCGGATGTCCTGCCAGCCGAGGAACAGACTGAGCTTGATGGTGTCCCACCCGGAACGCCGCGCCGGGAGTTCTCTCGATGGCACGGCTCCGAAGGTAGCACCCGGCCCGACGACACCACGGACGTTCATCGACGTCGGCCGCGCAACGAGGCGAGAAGGAACCGCCCGGTGCGGCGAACGGTCGACATCAGCCCGTTCGTGGCGTACTCCGCACCGGCAAGGCGCACCAGAACCGCGAACCGCTCGCGCATCCGCGGCACGAGGTGGGCGCGACCGAGCGCGCGAAAGCGCTCGAGACGCTCCGTCCGCTCGCCGATGGTCGGTGCGGAGCGCAGCACCGCGCCCCAGCGTGGGGCGACCGCCGCGAGGGAGACCCGCTCTTCGGCATCGCGTCTCGCGTGATCGCGGATCGACTGTCGCAGTGCACCGTCGCCGACGAGCAGGCCGATCGCCTCATCCCAGCTACGCTCGCCCCCAGCCAACACGCCGGTGACGCCATCCTCGACCTTCGCGTAGGGCGGTGCGTCCTGATAGATGCCTGCGATGCCCAGCGCCGCATATTCGCGGTACTTGTTGTCGGTCTTGTAGCGGTTGGACGCGGCCGGTCCGAGAGGCGCGAGGCCGAAGTCCCACTGCCTCGAGAGCTGGAATCGGGTGTAGTCGACGTAGGACTCCTGGTAGGGAAAGCACCGGATCCGAGCGTCCTCGGGCAGCCCCGGTATCTCCGCGCCGATCACCTCAAACTCAAGGTGATCGTGCCTCTCCAGTGCCGCGAGCACGGCGGGCAAGATCTGGCTCAGGTCGTCGCCTCGATGCAGGCTCGCCGCGAACCCCCCGCGAATGGTTGCACGCTTCGGCGGGGGGTCGAGCTGCGCCGAGGCCAGCCCGAAGTCGTAGAAGGAGTCGAGTTGGACGACGCGCGAGGTGTAGCGCATCAGGTACTCCCGCAGCGGGTCGGTCGCCGCGATGACGATGTCGGCCCCGCGCACGATCGCTTCCAGCTGACGTCGGGTGCGCGGAGCCGCGTAGTACCGGCCCAATTCGGTCGTCGGCTCGATCGCCCAGAAGTTGTCGTCGAGATAGAAGCCGAAGGGAATCCCGGAGGCTCTCAGTCGCGTGCTCAGGAGGAAGGCAGCATGGTTGCAGGAACGCACGATGAGGGGGAAGGTATCGGCCCCGAGGTCGTCCGCGGTGACCTCAGCCACGCTCCGCATACGCCAGCTGAGCTCGCCATCACGTTCGAGGTGGCTCAGAACCTGGGTGATGAGCTGCACCGTCGCGATCTCGGCTTCGACGATGAGCAGGATCTCGCGCGTGGACTGCGTACCCTCAACAAACATGCCACCTCCACTGCACGACACCTTGGGAGAAACTACCAAGCCGCTTGGCCCGCCCCGCCGCCGGTCGTAGGCTCCGGTTGCCGATCGCGCGCGACGGCCGACCCGAACAGAGGAGTCATCCGCATGTCCTTCACCCCGCTCGCCAGCGACTTCTACGGATTCGAGACGAAGCTCACCGAGACGGAGCGGGAGGCGCTCGCCGGGCTCCGCGCCTGGCTCGAGGCAGAGGTGAAGCCGCTCGTCAACGACCACTGGGACCGCGCCGAGTTCCCGCGCGACATCCTGCCCGCGTTCCACCGGCAGCCGGCGTTCGGGATGCAGTGGGAGGAGACGCGGAGCTTCGCGAACTCGGCCATCTACCGCGGCTGGGTCGCTCTCGAGCTGGCGCGTGTGGACGCCTCGATCGCCACCTACGTGGGCGTGCAGAACGGCCTCGCGCTCGGCGCCGTCGCGGTGACCGGTTCGGCCGAGCAGCGCGCGGAGTGGTTGCCGAAGCTCGCCTCCGGTGAGGTGATCGGCGCCTTCGGCCTCACCGAGCCGCTCTCGGGGTCCGATTCGGCGCAGGGGCTGCGCACCACCGCGACGCGCGAGGGCGATGAGTGGGTGCTGAACGGCGCGAAGCGCTGGATCGGCAACGCGACCTTCAGCGACGTGACCGTGATCTGGGCGAAGGACACCGCCGACGGTCAGGTGAAGGGCTTCATCGTTCCCACCTCGACCCCCGGCTACACGGCCACCAAGATCGAGCGGAAGCTCGCGCTCCGCATCGTGCAGAACGCCGACATCGTGCTCGAGAACGTGCGGGTTCCCGAGCGCCTGCGCCTGCAGAACGCGAACTCCTTCCGCGACACCGCGGCCGTGCTGCGCCTCACCCGCGCCGAGGTCGCCTGGGCCGCCGTCGGCGTCGCGGTCGGGGCGTACGAGGCGGCCCTCGCCTACACGCAGGAGCGCGTGCAGTTCGGCAAGCCCATCGCATCCCACCAACTCGTGCAGCAGCATCTGGCCGAGATGATGGGCAACATCACCGCCTCGATCGCGCTCTGCACGCGGGTCTCCGAGATGCTCGACGAGGACACCCAGCGCGACGAGCACGCCGCCCTCGCGAAGGCGTTCGCGACCACCCGGATGCGGGAGACCGTCGCGCGGGCGCGCGAGGTGATGGGCGGCAACGGCATCGTGCTCGACTACGACGTCACCCGCTTCTTCAACGATGCGGAGGCCCTCTACTCCTACGAGGGCACCCGCGAGATGAACACCCTCATCGTCGGCCGGGCGCTCACCGGCAAGGCGGCGTTCGTCTGAGCCTTCCGGCGCCGCGGTGATCCGCGGGAGGCCACCCGCTGGTTGAGTAGCCGCGCAGCGGCGTATCGAAACCCGCGCCCCCGCTCAGCCGCGGGCGGCCCACTCCGCGTCGCTCGTGCGAAGCGCTCGGCCCGCGAGGATGCCGAGGCCGACGATCTCGAGCGCGCCTCCCGCCACCGCGAACCACTCGCCGCCTCCCGCGATGTTGATGATGTGCCCGACCGTCCAGCAGGCGATGAGCACGCCCGCGTACCAGGGCAGCGTGCGGGAGAGGATGACGGCGAGGCCGAGCAGCAGCGTGCCGATCAGGTTGCCCACGACGAACAACAGGAAGAACGCGAGCTGCACGGGCGAGGTCTGCGAGGCATCGAGGATCGCACCCGCGTCGACACCCGGGTTGCCCTGCGCGTACCGCGCGAGTCCGAGGGTGCTGAAGTTCGTCATGACGATGCCGAAGTAGCTCACGTAGCCGGCGAGCATGAGCGCCACCGCCCAGAGTCCCAGGCGGGGCCTGGTCGGCCGGATCACCCGGAGCCCGGCGAGGAGCCCGGGGAGCATCACGAGCACCCCGACGAGCGCGAAGGCGGTCATCGCCAGGAATGCCGCGGGATAGCGTCCGTAGAACTCGATCGTCGTGGCACCGCCTGCGGTGTCGCTCAGCCCGCTCTCGGTCGAGATCCAGGCGTAGATCGCGTTGCAGACGAGTTGGAGCACGAAGGCGAGCGGCAGCGCGATGGCCCCCGCGATCCGGCGGAAGCGCACGGTGGGAAGTGCCGCGGAGACGGATGCCGGCGTCGCCGCGCGGTCGAAGGTGGTGGCCATGGTCGGTCCTTTCGTTGCCGGCGCAGCACGCCGGGTCGGTGGTCTCTTCGACTCTGACGCGCGAGGCGCTCCCCGCCATCGGGGCGGACACGGGCGGCACCTCGGTGCCTCTGCGGGCCGGATCCGCGTGCTGGCACGGGGGCGGAGGGGGAGGCCTCCCCCTACAGTCGTGTCATGTCGAGTTCCGGCCGGCGGGTGCACGGGTGGGCGATGCCGACCGTGGTGGCCGCCTGGGCGGCATCCGTGCTGTTCTGCGCCGCCCTCTGGACCTTCGCGCCGCAACTCGCGACACCCCCGGCGCAGTCGGCGCTCGTGGTCGGGGTGGCGCTCGTGCCGCTCGCGCTCGGCGTCGTCGTGGCGCGTGTCACACCGCGGGGCGCGGTGGGTCCCCTGCTCGCCGTAGCGGGGTTCAGCGCGATCGCCACCAATGTGGTCCCGGCGAGTGCGATCGGCCCCTTCGCCGGGTCCTGGATGCTGCTGTATCTGTCGTTCGCGATCATCCTGCTCGTGGTGCCGGGCGGTCGCGTGGCGTCGCCCCGGTGGCGAGCGGCCGGGTGGGCTCTCGTCGCGGTCGTCGTGGCGTTCGGTGTGCTGTGCGCGGTGCAGTGGGCTGCGCCGGCGACCATCGGGCCGACGACCGCGCCCGCACTCATCCTGCTCTTCGGGTTCTTCGCGCTGCTCGTGGTGTGCGCGAGTGCGCCGGTGGTGCGCTTTCGCCGCGCGGAGGAGGCAGAGCGCACACGCCTGCGGTGGGTGTTCCTCGCCGGCACCTCCCTGCCGCTGACGCTGCTGCTGTGCTGGACGAGCTATCTCCTGGTCGGCACCGCCGAGCTCGTGGGCTTCGGCCTGGTGCTCATGTACCTGGCGATCCCGGCGGGCGTCACGATCGCGATCGTGCGACCTGGCCTGTTCGACATCGACCGGGCGACGGTGGCGACGGCGACCGCGACGGTGCTCGCGGTGGGGGTGCTCGCGGTCTTGTCGGTCGCGTGCGCGGTGGCGGGGCTCTCGCTGCTGCAGTGGTCGTCGGTCGCCGCGATCACGGTGCTCGCGACGCTCACCGCTGTCGCGGCGATCCTGTTCCCGTGGCTGCAGAGCGCTCTCGACCGGATGCTGTACCCCGAGCGCGGGCGTGCGGTCGCGGCGCTTCGCCAGCTGTCGGCGCAGGTGGAGACGGGTGCGTCCTCCCCCGACACGGTCGAGGATGCGCTGCGCCAGGCGCTGCGCGATCCGGGGCTCGCGGTCGCCTGCCAGGACGTCGGCGGCCAGGGTCTGCGGCTGCTCGACGGGGCTCTCGCCATCCCGACGACCGCGACGGCGATCGTCGAGGTGCGCGGTGAGGCGATCGGCGCGATCATCCCCTCGCCTGATCGGGTGAAGCGTCCCGCGATCGCCGTGGTGCGGGCGGCCGCCCCGCTCATCGAGGCGATCCGCACGGATGCGGTGGTCGCCGAGGCGAGGTCGGAGGTGGAGGCGTCGCGGGAGCGTCTGCTGCGGGCCGGCTACGAGGAGCGGCGGCGCCTGGAACGTGATCTGCACGACGGGGCGCAGCAGCGCTTGGTGGCGCTCGGCATGCGCCTGCGCGTTCTGCAGCGCACGCAGGCGACGGAACCGGCGCTGGATGCCGCCCTGGATGCCGCCGTCGCCGAACTGGGCACGGCGGTCGCGGAGTTGCGCCGGATCGCCCACGGGGTGCGGCCGAGTGCGCTCGACGACGGTCTGGGGGCGGCGCTCGCCGACCTCACCCGGGTGGCGCCCGAACTCGTCGAGCTCGAGGTGCACACTCCGACGCTGAGCGATGCGATCGCGACGACCGCCTACTACGTGGCGAGCGAGGCGCTCGCGAACGCGCTGCGGCACGCGGGGGCGTCCCGCATCCGGATCACCGCGGTCGAGCGCGACGGGTTCCTGCGTATCCGGGTCGACGACGACGGCGCGGGCGGCGCCCGGCTCACCCCGAGCGGCGGGCTGACGGGACTCACCGACCGGGTGGCTGCCCTCGGCGGAGAGCTCACGGTCGACTCGCGCACCGGCGCGGGCACCACGGTCGAGGCGGTGCTGCCGTGCGCATCGTGATCGGCGAGGATTCGGCCCTGTTCCGCGAGGGCATCGCGGCGCTCCTCGAGACGGCGGGACACGAGATCGTGGGGCGGGCCGAGAACGGGCCGGCTGCGGTCGCGCAGGTGCGGGCGCACCGTCCGGATGTCGTGGTGCTCGACATCCGGATGCCGTCGGAGGACGAGGGGATCGCGGCGGCGCTCGAGATCCGTGCCTGGGATCCGCCGACCCCGGTGATGCTGCTCTCGCAGCACGTGGAGACGCGGCGCACGGTGGAGCTCGTCGCGGGCGGCGCGATCGGCTACCTGTTGAAGGATCGCGTGCTCGACGTCGACGAGTTCCTGCGCTCGATCGACCGGGTCGCGTCCGGCGGCACGGCGCTGGACCCCGAGATCGTCACCCGGCTGCTGGGCGCCGCGCGCGCCGGATCGGTGCTCGACTCGCTCACCCCGCGCGAGCTGGAGGTGCTCGCGCTCATGGCCGAGGGCTGGTCGAACCAGGCGATCGCGGCGCGACTGTTCCTGTCGGAGCGCACGATCGAGACCCACACGGGCGGCATCTTCGCAAAGCTCCGCCTGAGCGACTCCCCCGACGAGAACCGGCGGGTGCGCGCGATCCTGGCCTACCTGGACGCGCGCGCCTCCTGAACACGTGCCAGCACGCGGCCTCCTCGGGAGCCCGCACGGTGCCGCGGCCCCCGCCTCGCGAAGAAGCTGGATTCAGCCCGGATGGCCCGGGTCGTCACGGAAGGACACCCCATGGTCACCGACACCCTCTCCCCCGCCCAGCCGCTGCGCACGCTCCGCATCGGAGTGCTGCTCGCGCTGCTCGCCGCCGCCGTCGATATCGTCGGTCTGCTCGCATTCGGTCTGCCGAATGCTCCGGTCGCGGTGAACCTCGTCACCTCCGCACTCGCGGTCGCCACCCTGGCCGGCGCGGTCGGCGCGTGGCGCGGTGCCGCGTGGGGCGTGTGGCTCGCAGCGGTCTCCCGCGCACTCTCCGCGCTCTCTGTCGTGCCGCTGTTCGTCGCCCCGGAAGCACCCAAGGAGGCGATCCCCCTCTCGGTCGCGGTGCTCGCGTTGACGGTCCTGGCGATCGCGCTGCTGTTCGCGGGACTCGCGGGTCGACGTCGCGTCGGCTGAGCTCTCACACAGCCCCTCGGGCGAGGTCTCCGCTCGAGGGGCTGAGCGTCGTCTCCAGCAACTCGGCAGCGCGGGGAGCACCACCGAGCGCCACGAGCTGGGCCGCGACCCGGGCGGCAGCCGCCCGGATACCCGGCTCGCCGAGCACCCGATCGACCCCGGCCCCCACCGCGCGAGCGGACGGGGTGCCCGTGCGCAGGTTCACCCCGGCGCCCGACCAGGCCACGCGGGCCGCGACCTCCGGCTTGTCGAGGTCGCCGCCCGCGATGACGAGCGGGACGCCGTGGCGCAGCGCCAGGAGGGTGCCGCCCCATCCGCCGTTGGTGACCATCACCGAGGTGTGCGGCAGCAGGGCGCCGAAGGGCACGAACCCGGCGACGCGGGCGTTGGCGGGGACGGCGAAGGGCAGTGTGTCGCGACCAGGCACCCCCGTCGTCACGACGACGAGCACATCGCGGTCGGCGAGCGCCTCGAGAGCGGGACGGATGAGGTCGTCGGGGTCGATGTTCTGGGTGCCCTGCGAGACGAGCACGACGCGGCGGTCGGCGAGCTCGGGCCACCACGACGGCAGTTCCTCGTGCGGAACCCCGGCAGCGCCCGCGCCCCGCAGCTCGCCCACGAAGTGCAGCTGCGCGGGCCGATCCGGGCGACCGTAGTCGAGCAGGGGCGCGCCGGATGCGACGATCAGCGTCGGCGAGAAGATCAGCTTGTCCATCGTGAGCCTCGGTGTCGGCAGCCCGACGGCCACGTGGGCCTCGCCGAGGGCCGCCGTGACCGGACGGGAGAGGAGAGGCACCATGCCGCGCAGCATCGCATCGCGCGCGCGGGTGACCGGGTTCGTGCCGGGAACGATCCCCATCCCACCCGGCGGACCGGCCGGGCCGGCCAGGTTGAGCGGCAGCACCGACACCGTGCTCCACGGGAGACTCATCCGTTCGCTGAACAGCAGAGCGCCCAGCGAGAGCTCGTCGGCGGCGAGCGCATCCCACCGGGCGCGCTCCCACTCGGCGGTGAGATCGGCGAGCTGTGCGGGGGCTGTGCGGATGAAGCAGTCGACGACGTTGGTCAGCAGCTGCCGCATCCCCTTCTTGCCGACGAGTCGCGGGAAGGTCGCGGGCAGATCGTTCTCGTCGAAGTCGGGGGCCTCACGCCACGGCACGAGCGTGGCGCCCCCCGCCTCGACGCGTTCCCGGAAGCGGCTGCCGGTGTAGAGCCGCACCTCGTGCCCGCGATCGACGAGGGCTCGCGCGACCGCCGCCATCGGGACGACATGACCGGTGAAGGGCGTAGCGGTGAGCAGGAAGCGTCCCATGTGACGATCCTGGTGCGGGGAGAAGGTGCGCGCATCCGTGTCAGCACCTACGCGCGCTACCCCCGGGCGAGGATCTCGCCGTGCGGCAGGATCATCCAGCCGTCGCGGTCGTCGCGCCAGGCGAGCCAGCCCTCGCGGATGGCCGCAAGCGTCGCCGTGTCGCCGAGGCCCCGCTCGACGACACCGCTCGCGAACTCGGACTCGAGCGTGCGATCGGCCCAGAGCCCACCCCACCAGTCACGGTCGGCGTCGCTCTGGAAGCACCAGACGGATGCGCCCGCGTCGACCACGGAGAACCCGGCCTCGTGCGCCCACGCCTTCAGGTGACGCCCCGCATCCGGGGTGCCGTGGTTGGTCCGTGCGAGCTGCTGGTAGGTGATGCTCCACAGCTCGAGCCCCGGGCGGGTCGGGGCGACGATGGCGCCCGCGTAGTCGCAGTCGCGTGCCGCGACGAGGCCGTCGGGCAAGACGAGCGCCCGCCAGGCGGCGAGCGCCTCCACCGGACGGCCGAGGTGCTGCAGCACCTGATGCGCGTGGACGACGTCGAAGGAACCGTCGGCGAAACCCGGGTCGTAGGCGTCCGCCACCCGGAACTCGACGTTCTCGACGCCCTGCTCCGCGGCGAGACGGGTCGCCTCGGCGACGACCTCCTCGGATGCGTCGATGCCCACCACTCGGCCAGGGAAAACCGTGCGCGCCAGATCGACCGTGATCGTGCCCGGCCCCGATCCGACGTCGAGGAGGTTCATCCCCGGTCGCAGGTGCGGGAGGAGGTAGGCCGCCGAGTTCTCGGCGGTGCGCCACCGGTGCGAACGCAGAACGCTCTCGTGGTGGCCGAGGGTGTAGCGCTCGGGCATGAGAAAAGCCTAGGTGTCGAAAGCGAACGTTGCTGCCGCGCGAGGGGCCACCCCTGTGGCGGCACCACCCCGCGGGTTGAGTAGCCGCGCAGCGGCGTATCGAAACCCCCGCCCCACTACCCTGAAGCCATGAGGGCCGCATCGAACTACCAACGCGCCCTCGCGATGCTCTGCTTCGGTGTGCTCGCCGCCGGCGACTTCTGGCGCCACCTGCTCAGCTGGTGGGGCTGGGGGGCGCTCGCGGTGCTCGTCGTCACCCTCGCGGTCGTCGAGCTGGTGCGGATGCGCGTCAACCTCCGGCGGCTCCCGCTCTCGCTGTTCGCCTTCCTCGGCTTCATGACGCTCTCGATCAGCTGGGCGCTGAATCCGGGGGCCGCGGCGCTCAGCGCCTTCGGGAGCGTGGCCACGACGACGGTCGCGGCGCTGCTCGCCGTGAGCCTCAGCTGGCAGGAGCTGCTCGAGGTCGTCAGCACCACCCTCCGCTGGATCCTGGGTGCCTCGCTGCTGTTCGAGCTCTTCGTGGCGACGGTGATCCGGCATCCGGTCCTCCCGCTCTGGATCGACTACTCGACGCTCGAGAAGATCCCGTCGACCTTCTACTGGTCGCGCGCGCTGCTGTTCGAGGGCGGCCGCATCCAGGGCATCGTCGGCAACGCCAACACCCTCGGGATCCTCTCGCTGCTGGCGCTCATCGTCTTCGTCTCCCGGCTGCTGGCGCGACGCGGCTCACCGCTCTGGGCCTGGTTCTGGATCGCCGTCGCGCTCCTCGCCTTCGGCCTGACCCGCTCGGCGACCGTCATCGTCGCCGCGGTCGCCACCCTCTACGTCGCCGCGGTCGTGGTGCTCGCGCGTCGCGTCGCGGGTCGGGCCCGGATCGCGGTGCTCTCGGGCACCGCCGCGGTCACCGTTGCCCTGATCGTGACGGCGTTCCTCGCCCGGGCTCCGCTGCTGCGGCTGCTGGGACGTTCGAGCGACCTCACCAACCGGGTCGACATCTGGCAGATCGTGACGGAGTACGCGATCCAGCGCCCCGTCGCCGGCTGGGGCTGGGGCTTCTGGGCGCCGTGGACGTGGCCGATCGAGGGCTTCGGCAAGCTCAACAAGATCGGCTACCTCTCGGCGCACAACGCCTGGCTGGATGTGTTCCTGCAGCTCGGCGCGATCGGCGTGGTGCTCCTCGCCGTGCTGGTGGTCGGGGCGCTCATCCGCAGCTGGAGCCTCGCGCAGGAGCTGCGGTCGGCCCCCTACGGCTCGCCGCTGATCTCCTGGCCGCTCAGCGCGACCCCGCTGCTGCTGCTCACGGCGCTCCTCGTGCAGAGCCTCGTGGAGAGTCAGCTGCTCTGGGAGTTCGGCTTCGCGCTGCTGGTGATCATCGCCGTCAAGACGGGTTGGCGCGATCCGGAACGGGCCGAAGCGGTCGCCGGATGACCACCGCACCCGAGCCGCGCGAGGTCGCAGCGGCCTTCCTCGGGCTGCTGCGGAGTCCGCGACTGTCGGCCGTGCTCGCGACGACGGGGGTCGGGATCGCCGCGCTCAGCTATCCGCTCACGCGGCTCACCGGATGGGCGGGATATCTGGCGGCGCTTATCGGCGTCGTGACGCTCATGAGCGTCGTGCTGATCGCGCGCCGTCGCGAGCTGGATGGGGAGCTGCCGCCGATCTCGCTGCTCGTCTTCGTCGGCTGGGCGGCGATCTCGGTGGTCTGGAGCGCCTATCAGTGGGTGACGGTCGGCGGGGTCGCCTACCTCGCGGTCTACGCCTTCATCGGGGTGTTCATCGCCTACACGCGCGACACCATCCAGATCGTGCGCAGTTGGGGCGATGTGCTGCGGGTCGTGCTCGGGGCCTCGCTCGCGCTCGAGGTGTTCTCCGGCATCCTGATCGACACGCCGATCCCGTTCCTCGGCATCGGCGGGCGCATCGCGGAGCTCGGACCGATCTCGGGGGTGCTGCAGACCCGCAATCAGCTGGGCTTGGTGGCGCTGGTGGCGGCGGTGAGCTTCGCGACCGAGTTGCGCACCCGCTCGGTGCGACCGCTCGTCGGGGTGCTCTCGCTCGTCGGCGCCGCGGTCTGCATCGCGCTGACCCAGTCGCCCATCATCACCGGCACCGCGGTCGTCGTGGCGGTCGCGGCGGCGGTGCTGTACGGCATCCGCCGCGTGCGCGCCGATCGGCGCCAGGCGATGCAGTTCGTGATCCTGGGCGCGGCCCTCGTGCTGATCGTGCTCGCGTGGATCTTCCGCAGCTCGCTCGTGAACGTCTTCAACGCGCAGGGGGCGCTCGACTACCGCCTGCACCTCTGGCAGAAGATCGTGGCGCTGCTGCCCGACAACGCGATCGAGGGCTGGGGCTGGGCGGGGCGGTGGCAACCGGATGTCGTCCCGTTCAGCGCGCTGACCGTGTCGGGCGACCGGCCGGCGGCATCCGCCCTCAACGCCTACCTCGATGTGCTGTTCCAGGTGGGGATCGTGGGCATGGTGCTCTTCGTCGGGATGCTGGGGCTCGCCTTCACTCGTTCCTGGCTGTTGGCGGGGCGCCGCCGGAGCGTCATCTACGCGTGGCCGGCGCTCGTGCTGGTGGCGCTGCTGCTCGTCTCGCTCGCGGAGAGCTCGATCCTCACCGAGTTCGGATGGCTGACCTTCGTGGTGTGCTGCGTGACGGCGTCGCGCGAGCTCAGCTGGCGCTCGGCGCTGACCGCTCCCCCCCGGCCCGCGGACTCCGGGCTGCCGCACCAGGAGCCGTAGGACCCACGTCCCGGGTGCACGGCAGCGGAACGGATACGATGGCTGATGGCCATTCGGCCGCGCCGACCTTCTGGAGCACACGTGACCTCGTCCGCCTACGTCCATGAGACCGCGGATGTCTCCCCCGACGCCTCCATCGGCGACGGTTCGAAGATCTGGCACTACGCGCAGGTGCGGGAGCGGGCACGGCTCGGTGCGAACGTGATCGTCGGACGCGGCGCGTACGTCGGCACCGGCGTGGAGCTCGGCGACAACTGCAAGGTGCAGAACTACGCGCTCGTCTACGAGCCCGCGAAGCTCGCCAACGGCGTCTTCATCGGGCCGGCGGTCGTGCTCACGAACGACCACTTCCCGCGGGCGATCAACGGCGACGGTTCCCAGAAGTCGGCCCACGATTGGGAACCCGTCGGGGTGACGATCGGCGAGGGCGCCTCGATCGGAGCGAGCGCGACCTGCGTCGCCCCGGTCACGATCGGGCGCTGGGCGCTCGTGGGTTCGGGCGCCGTGGTCGTCAAGGATGTCCCCGACTTCGCACTCGTCGTCGGCAGCCCCGCCCGTCGGGTGGGCTGGGTCGGCACGGCGGGGGTTCCCCTCGAGGATGCCGGAGACGGCGTCTGGAGCTGCCCGCAGACCGGCGAGCGCTACCTGGAATCCGACGGCATCCTCAGAGAGGCGAACGCATGAACGACTTCATCCCCCCGGCCAGGCCGATCATCGGCGACGAGGAGCGCGACGCCGTCGACCGGGTGCTGCGCAGCGGCATGGTCGCGCAGGGGCCGGAGGTCGCCGCCTTCGAGTCCGAGTTCGCCGCGCACTTCGTGGGGGGTCGCCCCACCGTCGCGGTCAACTCCGGCACGGCGGGGCTTCACCTCGGCCTGCTGGCGGCGGGCGTCGGCCCCGGCGACGAGGTCATCGTGCCGTCGTTCACCTTCGCCGCGACCGGCAACTCGGTGGCGCTGACGGGCGCCTCGCCGGTGTTCGCCGACATCGAGCCCGAGACCTTCACCCTCGACCCGGCCTCGGTGGAGGCCGCCATCACGCCGAAGACGAAGGGCATCCTGCCGGTGCACCTGTACGGTCACCCGGCCCGGATGCGCGAGCTCGCGGCGATCGCGGAGAAGCACGGCATCGCGCTGTACGAGGATGCCGCGCAGGCGCACGGTGCCTCGCTCGACGGCGCCCCCGTCGGAACCTGGGGCGAGTTCGCGATGTTCAGCCTGTATCCGACGAAGAACATGACCAGCGGCGAGGGCGGCATGGTGACGTGCGTCGACGATGCGCTCGCGCGTCGGGTGCGTCTGCTGCGCAACCAGGGCATGGAGAAGCAGTACGAGAACGAGGTGGTGGGGTTCAACGCCAGGATGACCGACATCCACGCCGCGATCGGTCGCGTGCAGCTCACCAAGGTGGACGCCTGGACGCGCACCCGTCAGAGCAACGCGGCCTTCCTCGACACGAACCTCTCGGGTGTCGTGGTGCCGCCGGTCGCGGCGGGTGCCGTGCACGTCTACCACCAGTACACGATCCGGGTCACCGACGACCGCGACGGCTTCGTCACCGCGCTCCGCGAGGAGCACCAGGTGGGCAGCGGCGTCTACTACCCGATCCCGAACCACCGCCTCCCCTCGCTCGCCCCCTACGCCCCGGGGCTCGACCTCCCGGAGACGGAGCGCGCCGCCCGCGAGGTGGTGTCGCTGCCCGTGCACCCTTCGCTCACGCGGGCCGACCTCGAGCGCATCGTCGCTGCCGTGGATGCCGTCGCGGGGGCGGGCGCCTGATGTCGACGCTGCGCGCCGGCCTGCTCGGGCTGGGGGTCATGGGGCGCAACCACGCCCGCGTGCTCGCCGGCCTCGACGGGGTCGAGCTGGTGGGAGTGTTCGATCCCGCCCCGAACGTGCCCGAGCGCATCCACGACGCGCCCGTCATCCAGGACCTGGACGACTTCATCGCCCTGGGTCTCGACTACGCGGTGGTGGCGGCCCCCACGATCTACCATCTCGAGATGGGCACGCGACTCGCCGAGGCCGGTGTGCACGCCCTCATCGAGAAGCCGGTCGCCTCGACCTCGAAGGATGCGGGCGAGCTCCGCGACCTGTTCGCGGCGAAGGGCCTGATCGGCGGCGTCGGCCACATCGAGCGCTTCAACCCGGCGCTGCAAGGTGCGCGGCGTCGCATCGAGGACGGTCTGCTCGGCGAGATCTACCAGGTCGCGACGCGACGCCAGGGCCCGTTCCCCGGCCGCATCGCGGATGTCGGAGTGATCAAGGACCTCGCCTCGCACGACATCGACCTGACCGCCTGGGTCACCCAGCAGGAGTTCGTCTCCGTGAACGCGCGCACCACGCATCGCAGCGGCCGCCCGCACGAGGACATGGTGGTCGCCGTCGGCACGCTCTCGGGCGGCACGATCACCTCGCACACCGTCAACTGGCTCACCCCCTTCAAGGAGCGGGTGACCGTGATCACCGGCGAGAACGGCGTGCTCGTCGCGGACACGCTCACCGCCGACCTCAGCTACTACGAGAACGGCCGCATCCAGGTCGCCTGGGATCCGGGCGAGTTCCGCGGTGTCTCGGAGGGCGACTCGACGCGTTTCGCCCTCGACCGCAAGGAGCCCATGCTCGCCGAGCATGAGGCGTTCCGCGATGCCGTTCTCGCGGGCGACGCGCGCGGCATCGTGACGCTCGCCGAGGGCACGCGGGTCGTGGAGATCGCCGAGCGGCTCGTGGAGGACGGGCTCCGATCACGCCTCAGCTGAGTTGCCCACGGGTACTTGGCCGACGAGTGGCGCGAGCTTCGCGCGCAGAACCGCACCGCTCACGCTCGCAGCGGCGTTCGTTCGAACCCACTCCACGCCGAGGCGCGCCTGGGGCTCCCATGCCGCGGGGTTGTCGAGTAGCTCTCGTAAGTGCGTCGCCACCTGGTGATGCCGGGTGACCACCCATGCACGATTCGAGCCGGGCGGCAGGCTCGGTTCGCCGTGTTCATCGGCGCGCTGCATGACGACACAGCCGGCCGCAAGCGCCTCGACTCCGAAGACGCCAGGGGCCTCCGCGTAGAACTGGTTGAGGACGATGTGCGCGCGACGAAGATGCGCTTGAACCTCGGCGTGAGGTTGTCGCACGAGTTCGACGTACTCGAAGTCGTACCCCTCGGCGCGCAGTTGGGCGATCGCGGCTCGCACGAGTTGTGTGCCTTTGACCACCGGTGATGACGGCGCGTGCACGATGACGGGTGTCGCCACATCACGGTACTTCGACAGCTCAGTGACGATGTCATCATCGGGGTGGAAGTAGAGGAAGTGCTCGCTCGGTCGACGAAGGTATCCGACCTGGTCACCATCCGCGCTGAAGATCAGGTCGGCCTGAGCCTCCGCGCTCGCGGCGATGAGCTTCTTCTGCTGCTCGTACGACTCGGTTGCGAACGTGAGACTCGTCTCGGCGAGGTAGCTCGCGAGGTTGGGGTCGCCCGTGCGCGACTCACGCTCGGCCGAAAGCCGAGGCGAGCGGATGTCGTTGCCGGTGAAGTAGCAGACGAGGCGCTTCCCGTGCGACCGCAGCAAGGCGAACTCGAACGCGCGCCCGTCGTCAAGTCGGTCGAGGAACCCGACTTCGCTCACATAGACAAAGCCCGAGGCCCGGCACAGCAGTTCACCCAGCTTCCACGGGCCTCGCACGACAGCCTCCAGATGGGTTCGCGCAGGTGTGGCGACCCAGGTGTAGCTGTGGTCGTAGAACGGGTGGCCGCGCAGGAGCGCCGACTCGGAATTCGCGAGCGCGTGACTGATCGCCCGCACGAGTCCAGCAACCTCGATCGGCCCGACCACCCAGTCGATATGTGCACCGCGACGTCGCAAGCGATGCCAGAGGACGCTCGCGCGCACGACGAACTTCTGTACAGCCGGATCGATGCCCGCGAAGATCGACATCGACATCACCATCCCCGAATGCGCGAGGGATTCAGGATGCCGCACATCGCGTCCCCGACCTCGGCGCATTCCGGGATCTGGACCATCCGGGAGCCCCTCGCTAGCACCGAACGTCCGTCGTCGCGAAGCGCATCCGGATGGGGGCGGCGAAGAAACCGAACCCGAACTCGCGAACCCGCGCTCGTCGAATATCGAATGTGAGGTGATAGTCGGACACCACGCCTCCGTCAGTGTCGATGGGTATCGATCGCGCGCTTGAGGGACAGCACGACACGTTCGACGTCGTCGGCGTCCATCTCGAGGTGCAACGGCAACGTCAGCGCGCTCTGATGCGCGCGCGTTGCGCCCGGAAAGTCGCCATCGGGTAGCCCGAATCGCTCACGGAAGTACGGCTGCAGATGCAGGCCGTAGGTCCCCAATGTCGTCTCGATCCCGTCATTGCGCATGAACTCGATCACGCCGTCGCGGTCGACTTCCGGGTCGAGAAGGACGACGTACGACTGGTAGGTGTGAGTTCGCCCCTCGGGGACGATGGGGGGTCTCGCGCCCTCGACCGCGGCGAGACGCGGCGCATACTGCGCGGCTAGGCGGCTCCGGCCCTCCAGAATCACATCCAGCTTCGCGAACTGAGCGACGCCGATCGCCGCATGAACATCGGAAAGCCGGTAGTTGAATCCGGCCTCGACGAACGACATGTAGTGGGCTCCACGTACCGCACCATGCGAGCGAAGCACCCTCACCTTCTCTGCCAGTCGCTCATCCGCGGTCGTGATCATGCCGCCCTCAGCGGTCGTGATCACCTTGCGCGGGTGGAAGGAGAAGACCCCGGCGTCGCCCCAGGAGCCCGCCTGTCTACCGCGGTACTCCGCCCCCAGCGCACACGCCGCGTCCTCGAGAACCGGGATACCGTGGCGTGCCGCAATCTGCATGATCGGCTCCATATCGGCAACCAGGCCGAAGGCATGAACCGGCATGATCGCCTTGGTCCTCGCCGTGATCGCAGCTTCGAGGGACTCCGGCGCAAGACCGAAGTCATCGAGGCGAATGTCGACGAAGACCGGGGTTGCCCCCTGCTGAACGACGACGTTCGCCGTCGCCGGGAAGCTGAAGTCGGGAATGATCACTTCATCACCGGGCCCGACACCAAGCGCGACGAGGGCGAGATGCAACCCTGTGGTCGCCGAACTCGTCGCGAACCCGTAAGGCACGCCCACCTTCGCCGTGATGAGCTGCTCGAACGCAGCTGCCTCAGCACCTTGGGTGAGGTAGCCCGACTCCAGAACTCGCGCGACCGCCTCGGCCTCTGCCGACCCGAGCAAGGGCACGTTGAGTCTCATCAACTCAGAATGCCCCTGTACCACTCCACCGTCTCGCTGAGCGCTTCAACGCTCAGCACTGCGGGCTGCTGGCCGACCAGAGACTGGAGTCGGCTCACATCGGCTTCGTGTCGCCGCACATCACCGGGGCGTTCGGGGGAGTGAACGATCGGATGGTTCGACGCGTCGAGGATCTCGAGGATCCGATGCACCAGCGTATTGATGCTGGTACCCACACCGGTCGCAACGTTGATCTCATGCCCTCGCGCGCTCGGCTCGTCGTAGATCGCCACCGTGAGATCCGCGGTGTCGCGCACAAAGGTGAAGTCACGCGTCTGCTCGCCGTCCCCGTGGATCTCGATCGGCTGCCCGCGCAACACGCGCTGGACGACGATGGGGATGACGCCGGCGTAGGACCCAGGATTCTGGCGGGGGCCGTAGTTGTTGAAAGGCCGCACCACGGTCGCATCGATTCCGAAGGTTCGCACGTAGGACCTGATGATGTGGTCCTCGGCCGCCTTCGACGCAGCATAGGGCGTGATCGCATCGTCGGGATGATCTTCATCCATAGGCACGTAGTGCCCCGACCCATAGACCTCCGAACTCGACATGTGCACGAGTCGCTCGATGAGGCCACGGCGCGCAATCTCGCAGAACGTCGCCGTGATGCCGATGTTCGTGAGCGTCGTCCAGTTCGGGTAGGTGAGCGACGTCGGCAACGGCACGACGGCGAGGTCGAAAACGGTATCGATCCCGTGCTCCACGATGACGTCTTGCATCGCCGCAAGGTTGGACGCGTCGAGGCGAAGCACCTGGATGTCCGGCCGCTCGAGGAGTGCCGCCTCCAGGTTCCGCTCGTTCCCGAGGAAGAAGTTGTCGACGACGACGACCTTCGCTGGGTCGTCCCGAACAATCCGATCAACCAGGTGGCTCCCGATGAAACCAGCGCCGCCAGTGACGAGCACGGCTCGATCTCGCAATACCACTACGCAGTCGTCTCCTCGTTCAGCGGCCGGTACCGGCTCGCATATCAGCGTACAACGAGGACAACGGGCCGGGCGCCCGCGCGCATATAGTCGCTGCATGACGACACCCGACCCGGGAGCGGATCGATTCCTCGAGCAACACGGCCTCCCCGCGAACCCCTACAACCCTCACGCGTGGATCGTCGGGGATCCGGTGATCGATGATGAGGTGTGGATAGGGGCGTTCTGCGTCATCGACGGCAGTGGCGGCCTCACCATCGGTCGGGGGTGCAATATCTCGGCAGGCGCCCAGATCTACTCACATTCCACGGTAGAACGTTGTGTGAGCGAACGGGAGAAGCCACTGTCCCGAGCATCGACTCGAATCGGCGCCTGGGTTCACATCGGGGCAAATGCTGTGATCCTGATGGGAGCAGACATCGGCCACCACAGTGTCGTCGGCGCCGGAGCCGTCGTCAAAGAGGGGACGGTTGCTCCTCCGTACAGCCTGATCGTCGGCGTACCTGCGCGAATCATCCTCGACGGCACTCGCCGGCTGACGAGCTGAGACCCGTCCGCGAACGGCATCATCCGATCAAGCTCATACCGTTCCAGCCGGAACCGATCTGCCGCCACTGCTTCCAGCCGCCTTTGCCGTCGCCCGGATAGATCCAGAGATCACCGTTCGCCTTGCGCGCCAGGACGTCGGGCTTCCCGTCACCATCGAAATCCCCCGGCGACCACAGGCGGTCGAAGATCTGCCAGCCGGCACCGATGACACGGGTACCCAACCAGCCCCCGCTCCCGTTTCCGCGATAAAGCAGAAGGGATCCCGATGCCGTCTGTCCGAGAAGATCAGCGAACCCGTCACCATCGAAATCCCCCGGAGCCACGATCGACACGAGCGAGTCCCACCCGGTTCCGAGCTGCTTGCGGCCCAGTATCGGCCCCGGGTACAACCAGAGGACGCCATTGCGATCCACCGCGACGAGATCCGGCACGCCGTCACCATCCATATCGCCGACGGAGAGGATCGTCGACATGGTGTCCCAGCCGACGTTGTAGGCCACAGGCGCCGTGAATCCCTGCGCGAATGATCTCGAAAAGAGCCAGAGCGTGCCCGTCGCGTCAACGCTGACCACGTTCGGCACACCGTCGTTGTCGTAGTCACCCGCCGCGCCGACGAATCTCGTCGTGGACCAGTCCCCCGAAAGAGGGAACGACCCGCCGAACGACCCGTTCCCGAGCCCGCGATAGGCGTAGAGCTTTCCCCCGGTCGACAGCGCGACGACATCGCGGATACCGTCCCCGTTGAGGTCGCCGAACCCTGCCGACGGTGCCGTGCGCGCCCCGACGAAATTGCCCGCGGCGCCAGCACCCGCGATCGCCGTCATGCCCTCCCAACCGCTCCCGACCTGCTTGGAGCCCCGCCAACCTCCGGCACCGTTCCCGCCATAGAACCAGAGGGCTCCGGATCCGGTGATCCCCAGCACATCCGGCCGACCATCTCCGTCGAAGTCCCGGATGCCCACGACTGACGTCATGCTGTTCCAGCCGGTGCCGATTTGGGTTCCGGCGCTGAAGCCCCCTGTGCTGTTCCCGGCGTGTAGACGAAGCACACCGGCAGCGTCGATGCTCATCAGGTCGGGGCGACCGTCGCCGTCGAAATCGCCCACCGCGAGAAGCGAGGTGTACGCGCCCCATGAACCGGGCAGCGTACGCGGCGTCCCGAAGCCGGCCATCCCATTGCCCGGGTAGAGACTCATCGTCCCGGCGGTGTCGACCGCGAGGAGGTCTTGTCGCCCATCTCCCGTCAGGTCCCCCGGCGCGAGGATGGTGGCCACATTTCCCCAGCCGCTGCTCACCACCGAGGATTCCGTGATGGCCACGTAGCCATCCGTTCGGTAGAGGTAGAGGTCACCCGCACTCGAGACAGCGACGATATCTCTCAGCTTGTCACCCGTGAAGTCGCCTCCCACCGTGATCAGACGCATCGAACCCCAACCGGTGCCGACGACGGTCGGCGGAACCCATCCGCCGCTTCCGTTCGCGGGGTAGAGCATGAGGTTGCCGGATGAGGTTCGGGCGACCAAGAACGCCGATTCGTTGGTGTAGCTGCGCGGCGGCCCGGTTGGGGAGCCGAACCAATCGCTGTAGAACCTCCAGAAATTCCGGTTGCCGTAGCTGGAGCAGCTGTCTCCGACACCCCCGAGATTGGCGAGTGCAGCCGCATTGGGCTGATAGGGCGTGTAGTTGTACAGCGCTGCGGTCGCGTAGTTGCGCACGTTGACCGTTGTTCCGCCACAGCTCGCCGAGGGGTTGTACTGGATGTACTGAGTACCGGGCTGGCGCCCGAATCGCCCCACCTTGTAGACGTTGAGTTGCCTCGCACCGGAGATGATCTGATTGGCGAGTCCGGCGAACGCGTCATTACACGGTGCGGTATCCGGGCACCCCATGCCCATCGCGGCGCGAAGCGCCCAATCGCTCGGTGCGCGGCTCGTGACGAGCCCCTGTTCCTTCTGGAGGGTGGCGAGAATGACCTTCGCGGAGATGCTGCATGCCGCTTGCACCCGGTAGATGAGCTCCGCGACACTCATCGTCCCGCCCGAGATCGCCGAACACACGAGCCCACCAGTGTCAGCCGAGTACGACGCAGCTCGCCCGCTCACCGGGACCACGGCGACATTGAGACAACGATCGGTCTGACAGGTTCCGATCTTGCCGTCGAGGAACAGCTGGATCTGTGACGTCGACATCGCGGCGTTGTCATAGAACAGGTCGTCGGAGATGATGTAGCCCGGATCGAAATCCGCGGCGGACGCTGCGTTCGCTGGTTCCCCCGTCGGCAGGCTGCTCACGACGGCGAGCGGAACGAGCAGAGCCAGGATCCCGACGAACACCACGGGTCTGGAGCGGGATCGGCGTACCCCCCAGTGCCGTCGAATCATGACTTCATGCTAACCACCAGGCCTCACCTGCCCGGGGATTGACGTCATCCGAGCCCTCGCATCCGCCCCCGGTGGCGCTCACCCTCCGGCGGCGGGACTCCGCGATCCCCGCACCGAGACAGCGGTGGAGCAGGGTCGTTCGCGGCTTCTCTCAGAGCGCTACGCGAGCCCCGCCAACTCTGCTTGGCGAGCGAAGTCCGGGAACTCGGCAACGAGTTCGGCGAACGTGCCGCTCCCCTCCACGCGCCCCTCCCGCATGAAGAAGATGCGATCCGAGTGCTGAATGGTCGCCAGGCGGTGAGCGACGATGACCTTCGTGACGTTGTCGCCGATCGAGTCGATCGCCTCGGTGACGAGGGCCTCGGTATGGGTGTCGAGTGCACTGGTGGCCTCATCCATCACGAGCACGAGCGGATCGCTGTAGAGAGCCCGTGCGATGCCGAGGCGCTGCCGCTGCCCGCCGGACAGTGCCATCCCCCGTTCGCCGGCGCGAGCCTGGATACCGCCGGGGCGTGATGCGACGAGATCCCACAACTGAGCGCGTTCCAGCGCTCGCTGCACGCGGACGGGATCGAAGTCGTCCCCCCACGTGAGCGCGACGTTCTGCGCGATGCTCGCATCGAAGAGCGCGACCTCCTGGGGCACGTAGCCCATCCGCGAGCGCCAGGAGGTACGCATCTGGTTTACCGGAACGTCATCGACCAACAGCCGCCCCGACGTAGGTTCGAGCAAGCTGAGCAGGATGTCGATCGTGGTGGACTTGCCCGACCCGGATGCCCCCACGAACGCCACCGTCGAGCCGAACTCGATGTCGAGGGAGACCTCCCGGACGGCCGGCGCAGCACCGGTTGAATACTCGAAGCTCACGTCCTCGAAACGGATCCGCTTCGGGGACTCCGGGATATCCCGCGTACCGCGCGCCGACTCCGCGGCACTGTTCTCAGCATCTTTGAGCTCGACGAGGAGCTGGCGGGGGAACTCCGACGCCGCGATCATCTGCGACAGCACCGTTTGGAACCGGACGACGGATGGCGCGACGCGGAAACCGACCACGGCGAAGAGACCGACGGCTGTGACCGCCGCCTCGACGCCTCCCGTCAGATACCCGACCGCGCCGACCACGACGAATCCACCCACCACACCGGCCTCGAGTGCGTAGCGCGGGAGCTGACCGAGGAAGTTGATGTTCGCGCGGGCTCGTGCACTCGAGGTGCGCGACTCCTTGACGACGTCGGCGACCTCCGACTCCTTGTTACGGAGGGTCACCTCCTTCATCGAACTGATGATCTCGAGCACCAGACGCACACTGCGCACCGAGTAGTTGACATTGACCTCGCCCGCCTTGCGCGCATGACGGGCGATCCAGAAGAACAGCACTCCACCGAGGATCGCGAGATAGACGAGCGCCGTGAGCGCGAGTACCGGCTGCACCAGAGCGAGGGTCGCGAGCACCGCCACCAGGCTGGCGATCTCCCCCAGCAGTGTCGCCCCGGGTTGGAGGAATGAGTTGACCGCCGCATCCACGCCGCTGTCGGAGTACCGCATGATGTCGACCGAGTTCTTGCGCAACCGGTCACGCCACGGCGCAGCGAGATATGCCCGCAACACCCGATCGCCCATCGCGACCTCATAGCTGGGGAACCGGGTACGCGCCCACCACATGACGAGCACCGCGAAGCAGCCCTTCGCGATCAGCAGCAGACAGACCACGAGAATCGCCCAGATGACGCCCATGGTGTCGAGCTCGCCCACCACCGGGATCGTCACCGGGGACCCCGTGGCAACCGGCCCGATGATGAGCGCGAGAAGCGTGAGCGCCGCAGCGTCGAACACCGCGAGCACCGCCAGCAACCATGAGTAGGTCCAGAGGAATCGCCTGCCACCGGCAGGCAACGCCGCGACGACCTCTCGGTAGAGGGAGAGAACCTCTTTCATACAGCTCCAGTCATTTCACGGACGAGCGCTGAGGCGACGCGGCGAGCATCGTCGCCACGACATCGCCCCAGATCTTCCCCTGCTCCTCGCCCGACAGATCGCGGACGTGGCGGCTCGACGCCATCTTCCACTCGGTAGCCCGGGCGCCTGTCAGCGCATCGAGCGCGGCCGCGAGCGACGCGGCCTCGAAATCGGGCAGCACCTCGCCGATCCCATACTCGTTCACGAAGCGCTCCATCTCGGGCGACGGCCCGACGATCACTCCCAAGCGCGCCTGGACGAAGTCGAAGAACTTGTTGGGGAGGCACCACGCGAGGTTGAAGGTGGTCGGCGGAAAGATGCTGAGCCCCACGTCGTACTCGTTGAGCGTCCGCACCAATTCGTCGTACGGCACCGCATCGCGGAACCGGATGCGTGGCTCACCCTCCGCAAGCGCCATCAATTCTGCGAGGAGCGGAGTGGGCTCGCTGACGAGATAGAGGTCGAGCGTCACATCCGCCGAGGAGCGACGCACTCCCTCGATCATGATGTCGAGACGACGTTGCGGCGAGACACCGCCGCTGTGCACCAACCGGATCGGCGACCCGATCGGTCGCACCTCCAGCTCCTGATAGGGGGTCGCGTTGACGACGAGCGTCGCATCGATGCCGAACTCTCGACGGTACTCGTCGACGATCCCCGAGCTCACCGTGGTGACCGCGGCGGCACGAGCCGCGTAGCGCCGGCACAACCAGGTGAAATACGGGCCGTCCAGCAGGTTCCAGCGCAGCGAGGGAAGGCTCTGCTTGGGTGCGTACTCGTGCATGTCAGCAAGAACCCCGAACCGCGGCGCAAGCCGCTCCGCCACATGAAGGGTCTGCGCGTCATGAGCCACGACGACATCCCAGGCCTCACCCGAGAGGCGCGCGTAGGCGGCGAGATCGCGGGGCTCCAGGCGCGCGTAGAGCGCATGGAGCCGCAGCAACAGGAGCAACGAGAAGATGCCGGGCACCCGCCCGAACCCTCTCGCCGACGGCAGCGGGTCGAGTTCGACGTGCTCGTCCACGAGCGCCGGTTTCGGCCCGTACCCGGCCGTCGTCACGTGGAATCCACGGCGCGCGAATTCCGCGATCTGCTTGAGGAGGCGGGGCTCCTGCTCCGTGCGCGTGTACGACAGGACGAGGATCCGCGGGCGAGCTCCGCCGCTCACTGTGCACCCGCGAGCGATCGCACCTGCGCCGGGGTCGGGTAGCTGATGAGCACCGCACGGTGTTTTCCGTTGAGCACGAACATCGTCCCGGCTGCCACCGCTGATGCGCCCGCGTCGAGCGCGGGGGCGAAGTCCGAGAACTCGCCAGCGCCACCCAAGGCGATCACCGGGACCGTCACCGCCTCGGCGACGGAGCGGATGAGGGGGAGGTCGTAGCCCGAGCGCGCGCTCTCGCGATCGATCGAGGAGATCAGCACCTCTCCCGCGCCCAGCTCCTGCGCGCGAACGGCGAGTTCAGCCGGCGAACGCCCGACCTTCGTCGACCCGCGGCGGATGAAGGTGTCCCAGCCCGAGCCGAGCACCTTCTTGCGCGCGTCGATGCTCACGACGGTGCTGGAGGATCCGAGCGCGTCCGAGATCTCGGTGACGACATCGGGCGAGGCGACCGCGGCGGTGTTCAGCACCACCTTCTCGATGCCGATGCCCGTGATGCGCTTGGCCTCGGCAGCGGAGGCGACGCCGCCGCCGTACCCGACCGGCATGAACGCCTCGCTCGCGATCTCCTCGATGAGGCCGTAGTTGACTCCCTTGCCGGAGACCGATGCGTCGATGTCGCAGATCACGAGTTCATCGACCTGCTTCTCGTTGAAGATGCGGACAGCGTTGATCGGATCGCCGACATACTGATCGCCCTTGAACTTGACGGGCTTCACCAAGTACCCGTCGCTCACGAGAAGCACCGGGATGACGCGGGGGAAAGCGCTCATAGTTCTGCGAAGTTCCTCAGGATCTGCATACCGAAGGCGTGCGACTTCTCGGGGTGGTACTGGGCGCCCATGACGTTTCCCGAGCGGATCATCGATGCGAACGGCACCCCGTATCGAGTCGTTGCGAGGACGTCGTCATCGGACTCCGGGACGACGCGATAGCTGTGCACGAAGTAGAAGCGACTGTCAGGCGGAAGGTCGGCCGTCAGCGAGTCGCCGGGACGAGGATCGGCGAGATTCCACCCCATGTGCGGTACACGCAGCCCGTCGGCGTCATCGAAACGCCGACTCGTGCCGGGGATGAGGCCGAGGCCGGGCTCCATTCCCTCATCGCTGCTGTCCAGCAGCAGCTGCATCCCGAGACAGATCCCGAACAGAGGTCGGCCACTCGCCGCGAACTCGACGAGAGGGGCCTCCAGGCCCTGCTCGCGGAGGAGGGCCATCCCGGTGTCGAATGCACCGATTCCCGGCAGGAGCACCCGCTCGCTCTCGAGGATCTCCTCGGGAGTCGAGACACGTCGCACCTCTGCCCCGATCCGCTTGAGCATGTTCGCGACCGAGCCGAGATTGCCGAGGCCGTAGTCGATGATCGACACACTCATCGCAGTATCCGCAACTTGCGCAGCACGCCGCCGAGCGCCGCGGTGAAGCCGAAGAGGCGACGCGAGGACGCCTCGGCGTTCGGGTACGCCGAATAGTCCACGGGCGGACGCGCATAGATCTCTTCGAGTTCCTCGACGGTCACCCCGAGTTTCTTCGCGATGAACTCGTGATCCTGCTTGCGCAGTTCCTCCGGATAGTTCGAGGTCTCCATCAACGCGAGGGCGTCGTCGCGGGTGAGCTGATCCGACATGATGAGCGACGAGTAGTGCGCAAGCCGCTTGTCGTAGCCGAATTTGCTCGGCAGATAGTAACCCTGGAAGTAGCGGGTGAACACCGACTCGTAGTGCTTCCCGCCGTAGTCCCGCCACCCCAGTTCCTCGGCGATCGTCTTCTTGGCATCGGTGTAGACGTAGGGGAGGTAGTTGAGGATCGGGACGGTGCGGATCCGGCGCACCTCCGGGTACCAGAGGTTGCGCTTCACCAGACCCATCAGCGGATAGGTCTTCAGTTTGACCGACCCGAACCGCTTCTGGATCGCCTTGACGTGCTTGGCATCACCGGCGTCGTATCCCCATGCCGACGGCAGGATCGATTCACTCGCGAAGTTGGCACCCGACAGGATGTACTTGATCCCGTATTTCTTCGCCTGGGTGTAGGCCACGTACCCGAACGCGTGATCGGTCGGGATGTCGGCATTCGCGACCGAGGCCTTGAAGAAGGACAGCTGGAGATCCTTCATCTCGCGCCAGTCGACCACGTGCGTGTAGAGATCGAGACCGAGCCGCGTGACGATGTTGTGGATGTTGTCGACCGCGAGCTCGGAGTTCCATCCGCTGTCGAAATGGACCGCGAGCGGCCGGAGACCGAGCCTGACCGCCTGAAGCGCGACGTAGGAGCTGTCGACTCCTCCGGAGATGCCGACGATGCAGTCGTAGGGCTTGCCTGCACCCGCGCGCTTGATCTCCGCGACGATCGATTCGAGCTCGCCGAGGCGCTCCCCCGATTGGGCACGACGCACCTCGTCGTCGAGATTGCTCCGGTACTGCAGGACATGCGAGGAGACACCATCCTCGTCGAACCAGATGTCGGGGTCGGTCGTGTCCATGATGGTCACGACGCACCGTTGATAGGTGCGAACCGCGGGTGCCACGGAACTCGACTCCTTCACGCTCATCCCCCGAGTTTAGGCGCGGGTGCCGGACAGCACCCGCGTGATGAGCTCGTCCCAGATGCGCCCCTGCGATTCGCTCGAGAGCGCCTCCGCGTGCGCATCGGAGGCGGCCTTCCACTCGGCGACGCGTTCCGGTGTCAGCGCCTCGAGCGCCGCGGCGAGCGACGACGACTCGAAGTCGGGCAGCACCTCCCCGAGGCCGTACTCCTCGACGAAGCGCTTCATCTCAGGCGACGGCCCGACGATCTCACCCAGGCGCGCCTGGACGAAGTCGAAGAACTTGTTGGGGAGGCACCAGGCGAGGTTGAAGGTGGTGGGCGGGAAGATGCTGAGCCCCACGTCGTAGTCGTTGAGGGTTCGCACCAAGGCCTCGTACGGCACCGGATCGCGGAACCGGATGCGCGGATCGTCGCCGGCGAGCGAAGTGAGTTCATCGAGCAGCGGACCGTCACCGACCAGGTACAGGTCGAGGGTGACGTCTGCACTCGACTCGCGCACGCCGCGAATCATGATGTCGAGGCGTCGCTGCACGGCGATGCCGCCGCTGTGCACGAGCCGGATCGGGGTCCCGACCGGCTGCACGGCGAGTTCCGCGTAGGGGGTCGCGTTGACGACCAGCTCGGAGTCGAATCCGAACACCTTCTTGTATTCATCCGCGATGCCCTGGCTCACCGTCACGACGGCAGCCGCCTCGGGCACTCGCGTGCGACACATCCACCGGAAGTACGGCGCGATGAGCAGACGCCACAGGCGCGAGTGCTCCTCCTGCCTCGGTGCGTACTCGTGGAGATCGAGGATGACACCGTCGCGGGGCGCGAGTTCGAGCGCCGCATCCAAGGTCTTGAGGTCGTGCGCGATCACGATGTCCCAACCCTGACCGCCCAGATGCTCGACGGTCCAGCGATCGTGCGCGTTGAGCCAGCTGAGGGGCCGGTAGAAGCGAAGCAGCAGGAACCCGGCGGCGAGTAGGCGTCCCAGCAGCCCCCAGCGCTGCGGTGCGAACGACGGGATCTCGACATGCGGCACGTCCGGGAAGGGTGCCGGGCCGAATCCCGCCGTCGTGACCTCGTGCGAGCGTCTCAGGAAGGTCACCTGCTTGAGCGCCCTGGGTTCCTGGGCGAACGGGGTGAAGCTGAGGATGAGGATGCGGCTCACTTCAGTATCCCCAGGCGACGCGCAGCGGGGCCGAACACCGACGCCACCCGCCGTACGCCCTTCCAGAAGGCATCCGAGTTCGGGTAGGCCGTGTAGTCCACCGGCGGCAACTCGATGAGCGCTTCGAGTTCCTCGACGGTCACACCGAGCTTCTTGGCGATGAACTCGTGATCCTGCGTGCGCAACGCATCCGGGTAGTTGGAGGTCTCCATCCGCTCGAGCGCCTGCTCACGGGTGATCTGCTCGGCCAGCACGAGCGAGGAGTAGTGGGCGAGCCGCTTGTCGTACCCGAACTTGTGCGGCAGGTAGTAGCCCTGGAAGTAGCGCGTGAACACGGACTCGTAGTGCTTGCCGCCGTAGTCGCGCCATCCGACGCTCTCGGTGATGTCCCGCTTCGCGTCCTCGGCGATGTAGGGCAGGTAGTCGAGCGGACGCACGGTTCTGATCCGCCGCACCACCGGGAACCAGATGTGCCGCGCGAACATCCCCATCACCGGATAGGTCTTGAGCTTCACGCTCCCGAAGCGCCGCTGCACCGCCTTCAGCTGCTTCGCGTCGTCGGCGTTGTAGCCCCAGGATTCGGGGAGCACCGACTCGGTCGCCGCGTTGCCGCCGGAGAGGATGTACTTGATGCCGTACTTCTTCGCCTGCTGGTAGGCGACGTAGCCGAAGGCGTGATCGGTCGGGATGTCGCAGTTCGCGAGCGATGCTTTGAAGTACGACAGCTGGAGGTCTTTCATCTCACGCCAGTCGACGACGTGCGTGTAGAGATCGAGCCCGAGCGTGGTCACCAGGTTGTGGATGTTGCCGACGGCGAGCTCGGAGTTCCACCCGCTGTCGAAGTGCACGATCAGGGGTCGCAGCCCGAGGCGCACCGCTTGGACCGTCAGATACGTGCTGTCGACACCGCCTGATACGCCGATGATGCAGTCATAGGGCTTGCCCGCCCCGGCGGCTTTGATCTCCTCGACCAGCGCGCCGAGCTCCTCGAGCCGCTCGCCGCGTTGCGCCGCGAAAAGCTGCTCCGCGAAGACCTCGTCGAAGTGGAGCGCATGGGACGAGACGCCGCTCTCGTCGAACCGGATATCGGGGTCGGTCGTGTCCATGATGGTGCGTGTGCACCGCTGGTACGGTCGAACCTCGGCCAATATCGTGTCCCCTTCTTCCTGCGTCGAACGCTTCAGTCTAGGCGAGCGAGGTCGGTCGAGCCGGGTCGACGGGACCCGCTCACCGTAGAATCGTTCACCGTGCGCCCCCGGATCCTCTGCATCTCGTTCTCGCCGATCCACGCCGACTCGCGCGTGCTGCGGCAGATCGAAGTGCTGCAACGGCACGGCGAGGTGACCACGGTCGGCTACGGACCGGCGCCCGCGGGCGTGGCCCGTCACATCCGGGTGCCGGATGATGCGGCCTCGCTTCCCCAGACCCCGCTCGGGGTCGCACGCCTCGCCCTCCGTCTGCACCGCGGTGTGGAGCTGAAGTCGCCCGGAGAGAAAGCTGTGGTGAAGGAGGTCGTCACCTCGGGCCGCTACGACCTCGTGGTCGCGAACGATGCGCGCGCGCTGCCTCTCGCCTTCGCCGCCGACGGCGACAAGGTCTACGCGGACATGCACGAGTGGGCCGCTGAGGAGCGCGCCACGATCTTCGTCTGGAGGGTGCTCGTCGGCCCCTACATGGAGCATCTGTGCCGCAGCTACCTGCCGCGGGCAGCCGCCGTCACGAGTGTCAGCTCCGGGCTCTCGGGGCTCTACGCCGACACCTACGGCATCACGACGGAGACCGTGCGCAATTCCGCCGACTTCCGCGGCGACCTCGCCCCGACCCCGGTCGACCCGGCGCGCATCCGCCTCGTGCACAGCGGAACGGCCGACGTCGAGCGCAACATCATGGAGCTCATCGAGGCGACCGAGCGGCTCGGCGAGCGCTTCTCGCTCGACCTGTACCTGCTGGAGGTCCCCGGCGGCCACCTCGCCGAGATCAAGACGAAGGCGGCGAGCTCGCCGCGCGTCACCGTGCACGATCCGGTGCCTCCCGCGACGCTGCCGACGGTGCTCAACCAGTACGACCTCGGGGTCTTCCTCTACCCCTTGAAGACGCTGAGCCACCTCTACCATCTGCCCAACAAGTTCTTCGACTTCGTTCAAGCCCGGCTCGGGCTCGTGTTCTCCCCCGCCCCCGAGATCGACGCCCATATCGGCAAATACGAGCTCGGCATCATCACGCGCGACACGAGCGCCGACGCGCTCGTCGAGGCGCTGCAGAACCTCACCGCGGATGATGTGGCCGGGTTCAAGCAGGCCGCCGACCGTGCCGCACGGGAGCTCTCCAGCGAACCGGACCGCGCCGCGCAGGACGCCCTCATCGGACGCCTCATCGCCGAGTGATGAGAGTCGTCATCGCGACCCGGATCTTCGGACCGGAGGTGTCAGCCGCATCCGCGATCCTGCGGATCTGGGCGGAGGAGTTCCGCGACCGCGGGCACGAGGTCGTCGTGCTCACCGCGAAGCCCCCCCGCGGTTCGGTCATCGACGACCCGTCGGGCATCGAGGTGCGCCGCGCCCCCGTGAAGCGCGACCGTCAGCAGTACGTCCGCGGCTACCTGAGCTACATGAGCTTCGACATCCCCCTCGCGTTCCGACTGCTGTTCTCCCGCCGCGCGAATCTCTACATCGTCGAGCCGCCGCCCACCACGGTCGCGGTGGTCCGCGTGATCGCCGCTCTGCGCCGCACCCCGTATGTGGTGCGAGCCGCCGACTACTGGACGGAGGCCGCCGAACTCGTCACGAGCAACCGGCTCGTCATCGGAACCCTCCAGCGTCTCGAGGCCTGGGGCTTGGGTGGAGCGAAGCTGCTCTTCGCCGCGCATGAACCACTCATCCGGCGATTCCGCGAGGTCGGGATCGCCACCTCCGCGGTGCCGATCGGCTTCGGTGCCGACACGAAGGACTTCCGCTACGACGGGCAGCCCGCTGCTCAGCCCCCGGTCTTCGTCTACGCCGGAACGCATTCCGAATGGCACGGGGCCGGCATCTTCGTCGAGGCGATGCCCACGGTGCTCGCTCGGTATCCGGATGCGCGGCTGGAGTACTACGGCAACGGCGAGGATCGGGAGGCCATGCTCACCCGCGCCCGCGAACTCGGCATCAGCGACTCGGTCGAGTTCTTCGCCCCCATCCCGCCCGCTGCGCTCTCCCCGATCCTCGCGGGTGCCACGGCATCGGTGGCGAGCCTCGCGCCCGTCCCCCCCAACGACTACGCGCTCGCGACGAAGGTCTACTCCTCGCTCGCCGCCGGCTGTCCGGTGATCTACACCGGCCGCGGACCGACGGTCGCATTCCTCAACGACGCGGAGCACCCGAACGCGGGTGTCGCGGTGCCCTATGAGGTCGCCGAGGTCGCCGAGGCGATGCTCACGGCTGCCGCCGATCCGCTGCCGCCGGAGGCCCGTGCCGAGCTTGCGAGGTGGTCCGCCGCGGAGTACTCCCTCGCGACGATCGCACAGCGCGTCGTAGCCGAGAGCACCGCGATCGCCCGCCGGTAGCGTCGGCCGCGTCCACGTATCATGGAGTGCCGTATCCCCGACCTCCTGGAGACCCTCGCGTGAAGATCGCCGTCATCGCCCTCGGCAAGATCGGGCTTCCGCTCGCCGTCCAGTTCGCCGACAAGGGCCATGAGGTGGTCGGGGTGGATGTCTCCCAGCCCACGGTCGACCTCATCAACCAGGGCGTCGAGCCGTTCCCCGGCGAAGCGCACCTCCAGGAGAAGCTCGCCGAGCTGGTTCCCGCGGGGCGGCTGCGTGCCACGACCGACTACGCGGACGCCGTGCCGGGTGCCGACGCCGTCGTGCTCGTGGTGCCGCTCTTCGTCGACGAGCAGACCGCCGAACCCGACTTCGGCTGGATGGATGCCGCCACCCGCTCGCTCGGTGCGGTGCTGACGCCCGGCACCCTCGTCTCCTACGAGACGACGCTGCCGGTCGGCACGACACGCACCAGGTGGAAGCCGATGCTCGAGGAGGCGTCCGGCCTCACCGAGGGGGTCGACTTCGACCTGGTCTTCTCGCCCGAGCGGGTGCTCACGGGTCGCGTCTTCGCCGACCTGCGCAAGTATCCGAAGCTCGTGGGAGGCCTCTCGGAGCGAGGCGCCGCCAAGGCCGTCGACTTCTACAAGGCCGTGCTCGACTTCGACGAGCGCACCGACCTCGCCCGCCCCAATGGCGTCTGGGATCTCGGCAGCGCCGAGGCCGCGGAGCTGGCCAAGCTCGCCGAGACGACCTACCGCGACGTCAACATCGGGCTCGCGAACCAGTTCGCGCGCTACGCGGCGACCGCCGGCATCGACGTCTACCAGGTCATCGAGGCCTCGAACTCGCAGCCCTACTCGCACATCCACCAGCCCGGCATCGCCGTCGGCGGCCACTGCATCCCCGTCTACCCGCGCCTCTACCTGTGGACCGACCCGGAGGCGACCGTCGTCTCGGCCGCGCGCGCCGCGAACGCCGGCATGCCCGACTACACGATCGGTCTGCTCGAAGGCGCGTACGGTGAGCTCGCCGGTGCGACGGTCGTCGTCCTGGGCGCCGCCTACCGTGGCGGAGTCAAGGAGACGGCCTTCTCCGGCGTCTTCGGTGCGGTCGAGGCGCTCACCCAGCGCGGTGCCAAGGCGCTCGTGCACGACCCTCTCTACTCCGACGACGAGCTCCGCAAGCTCGGCTTCGCGCCCTACCACCTCGGCGAGCCCGTCGACGCCGCCGTCGTGCAGGCGGACCACACCGAATACCGGGGGCTGAGCGCCGCCGACCTCCCCGGAATCAAGGCCTTCATCGACGGTCGCCGGGTGTCGTCGGCGGAGAACTGGCGGGGAGTCGCGTACCGCGCCATCGGTAAGGCGATCGTCTAGAGCACGAGGCCCGTCACGCCCCGATCGCGGCGAGGAAGCGTGCACCCTCCCCGCGCGTCGAGAGTTCGAGCGCTGCGCGTGCGGACGCCTGCTTCAACCCGCGGATATCGTCCGCCGAGAGCGCGTTGATAGCGGCGGAGAGGTCGGCCGCGGTCCATCCGTCGACGATGACGCCGATGCCGTAGTCACGCACGAAGGGGACGATCTCGGGGCTCTGCCCGATGACGAAACCGAGTCGGCCCTGAATCGACTCGAAGAACTTGTTGGGCAGCGCGTAGGTGTTGTTGGCGAATCGCGGCGGGAAGAAGATCACCTCGAGGTCGCAATCGTTGACCGTGCGCGCGACCTGGGTGACGTGCACCGGTTTCCGAAGGATCACCCGACCGGAGGCAAAGGCAGGGTGCCGACGGATCACCGCGAGCTCAGACTCCTCGCCGAGCACCATGAGCACGAGGGTGAAGCGCGGCTCCAGTGCGAGTGCCGCGTCGAGCATGATGTCGACACCGCGTTCCGCCGACGCATAGCCGTGGTGCTCGAGCAGCACATGCTCGGGGTCCACCGGCGACGGCTCGAGCTCCTCATAGGGTGCGACGTTGCGGACCACCCCCGGGCGCGGAATGCCGTAGCGGTCGCGGTAGAGGTCGGCGATCCCCTCCGCTACCGTCAGCCGCGTCGTGAACACGGGCGACGCGACGAAGCTCAGGAGCCAGTCGTCGTATCTCGCGAGCAGCAGCTTGTAGAACAGGCTCGTACCGTTGCCCCAGTAGACCTCGTGGAGGTCGAGCACGACAGCTCCGTCCGTGAGGTCGGACGCCGCCTCGACCACCCACGGGAGGAGCTGCAGATCGTTGACGACGACGAGGTCGTAGCGTCGTCCCGCGAGCTCGCCGAGTGGGAGGTGCCGTCGGACAAGGCGACGGAACCGGGCGCGCATGGGGAGAAATGCGTAGATCATCAACCGGACCCAGAGCGGCGGATAGCTGATCGTCAGGCTGTCGCCCGTCGCGTCCGGATGCTGCGGCCCGCGACTCAGCACATCGACCCGATAGCCGGCAGCCTCCAGCCACCGGATCTGGTTCGACACGCGCGCATCACTGCCGACCGGCGAATAGCAGATCACCAACGCGCGCTTCCTCGCGAACTCCGAATGCTCCGTCGACCCGTCCGGCATCCGCCCACTCTATCCAGGCGCGGGCTGCCGGAACGGATCGATGGGCCGTGGCATCATTGAATGTTCGCGCCGCAGGATGGTGCGACGTCTGTCCCCGGAATCGGAGAACTAACACGTGTGCGGAATCTTCGGCTACATCGGCCAGGATGACCTCGACTCCGCGTCGGCCAAGTTCCTCGTCAAGCACGCGCAGCAGCGGGGTCGCGACTCGAGCGGCATGATCATCCGGGGTGCCGAGGCGTACGGCGCCTACCGCGCCGACTACCCCATCGGCTGGCTGCTCAAGCGCATCCCCTCGCTCGGCAACCTCTTCTTCGGCCACAGCCGCCTCGTGACCAACGGCACGGGTGACAACCAGCCGGTCTCCCGCGAGCAGGTCATCGTGCTGCACAACGGCATCGTCGTGAACCACGAGAAGATCTGGCCGCTCCTCGGCAAGACCCCGGAACTCGAGATCGACACCGAGGTCATCCCCGCCATCATCGCCTCCCACCTCGCCGACGGCGGGAGCGTCGAGACGGCGGCCGCGCGCGTGCTCGAACTCACCGAGGGTGTCGTCGCCTGCGCCGCGCTCCTCCCCGGGCTCGGCAAGCTGCTGCTGTTCTCCAACAACGGCAGCCTGTACGTCGCCGACAAGACCGGCGGACTCGTGTTCTCCTCCGAGCGCTACCCACTCGAGCAGATCGGCGCGACCGGGATCCGGCAGGTGAAGGGGGACGAGGCCGTCATCGTCGACGTGCCCGCCCAGGAGACGCCGATCGCGATCACCGAATGGGCGAACCGCTCGATCGACCTCGTCCCCGGGCTCGGCTTCTCGGCGGCCGAAGAGGCTCTGCTGCAGTACCCGAAGCCCGACTTCCGTCGCTGCACCAGGTGCGTCCTGCCCGAGACGATGCCGTTCATCAGCTTCGATGAGAACGGCGTCTGCAACTACTGCCTCCACTACAAGCCGCGCAACCATCCGCGCCCCAAGGAGGAGCTGTTCGCGCTCATCGAGCCCTACCGTCGCGCGCACGGCGACGAGGTGCTCGTGCCGTTCTCGGGCGGACGCGACAGCTCCTACGGACTGCACCTCATCATCCACGAGCTCGGCTTGCGACCCGTCACCTACACCTATGACTGGGGCATGGTCACCGACCTCGGCCGACGCAACGTGAGCCGGATGTCGCAGAAGCTCGGCGTGGAGAACATCATCGTCGCCGCCGACATCACGAAGAAGCGCGACTACATCCGCCGCAACCTCAACGCCTGGATCAAGCGGCCGCACCTCGGCATGCTGAGCGTGCTCACCGCGGGCGACAAGCACTTCTTCCGGCATATCGAGACCCTCAAGCGCCAGACCGGGGTGAGCCTCAACCTCTGGGGCATCAACCCGCTCGAGGTCACCCACTTCAAGTCGGGCTTCCTCGGGGTGCCGCCGGACTTCGCCGAGGAACGCGTCTACAGCCACGGCGCGATGAAGCAACTGCGCTACCAGTCGCTGCGCTTCAAGGCCATGCTGCAGAGCCCCGGATACTTCAACCGGTCGATCCCCGACACCCTCGCGGGCGAGTACTACCGCAGCTTCACCGAGAAGTCCGACTACTTCCACATCTTCGACTACTGGCGCTGGGACGAGAAGCTCATCGAAGACACCCTCGACGCCGAGTACGACTGGGAGCACGCGCCCGACACGCAGACCACCTGGCGGATCGGCGACGGCACGGCCGCCTTCTACAACTACGCGTACTACACGATCGCCGGCTTCACCGAGCACGACACCTTCCGCAGCAACCAGGTGCGCGAGGGCGACCTCACCCGCGAAGAGGCGCTGCGCCTCGTCGAGGAGGAGAACACCCCGCGCTACCCGAACCTCAAGTGGTACCTCGATGTGGTCGGCGTCGACTTCACAGAGGCGATCGAGGCGGTCAACCGCGCGCCACGGCTCTACGAGGAGACCAGCTCGCGACCGCTGACCTCCTCGGTCGACTGAGGCGCGGGCACCGACTCGAACAGCACGACCGAGGTCTCCGCGGGCGTCTTGGCAACCCCTGAGGTCCGCGGCCGGAGCAACGTCGGCGCGACGGTCGCGAGCAGCATCACGTAGGCGAGCGCCCCGATGAGCCAGAGCGCGGTCGGGCCGAACGGCAACCCGTTCCACCACCATTCCGCATCCGCGTCGAGGTTGAACCCCTGCCGGTCGACCCCCGTCACATAGCGGCGGATGTCGATCTGCAGCGCGACGAGGTTCGCGAGCCCCAGCGCCGCCAGCACCGTGAACGTCTGCACGCGGGTCAGACGCATGGTGTCGACGCCACGCGCCTCCGACACCAGCAGGAAGGCGAACAGCACGATGACGGGGAGCAGATAGCGCGGCTGCAGATTGTCGCCGACGGTGTCGCCGCCCATCGTGAGCACATAGACCGGCAACCCGATCAGCACCACGAGCACTCCGCCCGTCGCGAACGCCTTCCGGCCGGTGAGGCGGCCGACACCCGCGAAGCCGACCGCGATGAACGCAGCGGCCCCCGCCCACGTCACGACGGCGGGCATCCCGGTGTCGAGCCATCCGAGCGCCCACGAACCCCACACGCCGGTGAGCAGGAATGGGAGCATGAGCAGGTTGTAGGCCGCGAGCGCGAAGCCGCCGAGCTGTGCCCCATCGCCGGTCTCGGCATCCGAGGGATGCGGGATCCCGAGACCCGTTCCGTCGGAGGTGAAGCCGGTCGCACCGACGCCGGCCTGTCCGGAGTTCACGAAGAACACCACGGAGATGAGCATCCCGATCACCGGCAGGATCGCCTTGATCGCAAAGCCCCGATCCTTCGACGCGCTGAGGATCACCGCGGTGACGCTCGCGCCGGCAGCGTAGACGGCGGCGTCGCCTCGGGCACCGGACGCCAGCAGCACCCCGAGCAGATACAGTCCGCCGAGCGCCCACGACCGCCGCCCCGAGGTCTCGAACCAGCCCAGGAGCGCGAGGAAGGCGGTGCCGACGCCCATGATGGCCCATGCGCTCGGGTTGTTCGAGGCGACGATGAACATGCCGAGCGGCACGAGGGTCACGAGCCACCCCCACAGCAGGGCTCGGCGCCTCGAACGGGGAAGGAGCGCCCCGAGGAGCGTGGCGATCCCGACGAACATGGCTACGTTGACGATGCGCATGGTGAGCACGCTCAACTGCAGATCGGACCCGGCGAAGAGATGCATGAACCCGTAGTAGACGGGCGGGTACTCGCCGGCGAAGTTGCCCCGATTCGTCTCGTAGCTCGACGCATCCCAGTTCTCGAGGGCAGCTTGCTGGCACCCGGCGCTCGTCTCGGCGGAGGTGACGAAGCAGAACGCGTCACGGAAGCCGGTGGCGACCTCCCGTGAGGAGTCCGTCGTCCCCGGCGTGCACTGGGCGCTCCCGTCCCCGGAGCACCAGATGCTCACGAGGTGGTAGTCGTCGTCGGGGCTCGCACCCACGGGAGACGCGAACGCCCATGCCGAGAGTGCGACGAAAGCGAGTACGGGTGCGAGGTGGATAGGACGAATACGACGTATCCACGAGCTCAGCCTCCGTTCGGGTACGGAGACGTCAGTCATCGTCGACGTGCCTCTTTTCCAGTTCGATTGCCAACTTCTGAAGTGCCTTGCGCAGTTCGTCTCTCGTGCGGGCCAGCTCGAGTGTCACCTGCATGAGCAGCAGGAATACCACAAAGAACGCCCCGACGAACAGCAGGTTGATGGGTTGGACGATACCGAAGAACTCACTCACGATCTCGAGCAGGCCAGGCCAGGCCGAGAGCACGATCGCCGCGATCGATGCCCCGAGCCAGAGCACGGCGTACTTCTCGGGGAGAACGTAGGACCGCAGGAGGAGGATGACCGCGATCAGCAGCACGACCGCCATCGCGATGGCGAGCAACTGGGGCGTCACGCCGTCGCCCCCTCGGTGCCGCGCCCACGCATCCGGCGCAGCTGCGGCGGAACGCTGCGAATGGTCGCGAGCAGCAGGATGAACAGGATGCGGCCGGTGTGGAGCGTGGCGCGCGCGACCGACTGCGACGGGGTGCCGCCGGCGCGCTCGTTCATGAGCACCGGAACCTCCGAGACGGTGAGCCCCTGCCGGGTCGCGAGCACGATCGACTCGACCGTGTCGCCGAGCCACTCGGCCGGGTAGTGCTCGGCGAACACCGCGATGGCGCGCGGGCCCGCGAGGCGGAAACCGCTCGTCGCGTCGGTCAGTCGGGTGCGTGCGTAGAGCGACACCACCCGCGCGATGAAGCGCTGCACGCCCCGGCGGGCGGCCGAGGAGCGGAAGGTGCCGCCGTCGGCGTAGCGGCTGCCGATCACGATGTCCGACTCGCTCGCCGCCTCGACGAGCGCCGCCAGGAACTCGGGGCGGTGCTGGCCGTCTCCGTCGAACTGTACGACCGCGTCGTAGCCGCGCTGTGCCGCGTACTTGAACGCGGTCCCCATCGCCGCGCCGACACCCAGATTGATGGCGTGGGTCAGCACCCGGGCGCCGGCGGCACGCGCGATTCGCGCCGTGTCATCGCGGGATCCGTCGTCGATGACGACGACATCTGCGAGCGGGTGCACCGCGGCGAGCGACTCCAGCACGGATCCGATGGCGGCCTCTTCGTTGAGAGCCGGGATCGCGACAAGGAACCTCACGAGCACTCAGCTTAGGCGAGCGCTGGGGCCTCACGCGGCTGCGGGGCGGCGTTCCTCGGCCTGATCGCCGTCACGACGAGCGCGGTGAGCCCCGCGAAGGCGAGGGAGCCGACGATCCAGACCAGCATCGGCGAGAACGGCACCCCGTTCCACCACCATTCGATGCCGTCGTCGAGATCGAACCCCCCGCTCCCGGTGCCGGTGAGGTAGCGCCGGAGATTCGTGTGGAGGGCGAGCGCCTGCGCGACCGACAAGGCGACCGCGACCAGGATGAGCTGTCCCCGCGCCCACCGCACGAGCGGGGTGCCGAGGGCGACGAGGCCGCCGAAGAGCACGACGAGCGGAAGCAGGTAGCGCGGCTGGAGCGATTCGCCGACCACCTGCCCGCCACGTTGGAGCACATACACCGGGATCGCCCACAGCGCGAACGCGGTGACCCCGACGATGATCAGCTTCCGGGCGCCGGCTCGGCGCAGCCCCAGGAAGATCGCGACCAGGAAGCTCCCGAGCGCGCCCAACACGACGATCGGCGGCATCCCGGTGTCGAGCCAGCCGAGCCCCCACTCGCCGAACGCACCCGCCCACAGGAACGGCGCGTTGAGCGCGTTGTAGGCGAACAGGCCGAGACCGCTCAGGTTCGCGCTCGGATCGTCGCTGCCGCCCGCGACCCCGCCGCCCGGCATCGTCGGCACCTCGGAGAGCCCCCCGATGCCGGAGCCGATCTGCCCCGCGCGCAGCAGGAAGAAGAGGGCGACGAGCCCCATCACGATCGGGAGGATCGACGCCAGGAAGAACTCCCGCCGCCTGCGGAACACATAGACGAGCACGAGCGCCGTCGCGAAGCCCGCGTACATCGCGGCGTCGCCCCGGCTCCCGGCCGCCATCAGCATCGTGAGCGCGTAGAGGGCACCCAAGGCGATGCGCTGCGAACCCCGGGTCTCGAAATACCCGAGCAGCGCGAGCCACGAGGTGCCCACGCCGATGGTCGCCCACGCGCTCGGATTGTTCACCGACAGCAGGAACACGCCGAGCGGCACGGTCGTCACGAGCCAGCCGATGAGCAGAGTCGGGCGCCGCGTCACGGGCAGCAGAAGATACAGGGCGGTCAGGATGCCGACGAACAGCAGGATCGTGAAGCCGCGCATGACGAGCGCCGAGGTCTGCACGTCATAGCTCGTGAAGAGCCCCATGACGGCGTAGTACACGGGCGGGTATTCGCCGTAGAAGTTGCCACGGTCGGTCACCACCGTGCGGTCGAGGATGCCCGTGGCGAACAGCCGATCCTGGCACGCAGCGCTCTCGGACGCGGAACGCTGGAAGCAGGAGATGTCGGCGAGCTGCGCCGGGATCCGATGGAAACCGGGCTTGCCCTCGACGGGCGCACAGGTGGTCGCGGCGGTCGGCCCCGCGCACCAGCTGCTGACCAGGTGGTAGTCGTCGTCGGGTCCGGCACCGGCCGGGGAGGCGAAGGCCCAGGCGAGCAACGCCACCACCGCGAGCACGGGCGCGAGCGCGAGCAGCGGGATGCGGCGGAGGAGCGTCATGCCGCCACGCTCTCGGCCTCACGCTGTGCGCGCCGTGCACCCTCTTCACGCTCGGGTGCCGCGATCGGCGTCGAGGTCTCCCGTCGCCCGAGCAGGATCACGACAAGCCCCGCATAGGCGAGCGACCCCAGCACCCAGACCGTCATCGGCGAGATCCCGCTGTTCCACCACCACTCGATGCGCGAATCGAGCAGGGGGCTGAGGTTGTCGAAGCCGGACACGTAGCGTGCGAGCTGCAGGAACAGCGACACCGCCTGCGCCATCCCGAGGGCCACGATCACGACCACGCGTTGCGCACGTCCGAAGCGGATCTCGCGCCCCTCCGGTGCCCAGAACAGCACCCCCGCGAAGAGCACGATGAGCGGCAGCAGATAGCGCGGCTGCAGGTTCGCACCGACCGGCTGACCGGCCGCGACGAGCACCGCGGTCGGCATCAGCAGCAGCACCAGGAAGCCGCCGAGCAGCACGAGGGTCTTGCGGAGGTCGGAGCGGGCCCCCGCGACGATCCCCGCACCGAGGAAGCACAGCAGGGTCGCCATCCACACCACGGCCGGCATCGCCGTGTCGAGCCAGCCGAGGCCCCAGCCCTTGCCGAAGGCCCCCATCCAGATGCTGGGCACCTCCGACATCGTCGGCAGCACGCGCCCGAGCGCCGCCAACGGCGACCCCGGCTCGATGCCCTGGGTGAGCGCCTCGGTCGGGCGCGAGACGCGGAACATCAGCACGCAGAACAGGATCCCGGCCGCGGGAAGGATCGCATCGAGCGCGAATCGTCGGGTGCGGCGCGCCTGGAGGATGAGGGTCGCCACGATCGCGAGCACCATGTAGAGCGAGGCATCCCCGCGCGACCCGGTCGCCATGATGACGCTGAGGCCGAAGAGCACCCCCAGGCCGATCTTGCGTCTCCCGCTCGACTCGAGGAACCCGGCGAGCGCAAGCCACCCGAAGCCGACGCCGGCGATCGCCCAGGCGCTCGGATTGATGGAGCTCAGCACGAACAGGCCGAGCGGCACCGTCGTGACGATCCAGCTCCAGACCAGCGTGGGGCGGCGCGCCGCGGGCAGCAACAGGAAGAGCGCTGTCGCGAGCGCCGTGAACAGCAGCGACACGAACACCCTCATGAGCAGCACCGAGACCTGGATGTCGGGCCCGACGAACTGGCTCAGCGCGGTGTAGAAGATGGGCGGGTAGCCGCCGAAGAAGTTGCCGCGGGTTGTCGTGGTGTCGGGCGTTCCGGTGAAGTCGAGCTCCCGCTGGCAGGCGCCGCTGATCGTCGAGTCGTAGGCGAAGCACGCCGCATCGACGAGCGCCTTGGGCACGGTCGCCTTGCCGCTGCCGGGCACCTGGACGCAGGCGGTGGCGTCATCGGTGGCGCACCAGATGCTGACCAGGTGGTAGTCCTCGTCGGGCGAGGAGCCGACGGGCGAGGCGAACGCCCACGAGAGCATTGTCACCGCGAGGAGGAGGGGAGCGAGGATGAGCACCCGCCCGGACGCAACGAATCCCCTCAACCACCCCGGCACGCGAGAGACGCTACCGAAACGAACCCGGGAAAACCCTCACAGCGCGGGTGTGCCGCGGGATCGGAGCGACATCAGCTCGACGAGGCCACCGCACGACGTCGCCACACCGCGAGCAGCACGAGCCCCTGCGCCGTCCCCGAGGCGAGTTCGGTGAGCCCGAGCGCCCACGCGGCTCCGGGGGCGCCCGCGACGGCTGCACCGACCAGCAGCGCGACGACCCCGACGGCGGAGGCGGCGAGCACGCACACCATGAAGGCGTGCCGTGCACCGAGGGTGACCAACCCGATCCGGCCGCACGCGGTGCCGAGCGCGATGCCGAGGGTCGCGACACCGAAGCCGAGAGCCGTGAGCTCGTCGATCGCCACCTTCTGCCCGAACAGCAGCGCCGTGAGCCAGGAGCCGAGCACGGCGAAGGCGAGCAGCCCGCAGAGGCCGAGAGCCGCATGGAGCATCACCGTGATCCGCAGCCGCCGTGCGAGCAACGGCCGATGCGGCAGCCCCTCCGCCACCCAACCCTGCAGCGCATTGCCGAAGGCGGAGACCGCGTACTGGCCGATCCGATAGGTCTTGTCACCCGACACGTAGCGCGCCGCTTGGGCGAGCGGTGCGGCGGCGGTGACGAGCACGACGGCGAGCGAGTTGTAGGCACCCGCGGCCGTCTCGGCGACGACGGCGGGCGGATGCGTGCGCAGCACCTCGACGACCTCGGGGCGCGAGATGCGCGCGAGCTCCCGGCCGCCGACCCGGAGGTAGACGCCGAGCGGGCCTGCCACCATCGCGACGAACAGCAGCACGGGATACCAGATGACTCCGCCGCCCGCGAGCAGGACGCCGGTCGCGAGCAGCGTCGCGACCGTCCGCGGTACGACCTCGGTCCACAGGATCGGCGCCGCGCGTCCGACCCCGATCCAGTACCAGGTCGGGGCGAGCGCGGCGAGGCTCATCGCGGCCGTCATGCCCGCCGCCTCCAGGCGGTGGCTGGGTGGGGCGAGCAGCACCGTGACGATGACGCCGATCGTGGCGGCGAGCACCCAGGCGGGCAGCCGCGCGTGCACGCTCGTCGCGATGATCCGGCGGCGTGCGGCCGCGTCGGCGAGAGCCACCCGCGGCGGGGCGAGAGTCGTGTAGCCGAGGCCCGCCACGAGCGCGGCGAAGCCGCCGACCGACTGACCGAGAGCGATCGCCACCCAGGCCTCGGTTCCCGCGAGACGCGCGAGCACCGGCAGGAAGAGGAACGGCGCGAGCAGCGACAGCAGCGGCACCCCCGCGAAGGCGAGGATGCGCCGCGTCAGCGCACGCCGCCCGCCCGCGGCAGGCGGCACGGCACCGGGCTCGCTCACGAGCGACCGAATCGGCCGCGGATGCGCCGCGTCAGCTCGCCGACGCCGCCGTGCCGCAGGTGGTGCCACGCCATCCGCAGATCACGCCCGAGACCCGGGCGACCGTCGGGTCGGGCGCGCAGCCCGGAGGCGGCGGCGAGTTGCTCGCGCCCGCCCGCCGCCTCGACATCCGCCGCCCGCCGGGGCTCCGCGGCGAGCGCCAGCAGCGGCTCGAGCACCCGCTCCCACACGAAGCGTTCCCGCACGACCTCGATGCGCGCCCGGGCCTCGGCCGCGAACGCCTCGTCGTACAGCACGCGCTCGAGCGCCGCGGCGAGCGCATCCGGGTCCTCGGCGGGGACCACCACACCGAGACCCTCCGCGGCGACCAGGTCGGCGAAGGAATCGCCCTCGGTGACCACCATCGGCAGCCCCGCCCACAGGTAGTCGAGGATGCGGGTGCGGAACGAGAACTCCGTCTCGATGTGCACGTGGTGCGTCGACACCCCCGCATCCGCCTCGGTCAGGTAGTTCTGACGCTCCTCGTAGGGGATCCAGCCCTCGTTGAAGACGACCGCGGCGTCCAGCACCCCGAGCTCACGTGCGAGCTCGATCGAGTCGCGCACGATGCCCATCGGCTCGACGCCGGGGTGCTTCGTGCCGAGGAACACCAGACGAGCGGATGGGCGGCGAACCGCGAGCGCCGCCACGGCGCGGATGAGGGTCTGCGGGTCGAACCAGCTGTAGAGCCCGCCTCCCCAGACGACGACCCGATCAGCATCCGCGATCCCCGGCACGACGCCGCGCAGCACCGCGCGCTCGTGGCGGGGCGGCACCCGCTCCAGCCCGAACGGGACGATCGCGAGCAGGCGCTCCAGCCGCGGGTCGTGCTCGTAGCTGGCCGGGCTGACCCGTCCGAGTGCGGCGAGCTGGCCGAGATAGAACTCGCGCTGCCGCGGCGACGCGCAGAGCACCAGGTCGGCACGCGACAGCTGCTGGTTGAGCAGTGCGGTGCGCGAGCGCACCAGCAGCTCCCAGGTGGCTCGCGGCTGCTCGCGGCCCTGCTCGAGCATCTCCAGATGCATCGGGTCGTAGGCGTCGGCCACGACCACGCGATCGGTGCGCGCGAGCAGCGGGAACTGCTCCATCGCGTGCCCCTGGAACACGATCAGCTCGGCCTCGCGCTCGAGCGCGGCGAAGGCGTCGTCGTCGCCGGCACGCACCGCGACCATCCGGTAGCCCTCGCCCGCGAGCTCCGGGTCGAGCACGGAGGTCGTCGCGAGCACCACCTCGTGCCCCGCCCCCGCGAGCACGCGCGCGAACGCCCGAGCCCGGATCGCCGGCCCCGCCATCCTCGTTCCGAGCTCCCCGCCCGTGATGACGAGGATCCGCGTCATGACACGAGCCCCAGCAGGTAGTCGCCGTAGCCCGACTTCGTGAGCGGTGCGGCGAGGGTGCGCAGCTGCGCGTCGTCGATCCAGCCCTGCCGCCAGGCGGCCTCCTCGATGCAGCCGATCTTGTAGCCCTGCCGATGCTCGATGACCCGCACGTACTCGGTGGCCTGCGCCATCGCCTCGACGGTGCCGGTGTCGAGCCAGGCTGTGCCCCGTTCGAGCACCTGCACCTGCAGGAGCCCGCGCTCGAGATAGTGCGCGTTGACGCTCGAGATCTCCAGCTCACCGCGTGCGCTCGGACGGATGCCGCGGGCCACCTCGACGACGGAGTTGTCGTAGAAGTAGAGCCCCGGCACCGCGAACTGGCTGCGCGGCACCTCGGGCTTCTCCTCGATCGAGATCGCCTTGCCCGCCTCGTCGAACTCCACGACCCCGTAGGCGCGGGGATTCGCGACCTGGTAGGCGAACACCAGGGCGCCGTCGAGCTCGCGGTGCCTGCCGAGCCCCAGGTCGTCGCCGTGGAAGATGTTGTCACCCAGCACGAGGGCGACCCGCTCCTCGCCGATGAACTCCTCACCGATGAGGAAGGCCTGGGCGAGACCGTCGGGCGAGGGCTGCTCGGCGTACTCGATGCGCATCCCGAGCTCGGAGCCGTCGCCGAGCAGCCGCCGGAAGGAGGCGCTCTCCTCCGGGGTGGTGATGACGAGCACCTCGCGGATGCCGCCCTCGATGAGCGTCGCCAACGGGTAGTAGACCATCGGCTTGTCGTACACCGGCACGAGCTGCTTCGAGATGCCCTTGGTGATCGGCCACAGGCGCGTTCCGCTGCCCCCGGCCAGGATGATGCCCCGCATAGTCAGTCCTTCCACGCGCTGCCCGCGTAGGCACGTGCCTCCGCCCAGTCCGGCAGCAGCCCCGCGGCGAGCGCCTCGGCGAGACCGGGCGCCTCGCGGTCCTTGTCCGAGACGAGGATCTCCTCGAGGGGGATGGGGAGTTCGAGGCCGAGCGCCGGATCGAGCGGGTTGATCCCGTGCTCCCGCGCCGGATCGAAGGTGCTGGAGACGAGGTAGCTCACGGTCGTCTCGTCCTCGAGCGCGAGGAAGGCGTGGCCGAGACCCTCGGCGAGGTAGACGGCGCGGCGGTCGACGGTGTCGAGCAGCACGGAATCCCAGCGGCCGAAGGTCGGGGATCCGACACGGATGTCGACGATGATGTCGAGGGCGGCACCGCGGGTCGCCGTCACGTGCTTGGCCTGGCCAGGCGGGATGTCGGCGAAGTGCACCCCGCGCAGCACCCCGCGGCGGGAGATCGAGGTGTTGGCCTGCTGCAGGCCGATGCCGACACCGAAACGCTCCTGCAGCAGGTCGCCGCGATACCACTCGAGGAAAGCCCCGCGATCGTCGGCCCACTGCACCGGAGTCAGCTCGTAGGCACCCGGGATGTCAAGAGGCCGGATCTGCACCCGGCAAGCATACCGGCGGCGTGGTGTCAGTCCGGCTGGACGAGGTCGCGCAGCACGTCCTGCGCTCCCAGCCCGTAGTGCCGGTAGCGGCCGGTGCGCCATTCGGCCAGCACCGGGCGCAGCCGAGCCAGCGGATTCCGCGGCAGCGCGCTCCGCATCCGCTCGTGCGCGTGCTTCTCCTGGGCGCTTCGCACGGCATCCGCGGCGACGGCCGGTTCGAGCAGCGGCAGTCGTTCGGCGAGGGACGCGGCCCGTCGTTCGAGACGGCGGTTGCGGGCGGTGCGCGGCTCACGCAACCGCGCCCACCGTGTGCGCCACGACAGCTTCTCCGCGCCGATCTGGTTCGCACCGTGCTGCCGGTAGTCGATGAGCGGCTCCCGAATGACGGCCGTGGCTCCCGTGGCCCCCGCGACGATGGCGAGCCACTCGTCGTGGATCCAGCCCTCGGGGATCGGGAGCGCGGCCTGCACGATGCGCCGGCGCACCGCCGCGGTCGCGCCGGTCACCAGGTTGCGTCGCAGCGAGACCTCGAAGCCGCGGCCCGCGTCGATCTCCGCGAGCTCGGTCGCGGTCACCCCAAGCGCCTCGAAGAGGGTCACGCCGAGCGGTCGACCCGTGCCGTCCACGAGCCGCGCGTCACTGTGCACGAGCCCGACCTCGGGCCGCGCCGCGAGAAGCTCGAGGGTGCGCGCCACGCGGTGCTCGTGCCAGCGATCGTCCTGGTCGCTGAGCAGGATCACCTCGCCCGTGGCCGCCGCGAGCGCCCGCGCGAAGTTCCCGGCGACACCGTAGGGCGCCGGATGGTCCGCGGGATCCCTGAGCAGTTCGATGAGCTCGATCGGCTGCCGGTCGGCGCTGCCGCTTCGCGCGAGAGCGGCACGCACGAGCTCGACCGTCCCGTCGTCCGACCCGTCGTCCCCGAGCACGAGCTCGTGCGGCAACACGCTCTGCGCGAGGATCGACGCCAGCTGCTCCTCCACGAACGCCGCTCCGCGGTAGGTGCACATCACCACGCTGATCCGCGGCGCGGCGTTTCCCGTCATGAAGCGGATGCTACCCGGCACCGACGCCTCCGCCGACAGCCGCCCACGGTCAGCTCCGAGACGATCCGACTACGATGGGCCGGTCATGACCGACTCCAGCTCCCGTGAAGAACCCGCCGTCGGCGTCGTCACCGTCGGCTACCGCTCCGACGAGGTGCTTCCGGGTCTGCTGGCCGGCATCCCTCTCGCCGCCGCCGAGCCTGTCGCGGTCGTCGTGGTGGACAACCTGCCCGCAGAGGGCGACGCGGGCGGGATCGCCGAGGCGCACGGAGCCCGGTACCTCCCGCTGCCCGAGAACCCCGGATACGGGGGCGCGATGAACGCGGGCGTGCGGCTGCTGCCCGCGAGCGTGCAGTGGATCCTGCTCTCCAACCCCGACATCGCCCTCGACGCGGGCGTGCTCGACGGTCTCCTCGCCTACGCCAGGCAGCATCCGGATGCCGGATCGGTAGGCCCGCGGATCCGCGACCCCGACGGCAGCACCTACCCCTCTGCGCGTGCGCTTCCCTCGCTGCGCACCGGCGTGGGGCACGCGATGCTCGGCCCCGTCTGGCCCGGCAACCCGTGGACCCGCGCCTACCGCAACGACACCGACGAGGCCGAGACGGTGCGCGACGCCGGCTGGCTGTCCGGGTCGTGCCTCCTCGTGCGCCGCGACGCCTACGAGACGATCGGGGGGTTCGACGAGGGCTACTTCATGTACTTCGAAGACGTCGATCTCGGCAAGCGACTCGGCGAGGCCGGATACCGCAACGTCTACCAGCCCTCCGTCGCCGTCACGCATCTCGGCGGGCACTCCACCCAGACCGCGTCCGAGGCGATGATCCGCGCCCACCACGACAGCGCCCGACGCTTCCTGACCGGCAAGTACCCCGGCCCGCTGCTGTGGCCCGTGCGCACCCTCCTGTCGCTCGGTCTCGACCTCCGCAGCGCCCTCATCATGCGCCGCACCCGAGGCGCATCCGACGCCAAAGCCTAGAATCGCGGACATCATGCGCATCCTCGTCACCGGCGGAGCCGGTTTCATCGGCTCGAACTTCGTGCACCACCTCGTGCAGCACACCGACCACACGGTCACCGTGCTCGACAAGCTCAGCTACGCGGGCAACCTCGCCTCGCTCGAGGGCCTCCCCGAGAACCGCGTCGCCTTCGTCAAGGGCGACATCGCGGATGCGGTGCTCGTCGAGGAGCTGTTCGCCCGCCATGACGCGGTCGTGCACTACGCGGCGGAGAGCCACAACGACAACTCGCTGAACGACCCCCGGCCCTTCGTCGACACCAACATCGTCGGCACCTACGTTCTGCTCGAGGCGGCGCGGCGCCACGGGATCCGCTTCCACCACATCTCGACCGACGAGGTCTACGGCGACCTCGAGCTCGACGACCCCGAACGGTTCACCGAGAACACGCCGTACAACCCGTCGAGTCCCTACTCGAGCACGAAGGCCAGCAGCGACCTGCTGGTACGCGCGTGGGTGCGCTCCTTCGGGGTGCGGGCGACGATCTCCAACTGCTCCAACAACTACGGCCCCTACCAGCACGTCGAGAAGTTCATCCCGCGCCAGATCACCAACGTGCTGCGCGGCGAGCGCCCCAAGCTCTACGGCACGGGCGAGAACGTGCGCGACTGGATCCACGCCGACGACCACTCGGCCGCGGTGCTGACGATCCTCGACCGCGGCGTGATCGGCGAGACCTACCTGATCGGCGCGGACGGCGAGAAGAACAACAAGGAGGTCGTCGAGCAGATCCTCGTGGAGCTGGGGCAGCCCGCCGACGCCTACGACCTGGTCACCGACCGGCCCGGCCACGATCTGCGCTACGCGATCGACTCGAGCAAGCTGCGACGCGAGCTCGACTGGGCGCCGCGCTTCGGCGACTTCGCCGCGGGCCTCGCCGCCACGATCGCCTGGTACCGCGACAACGAGGCCTGGTGGGCGCCGCAGAAGGAGGCAACCGAGGCGAAGTACCGGGCGGCCGGCCAGGCATGACCCGCTATCTGATCGCGGGCGCGGGCGGCATGCTCGGCCGCGACCTGCAGCGGGCGCTCGAGGGCCGCGAGGTGCGAGCGCTGACACGCGCCGAACTCGACATCACGGATGCGAGCTCCGTCGCGGATGCCGTGCGCGGCATCGACGTCGTCATCAACGCGGCCGCCTACACCGCGGTCGACGCGGCCGAGAGCGACGAGGACACCGCCTTCGCGATCAACGCGACGGGTGCCGGAAACCTCGCGCGCGCGGCGGCGGACGCCGGGGCCCGCATCGTGCAGCTCTCCACCGACTACGTCTTCCGCGGCGACGCCGACGCGCCCTACCCCGAGGACGCGCCGCTGGATCCGCTCGGCGCCTACGGTCGCACCAAGGCGGCGGGCGAGCGGATGGTGCGCGAGGCGCATCCCGCCCCGCACCTGGTGCGCACCGCCTGGCTCTACGGCGAGCATGGCGCGAGCTTCCCGCGCACCATGCTGCGCCTGGCATCCGAACGCGAGACCGTCGAGGTGGTGACCGACCAGCTCGGCCAACCCACCTGGACGCTCGACCTGGCGAACGCGATCGTCGCTCTGCTCGACGCCGACGCCCCGGCGGGCAGCTACCACGGCACCAACGCGGGAACCGCCACCTGGTTCGACCTCGCCCGCGCCACCTTCGCCCTCGCCGGGCTCGACCCCGAGCGCGTGCTGCCGACCGACAGCGCCTCCTTCGTGCGCCCGGCGCCGCGCCCGTCCTTCTCGGTGCTCGGCCACGACGCCTGGGCCGCAGCCGGGCTCGCCGGGCCCCGCCCCTGGGATGAGGCACTTGCGGCGGCCTTCGCCGATGGGGCCTTCGCGTCGCGATGACCACCCTGCGCGTCACGCTCGACGAGTTCGCGGACTCGCCGTACGGGGGCATGTCGCGCTACGCCGCCGAACTCACCCGCGCCCTGCTGGCCACCGCCCCCGCAGACGCCGAGGTGGTCGGCGTGGTGCCCGCATCGCCCGAACCCGACTACGACCGGATCCACGCCCTGCTCCCGGGGCTCGCCGGGCTCGACAAGAGCGCCTTCGCGCGGCGCGAACTCGCCACCGCCTGGCGGCGCGGGCTCGCCCGCCCGCGACGCACCGGCATGCTGCACGCCACCTCGCTGCTCGCGCCGCTCGGCGCGCACGACCGGATCAACCACCCGGGCGACCAGGTCGCCGTCACCATCCACGACGCGATCGCCTGGACCGCCCCCGAGCTGCTGCACCCCCGCATGGTCGCCTGGCAGCGCGGCATGGCATCCCGCGCCGAACGCTACGCCGACGCGATCGTCGTGCCGAGCCACGCGGTCGCCGACGAGCTCGCCGGGCACCTCGACTTCGGCGAACGCATCCGCGTCATCCCGGGGGCGCCGTCGAGCGGGCTCATCCCGCCGCGAAGCGCCCGGGCGCGCGCCGCCGAGCTCGGCCTCCCCGAGCGCTACCTGTTCACCGTCGCCAGCACCGAGCCGAAGAAGAACCTCGCTGCCCTGCTCGAGGCGCTCCCGCTGACCCGCGAGGAGCTGCCCCTCGTGGTGGTCGGCGACGACGCGGATGCGGTGGAGGCGCTCGCGCGGACCGCGGGCCTCGACGAGGGCCGCGTCCTCGCCCTCGGTCAGCTCCCCGACGACGACCTCGGCGTCGCCTTCCTGCACGCCGAGGTCTACCTGCAACCGAGCGCTGCGGAAGGGTTCGGGCTCGCGGTCATGGAGGCGCTCGGCTTCGGTCTGCCCATCATCCACACCGACGTGCCCGCCCTCGACGAGCTCACGGCGGGCGCCGCCATCTCGATCCCCCGCGACGCCGACGGTCTCCCGGCCCGACTGGCCGAAGCCATCGACGCGGTCGACGGGACCCTCGCCGAGAGGCTCGGCACGGCGGCGGGCGACCGCGCACGCGCATTCAGTTGGCGCGATTCCGCCGAGAAGGTCTGGCAGCTGCACGCCGACCTCTGACGCCTCCTCGTCTTTGCGCACGGCGAGAAGCACGGCAGGATATGCCGGTGGTCTTCTCCAGCGTCACCTTCCTCTTCGTGTTCCTCCCGGTGACGTTCCTCGGTCTCGCGGCGCTCCGCGGGCGGGGGTGGCAGAACAGCTGGCTGCTCGCGATGAGCGTCGTGTTCTACGTGTGGGGCGGCGGTGCGGCCGCCGGTGTCATCGCCTACGTCACCCTCGTCAGCTATCTCGGAGGTCGGCTCCCCTGGCCGCGCTGGCGGAGCCGGATCCACCTGCGGCGCGGCGCGCTCGCGACACTCGTGGCCCTCCTGCTGCTCCCCCTCCTCTTCTACAAATACCTGCCGCCCGTGTCGTTGTCGGTTGGGCTCGCGATCCCGTGGGATCTGGCGCTCCCCCTCGGCATCTCCTTCTTCACCTTCCACGGGATCTCCTACGTCGTCGACATCGCCCGCGGGGATGCGGGGGAACGCAATCTGCGCGACTACGCCCTCTACCTCTTCGTGTTCCCCCATCAGATCGCCGGGCCGATCGTGCGCTACTCCGAGATCCGCGGCGAGATCAAACTCGGGCGCACGGCGCCTCTGGATGAGACCGTGCTCGGTCTCGCCCGGTTCTCCTGGGGTCTCGCCAAGAAGGTCGTCGTCGCGGATCCCATCGGGCGGCTCGCCGACCAGCTCTTCGGCGTGAGCGCCGCGGGCGGCCAGCTGAGCGCCGCGGACGCGTGGCTCGCGGCTGTGCTCTTCGCGATCCAGATCTACTTCGACTTCAGCGGATACTCCGACATGGCGGTGGGACTCGCCCTCATGATGCGCTTCCACTTCCCCGAGAACTTCCGGCAGCCGTACCGCTCGGTGAGCGTCACGGACTTCTGGCGCCGCTGGCACATGACGCTCTCGCGCTGGTTCCGCGACTACGTCTACATCCCGCTGGGGGGCAGTCGTCACGGCCCGGTGCGGTCGATGGTGGCGCTGCTGACCGTCTTCTTCCTCACGGCCCTCTGGCACGGCGCCACCCTGAACTTCCTGATCTGGGGCGGCCTGCACAGCGCCATGCTGCTCATCGAGCGCTGGACCGGCCTCCGGAACGTCAGCCGGTTCGCCACCATCCGTCGCCTCGGGATGCTCCTGTTCATCGTCGTGAGCTGGGTTCCGTTCCGCGCCCCGACCATGCTGGCCCTCGACAACCATTGGGGCGCGATGTTCACCGGTCCGTGGACGGGCCTCAGCCCGACCGCGCTCACCGGGATGACGCCGTTCGTCTGGCTCGCTCTCCTCATCGCCCTCATCTCGGTCATCGGCCCCCGCGACACGACGGGCTTCGCGACCGTCTTCGGAGGCCGAGCGGTGGCCGAGCTCCCCGGGATCTCCATGCGCCGTCTCGTCATCGGCACCGTGCTGGTGCTCGGCGTCGCCCTCTGGACGGTCATGTGGTCCGACTTCAGCCCCTTCCTCTACTTCCAGTTCTGATGCCGCAGGAAAGGAATCCCATGCGCCGTCCGTCGAGATCCGGGCGACTCCTCGTCGCGGTGCTCGCGATCGCCCTCGCGGGAGTCTGGGCGATCCCGCAGGTGCGGGTCACCGAGAATCGTGTGCCGCCCACATGGCCGACCCCCTCCTGGGCAGGTTTCGAAGACGCGTCGCTGTTCCGCGGCGTCGACAACGTGCTCACCGACCGGATCCCGACCAAAGGCCCCGTCGTGCACCGCACCGCGGACGCGATCGTCTCCGCGGGGCTCAGCCCGCGCGCCGATGTGTGGCGTGGCGACGGCGGCACCCCCTTCCTCTCGGATGACTTCACCCGACCGTGCGCGCCCGGTGCGGGCGCCGCCGCCGGGATGCGGGAGGTGGACCGATTGTCCGCGCGACTCGCGAAGGCCGACACTCGCTTCCTCTACGCGATCGTGCCCGATAAGTCGGGCGTGCTCCGCGACCGCCTCGGCCCGCAGGCCGACGGGCTCATGGTGTGCGCCGATCGGGTGCGAGCGAGCTGGGACGCCGTCGACGACCCCCGGGTGCTCACCGCCTGGGACGAGTTCGCGACGGCACGTGCAGCGGGAGAGGACCTCTACTTCGCGGGCGACACGCACTGGAACTGGCACGGTGCCGCCCGATACTCCCAGCTGCTGCTCGACCGTCTCGCGACACTCGGGGCTGCGCCGGCCGGACTCGACGTCGCGAGCGAGCTGCGCAGCACAGGCGAGGTCGAACACCTGGACGACCTCTACCTGATCATGGGCGTGCAACGCACCGAGCCGGTGGAGCAGCTCGTCGTCGAGCGACCGGGAGTGACGACGACGCAGGAGGAGCTCCAGCTCGGCGAGCGCTGGAGCTCGACCAGCACGGAGCGCACGAGCCCGCTCATCGGGGGCCGCACCCTCGTGCTCCGCGACTCCATGTTCGACTACGACGGCAAGCTGCTCGCACCGTACTTCGCCGACCTGACCGCGGTGTGGATGCCCGACTTCCTCGCCCAGGGCGGGCGGATGGACGGCTACGACCTCGTCATCATCCAGCAGGTGCAGCGCTCGTCGCCGAGCTACCTCGACAATCTCGTCGCGACCGCGCCCGAGTGACGCTCAGCCGGCGGCGGGGGCCGTCGTGGCGTTCGGCCAGAGCAGCTCCTTGACCCGCGCATGGATGGTGTCGTAGTCGGGCGCCGCCGGATCGACCTCGGGCGGCGTCAGGTCGAGTGAGACCGGCGTCTGCCCCTTCGACTTGTCGGCGAGCTGCACGAAGTACGACAGCATCTGCTTCGGGATGTCGGTGCGCACGACCTCTTTGCCTGCCGCCGCGATGTCGACGAAGTGGGTGAGCACGGTCGCCGGCTTGAACTGCGCCAGGATCGCCTCCTGCACCTGACGCTGGCGTTTCATCCGCTCGTAGTCCGAGGTCTTGTAGCGGGTGCGCGTGTAGATGAGCGCGAGATTGCCGTCCATCTGCTGGGTGCCGGCCTCGATCCAGCCGTCGGGCTTGGTGCGGGGGCTGCCGTCGGGGTTCTCGTTCGCGCCGTAGGGCACCCGCTTGTCGACCGTGATCGAGATGCCGCCCATCGCGTCGATCAGGTCGGAGAAGCCCTGCATGTCGATGAGCACGTAGTACTGGATCGGGATGCCGAGCACACCCTCGGCGGCATCCCGCACCGCCTCGATCCCGGGGCTCGAGTTGTTCTTCTCGGCATCCGGATACAGGTAGGCCCAGTCGAGCTCGCCGTAGGTGTAGAGGTAGTCGATGATGCACTTGCTGCCGCAGTCGTAGCCGTTCGGCAGCACCTGCAGCATCGGCGAGCCGGCCGAGAACGGCACCTGCTCGAGGTTGCGCGGGATGCCGATGAGCGTCACCTGGCCGGTCTTCGCGTCGACGCTCGCGACCGAGATGCTGTCGGGACGCATCCCCTGGCGGTCGGGCCCGGCGTCGCCGCCCAGCAGCAGGATGTTGTACTTGCCGTCGACCGGCGGCTGCGCGGGCCCCTGGGCGAACACGGTGTCGAGCAGATCGATCCCCGTCGTGCCGAGCACGGCGACGTAGGCCGAGGATCCCGAGACCGCGACGAGCGAGACCACCGCGAGCCCGGCCACCAGGGCCCGCGCGCGCGGTGCGAGCCGCACGAAACGCACGAGCCGCAGGGTGTCGAGGGTCAGCACGACCCACAGCACGGCGTAGAACACGAACACCGCGACGGCGACGATGAGCACCCAGGTGTTGGTGACGATGGAGAGCATCAACTCGGGCGCGAACACGGCGAGCGCGATGCCCACCACGGCGAGCCCCCAGAACACGAGCGTCGCGCGCAGCCCGAATCGGCCGAGGCGGCGGTCGCCCGCGAGCACCTGCGCGGAGCCCGGCACGAGCAGGTTGAGGCCCACGAGCCACCAGGCCCGTTTGGTCATGAACGCGGTGTCGGTGAGAGCCGGATCCCGCAGCACGCTCGTCACGGTCAGAGCTTCTGCTTCAGTGCGGTGTTCTTCTCGGCGACGAGCGCCTCGAGCGAGCCCGCGTAGTCGGCGAGGCGCGCCGTCAGCGCCGGGTCGCCCGACGCCAGGATGCGCGCCGCGAGCAGCCCGGCGTTCCGCGCGCCGCCGATCGACACGGTCGCGACCGGGATGCCGGCCGGCATCTGCACGATCGAGAGCAGCGAGTCCAGGCCGTCGAGGGTGGCGAGCGGCACGGGCACGCCGATCACGGGAAGCGTCGTGACGGATGCCAGCATCCCCGGGAGGTGGGCTGCGCCTCCCGCCCCCGCGATGATGACGCGCAGTCCGCGCCCCGCCGCCTCCTCGCCGTAGGCGACCATCCGGCGCGGCGTGCGATGGGCCGAGACGACCTCGACCTCGTGCGGGATGTCGAACTCGGCGAGCGCGGACGCCGCGTGCTGCATGACGGACCAGTCGGAGTCGGAGCCCATGACGACTCCGACCAGAGGATCTCCCGCGAGCTGTGGCACCCGGCCATGCTAGGGCTCAGTTCTGGAAGAAACCCGCCGCGGCGCGCGCACGCGCCACGACATCCTCCAGCTCCTCGCCGATCGCCGTCACGTGCCCCACCTTGCGTCCTGGGCGCGACTCCTTGCCGTAGAAGTGCAGCTTCACCTCGGGGCGGTCGGCCATCGCGCGCGGATAGCGGTCGCTCATCCGCTCGCCGGACGGGCCGCCGAGCACGTTGACCATGACGCTCACCGGCGCGAGCGGCGAGGGGTCGCCGAGCGGCAGGTCGAGCACGGCGCGCAGGTGCTGCTCGAACTGGCTGGTGACGGCACCGTCGATCGTCCAGTGCCCGGTGTTGTGGGGCCGCATCGCGAGCTCGTTGACGAGCAGCCGCCCGTCCTCGGTCTCGAACAGCTCCACGGCGAGCACCCCGGTGACGTCGAGTCCCACCGCGATCCGCTCGGCGAGCGCGCGCGCCTGCTCGGGGAGCGAGCCGGCCCGCGGCGCGGGCGCGAACACCTCGGCGCACACCCCGTCGCGCTGCACCGTCTCGACGAGCGGCCAGGCCCGCACCTCCCCCGAGGGTCGCCGGGCGACGAGCTGCGCGAGTTCGCGCCGGAACGGCACGAACTCCTCGACGAGCAGACCCTCCTGCGCCTCCGCGAACCAGTCGTCGGCACCGGATGCTTCGCGCACCACGCGCACGCCCTTGCCGTCGTAGCCGCCACGCGGGGTCTTCACGACCGCGACCCCGCCGTGGTCGGCGAGGAAGGCGGCGAGCTCCGCCGCATCCGTCACGACCGCCCACTCGGGCACGGGGGCGCCGAGCGCGGCGAGTCGCGCGCGCATCACGGACTTGTCCTGCGCCACCGCGAGCGCCTGCGGCCCCGGATGCACGGGGATCCCCGCGGCGAGCATGGCGGCGAGCACCGACTGCGGCACGTGTTCGTGATCGAAGGTGACGACGTCGACCTCGGAGGCGAAAGCGAGCACCGTCGCGACGTCGCGGTAGTCGCCGACGGAGGTCGCGGCGAGCGCCGCCGACATGCCCTCGCCCTCCGCGAGCACGCGGATCTCGACGCCGAGCGCGACGGCGGGAGGGATCATCATCCGGGCCAACTGCCCGCCGCCGATGACGCCGACTCTCACAGGCCACTCTCCAGGTTCGCGGGTGTCGCGGCGATTAGACTGCCGCCTCTACGACCCTATGGCCCACGACGGGGAAGGCACGACGCGTGCGGAAGCTCATGGCGCAGTTCGCGCGCTTCGGTGCTGTCGGCCTGATCGGACTCGTCATCGATTTCGGGGTCTTCAATCTGCTGCGCGCCACCGTGCTCTCCCCCGAGAACCTCCACGAGGGCCCGGTCTTCGCGAAGATCATCTCCACGGCGCTCGCGATCATCGCGAACTGGATCGGCAACCGCTTCTGGACCTTCCGCGAGCACCGCGGCCGCCAGCTCTGGCGGGAGTTCGTCGAGTTCCTGGTGGTGAGCCTCGGCGGCATGGCGATCGGCCTCGGCTCGCTGTGGGTATCGCACTACCTGCTCGGCTTCACGAGCATCCTGGCCGACAACATCTCGGGCAACGTCATCGGCCTGGCCCTCGGAACCGCGTTCCGCTTCACCTTCTACAAGCTGTGGGTGTTCGCGCCGCACCGCGGCGAGACCGGCCCCGCCGTGTTCCCGGGCGATGCCGAGCTCAGCGACGACCGAACGCCGTCGTCTCGTCGTCCGGTCGGGACCGCTCCTGTTGTCGCCGCGCGGCGACCGGATTCGTCGACAGCTCCATGAGATCGTGCAGCGTCGCCTGCACGAGGTCGGCGCCCGGCACGTCCCGCAGCACCACGGGCCGTTCGAGTCCGGTGTTGACCCGCACATCCCCCGAACCGAACATCGCCTGCAACCCCGCCTTGCGCACCGTCACGTCGTAGCCGCGACTGTGCAGCAGCTCCTGGCGGGTGCGCACGAAGATGCCGCTGCGCAGCACGATGCGGCGCGTCGTGATGGTGTAGTTGCGGCCGAGCCACGCGATGAGCGGCATCAGCACGAGCAGGACGGCGACCGCCACGGCGACACCGAGCAGCGCCCAGTTCTGCCAGGCCGCAGGCAGCGTCCCCCCGAAATAGCCGAGCGCGCCGACGTCGGCGATGAGCACGACGCACGGCCAGAACATGGCCCGCCCGTGCGGACGCAGCCGCGCCACCACGGATTCCGGCTGCACCGTCTGCACGGGGCCGGAGGTGCCGTGGGGCATCGCCTGGGTCATGCTCCTGTTCTAGCGGACGTGCGTCACATCGCCCGCCGCGACAGACCGGGTGGTGCCGTCCTCGTCGACCACGACCAGACGCCCGTCGGGGTCGAGGTCGACCGCGGTCGAGCGCAATGCGCCGCCGTCCGGCAGCTCGACGCTCACCGACCGCCCGAGGGTGAGGCACACCGAGCGCACCTCGGAGCGGATGCCGGATGCGTCGGCGTCCGTCCCCGCGGCGAGGTAGCGCGCCATCCGGTCGCGCAGCCCCGCGAGGTAGGCGGCGAGCACCGCGTCCTCGAGCGCGTCGTCGACCTGGGCCCCCTCGACCGCGAGCGAGGTCGCCGTCGGAACCGGGAGCTCCTCTGCGGTCATCCGGGTGTTGACCCCGGCACCGATCACGACCCCCGTGCCCGCGGGCAGCAGCTCCGCGAGGATGCCGCAGATCTTGCGGCCGTCGACGAGCACGTCGTTCGGCCATTTGAGACCGACCGCGCGCGCAGGCAGCGCCTGGCCGATCGCCTCCGCCATCGAGGCCCCGGCGATGAGCGGCAGCCAGCCGAGCCGGTCGGGTGCCGGTGGCTGCCCGTCGCTCAGCCGCGGGCGCAGCAACACGGATGCCGCGACGGACGCGCCAGGCGGCGCCGTCCACGACCGCCCGAGCCTGCCCCGGCCTGCGCTCTGGTAGCGCGTCAGCAGGACCGTCAGGTCGCCCATCCCCTCGCGGTCGGCGCGCGCCGCGAGCTCGGTGTTCGTCGAACTCGACGAGGCCACCTCGTAGAGGGTGTGCGCGACGCCGCGGCTCCGGTCGAAGCTCATGGCGGTCAAGCCTAGGATGTCGTCCATGCCGTCCTCGGGAGCCCGTCGCCTCGGGCGCGTCCTGGTCGTGACCCCCACCTACGACGAAGCCGAGAATCTGGAGGCGACGATCGCCGCCCTGCGGGCCTCGGGGGCCGCGTGCGACATCCTCGTCGTCGACGACGCGAGCCCCGACGGCACCGGCGAGCTCGCCGAGCGCATCGCCGCCGAGGATCCCGGTGTGCACGTGCTGCACCGCACGAGCAAGGACGGCCTCGGCCGGGCCTACCTCGCCGGCTTCGCCTGGGCGCTCGAGCGCGGCTACGACATCGTCGTCGAGTTCGACGCCGACGGGTCGCACCCGGCCGACGCCCTCCCCGCGATGCTCGAGGAGCTCGCCGCCGACCCGGCGACGGGGCTCGTGATCGGCTCCCGCTGGGTGCCGGGCGGCGAGCTCGTCGACTGGCCGACCTCCCGCCGACTGCTCAGCAAGGCGGCCAACAGCTACGCGCGCATCATGCTGCGCCTGCCCGTGCGCGACGTGACAGCGGGCTACCGCGCCTACCGCGCCGCGGTGCTCGAGGAGGTCGCCCACCAGCTCGTCGACTCCCGCGGCTACTGCTTCCAGATCGACCTCACCATCCGCACCCACGACGCCGGATGGCGCATCCGCGAGGTGCCGATCACCTTCCGCGAGCGCCGCGCCGGGGTGTCGAAGATGAACGGGGATGTCGTCGCCGAGGCGATGTGGAAGGTCACCGTGTGGGGCCTCGCGCGGCTGTTCCGGCGTCCGCGCCCCCGCGCTCTCGACCAAGGGAACGCCCCCGGTTTTGTCGGATCGCACAACCCCGCCTCCGGGGAGGGCGACGGATAGGCTGAACGCCGTGACCGACGCACCCGACCTGTACACGACCGCCGGAAAGCTCGCCGACCTCAAGACGCGCTACCACGAGGCCGTGACGGCCAGCGGCGAGGCCGCGATCGCCAAGCAGCACGCCAAGGGCAAGAAGACGGCACGCGAGCGCATCGAGGAGCTGCTCGACCAGGGCTCCTTCGTCGAGCTCGACGAGTACGTGCGGCACCGCACCCACGCCTTCGGCATGGAGAAGAACCGCCCCTACGGCGACGCCGTCGTCACCGGCACCGGCACGATCCACGGCCGCCAGGTCGCGGTCTACGCGCAGGACTTCACGATCTTCGGCGGCTCGCTCGGCGAGGTCGCGGGCGAGAAGATCATCAAGGTCATGGAGCTCGCGCTCAAGACGGGCGTGCCGATCATCGGCATGCTCGACTCGGGCGGCGCCCGCATCCAGGAGGGTGTCGTCGCGCTCGGCAAATACGGCGAGATCTTCCGCCTCAACACCGCCAGCTCGGGCGTGATCCCGCAGATCTCGATCATCCTGGGGCCCGCCGCGGGCGGCGCCGTCTACGGCCCGGCCCTCACCGACTTCGTCATCATGGTCGACAAGACGAGCCAGATGTTCGTGACCGGCCCGGATGTCATCCGCACCGTCACCGGCGAGGACGTCGGGATGGAGGAGCTCGGCGGCGCCCTCACCCACAGCCAGCGCACGGGCGTCTCGCACTATCTGGCCTCCGACGAGGAGGATGCGCTCGACTACGCCCGCACGCTCGTCGGCTTCCTGCCCGACAACAATCAGGCGGAGCTGCCGGTCTACGAGTCGGAGACCGAGCTCGAGATCAACGACTCCGACCGTCGGCTCAACACGATCATCCCCGACTCCCCCAACCAGCCCTACGACGTGCTCGAGGTCATCGAGCGCATCGTCGACGGCGGCGACTTCCTCGAGGTGCAGCCGCTCTTCGCACCCAACATCGTCATCGGCTTCGCCCGCGTCGAGGGCCGCTCGGTGGGCATCATCGCCAACCAGCCGAACGCGATGGCCGGCACCCTCAACATCGACGCCGGCGAGAAGGCCGCGCGCTTCGTGCGCTTCTGCGACGCCTTCTCGATCCCGATCCTGACGATCGTCGACGTGCCCGGCTACCTGCCGGGAACCGACCAGGAGTGGACGGGCGTCATCCGCCGCGGCGCGAAGCTGCTCTACGCCTACGCGGAGGCGACCGTGCCGCTCGTGACGGTGATCACCCGCAAGGCCTACGGCGGCGCCTACATCGTGATGGGCTCGAAGCAGCTCGGGGCCGACCTCAACTACGCCTGGCCGACCGCCGAGATCGCCGTGATGGGCGGCCAGGGCGCGGTCAACATCCTCTACCGCAACGAGCTCAAGGAGGCGGAGGCCGCCGGTCGCGACGTCGCCGAGGTGCGCACGCAGCTCGCGAACGAGTACACCTACAACGTCGCCTCCCCGTTCCTCGCGGCCGAACGCGGCGAGCTCGACGGGATCATCGAGCCCGCGGCGACCCGGCTCGTCGTGATCAAGGCGCTGCGGGCGCTGCGCACCAAGCGCGCGGCGCTGCCGGCGAAGAAGCACGGGAACATCCCCCTGTGAGCGAGTCGCCGCGGGAGACGCCGCCCGCCATCCGCGTCGTGGGAGGCGATCCGAGCGCCGAGGAGCTCGCGGCGGTGACGGCCGTGCTGCAGGCCTCGCTCGAGGAGCTCGCGGGCATGCACCGGCGCACGCAGCGCACCCCCACCGTGTGGGAGCGCGAGCGGCGTGGCCTGCGCGCACCGCTCGCGCGCGGGGGCTGGAACCGCTGGGCGCGCTGAGGTCGCACCCCGGTGATCCGTCGCGGAATCGCTCACGCTCGACGGATTCCGTCGCCATTCCGGCGGATCGCTCCTGATTCTGCCCGCGGGAGCGGGAATGTACCCCGGAGTCGACGACAAAAGCCCGGAAACGTCGGGGTTGTCACCCGAAAATGTACCCCGAAAGTCCCCCGAAATGACGACTTACGAAGTTGTCATGCGCTCCGCATACTTGTCTACTAGCAGGTGTATCTCATCGAGTTACACAGCATCATCGGTCGTCTAGGGTAAGCAGGCCGGTGATGTGGGGGCGAGTCAGGGCGATATTCGGGTTGTCGCCCTGACTCGAATCTTGCGAGGGGCCGGACGTTCTGTCCGGCCCCTCGTTCCATATCCGGGGTCGTGCAGCACGCCGCTGCGCCGCTACCCGGAGGTGCGCGGGATCTCCAACCACAGTTCGACCTCGTCGTCCGGCTCGCCGCCGAGCAACGTCACCGACTCGTCGTCGACGCTCCGCAGCCCGACCACCGTGACCGCGACATCCGAGCCCTCCGGCACCGTGCGCGCGATCACGCGGTCGGCCGTCGTCTCGCGCAGCGCGAGCGCAAGACGACCCAGCACCCGATCGAGCTCGGGGTCTGCGAGGTCGTCGATGCCGCCCTCGTCGAGCAGGGTCACGACCGTTCCGCGACGACGAGCCAGCATCACCTGCTCGCGCACCGCGTCGTTGAGCAGCTTGCGACCGCGGATCTCATCCCGGATGCCGGCCTCCAGATGCAGGCACTCGGCACGTTGCGAGGCGGTCAGCTCACCCCCGGACGACCGGATGGTGCGCAGCATCGGCAGCGCCATCACACTCGTCTGCCCGATCCGCACCTGACGCTCGTTGAGGTGCGCCTCCTGCGCCGCCTGCCACTCCGTCGCCTCGCGCTCGGCATGGGCGAAGCGCTCCGAGTCGCGGGAGGCCTTCGAGAGCGTGTTGGTGATGATGTGAGCGACTCCGACCCACGAGGCCGAGCCGATGACACCGATCGTGCCGAGGGCTCCCGGCCCCGACCAGAAGAGCGTCTGCAGGACGAGGAAGATGATGCCCGCCCACGCGAACCCCGGGCGCAACCGCACCGCCGTGATCGTCATGAGGGTGCCGATCGCTGCCACGTACCAGGTGGCGTAGCCGTTCCCGCCGGGGCGGGCAGGATCGAGCACCGTCGTGATGAGCGGCGGCAGCGCCACGGCGACCCCGAGCGAGAACGCGGCGAGCCAGACCGGCATCCGGTTGTCCCTGGTCGGGCAGAGCACGGCCACCGTGACCGCCGCGTAGAGCACCATGCCGGCGACGACCGCGCCCCCGTCACTCGCGTACGAGGAGGTCAGCGAATAGCCCGCGAGCACGAGGTGGTACGCCGAGAAGACCGCCGCGAGCGCGACGATGAGCACCCGGGGCACACCGATCGTCATCGCGCCGCCTCCCGGCTCGCCGACCAGCGCAACGAGACGACGGTGCCGCGTCCGGGTGCCGTCTCGATGGTCGCCGTGCCTCCGACGCTCGACACCCGCTCCAGGATCGACACCCGCACCCCGAGACGTTCGGTCGGCACGGCACTCGGCTCGAATCCCGCACCGCGATCACCGACCTCGACGAGCAGCTCCTCCGGGCCGCCCCGCACGATGACCCACCGCCGCGTGCCCGCGCCCGCGTGCTGCAGGCTGTTGACCATCGCCTGCACGGCGGCCGAGAAGACGGCCTCCGCGACCGCGACCGGCACCCGGCCGGAGTGCACGCCGTCCGAAACCACCTCGATGGGCTCCGACAGCGCCTCGGCGGCGTCGGCGATGCGATCCGCAAGCGCGGCGAGCGGAACATCCGCGTCGCCCAGCGGCGCATCCGAGACGGCATCACGCAGATGCCCGATCGCGTTGCCCGCCATCCGGGCGGCGAGCTCCTTGGCCTCGACGCTCTCGGCGCGCGCCGCCGAGAGGAAGGTCGTGAGCACGCTGTCGTGCACGATCGCATCGACCTGCACCCGCTCGGCCTCGATCGCGTGCTGACGCACCGCGTGGCTGTAGCGCTCGAGCGCCGTCGCCTGGGCGCGATCGACGGACGACGCGGCGCCGCGCAGGATCGCCGTGATGATCGTGATGGCACCGCCGAGGATGATGGCGTACACCGAGTCGAGCACGGCCTGGGTGATCGTGACCCCACCCCCCGACGGCGTCACGCGGATGATGCCGTAGATGAGCGGCAGCACCACGACGTAGGCGGTCGCGAGCCGGATGCCGAGGCCCACGGTCGCCATCGCCGTCGCGATCGTGAGCGTGTAGTAGAGCCAGTAGCTCGCCGGATCGGGCGCCTTCGCGGCATCGAGCACCGCGAACGGCCAGCTCACCAGCGCGATCAGATAGACCCCCGCGAAGACGACGTGGCCGAACCGCAGCCAGCGGTCGAGGATCGACACCACCACGGTGAAGACGAGACTCGCGACGAGCGAGCCGACCATGAACACCGACCACACCGGGTTCATGTTCGGCAACTGCTCGACCATCGCGGGCACCGACTGCAGCATGAACGCCACCCCGAAGCCCGCAGCGGTGCGGGCGATGGCCGTCATGACCCGCACGAGACTCAGCGGATTGCGCACCGCTCCGGCGCGCGGAACCGACGCGAGACGCGCCGGCAGGGTCTCAGGCATCGCTGTCGGCATCGAGCCCAGGCAGGATGCCGTCTTCGACGGCCCGACGCAGCAGATCCACCTTCGTCGGCGCGGGGCGCCCCACCTCGACGTACTTGGCGCGGATGCGGTCGAGGTACTCGCGCGCCGTCGAGTAGCCGATGCCGAGCTGCTCCGCCGCGAGCTTGAGCGGCAGCCCCGAGGCGTACAGGTGCAGGATCTCCCGCTCACGGCGGCCGAGCTCGGCCTTCGCGAAGTCGCGGTCGGCATCGATCGCGGTCGCCCATTCGAGGTTGTTGAGCACCTCGCCGCGTGCCACGGTGGCGGCAGCCGTCACGACGGTGCGCATCGAGGCGGACTTCGGGATCACGCCCGCCGCGCCCGCGGCGAGCGCCTCACGCACGAGGTCCACGCGATCCGCGATGGAGTGCACGAGCACCGGGGCGCCGATCGCCTGCACGCTCTTGACGTTCTGGGTGACGCTCGAGCCGTCGCCGAGCGACAGGTCGAGCACGACGACGTCAACCTCGCGCCCGGAGAGTCCGTCGATGAGCTCCGGCACGCTGGGAGCCGCCAGCATGAACTCGTGGCCCGCCTCGACGAAGGCCGCCTTGAGCCCGACCCGCACCGATTCGTGGTCGTCGACGACCGCGACGCGCGCCGGACGCGCCTCGACACCGGGTTCGGGGCGACCGATCATCGTGCTCATTCTGACTCCCGATCAGTGGCGGCGGTCCGCCGTGCTCATGTTAGTGGGTGACGCTGTCGTAGCGGACGTCTGTGTCGCAGCCGTGGCGGAGAGGATCCGGACCGGAGAGACGGGACTCATGCGCGCACGAACGCGCCGACGGCCTCGACATGGTGGGTGCTCGGGAAGAGGTCGAGGGCACGCAGGCTCGTGAGCTGATAGCCGAGTTCGGCGAGGATGCCGGCGTCGCGCGCGAAGGCGACCGGATCGCAGGCGACGTAGACGAGCTGCGCGGGGGAGACCGCGGCGAGCGGCTCGAGCACCGCGCGGCCGGCACCCGCACGCGGCGGATCGAGCACCACGGTCGCCGCGGCGAGCCTGGCCCGCTCGGTGGCCGACGCGTCTGCGAGCGAGGTGACCCAGCGCTCCACGCGAGCCGTCAGCGCCTGCGCGCCCAGCCAGTCGGCGAGGTTCTCCTGCGCGTGCTCGGTCGCCCGCGCATCCGACTCGACCGAGGTGATGCGGGTGGCCGCCCCGAACCGGTCGCCGACGGCCGCCGCGAGCAGCCCCACCCCGCCGTAGAGGTCGAGGTTCGCGGCGCGCGGGTCGAAGAGCGCATCGTCGATCGCCTCCTGCACGGCGCGCGTCAGGGCGAGCGGCGCGGCCGCGTGCACCTGCCAGAAACCCGAGTCGTCGACCCGGAACTCCCGCTCCCCCACCCGCTCCCGGATGACGGACGGCGCCTGGGCCCCGACGATGAGTCGCGCCCCGCCGACGCTCGGAGCGAGCACCTCGACGGTTCCGCCCGCGTGCTGCGGCATCCGCTCGACGATCGGCGCGACCTCCCGCAGCTCGGGCGTGCCGAGGGGAAGGTCGGCGACCCGGATCACCCGGTGCGAGCGCGCGGCGTACGGGCCGACCGTGCCGTCGTCGGCGACATGCAGCTTCTCGCGGGTGCGCCATCCGCCGCCGTCCGCGGGGCCTTCGACCGCCTCCACCGAGACGCTGCGCTCGATGCGCGCCATCCGCTGCAGGGCGTCGCTGAGCACATGCGCCTTGAGCGCGCGCTGGTGCGCGGGCACGATATGCCCGAAGTCGGCACCGCCCGGACGGATGCCGGGGTCGCGCGCCACGTCGGCCTCCGCCCACAGGTGCGGCCTGCGGTGCGGGCTCGGCTCGAGCACCTCGAGGGTGTCGGCCCACCAGAAGCGCGCCTTGCGATCGTCGGTGATGCGGGCCAGCACCCGCTCACCCGGGATCGCCTCGGCGACGAACACGACTCGGCCGTCGAGCCTCGCCACCCCGTAGCCGCCGTGAGCGATGCCGGTAGCCTCGATCTCGACCTCGCGGCCCTGCATGTCACCCATCCGTACGAGCATAGGAGTCCCATGCGGCTGTACCTGGCATCCACCTCGCCCGCCCGCCTCGCCACCCTCCGTGCGGTGGGCATCGAGCCCGTGCCTGTGCCCTCCCACGTCGACGAGGATGCGGTGGCCGCGGCCGCCGGACCGCAGGATCCGGACGCCTACGTCACCCTGCTCGCGCGCGCGAAAGCGGAGGCTGTGGCCGCGCGGCTCGTCGACGACGGCGGCCTCGACGGGCTGGTTCTCGGCGGCGATTCGGCGTTCGTGCTCGACGGGGTCGTGCACGGCAAGCCGCACCTGCCGGAGACCGCCAGGGAGCGCTGGCGAGCGCAGCGCGGCCGCTCGGGCGTGCTGCACTCGGGCCACTGGCTCATCGACGCGCGCGGCGGGCTGCTCGGCCGCGCGGTCGGCGGGGCGACCTCGGCGACCGTGCACTTCGCATCCGACATCGGCGACGAGGAGATCGACGCCTACATCGCCACGGGCGAGCCGCTCGAGGTGGCGGGCGCCTTCACGATCGATTCCAAGGGCGCCGGCTTCATCGAGCGGATCGAGGGCGACCCGCACACGGTCGTCGGCCTGAGCGTGCCCTACCTGCGCACCCTCGTGCGCTCCCTCGGCGTGGAGTGGCCCACCCTCTGGAACCGGTAGCCGCGTCGAGACGGCAGGAGCGACCCCATGCCGACTCCGTTGGGGTCGGTGCCGCCGTCTCGACGCGCGCTTGTGGGCATGGCGCAAGGCGCGGCGCGCGGTTTGTGCCTGCCCGACAACGGCGCACCCCCTCCGCCGTCCTAGGCTGGGGGACTATGGCTCGCATCTCGAAGGTCCTGATCGCGAATCGGGGCGAGATCGCGGTGCGCGTGATCCGCGCCGCCCGTGACGCAGGCATCGCATCCGTCGCCGTCTACGCCGACCAGGATCGCGGTGCCCGACACGTCGTGCTGGCCGACGAGGCCTACGCGCTCGACGGCGCGACCTCCGCCACCAGCTACCTCGTGATCGACAAGCTGCTCTCGGTCGCCAGGCGATCGGGCGCGGACGCCGTGCACCCCGGCTACGGCTTCCTCGCCGAGAACGCCGACTTCGCGCGTGCGGTGATCGACGCCGGCCTCATCTGGATCGGCCCCTCGCCGGATGCGATCGAGCGGCTCGGCGACAAGGTCTCCGCGCGCCACGTGGCCGAGAAGGTGGGCGCGCCGCTCGCCCCCGGCACCCTCAACCCCGTCGCCGACGCGGACGAGGTGCTCGCCTTCGTCGACCAGGTCGGACTGCCGGTGGCGATCAAGGCCGCGTTCGGCGGCGGCGGACGCGGCCTCAAGGTCGCCCGCACCCGCGAGGAGGTGCCCGAGCTCTTCGCGTCGGCCACCCGCGAGGCGGTCGCCGCCTTCGGCCGCGGCGAGTGCTTCGTCGAGAAGTACCTCGACCAGCCGCGCCACGTCGAGACGCAGTGCCTCGCGGATGCCGAAGGCAACGTCGTCGTCGTCTCCACGCGCGACTGCTCGCTGCAGCGCCGCCACCAGAAGCTCGTCGAGGAGGCGCCCGCGCCGTTCCTCAGCGACGAGCAGCGCGAGCTGCTCTACAGCTCCTCGAAGGCGATCCTGAAGGAGGTCGGCTACGTGGGGGCCGGCACCTGCGAGTTCCTGATCGGGCTCGACGGAACCGTCTCCTTCCTCGAGGTCAACACCCGCCTCCAGGTCGAGCATCCGGTCTCCGAGGAGGTCACCGGCATCGACCTCGTGCGCGAGCAGTTCCGCATCGCCGAGGGCGGCATCCTGGACTACCCCGACCCCGAGACCCACGGCCACTCGATCGAGTTCCGCATCAACGGCGAGGACCCCGGACGAGGCTTCCTGCCGACGCCGGGACCGGTGCAGGCGATCCGCTACCCGGGTGGCCCCGGGGTGCGCATCGACTCGGGCGTCACCACGGGGGATGTCGTCTCCGGCGCCTTCGACTCGCTTCTGGCCAAGCTCATCGTGACCGGCTCCTCGCGCGAGGACGCCCTGGAGCGCGCCCGTCGCGCCCTCGACGAGTTCGAGGTCGCGGGGCTGCCGACCGTGATCCCGTTCCACCGCGCCATCGTGCGCGACCCGGCGTTCACCGCCCCCGACGGGCACTTCGGTGTCTACACCCGCTGGATCGAGACCGAGTTCGCGGGCGAGCTGGAGCCGTGGGGCGGGGTGCTCGCCGAACCGGCCGCCGCGGAGAAGCGCCAGTCGGTCGTCGTCGAGGTGGAGGGCAAGCGCGTCGCGGTGTCGCTGCCGACGACGCTCATGCCCTCGGCCACGGTATCCGCCGCCCTACCGCCCCGCCGCCGCGGAGCCGGGCGCGCGGTGGCGACCGCGACCGGCGACGCCGTGAAGGCGCCCATGCAGGCCACGATCGTGAAGGTGGCGGTGGCCCCGGGCGACAAGGTCGTCAAGGGCGACCTCGTGGTGGTGCTCGAGGCGATGAAGATGGAGCAGCCGCTCACCGCTCACAAGGACGGCACCGTCGGCACGCTCGACGCCTCCGTCGGCACCACGGTCTCCTCGGGCCACCTGCTGCTCACGATCACCGACTGAGCCCGCAGGACGGCTGCGCGGCGCGGCGGGGTCAGCGCACGATGTGCATCGCGCGGGCCGCATCCGTCACGGCGCCCGAGAGCGAGGGGTAGACGCTGAAGGCGCGCGCGAGCTGATCGACCGTGAGCCGGTGCTCGATCGCGAGCGCGATCGGCAGGATCAGGTCGGAGGCCTTCGGGGCCACCACGACACCGCCGATGACGGTGCCCGAGCCGGTGCGGGCGAACAGCTTCACGAAGCCGTCCTTGATGCCCTCCATCTTGGCGCGCGGGTTGGAGGCGAGCGGCAGCTTGTAGATCTCGCCCTGCGCGATGCCCTCCTCGATCTCGCGCTGCGACCAGCCGACCGTCGCGACCTCCGGATGCGTGAAGATGTTCGAGGTGACGTTGCGCAGCTCGGTCGGATGCACCGCGTCGCCCATCGCGTGGTACACCGCGGTGCGCCCCTGCATCGAGGCGACGGAGGCCAGCGGCAGGAAGTCGCTGCAGTCACCCGCCGCGTACACCATCGGCATCGAGGTGCGCGCGACCCGGTTCACGCGGATGTGCCCCGACTCGGTGAGCTGCACCCCCGCCTCCTCGAGCCCGAGACCGGCCGTGTTCGGCACCGAGCCGACCGCGAGCAGGCAGTGCGAGCCCTCGACCGTGCGACCGTCGGAGAGCGTCACCACGACGCCGTCGCCCGCGCGCTCGACCGACTCCATCCGCGACTTCGAGAGCACCGTCATGCCGCCGCGCACGAAGACGTTCTCGATGACGCGGGCGGCATCCGCGTCCTCGCCCGGGAGCACCTGGTCGCGGCTCGAGACGAGCGTGACCTCGGCACCGAGCGCGCGGTAGGCGGAGGCGAACTCGGCGCCCGTGACGCCCGAGCCGACCACGATGAGGTGCTCGGGCACCTCGGCGAGGTTGTAGAGCTGGGTCCAGGTGAGGATGCGCTTGCCGTCGGGCTTCGCGGTCGGCAGGATGCGGGGGCTGGCCCCGACGGCGACCACGAGGGTGTCGGCGACTATCTCGTCGAAGTCGACGCGCTTCTTGCCCGTGCCGGTCGACACGACGAGACGGTCGGGTCCGTCGAGCCGGCCGTCGCCCGCGACGATGCGCACGCCCGCCTTGACGAGCTGCGACTTCATGTCCTCCGACTGCTGACGCGCGAGCAGCAGCAGCCGCTGGTTGACGGCCGCGAGGTTGACCGTCACCTCGGGGCGCACGGCGCGGCCGTTCTCGCCGCGCGTGAAGAACTGCACGCCGAGATCGGCGGCCTGCCCGACATCCGTCGCCGCGCCCGAGGTCGCGATGAGCGACTTCGAGGGCACCACGTCGGTGAGCACCGCAGAACCGCCGACGCCGGCACGTTCGACGAGGGTCACCTCGGCGCCGAGTTGGGCGCCGGCGAGGGCCGCCTCGTAGCCGCCGGGTCCTCCTCCGAGGACGGCGATGCGTTGGGTCCGCTCGAACTCGTAGGGCATGCGTCAATTGTCGCGCATCCGCGGCACTCGTCGGCACGCCTCCCGCCCACGCACGCCGCCGCATAGGGTGAGGGGATGCAGACGCAGCATCCCCTCGACGGCGAGGACGTTGACCCGTTCGCCGTCGCCCGTATCGCCGCCGACCAGCTCCGGGAGGCCACCGGGGTCGAGACCCACGACATCGCACTCACCCTCGGTTCCGGATGGGCGAAGGCCGCCGAGCTGCTCGGCGAGACCGTGGCCACCGTGCCCGCCACCGAGATCTACGGCTTCAGCGCCCCGGCGCTCAGCGGCCACGTCGGCACGCTCCGCAGCATCCTGCTGCCGAACGGCAAGCGCGCGCTCGTGATCGGCGCGCGCACCCACTTCTACGAAGGACACGGGGTGCGTCGCGTGGTGCACTCGGTGCGCACGGCCGCGGCCGCGGGAGCCACCACGATGATCCTCACCAACGGTGCGGGCGGCATCAAGGAGCACTGGACGCCGGGCACCCCCGTGCTCATCAGCGACCACATCAACCTCACCGCGGCCTCGCCGCTCGAGGGCGCCACCTTCATCGACCTCACCGACCTCTACTCGAGCCGACTGCGCGGCATCGCCCGCGAGGTGGCACCCGAACTCGACGAGGGCGTGTACTGCCAGTTCCGCGGCCCGCACTACGAGACCCCGGCCGAGGTGCAGATGGCGAAGACCATCGGCGGCCACATCGTCGGGATGTCGACGGCGCTCGAGGCGATCGCGGCGCGTCAGGCGGGCATGGAGATCCTCGGCTTCTCGCTCATCACGAACCTCGCCGCGGGAATCTCGCCCGATCCGCTCAGCCACGCCGAGGTGCTGGAGGCCGGCCGCGCCGCCGAGCCGGTGATCTCGGCCCTGCTGGCGCGCGTCGTGGCGGCGATCTGATGGCGGACGCGCCCACCGCGCCCGACCCCGTCGAGGCGGCACGCGCCTGGGCCGCACAGGACCCGGATGAGGTCACCCGAGCCCAGCTCGAGGCGCTGCTCGCGCGCACCGACGCGGGCGATCCGGATGCGCGGGCCGAGCTCGCATCCCGCTTCGCCGGGCGGCTCAGCTTCGGCACCGCGGGGTTGCGCGGCGAGCTGGGGGCAGGCCCGCTGCGCATGAACCGCGTGCTCGTCGGCCAGGCCGCCGCCGGGCTCGCGAGCTACCTGCTCGCGCGGGAACCGCATCCGAGCGTCGTCATCGGCTACGACGGCCGTCACAATTCCGAGGTGTTCGCGCGCGACACCGCGGAGCTGATGGCGGGGGCCGGGGTGCGCGCCATCCTGCTGCCGCGCCTGCTGCCGACCCCCGTGCTGGCCTTCGCGGTGCGGCAGCTCGCCACGAGTGCCGGTGTGATGGTGACCGCGAGCCACAACCCCGCGCCCGACAACGGCTACAAGGTGTACCTCGGCGGGCTCGACCACGGCTCGCAGATCGTGCCGCCAGCGGATGCCGAGATCGAGGCCGCGATCGTGGCCGTCGCGGCGGGCTCGATCACCGAGCTGCCGCGCTCCACCGCCTACGAGACGGCAGGTGAGGAGCTCGTCGACGAGTACGTGCGCCGCACCGCCGCACTCGTCACCGCGCCGCAGCCGCTGACGGTCGTCTACACGGCGATGCACGGTGTCGGGTGGGAGACCGCGCGACGGGTGTTCGAGACGGCCGGCTTCCCCGGCGTGATCTCGGTTCCCGCGCAGGAGGAGCCCGACGCGGCCTTCCCGACCGTCGACTTCCCGAACCCGGAGGAGCCGGGCGCGATGGACCTCGCGTTCGCGACGGCGGCCGAACACGGCGCCGAGCTCGTGATCGCCAACGACCCGGATGCCGACCGCGTCGCCGTCGGCATCCCGGATGGCGCGGGCGGCTGGGAACGCCTCTCCGGCAACGAGGTGGGCTGGCTGCTCGGCTGGCGAGCGGCTCGCCTGATCGCCGAGGCAGGCATCGACCGCGGCACCTTCGCCTGCTCGCTCGTGAGCTCCCCCGCCCTCGGGGTCGTCGCCCGCAAGGAGGGGCTCGACTTCGTCGAGACCCTCACCGGCTTCAAGTGGATCTCGCGCGCCGGCGAGCTGCTCTACGGCTACGAGGAGGCCCTCGGCTACCTCGTCGACCCCGAGAAGGTGCGCGACAAGGACGGCATCTCGGCCGCAGCCTCCGTGCTGGCGCTGTTCTCCGAGCTGAAGGCCGCGGGCACGAGCTTCGCGGAGCACCGCGCGGCGTTCGCCGACCGCTACGGCGCCTTCGCATCCGGGCAGATCTCGGTGCGGGTCGCGGATCTCTCCCGCATCCCGGCGCTGATGACGCGGCTCCGCGCCGAGCCGCCACGCGAGATCGGCGGCATCCGGGTCGATCGGATCGACGACTTCGCGGATGGCTTCGGGCCGTTCCCGCCGAGCGACATCCTGCGCATCTGGCTCGACGACGGCTCCCGCGTGATCGTGCGGCCGAGCGGCACCGAGCCGAAGCTCAAGTGCTACCTCGACACCCGCTCCGACACGGGCGCACCCGCGGAGCGGCAGGCCGCCGCGGATGCCGCTCTCGCCGCCCTCGACGCGGGGATGCGAGAACTGCTGGGCTGAGGCCTCGACCGCTCAGCGCCCGGTGCAGCTCAGCCCAAGGCGTCCTCGAGCTTGCGCTGCAGCTCGGCCGTATCGAAGTAGTTCTCCACGATGATGACGTCGGCGAAGGTCTGGCCGATCGCGTCGACGAACTCCGGCCCGGTCAGGATCACCTGCGCGTCGTCGAGCTCCGCCTCGAGCATCGAGACGTCGATCGCGACCACCCGAGCGTCCACCCCGATGCGCTGCAGCACCCGTTCCGCGTTCACCTTGAGGATGCCGCTCGTGCCGATGCCGGCACCGCACAAGGTCAGGATCTTCACGCGGCGACCACGCCGAGGATGCCGCGCACCTCGTCGACGGACAGGGCGGCGGCGAGACGCTCCACGGCATCCGAATCGTTGAAGATGTTCGCGATCTCGGCGACGAGCTGCAGGTGGCGAGCGCTCGACGCGCCGGCGAGCGCCAGCACGACCCGCACCGGGTCGTTGTAGGGATGCCCGAACGGCACCGACTCGGCGAGCGTCACGATGGCGAGGCCGTCGCGGCGCACCGCGGGCCCGGGCCGCGCGTGGGCGAGCGCCAGCCCCGGTGCGACGACGACATAGGGGCCGTGCGCCTCGATCATGCGGATCATGTCGGCCGCGTACCCCGCATCCGTCGCCCCGCTCGCGGTGAGCGCGCCGCCCGCCAACTCGACCGCCTCGCGCCAGTCGCGGGCACGGGCACCCAACACCACGGCCTCATCGGCGAGCGCGGGAAGTGCGACGGGTTGATCCATCAGGCGGCGCCGAACCCGTCCTCGATGAGCTCGATCAGCTCGGCGCGATCCTCGAGCGAGAGGAAGGCCGCCTCGGCGGCGTTCAGCTGGAAGGTGAGCAGGTCGTCGAGGTCGTAGCCGAAGGTGTCGACGAGCAGCCCGAGCTCGCGGGTCAGGCTCGTGGCGCTCATCAGGCGGTTGTCGGTGTTGACGGTCACGCGGAAGCCGAGCTGGTAGAGCAGGTCGAAGGGGTGCGCGGCGAGGTCGTCGCCCCAGGCCGCGATGGCCCCGGTCTGCAGGTTCGAGCTCGGGCTGGTCTCGAGGGCGATGCCGCGGTCCTTCACCCACTGGGCGAGACGGCCGAGGCTCACGTAGCTGGCCTCCTCGTCCTGCGACTCGATCGTGATGTCCTCCGCGATGCGCACGCCGTGGCCGAGGCGCAGCGCGTGTCCGTCGACGAGGGCGCCACGGATCGACTCGAGCCCGTCCGCCTCGCCCGCGTGCACGGTCGCCGGGAAGCCCTCGCGCGCGAGCAGGGCGAAGGCCTCCGCGAACCGGCTCGCGGGGAAGCCCGCCTCGGGGCCGGCGATGTCGAACCCGACCGCGCCGCGATCGCGGTGACGCAGGGCGAGCTCGGCGATCTCGGTGCCGCGGTCGAGGTGCCGCATGGCGCTCACGAGCTGGCCGACGCGGATGCTGCCTCCGGCATCCGCCACGAGATCCACACCCTCGTCGAGCCCCTCCTGCACCGCCTCGACGGCCTCGTCGAGGCTCAGACCGCGGGTCAGGTGCTGCTCGGGTGCCCAGCGGATCTCCCCCCAGACGACACCGTCGGCCGCGAGGTCTTCCACGAACTCGCGCGCGACACGGCTGAGCCCCTCGCGGGTCTGCATCACCGCGGTCGTCAGGTCGAAGGTCTTCAGGTACTCCACGAGCGAGCCCGAGTCGGACTTCTCGGCGAACCAGGCGGCGAGCGCCGGCGCATCCGTGGCAGGCAGTTCGAGGCCGAGCGGCTCGGCGAGCTCGATGATCGTCTGGGGGCGGAGGCCGCCGTCGAGATGGTCGTGGAGCGACACCTTGGGCAGTGCCCGCAGCTCGATTCCATCGACGACGTGGTGGTCTGCGGGGGCGGCGTCGCTCATGCTCCCAGCGTAGTCGCGCACGGGTCGCCGATCCTGTGGTGATGCCGAATGGTCGCGGGCGCAGGAGGGGCGTTCAGACGGAGGGCTGCGCCCCCGCGAGACGCTCCGCGATCGCGGCGGCGGCGCGCACCGCCGCATCCCGCACCCGGTCGGCGTCCTCCTCGCTGAAGCTCGTGGTGACATAGGGGACGGTGAGCGCGGCGCGGGCGTGGCCAGCGGCATCCCACACCGTCGCCACCAGGTCGGCGATGCCCGGCTCACGCGGGTCGTCGCGGCGCAGCGAGCCGTCGGGGGCGATGCGGGCGAGCTCGGCGGGGTCGACGGATGCGCGGAGCGCCTCGCGCAGGCCCGGCTCCGCGCCCGCGACCAGCACCGTGCCGGTCGCGCTCGCGAGCGGGAAGCTCGCCCCGACCCGCACCCGGTAGCCGAAGTCGGCGGGACTCTCCACCTGCGCGACCACCCGCACGGCGCCCGCGTCGAGCACCGCCAGGTTGCACGACTGCCGCACGGCGGTCGCGAGCTCGCGCATGATCGGGGTCGCGGCGACGAGCAGTCCGCGCAACGGCGGATGCCGATGGGCGAGATCGAACGCCGCCATCGAGAAGGAGTAGAGGCCGGTGCGGTCGCGGATGATCCAACCCCGGCCCTCGAGCGCGAGGAGCACCCGGAACACCTGCGAGGCGCTGCGACCGGTCGCCTCGGCGAGCTCGGTCTGCGTCATCCCGGCCTCGCGGTCGGCGAGCACCTCGAGGATGTCGAGCGCCTTGTCGACGGCGGGAGCGGAATAGTCGGGCTGGGTGGCCGCCATCCGGCTACCGATCCGCGCCCATCGCCGCGAGCATCCGGCATGCGATCTCGCGGTCGATGTCGTCGGGCACCGGCTGCGCGCCGGGGGTGAGCGAGCCCGCCGCCGTCGCCACCCGCTCGAGCGAGAGGCACTGAAGGAGGAAGCCGAGGTCCATCGATTCGAGGGAGTTGCCCTTCGGTTCGCGGCCGGCGAGGTTCATCATCCGTCCGCCGGCGAGCAGGATCACGTGGCGGCCGTCGGGCAGCTCGACCCGCTCGATCGCCTCGTCGAGACGCGTGACGGCGCTCGCGCCCGCCATGAGCGCCGGCACGTCGATCTCCCACGGGAAGTGGCCGCAGTTGGCGAGCACGGCGCCGTCGGCGACGCGATCGAAGAAGGGCTGGGTGAGGATGCCGGGGCGGCCGGTGGCGGTGATGAACACCTCACCCCAGGGGGCGAGAGCCTCCACGCTCGCCACCCGGAACCCGTCGAGCGCGGCCTCGAAGGCCTTCAGCTCGTCGACCTCGACGACCGCCACCTTGCCGCCCAGCTGCCGCAGGTAGTGGGCGACTCCGCGGCCGCACCATCCGTAGCCGACGACGACGAAGCGGCGGCCGGGCACCATGAGGTTGGTGAGGCGCATGAAGCTCTCCACGACCGACTGCCCGACCGCGTGCTTGTTCTCGCCGAGCGCCTTCAGCAGGCTGTCGTTGATCACGATGACCGGGAACGGGATGCGGCCCGCGAGCTCGCCGCGCAGGCGGTCGCCGCCCGAGGTGGTCTCCTCGGTGCCGCCGATGATGCTCGCGGCCGTGCCGCGCTCGAGCACGCCCGCCGCGAGGTCGCCGCCGTTGTCGAGCAGGATGTCGGGCGCGGCATCGAGCACCGCGGCGACGTTCGCATGATGCTCGTCGAGGGTGTCGTCGCGGCGACCGTGCACCGTCATGCCGGCGGCGCGCAGGTGGGCCACGACATCGTCTTGCGTGGAGCCGTGGTTGCCGGTCGCGACGATCTCGGCGCCACCGGACTCGAGCGTCTCGAGCAGCACGGCGGTCTTCGGCTCGAGGTGCAGCGACATGCCGATGCGGTGGCCCGCGAAGGGGCGGGTGCGGGCGAAGTGCTCCCGCGTGGCGGCGAGCAGCGGCATCCGGGAGCGGATCCAGGCGATGCGGGCGGCGCCGCGGGCGGCGAGCTCGGTCGCGGCCTGGCCCGCCGGCGCGGCCTGGCCTGTCGGGGCAGTCTGGCGCGAGGTCGTGTCGGTCATGCCGACATGTTCGCACGCCGTGCACATATGAACAAGCTTTTCATATACGAGATCGCTGCTAGGATTCCCCCATGCCCCGCCGCATCATCCTCGACTGTGACCCCGGCCACGACGACGCCATCGCGATGCTGCTCGCGCACGGCAGCCCTGAGCTCGAACTCGCCGCCGTCACGACCGTCGCCGGCAACGCCGACATCGAGCACGTCACCCGCAACGCCCTCTCGGTCGCGCGCATCGCCGGCATCACCGGGGTGCCCTTCGCCCGCGGTGCCTCGCGGCCACTCGTGCGCAGTGTGGAGTACGCCCCCGACATCCACGGCGACTCGGGGCTCGACGGGCCGCTGCTGCCTGAGCCGACCTTCGACGTCGACCCGCGCGGCGCCGTGCAGCTCATCATCGACACCGTGATGGCATCCGAGCCAGGCGAGATCACGCTCGTGCCGACCGGCGCGCTCACCAACATCGCACTCGCCGCGCGGGTCGAACCGCGCATCGTGCCGCGCGTGCGCGAGGTCGTGCTGATGGGCGGCGGGGTGCACGTGGGCAACTGGAACGCGACGAGCGAGTTCAACATCGTGATCGACCCGGAGGCCGCCCAGATCGTGATGAGCGAGTCGTGGCCGCTCACCATGGTCGGGCTCGACGTCACCCACCAGGCGCTCGCGACCCCCGAGGTGCGGGAGAGGATCGCCGCGGTCGGCACCGGGCCGGCGGCCTTCGTCGGCGAGCTGCTCGACTTCTTCGGGGCGAGCTACCTCGAATCGCAGGGCTTCACCTCGCCGCCCGTGCACGACCCGGTCGCGGTGGCCTATGTGATCGACCAGGGCGTGCTGGAGGTCGTCAAGGCACCGCTCGAGGTGGAGCTCACGGGCACGCACACGCTCGGGATGACGGTCGCCGATCTGCGGCGCCCCGCCCCCGCCGACTGCACCACCCAGGTCTCGCTCGGCCTCGACGAGCGCCGCTTCTGGGATCTCGTGGTCGACGCCCTGGAGCGCATCGGCGACCCCGAGGCCTGACTCTCTCCCCTGCCCCTCACCCCCTCACCCTCCCCCGCGCATCCCCTGACCTGAGGCGTCACTTTGTGTCGCCTCAACCCGCGCGCGGGCGACCCAAAGTGACGTCTCAGAAGCTGGAGCAGGTGGCTGCTTGGGCGAGACGTCAGTTTGCGTCGCGAGCAGCCGCATGCAGGCGACACAAAGTGACGCCTCGGGATGGGGCACCGCTCCTTCACAAGCTGCAGCGGCGCCCGGGTTGACCACAATCGGGGGAAGGCATCCCTGCGAGGTGTGACGAGCGAGCACCCTCGAGCCATGCCCGCCGCCGCTCCGCTTCCCGCCGACATCCCCCACCCCGCGTTCGCCGTGCGGGATGCGATCGCGCTCGGCATCGACCGCAACCGGATGCGTCGAGGCGATCTGACGGTGCCCTTCCGCGGGGTTCGCGAGTTCGAGCCGTCGCGTGACCTGCTGACGCGTTGCGGATCGTGCCTCACCGTCATGCGAACCGACGCCTACCTCTGCGGTCCCACCGCGGCACTCCTCTGGGGCCTTCCCCTGCCCCGCCGCCTCGAGGACGACCCCCGCCTGCACGTGGGTCTTCCGCACGGCGAACGCGCCACCCGGCTGACGGGCACGGTCGGTCACCACTTCGTCATCACGCCGGCCGAACTCACCGTGCTGAACGGGATCCCCGTCACGACGCCGGCGCGCACCTGGTGCGACCTCGCCCCCTACCTCACCCTCGAGGATCTGGTCGCGGCGGGCGACCGCGTGATCTGGCGGCGCGACCCCCTCGCAACGCTGGCCGAACTGTACGAAATGGCGGAACGGCATCCGGGGCGGAGAGGAGGTCTCACGCGCCTCGCAGCATTGCCGTTGCTCAGCGAGCGGTCGGATGGGCGACCGGAGTCCCAACTCAGGTTGCGCTTCGCGGCGGCCGGTCTCCCGCCGGTATCGCCGAATCTCGAGGTCTACGACCGCTACGGCCGCCTGATCGCCGAGATCGACCTGGCCTTCGAGAAGTACCGGGTCGGTGTCGACCACGAGGGCGACCACCACCGAACGAGTGCGCGCCAGTGGCGGCGCGACCTCCGGCGTTTCGTGGTGCTCGAGGACGACTCCTGGTCGATGATCCGCTCGACCGCAGACGATCTGAATGACATGCCGCGACTGCTCGACACCGTGGAGCGTCGCCTCCGTGCGCGCGGCTGGGTCGGCGGCGTCTGACGCACCTCATCCTCCCTGAGTCCCCGGGGCTCATCCCTGACCCTCCTCCCCTGAGGCGTCACTTTGTGTCGCCCAGCAGCCCCAGGAGGCGACACAAAGTGACGCCTCAGAAAGTGCGCGCACCAACTAGCCAACTGAGGAGTCGCCATGTGTCACTTCAACCCGGGCGCGGGGGACGAAAAGTGACGCCTCAGGATGAGCGTGCGGTGGAGGCGACGTCCCACGGGGGCAGGCGCAAGGGCCTGGCCCATCACCTGAGGTGTCAGTTTGTGTCGCTCAGCGCTCCCAGCAGGCGACGAAAAGTGACGCCTCGGGATGAACGCGGGCAGGCGAGCGCGGGCCGGGGTCCAGGCGAGCGCGGCGCAGGGCGCCCCGCGAGCGCGGGTCAGGCGAGGCGGGTGCGGATGAGGGGGCGCGGCGGCAGGGAGGTTCCCATAGGCGCGATCGTGTAGGCGCCGTCCAGCGCCTCGAGCGCGCGCGGGAAACGGGCCGGGTCGTCGGCGTGCAGGGTGAAGAGCGGCTCGCCGACGCGCACCACATCGCCCGGCTTCTTGTGCAGGTCGATGCCCGCCGCGTGCACCACCGGGTCCTCCTTGCGCGCACGGCCCGCGCCGAGGCGCCAGGCGGCGACGCCGAAGGGGAGCGCCTGCTGGCTGGCGAGCACGCCGTCCGCCTCCGCCAGCACCGGGAGCGATTCGCGCGGCGAGGGAAGCGCCGCATCCGGGTCGCCACCCTGGGCGGAGATCATCGCGCGCCAGGAGTCCATCGCACGCCCGTCCGCGAGCGCGGTCTCGACGTCCGCATCCGGGATCCCCGCGAGCTCGAGCATCTCGCGCGCGAGCGCCACGGTCAGCTCGACGACATCCGCCGGCCCGCCGCCGGACAGCACCTCGACCGACTCGCGCACCTCGTTGGCGTTGCCGATCGCGAGCCCGAGCGGCACCTCCATGTCGGTGAGCAGCGATCTGGTCGCGACGCCCGCCTCGTTGCCGAGCCGCACCATCGTCTCCGCCAGCTCGTGCGCGCGCTCGTACTCCTTCATGAACGCGCCGCCGCCGAACTTCACATCGAGCACGAGGGATGCGGTGCCCTCGGCGATCTTCTTCGACATGATCGAGGAGGCGATCAGCGGGATCGCCTCGACCGTTCCCGTGATGTCGCGGAGCGCATACAGCTTGCCGTCGGCGGGCGCGAGGTCGGCCCCCGCCGCGCAGACCACGGCACCGACCGAGCGGAGCTGGGCGAGGAACTCCTCGTTCGTGAGCCGCGCCCGCCAGCCCGGGATCGACTCGAGCTTGTCGAGCGTGCCGCCCGTGTGCCCGAGGCCGCGGCCGGAGAGCTGCGGCACCGCGACCCCGAAGGAGGCGACGAGCGGCGCGAGCGGGAGGGTGATCTTGTCGCCCACCCCACCGGTGGAGTGCTTGTCGGTCGTGGTCTTGCCGAGCCCCGCGAAATCGAGCCTCTCGCCGCTCGCGACCATCGCGAGGGTCAGCTCGCGGATCTCCGCGGGCGTCATCCCGTTCAGGAACACCGCCATGGCGAACGCCGACATCTGCTCGTCGGCCACGTAGCCGCGCGTGTAGGCGTCGACCAGCCAGCGGATCTCGTCCGCGGTCAGCTCGCCCCGGTCGCGCTTGCGATGGATGAGGTCGACGGTGTCGAAGGGTTCGACCATCAGTCGTGGGTCTCCTGGTAGGCGGCGAGGGTGCGCGGCCCGAACGCGTCGGGGATCACCTCGTCGATCGTCTTGATGCCCGACACGGTCTCGAGCAGCATCCCCTCGGCCGAGTGCTCGAACAACAGCTGCCGGCAGCGTCCGCAGGGCATGAGCGCGTTGCCGTCGCCGTCGACGCAGGTGAAGGCGACGAGCTTGCCCCCGCCCGTCATGTGCAGCGTCGACACGAGCGCGCACTCGGCGCACAGGGTGAGCCCGTAGGAGGCGTTCTCGACGTTGCAGCCCCAGATCACGCGACCGTCGTCGACGAGCGCGGCGACCCCGACCGGGAAGCGCGAGTAGGGCACGTAGGCGTGCGCGAGCGCCTCGGTCGCGACCTCGCGCAGCGCATCCCAGTCGATCTGGGCCCCGGATGCGGCGCTCATGACTTGATGTACGGCTTGCCGTCGGCGGCGGGCGCCCGGGAGACGCCCACGAGGCCCGCGACCGCGAAGATCGTGACGAGGTAGGGGAGCATGAGCATGAAGTCGCTCGGCACGGGCGAGCCGATGATGCCGAGCACGCTCTGCAGGTTGGTCGCGAAACCGAACAGCAGGCCGGCGAGGGTGGCCCGGATCGGATCCCAGCGTCCGAAGATCACCGCGGCGAGGGCGATGAAGCCCGCACCGTTGGTCATCTCCTTGCCGAACTGGCCGACGACGTCGAGCGTGTAGTACGCCCCGCCGATGCCGACGATCGCGCCCGCGAGCGACACGTTCCAGAAGCGCGTGCTGTTGACGTTGATGCCGACCGTGTCCGCGGCCTTGGGGTGCTCGCCGACCGCGCGCACCCGCAGACCCCAGCGGGTCTTGAAGAGCCCGAACCAGACGAGGAACACCGCGATGTACATGAGGTAGACGATGACCGTCTGCCGGAACAGCACCGGCCCGAGGATGGGGATCTCCGACAGGCCGGGGATCGGCCAGACCGGGAACTTCACGGGCGAGTTGAGCGCCGGGTCGGTCGTGAGCACCTTCGAGTAGAAGAAGCTCGTGAGCCCGACGACGAGCACGTTGAGCACGACACCCACGATCACCTGGTCGACGAGGTACTTGATCGCGAAGGCGGCGAGCACGAACGAGACGAGCACCGCCCCGATCATCGCCGCGAGCAGCGCGATGACAGGCTGCTTCGTGATCGAGCCGACGATGGCCGCCGAGAACGCGCCGAAGAGCAGCTGCCCCTCGATCGCGATGTTGACGACACCGGCACGCTCGGAGATGACGCCGCCGAGGGCACCGAAGATGAGCGGCACGCTGAGCGCGACGGTTCCGACAAGCATCCCGGGCACCGGGATGTTCTTGTCGGCCGCGACCCAGGTGAGGAAGGAGACGAGGAACAGCACGGCGAACGCGATCGAGATCCACAGCGGTGCCCGACCCGAGCGCAGCTGCACCCAGCCCGCAGCCGCGACCGCGAGCAGCACGAGCAGCACCGCGAGCACGATGACGGCCGCCTGGGTGGGCACGACGAGCGGCGCGAGCTGGATCGCGTCCGCCTTGGTCGAGAGGGTGAAGGTGGTCTCCCCCGAGTTCGGGAAGGCGAAGGCCATCAGGAGCCCGACGAGCGCGAACACGCCGAGCAGAATCGGGGTCTTCCAACTGCGCACGAGGGCCTTCTCGAGCACGATCGGGGCGGCCGTGGTCGTCACTTGGTCACCACCTCCGGGGTCGCGGTGCGGGCTCGTCGCACGCGCGGTGCGTCGCCGGGCTTGGGCAGCCGGAAGATGGCGCGCACGAGCGGGGGCGCTGCGATCAGCAGCACGATGACCGACTGCACCACGAGCACGATGTCGATCGGGATGCCCTGGCTGGCCTGCATCGTGTAGCCGCCGGCCTTGAGGGCGCCGAACAGGATGCCGGAGAAGAACACGCCCCACGGCCGAGAGCGGCCGAGCAGTGCGACCGTGATGGCGTCGAATCCGATGCCGGCGTCGACCCCCGAGGCGAAGCCCGTCGTCGTCGTGCCGAGCACCTGCGAGGCGGCGGCGAGACCCATCAGGCCGCCGGAGAGCAGCATCGCCAGCACGTAGACCCGCGTGACGCTGATGCCCGCGACGCGCGCCGCATTCGGGTTCTCGCCGACCGCGCGGAAGCGGAAGCCCAAGCTCGAGCGGTTGAGCAGGTACCAGAGCCAGATGGTGGCGAGGATCGCGAAGATGAAGCCCAGGTGCAGCCGGAAGCTGCCCACCCCCAGCAGGTCGGAGAGGTTCGGGTAGACCGCGCTCGGCAGCGCAGGCGGCGACTTGGGGGTGTTCGACCCCGGCGCCTGCAGCGCGCCGGGCGTCTTCAGCAGGTAGGAGATGAGGAAGAACGCGACGTAGTTGAGCATGATCGTGACGATCACCTCGTGCGCGCCCGTGCGGGCCTTCAAGACCCCCGCGATTCCGGCCCAGATCGCACCGCCGACGAAGGCGGCGACGGTCGCGAGCAGGATGTGCAACGGCGCAGGCAGCGCGAACGACCAGCTGACCCAGCCGGCGCACGCTGCGGCGATCAGGATCTGGCCTCGTCCACCGATGTTGAACATGCCGACGCGGAAGGTCAACGCCATCGCGAGACCGGCCGTGATGAGCGGTGTCGCGAAGGTGAGGGTCTCGGTGAGCGGCTTGATCGCGTCGACGAAGGCGCCGCGGTTGGGGTTGTACACCGCGCCCTGGAAGAGCGACAGGTAGGCACCGGAGACGGCGTTCCAGATCGCCGCCAGGGTGTCGCCTGGGCGGGCGAAGAAGTAGCCGGATGCCGCCTGCACCTTGGGGTCGGTCACCGCGATCAGCACCGCGCCGACGAGCAGCGCGAGCACGATCGCGAGCAGCGAGATGAGCCAGTTCGACCGCAGCATCTCGTGCAGGATGCGGTTGCCCGCCGGGGGCGGTGCGACCTCCTGGTGCGCGGCTCGCTGCTCGACGGGAACCTGTTCGACCTCGACCTCCGGGGTCGGGGTCTGCCCCTGGGCGGGGATCTGCTCGTCGCTCACGCGGCCGCTCCCGTCTCGCCGGCCATCAGGAGGCCGAGCACGTCTCGCGGGGTGTCGCCGGGCACGATGCCGACGATCCCGCCCCGGTACATCACCGCGATCCGGTCGGCGAGCGCGACGACCTCGTCGAGCTCGGTGGACACCACGATCACGGGGATCCCGGCGTCGCGCGCCTGCACGATGCGGGTGTGCACGAACTCGATCGAGCCGACGTCGAGGCCGCGCGTGGGCTGCGAGGCGACGAACAGGCGGAGTTCGCGGCTGAGCTCACGGGCCAGCACGACCTTCTGCTGGTTGCCGCCGGAGAGCCGTCCCGCGTGGGTGCCGATGCCCTGGGCGCGGATGTCGAACTCCCGCAGCTTCTCCTCGGCGAAGGTCGTGAGCGCGGCGAGCTGCAGCGTGCCCGCCTTCACGAACGGCTCGCCACCCGAGCGATCGAGCATGAGGTTCTCGGCGATCGTGAACTCCGCGACGAGGCCGTCCTCCGTGCGGTCCTCCGGCACGAAGCCGACGCCCGCGTCGAGCACCTGACGCACGTTGCGGCCGAGCAGCTCGACGCCGTCGAGCGTGATCGAACCCTGCGCGCGCGGCTGGAGGCCGAGGATCGCCTCGGTGAGCTCGGTCTGGCCGTTGCCCTGCACCCCGGCGATCGCCAGGATCTCGCCCGCGCGCACCGTGAAGGAGACGTCCTTGACGACGTACTGGTCGCGCGCGTCGACGACCGAGAGCTCGGTGACGACGAACGCATCCGCTCCCGGCTTCGCGGGGGCCTTCTCGATCATGAGCTCGACGGCGCGACCGACCATCATCGAGGCGAGTTCGGTGTTGGTGGCGGTGGGCGAGGCCTCGCCGACGACCTTGCCGAGGCGGATGACGGTGATGCGGTCGGCGACCTCGCGCACCTCGCGCAGCTTGTGGGTGATGAAGACGATCGCCGTGCCGGACTCCTTGAGCTGGCGCATGATCGTCATGAGCTCGTCGGTCTCCTGCGGGGTGAGCACCGCGGTGGGCTCGTCGAAGACGAGCACCTGCGCGTCGCGGGAGAGCGCCTTGATGATCTCGACGCGCTGCTGCACGCCGACCGGCAGCTCCTCGACGATCGCATCCGGGTCGACGTCGAACCCGAAGCGGTCGGAGATCTCGCGCACCTTCGTGCGCGCCGCGGCCAGGTCGAGCACGCCAGGCCCCTTGGTCTGCTCGTGACCGAGCATGACGTTCTCGGCGACCGTGAAAACCGGCACGAGCATGAAGTGCTGGTGCACCATGCCGATGCCCGCCTTCATGGCGTCGCCCGGCCCGGTGAAGTTCTGCACGACATCGTCGAGCAGGATCTCGCCCTCGTCAGCCTGGTAGAGGCCGTAGAGCACGTTCATGAGGGTCGACTTGCCTGCACCGTTCTCGCCGAGCAGGCAGTGGATCTCGCCGGGTTCGACCACCAGGTCGATGTGGTCGTTGGCGACCAGGGCACCGAACCGCTTGGTGATGCCGCGGAGTTCGAGCTTCATTGTCTCAATCTAGGAATCAGGCCCCGACACGGCAACGGGGAGACCGGCGAGGCCGGCCTCCCCGTGCCGTGATGCGAGGAGCGGGATTACTTGGGGGTCGCCGGCGACTCGACCTTGATGTCACCCGAGATGATCTTCGCCTTCAGGTCATCGAGCTTCTTGCCGAGGTCGGCGGGAACCTTCGACTCCCAGTCGTGGAACGGGGCGATGCCGACGCCGCCGTTCTCGAGGGTTCCGACGTAGGGCGTGATGTCGAACTTGCCCTCGGCCGCGGCCTTGACGGTGTCGTAGACACCCGAGTCGACGCCCTTCATGACCGAGGTCAGGAGGAGGTCGGCGACCTTCGGGTCGGTGTTGAACACGTCGGCGTCGACACCGATGAGGGCGATGTCGCCACCCTTCTCACGGATGGCCTCACCGGCGCTCTGGTAGATCGGTCCGCCGACCGGCAGGAGCACGTCGGCGCCCTGGTCGAGCAGGTTCTGCGCGGCGGTCTTCGCCTCGACGCCGGCCGTGAAGTTGTTCGTGAAGGAGCCAGTCTGCGTCGCCTTGTCCCAGCCGATGGCCTTGACGGACTTGCCGTTCTCCTTGTTGTAGTAGGCGACGCCGTCGACGAAGCCGTCCATGAAGATCGTCACCGGGTTGATCTGCATGCCGCCGAAGGTGCCGACGACGCCGGTCTTCGAGGTGGCCGCCGCCGCGTAGCCCGCGAGGAACGCGGCCTCTGCGGTGTTGAAGAGGATCGGCTTGCCGTTCTTGGTGTCGTTGGTGCCGTCGAAGTTGCCGTCGAGCGAGTCGTCGACGATGGCGAACTCGACGCCCGGGTTGGCGTTGGCGGCGGTGATGGTGGCGGCCGAGAGCAGGAAGCCGACCGTCACGATGAGGTTGCAGTTCTCGCCGAGCAGCGCCTCGATGTTGGGCGCGTAGTCGTCTTCCGTGGCCGACTCGACGGCCTTCGTCTGGATGCCGAGATCCTTGCCCGCCTTCTCGAGGCCTTCCTTGCCGAGCTGGTTGAACGACTTGTCGTCGAAACCACCCTGGTCGGAGACCATGCAGGCCTTGAAGTCGGATGCGGCCGGCGCGCTGCTGCCGCCACCGGACTCGGGCGCCGCGGCGCAGCCGCTGAGCACGAGAGCGCCCGCACCGAGGATGGCGAGGCCGGATACGGCGGCCCTGCGGATCGTGATTGTCACTGTGTCCTCCAAGAAGTCGCCGGGCAGGATGGCCGGCCGATTGCGATTCACGTTACCTTCTGTGACGCACCCCGGAGACTGAGCACCGGCGCTCGCAACAGAAGAGTTACACACGTATTCGCCCGCGGAAACACCTCGGAAATGTTCATGCTCAGATGAGCACCGATGGTGCGCAGTGCCGCAACTCGGAGCGCATCAGAGCACGTCGTCGCGTCCCGAGAGCTTGAGCGCGTCGACCACCGCCTTCACCCGCTGGGCGTTCGCCGTGGTCGTGACGAGCAGCGCATCCGGGGTGTCGACCACGACGATGTCGCGCACGCCGATGAGCGAGACGATGCGGTCGCTCTGACTCACCACGATGCCGCTCGACGCGTCGGCAAGCACGCGCGCGTTCTCCCCCAGAATCGACAGATCGCTTGCCCGACCGCCCGATTTCAGCTTGGCCACGGAGGCGAAATCGCCGACGTCATCCCAATCGAAGCGCCCGGGGATGACGGCGAGCCGACCCGCGGCCGCGGCGGGCTCGGCCACCGAGTAGTCGATCGCGATGCGCCGGAGAGCCGGCCACAGCCGGTCCACCGCTGGGCCGCGGGTGGTCGGGTCGTCCCAGGCCGCGGCGAGCTCCTCCAGCTGCGCGCGCAACTGAGCATCGAAGGCGCCGATCTGCTCGAGCAGCACATCGGCGCGGGAGATGAACATGCCGGCGTTCCAGAGGTGCAGACCGCCCGCGAGGTAGCGCGCCGCGGCCTCCGCATCCGGCTTCTCCACGAAGCTCCGCACGAGCAACGCCTCGGGGGCCTCGGGAATCGTGGCGGCCTCGCCGCACTCGATGTAGCCGAAGCCGATCGCCGGCTCGGTGGGCTGGATGCCGATCGTCGCGACGTAGCCGGCATCCGCCGCGGCCACCGCCTGGGCGACGGTCGCGCGGAACAGCTCCTCGTCGCCGATCACGTGATCGGCCGCGAAGGAGCCGATGATCACATCCGGCTCGCGACGCCGCAGGATCGCGGCCGCGAGACCGATCGCCACGGTCGACTCCCGCGGGGCCGCCTCGAGCACGATGTTGTGATCGGCGAGCTCGGGGATCTGCTCCTCGATCGCCGCCCGGTGCGCACGCCCCGTGACGATCATCACGCGCTCGGGTCCGGCGATCGGTGCGAGGCGCTCCCAGGTGCCGCGCACGAGCGTGCGGCCGGACCCGGTGAGATCGTGCAGGAACTTCGGGGCGTCGGCGCGCGACAACGGCCACAGGCGCGACCCGACGCCGCCCGCGGGGATCACACCGTAGAACCGTTCGAGGGGTGTCGACATGCCTCCACCTTAGAGAGCAGGCCCGCGCGGACTATCTCGACATCAAGACAAGTTAGGTCACCCTCAACTGCGCCTCCCCGAGGCCGGGCATAGACTGGAGGTCGTTCCGACGACGAGCGACTCGCGAGGGAGAACTGCCGTGACGAGCCAGGCCGCACCACCTGACAGCCTCCCGGCATCCGTCCCCTCACCGAAGAAGCGACGACTGCCCGCCGGAACGCTCTACCGCGGCCGCGAGGGCATGTGGTCATGGGTGCTGCACCGCATCACGGGCACCGCGATCTTCTTCTTCCTGCTCGTGCACATCCTCGACACCGCGCTCATCCGGATCAGCCCCGAGGCCTACGACGCCGTCATCGGCACCTACAAGACGCCCATCATGGGGCTCGGTGAGGTCGCACTCGTCGCCGCCATCGGATTCCACGCCCTCAACGGTCTGCGCATCATCTGCATCGACATGTTCTCGTGGGGTCCGCGCGCGCAGAAGACCATGTTCTGGGTCGTGATCGGCCTGTGGATCGTGTTGCTGGTCGGCTTCGTGCCGCGGCACCTGATGGTCGTCTTCGGAGAGTAGAGATGAGCACCGAGAACATCGCGGCGCCGCGCAGCCCGCACCTGAGCCACCGCAAGCGCAACCGCGTCAACATCGAGAAGTGGGCCTGGCTCTACATGCGCGCCTCGGGCGTGCTGCTCGTGGTGCTGATCTTCGGCCACCTGTTCTACAACCTGATCTTCCCCGGCAAGGTGTCGATCCTCGACTGGGCGTTCGTGGCGGGCAAGCTCGCGAACCCGTTCTGGATCGTGTGGGATCTGCTGCTGCTCTGGCTCGCCCTCATCCACGGCGCCAACGGCATGCGCACCCTCATCAACGACTACGCGCACGGCCGCTTCCGCAGCGTGCTGCTCTGGGCGCTCGGCCTCACCACCGTGATGCTGATCCTGCTCGGCACGCTCGTGCTGACCACCTTCGACCCGTGCCTCGGCGGCACCGAGAACGCCGAGTTCGCCGCCGTCTGCAACGCCTCCTGACGACCCAGTAGTGAGAGAGAACGTGAGCGACAACCTCGAGTTCGAAGACGGAGACGTCATCGACGGCGTCCACTACCACCGCCACGACGTCATCATCGTCGGCGCGGGCGGAGCCGGGATGCGCGCCGCGATCGAGGCGGCACCGCGCGCCAACACCGCCGTGATCACCAAGCTCTACCCCACCCGTTCGCACACGGGCGCGGCGCAGGGCGGCATGGCCGCCGCGCTCGCCAACGTCGAAGAAGACAGTTGGGAGTGGCACACCTTCGACACCGTCAAGGGCGGCGACTACCTCGTCGACCAGGATGCGGCCGAGATCCTCGCGAAGGAGGCCATCGACGCGGTCCTCGACCTCGAGAACATGGGCCTCCCCTTCAACCGCACCCCCGAGGGGCGCATCGACCAGCGCCGCTTCGGCGGCCACACCCGCGACCACGGCAAGGCGCCCGTGCGCCGGGCCTGCTACGCGGCCGACCGCACCGGCCACATGATCCTGCAGACGCTCTTCCAGAACTGCGTCAAGCTCGGCGTCAACTTCTTCAACGAGTACTACGCGCTCGACCTCGTGATGACCGAGGTGGACGGGGTGGCCCAGCCCTCCGGCGTCGTCGCGCTCGAGCTCGCCACCGGCGCCCTGCACGTCTTCCAGGGCAAGTCGATCGTCTTCGCCACCGGCGGCTTCGGCAAGATCTACAAGACCACCTCCAACGCCCACACCCTCACGGGTGACGGCGTCGGAATCATCTGGCGCAAGGGCCTGCCGCTGGAGGACATGGAGTTCTTCCAGTTCCACCCGACCGGGCTCGCCGGCCTCGGCATCCTGCTCACCGAGGGCGCCCGCGGCGAGGGCGCGATCCTGCGCAACGCTTCAGGTGAGCGCTTCATGGAGCGCTACGCCCCCACCATCAAAGACCTCGCCCCGCGCGACATCGTCTCGCGCTGCATGGTGCAGGAGGTCGCGGAGGGGCGCGGCGCCGGCCCGCACAAGGACTACGTGCTGCTCGACTGCACCCACCTCGGCGCCGAGGTGCTCGAGACGAAGCTGCCCGACATCACCGAGTTCGCCCGCACCTACCTGGGCGTCGACCCGGTCGTCGAGCCGGTGCCCGTGATGCCGACCGCGCACTACGCGATGGGCGGCATCCCCACCAACGTCAAGGCCGAGGTGCTGCGCGACAACGACACCGTCGTGCCCGGCCTCTACGCCGCAGGCGAGTGCGCCTGCGTCTCCGTCCACGGCTCCAACCGGCTCGGAACCAACTCGCTGCTCGACATCAACGTGTTCGGCAAGCGCGCGGGAAACAACGCCGTCGACTACGCCGAGACCGTCGACTTCACCCCGCTGCCGGCCGACCCGGCCCGCGGCATCCGCGAGCTCGTCGAGAGCCTGCGCGAGTCGACCGGAACCGAACGGATCGCGGCACTGCGCAAGGAGCTGCAGGACGAGATGGACCGGAACGCCCAGGTGTTCCGCACCGACGAGTCGCTCGCGAAGGTCACGCAGACCATCCACGGGCTGCGCGAGCGCTACAAGAACGTGTCGATCCAAGACAAGGGCCACCGCTTCAACACCGACCTGCTGGAGGCGATCGAGCTGGGCTTCCTGCTCGACCTCGCGGAAGTCGTGGTGTTCTCGGCGAAGAACCGCAAGGAGAGCCGCGGCGGTCACATGCGCGACGACTACCCGAAGCGCGACGACGAGACCTACATGAAGCACACCATGGCCTACCTCACGGGCGACCCGCACTCGGCCGACGCGGCCGACCACATCACGCTCGACTGGAAGCCGGTCGTCGTCACCAACTACCAACCGATGGAGAGGAAGTACTGATGGTCGGCGCCGCCACCCTCGAGGCCGTGGAGAACGCGGGCGCACCCGAGGTGCCGATCCAGGCCTTCACGGTGACCCTCATCATCCGCCGTTTCGACCCGGAGAAGGACGCCGAGCCGCACTGGCAGGACTTCGACGTCGAGCTCTACGCGACCGACCGCGTGCTGGATGCGCTGCACAAGATCAAGTGGGAGCAGGACGGATCGCTCACCTTCCGTCGCTCCTGCGCCCACGGCATCTGCGGCTCGGATGCGATGCGCATCAACGGCCGCAACCGCCTCGCCTGCAAGACCCTGATCAAGGACCTCGACATCTCGAAGCCGATCTACGTCGAGGCGATCAAGGGCCTGCCGCTCGAGAAGGACCTCATCGTCGACATGGAGCCGTTCTTCGCCTCCTACCGCGAGATCCAGCCCTTCCTCATCGCCACCGGCAAGCCGAAGGATGGCAAGGAGCGCATCCAGTCGGTCGCCCAGCGCGAGCGCTTCGACGACACCACCAAGTGCATCCTGTGTGCCGCATGCACCTCCTCCTGCCCGGTGTTCTGGACCGACGGCCAGTACTTCGGACCCGCCGCGATCGTCAACGCGCACCGCTTCATCTTCGACTCGCGCGACGAGCAGGCATCCGTGCGCCTCGACATCCTCAACGACAAGGAGGGCGTGTGGCGCTGCCGCACCACCTTCAACTGCACGGAGGCCTGCCCCCGCGGCATCGAGGTGACCAAGGCGATCGCCGAGGTGAAGGCGGCGGTGCTGCGCGGCAAGCCCGACATCCCGAAGGCGTAGCGCGAGGCCACCGGCTAGCGTGAAGGCGTGAGCGAGACTCCCGCCAAGCAGCCTCCCGCGCTCATCGCGTGGGTGCAGCGGGTCGTCGCCTGGGTCATGGCGCTGCGCCCCGTGCGCGTGTTCCTCGACTACGGCGCGCACCGCGGACCGCTGCTCGCCGCCGGACTCTCGAACCAGGCCATCTTCGCCGTGTTCGCCGCGATCTGGGTGACCTTCTCGGTGTTCGGGATCGTGCTGGCAGGCAATCGGGAGCTGCAGGACGCGCTCTTCGCTCTGCTGGCATCCGCGGTGCCCGGCCTCATCGAGACGGGCGACGGCACGGGGGCGATCGACCCGCGCGACCTCGTCAACACCACCGTGCTCAGCTGGACCGGCGCGATCGCGCTCGGCGGTCTGTTCTTCACCGCGCTCGGCTGGCTCGCCTCGGCGCGCGACGCCGTCCGCGTGCTCGGTGACCTGCCGGGGCCGCGCACCAACTTCCTGCTGCTGAAGCTCAAGGATCTCGGTCTCGCGCTCGGCTTCGGTGCGCTGCTCCTCATCTCGGCGGCGCTGTCGGTGCTCTCGACGGATGCGCTCGGCGATGCGCTCGCGTGGCTCGGCATCCGCGACTCCGCCTCCACCACCCTCGCGGCGCGCGCGCTCAGCGTGCTGCTGATGTTCACGCTCGACACCGTGGTGCTCGCGGCGCTCTACCGCGTGCTCGCCGGCGTGCACATCCCCCTGCGGTTCCTGCTCCAGGGGGCGCTGCTGGGCGCGTTGGCGCTCGGCGTTCTGAAGATCCTCGGCACGGCGCTGCTGGGAGGTGCCACCAACAATCCGCTGCTGGCCGGTTTCGCGGTCATCATCGGTCTGCTGATCTGGTTCACGCTCGTCTGCCAGGTGATCCTCATCGCCGCGTGCTGGGTGTTCGTGTCGATGAAGGATGCCGGCGTGCCGCTCGACAAGCGCCTCGCCGCCGAGCAGTCACGCGCCGAGGCCGAGGCGCGCGAAAAGCTCCTCGACGAATTGCGCGCGGAACTCGCCGCCGAGCGGAAGCCCGGCTTCTGGGCGCGGCTGTTCGGGCGGCGATGAGGATCGGTGGGTGTCGGACGCCGTGGCTAAAGTGGGAGGCGTGACACGCCCCCTCCGCATCGCCTCGGTCAACGTCAACGGCGTACGCGCCGCCTACCGCAAAGGCATGGGCGATTGGCTCGCCCCGCGTGGGATCGACATCCTGGCTCTGCAGGAGGTGCGCGCCGAGACCGACGACCTGACCGCGCTGCTCGGGCCGGACTGGCACGTGCTGCACGACGCCGCCACGGCGAAGGGGCGCGCGGGGGTGGCACTCGCCAGCCGTCGCACGGCGGAGATCCACCGGGTCTCCTTCGGCCCCGACGACTTCGACTCGGCCGGCCGCTGGCTGGAGGCCGACTACGACATCGACGGCACGATCGTCACGGTCGTGTCGACCTACGTGAACTCGGGCGAGGTCGACACCCCGAAGCAGGTCGAGAAGTACAGGTTCCTGGATGCGATGGTCGAGCACCTGCCGATGCTCGCCGCGCACAATCCGCTCTCGCTCATCGTCGGCGACCTCAACGTCGGCCACCGCACCCTCGACATCAAGAACTGGAAGGGCAACGTGAAGCGCGCCGGGTTCCTCCCCCAGGAGCGCGCCTACTTCGACCGCTTCCTCGGCGCCGAAGACGAGGAGGGCTACAACGCCGGTGCCGGACTCGGCTGGGTGGATGTCGGGCGCCGCGTCGCGGGCGAGGTGCCCGGGCCCTACACCTGGTGGTCGCAGCGCGGTCAGGCCTTCGACACCGACACGGGGTGGCGCATCGACTACCACCTCGCGACGCCCGCGCTCGCGGAGAAGGTCGTGGGCTACACCATCGACCGCGCGGCCGCCTACGACGAGCGATGGTCGGATCACGCGCCCGTCGTCGTCGACTACCAGCTCTGATCCGTCTGGTTTCGATACGCGCCTGCGGCGCTACTCAACCAGCGGGATGGGCCCGCCTGCGGCACCCACCCCACCGGGAGGAGCGCACCTGCGGCACCCACCCCACCGCCGGTCGACCACCTGCGACACCCACCCCACCCGCTGGTTGAGTAGCCTGCGAAGCAGGCGTATCGAAACCAGCCACACGAAAGACGTCCCCAGATGACCAAGCCCCGCCTGTTCTCGGGCATGCAGCCCTCCGCCGACTCGCTCCACGCGGGCAACTACATCGGCGCGCTGCTGCAGTGGAAGCGGCTGCAGCGCGACTACGACGCCGTCTTCTGCGTCGTCGACCTGCACGCCATCACCGTGCCGCAAGACCCCGCCGGCCTGCGCGAGAAGACCCGCCGCACCGCTGCCCAGTACATCGCGGCGGGCATCGACCCGTCCGCATCCACCCTCTACGTGCAATCGCAGGTGCCGGCGCACGCGCAGCTCGCGTGGGTGCTCAACACCATCACCGGCATGGGCGAGGCGAGCCGGATGACCCAGTTCAAGGACAAGGCCGCGAAGCAGGGCGCGGAGGCGGCATCGGTGGGTCTCTTCACCTACCCGATCCTGCAAGCGGCGGATGTTCTGCTCTACGACGCCGAGATCGTTCCGGTCGGCGAGGACCAGCGGCAGCACATCGAGCTGACCCGCGACCTCGCCCAGCGCTTCAACACCCGCTTCGGCGAGACCTTCGTGGTGCCGGAGGTGTCGATCCTGAAGGAGACGGCGAAGGTCTACGACCTGCAGAACCCGGGCGCGAAGATGTCGAAGTCGGGCGAGACCGAGAACGGCATCCTGTGGCTGCTGGACGAGCCGAACCGGCTGGTGAAGAAGATCAAGTCGGCCGTGACCGACACCGACGGCTCGATCCGCTACGACCCGGCCGCCAAGCCCGGCGTCTCGAACCTGCTGACCCTGCTCTCGGTGCTCGGCGGCACCTCCGTCGAGGGCCTCGAACGCGAGTTCGCGGGCCGCGGCTACGGCGACCTGAAGGGTGCCGTGGCGGATGCCGTGGTGGCCGAGTTCGGCCCCGTGCGGGAGCGTGCGCTCGAGTTGCTCGCGGATCCCGCCGAGCTCGACCGGGTGCTCGCCGTGAACGCCGACCGGGCGAACGAGATCGCGGAGGCGACGCTCGCCCGGGTGTACGACCGGGTCGGCTTCCTGCCGCGACGCTGAACCGCCGCCATGGAACCCGTCGTGCTGCACACCGACCGCCTGGTGCTGTCCCCGGCGCGCCTGGATGACGCCGACCAGCTGACGACGCTGCTGCAGGAGCCCGTGATGGGCGAGATGCTGGCCTCCCTGCCCTGGCCGTACACGCGCGAGGACGCGCTCTTCTGGCTGGGAGAGATGGTGCCGCTCGGCTGGGCGTCGGGCCAAGCGATGACGTGGGCGATCCGCGAGAGCGCCGACGGACCGCAACTCGGCGACATCGGCTGGCGTCCGCCGCGGGGTGATGTCGGTTTCTGGCTCGGCGCGCCGTACCGCGGCCGCGGCTATATGACCGAGGCGCTGCGCGCGGTCGTCGAGTGGGTGTTCGCGGTGAACCCGGAGTTCGACCGGATCGGCTGGGAGGCGGTGGCCGGCAACGTCGACTCGGCGCGGGTCGCCCGGGCGGCCGGATTCCGCTACGACGTCGAGCGGCCCGTTGAGGTGCGTTTCCGCGACGGAAGCTTCCCTCCGGGATGGCACGGGTACCGCCTGCGATCGGACGACGGATCGCCGCAGCCGGGCTGGCCGCTGTGAGCGGCATCCGTGCGGTGCTGTTCGACCTCGACGACACCCTGTTCGCCCACCGGGAGTCGGTGGAATCGGGCATCCACGCGCACCGCACCGCGCTCGGAGGGATCGTCGCGTCGGGTGAGCGATCGGCCGAGTTCGCGCGCTGGAACGCGCTCGAGGAGGAGCACTACCACCGCTACCTGGTCGGCGAGGTGGACTTCCGCGAGCAGCGTCGGGCGAGGGCGCGCGGCTTCGTCGCGCCCTACGGGATCGAGCTCGACGATGCGGCGGCAGAGGCCTGGTTCGAGAGCTATCTCGGGCACTACGAGACGAGCTGGCGGCTGCACTCCGACGTCGAGGAGTGCCTCGCCGCGATCGCGCCGCGTGCGCTCGGGATCATCACCAACGGGGAGCTCGGGTTCCAGCTCGCCAAGTTCCGGGGTGTGCGGCTCGATACGCGCATCCCGGTCGGGAACGTGATCGCGAGCGGCGAGGTCGGGGTGGCGAAGCCCGACGCACGCATCTTCGAGCTCGCCGCGGCGCACCTCGGGGTGCCGGCATCCGCCGCCTGCTACGTGGGCGACCGGCTGCACACGGATGCGATCGGGGCAGCCCGCGCTGGGCTGCTCGGCGTGTGGATCGACCGGCCCGGCGTCGCGAGCGGCGAACAGCTCGCCGAGGCTGCCGCGGCCGGGGTGCCGGTGATCCGCACCCTCGCGGAGCTCCCCGCGCTGCTCGGCTGAGGGCGGATCGGGATGCCCGTCCACTCCTCCACAGCCTTGCTCCAGATGAGTTCCCCCAAGATGTGCGGTACTCCCTGGCGGCGCGCGGCCCGGGCTTGTTAGCCTCGCCGAAACCCCCACCCGCACCCCCGGAAAGGACGAGGAGATGTCCGCAGCCGCCGCCCCCGTCACCCCCATGGACCCCCGCGTCGCCCTGCTCATCACGGCGCACGACCAGACCCATCGCAACCTCGCGCAGCTCACCAAACAGGTGCAGAACAACCACGTCGAACTGGGCAACCGGGTCACCCTGATCGACGTGGACACCAAGCTGCTCGCGTCGCGGGTCACCGCCGAGTTCGGTCTCGTCAACGCCAAGCTCGACGGGCTCGAACGCGATCTGGCCACGGTGAAGGATCACGTCTTCTTGATGACCGGCAAGTTCGGCGAGGTCGACAAGAAGGTCACCCTTCTCGACGAGAAGTTCACGACCCGCTTCGACGCGAACGACGCGCGGCTCGACAAGATGGATGCACGGTTCGACGGGATCGACCAGCGGCTCGACAAGGTGGACGCACGGCTCGACGCCATCGACCAACGTCTCGACGGGATCGACGCCCGACTCGACACGATCGTGCAGTTGCTCACGGACAGGCCGCGGGAATAGCGTCCTCGGCACAGCGTTGTAGACTCCGAACGCAGTATGTGCTCCGGGGGCGGTGAAAGTCCGCACCGGCGGTGATAGTCCGCGAACCTCGTCTCGCCAGAGACGGGGCCGATCCGGTGGAATTCCGGGACCGACGGTGATAGTCCGGATGAGAGGAAGCACACGCCGACGATTCGGATATCCCGAGGCGTCGGCGAATGTCGACTCACGTCGTGCATCCCCGGACCGGAACCGGAAGGGATGCCATGGCCGACACCGTCGCGTACGACGCGGCCATGCGTCGCGCCCTCGACCTCGCCGCACGGGGACCGGTCACCGGCGGCAACCCTCAGGTCGGCTGCGTGCTCATCGACGCATCAGGCACGGTGGTCGCCGAAGGCTGGCACCGGGGCGCGGGCAGCCAGCACGCCGAGGTGGATGCGCTGTCGAAGCTCCCGGACGCGCGCGGCCTGACGGCGGTCGTCACGCTCGAACCCTGCAACCACACCGGCCGCACCGGCCCCTGCAGCGAAGCGCTCATCGCCTCGGGGGTCGCCCGTGTCGTCTACGCCGTCTCGGATCCGGGCCACGAGTCCTCCGGTGGGGCCGAGCGACTGCGAGGCGCAGGCGTCGAGGTGATCCCCGGGGTGCTCTCCGACGAGGTCGCCGACTTCTTGCACATCTGGCTGACGGCCGTCGCGCGTCATCGCCCCTGGGTGACCGTGAAGTGGGCGTCCACCCTCGACGGACGCGCCGCAGCAGCCGACGGAACGAGCCAGTGGATCACCGGCACCGCCGCCAGGCAGCGCGTGCACGAGCAGCGGGCGGCATCCGACGCGATCCTCGTCGGCGTCGGCACCGTGATCGCCGACGACCCCTCCCTCACGGCGCGCGGCGACGGCGGTGAGCTGCTGCCGCACCAGCCGCTGCCCGTCGTGGTGGGCGAACGCGCGATGCCTGCGGGGGCAGCGCTGCGGCGCCACCCGGCCGGAGTCCTCGAGACCGGCACGCGCGACCTCGAACGCGTGCTGGCCCAGCTCGACGCCCGCGGCATCCGGCGGGTGTATGTCGAGGGCGGTCCGACGCTCGCCTCCGCGATCATCACGACGGGCCTCGCCGACGAGTACGCCGTCTACCTCGCCCCCGCCCTGCTGGGTGGCGACCGGCTCGCGATCGGCGACCTCGGCATCCGCACGATCGACCAGGCGCGACGGTTGCGCGTCACGAGCATCGAGCAGCTCGGCGACGACCTGCTCGTCACCGCACGACCCAGGGAAGGGAACTGACATGTTCACCGGCATCATCGAGGAGCGCGGCGAAGTGCTCGCCTGGGAGCGCACGGGCGACGCGGCCCGCATCACCGTGCGCGCGCCGCTCGCCGTCTCCGACGCCTCCCACGGCGACTCCATCTCGGTCTCCGGGGTGTGCCTGACCGTCGTCGAGCAGGGCGAGGACTGGTTCACCGCGGATGTCATGGGCATCTCGATCGAGGTCACCACGATCGGCGAGCGCCGCGCGGGCGACCGCGTCAACCTCGAACGTGCGGCCGCCGTGGGCGACCGGCTCGGCGGCCACATCGTGCAGGGCCACATCGACGGAACCGCGACCGTGCTCGCGACCGAGGACGGATCGGCCTGGCGCGTCGTGCGGTTCTCGCTCGCGCCCGAGCTGGCCCCGCTCGTCACCCGCAAGGGCTCGATCGCGATCGACGGCACCTCGCTCACGGTGAGCGCCGTGTCGGATGCGGGCGAGGCCGAGCAGTGGTTCGAGGTGTCGCTCATCCCGGAGACGCTCGAGGCGACGACCCTCGGCGCGCTCGGCGTGGGTGACCGGGTGAACCTGGAGACCGACATCCTGGCGCGGCATGTGCTGCGGCTGGCTGGTTTCGATACGCCCGCTGCGCGGGCTACTCAACCAGCGACGGGGGCACCCGCGGCGCGGGCAACTCAACCAGCGACGGGGGCGCCCGCGGCGCGGGCTGCTCACCCGGCGGGAGCGGCGGCGACCGCAGAGAAGGAGAGTGCACGATGAGTCTGAGCGACATCCCGGCGGCGCTGCAGGCGCTGCGCGAGGGGCGGCCCGTGATCGTGGCCGACGACGAGGGGCGCGAGAACGAGGGCGACGTGGTGCTCGCCGCCGAGACCGCGAGCCAGGAGTGGATCGCCTGGGCGGTCAAGAACTCCTCCGGCTTCATCTGCGCGCCGATGACGAACGAGATCGCCGACCGGCTGGAGTTGCCGCCCATGGTGGCGCACAACGAGGATCCGCGCGGCACCGCCTACACGGTGTCCGTCGACGCGGCCGACCGGCTCTCGACCGGCATCTCGGCATCCGACCGCGCCCACACCCTGCGCGTGCTCGCCGACCCCGCCTCGACCCCCGCGAGCCTGCACCGGCCCGGCCACATCCTGCCGTTGCGCGCCGTCGACGGGGGCGTGCGCGAGCGCGACGGCCACACCGAGGCATCCGTCGACCTCATGAAGCTGGCCGGGCTCACCCCCGTCGCCGCGATCGTCGAGATCGTCGATGAGGATGGCGAGATGATGCGCCTGCCGAACCTGATCCGGCTCGGCGAGCGCGAGAACGTGCCCGTCATCACGATCGAGGCGCTCATCCGCTTCATGGAGGAGCGGCGCTGCGAGCGCGACCCGAAGGCCGAGGTCACGGTGCCCGAGTGGCAGCGGGTGAGCTTCGAGGTGGAGACCCATGTGCCGACCGCGCACGGCACCTTCCGGGTGCGGGCGTACCGCGACCGCTCCACCGGGGCCGACCACGTCGCCTGGATCTCGGGTGAACCCGCCGACGGTGCCCTCGTGCGGGTGCACTCGGAGTGCCTGACCGGCGAGGCGTTCGACTCGCTCAAGTGCGAGTGCGGCCCGCAGTTGCTGACGGCGCTCGACACCATCCAGGCGGAGGGCGGCGTCGTCGTCTATCTGCGCGGTCAGGAGGGGCGCGGCATCGGCCTCATCAACAAGCTGCGCGCCTACCGCCTGCAGGAGGACGGCTTCGACACCCTCGACGCGAATCTCGCGCTCGGCTTCCCGGCCGACGCCCGCGACTACGGGGCGGCGGTCGGCATCCTCAAGGATCTCGGCATCTCGCGTGTGCGGCTGCTCTCCAACAACCCCGAGAAGGCCCGCCAGCTCGGCGAGCGCGGGGTCGAGGTGACCGCGCTCGTGCCGCTCGTGGTCGGGGTGGGCGAGTTCAACGAGGGCTATCTCGATGTCAAGCGCGACCGGATGGGCCACGCGCTGCCCAGCCACCAGCAGTTGGTGGCGGAGTTCACGAAGGGAACCACCGAATGAGCGGCGAAGGCCGACCCACCCAGCTCGACGCCGACGGCACCGGCCTGCGCATCGCGGTCGTCGCCGGAACCTGGCACGAACGCATCACCGAGGGCCTGTTGACCGGAGCGCTGCGGACGCTCGCGGCATCCGGTGCCGAGGTGGAGGTGATCCGGGTGCCCGGCAGCTTCGAGCTGCCCGTGGTCGCGAAGGCGGCGCTCGAAGCGGGAGCGGATGGCGTGGTCGCCCTCGGCGTGATCATCCGGGGCGGCACGCCGCACTTCGACTTCGTGTCGAACGCGGCCACCGACGGCCTCACCCGCGTCGCGCTCGACACCGGCAAGCCGGTCGGCTTCGGGGTGCTGACCCTCGACGATGAGCAGCAGGGCATCGACCGGGCCGGCTTCCCCGGTTCGAAGGAGGACAAGGGGCAGGAAGCCGCGGAGGCCGTGCTCGCCACCGCGCGCGTGCTCCGCCGGGTGCGGGGCGCCTGAGCCCGTCGCGTGCGGCCGCCGTCGGCAGGGGCGCGGGGCGGCGGTGAGGACGGACACGGGGCGCCCTGCCGTGAAAAACTGGTCAGCATGGGCAGTACATCATCCTCGGTCGCCCCCGCGAACCCGCGCTCGCGGGTCGTGTTCGCGAGCCTCATCGGCACGACGATCGAGTTCTACGACTTCTACGTCTACGCGACCGCCGCGGTGCTGGTGTTCCCGCACCTGTTCTTCCCGGCGGGCAACGACACCACCAACCTGCTGTCGTCGTTCGCGATCTTCGGTGCCGCGATGGTGGCGCGCCCCGTCGGCGCGATCGTCTTCGGGCACCTCGGCGACCGCCGCGGACGCAAGGTCACCCTCGTCGGCGCGCTGCTGACGATGGGCATCGCGACCTTCCTGATCGGCGTGCTGCCCACCTATGCGCTCGTCGGCTGGCTCGCTCCGCTGCTGCTCGTGATCCTGCGTCTCGCGCAGGGCTTCGCCCTCGGCGGGGAGTGGTCGGGGGCGGCCCTCGTCGCCACCGAGAACGCGCCGGCGGGGAAGCGCGCCTGGTACGGCACCTTCCCGCAGCTCGGCGCCCCCGTCGGGTTCATCATCGCGAACGGCCTGTTCCTCATCATCGCCGCCCTGCTCCCCTCGGCCGATCCCTCGCTGCCGTCGCAGGAGTTCCTCGACTGGGGCTGGCGCATCCCGTTCCTGTTCTCGGCCGTCATGGTGGCGGTGGGGCTCTGGGTGCGGTTGCGCCTGGTCGAGTCGACCACGTTCTCGACGGCCGCGAGCTCGGGCAAGCTCGCGAAGGTGCCGCTCGCGACGGTGTTCCGCACCCACTGGCGGCAGCTCATCCTCGGCACCTTCTACATGCTCGCCACCTACGTGCTCTTCTACCTGATGACCACCTTCTCGCTCAGCTACGGTCGCGCACCCGCGGATGCCGCCCCTCCGGCGCTCCCGGGCCTCGGCTACGACTACACGAGCTTCGTGCTGCTGATGATCTTCGGGGTGGTGTTCTTCGGCATCTTCACGCTCGTCTCGGGGCCACTCGCCGACCGCTACGGACGGCGCCCCACGCTCATCGTGATCACGCTCGCCATCCTCGTGTTCGGGCTGCTGTGGGTGCCGTTGCTGTCGGCAGGAACCCTCGGGGTGGTGCTGTGGCTCGTGCTCGGCTTCACCCTCATGGGCTTCACCTTCGGCCCGATGGGCGCACTGCTGCCGGAGCTGTTCCCGACCGCCCTGCGCTACACCGGATCCGGGATCTCGTACAACGTGGCGTCGATCTTGGGGGCGGCGGTGGCGCCGTTCATCGCCGTCTGGCTCTGGGGGCTCGGCGGGGGCAGCCCGTTCTGGGTCGGCGTGTACCTCTCGGTGATGGCGATGCTCACGCTCACGGCGCTGCTCGTGGGGCGGGAGACGAAGGATGTGTCGCTCGACGACGCCGTGGTCCCGGAGCGACTGCCCTAGCCTTGCGGGCGCTCCGGCGCGAGACTCAGTCGAGGAACAGCGCCCGCAGCCGCCGAGCATACGCAGGCCGGGCGACCTCAGTCACCCTCCCCATACCGCCGCGCGGTGCGGGCTCCTACACTGTGCACGGTCGGGGAACTCCCCCCGCCACCACCACCGGAGTCCGAAGCAGATGTCACGCCGCCAGGTATCGACCGTCGCCGTCATCGCCGTGCTCGCGGCGGGTCTGCTGACCGCGTGCGATCCACCGCCCCCGGAGCCGAGCGGGGCGCCCTCGACATCCGCCTCGGCACCCCAGCCGTCGGCCTCGGCAACCCCCGAGGCGTTGACCGCACTGCCGGCGGATGCCGTGCTCGGGGTGAGCGCCGTCGTGACCGACACGAGCGGCGCCTCCCTGCAGCTCACGGCGATCGTGCACCGCTCCGTCGCCGCGGATTCGGCCGACGGCACCCCGCTCGCCGCCCTGATGACGGAGGGATGCCAGGGCGCCCTCGATGCGGGCGTCTACGCCGACCAGCTCTGGAGCTTCGCCGCGATCGACGTGACGGCGAGCCCGCTGAGCGGCACCTGGCCGAGCGGCGCGCTGGTCGGCCTGCGACCGGGCGCAACCCCGCTCGCCCTCGCCTCGGACGGCGTGCTCGTCGAGGACCCGGCTGCTGCCTCGGACGTGCCGCGCTGCGTGCGCGGACGCTTCCTGCCTGGCGCCGGATCCGGACGCCTCGTGGTCGGGTTCGAGGGCGACACGGATGCCGCGGGGGCCGCCGGCGCGTTCACCCGCTGGGCGAATACGCGCTACGGATTCACGGCATCCGGTGCCACGCTCTCGGCGTGCGCTTTCGTGGTGACCGAGCTCGGCAGCTCGCTCGGCGGCGGGGCACCCGGTTGGACGCAGAAGACGGATGCCCGCGAGTGCACGACGGGTTCCGGCACCCCCGACGTCGCCTCCTAGGCGCGCTCCTCGGCGGCGTCAACTTGAGTTGACGCGAACCGTCAACTAAGGTTGACGGGTGGACGTCGGAGAGCTGCACACCCTCGCGGGGGATGCCGGATCGCAGGATCCGCTCGTCGCGCTCCGCGCGCTCGCGAACCTCCGCCGCGAACTCGACCGCCACGAGGCGGCCGCCGTACGGCGCGCCCGCAACGCCAACGCATCCTGGCAGCTCATCGCGCTCTGCCTCGGCGTCACCAAGCAGGCCGTCCACAAGAAGTACGGGCGCGCCTGACGCGCCATCCGACCCCCGAGGAAGAGATACATGTCGAGCACCGACGCGCCCGCGCGCCGCAACCCCTTCCGCCGCACGCCCGACACCGGCCCCCGCGCCTCCTTCCGCGAACTGCTGCCGTACCTCACCGAGCACAAGACGCTGCTCGGCGTCGCGATCGTGCTGAGCCTCGTGAGCGCCGGCTTCTCGCTCGCGCAACCGGCACTCGTGAGCCAGGTCATCACCCTCGTGCAAGCCGGCGATCCGCTCGGATGGCTGGCCTGGCTGCTCGTGGCGCTCGTCATCGGCAACGGTGTCGTGACCGCCGTGCAGCACTACCTGCTGCAGCGCGCAGGCACGAGCGTCGTCTACTCCTCCCGGCGCGCCCTGATCCGCAGGATGCTGCGCCTGCCGATCCGCGAGTTCGACACCCGCCGCACGGGCGACCTCGTGTCGCGGGTCGGCTCCGACACGACGCTGCTCTACGCGGTGCTCACCCAGGGGCTCGTGGATGCGCTCGGCGGCGCGGTCGTGTTCGTCGGGGCGCTCATCGGCATGGCCATCATCGACCCGGTGCTGCTGGGGGCCACCGTGCTCGTCATCGCGATCGCGATCGCCGTGGTGGGCGGGCTCTCCGGCCGCATCCGCGTGGCGAGCCGCGTGCAGCAGGAGAAGGTGGGCGAGGTCGCCGCGGGCGTGCAACGCGCGATCGGCGCGATCCGCACGGTGCGCGCGGCCAACGCGACCGAGCGCGAGGCGGCGGCGATCGAGGACTCGGCGAAGGACGCGTGGCGGGCCGGCATCCGGGTCGCGAAGGTGTCGGCGCTCGTCGTGCCGGTCGCCTCGATCGCGATGAACGTCTCGTTCCTCGTGGTGCTCGGCCTCGGCGGCTACCGCGTGGCATCCGGCGCGATCACGATCGCGAGTCTCGTGGCGTTCATCCTGTTCCTATTCCTGATGATCATGCCGCTCGGGCAGGCCTTCGGCGCGGTCACCTCGGTCAACCAGGCGCTCGGGGCGCTCGGTCGCATCCAGGAGATCCTGCGGATCCCGTCCGAGGACGAGGGGGATGCGTCGGTGGTCGCGGCGGGACCGGTCGACACGGATGCCGCCATCCGCTTCGACGGGGTGCGGTTCGCCTACCCGGAGACCGCGCACCGCACCGAGACCGAGAAGGCGATCGCGGCGGCGGTCGGCGAGGACGAGGTGGCGCCGCGGGATCGCGAGGTGCTGCACGGCGTCTCGTTCGCGGTACCGCGCGGTTCGCGGGTCGCGCTCGTCGGGCCCTCCGGCGCGGGCAAGTCCACGATCCTCGCGCTCATCGAGCGCTTCTACGACCCGACCGACGGCGTCGTGCGCATCGACGGCGATGATGTGCGCTCGCTCGGGCGCGAGGAGCTGCGCAGCCGCATCGGCTACGTCGAGCAGGACGCCCCGGTGCTCGCCGGCAGCATCCGCGACAACCTGACCCTCGGCACCCCCGAGGCGAGCGATGAGCAGTGCGTGGCGGTGCTGCGGGCGGTGAACCTCGGCGAGGTGCTCGACCGCGATCCGGCGGGGCTGGATGCGGCGGTCGGCGAGGAGGGCGTCATGCTCTCCGGCGGCGAGCGGCAGCGGCTGGCGATCGCGCGGGCGCTGCTGGCGGCGCCGCCCATCCTGCTGCTCGACGAGGCGACGGCCTCGCTCGACGGGGTCAACGAGCAACTGCTGCGGGAGGCGATCGATGCGGTCGCGGCCGATCGCACGCTGCTCGTGATCGCGCACCGGCTCTCGACGGTGGTCGACTCGGATGCGATCGTGGTGCTCGACCACGGACGCGTCGCGGGCGTCGGCACCCACTCCGAGCTCGTCGCCTCCACCCCGCTCTACCGCGACCTGGCGAAGCACCAACTCCTCGTGTGAGTTCGCTCGTAGCTCCAGCTACGGCGTCGGCGCCCCAGAAGCTTTCGGGTCGCCGAGGTGCGAGCTGGAGCTACGAGCACCTCCGAGGAGGGTCAGCTCATCGGGGTGAGCGTGTACTTCGTGTCGAGGTACTCGTGGATGCCCTCTGCGCCGCCCTCGCGGCCGAGTCCCGACTGCTTGACGCCGCCGAAGGGGGCCGCGGCGTTCGACACGACGCCGACGTTGAGTCCCATCATTCCGGTCTCGAGCTGGTCGATCATCCGCTGCCCGCGAGCCAGGTCCTTCGTGAACACGTAGGAGACGAGGCCGTACTCGGTGTCGTTGGCGCGGCGCACCGCATCCGCTTCGTCGGTGAAGGTGGAGATCGCGAGCACCGGCCCGAAGATCTCCTCGCGCAGGATCTCGGACCCCGCGGCGACCCCCGCCACGACCGTCGGCCGATAGAAGGTGCCCGGCCCCTCGAGCGCCTCGCCACCGGTCGTGACCGTGGCACCCCGCGACACCGCATCCGCGACCAGTTCGGCCGCCTTCGCGACCGCCTTGCCGTCGATGAGCGGGCCGATCGCGACACCGTCCTCGGTGCCGCGGCCGATCTTCATGGCGGCGACCCGTTCGGTGACGCGGCGCGTGAACTCCTCCGCGACATCCGCGTGCACGAGGAAGCGGTTGGCTGCGGTGCAGGCCTCGCCGATGTTGCGGAACTTGGCGAGCATCGCCGCGTCGACCGCGCGGTCGAGGTCGGCATCCTCGAAGACGAGGAACGGCGCGTTGCCGCCGAGCTCCATCGAGGTGCGCAGCACCCCCTGCGCCGCCTGCTCGAGCAGGGTGCGGCCGACGCCGGTCGAGCCGGTGAAGGAGAGCTTGCGCAGTCGCGGGTCGCGGATGATGGGCTCGCACACGGCGTTCGAGGTCGAGGTCGTGATGACGTTGACGACGCCAGCGGGCACCCCCACCTCCTCGAGCAGCTTCGCGAAGTACAGGGTGGTGAGCGGGGTGAGGGTCGCCGGCTTGATGACGACCGTGCAGCCGGCGGCGAGCGCGGGCGCGATCTTGCGGGTCGCCATCGCGAGCGGGAAGTTCCACGGGGTGATGAAGAAGCAGGGGCCGACCGGTCGCTGGGTGACGATCATGCGGCCGGTGCCCTCGGGGTTCGGGCCGTAGCGTCCCTGGATGCGCGGCGCCTCCTCGGAGAACCAGCGCAGGAACTCGCCCCCGTAGCTCACCTCGCCGCGCGCCTCGGCGAGCGGCTTGCCCATCTCGATCGTCATGAGCAGCGCGAACTCGTCGGCCCGCTCCATCATGAGCTCCCACGCGGCACGCAGCAGCTCCCCACGGGTGCGGGCGGGCGTCGCCGCCCAGGCGGCCGCCGCATCCGCTGCCGCGTCGAGGGCGCGGATGCCGTCCTCCGGGGTGGCGTCGGCGATCGTCGCGATCGTCGCTCCGGTGGCGGGATCGTGCACCTCGATCGTGCGGCCCGTCGCGCCGTCCACCCATTTCCCGCCGATGTACAGCCTGGTCGGCACCTTTGCCAGCAGCTCGCTCTCAGAGATCATGCGACCATCATCCCGCACCCGCCGCACCCCCGGCTCGCTGAGTGGTCGGTTTCTGGCCTCATTCCCCCGGAATGAGGCCAGAAACCGACCACTCAGCGAGAGGAGGGGTGCGCGGTGGCGCCGGCGGCCTCGAGCTCGACGAGAGCCGCAGCTCCCGTCGAGGGGTTCACGGCGGCCACGAGGTCGCTGAGCACCGTCACCTCGCGACCCACCGCGAGCGCGTCGAGGGCGGATGCGCGCACGCAGTGGTCGGTCGCGATCCCCACGACGTCGACCTCGGTCACCCCGAGACGATCCAACTCCGCCGGGAACGGGGTTCCGTCGTCGGTGGTTCCCTCGAAGATCGAGTAGGCGGGCACCCCCTGCCCCTTGCGCACGTGCACGTCGACGAGCGAGACGTCGAGCGCCGGGTGGTACGCGGCCCCCGGCGTCTCGGCCACGCAGTGCCGCGGCCAGCTCGTGACGAAGTCCGGGGCGGCCTCCGTGGCGAAGTGGCCACCGTTGTCGCCGTCGCCGTGATGCCAGTCGCGGGAGGCGATCACGACGTCGTAGCGATCCGGGTGCGCCTCGAGGTAGGAGGTGATGCCCGCCGCGACCGCAGCTCCCCCGTCGACACCGAGCGCCCCGCCCTCGGTGAAATCGTTCTGCACGTCGATGATGAGCAGTGCGCGCGCCATGGGGGCCTCCGGTCAGTTGTTGGAGAGGTTGTCGCCGCAGCTGTAGGCGGCCGTCGCGAGCGTTTCGAGAGCGGCTCGGGCCTTGCTCTGGATGCCGTCGCCGATCGCGACGAAGCTGAACGCGAGGGGTGTGCCGTCGGCGGCGTCGACGTACCCGGTGAGGGCGTAGGCCGTGTCGATCGAGCCGCTCGTGCCGGTCAGCTTGCCGCGGACCGCCGCGTTGTCGCCCGTGAAGCGGTCGGCCAGGATGCCGGTCTTCCCCGCCACCGAGAGACCGCCGCGGACGACGTCGAGACCGTTCGCGCCGCCGCGCACCTGGGCCATGAGGGAGGTCATCGAGCTCACGGGCACGGCGTTCTGCGGCGAGAGTCCGGAGCCGTCCCGGATGGTGAGGCCGGTCGCGGGCACACCGAACGCGTCGAGCGCCGACGGGATCGCCTGCTGCAGCGACGCAGCCGAGCCGTTCATCCCTGACTCCTTCGACACGATACGCGCGAGCATCTCGGCGAGCGTGTTGTCACCGCTCAGCAGCATCTGCGTGACGAGCGTGCCGACCGGCTGCGACTTCACCTCGCCGAGCAGGCTCTGGCCCACGGCTGTGCCGCGGATGAGGGCGGCGGTGTTGTCGACCACGTCGCCCGTGGTGTCGGCGGCGCGCAGGGCGTCGACGAAGGCGGCACCGGCGCGGCTCACCGGGTCGGTGGAGCGCGCGCTGACCGCGGCGCGCGGGTCGGCGCGGTCGCCGTCGACCTGCAAGGCGGTCACCTCGGAGAGGGTTCCGCCGGTCTGCAGGCTGCGCGGCCAACTCGAGTCCCACTTGTCGGCCTCGCTCCAGTAGCTCGCATCGAGCACGACCTGGGTGATCGGCACATCCGGATGCGCCTTCTGATAGGCCGCGATCGTCTGCTCGGCGAGGGTCTGCAGTTTGGGCGCGCCCGCGTAGACGCTCTCCTGGCCGGCGGGGAGCGCCGACAGGGTCGCGTCGCCTCGCCCCACGAGCACGATCGTGCCGGGGTTCGCCCCGTCGTAGACGCTCGTCGTGATCTGGTAGCCGGCGCTCAGCCGGGAGACCGCGGCGGCCGCGGTGAAGACGGCGAGCACGGATGCGGTGCGGGCCGGCGTCGCGGCGTTGCGGTCGAACAGCACCTCGCCCGTGTCGGAGCGGATGACCGAGCCCTCGAGCGTCATGAGCACGGGGTCGGCCGCGAGGGAGGCGACCGAGCAGGTGCGCAGTCGGATCGCGGTGGCGGGCTGGTCGGAGACGGGACGCGCGGGGGCGGCCGAGGCGCTCGGCGTGTCCACCGGCGCGGGCTCCCCGCGGGACGCCCAGGCGACGCCCGCGAACACCGAGCCGGTGCCGAGCAGCACGAACACCACGGCGCCGGCCGAGATGAGCCAGGCGAGCGGATGCTTGCGCAGCAGCGCGAGGATGCCGCCACCCGGGCGGGTCGCGGGCGGGCTGCCGGCGGCCTCGTCGCCCGGTGCGGCGTCCGCCGCGGTGCCAGCCGCATCCGTGCTGAGCAGCTCCGTCGCGCCGATGTCGCCCCACGCGCGCTGCGACTCCGCAGGCGCGGGCGGCACCGGGGCGGGCGGCACCGGGGCCGGCGGCGCGGCATCCGGGATCGGCTGGATGCTCTGCAATTGGGTCGGCAGCAGCTCCGTCGGCACGGGCTGCGGATCCCCGGGCTGCGGCGCGGCAGGCTGCGGCTCCGCGGACGCCCGAAGGGCGGCCTCGCGCGCTTCGCGAGCAGCGCGGCGCGAGGTCGGTTGCTCGTCGGTCACCGGAACATGATAGCCAGCGACGCCCGGATGCCCGCCGCCGGATGCTGCCGGCTCACTCGCCCGGGTAGCGGAGACCGATCTGGCGACGCACCTCGTCGAGGGTGCGCACGATCGCGACGGTCTCCTCGGGCGGCAGGATCTCGCCCGCCGTCACCCCGTCCGCGACGAGCCGCTCGAGCTCCGCCGCTTGGAACTGCATCCCGCGCCCGGGAACCTCCTGCGCGAAGCGCTCGAGGACGACATCCGCCGGATCCAGCAGCGAGAACGAGGTGGGCGTGTACCAGACCGGGTCGATCTCGATGCTTGCCTCGGTGCCGACGACGACCGCCGTCGAGGGGCCGCGCGCGTCGAGCTGGGTGTGGATGACAGCCTGCTCACCGTCCGGGTAGCCGAGGATGATCGCGGTCTGCCGGTCGACGCCCGTGAGAGTCGGCGAGGAGATGGCGTGCACGCTCGAGGGCGCGCCGAAGACGTCCCAGGCGAACGACACCGGGTAGATGCCGAGGTCGAGCAGGGCGCCGCCGCCGAGCGCGGGGTTCTGAATGCGGTGCTCCGGGTCGAGCGGCAGCTTCTGGTCGTGGTCGGCGATCACCGCGCGCACCTCGCCCAGGGCACCGGATGCGATCAGCTCGCGCACCCGCACCATGTGCGGCAGCCAGCGCGTCCACATCGCCTCGAGCACCACGAGACCCTTCGCGCTCGCCGCGTCGACGACGCTCCGCGCCTCGGCCTCGTTGAGGGTGAACGGCTTCTCGACGAGCACATGCTTGCCGTGCTCGAGCGCGAGCAGCGCGTTCTCGGCGTGGAAGGGATGCGGCGTCGACACATAGATGACGTCGACCTCGGGGTCGGCCGCGAGCGCCTCGTAGCTCCCGTGGGCACGCGGGATGCCGTGCTCGGCCGCGAAGGCGTCCGCGGCATCCTGCGTGCGCGAGCCGACGGCGGCGACGGTGAAGCCGGTGAGGTTCAGGTCGGAGGTGAAGGCGCGGGCGATGCCGCCCGTTCCGAGGATGCCCCAGCGCAGTCGTTCGGTCATGGGTTCAGCGTAGAACCCTGGTGCCCCGATGCGCCTCAGCACCCTCCCCAGCGGGCGGCCGCGCGGGCGAAGCCGGCACCGTCGTTCGGCAGGCCGCCGTGCACCATCGCGAAGCAGATCACGACGCCGCTCATCGATCCGGTGAACGTCGGGCGGTAGAGCACCTTCTGATGCGAGGGCGAGTTCCACCACTTGTTCGCCACAGTCGCCCCCGAGTTGCCGGAGCCGCCGGCGAGGTTGCCGTCGCAGCCGACCGCGGGTGTCCCGTCGGAGCGCGGCGTGCCGTTGTGGCCCCACGCGCTGTTCGGGTCTTCGCTCGGGTCTTCCGCGATCCAGAACAGTCGCTGCTCCATGCACGGGTCGTAGCGGAAGTTGGCCATCGGCACCGGGTCGAGGCAGTTGGCGACGCGGATGGAGTTGTAGGTGCGCGCGAACGACTCGAGGTCGCTCGTCGTGGTTCCGCCGACCCCGCCCGCGGAGGTGATGCCGGGCGCGCCCCCGGTCGAGCCGCCCACGTTTCCGGGGCAGCTCTGGCCGGCTGCCTGCCGGGCTGCGGTGCGCGCCGCGGTGCCGCTGCGCTTGGCTGCGGGGGTCTCGACGACCACGACCGGCTTCGGCACCGGCTTCTGGGCGAGGTGCTCGGTGTCGGCGGTCGCAGCCTTCGCGGACACGGCCGCCACCGAGTTCGACTCCGCGGCCGTCGCGGACGCGGCAGGGAGCGTCACGGCGGCGACCGCGGAGACCGTGTTCCCGACCCGTCCGGTCGTCACGAGGGGCGAGGTGGCTGCCTCGGGCAGCACCCCGCTCTCCTGGGCGAAGGCCGAGGTTCCCGTCGCGGGACCGCCTCCGCCGACGAACGGCAGACCGAGCGCGAGCACGGCACCGAAGACCGCCCCCACGAGAATCGTGTGCTTCTGCACTCTTGAACCCCCCGATTCAAGATGGCTCCGCCTCCCCCCACAGGAGCCGGATAGCGCGTCCCCCCACAGGCTGCGCTACGCGTGCCAGGCTACGCCCGCGCGCGAAGACGGCCAACCCCCCTCCCAGGGGACACGCAGAAACGGGAAAACGGAGCCGCCTGTGGGAATCGAACCCACGACCTTCTCATTACGAGTGAGATGCTCTGCCGACTGAGCTAAGGCGGCGTGCGCTGCGAGCAGCGGCACAGCCTCCGAGCATAGTCGATGCCGCAGTGGCCTCAGCACATCGGGTCGGATGCCGGAACGGTGCCGTCGACGAGGAACGCATCCGCCACCCGGGTGACGCACTCGCTCTCCCCGTAGGCCGTGTGCCCCTCGCCCTTCCGTGTGACGAGATGCCCCTTCTCGAGCTGCGCGGCGAGCGCCTGCGCCCAGACGTAGGGCGTGGCCGGGTCGTTCGTGGTGCCGACGACGAGGATGTCGGGCGACCCCGGCGCGGTGATGGGGCCGCGCTCGACCGAGGAGCGGAACGGCCACTGCGGGCACAGGGTGCCTCCGTACGCCATCCACGGCCCGAACACGGGTGCCGCCTCCGCGAGCTGCGCCGCCTCCGCGCGCATCGTGGCGGGGTCACCGTCGCTCGGATAGTCGAGGCAGTTGATCGAGATGAACGCCTCCGTGCCGTTCGAGGTGTAGCTGCCGTCGCTCGCGCGGTTGTTGTAGAAGTCGGCGAGCTGGAACGCGATGCCGGTGCCGCCGGCGAAGGCCTCGTCGAAGAGCGCGTCGAGGTTGCCCCAGCTGGCCTGGTTGTAGAGCGGCAGGAGGATGGCGCTGAACATCGTGCTCGACCCGAGCATCCGTCCGTCTGCGGCGGCGATCGGTCGCTCGTCGAGCCCGCGGAGCAACCCCGCGATACGGGTGCGCGCCTCCTCGACCGAGCCCGAGAACGGGCACTGCTTCCGGCTGAGGCAGTCGGTGAGGTAGGCCCCGAGGGCGCTCTCGAAGCCGCGCGCCTGGGCGAGGTTCACCTCGAACTCGCTCGCGGACGGATCCAGCGCGCCGTCGAGCACGAGCCGTCCGGCTTTCGAGGGGAAGAGTTCCGCGTAGCGGGCTCCGAGGTAGGTCCCGTAGGAGTAGCCGAGGTAGTCGAGCGTGCGGTCGCCGAGCGCCGCACGCAGCAGGTCCAGGTCGCGGGCGGCGCTCTCGGTGTCGACGTTGGCGAGCAGCGCGCCGGTGTGCTCCTGGCAGCCGCGCCCGAACGCGGCGTTCTTCTGCTCGGTCAGCGCGATCCGCTCATCCGATCCGAGCTCCCCCGGCACGATCCCGTAGATGTAGTCGTCGAGTTCGGCCGGGTCGGCGGTGCAGCTGATCGGCGTCGACTGACCGACGCCGCGCGGGTCGAAGCCGACGACGTCGAATTCGCGTTGCAGGGTCTCGCTCGTCGCGAAGTCGATCGAGTTGCGGATGAAGTCGACCCCGGAGCCACCCGGCCCACCGGGGTTGACCAGCAGCGAGCCCTTCGCATCGCCGCCCGTCGCGGGCTGGCGGATGAGGGCGAGCTTGATCGTGTCGCCACCGGGATCCTTCCAGTCCAGCGGTGCCGTCGCCGTCGTGCACTGCATGCCGTTGCCGCATCCGGTCCAGCGCAGCACCTGGTGGTAGAACGGCGCGAGCTCGGCGGGCACGTCCTCGCCGGTCGGGGTGGAGGTGGTGGATGCCCGCTGCGGCATGAACCACGAGACGCATCCCGTGAGCAGCATGGCGGCGGCCGCGACAGCCGCGAGCGCGCGGAACGTCCGCGCCCGACCGCGCCTCATCTGGCGACCGCCGAGGGGCGACGGATGGCGGCCACGAGCATCGCCTCGAGCGCGAGCGCGGGCGCGACGTTGCCTTCGATACGGGTGCGCGCGGTGGTGATCGCGTCGAGTGTCGCGAGGGTTTCGGCCGGAGTGGCGTCGGCCGCGGCCCGGGTCAACTCGGCGTAGATGGCGAGGTTGACGGGTTCGAGGTCGACACCGAGCTGCAGCAGCAGCACGTCGCGGTAGAGCGAGAGCAGGTCGACGAGGATGCGGTCGATCCCGTCGCGGAGGCTGCGGGTGGCCCGCCGCTTCTGGTCCTCTTCGAGCGCCTTGAGCTGGGCGCGAAGTGCCGGAGGCACGGTGCCGCCCGCCTCGACCCCGAGCGCGCGCAGTGCCTGCTCGCGCTCCTCGGCGTCGCGCTGCTCGGTGATGGCCGTCGCATCCTGACCGGCGATCTCGAGCAGTTCGGCGGCACCGAGCACCGCCCCCGAGACGCCGCGGATGCCGAGCGCGAGCTCCATGGTGCGTCGGCGGCGCGCACGCGCCTGCTCATCGGTCGCGAGCCGATGCGCCATGCCGATGTGGGCCTGCGCCTCGCGCGCCGCGCGGGTGGCCTCGGGGAGACTGATGTCGTCGCGTCGGGCGATGAGCTCGGCCACGTCGTCGACGCTCGGCACCCGCAGGCGCACGGAGCGCACGCGCGAGCGGATCGTCGGCAGCAGGTCGGCCTCGCTCGGCGCGCAGAGGATCCAGATGGTGCGCTCGGGCGGCTCCTCGAGCGCCTTGAGCAGCACGTTCGAGGTGCGCTCCGTCATCCGGTCGGCGTCTTCGATCACCATCACCCGGTAGCGGCCGACGGCCGGCGAGAACTGACTCGCGGTGACCAGCTGGCGCACGTCGTCGATCTTGATGATGACGGCCGAGGTGGCGAGCACGGCGAGATCCGGATGCGTGCGCGCGGCCACCTGCGCGGCCGTGTGTTCGAGGTCGCCCGGCTTGTCGGCGCGCGCCAGCAGCTCGGTCGCGAAGGCGTAGGCGAGGGTCGATCTCCCCGAACCCGGCGGGCCGGTGATGAGCCAGGAGTGCGCGAGGCCGTCGCCCGCCGCTGCCGCGCGCACGGCGGCGATCGCCTCCGTCTGCCCGGTCAGCTCATCCCAGATCCCGCTCACGCGCCGCCCTCCGTCACGAGGCAGCGTACGCGAGCAGCTCTGACACCCGGCCCCGGATGCGCTCCGCGAGCGTGTCGACCGGCTCGGTCGCGTCGAGCACGAGGAAGCGCTCAGGCTCCGCCTCCGCGAGCGCGAGGTAGGCATCCCGCACCCGGTGGTGGAACTCGGCGGCCTCGGCTTCGAGCCGATCGTAGCGGGTGCGTGCGTCGTCGAGCCGCGCGCGCCCGACTTCGACGTCGAGGTCGAGCAGGATCGTGAGGTCGGGCAGCAGGCGCTCGGTGGCCCAGAGCGACACCTCGCGCACCTCCGCCGCATCGAGCACGCGACCGGCGCCCTGGTAGGCGACCGAGGAGTCGAGGTAGCGGTCCTGGATCACGATGTGTCCCGCCTCGAGCGCGGGGCGCACGACGGTCGCGATGTTGTGGGCGCGGTCGGCGGCGTACAGCAGCGCCTCGGCGCGCGGGGCGATGTACCCGCGACGGTGCAGGATGATCTCCCGCAGCTCGACGCCGAGCTCGGTGCCGCCTGGCTCCCGCGAGTGCACGACCGTGCGCGCCTGCCCGCCGAGCCACTCGGTGAGCAGCGCCGACTGGGTGGACTTGCCGGATCCGTCACCGCCCTCGAGGGTGAGGAACAGACCGCGGGCCACGTCAGCCCTTCTTCGGCGCCGCGCGCTTCGCCGCGGGCTTCTTGGCGCGCGATGCCGCGCTCGTGCGGGGCTTGGCCGGCCCCTTGGCGCGCTTGTCGGCGAGCAGCTGCACGGCGCGGTCGAAGTCGACCCCCTCCACCGTCTCGCCGCGCGGGATGGTCGCGTTCGTGACGCCGTCGGTGACGTAGGGCCCGAACCGCCCGTCGCGGATGCGGATCGGCTTTCCGCTGGTCGGGTCGGTCTCGAACTCCTTGAGGGCGCTCGTGGGACGGCGCGCGCCGTACTTCGGCTGCGCGAAGATCTCGAGCGCCGCGGGCAGCTCGATGTCGAAGATCTGCGCCTCGCTCTCGAGCGAGCGCGAGTCGGTGCCCTTCTTCAGGTAGGGGCCGTAACGGCCGTTCTGCGCCGTGATGGGCTCCCCCGACTCCGGGTCCTCACCGACGGTGCGCGGCAGGTCCAGCAGCTTGAGCGCCGTCTCGAGGTCGACGGTGGCGGGATCCATGTCCTTGAAGAGGGATGCCGTGCGCGGCTTCGGTGCCGCCGCCTTCTTCTTCGCTGCGGGCTTCTTCGCGGGCTTCGGCTCGACCAGCTCGCCGGTGGCGGGGTCGACCTCCACGCCGTCGACGGATGCCGTGGTGGGCGCCGCCTCCGGCTCCGGCTCGAGCTCGGTCACGTAGGGCCCGTAGCGGCCGTCCTTCGCGACGATCGTCTTGCCGGTGGCGGGGTTCACGCCGAGCACGCGGTCGGTCGCGACGGGCGCCTCGATGAGCTCGCGGGCCTTCTCGGGCGTCAGCTCGTCGGGGGCCAGACCGTCGGGAACGTTGACCTTGCGCGGGGTCTCGACACCCTCCTCGGCGACCTCCAGGTAGGGGCCGTACTTGCCGACGCGCAGCGTCACGCCCTCGTCGATGCGGATGGAGTTGACCGCGCGCGCGTCGATGTCGCCGAGGTTGTCGACGATCTCGCGGAGCCCCGGGTGCTCGCCGCCGCCGAAGTAGAACTTGGTGAGCCAGTCGACGCGGTCGGCCTCGCCGCCTGCGATCTTGTCGAGGTCGTCTTCCATCTCGGCGGTGAAGTCGTACTCGACGAGCTCGGTGAAGTGGTCCTCGAGCAAACGCACGACGCTGAACGCGATCCAGTTCGGCACGAGCGCCTGGCCGCGCGGGGTCACGTAGCCGCGGTCGATGATCGTGGAGATGATCGAGGCGTAGGTCGAGGGACGCCCGATGCCGAGCTCCTCGAGCGCCTTGACGATGCTCGCCTCGGTGTAGCGCGGCGGCGGCGTGGTGTCGTGGCCCTTCGCCTCGAGCTCGGCGACGGAGAGCGCCTGCCCCTGCTCGAGCGGCGGCAGCTTCGCGTCGGCGTCGGCGGCCTCGCCGCGCACCTCGTCGCGGCCCTCCTCGTAGGCGGCCTGGAAGCCGCGGAAGGTGATGACGGTTCCGGATGCCGTGAACTCGGCGCGCGCCCCCTCGCCCCCGTCTGCGGCGATCGTGACCGTCGCGGTCGAGCCCTTCGCATCCGCCATCTGGCTTGCGACGGTGCGCTTCCAGATGAGGTCGTAGAGCTTGAACTCGTCGCCACGCAGCTGGGAGCTGAGCTCGGCCGGTGTGCGGAAGACGTCGCCGGAGGGGCGGATCGCCTCGTGCGCCTCCTGCGCGTTCTTGGACTTGGAGGCGTAGACGCGCGGCTTCTCGGGGATCGAGTCGGCGCCGTAGAGCGTCACCGCCTGGCTGCGTGCCGCGTCGATCGCCTGCTGCGAGAGCGTCGTCGAGTCGGTGCGCATATAGGTGATGTAGCCGTTCTCGTAGAGCGACTGCGCGAGGCTCATCGTGGTGCGCGCCGAGAAGCGCAGCTTGCGGGATGCCTCCTGCTGCAGCGTCGAGGTGGTGAACGGCGCGGCGGGGCGGCGCGAGTAGGGCTTGGTCTCGAGCTTGGCGACCTCGAAGGTGGCGGTCGGGGCGCGCAGGGCATCGACGAGGGTGTCGGCGGCGCGCTCGTCGAGGGCGATGACGTCGGCCTTCAGCCGACCCGCGTCGTCGAAGTCGCCGCCCTGCGCGATGCGCTTGCCGTCGAGCCGGGCGAGCTTCGCCGCGAAGCTCGTGTCGGCATCCGCGGGGGCGAACAGCGCGCTGAGGTCCCAGTAGCTCGCCGAGACGAAGGCGAGTCGTTCGCGCTCGCGGTCGACGACCAGGCGGGTGGCCGCGGATTGCACCCGACCGGCCGAGAGCCCGGGGCCGACCTTGCGCCAGAGCACGGGCGAGATCTCGAAACCGTAGAGGCGGTCGAGGATGCGGCGGGTCTCCTGCGCGTCGACGAGCGCCGTGTCGATCTCGCGGGTGTTCTGCTCGGCACGCTGGATGGCGTCCTTGGTGATCTCGTGGAACACCATCCGGCGCACGGGGACCTTGGGCTTGAGCACCTCGAGCAGATGCCAGGCGATGGCCTCCCCCTCGCGGTCTTCATCCGTTGCGAGGTAGAGCTCGTCGGCGTCCTTGAGGGCGCGCTTGAGCTCGGTGACGGTCTTCTTCTTGTTGTCGGAGACGACGTAGAAGGGCTCGAAGCCGTTGTCGACGTCGACCGAGAACTTGCCGACGCTGCCCTTCTTGAGCTCGGGCGGCAGGTCTTTCGTGTCGATGAGATCGCGGATGTGCCCGACGGATGCCTGCACCTCGTAGCCGTCACCGAGGTACTGCGCGATCGTGCGCGCCTTGGCCGGCGACTCGACGATCACGAGCTTCTTCATGGGCACCCGGGTTCCTCCCTCTATCCGAGGCACACCATACACATAGAGTCCTGGCAGCGGCTCGCGGCCGACCGGGTCTTTGGTCCCGCGTGCGCGCTCGCATCACGTCGGGGGTCCGGCCCGGGATCGCACCCGGATCGGCATCCCCAGCACCTCGGCGCCCACCTCGACGCGAGCCTCGACACCGTCGAGTCGGCAGCTCGAAAGCGCCACCCGATGCGCGGCGGCCACCTCGGCGGCGAGGGCGCAGGGCTCGCCGCCCGTCGCGCCGAGCAGCGCGTCGGCGGCCGCGAGCGCCGCGGCGTCTGCGGCGGCGACGACGCGCTGCCGCATCGCGAGCGCCGAGCCCACGGCGAGCGCGGCGAGGGTGCAGCTCAGCGTCGCTCCGATCACCGCGAGGGCGAGCACGCCGCCCGCCCCGGTGTCGCCCCGCCGCAGCCGCCCGAACCACGGATGCCGGAGCAGCGAGCGCCGTGGCCGCCGACCCGTCATCTGCCGCCTCCGACCGCGCAGCTCTCGGCCGAGAGGGTGAGCCCCGCGAGCGCGGCCGGCCCGCGAGCCGCCGCGGTGAGCCGCACGCACACGAGCTCACCGGATGCCCAGCTCACGAGCGCCGAACCGGGCGCGGCGCGGGCGATGCGGCCGGTGACCGCGGCCCCGCTCTCGCCGCGACCGAGGCCGCGCGCCGCATCCGCCGCCGCGTCCTGCAGCCGCAACTGCTGCGATCCGACGCCGACCGCGCCGAGGCACACCGCGAGCACGAGGGCGATGGCAGGCAACGCGACCGCGAACTCGGCGGCGACGGCGCCCGCGTCGTCAGCCGCCGAACGCCAGCGCATTGCGCACCAGATCGGTCAGGATCTGCTGCACCTCGGGCGAGCGCATGATGACGACGAGCAGGCCGGCGAAGCCGACCGCGGCCATGATCGTGATGGCGTACTCGGCGGTCGCGGCGCCGTCGTCGCGGGCGGCGCGTTCGGTCAGCCGTCGGATGATGCGGTGTCTCATGGTGACTCCTTCTTCGTGTCGGGTCGCGCGCCCTCCCCCATGTTCCCCGGCCGCCGCGGGCCGCGGGCCCGTGCAGCCCGCATCCGGGGACAACTCATGCCCCCGCGTGCCTGTGTAGGAGCGGATCAGAAGGAGGCGAGCGTGCCGCGCAGGATGCCGATCACGAGCGGCACGACACCCAGCAGCACGAACCCGGGGAGGAAGCACAGGGCGAGCGGGCCGAGAAGCCGGGTGCCGAGCAGGGCGGCCCGACGCAGCGCCTCGGCGAGCGCGATCCGACGCGCACGCCCCGCCTCGGCGCGCAGCAGACCGGCAACCGGCACCCCCGCGCGCACCGCGAAGGCGAGGGTCTGCCGCGCCGGCTCGACCCCCACGGCGACCCCGCAGCGCTCCGTGGCCGACACGACCCGCGCGAGCGCCGCATCCGGTGCCGCCCCGCCCGCCATCGCGAGCGCGAGCAGTTCGTGGCCGATCCCGGCGAGCGGATCGGAGACCCGCGCCGCCGCCACGAGCCGCGCGTTCCAGCGCATCCCGAGCAGCAGCGCCAGCGTGCCGAGCACGGCCGAGATCGCCCCCGGCACCGTGCCGAGCACCACGCCCACCGGATCTGCCCCGATGAGCAGAGAGAGGCCGACGCCCGCGAGCGGCAGCAACGCCACGATCCGGGCGGTCGCGAGCGGGCCGGCGAGCGCGAGCTCGGTCTGCCGGTCGGCGTCGGCGAGCGCGCGGAGGGTGTCGGCCGCGCGTTCGAGCGTCGCCGCGAGCGGTGCCCCCACCTCGGTCGCCACCGTCCAGCAGGCCGCAAGGTAGCCCCACGCGCGGGTGACGGCCACGGATGCCTCGGCCTCAGCGGCGAGCGCGGCCGGCACCTCGAGCGGACCCTCGCAGGCGGCCGCACGCAGGATCGGTGCCGGTGCCGGGTCGAGCAGTCGGAGCGCCGCGAGCGGTTCGAGCCCTGCGGCGAGGAGGATCGCGAGGCGGTGAACGGCATCCGCGGCCTCATCGAGCTCGGCCGCCGGCTCGGGGGCCCTCACCGGACGCCGCGGGATCACGCCGCCTCCGCCACGAGTCGTCCGCGGCCGGTGAGCCGCAGCCTGCCTGCGTCGCTGAGCACGCGCGTGCCGTCGGGTGAGCGCGCGAGGTGAAGCACGGCGTCGAAGGCGCTCACCGCCTGCCGCGCCAGGGCGTCGGGCGACCAGCCCGCGAGCGCGCCGAGCGCCTCGAGCCGTGCGGGAACATCGACGAGGGAGTTGGCGTGCAGGGTGCCGGCTCCCCCGTCGTGTCCCGTGTTGAGCGCGGTGAGCAGCTCGCGCAACTCCGCGCCGCGGCACTCGCCGACGACCAGCCGGTCCGGACGCATCCGCAGCGCCTCCCGGACGAGCCGGTCGAGGCCGATGCCGCCGGCGCCTTCGAGGTTCGGCTGCCGCGCCTCGAGGCGCACGACGTGCGGATGGGCGATCCGCAGTTCCGCGACATCCTCGATCACCACGATGCGCTCGGTGGGCGGCGCACTCGCGAGCATGGCGCCGAGGAGGGTGGTCTTGCCGCTGCCCGCGGCACCCGTCACGAGCACGTTGGCGCGCCGCGCCACGAGCTCCTCCACCGCCGTGCGCGGCACCCGCGCGAAGAGTCCCCCGCCGTCGAGCGCCTCGAGCGCGAGGGGTCCGGTGCGCGGCAACCGGATCGACAGCACCGCAGCCTCCGGCGAGACCGGCGGCAGCACCCCGTGCACCCGGATGCCGTCGCCGAGTCGCACGTCGGCGGCCGGCGTCGCCTCGTCGAGATGACGCCCGCCGGATGCGACGAGCCGCACCGCGAGCTCGCGCGCCTCGCCGGAGGGGATGCGCATGCCGGGTTCCGCACGGGCGCCGCGCCCGCGATCCACCCACACCGACCCGTCCGGGTTGACGAAGACGTCGGTGACCTCGGGGTCGGTCACGACCGCGGCGAGCGGCCCGAAGGCTGCTCGCGACGGGAGCTGGCGGGGCGCGAGTCGGTCGAAGAGCACCCCCCGATGCTGACGGCCCGGCGGCGACGCGGCGGCTGGCCAGACCCGATCGGTGGACTCTGAACGCTCCTCGCCACGGGGGAGGGGCGGAGTTCGCGGTCGAGCGGTGAGCCGCGGAGCACGCCGGCACCCGGCACGCAGACGCCCCGGTTAAACGGAGGGGCGGCGCCCAGATGGGGGGAAATGGGCGCCGCCACAGCAGCGCGCGACTAGGGGGGTATCGGAGAACGCTGCAGGTCCGAGAGGTTACGCTCGGTGCCCTGAGTCTACTGCAACCCCCGATCATCGCAACGGGAGTTTTCGGGCACCCGCAGTGTGCCCGGCCCGCTCGTCCGCGCATCCGCCACCGCTGGTCGACACCGGCTGCGACACCGGGATCACGCCTCCGAACGCCGCGCTAGGATCGAGAAGTTCACCGGAGAAACTCCGCGCGACTACCAGGCACGGTCGCGATTCGACCCAAGGATGAAGATGTCCCAGAACTCGATCGACAGCCTGCTCACCGAGACCCGCCGTTTCGCGCCGAGCCCCGATTTCACCGCCAACCGCGTGACCGGCCCCGAGGTGTACGAGCACGCCGCAGACGATCGGCTCGCCTACTGGGCGGGTCGCGCGCGCGAACTGCACTGGCACACCCCGTTCGAGTCGGTGCTCGACTGGACGAACCCGCCGTTCGCGAAGTGGTTCGCCGACGGCGAGCTGAACGTCGCCTACAACTGCCTCGACCGGCACGTGCTGGCGGGCCACGGCGATCGCATCGCGATCCACTGGGAGGGCGAGCCGGGCGACTCCCGCAGCATCAGCTACGCCGAGCTCACCGCCGAGGTGAAGCGCGCCGCCAACGCGCTCGCCGCGCTCGGCATCGGCCAGGGCGACCGTGTGGCGATCTATCTGCCCGTCATCCCGGAGGCCGTGGTCGCGATGCTCGCGGTGGCGCGCCTCGGCGCCGTGCACTCGGTGGTCTTCGGCGGCTTCAGCGCCGAGAGCCTGCGCGCCCGCATCGAGGATGCCGAGGCCAAGCTCGTGATCACCGCCGACGGGGGTTACCGCAAGGGCAAGGTGTTCCCGCTCAAGCCGACCGTCGATGCGGCGCTCGAGGGCGAGACGAGCGTCGAGCACGTGCTCGTCGTGAAGCGCGGCGGCAACGAGGTCGCGTGGACCGCCGACCGCGACCTGTGGTGGCATGAGGCGACGGCGGAGGCCGACCCCGAGCACGAGGCGCAGGGCTTCGAGGCCGAGAACCCGCTGTTCATCCTCTACACCTCGGGCACGACCGGGAAGCCCAAGGGCATCCTGCACACGAGCGGTGGCTACCTGACGCAGGTGGCCGCCACGCACCACGACGTGTTCGACCTGCATCCCGAGAGCGACGTCTTCTGGTGCACGGCCGACATCGGATGGGTCACCGGCCACAGCTACGTCGTCTACGGCCCGCTCGCGAACGGCGCCACGCAGCTCATGTACGAGGGCACGCCCGACACCCCGCACGCGGGTCGCTGGTGGGAGCTCATCCAGAAGTACGGGGTGACGATCCTCTACACGGCACCCACCGCGATCCGCTCGTTCATGAAGCTCGGGCGGCAGATCCCGCAGCAGTTCGACCTCTCGAGCCTGCGGCTGCTCGGCTCGGTGGGCGAGCCCATCAACCCGGAGGCGTGGGTCTGGTATCGCGAGGTCATCGGAGGCGGCGAGACGCCGGTCGTCGACACCTGGTGGCAGACCGAGACGGGCGCCATGATGATCTCCGCGCTCCCCGGCGTCACGACCCTCAAGCCGGGCAGCGCGCAGGTACCGATCCCGGGCGTGAAGGTCGACATCCTCGCCGACGACGGCACGCGCGTCGACCCGCCCAACGGCGGTCTGCTGACGATCCGCGATCCGTGGCCGTCGATGCTGCGCGGCATCTGGGGCGACCCGGAGCGGTTCGTCGAGACCTACTGGGAGAAGTTCCGCAACGACGGCTGGCGCTATTTCGCGGGCGACGGTGCCCACGTCGACGAGGATGGCGACATCTGGCTGCTGGGCCGCATCGACGACGTCATGAACGTCTCGGGCCACCGCCTCTCGACGACGGAGATCGAGTCGGCGCTCGTCGGCAACCCGATGGTGGCGGAGGCCGCCGTCGTGGGCGCGTCGGATGAGACCACCGGTCAGGCGGTCGTCGCGTTCGTGATCGTGAAGCAGTCGCATCGCGCGGCGCACAGCGACGAGGAGTTCGTGCAGCTGCTGCGGGCGCACGTGTCGCAGGCGATCGGCGCGATCGCCCGCCCGCGCGACATCTTCATCGTGACCGAGCTGCCGAAGACCCGCTCGGGCAAGATCATGCGCCGTCTGCTGCGGGATGTCGCGGAGGGCCGCGCGATCGGCGACACGACGACGCTCGCCGACACCTCGGTGATGCAGACCATCAGCGACAAGCTGCGCGCGGGAGCACCCTCCGAGGACTGAGCCCGCCCGGTGTTGCGGTTTCGGCGGGATGTTGCCGGCGAAGCCGCAACATCCCGCCGAAACCGCAACACCCGCTAGGCGAACTCGAGGATGAGCTCCACCTCGACGGGCGAGTCGAGCGGCAGCACGGCGACGCCGACGGCCGAGCGGGCGTGGGCACCCGCCTCGCCGAACACCTCGCCGAGCAGCTCGGAGGCACCGTTGATGACGCCCGGCTGCCCGGTGAAGTCGGGGGCGGATGCCACGAAACCTGTCACCTTGACGACGCGCGTGACGCGGTCGAGCGAGCCGATCACGCTCTCGGCGGCGGCGAGGGCGTTCAGTGCGCAGATCCGGGCGAACTCCTTCGCCTCATCCGCTCCGACCTCCGCGCCGACCTTGCCGACGGCGGGCAGCACGCCGCCCATCATCGGCAGCTGGCCCGAGGTGTAGACGAGGCTGCCGGTCACCTGCGCGGGCACATAGGCCGCCACGGGCTTCACGACGGGAGGCAGGGCGAGCCCCAGTTCGGCAAGACGGTCGGCGACGCTCACGCGTGTGCTCCTTCGATCGGGCGTTTGAGATAGGCGACGAGCCCGCCTTCGGGTCCGGTCACGATCTGCACCAGCTCCCACCCCTCCGAACCCCAGTTGTTGAGGATCGCGGTGGTGTTGTGGATGAGCAGCGGAGTAGTGAGGTATTCCCAGGTCGGCACTTTTCGGGCTTCCGTTCAGCTATCCGGGAGAAGTCTTCCCGTACCCTGAACCCTATGCCCGCTCAAGGATCCACGGCGAGAAGTCTGCTCGGCGCCGGTGCCGGCCTGCTCGGTTTCAGCGTCATCGCAGGTCTTCTGGTGACCGTCATGGTGGCCCCCGCCATCGCCGTCACCGGCATGACCGCCAACAACTCGATCAACGTCTTCCAGGATCTGCCGGACTACATCGAGATCAAGACGCAGCACCAGCGCAACACCTTCGTCGCCGTCGCCGGCGACGGCACCCAGGTGACGATCGCCAACGTCTACGACCAGAACCGCGAAGAGGTCTCGCTCGACGCGATGGACGCCGACCTCAAGTGGGCGGCGATCGACGGCGAGGACCGCCGGTTCTACGACCACGGCGGCGTCGACGTCCCCTCGCTCATCCGTGCCGCGATCGGGCAGGCGACCGGCACCAGCGAGTCGGGGGCATCGACCCTGTCGATGCAGCTGGTGCGCAACATCCTCGTGCTGAAGGCGGTCAACGACACCGGCCTGAGCAAGGCCGACTACGACCAGGCCATCAAGGATGCGACCTACCCGAACCTGAACCGCAAGATCAAAGAGATGAAGCTCGCGATCAGCCTCGAGAAGCGGTACACGAAGGACGAGGTGCTCGAGGCCTACCTCAACATCGTGCTGATGGGCCAGACCACCTACGGCGTGGAGGCGGGCGCCCAGCGCTACTTCGGCACCTCCGCGAAAGACGTCACCCCTGCACAGGCCGCAAGCCTCATCGCGATCGTGCAGAACCCGAGCAAGAACGGGCTCTACACCGAGAAGAACTTCGCCGCCAACAAGGCGCGGCGCGACGTGATCCTCGGCTGGATGCGCACCCAGAACCACCTGAGCGAGAAGGAGTACCAGGAGGCCATCGCGACCCCGGTCGACGCCACCACGGTCAGCCAGAACGCCCCGCGCAGCGGATGCTCCTCGGCCCCGGTCGAGTACCGCTTCCCGTGCGACTACGCGCTCAAGTCGATCCTCAACGGCGAGGTGAGCTCGCTCGGCGCCACCAAGGATCAGCAGCTGCAGCGTTGGCGCGAGGGCGGCCTGACCGTCTTCCTCACGATCAACCCGGGTCTGCAGACCTACGCCACGCAGGTCGCCGCCGATCTCGCCCCCGCAACGGAGACCCGGATGCAGCTGGGCGCCGCCATCTCGAGCGTCGAAGTCGGAACGGGACGCATCCTCGTGATGGCCCAGAACAAGACCTTCGACGACACGGGTGCCGGCGACGCGACCACCACCGCGATCAACTTCAACGGCGACATCACACACGGTGGCTCCAAGGGCTTCCAGCCCGGATCCACCTACAAGCCGTACACCCTGCTCGCCTTCCTCGCGGCGGGCAACGGCCTCAACGAGACCTTCAACGCGAGCATCCGCTCCATTCCGATGGCGAAGTTCAACAGCTGCAACGGGCCGGCGGGCGGCCCGGACTACACCTTCCGCAACGACTCCGGCGAGACCGGGCTGTACAACGTCGTGCGCGGCACCGCGGGGTCGGTGAACTCGGTGTTCCTCCAGATGGCCGCCGAGGTCGACCAGTGCGATATTGCGAAGCTCGCGTCGTCGATCGGCGTGCACAAGGCGACCGACCCGAACTGGTCCCCCGACAACCCCGACCTCGACACCCTCCCGTCGTGCTCGATCGGTGGCTGCGAGAACAACATCGCCCCGCTGACCCAGGCCGATGCCTATGCCGCGATCGCGAACGACGGCACCTACTGCAAGGCGATCATCATCGACAAGCTCGTCACCAGCTCCAACGAGGAGCTCGCCGGACAGAGCGCCGACTGCGGTCCCTCGCTCGTGACGAAGGCGGTCGCGAACACCGCCGCGTACGCGATGCAGGCCGTGATGGGCGGCACCGGTGCGATGGCGAACCCACGTGACGGCACGACCTACATCGGCAAGACCGGCACCACCAACGACGCCATCCACACCTGGATGGTGGGCTCCTCGACGCGCGTCTCGACGGCGGTGTGGGTCGGCAACATCGACGGCAAGCAGAGCATGCGCAAGATCTCGATCAATGGGCGACCGGGCGGCTACCTGCGTCACTACATCTTCAAGCCGATCGCCCAGGCCATCGACGCCGTGTACCCGGGAGGCGCCTTCCCCGGCCCCGACCCCGCGCTCATGAAGGGCGTGCAGGTGTTCGTGCCCGACAACCTGGTCGGCATGACGCCGGAGCAGGCGAAGGCCGCAATCGAACAGGCGCGGCTCTCGTACACCGATGGCGGCCAGATCGACTCCGACCTCCCCGTCGGGGTGGTCGCGAAGGTCGACCCGGGTTCCGGGAGCCAGGTTTCCAAGGGAACCGAGGTGACCGTGTTCACGAGCAACGGGCAAGCATCCGCGGTGCCGGATGTCGTGACCGCGAACCAGAACTACGGCTCAGCGCAATCGCAACTGCAGACGGCGGGCTTCACCAACGTCGCGCAGAAGTGCGAGGTGGCGCTGCCCGGCGACCCGAAGCTCGACAAGGTCGTGGCGCAGGATCCCGCCGCCGGCTCCGTCGTCAACAAGAGCCAGAAGGTGACGCTGACGGTGCGCAAGCTGGTCTGCGGACCGTGAGCGCCGGACGCGCGGTCGCCGGTGCGCTCGGAGCGGCGGCGACCGCGGGTCTCGCGACGCTCGCCTGGGGTGTGTTCGTCGAACGCAACCGGTTCACGGTGCGCCACGAGACCCTCTCCGTGCTCGAACCGGATGCCCGCCCGATCACGATCCTGCACCTCAGCGATCTGCATCTGACCCCCTGGCAGCGGGCGAAGCAGGATTTCATCCGCTCGCTCGCCGTCTACGAGCCGGACCTCGTGATCGACACGGGCGACAACCTCGGCCACCTCGACGGCCTCCTGGGCGTGCGCCGCGCGCTCGAGCCGTTCGCGGGAACCGCCGGGGTGTTCGTGCACGGCTCGAACGACTACTACGGACCCGTGCTGAAGAACCCCTTCGGATACCTCGTCGAGTCGTCGAACCGGCGGGTCGCGCGCGAGCCGGAGCTCGACACGCCCGCCCTCGACCGCTTCCTCGGCGAGGAGCTCGGCTGGCACGGGCTGAACAACCGGGTGCGGGCGATCGAGCTGAAGGGCACGCGCCTCGAGTTCCTGGGCACGGCCGACGCACACCGCGACTGGGACCGTCTGGGCGAGCTGCCCGGCGCTGTCGAGGAGATGCGCGAGAAGGTCGAGTGGTCGAGCGACGAGCCCCGTCAGGTGCTCACGATCGGGGTGACCCATGCCCCCTACCAGCGGGTGCTGAACGCGTTCGTGAGCCAGGGCGCCGACCTGATCTTCGCCGGACACACCCACGGTGGCCAGGTGCGCATCCCGGGGCGTCCGGCGCTCGTCACGAACTGCGACATCCCGCCAGCCCAGGCACAGGGTCTCTCGGTGTGGCGGGCGGGGGCGCGGAGCGCCTTCCTCGAGGTGTCGGCCGGGCTCGGCACCTCGATCTACGCACCCGTGCGCTTCGCGTGCCCGCCCGAGGCGATCGTCATGACGCTGACGCCGGTCGACGTCGCCGACTGACCGCCGTCGCGGCTCAGCCGGCGAGGCGGTCGTCGAGCCAGTCGTACATGCGCTCAGCGGTGACGGTACGCGCGAGCGGCTGGCAGTGCTGGTCCGCGCCCTCCGCGGCGGTGAAGCGCATCAGCGTGGAGACGTTCGGGGTGAGCCGGGCGAGCTGTTCGGCCTGACCGGGCCAGAACTGTTCGTCGTCGGGCGAGAGGATCAGGAGCGGCGTCGTGATCTGCGCGGCGAAGGCTGTGGCGTCGTACTGCCGCACGGCTGTGATGGTCTCGCCGTAGCCGCTTTTGCCGTACGGGCGCGCCCGGAACGCCCAGGTGCGCACGGTCTCGGGCGAGAACTTCATGCCGAACGCCATCTCCTTGTCGAACTTGGCGACATCGCCCGAGTCGAGTACCGCGAGCAGACTCTTCGGCAGGTGACCCGTCCAGGAGGTGGAGACGTCCACGACCCCGGGGTCGACGATCGCTGCCGCGAAGCGGTGCTCGAACGCGATCGCCCGGGTCACCCAGTAGCCGCCCTGACTGATGCCGTAGACGGCGACCTTCTCGGCGTGCACCCCGTCCAGGGTGGAGACGAACTCGTACACCGGGGTGAGCACCGCCTCCCAGTCGGGGCGGAACGAGGTGCTCTTCTCGAACAGTTCGGACTGCTGCCCCGGCCCGTCGAACATGAGCACGTTGTAGCCGCGGGCGAGGGCCGCGGCTGCGCTGCTCGCCCACAGCGAGGCCGGCGCCCCGTCGCTGCCGTTGACGACCACGAGCGTCGACCCGTTCGCCTCGCTCGGGCGGAAGAACCATCCGGGCAAGGTGCCGTCCTCATAGGGGATCGCCACCGCGTCCACACGGTGCACAGTGTGGTCGAGGAAGCCCTGCCACGCCTCCTGTTGACGCTGGAACGCCGAGGTGAGTGCGTCGGCGTCATCGAGTCCGCTGGCGGCGTTCACCGCGACCGAGTAGTACCCCGACGCCCGCAGATAGGCAGCGGCGGCGCTCACCGCGTGGCCGCCCGCAGCCGATGCTGCGGCGCTCGCGAAGCTGCGATCCGCCAGTCCGCGCCACGCGGCGTGCCAGCCCGTGTGGTCGCCCTTGTGCACCCCCGCGACGGCGGCGAGGATCTCGCCGGGATCCCCCGCTCCCGCTGCGCAGTTGCCGAGTGCACCGCGGATCTCGAAGTCGAAGTCGGGGTTCTCGGAGAACGGCCGGATGGTCGAGTCCTTGCGGTTCATGGTCTCTCCTTGTGCCGCTCGGCTGTACCGCGGACGGAAAAGAGAAAGGGCAGTGGGGATATCCCCGCTGCCCTTCACTACTTGTCGGGGTAACAGGATTTGAACCTGCGGCCTCGTCGTCCCGAACGACGCGCGCTACCAAGCTGCGCCATACCCCGCTGTCACCGTGCGGCAACCTGTCAAGGATAGCCGATCTCGACGGTTGCGAATCACGTGAAGTCGGCGTCGGGCTCCGTGCCGTAGCTGAACTCGAGTCGGGGACGCCATCCGCGGTTCAACACGCCGCCGGACTCCTCCAGATAGCAGGCGCCGCAGAGCGACTCGTAGGTGACTTCCACGCCGTCGATCGCCACCTGGTCGCCGTCGAAGATGAACCGCTCGCCGACGCGACGCCCGTTGAACACGGCCTTCCGACCGCACCGGCAGATCGTCTTCAGCTCCTCGAGCGAGTGCGCGATCTCGAGCAGCCGACGGCTGCCGGGGAACGCCACCGTCTGGAAATCGGTGCGGATGCCGTAGGCGAGCACCGGGATGCCCAGCTGGATCGCGATCCGCAGCAGGTCGTCGACCTGTCCCTCGGTGAGGAACTGAGCCTCGTCGAGCAGCAGGCAGCTGACGTCTCGGCTGCGCTCCTGCAGGGCTCGGGCGCGCTCGCGCTGAAACCGCTCCAGCAGATCCTCGCTCGGCGCGATCGTGAAGTCGACCTGCCGCACGACGCCCAGCCGCGAGACGATCGCGTCGTCGCCCTTCGAATCCACCGCGGGCTTCGCGAGCAGCACCTCGTGGCCGCGTTCCTCGTAGTTGAAAGCCGCCTGCAGGAGCGCCGTGCTCTTGCCGGAGTTCATCGCCCCGTAGCGGAAGTACAGCTTCGCCACTACTCGAGGTATCCATCCTCCGCCGCACGGCGGATCAGCTCGGCCTTCTTCCCCGCGGGGCGCCCGATCTTGGCGTACTTCTCGCGCACCCGCCGAAGGTAGGTCTTCGCGGTCTCGTACTGCACGTTCATCCGCTCCGCCACGGCCACCGTGCTGTAGCCGGAGACGTAGAGCTTGAACGCCTCCTCCTCGCCGGGGCTGAGCTTCGGGCGGAGGTGCTGGAGCGGGGATGCGGCGACCGAGGCGCGAAGGCTCTCGACGTCGTCGGGCGACTCGATGCCCATGACCCGACGTGCGGCGGCCATCACGGCGACCATCGGGAGCGACTTGGAGAGGAACTCGCTCGCCCCCGCGGCGAAGGCGCGATCGCGGGCCTCCCGGGTGTCGAGGCTCGAGAGCACGATGACCTTCGCCCCCGCGGCGCGACAGGTGCGCACCCGGGCCTCGATCGAGATGGGCTCCTTGAGCTGGAAGTCGATGAACACGAGCTCGGTCGGGAACGCGGGGCTCTGCACCAGCTCGAGCCAGTTGGCCGCGCCGAGCACGACATCGAAGTCGGGGGCGTTGCGTTCGATCCAGGTGCTGAGCGTGTCGAGCAGCACCTCGTGATCGTCGAGGATCGCGAGCCGCACCACCGCACCCCCAGCGTCCCCGCGCACGGGCACAGCGCTGAGTGTCGGGCTCATGCGACGAGCCTACCGCCGCAAGCGTCCCGAATCGTGAGGGAGATGTCCTGAATCAGTCCCGAGTCGGGAGCGGGACCGCACACCGCGCGCCTCAGAAGAGCGTCGGTTGCAGGGCGGCGGCCGTGGCCGGGCCGAGCTCCGCCGCGAGGGCGGCGACGCCACGGGATGCGGATCGTGGCCCCGCCGCCGGCGTGCCCGTCGTCGGGTCGAGGGGCGGCCGGTCGAGCCCGTACCTCCGCAGCAGCGGACGGATGCGCGCCGCGAGCTGCCGCCGATACTCCTTCGGCGCGTAGGCGCCCGCCCCGTAGAGCGTCCGGTAGCGCGGGGCGAGCTCCGGGTGCTCGCGCACGAGCCAGGCGGCGAACCACTCCTTCGCCCCGGGGCGCAGGTGCAGGGCGCTGTAGGCGACGCTCGTGGCGCCGGCCTCCGCGAGGCTCCCCAGCGCGCGCTCCAGTTGCTCGCGCGAATCGGTGAGGAAGGGCAGCACCGGCATGAGGAACACCGCGCAGGGCAACCCCGCATCCCGCACCGCGCGCACCGTCGCGAGCCGCGCGGCCGTGCTGGGCGCACCGGGCTCGATCGACCGCTGCAGTTCGTCGTCGTAGATCGCGATCGACATCGCCGTCTCGACCGGCACCCGCTCGGCCGCCGCCTGCAGCAGCGGAAGGTCGCGGCGCAGCAGCGTGCCCTTGGTGAGGATGCTGAACGGCGTGTCGGATGCCGCGAGCGCCGCGATCACCCCCGGCATCAGCCGATAGCGCCCCTCCGCCCGCTGATACGGGTCGGTGTTGGTGCCGAGGGCCACGTGGGGCCGCAGCCACCCGGGGCGCGCGAGCTCGCGCTCGAGCACCTCGACAAGGTTGACCTTGACCACGATCTGGGTGTCGAAGTCACGTCCCGCATTCAGGTCGAGGTAGGTGTGCGTGTTCCGTGCGAAGCAGAACACGCACTGGTGGCTGCAGCCTCGGTAGGGGTTGATGGTCCAGCCGAAGGGGAGCGCCTTCGCGGCCCCCGGCACGTGGTTGAGGGCGGACTTCGCGAGCACCTCGTGGAAGGTCAGCCCGGCGAACTCCGGGGTCTGCACCGAGCGCACCAGGTTGTTCAGCCGAGCGAGGCCGGGCAGCGCGTCCGCTCGCTCGACCCCCAGCTCCTGCCCGCTCCACCGCATCCCGACATTCGAACATGCATTCGATGACCCGTCAAGCCACCGATCCGCGGGTGAGGTGCCAAACGCTGTAGCGTTCGGCGGCAGGCCACAGAAATCGGCGGCGCGGCAGGCCAGCCGCTACAGCGTTTGGCAGGAATGGACGCGGGAGTCAGACGGCGAGGCCGAGGGTGGCTGCCGTGTCGGCGAGTTCCTTCGCGGCCTTCTTGGGGGCGTCCGAGAGCTTCGTTCCGTAGGAGGGGATCATCTTCGTGAGCTTCGGCTCCCACGCCGCCAGCCGCGACGGGAAGCACGTGGCGAGCACATCGAGCATGATCGGCACAGCCGTGGACGCGCCGGGAGACGCCCCCAAAAGCCCCGCGATCGTGCCCTCGCCGCCCGCCACGACCTCGGTGCCGAACTGGATGACGGCTTTGCCATCCGCGCCGCGCTTCATGATCTGCACGCGCTGGCCCGCCGTGATGCGGTACCAGTCACCCTGCTTGGCCTTCGGCGCGAACTGCTGCAGCACCTCGTGCTGCTTCCTCCGCGAGGCGAGCACCTCGGTCACGAGATACCAGACCAGATCGAGGTTCTTCAGCCCCGCCCCCACCATCGTGCCGAGGTTGTGCCAGCGGATCGAGGCGAACAGATCGGACCAGGATCCGGTCTTCAGGAACTTGGGCGTCCACCCGGCGTACGGCCCGAACAGCAGGCTCGCCTGCCCGTCGACGACGCGCGTGTCGAGGTGCGGCACCGACATGGGCGGGGCGCCGACGGATGCCTTGCCATACACCTTGCCCTGGTGCTGCGCCACGATCTCCGGCACATCCGTGCGCAGGAACTGCCCGCTGATCGGGAAGCCGCCGTAGCCGCGGATCTCGCGGATGCCGGAGCGCTGCAGCAGGTGCAGCGCCGCGCCCCCCGCACCCACGAACACGAACCGGGCCGTGAGCTCGAAGGGGGTGCCGCCGATCACGTGTCGGCCGGAAACGCGCCAGGTGCCGTCCGCGAGGCGCTTGAGCCCCGTCACCTTCCGTGATGTGTGCACGGTGGCGCCGCGCTCGACAAGACCGTCGAGGAGGTTCTCGGTGAGGGAGCCGAAGTCGACATCCGATCCGCCGACGATGCGAGTCGCCGCGATCGGCTCCGACTTCTTGCGGCCGGGGATCAGCAGCGGCGCCCACTGGCGGATGACGCGGGCGTCCTCGGTGAACTCGAGTCCCGGGAAGAGCGGGTGGTCCTTGAGCGCCTCGTAGCGCCTGCGCAGGTACTCGACGTTGGACTCGCCCCACACGAAGCTCAGGTGCGGTACCGGGTTGATGAACCGGCTCGGCTCGGGCAGCATCCCCTCCGACACGAGGTGCGACCAGTACTGCCGTGACACCTGGAACTGCTCGTTGACCTTCACCGCCTGCGTGATGTCGATCTGCCCGTTCTTCTCGGGCGTGTAGTTGAGCTCGCAGAGCGCCGAGTGGCCTGTTCCCGCGTTGTTCCACGGGTTGGACGACTCCTGCGCGACGGCGGGCAGGGCTTCGAGGAGGGTGATCGACCAGTCGGGCTCGAGCTGCTGCAGCAACGAGCCGAGGGTGGCGCTCATCACCCCGCCGCCGATGAGGACGACGTCGACGGGTTCAGACACGACACACATCCTATGTGCGCCGCGAGGAGCCGGCCCGGCCGAAGGTCCTACCGGGCGGGCGTCAGCTTCGCGGCGGCCAGCTCGGCGAGCTGCACGGCATTGAGCGCGGCACCCTTGCGCAGGTTGTCGTTCGAGATGAACAGGGCGATCCCCTTGCCATCCGGCACCGACTGGTCTTGACGGATGCGGCCGACGAAGCTGGGGTCGGCGCCCGCGGCCTCGAGCGGGTTGGGGATGTCGGCGAGTTGAACACCGGGAGCCGCCGCGAGCAGCTCGCGCGCGCGGTCGGCGCTCAGGGCATCGCGGAAGGTCGCGTTGATCGAGAGCGAGTGGCCGGTGAAGACGGGAACCCGCACGCAGGTGCCCGAGACGAGCAGCTGCGGAAGCTCGAGGATCTTGCGCGACTCGTTGCGCAGCTTCTTCTCCTCGTCGCTCTCAGCGAGGCCGTCGTCGACGATCGAGCCGGCGAGCGGCACGACGTTGAAGGCGATGTTGCGCGGGAACTTCACGGGAGCGGGCAGTTCGACCGCCCCGCCGTCCTGAACGAGACCGATCGCATCCTGGGCGACCGCGGATGCCGCCTGTTCGAGCAGTTCCACCCCGCCCGCGAGGCCGGCACCCGAGACGGCCTGGTAGGTGGAGACGACGAGACGCTCGAGGCCCGCCTCGGCGTCGAGCACCTTGAGCACGGGCATCGCGGCCATCGTCGTGCAGTTGGGGTTCGCGACGATGCCCTTGACGGCCTCGTCCATCGCGTGCGGGTTGACCTCGGAGACCACGAGCGGCACCTCGGGGTCCATGCGCCACGCACTCGAGTTGTCGATCACGAGCACGCCCGCGGCGGCGAAGCGGGGCGCCTGCACCTTCGACATGGTGGCGCCGGCCGAGAAGATCGCCACGTCGAGGCCCGAGGGATCGGCGGTGGCGGCGTCTTCGACGACGATCTGCTCCCCGCGGAACTCCAGAGCCGTGCCGGCGCTGCGCTCGGAAGCGAAGAAGCGGATCTCGGCGATCGGGAAGTCGCGCTCCACGAGAAGGCGACGCACGACCGCGCCCACCTGGCCGGTGGCGCCGACGACGCCGAGTCTGATGCCCTGGTTGTTGCTCACGGGGTCATCGTACCGGCGCGCGGATACCGTGACCTGCCCGTGAAGGAGCGGCCGGTGGCGCGAGCGCGGCCGACCACGTACCGGCGGGCCGGTAAGCCGACCCGCCCGCCAGAGGGTTCACGCCCTTGGTGATGCCGTACTCGCGGACGTCGGCTGCGGCGATACTGTAGGCGACCGCGGTGGTGGCTGCCGTTCCCGCGTCGGTCTTGAGGATCGCGGCGATCCTGGCACCGAAAACCGACGCTTTGTGGACTTCTTCGTGGCGCGCGCTCCGAATCTCATGGTCGAGGCGGGCGGCAGCCATCCCGTCTTAGTGGTGCACGGTGTCGTTCGGGTCGACGTGCAGCTCGTGCATGTGCAGCTCGGCATCGACGGCGCGGATGCCGACGCGGCCGAGCAGGTGGGGCAGGGGGTCGTCGTGGTCGAGTACGGGCTCGCCGTCAAGTTCCACCGAGAGCCGCGACCCGTCGGCGCGCACGATGAGCCGGTGCCGGGCATCGGGCGCGAGCGGCTCCGCGAGCGCGCGCTCGGCGAGCACCCGTTCGTCGTAGCCATGCCGCGCGAGCACGACCCGGTCGGGGTGGAGCTGCACCGAGTACCCAAGCAGGAAGTGGATGCCGAGCCGCGTGTCGTCGCCTTCGCCGCCCTCCGAGAGCTCGCTCGCTCGCAGCAGCAGGTCCGCGTGGCCGCCCGCGCGCGCGGCAAGCGAGAGCTCGGCTGTGACGGTGAGGTCGTCGTAGACCCCCTCCGTAACAGCGCGCTTGCCGAAGCCGGATGCGACGAGCGGGCCGAGACGCACCGCTCGTCCCGCGGGGGCGGCATCCGTCACTGTCACGAGGGTCAGCACGGGGTGCCCCATACGCGCCTCGACGGTGAGCGTGCGCACTGCCTCCGCTCCCCCGCTTGCGACGGCGGCCAGGGGCAGCGGAACGCGCAAGACCCGGCGGGGCGGCCCGGGCACGCGGACCGTGCTCCGCTCCTGCGTGTCGAGACCCAACACGAGCTCGTCTCCCTCCCGGAATACCCCCGTGAGGTGGATGACCGGCTCAAGGTCCCGCTGCAGGTGCACGCGGTAATCGAGCCGCGCGCCCGGGTCGAGCCGAACCGAGCGGTAGACGGCGTCCGGCACCTCGTGGACGAGCTCGGTCGCCCCGGGCGAGAGCGTCGCCCAGAAGCGTCCGGGAACCGGCACGATCGCTCGACGGTCGGCGTCCGTCTCCGTCGCCGCGGTCGCCGCGCAGTGCCCCACGTGCACCTCCCCCAGCACCTGAATACGGAAATCGCCTGGCACCTCCCACGGCACCGTGAACTGCTGCCGACCGTCGAGCGCGACCCGCAACTCACCCTCCGCGACAACGAGGCGCCAGCAGTGCAGTGCGTCGTGCGCGAACGACGCCGGCAGCGCGAGACGGGCGAGTTGGACCGCCCCCGTCGTCGCGACGACAACGCCCGATGCGCGGTCCACGTGCAACTCAACGGAGCCGTCATCCCCCTCCAGCGCGAGCCCCCAGCCGTCGGTGTCCGCCTCGGCTGTGAGGTTGAGCTCGGCGGTGACGACACGACCGAGCGCGGGTGAGCGCCGGCCGGCCCACACCGCATCCGGCACCCCAGGTGCGGGCGCGGATGTCGACGGCCCGAGCACCTGGATCGTGCGGTCGTTCGCGACCTGCCGATCGAGGTCGAGGTCGCGCGAGGCGTCCGGGTTGAGGTTGTGGTACACGAGATAAGTCGAGACGAGGTCAGGCCCGCGCACGCTGCTGCTGTGGCCCAGCCCGGTCGTCGACCCCTCCGTGCTCACGAGCACCGGATTCAGGGGATCGCTCCGCCATCCCCGCAGCGGGTGGTCGCTGAACGCGGCGTCGATGCGGTAGCCGTGGCTCAGGTAGTGGTTGCCGGTGAGGGTCATGACGTAACCCTCGCCGCGGCGAGTGACGAAGGGTCCTTCGGTCCAGCCGTTCATGTGCACTCCCGTGAGCACGGGCTCGCCGAACTCGATAGGAGAGGGCATCTCGCAGCCCCAGATGCCCTCGTCCCCCGCCCAGTAGAAGTACCAGCGGCCGTCGTCGTCGACGAGCACGTTGCCGTCGATTGCGTGCCCGACGTTGCCGGTGATCGCACGGAAAGGCCCCGTCGGAGCATCCGCCCGCAGGACGTGGTGCCCGTGACCTGACGGTGAGGTGTACATGAGGAAGGCGCCGTTGGCGTAGACCACCTCGGGGGCGAAGGGCACGAGCCCCGGGAACTCGTCTGGCGCGATCGTCGGCCCCTCGAGCCTCCACGAGATGAGGTCGTCGGAGCTCCAGCACCGCACATCCGGGTTCGTTCCGTAAAGGTAGTACCGTCCGTCATGCCGCAGCACGAACGGATCGGCGAAGTCGCCGTCTCGGGCGATGGGGTTGCGATAGAGGGGCACGGTCATCCCTTGATCCCGCTGAAAGCGAAGGACTCGACGAAGTAGCGCTGCATGACGGTGAACAGAAGGATGACCGGAAGCACGGCGATCACGGAGGCGGTCATGATCATCGGATAGTCGGTCTGATCCTTGTAATAGGAACTCATCGAGGCAATGACGAGCTGAACGGTGGAATTCTCGGGCGAGTTGGTGAAGATGAGCGGCCCGATGTAGTCGTTCCAGGTCGCCATGAACACGATGATCACGTTCGCCGCGATGGCTGGCTTACACAGCGGTAGGAAGATGCTCCAGTAGATCCGCAGGTATCCGGCACCATCGAGCTTGGCCGCCTCGAGCAGCTCGGAGGCGAGGCCCAACATGTACTGCCGCAGGAAAAAGATCATGGTGACGTTGCCGAGCAGGCCGGGCACGATGAGCGGCAGCAGCGTGTCGATCCAGCCGAGCTGCACGAACACGAGGAACTGCGGGATGATCAGCACCACGAGCGGGATCATGATCGTCGCGAGCAGCGCGACGAAGATCGTGCGCTTGTGAGGGAAGTCGAGCTTGGCGAAGGCAAAGGCCGCCATCGTGGACGAGAACGTGCCGACGGTGACGACGAGCACGGTCACGATGACGCTGTTGAGCAGCCCGACCGCGAGCGGGGCGATATCCCACACCTCGATGTAGTTCGCCCAGTCGATCGGATTGGGGATCCACTGCGGCGGGAACTCGAAGACGAACCGCGACTCCTTGAGCGACGTCGACACCATCCAGAGGAACGGCAGCACCATCGTGAGCGCACCGAGCAGCATGAGCGCGAAGGCGACAATGGTCCCCATGCGACGTGCTGCGGTGTTGGTCCGGGCCACGGTCACTCCCCCTCGTAGACCCAACGTCGGGACAGCCGGAACTGCACGAGCGTGAGCACCAGCACGACGAGGGCGAAGAAGAAGGCTGCGGCCGAGGCGAGCCCCAGCTGTCCCGATCCGAACGCCTTCTGCCAGATGTAGTAGGTGATGGTCGCGGCGCTGTACTCGCGGCCGCCGTCCGAGGTGAACAGCTGCACCTCGACGAAGGTCTGCAGCGAGCCGATCATGCCGACGACCGTCAGGAAGAAGATGCTCGGCGTCAGCAGCGGCAGGGTGATCTGAAAGAACATCCGCAGCGGAGAGGCGCCGTCGAGACGTGCCGCTTCGTAGTAGACGTCGGGGATGTTCTTGAGCGCGGCGAGCATGTAGATCGAGGTGATCCCGATCATCTTCCAGATGATCATGATGACGATGGTGGGCTTGATCCACGCCGGGTCACCGAGCCAATCGGGGCCTTGAATACCCACGGCCGCCAGAGCCTGGTTCACGAGTCCGTACTGGTAGTTGAAGATCCACTTCCACAGCACCACGAGTGCCACGATCGACGACACGTAGGGCAGCAGGAACAGTACCCGGAACAGGGTGCTGCCGGGCGTGCGCCGGTGGCTGCCAAGCGCGAACAAAATCCCGAACAGCAGATAGAACGGGATCGGGATGAGCATGTAGAGCGTGTTGCCCGCCGCGATCCAGAAGTACTTGTCGCTGAGGAACTCGACGAAGTTGTCGAGCCCGACGAAGTCGCGGGTGTCGCGGATCGAGTTCCAGTCGGTGAAGCTCGCGAACACCGCGATCCCCACGGGGACGAGCGAGAACAAGATCACCTGGAGCGCGATGGGGGTGACGAACGCGAGTCCCCAGGCACGCTCGCGGCGGTTGATGCGCCGGGAGCGGTGGGCATGCGTGGGCATCGAGGGAAACCTCCTGCAGGGGCGGGGTGCGCGATCCTGGACCGCGCACCCCGCTGGGTTCGGCGAGCCTACTTCTTCTGCTGCTCGGCGATCCCCTTGTCGAGCAGGTCTTGCATCTCCGGCTGGACGGATGCGGCGTACTCAGCAGCCGTCTGCTGGCCCGACTGGACGCTCGCCAGGTTGGAGTTGAAGAGCGTGAACCAGTCGCTGTTGAAGGTGTAGGTCTGCGTGGCGCGCCGACCGTAGTCCTCGAGAATGCGGATGAACTCCTGCTTGTTGGCCGGCGGCTTACCGGTGTTCAGCCACTCGTTCTTCGCCATGTCTATGAGGTTCGGGATGGCCTGACCCTTCTCGATGTTCGTGCGTTGTGCGTCCTCGTTGAAGGCGAGGAAGGCGGCGAGGTTGGACGCGGCTTCTTGGTTCTTGCTGCTCTTCGCGACCGCGAAGCCGATGCCGCCGTACCAGATCGCCTCATCCCCTGTCTTCGGACTCACAGGCCAAGGCATGATGTCCCAGGTGAACTTCGCGTCGTTCCATAGGCCGCCCTGCGCCCACGTCCCGACGCCCGTCATCGCGAGCTTCCCGCTCACGAAGCGGTCGTAGTCGCCCTGCGAGCTGAGCTCCTCCGGGCTGGGGGCGACACCCTCGACGAGGCTGAGGTCGGCGACCCACTGAAGTGCCTCAACGAACGCCGGGTCCGTCACGGTCACCTTCGTGTGGTCGGCGTTCAGCCAGTCTCCTCCATTCGACCAGACGGCGGCCTCGAGCGAGTAGGGGCCGGATCCGTAGATTTTATCGGCGCCCTCGCCGCTCGTGAGTTTCTTGGCGGCGGCGGCGTACTCGTCCCAGGTCCAGGGCTTGTCGTCCGTCGGAGCGGTGATGCCGGCGGTGTCGAACATGTCCTTGTTGTAGGCGAGGCCGAAGGCGCTGATGTCCTTGGGCATACCGTAGATGGCCCCCTTGCCGGGGTTCGTGCCGTCGTAGCGGTACATGTCAATCGCCTTGGCCCACACGTTGTCGGGGTCGAAGAGCTCGTTGTCGTCGACGAAGGAGCTGAGGTCCGCGATGACGCCCGCATCGGCGTAGGGCATGACCTTCTCGGGCTGGAGGTAGAAGACGTCGGGCGTCTTCTTGCTCGCGATCATGGTCTGGAGCTTGGTGGTGAAGTCGGCCGCCGGCACCGTGACGTAGTCCACGGTGACGTCGGGGTACTTGTCCTCATACTGCCCGATCATGGTCTTGAAGGTCGCGATCTCCTCGTCGGAGCCCCACCCCATGAAGGTGATGGTCTGCTTGCCGGAGTCGGCGGGCGCGCCGCTGCATCCGCTCATCACGAGCGCGGCGACGACGACGGCCGCGACTGCGGCGACGATGCTGCGTTTGGTCATGTCTGTCTCCTCTGTGGCGGGCGCCCCGGCGATCGCTTCGGTGCGGAGCGAGTCGGTCGTCGTCGACCGACGGGGATGCCCGGTTGCCGTGGACGCTAATCTATAGCGCTGTAAATGTCAACGAAAGTCCCCCGCCGGACCACGAACCCTAAGATGTGCCCATGGCATCGGGGAGCAGGTCGGCCGGGCGCGTGCGTCTCAAGGACGTAGCCGATCGCGCAGGCGTGTCGATGAAGACAGTGTCGAACGTCGTGCACGACTACGAGTTCGTCTCACCCCGGATGCGGGAACGGGTGCAGGCCGCGATCGACGAGCTCGGCTACCGGCCCAACCTCACCGCACGGCGTCTCGCAACAGGCAAGACGAGCATGATCGCCCTCGCCCTGCCCGTGGTCGACCAGCCGTATTACGCCGAGATCGCCCGCTATATCGGCGAGGAAGCCGAGCGCCGCGGCTACCGGGTCATCGTGGAGCAGACCCTCAACGACGTCGAGGCAGAGCGCGCCGTCATCCGAGACCGCGAGGAGGGTCTTGTAGACGGCGTGATCTTCCACCCTGTGAGGATCGGCACGATCGAGATCGCCCGCCTGCGCCCTGAGACGCCGATCGTCCTGCTGGGCGAGGCCGCACGCCCCCTGACCACGGACCATGTGATGATAGACAACACCCAGGCGGCGCGAGACGGCGTAGAACTGCTGCTCGCCGAGAAGCGCTCCCGGGTCGCCTTCCTCGCGGACGTGCGGGGCGACATCACCGAGTCGACGCACCTACGCCTCCTCGGGTACCAGGAAGCACTGCTCGCCGCGGGCATCCGCCCAGATCCCGAGCTCGTGCTCCGCAGCGACGGCTTCACGATCGAGGACGGCGTCGCCGCGATCACCTCGGCGATCGATGACGGCATACGCTTCGACGCGGTGCTCTGCCGCGACGACACCTTCGCCATGGCCGCACTGCGCGGGCTCCGCGCGGCTGGCGTCGCGGTCCCGGATGCGGTCTCGGTGCTTGGCTGGGACGACACTGTGCTCGCGCACTCCAGCACGCCCGCACTCTCGTCGATCTCCCCCGACAAGCTCGCGATCGCCACGACGGCCCTCGATCTCCTCGAGGATCGGATGAAGGGCTACGGAGGTACGGGCCGCCATCGACTGGCCCCGTACGCGATCATCGAGCGCGATACCACTGCTGTTTTACAGCGCTAGAGATTCTGCCTATGCTTCACCCATGACCGATCCCCTGCTGCAGGCGAGCGTCCAGGACGGCCGCTACCCGCGCCCCCAGCTCCTGCGCCCGCACTGGGCCGACCTCACGGGCACCTGGGCGTTTGCGTTCGACGACGGCGACGAAGGCCTCACTCTCGACTGGCCTCACCGACCCGAGGCGATCACGGGCACGATCACGGTGCCGTTCCCACCCGAGTCTGAGGCCTCCGGCGTGCACGACCAGGGATACCACCGCGTCCTCTGGTACCACCGGACAGTGAGCGCCGACGAGATCGCGGCCGCCGGCCATGCACCCGGCCGTCGCCTCATGTTGCACCTCGGTGCCGTCGACTACCGCGCCGACGTCTGGATCGACGGATCCCACCTGGCCCACCATGAGGGCGGGCACACTCCGTTCTCGGTGGGACTGCCGGGCGACGGCCCGTTCGAGCTCGTCGTGCGCGCGGAGGACGACCCGCACGACCTCGCCCAACCGCGCGGCAAGCAGGACTGGGAGCGCGAGCCCCACGTGATCTGGTATCCGCGCACCAGCGGTATCTGGCAGCCCGTCTGGTTGGAGTCGGTGCCGCCACAGCGCATCGTGCGTCTCGCCTGGCAGCCGAACACCGCCCGCGCCGAGGTCGCCGTCACGCTCGACCTCGCGGCGCCACCCGCGCCGGGCACGCGGGCCCGTATCCGACTCTCGCTCGACGGCGAGCTGCTCGCCGAGCACACCGCCCTGCTCACCCGCACCGACTCGGTGGTGCGGATCTCCGTCGACGCGCTGCGTAACGGCCAGGCGCTCGGTGACCACCTCTGGTCGCCCGAGCGGCCGATCCTCATCGACGCGGACGTCGAGTTGACCGCCCCGGGACACGAGCCCGACCGAGTGGCGTCCTACCTCGGCTTCCGCGACGTCGGGGAGGCCGACGGACGGTTCCTCCTGAACGGGCTCCCCCACGTCGTACGGGGCGTGCTCTCGCAGGGCTACTGGCCGATCTCACACCTCGCGGCACCGGATGCGGACGCCCTCCGCGCCGAAGTCGAGCTCATCAAGGAACTCGGCTTCACGACCGTCCGCGTGCACCAGAAGATCGAGGACCCCCGCTTCCTGTACTGGGCCGACCGCCTGGGCCTGCTCGTGTGGGAAGAGATGCCGAGCGCCTACGAGTTCACGGACGTCTCCGCCTCCCGCCTCGTGCGCGAGTGGCTCGAGGTGGTGCGGCGCGACTCGTCCCATCCCTCGGTCGTCGCGTGGGTGCCGCTCAACGAGAGCTGGGGAGCGCAGCAGATCGCCCGCGACGAGCGCCAGCAGGCGCTCAGCCGCACCCTCTATCACCTCACCAAGACACTCGACGAGACGCGCCTCGTGATCTCTAACGACGGCTGGGAGCATACGCGCTCGGACCTGCTGACCGTGCACGACTACCAGAACGACCCGGTACGGCTGCACGCGTCGTACGCGACGGCCGGCGATGCCGGGCGGAGCCTCGCGGGGACGGCCCCCAACGGCCGGCAGACCTTCGTCGGCACCACTGAGGAGACGGACGCGACCGGTGCGAGGCCCGTGATCCTCAGCGAATTCGGCGGGGTGAGCGTTCGGCAATGTGAGCCCGGGTCGTGGGGCTACCGCCTCGTCTCGTCGAACGACGACCTCGAACGGCACCTCACGGCGCTGTTCGCTGCCGTGCATGGCAGCGAGGGGCTCGCCGGGTGGTGCTACACCCAGCTCACCGACACCGCGCAGGAGACCAACGGCCTCGCCGACGCACGGCGCGTACCGAAGCTCCCAGCGGAGCGCATTCGTGTGATCGTGCAGGGCTCGTCCGACCGGCGACCCGACGAGCCGGAGCTCGACGGCTGACACGCGGCCCAGATCCGTCGCCGGCCGGCCCCAGGCCCGAGACCTCGGATCCCCTCACTCCTTCGCCAACCCCAGCATTCTGTTCCGGGGAGGACGGATGACACCTCCGGGCACTAATCTGACCTCACAACACCCTAAGGAGTGACTCGTGGGCTTCATCCAGGCATTCACCGGCGCCGTGGGCGGCATGTTCGCCGACCAGTGGATCGACTTCTTCACCGTTCCGAACGTGCAGCCGACCGCGGCGCTGTTCCCCGCTGTGAAGCAGGAGACCAACGCGGGCCGCGGCTCCAACACCAAGGGCTCCGAGCACATCATCACCAACGGCTCCAAGATCGTGGTGCCCGAGGGCTACGGCCTCATCACGATGCAGGACGGCGAGATCACCGGCCTCGTCGCCGAGGCGGGCGGCTACATCTGGCAGTCGGATGACGTGAACAGCCAGTCGTTCTTCGCCGGCAACGGTTTCCTCAGCCCCGTCATCAAGCAGAGCTGGGAGCGCTTCAAGCGCGGCGGCATCCCCGGCTCGCAGCAGGCCGCGTTCTACGTGAGCCTCAAGGAGCTCCCGAACAACCGCTTCGGCACCCAGAGCGAGATCTACTGGGATGACGCCTGGCTCGGCACCCAGGTCGGCGCGCTCACCCGCGGTTCCTACACGCTGCGCATCGTCGACCCGATCCTGTTCATCAAGAACTTCGTGCCCGCCACCTACCTCACCGGCACCACCGTCTTCGACTTCACCGACATGAACAACGACGCGGCGACGCAGCTGTTCAACGAGGTGGTCTCGGCGCTCGCCCCCGCCTTCTCGAAGTACACCAACGACCCCTCGCGCACCCGCATCACGCAGATCCAGTCCGACTCGCTCGGCTTCGCGAAGAGCCTCGCCGAAGCGGTCGAAGAGGGCTACACCTGGAAGGCGAACCGCGGCCTCGAGATCGTGTCGACTGCGATCGTCTCCATCGAGTACGACGCCGACACCGTCGAGCTGCTGTCGAAGGTCAAGCGGGCCGACGCGCTCTCGGGAGCCCGCGGCAACTCGAACCTGCAGGCCTCGGTCGCACAGGGCATCGAGTCGGCGGGCGAGCAGAGCGGCGGCGCGGGCATCCTCGGCGTGGGCATGGCAGCCGGATCGCTCGGTGGTCTGGCGGGGCTGCAGCAGCCCGTCGCACCCGCGGCTGCACCCGCTGCGGCGGCCCCGGCTGCGGCCCCGGCTGCGGACGACCCGGTGGCGAAGCTCACGCAGGCGAAGCAGATGCTCGACGCGGGCCTCATCACGCAGGACGACTACGACGCACTCAAAGCGAAGGTGCTCGGCGGCTAGGCCCGCCCACCCGGCGATGAGCGATCCCTCGAACACGCCGCAGCAGCCCGCCGCGCCGGTACCGCCGGTGCCTCAGACTGCCGCGCCCACACCAGCAGCCCAATCCGCGACTCCCGACGCTGCGGGGCCTGCGGTTCCGCAAGAACTCGCCGACGCGCTGGCCAACGAGTCGGCCCCGGTCGACACCTCCAACGCGAAAGGCGACGGCCTCACAAAGTGCCCGCGCTGCGGCTCGGCCGAGATCGCCCCGGTGCCCGGAACCGACCAGTTGCGCTGCGCGTTCTGCCGGTTCGAGTGGGTCGCCGCGAACTTCATGACGAGCGTCGGGTTCGACTCGCCGATCGACCAGTTGCAGGGCACCACCGTCACCACCGGGGTCGGCGACATCGCGCAGGACGCGCCCAACATCATCACCCTCAAATGCCAGGGGTGCGGTTCCGAGGTCGTCATCAACACCGAGACCCAGTTGCAGGCGCGCTGCCACTGGTGCCGTCAGGTGCTGTCGCAGCAGACGCAGATCCCGAACGGCGCCGTGCCGGATGCGGTGCTCCCCTTCACACTCACCCACGAGCAGGCGGTCGAACAGGTGCGCAGATTCGCATCCCGCCGCCGGATGTTCGCGCTCAAGCGCTTCAAGCAGGAGTTCGTTCCCGAGAACGTGGTCGGTGTCTACCTGCCGTACCTGCTCGTCGACGGCAACGCGAGCGGCCAGGTCGCCGGCTACGGCGAGATCAAGACCCGCGAGTACCAGCGCGGATCCGACAACAACAAGACCACCTACTACGACGCCGACGTCTACCAGGTCTCGCGCAGCTTCGACTTCACCGTCGACGACCTCACGATCGAATCGTCGTCGGCCCGCGCCAATCAAGACACCCGCATGAACACGAACAACGTGATCAACACGATCCTGCCGTTCGACACCAAGAACGCGGTCAAGTACGACGCCAACTACATGGGCAGCTTCACCTCCGAGAAGCGCGACCTCAACCTGGATGCGGTGATGCCGGTCGCACGCGCCCAGATGCTGAGCATCGCGCGGCAGAAGGCCACCGACGCGACCGACTACAACCGCGGCATCCGGTGGGAGTCCGAACAGCTCGAGCTGAAGGGCACCCGCTGGGTCGCCGTGCTGCTGCCGGTGTGGCTCTACTCGTACTACGAGAAGAAGTCCGACGGCAGTGCCTTCCTGCACTACATCGCCGTCAACGGCCGCACCGGTGAGACGATGGGCAGCATCCCGGTGAGTGTGCCGAAGCTGCTGCTCGTGGCCCTCACGATCGGCACGGTGCTCGAAGGCATCGCCGTCGCCATCGTGGCCAACTTCTGAGACGGAGACGCGCATGCTGGAACTGACCACCACGATCATCGCCTCGTCCGACAGCAACCCCGGCTGGCTGCTCGCCCTGGGGCCGGTCGGGGCCGCGAGCTTCTACTGGGCGGTGTGGCGGGCCTACCGCAACACCAACAAGAGCCACTCCTTCGAGCGCGAGACCGACATCGTCGTCAGCAACATGACCGGCAACGACGTCAAGGTCGGCGAGAACAACGGCACCCGCGCGCGGTGGATCCAGGGGCGCAACGACGACAAGCCGCGCGAACGGCTGTAGCCGCGGCGCGTCTCCCGACCACCGCCTCCCGCTAGCGCCCGGTGCCGCCGTGCACGACGGCCTCGACGTCGCCGTCGAGCTCGAACGCGGTGTGCACGACCCGCATCGCATCCGCGAGGGTGTCGGCGCGCGTCACGACCGAGATGCGGATCTCGGAGGTCGAGATCATCTCGATGTTGATGCCGGCGTCCGAGAGCGCCCGGAAGAGCTGGGCCGACACACCCGAACTGGTGCGCATGCCGGCGCCCACCACGGCGAGCTTGCCGATCTGGTCGTCGTACAGGAGAGCCGCGAAGCCGGCATCCGCCTGCTCCGCGCGCAGAACGGTCAGCACCTTCTCGCCCTCAGCCTTCGGCAAGGTGAACGAGATGTCGGTGAGGCCGGTGGCGGCGGCCGACACGTTCTGCACGATCATGTCGATGTTGGCACCGGTCTTCGCGACGATCGTGAAGATCTCGGCGGCCTTGCCCGGCACATCCGGAACCCCGACGACGGTGATCTTCGCCTCGCTGAGATCGCCGGCGATACCCGTGATGATGGGCTCTTCCACGGTTTCTCCCTCCACCCGGTTGACGACCCAGGTGCCTTCGTTGTTGTTGAACGATGAGCGCACGTGGAGCGTCACACCGTGGCGGCGCGCATATTCCACCGCGCGGATATACAGAACCTTCGCACCGGCCGCCGCGAGCTCGAGCATCTCCTCGGAGGTGACCTGGTCGAGCTTGTGCGCCTTCGGCACGACGCGGGGATCGGCGGTGAAGACGCCGTCGACATCCGTGTAGATCTCGCAGACGTCGGCGCCGAGCGCCGCGGCGAGCGCCACCGCGGTCGTGTCGGAACCGCCGCGACCCAGGGTCGTGATGTCGCGGCTGTCGCGGTTGAAGCCCTGGAAGCCGGCGACAATCGCGATCGCGCCCTCATCGAGCGCCTCCCGCACCCGGCCTGGCGTGACGTCGACGATGCGCGCCGAACCGTGCCGCGCATCCGTGATCATGCCCGCCTGGCTGCCCGTGTAGGAACGCGCCTCGAAACCCATGTCGCGGATCGCCATCGCGAGCAGCGCCATCGAGATGCGCTCGCCCGTGGTGAGCAGCATGTCGAGCTCACGCGGGTCGGGGATCGGCGAGACCTGGTGCGCGAGGTCGATGAGCTCGTCGGTCGTGTCACCCATCGCCGACACGGCGACGACGACCTCGTTGCCCGCCTTGCGGGTCTCGACGATGCGCTTGGCGACCCGCTTGATGCTCTCGGCGTCGGCGACGCTCGAGCCGCCGAACTTCTGAACGATGAGGGACACGGAAAGGAACTCCTGGGGTGGGGATGCGAAGGTCATCCTACCCAGCGACGGATGCCGCCTCGCGCACGCATGCTGCGCTCAGTCGACGACGCGGCGCCCCTCGAAGGCGCGGCCGAGCGTGACCTCGTCGGCATATTCGAGGTCGCCGCCGACCGGGAGCCCGGATGCCAGCCGCGAGACGGTGAGACCGGGCTGCACGAGCAGGCGCGTCAGATAGGTGGCGGTCGCCTCGCCCTCGAGATTCGGGTCGGTCGCGATGATGACCTCGGTGACCTCCGTGCTCGCGAGCCGCTTCAGCAGTTGCGGGATGCGCAGGTCGTCGGGGCCGACCCCGTCGATCGGGCTGATGGCGCCGCCGAGCACGTGGTAGAGCCCACGGAACTCGCGGGTGCGCTCGATCGCCACGACATCCTTCGCCTCCTCGACGACGCAGATGACGGCGGCGTTGCGGCGCGGGTCGCGGCAGATGGCGCAGGTCTCCTGCTCCGAGACGTTGCCGCACACCTGGCAGAACCTGACCTTCTCCCGCACGACGGTGAGGATCTCGGCGAACCGGGTGGTGTCGAAGCTCTCGGTCTGCAGGATGTGGAACGCGATCCGCTGGGCCGACTTCGGGCCGATGCCGGGAAGCCTGCCGAGCTCGTCGATGAGGTCTTGGACGATGCCCTCGTACACGCGCTACGCCTCGCCGTCGAGTCCGGGAGCCGCGCCCGTAGCGGATGCGGTGTCGGGGGCTCCCTCTTCCACGAGCCGGACGGGGCGGTCGCGGGGGTTGAGCTGCACCTCCTCGATGAAGCTCGCCTTGAGCACCTCGCGCACGACCGCCTCGCCGTAGCGGGCGCGGCGCGCCTCCGGGCGGCTGGGAGCGGCCGGGGCCGGCTGGGCGGCGGCGGGCTTCTGGTCTTGCGGAGCGGCGCGCGGCGCGGGGCGCTGCTCGACGGCCTCGGGACGGGTCGGCTCGGGCTGCTCGGGCTCGGGCTCCTCGGGCGGCGGGGGCGCCTCGTCGTCGGACGGCGGCTGCTCGTCATCCGGAACGGCGGTCGCTGCGCTCCCGGCGATCGGAGTGACGTTCCAGCCCGCGGCCGCCGCCGCGGGAGCAGCCGCAGGAGCAGCCGCAGCGGGGCGGGGTGCCGGGCCGGGCGCGGCTGCGGCGCCCTCGACACGGGCGATGAACTTCACCCGCACGCCGAGCACCTGCACGATCGCCTGACGGAGGTGTTCGCTCACACTCTCCCCCACGCCCTGCGCCTGGCGGAAGCTCTGCACGTCGTTCTCGCTCGGGAAGGTGAGGGTGAGCACCTCGTTGCCGCCGTCGTAGTCCCGCGGGGTGGAGGTGTAGACGACCATCCACGAGCCTCGCTTGATGCCCTGCACGACATCGAGCACCTCGGGCCACGCATCGCGCAACTGCTGCAGGGTGACCGGGGTCGCGGGGGTGGGGCGGGGGTCTCGAGACGCGTCCGGCTTCGCCTGGCGCTCCTCGACCACCGGAGGTTGAGCGGGCTCGGCCGGGCGGTCCTCGGCCACCGGGGATTGAGCGGGCGCAGCCGGGCGCTCCTCGACCACCGGAGAGTGAGCGGGCTTCGCCTGGCGGTCCTCGACAGCCGGGGGTTGCGCGCGCGCGGCAGGGCTCCCCTCGACCGCCGGAGAGCGGACGGGCGCGGCATCCGCTCCCTCGATGCCGATACGGCGCTCGAGCCGCTCGACCCGCACGAGGGTGCCGCGCTCCGACTCGTCCGACGAGGGCACGAGCAGTCGCGCCGCCATGAGCTCGAGGTGCAGGCGCGGGGAGGTGGCACCGGTCATCTCGGTGAGCGCCGAGTTCACGACATCGGCGGCACGGGAGAGCTCGACCGGACCGTAGGCGGCCGCCTGGTGCTGCATCCGCTCGATCTCGTCGGCGGGAACCCCCCGCAGCACGGCTCCCGCGTCGTCGCGGGTGGCGGCGACGACGATGAGGTCGCGCAGTCGCTCGAGCAGGTCCTCCACGAAACGACGCGGATCCTGACCGGTCTGGATGACCCGGTCGACGCCGGCGAACACCCCCTGCGCGTCGCGGGCGGCGAGCGCATCGACGACCTCGTCGAGCAAGGCGCCATGCGTGTAGCCGAGCAGGGCGACCGCGCGTTCGTAGCGCACCGTCGCATCCTCGGAGCCGGCGATCAGCTGGTCGAGCAGCGAGAGGGTGTCGCGCACCGAGCCGCCACCCGCGCGCACGACGAGCGGCAACACGCCGCCCTCCACCTCGATGCCCTCCGAGGTGCACAACTGCTGCACGTAGTCGAGCATCTGAGCGGGCGGCACGAGCCGGAACGGATAGTGGTGGGTGCGCGAGCGGATCGTGCCGATGACCTTCTCGGGCTCGGTCGTCGCGAAGATGAACTTGACGTGCTCCGGCGGCTCCTCGACGAGCTTGAGCAGCGCGTTGAAGCCCTGCGGGGTCACCATGTGCGCCTCGTCGAGGATGAAGATCTTGTAGCGGTCGCGCGCGGGGGCGAAGGCCGCGCGGTCGCGCAGGTCGCGGGCGTCGTCGACACCGTTGTGGCTCGCGGCGTCGATCTCGATCACGTCGAGCGAGCCGCCCCCGTCGCGGGCCAGCTCGACGCAGCTCGGGCAGGTGCCGCAGGGGGTGTCGGTGGGGCCCTGGGCGCAGTTCAGGCAGCGGGCCAGGATGCGCGCGCTCGTCGTCTTGCCGCATCCACGGGGACCCGAGAAGAGGTAGGCGTGGCCGACGCGGTCGGTGCGCAGCGCCGTGCGCAGCGGATCGGTCACCTGCGCCTGGCCGATGAGCTCGGCGAACGTCTCCGGTCGGTAGCGACGGTAGAGGGCGGTGACCACGCGTCCAGAGTAGTCGGCGCGACCGACGCCGACCGGCCGGGCTTGATCCCGAAGCGCCTCGGGAGGAGGATTCGCGCGTGGGCGAGAGCGCGAACACGACAACCCCCCACCGGCACCAGGGGAAGAGCCGGATGGAGGCCTTCAGCGACGGTGTGCTCGCGATCGCGATCACCCTCCTCGTGCTCGACCTCGCGATCCCGGAAACCCCCGCATCCGTGCACAACCTGTGGCAGGCGATCGTCGAGGAGTGGCCCGGATACCTCGGCTACCTGGTGAGCTTCACGACGATCGGCGCGATCTGGATCGGCCACCACGCCATCACCGAGTACCTCGAGACGACGAACGCCGGCTTCCTCCGCCTCAACCTCGCCCTCCTGTTCTTCGTGTGCCTGCTGCCGTTCACCACCCGGCTGCTCTCCGAGTACAACGGGACGAGCGCCGAGCCGGTGGCCGCGGTCGTCTACGGACTCACCCTGCTGTTGTGCGCACTGCTGCTCTCCGCGCTCTGGCGCTACGCGTTGCGGGCGAAGCTCGTGCGCCGCGATGCAGAGCCTGCGGAGCTCGCTCTCCTCACCGGGCGCCTCACCCCGAGTCTCGCGGGCTACGGCGTCTTCATCGTGCTCGGCTTCTTCCTCCCCGCGACGGCGGTCGTCGGCTACCTGCTGATCGCGCTGTTCCTGCTGTTCCCGCGCCGCTCGCGGCGGCGAGGCGGTGGCCCGCGGCGCCCCGCGAGGTCGGAAGCCGGTAGACTGTCCGGCGGCTCCCCGCGTGGCGCCATCCAGGCCAACTCCCCCAGGGCGGAAACGCAGCAAGGGTAACCGGGCTCTGGCGGGTGCGCGGGGGGTCCTCGCCAGGAGGATTCGCCTAGTGGCCTATGGCGCACGCTTGGAAAGCGTGTTGGGTGAAAGCCCTCGGGGGTTCGAATCCCCCATCCTCCGCGTTGTGAAGGCCCTGCCCCTCGGGGTGGGGCCTTCTTCTTCGGGTGTTGCAGAAGCAGGACGAATCGCCCGTCCTGTCGCAGTCGCGGCGGCCGACCGCAGTTCTCTCCTGCTTCCGTGACAGCGGAGTCGGGACGTACCGGCTAGGCCCGACGCGCTCTCCGCGTCGCGAGCAGCCCCTGGATCGCTGCCCGCACCTGATCGGCGTGCCACATGATGTCTTCGGCAATCGGCCGAAAGCTCGCGTACCCCCGCTCGGCCGCCGCCAGGTCGCGCCGTCGATCCCGCTTCTGGGCACGCCAGCTCGAATGGTGGGCCTCGCTGTCGCACTCCACGATGAGCCAGCCGTCGACGAGGAAGTCGACCCTGCCGACCCCCTCGATCTGCACCTGCACCTCGACGCGGCAGCCGAGAGAACGGAGGATGATGCGCATCAGGCTCTCGGGGCCGGACTCGGCTCGGTGATCCAGGAGGCGACGAAGACGGCGGAATCTGCGGGGCAGCGACGAGAACAGCTCGTCGAGTTCATCGAGCCGCAGCACCCCTTCGTGCAGCGCGGAGTCGATGGTCGCGATCGCCGCTCGAGGCTGCTGGCAGATGACCGCATCGCGGACGGCGTCGATCGGCTCGACGCACAGTGCGTCGGGATCGGGCTCCCGGATCAGATGGCGCCGGTGCCGACGGGCCGCCCGTGTCTCGGAGAGTCGCGCCGCCGTCGGGACGACGTGGATGTGCAGTTCGGCGTGCTCCATCACGAAGACGCCGAGCCGTCGGAGCTCCGAGACGCAGCAGAGACGCCCGCGCTCCCGCGCGGCGGCGAGCACAGCCGGATCCGCGTCGGGAGGGCAGAAGGCGCCCGCTCGCACACGGATGAGCCGTCCCTGGTCGACGGCCGCGCGGATGTCCCGGTCCGTCCAGCCGTGGCTCTTCAGCCGCCGGCTGCGGACGAGTCGAGGTGAATCCGGGTGCATACGGCGAGGATCCTCCGCCGCGAGGGGCGCCGGTCGGGCCGGGAGCACGATCGTGGGATCTCGCAGGACGGCCCGGTCTGGGGAGGAGCGTTGCAGAAGCAGGAGGATCTGTGCGCCGGCGACCGCCGACGACGCGGACGCCGCGATTCGTCCTGCTTCTGCGACGCGCTCAGTAGCCGGCGGTCGCGCGGATGCGGGCCAGCAGCAGCGGGCCGGTGCGGTCGAAGTGGCGACCGCCGATCACGACGCCCGCCCGGGCGACCCCGACCCCGACCCCGAGGCCGACCAGCAGCGCGAGCCACGACAGCACCGCCGAGTCCTGCAGCGCGGCCAGGATCGCCAGCACGAGAGCCGGCACGACGAAAACCCCCGCGAGCAGCGTGAAGCCCATGAGCGCGAACCCCACCCAGAAGCTCTGCCCCGGCACCCGTTTGAAGGCGTTGTCACCCGAGGCCGGCACCGGGATCACCAGGTGCGCCGAGCTCACGGCCGAGATGCCGAGGCCTGCGAGCACCGCGCCGACTCCGCATCCGAGAATCGCCGGCAGCAGCAGCCAGCGGCCCGAGAGCCCGACCGTGACGGTGGTGACGACGATCACGAGCGGCACGGCGGCGCTCGCGGCACCGAGCAGCCTGCCCGCCCGGTCGTCGCGGCCCCGGACGCCGGTCGCGAGCACCGAGGCGAACGCCGTGCCGTCGTAGGACACGTCGGCGTACGGCACGAGCCCCAGCAACAACGCCGGCAGCAGCACCGCGAAGGCGAACTGTGTGGAATCGGTGCGCCCACCGAGAGCGAACGCGAACAGCACCGGAAGCAGCGCGACGATCACCAGGTTGCGCAGGTAGCGCGGATCGCTCAGCCAGTAGCGCAGCGAGCGCGCCCAGGTCGCCCCGACGCCGCCGGTGCGGGCGAGCCCGAACCAGCCGAGTCGTCCGGCGCGCCCGGCCGCGACGCGGCGACGCGGCGACGCGGACGCCGCGACCACGTTGCGCCGCCACAGCAGCCAGAGCACCGCGAGCGTCGCGAGGGCGATGAGCAGCTTCAGGATGCCGGTCGCATAGGCCCCCGCGGCGAGGTCGCCGGGAACGGCCCAGATCGCTCCCACCGGGGTCCAGGACACGCCCGTGACGACCGCGCCGATCCGGTCCTGGATGCCGGAGCCGGCGCCGATGAGCCCCAGCAGCCCGGTCGTGATCGGCCCGGCGAGCACCAACAGGGAGAACAGCACGAGAGCGAGGATGTTGCCGAGGCGCCCTGCGCCGCGGGTGGAGAACGAGGCGACGGTGCGCGAGGCGATGACGCAGCTGAGCACACCGAGCGGCAGGCAGACGAGCGCCGCGAGGAGAGCGACCGGCCAGCGGCCCCACGCGGCGAGCGCGCCCACCGTGCCGAGCGAGGTGGCGATACCGGGGATGCCCGCGAGTCCCACGACGGTCAGCGCGAGCATGATGCGCCGCGTCGACATCGGGAACGGCGCGAGCTGCTCCGCCTCGATCGTCGTGTCGACGCCTCCGGCCACGAGCGGCGCGACGCTCCAGCCGACCACGAGCAGCGCCCCGCCGACCGTCACGACGCCGCGAACCGCATCGAGCCCCGACGCACCGATCACGACCAGCCCGACCGTCGCGATCAGGAGGCCGCCGGCCGCGCCGATCGCCCCGAACACGAAACCCACGAGCTGCCAGACGCTCCGCGTGAGCATGTTGCCGAGGATGCGGTACCTGAGCCTCAGGACTGTCGCAACCACGCCGGCCCCTCCGAGTGCACGCGTCCGCCGACGAGCTGGAGGAAGCGGTCCTGCAGGGTCGCATCCCCCCGCACCTCGTCGAGGGTGCCCGCGACGAGCACCCGGCCGGAGGAGATGATCGCGACGTGATCGCACATCCGCTGCACGAGATCCATCGAATGACTGGAGACGATGACGGTGCCGCCGCTGGCCGTGTAGGAGCGCAGCACGTCTTCGATGTTGGCGGCCGAGACCGGGTCGACCGATTCGAAGGGCTCGTCGAGCACGAGCAGGCGCGGCGCGTGCACGAGGGCGCAGGCGAGCGCGACCTTCTTGGTCATGCCCGCCGAGTAGTCGGCGACCGCGACCCCGGCCGAGGAGCCGAGGTCCATCAGTTGCAGCAGGTCGGCCGTGCGGGCGGCGACCTCCTCGCGCGGGAGCGAGAACAGCAGGCCGGTGTAGGTGATGAGCTGCTCACCGGTGAGGCGGTCGAACAGCCGCACCCCGTCGGCGAGGTTGCCGATCATCCGCTTCGCCGCCACCGGATCCGTCCAGACGTCGACACCGTGCACGGATGCGGTCCCCGCGTCGGGTCGGAGCAGCCCGGTCGCCATCGAGAGGGTCGTGGTCTTGCCCGCACCGTTCGGCCCGACGAGCCCGTAGAAGGAACCGGTGGGCACCGCGAGCTCGATCCCGTCGACGGCGACGACCCCGCCGAAGCGCTTGACGAGGCCGGTGAGGGTCAGCGCCGCGACCGGTTCGGCGACGGGGTCGACCGCTGCAGGAGACATGCGGCAACGCTAGCCGACGGCGCGCGCGAGCCGCTGTGGCCTAGCCTGGTGCGGTGACGGCGGCAGCGGACGAGACGCGGGGGGTGCGCATCCGGGTGCGGCCGAAGTACTCGCTGCTCGGGAACGCCTTCGCGGCGATCCTGCTCGGGACGACGCCGATCTTCGCGGTCGCCTACTGGTTCGCCTCGACGCGCGGGGGTCTCTGGGTGGTGGCGATCACGCACCTCGCGGTGATCGTGATCGGCCTGCTGCTGCTGTGGCGGCAACTGAGCGTGTTCTGCGAGGTCACCGCCGACGAGCTCCGCGGCAACGGGATCTTCACCCCGACCGTGCGCGTGCCGCTCGCCGAGGTGCGCAGGGTGCTGCTCGTGCCGACCCACCTCGGCGCGGCACCCGACCCCGTGATCCAGCTGCTGGTGATGGGCGAGAACGGGCGGCGGGTGTTCCGGATGCGCGGCAATTTCTGGCACGACGCCGACCTCCGTGCGCTCGCGGCCGCCCTGCCCGTGCCGGTCGAGGACATCGCCGAGCCGATGTCGATGCGCGACTTCTTCCGCAACTACCCCGGCGCGATCTACTGGTTCGAGAACCGCCGCCCGCTCCAGGTCGCGATCTGCACCGTGGCGCTGCTGGTGGCGCTCGCCGCGGCCGTCTGGATCATGGGCCTGCTCGGCCTGCCCGTCCGCTTCCTATGAGCGCGGCGGGATCCACCGGCCGAGCACGGGCATGGCGGTGGTCGACGACGGCAGCGGAGTGAAGCCGACCGCCTCGTAGAAGGCGCCCGCCGCGGCGTTCTCCGGGTCCACGACGAGGTGCACCCCCGGCACGCCCGCCTTCGCGAGCGCCGGGATGAGCACCGCCTCGATGAGGGCGCGCCCGTAGCCGCGTCGCTGGGCCGCAGGGAGCAGGTCGATGTGGAAGTGCGCGGGGTACTCGTCGAGCTCGGGGATGGTGATCAGCTCCGGGTCGTAGCCGCGCCGCACGAGCTGCTCCTCGGCCGAATACGGCTCGTGCGGACGCGGATAGCGATCGGCGAACCACGGCGACCATTTCGACCGCCACCACCTCACGAACCTCTCGGTGCGCGGCACCGACACGAGGTAGCCGATCGGACCGTCGCCCTCGTCGACGACCCAGGCCCATTCGGGGGCGGCCGTCACATAGGGCTCGAGGTAGAGGTCGGGAAGCAGCTCGTCGCTCGACCAGCGGCCGGTGGCATCCGATCCGGCAGCCCCGGTGAGCACGCAGATCTCGCGCAGCCGGGTCAGATCATCGCCGCGGTAGCGCCGGATGGCGGAGTCCACGCGGCCTGCCTCAGCTCGCCGCGCGATCCTCGAGGCCCCACGCCTGGCCGTACCCGCCCTCGGCCACCGGCTTCGCCATGAGTTCGAGGAACGGGACGGCCGGGAACGCCTCGGGACCGAGCACGCCGGTTCCCGACCAGACGCCGGTGGCGAGCAGTTCGAGCGCGATCACCGGGTTGAGGGCGGTCTGCCAGACGACGCACTGGCTCTCGTACTCGGCCATCGTCCACTCGTTGTCGCTCACGTGGTAGAGGTAGACCTCGCGCGGTGCGCCGTCGGTTCCCGTGCCGGTGACCCAGAGGCCCGCGCAGGTCTTGCCCGTCATCCGCGGTCCGATGGTCGCCGGATCGGGGAGGGCCGCCGCGACGACGTCACGCGGGGCGACCTCGACCGGCCCGTTCGCGGAGCGCACACGGAGGGGTGCCGTCTTGTCGAGGCCGAGCAGGTTGAGGGTGCGGAGCACGCCGATGAACTCCTCGCCCAGCCCGTACTTGAAGGTGACGCGTTTCGCGTCGACCCAGCGGGGCATGAGGAGCACCTCCTCGTGCTCGACGTTGACGCACTCGACCGCGCCGATCCCCTCCGGGAACTCGAACACCTCGGGCTCGGAGAACGGAGGCGTCGTGTACCAGCCGCGGTCCTTCTCCCAGATGACGGGCGGGTTGAGGCATTCCTCGATGGTCGTCCAGATGGAGAACGAGGGGGCGAAGATCTCGTTGCCTGCGTCGTCGCGCACCACCAGGTTCGCGCCGTCGCGGGTGCCGAGCTCGTCGATCTCGCTGAAGAGCTCGTCGGCTGCGTAGCGGGCGAAGACATCCGAGAGGCCCGGCTCGACCCCCATGCCGACGAGGGCGAGGCGACCGGCGGCATCCCAGTCGGGCGCCTGTGCGAACTGGTCGTCGCCGAGCTTCACGCCCGTCTCCGCGTACGGGTTCTCGGGGTGCGGCTCGGAGAGGCTCATCGCCATGTCGAGGTAGTCGGCGCCCGCGGCGAGCGCCCCCGCGAAGATCGTCGGCACGAACTTCGGCTCGACCGCGTTCATGACGTGGGTCGCGCCGTGTTCGCGCGCGACCGCGGCGACGTTCTCGGGGTCGGATGCGTCGATCCGGGCCGCGACGAAGCGCCCGCCCTGGGGTCCGTGCTTCGCCTCGATCCAGCGGAGCGTGCGCTCGGCGCGGGCGGGGTCGTAGTCGCTCACGACGATGGTCTCGAAGAAGTCGCGGCGGGCTGCGATCTTGGCGATGGCATCGCCGACACCGCCCGCCCCCACCAGGAGGATTCTCATGGGTCGAGGCTAGTGCGCGAGCGGCAGCGGCGGCACCCTTTGCGGGTCAGCTCAGGTCGACGCCGGTTCCTTCGGCAGTCCCCGGCCCGACCCGCGCGGCAGCGGCTCCCGCCGCAACCTCGGCAGCAGCAGGCACCACACCAGCAGCGCGACGCCCGCACCGAGAAGAGCACCGCCGAGGGTGTCGGTGAGCCAGTGCGCGCCGAGGTAGGTGCGGCTGAACGACATCGCGACGACGTAGAGCGCGCCGAGCACCCACACCCAGACACGGCCGAGCAGCAGGCCCAGGCCGACCGCGATGACGGCGGCGTTCGCGACATGGCCGGAGGGGAAGGCCCCGTTGTCGAGCGGGAGCAGGATCTGCTCGGGGCGAGCCCGGTCGAACAGCGCCTTGAGCAGTTGGCAGATGACGGCGGTGAGGGCGGAGACGAGCACGAAGACGAGAGCCGACCAGGGCCGGCGGGCGAGCACGAAGGCGGCGCCCACCCCGAGCGGCACGGCGAAGATCGCGAACCAGCCTCCGCCGAGGAAGTCGAAGACCAGGCTGATCCGCTCACCGAGCGGGTCGCGCCACTCGAGCACCTCCGACATCCACGCCTCGTCGAGGCGGACCGTGTCGCGCAGCACGATGAGCACCCCGAGCGCGAGCGTCAACGCGACGAGCACACCGCCCGCGATCACGTACCGTCGGCGCGAGATGAGCGGCCGGTTCTCCATCCGCCCACGGTAACCCGGAAGCCTGGGGCGACCCCTCAGGCTTCGAGCGGGGGCACGGTGCGCGGGCGCACCACGGTCCACAGCACGACGATGGCGATGACGATCGCGATCACCATGACCGCGGCCATCGGGATCGCGTTCGTGATCGCGAACAGCCCCACGATCGGCGAGACGATGCCCGCGACACCGAAGTTCGCTGCACCGAGCACGGATGCGGCGGTGCCGGCCTCGTGCCCGTGCCGCACGAGGGCGAGCGCCGAGATCGCCGGGAAGTTGAAGCCGCATCCGAGGATGAAGAACCACAACGGGATCGTGATGCCCAGGAACCCCGCCCCGGATGCGTCGAGCACGATGATCGTGGCCGCCGACACCAGCTGCAGCACCGTGGCACCCGCGATGATCCACTGCGGACCGAGGTGCTTCTGCAGCCGACTCGAGGCCTGGACCCCGCCGATCACGGCGAGGGAGTTGATGCCGAACAGCAGCCCGTACTCCTGGGCGCTCAGCGCGTACACGTCCTGGAACAGGAACGAGGAGCTCGAGAGGTAGGCGAACAGGGCCGAGAAGTTGGCACCGGCGATGATGACGGCACCCACGTAGATCCGGTCGCGGAAGAGGGCGCTGTAGCGCTGGCCGACGGTCGAGTGGCCCCGCACATGGCGTGCCGCATCCGGCAGCGTCTCCCGCAGGAAGATCGCGTTCGCGATGAGCACCAGGAAGCCGAAGCCGGCGAGGAACACGAAGAGGCCCCGCCAGTCGACGGCGAGCAGCAGCTGCGAGCCGATGACGGGGGCGAGCACCGGGGCGAGGCCCGACACGAGCGCGAGCCGGCTGAGCATCCGCACCAGCGGGTAGCCGCCGAACAGGTCGCGCACCATCGCCATCGCCACGACACCACCGGCCGCCGCGCCCACGCCCTGGAACACCCGCGCGATGCTGAGCCAGAGCAGATCGGGCGCGAGCGCCGCGCCCAGGCACGCCAGGATGTGCACGGCCGTCGCCACGAGCAGCGGACGCCGTCGGCCGATCTGGTCGGAGAGCGGACCCACGAAGAGCTGGCCGAGCGCGAAGCCGACCATCGTGGCGGTGAGCGTCAGCTGCACGAGCGCCGTCGGGGCGCCCAGCTCCTTCTCGAGGGTCGGCAGGGCCGGCAGGTAGAGGTCGATCGTGAACGGACCGAGAGCGGTGAGCGCGCCCAGCACCAGGATGTAGGTCAGCCGCTCGGCGCGCGAGAGCGCATCGCCGGGATGCACGACTGCAGACATGGGTGAGACCTCGGATGGTGCGGGAGGAGAAAAGGAAAGAGCGGCGACGCCGCTCTGCCCCTCCAGTGTATGACGTTTCACCGATCGGGGGCGGGGGTCTCGATACGCGCCTCAGACCGCGAGCTCGACGGCCGTCCAGGAGACCGGCGGCAACTCGATCGTGAGCACGCCCCCCTCGAGCGCCGCGGAGTCGTTCGAGGTGAGACCGACCCGCTCGGGGTCGGCGAGCGTGTTCGCGGCGTCGAGGTCGGCGTCGGCGAGGGTGAGCGCCGACACCACCGAGGCGGCGCCGAGGGCCGCGAGGTCGACGGAGACCGTGACCGCATCCGTCAGCGAACGGTTCACGAGGAACACCGCGGCGGCCGCCGCATCCGCGTCGTGCGTCGCGACCGCGTCGACGAGCGGCACAGCCCCGAACTTCGCGGTGTCGTAGCTCGGCACCTCGAGCTCGAGCCGGAGCGCCGTGCCGCGGGCCAGCCGTGAGGTGGTCGCGAAGGGGAAGAAGGTGGTCTGCCGCCACGCCGGCCCTCCCGGCTCGGTCATGATCGGCGCGATCACGTTCACCAGTTGCGCGAGCGACGCGCTCGTCACCCGGTCGGCGTGCTTGAGCAGCGAGATCATCAGGCTGCCGAACACCACGGCATCCAGCACCGAGTAGCGGTCCTCGAGGATGCGCGGAGCGATCGGCCAGTTGTCGATGCCGGTGGCCTTGTCCTCGTCGTGGTAGCGGTCGATGTACCAGATGTTCCACTCGTCGAAGGAGATCTCGATCGTCTTCTCGCTGCCGCGCGCCGCACGCACCTCGTCGGCCGCACGCACGACCTCCTCGATGAAGAGGTCCATGTCGACGCCGGATGCGAGATAGCCCGCGCGGTCGCCGTCCTTCTCCGCGTAGTAGGCGTGGCATGAGATGTAGTCGACGTCGTCGTAGCTGTGGGTGAGCACGGTGCGCTCCCAGGCGCCGAACGTGGGCATCTCGCGCGACGACGAACCGCAGACGACGAGCTGGAGGTCGGGGTCGAGCTGGCGCATCGCCTTGGCGGTCTGGGTGGCGATCTTGCCGTAGTCCTCGGCCGAGCGGTGACCGAGCTGCCACGGGCCGTCCATCTCGTTGCCGAGGCACCACATCCGCACGCCGAACGGCTGCTCACGGCCGTGCGCGCGACGCGCATCACTGAGCGCCGTGCCCCCGCGGATGTTGGAGTACTCGAGCAGGTCGAGCGCCTCCGCCACCCCGCGGGTGCCGAGGTTCACCGCGAGCATCAGCTCGGAACCGACCTTCTCGAGCCAGCCGGCGAACTCGTGCATGCCCACCTCGTTGGTCTCGGTGGAATGCCAGGCGAGGTCGAGACGCCGCGGGCGCTGCTCGCGCGGCCCGACCGAGTCCTCCCAGCGGAAGCCCGAGACGAAGTTGCCGCCCGGGTAGCGGATGGTCGAGACACCGAGCTCCTTCACGAGCTCGATGACATCCTGCCGGAAGCCGTCGGCGTCCGCGCTCGGGTGGCCGGGCTCGTAGATGCCGTCGTAGACGTGCCGGCCGAGGTGCTCGACGAAGCCGCCGAAGAGCTTGCGGTCGACGGCACCGATACGGCGCTTCGGATCGAGGGTGAGACGGGCAGAGATCACTTGAGGCTTCCCAGGGAGAGTCCGCCCTGCCAATACCGCTGCAGGGACAGGAACGCGATGACGAGCGGCACGATCGAGACGAGCGAACCGATGATGATGAGGCTCCAGAGCGAGGTTCCCCCGCCGTTGTTGGCGGCGGCGAGACTCTGCCACTGGTTGATTCCGACGGTCACGGGGAACAGCCGGTTGTTCTGCAGCATGGCCAACGGCAGGAAGAAGTTGTTCCAGGTGGCGACGATCGACAGCAGCAGCACCGTCACGATCACGGGCCGCATGAGCGGCACCGCCACCTGCACGAAGATGCGGAACTCCCCCGCGCCGTCGACCCGGGCCGCATCCAGCAGCTCGTCGGGCACCGCATCCCGCGCGAACACCGTCATGAGGTAGACGCCGAACGGGTTCAGCAGCGAGGGCAGGATCACGGCCCACACCGTGTTGGTGAGGTTCAGCTGCGACAGCATGATGAACGTCGGGATGACGAGCGCCGTGAGCGGCACCATGACGGATCCGAGCAGCAGCGCGAAGGTGAACTCGCGTCCGCGGAACGCGAACTTGGCGAAGCCGTACCCGGCCAGCACCGCGAGCACCGTCGCGCCGACGCCACCGGTGAGCGCGTAGAAGGCCGAGTTGCCGATCCACTGCAGGTAGATGCCCCCGTTGTAGGTGAACAGCTGCTGCAGGTTGCCGAGGTAGTCGACGTTGTCGGCGAACCAGAGCGCGCTGCCGCCGCCGAACAGCCCCGCCGCATCCTTCGAGGAGTTGACGAGGATCCAGTAGAACGGCACCAGGAAGTACACGAGCAGGAAGCCGAGGAAGAGCTGCGCGCCGATGTGCCGCCGGGCCGGACGCCGCGCCGGACGTCCGCCGGTCGCGATGAGTTCGGTCTGTGTGCTCACTTGAGGAACCCCCCGCGGCGGCGGGTGGCCGCCAAGAAGATGTAGACGCAGAGGAACACCACGAAGCCGAGCGCGAAGGAGATCGCGGAGCCGTAGTTGAAGTTCGCGAGCGCGAAGGCCTGCTGGTAGGCGTACATGTTGGGCGTGAAGTCGGGACCGATCGACCCGGCGGCGAGGAACTTCAGCATCATCGGTTCGTTGAAGAACTGCAGCGTGCCGATGAGGGCGAACACCAGGATGAGCAGCAGCGAGTTGGCGATCATCGGCACCTTGATGCGCACGGCGATCTGCCAGGAGTTGGCGCCGTCGATGCGTGCGGCCTCGTAGATCGCGGGGTCGATGCCCTGCAGGGCCGCGTAGAGGATGATCATGTAGTACCCGGCCCACTGCCAGGTGACGACGTTCAACAGGCCGAAGAAGATCAGATTCTTGCTGAGCAGGTCGGGGGCCGTCGCGCCGAAGAGGCCGAAGATCTCGCCGAGCGGCCCGAAGTTCTTCGAGTAGAGGAAGCCCCACATGAGGGCGCCGATGACCGCCGGGATCGCGTAGGGCAGGAAGATCATCAGCCGCGAGAAGCGGGCGAACCGGGTCGTGACGGCATCCAGGATGAGTGCGATCACGAGCGACACCGCCATCTGCAGCGGGATCAGCACGATCGAGAAGCGGATGACGAACCAGATGCCGTTGAGGAAGTTCTCGTCCGTGAAGGCCTTCAGGTAGTTGTCGAACCAGACGAACTGGGTGCCGCCGATCAGGGCCTTCTTGAAGAGCGAGAGATAGAAGGCGTAGCCGAGCGGCGCGACGAGGAAGACGGCGAAGACGACGGCGAAGGGGGCGACGAAGAGCCAGCCGATCGTCGTGCGGCGGCGCTTGGCGCGGGCGATGCCGGCACGCGGCTTCGGCGGCGCGGCGAGCGTTGCGGTCATGGAGGAATCCTTGCGGTGAGGGAGGCCCGGGTCGACCCGTGAGGGCCGACCCGGACGCTCCGCGCCTACTCGGTGACGGTGAAGCCCTGCTCCTTGGCGTAGTCGACGAGCTTCTTCTGAAGCGCATCGGCCGCCTGCGAGCCGGTCTGCTCACCGGAGTTGATCGAGGCGAGCGCCTCGGTGAACGAGGCGTAGTAGAACGACGCGAAGGGGCTGTAGGTGAAGCCCTGGTACGCGTCCGCGGCAGGCACGTAGACCTCCTTGTTCGCCTGCTGGCCGTTGAAGAAGCCGACCTTCGCGTTCACGAACTCGTCGGAGGTGAGCACGTTCTTGTTGAGCGGGAAGATGATCTGGTTCTCCCAGCCGTCCTTGAGCGAGGCGTCATCCGCGTAGAGACCGAAGGCGACCTTCGCCGCGTTCTCGGCCTGCGCCGACTGCGCGGTCACCGAGAACGCGGAGCCGCCCCAGTTGACCGACACCGGGTCGCTCGTGTTCCACTGCGGCAGGGGGGCGACGGCGAACTTGCCGGCATCCTCACCCGATCCGACGCCCGCGCCCGTGAGGTAGCCGGGTGCCCACGCCGCCGAGATGTAGGTGGCGTAGTCGCCGCCCACGACACCCGAGATGTACTCCGGGGTGAACTGGTCCTGCGTGCCCACGACGCCCTGCTTCACGAGGTCGGCCCAGTAGTCGAGCACCTTCTTGGAGGCGTCGTCGTTGACCTTGATGCCGATCTGCTCGGGCTTGGCGGGGTCGTAGACGAAGGGCTTGGCACCTGCCTGGATCGTGAGGGCCATGAACACGGCCGGCACGTTCGCGCCGACGTCGCCGAAGTTGGGGCCGCCCGCAGCCTTCACCTTGGCGGCAGCGGCGGCGTACTCGTCCCAGGTGGTGGGCGCGGTGATGCCGTACTTCTCGAAGACGTCGGTGCGGTAGATCATCGCCATCGGGCCGCCGTCGACGGGGGCACCGTAGACGGCCGAGCCGACCGAGACGTCCTTCCAGGCACCGGCGCTGAAGTTGTCCTTGACCTTGTCGTAGCCGAGGCCCGAGATGTCGACGAGCGCCTTCTGCACGACGAAGTTCGGGATGCGGTCGGCCTCGAGCATGATCACGTCGGGTGCGCCGGTGCCGGCCGAGATGGCGGTCTGGAACTTGTCGTACTCGTCGTTGCCCTGGCCGACGTTGGTCCAGCAGGCCTGCACCTCGTCGTTGCCGGCGTTGAAGTTGTCGACGACCTTGTCCATGTTGGGGTACCAGCCCCAGACGGTGACCACCGGGAGGTCGGTCTTGGTGATGGTGTTGGTGCAGCTTGAGGCGCCGGCGGGGTTGCCGCTCGGATTGCTGCTTCCGCCGGGCGAGCAGGCGGCGAGCAGCGTGGTGATCGCGACGGCCGATACGGCGGCCAGTGCGAGCTTCTTCTTCACTGTGTGGGTTCCCTTCGGAAGGTGTTGTGGGACGTCGTTGTCGTGCATCCGAAGCGGGCGGGAGACGGCGGAGGGTTTCGGTCGGGGCATCCATGCCCCTCGCGAATCTCCCTCGATCCGTGGACCAGCCCATCCGGCCTGTGGTGCTGAAACTGATTTACAACGTTAGAAAGTAAACGTTGTAGAGATTCTTGCCGAGCCCTTCGCGCGTTGTCAAGACCCGCCGACGGATGCGCGCGCCGCACCTCAGGACTGCGCGGGAGTCGACTCGCGTTCGACGAGGCGGAAATCGGCGAAGATCTCACGACTCGCGGACTCCGGAGCGGCGATCCGCTCGACGAGGGCCTCGACCGCGGTGCGGGCGATCTGCTCGCGCCCCGGATCGATGGTCGTCAGGCTCGGGAGCGAATACCGCGCCTCGTCGAGGTCATCGAAGCCGAGCACCGCCACGTCATCCGGCACCACGCGCCCCGCCTCCTGCAGCACCCGCATCGCGCCGAGCGCGAGGGTGTCGTTGAGACCGAAGACGGCGTCGAAGCGCGCCCCACGATCGAGCAGCGCACGCATCGCGGTCGCACCGTTCGCGCGGTGCCACAGCTCGGTGTAGCCGAGCAGCTCGGGATCGAACGGCACACCGGCCGCCTCGAGCGCCTCCCGATAGCCGCGCAGGCGCAGACCCGCCGAGCCGATCACCTCGCCCTCGTGCGCGCCCACCACCGCGATGCGGCGACGCCCGAGAGCCAGCAGATGGTCGGTCGCGGCGCGAGCCGCCTCGACGTTCTGCATCGTCACGTGGTCGGCGGTGCCGCCGAAGATGCGCTCGCCGAGCAACACCAGCGGATAGCCCACCGAGGTGAGCTCGACGTCATCCTGCCCCATCCCGAGCGGGCTGAAGATCAGACCGTCGCTGAGCTTGCGGCGGGGGCTCCGCAGCACCTCGAGCTCGCGTTCGCGGTCGCCGCCGGTGTGCTCAATCGTCACCGTCAGGCCGCGCTGTTCGGCGGAACGGATGACGGCATCCGCGAGTTCGGCGAAATAGCTGAGGCCCAGCTCCGGAAGGGCGAGCGCGATGACGCCGGTGCGGCCCGAGCGCAGGCTGCGCGCCGAGAGGTTCGGCTGGTAGCCGAGTTCGGCGACCGCCGCCTCCACCCTCTCGCGTGTGGCCGGACGGATGTGCGGATAGTCGTTGATGACGTTGGACACGGTCTTGATCGAGACCCCGGCGAGCCTCGCGACATCGTGCAGTGTGGCCGCCACGCGCGACACTCTACAACGTTGCAGCGAAGCGTCGGGCGCCGCCCGCCGTCGCGCTGCGGGAGCTCACGCGTCGAGAGGGCGCGATCCGTGGTTCCCCCGCCCGGGAACAACGGATCGCGCCCTCTCGACGGGATGCGCCTGCGGTTCGCGGGTGAGGAGGTGGTGGGGTGCGGGTCGCGGGGCTCAGGGGCGGAAGTCGGAACCCGGGGTGCGGCGCGTCGCGAGCAACTCGCGCAGCCAGAGTGCGGAGTCCTTCGGGATGCGCTCCTGGGTGTCGTAGTCGACGCGCACGATGCCGAACCGCTTCGAGAAGCCGTAGCCCCACTCGAAGTTGTCCATGAACGACCACACCTGGTAGCCGCGCAGGTCGACGCCCTGCTGCATCGCACGATGCGCGGCGGTGAAGTGCCGGTTCAGGTAGTCGACCCGCTCGGCGTCGTGCACGCGCGGTCCCGCATCCGTCATCGTCACGCGGTCGGCGAACGCGGCACCGTTCTCGGTGATCATGAGGGGCTGCGTCGGGAACTCGTCGCGCAGCGACAGCAGCAGCTCCTCGAGGCCGTCGGGCGCGATGTTCCAGCCCATCTCGGTGAACGGCCCCGCCTGCGGCAGGAACTCGACGAGCTCCGAGCTGCCCGGCCAGGGTGAACCGCCGACATCCTTGTGGCCGTCGTTGTTCGCCTTCGCGCCCACGCCATCCCACATCTTCACGGTGACGGTCGAGTAGTAGTTGACCCCCAGCACGTCGATCCTCTGCTGGATCCCGGCGAGGTCGCCGTCGCGCACGAACGCCCAGTCGGTGACGCCGGCGGTGTCATCGAGCAGATCGGCGGGGTACTCGCCCTTCAGCAGAGGATGCGTGAACGCCCGGTTCGCGAGCGCGTCGATGCGGCGGATCGCCTCAGGCGAGGTGGAGTCGTCGCCCCGGATCACGTGCAGGTTGAGCGTGATCGACAGTTCGGGGTCGTTCGTGGCCGCCCGCCGCACCTCCTCGGCCGCGAGCCCGTGCGCCAGGTTCAGGTGGTGCACGGCGGCGAGCGCGGCCGCGCCATCCGTGCGTCCCGGCGCGTGCGCGCCCGAGCCGTAGCCGAGATAGGCCGAGCACCACGGCTCGTTCAGCGTCGTCCAGGTGTGCACCCGGTCGCCGAGCACCTCGGCGGTGCGGGCCGCGTACTCGGCGAAGCGGTACGCGGTGTCGCGCGCGGGCCAGCCGCCCGCATCCTCGAGCGCCTGCGGCAGATCCCAGTGGTAGAGGGTCGCGATGGGGCGGATGCCGCGCTCCAGCAGCCCGTCGACGAGCCGCGAGTAGAACGCCAGCCCCGCCGGGTTCACCGCGCCCGAACCGGTCGGCTGGATGCGCGGCCAGGCGATCGAGAAGCGGTAGGCCTGCAGGCCGAGCTCGGCCATCAGGTCGAGGTCTGCCTCCCAGCGGTGGTAGTGGTCGTCGGCGACGTCACCCGTGTCGCCGTTCCACACCCGGCCGGGGGTGTGGCTGAAGGTGTCCCAGATGGAGGGGCCGCGGCCGTCCTCACGGGCGGCGCCCTCGATCTGGTAGCTGGCGGTGGCGCTGCCGATCACGAAATCGGGGCCGAACTCGAGGCCGCTGTCGCGGAAGTCGGAAGAGGATGCGGGGGGCATCCGACCATTCTGCCCGGTGGGCTCCACGCGGCGGCGGGTGCGGGGGGGGTTTCGATACGCCGCTACGCGGCTACTCAACCAGCGGGAAGGGGGTGCCGCGCGGACACGACGCCTGCGGGAAGGGGCGCTGCGCGGCTAGGCGACCGGCGGGACGGGGTGCTGGGCGGCGACGGAGGCGGGATCGCGGAGCACTCCCGCGAACGCGAGTTCCGCGGCGCCGATGAGCAGGCGGTCGCGGCCCAGCGCCGCAGGACGGATGCGGGTGCCCTCCGCCGCGATCGGCAGCGTACGCGCTGCGACGGCGGCGTCGAGCGCGGGCGCATCCCATGCCAGCAGCGACGCCAGGAACCCGCCGAGCACCACCAGCTCCGGGCCGAGCACGTTGATGGCGTTGCCGAGGGCACCCCCGAGCACGATCTGCTGCCGCGCGAGCTCGGCACGCAACGCCGGATCGGTCGAGCCGAGCACTGCCGCCTCGAACTCCGGCTCGTCGAGCGTGCGCTGCCCGAGGATCTCGAGGAGCCGGGCGCGGCTCACCTCCTCCTCGAGCGTGCCGCCGACGGTCGCACGGTGGGCCGGATCGTCGAGCCGGGGTCGGTTGTGCCCGAACTCGCCCGCGTAGCCGTGGGCCCCCCGGTACGGCTGGCCGTTGATGATGACGCCGCCGCCGATGCCGCTCGCACCTCCGTTGAGGTAGACGAGTTGATCGACGCCGCGTCCGACGCCGAACAGCCGCTCGGCGAGTGCACCGAGCGTCGCATCGTTGTCGGCGACGGTCGGGAGCGCCACGACCGACTCCACGAGTCGCGCGAACGAGCTCTCCCGCCAGCCGAGGTGCGGCGCCCAGCGCACGACGCCGTCGCTCGCGCGCACGAGGCCCGGCACCGCGAGGCCGACCCCGATGAGACGCCGGTCGCGTGCGGGGCCGGCGCGCAGCTCGTCGACGACCTCGCCGACGACCGCAGCCGCCTCCTCCGGCGTCGGCACATGGTCGAGCTCGCGGCGCACCCGATGGTCGACTCGCGCACCGAGTCCGACGAGGGCGACCGTGACGGCGTCGATCTCGGGGTTCACCGCGATGACGGCGGGACGCGCATCCGGAAGCACCCGCCGCGACGGTCGCCCGACGCGGTTCGTCGAGGAGGGGTCGCTCTCCTCGACGAGCCCCAATTCGACCAGCTCGGCGACGAGGGCACCGATGGTCGAGCGGTTGAGACCGGTGAGCGCCGTGAGGTCGGCGCGCGAGGGCCCTCCCCCGTGATGGACGAGCTCGAGCACCGTCGAAAGGTTTCGACGCCGCACGGAGTCGACGGTGTCTCCGAGTGCTGCCACGTCGCACACCCTAGCGCCCACGGCGGCCCCGTGGCCTCCGTCGCGCGCGACGATCGAGCCGCAATTGGGCCCCCAACCGTTATTTTGTTGTTATTGACGCCAATTGCGCCCCCTGCGTATGATCGCGGCATCCCAATCACTTTCGACGCAGACGTCGAAACTTTCGAGAGGTGTTCGAAGATGAACAAAGCCCGGATCATTCGGGTGGGGGCGGTCGCTGCGGCGACGGCCCTCGCGATCGGCGGTCTCACCGCCTGCTCGTCCGGCGGCGACAGCGGTGGCGGAGACGGCGGCAAAGTCACGCTCACCTGGTGGACCAACGCGACCTCCGACCCGCTGAAGGGTCTGTGGGAGGACGTGGCGAAGGAGTTCGAGAAGGCCAACCCCAACGTGACCGTCAAGGTCGAGGGCTACCAGAACGAGGAGCTCCAGCGCACCCTCATCCCCAACGCCCTCCGCTCCGGCTCGGGCGTCGACCTCTTCCAGGCGTGGGGCGGCGGTGAGATCAAGGACCAGGTCGCGGCGGACTACGTGCAGGACATCTCCGACAGCGCCAAGGACACCATCGACGCGATCGGGCCGGTCGTCTCCGGCTGGCAGGTCGACGGGAAGACCTACGGCCTCCCCTTCCAGTTCGGCATCGAAGGCTTCTGGTACAACAAGGATCTGTTCGCCGAGGCCGGGATCACGACCCCGCCGACCACCCTCGACGAGCTCGACGCCGCCGTCTCCAAGCTCAAGGCCGCCGGCATCACGCCGATCGCCGTGGGTGCGGGCGACAAGTGGCCGGCCGCGCACTACTGGTACAACTTCGCGCTCAAGTCGTGCTCGCCCGATGTGCTCAAGAAGGCCCAGTCGAAGCTCGACTTCTCCGACCCCTGCTTCGTGAAGGCCGGTGACCTCCTCAAGGATTTCATCGCCACCAACCCCTTCCAGGACGGCTTCCTCGCCACCTCCGCCCAGCAGGGCGCGGGCTCCTCGGCGGGCATGCTCGCCACCGGCAAGGCCGCCATGGAGCTCATGGGCCACTGGAACCCCGGGGTCATGGGCGGCATCCTGAAGGATGACGAGGGCCAGGCCGACGCGACCCCGCCGAGCTTCCTCGGCTGGTTCAACTTCCCCGGCATCCCCGGCACCGCCGGCGACCCGACCGCAGCCCTCGGCGGCGGCGACGGATTCGCCTGCGCCAAGTGGGCGCCCAAGGAGTGCGTCGACCTGCTGAGCTACATCGACTCCGAAAGCGTGCAGAAGCGCTTCGCCGAGAGCGGCGCCGGCATCCCGGTGCTCCCCGCAGCTCAGGCGTCGGTGAAGGATGTCAACCTGCAGCAGGTGCTCAAGGGCCTGCAGTCGGCCAGCTACGTGCAGCTCTGGCTCGACACCGCCTACGGCACCACCGTCGGCGGTGCGATGAACGACGGCATCGTGGCTCTCTTCGGAGGCCAGGGCAGCCCGGAGGACATCGTGAAGGGCATGCAGGACGCAGCGGCGACGCTGTAGTCGACAGCTGCAACGGAACTGATGTCCACCAGCACCATCACGGCCGGGTCCGCGGTTTCCACCGCGGGCCCGGCCCGTCCCCGCCCACGCAAGAGGCGGTTCGACATCCGATCGTTCGCGCTGGTCTGGGGCTTCGCGGCCCCCGCCCTCATCGTGTACGTGACCTTCGTCATCGTGCCCGTCGGCCTGGCCGCGGTGTACAGCTTCTTCAACTGGAACGGCCTCGGCCCGCTCGAGCGCTTCATCGGCATCGACAACTACGTGCGCGCGCTCAGCGACCCGACCTTCCTGAAGGCGATCGGCAACAACCTTGCGATCGTGCTGCTCTCCCTGCTCATCCAGGGCCCCGTCGCGATCGGCGTCGCCCTGCTGCTCAACCGCCCGCTGCGGGGGCGCACCCTCATCCGCACCCTCATCTTCGTGCCCTACGTGCTCAGCGAAGTCGTGGCGGCGCTCGCCTTCAAACTCATCCTGCAGCCGAAGGGGCCGTTCGACGCGCTGCTGGAATCGCTCGGGCTGGGGGGCCTGAAGCAGCTCTGGCTCGCCGACCAGAGCTTCGTGTTCTGGACCCTCTTCTTCGTGCTCAGCTGGAAGTACCTCGGCTTCGCGATCCTGCTCATGCTCGCCGGACTCCAGGGCGTGCCCGACGAGCTCTTCGAAGCGGCCTCGATCGACGGTGCCAGCTGGTGGCAGATCCAGCGGCACATCACCATCCCGCTGCTCGGCCCCACCATCCGCATCTGGGCGTTCCTGTCGATGATCGGATCGCTCCAACTCTTCGACATGGTGTGGGTGCTCACCGGGGGCGGACCGATCAACGCGACCGTCACCATGGCGACCTACATGATGCAGTACGGCTTCCAGCGCGGACAGCTCGGCTTCGGCTCCGCGGTCGCCGTGATCCTGTTCCTGATCTCCCTCGTCTTCGCGCTGCTCTACCAGCGTCACGTGCTGCGGCGCGACTTCGAAGGCGCCGTCGGCCGGAGGGCATGACATGACGACCACGACCGTAGCCACCGTCGGCCAGCACGCCGGACGGAGATTCGACTGGGGAGCCCCCGTCGTCTACTTCGTCGCGCTCGTCTGCATCGCCGTGACCATCTCGCCGGTGGTCTACCTCATCATCGGCGGCTTCCGCACGACCGGGCAGATCAACGAGAACCCGGCCGCCTGGCCCGACCCGTGGGTCATCACCAACTACATCGCGGTGCTCACCTCCGGCAACTTCTGGGTGCAGCTCGTCAACTCCACGATCTCCGCGTTCTTCACCACGGCGGGCGTCATCCTGCTCGGCGTGCTCGCGGCGTTCGTCATCGCCCGCTACGAGTTCAAGGGCCGCGACGCGCTCTTCACCCTCTTCACGGCGGGTCTGCTGTTCCCGTTGACCGTCGCCGTGGTGCCGCTCTTCACGATGATCAAGGGCCTCGGCCTGCTCGGCGAGCTCGGGGGCATCATCATCCCGCAGGTGGCGTTCGCGCTGCCGACGACGATCATCATCCTCGTGCCGTTCCTGCGGGCGATCCCCGCCGAGCTCGAGGATGCCGCCACGATCGACGGCGCCGGACGGCTCGGCTTCTTCTGGCGGATCGTGGTGCCCCTCGCCGGGCCCGGCCTCGTGACGGTGGGCGTGCTCGCCTTCGTCGCGAGCTGGAACGCCTACCTGCTGCCGCTGCTGATCCTCGGCGACCCGTCGAGCTCCACGCTCCCGCTCGGCACGCAGGCGTTCGCGACCCAGTACTCCTCGGACACCGCCAAGGTGATGGCCTTCACGACCATCTCGATGATCCCGGCGCTCGTGTTCTTCACGCTCGCGCAGGGCCGCATCGTGAGCGGTCTCACGGGCGCGGTGAAGGGGTAGTCATGTCGGTGGACATCCGTGTCGTCCCCGTCTGGCGCGACACCTCGAAATCGACCGCAGAACGGGTCGACGCACTCCTCGCCGAGCTGACCCTCGACGAGAAGCTCGCGCAGCTCTACGGCATCTGGGTGGGAGCCTCCGCGGACGGCGGCGAGGTCGCCCCGCACCAGAACGAGATGATCGCCGACATCGACATCGAGCAGCTGCTGCCGACCGGGCTCGGTCAGCTCACCCGCCCGTTCGGCACGGCGCCCGTCGACCCCGCCCTGGGCGCGCGCTCGCTGCAGCGCACCCAGGAGCGGCTCGTGGCCGAGAGCCGCTTCGGCATCCCGGCGATCGCCCACGAGGAGTGCCTCGCCGGCTTCGCCACCTGGGGGGCGACCGCCTACCCGGTGCCGCTGTCGTGGGGCGCGAGCTTCGACCCGGACCTCGTGCGCGAGATGGCGGGACGCATCGGCGCCGACATGCGCTCGGTCGGCGTGCACCAGGGGCTCGCCCCGGTGCTCGACGTCGTGCGCGACGCCCGCTGGGGCCGCGTCGAGGAAACCATCGGCGAGGACCCGTACCTCGTCGGCACGATCGCCACCGCCTACGTGCAGGGCCTCGAACGCGCGGGGGTCGTCGCGACCCTCAAGCACTTCGTCGGCTACTCGGCCTCGAAGGCGGGCCGCAACCTCGCGCCCGTGTCGATCGGTCCCCGCGAGCTGGCGGATGTGCTGCTGCCGCCGTTCGAGATGGCGATCCGCGAGGGGGGTGTGCGCGCGGTGATGAACGCCTACACCGACCTCGACGGCATCCCCACGGCGGCTGACCGCTCGATCCTCACCGAGCTGCTGCGGGAGAGGTGGGGCTTCACGGGCACGGTCGTGGCCGACTACTTCGCGGTCGGCTTCCTCGCGAGCCTGCACGGCGTGGCCGCGGCGGGCGACTGGGGCGCGGCGGGTGCCGCAGCGCTCACGGCAGGCATCGACGTCGAGCTGCCCACCGTGCACGCCTACGGAGCGCCGCTCGCCGCCGAGGTGCGCGCGGGCCGCCTCGACGAGGCCGTCGTCGACACGGCCCTGCGGCGCGTGCTCGCGCAGAAGATCGAGCTGGGCCTGCTCGATGCCGCGTGGTCGCCGGTTCCGCCCGCCCTCGCCTCGGCGGGGGATGCCGCCGACCTGCGTGGCAGCGTCGACCTCGACACGGCCGAGAACCGTGCCCTCGCGGGCCGACTCGCCGAGCGCGCGATCGTGCTGCTGAAGAACGACGGCGTGCTGCCGCTCGCCTCCCCCCGGCGCATCGCCGTGCTCGGCCCGAACGCCGACGACCCCTACGCGGTGCTCGGCTGCTACTCGTTCCCTGCGCACGTCGGGGTGCAGCATCCCGAGTCGCCCGTCGGCATCGTGCTTCCGACGCTGCTCGAATCGCTGCGCGAGGAGTTCCCGGATGCCGACCTCGTGCACGTGCGCGGCACGAGCGTCGACGGGGGCGAGACCGCCGAGATCCCGTTGGCCGTCGCCGCGGCCCGCGACGCGGACGTCGTGATCCTCGCGCTCGGCGACCGCGCCGGGCTCTTCGGGCGGGGCACGAGCGGCGAGGGCTGCGACGCCGAATCGCTCGCGCTGCCCGGCGCGCAACAGGAACTGCTCGACGCGGTGCTCGCATCCGGAACCCCCACCGTCGTCGCGCTGCTCGCGGGACGCCCCTACGCCCTCGGCACCGCCCCGGATCGGGCGGGCGCCCTGATCGAAGCCTTCTTCCTCGGGGAGGAGGGCACCCCCGCGCTCGCGGGCGTGCTGAGCGGGCGGGTCAACCCCTCCGGTCGTCTGCCGGTGAGCGTTCCGGCGGCACCCGGCGCCCAGCCGTCGAGCTACCTGGCGGCCCCGCTCGCCCAGCGCAGCGGGGTGTCGAACCTCGACCCGACACCCGCCTACTGGTTCGGACACGGCCTCTCCTACTCGAGCTTCGAGTGGAGCGACCTGGGCGTCTCGGGCAAGCTCTTCTCCCAGACGGTGGAGGTGCGGGTGCGCGTGACCAACACGAGCGACCGTGACGGCTCCGAGGTCGTGCAGCTCTACCTGCACGACCCGGTCGCGAGCGTCGTACGGCCCGTGCAGCGGCTCATCTCCTACGCCCGGATCGACCTCGCCGCCGGAGGCTCCGCCACCGTCACCTTCCGGGTGCCGGCCGAGCTGGCATCCTTCACCGGGCGCGACGGACGCCGCATCGTCGAGCCCGGCACCCTCGTCTTCGGCGTCGCGCGGTCGGCCGGCGACATCGTGTTCGCGCATCCGGTCGAGCTGACCGGCGAGACCCGTGTCGTCGACCACACCCGACCCCTCCATGCCCAGGTGGAGGTGGCGTGAACCCCGACCACCGGGTCGGCGAGCTCGTGCTTCGGCTCGTCGGCCCGGATGGGGCGCCGCTCGCGGATCGCGAGGTGCGCATCGAGCAGACCCGCCACGCCTTCCGCTTCGGCTCGACCGGTTTCGAGCTCATCGCGCACGCGAACGGTGAGACGGATGCCGGCTCGCCGCACGCGGAGCAGCTCGCCGCCGACTGGCTCGGCGTGTTCGACACCGCCACCCTCCCGTTCTACCTGGGCGACTTCGAGCCGCACCCGGGCCGCACCCGGACGGAGCGCATCCGCACCGCCGCCCGCTGGTTCGCCGACCGCGGCGTGCGGCTGAAAGGCCACCCGCTCGTCTGGCACACCGTGAAGGCGCCGTGGATGGACGCGCTGGGTCTCGACGAGGCGTGGGAGGCGACGCTCGGCCGCATCCGCCGCGAGGTGGGCGACTTCCGCGGGCTGATCGAGGCCTGGGATGTGGTGAACGAGGCCGTCATCATGCCGGTCTTCACCAACGAGCCCGACGGGGTGCCGAACGTCGTCTCGCGCATCGCCCGCGAGAAGGGGCGCATCCGGCGGTCGCCTCGATCACCTACTGGGGCATCACGGATGCCGGAGCCTGGCTCGGTGCACCGGCGGGGCTGCTGCGCGCCGACGGATCCCGCAAGCCCGCCTACGAGGCGCTGCGCGCGCTCGTGCGCGGCGAGTGGTGGCTCGCGCCGCGGCGTGTGCACGCGGATGCCGGGGCCGACGTCGCGCTCGCCCCGGTCACGCTGCGCTGAGCCCGCGGCTCAGGCGGCGTGCGGTGCCGTGCTCTCGCGCACCACGAGGTTCGTCGCGAGATCCATGCGCGGCACCGATTCGAGCGGCGCCGCGCCCATCCGGATCACGAGCCGTGTCGCCTCCTCCGCCATCCGGCGCAGCGGCTGGCGCACGGTCGTGAGGCGCGGGCTCACCCACTGGGCGAGCGGGATGTCGTCGTAGCCGACGAGCGAGAGGTCGTCTGGCACCCGCAGGCCGAGCTCGCGCACCGCCTCGAGCACCCCGAGCGCCTGCAGGTCGGAGCCGGCGAAGATCGCGGTCGGGCGTTCCTCGCCGGTGAGCAGCGCCCGTCCGTGCTCGGAGCCGCCGGAGGTGTGGAAGTCGCCGAAGCGGATCCAGTCGGGGCGGATGCCGAGGCCGGCCGCCGTCATCGCCGAGCGGAAGCCGTCGATGCGCGCGTGCGAGCACATCATGTCCTCGGGGCCGGTGATCGCGGCGATGCGAGTGTGGCCGAGCTCGATGAGGTGGCGCGTCGCCATGAGCCCGCCCGACCAGTTCGCGGAGCCGACCGAGGGCACCTCGGGCGAGGGGTCGCCTGCCGGGTCGATGATGACGAAGGGGATCGCGCGCGCCTTGAGCGCCTCGCGGTACTCGGGCGGCAGGTCGGAGAACACCAGCACGACGCCGGCCGGGCGGCGCCGCAGCACGCCTTCGAGCCAGTCGGGGGCTGGCGCGTGCCTGCTGCCGCTCTCGGTGAGCACGACGCTCAGCCCGTGGCTCGTGGCGACGTCTTCCACGCCGCGGATGATCTCCATCGACCAGGCGGCTTCGAGCTCGTGGAAGACGAGCTCGACGAGGCCGGTGCTCGAGAGGTTCGACTTGCGACGGAGGTAGCCGTGCTCGGCGAGCAGTGCTTCGACGCGGGCGCGGGTGGCGGCCGAGACGTCCGGCCGGCCGTTGAGCACCTTCGAGATGGTCGAGAGCGACACCCCGGCCTCCTCGGAGACCCGCGCGAGGGTCACACGGTCGGGTGCGGGGGTGCGGGCCATCGGGTCGTCCTTTCGACCGACCCATTCTAGGGCGGCGGTTTCGGGATTTTCGCGAAACTATCGGCGCGGCATCCGGGGACTCGGCCGGGCTGTTCTCCCGGTGTCGCGTGGTATATGTTTGACCTCACAACATTTACTCGACGAGGAGCCAGCGATGACCGCGCCCACCCCCACCCGCGACGACAAGTTCAGCTTCGGCCTCTGGACCATCGGCTACAACGGTGCCGACCCGTTCGGCGGCCCCACCCGCGCCCCGCTCGACGTCGTGCACGTCGTCGAGAAGCTCGCCGAGGTGGGCGCCTACGGCCTCACCTTCCACGACGACGACCTGTTCCCCTTCGGCTCCACGGATGCCGAGCGCCAGACCCAGATCGACCGCCTGAAGGGCGCGCTCGAGGCCACCGGCCTCATCATCCCGATGGCCACCACCAACCTCTTCAGCGCCCCCGTCTTCAAGGACGGCGGCCTCACCTCCAACGACCGCCAGGTGCGCCGCTTCGCGCTGCGCAAGCTCATGCGCAACCTCGACCTCGCCGCCGAGCTCGGCGCCAAGACCTACGTCGCCTGGGGCGGACGCGAGGGTGCCGAGTACGACTCGGCCAAGGACATCCGCGTGGCGCTCGACCGCTACAAGGAGGGCTTCGACTTCCTCGGGCAGTACGTGCTGGAGAAGGGCTACGACATCCGCTTCGCGATCGAGCCGAAGCCCAACGAGCCCCGCGGCGACATCCTGCTGCCGACCGTCGGCCACGCGCTCGCCTTCATCAACGAGCTCGAGCACCCCGAGCTCGTCGGCCTCAACCCCGAGGTGGGCCACGAGCAGATGGCGGGCCTCAACTTCCAGGCCGGCATCGCGCAGGCGCTCTGGCACGGCAAGCTCTACCACATCGACCTCAACGGGCAGCGGGGCATCAAGTACGACCAGGACCTCGTGTTCGGACACGGCGACCTGCACAACGCCTTCGCCCTCGTCGACCTGCTCGAGAACGGCGGCCCGAGCGGCGGCCCCGCCTACGACGGCCCGCGCCACTTCGACTACAAGCCCTCGCGCACCGAGGACGAGAACGGCGTGTGGGAGTCGGCGGCAGCCAACATCCGCACCTACCTGCTGCTCAAGGAGCGCGCGGCGGCCTTCCGCGCCGACCCCGAGGTGCAGGAGGCGCTCGCCGCCGCCCGCGTGCCCGAGCTCGCCCAGCCGACGCTGAACCCGGGCGAGACGGCGGCGGAGCTCGTCGCCGACCGCTCGGCCTTCGAGGACTTCGACGCGAGCGCCTACTTCAACGCGAAGGGCTTCGGCTTCGTGCGGCTGCAGCAGCTCGCCACCGAGCACCTGATGGGCGCCCGCTGAGCTGACCCCTGTGGTGAGGCGTCACTTTGTGTCGCCTCACCCCCCAGCCAAGCGACACAAACTGACGCCTCACAACAGGAGGGATGCGCGATGACGCTCGTCGCGGGGGTCGACTCGTCGACCCAGAGCTGCAAGGTGGTCGTGCGGGATGCCGAGACGGGCGCCATCGTGCGCACGGGGCGCGCGACGCATCCCGACGGCACCGAGGTGCCACCCGCCGCGTGGTGGGAGGCGCTGCGCACCGCCATCGCGGATGCCGGCGGGCTCGACGACGTGGCCGCGATCTCCGTCGGCGGCCAGCAGCACGGCATGGTCGTGCTCGACGTCGACGGCCGGGTCATCCGCGACGCCCTGCTCTGGAACGACACCCGCTCGGCCGAGGCGGCGCGCGAGCTGATCGCCGAGTTCGGGGCAGACGAGCTCGCCCGCCGCACCGGCAGCGTGCCCGTCGCGAGCTTCACCGCCACCAAGCTGCGCTGGCTGCGGGATGCCGAACCCGCGAACGCGGCGCGCGTCGCCGCCGTCGCCCTCCCCCACGACTGGCTCAGCTGGCGCCTGCGCGGCTACGGCCCGAGCGACGAGAGCCCCCTCGGACCCGAGCTCGACGCCCTCGCGACCGACCGCTCGGATGCCTCCGGCACAAGCTACTGGAACCCCGCGACCGGCGAGTACGACCGCGAACTGCTCGTCGCATCCCTCGGTCACGACGCCGAGCTCCCGCGCATCGTGGAACCCGGCGACGCGATGGGCGCCACCGTCGCGCAGCCGGGCATCCCCGCCGGCATCGTGGTGGCCGCCGGCGCGGGAGACAACGCCGCGGCGGCGCTCGGTCTCGGCGCACGACCAGGCGATGTGGTCGTGTCGATCGGAACGAGCGGCACGGTGTTCGCCGTGACACCCTCCCCGGTCGCCGACGGCACCGGAACCGTCGCGGGCTTCGCCGACGCGTCCGGCGCCTACCTGCCGCTCGTCGCCACCCTCAACGCGGCGCGCGTGCTCGACCGGATCGCGGCGCTGCTCGGCGTCGACCACGCGGGTCTCGGGGAGCTGGCCCTCGCCGCCGAACCGGGCTCGGGCGGCCTCGTGCTCCAGCCCTACTTCGAGGGCGAGCGCACCCCCAACCTGCCCGACGCGACTGCCACCCTCTTCGGGATGACCCTCGCCACGACCACCCGCCAGAACCTCGCGCGCGCCGCGATCGAGGGGATGCTGTGCGGCCTCGCCGACGGACTCGACGCCGTGCGTCGCCTCGGCGTCACCGCCTCGCGCGTGCTGCTCGTCGGCGGCGCGGCGGCGAACCCCGCCGTCTCGCGCATCGCGGCCGAGGTCTTCGACGCGCCCGTCGAGGTGCCGGAGCCCGGCGAGTACGTCGCGCTCGGCGCGAGCGTGCAGGCGGCCTGGGCGCTCACCGGGGCCCGCCCCGACTGGCGACCCGCGACCCTCGCGCGCCCCGATGCCGCATCCGTTCCGAGCATCCGCGAGCAGTACCGGGCACGCGCCGCCCACTGATCAGGAGCCCTCCCGAGCGCGATCGGTCAGCGCGACGCGGCCGAGCACGGGATAATAGAGAGAACACGACCCGCCCGCGCACTTCACGGACGCGGCCAACGAGCGCGAGACCACCCATGCTGGGATTCCTGACAGCCTTCGCGGTGCTGCCTCTCGCGCTGCCCTGGCTCACGAAGCGGGTCGGCGCGCGCGCCTTCCTCGTCGCGGCGCTCCTGCCCGCAGCCGCCTTCGCCTACGCGGCGGCCCTCACGCCGCAGGTGCTCGCCGGCGGGGTGCGCGAAGAGCTCGACTGGATCCCGGCCCTCGGCATCTCGCTCACCATGCGGATGGATGTGCTCGGCTGGATCATGACGCTCATCGTCACGGGCGTGGGCGCACTCGTGCTGTTCTACTGCCGCTGGTACTTCGACGGCAAGAAAGACGGTCTGGCGCTGTTCAGCGCGGTGCTGCTCGCCTTCGCGGGCGCGATGTACGGCCTCGTGCTCACGGACGACATCGTCGTGCTCGTGATGTTCTGGGAGATCACGAGCATCCTGTCGTACCTGCTGATCGGCTTCTACCACACCCGCGGAGCGAGCAGACGTGCCGCACTGCAGGCACTGCTCGTGACCACCCTCGGCGGCCTCGTGATGCTCATCGGCGTCGTGCTGCTCGTGGTCGAGACGGGCACCACCTCGCTCTCCACGATCCTCGCCGAGGCTCCCACGGGACCGGTCGTGAGCATCGCGCTCGTGCTCGTGCTCGTCGGCGCGCTCAGCAAGTCGGCCATCTTCCCGTTCCACTTCTGGCTTCCGGGCGCGATGGCCGCCCCCACCCCGGTCAGCGCCTACCTGCACGCCGCCGCGATGGTGAAGGCGGGCATCTACCTGCTCGCCCGCTTCGCCCCCGACTTCGGCGATGCGGAACCGTGGCGCCCGATCGTCATCTCGCTCGGTGTCTTCACGATGCTGCTCGGCGGGCTGCAGTCGCTGCGCGAGACCGACCTCAAGCGCATCCTCGCCTTCGGCACCGTGAGCCAGCTCGGGATGCTGACCGTCGTCATCGGCTTCGGCACCCAGGACATGATGCTGGCGGGCCTCGCGCTGCTCATCTCGCACGCGCTCTTCAAGTCGGCGCTGTTCCTGATCGTCGGCATCATCGACCGCCAGCTCTCCACGCGCGACATCTCCGAGCTGAGCGGCCTGTGGCGGCAGGCACCCGTGATGGCGGTGGCGAGCGTCGTCGCGATCGCCGCCATGGTGGGGCTGCCCCCGACGCTCGGCTTCGTCGCGAAGGAGGGCGCGCTGTCCGGGCTGCTCGCCGAGGCGCTCGCCGGCTCGCCCTGGGGCTGGGTGGCGCTCCTCGGGATCGTGCTCGGCTCGGTGCTGACGACGGCCTACGGCATCCGCTTCGTGTGGGGGGCCTTCGCCACCAAGCGGGATGCGGACGGCACGCCCGTCGCCCGCACCGTGTGGCCGGATCCGCCGATCTGGTTCATCGGCGCACCCGCCCTGCTCGCGCTGCTGGCGCTCGTCGGCGGCCTCCTCGCGCCGCTGCTGGATGGCGTGCTGCAGCTCTACGCGGCGACCGCCCCGCCCGCGACCCCCGGCATCCCGGCACCCGAGCACGCCTACTATCTGGCCCTCTGGCACGGATTCGTGCCCCCGCTGTTCCTCTCGATCGGCATCCTCCTCGCGGGCGCGCTGGTGTTCTGGGCGAGCATCGCCACCCGCTGGGCGCGGGCGCCGCGGATGCTGCCGTTCACCGCGGGCGACGTCTACAACCTGACGCTGCGCGGCATCGACCGTCTCTCCGTGGTCACGACGCGCGTCACCCAGCGCGGCTCCCTCCCGGTCTATGTGGGAACCGTCTTCGTGGTGCTCGTCGCCGCGGAAGGCACCGCGCTCCTCGCCTCGCCGCAGTGGCGGGTCACCCTCGACGCCTGGCAGAGCCCCGTGCAGCTGGTGGTGGCGCCGCTCATGATCGTGGCGGGCGTCCTCGCGGTGCGCGCGCGCAAGCGCTACACGGGCGTCGTGCTCGTCTCGGTGACCGGACTCGGGATGGTGACCCTCTTCGCCGTCAGCGGCGCACCCGACCTCGCCCTCACCCAGATCCTCGTCGAGACCGTGACGCTCGTCGCCTTCGCGCTCGTGCTGCGGCGGCTGCCCTCGCGCCTCGGCGAGCACAACGACAGCGTGTGGCCGATCGCGCGCGCCGCGCTCGCGATCGGGGTCGGCATCACGATGGCGGTCGTCGTCGTGGTCGCGACCGGTGCGCGCGTCACCGACCCGATCTCGGACCAGTGGCCGGCCCTCGCCTACGAGATCGGCAAGGGCAAGAACGTGGTCAACGTCGCCCTCGTCGACCTGCGCGGCTGGGACACGATGGGGGAGCTCTCGGTGCTCATCCTCGCGGCCACCGGTGTCGCCTCGCTCGTCTTCGTCACCGACCGGGCCGACCTGCTCTCCCAGACGCGCGCCGTGCCGAAGTCGCACAGCCGCCGCAGCGATCGCAGCCCTCTCGTCGAGACCACCCAGGGCATCGCGACCCAGACCGAGGACAACCGCGGCGCCCCCCGCGCGTGGCTCATCAGCGGGCTGCGGGTGCGGCCCGAGAACCGCTCGATCATGCTCGAGGTGATCGTGCGCATCCTGTTCCACACGATCATCGTGGTGTCGCTGTACGTGCTGCTGGCCGGCCACAACCTGCCGGGTGGCGGCTTCGCGGGCGGGCTCATCGCCGGCATGGCGCTCGTCATGCGCTACGTGGCGGGCGGCCGCCACGAGCTGGGCGCCGCCGCACCGACCGACGCGGGCACCCTGCTGGGGGTCGGGATGACGATCGCCGTCGGCTGCGCCATCGTCCCGATGTTCTTCGGGCAGGCGCCGCTCACGAGCTCCTTCTGGGAGGCGGAGCTGCCGATCCTCGGCCACGTCGAGCTCGTCACCTCGACGATCTTCGACATCGGCGTCTACCTGGTGGTGATCGGCCTCGTGCTCGACGTGCTGCGCAGCCTCGGCGCCGAGGTCGACCGGCAGGCGAAGGATCGCCACCTCGAGGGGGTGGGGGCACGATGAACGTCTCCCTCGTGCTCGTCGTCATCATGGCGGTGCTCTTCGCGTGCGGTGTCTACGCGATGCTCGAACGCAGCCTCACCCGCGTGCTGATCGGCTTCCTGCTGCTCGGCAACGCCGCCAACCTGATGCTGCTGATCGTGATCGGCGCCCCCGGGCTCGCCCCCTTCGCGGGCGACGCGAGCCCCGAGGAGATGAGCGACCCGATGCCGATGGCGCTCACCCTCACCGCGATCGTGATCACCTTCGCCGTGTCGGCGTTCCTGCTCGCGCTGATCTACCGCTCCTGGCAGCTCGGCCAGGCCGACACCATCCAGGACGACGAAGAGGATGTCGCGCTGCGCGAGCGCGCGGTCGACGAGGAGGAGACGATCGACGACGAGGGCGACGACTCGACCACCGACTTCGTCGACTCGGAGACGGCACCGATCGTCACCGTCCGCGCCGAGCGCGCCGCGGGCGGCGAGCACGAGGGGGATGCCAGATGAACTCGCTCGTGCCCCTGCTCGTGACACTTCCCCTGCTGGGGGCGGGCCTCACCCTGATCTTCGGCCGACGGCGGCGGATGCAGGTGGCCATCTCGATCGCGACCCTCTCGGTGGTCTTCGTGATCGCCTCCGTGCTGCTCGTCGTCGTCGACGGCGGCAGCCCGCTCGCCGTCTCGGTCGGCGGCTGGCCGGTGCCCTTCGGGATCGTGCTCTACGTCGACCGGCTGGCGGCGCTGCTCGTCGCCGTCTCGAGCCTCGTGCTGCTCGCGGTGCTGCTGTTCTCGGTCGGTCAGGGCGCGGCGGACGGCGACCACGACACCCCGGTGTCGATCTTCCACCCGACCTACCTCATCCTCGCGACGGGCATCTTCACGGCCTTCATCGCGGGTGACCTGTTCAACCTGTACGTGGGCTTCGAGATCCTGCTGGTCGCCTCCTACGTGCTCATCACACTCGGCAGCACCGAGGCGCGCATCCGGGCGGGCGTCATCTACATCGTGGTGTCGCTGGTCTCCTCGATCCTGTTCCTCTCGGCCATCGCCGCGATCTACGGCGCCCTCGGCACCGTCAACATGGCGCAGATCGCCGAGCGGATGCCGGAGCTGCCGCAGGAGACGCAGCTCGTGCTGCACCTGCTGCTGGTGGTCGCCTTCGGCATCAAGGCCGCCATGTTCCCCGTCTCGTTCTGGCTGCCGGACTCCTACCCGACCGCGCCCGCACCCGTCACCGCGGTGTTCGCGGGGCTGCTCACCAAGGTCGGCGTCTACGCGCTCATCCGCACCGAGACGCAGCTGTTCACCGACAACGACATCAACCTGCTGCTCATGATCGTGGCGCTCGCGACCATGGTGATCGGCATCCTCGGCGCGCTCGCGCAGGCGGAGCTCAAACGCATCCTGTCGTTCACGCTCGTCTCGCACGTGGGCTACATGATCTTCGGCCTCGCCATCGGCACAGCAGAGGCGATCGGCGCGACGATCTACTACACGGTGCACCACATCATCGTGCAGACCACCCTGTTCCTCGCGGTGGGACTCATCGAGCGGCGGGCCGGCAGCACCTCGATCATGAGGGTGCGCGGGCTCATGAAGGCTGCCCCCGTGCTCGCCGTGCTCTACTTCATCCCCGCGATCAACCTCGGGGGGCTCCCCCCGTTCTCCGGGTTCATCGGCAAGTTCGCGCTCTTCGACGCCGCCGCCGAGGTCGGCACCCCCATCATGATGGTGCTCATCGTGGGCGGCGTCGTCACCTCGCTGCTCACCCTCTACGCGCTCATGCGGGCCTGGGGCCTCTCCTTCTGGCGGGAGGACGACGAGACCACCGAGGCGGATGCCCGCTACTCGCACCTCGGTGCCGCGCCGGCGGCGGAGGTGCAGACGGAGCGGCGCGTCATCCCCCGCATCATGACCACCGCGACCGCAGGCATGGTCGGGGCGACCCTCCTGCTGACGATCTTCGCCGGCCCGCTCTACGCGGTGTGCGAGCGCATCGGCGCGGCCCTGCTGCAACCCGTGACGCTCGTGCAGGTGGATGCGGAGGACGGCTCATGAGCTCCCCCCGGCGCCGCTTCTGGAATCAGCTGCCGTTCTTCCTCTGGCTCGTCGCGGTCTGGATGCTGCTGTGGGGCCAGTTCACGGTGCTCGCCGCCATCACGGGGGCGGCAGTCGCCGTGTTCGTGACCCTCGTGTTCCGGCTTCCCCCCGTCGAGCTCTCGGGGCGCGTCAACCTCTGGTATCTGCTCGTCTTCGCGGTGCGGTTCCTCGGCGCCGTGGTGGCCGGCTCGCTGCAGGTGTCGTGGATCGTGCTGAACCCCCGTCGGCAGGCCCGCGCGGCCATCATGGCGGTGCCGCTCATCACCGACGACGACCTCGTGATGACGCACGTCGGGGTCACCGCCTCGCTCATCCCGGGCTCGCTCGTGACCGAGATCGACCGCGAGCGGCGCATCATCTACCTGCACGTGATCGGGGTGGAGAGCCTCGCCGACGTCGAGACCCAGCGGCGCCAGGTGCTCGCGTGGGAGCGCCGCATCATCCGGGCCGTCGGCTCACGCGAGCAGTTCCTGCAGCTGCGGCGAGAGGAGATGGCGCGGTGAACCCCCTGCTGCTGGTCATCATCATCGTGTTCGGCGTCGCGGCGCTGCTCACCATCATCCGGATCGTGCGCGGGCCCTCGATCCTCGACCGGGCGGTCGCGAGCGACGTGCTGCTCACCGAGGTGCTGTGCGTGCTCGGCGCCGAGATGGCGATCAACGGGCACACCCGTTCGCTTCCCGTGCTGCTCATCGTCGCCGCCGTGGGGGTGTTCGGCTCGATCGCCGTCGCCCGCTTCGTCGCCGTGAAGGAGGATGCCGGCTCATGACCCTCGACGCGATCCTCGACCTCGCCTCGCTCGTGCTGATCCTGTGCGGTGCACTGCTCTGCCTCATCGCCTCGATCGGCCTGCTGCGCCTGCGGGATGTGCCGTCGCGACTGCACGCCGCGACGAAGCCGCAGATCCTGGGCCTCATCCTCATCTGCATCGCCATCGCGCTGTCGCTGCGCGAGTGGTACGTGGTGGCGTTCCTCGTGGCGGTGGTGCTCATCCAGTTCGCCACCGCGCCGCTCTCCGCGCACATCATCGGCCGCCAGGCCTACCGCAACGGGCGCGTCGACGAGGCCTCGCTCGTGGTCGACGAGTTGCGTGACGCGGATGAGGCCCCGCGCGGCAGCGAGCGCCCCTGACGCGAGCGCTGCCTGGGCATCCCCGCCTCAGCCCCCGAGCTTCCTCGCCTCGGCCCGGCTCGTGATCGGGAGCGGCTCCAGCAGCCGGGTCGGCACCTCGCGCGCCCCGTTGTCGGTGACCACGTCGCGGGTGACGGTCGGCGCCTGGCCTCGCACCACCTCGCGCACCATGCTCGCGACGATGCGGGCGAGCTCGCGCGGATCCTCGTAGACGGTCGAGGTCTGCGTCCCCGCGGCGACGGCTCTCGCGCCGTCGAGGGTCGTGCCTCCCCCGGTCAGCACGACGGATGCCGCGGGCACGCCCGGCGCCCCGCCTGCGGGCACCACCGCGAGCCCGGCATCCCCGAGCACCCGCGCGACGGCGGCGCTCATCCCGTCGCTCGGCGAGAGCACGCCCGCGAGCGGGGTGCCCGCCTCGAGCAGCTCGGCGACGCGATCCGCCGCCGTCGCCGGAGACCCGCGCAGCACGGCCGCCCGCTCGAGGCCGGTGCGCCCCGAGGGCACCGTGAGCCGACCCGCGTCGAGGGAGGGCTGCAGCACCTCGAGCGCGCCGGCGAACTCGTCCTGTGCACCCCTGTCGTCGCCCGAGCCGGCGAGCAGCTCGACCGCGAACGGGCCGGCATCCGGGTCGCTCGAGAGGCCGAGCCCGTCGAGCAGGGCCTGCGCCTGTAGCCGTCCGGCCTGCCGGTGGTCGAAGGTCGCGAAGTAGTCGACCTGCTCGGAGTCGAGGATGAGATCGTCGTAGGCGATGACCGAGGTCTCGCGGTCGCCCGCGTTCGCGAGCTCCGCCGCGATCGAGGTCGCATCGACGGGCGCGAGCACGACCGCAGCCGGGTCGGCGGCGAGCGCCGCGCGCAACTGGCCGAGCTGAGTGGGCACGTCGTCTCCGGCGAAACGCACCTCGACGGCGTAGCCGTCGCCCGCGAGCTCGTCACGAAGCACCGTGGCGCTCGCACCCCAGGCGTCCGACTCCGAGCCCGGGAAGAGCACGGCGACCGACGGCCCCTGCGGGGCGGGCGTGCATCCGCCGAGCCCGAGCGCCACCGCGAACCCGACCGCGACCCCGGCACTCGCCATCCGCATCCGCGACGTCACGACGCGAGCCTACGGTGCCACCTCGCGCGGGTTCGCCCGCGGCTCAGCCGAGCGTCGCGTAGGCCCGCACGGGGAAGGTGCCGAAGCCCTCGACCGCGGGCGGCGCTGCCGTGAAGCGGGCGCCCGTGGGCGGCAGCTCGCCGAGGTTCGTGAGGTGCTCGACCACGTGGATGCCGGCCGCGAGCAGTCCGGTGTGCGCGGGCCGCGGACCGTGCGGCACCACCTCGTCGATGTTGAGCGAGTCGATGCCGACCAGCACCGCGCCCTGCTCGACCAGATGGGCGACGCCCTCCGCCGTGAGGAAGGGCGCGCCGACACCGTAGGCCGGCGTGCCGAAGTGCCGGTCCCATCCGGTGTGCAGCAGCACCGCCGTGCCGCGCACGTCGCGCCCGCGGAAGACCTCGGCGGGGATGCCGGGAGTCGCGAGGTCGGTGAGGTGGAACACCTCGGTCGGCAGCTCGACGAGGCTCGCGAGCTCGAGCCCCGCAAGGTCGGGGCCGTCGGGGTAGCGGTGGAAGGGGCTGTCGAGGTAGGTGCCGGTGTTGCCGATCATCTCGATGACGTCCATCGCGAACTCGGTGCCCGCCGCGTAGTGGCCGCGCGAGTCCTCACGGGTGAGGTGCGGCGTGATCACGGGCGCGGGCAGCCCCGGGTAGGTGACGAGCCCCGCCCGGATCACGTGGCTGAGATCGATCACGCGGCGCCCGGATGCGGCGGGGGCGGTGTCAGGAACGGGCACGGGCACGGAACCTCCTGATGACGGTCACCGCGACGGCGACGAGGGCGAGCACGATGGGAACCACGAGGTGGCTCCAGGCGAGCACGAGGAGCGCCGCGGTCAGCACGACCGAGACGAGCGCCATCCACCATCCGACGCTCCCCCGCTTCAGCAGGCGCACCGCGGCGAGCATGCCGATGAAGTAGAGCGAGACCATCGAGGCCGTGTGGATGAGGATGAAGGTCTGCAGTTCGAAGCCGAACACGAAGAACACGGTGGCGTAGCCGAGGTTGAGCACGGCCACGAGAGCGATCGCGCGCCGCGGCACCGCCCCCGGCTCTGCGCCCTTCGCGAACCAGCGCGGCAGGTGACCGTCGCGCCCGAGGGATGCGGCGAGGTTCGCGAAGGCGGGAACGTAGACGTTGAGCACCCCCAGCACGATGATCGTCGCGATGCCCGCGACGGCCGCGGGGCCGAAGCCCGGCCAGTTCACCGCGACGAGGTCGATGAGGGGCGCTTCGCTCTGCGCGCCGGCCGCACCGAACACCCCGACGGTCACGAGCTGCAGGGAGAGGTAGGCGAGGCCGACGACGCTCATGCCGATGACGGTGGCGAGTGCGATGATGCGGCGTGGGTTGCGGAACTCGTGCGCGATGTGGGTGATCGCCTCGCCACCCGCGAACGCCCACACGAAGAGGCTCACCGCGAGGCCGACCCCCGACCAGCCGTTCGGCAGGAAGGGCGTGAAGTTCGCGGACTGCACGGCGGGCGCGGCGCTCGCGATCACGCCGACGACCACCGCCACGAGCAGGCCCGAGAGCCCGAGCTGCACCGCGCCCGAGACGCGCAGGCCGAGCAGCCCGAGCGCGAGGGCGGCGACGAGGAAGCCGATGCCGATCACCGCGACCCACTCGCGGCCGAGGCCGAGCGCGGTGCTCAGGTAGGAGCCGCCGAGCGCCGCGACGACGGGCGCACCGAATCCGACCCCGAACAGGAACCAGTAGCCGGTGATGCGCGCGGCGGTGTCGCCGAAGGCGAGGCGCACGAAGGTCGCGACGCCGCCGCCGTCCGGGTAGCGTCCGGCAAGCGCCGCGAAGGTGCCGGCGAGCGGGATCGACAGCACGAGCACGAGCGCCACCGCGAGGATCGAGGCGGGGCCGGCCGCATCCACCCCGAGCCCCGGCAGCACGAGGATGCCGGTGCCGAGCACGGCGGCGACGTAGAGCGCGGATGCCGTCGGCAGCCCGATCCGCCCGTGCGTCGCCTGCGCGGCGGAGGCCGCATCGGACTCCGTCACCGTGCTCACCCCCTCATCCTGACCTGGCAGCAACGCGCCCGCCAGCGATTTTCCGCCAACGCCCCACCCGATCCCGACACCCTGTTTTCGTTCGGGAGGACGACGCGCCGTGCTGCCCCGGGCGCAGCCCCGGCAGCGGCGTGTCGTCCTCCCGAACGAAGACTCAGACGCGGGCGAGGGTGTCGAGCACGTCCGACACGAGGTCGTCGACGCCCTCGATGCCGACCGAGAGGCGCACGATCGCGGGCGACACCTCGAGCGCGGTGCCGCGCACGGATGCGTGGGTCATCTCCGAGGGGTAGCAGACGAGCGACTCGACCCCGCCGAGCGACTCCGCGAGCTGGAACAGCCGGGTCGACTCGGCGAAGCGACGCGCGGCGGCCCCGTCCGCGAGCTCGAGCGAGAGCATGCCGCCGAAGGCCCGCATCTGACGCGCGGCGAGCTCGTGGCCGGGGTGCTCCGGCAGGCCCGGGTAGTACACGCGCGCGAGCTTCGGATGCCCGACGAGCGCCTCGGCGAGCGCGCCCGCGTTGGCCGAGTGACGATCCATCCGCACCGCGAGCGTCTTGATGCCGCGGCTCGTGAGCCACGCATCCAACGGCCCCGACACGGCGCCCGCGCCGAACTGCACGAACCCGACCTTCTCGGCGAGGCTCTCGCCCGCCACCTCGACACCGTGGCCGACGACGACCGCGCCACCCAGCACATCCGAGTGGCCGCCGAGGTACTTGGTGGTCGAGTGCACGACCACGTCGGCCCCGAGCGCGAGCGGCTGCTGCAGGTAGGGCGAGGCGAAGGTGTTGTCGACCACGACGAGGGCGCCCGCCGCGTGCGCGATCTCGGCCACCGCCGCGATGTCGGTGATCTTCATGAGCGGGTTCGACGGGGTCTCGAGCCACACCACCCGGGTGTTCTCGCGCAGCGCCGCGCGCACCGCATCCGCGTCACCCATCTCGACCGTGTCGAGCCCGACGCCCCACGGCACGTGCACCCGGTTCACGAGCCGGTGGGTGCCACCGTAGACGTCGTTGCCCATGAGCACGTGGTCGCCGGGGGTGAGGATCGAGCGCAGCAGGGCGTCTTCGGCGGCGAGACCGGAGGCGAAGCTGAACGCGCGGTCGCCGCCCTCGAGCGCCGCGAGCTGGGTCTCGAGGGCGGTGCGGGTGGGGTTGCCGCCGCGCGTGTACTCGTAGCCGTTACGGAAGCCGCCGATGCCGTCCTGCACGAAGGTCGTGGAGAGGTAGACCGGCGGGATGACGGCCCCGGTGGTCGGATCGAAGGCCTGCCCCGCGTGGATGGCGCGGGTCGCGAAGTCGTGGTCGGCGTGCTGCTCGGTGCTCATGGTGTCTTTCTGTTGCTGCTACTCGGCCAGGAAGGCGAGCAGGTCGTGGCGGGTGACGACCGCGGCGGGCTTGCCGTCGGCGGTCACGAGGAGCGCGTCGGCGTCGACGAGCGCGTCGCGCACCGCGGTGACGGAGTCGTTCATGCCGATGAGCGGCAGGTTCGGTCCGATGAAGGAGGCGAGCGCATCCGTCATCTGCGCGTCGCCGTGGAAGACGGCGTCGATGAGGCTCTTCTCGTCGATCGAGCCGACGACCTCGCCCATCACGACGGGCGGTTCGGCGGAGAGCACGGGCATCTGCGAGATGTCGTAGCGGCGCATCTTGTCGATCACGTGCCGCACGGTGTCGCTCGGGTGCACGTGCACGAGGCCCTGCAGTTCGGCGTCCTTCGTGCCCACGAGGTCGGCGACCGTCTTCTCGCCCTCCGCGGGCAGGAAGCCGTAGGAGCGCATCCAGCGGTCGTTGAACACCTTGCCGAGGTAGCCGCGTCCGCCGTCCGGCAGCAGGATCACCATGACGTCGTCGGGGCCGAGCTCGCGCGCCGCCTTCAGCCCGGATGCCACGGCGAGGCCGCTCGATCCGCCGACCAGCAGCCCCTCCTCGCGGGCGAGGCGGCGGGTCATGTCGAAGGATTCGGCATCCGAACTCGCGATGATCTCGTCGACGACGCCCGGGTCGTAGGCGGTCGGCCAGAAGTCCTCGCCGACCCCCTCCACGAGGTAGGGCCGCCCGGTGCCGCCCGAGTAGACCGAGCCCTCCGGGTCCGCGCCGATCACGCGGATGCCGGGGTTCTGCTCCTTGAGGTAGCGCCCGGCACCCGAGATGGTGCCGCCCGTGCCGACGCCCGCGACGTAGTGGGTGACGCGGCCCTCGGTGTCGCGCCAGATCTCAGGACCGGTGGTCTCGTAGTGGCTGAGCGGACCGTTCGGGTTCGAGTACTGGTCGGGCTTTAACGCGCCCGGGATCTCGCGCGCGAGCCGGTCGGAGACCGAGTAGTACGAGTCGGGACTCTCGGGTGCGACGCTCGTCGGGCACACCACGACCTCGGCACCGTAGGCGCGCAGCGTGTTGATCTTGTCTTCGGAGACCTTGTCGGGGCAGACGAACACGCACCTGTAGCCGCGCTGCTGCGCGACGAGCGCGAGCCCGATGCCCGTGTTGCCGGAGGTCGGCTCGACGATCGTGCCGCCGGGCTTCAGCTTGCCCTCGGCCTCCGCCGCGTCGATGATGCGGGTCGCGATGCGGTCCTTCGAGCTGCCGCCCGGGTTCACGTACTCGACCTTCACGAGCACGGTGGCCCGGATGCCGTCGGTCACCTTGTTGAGCTTCACGAGCGGGGTGTTGCCCACCAGGTCGAGCACCGTCTCGGCGTACTTCATGGGATCGAGCCTACCGGCGGGGGCGGCCGTGTTACCGGGTATCCGTACGCGCGCCATGCCCACGGTGGTACGCTATCAAGTACCAGTTTCGAGGAGGGTCCGTGTCGGCAATCAGCGCGACCGAGGCGCGCAAGACGCTCTTCGGCCTCATCCAGCAGGTCAACGAGGATCACAGCCCCATCGAGGTCGTCTCGCGGCACGGCAACGCGGTCATCATCTCGAAAGATGACTACGACGCCATCACCGAGACCGCCCACCTCCTGCGCAACTCGAAGAACGCGGAGCGGCTGCTCGAGGCGATCGAACGGGCTCGGCGCGGCGAGTTCGAGCAGCACGAGCTCATCGAGCCGTGAGCCGCACGCTGGCCTTCGACCCGAACGGGTGGGAGGACTACCTGTATTGGCAGGGGCAGGATCGCAAGACGCTCAAACGCGTCAACCTGCTCATCACCGAGGTTCTCCGCGATCCCTTCGCGGGCATCGGCAAACCCGAGCCGCTCAAACACGTGCTCTCCGGCGCCTGGTCTCGGCGCATCGACGACACGAACCGCCTCGTCTACTACGTCACGGAGGAGCGCATCGTCATCTTGCAGGCGAGAGAACACTATTGAGCGGTGAGGCGGCTCGCCTGTCGGAGCTGCCCGTCGATGGCGGTTGGGCACGGAGCCGCCTTCCCAGCTGAGTCGGCACGATTTTCTGGACACCTGTCCGGGACACGTAGCCTCGAGACGTGGACATCGACGTCGAGTCTCCCTCCCCGAGCGATCTGCTCCGCAGCACGCTCGCGACCTCGCCGGACCCGCGCGCCGCACGCACGAAGGCCCGGGTGCTGACCGCGCTCGCCGCGATGGAACACGAGGGGGTGCCGCTCACCGTCAGCAGCCTGGTGCGCGCATCCGGGGTGAGCAGAAGCGTGTTCTACACCCACTGGTCGGGCATCGACGAGCTGGCCGCGAGCATCCTCGTCGCCACCTTCGAGCGCATCGGCGAATCCGACATCTCGGAGCGCAGTTCGGGACGCGCGACGAGCGCTGAGACGGCTCGGCACTCGCTCACCCTGCTCATCGAGCACGTGGGCGCCCACCGCCAGTTGTACCGCGCGCTGCTCGCCGCGCCCATGAACGCGGCGACCCGCCAGACGGTCGTCGACTCGTTCGTCTCGACGACCGCGCGGGTGCTGCCGTGGACCCCCGGAGCAGAGCGCCCCACCGACACCACCGCCGCCGCGACCTTCGTGAGCGCCGGCATGTTCGCACTGCTCGCCGCATGGCTGCGCGGCGAACTCGACCTCGACGCCGCGGGAGTCGTCGACACCCTCATCGAGCTGATCCCCGCCTGGATGCGCTGACCCGCATCCCGACAGGCTCGACCGACCACAAGGAGCACCATGGAACTCGAAGGAAAGCGCGCGATCGTCACGGGCGGTGCGAGCGGCATCGCGGCGGCGACCGTGCTCGCCTACGCCCGCGAGGGGGCGTCGGTCGTCTCCGTCGACATCAACGACGCCGAGGGCGAGCGGATCGCGGCGGAAGCCGACCGCCTCGGCCCCGGCTCGGTCAGCTACCTGCGCCTCGACATCTCCGACCAGGACGCCGTGAACTCCGTCTTCGCGACGGCGGTCGAGCGGATGGGCGGCCTCGACGTGCTGGCGAACATCGCCGGCAACGAGGCGCAGAAGCCCGCCGAAGACGTCACCGGCGCCGACATCGACAAGATCTTCAACGTGCACGTGAAAGGCATGTTCTTCACCAACGCCGCCGCCTACCGCGCCATGAAGGAGCACGGCGGATCGATCATCAACGCCTCCTCGGGTGCCGGCGTCACGGGCTACCCCGGCTCCCCGGTGTACTCCTCGGCGAAGGCCGCCATGCTCGGCTACATGCGCACGGTCGCCTTCGACTGGGGCGGCGACGGCATCCGCATCAACTCGATCCTTCCCGCGGCGCTCACCCCGATGGCGCAGGAGCACTTCGACGCGATGGACGCCGAGACCCTCGCCCACTACAAGGCGATCTACGCGATGAAGATCCCGCTCGGCGGATGGCTCGGCACGGTCGAGCAGGTCGCCGACGTCAACGTGTTCCTCGCGAGCGACCGCTCGTCGTTCGTGACCGGCCAGGCCATCTCGGTGGACGGCGGCTGGACGATGGTGCGCTGAGCGCGCTCACCCGGATGCGGTGAGCTGCTCCGCGAACAGGCGCGCGTACTCGCCGCCCGTCGCGAGCAGCTCACCGTGGGTGCCCGACTCGACGATGCGGCCCGCCCGCACGACGTGGATGACATCCGCGTCGACCACGGTCGAGAGCCGGTGCGCGATCGCGATCGTGGTGCGCCCGCGCGCGGCCGCATCCAGCGCCCCCTGCACGATCCGCTCCGAGACGGTGTCGAGGGCGCTCGTCGCCTCGTCGAGGATCAGCACGGCCGGGTCCTTCAGCAGCACCCGCGCGATCGCGACACGCTGCTTCTCCCCGCCCGAGAGCCGGTAGCCGCGCTCCCCGACGACCGTGTCGTAGCCGTCGGGGAAGCCCGCGATCGTCTCGTGGATGTTGGCCGCGCGGGCCGCAGCCTCCAGCTCCGCCTCCGTCGCATCCGGCTTCGCGTAGCGCAGGTTCTCGGCGATCGAGGCGTGGAAGAGATAGGTCTCCTGACTCACCACGCCGATGTGGTCGACGAGGGATGCGTGCCGCAGCCCGCGCACGTCCGCCCCCGCGAACAGCACCACGCCCTCCGTCGCCTCGTAGAGCCGCGGCACGAGATACGACACCGTCGTCTTGCCCGCCCCGGAGGGCCCGACGAAGGCCACGTACTGCCCCGGCTCGATACGGAACGACACGTCCTGCAGGGTGCCCGGCGCGTCGGGGGCGGCATCCGGATACCGGAAGGTCACCCCGCGGAACTCCACCTCGCCGAGCCGCGCAGCAGCCACCTCCCGCGCATCCGCCGCATCCGCGATCGCCGGAACGAGGTCGAGATACTCGAAGATGCGGGCGAACAGCGCTCGCGAGGTCTGCAAGTCGAGCGCCACCCGCAGAAGCCCCATGAGCGGGAACATGAGCCGCGCCTGCACGGTCGTGAACGCGACGATCGTGCCCGCCGTCACCGGCACCTCCCGCAGGATCAGCCACGCCGCCACCAGGTACACGACCGCCGGAACGACCGACATGAACACCCCGACGATCGCGAAGAACCACTGGCCCGACATCTGCTGCCGCACCTGCAACTCGATCTGCCGCTCGTTCTCCGCGGAGTAGCGGGCGATCTCGGCGAGCTGCCGGTTGAAGGTCTTCGCGAGCAGGATGCCCGACACCGACAGGGTCTCCTGCGTGATCGCCGTCATCTCCGACAGCGACTCCTGGGTCTGGGTGGCGATGCGCGCCCGCACCTGCCCCACCCGCCGCTGCGCGAGCACGAGCACCGGCAGCAGCACGACCGCGACGACCGTCAGCTGCCAGCTGAGCAGCAGCATCGCCACGAGCGCGCCCGCCACCGTGACGGTGTTGCCGACGACGCTCGAGATGGTGTTGTTGAGCACGGATGCGACCCCGCCCACGTCGTTCTGCAGCCGCGACTGGATGACGCCCGTCTTGGTGCGCGTGAAGAAGCCGAGCTCCATCGCCTGCAGGTGGCTGAACAGCCGCACCCGCAGCGCGCCCATCACCGAGTTGCCGACCTTCGCCGTGAGGTAGGTCTGCCACACGCCGAGCGCCGCAGACACCACCCACAGCGCCACCATCGCGCCGACGATCCAGAGCAGCACCGGCACATCCGGGGTTCCGGATGTGGGGAAGAGCCCGTCGTCGAACGCCCGCTGGGTGAGCAACGGGGGCAGCACCCCGAGACCCGCCGAGATCAGCACGAGCGCGATCGTGATGGTGAGCTGGCCCCGGTAGGGCCCGAACAGGGCACCGATGCGGCCGAGCAGGTTCGGGATGCGGGGGGCCGCCGCGTTCTCGGCGCGCTGCACCCCGGCATCCCGGCTGCCGATGCCGCGGCCACCACCGCCACCACCGCCACGTCCGCCGCCCATGCTCACGCCACGAGCCTACGTTCGGGAGGATGACGCGCCGCCCCGCCCCCGCATGCGAGCCCCCGGCGGCGTGTCATCCTCCCGAACGAAGACCCGGCACGGATGCCGAGCGCCGACTACCCCTTGGTGGAACCGGCCAGGAGGCCGCGCACGAAGTAGCGCTGCAGCGAGAAGAAGACGATGAGCGGCACCACGAGCGACACGAAGGCACCGGCCGTCAGGCGCTGCCACTCCTGCCCGCGCGATCCCACCATCTCGGCCAAGCGCTGGGTGAGGGGCGCCGCATCCTGCGTGCCTCCCGAGAAGATGAGCGCCACGAGCAGGTCGTTCCACACCCACAGGAACTGGAAGATCGCCACCGAGGCGAGCGCCGGGATCGCGAGCGGCAGCACGATGCGGAAGAAGATCTGCCCGTGGGTGGCCCCGTCGACCCGCGCCGCCTCGATCACCTCGCCGGGGATCTCCGAGATGAAGTTGTGCAGCAGGAAGATCGCGAGCGGCAGCGCGAACATGGTGTGCGCGATCCAGATCGGCAGATAGTTCTGCACGGGGATCATCGGGATGAGGTCGTTGAGCCAGACCTGTCCGGGCTTCAGGAAGGTGGAGAAGAACTGCAGCAGCGGCACGAGCGCCATCTGCAGCGGCACGATCTGCAGGGCGAACACGAAGATGAACAGCCAGTTCACCCACTTGAACCGCATCCAGGCGAAGGCGTAGGCGGCCATCGATGCGAACACGAGCGGGAAGATCGTCGACGGGATGGCGATGAACAGCGAGTTCACGAAGTAGGCGCCGAGTTGCGGCGACGACTGCGAGGGCGAGAGCAGCACATCCCGGTAGTTGTCCATCGTGAAGCCGGGGTTCTGGAAGATCGTCCACCATCCCGTGGTGAGGATCAGCTCGGCCGGGCGGAACGAGGAGATGAACAGCCCGAAGGTGGGGATCGTCCAGACCACGGCGATGATGAGGGCCGCGACCGTCGCACCGCGCGAGGTGAGCCGGCGCTTCACGCGCCCCGCCTTGCCGCCACCGGCGCCGCCGCCGCGACCCTCCAGCGCGACCTCGAGCTCCCCCTTCCCGCGGCTCACGGGCAGGTCTGCGGGGGCCACGCTGCTCATCGGATCTCCCTCTGCTTGCGAAGCACGTTGACGTTGTAGATGACGATCGGCATGACGAGCACGAACAGGATGATGGCGAGCGCCGATCCGCGTCCCACCTCGGAGGCGCGGAACGCCTGCGTGTACATCTCGTTGGCGACGACGCTCGTGTTGAAGTTTCCGGCGGTCATGGTGCGCACGATGTCGAACACCTTGAGGGTGGCGATCGAGATGGTCGTGAGCACCACCACGAGCGAGCCCCGGATGCCGGGCACCGTGACGTTGCGGAACCGCTGCCAGGCGTTGGTGCCGTCGAGCTCGGCCGCCTCGATCTGCTCGGTCGGGATGCCCTTGATGGCGGCGGAGAGCACCACCATCGCGAAGCCGGTCTGGATCCAGATCATCACGAGGATGAGCAGGAAGGTGTTGAGCGGATCGGTCTGCAGCCACTGCACCGGGTCGCCGCCGAACGCGGCGACGATGGCGTTGAAGAGGCCGATCTGCTCGCGGCCCGCCGACTTGTACTCGTAGACGAACTTCCAGATGATGCCCGCCCCGACGAAGGAGATCGCCATCGGCATGAAGACGAGCGCCTTGTAGACCCGCTCGCCGCGCGACTTGTCGATGAAGACCGCGTAGGCGAGACCGAGCACGGTGGAGACCGTCGGCACCAGCGCGACCCAGATGACGGTGTTGATGAGGGTGCGGATCGCGGTCGGCTGGGTGAAGGCCCAGGCGAAGTTGTCCCAGCTGAAGTTGCCGCCCTTGTCGAGGAAGGAGAGTCCGAGCGTGCGGAACGCCGGATAGATGAGGCCGATGGCGAGCAGGATCATCGCCGGGGCGAGGAACCCGACGAGCTGCCAGTAGTCTCGGCCCTTCTTCGGTGCCTTGTCGATGAAGAAGATCAGCAGCCCGATGATGACGGCGAAGACCGCCAAACCCATCACGAGTTGCAGGATCTTGCCGATGAGATCCGCCGTGGTCATCGCGTCACTCGCTTTCCGTCGCCGTCGAAGGGGTGGGGATGGGGGTGGGGCTCGCTCAGCCCCACCCCCATCCGGATGCTGTCAGCCGGTCAGCTCTTCGGCCAGCTGGCTTCGATGGCGTCCACGGTGTCCTTCGTGGACTGGCCGCCGACCCAGGCGACGATCCCCTTCCAGAAGGAGTCGGTGCCCACGGCGCCCGGCATGAGGTCGGAGCCGTCGAAGCGGAACGTGGTGTTCTCGTCCTGGAGGATCTCGATCGACTGGGTGAGCAGTTCGCTCGAGGCCTTCTTCGGGTCGACACCCTTGTTGGCCGAGATCACGCCGCCGAGCGCGACGCGGTTGTTGGCCCAGGTGTCGCTCGACAGGTAGGCGCGCACCGCCTCGACCTCCTCGGCGTCACGGAACGCGACGGGGAACTCGCCGCCGCCGGTGACGGCCTGCGGGTCGCCCTCCTTCTCCGGGGGCAGCAGGAACGCCCACACGGTGCCATCGGGGGCGACGGTGTTGGCCGTTCCGCCATCCGGGTTCCAGAAGGTCTCGTAGAACGAGGCCTGGTGGTGCATCGCGCAGGTGCCGTCGACCACCGGCAGGCCGGCCGTCTGGAAGGCCTCGCTGATCTGGGTGGAGACGTCGCCGATGCCGCCGTTGACCATGTCGGGGTTCTTGAGGTAGCCGCCGACCGTGTCGAAGGCCTTCACGATCTTCGGGTCGTTGAAGGGGATCTCGTGGGACACCCACTGGTCGTAGACCTCGGCACCCGACTGCCGCAGCACGTAGTCCTCGATCCAGTCGGTGCCGGGCCAGCCGGTCGCCTCCCCGGATTCGAGGCCGACGCACCAGGGCTTCTCACCGGTCGCCGCAATCTTCTCCGACAGCGTCTTCAGCTCGTCGAGCGTCTTCGGGATCTCGTACCCCTTGTCGGCGAAGGTGCTCGGCGAGTACCAGACGTAGCCCTTGATGGATGCCATGAGCGGCGCCGCGTAGAAGGTGCCGTCGTAGCTGCCGTAGCTCTTCCAGTCCGGCGACCACCACTTGTCGACGTTGTCCTCGACGGCCTTGGATGCGGGGGTCAGCCAGCCGCCCGCCGCGAGACGCCCGAGGAGGCCCGGCTGGGGCACGATGCCGATGTCGGGGGCGTTGCCGCCCTCGGCGAGCACGGCGATCTGCGCCTCGAACTCACCCGTGCCCTGGTAGGTGATCTTGATGCCGGTGCAACTCGCGAAGTCCTTCCACGACTGGGCGAGACGGTCTGCCTCGAGGTCGAGGATCGTGCCGCCGATCGTGACGGTCTTGCCCTCGAAGGTGCCGTAGCTCGCATACGGTGTGCAGTCGACGTCGCCGGATTCCTCGGCGGCGATGTCGCCGGTGCAGCCGGCGAGAGCAAGGGCTGCGGCGCTGGCCGCCGCGATGCCGACCAAGAGCCGGCGGTTCACCCGTGAACGCATGGTTCCCCCTTTGTGAGCCCCGGCCCGAGGTGTGGTGGTCGGGGTGCGGATGGTGCAGGTGGCTCCATGCGGTCACGTTCGCGCCGATGGGAGCCGTTTCCACTCTCCACGCTAGGTGAGCGGGAGCGCGCCCGGCAACCGGGTCTCCCCCCGAACAGGTCACAATCCGGCAACGCGCGTTCTTCGTTCGGGAGGACGACGCACCGCCGTGCCCCGGCATCCGCTCGGCCTGCGGCGTGTCGTCCTCCCGAAAGAAGAACGGGGATGCGGAAGGGCGCCGCCCCCGTGGGGAGCGGCGCCCTTGTGCGCTGGTGCGTGAGGTCCTTACTTGAGGACGACGGTCGCGCCGGCCTCCTCGAGCTGAGCCTTCGCCTTCTCGGCGGTCTCCTTGTTCGCGCCCTCGAGGACGGTGCTCGGGGCACCGTCGACGACAGCCTTCGCCTCACCCAGGCCGAGGTTCGTGAGGGCACGGACCTCCTTGATGACCTGGATCTTCTTGTCGCCGGCGGCCTCGAGGACGACGTCGAAGGAATCCTTCTCCTCGGCCTCTTCGGCGGCGCCACCGGCACCACCGGCGGCGGGGGCGGCCGCGACGGCGACCGGGGCGGCGGCGGTGACCTCGAAGGTCTCCTCGAACTTCTTGACGAACTCGGACAGCTCGATGAGCGAGAGCTCCTTGAACGCCTCGAGCAGCTCGTCGGTGCTGAGCTTAGCCATCTGTTTCTCCTTAGCTTCGGGGCCCTAGCCCCGGGTCGAAAACCCCGAAGCGGATGCCGCGGGGATGTCTGGGTGCGAGGGTCAGCTCGCGGATTCCTGCTTGGCGCGCAGCGCGTCGACCGTACGGACGGCCTGGGCGAGCGGCGCGTTGAACAGGTAGGCAGCTCCGAACAGCGAGGCCTTGAAGGCACCGGCCAGCTTGGCCAGCAGCACCTCACGGGACTCGAGATCGGCGAGCTTGCCCACCTCGGCAGCGGTCAGGGCGGCACCGTCGAAGTAGCCACCCTTGACCACGAGCAGAGGATTGGCCTTGGCGAAGTCACGCAGCACCTTCGCGACGGCGACGGTGTCGCCGTGCACGAACGCGATCGCGGAAGGGCCCTCGAGGAGGTCGTCGAGACCCTCCACGCCGGCTTCCTTCGCGGCGATCTTGGTGAGCGTGTTCTTCACCACGGCGTAGCTCGCGTCCGCACGGATGCTTCCGCGCAGCTGCTTGAGCTGCGCGACCGTGAGGCCGCGGTACTCGGTGAGCACGATCGCATTCGAGCTGCGGAAGTTCTCCGTCAGCTCGGCGACCGTGGTTTCCTTGTTCGCCATGGCGCTCCTTGTCATTGTGGATGTCGCGCCGACGGCCGCTGCTGTGTCACCACAGGACCTCAACAAAAAAGCTCCGGCGCAAGCGCACGGAGCTGGATCTCGGAGAACCCGGGGATCTACTTCACACACCTGCGTGGGCTCCCCTGAAGAGGACTTCGTCCGGCACCCGCGAGCGGGCGCACGGAGACCAACGGTCTTCGGCTGATCGAGAGTATCACACCTCAGCGGGCGGTTTCGGCGGGCGCTGCCGCGGGGCACGGGGCTGAGGGGTGCGGGGCTGAGGGGTGCGGGGCTGAGGGGTGGGCTTCGGCGAGGAGCTCGCGGTGCGCTTCGCGGTCGGGGCGGGGTCTCGAGACGCGTCCGGCTTCGCCGGGCGCTCCTCGACCACCTCTGTGGGGGCGGGGGCGGGCTTCGGCGCCGGCTTGGCTCTCAGCTTCGGGGTGGACTTTACCGCGGCGGTCGACGCGGCGGCGGTCGAAGTGGCTGCGGGCTTGGCGGCGGGCTTGGCTCTCGGCTTGGGGGCGGGCTTGGCGGCGGGCTTCGCGGGGGCGGCGGGAGTCGGGTCCGGCTTCCGCGAGGAGCTCGCGGGGCGCTTTGCGGTCGGGTTCGGCTTCGGCGCGGGGGCGGCGGACTTCGCGGTCGGGGCGGGCTGCGCGGTCGGGGCGGGCTTCGGGGCGGGCGTCGGGGCGGGGTCTCGAGACGCGTCCGGCTTCGCCGGGCGCTCCTCGACCACCTCGGTGGGGACTGCGGCGACGGTGGCGGGGGCGGCGGGCTCGTCTCGGGGGCGGCGCATCCGCGGGAGCAGGAAGAGCGCGGCCAGGATGATGACGAACAGCAGCACCGCGACACCGACCGCGACACCGAATCCGGCATCCGAGGTCTCCGGCGCGGGCGACGGCGTGGGCGACACGACCCGGTAGTCGGCCACCGGCACCGGACCGGTGAGTCCCGAGGTGCCCGCCACGAGCGGGGTGAGGGTGTCGCCGGCGAGCGCGAACCAGGCGTCGCTGCCGAGGTCGCGCACCAGTTGCGCGTCGGCCGGAACCGCGGCGAGCGCCGTCGCGGCCGCCGCATCCGGCTCGAACTCGGCGAGCTCGGGCTGCTCGGTGTCGAGGTTGATCCAGATGATCGCGACGCCGACCGGCTTCTCGGCCACGCTCACCGGCAGCGCCCACTCGTTCGCCATGCGCGTCGGCTTGCCCGAGGTGTCGCCCGCGAGCCGCTCATCCGTCCAGCGGAAGACCCGCGAGATGGTGCCCGTGGTGGTCGTCTCGTCGAAGGCGATACCCGCACCCTCGGCGTTCACGCCGTACACCGCGTCGAGGCGCTCGACGAGCGCGCCGCCCGTGGCGTAGGCGGTGACCTCGGGAGGAACCGAGCCGACGCTCGCGGATGCGGCGGCGGGCAGGGCGACGATGACCGCGGCGAGCAGGAGCGCGAGCGGCGACCGGGGGGCGGATCGCATGGCGCTCAGTCTGCCAGGTGTGCGGTCTCCTGCTGCGGTGCCCTGCGGCGCGGCAGGCGCACCGTGAAGCGGGTGTCGCCCGGCACGCTCTCCACCCCGATCGTGCCCTGGTGCGCCTCGACGACCGCCGCGACGATCGCGAGACCCAGTCCCGTGCTCCCGGTCGCGCGGGCCCGCGACGAGTCGCCGCGCGCGAAGCGCTCGAACAGGATCGGCTGCAGCTCCGGATCGATGCCGGGCCCCGCGTCGGCCACCGTCAGCACCACCGCATCCGGCTCCTCGGTGAGCGTCACCGTCACCGCGGTGCCCTCCGGCGTGTGCCGGTGGGCGTTCGCGAGCAGGTTCACGACCACCTGGTGCAGCCGCGCGGTGTCGCCCTCGATCGTGAGCGGCGGCTCGGGTGCCACCACCTCCCACTCGTGATCGGGGGCCGCGACGTAGGCGTCGCCCACGGCATCCGTCACGAGCCGCACGAGCTCGACCTCGCCGAACACGAGCCCCTGGCCCTCGTCGAGCCGGGCGAGCTCGAGCAGGTCCTCGACGAGCGCGGTCATGCGGATCGACTCCGACTCGATGCGATCGAGCGAGCGGATGGCATCGACCGGCAGCTCGTCGTCGATGCGGCGGGTGAGCTCGGCGTAGCCGCGGATGGAGGCGAGCGGCGTGCGCAGCTCGTGGCTGGCGTCCGCGACGAAGCGACGCACCTTCTCCTCCGAGAGCTGACGGGCCACCAGCGCGCTCTCGACGTGGCCAAGCATCCGGTTGATGGCGGCTCCCACCTGCCCCACCTCGGTGCGCGGGTCGGCCTCGGATGCGGGCACCCGCTCGGGAATCGCGACGTCGCCGGATGCGAGCTGCAGCTCGGTGACGCGCGTCGCCGTGTCGGTGACCCGGCCGAGCGGCCGGAGCGCCACGCGGGTGAGCGCGATCGCCCCGGCGGCGGCGAGCAGCAGGGCGGCAGTCGTGACGAGGGCGAAGATGCCGATGAGGGTCCAGGTCGTGGTGTCGACCTCCGACATCGACATGCCGACCGCGTACTCGCCGTTGGAGGCCTCGCGCAGCTCGACGCGGTAGTTGCCGAGCCCCGAGATGGCCACCGTCGTGATGGAGCCCGCCGGAGTCGCGAGCACCTGGTCGAGCTGCTGCGTGGTGAGCGCGATCTGCGAGCCCGGTCCCGCATCCACGTAGCCCCAGGGATCGGAGCCGTCGACGGAGACCGCGACGATGAGGCCCGTGCGCAAGCTGTCGCTGCCGCCGGGGATCATGCCCCCCGGGCCGCCCTGCGAGACGAACCGCATGACCTCCTCCACCTGCGCGTCGAGGCGCTGCATGAGGTTCTGCCGCAGCGCGAGCACGCTCACGGTGCCGATCAGCACGCCGAGCAGGGCGACGAGCGCGAGCACCCCCAGCACCACCCGGCGGCGGATCGACCAGGGGGCGCGCCGCGGGAGCACCGCCTCGCTCATGCCGCGGGCTTGATGAGGTAGCCGACGCCGCGCACCGTGTGGATGAGGGGCGGCATCCCTTCACCCTCGATCTTCTTGCGCAGGTAGGAGATGTAGATCTCGACGATGCTGGAACGGCCCTCGAAGTCGTAGCTCCACACCCGGTCGAGGATCTGCAGCTTGCTGACGACGCGACGCGGGTTGCGCATGAGGTAGCGCAGCAGCTCGAACTCCTTCGCGGTGAGCTCGATCGGGCGGCCGCCGCGGGTGACCTCGTAGCTCTCCTCGTCGAGGGTCAGGTCGCCCACCCGCAGCACGGGGTCGGTGTAGCCGCTGACCGCGCGGCCGGTGCGGCGCAGCAGCGAGCGCAACCGGGCCACGACCTCCTCGAGGCTGAACGGCTTCGTGACGTAGTCGTCGCCCCCGGCCGTGAGCCCGATGACGCGATCGTTCACGGCATCCTTCGCGGTGAGGAAGAGCACCGCCACCTCGTCACCCCCCGAACGCAGCCGACGCAGCACCTCGAGACCGTCGAGCCCCGGCATCATGATGTCGAGCACGATGACATCGGGCTGGAAGGTGCGCGCCTTGGTCAGAGCGGACGCCCCGTCGGTCGCCGTCTCCACCTGCCAGCCCTCGTAGCGCAAGGCCATCTGGATGAGCTCGCCGAGCGACGGTTCGTCGTCGACGACGAGGGCGCGCACGGGCGAGCCGTCGGGTCGGGTCAGCGCGCTGGGGGCCGTGGTGGGGATGCTCATTCCACCGATTGTGCTCGACGGCCTGGGAGATTCCTATGGATGGGCTTGACGATGTCTCGGGGGTTCGTGGGGTGATTTCGATACGCGCCTTCGGCGCTACTCAATCAGCGGGTGGGGTGCGCCGTCGGCGGGGGGCCGGCGGGTGGGGGTGCGCCGGCGGGTGGGGGTGCGGCGGGTGGGGTGCGGCGCCGGCGGGCGCGCGGCGACCGTGTCGGCGGCTGCGTCGTCAGCGGCACGTGTGACGATGGATCCGTGCACCCCACCCTCGCGCTCTTCGATGCGGCCCCCGTGCCGCATCGCGCGCGCGTCGTGGCGGATGCCACCGACCGCGTGGCCTGGTTGCGTGCCCGCTCCCGCGGCGTGACCGCCACGGATGTCGCCCGCCTGACCGGCGAGCAGGCGGTGCGCGCGGTCGCGACGGAGAAGCTGCTCGGCTCGCGGTTCAGCGGCAACGCCTTCACCGAGCACGGCCGCACCCGCGAGCCGGAGATCGGCCGCTGGGTGGCGCGTCAGCATCCGGGCATGTGCGGCAACACCGCCCTCTTCCACGCCGACGGCGCACCGCTGCACCTCGCGACGCCCGACGGCATCCGCGAGTCGGGCGACAGACTCGAACTCTGCGAGATCAAGACCACGCGCAAGGCCTGGCGCTCGATCCCGCGGCACTACCTGCGGCAGGTGTGGTGGCAGCAGTACGTGCTCGGTGCCGAGCGCACCCTCGTCGTGTGGGAGCAGCACGAGGACTTCGTGCCGGTGAGCGGGGTGCCCGAGACCCGCTGGGTGGATCGCGACGAGAACGAGATCCACCGTCTCGTGCAGCTCGCCGAGCAGCTGCTCGTGGCGATGCGCCGCTAGCCGCGGCCTCGGCGGATGCGGGAGATCGCCACGACCCCCGTGCCGACCGCGCCGATGATGGCGGCGATGAGGATCACGTAGAAGATCACCGAGAGGTAGCCGTTGGGCGAGGTGTCGGGGTTGAGGAACGGATACGGGTACCAGTTCGCACCCGTCAGCTCGTCCTGCACCAGCGGCCCGCGCACCATCGTGTAGACCGCCCAGACGATCGGGTAGATCACGATGATGCCGACGACCCCCCAGCCGAGTCGACGCCTCCCCGGCGCGAACAGCCAGTCGAGCAGCATGAGGATCGGCACGATGACGTGCAGCACCTCGTTGGTCCACGGCACGGTCGTGCCCTGCGGCAGCTCGATGCCGCGCAACAGCAGGTTGTAGACGATGCCGGTGGTCACGATGTAGGTCGTGACGCAGGCGCGCAGGATCCCGAACCAGCGCGGCTCGGTCGATCCGCTGCGCACGAGCAGCACGACACCGAGCGCGAGGGTCACGGCGGTCGCGACGTTCGACTGGATCGTGAAGAAGGAGAAGAAGTTGACGAGCTTCGTGCCGACATCCTGGATGCCCTGCTCGCGCCAGGTGCCGAGGCTCGTCTGCAGTTGGACGATGACGGCGATGATCGTCAGGATCGCCCCGGCTGACCGGAAGGCGATGAACGCGGGGCGCATGGCGCGAAGATACCAGCACATCCGGCGGGCGCGATTTTGCAGCACGGTGACATCCGCGTAACACCGATGACGCATGACCGGCCTTGAATGGGTGTCGAGGCGGGAAGGCCGGGGGAAGATGACGATGATGCGGGCCGTGACCGTCACGGAGCCGGGTGCACCGGATGCGTTGCACCTCTCCGAGGTCGACCGTCCGATACGGGTGAACGCCGAGTTCCTGATCCGGGTCGCCGCGGCGGGCGTCAACCCGATCGACGCGAAGACCCGCGCCGGGCGGGGAGCCTGGGCGGGGGTCACCTCGACACCTGTGGTGCTCGGCAACGACTTCTCGGGCGTCGTCGTCGAGGCGCCGTTCGAGTCGCATCCGCTGCAGCCGGGCACGGAGGTCTACGGCATGGGCATGGTGCCGCGGCTCGGCGGCAGCTACGCCGAGTACCTCACGGTTCCCGCGCTGAGCGTCGCCCGCAAGCCGCCGTCGCTCTCGCACGTCGAGGCGGCCGCGGTGCCGCTCGCCGCGCTCACCGCGTGGGGCATGGTCGTCGAGACCGCGAAGGCGCACGAGGGGCAGCGGATGCTGATCCACGCGGGAGCGGGCGGCGTCGGCCACTTCGCGGTGCAGTTCGCGAGCTATTTCGGGGCGCGGGTGATCGCGACCGGCTCGGAACGGAACGCGCCCTTCCTGGCGGAGCTGGGCGCATCCGAGATCGTCGACTACACGGCCGGGCCGTTCGAGGATGCGGTGGCACCGGTCGATGTCGTGATCGACCTGATCGGCAACGCGGCAGGCGACACCGGCTCGCGCTCGCTCGGCGTGCTGCGCCCCGGCGGGCTCTACGTGAACGGCCCGAGCGGATCCTTCCCCGCGATGGCGGCGGAGGCGGCGGCGCTCGGCGTGCGCGCCACCGGCTTCCGGGTCTCCCCCGACGCCGCGACGCTCGCGATCGTGACCCGGCTGCTCGAGTCGGGCGATGTGCGGGTCTACGTCGACCGCGTGCTGCCGCTCGCCGAGGCGGCCGAGGCGCACCGCCTCATCGAGTCGGGCCACACCCGCGGCAAGATCGTGCTGGCCGTCGCCGAGCCCTGAACCGGGCTGCGCTACAGGGCGCGCTCGCAGACGAAGTCGTCCTCGTAGCGGTCGCCGACGAGGAAGCGCTTCACCCCGACGCGGGCGAAGCCGTGCCTCTCGTAGAAACGCTGGGCGCGGAGGTTCTGCTGGTTCACGCCGAGCCAGATCCCGCCAGCGCCCAGCCCGCGCGCGTGCTCGAGGCTCGCCGTCATGAGCGCGGATGCGACACCGGCGCCGTGCGAGTCGGGATGCACGTAGCACTTGGAGAGCTCGACGCTCGGCCGCAGGGTGATCGCGGCCGCGACCTCGGCATCCGCCGGCTCGCGTGCGACGAGCATCGTGTAGCCGAGGAGCGTGCCGTCCTCCTCCGCCACGAACACGGCACGCGCGGGGTCCGCGAGGTAGGCGGTGAAGCTCGCCACGCTCAGCTGCGCGGCGATGAACGCGGCCTTCGCCTCGTCGGTCACATGCGGCGGGCACGCGAGCGGGAAGGTGGCCGCCGCGAGCAGCGCGAGCGGTTCGACATCCGCTCCCGTCGCCTCCCGCACCCGCACGCCCCCAGCCTAGGACTCATCCCCGCTTTCGCTGACCGGTCGGTTCTCGGCCTCATTTCTCGAATATGAGGCCATAAACCGACCGGTCAGCGAGAGAATGGTGCGGTGAGTCCGGCGCCGCACGACACCGTCTTCGAGCGGTACCCGCCATCCGCATCCGTCATCGCGCACGCCCTCGCGGGCAGCAGGCAAGCGGTGTTCTGGCTCGACGAGCTCGGCGAGACGCCCGCGCGCCCAGCGCTCACGGGCGCGCCCACGACCGACCTCGCGATCATCGGCGGCGGCTTCACCGGACTCTGGACCGCGCTCCGCGCGAAGCAGCGCGACCCCGACCGCCGTGTGGTGCTGCTCGAGGCGAAGCGCATCGGATGGGCGCAGTCCGGCCGCAACGGCGGCTTCGTCGAGGCGAGCCTCACCCACGGCGAGGAGAACGGCCGCAACCGCTGGCCCGCCGAATACGCCCAGCTGGCCCGGCTCGGCGCCGACAACCTCGACGCGATCGAGCACACCGTCGGCCGGCTCGGCCTCGATGTGCAGTGGGAGCGCACCGGCGAGCTCGACGTCGCCACCGAGCCGCACCAGCTCGCCTGGCTCACCGGAACGAGGCCGGCCGACGGCGACGACGCGGATGTCGTGCTCTGGGACCGCGAGGAGGTGCAGGCCCAGGTGCACTCGCCGAGCTACCTCGGCGGCACCTGGCGCCGACACGAGGTCGCCCTCGTGCACCCGGGTCGCCTCGCCCGCGAACTCGCGCGCGCCGCCGAGGAGGCGGGCGTCGAGATCCACGAGAACACCCCGGTGCGGCGCCTCGACGCCGTCGGCCGCGGGGTCGAGATCGTGACCGACGGCGCACTCCTGAACGCCACCCAGGTGGCCCTCGGCACGAGCGTCTACCCCTCGTTGCTCGTGCGCAACCGCCTCATGACGGTGCCGGTCTACGACTACGTGCTGATGACCGAGCCGCTCGACGCGAAGCAGCTCGCCTCGATCGGTTGGCAGGGCCGCCAGGGCATCGGCGACCTCGCCAACCAGTTCCACTACTCCCGCCGCACCGCCGACGACCGGATCCTGTTCGGCGGCTACGACGCGATCTACCACTACGGCGGCCGGGTGCGCGCCCGTTTCGAGGACCGCCCGCAGAGCTTCCAGAAACTCGCCTCCCACTTCTTCACCCTCTACCCGCAGCTCGAAGGGGTGCGCTTCTCGCACCGCTGGGCCGGCGCGATCGACACGAGCACCCGTTTCTGCGCCTACTTCGGCACGGCCCGCGGCGGGCGCGTCGCCTACGCCGCAGGCTTCACGGGGCTCGGCGTCGGCGCCACCCGCTTCGCCGCCGACACCATGCTCGACCTGCTCGCGGGCGAGCCGACCGAACGCACCGAGCTCGAGATGGTGCGTCGGCGGCCCGTGCCGTTCCCGCCCGAGCCGGCCGCATCCGCCGGCATCGCCGCCACCCGCTGGTCGCTCGACCGCGCCGACCACCGCGGCGGCGAGCGCAACATCCTGCTGCGCACCCTCGACGCGCTCGGCCTGGGGTTCGACTCGTGAGCTGGGCAGCGGATGCCGCTGGCGCGCCCCTCGAGCACGAGCCGGTCGCGCCTGAGCAGCGGCTGGCGGGCGCGCCGAGCACCGGCTGGATCGCCCTCGGCACCACGGCATCCGGCGACGAGGTGGGCGTCTGGGAGATGAGCCCCGGCACGATGAGCGACACGGAGGCCGACGAGGTGTTCGTGGTGGTCGCCGGGCGGGCGCGCGTCGAGTTCGCCTCGGGCCGGGCCGCTCTCGAGCTCACGCCGGGGACGGTGGTGCGGCTCGAGGCGGGCGAGCGCACGGTGTGGACCGTGCACGAGACCCTGCGGAAGGTCTACCTCACGCCCGCGTGACGCGCGCGCGGCCGCGCCCCCGCGCGAGCAGGAACGCCAGCGCGGTCGCGAGCCCGCCCGCGGCGGCGACCGCGATCCACAGGAACGACGCATCCGCCCCGTGCGACTCGGCGACGTTGCCGACGAACGCGACCGCGATCCCCTGGCCGATGATGATGCCGCTCGACAGCATCGTCATCGTGGTGGCGAGCCGGCCGGCGGGGGCGGCATCCGCACCGATCGTGAAGAGCGTGACGAGGGTCGCACCGACCGCGACCCCCGCGAGCACGAACACCGTCACGAGCGTGCCGAGCACCGGGGAGAGCGCGAGCACGAGCCCCGCGAGGGTGAGCGCGGTCGCGCCGAGCGCCCAGCGCAGTCCCAGCCCGAACCGGGCGGGCAGCCTTCCGACGAGCACGGCCGCGACCGCCGAGGTGGCGCCCATGATGCCGTAGAGCAGCCCGGTGCTCTCGCCGGTTCCCGCCTCCTCCATGAACGCGGTCAGGGAGGCCAGGGTCGCCCCGAAGAAGGCGCCCATCGCGAGCATGCCGACGGTCGGCAGCAGCACGCCGGGTGCGAGCAGTTCGCGGCGCGGTGCCGCGGGGCGCGCGCCCTCGTGATCGCCCGGGTGCACGACCGCTGCGGTCGGATGCACGGCGAACGCCGTCACGAACACGACGACGATCACGGCGGCGACCGCGAGCGGCGCGACCGGGCCGAGAGCGGTGGCGAGCACCCCGACGAGCACCGGACCCCCGACGAACGAGATCTCGTCGGCCATGCTCTCGTAGCCGAGCGCGAGCGGCACCCCGCGCCCGCCGCGCCGGGTGTCGTCGGCGAGCAGCGCGAGCCAACGCGCGCGCATGAGCGGGGAGGCCGGCGGGATGCTCGCGCCCGCGAGCGCGCCCGCGAGCGCGATCACGGCGAGCGGCGCATCAGCGTAGACGGCACCGACGAGCCCCGCGAGCACCACCGGGTGCACCACGGCGACCGCGATCAGCACGCCGCGCTGGCCCACGCGATCCGCGATCGCCCCGATCGCCGGGCCGCCGAGCCCGGATGCGATGCCGAGCGCCGCCGACACGATCCCGCCGTCGGCGACCGAGCCGCGCACCACGGTCACCAGGGTCAGCACCCCGACCACGTTCATCGCGACCGGGATGCGGGCCGCGAACGCCACGATGAAGAGCCAGCTGCCCGTCATGCGGCGCAGCTCGGCCACGCGGGTGATCGGCGTCTTCGCCTCGTCCATGTCCGTCGATTCTGCTGCGCGGATGCGCTGACATCCGTCGATTTTCGCAACTCAGGAGCATGCGCCCCGGAACAGCGGAAGGGCCCGCACGAGGCGGGCCCTTCCAGAGTTGCGTCTGTGCGTCAGAGCGCGGCCACGTCGAGCGGAACGCCCGGCCCGAAGGTGGTCGAGAGCGACCCCTTCTGGATGTAGCGGCCCTTCGACGAGGACGGCTTCGCGCGCTGGATCTCGTCGAGCGCAGCCTTGAAGTTCTCGTTCAGCTGCTCGGTCGAGAAGCCCGCCTTGCCGATCACGAAGTGAACGTTGGCGTGCTTGTCGACACGGAACTCGATCTTTCCGCCCTTGATGTCGGACACGGCCTTGGCCACATCCGGCGTCACGGTGCCGGTCTTCGGGTTCGGCATGAGGCCACGGGGACCGAGCACCTTGCCGAGTCGACCCACCTGGCCCATGAGCTCGGGCGTCGAGACGGCCGAGTCGAAGGCGGTGTAGCCGCCGGCGACCTTCTCGATGAGCTCGGCGCCGCCGACCTCATCCGCACCGGCCGCGATGGCCGCCTCGGCCGCGGGGCCGGTGGCGAACACGATGACGCGGGCGGTCTTGCCGGTGCCGTGGGGCAGGATGACGGTGCCGCGCACCATCTGGTCCGCCTTGCGGGGGTCGACGCCGAGCTTGAGGGCGACCTCGACGGTGGAGTCGAACTTCTTCGACCCGGTCTCCTTGACGACGGCGACAGCCTCGTCGGGACCGTAGAACTTGCCCTCTTCGATCTTCTCCGCGGCAGCGCGGTAAGCCTTGGACTTGGGTGCCATGATTACGCCTCCACCGTGATCCCCATCGACCGGGCGGTGCCGGCGATGATCTTCTCTGCAGCGTCGAGGTCGTTCGCGTTGAGGTCGACCTGCTTCTGCTCGGCGATGGCGCGCACCTGCTCACGGGTGAGCTTGGCGACCTTCACCGTGTGCGGGGTCGAGGAACCCTTGGCGACACCGGCGGCCTTCTTGATGAGCTCGGCGGCGGGCGGGGTCTTCAGGATGAACGTGAACGAACGGTCTTCGTAGACGGTGATCTCGACCGGGATGACGTTGCCACGCTGGTTCTCGGTGGCGGCGTTGTAGGCCTTGCAGAACTCCATGATGTTCACGCCGTGCTGACCCAGGGCCGGGCCGATGGGCGGGGCCGGGTTGGCGGCGCCGGCGTTGATCTGGAGCTTGATCAGGCCGGTCACCTTCTTCTTCGGTGCCATATTCCTTTTCTCTCTCGAACGAGGCGCGGAGCCTCACTCTCCCGCCATCCGGTCGGATGCGGTCGTCGGTCGCCGGGCGCGCGAAAGCGTGCAGACAACCTGTCTAGTGTACGCGATCGGCGCGCGTCCCGCATCCGAGGATCGGGGCGGCGGCGCGTGCCGACGACGCCTCAACCGTCGACATCCTCGAGCACCGCGCCAAGCAACGATCGCTGCGCTCCGGCGGGCGGCGGCACGGGGAACAGCTGGTCGTCGAGTTCCGCGAGCTCGCCGATCCGCAGCACCCGCAGGTGCAGCCCCAGCTCGGACGCGACGCCCGAGTCGACGAGGGCATTGGTGACCCGCAGGTACTTCTCGGCGCTGTCGAGATCCCCGAACTCACCCTGCGCCACCCACTTCTGTGCGTGGTCGAGTACCCGATGGAGGGTCTCGGGACCATTCCCCGCCGTGGCGCGCGCCAGGCCCGAGAGGTACTCGTTGCGGATGATCGTCGGCACGATGATGCGGTGGTGGCCCCGTCCCACCAGCTCAGCGTTCATCGCGACGCGGGCGCTGCGTCCGTTCCCGTCGGCGAAGGGGTGCACTTCGCTCACCAGGAACATCGCGTAGAGCGCGCGCTGGAAGGGATCGGTGAGCACCTGCCCCTCCTCCCACCCCGCACGGAGGGTGCCGACCACCTTGCGCGGCTCGACGAAGACCGTGCCTCCCGCTCGGTTCGGTTCGACCTTCCACATTCCCGGGAACGTGTCAGGGCGTGCCGCCATCATGCCCCGGTGGCGATCTCGAAGGGTGTCCATGAACTCGTCGGCGGTGGCGAAGCTGCGGCGCATCTCCTCCACATCCGCCACGATCTCCCAGGTCGCACGCATGTCGTGCGCGTCGGCTGGCTTGCCGACGTCCGCACGCTCGAAGATCACGCGACGGGCTTCGTCCACGTTCAGGGTCGAGCCCTCGATGTAGTTGGAGAAGTAGGCCTCATAGAACGGCACGTGGGCGGCGCGGTCGACCTCGATCACCGGACGCACGACCGGAGCAAGATCCTGTATCGCGGCAGCCAACCCCCTGAAGAGGGCTGCACGTGCATTGTCATAGGGCTCGTTCCGTTGCGCGGCGTCGAGCGCCCGCGACTCGGTGGGAAGCACTCGCAGTCCCTGGGCGGCCTCGATGATCGCGACGATCCGCGATGCGGCGGCCCGGTTCGCATTCGCGGTCACATCGGCGATCATGTTGCGCACCTGGCTGGCCGTCGACGTCGTCACGATCTGTGTCACGCGTTCGTGAAGCTCGGACTCGCTGAGCCGGCGAGGCACCGCCGACGGGCGCCCGCGCTGCTCTGCGTTGTCGATGAGCGCGCGCGTGCGATTGACCCCGAAGAGAGGACCATCCGTGATCCGGAAGGTGTCGACACCACCAGCGCCCGTGTCGCGCTTCCCGTCGGGGTAGACGGTGAGACCGGGGAGCACCAACGGGGTGGTCCGCGCATGCGACACGAAGAGCCTGCCTCCGACAGGTGCCACGTCGAAGGCCGAACGATCGGTGACCACCGCTCCGGGGAGGAGCGCGGCGACGATCTGCTGCCAGTGCTGCATGACGACGACGGCCGGCTCGTCGGACACCTGGTCGGTCCAGACGCCGCGGGCGAGCGCGACGATGGCGCCCGTCTGAAGGCGACGGTTGCGAGCCGTCGTCGAGGTGAAATCGTGCGCGAACAGAACGCTCATGCCATCGACTCCGGATAGTTTTCAGGGAAAACAGACAACTCGCGCCCGATTCGGATAGATATCCGATTAAATATAGCCCACATTGAACCCTTTTGTCGATATTTATCCATTCTTCGGGCCGATCCGCGGGATATTCTGCGGTGAGCACTACGCTCGCCTCATGGTCCCCGCGACGTCCCTCGGTGCGTTCGTCGCCGCCGCCATCGTGCTGATCCTGATGCCAGGCCCCAGCATCCTCTTCGTCATCGGGCGCTCGATCGCCTACGGGCGCCTCGCGGGCGTGCTGTCGGTCGTCGGCAACGCGCTCGGGATGCTGCCCCTGCTGACCCTCGTCGCCCTCGGTGTCGGGGCGCTCGTCGCGCAGTCGCTCGTGATCTTCACCATCATCAAGGTGATCGGCGCCGGGTACCTCGTCTACCTCGGCGTGCAGGCGATCCGGCACCGGAACGAGGTCGTGGAGCAGGAGGCCAGCCGACCCCGATCCGCCTGGCGGCTGCTCGGCGAGGGCTTCGTCGTCGGCGTCACGAACCCGAAGACGATCGCCTTCTTCGTGGCCGTGCTGCCGCAGTTCGTCGACTATCGCGCGGGCGGGATCTCGTGGCAGCTCGCGGAGCTCGGGCTCGTGTTCGTGGCCCTCGCGCTCGTCTTCGACTCGTGCTGGGCGCTCGCCGCCGGCACCGCGCGCCGCTGGTTCGCCACCTCGCCGAAGCGGATCGGCCGCCTGCGCACCACCGGCGGCATCATGATGATCGGCCTCGGCGGCGTGCTGCTGTTCACCGGCACCAAGCACTGACGCCGGACCTCGAGGCGCGTCCGCTGCACGGGCGCGCCTCGACCCGCTCGGTTCGGTGCTACAGCTTGGTGACCTGGTCGAAGCTGAGCTCGACCGGGGTCTCGCGCTCGAAGAGCGAGACGAGCACGGTGAGCTTGCCCGACTCGGGCTTGATCTCGGAGATCGTGCCGGGGAGGCCCGCGAACGAGCCCTCCTTAATCGTGATGGTCTCGCCGACCTCGAAGTCGATCTCGGCCGGGATGACGCGCGGGGCAGCCTTGCCGCCCTTCGCCGCGACGCCGCCCTTGGCCGGCGCCTCCACGACCTGCACGAGGCTCTTCAGCATGTTGAAGGCCTCCTCGAAACGCAGCGGCGTCGGGTTGTGCGAGTTGCCCACGAAGCCCGTGACACCGGGGGTGTGGCGCACGACCGACCACGAGTCCTCGTTGAGATCCATGCGCACCAGCACGTAGCCGGGGATGCGCACGCGGTTCACGAGCTTGCGCTGACCGTTCTTGATCTCGACGACGTCCTCCATCGGCACCTGCACCTCGAAGACGTAGTCCTCCATCGCCATCGACTGGCGGCGGGACTCGATGTTCTGCTTCACGCGCTTCTCGAAGCCGGCGTAGGAGTGGATGACGTACCACTTGCCGAGCTTCGCGCGCAGCTCGGCGCGGAACTCCTCGTAGGGGTCGACCTCGTCGGCCTCGTCCGCGCCGTCGACCTGCTCCTCGTCCTCGGTGGCGGCGGCAGCGGCATCCGCCTCCTCGGCGGAGTCGATGTCGAGGGCGTCGTCGACGATCGCGTCGGCCTCGGGGTCGACCGCGGCCTCAAGCGCGTCGAGCGCACTCTCGAGACCCGCCTCGACATCCGCGTCCTCCTCGTCGACGAGGTGGATGGCGAGGTGCTCGGCCGACTCGCTCGCCGCCTCCTCGGATGCGAGCACGTTGCCCTCCTGGGCCTCGTCCTCCTCGGAGGACTGCTCGGCTGCGGTCGCGAGATCGATGTCGCGCTCTTCTGACGTCACGGTGTTTTCTTTCCTAGTGGGGGCGAGCCTGATGGGCGAAGGGCCGGTCGCGGCCGCCTCAGTTGTTGAAGGGGTCGCTGCCGAAGGCCCAGCTCACGAGAGCGGCGAACCCCTGGTCGAGGCCCCAGACGAGGCCCATCATGATCAGCACGAACACCAGCACCACGCCCGTGAAGCTGAACAGCTCGCGGCGGGTGGGGGTGACCACCTTGCGGAGCTCGGCCATCACCTGGCGGATGAAGAGAGCGATCCGCGCAAACGGGTTCTTCCGCTCCGCGCGTTCGCGCTTGGCGTTGGCGACGATGTCCTCGCTGGGCTCGTCGATCACCTTGCGTGCCACTCTCACTACCCTTTCGGCCGGCGATCCCGCGCACTCTCGCGCGTGGGATTCGCAGGGCGGACAGGACTCGAACCTGCAACCTGCGGTTTTGGAGACCGCTGCTCTACCAATTGAGCCACCGCCCTATGCTGCCGCTCGCCCGCATCCGCTCTGCCACTTCCGGGCATGACGAAGTATGGGGTTCAGGACAACCTGCATAAGCATACGGCATCCGCCGGGCACGCTCGCAGCGGGCCGGGCTCAGCGGGCAGGGACGGGGCTCAGCGAGACGGGAGGGATGCGCGGGCCGCGGCGATCACGGCGACGGCGACGGCGTCGAGGGCCGGCGAGCGCAGGTTCCACTGCTGCCAGAAGAGCGGCACCGCCACCCCGGGGCCGCCGGGCGCCAGCTCGACGAGGGAGCCGCGGCCGGCATCCGCGAGCTGCGACTCGAGCAGCATGCCCCAGCCGAGCCCCAGCTCGACCGCCTGCAGGAAGTCGCTCGACCCCGACACGTAGTGGCGCGGCGGATCGAGCCGCCGCCGCGTGACGCGACGCAGGAAGCGCGTCTGCAACTCGTCGTCGTGATCGAAGTCGACCACGGGGGCGAGCGCGAGGGATGCTGCATCCGCCCCGTCCGGGAACCATCGCGCGGCGAAGTCGCGGCTCGCGGCCGGGTGGTAGCGCAGCACGCCGAGCGCGGTCGCGCTGCAGCCGGGCAGAGGCTCCGCCTGCGAGGTGACCGCCGCCATCGCGTGACCGGAGGCCAGCAAGGCGGCCGTGCGGTCCTGATCCTCCCGGTGGATGTCGACGACGATGCGGCGCTCGGTGCAGACCGCCGCGATGGCCGGCAGGAACCAGCTCGTGAGCGAGTCGGCGTTGACCGCGAGCGACACCCGCGAGAACCCCTCCCCCGCGCCGTCGAGGCGGAGGGCGGCCGCGGCATCCGTCTCGAGCAGCGCGATCTCGCGCGCGAGCCGCAGGATCACCTCGCCCGACTCGGTGGCCCGCACCGGCTTGGTGCGTTCGACGAGCACCCTGCCGAGCTGCTGTTCGAGCGCCTTGATGCGCTGGCTGATCGCCGAGGGGGTGACATTGAGTGCGCGCGCGGCCGCGTCGAAGGTGCCCGCGTCCATCACCGTGCGGAGCGTGGCGAGGAGGTCGCGATCGAGATTCATCTGAAGCAATGCTAATGGTTGTTCAGAATCCTGAACTGGATTGATGCTTGCGCTGGCCATACGGTCGAACCCGTGACCTCACCCGCGACCCTCGCCGCCCTCGCCCCCACGACGGGCCTCGCCGCCGTCGTCGCCGGCTTCGCACTCGGCCTGTCGATCATCGTCGCCGTCGGAGCCCAGAACGCCTACGTGCTGCGCCAGGGCATCCGCCGCGAGCACGTGCTCGCCATCGTGCTGATCTGCGCCCTCAGCGATCTCGTGCTCATCACCATCAGCATCTCCGGCATGGGCCTCCTCATCGCCGCTGCACCCTGGGTGATCACCGCCGTGCGGATCGCGGGGGCCATCTTCCTCGTCGTCTACGGCGTGCTCGCCGCTCGACGCGCGCTCGCACGCACCGCCGAGGTGCTGACCGCCGCGCCGGACGAGACCACCCGCCGCCGCTCACTGCTCGCCGCCGTCGGCACCTGCCTCGCCGTCACCTGGCTGAACCCCCACGTCTACATGGACATCACCCTCGTCGGATCGATCGCCAACAGCCACGGCGACGCGCGGTGGCTCTTCGGGGCGGGCGTCGCGGCCGCATCCGCCGTCTGGTTCACCACGCTCGGCTTCGGGGCACGCGTGCTCGCACCGCTCTTCGCCCGCCCGCTCGCCTGGCGCATCCTCGACGGCGCAATCGCCATCATCATGCTGACCGTCGCCGTCTTCGTGGCCCTGCCGCTGTTCGTGTCGGCGCCGCGATAATCCGCGGCGCGCGCCGGATTCCGGCACGAGCACAGTCGCGCCGGAATCCGCGTGCGCACCGCGGCGACCTCGCTGTGCGTCGGTGCCGCGACTCAGCGGTGCCGCGGATCAACGCGGCGCGGGGAGGCTCAGAGCAGGCGGCGCTCCAGCGCCCAGGCGGTGAGCTCGTGGCGCGAGGAGAGCTGCAGCTTGCGCAGCACCGAGGAGACGTGCGTCTCGACCGTCTTGATCGAGATGTAGAGGTGGGATGCGACCTCCTTGTAGGCGTAGCCGCGCGCGATCAGCCGCATCACCTCCTGCTCACGGGCCGAGAGCCGGTCGAGCTCGTCGTCGCTCGCCGCGACCGCGGGCGCGCCGGCAGCCGTGCCGAAGGCGTCGAGCACGAAACCGGCCAGGCGCGGCGAGAACACCGCATCCCCCGCGGCGACCGTCGCGACCGCGGCAGCGACCTCCGCCCCGCTCGTCGCCTTCGTGATGTAGCCGCGGGCGCCCGCGCGGATGACGCCGACGACGTCCTCCGCCGAGTCCGACACCGACAGCGCGAGGAAGCGCACCTCGCCGAGCAGCGCGGCCGAGCGCCGCACCACCTCGGCACCGCCCCCACCCGTGCCACCCGGCAGGTGCACGTCGAGCAGCACCACCTCGGGGCGCAGGGTCTCGATCGCCTGCACGGCGGCATCCACGTCGCCCGCCTCCCCCACCACCTCGACGGTGTCGCCCAGGTCGGTGCGCAGGCCCGTGCGGAAGATCGAATGGTCGTCGACGATGATGACGCGCGTCATGCTGCCCCCCCGGTCCCGGATGCGGCGGCCCGCCCCCGCGGGAGCCGCAACTGCACCTCGGTGCCGTCGGGTCCGCTCGTCACGAGCCCCGATCCGCCGGCCCGCGCCATGCGGCCCACGATCGACTCACGGATGCCGAGACGCCCATCCGGAACCGCATCCGGGTCGAATCCCGCCCCGCGATCGCGCACGAACACCTCGACCGCAGCGGTCGTCGCCTCCGCGTACACCGTCACCTCGCCGCCCGCGTGCCTCGCCGCGTTCACGAGCGCCTCGCGGGCCGCCGCGGCGAGCGCGTGCGACTCGACCGCGGAGACCTCCCCCACCGTCACCACCTCGATCCGCACCGCGTGCACGAGCTCGAGCTCGCGTGCGATCGTCTTCAGCTCGGTCGCCAGGTCGCCCGCGAACGGGTCGGTGCCGGCGAACAGCCAGTCGCGCAGCTCGCGCTCCTGGGCGCGCGCGATGCGGGCGACCTCGGATCCGGCCCCCGCCCGGTTCTGGATGATGGCGAGGGTCTGCAGCACCGAGTCGTGCAGGTGCGCGGCGATCTCCGAGCGCTGCTCCTCGCGGGCGAGGGCGGCACGCTCGGCGGCGCGGGCACTCCAGCGGGCGACCAGCGTCGGCACGACGATCGCCGCGACCGCCAGCAGCACGAGCGCGACCCCGACGACGGCGATGAGCGGGCGCGAGTTGGCGAAAGCGGGCACCAGCACGAGCGCCCCCAGCAGCGCGAGGAACCCGGCCGCGAGACCACGCACGAGCGGGGCGCTCGCGGCGCGACGCGGATCGCGCGCGTCGGCGGCGACCGTCCACACGATGGCGAGCAGCACCAGCACGACGCTCTCGACGAGACCGACGGGCACGCGCCGGGGGAACACGTCCCAGGTGAGCGGAATGAGCAGCGCCGGCAGGAGTGCGGTGCCGAGCAGCACGGCAGCGACCGGCACCCGGCGGATGCGGGGCGCATCCGGGGTGCCCGGCTCGCGCGGCACGAGCGCCCACAGCCACAGGTAGAGCAGCGCAGGGGCGAGACCGATCGTGGCGAGGGTCGGGCCCCCGCGAATCCAGAACGCGTACAGCGCCCCGGCCGCCCCGAGCACGGTCGAGAACCCGACGATCACCCGCACGAGGGCGAGCGGCCAGGCGAGGTGCCGGGCGAGCGCGACGCACACGCCCGAGAGCAGCACCTCGCGCGGGCGCACGAGCGCGGCGCGCACCCGCGCCGGGCGCGGGGCTGCCGGGCGCGGCGGCGCCGGGCGCTCGGCGCTCGGCTCGGCGGCGGCTGCGGTCATGCCACGATCAAAGCACGCCGGGCGAGCTCCGCATCCGGGGATCAGGGGACGATCAGGGCATCCCCCCATAGAGCGGGCGCGGACGCCCGGCGAACATCGAGTCATGGCACGACGCACCACAGCATCCCCACCGCCGCCCGACGAGACCGTCGCCGAGGAGCCGCCCGCGGCCTCCCCGTCCGCCGAGTCGGGCTTCTTCGGTTGGCTGCGTCGCCTCGGCGTCGAGCGGCAGAGCGGATGGCTCGGCGGCGTCTGCGGCGGCCTCGCCGCGCGCATCGGCATCGACCCGCTCATCGTGCGGGGCATCGCCGTGGTGCTCGCCGTCGTCGGCGCGCCCGTGGCGCTGCTCTACGCGATCGCCTGGTTCCTGCTGCCCGACGAGCACGGCACGATCCACGCGCAGCAGCTCGGCCACGGCCGGGTCACCCGCGCACTGCCCGGCATCGTGGCGGTGTTCCTGATCTCCTTCCTGCCCCTCACCCAGGGCTTCTGGGTCGCGGGGGCGCTGTACTGGGGCTACCTGGGCTGGGGCGGATCGCTCGTTCGCGCCGCCTGGACGCTCGTGCTGTTCGCCCTCGTCGTCGTCATCGTGGTGTGGCTCGCGCGGCGTTCCTCGCGCGACATCGCGACGGTACCGGCGACCACCGACGACCAGCCCGACACGGTGCCGGTGCTGCCGGCCGAGGCGGCGGATGCTGCGGGCGACGCGGCGCTCGCGGCCGCATCCGCGCCCGCCGCTGTGCTCCCCGAGCCGGGCGAGCCGCCCGCTCCGCCGGCCGACGCATCCGCCGAAGAGCTCGCGAACTGGAAGGCCAGCCAGGACGCCTGGCAGCAGCAGCGTGCCGCCTGGGCAGCCGAGCAGCGCCGCAGCGAACGCGAGCGGCGCCAGGCGGAGGCCAACGCGCGCGCGCAGGAAGCGCTCGTGGCCGCGCGCGAGCGGGCCCGCATCCGGAAACTCACCCGGCCACGGGCGAACGCGGGGATCGTGTTCCTCGTGCTCGGCGTCGCCCTCGTCGCCGCGGCGATCGCCGCGTTCGCGGCCGGGCAGTCGACCGAGACCCGCCCCGCCGTCTGGATGATCGGCGCCTCCGTGCTCGTGCTCGTGCTCGGAGCCGGCACCGTCGCGGTGGCGCTCGGGCGGCGGCGCAGCGGCGTGCTCGCCCTCTTCTCGATCCTCTCGGTGCTCGTGCTCGCGCTCGCCGTCGTGCTGCCTGGCGACCGCATCACGCTCCCGCCCGGGGCGAACATGGGCATCAGCGGCGCGAAGAGCGGACGCTACGCCCAGCTCGTCGGAACCACCTCCCTCTACGTGCCGAACCGCGACGACGCCACCGCGACCATCGACCTGTGGCAGGCCGTCGGGAGCGTGCAGGTGCAGCTCGACGAGGGCGCGACGATCCGCCTCGAGCTGACCACCCCGCGCGACGAGTACGCGGGGTCCGTGTCGGTCGACGAGCGGTTCGGCGACGACAGCAACCGCTCCTCCTGGTACCGGGTCAAGAACGGACGCCTCACACTGACCGCCGGCGACGGGACACCCGATGTCGTGCTCCGCGTCTGGCTCGGCAGCGGATGGGTGAACATCACCAGCTGGAGCAGCGGCACCACGCCGCTCACGCTCAGCCCGAAGCCCGACGAGAGCTCGCCGACGGGCGAGTCCGGCGGTCCGGCGGTCGAGCCTGTGCCGACCGAGACCGACCCCGCACCGACCGACCCCGCGACGGATGGGGCGACATCCGGCGGCACCGACACGACTGGAGGCAACTGATGTCCGAGCAGGACGAGACCCTCGAGCAGGTCACTGCGCCCGGCGGCGACGCGCCTGCACCCGGTGAGGCCGTCGACCCCGCGCTGCCGCGCCCGCGCATCCGGGTGGGTGCGGCCCTCTGGGGGCTCGTGCTGATCGTCGTGGCGGGTGCGGTGCTCTGGACCGCCTCGAGCCCGGCGCGCCGCGCATCCGCTCTCGACGCGATCCTGGGGCTCGACCCCCTCGGCTGGACGGTCGTGCTCGTCGTCACCCTCGGCGCCACCATCACCCTCATCGCCCTCGCCGCCGTGCTCCGCCGCCTCCAGCGCCGCTGACCCCCCTCTCGCTGACCCCCTTCTCGCTGAGTGGTCGGTTTCTGGCCTCAAACCGCGGTTTTGAGGCCAGAAACCGACCACTCACGTGGCGGGGGTCGGGCTTAGCTCGGCCGGGCCCCGTCGTGCTCGGGTCGTGCACAGGGGCGACACGGGGGTAGTTGTGCACAGATCGCGGGGATGCGCGCCCGCGGGGTCGGCAGAGCGGCTTGGGTGGCTGCATGTCGCGAGCTGCCGCACCCCTCCCCGATGAATGGAACCACGGCCCCTTCCGGGTCGACGAGGCCCGGAAGCACGGCCTGCCACCCGGGCGGATGGCGGGGCGCGATCTCATCCGACCGTTCAACGCGGTGCGGATGCCGGATGCCGTGCTCGGCCCGCACGAGCTGCTCGCAGCATTCGCGCTCCGGCACGGCACCGACCAGGTGATCAGCCACACGACGGCGCTCATGCTGTGGGGCGCGCCCCTGCCGCGGCGACTCGAACGGCTGGAGCTGCTGCACGTCTCCTCGGTCGGCCCCGCGCGCCCGCGCACCGCACACACCATCCCGCACCGGCTCTATCCGGAGCGCACACCCGTGACCATGCTCGGCGACCTGCACATCACGACACCGGCGGTGAGCTGGGTGATGAGCGCGCCGCTGCTCAGCCTCGACGATCTGGTCGCCGCTGGCGACTTCCTGGTCACCGGAACCGCACCCTTCGACCAGGCGCCACCCCAGACCACCACCGCAGAACTCGCCGCGACCGTCGCCGCGCGACCGGGCGACCGCGGCATCCGCCGGGCGCGTGAGGCGCTCGAGCTGGTGCGCTACGGATCGCTCTCGCGGCGAGAGACGTTCGGGCGGCTCATGGTGGTGCGCGCGGGGCTCCCGGAGCCGGCGCTCAACTATCCGGTGCCGCATCCCGCGGGCGGCGTGGTCGCGATGGTCGACCTCGCCCATGTCGAGTACCGAAGCGCGATCGAGTACGAGAGCCTGCTGCACCTCTCGCCCGAGAAGTTCCGCCGCGACATCCTGAAGCAACAGCAGCTCGCCGCGATCGACTGGGCCACCCATCGGCTCACCGCGAACGAGGTCGACCCCCGCCTGCGCACCCCCGAGTCCCGGGCTGCGGTCGCCCGCATCCGCGCATGCCTCACCGCTCGCGGCTGGCACCCCGATCGCTGAGGGGTCGGTTTCTGGCCTCAAACCCGCGGTTTGAGGCCAGAAACCGACCGGTCAGCGATCAAGTACCCGGGGTGAGGAGGAGGGCGAAGGGGGCTGGCATCCACCGAATGGGGGATGCCGAACCCACCGGGCGGGAGAGGCGGGCGGGGCGAGCCCGGCGTCAGAGTGAGGGCATGACAACAGAGAACGTCGTCGAGGTGCGCGGCCTCACCAAGGCCTACAAGGGGTTCGAGGCCGTGCGCGGCATCGACTTCGACATCCACCGCGGCGAGACCTTCGCCCTGCTCGGCCCCAACGGCGCGGGCAAGTCCACCACCATCGAGATCCTCGAGGGCTACCGCGACCGCACCGGCGGCGAGGTGCGCGTGCTCGGCAGCGACCCCCGACACGGCGGCCTCGCCTGGAAGGCGAAGCTCGGCATCGTGCTCCAGTCGACCGGCGAGACCGGCAGCGCCACCGTGCGCGAGCAGTTGCGCCACTTCGCCGGCTACTACCCGAACCCCCGGGATGTCGAGGAGGTGATCGCCGCGGTCGGCCTCGAAGAGAAGGCCACCACCCGCATCGCGAAGCTTTCCGGCGGCCAGAAGCGCCGCGTGGATGTCGCCCTCGGCATCATCGGCCGACCCGAGCTGCTCTTCCTCGACGAGCCCACCACGGGCTTCGACCCGGAGGCGCGCCGCCAGTTCTGGCAGCTCATCCGCTCGCTCCGCGACGAAGGCACCAGCATCCTGCTCACCACCCACTACCTCGACGAGGCGCAGCAGCTCGCCGACCGCGGCGGCATCATCGCGGGCGGCAAGCTCGTCACGATCGGCGCCATCGACGAGCTCGGCGGAGCGGATGCGCGCATCCCGATCGTGCGCTGGCTGCAGGACGGCGTGCTCCGCCAGGAGCGCACCACCGAGCCCGCGGCGCTCGTCGCCCGCCTCGCCGCGAACGGCGAACCCGAACGGCTCGAGGTCATCCGCCCGAGCCTCGAAGACATCTACCTGGAGCTCGTGGAGGACACCGCGAGCGTCAGCCCCGCTCTCGAAGGGAGCCTCTCATGACCACCGCAGCCGCATCCGTGCGCGCCCCGAGCTTCGGGCCGGGCCGCACCATCCGTCTCGGCCTGTCGCGCGCACGCTACGAGGTGCGCTCCTACTTCCGGCAGGGCGACACCGTGTTCTTCACGTTCCTGTTCCCGCTGCTCATGCTCACGATCTTCTCGGTCGCCTTCAGCAGCATGTCGTTCGGGAACGCCGCCGACGGCACCGCGGTGAGCGCCGCCCAGTACTACCTGCCGGCGATGCTCGCCGCGGGCGTGCTCCTCTCTGGCCTGCAGAACATGGCCACCGACATCGCGGTGGAGAAGAGCGACGGCACCCTCAAGCGTCTCGCGGGTGCCCCGCTGTCGCCGGTGAGCTACTTCATCGGCAAGATCGGGCAGGTGCTCGTGACCTCGATCCTGCAGGCGGCGCTGCTCATCGTGGTGGCGCGGGTCGCGTTCGATGTGCCGTTGCCGACCGAGCCGTCGTCGTGGGTGACGTTCGCGTGGGTGTTCCTGCTGGGCGTCACGACCTGCGCCATCCTCGGCATCGGGCTGTCGGGGCTGCCCCGCTCGGGCAAGAGCGCGACCGCCGTCATCATCCCGATCGTGCTCGTGCTGCAGTTCATCTCGGGGGTCTACATCCAGTTCTCCCTGCTTCCCGAGTGGCTGCAGAACATCGCCAACCTGTTCCCGCTCGCCTGGCTCGCGCACGGCATGCGGTCGGTCTTCCTGCCGGATGCCTACGCGGCGGTGGAGGTCGGGGGCGCGTGGAACCTGGGCGGCGTCGCGCTCGTGTGCAGCATCTGGCTGGTGGCCGGACTCATCGTGACCCGCCTCACCTTCCGCTGGATCCGCAAGGATGGCTGAATGATCCGGTCCCGCTGGTGGCTGCTCGGTCTCGCGAGCGTCGGCGTCATCACCGTCGCCGCGCTCGTCGCGACCGGGGCGCCCGCCGCCGAGTTGGCGGCGGGCGTCGTCGCCGTCGTCGGCTACTCGGCGCTGTTCGTGCTGCTCCGCCGCGGACGGATGGAGGAGGGCAGCCCCGGCGCGATCGTGCTGACGGTCGGGACCGTGCTGTTCGCGGGAACGGTGACCGCCCTCGACCCGTTGCTCGCGATTCTGCAGTGCTTCGTCTACCCGCTGGTGTGGAGGCTCGCGGCACGGCGCCGGGGGGCGATGATCGCATCCGTCGGGATCGGGGTCGCCGTCGGCATCGGCTTCGCGATCAGCATCCCCGGACCGGATGCGTGGCAGCAGATCCTGCTGACGCAACTGCTGTCGGTGGGGTTCGCGATCATCATGGGCAACTGGATCTGGGGCATCGCCAAGCTCGGTGACGAGAAGTCGCGGCTGCTCGACGAGCTGCGATCCGCGCAGGAGCGGCTTGCCGCCGCCGAACGCGACGCGGGCGTCACCTCGGAGCGGGCCCGGATGTCGCGGGAGGTGCACGACACGGTCGCCCAGTCGCTCACCGCTCTGGTGCTGCTCGCGCAGCGCGCCCGGCGCGAGTTCGCCGTCGGCGGGCTCGACGACGAGTCGCTCGAGCTGATCGAGACGGGGGCGCGGGATGCGCTGGCCGAGACCCGCGCGCTCGTGGCGGCGACGGCGCCGGTGGAGCTCACCCAGGGCGGCATCGCGGAAGCGCTACAGCGTTTGGCGGAACGCTTCGAGCGCGAGACGCGCATCCGGGTGTCGGTGACGAGCGCGACGTCGGTTCCGCTCGACCGCGACGCCGAGGTCGTGCTGCTGCGGTGCGCGCAGGAGGGGCTCGCGAACGTGCGCAAGCATTCGGGTGCCGCCGCGGCGCGGGTCACGCTGGCGGCCGACGCGGCAGGCGCCCGGCTCACCGTCAGCGACGACGGACGCGGGTTCCCCGCCGAGGTGCACGCCGGGTTCGGGCTCGCCGGGCTACGCGACCGCCTCGCGCTCGCCGGCGGCGTGCTCGAGGTCGACGGCACGCCCGGTGCGACCGCGATCACGGCGACACTTCCGCTCGGGACGCCGCCGATCGCATCCGCCGCGACGGGGGGTGGGGCATGATCCGCATCCTCGTGGTCGACGACCACCCGGTGGTGCGCGCGGGCATCGTGGCGCTGCTGGAGGCGGCTCCGGATGTCGAGATCGCGGGAACCGCGGCGAGCGGTGAGGAGGCGGTGGCGCTCGTGCCGACGGTGGCGCCCGACCTCGTGGTGATGGACCTGCGGATGCCCGGCATCGACGGCGACGAGGCGACCGCGCGCATCCTGGCGGCGCATCCGGAGGTGCGGGTGCTCATCCTCACGACCTACGAGACGGATGACGCGATCCTCTCGGCGATCGCCGCGGGGGCGAGCGGCTACCTGCTGAAGGCGGCCCCCGAGGCCGAGCTGCTCGCGGGGGTGCGGGCGGTCGCGGCGGGCGAGGTGGCGCTCGCGCCGAGCGTCAGCCGGATGCTGGTGGCGCGCACCCGGGTGCCTGCCACGCCCGCCGGCCCGGAACTCAGCCCGCGCGAGCTGGAGGTGCTGCGCCTGGTGGCTGCGGGGCTCTCCAACCGCGAGATCGGCGCGCGCATCCACCTCGGCGAGGCGACCGTGAAAACCCACCTGCTGCACGCCTTCGCGAAACTCGACGTGACGAGCCGCACCCGCGCCGTGACCCGCGCGATGGAGCTCGGCATCCTCTGACCTCGCCCCTCTCCCCCCTCCTCCTCTCTCCTCTCTCCCCCCTCTCCCCACTCTCTCCCCTCTCCCCCCACCCCTGAGGCGTCACTTTGTGTCGCCCCAGCCCCCTCGCGTCCGACTCAAACTGACGCCTCATCTGCCGGTCGAGTCGCGGCCCGTTGTGAGGCGTCACTTTGTGTCGCGCGACGACGCCCTGAGGCGACACAAAGTGACGCCTCAGGGGTGGGGCTCAGGGGTGCAGGCTCAGAGCAGCGCCTGCACCTCGGCCCAGGCGGGCATCGAGGGGGATGCGCCGGGGCGCGTCGTGGCGAGGGCGGCGGCGACGGATGCTGCGCGCAGGGCGGCAGGCTCCGGGTCACCCGCCGCGAGGCGTGCGACCAGCACGCCGGTGAAGGTGTCACCCGCGCCGGTGGTGTCGACGGGGGTCACCGGATGCACCGGCACCTCGGCGACCACCTCGCCACCGCGCGCGACGAGCGCGCCGCGAGAGCCGCGCGTCATGACGACGGTGCCGGCGCGGCGAGAGAGGGCGAGCGCGGCATCCGTCTCGTCGTCGATGCCGGCGAGCTCACGCGCCTCACCCGCGTTCGGCACGAGCACGTCGACGCCCTCGAGGAACCCCTCGGGCAGCGGCAATGCGGGGGCGGGCGTGACGACGGTGGTCACCCCGACGGAGCGCGCATAGGCGACCGCCTCGGCGACCAGCGGCAGCGGACGCTCGAACTGCACCACGAGGTAGCGGGCCGAGCGGATGGCGGCGCGCTGCGTCTCGTCGAGCGGCAGCTCCACGCCGTTGGCGTCGGGCACCACGACGATCGCGTTCTCGCCCCCGTCGAGCACGGAGATGTGCGCGGTGCCGGTGGGGCGCTCGACGAGCGCCACGGCATCCGTGTCGACGCCGGCCGACGCGAGCGCCTCGCGCAGCTCCCGCCCGAAGGCGTCGCCGCCGACCGCGCCGAGGAAGGCGACGTCGCCGCCGACGCGGGCGGCCGCGATCGCCTGGTTGAGTCCCTTGCCACCCGGCACCGTTGTGAAGGAGGAGCCGAACATGGTCTCTCCCGGCTCCGGCAGCCGCGGCTGCCGCACCACCAGATCCATGTTGGCGCTGCCGAGGACCACGATGTCTGCCATGGTTCGACCCTAGCGAGCCGCCGCAGCCCCGCTCGCCGCGGCCGGCATCCGCATCCCGCCCCTCTCTCGCGCTCGCCTCCCTGTCGAAAATGCAGGAGATCTCGCTGCCTCTGCCCGCGCTGTGCCTGCTGCTGCAACAAACCGTCCGAGAAACTCCTGCATTTTCGACACGGGCGGATGTCGCGGAGCGGGGCGGAGCGTGCGGGCGGGGGCAGGAGCAGGAGCGGGCGCGGGGGCCGCGCCTAGAGGGGGATGCCGACGAAGACGGGCTCGGGGTGCAGGCGCACGCCGAACTCGGCGAGCACGCGGGTCTGCACGAAGCCGGCGAGTTGCACGATCTCGGATGCCGTGGCGCCCCCGCGGTTCACGATCGCGAGCGTGTGCTTCGACGAGATCGCCGCGCGCGAGCCCGGCAGTGCGAAGCCGCGCGAGATGCCCGCGCGCTCGATGAGCCAGGCCGCCGAGAGCTTCACCTCGTAGGGTCCGGATGCGAGAGCCGGCACCGCGGCCCCCGGCGCGAGCACGCGATCCGCCTCCTCCGGTGCCACCGGCCAGCGCGGGGCCTCGGCGGGCAGACCGCGCGCGAACGACTCGGAGACGATCGGGTTGGTGAAGAACGAGCCGGCGCTCACCGAGTCGGGGTCGGCGGCATCCAGCACCATCCCCTTGGAGGCCCGCAGCGCGAGCACCGCCCGGCGCGCGTCGGCGAGCGGCACCCGCTCGCCGAGCTCCACGCCGAGCGCGGAGGCGAGCTGTGCGTAGGCGACCGGCCCCGACCATCCGCCCGCGTCGAGGTCGAGCTCCACGGCGAGCACGACGCCGGCGTGCCCGCGCTTGAGGGCGCTCGTGCGGTAGCCGAGCCCGAGCTCGCGCGCGTCGAGCCGCACCACCTCACCCGTCAGGTAGTCGAGGAAGTCGATGCCGACGAGACGCTCGCCGAGCTCCTGCCCGTAGGCGCCGATGTTCTGCACGGGAGCGGCGCCCACCGTACCCGGGATGCCGCTGAGCGCCTCGATGCCGGCGAGCCCCGCCTCCACGGTCGCGGCGACGAGCGCATCCCAGCTCTCCCCCGCGGCGGCGCGCACCCGCGCGTGCCGCCCGTCGGCGTCGAGCGCGATGTCGATGCCCCGCGTCGAGACCCGGATGACGGTGCCGTCGACGCCCTCATCGGCGATCACGAGGTTGGAACCGCCGCCGAGCAGCAGCCAGTCGTCGCCCGTGCCCCACACCTCGAGCGCCGTCTGCACGAGCTCGTCGCGGGTGGCGGGCGTCACGAGAGCGGCAGCCGGTCCGCCGACCCGCAGGGTCGTCAGCTCGGCGAGCCGCGTCTCGGACACCGGATCAGCCCTCGAGGCGCACGAGCACCTGGGCCTTGCTGAGCACCGTCTCGCCGCCGAAGGTGACGGTGAGGTCGATGCGCGCGGCATCCGCGTCGAGGCGGCCGACCTTCGCGAGCACCGTCACCGCGGCACCGTCCGCCGGGTCGACGACGACCGGTCGCGTGAAGCGCACCTGGTAGTCGAGCACCCGGCCGGCATCTCCCAGCCAGTCGACGACGGGCTGCACGGCGAAACCCATCGTGAGCATGCCGTGCGCGAGCACCCCGGGAAGCCCCACGGATGCGGCGACGTCGTCGCGGTAGTGGATGGGGTTGAAGTCACCGGATGCGCCCGCGTAGCGCACGAGCGCGTCGCGGCTGAGCGCGAACTCGGCCTCCGCGACGACGTCGCCGACAGTCAGCGACGAGAGGGCGGGGGCGCTCATTCGTCACCCCGCACGACGAGGGTGGAGGTGGCGGTGACGACGTGCGCGCCGGATGCGTCGGCGACGAGCGCGTCGGCGGTCACCATCGAGTGCCCCCCGAGGCTCTTGACGCTCGTCACCGTGAGGGTCGCGGTGAGCTCGTCGCCCGCCACGATCGCACGGGTGAAGCTGAAGCGCTGGTCGCCGTGCACGACGCGGCTGAAGTCGATCGCCGCCTCGGGGTCGGCGAGCAGTTGCGCGAGGGCCTGCTCCTGCACGACGACCGCGAAGGTCGGGGGTGCCACGACATCCGCATAGCCCGCGGCGCGCGCGGATGCGGGGTCGTGGTGGAGAGGGCTGGTCGCGAAGACGGCCCGGGCGAACTCACGCACCTTCTCGCGCCCCACGAGGTAGGGCTCGGTCGGAGGGTAGCTGCGCCCCTGAAGTTCGGGGTTGACGCTCACCCGTCGAGCCTAGCGGCGGGGGTCTCGAGACGCGTCCGCTGCGCGGGCGCTCCTCGACCACCTGGTGGCAGAAAGGGAGGAACCCCGGCGGTGTGGGGGCCGGCCGGGGTTCCAGGGGGTCTGGTGGTGGGTGTCTGCCTTACTGGCAGGACTCGCAGTAGAGGTCGTCCATGGGGTCGACCGGAACTGCGTAGCCACCGACGGTGTCGACGTCGTTCATGGCAACCTCCTCAAAAGTCTCAACTGGTGGTTCAGGGTTTTCGCCCTGGTGAGTCACCACTATATAACGGGAATTTCACGGATGTCATTCCCCTAGATGTTGTGTCTCGGCGTGTCGCGCGACTTTCTTCAGTCAACCACCCACCACCGACATCCGTGACTCGTGCGGGAGGAATCCCGTGGCGGGAGATCTCGTCTCGGCAGGCGCGTTCTGATTCGACTCGGCGACGTCAGCGGTACGCGAGAACCGACATCATGCCCGCCTCGCCGTGGTAGATGTTGTGGCAGTGCGCCATCCACCTGCCCGGGTTGTCGGCGTCGAACTCCACCGTCACGGTCTCCTTCGGCAGCACGATCGAGGTGTCCTTGCGCGGTCCCCCGCCCGTGTGCTGGTAGGTGTGCCCGTGCAGGTGGAACGGATGCCACATCTCGGTCTCGTTGACGAACTTCACCCGCACCCGCTCACCCTCGCTCACCGCGAAGGCGTCGCGCAGCGGGTCGCTCATGTCGAAGCGCTTGTCGTTGATGCCCCAGTCGTACTTCGCCATTCCGCCGGTGAGCCGGATGGTGAGCTCACGATCCACCGCCCGCTTCGGCAGCAGCACCTCGCTGCTCGCCGCGAGCACGCCGGCCGTCGCGACCCGGTTGCTCGCGAGCTCCGCAAGCTCCACCTTCGGCGAGGGCGTCTCGCCCGAGCCGGTGCGCACGACCGCGAAGGCACGCTCGCGCTTGCCGACGGCCTCCGCCACGAGCGGGAACACGCCGTCACCGAGGGTGACGAGCAGGTCGTAGCGCTCCCCCATCCCGAGCAGCACGCTGTCGACCTCGCGCTGCTCGACGGGGAAGCCGTCGGTGTGCGTGACCGTCATCGTGTGGCCGCCGAGTGCGAACTGGAAGGCGGTGTCGCCTCCGACGTTGATCACCCGCAGGCGGATGCGGCTGCCTGGCGTGCCCGTGAAGCTCGCGGGGTCGGCCACCGGCTTGCCGTTGATGAGGTAGTGCGGGTAGTAGACGTCACCTGAGTCGCCGCCGAGCAGTTCGGAGTCGGTGCCCATGAGCATGTTGCCCATGCGCATGAACATGCCCTCCATGCCCTCCATCCCGTCCATGCCCGCCTTCAGGTCTTCGAGCACCTGGTCGGGGGTCGCGGTCACGCCGTCGAGCCAGTCGTCGAGCACGATCACCCACTCGTCGTCGTAGGCGAGCGGCTCGTTCGGGTCGTCGACGATGAGTGCGCCGTAGAGACCGCGATCGAGTTGGGCGCCGACGTGCGGATGGAACCAGTACGTTCCGGGGTCGGGCACGACGAAGTCGTACACGAAGTCGGAGCCGGCGGCGATCGGATCCTGGGTGACGTGCGGCACGCCATCCATGTCGTTGCGCATGGCGATGCCGTGCCAGTGCACGGTCGTGTCGGTGTCGAGCCGGTTCTGGAGGGTGGCGCGCAGCGTGTCGCCGGCACCGAGCCGGATGACGGGTGCCGGCACCTGGCCGTAGCCGACGGTCTGGGCGATCTTTCCGGCGAGGTCGAGGGCCATCGGGGCGGCCACGAGCGAGACGGGGGTGACGCGGCCGGTGCCGCCACGGGCCTTCTCGACGCGTTTCACCGCCGAGCCGTTGGAGGGGATCCAGTCAGCCTGGGGCGGCGCGCAGGCCGCGAGGGTGACGGCGGCGATCGTGCCGACGCCGAGGCCGAGGAAGCCGCGACGGCTGAACGAGCCCGCGGTGGTGGGACGGATGGGGAGCTGATTCGACATGGTCATCTCGATTGTCTGTAGCTGCTCGGGGGTCGCCGAGGACACCGCTCCCGGGTGGGAGCGGCATCCTCGGTCGACCTGGCCCTCGCGTCAGAGCGACGCGAGGAGCTCCTTCATGGTCGCGATCTCAGCGGTCTGCGCCGTGACGATCTCCTTCGCGAGGGCGACGGCGTCGGCGTTCTGGCCGTTGTCGACCTCCGACTGCGCCATCTCGAGGGCGCCCTCGTGGTGCGCGATCATCTGGGTGAGGAACAGCTTCGACGCATCGGTGCCGGTCGCGGCGTCGAGGGCGGAGAGGTCGTCATCGCTCAGCATGCCGCTCATCATGTCGCCCATGCTCATGGCGCTGCTCTCGTCGTAGGGCGTGCCCCAGCCGTCGAGCCAGCTCTTCATCTTGTCGATCTCGGGGCCCTGGGCGTCCTTGATCTGCTGGGCGAGCTCGGTGATGCGCGGGTCGAGCCCGTCCTTGGCGAGCATCATGTCCGACATCACGACCGCCTGCTGGTGGTGCGGGATCATCATCATCGCGAACATCGAGTCCGCGGCGTTGGCGTCGGCGGAGCTCGACGAGGGCGAGCCCATGCCCATGCTTCCGTGGTCCATTCCGGCCATCCCATCCATGTTGTCGTTGTTCGAGGAGCAGCCGGCCAGGACGAGGGCGGCGGCGAGCGCGCCGGAGGCCAGCGCGAGAGTGCGGATACGCATGTGATGCGTCCTTTCGGTTCAGATTCTGGTGAGGGGGTGCGCCAGAAGGCGCCGGTGTCGTCTCGGCGCGCCGAGACGGCTCCGCCTCACGTGCGACTGATCGAGAGGGCGTGGAGAGAGGGGGGACGCGGATGCGGCACCCGGCGGGCGACGGACGCGCGCTCGATGAGGTCGGCGAGCCGAAGCCGCCATCCCCCCGAGGTCGCGGCGAGCGCGAGGGCGATGCCGAAGAGCGCGATGACGCAGACCATCATGAGCATCGTCATGTCATCCGAGCCGCTAGCCGGGCTGGCGCAGCCGAGCGCGCACGACATCGCGGGACCGAAGGCGGTGGATGCGGTGGCATCCGCCGCGGCCATGTCGGCCATGTCGGCCGTCATCGAGGTGTCGAGCGCCGAGCCGGACATCCCGGACATCGAGGAGCCCGACATCTGATGCCCGTCGGAGGCGAGCGGCAGGTGCATCGTGAGCAGTCCCACGATGACGCCGACGGCGAGGGCGGCCAGGAGCAGCACGCGTCCGAAGAACGCGGCGTCGCGCTCACGCGCTCCGAAACCCACGACCGGCCACCTCCTTCCGCACTACCCCTCCAGGGTATCCGCATCCGGGGCCGAGCGCTGGCTCAGTCCGCCTCGAACTCCAACTCGATCACCCGGGCGCCGAGCGCCAACCGCGCTCCCGGGAAGACGTGGCGCAGCATCGCCTGCACTTCGGGGCCGAGTCTCCCGCCCCCGCCGCGACCCCAGCGCAGGGTGAGACGCGCGGTGCCGGCGACCCGTGCCAGCGAGGCGAGGGTCTGCCGGTCGGTCAGCGCGACGCAGGCGGCCTCGACCGCCGCGCGTTGCGCCTCGTCCATCCTCCCGGCGAGATCGCCCGGGTCGTGCAGTTGCGTCACCAGATCGCCGAGCCACACCTCGTCCGCCTCCGCGACGAGCGCCCGGCGAAGCGCCTCGCCCAGCGTCCGGGCGCGCACCGCATCAGCCTCGACCGTGCTCCCCCGATCCAGCAGCTCGCGCAGGAACGGACCGACCTCGGCCTCGACGAGGGCCAGCCGCGCCACGTGCACGTCCTCCCGCACCCGCGCCCGGATGCTCTCCGCATCCGCCAGCCGCATGGCACCGGTGGCCTCGTGCCACCTCAGCAAACGGCTCACGAGTGCCGCCGAGAACGCCGCCGCCCCCGCACCCGCGGCGAGCACCGGCCCCGCCGTGAGGCCCGCGTAGACGGGCAGCGGAAACGGCAGCTGCGAGGCGGCAGCGCCCGCCATCGTGACGCTCGCGACGACGGCGACGCTCACCCCGGTGAAGACCAGGATCTCGGCGGCCGGGCGGAAGCATCCGGTCAGCACGACGAGCAGCGCGAGCGACAGTGGTGCCCAGTCGGAGCGGACCACCTCGTTGGTGCCCCACTGCGCCGCCGCCTCCGCGATGACCGCGCCGAGCCCCGCGAGGTGGATGGCGACGGCGCTGCGACGTCCGAACGGTGCGCGGCGCGGCGAGCTCGACAGCACCGCGACGACGCCCGCGACCCCGAGCAGGCCGAAGGCCACGGCCAGCAGCAACGGATCGTGGTACTCGGTGCTGTGCACGATGCTGAGCCCGATCGCGGTTCCGAACGCGGCGGTGGTGAGCACCCACGAGAAGGTTTGAGCGGTGACCCCGCCGAGCGGGTCGAGCTGCTGCGGGGAGAGACCGTTCACGAGGGCTCCCCCCTCGGCACCGTGAGCTGGACGGAGGTTCCAGCGCCCGGGCTGCTCCACACGCGCACGCTCCCGCCGCCGCGGATGATGCGTCCGCGCACCGACTCGCTGAGCCCCAGACGGTCGCGCGGAACCGCCGCCGGGTCGAACCCGACCCCCTTGTCGACGATCGTCACCCCGAGCTCGTCCCCGGCGACGTCGACCGAGAGCCAGGCCTCGTCGACGCCCGCGTGGCGGGCGATGTTGACGACGCACTGCTCGAGCGCCGCGCGCAACGCGAGCCCGGCGGTGTCGGGGACCTCGTCGAGTGCGCCGACCGCACCCTCCAGCCGCAGCCGCACCCCGCCTGCGGCCGCGATCGCCACCAGCCGAGGCGCGACCCCGTCACCCGCGGGGGCCGTCTCCTCGCGCAGCAGGGGCAGCATGGCGCTCAGCTCGAGGCTGCGGGCGACACGCTCCCGATCCCGATCCCCGAGCGCACCGGGAGGGGAGTTCGCGAGCACGGCCAGCTCGCCCAGAATCGTGTCGTGCAGCAGCGCGATCGACTCGCGCGCCTCCTCGTCGCGCACCCGACGCGCCCGCGAGCGCTCGCCCGCGGCCTCGAGGGATGCCGTGCCGCGCCGCGCGCGACGACGCGCGAACGGGAAGATCGCGTACGCGGCGGCCACCCCCACCGCGATCGCGATCGGCGGCACGTCGAAGCGATACGGCAACCCCACCACGGCAGCGGCGACCGCGATCGTGCCCTCACCGAGCAGATAGCCGCCGATCGCCCCGGCGACACCCCCCGTCCAGCGGTCGGCAGATGCCCCGATCAGCACGGCGACGTTGGTCGACATCGACAGCAGGAAGCTCGCCGTCCCGGCGATCGCCTGCGCGGGCGACTGGGCCGCGGCGGCCGTGAGAGCCGCGAGCGAGACGGCGATGCCGACCACGACGAGCGCGTAGCCGACCGGGGGAAGCGGCTCCCAGCGCCACGCGGCCAGGCAGCATCCGGCGAGCGGCAGGAGCGGAATCGGCGCCCACCAGACGAGACTGTCGGGCTCCGCGACGATGAGGATGATGCCGAGCACGGCGAGCACCGACAGCAGCGTGAGGCTGAGCGCCACCGCGCCCGTCACGAGGGCGGCGCGCGTGGTGATCGCCGCGTCGCGCAGGGGGAAGATCCATCCGCCGCCCGAACCGGCGGGCGCCGCGTCCGGTGGGGTGGCCACGCTCATGCAGGAAGGGTAGTACTGGCGGGCTCCTCCGGCGCCACTCGCCGCTCGCCGTCGTCGGCAGCCGCCTCGCCCGTCGCCGAGCTCGCCTCCTGTCGCCGCGACCGTGCCGACATCGCCGCGAGGCGCGCGTTGTAGGCCTCGAGCTCGGCATCGCCATCCCGATCCGCACGTACGTCGGCGGCCGCGGCCCGGCGTGTGTCGTCACGGAACCAGCGGTACATGATGACGAGCAGGATGATGACGGTCGGCGCCTCGCCGTATCCCCAGGCGAGACCGCCCGCCACCTGCTGGTCGAACAGGGGGTCGATGCCTGCCTCGGCGGAGGCGGAGGCGAAGGTGTCGACGATCGTGTAGGTGCCCATCATCAGCACGATGCCGAAGAAGGCGTGCAGCCCCGCCTCGACGAACACGTCGACCGCGCGGGTGGCGTGACCGATCCGCACGGGCACCGGGTCGATCGTGAGCAGCGGGATCGTGAACAGCACCCCGACGGCGAGGAACACCACCTCGAGCAGCAGATGGCCACCCGGCATCGCGAGCACCGGGTCGATGAGCCCGCCGAGGTAGAGCCCGAAGAACGACAACAGGAACAGGGGGATGCCGACCGCCGGGCTGAGCAGCCAGCCGAGCCTGCGGGAGCGCAGCCCCGCGAGCGCGAGCCGCAGCACCATCCGTCCGGCACCCCGGTGCGGCGTGGCGCGCAGCAGCAGGGAGCCGGGGGCGCCGAGCACGAGCAACGGCGGGATCGTCATCATGATCGTGAGCTGCTGGAACATGAACACCGACAGCATGACCGTGCCGTAGGCCTCGAGGCCGAGCCCGCCCACCGCGATGAGCAGGGCGCATCCGAGCACGAAACAGACCGTGCGACCGAGCGGCCAGCGACGACGGAGCACCGCGAGGCGCACCACGCCGACGAGATAGAGCACGGCCAGCACGCCGCCGATCACCGGCAGCACGGGCGGCTCGGGGAAGGTGGGGGCGACGAGTTCGGCGAAGCTCGGTGGGCCATCGGGCGTCCACTGTGTGAACATGCGGCTCACCCCCCTCCCGATTCGCGGCTCTCGGCCAGTGTCAGGCTAACCGACGTCGCTGAGGCTCCCCCCGCCGCTTGCCCCCGACAGCGCGCCCACCTAACGTCGACACTGCACCCTTCTTCCTTCGACTCCGCGGCGGCACACCTTGGCTCACGACATCCGACTCTCCCTCGACGTGCTTCTTCCCGAGGCGCACGACGCCCGCGATCGTTGCGTCGACGACCTCGTGCAGAAGCTGCGCGCCACCGAGGGGGTGTCGGAGGTGCACGTCGTCGAGGCCACCGAGGATGCGCCCGCGCAGCTGTGCCTGCACGCGGGCTCGGGCCAGGTGCCGCTGCGCCGGCTCAAGGAGACCGCGGGCACGCTCGGCGCGGAGGTCTCGCACCGCTACGGGCACCTCAGCTGGCGGGTCGAGGGCGTCTCCACCTCGACCCGCGCGCAGAACGCGGCCGCGCAACTGCGGCGCCTCCCCGGCGTGCTGGACGCCTCCGTCGCCGGCACCGGTGCCGCGCGCATCGAGTTCGACCGCGAGGTCACCGACGAGGAGACCCTGCTGGCGGGGGCCGGACGTGCGGGGTTGCGGGTCGCGACCGCCACCGCACCGACCGCGGAGAAGGCCGGCGGGCACGAGGAGGGTGGGCGCCTCGAGCTCATCGTGGCGATCGCCGCATTCGTGCTGTTCCTCGTGACACGCATCCTGAACTGGATCTTCGACGACCAGCTGATCTTCAACATCCTGTACGGCGTCGCGGCGATCGCGACCGGCATCGGGGTGGCCCGCGACTCCTTCGAGACGCTGCGGGCGAAGCGGCTCGACATCGACATCCTCATGCTCGTCGCCGCGGTCGGAGCGGCCGCCATCGGGCACTTCAGCGACACGGCGCTGCTGCTCACGCTGTTCGCACTCGGGCACGCGCTCGAGGGCTACGCGATGGGACGCGCCAAGCGCGAGATCGAGTCGCTCGCGCAGCTCGCACCGCCCACCGCGCGCCGCCGCGTCGGCGCGGATCAGGTGGAGGAGGTGCCGATCGAGCAGGTGCGGATCGGCGACGTGCTCGTCGTACGCCCGAACGAGCGCATCCCCGCCGACGGCATCGTGGTGGTGGGCACCACGAGCGTCGACGAGTCGCCGGTGACGGGCGAGAGCGTTCCGGTCGACAAGCTTCCCGTCGAGGGCGACCCGAGCGCGCTGCCGTTCGAGCGGCAGCCGCGCGAGGTGCGGGTGTTCTCGGGCACCCTCAACGGTCCGCGGGCGATCGAGGTCTGGGTGGCGCGCCCCGCATCCGACTCCACGCTCGCACGCGTCGTGACGCTCGTCTCGGAGGCAGAGACGCAGGTGTCGCGCTCGCAGCGGGTGACGCAGCGGATCGTGCGCATCTTCGTGCCGTCGGTGCTCGTGCTCGTGGCGGTGCTGCTCATCGTGCCGCCGCTGCTCGGCGAGGAGTTCACGGTGAGCTTCCTGCGGGCGATGACGGTGCTCGTCGCCGCGAGCCCCTGCGCCCTCGCGATCGCCACGCCGAGCGCCGTGCTCGCCGCGATCGGGCGGGCCGCCCGCGGCGGCGTGCTCATCAAGGGCGGCGGGCCGCTCGAAGAGCTCGGTCGGGTGCGCACCATCGCGTTCGACAAGACGGGCACCCTCACCGAGGGACGCCCGCACCTGGTCGCGGTGGAGGCCGCCCCGGGCGTGGACGAGACGGAGCTGGCATCCGTCGCCCTCGCGGTGGAGAAGCTCAGCGACCACCCGCTCGCCACGGCGATCACGAAGGACATGGCCGCGCGCTATCCGGGGCTCACCGAGCGCGCCGCGGCCGACGTCGAGGCCGTGATCGGCAAGGGCGTCACGGGCACGGTCGACGGCACCCCCGTCGGCATCGGCAACGCGGTGCTGTTCGGTGACACGCCGGTGCCGGAGGCGATCGTCGCCGTCAAGGAGCGCCTGGAGGCCGGCGGCGCCACGACGATGATCGTGCGCTTCGGCGAGCGCTTCCTCGGGGTGCTCGGCGTGATGGACACCCCGCGCCCGGAGGCGGCGGGGGCGATCGCGGAACTCTCGCGGGTCGGCATCCAGCGCATGATCATGATCTCGGGCGACCAGCAGCCGGTGGCCGAGGCGGTCGCCCGCAGCGTCGGAGTGCCGGAGGCGCGGGGCGGACTGCTGCCCGAGGACAAGGTGACGGTGATCCGCGAGCTGTCGACGGCGAGCCGCGGCGGGGTGGCGATGGTCGGCGACGGCGTCAACGACGCGCCCGCGCTCGCCTCCGCGAACGTCGGCATCGCGATGGGGGCTGCGGGCAGCGACATCGCCCTCGAGACCGCGGATGTGGCGCTCATGGCCGACAGGCTCGACCGGCTGCCGTTCGTGATCGGGCTCTCGCGCCGGGCGTCGCGGGTGATCCTGCAGAACCTCGTGTTCAGCCTCGGGGTCGTCGCCGTGCTCATCCCGCTCGCGCTGCTCGGGGTGGGGATCGGGCCTGCCGTGATCGCACACGAGGGCTCGACGCTCGTCGTGGTGGCGAACGCGCTCGCGCTGCTCGCCTACCGCGACCGCACGCGCGAACGGGCCGCCGCCGGCCCGGCCGAGGGTGCGGCGGAGTCCGCTGCGGAGGGCGCGGTCACGCGCGGCTGAGCGCCGCCATCCGCGACACCGCCTCGCTCACGAGCTCGGGCGCACACGCGAGGTTGAGGCGCACGAAGCCGCGCCCCTCGCGGCCGAACGCCGGCCCGCTCGAGAGCGCGAGCTGCGCATGCTCGAGCAGGTGGGCGGCCGGGTCGTCGCCCCAACCGAGCTCCGAGAGGTCGATCCAGGCGAGGTAGCTCGCCTCGGGGCGCCGCAGCCGCGCCGCGGGGAGCTCCCGCGCGAGGGCGGTCGCGAGCAGTTCGAGGTTCGCCTCGATCGCCGCGATGGTGGCGGCGAGCCAGTCGCGGGAGTCGGCGAACCCGACCCGGGTGGCGATGAGGCCGAACTGGCCGGTGCGGTAGGTGACCTCGTCGGGCAGCGTGCGGATCAGCTCCGTCATCCGCTCCGACTCCGCCACCAGGAACGCGGCCTTCAGCCCCGCGAGGTTGAAGGCCTTGCTGCCCGACTCGGCAGCGACGCCGTGCGCGCGCGCCGCATCCGACACCGCGAGGTAGGGGGTGAAGCTGGCACCCGAGTGCACGAGCGGGGCGTGGATCTCGTCGCTCACCACGAAGCCGCCGTGCCGCTCGACGATGCGCGCCAGCTCCTCCAGCTCGGCGCGGCTGTGCACGAGGCCGAGCGGGTTGTGCGGGTTGCACAGCAGCACGCCGCGCGCCCCCGCCGCGAGCGCCCGGTCGATGCTGGCGAGGTCGAGCGCGTAGCGGATGCCGTCGTCGCTGAGCGGCACCTCGACGACGCGCGCCCCCGCCTCCGGGATCAGGTCGAAGAACGGCGGATACACGGGCGGCGTGATGATGACGCCGTCGCCGGGTGCCGCGAGCCGCCGCAGCGTCTCGACGATCACGACGCTCACATCCGTCGTGATGCCCATGCGCGCCGGGTCGGGCGACCAGCCCCAGTTGTCGCGCGCGAAGGCGGCGAAGGCCTCCGCCGCGCCCGGCAGCCGCGGGTTCACGTATCCGGTGTCGCCCAGGTCGATCGCCGCGTGCAGGGCGTCCGCGATGGCCGGGGCAAGGGGGTAGTCCATCTCGGCGACGAACATCGGCAGCACCTCGGCCGGATGAGCCCCCCACTTCTCGCTCGTGCGCAGGCGCAGGCGGTCGAGGGGTTCGGCGGGTGTCGTGTCCACGCCTCGATGCTAGGCGGCGACCCGCCAGGCGGCATCCGCACCGCCCGTGCGGGATACGCTCGCGGGGTGAGCGGCCTCGTCATCCCTCCCCCGGCCTCGCGGGAGATGCGGGCTCCCCGCGTGCGGCCCCCGCTGCCGCCCGGCACCCGGGTCGGCACGCTCTGGGTGTGGCTCATCGTCGTGGTGCCGTGGGTGCTCGCCTCGACGATCTTCCTGTTCGACATCGACGTCGTGCTCGACGCCCTGTGGGTGGGCGACGCGGATGCCGCACTCGCCACCGTCGCGCTCCACCTGGCGCTGATGGCGGCGAGCACACTCGCGACGATCGCCCTCGCACTGCTGTTCGCGTGGCGCGACGCGCGACGGCTGCGGGCGCTGGGGGTGGCGCATCCGTTCCCGTGGGGGTTCGCCGCGATCGCGGGCATCGTCTACGTGATCGGACGCCACGTGGTGCTCGGCAAGGTGACGCGACCCTCGCCCGCACCCCTCGCCGTGTCGATCGCGCTCTACGTGCTCTGGTACTCCGCGTTCGGCGTGTGGGCCGCCGTCACCGTGGCGAACGCGCTCGCGGGACTCGGGACCGCACCCTGAACCGCATCAGCGGCTCGCCCTAGAATCGCCCCATGACCGACGACGTCTCCACGAGCCAGACCGCCGCGCCCGGATGGTACCCGGACGGATCGGGCGGCCAGCGCTGGTGGGACGGTCGCGACTGGACGGAGCACCGGGCACCCGCACCCGCATCCGCATCCGCGCCCGCGATCGGTGCGCCACCCGAGCGCACGGCGCTCCCCGCGGGGACCAGGATCGACAGCGGCTGGGTATGGGTGGTGTCGCTCCTCAACGTGGTGATCTCGCTGCCGTGGTTCTTCTTCGACATCGGCGGCTACATGCGCAGCTACCTCGAGGCGATGCTGTCGGGCAACGCCGGGGTGATCACGAACACCTTCGCCGGCTATTTCGGCGTCATCGCGATCTTCGGCCTGCTCGGCTGGGCGGCCTTCGGCTTCCTGGTGTTCTCGGCGTTCCGCGACTACAAGCACCTGCTCGCGATCGGGGTCGTGCGGCCCTTCCACTGGGCGTTCGCCTTCATCCCCTACCCGATCGTCTACCTGATCGGACGCCAGGTGGTGCTGCGCAAGGTGAGCCGCACGGTCGGCTGGCCCTTGTGGGCGCACATCGTGGCGTACACGCTGCTCTACATCGGACTGTCCGTGTGGATACTCGTGGCGGTGCAGAGCGCGCTGTCCACGCTGGCGGGGTACTACGGCGTCTACAGCTGAGGCGCCGCCGGGCAGCGGGCCCGCGCTACGGCCGAAGGCGCGGGTGCGTGCCCGCGAACAAGGTCGTGATCTCGCCGCCGTCGGCCGACACGGTCGAGATCTGCGCCGAGGACGCGTCGCCGAGACGCGTCTCGTAGTCGAAGATCACCAACGCGCCGTCCGGGGTCCAGGTGCCGAGCAGGGCCCGCTTCCCGTCGCGCGCCACATCCGTGAGCGGCGTGGGGGTCCCGCCCTCCGGCGGGATCCACGCGAGATCGCTGGCGATCACCGTGGACGAGCTGGAGAGGGAGAACAGGATGCGGGTGCCATCCGGGCTCCAGTCGGGAGAGCCGGCACCCACAGGCGCACCGGGGATCTCGGTGAGGGATCCGTCGGCGACGTCGATGATCGCGATCCGTGTCGCGCTGATCGCGTCCTCGGCGATGTCCTCGCTCGCGAAGGTGATGACCTCGGTCACGATGCGGGTGCCATCCGGGCTCCAACGCGGAGCGAACGGGTACTCGGTCGACGGAAGGGTGGCGACGACGGTGGCGGCGCCGCCCGCCACCGGGACGGTCTCGAGTGTCGCCACCCCGCGACCGCCACCACCGTCGACACCGCGATGGAAGGCGATCGCGGTGCCGTCGGGCGACCACGCAGGATCGTCGGTGAACGCGCACGGGTCGGCGCAGTCCACGAGACGGCGAACCGCACCGCCGTCGGAGGCGACCCAGATGTCGCGGGTGCCGTCTGAGTCGTCCACCGCGAACGCGACCGCGTCGCCCGCCGGCGACCAGTCCGGGTGCAGTTGCTCGCCTGGCGGCACCGAGGTGACGACGACATCACCCGAGCCGTCGGGTGCCGCGATGCGCACGACGCCTGCGTTCGTGTAGACGACGGCCGCACCTCGCGGGAACGCGGCGGCGACCGGATCAGCGGAGCCGGATGCCGTGAGCGACGGCGCGGGAGACGGGGCGGGCGCGACGCATCCCGCGAGCAGGGCGACGACGGCGACGGCGATCAGCATCCGAGCAGCACGTTTCATGCGGGGAGAGTGTCACGCGCCGATACTCGCCCGATATCGCACCCTTGCCCCGGTGCTGAGCGGCGTTCACACTTCTCGCATGATCATCGCGGCGCTCGGCCCCCTCGAGGCGGGTGCGGCGCTGCGCCCCCGGGACCGCCGCGTCCTGGCCGCGCTGGTGGTGCGACGCGGCGGGGTGGTGACGCGCGACGAGCTCGCCGATGCCCTGTGGGGCGCGACGCCGCCCGACACCTGGTGGCAGCAGGTGAAGACGTCGGTCGCGTCGATCCGGTCCGAGCTGGGGGCGGATGCGGTGCGCACCGATCCGCGCGGGTACGCCCTCGGTCTCGATCAGGCCGTGATCGACACCGTCGCCTTCGAGCAGCAGTTCACCACGGCGCGCGAGTACCTCATCCGCGACCTGCCCGACCGGGCGGCGGCCGCGTTCGGTCGGGCGCTCGACTTGTGGCGTGGCGCGCCGTTCGACGAGCTGACCGACTGGCCGCCGGCCCGCACGGAGGCGGAGCGGCTGACGGAGATGCGCTCGACCGCCCAGGAGGAGCTGCTCGACGCGCGCCTGCGCTCGGGCGAGTCCGCCGCGGTGGTCGCCGACGCCGAGCAGTTGGTGCGCGAGGAGCCGCTGCGCGAGGCGCGCTGGGCGATCCTCGCGCTCGCCAACTACCGCGCCGACCGGCAGGCCGAGGCGCTCAGCGTGCTGCGGCGCGCCCGCTCCGGCCTGCTCGAGAGTCTGGGCGTCGAGCCCGGCGCGCGACTCACGACGCTCGAGCGCGCGATCCTGCGTCAGGATCCTCTGCTCGACGAGCACACCCCCGTCGCACCGGCAGCCGACTGCCCCTATCTTGGTCTGCGCGCGTTCGACGGCGATGCGGCCGACCGGTTCTTCGGGCGCGAAGCCGACACGCAGGCGGTGCTCGACCGGCTGCGCGCGGGCGCGGTGGTCACCATCGTCGGAGCGTCGGGGTGCGGCAAGTCCTCGCTCATGCTCGCGGGCGTGCTGCCGGCGGTGCGGGCGGGGGTGCGCAGCGTGCAGACGGTGCGGCTCGACCCGTCGGCGTCGGAGGTGCTGCGGGAGCTGAGCGAGCGGCCGCAGCGCCCCGATGTGATCGCCATCGACAAGTTCGAGGAGTTCTTCTCGCTCGGCGAGGATCCCCGCGGGCGGACGGCCGCCGCGCTCGCCCGCCTGGTCGACGAGGGCGCGACCGTGCTGCTGACACTGCGCTCGGACCATCTCGACCGCGCGACCGCGCTGCCCGCCATCGGCGGTCTGCTCGGGCGAGGGGTGTTCGCTCTGGCGCCGATCGATCGGGCGGGCCTGCGCGCCGCGATCGAGCGACCGGCCGCCGCGGTGGGGCTGCGGCTCGAGGCCGGCCTGGTCGAGGTGATGCTGCGCGATGCGGAGGAGCGCCCAGCCGCGCTCCCGCTGCTGTCCCACGCGCTCGTGGAGACCTGGCGGAGGCGGGAGGGATCCACGCTCACCGTGCAGGGCTATGAGGAGGCCGGCGGGATCGCGGGCGCGATCGCCCGTGCCGCCGAGGGCCGCTTCCAGCAGTTCACCCTCGACGAGCAGCAGGGCTGTCGCTCGCTGCTGATGCGCCTGCTCGCCCGCGACACCGACGGGGGCGTGCTGCGGCGACGCATCGGGCTGACGAGGCGGTCGCCGACCCCCTGCGGAGCCGTGTCGTCGAGCAGCTGGTCGCCTCCCGCCTGCTCGCGGTCGACGGTGACACCGTCGTCGTGGCGCATGAGGCGGTCGCCTCGGCCTGGCCTCGACTGCTCGACTGGTTGAACACGGATGCCGAGGACGCCGGGCTGCTTCGTCGCGTCGAGGAGGGCGCGGCCGCGTGGGACGCCGCGGGCCGCGTCGGTGATGACCTTCCCCGCGGCGGGCGTCTCGCCGCACTTCTGGAGTGGCGCGACGAGTCCGCCCCCGACCTCACGGCGGTCGAGGGCGACTACCTCCGCGCCGCCGAGACCGCGCAGAGGTCGGAGATCGCCGAACTCGCCGCGCGCGCCGTTCGGCAGCGCCGGCAGAACCGTCTGCTGCGCGGGGCGCTGGTCGCGGCGGCGGCGCTGCTCATCACCGCGCTCGCTGCGGGCGGGTTGGCGATGGTGCGCGAGCGGGATGCCTCGGCCGCCGAGCAGGACGCGCGGATCGAGGCCGTGGCTGCCTCCGCACGCGATCTCATCGACTCCGACCGCGACACCGCCGCCATCCTGGCCGCCGAGCTGTATCGCCGACATCCGGATGACGTGCGTGCCCGTTCGACGCTGTTCGCGGTGCTCTCCGCGCCGATCATCCCGACCGCCAAGACGTTCTTCGGCGACGACCAACGCGTGTTCGGGGTGCCGTTGCCGGGTGGGCGCGAGGTGCTCGTCAGCTCCGACGACGTCGCCGAGTCCGACGACGGTCTCGGCATGCGGCTGAGTGTCTGGGATCTCGACGACGGCACCCGGGTGCGCGAGTTCCCCGCCCGGCTGCCGGACGCTTCGACGCAGCTGCCGGGGGCGATCCATCTCACCCCGGACGGCACCCGTGCGATCGTCGCGTACCCCGGCTGGAAGGGCGGCGCGCCCGGTGCGTGCTGCTCGACCACCTTCGTCACCGTCGATCTCTCCTCGGGCGAGATCGTGACCGGCCCGACCACTATCGAGGCACCGATCGCCAGCGAGGGCTCCTTCACGGCCGACGGCTCGACGCTGGTGCTGCGTGCGGACGACAAACCGGCACCCTTCTTCCTCGACGTCGACACGCTGACCGGTCAGCAGCTCGAGGGCGCCGACCCGGGAGACGGCCGCACGGGGTACCGGGGTGTGACGGTCCTCACGGATGGGCGCGTGGCCGCGGGTGCCGTCGACGGTCTCGACCTCTACGACGCGGCCAGCCGGGAACCGGTCGGCCGCATCCCCCTTCCTGGCGACTACGCCACGCGATCCATGCGCGACCTCGGCGACGGCACCCTGCTGTCGGCGGGCGAGGATGGAGTGGCCCGTGTCGAGTTCGCGTCGGGTCGCGTGCTGTGGACCGCCGCCCCCGGTGTGCGAGGCTGCTTCAGCATCACCCCGCTTCCGGGAGGGACGTTCTTCTGCGACGACGGGGTGCCGTGGGAGGCCAGCATCTCCGACGGACAGCCGACCGCCCGCGAGATCCAGACGCAGGCGACCTGGGTCTTCAACGTGGCCGCCTTCGATGACGGATCGTTGCTCGTCACCAACCAGCGCAGCACGCCGTTCGTCGAACGGGTGCCGCTCGACGGCAGCGGACCGATCTCGCGCCTCGTCGCACGGGGTCAGGTGGCGACGGACAGCGGGTTCGCCGACGATCGCACCATCGTGACCGTGCCCGCCGGAACGGTCGCGAACGAGGGTCTCGCGCCCTACCGACTGTGGGACCTCGAGTCCGACACCGGCACCGGGCCGATCTCCGACTACATCGACGTGCTCGGCCACGGGGTGATCGGGAGGTGGGACGAGGCGGCCCAGTCGCAGGTGCTCAGCGATGTGGATGGCGGCCGGCCGCGCGAACTGTCGGGCGGACTGCTCGATGGCGTGCCTGGCGTGGTGCCGCACGGCGGGGCGACCCCCGATCGTGCGTTCGCCGTCACCGACACGTGGGTGCAGCCCTTCGACCCGACGAGCGGCAAAGCCCTCGGCCCGCCGCTCCGATTCGACGGCGAGTACCTCGCCGGGTCGGCCACCGTGCACGATTGGGCGGGCAGCAACCGAGCGCTGGTCACCTGGTGGGACCGGGATGAGGCGCAGATGATCTCGGCTGTCTTCGACCTCACCACGGGCAAGGAGATCGCGCGGGGACTGTACGGAGACGTCGCGGCCATCGCGATCCCCGACGGGCGGGTGTTCAGCACCGGTTCGTCCGAGCTGCGCCAGAGCGACGGGATGCTGCAGCCGCAGGGCACCCTGCCCAAGCCGGTCGCGGGCGCCAACATGTTCGAGCTCAGCGACGACGGGCGGACGCTGCTGCTCACCGGCATCGACGAGTACGCGGCGCTCTACGATGTCCCCTCCGGGCAGAAGCTCGGCAGCGACCTCGCCATCGACTCGCCGCAGTGGGTTTCGGCGCACCTCAGCCCCGACGGCGAGCAGCTCATCACCAATGCACCGGGCGGTGTGCTGCTCTGGAATCTCCGCACCGCCGGCATGGCCGAGGCGGCGTGCCGCATGGCCGGGCGAAGCCTGAGCCCGACCGAATGGGCCACCTACTTCGGCGACGAGGCCCGCGTCGACACCTGTGCCGGCAGCTGAGTATCGCGCGGATATCGGGGGGCGGCACTCTCGGATCGTTCACGTCCGCGACTCCGGAGGCCATCATGCATCGTCGTTCCGCCCTCGTCTCGTTTGCGCTGCTCGGCGCCGTCCTGACTGGATGCTCGGCCGCGCTGCCGCCTTCGGGAGCCTCCGCACCCCCGCCCGGCAAGCCCGCTGCCGACTTCTCGGGGAAGTGCGCCGAGCTGGCAGGCGGCGGCACCAAGGCCGACTGGTCAGACGTCACGGCAGCAGTCGGTGCCGAGCTCCCCGCCGGCGCCGACTGTGTCGTCGCCGCGGTCGATACCGCGGCGACCGCCGCGAACCAGTACTACCTGCTCTGGTATCTCGACGAGGACCCGTCGATCGTCACGAGCATTCGTGACGCGATTCCCACCGATCGCTGGACGATTCAAATCGATCAGCCCGACTACGTCGTCTTCGTAGGAACCGGCGCGAACGTGGTGAGCATCAACTACCTGCCTGAACCGCAGGACTACGTGCAGGTCGGGATCCAACTGATCGGAGGCACCAAAACCGGCTGAGCTCCGCTATGAGCGTCGACGAGCGAACGCGGTTCTGGTCGGTCGAGCTCGACGACAGCCGGACCGCCCGGTAGTCCTCGACACGATCCCCGCCGTCGTCCATCGCGTCGAGGCCGACGCCGACGCCGACGCGATCATGGGAAGCACGTCAATTGATGGGTGACGGCGACCGGTTCGCGAGCACGCAATGATCTGCTGGGTTGTCACGCGCCTCGGGACGTCCGAAATCCGCCGATCCGCGAAGTGCGCACCTTCAAAGTTGGCCACGTCGTGTCCACGCGTCCCGAGTCAAAGAAAGGCCCGGCCAGCAAAAACCCTGACCAGGAGGTAAGTAGCCGAGGCGGGACTCGAACCTGCGGCCTCACCATTATGAGTCGTGCGCGAGAACCGTTCGCGTTCAAGATCATGCTGGTCGGTCATTTTGACCCATATTCGCCGAGAGGTCGACACTCGTTCGATCACGTGGGGCCAGGTTCGATAACACCGGAATGTGGCCAAGTTGTGTCCACCACTCGTCGCCTAATACAGCGGGGGAATACTTGGAAGCGAGTAGCGACGGCGGACGCGCGCGACGTGCTCGTCGTCGCCGACAGGTTCGATCACAATCTGCAGGGGACCCGCAGCCACGAGTTCCTTGGTGGCCCGTGTCCACGTGTCGTCGGACATACCGTACTGTCGCTTCCTGTGACCTGCCATGAATTCCCCGACGGGGTCCTTGCTCCCGCCAGTCAGCTCACGCAGGAGCAAGTAGACGGCGACAGCGCGGGCGGACAGCTCCAGAATCCAACCACCGCTCCAGAAATCGATCGGCACAGTGACCCAACGACTGCCAACCGGGCCCCATTCGTCTCCAGATCCACCCGGGTCGAGGACCGTAATCTCGTCGGTCTTCCCAACTCGCGCACTTCTCGAGATCAACTCGTTGGCTGTCAGCCACTTGAGCGCTTGCGCGACGCGACGCGCCCCGGCGGGTTGATCGAGATCTAGGAGCCGCGCGTACCCGGCTCCCGTGCGTGCTGGCAGGGTATGGGGTGCCCGCGTCGCCTGCATAACAAGGGTCAGATAAAGGCGGAGTCGGACCTCGCCGCCCCTCCCGCCGGATAAGAGCCGCGCAAGGGGCGGTGCATCTCTTTCGCTCACCGACCGCATGAACGCAACGGGGAGCTGAACGGTGGATCGGCGCTTTGAGCGGTCCACCGCGCTCTTCATTAGCGCCATAGCATCGGGCGAAACAGCCACATCAGATCCCCTTGGTCTACGTTTGCGGCGGAGTTACCAGCCATACGTGGGATGCTCGGAATCCATGGGTTCTTAGCTTCTCTATTCTATTAACTCCGATAAAACCGGCGTCGCCCTCTCTGCAGGAACGACTTTTGGTTCCGCTGCAACAGTACTGGCTGCCTAGCAGCAAAACCGTCTTTGCTCCGCTGATACGGACAAATTGAGAGGTTGCGCCTACTCGCCAATGCTCCGATTGTAGACAGCGTCGAAAGGAGATTCCATGAGCGGATATCGCGTGACGATCAGCGTCACCTCGAAGGGCATCCAGATCACGCTCGAGCCCTGGTAGGTGGGCGGGGGGAGGGCAGCCGACACCCTCTCCCCGCCACCTCGACGTCAGAACCCCCCGATTTCAGTCTCCGTCGGAATCACAGTCTCCACGGGGATGTCGAGCTGGGTGGCTATGGGCGTGTAGAGGTCCACGCCGACCTCCTGGGTCTTGAGGGAGACGATCAGGGAGTAGCGAACTCTTAGGTCGAGGCGATCTGAACGAGTGTTTCGCTTCCACCAACCCCCTACCGGGTAGACCGCGAGAGTGTTGCAAGCAGCCAGTTCGAGACCTGACCCCTCCCATACGTCCTGGTGGAGCGAACCAAGGTTTCGTTGAGCCGGGCCAATCATCCACCGTTCAGTCGCGCTGGACGGCCGTGCGACCTCATCCTCATCGTCTCCTGCATCGCGATTTACCCGAGCGATGAACTGCTGTTGATTCTCGAGCGGGCTCTGCAACTCGAACCTCAGCGAATGGGACGCGTAGGAATACTTTTGACGCCACCCACGTCGCGACGCGGATGGCTCCACGAAGTACGACAAGGTGACCTTCATCGAAACGTCTGCCGCGCCGAGTTCGGAAAGGACTTGAGACGGCCACGGAAGCGTATGGAGTCGGAACTCGCGCATCCGATAGTCGCGGCCGCTGAACGGCACGAACGAGTCCTGCGTGACGAGAGTGACAGCTTGCTCGGTTGACTGGAGCACCTCTGTTTCCCGAGGCACACCCCACCCGTATCGTCGCAACAATTGAAGCTTTCCGCGCTTTCCATCTGCCGCGTTGATTTCGGCGCGCATCGCCGGTGTCCAGTCGGCAGCGTGAACTAACAGGCCTCGAACGGTTTCAGGCCAATAGTCCGGGTACCGGTCCATCACCAACGCGGCGAGGCGAGCGGCCTGCGCGGTCGCCGCACTTGTCGCGTTCGCCGACGTCAGAGCCAGATCGCTCGACGTACCGGTGGATCTGAGGGAGAGGAGCGGGTGGCGATCTTCAAAGAGCTGACCGTCGGTTAGCACGTTTCCGCCCTCTAGACAGATGTCGGGCTTGATCGGCCAGGGACGCGCCCCGTAGAGCAAAGACGTTCGGCTGTGCGGCGACAGCTGACCGGCCGCTGCGAGCGGGTTCCATTGCCAGTACTGGGGATCCGTGGGCGAATCAATCAGCTCGGTATGAGCACCAACGGTCAACACATTCCATGCCTGCGCAGGATCATCGGCTACTGAGGTATCAGACACGTCGAGATGGCCGGTTGCGTAACCGTCGACGTTCCCGGCGGCTACGAGTATGAGCCGGGCAGCGTCGAAGTCTGGCGCGCCGATGAGCTTCAACTGGTCGCCGTCTCGCGCGACATCAACTCCTGCCGCCAACGCGTCCACAGTGGCCGACCACAGGGTCGGTTGTCCAGGTGCATCGGCTGCAGCAGATATCGGCATACAGAAGACTCGCGAGCGCACCGCGGTCGCCTCGGCAAGGGCGATGGCCTGAATGGTGGTGGTTCCGTAGTCCCGCGGATCAGTTTGCGGTTCGGAACGCGCCGGAAGAATGCGAACCGATTCGAGACGATGACGGAGTACCGCTGGTTCCGAGCTCGTAAGTAACTGATCCAACTGGCCGAGCAAGGCAAGACCCGCCATCGAAGTTCCATGCGGCCCAACGTCGGCGCCCGATCCGCCAAGAACAGAATGAACGTCTTCTGCTGCGAGGGAGTCGGTAAGAAGGACATGGGTGTGCTGCACCCCTGAGTCGAGGTGACAGACAACCGGCGCCCCCGTGGGCGCTGGGACAATTCGCGACGCCAGGTCCTGTACGTATTCGTTTTGCTCGTCTATGTCGAGATCTTCAATTGAGTCGACGAACTCTGGCTTGCGGATCTCCGCGACCGGCACGTTAGTGAACGGCAGCGTCTCTAGCTGCGTCCAGGTTGCTTCAACCCACGTGACAACACGATCGTTGAGGACAAGTACGCGATCCGACATTCGGATCTGAATAGCGCTGACGAAAGCCTTGAGTCGCTCGACGTCCGGGTCTTCCGGGTCTAGCCAGATCTCCCACCAGCGCAGCCCTGACTTACTTGGTGGCGTGTGAGATTGCCAAAGGTCCTCAAGAACAGCGGCGCGGATACGTGAGATATTGGCGATGAGTGCGCGATTTGCAGGGTTACCTTGGGGCGTCTCCCAATTGCCTTGGTCTGCTTGAGTAACCGTTCGAGTCAGGTAGTCCTCAAACAGCTTCAGGAATGTCGCGCGGTAGGTGTCCGAGACCCAAACAACAGCGCGCTCCGGCTCGGACTCCGTCGCAGGTTGAACCGACAGCAACAGCCACATGGGTTGCGTTGGGGTACGCCGGTGCCGACTCCGTTGCTGGAGTGAGTCCACCTTTAGGGGAAACGCGGCGTCCGCGCCCTCGAGAGTGACGATCGTTCCCAGGGCACGAAGTTCGGCGGTGAGATCGACTGCGTCGCGCCGTTCCTGGGCCGAGGCAAACGCTTCCTTCGTTTCATCGACCAAGCCTTGGCCTGGTCGACGGCGCTCAACCGGGAGGATCTTCGGGTTTCCCTGACCGCCGCGGTGAAACTCCTCATTCCGCGAGCGATCAATGACCAGCAGGTGAGACAGGTGGCGGAAGTCAGCCACCTGCAACCGCCTGGCGTGCCGACAGCGCTGCGATCAGGTCGCCCGCCGAAACGACCACTTCGCCCTTCATGAGCACTGCTTTCGCTGCAGCCTCGACAGCCTTGACGAGATCAGCGTGGCTCAAGCCACTCGCAGAGGTCTCCATCTCTTGCCATTTGATACCTCGCGCGAGCGTGCCCAGGCGCGCCTTCATGACAGCCGTTGCTTGCCTCTTGTCTGGCACGTCGTACGTGAAGACAGCGTCAAATCGACGGAATAGGGCTCGATCGAGAATTGACCGGTGGTTGGTGGCTGCGATCACGACGCTTTCCGGGCTAGCGTGCTCAAGGAAGACCAAGAAGGAATTGAGAATCCGGCGCGCCTCTCCGACGTCGTTGCCAGCGCGATCGCTCCCTAGCGCGTCGAACTCGTCGAACAGATAGACAGCACGGCGTGCTGCCACCGACTCGAACACTGTTCGCAGTTTCGACGCGGTCTCGCCCATGAACTTGCTGAGCAGACTGTCCAGCCGAATTGTGAACAAAGGAATGGAAAGCTCGCGAGCGATGACCGAAGCGGTCATCGTCTTGCCGGTGCCCGGAGGGCCCTCGAGCAGAAGTCGGTGAGCGGGCATGAAGCCGTGCTCTTGAAGTGACTTACGCTGTCGCTGCTCGGCGAGCACTTGTTTGATCCCAGCCAACAACTCGGGAGGAACGACAAGATCCTTTAGCCCGACCGTCGGGTTCGTCTCGACGACGAGCTCTGACAGGTCGTTACGGGGCGCGTCGAGTCGAGTGACGTTGGAGCGAGGCTTGCTCTCGCGCGAAAGTTCGACCGCTCGCTTGATGTCGTTCGCGACCTTGTGGTGACCCTGTCGAGCCTCACGAGCGGCCACCTGGAGTGCAACAGCGTAGAACGAAGAGTCATCCCCTGATCCGTGACTCTGCACAAGGGAAGTGATGTGCTCGCCCAGCCCGGCCATGAGCACCTCCCGGATCCCCTACTTGGTTGATTTGTATCTTATGGGGACGACATCCCGGCAAAGACTATTGGGGCACTGTCAGATCGTTTCCGACATCCGCGTTGGTGAGATGCGCCTGCTCAGAATCGCGCGAGGGTGCGACCCCTACGATCTATTGGGATCTCCGGTCGCGTGAGCGCATGCAACGTGGCCAAAGTGTGGCCAGTGGACACAATCGACGAGCATCCAGAAGGGGTCAAGATCTTCCACGCCCCTGAATGGATCGGATAAACCCCAGATCAGACCATCGGTAGCTGAGGCGGGACTCGAACCCGCGACCTCACGATTATGAGTCGTGCGCTCTCACCAACTGAGCTACTCAGCCACGAGTCCGCCGGTGCGAGGGTGGAGCCTCGCTCCGACGGACAGAGCCCCGAGTCAGGATTGAACTGACGACCCCTTCCTTACCATGGAAGTGCTCTACCACTGAGCTATCGGGGCGTTCCGCGAACGGGTCGCGGCACCGGAAGAGCCTAGCATCCCGGCGGGGACGGTTCGCGCGCTGCTCGGGACCAGCGTCACCAGGCGGGGAGCCCGACGCCGGGGAGGCGCCAGGCGAGGAAGGCGGGGCCCGGCAGGTGCACGAGGCCCGCGCGCCAGGCGGCCTGGCCCGCGATGAGCTCCGCGTCGTCCGGCAGCTCACCCGCCAGATCCACCTCGGCTGCGGAGCGCGTGGCCACCACCAGCACGCACTCCTCCGCCGCCTCGCGCACGAAGGCGACCGCCTCATCCGAGACGTGCAGCCAACGGATGCCGCCCCCGCTCAGCGCCGGATGCTCCCGCTTCAGCGCGATCATGCGGCGATACAGGGCGATGTGCTCTGCATACGCGCCCACCTCGTCCCACGGGATCGGCGTGCGCGCCTGCTCGCCGTCCGACGCCGTGAAGCCGAACTCGTCGCCCGCCCACACCACGGGGATGCCGGGCATCGTCATCGCGAGACCCACCGCGACCGGAACCACGCCCTCCCGCGCCGAGGTGGTGAAGCGCGGGGTGTCGTGGGTGTCGAGCGCATTCATGGTGTGCAGCCGGGTGCGCCACGGGAACGCCGCCGCGAACTCGCGGTGGGCGGCGTAGAAGTCACCCCCCGTGTAGTCGGTGGTGCGCCCGAGGGTCATGCCGAGTCCGCCGCCCGCGGGCGAGCCGGGCACCGACAGCCAGTTCCACAGCGGCCGGGTGAAGTTCGCGTAGGTCATCGCGCCATGCCAGGCGTCGCCCGTGAAGTCGCCGCCCGAGGCGTCGTTCGTCGACTCCCCCACCAGCAGCGTGTCGGGGTTCACCTCGGCCATGGTGCGGCGGATGGCGCGGCGCACCGTCTCGTTGAGGTCCTCGTCGCGGTAGCGGCCCGTCATGTTGGCCACGTCGATGCGCCAGCCGTCGAAGGAGAACGGCGGCTTCAGGAACCGGGCGACCACCGAATCCGGACCCTCGATGAACCGCGCGCGCAACTCATCCGAGTTCCAGTTGAACTTCGGCAGGCTCGAGAAGCCGAGCCACGACACGTACTCGGACTGCTGCGCGTCGAGCCACAGATAGAACGCGCTCTCGGCGGCCTCCGGGTTCTCGTACGCGGCGCGGAACCACTCGTGCGCGTCGCCCGAATGGTTCGTGGTGAGGTCGCCGATCACCCGGATGCCGCGCGCATGCGCCGCCTCCACGAGTCGCACGAGCGCCTCGTCGCCGCCGAGCAGCGGGTCGACGTGGTCGAAGGACTGCGCGTCGTAGCGGTGGTTGGAGCGCGCCGGGAACACCGGCGTCAGATACAGCAGGTTCACCCCCAGCCCCACGAGGTGGTCGAGGTGCTCGCGCACACCGTCGAGGTCGCCGCCGTAGAACTGCTCGCCCGTGCCCGGACCCTGGTGGATCACCGGATCACCCCACGATGCCGCGAGCGCCCACTCGGGCAGCTCCCGCCCGTCGGCCGCCGCCGAGCGGGCGAAGCGGTCGGGGAACACCTGGTACATGACCGCCTCGTGCCCCCAGGCGGGCGGCGCCGGATACGTCACCAGCCGGAAGTCGTCGATGTCGCGCGTCTCGATGCCCGAGAGCCCCTTCGAGGTGAGCCAGCAGGTGGCGGCCGCAACATCTTCCAGCAGCCAGCGGTAACCGTGCACCGGGTTCTCCACCACGATCTCCGCCTGCCACCACACGGCATCCGCCGTCTCGTGCACGACGCGCGCGTCGGCGTAGCGGGGCTCGCGGTCGGGGTTCGAGCGCACCCGCACCACCCGCAGCTCCGCGAAGCCGCGCGGCACCCGCAGGCGCACGGCGACCGTGTCGCCGAGGGCGGGCGTCTGAGTGGAGACGTAGAGCGGCGAGCCGTCATGGTGCGGGAGCCCCGCGAGTGCGGTCATGCCGTGACCCTAGCGAAGCCGTGTGACGGACGGATGTCGGAGCGCCTTCCGTAGACTGCAAACGCTCCCACCCGCCGCCCGCCGACCCTGGAGGACCCCGATGAGCAGCCCCGATCCCGCAACGCCGCGCGACGACTGGTGGCGCACCGCCGTGATCTACCAGGTCTACCCGCGCTCCTTCGCGGATGCTGACGGCGACGGGGTCGGCGACCTGCCGGGCATCACCCACCGCCTGCCCGCGCTCGCCGAGCTCGGCGTCGACGCGGTCTGGCTCTCCCCGTTCTTCACCTCCCCGCAGGCCGACGCCGGCTACGACGTCGCCGACTACTGCGACGTCGACCCGCTGTTCGGCACCCTCGCCGACTTCGACCGGATGCTGGAGTCGGCCCACGAGCTCGGCCTCCGGGTGATCATCGACCTGGTGCCCAACCACTCCTCAAGCGCGCACGCCTGGTTCCAGGCGGCCCTCGCATCCACCGCCGGCTCGCCCGAGCGCGCCCGCTACATCTTCCGCGACGGGAAGGGCGCGCACGGCGAGGTTCCGCCCAACAACTGGGAGTCGGTGTTCGGCGGCCGCGCCTGGACGCGGGTCAACGAACCCGACGGCACCCCCGGCCAGTGGTATCTGCACCTGTTCGACAGCTCCCAGCCCGACTTCGACTGGACCAACCCCGAGGTGCACGAGTACTTCCGCGGTGTGCTGCGGTTCTGGCTCGACCGCGGCGTCGACGGCTTCCGCATCGACGTCGCCCACGGACTCGTGAAGGCCGCGGGCCTGCCCGACTACACACCCCCCGCCGACAGCGGCAGCATGGGCGGCGACGAAGCGGATGTGCCCTACTGGGCGCAGGACGGCGTGCACGAGATCTACCGCGACTGGCACGCCGTGCTCGCCGAGTACGGTCCCGACCGCATCCTCGCCGGCGAGGCCTGGGTCGAGCCGATCACCAAGCTCGCCCGCTGGGTGCGGCCCGACGAGATGCACCAGACCTTCAACTTCCGCTACCTCGAGACGCCGTGGGAGGCGGCCCCGCTGCGTGCGGTCGTCGACGACTCACTCGCCGCGTTCGGCGCGGTCGGCGCGCCGAGCACCTGGGTGCTCTCCAACCACGACGTCATCCGACACGCCACCCGGCTCGGGCTCACCCCGCCCCCGCCGCAGGGACAGGGGCTGGGGCCCAAGTCGGAGACGCATCCGGATGAGGTGGTGGGCCTGCGCCGCGCCCGCGCCGCGACCGCGTTCATGCTCGCGCTGCCCGGCTCGTCCTACCTCTACCAGGGCGAGGAGTTGGGGCTGCCCGAGGTGATCGACCTGCCGGATGCCGCCCGCCAGGACCCGAGCTTCTTCCGCACCGGGGGCGAGACCTACGGCCGGGACGGATGCCGCGTGCCGCTGCCCTGGGAAGCGGACGCCCCCGGCACCGGCTTCGGGCCGGGCGAGGCGAGCTGGCTGCCGCAGCCGACCGGCTGGGGCGACTACGCGCGCGACACCCAGGCAGGTATCCCGGGCTCGACGCTCGAGCTCTACCGCGCGCTGCTGGCGCTGCGCCGCGAGCACGCGCTCGGGGCGGGCACCGTCGAGTGGCTGGACTCCGGCGACCCGGAGGTGCTCGTGCTGCGCAACGGCGCCGTCACGGTCGTCGCGAACACCGGCGCCGGGACGGCCGCGCTGCCCGCGGGGGTCGTGCTCGCGTCGAGCGGCCCGGTCGGGGAGGATCGCATCCCCGGCGATACGACGGTGTGGGTGCTGGCGGGCTGATTTCGATACGCCCGCTTCGCGGGCTACTCAATCAGCGGGGTAGCGCCGCCGGAGCCGCGCAGAACCCGCTGATTGAGTAGCGCCGGAGGCGCGTATCGAAATCACGCCCCCCGCAGCCCGCGCTCAGCGCGCGGTGTTGGTCGTCAGCCAGACGTAGGGGTCTTCACGCACCCCGTTGTCTTCGATCTCGATATGCAGGTGCGGCGCGGTGACCTGACCGGTCGCCCCGACGAGACCCACGAAGTCCCCGACCCCGATCTTGTCGCCGACCTGCAGCGGCGACGACCCGGTCTGCATGTGGGCGTAGCTGGAGATCACCGTACGGCCGTTGATGGTGTGCTGGATGCGCACGTAGTTGCCCCAGCTGCCGCGGCCGTCCTCGTGCTCGAGCACGACGCCGTCGGCGATCGCATAGATCGGGGTGCCGGCACCGGGCACCAGGTCGAGCGCGTAGTGATAGGTGGAGCAGCCCGCACAGGGTGCCGCCCGCGGCCCGAAGCCGTCGGTGATGGGCACCTCGTAGGGGAAGGGCCAGCGGATCGGCCCGGTCCACAACACGGAGTAGCTGCGGTTGCCCTTCGAGTACTTGTCGCGCAGCACCTGGGCCCACGACTTGACCTCGAAGCCGTCCCGTTCGCCGACCGCCACGTCATCCGCGGTCTCCTCGACGTCGAGCACCTGCCCTTCGACCTGCGTGGCGGCGGCGAGCATGGCGCTGTCGGACTCGGGCGACAGCGCGTAGACGTTGAGCGCGTTCGAGGGTAGCGACACCCCGACGACGAAGGCGCCGACCGCGAGGATGGCGGCGAAGGAGAGGAGGCGGGAACCGAACGAGCGATGCGGCGTGCGACGCCGAGCCGTGTCCTGCGTCTGGGTCGCGGCCGGGACGACGAGCGCCTCCGCGCGGGCGGACTGGGGGGCCGGGAGGAGAGGGGTGACCTCCGCTGCGCGCTCGCGTTCGCGGAGCTCGCGGCGGGAGTTCGCCGGGGGAAGCGGGGTGTCGCTCCCCGTCACGAGCTCGTATGCCGGACGCGGCCGAGGGCGGCGGTATGCATGGTCACGCTCTCCTCCAGAGGCCTACGATGGGCGGGTTCGGGTTTCGGGAAACCATACGATGTTATCGAATTGATGCCGAACTGGCCAGCCGGGCTCCCCCGCCCGCCGCTCAGACGCCGATCGCGACGAGCAGTTCCTCGAGCGGACCGACCACATCCGGATGCCCCGCGATGAGGAACTCGCGGCTCGGGCGCGCGCCTCCGAGCCCCTTCACCACGGCTCCCGCCTCGGCCGCGATGAGGGCACCCGCACCGTGATCCCAGGGGTTCAGGGTGCGCTCGTAGTAGGCGTTGAGCCGGCCGGAGGCGACGGAGGCGAGGTCGAGCGAGGCCGTCCCCATGCGGCGGATGTCGCGCACCCGCGGCAGCAACCGCGCGACCACCTCGCCCTGACGACCGCGCAGTTCCGCGTCGTAGGCGAAGCCCGTGGCGATGAGCGACTGCTCCAGCGGCGCGGGATCCGCGACCCGGATCAGCTCGTCGCCGAGCCGCGCGCCGCCGCCACGCGAGGCGGTGAACAGCTCGCCGGAGGCCGGGTTGCAGACCGCCCCGGCGAGCGCAGTCCAGCCGAGCGGATCGGGGTCTCCCTCGACGACCGCGATCGAGACCGCGTAGTGCGGGATGCCGTAGAGGTAGTTGACGGTGCCGTCGATCGGGTCGACCACCCAGGTCACCCCGCTCGTGCCACCCGTCGCGCCGCCCTCCTCGCCGAGGATCGCGTCCTGAGGTCGCGCCGCGGTGATCCGCGCCCGGATCAGCTCCTCGACCTCGCGGTCGGCGGCCGTCACCACATCGACGATGCTCGACTTGGTGGCCGCCACCTCGACCCCCTCGCGCCGCCGCATGGCCGCGAGCTCCCCCGCCTCGACGGCGATCGTGCGGGCGAGGTCCAGCAGCTCGGTGCTCATGCCTCCAGCCTGGCAGACCTCACCCGCGGTCGCGGGGGAAGGCACCACCCTCCCCCCGCGGCGCGATCCTCAGTTGTTCGGCAGACTCCACTTCTGGTTGCTCGCCCCGGTGCAGTCCGACAGCACGAGCTGGCTTCCGTTCGCGGTCGCGCCGCCGTTCACCGTGACGCAGCGCCCGGATTGCACGCCCTTCACGGTGCCGTCGGCCCCCACCGTCCACTTCTGGTTGGCGGCCCCGCTGCACGACCAGATGATCAGCTGGGTACCGTTCGCCGTGCCGTTGTTGTTCGCGTCGAGACAGAAGGCGTCGTTGAAGGTGCGCAGCTCGCCGGATGCCGTGGCGTGCCACAGCTGGTTCGTCTGGCCGTTGCAGTCCCAGATGTTCAGCTGCGTGCCGTTCGTCTGGTTCGCCGAGGGCACGTCGACACAGCGTCCCGACCCGGTTCCGGTGAGCGCACCGCTCCGGCCCGCCGGCGTCAGGTACACCGCATACGCATCCCGCGCCGCCGTGAAGGGCACCGCGACCGTGATCGAGCCGCCCGAGACCGACACGTTCGCGTTCGAGACCACCCGCGGGGCGCCGATGGTGCCGTCCGGGATGCGATCGACGACCACGTTGACCTTGCCGCCGCTCGCGAGCCACGACGACACCGACGACAGCCCCGTGAAGGTCACGTTGACGGTGCCGGTGAGTGTGCTCGTGTCGCCGATGATCGCCACGGCGCGCTTGGCCGTGGAGTCGATCGAGGCGGCGATCGCCGTGGTGCCGGAGAGGCCCGTGGTGGTCACGAGCGAGCCGGTGAGGTCGGCGTAGGCGCGCATCGCCCACCAGCTGCCGTTCGTCGACAGTCCATCATTGGTGAGCATCCCCGTGATGTTCGGCAGCTGGCAGCAGTCCCAGTTGCCGCGCTGGGCGTTGGTGTAGCCGGACTGCGCGAAGCGGGCCAGGAACCACGCGGTCGTGCCCGCGTAGCCCTGCCCCTGCTGCTGGTACTCGTTGGCCGAGAGCGGCTTCGCCGGGATGCCGTTGTTCGAGAGGGCGCTGTTGATGGCGTTCGCCAGGGCCACCGGGTCGTCCCCGCCGCTCTCGGCGTGGTTCGAGATCCAGTCCGGCACGGTGCCCGCGGCCTTAACGTGCGAGAGCCAGGTGTTCCACTGGCTCGCGCGGGCGAGCGGCGAGTAGGCGAACGAGGGGCCGGTGATCTTCGCCGAGGGCGCGATGCGCCGGATCTCCTTGACCGCCGCATCCCACATCTGGAAGTACTGCGTGCTGTTCACCGAGGCGTTCGGCCAGAACGCGGAGATGTCAGGCTCGTTCCAGATGTCGTAGACGAAGGTGAGGCCGGAGTTCTGCAGCGGCGTCACGACCGAGTCGATGAAGCTGATCCAGTTCGTGCAGTCGCCGTTCGCGCACGGCCACCGGGTGTTCGACGGTTGCCCGCCGTCTGCGCCGAACACGTCGCTCAGGATGAACTGGTACTGGAAGGTCGACGGCGAGGGCGAGAGTGCCTTCAGCCGGGTCGCCTGCGCGATCGCCTCGGCGACATCCGCCTTGGTGCCTGCGCCGTAGACGTAGTTGTCACGGATCCAGCCGCCGGAGGCGTGACCGCCGCCGCGGTAGGAGTTGAGCCGCAGCGGCTGGATGAAGCGGTTGCCCGGCTGGGTGGCGTCTTGGGTGACTCCGTAGAGGAGGCCCTGACCGACGCCGGTCGAGGGTCCCCGCACCGAGGCGAGGTTGACCGTCAGGTTGACGGTGGCGGCGTAGCTGGGGGCCGCGCCGGCGATCGAGGCGGCTGCCCCGAGGAGCCCCGCGAGAAGCACCGCCAAGATGCGGCGCCCCCGGGAGCGAAGGAGGGATGTCATGATGTCTGTGCCAGTTCCTTTCCGTGTTCGACGCCGAAGGCGTCGCATGGGCGTGGTGGTGACCACGTGGAGCCGGGCAGGAGTCCGCGACAGCGGGCGTCATTGCCCGAAGATGGAGGACCGGGGAGGGGCCGTCCGATTCGGCCCCTCCCCGGTTGGCACTACTTGAAGAGCGCGTTGACCTGGTCGTTCGCGGTGGCGAAGTCCGCGTCGGTCGACTTGCCCGAGAGGTAGCCCTGGATGAGCGGCTGCATGATGGCCTGCACGTCGCTCCAGTGGTCGGCGATCGGCAGCAGCGCCGTCGTCTTGTCGGTCACCTGGGCGGTGAAGCCGGTGACATCCCAGCCCTTCGCGTCGAACTGCGCGATGGCCTTCTCGGTGGACGACTTGATCGCCGGGAAGACGACAGCGGCCTTGGCCACGACATCCTGGCACGCGGTCGAGCCGGTGTACTTGATCCACTGGTAGGCGGCGTCCTGCTTCTTCGAGCCGGACCAGATGCCATCGGAGAGGCCGTTGAACAGGCTCGAGCGGTGACCCACCGGTCCGACCGCCGAGGGGGCGACCTTCACCTTCACGGCGTCCTGGCCGAGGTAGGTGGAGTTCATCCAGTCACCGTCGGTCACGATCGCGAACTTGCCGCCGAGGAAGGCGGTCGCCGGATCGGACTCGGAGGCCGCCTGCTCGACCGACTCCATGTAGCCCTTCTCGATGAGGCTGCGATAGAACTTCAGCGCCTCGAGGAGCTTCGGGTCGTCGTAGTTCCACTTCGAGGTCCAGGGCGACGTGTCGCCGTAGTACCAGCCGTTGCTGAGCGCGTACAGCGACCAGGCCGTCTGGCCCGCCGCGTCGAGCCCGTTGATGCTCATCGAGAGCCCGTAGACGGCGACGTTGTTCTTGTCGAAGCCCGCCTCGTTGCCGTGCTTGCCGTTCTTGTCGACCGTGAGCGCGGCGACGGCCTTCTCGAAGCTGCCGCCGTCGGTGGTGTTCCACTCGAGCTTCTTCATGTCGTCGTCGGTGAGACCGGCCGCCGAGACCATGTCGGAGTTGTAGTAGTAGCCCACGGTGTCGAAGTCCTTCGGCAGGCCGTAGCGCTTGCCGTCCTTGACCCACAGCTCGGCGAGACCGTCCTGGTACTGGCTGAGGTCGATCTTGTCCTTCGCCACCCGGTCGGTGATGTCGGTGAGCTGGCCCTGCGAGACGAACTGCGGGTAGTAGGCCAGGTGGTCGGCGAAGGTGTCCGGGGCGGTGCCCGAGGCGAACCCGGTGGTGATCTTCTGCCAGTAGTCGGCCCAGCCGTACTGCGAGATCTCGACCTTGACCCCACTCTGCTTCTCGAAGTCGTCGGCGCACTGCTGGTAGGCGGGCTGCTGGTTGGTGTCCCAGAGCCAGTACGAGATCGTCTGACCCTTGACGTCGCCGCCGGAGTCGCCGCCGGCGGCTGTGCAGCCGCTGAAGACGAGGGCGCCGACGGCGGCGGTCGCGACGGCGACGAGCACCGTCCTCGACCGTCGGCGGATGGGCGTGTGCTTCATTGCAATGACCTTTCGCTTGGTGTGGTGCTGGTGAATTGCGGTGATGGAGGCCATCGGCGCCGCGGGGTCACTTGATCCCCGAGTAGCCGATGTTGGCGACGACCTTGCGGCCGACGATCAGGAAGAGGATCAGCATCGGCAGGGCGGCGACGAGGGTCGCCGCCATCAGCCCCGCCCAGTCCGGCCCCGTCTGCGGGGTCTGGGCCTGGAAGATCCCCAGGGCGACGGTGAGCACGCGCACATCGTCGGTGGATCCGACGAGCAGCGGCCAGAAGTACTCGCTCCACGCGGTGATGTAGGTGAGCATCGCGAGCGTGATGATCGGGGTGCGGCTCATCGGCAGGATGAGCTGGAAGAACACCCGCGCGTGCCCCGCGCCGTCGATCATCGCCGACTCCTCCACCTCGCGGCTGATGCCGAGGAAGAACTGGCGGAGGAAGAAGATCGCGAACGGCGTCATGAAGAAGTAGGGCAGCACGATCGCCGCGTAGGTGTTGAGCAGCCCGAGGTCCCGGATGAGGATGAAGTTCGGCAGGGTCACGAACACCGGCGGGATCATGAGCGCGGTGAGGAACACGAAGAACACCCGGTCGCGTCCCGGCCAGCGCAGCCGGGCGAAGGCGTAGGCGGCCATCGAGCTGAAGAACACCTGACCGGCGGTGATGAGGGTCGCCGTGATGATCGAGTTGCGCAGGTAGGTCCAGAAGTTGAGCGTGGCCGTGCTGCCGTTGCCGCCGCCGCTCGTCGGGGAGAGCCCGAGCACGCGCGCGAAGTTGTCGAGGGTGAGGCCGACCGGCAGCAGATCGCCGGCACCGGTGGGCAGCTCGGCATTCGTCGAGAGAGCGGTGCGCAGCATCCAGTAGAAGGGGAAGAGGGTCACGAGCATCGCCACCACGAGCGCGGTCCAGGCGACGATCTTCCCGAGCGAGGGGCGCGCGCGACGCCCCCGGATGCGCGGGGCGACGACGGGCTCGAGCTCGGTCTCGAGCGTCGGAGCGGGGCTGAGCTGGGTCACGGGAGTCCTAGGCGAGGTCGGAGCTGCTCGCGCGGAGCAGGCGCAGCTGGAGGGCGGAGACGCCCGCGAGGATGACGAGGAGAACCACGGCGATCGCCGAGGCGTAGCCGAAGTGGTACCGCTCGAAGGCGAGTTCGTAGATGTAGTAGTAGATGACACGCGTCGAGTTGACGGGTCCGCCCTGCACGGTGACCGCGACGGTGTCGAAGATCTGGAACGAGCCGACGATCGAGATCACCAGCACCAGCGCCAGCACCGGCCGCAGCAACGGCAGGGTGATGCTGCGGAACATCCGGAACTCGCTCGCCCCGTCGAGGGCGGCGGCCTCGTAGTACTCGCCGGGGATGGTCTGCAGCCCGGCGAAGATGAGGAGCGCGGTATAGCCGGCGAAGCGCCACACGTTGACGAGCGCGATCGTGGGGATCGCGAGCGCCTCGTCGCCGAAGAAGGCGAGCGGATGGATGCCGACGGCCTGGAGCAGCTGGTTCACGATGCCGCTGGAGTAGTCGAAGATCCAGAACCACAGCAGCGCGACGACGACGTTCGCCACGAGATACGGCAGCAGGATGATGCCGCGGATCACGAGCGAGCGGGTGAGCCGATGCATGAGCACGGCGATACCGACCGCGAGCACCGTCTGCACGCCGATGTTGATGACGACGTACTTGACGGTGACGACGAGTGCGTTCCAGAACAGCGGGTCCTGCACGAGCTTGACGTAGTTCTCGATGCCGATGAAGTTCACCGGGCCGAAGAGCGCGTAGTCGGTGAAGCTGTACCAGATGCCGGCGAGCGAGGGCGCGAGGAAGAAGGCGACGAAGCCGATGCTCGCGGGCAGGATGAAGATGAGAGCCGGTCCGAGGTCGCCGAAGCGGCCGCGGAGGGTGCGCCGCCGGCCGGGTGTCGTGGTTGCGGTCACGGTCGCCCCTACACGCTCTCGATGACGCTCAGCGCGCGCACATGCTGCTGGACGGCGACCACGGCCGCGCCGCGAGCCCACTCGACGAACCCGAAGGTCTGCACGGTGATCGGCACCTCGGAGGCCGTCCAGTGCAGCAGCTCCCGCATCCGCGCCAGCGCCGCCTCCTCGCCGAGCTCGTACATCACGACCCCCTCCCCCGACAGGAAGATGCGATCGGGGCCGACGAGGTTGATGACGAGTGCGACGAGCATGCCGATCGCGCTGCCCGCCTGATCGAACACGGCGCGCGCCACGGGGTCGCCAGCCCGCGCGAGCGAGACGCACTCGTCGAAGGAGAGCAGCGTCACGCCGAGAGCGGCGCTGATCGCCTTCGCGACGCCGGTGGTCGTGGCGAAGGCGTGCGCGCATCCGCGATGCCCCGCGTAGCAGAGCGGGCCGCGGTCGTCGATCGGCAGGTGCCCGATGAGCCCGGATGCACCCTGGTGCCCCTCGATCTGGGCGCCGTTGGTGACGATGCCGCAGCCGATGCCGGCGCCGAAGGTGAGGATGGCGAAGGAGTCGAGCCCGGCCGCCTCTCCGAACCACTGCTCGGCGGCGGTGAGGGCGCGCACGTCGTTCTCGAGAACTGTCGGGATGCCGGTGGCCTCGCTCACGAGGTCGGCGAGCGGAACACCCTTCCAGTGCAGGAACGGGGAGTTGCGTACCGCGGACTCGGTGCGCGAGGCATTGCCCGAGAGGCTGATGCCGATTCCCGCCGGGCGGCCGTGAGCGGCCTCGAGGGTCTGGATGATCGCGGCGATATCGGTGACGACCGCATCGACGGTCTGGCTGCGCAGGGCGGCCTCGGCGGATTCGAGCACGTTGGCCCGCGCATCGGTGAGCACCGCGTAGAGGGTGTCGCCGGTGAGCTTGATGCCGACGAAGTAGGCGAAGCGGGCGTCGATGTCGAGCGGCTGCGAGGGTCGGCCGAGGCTGCCCTCACTCGACGCGCCCCGCTCGATGAAGATGCCGGCGTCGACGAGCGGCCGGCTGATCTTGGTGAGGCTCGCCGGGGAGAGCTCGAGGCGGCGGGAGAGCTCGGCTCGAGAGAGCGGGCCCGAGACCAGAAGGGTCTCGAAGACAGCTCGCGCGGAGTCGCTGAGCGCCGTCGCCGGTGCGGTCACTTCGTCGTGCATGCCGACACCCCAGCACATGTTCGTTCACGTTGTCAATAAATGTGACCAATTTGTTCCCGGATTCGGCCGTGATCGTCGCGAGTAAGTTGACCCGGTGAACCTTGATCCGTATATTTCCGCTCAGGCCACCATCCGGTTCGGCCACGCTGGTGTGGTGCACATCGGCTACCGCGCACCACGGAAGGGATCACGGTGACGGACTCGGGACTCCCTCCGGCTGCACGGATCGCGGCAATCGCCGCGAACGCCTGGGCGCTGCACACACCCGGCAGCAGCTACGTCGTCGTGCTCGACAAGCACGGCAACCTCGTGCAGCGCTACTGGGGAGAGCAGCTGCCCGAGGAGGCGCTGCCGCCCCTCGCCGACGATGAGCGGGTGCGATGGAACTCGAGCTTCCAGCGGCCCTCCGAGATCGAGGAGCAACTGCCCGTCGACGGAGGCCACCGCTGGGCGGTGCCCTCGTTGCAGCTGCGCTTCCCCGGCGAGGTGCGTGCGCTCGACCTCTCCTTCGTCGAGGCGCGCACCGGGTCCGACACCCTCGTCCTGGTGTTCTGCGACACCGGCTACGAGCTCGACGTCGAGCTCGTCTACCGGGTGCGCGACGACACCGACGTGCTGGAACGGCGCGTCATGGTGCGCAACCGGTCGAGCGACGCGGTCGAGATCCTGCGACTCGACTCGGGCAACTGGCTCATCCCCGACCACGACGACTACCGGCTGAGCACCGCGACCGGTCACTGGGGTGCCGAGACCCAACTCGAGCGCCGCATCCTGCCCATCGGCGAGCATGCGCTCACCAGCCGGCAGGGCGTCAGCGGCCACGGCGCCAACCCGTGGATGATGATCGACGACGGCCGCACCCTCGAGGACAGCGGCCGAGTGTACTCGCTCGCCCTCGGCTGGAGCGGAAGCTGGCGCATGATCGCGCAGCGCCGGCCCGAAGGTCAGGTCTCGGTGACGGGCGGCTGGGGGCACGAGGGACTCAGCTGGCGCCTCGAACCCGGCACCGCGCTCGAGACCCCGGCGTTCTTCGGGCTCGTGACCGACGGCGGCTTCGGCGCGGCCTCCCGCGCCTGGCACCACTTCGCCCGACGTCACGTGCAGTCCCACCCCGACGAGAACCGACCCGTGCTCTACAACTCCTGGGAGGCGACGGGCTTCGACATCGACGAGGCGACCCAGCTCACGCTCGCCGAGCAGGCTGCTGAGCTCGGCGTCGAGCTCTACGTCATGGACGACGGCTGGTTCGGCGAGCGCGTCGACGACCGCGCGGGCCTCGGCGACTGGACGCCTCGACCCGACCGCTTCCCGAATGGGCTCGGCACCCTCGCACGGCATGTGCACTCGCTCGGCATGGGCTTCGGCATGTGGGTGGAGCCCGAGATGGTCAATGCCGACAGCGAGCTCTACCGCACCCACCCCGACTGGGTGCTGCATTGGCCCAGCCGCCCGCGCTCCGAGCGCCGCTTCCAGCTGGTGCTCAACTTCGCCCGCCCGGAGGTGCGCGCCTGGGCTCTCGACTGGCTCGACGAGCTCGTCACGGATGCCGAGCTCGACTTCCTCAAGTGGGACATGAACCGCCCCTTCACCGAGGCGGGTTGGCCGGGCGTCGCCGGCCAGGACCGGCTCTGGATCGAACACGTCGAGGGCGTCTACGCGATCCTCGACGAGTTGCGCCGACGCCATCCGGGCCTACGCATCGAATCGTGCGCAAGCGGCGGCGCGCGCGCCGACCTCGGCATCCTCACGCGCACCGACCAGGTCTGGACGAGCGACAACACCGATGCTCTCGACCGCCAGCGCATCCAGCACGGCTTCTCGCAGCTCTACCCGGCGGGTGTCATGGGGGCGTGGGTGACCGACGAGGTGAACCCGATGACCCGGCGCCGCATCCCGCTCAGCTACCGCTTCGACGTGGCGATGGCCGGCGTGCTCGGCCTCGGCGCCGACCTGCGCGACTGGGACTCCGAGGAGCGCGCCTACGCCCGCGAGCGCATCGCCGAGTACAAGCGCATCCGGCCGACAGTGCAGCACGGCCAGCAGTATCGGCTCGGCGGCGAGCCGGGGCGCGAGTTCTCCGCGGTGCAGTACCTCGACGCGGATCGCGTGGTGCTGTTCCAGTACGAGCCGCACCGCACGCTGTCGACCGGGCCGCGCCGCATCCGGCTCGTCGGCCTCGATCCGACCGCCTGGTACCTCGACGCCGCGACCGGGGAACGCCACCACGGCGCGCTGCTGCTCGCGCGCGGGCTGCGCGTGCTGCCGGAGTCGACCGACCGTGGCTGGGACAACGTGCGCTTCTCGAGCTACGACTACGCGAGCAGCGTCACGGTGCTCGAGCGCGAGCAGACGGGCGAGACGACCGGCGCACCGTGACGCGCATCCGCTGGCGGGTGGGCGAGGCGGAGCTCGTGTTCGCCGCGGAGGCGGATGCTCCCGTGCAGCTCGTCGAGATCGCGCTCGGCGACGCCCGGCACCCCGTGAACCCCGTGCCCGTCGCCTCGGTGCTGACCGTCGAACGCGGGCACGCCGCGGCGTCGCGGCGGCTCACGCACACGGTCGACGGCGCCGTGCTGCGCTACGCCGGGCACCGGGAGCGCGCCGCGGAGCGCACACGCAGTCTCGAGATCGACCAGACCGCGCCCGGCCTCGGCGTGCGAATCGTGCTCGAGGCGATCGGCCATGCGGCGGCGTTCCGGGCCCGCGCGACCGTGACCAACACGGGGGATGCGACCCTCGTGCTGCGCGCGGTGCCGTCGTGGAGCTCGGGGCTGCCTGCGGGCGCACCGGACGACGCGGTCGCCGGGTGGGAGCTCGTGCACGGCCGCAGCGACTGGCTCGGCGAGGGCCGCTGGGAGCGGCGGGCGCTCCGCGACGGGCCGCTCCCCCGGCTCGCCGCCGAGCTCACCGGGCACCGCCCGCGCGGCGGCGTCACGGCATCCTCCACCGGCACCTGGTCGACCGCGGACGAGTTGCCGACGGGGATGCTCGTGGCGGAGCAGGCGGGGATCGGGATCGCCTGGCAGATCGAGCACAACGGCTCCTGGAGCTGGGAGGTGGGCGAGGAGGGCGGCGGTGCCTCGCTCTCGCTCTCCGGCCCGAGCGATCAGCACGGCGCGTGGACGCAGCCGCTCGCGCCGGGCGAGAGCTTCGAGACCGTGCCGACATCGCTCGCCTTCGGCGCGGGGTTCACGGAGGCGATCGCGGCGCTCACCGATCACCGTCGCGCGATCCGGCATCCGGAGCCCGGCGCCCCACCCGTCGTGTTCAACGACTACATGAACACCCTGAACGGCGACCCGAGCACCGAGCGCCTGCTGCCGCTCGTCGCCGCGGCCGCCGAGGTGGGTGCCGAGGTGTTCTGCATCGACGCCGGCTGGTACGACGACACCGGCGACTGGTGGGACTCGGTGGGCGAATGGCTGCCGTCGCGCGGCCGCTTCCCGGGCGGGCTCGGCGAGGTGACCGACGCCATCCGCCGGGTCGGGATGGTGCCAGGGCTCTGGCTGGAGCCCGAGGTCGTCGGGGTGCACAGCCCGGTCGCCGAGCTGCTCCCGTCCGAGGCGTTCCTGCAACGGCACGGGGCGCGGATCGTCGAGCACGGCCGGTACCACCTCGACCTGCGGCATCCTGCGGCGCGCGCGCACCTCGACGGGGTCGTCGACCGGCTCGTCGCCGAGTTCGGCATCGGCTACCTCAAGCTCGACTACAACATCGACCCGGGGCCGGGCACCGACCGCGACGCCCCGAGCGTCGGCGCGGGCCTGCTCGCCCACAACCGCGCGCACCTCGACTGGCTCGACGGGCTGCGGGAGCGGCATCCACGGCTCCTCGTCGAGAACTGCGCCTCGGGGGCGATGCGGATGGATGCCGCGATGCTCGCCCGCGTCACCCTGCAGTCGACCTCCGACCAGCAGGACCCGACGAAGTACCCCCCGATCGCCGCCGCCGCGCCGCTCTCCCTGCCGCCCGAGCAGGCCGCCGACTGGGCTTACCCGCAACCGGGCATGAGCCCGGAGATGGCCTCGTTCTGTCTCGTGACCGGCCTGCTCGGGTCCCTCTACCTCTCGGGGCACCTCGATCGGATGACGCCCGCCGAGCGCGCGCGGGTGGCGGATGCCGTGGCGGTCGCGCGGGCACTCGCACCGCTCGTGCGCTCCGGGCATCCGCACTGGCCGCTCGGCCTGCCCGGCTGGGACGACCCGTGGGTCGCGCTCGCCCTCCGCTCCCCCGAGGAGGAGGAGGAGGTGCTCGCCGTCTGGCATCGGGGCGGGCCGGCATCCGCGGCGCTGTCGCTCCCCCACCGGCGCGGCCGCGAACTGCACCTCGAAACGCTCTTCCCCCGCGACCTCCCCGCGTGGGAGAGCACCTGGGACCCGGCCGCGGGCGTGCTGCACCTGCACGCCGCCGCCGCGCATCCCGCCGCACGCCTCATCCGCCTCGCGCCGTAGCGCGCCGAGACGGCAGTTGCGACCCGAAATCCGCGGGCGGATGGGTCGCAACTGCCGTCTCAGCGCGCGAAGGCGCGCCGGATGCGCTCCACCGTCTCCTCGCGGTCGGGGCCGAGACCGCGCGCACGCACCCGGACGACGCGGTAGCCGGCCTCCACTGCGCGATCGAAGCGGCGGATGTCGCGGTCGTACTGGTAGGTCGAGGTGCGATGCTGGTCGCCGTCGTACTCCACGATGACCCGTTCCGCCGGCCACACGAGGTCGAACCAACCGATCGGGCGACCCGCCGCGTCGTGCACGAGCATCCCGCACTCGGGTTCGGGGAAGCCCGCCTCCCGCGCGAGCAGCCGCAGTTTCGTCTCGCGGCGGGACTCGGCGCCCGCACGCACGAGCACGGCGGCGAGTCGAGCGCGCCTGATGCCCCTGCCGCTCGCGGCGGCCACCTCCCGACGCAGCTCGTCGAGCCCGCAGTACGGGCGCAGATCGTGCGGATCGAGCACGCGCGGGTCGAGCACCAGGTGGTCGCCGACGGCGACCAGATCGTCGAGCTCGAGCTCGACAGCGCACTCGAGGAAGGCGCGGATCGGCGACGAGGCGGGAAGCCCGTCGCGCAGCACCGCGCCATCCGGCCCGCCCTCGTGACCGACGACGCCGCGCCGCCGGGGCCTCGTCAGGCCAGGCCCCGCGGTGACGTGCAACGCCGAGAGGCCGCGGGGCAGCGGCGCGCCCCACAGCGCCGCAGCGATCGACCCGGAGAAGCGGTCACCTGCTCGCAGCAGGGGCGCGTAGGCGCGTGCCGCCGCCACGAGCGGATGCTCCTCCCGCGCCGCGCCCCGCATCCGGACCCCCCGATGCGGCCGCAGCAGGTCGGCACCGCGCAGCCGGCTCGCACTGAACCCCGCCGCCCGCGCCTCCCCAACCCGGAAGGCATCCCCGAGCGCGGGGTCGAGCGGGGTCCGACGGGGCACGCCCGATCCTCCCGCGCCGCGCCGGAATGCCGCATCCGTTCTCCACAGGAGCGCCGAGACGGCAGTTGCGACCCGAAATCCGCGGGCGGATGGGTCGCAACTGCCGTCTCAGCGCGCGAAGGCGCGCCGCTCAGTCGTGCTTGGTGCCCGTGGGCTCCTCGTCGCTCAGGCGCTGCGGCTCGATCTGGAACGTCGAGTGCTTCACCGAGACGGGGAAGTGCTCGGCGACGCAACTGCGGATGTCTTGCAGCACATCCGCCGCGTGCCCGTCGGTGAAGCAGGAGTCGTCGACGACGACGTGCGCCGAGATCGTGGGCAGCCCCGTCGCGACGGTGGAGGCGTGCAGGTCGTGCACCTCGGTGACGTGATCGAGCGCGAGGATGTGCTCGCGCACCGTCTCGAGGTCGAGCCCCTTGGGGGTGAACTCCATGAGCACGGCGACGGTCTCGCGCATGAGCGTGATGGCGCGCGGCACGATGAGGCCGGCGATCAGCAGACCGGCGATGGCATCCGCCTGCATGAAGCCGGTCGTCGTGATGACGATGGCCGCGACGATGACGCCGAGCGAGCCGAGCGCGTCGTTGAGCACCTCGAGGAAGGCGGCGCGCATGTTGAAGTTCGCACCACGACTCGACGACAGGATGATGATCGAGACGATGTTGGCGCTGAGGCCGACGATGCCGAAGATCAGCAGTTCGCCGCCCGGAACCTCCGGCGGCTCGAACAGACGCCGGACGCCCTCGATCGCCGCGTAGACGCCGACGACGAGCAGCAGGGTCGCCTGTCCGAGCGCGGCGATCACCTCGATCCGCCGGAAGCCCCAGGTGCGCTTGGAGGTCGCCGGGCGCAGCATGAGCGTCGCCGCGATGAGCGCGACGAGAAGGCCGGTGGCGTCGGTGAGCGCGTGGGCGGTGTCGGTCAGCAGCGCGAGGCTGCCGGTGATGACCGAGCCCACCGCCTGCGCGGCGACGATCGTCGCGGTGATGCCGAAGGCGATCGCGAGTCGCTTCCGATAGTCCCCCGCGCCGCCGGCTTCGGTCGTGGTCGTCGTCGGTCCGTGGTCGTGCCCGGCTCCCATCAGCGGGTCTCCTGTTCGTTCGAGGTGTGCGGATGTCTGAGGTGCGCGCAGAGCTGCGCGTCGGATCCGGTGGCGTGCAGCAGCAGCTCAGCGGAGGCGATCAGCGCCGAGATCCGCTCCGGCTCGGTCAAGGCGTACCAGGATGCGCGCCCGTCCGGCCGGGAGTGGACGAGGCCGCATTCGAGCAGGAAGCTCAGGTGCTTGCTCACCGTGGACTGGGCGAAGCCCATGTGCTCGACGAGATCGCGCACCCGGTGCTCACCGGAGGCGAGGTGCTGCAGCACGGCGAGGCGGGTCGGGTCGGCGAGGGCCTGGAAGAGGTGCGCGTAGACGGCGGTCGCGGCCGCGTCGAGCGCGTCGGCGGTGTCGGTCTCCGCCAGCGCATTCATCGTCATATGGCGATGATCTCGCACTGAGGCGATGAATGTCTAGTCCGCGACGGCGGTCTTCTTCCATCCGACGACAGCTGCCGCCGCACCGCCCGCACCGATCACCGCCAGCACGAGCGCGACCGACCAGAGCCCGAGCGCCGCCCCGAGCACGCCGGCGATCGGGTAGGTGATCATGAAGCAGACGTGCGACAGCGAGAACTGCGCGGCGAACACGGCGGGGCGGTTCGTGTCATCCGACGCCCGGCGCAGCAGGCGTGCCGACGGGGTCAGGATGAGCGACGCGGCCGCGCCGGCGATCGCCCACACCACGAACAGCGCGGGCCAGGCGAAGGGCTGCGCGGCGAGCGCGATCACACCGCTCGTCAGCAGCAGCGCGACGACCACCGCGACGGCGCCCGTGAGCATCAGCGCGCGATCCGTCCACCGCTCGAGCAGGCGCGGAACGAGAACCGCGACCGTGAGCGATCCGACGCCGCTCGCCGCGAGCAACCAGGCGACATCCGACTGCGAACGGCCGAGCCCCGCCTGCACGAGCACCACCGTGTTGACGATGATCATCGCCTGGCCGGCCGCCACCACGACGTTGAGCGCCAGCAGACCGCGCAGCGGCGGGGTGCGGAGGAAGACGCGGAGTCCGCCCGTGAGGCGCTCGAAGAAGGGAGGCGGCGCCGAGGCCGAGGAATGGGGGAACCGGGTGAGCAGCACGAGCACGGCCGAACCGGCGAACCCGACGACCGTCCCGAGGAAGAGATCGTTGTAGGGCAGCACGGTCAGGAGCGCCGCGGCGAGCATGGGGCTCAGCAGCGACTCGAGGTCGTAGGCGAGTCGCGAGAGCGAGAGCGCCGAGGTGAACTGGCGCTCGTCGGGGAGCACCTGCGGAATGACCGCCTGGAACGCCGGCGTGAAGGTCGCCGAGGCGGCCTGCAGCACGAAGATCAGCAGGTAGATCTGCCAGGTGTCGGTGACGAACGGCAGCATGAGCGCGACCCCACCGCGGATGACGTCCGACGACACCAGCAGCAGCTTGCGCGGCACGCGCGCGGCGACCGCCGCCATGAGGGGCGAGACGACGACGTAGGCGACCATCTTGATGGTGAGCGCCGTTCCGAGCACGACCCCGGCGTCACCCCCCGCGATGTCGAAGGCGAGCAGACCGAGCGCGACCGTGAGCAGCCCGGTGCCGACGAGGGCGATGACCTGCGCAGAGAAGAGGGTGGCGTAGTTGCGGTTGCGCAGGACCTCGATCACGGCGCGGGCCTGTGGTGCGGGGCGGTCTCGGCGGCGAGCGCGTGCTCGGCCTGCGAGAGGGCGTGACCGACGAGCTCGGCCGCGTGCTCGTCGACGAGGCGGTAGAAGACCCGCTGCCCCTCCTGACGCGTCGTGACGATGTGGCTGAGGCGCAGTTTGGCGAGGTGCTGGGAGACGGCGGCCGGGGTGCGGTCGACGATGTCGGCGAGGTGGTTGACGGAGAGCTCGCCCGCCTGGAGCGCGAGGATCATCCGCACCCGTGTCGCATCGGCGAGCATCGAGAACACCTCGACCGCGTCGTCGACGAGGGGGTGCTCATAGGACCACGTCTGCGTATCCGCATTCATGCGTAGATACTATCGCGCGGCGCAGCGTCCCCGCCAGGATGCGGTGCGACTCAGGAGCGCACGAAGCGGGCGATCGCGTCGGTGGCTTCCTTGATCTTCGCCTCGACGTCACCCTCGTCGCCCATGCGGGCGGCATCCAGCACGCAGTGCTTCAGGTGGTCGTCGACGAGCCCCACTGCGACCGCGTCGAGCGCGCTCTTCAGTGCGCTGATCTGGGTGAGGATGTCGATGCAGTACTGCTCCTCGTCGACCATGCGCGAGACGCCGCGGGCCTGCCCCTCGATCCGCTTCAGGCGGTTGAGGTACTTGTCCTTGTCGGTGATGTAGCCGTGCGGTTGATGATGGGTGTCGATCGTGAGTGACACGGGGGCTCCTTAGCGGTTCAGAACGGCCCGAGTGCTCGACTCGGGGCGGAGGTCGATGCGGCGCAGCAGCTGGGCGTTCAGCGCGACGACGACCGTGGAGAGGGACATCAGGACCGCGCCGATCGACATCGGCAGCACGAACCCGACGGGTGCCAGCACGCCCGCGGCGAGCGGCACCGAGATGAGGTTGTAGCCGGCAGCCCACCAGAGGTTCTGCTGCATCTTGCGGTAGGCGGCGCGCGAGAGCTCGATGACCGAGAGCACGGAACGCGGGTCGGAGCTGGCGAGGATGACGCCCGCCGAGGCGATCGCCACATCCGTTCCGGCCCCGATCGCGATGCCCACGTCGGCCTGGGCGAGGGCGGGGGCGTCGTTGACGCCGTCGCCGACCATGGCCACCTTCTTGCCCTCCTTCTGGAGCGCGGCGACCTTCGCGGCCTTGTCCTCGGGGCGCACGCCCGCGAAGACCCGGTCGATGCCGAGCTCGCGGCCGACCTCGTTCGCGACGGCCTCCGCGTCGCCCGTGATCATGACGACCTCGACGCCGAGCTTGTGCAGCGCATCGATCGCCTCACGCGACTCGGGGCGGATCTCGTCGGCGAGCTTGAGGCCGCCGATCACCTTGCCGCCGCGCACGACGTGCAGGATGATCGCGCCCTCGCCCCGCCAGGCATCGGCCGCGTCGACCTCGGCCGCACCGAGCTCCGTGAGCAGGTTCGGTCCGCCCACGCGCACCTCGGCACCGTCGATCGTCGCGGTGACGCCGACGGCCGGGGAGGAGGAGAACCCGGATGCCTTGGGCAGCGCGAGCTGCTTCTCCTGCGCGGCGCGCACGATGGCCTTCGCGAGCGGGTGCTCGCTGTCGCCCTCGGCCGCCGCCGCGAGCGCGAGCACCTCATCCGCGTCGAGGTCGCCGACCGGCTCGATGCCGGTGACGGTCGGCTCGCCCTTGGTGAGGGTTCCGGTCTTGTCGAACAGCACGGCGTTGATGGTGCGCATGCTCTCGAGCGCGAGGCGATCCTTCACGAGCACCCCGCCGCGAGCGGCGCGTTCGGTGGCGATCGAGACCACGAGCGGGATCGCGAGGCCGAGCGCGTGGGGGCAGGCGATCACGAGCACCGTGATGGCGCGCACGACCGCGTCATCCGGGCTCCCGACCGCGGTCCAGACGATCGCGGTGATGACGGCCGCGATGATCGCGAACCAGAACAGCAGGGCTGCGGCCCGGTCGGCGAGCAGCTGGGCGCGCGAGGTGGAGTTCTGCGCCTCGGTGACGAGCCGCTGGATGCCGGCGAGCGTCGTGTCGTCGCCCGTGGCGGTGATCTCGACGCGCAGGCCCGAGTCGGTGGCGACCGTACCCGCGGTGACGGTGTCGCCGACCTCGCGGGTGACCGGGCGGGACTCGCCCGTGACCATCGACTCGTCCATCGAGGCGCGGCCGTCGACGATCCGACCGTCGGCGGGCACGCTGCCGCCGGGGCGCACGACGACCACGTCGCCGAGCTGCAGCTCTGACGGGGCGACCTTGACGATCTCCTCGCCCACGACCTTCTCGGCCTCGTCGGGCAGCAGGGCGGCGAGCGAGTCGAGCGCCGAGGTGGTCTGCGCGAGGGAGCGCATCTCGATCCAGTGGCCGAGCAGCATGATGACGATCAGCAGCGCGAGCTCCCACCAGAACTCGAGCTCGTGGTCGAGCAGCCCGAGCGTCGCCCCCCACGAGGCGAGGAAGGCGACCGTGATCGCGAGGGCGATCAGCAGCATCATCCCGGGCTTGCGGGAGCGGAGCTCGCCGACCGCGCCGGTGAGGAACGGCGAGCCGCCCCACACGTACATGACCGTGGCGAGCACCGGCGCGACCCAGCTGAGGCCCGGGATGTCGGGGAGCTGGTAGCCGATGATCATCGCGAACATCGGCGAGAGCAGCACGACCGGCACCGCGATGATGAGGTTGATCCAGAACAGCTTGCGGAACTTCGCGACGTGGTCGCCGTGACCGCCGCCGTGCGCACCGTGACCGCCACCCATCTGGGAGTGGTCCATCTTCGAGTGATCCATGCTGTCGGCTGCGCCGTGGTTCATGGTCGAGTGGTCCATCTTGCCGTGGTCCATCTGGCTGTGGTCCATGGTGTCGGCGGGCGCACCGTGGTCCATCGTGCTGTGGTCCATCGTGCTGTGGTCCATCTTCGAGTGGTCCATGGTGCTGTGGTCCATGGTCGAGTGATCCATCGGACCGTCGCCGGCCGCGGCGGACGACTTCCCGTGCTGAGCGTGCGAGTCGGTCATGGTGGTTCCTTTCGCGCTACTGTTCCTGCCCCACGCTAGCCGCAGGAGCGGCGGATGCGCCGGGAGTGTTCTGGGCCGGAAGGTGCAAGCGCGGTGCCCATCCGAGCACCTCGCCGACCGCGTCGAGGCCCGCGACGCCGATCGGAGCGCCGTCGGCATCCACGTGGACGACCATGGGGGGCACCTCGGAGACGAGCTCTCCCGGCCCCGCGGCCGTGAGGCCGACCGCGGCGAGCATGTGCCCGTGCACCTGGGAGGTGTGCATGCTGCGCGGCAGATAGGCCCCGGGGGCATCGCCCCGGCCGAGTGCGTGCAGCACCGCGAGCGCCGCGTGCTCGCCCTGGGCGCCGGCATCCGCCCAGTGGTCGATGCGCCAGCTGCCGAGCGTCGGGGTCTCGTGGGTCGCCACGCCGCCGGCGGCGAACACGGCATCGCTGCCCGCGACGCGCATCCGCTCGTCGACCTCGACCCCGGCGGTCCAGGGCTCCGGCGCCGAGGGAACGGTGCCGAGCGCGACGATGAGCACATCGCCGGTCAGCACGGTGCCGTCGTCGAGCGTCGCCGCGACACGGTCGCCGTCGACGTCGACGCGGGCGAGGTCGCGCCCGAAGGCGACGTCGAGCTCCGCACGGTGGGCGTCCGCGAGCCGGGCCGCGATCTCCGCGCCGAACGCGGAGACGGCGGGCACCTCGGCGCGCGCGATGAGCGTCACGCGGTGCCCGGCCCGGCGCAGCAGGGTGGCGGTCTCGGCGCCCACGAGGCCGGCACCGGCGATGAGCACCTCGGCGGGCGAGGTCAGCAGCTCGCGCACGCGGATCGCGTCGGCGAGCGAGTGCAGGGTCGTGACGCGGCCGCTCGCGCGGGCGGCATCCGACACGAGGGCACCGTCGAGCTCGCGAGGCGCACTGCCGGTCGCGAGGATGAGGGCGTCGAAGCCGAGCACGTCGCCGGAGGCGAGGCGCACCTGGCGGGCATCCGCGTCGACGGCCACCGCGGTATCGGTGAGCAGTTCGACGCCCGCGAGCGGAGGCTGCGCGATCAGCTCGGGCGGCAGCATCCCGATGGCGACACCCTTGTTCACCAGGGTGCGGTTGTAGGGGAGCCCGTCGGCGCCCGCGACGACCGTCACACGCAGGCCCGCTGCGGCGAGTCGGCTCGCGGCAGCCGCTCCGGCTGCTCCGGCGCCGATGACGACGGCGTGCGGCTCGGTCATGGGGTGCTCCGTTGTTCGAAAGTCTTCACGGGTGATGAGGGTGGTGAGAGGGGAAGGTGGTGGCCCGCTCCTGGAGGCGGACCACCACCCGTCTGGGGAACGTCAGGCGACGTTGGCGGCGTACTTGGCCGGGTCCGAGTCGAACGCGGGGCCGCATCCGGCGCAGCAGAACCAGTAGCGCTCGCCCTCGAAGTCGCGGAAGAGGCCCTGGGCCTCGGCCACGCTCTTCACCACGGTGCTGCCGACCATGACGGGGCAGGTGGTGACGTCGTCGGCCGCGGGGGCGAGGAGGTTGGGGGCGCCGTTACCCGCCGCGGCGGGGTTGGTCTCGGCCGAGTTGTTGGTGCTGCAACAGCTGCTCATGGGAGTTGTTCCTTCTTTTCTGTGTGGTTGTTCGATGTTCAGTTATGTCGGTGAGTTACTTGACGGTCGAGCCGGCGACGCTCTTGAAGCCGCGCAGCCGCAGGCTGTTGCCGACCACGAACACACTCGAGAATGCCATCGCCGCGCCCGCGAGCATGGGGTTCAGCATCCCGAGGGCCGCGATCGGGATCGCCGCCGTGTTGTAGGCGAAGGCCCAGAACAGGTTCGTCTTGATCGTGCCGAGCGTCTTGCGCGACAGGCGGATCGCGTCGACCGCGCTGCGCAGGTCGCCCCGCACGAGCGTGATGTCGGATGCCTCGATCGCGACGTCGGTGCCGGTGCCCATCGCGAGGCCGAGGTCGGCCTGAGCGAGCGCCGGAGCGTCGTTCACGCCGTCGCCGACCATCGCGACCGTCTTGCCCTCCTTCTGGAGTCGGATGACGACGTCGACCTTCTCCTGCGGGAGCACCTCGGCGATGACCTCGTCGATCCCCACCTCGGCGGCGATCTGGCGGGCCACGGCCTCGTTGTCACCGGTCAGCAGCACGGGGGTGAGCCCGAGCGCCTTCAGCTCGCGGATGGCCTCCGCGCTCGTCGGCTTCACGGTGTCGGCGACGACCAGGATGCCGCGCGCCTCTCCGTCCCAGCCGACCGCGACGACGGTCTTGCCCTGGTTCTCGGCCTGCGCCTTCTGCGCGGCGAGCTCCGCGGGGAGCTTCTGCGCCCACTCGGCCAGCAGCGACTCGCGCCCGACGACCACGGCGTGGCCGTCGACGATCCCCTGCACACCCTTGCCTTCGACGTTGACGAAGCCCTCGGGCGTCGACAGCGAGCCGACCTCCTGGGTGGCCGCCTTCGCGATGGCCTGGGCGATCGGGTGCTCGGAGGCGTCCTCGAGCGCACCGGCGAGACGCAGCAGCTCCTCGCGGTCGGTGCCAGGGACGGTCACCACGTCGACGAGCGTCATCTTGCCGCTCGTGACGGTGCCGGTCTTGTCGAGCACGACGGTGTCCACCTTGCGGGTCGACTCCAGCACCTCGGGTCCCTTGATCAGGATGCCCATCTGGGCACCCCGCCCCGTTCCGACCAGCAGAGCGGTCGGGGTGGCGAGGCCCAGGGCGCAGGGGCAGGCGATGACGAGCACGGCGACGGCGGCGGTGAAGGCCGCGGCGACCGGGAATCCGGCACCGAGCCACGCGCCGAGCGCGGCGACCGCGATCACGATCACGATCGGCACGAAGATGCCCGAGATGCGGTCGGCGAGGCGCTGGACCTCGGCCTTGCCGGTCTGCGCATCCTCGACGAGCTTCGCCATCTGCGCGAGCTGCGTGTCGGAGCCGACCCGGCTGGCGCGCACGACGAGCCGGCCGCCGGCGTTGACGGTGGCACCGGTGACGGCGTCGCCCTCACCGACCTCGACGGGCACCGACTCACCGGTCAGCATCGAGGCGTCGACGGCGGAGGTGCCGGAGACGACGATGCCGTCGGTGGCGATCTTCTCGCCGGGGCGCACGATGAACTCGTCACCGACCGCGAGGTCGTCGATCGAGATCTTCACCTCTTCCCCGTTGCGGAGAACCGACACCTCCTTGGCACCCAGTTCGAGCAGCGCGCGCAGCGCGGCACCCGCCTGACGCTTCGAGCGCTTCTCGAAGTAGCGGCCGGCGAGGATGAACATCGTCACCGCCGAGCCGACCTCGAGGTAGATGTTCGAGGCTCCGTCGGACGGGGCGATCACGAACGAGAACTCGTGCACCATCCCCGGCGTGCCCGCCGTGCCGAAGAACAGCGCGTACAGCGACCACAGGAAGGCGGCGGAGGTGCCCATCGAGATGAGCGTGTCCATCGTCGCGGCGCCCTGCTTGAGGTTCTTCCAGGCCGCCTTGTGGAACGGGAACGCCGCCCACACGATGACCGGCGAGGCCAGCGCGAGCGATGCCCACTGCCAGTAGTTGAACTGGAGCGCCGGGATCATCGCGATGAGCACGACGGGAACCGTCAGCACGATCGAGACGATGAGGCGGTTGCGCAGCGAGGTGAGCTCGGGGTCGGCCTGCTCGGCGTCGCCGCCTCCGCTCGCCTGCACGCCCTTGGGCGCAGGCAGCTTGGCGGTGTAGCCGGTCTTCTCGACCTCGGTGACCAGCATCGACGGGTCGTACCCGGCCGGGAAGGTCACCTTCGCCTTCTCGGTGGCGTAGTTCACCGTTGCCACGACACCGTCGATCTTGTTCAGCTTGCGCTCGATCCGGTTCGCGCAGGAGGCGCAGGTCATCCCGCCGATCTCGAGCTCGATGCTCGAGTTCCCGGTGACGGGCGCTTCGGTGGTACTCATCGGAATCCTTACTCTCTCGACGACGCTCAGTGAGCGGCGGATGTGTTGGTGCCGTCGGCGGCGCCCTGTGCGGCGTCGACGACGAAGGTCGCGGTGCGCACCTGGCCGTCCACCTGGAAGTCCAGGTAGAGCAGGTAGCGGCCCGCGGTGGGTGCCGTTGCGGCGAAGCGCACCTCGGGACCGGCGGTCTCGCCGGCCTTCGGCTCGTCACCCTCGGCATGCACGTGCAGGTAGGCGAGGTCGCCCTCGCGCAGGGCGACGAGGTGGCCGAACGCGCCCAGGTAGGGCTCGAGCGTCGTCACGGGCACGCCGTCCCGGCTGACCGAGATCGCGAGCTCGCTCGAGGCCCCGGCGACCAGCTGGCCGTCGAGCGTCACCTCGAACCCGTCGACGGTGTCGCTCGTGCGCTGCTCGGTGGCGGGGGTCGGGGTGACGTCACCCGCGACCTCGACCGAACGGGAGAGCACGACCTTGTCGGGGCCGTCCGTCACATCCGGCACGAAGTCGGTGTAGACGCGGTAGCTGCCCGCCTCATCCCAGGTCCACGGGATCGACCAGGTTCCGGTCGTCGCGTCGAGCGTGGGGTGGTCGTGGCGGAACTGGCTGCCGTCGGAACGCACCACGATGAGGTGGAGGTCCTTCTCGTGCGCGGTCTCGAAGGCCGTGAGCGGTTCGCCCGCCGCATCCAGGATGCGGAAGCTGAGCTCTCCGGCCTCGCCGACGCCGGTGGGCGCCGTCACGGGCGACAGCAGGTAGCCGTCGGCGGAGATCGACAGACCGGGCAATGCGGTGTCGGTGGTGGAGCCGGCGTTTCCGCTCATGTCCATCCCACTGTGATCCTGCATCGTGCCCCCGTCCTTCCAATCGGTGACCCAGCTCTCGGGAACCACGGCGCCGGCGATGCCGTACGCACCGGCGAAAGCGACGGCGACTCCTGCGGCGTACAGCCCGAGTCGTCCAGCGGCGTTCATCAGACGCGCACCGCCGAGTAGCCCGCCTCGTCGACGGCCGCGAGCACCTGGGCGTCGTCGACCGCGTCGGCCGAGGTCACGACGAGCTTGCCGGTCTGGGCGCTCACCTGGATCTCCTCGACACCGGCGATCTGGCTCACCTCTTCGCGGATCGACATCTCGCAGTGTCCGCACGTCATGCCGGTGACCTGGAACTCGGTGGTGGCCATGGTTTTCTCCTCTACGTTCTGGATACCCCTGAGGGGTACTTGCAGGGAGTCTAACCCACTACCCCTCGGGGGTATTCCCACGAATTTCAGCGGATCGCCAGACGCGGTCTGGGATCATGGCGGGATGACGATCGAGCCCCGGATGCGCGCGGTGCCCAGCCGCATCCCGCGCCTGATGCTCGTCGTGCTGCTGGTCGTCGGCGCCGCCCTCGCGCTGCTCTCCTGCGCGAGCCACCACGAGCTGCCCGGCGGCACCGCCCCGGCACCTGCCGCGGTCTCGCTCACCTTCGCGGATGCCGCCGGCGCGGCCGCCGCCGCGGTCGCCGAGCTCGCGAGCCATCCCGCCGACACCGGTGCCGCGCTCGGCGCGCTCGCCTGCGTCTGCGTGCTGATGTTGCTCGCCGCGGCCGGCATCCGTCGGCGGGTCGAGACGGTCGCCCCCGCACCGCTGCGCGGCAGACCGGCGACCCCCCGGGCCTCCGACTTCGCCCGCGTGCTCTCCGGGCGCACGACCCTCTCGCTGCTCTCCGTCGCCCGGGTGTGACGCCGCGACGGCGCCGACGCCGTCCGCATCCGACCCCCGCCGCCCACCGCGCGGCCACGACCCAGAGAGAAGAGCACAGCCATGAGCAAGAACGCCAAGATCGCGGCGATCGTCAGCATCGCCGTCGTCGCCGTCGTCGCGATCGTGATCGCGATCGTCGTCACCAGCCAGAGCCGGTCCGCGCCCGGCCCCTCCTCGCGCGAACCGGGCGCCACCCCGCCCTCGGCGCTCGCCGCCGACAGCTACATCCTGAACGACACCCCCGACCGCAAGGTCGTGCTGGTCGAGTTCCTCGACTTCGAGTGCGAGGCGTGCGGCGCCTTCTACCCCTACGTCGAGCAGCTGCGGGAGAAGTACGACGGCCAGGTCACCTTCGCCTTCCGCTACTTCCCGCTGCCGGGGCACGGCAACTCGGTCAACGCCGCGCTCGCGGTCGAGTCGGCCGCGCGGCAGGGCCAGCTCGCACCGATGTTCGCGCGGATGTTCGAGACGCAGGCGGAGTGGGGCGAGAAGGGCACCGAGTCGCAGGCGCCGCTGTTCCGCAGCTACGCGGAGGAGCTCGGCCTCGACATGGCCAAGTACGACGCCGACGTCGCGAGCCCCGAGGTCGCGGCACGCGTGCAGGCGGACTTCGACGCAGCGGTCGCCCTCGGCGCGACCGGCACCCCCACCTTCTTCGTGAACGACAAGATGGTGCAGCTCGACGCCTTCGAGGACCTGGAACGCGCCCTCAAAGACGCCCTCGCGGAGAACTGAGGTCGGGGCGCGGCGTCCGCCGCGATGAGTGAAGGCCCCACCGCATCGGTGGGGCCTTCTGAACGTTGGAGCTGGGTGGCGGGTGAGGGATTCGAACCCCCGAATGCAGAGCAGTCTGATTTACAGTCAGATCCCTTTGGCCGCTTGGGTAACCCGCCAGGTGCACGCTCGACTCGTGTAGTCACCAACCGCTCGCGCCTGACAAGGATACAAGGTCGCGCGCGCCCGCGAGACCACGGCCTCCGAGACCGGCCGTCGTGCACCACGGCAGACTCCGAGACGGGTCAGCGCGACGCGGACGGGGCGGGGAGCGGGGTCGTGGACACCGCGGCGGCGTAGCGGATGGCGAACTTCGCGACCGTGCCCAGGTAGACCTCGGGCGAGTTGTAGGAGCGGATGCCGGCGCGCCATCCGTCCTCGGTATCGAACGCGGTGCTCGAGCGGCACAGGTAGTTGGCGGCCGCGAGCGCCGCGTCGTCGATGTTTTGCGGGTCTTCGATCCCGTCGCCGCCACCGTCGACGTGCCAGTTGCGCCAGGCCTCCGGGATCAGCTGCATCGGGCCGACCGCGCGATCCGCCTCCGCGTCGCCGTCGATCGCACCCCCGTCGCTGTCGGGGATGAGCGCCACCCCGTCGCCGTTGAGCGCCACCCCGAAGATGCCGGGCGTCGCGGTGCCGTTCGCGTCGAGGGTCGAGCCGCCGTGGCGCCCGTGATCCGACTCGGTCGCCCCGATGCCGGCGAGCGTGGCCCAGCTCAGCCCGCACTCGGGCATCGTCTCGGCCTTCACGATGGCGGCGCCCGCGTAGGCGGCGAGGGCGCGCTGCGGGATGCCGGTGGCCTGCGCCGTCTCGGCAAGCCAGCTCGGGTCGGCGAGCCCCGCGATGCCCGGGCCCGTCGCCGCCGACGCCACGATGGGCGCGGCAGCGGGCGGGGCCCATCGCGGCAGCGGTTCCTCGGATGCTGCGGGCCCCCCGAGGGCGCCGCGCGGTCCCAGGAACCACATGATCCCGACGACGACCAGCGCGACCGCGACGAGACCCGCCACGATCGCGCCGAGGAGCGGAAGGCGGGCGCGCACGCCCAAGTCCTAGCATGGCCACATGGCAGATTCCTCTTTCGACATCGTGAGCAAGGTGGACACGATGGAGACCCAGAACGCGCTCAGTCAGGCCCAGAAGGAGATCGCGCAGCGCTACGACTTCAAGAACGTGGGCGCCTCGATCGAGTTCTCCGGCGAGAAGATCCTCATCAAGGCGAACGCCGAGGAGCGGGCGAAGGCCGTGCTCGAGGTGTTCGAGCAGAAGCTCATCAAGCGCGGCATCTCGCTGCGTTCGCTCGACGCGGGCGAGCCGTTCGCATCCGGCAAGGAGTACCGCATCGAGGCGAAGATGAAGGAGGGGATCTCCTCCGAGGATGCGAAGAAGATCTCCAAGATCATCCGCGACGAGGCGCCCAAGACGGTCAAGTCGCAGATCCAGGGCGACGAGCTGCGGGTGCAGTCGAAGAGCCGCGACGACCTGCAGGCGGTCATCGCGCTGCTGAAGGGCAAGGACCTCGACGTCGCCCTGCAGTTCGTCAACTTCCGCTGAGGCGACGAGCACCCCGCGGATGTTGCGTTTTCGGCGCTATGTTGCCCGCGCGCCGGGCACATAGCGCCGAAACCGCAACAGGGAGTGCGCGAGTTCATGACGCGATGTATCAACGGGGGCTTGTGAGCACTCTTCCCCAGCGGTGAAGATTCAATCCATGAGCGACGGCGAGACCGTCCGCGACCCCGGGCCCGCCGAGCGCGCGGCCGATCCGCTGTGGGAGACCGCGGCGGAGCTCTTCGACGCCTGGCGCGGCGGGCGTGCGGATGCCATGGACGGCCTGGTACGGCTGCTCTCCCCCGTGCTCTGGCACGTCGTGCGCGCCTACGGCCTCAGCCGCGAGGAAGCGCAGGACGTCATCCAGACCACCTGGCTCGCGCTCGTGCGCTCCCGCGACCGCGTGCACGACTCCAGGACTCTCGTCGCGTGGCTCACCACCACGGCGCGACGGGAGTCCTGGCGGGTCGTGAAGGCCGACGGCCGCACCACCGCATCCGACGACGACCAGCTCGAACGCCTCGGCACCGCGACCGAGGCCGCCGGCGCGACCGCCGAGCGCAACCTCGAGCACGAGCGCCTGTGGCGCGCCGTCGCCGCGCTCTCGGAACGCTGCCGGCGACTCGTGCGCGTCGTCGCGTTCGCCGAGCGCCCCGACTACGCCCACCTCGCCGAGGAGCTGCAGATGCCCGTCGGCGGCATCGGCCCGACCCGCGGCCGCTGCCTCGAGAAGCTCCGACACCTGCTCACGGAAGGGGAGGTCGCCTGATGCCCGATCATGACGCCCGAATGTTCGCCGAACTGCGCGCCCTGTGGGAGGCCCGCGACCCGATGCCCGACGAGCTGCCCGACGAGGTGATCGTGGCGCTCGAGACCGAGCGGATCGCGGAGGAGTACCGCGAGCTGCTGCTCGTCTCGGATGCCCGCGTGCTGGCCGGCGCGCGCGGTGCCGCGCCCCGCATCCTCGAGTTCGGGGCGGCGCCCGTGACCCTGCTGCTGCGCATCGACTCCGACGGCGGCCGGCACCGCATCGACGGATGGCTCGCCCCGGCACGGGCCGGCCGCGCGGTGTTGGAGGCGGGCGGCCTGGAGGTCGCGTCGAGCCCGATCAGCGTCGAAGGGCGTTTCGAGTTTCCGCGGGTGGCCGCGGGCATGCACCGGCTCGTCATCCACCCGGACGACGAGGACGGCTACAGCGCGACCGGCGAGTTCGAGGTCGCATGACCCTGCGGGGATGGGAGGACGGATGATGGCCGACGAGAGTGCGCGCGACTGGCGCGCCGCAGCGCAGCGTGACCTGCCGCTCGGGGTGGTGCGCGTGGTGACGCGCGACGACGCCCTGAGGGATCCGGCGCTCGCGACGGGATACCTCCCGTCGCGGCTGCTGGTGTCGACCCTGCTGCCGGGCGACCATCCGGCACGGACGACGCTCGCCGAGCTCGTCGCGGAGCTCGGGTGGGCGCTCGAACCGGGGACGCCCACCTTCGCGAGCCGCCCGGGCCGTCTCGAGCGCGCGGATCTCCGCTTGCGGCGCGCCCGCACCCTCACCGAGCCGCCCGAGGTGACCAAGGAGCGCCTCACCCGCTACCCCTGGGCGGCCGGAACCCTCGGCACCGAGCGCCTGCGGCTCGTGAAGGCGACTCCGGCATCCGCCACCCCCGACGCGTGGGAGGTGCTGAGCCTCGCCCGCGAGCGCGGGCTCGAGCTGCCGGGGGTCGGCCTCGAGCACGTCGGGTTCCTCGCGCCGTTCCACTCCACGAACCCTTTCCATTCGACGAACCCGTTCCACTCCACGAACCCGTTCCACTCGACCAACCCCTACGAGGGCGGCGGCACCCCCAGCGTCGAGTACGGCTTCGCGGGCAGCGGCGGCCGGCAGGTGGTCGCCTACATCGGCCCCGACCCGGCCTCGGTCAGCGCGAAGCCGCGCGGCGACGCGGTCGTCGGGATCGTCGATACCGGATGCGGTCCGCATCCGTGGCTCGACCCGGTGGTCGAGACCGCCGTGTTCGCCTCGCTCGGCGCCACCGACCCGGCGACCGACCCCGAGCGGGTGCCCGACCAGCTCGGACCCCTCGACGGGATGATCGACGACGGCTCCGGCCACGGCACCTTCGTCGCCGGGCTCGTGCACCAGGCGGCCCCGCACGCCCGGATCGCCCCGGTGCGGATCGCCGGATCCGACGGGCAGTGGGAGGAGCAGAGCCTCGTCGACGCCCTCGCCGGGCTCGCGCTGCGGGTGGAGGCGGGCGAACGGCTCGACGTGCTGAACCTCTCCCTCGGGTACTACCACGAGACCCCCGTGCGCAGCGCCTTCGACATCACGGTCGCGGAGCTGCTGCTGCGTCTGCGCCGCGCGGGCACCGTCGTGGTCTGCTCGGCGGGCAACGACTCCACCGACCGGCCGCTGTTCCCCGCGGCCTTCGGGCCGTGGAATCCGGCCCCCGCCGGGGGCACGCCGTGGATCGACCCCGACGACGGCGCGCCGCTCATCTCGGTCGGCGCCCTGAACCCCAACGGCACGGTCGCCCTGTTCAGCAACATCGGGCCGTGGGTGCAGACCTTCGCGCCCGGTGCCGCGATCCTGAGCACCGTGCCGACGAGCGCCACCGGTTCGCCGTTCGCGGGCGGCATCCAGGCCACCGCATCCGATCCGGTCGGCGGCCTCGCGCGCGAGACGATCGACCCCGACGACTACCGCGGCGGGTTCGGACTGTGGAGCGGCACCTCCTTCGCCGCCCCCGTGGTCGCGGGGATGGTGGCCGCTGCGCTGCAGGACGACCCAGGCGAGCCCACGGTCGCCCGGGCACGCGCGGCCGTGGCGTCGGTGCTCGAGCGCCTGCGCCGGCCCGCCCCCTGATGCCGGGCCGCCTCACGGCCGCCGAGCTCTACGCGCGCGCGGTGGCAGCCGGCAACGCGGGCCGGCACGCCGCCGCACGCCGCGACCTGCTCGCCGCCGGTGCCAGGGCACCCGATCCCGACACCGCGGCGCTCGTGGCCGGAACCCTCGCCTATCTCGACTCCGAGACCGGTTCACCGGATGCCGCGATCACCCGGATCGCGGAGGTGCTCGGCGCGGGCGGCATCCGCGCCGAGACCCGCGCCGTGCTCACCAGCCAGCGCGGTCTGCTCGAGCTGCGGCGCGGGCGCGACGAGGACGCCCTCCGCGATCTCGGCTTCGCGATCGAGCGGCTCGACGCCCACCCGCTGAGTCTCGGGCGCGCGCACCTCAACCGCGGTCTCGTCAAGCTGGGCCGCTCGGATGTCGACGGCGCCGAGCGGGACTTCGCGAGCGCCGCGAGCGCCTTCGCGAGCGCCGGCGACCGCATCGAGGAGGCGAAGGCGCACAGCAACGAGGGCTACGCGGCGATGCTGCGCGGCGACCTCGGCCGCGCCATCCGCACCATGGGCGAGGCGGCCGAGGTGATCGGCGCACTCTCCCCCGTGATGCGCGCCGTGTGCGACGGCGACCGCGCGGAGGCGCTGCTCGCCGCCGGGATGACCGCGGATGCCGTGCGCCTGCTGGAGGACGCCGCGCGCGTCTACGGCACGCGGCGGCTGCGGCAGATGCAGGCGGAGGCCGAGCTGCTGCTCGCCCGCGCCCTGCTGCTCGAGGCGCCCCCGCGCGCGGCGACGGTCGCCCGGCGCGCGGCCCGACGGTTCCGCGCGCGCGGCAACGACAGTTGGGCGACCCGTGCAGATGCGGTCGCCGCGATGGGCACCCTCCGCTCGGCGCGTGCCCGGCCGGAGGTGAGGCGCCGGGCGAGCGACACGGCGAGCGCGCTCGACGCGCTGCTGCGGCACGACGACGCGACCCTGCTGCGACTCGAGCTCGCGCTCGCGGCGCTCGCCGCGGGACACCGGCAGGAGGCGGAGCGGCTGCGGGCGGCGGTGACGCCGCATCCGTCCGACTCCCTCGCCGTGCAGGTGCGCGCCGACGAGGTCGACGCCGAGCTGGCGCGTGCGCGGGGCGGCGAGGATGCGGTGCTGGCCGCCGCCGCGCGCGGGGTGGAGACCATCATCACCTGGCAGGCGAGCCTCGGGAGCCTGGAGCTGACCAGCGGCGCAGGCGTGCACGGCTCGCGGCTCGCGGTGCTCGGCGTGCGGGCCGCTCTCGACGAGGGGAACCCGCAGCGTGTGCTCGACTGGTCGGAGCGGGTGCGCACCCTGAGCGGCAGCTTCCCGCCGCTCCGGCCGCCGAGCGACGAGCGCGTCGCGGGCGCGCTCACCGAGCTGCGCGAACTGCAGCGGGTGGAGGCGCCGACCGCGACGACGCGCGCACGCGAGGCCGCGCTGCGCAACCGGGTGCGGCGCCTGCACTGGGCGGATGCCGCGGCCGATCGCGCACGCGGTGCCGCCGTCACGCTCGACGAGCTCGGCGCCGCCCTCGCCGAGGACGACGCGGCCTTCGTGGCCCACCTCTGGAGCGACGACAGCCTCGCCGCGCTCGTGGTCGCCCCCGGCGGCGCACCGGGCGGCGAGGTGGTCGAGCTGGGCTTCGCGCGCGTCCGCGAGCTGCTCGCGGGCCTCCTCGCCGACCTCGACATCGCCGCGGCGACCCTGCCCGCCGTGCTCCGCGAGACGGTGGACGCCGCCCTCACCGCCCGTCTGGCCGAGCTCGACCGCCTGCTCGTCGCCCCGCTCGCGGCGGCGCTCACCGGCGCCCACCGCATCGTGCTGACCCCGGCGGGCGCGCTCGCCGGCATCCCCTGGACGATGCTGCCCGGGCTCGCCGGGCGTCCGCTCGTCGTCGCCGAGTCGGCCCGCCGCTGGCTCGACGAGCGCGGAGCGGGGCGCACCGTGCGCGCCGTCGGGTTCGCCTCCGGACCCCGGGTCGCGCGCGCACGGGACGAGATCACCTCCGCCGCCGCCGAGTGGCGCGCCGAGCTGCGCGAGACCCGCCCCGACGCGACCGTCGCCGAGGTCTCGACGATCGCCGAGGGCGTCGACCTGCTGCACATCGCGGCGCACGGACGGCACTCGGCCGAGCATCCGCTGTTCTCCGGCTTCGAACTCGCCGACGGCCCCTGGTTCGGCTACGACATCGACCAGCTCGCCCGGGTGCCCGAGACGATCGTGATGTCGTCGTGCGAGCTGGGCCGTTCGACCGACCGCTGGGGGCTGGAGGCCCTCGGGATGGCGCGCGCCTGGTTGCACGCGGGCGCGCGTTCGGTGCTGGCCTCGCCCGCCGCGATCGGCGACGCGCAGGCGCACGAGCTGCTGCCTGCCGTGCACCGCGAGCTCGCCCGCGGCCGCGGGCTCGCCGACGCGCTGACCGCCGCGAGCGAGGCCACGCGCATCCGCACGCCGCTGCTCGTGCGCGGCACCGGGTGGTGACGCGGGCACGGGATGCGCGATGCAGGGGCGCATCCCGTGCCCGAAGTGGAGCGCGCGACGGATCTGGGAAGGCGGGGGGCCATCCGTCGCTCGGGTCAGCTCCGGGGGGTGAGGTCGTTCACACGGAGTAAGGAGCGGCGGATGCGGTTGCTGATACATCCGCGTCGCACATGATGCGCTGAGGCACCCGGGCACGACAGACTGAAGGCGTGGATGACCGTCTCGCCGCCTGGCTCTCGCTCGCGACGATCGTCGGACTCCTCCTCATCGACCTCGGCGTGCGCATCACGGCGCTCATCGTCGTGCCGCGCAACCGGAGGCCGCAGACGGCGATGGCCTGGCTGCTGGCGATCTTCTTCATCCCGTACTTCGGCATCCTGTTCTTCCTCATGTTCGGCAGCGCACGCCTGCCGCGCGGTCGCCGCCGCAAGCAGCGCGAGATCAACGAGTACATCGTCGAGACGACCGAGGGCATCGACCTCGTGCGCAAGGACGCCGCCTGGCCGCCGTGGCTCGAGCCGCTCGTCGAGCTCAACCGCACGCTCGGTGCGATGCCGCTGGTCGGCGGCAACTCGGCGCGCATGTGGGCCGACAACCAGGAGGCCTTCGACGCGATGACGGCCGAGATCCGGGCGGCGAAGCGGATCATCCACGTCGAGTTCTACATCCTCTCGCTCGACGAGACGACACGGCCCTTCTTCGAGGCGCTCGCGGATGCCCGCCGCCGCGGCGTGAAGGTGCGGGTGCTGCTCGACCACCTCGGCAACCTGCAGTATCCGGGGTTCCGGCGCACGAAGAGGTTCCTGACCGGCGCCGGCATCGAGTGGCACCTCATGCTGCCGCTCCAGCCGCTGCGCGGGAAGTTCCAGCGTCCCGACCTGCGCAACCACCGCAAGCTCATGGTGGTCGACGGCCAGGTCGCCTTCACGGGTTCGCTCAACGTCATCGAGACGCCATACCAGAAGAAGAAGAACCACAAGAAGGGCATGCACTGGAAGGACTACTGGGTGCGCTTCGAGGGCCCCGTGGTCGCGGGCATCGACGCGGTCTTCGTGACCGACTGGTACTCGGAGACGGATGAGCTGCTCGTGCGCGAGGCGGCACCCGTGCGGCTCTCCGGTGACGGCCACCTCGACTGCCAGGTGGTGCCGAGCGGCCCCGGCTTCTCGGTCGAGAACAATCTGCGCCTGTTCAATTCGCTCGTCTACAACGCGCAGAAGCGCATCATCCTGGTGAGCCCCTATTTCGTGCCCGACGACTCGATGCTCTACGCCGTCACGACGGCCGCGCAGTCGGGACTGCACGTGGAGCTGTTCGTCTCGGAGATGGGCGACCAGTTCATGGTCTACCACGCGCAGCGCAGCTACTACGAGGCGCTGTTGAAGGCGGGGGTGAAGATCTACCTGTTCCCGAAGCCGACCATCCTGCATGCCAAGCACATGACCTTCGACGACGAGGTCGCCATCATCGGATCCTCGAACATGGACATGCGCTCGTTCACCCTCGACCTGGAGATCTCGGTGATGATCCACGGGGAGCCGTTCCTGTCGCAGTTGCGCGAGGTCGAGGACTCCTACCGTGCGGTGAGCCGCGAGCTGACGCTCGAGGAGTGGCGCGAGCGGTCGTTCGGCGTGCAGACGGTCGACAACCTCATGCGCCTGACGGCCGGCTTGCAGTAGCGCGCCGGGAGCACGTCTACTCCTCCACAGGCGCGTGCGTTAGCCGCTCTCCACGGTTCCGGGTCTGCCGGATTCCCCCTGCTGCACGGGTGGCTACCGTGGGCAACGGGCCGCTGCCACACTGAGGAGGTGCTCGTGAACGACCCGCAGATCTGGACCCTCATCGGGGTCTTCGCGGCGATCGTCGTCGGGGGGATGTCGATCATGACGACCCTGCTCGGCCGCAGCATCACCGCGGCCGTCACGGGGCTGCGCGCCGAGATGGCGGGCCTCCGCGCCGAGGTGAGCGCGGAGATCGGCGGCCTCCGCGGCGAGATGGGCGCGGAGATCGGCGGCCTCCGAGGCGAGATCCGCAGTCTCCGCGCCGAAATGGACGCCCGCTTCGAAGCGGTCAACTACCGTTTCGACGCCGTCGACACGCGCATCACCGGCCTGCACACCGAGATGAACACGCGATTCGAGTCGATGGGGGCTCGCATCGACCACCTCGACCGCGATGTGGCCGCGCTCACCGTGCGCGTCTGGGGCGGCACGTCCGAGCACTGACCGCCCGCTCAGGGGGCGTCGCGACTGATCTCGACCATCTCGTCGCGCGGCACGACCTTGATGCGGGCGCGACCGTGCGGCTCGCCGAGGGCGATCTCGTGCTCGTCGAGCCGATGCCAGCCGTCGAGGTTGGTGTACGCCACCCCCCGCTCCTCGAGCAGCGCCACGACCGACGCCTCCTCCGGCTCGGCGGGGCTCCACCAGCTCGCCTGGTCCTTCACGAGGTGCGAGATGGTCTCCATCGCATCCGACTTTGTGTGTCCGATGAGACCCACCGGCCCGCGCTTGATCCACCCGGTCGCGTAGACGCCCGGCACGACGTCGTTCTCGCCGTCGAGCACCTGGCCCTCGTGGTTCGGGATCACGCCGTGCTTCTTGTCGAAGGGGATCCCCGGAAGCGGTGAGCCGAAATAGCCGACGGCCCGGTACACGGCCTGCACCGGAACCTCGCGCAGCTCGCCCGTTCCGCGCACGCCGCCCTCGCCATCCGGTTCGGTGCGCTCGTAGCGGAACGCCGTGATGCCCGCCTCGTCGCCCACGATCTCGAGCGGCTTCGCGTAGAAGTGCAGGTGCAGCCGCCGCGACGCCTGCCCCACCTCGCGCTGCCGCCACTGGCTGAGCACCTTGTCGATCACGAGCACCTGCTTGTTCGACTCGATCGCCCGCTTCGAGGCCTCGTCGTAGTCGAAGTCCTCGTCGTACACGATCATGTCGACGTCGCGCAGCTCGCCCAGCTCCCGCAACTCGAGCGGCGTGAACTTCACCTGCATCGGCCCGCGGCGTCCGAAGACGTGCACATCGGTCACCGGAGACGCCTTCAGCCCCGCATAGACGTTGTCGGGGATCTCGGTCGGCAGCAGGTCCTCGGGATGCTTCGCGAGCATCCGCGCCACGTCGAGCGCCACGTTTCCGTTGCCGAGCACCGCGATCGACTCCGCCTCGAGCGGCCACTCGCGCGGCACGTCGGGGTGCCCGTCGAACCAGCTCACGAAGTCGGCCGCGCCGTAACTGCCCGGCAGCTCGATCCCGGGGATGCCGAGGCCCGCATCGTGCACCGCACCGGTCGCGAAGATCACCGCGTGGTAGTGCTTCTTGAGGTCGTCGAGGGTGATGTCGCGCCCGTAGAGCACGTTGCCGAAGATGCGGATGTCGCCGCGGTCGAGCACCTCGCGCAGCGCCGTGATGATGCCCTTGATGCGGGGGTGGTCGGGGGCGACCCCGTAGCGCACGAGCCCGTAGGGGGCGGGCAGTTGCTCGAAGAGGTCGATCGAGACGTCGAAGCTGCGCTCGTACTTCAGCAGGATGTCGGCGGCGTAGATGCCGGCGGGTCCGGCACCCACGATGGCGAGGCGGAGCTTCATAGGGGGTTTCCTTCCTGGGCGCGCGAGGCGCGGGGGGCGTGCGGTCGGCTCAGGGCTCAGCCCGTGCGCTCCACGATCGCCCGAGCGAACCGGGTGAGCGATTTCTTGACCGGACCGTCGGGCAGCGGGGCGAGGGCGGCGACGGCCTCGTCGGCCCACCGGTGCGCCTCGGCGAGGGTCGCGGCGGTCACGGGATGCTCGCGCAGCTCGGCCACGGCATCCGCGAACACGGCGGGGTCGGCGTCCGCGGCGCGGCCGGCGTCGAGACGTGCGAGCAGGGCGGCGGATGCGGCATCCGTCTCGGCGTCGCGGCGCAGATACAGCAGGGGCAGGGTGGGCACACCGGCCCGCAGATCGGTTCCGGCCTCCTTGCCGGTCTGCGCGATCTCCCCGGAGAGGTCGATGACGTCGTCGACGAGCTGGAAGGCGACCCCGACCTTCTCGCCGAAGGTCTCGACCGGCTCGCGGTACTCCGCGGGGGCGTTCGAGAAGATCACCCCGATGACGGCCGCGCAGGAGATGAGCGAGCCCGTCTTGTCGGCGAGCACCCCCAGGTAGTGCTCGATCGGGTCCTCGCCGGGCTTCGGCCCCACCGTCTCGTGCAGCTGTCCGAGGCAGAGCCGCTCGAAGACGTCGGCCTGGATGGTGAGGGCGCGGTCGCCGAGACTCGCGATGAGCTTCGAGGCGCGGGCGAAGAGCAGGTCGCCGGTGAGGATCGCGACCGAGTTGCCCCACACCGTCTGCGCACTCGGCACGCCCCGGCGCACCTGCGCATCGTCCATGACGTCGTCGTGATAGAGCGAGGCGACGTGGGTGATCTCGACGGCCTGCGCACCCACCACGACGTCGTCGTTGGCGCCCTCGCCGAGCTGCGCGGTGAGCAGCGCGAGCACCGGCCGCACCCGCTTGCCGCCGGCGTCGAGCAGGTAGCGGCCCGCCGCATCCGCGATGTCGTCGGCGAAGGCGAGCTGGGTGGCGAGGCCCGCCTCGACCTGCTCGAGGCCCGCCTCGATCGCGCGGGCGAAGCTCTTCTCCGCGTTGGACGCGAAGAGCGCGTCGCCGAGACCGAGGGTGGCACCGAGCGTGCGGCGCCGGATGATCGACGGGGTCGGGGTCACGTGGTGGCCGTTCTGCGGTTCAGGTGGCGGAGCGCGGCGCGCGGCGGCGCGCGGCGGATGCGCGCACCGCGGGGTCGAGGGGCTTGCGTCCGCGGTGCAGGGCGACGACGCCGCCCGTCAGGTTGCGGTGGGCGACACGTGCGAAGCCCACCCCGCGGATCCACTTCGCGAGCGCCTGCTGGTCGGGCCACTGGCGGATCGACTCGAGCAGGTAGCGGTACGCGTCGGGGTTGGTGCTCGCGAGCTTCGCGACGAGCGGCATGCCGAGCTTCATCCAGCCGTCGTAGCCGAACTGCATGACCGGGTTGGTCGGATGCGAGAACTCGCACACCACGAGCCGGCCGCCCGGCTTCAGCACGCGGTACATCTCGCCGAGCGCGGCGACAGGATCGGAGATGTTGCGCAGCCCGAAGCTGATGGTGACGGCGTCGAACTCGTCGTCGCCGAAGGGCAGGCGCTGCGCGTCGGCCTCGACGAACTCGAGCTTCGGATGCCGACGGCGCCCTTCCGCGATCATGCCGGGCGAGAAGTCGACCGCCACCACCGTGGCACCGGACTTCGCGATCGCGGCCGCCGAGGTGCCGGTGCCCGCCGCGATGTCGAGGATGCGCTCGCCCGGCTGCGGGGCGACCGCCTTGACGGTCGCGATCCGCCAGAGCGGCGCGTTCCCCATCGAGAGGATGTCGTTGGTGCGGTCGTAGCCGCGGGCGACGTCGTCGAACATGCCGGACACCTCGTCCGGCCGCTTCTCCATGTCCGCCCTGTTCACCATGGCCATCCTATCCGGGCCGTATGCCGTGCGCCCGGGGCCGTGCTGCGGTGCGGACGCCGATGGCTCCGAGGCGACCACCGACGCCGCCCGACCGGCCTAGGGTGGAGGCGTGACCGCTGCCGAGGGCGTCGTGCCCGTGCTCACCGCCCGCACCCGCGCGGCCGACCAGGTGACCTCGCTGCTCCCGCTGCTCGACGCGCGCTCGCCGCTGCTCTTCATGCGCCGCGGCGAGGGGGTCGCGGGGCTCGGCGAGGCGCTCCGGTTGAGCTTCACCGGGCCCGACCGCATCGCGCGGGCCGCCGAGACCTGGCGTCGGATCGCGGCCGCGGCATCCGTCGACGACGCGGTGCAGCGCTCGGGCACCGGCCTGCTCGCCTTCGGCGCCTTCAGCTTCGATGAGCGCTCGGCGTTCGAGAGCGTGCTGATCGTTCCGCGCACCATCATCGGGCGTCGTGACGGGGTGACCTGGGTCACCGAGGTCACGGTCGCCGGCGAGGAGCATCCGCCGCCCGCGCCCGAGAAGCGACCGCTCGGTGCCGAGTTCCGGCTGTCGCTGCAGCCGGGCGCCGTGCCGCCCGAACGCTTCCGGGAGATCGTCGCGCAGGCCGTGGAGCGCATCCGCGGCGGCGGGCTGCGCAAGGTCGTGCTGGCCCGCGATCTCGTCGGCCACCTGCCCGAGGGGGGAGACCTGCGCCGGGTGCTCGCCGACCTCGCGCTCGGCTACCCCGACACCTGGACCTTCGCCGTCGACGGGCACATCGGCTCGAGCCCCGAGACGCTCGTGCGGGTGGACCACGGCAAGGTGACGGCGCGCGTGCTCGCCGGCTCGATCGCGCGCGGGGTGGACGCGGATGCCGACCACGCGGCGGCGCTCCGGCTCGCGACCTCGACGAAGGACCTCGACGAGCACCGCTACGCCGTGCAGAGCGTGCTCGACACGCTCGCCCCGCACGCGCGGTCGGGCGTCTCGACGAGCGAGATCCCTTTCGCGCTCAAGCTGCCGAATCTCTGGCATCTCGCCACCAACATCGAGGGGACGCTCTCCGACGGCTCCTCGGCGCTCGATCTCGCGGCGGCGATGCACCCGACGGCCGCGGTCGCGGGCACGCCGACGCTGGCCGCGCTCGAGCTGATCCGCGAGCTCGAGCCGCTCGACCGGGGACGCTACGGCGGGCCGGTCGGCTGGGTCGACGCGAGCGGCGACGGCAAGTGGGCGGTGTCGCTGCGCTCGGCCGAGGTCGCATCCGACGGCGGGATCCGGGCGTTCGCGGGCGGCGGCATCCTCGCGGCATCCGACCCCGACGTGGAGCTCGCCGAGACGAAGCTCAAGTTCCGCCCCATCGTGGAGGCCTTCGGCTGAGCCCGCACGCGGGACAGGTGTCCCGTGACAGACGGGACACCCCCCTGCCACGATGAGCGGATGCGACGCACCTCGAGCCGGATCGCGGTCGCCGTGCTCGCGGCGGTCTCGCTCGCCGCCGCGGTCGGGGCGATCCTCGTCGACCTCCAGGTGCTGCCCACCCATCCCGACCCGCTCGTCTCGTCGGGGTGGTCGAGTGTGCTGCCGGGCGCGGCCATGCTCATCCCGGGCGCGCTGCTGCTGTGGCGGTTGCCGTGGCATCCGATCGCCGTCGTGCTCGCGGTGTTCGGCACCCTGTGGATCGTCGACGGCCTCGCGAGCGCGCTCGTCAACCTCGCCTGGTACGGCGACCGGGATGCCGTCTGGGCGTTCCCGGCGTTCTGGTTCTACACGCGGCTCGGCTCGGTGCTCATCCTGCCGATCCAGCTGATCCTGCTGCTGTTCCCGGATGGGCGGCTGCGGCGCGGCTGGACCTTCCCCGTCTCGATCGTGTCGATCGTGCTCGGCTGCCTCATGCCGTTCGCCTTCATCTTCGCGCCCGCGCACATCCTCGCGGCGGGCGAACCGGACCGCCTCGAGCAGCTCGAGGCCTTCGAGCGCACCGCGCCGCCGACCCTGCCGCTGCCCGACCCGGTCTGGGAGGTGGTGCTCTCGCTCGCCTCCCCCGCGATGCTCGCCTCGCTGCTGCTCGCGCTCGTGGTGACGATCCGCCGCCGCTTCGGCGCGAGCACGGACGAGCGGGCCCAGCTGCGCTGGCTCGTCTGGTCGGGCGCGGTGTTCATCGCGGCGACCTTCAGCTACCCCTTCCTGCCGAGCATCGCGGTCGACCTGCTGCTGGGTCTCACGATCGGCCTCATCGCGGCGTCGGTGCTCATCGCCGTCACCCGCTACCGGCTCTACGACATCGACCGGCTGCTGTCGTGGACGCTCGTCTACGCGGTGCTCGTGGTGGCGGTGATCGCCGTCGACGTGCTGCTGGTGGTGCTGGTCGGCGGTGCGCTGGACGACCGGGTGGCGATGCTCATCGCGGTCATCGCGGTGACGGTCGCCTACGCCCCGCTGCGCGAGCGCCTGTTCCGCTTCGCGAGCCGGGCCGTGTACGGCAGGCGCGCCGACCCCTACGGGCTGGTCTCGGCGCTCGGCGATCGGCTGGCCCACTCCCCCGACACCGCGGGCCGGGTCGACGATCTCGCCCGCACCATCGCGGAGGCCTTCGCCTCGCCCTACGTGCGGGTCGTCATCGACCGCCCGGACGGCGCGGCGATCGAAGCCGAGGTCGGCATCCGGGGGCCCGAGCTGACGCGCGTGCCGATCGAGTACGACGGCACCCCGATCGGACGGATCGAGATGGTGCCCGGGCGGCGCCCCGTCGTCTCCGCGCGCGACCAACGGCTGCTCGAGGACCTCGTGCGACTCGCGGCGGCGGCGCTGCGCAACGCCGAGCTGAACCGCGAGCTGCAGGGCATCCGCGAATCGCTCGTGCGCGCGCGCGAGGAGAGCCGCTCCCGGCTGCGGCGCGATCTGCATGACGAGCTGGGGCCGCTGCTGGCGGGGGTGAAGCTGCGGCTGGAGACCTCCCGCAACCTGCTCACGGCATCCCCGGATCGTGCGGGCACCGTGCTGGATGCGGCGATCCAGGAGCAGAGCGAGGTGATCGTCGCGATCAGACGCATCGTGCACGAGCTGCGCCCGCCCGCGCTCGACGACCTCGGGCTGGCCCGGGCGATCGAGCAGCTCGCCGAGCGCATGGACGGCGGCGGATGCGCGGTGCGCCTCGACGCCGGAGCGCTCGGCACGCTCCCCGCCGCCGTCGAGGTCGCCGCGTTCCGCATCGCCTCGGAGGGGCTCGCGAACGCGCGGCGGCACGCCGGCGCGCGGGAGATCGTGGTGCGCCTCGCCCGGGAGCCCGACACCCTGCGGGTCGAGATCGCCGACGACGGCCGCGGGGTGGCTCCGGATGCGACGCCGGGCCTCGGCCTGCGCTCGATGCGGGAGCGCGCGGAGGAGCTCGGCGGGGTGTTCACGATCGAGACCGCGACCGAGGGCGGCACGCGCATCACCGCTCTGCTGCCGCTGCCGCTCGCCGACGAGGCGTCCACCGCATCCGACCCCGCACCCGACCCCGCACCCGCACCCGCACCCGCACCCGCACCCGAGGAGCAGCCCGCATGACCGAGACCACCCGCGTCGTCCTCGTCGACGACCACCCCGTATACCGCGACGGGCTCACGATGCTGCTCGAATCGATCGACGAGGTCGAGGTGGTGGGGGTCGCCGAGGACGGCGCCGTCGCGCTCGAGGTGGTCGAGCGCTCCGACCCCGATGTCGTCGTCATGGACGTGCAGATGCCGGGCCTCGACGGCATCGCGGCGACCCGCGAGCTGACCGCGCGGCATCCGCACCTCGCCGTCGTGGTGCTCACGATGTCGGAAGACGATGAGACGGTGTTCTCGGCGATGCGCGCGGGCGCCCGCGGCTACCTCGTGAAGGGGTCGAGTCAGCACGAGATCGTGCGCGCCATCCGCTCGGTCGACGCGGGCGAGCTGGTCTTCGGCGCCGCGGTCGCGCAGCGCGTCGCCGCCTACTTCGCGGGGCGCGTGCCGACGCCGGATGCGCCCGCCTTCCCGCAGCTCACCGAGCGCGAGCGGGAGGTGCTCGACCTGCTGGCCGCCGGACGCTCCAATCCGCAGATCGCGCAGGCCCTGTTCCTCTCGCCGAAGACGGTGCGCAACAACGTGTCGAACATCTTCGCGAAGCTGCAGGTGGCCGACCGTTCGGAGGCCATCGTGCGCGCCCGCGACGCGGGACTCGGCCGCCTGTAGCGTCCCGCGCGAGGTCGGGACCAGCGCGGGACGCCGCTCCCTCGCCGCCCGGGACCGCCGCCCAGGAGTGTGGAGACATCAACCACCACACCACCTCCTGGAAGGCACTGACATGACCACTCTCGACACCCCCACCGACGCCGTCGTCGCCGAGGCCGCCAGCCTCGAGAACGCCGGCACCCGCCGCCGCAGCCGCGCCGCGCTCGGCCCGTTCCGCCCGCACCTGCTGGAGCGCCTCGCGGGCGTCACCTTCATCGCCGCACCGCTGCTGCATGTCGCCGGCATGGCGACCTCGCCCGTGCAGACGGAGCCCGGCGAGGCCGGCTACATCGCCTCGCTGGCCGCCGACCCGGCGCTCAGCATCGCATCCGCGAGCTTCCTGCACTACGGATGGGTGCTGTTCGCCATCGCCGCGGTCGCCGGACGCGGCCTGCTGCGCGGCAAGCGCGGCAGCGTCTGGCTGCCCATCGCGGCCGTGATGCTGCTCATCGGCGCGATCCAGATGTCGGGCCTGCTGCTCTCGGACTGGTTCCTCATCAGCGCGGGCAACGTGCTGCCGATGGATCAGGCCGTGCTCATGGACGAGACCGCGAAGTCGGGCGCCATGGTCGCCCTCTGGCAGTTCTCGGGGCTCATCGGCGGGCTCATCGGCCTCATGGTCTACTCGCTCGGCCTCGCCCGCGCCGGTGTCGTGCCGTGGTGGATCGCCCCCTTCGGCGGTCTCGCCTGGTTCGTCACGATGGCCGTCACCGGCCCGCTCGCGGTCGTGCTCGTCGCGATCTTCTTCGCGCCGTTCTACATCGCCGGATTCCGCCTCATCACGAAGCGCTGAGCCGGCTCACCACCACACGACACGACGGATGCCGCGGGCCAGCCCCCGCGGCATCCGTCGTCAGGCGTCCGCCGAGAGCGCCCGGCCGTCGAGGCGCGCACGCTGCTCCTCGACGTCGAAGTCGGCGGGCGGCCACTCCTGCGCGAGGGAGCGCAGCGCTCCGGTGAGCAGTTCCGAGACCGCGAGGCGCGCGTACCATTTGCGGTTCGCGGGGATCACGTGCCACGGCGCCGTCGCGGTGCTCGTGCGCTCGATCGCCACCTGATAGGCCGCCTGATAGTCGTCCCACAGCGCACGCTCGGCGAGGTCGCCCGGGTTGAACTTCCAGTACTTGTCGGGGCGGTCAAGCCGCTCCGCGAGACGCGTCCGCTGCTCGTCTGCGGAGATGTGCAGCATGCACTTGACGACCACGGTCCCGGATGCGGCGAGCCGCTCCTCGAAGTCGACGATCGCGCCGTAGCGCCGCTCGATCTCGGCCTCATCCGCGAGCTGACGCACCCGGCCGATGAGCACATCCTCGTAGTGCGAGCGGTCGAACACCCCGATGCGGCCGGGACCGGGCAGCTCGCGCTCGATCCGCCAGAGGAAGTCGTGCGCGAGCTCTTCTGGCGTGGGCTTCTTGAAGGCGTGGATGTGCACGCCCTGCGGGTCGACGGCACCGACCACGTGCCGCACGATGCCGCCCTTGCCCGCCGTGTCCATGGCCTGCAGCACGAGCAGCACGCTCCGCGGGTCGTGCTCGGTGTTGGCGAACAGCAGCTCCTGCAGGCGGTCGAGCTCGGCCTTGCCCGCCGCGAGCGCCTTCTCGCCGTCGTCCTTGCCGCCGCCGAAGCCTGGGCTGGCATCCGGATCGACCTCGTCCAGCCGGAACCCGGCACCCACCCGCAACTCGTCGACGAAGCTCATGCGCTCACGCTATTCGTTCGGGAGGACGACACGCCGCATCCCGGGCCGCCGCCGCGTCGGGCCGGCGTGTCATCCTCCCGAACGGAAGCGGATGCGGCTCAGCGCTCGAGCGCGACCTCGATGAGCACGCGGTCGGGGCTGGGGCTGAGGGCCCCGTCGAGCTGGCCGCGCTCGGCGACCGGCCGGTACTCCCAGCCGTAGGCGGATGCGAGGGCCGCCAGGTCGACGTGCTGCGGGGTGAGCAGCACCCGGTCGGCGAGCGCGGGGTCGGCCGAGCGCGCCACCTCCAGCCCGTCGAAGATCGTGCCGCCGTGGTCGTTGCCGACGACGAGCTGCAGCCGCGGCCAGGCCTCGCCCGCACCGCCGAGCAGCGAGCCGACATCGTGCAGCAACGCCAGATCGCCGAGCAGCACCCGGGTGACGCCTGGGCGGTCCTCGTCGCGCTGGGCCGCGAGCGCGATGCCGCTCGCGGTCGCGATCGTGCCGTCGATGCCCGCGAGACCCCGGTTCGCGTGCACCGGGATGCGCTTGCCGGGCGCGACCCTGTCGAGCTCGCGGATGAGGCGGGAGGCGCCCAGCACGAGCCGGTCGTGCGGCCAGCTCGCCGCCCACACCGCGAGCACGAGTTCGCGGCGGGTGACGGGCGCCCGCATCCGCTGCAACTGTTCGCGCGCGAAGGCGGCGCGCTCGGCGTAGTCGGTGCCGACCGAGGCGACCGAGGCCTCGTCGACCTCGAGCAGCGACCGGGAGGTGTGCACCCAGCGCCGCACCCAGGAGGGGTCGGGCTCGCGCGCGGTGTCGACCACCACCCGGTCGGCGAAACGGGCCACCCGACGCCCCGGGTTGTAGTCGTCGAGCCCGGGCGAGCGCACGACGATCGTCTCGACGCCCGGCCGCTCGATGAGCGCGGGCACCTCGCGGCTGAGCGTCGGATGCCCGAACACGATCACCCGCGCCACCCGGTCGCCGAAGCCCGCGGCGCCGAGCAGCTCCCGGTAGGCGGCCACCAGGTTCGGGCCGAAGCGGGCACCGCTTGCGACCTCGGCGAGCAGCGGCGCACCGAGCTCGCGGGCGACACGCTCCGCATCCTCACCGGCGCCCGTGCCCGCCACCACCACGGTGCCGGGCTCGGGGGCGAGTTCGAGAAGGGTTCCCTCGGGCGCGGCGACCGGCACCCACACCCCCGGTTCGACCTCCGGCAGCCGCACGGGCGACGACAGCGGCTCACGGAAGGCGAGGTTCACGTGCCGGGGGCCGCGGATTCCGGCCAGCACCTCGGCGGCGAGCGCATCCGCCGCCGCCTCCTCACCCGGCTCCCCCGTCGGCGCGGGCACGTCCCAGGATCGCGGGGCGACATCGCCGAAGATGCCCGCCTGGCGCGTGGTCTGGTTGGCCCCGACGCCCCGCAGCTCCTCGGGGCGGTCGGCGCTCAGGACGAGCAGCGGCACCCCCGAGTGAGCGGCCTCGAGCACCGCGGGGTGCAGGTTGGCGACCGCGGTTCCGGAGGTCGCGACGACGACGGCGGGCACCCCCGACTCGACCGCGAGCCCGAGGGCGAGGAAGCCGGCCGAGCGTTCGTCGATGCGCACGTGCAGCCGCAGCAGCCCGGCGAGCTCGAAGCGTGCCGCCGCCAGGGCGAGAGCCTGGGAACGCGATCCCGGGCAGACCACGACATCCGTCACCCCCCGCGCCACCAGCCCGGCGAGCAACGCCGTCGCGGCGACGCTCGCGGGCGCGGCGGGCGCGGAGCTCACCGCGGGTTCTTCGGCGCGTCGTCGTCGCCGTCGAGCTCCGACAGCCGCTGCTCGAGGTCGCGGATGCGCTCCTCCTGCTCCTTGTCGCGGGCGATGCGCCGCAGGAACTCGGGGTCGTCGTCGGGCGCGACGGGGGTGTCGCGATAGCGACCGTGGTTGCGGGGGCTGAGCGGCTCGCGGCCGAGCGCGAACCACAGGATCGGGCCGATGAACACCAGGCCGATCGCGATGACCGCCCACAGCGGCTTCGGCAGAGCGCGCACGCGCGAGGGATCGATCCGCACGATGTCGACGACCGCCGCGACGAGCAGCACGACCGCGATGATGAGCGGCAGGTAGCGCAGCAGGACGGTCATCCCTCGATTCTAAGCCGGGCGGACCTTCAGCACCGGCGACCTAGACTTGCCGGGTGCCCGCCTGGATCCCCTACACCCTGCTGCGTCTCGCGCTCTTCGGGGGCACCTTCGCGATCCTGTACCTGTTCGAGGTGCCGTATTGGATCGCGGCGATCGCGGCGGCGATCATCGGCCTGGCGATCTCCTACATCTTCTTCCCGACGCTGCGGAACCGCGTCTCGGAGGAGCTCGTGGCGAGCCGCGAGCGCAGCCGCGCCAAGGCGGATGCCACGCGCGGGGCCGACGAGCGCGGAGCCGACGAGCGCGCGGAGGACGCCGAGAGCTGACGGCGCGGCCGCTACCGGCTCAGGTCGTGGCCGCCGTGCCCGCGTCGACGAAGAACGCCAGCGCCGCGGCCAGCCCCACACCGTAGACGAAAGCCGTCAGCAGGGTCAGCTTGAGCGCCGTGACGAACTCGCGCGCGGTACGGGCGGTCAGCACGATCAGGATCGCCGGGGCGGCCGCCAAGAGCGCGAAGTAGACGTAGGGCGCGAGGTCGTAGAACAGCACGTAGAACACCAGGATCACGAACGGCAGCACCATGAGCACGGTGTAGAGGATGCGCGAGGGCAGATCCCCGAGCCGCACCGCGAGGGTGCGCTTGCCCGCCACGGCATCCTGGGCACGGTCGCGGAGGTTGTTGACGTGCAGCACCGCGACCGCGAACAAGCCGGTGGCCGCGCCCGCAAGCCACGCCTCGAGGTTGACGGTGCCGAGCTGCACGAACGTCGTGCCCGCCACGGCGACGACCCCGAAGAAGACGAAGACGGCGAGCTCGGCGAGTCCCGCCGCGTAGCCGTAGGGGCGCTTGCCGCCCGTGTAGAACCAGGCCGCGGCGAGCGCGACCACGCCGACCGCGAGCAGCCACCAGTGCTGGGTGACGATCACCAGGATGAGCCCCGCGACCGCGGCGAGCCCGAAGAAGACGAGTGCCACCGTCAGCACCTGACGCGGCTTCGCCCGCCCCGAGCCGACCAGTCGCGCCGGGCCGACCCGGTGGGCGTCGGTGCCGCGGATGCCGTCCGAGTAGTCGTTGGCGTAGTTGACGCCGATCTGCAGGAACGCGGCGACGGCGAGGCAGAGCACGGCACGCGCCCAGTGGTCGTACCAGACGGTCAGGCCCAGGGCCGCAGCCCCGGTGCCGAGGGCGACCGCCGCGATCGCGAGCGCGAGGGTCAGCGGGCGCGCCGCCGAGATCCAGGTGCCGAGGGTGGCGGGGCTCGCCTCGGCGACCGGGCGTCCGCCCGGGCGTCCGCTCTTGCCGTGCACCTTCGCGGATGCCGACTTGCCCTTGCCGGACGTCTTCGCTGCCGGCCCGGAGGTCTTCGGGGCCGCCGTCCCGCGCGCACGCTCAAGTGCCTGGGGATCGAACCTCTGCTGCTTCGCCACGAGGGAAGCCTACTGATCAGGATGGGACGAGGCTGCACGCGCGGCGAGGGCACGGCGGTCGGGCTTGCCGCTCGGCAGCAGCGGCAAGGATGCGACACGGATGAGGCGATCCGGTCGCCCCACCCCGCCGAGGCGCTCGGCGACCGCACCGAGCGCGGCGGCGTCATCGACCTCGGCGCCCGCCGCGAACGCCACGGGCCGCTGCCCCCAGCGGGCGTCGTCGACGGCGACGACCACGGCATCCGCGCAACCCGGCTGCGCCCGCAGCACCTCCTCGATGCGGGCCAGCGCCACCTTCACCCCGCCCGAGACGATGACGTCGTCGCGGCGGCCGCTCACCCGCAGCCACTCGCCGTCCCAGTCACCCGCATCGGCGGTGCGGAACCAGCGGATGCCGCCCTCCTCGACGAACCGGGCTCCGGTGAGCTCCGGGTCGCCCAGGTATCCGTCTGCCACCACCGGCCCACCGAGCTGCACCTCGCCGTCGACCACCCGCACCCGGGTGGCGCCGATGGGTCGGGCGTCGTAGACGCATCCGCCGCTCGTCTCGCTCGAACCGTAGCTGCGCACCACGCGGATGCGGGCATCGCGCGCCCGGTCGAGGAGCGGTGCGGGCGTCGCCTGCCCACCCACGAGCACCGCTTGGAAGCGGCTGAGGACGCGGCGGGCGGGCGCATCGTCGAGCAGGGTCGCCAGCTGGGCGGGCACCAGGGCCACGGCGTGCGCGGTGTGGCGGGACAGCCGGGCTGCGGCGTCGGTGAACGCGGAGGCGGTGAAGTGCGCGCCCGCGACCGGAACCGGGGTCGTCTCGGCGCAGAGCGACCGGGCGAGCACGTTGAGCCCCGCGATGTAGTGCACGGGCAGCGCCACCACCCACTGCGCCGGGCCGCCGAGCGCTGACTCGCTCGCCGCCGCCGAGGCGAGCACGGCATCCGTCGGCAGCGCGACGCGCTTCGGCCGGCCGGTCGTGCCGCTCGTCTCCACGACGAGACCCACATGGCGGGGCACCTCGGCGGGCGGCGGGGCGGTGTCGGCCCCCGCCTCGCCGGAGGCCACGAACAGTGCTGGGCCGCCCCCCAACGCATCCCGCAGCGCCTCGCGCACCGCATCCGGGCCTGCGGCGGCCGGCACGACGCGCAGCGACCTCATCTCAGAAGTGCCAGGGGTACGGGCCCCAGTCGGGGTCGCGCTTCTCGAGGAAGGCGTCGCGCCCCTCGACGGCCTCGTCGGTGCCGTAGGCGAGCCGGGTCGCCTCGCCCGCGAAGACCTGCTGCCCGACCATCCCGTCGTCGACGGCGTTCATCGCGAACTTGAGCATGCGGATGGCGGTCGGGCTCTTGCCGAGGATCGTCTCCGCCCAGGCGAGGCCCGTCGTCTCCAGCTCGGCGTGCGGCACGACCGCGTTCACCGCACCCATCTCGTAGGCACGCTGGCCGTCGTACTCATCGGCGAGGAAGAACACCTCCCGCGCGAACTTCTGCCCCACCTGACGGGCGAAGTAGGCGCTGCCGTAGCCCGCGTCGAAGGAGCCGACGTCGGCATCCGTCTGCTTGAAGCGGGCGTGCTCGCGGCTCGCGATGGTCAGATCGCACACGACGTGCAGCGAGTGGCCACCACCCGCCGCCCAGCCGGGCACGAGCGCGATGACGACCTTCGGCATGAAGCGGATGAGACGCTGCACCTCGAGGATGTGCAGTCGCCCCGATCCCGATGCGCCGCCGTCACCCACCCGATCAGCGGTGGGCGCGTACTCGTACCCCGCCCGCCCCCGGATGCGCTGGTCGCCGCCCGAGCAGAACGCCCAGCCGCCGTCCTTCGGGCTCGGACCGTTGCCGGTCAGCAGCACGGCGCCGACCCGCGGATTCTGGCGCGCGTCGTCGAGCGCACGGGCCAACTCGTCGACCGTCTGCGGGCGGAAGGCGTTGCGCACCTCGGGCCGGTCGAAGGCGACGCGCGCGATCCGTCCGGTCGCATCCAGGTGGTAGGTGATGTCGGTCAGATCCTCGAAGCCGGGCACCTCGCGCCAGACCTCGGCGTCGAAGAGTTCGGAGACGACGCGCGTCACAGGGCACCGATCCAGCTCAGCCCCTGCAGCAGCACGTACGGGTTCAGCAGCACCCCGACCACGATCGCCGCGATGCCCCACCCGCGGCCCCAGTTGCCGATCACGGCGACGATTCCGGCCAGCACCGCCAGCACGCTCAGCAGCATCGCCGAGATCGACAGGCCCACGCCGAGCGCGAGCATCCCGGCGAGCGAGCACGCGAGGGCGACAGCCCAGGTCACGACCATGAGGATCGCGATGCCGCCGGCCAGCGACCCAGGCCAGCGCGGGCGGCGCGGCGGCGGGAAATCCTCGGACGCACCGTCGGGCGCCGCGGCACCGTCGGCATCCGCCGGCACCTCGAAGATCTGCAGCCCGTCGCTCACGCCTCCACCCTAGGGCGCGCACGGCAGACTGGCTCCATGACCCCGGATGCCGACACGCTCCTCGCGGACGCCCACCTCGTGCGCCTGCCCCTCGCCACCCGGTTCCGCGGCGTCACCGAACGGGAGGCGCTGCTCGTGCACGGCCCGAGCGGGTGGGGCGAGTTCTCGCCGTTCCCCGAGTACGGCGACGAGGAGGCCTCCGCCTGGCTCGCCGCCGCCGTCGAGGCGGCGTGGGGCGAGCCGACACGCGTGCTGCGCGCCGAGATCCCCGTCAACGCGACGCTGCCGACGGTGCCCGTCGATCGGATCGCCCACGTGCTCGCGCCCTTCGGCGAGGTGCGCACGGTGAAGGTGAAGGTCGCGGATGCCGCGGAGACCCTCGCCGACGACGTCGCGCGGGTGCGCGAGGTGCGCCGCATCCTCGGACCGGAGGGACGCATCCGGCTCGATGCCAACGGCGGATGGAACGTGGATCAGGCCGAGCGCGCCGCGCACGAGCTCGCCCCCTTCGACCTCGAATACCTCGAGCAGCCGTGCGCGACCGTGCCGGAGCTCGCCGAGCTGCGCGGGCGACTGCACGACTGGCAGCTGCCGATCGCCGCCGACGAGAGCGTGCGGAAGGCCTCCGACCCGCTCGAGGTGGCGCGGGCGGGTGCGGCCGATCTGCTCGTGGTGAAGGTGCAGCCGCTCGGCGGGGTGGCACGTGCCCTCAGGATCGTCGAGGAGGCGGGGCTGCCCGCCGTCGTCTCGAGCGCCCTCGACACCTCGGTGGGGCTCGCCATGGGGGCGCGGCTGGCGGCAGCCCTGCCCGAGCTCGGCTACGACTGCGGGCTCGGCACGGCGGCGCTGCTCGACGCGGATGTGACCCGCGAGCCGCTCCTGCCGGTAGGCGGCGTCATCCCGGTGCGGCCGGTGGAGCCGGATGCGGAGCTCCTCCGCGCCCACGCGGCACCGCCCGAGCGCCTCGCCTGGTGGCACGCGCGGGTTCGTCGCTGCGCGGCGCTGCTGTAGGGGCGTGGTTTCGATACGCGGCGCGCCCGGCGCGCGCCGCTACTCAACCAGCGGACAAGGCCGCCCCGGCCACCCCCGCGGATCGAGTGCGGACCGCAGGCACCACCCCCGCTGATCGAGTGCCGCCGAAGGCGGTGTATCGAGATCCCCCGCTCAGAGCCCCGAGTAGGCGTGCAGCCCCTTGAAGAAGAGGTTGACGACGGTGAAGTTGAACAGCACCGCCGCGAATCCGACGATCGCGAGCCACGCCGACGGGGCTCCGCGCCATCCGCGGGTCGCCCGGGCGTGGATGTAGCCGGCGAAGATCACCCAGATGATGAAGGTCCACACCTCTTTGG
>QFQR01000041.1 GCA_003243275.1 Leifsonia xyli | reverse complement strand
TGAAGCGTCTTTTTAGGTTTGGCGGTGACCTACTCTCCCACGTCTTGAGACGCAGTACCATTGGCGCGACGGCACTTAACGGCCGAGTTCGGGATGGGATCGGGTGTTTTGCTCGTGCTATGACCACCAAACCGAAGAAGACGCTTCCATCAGGCCCTTTTGGGCTTATTCCATGTTTTCGTTACACTTTTCGTATGCGATTGACTTCTCCAGGGGCAAGGTGATTGCCTTGCGGTTACTGGATCAAATCAAGCCTATCGGGCAATTAGTACCAGTCAGCTGAATGCGTTGCCGCACTTACACCTCTGGCCTATCGACGTGGTGGTCTTCCACGGCCCTCAAGGGAGACCTTGTTTTGAAGGGGGCTTCCCGCTTAGATGCCTTCAGCGGTTATCCTGTCCGATCATAGCTACCCAGCACTGCCGTTGGCACGACAACTGGTCCACCAGTGGATCGTTCACCCCGGTCCTCTCGTACTAGGGGCAACTCTTCTCAAGTCTCCTACACCCACGGCAGATAGGGACCGAACTGTCTCACGACGTTCTAAACCCAGCTCACGTACCTCTTTAAACGGCGAACAGCCGTACCCTTGGGACCTGCTCCAGCCCCAGGATGAGATGAGCCGACATCGAGGTGCCAAACGATGCCGTCGATATGGACTCTTGGGCATCATCAGCCTGTTATCCCCAGCGTACCTTTTATCCGTTGAGCGATGGCCCTCCCACTTGGGACCACCGGATCACTATGACCGACTTTCGTCTCTGCTCGACTTGTCAGTCTTGCAGTCAGGCTGGCTTCTGCCATTGCACTCAACGACCGATTTCCGACCGGTCTGAGCCAACCTTCGCGCGCCTCCGTTACGATTTGGGAGGCGACCGCCCCAGTCAAACTCCCCACCACGCAGGGTCCCGGACCCGGATAACGGGCCGCGGTTAGACAACAAGAGTGCGAAGGGTGGTATCTCAAGGGAGGCTCCACCGAGACTGGCGTCCCGGTTTCAATGCCTACCACCTATCCTGCACATCGCAATCCTGTTGCCAATGCGAAGCTAGAGTAAAGGTGCATGGGGTCTTTCCGTCTAACCGCGGGTAGTGTGCATCTTGACACACAGTTCAATTTCGCTGAGTCCACATCAGAGACAGCGGGGAGATCGTTACGCCATTCGTGCAGGTCGGAACTTACCCGACAAGGAATTTCGCTACCTTAGGACCGTT
>QFQR01000040.1 GCA_003243275.1 Leifsonia xyli | reverse complement strand
CGCGGCGTGGAGGGGTTCGGGTGTTGATGCAAATTACGACCATCGGGGCGGTCGAGGCCGGCATGTCTGGTCTGAACCAGCTCTGAAATAGAAGCACACCGAAGGAAGCGCCCGTGTCGTCTGCAGAGAGTTTCATTCCAATGATGCGCCTGGGGCACTGCGTCTTCGTCAGCGTTCCGTCGGAGCTGAGCGACTCGCAGGCGCGTTTTCTTCAGGACACGGTGAGCCAGCGGCTCTCGCAGTCGGTCGGCGTGCGCGGGCTGGTGTTGGACGTCTCCGCGCTGAGCATCGTCGACAGCTTCGCGGCCAAGATTCTCGGTGAGACCGCCAGCATCGCGCGGCAGTTCGGCGTCAAGGCCGTGCTGGTGGGCATGCGGCCGGCCGTCGCCATCACGCTCGTGGAGCTGGGCGTCGACCTCCGCCACGTCGACACCGCGCTCACGCTGGAGCGCGCGCTCGAGAAACTCCGCGTGCGCATCGTCGCGCTGGACTGACCGATGCCCGCCATCCTCGAAGCCATCACGCCCATCATGAACGCCAGCATCGGCCTCACCTCGGCCCGCGGCGTGTTCCGCACGCTGCCTCCGTCGGTGAACGCCGAAGTGGGCACGCTCGACGTGCTCGAGCTGCGCGAGCTGCTCAGCCACCTCGAGACCAGCGGCAAGCTGTTCGCCATGCACGGCAAGCCGTTGCCCATCGCCCAGCTCCGGCTGGCGATGACCGGCGGCGGCCTGGCGCGGGAGCGTGTGCAGCGCTTCACCATCGCGTCTGACAGCGACGTGCTCGTGGTGCAACGCGCGACGCAGGCGCTGACCAAGAGCTTCTTCAGCATGACCGACTGCGTGCGCCTGGCCACCGCGGTCTCTGAACTGGCGCGCAACATCTACATGTACGCGAAGGCCGGCTCGGTGACGCTCAAGCTCGCCGACGAGCCGGGGCACTGGCGCTTCGAAGTCTCCGCCGACGACCACGGCCCGGGCATTCCCAACCTCGACGTCATCATGAGCGGCTCGTACAAGAGCCGTACGGGGCTGGGGCGCGGCATCATCGGCACCAAGGCGCTGCTCGACGAGATGAAGGTCGACAGCGCGCCGGGCCTGGGCACGCACTGCGGCCCATGGAGGGCCTGTCGGCCTGCGGCGACATGGTCATCGACCTCGCCGATGGCGACTGGCGGCTGTTCGCGGTCATCGATGCGCTGGGGCACGGGCCCGACGCCGAGAAGAGCGCGGTGGCGGCGCGCGCGGCCATCGAGAAGCTCGGGCGCAAGCAGCCGCTGGCGCAGGTGTTCGAGGTGGTGCACCGCTCGCTGCCCGGCATGCGTGGCGTGGTGATGAGCGCCCTGCTGTCAGACCGCGGCGAGGTGACGTTCGCGGGCGTGGGCAACGTCGAGCTGTTTTCACCGGAGGGCGTGGCGCGGCCGGCGCCGGTCGCGGGCACGCTCGGC
>QFQR01000039.1 GCA_003243275.1 Leifsonia xyli | reverse complement strand
GGGTCTGCTGAATGTTTGGGTGACTCCTGACTTGTGGTGGCGCTGGTCGCCGCTGGAAGGATGTTCATCGTGCCGAGGCCGTATCCGAAGGAGTTCCGAGATGATGTCGTCGCGATCGCGCGGCGCCGTGAGGCGTCGTTTGCGCAGGTCGCGAAGGACTTTGGGATCTCCGAGACGTGTGTCCAGAACTGGGTCCGCAAGGCCGAGATCGAGGATGGTGTGAAGCCGGGATCGACGGCGGCTGAGAACGCGGAGTTGCGGGAAGCGAGGAAGCGGATCCGGTTGCTCGAGCAGGAGAACGAGGTTCTGCGTCGCGCGGCCGCGTACCTGTCGCAGGGTGCTATCCCAAAATGATCTACCCGCTCGTCCGCGAGCTGGCCGCGACCGGCGCCCCGATCAGGGTGCCGGTCGCGGTGACGTGTCGGGTGTTAAAGATCGCGAAGCAGCCCTACTACCGGTGGCTGAAGGACCCCGTTTCGGATCGGGACTGGGACGAGGCGCATCTGATCGACGCGGCCCGCGACGCGCATCAGGAAGATCCGACGTTCGGGTATCGGTTGATCGCCGACGAGCTCGCCGATCTCGGGTTCGAGGCGTCCGAGCGCCGGGTGTGGCGGGTGTGCTCGCAGAACAAGATCGTCTCGGTGATGGCCAGGAAGAAGCGAGGCAAGGGAACAAAGGCGGGCCCGCCGGTCCACGACGATCGCGTGCAACGGGTGTTCACCGCTGACGCTCCCGACCGGCTCTGGTTGACCGACATCACCGAGCACTGGACCGGCGAGGGCCGTCTCTACTGTTGTGCGATCAAGGACGTGTTCTCGAACCGGATCGTGGGGTACTCGATCGCTGATCGGATGACCGCCGAGCTCGCCGTCTCGGCCCTCCGGATGGCCGTCCAACGCCGTCGACCTGTCGGGACGACTGTTCACTCGGACAGGGGCAGTCAGTTCCGAAGCCGCCGCTTCGTGCTCGAACTGCACCGTAACGGTCTCGTCGGCTCGATGGGCCGCGTCGGCGCTGCCGGCGACAACGCCGCGATGGAATCCTTCTTCGCCCTGCTGCAGAAGAACGTGCTCAACACCCGCTCCTGGCCGACCCGCCTCGGCCTGCGCCTGGCGATCGTGACCTGGATCGAAGCGACCTACCACCGCCGCCGACGCCAGCGGTCCCTCGGCCGTTTGACGCCGGTCGAATTCGAAGCCATCATGACCACACGGGCCGCGTCCGCGGCCTAACCGGAAGAGTCACCAAGACCTTCAGCAGACCCG
>QFQR01000006.1 GCA_003243275.1 Leifsonia xyli | reverse complement strand
TCCTCTTAACCTTCCAGCACCGGGCAGGCGTCAGTCCGTATACATCGTCTTGCGACTTCGCACGGACCTGTGTTTTTAGTAAACAGTCGCTTCCCACTGGTCTCTGCGGCCCTGCAGCGCTTCCGGAGCAAGTCCGTACACGCCTTAGGCCCCCCTTCTCCCGAAGTTACGGGGGCATTTTGCCGAGTTCCTTAACCACGATTCTCTCGATCTCCTTGGTATTCTCTACCTGACCACCTGAGTCGGTTTGGGGTACGGGCGGCTGGAACCTCGCGTCGATGCTTTTCTCGGCAGCATAGGATCACCGAATTCCCCCGTGAGGGGTATGCGTCAGATCTCAGGCTATGTGAGAGACGGATTTGCCTATCTCTCGCCCTACGTCCTTACACCAGGACTACCATCGCCTGGCTCGGCTACCTTCCTGCGTCACACCTGTTAATACGCTAGCCGCACCAGCACGGGTTCGAGCGTTAGGCCGGCTGCTTCACCCCGAAGGGATCCATCTGCCGGATTAGGACTCTTAGCACTACTGGATTAGCTTGGGCGGTTCTTCGCCGGTACGGGAATATCAACCCGTTGTCCATCGACTACGCCTGTCGGCCTCGCCTTAGGTCCCGACTTACCCAGGGAAGATTAGCTTGACCCTGGAACCCTTGGTCTTTCGGAGGACATGTTTCTCACATGTCTTTCGCTACTCATGCCTGCATTCTCACTCGTGTGGCGTCCACGGCTGGGTTACCCCGCCGCTTCACTCGCCACACGACGCTCTCCTACCGATCCGCACGGCTGGACCACGAAGGCCTACCTATAATGCGAATCCTACGACTTCGGCGGTGTGCTTGAGCCCCGTTACATTGTCGGCGCGGAATCACTTGACCAGTGAGCTATTACGCACTCTTTCAAGGGTGGCTGCTTCTAAGCCAACCTCCTGGTTGTCTGTGCAACTCCACATCCTTTCCCACTTAGCACACGCTTAGGGGCCTTAGTCGGTAGTCTGGGTTGTTTCCCTCTCGACGATGAAGCTTATCCCCCACCGTCTCACTGCTGCGCTCTCACTTACCGGCATTCGGAGTTTGGCTGACGTCAGTAACCTTGTAGATTTCGGAGAGAACCAGCTATCACGAAGTTTGATTGGCCTTTCACCCCTATCCACAGCTCATCCCCTCGGTTTTCAACCCAAGTGGGTTCGGTCCTCCACGACGTCTTACCGTCGCTTCAACCTGGCCATGGATAGATCACTTCGCTTCGGGTCTAGGGCATGCGACTGAATCGCTCTATTCGAACTCGCTTTCGCTACGGCTGCCCCTCACGGGTTAACCTCGCCACATACCACTAACTGTACTTTTCACCTTTCCCTCACGGTACTTGTCCGCTATCGGTCATCTGGGAGTATTTAGGCTTACCAGGTGGTCCTGGCAGATTCACACGGGATTTCTCGGGCCCCGTGCTACTTGGGATCCCTTCCGTCGCTGCTCGACATTTCGGTTACGGGACTGGCACCCTCTGTGGTCAGCCTTTCAAAGCTGTTCACCTATATCGCGCATGTCAACGTGTACTTCGGCAGAAGTACGTGAAGGTCCCACAACCCCGACCATGCAACGCCTGCCGGCTATCACACATGATCGGTTTGGCCTGTTCCGGTTTCGCTCGCCACTACTAACGGAATCGCGGTTGCTTTCTCTTCCTGTGGGTACTGAGATGTTTCACTTCCCCACGTTCCCTCTACCCGCCCTATATATTCAGGCGGGAGTCATCAGGTCGTGTTGCCACGCCTGACGGGGTTTCCCCATTCGGAAATCCTCGGATCAAAGCTCTATTATCAGCTCCCCGAGGCTTATCGCAGATTTATACGTCCTTCTTCGGCTCCAGATGCCAAGGCATCCACCGTCTGCTCTTAGAAACTTGACTACATGAGTTTTTAGAATCGATCGACAGCTCTCGCCCGAAGGCTCGAGCTGCAGATTGACCAATGATCTATCGGAGACACCCCGGAGGGTGCCCCTATTTGATCATCTTGTAGATCGAGATCCGAAGATCTCGTTCTAAGATGCTCGCGTCCACTGTGTAGTTCTCAAATGACGGGCGGTACTCGTACCCGTTCGAAGCTCTGCTTGAACGTGGTTCGAGTCCTGAGGTCGTCACGCCCACCCGAAGGTGGCCGGCCCGGTCCCTCAGGACCCAACAGCGTGCACGCACCGAGCGTCTGCTTCCGATCCGTTCCTTGCCTTGCGGCCGTACTGGGATCTCGAGGTTCTGCTCGATGCCTATGTCAATGTTCCACCCATGAGCTCCGGTCGAGCACATTCGGCTCGAATCCGGCTCTGTCAGGCCCGAAGGCCTGCAGTGCTCCTTAGAAAGGAGGTGATCCAGCCGCACCTTCCGGTACGGCTACCTTGTTACGACTTAGTCCTAATCACCGATCCCACCTTCGACAGCTCCCTCCACAAGGGTTGGGCCACTGGCTTCGGGTGTTACCGACTTTCATGACTTGACGGGCGGTGTGTACAAGGCCCGGGAACGTATTCACCGCAGCGTTGCTGATCTGCGATTACTAGCGACTCCGACTTCATGAGGTCGAGTTGCAGACCTCAATCCGAACTGAGACCGGCTTTTTGGGATTCGCTCCACCTTACGGTATTGCAGCCCTTTGTACCGGCCATTGTAGCATGCGTGAAGCCCAAGACATAAGGGGCATGATGATTTGACGTCATCCCCACCTTCCTCCGAGTTGACCCCGGCAGTCTCCTATGAGTTCCCACCATAACGTGCTGGCAACATAGAACGAGGGTTGCGCTCGTTGCGGGACTTAACCCAACATCTCACGACACGAGCTGACGACAACCATGCACCACCTGTATACGAGTGTCCAAAGAGTTCTCTATTTCTAGAGCGTTCTCGTATATGTCAAGCCTTGGTAAGGTTCTTCGCGTTGCATCGAATTAATCCGCATGCTCCGCCGCTTGTGCGGGCCCCCGTCAATTCCTTTGAGTTTTAGCCTTGCGGCCGTACTCCCCAGGCGGGGAACTTAATGCGTTAGCTGCGACACGGAAGCCGTGGAATGGCCCCCACATCTAGTTCCCAACGTTTACGGCGTGGACTACCAGGGTATCTAATCCTGTTCGCTCCCCACGCTTTCGCTCCTCAGCGTCAGTTACGGCCCAGAGATCTGCCTTCGCCATCGGTGTTCCTCCTGATATCTGCGCATTCCACCGCTACACCAGGAATTCCAATCTCCCCTACCGCACTCTAGTCTGCCCGTACCCACTGCAGGCCCGAGGTTGAGCCTCGGGTTTTCACAGCAGACGCGACAAACCGCCTACGAGCTCTTTACGCCCAATAATTCCGGACAACGCTTGCACCCTACGTATTACCGCGGCTGCTGGCACGTAGTTAGCCGGTGCTTTTTCTGCAGGTACCGTCACTTTCGCTTCTTCCCTACTAAAAGAGGTTTACAACCCGAAGGCCGTCGTCCCTCACGCGGCGTTGCTGCATCAGGCTTGCGCCCATTGTGCAATATTCCCCACTGCTGCCTCCCGTAGGAGTCTGGGCCGTGTCTCAGTCCCAGTGTGGCCGGTCACCCTCTCAGGCCGGCTACCCGTCGTCGCCTTGGTGAGCCGTTACCTCACCAACAAGCTGATAGGCCGCGAGCTCATCCCGAACCGAAGTTCTTTCCACGCGCAGAAGATGCCTTCGCGCGTCGTATCCGGTATTAGACGTCGTTTCCAACGCTTATCCCAGAGTTCGGGGCAGATTGCTCACGTGTTACTCACCCGTTCGCCACTGATCCAGCAGGAGCAAGCTCCCACTTTCACCGTTCGACTTGCATGTGTTAAGCACGCCGCCAGCGTTCGTCCTGAGCCAGGATCAAACTCTCCGTAAAGGTTTGGTAGCACGGCGACCGAAGCCGCCGGCAGAACCGTTGCGCTCACCCCGGGGAAAACCGGGGATCGCACGAGTTGATCTGACTGAAAGGATCGTCTACTGACAATCCGTCAATCCAAAGGAATCTCTCTGATGACCGAGGTCACCAGTCGAGGTTTTTGGCATTTGACATAGTGCACGCTGTTGAGTTCTCAAGGATCGGGCGCTCCTGTCGCTCACCGTCTCCGGCTCGCCTTCAGGGCAACTTCTCCATCCTAGCCTTCTCGTTCCGTCTGTCAAACCGACGCGCCGGGAGCGATGCTCCGGGCTTCCGTCGATGACCGCGGTCTCCGAGAGGAGGATTCCCATCCTAGACCATATGGTCACACGGATGCTGGATCCGATTCAGATGGGGGTTTGTTTCTCCGCTTGAGGGGGCGGGGCCTTTCGGCCGCTTCGCTCTTCCCTTTGGGGCGAACAGATAGAACATTACGTGGGATCCGGCCTCGCGCCAAATCTTGGCCGCATCCCGGGCGTGTCGCGCCTGTTCGCTGGGTCTAGCCGCCGCTCAGGATGACGCCGGCGAGGGTCTTCTTGCCCCGCCGCAGCACGGCACGACCGCCCGCGAGCGCGGCATCCGCGAGAGTCGCCGCCTCGTCGTCCACCTTCACGTTGTTGAGGTAGACGCCGCCCTGAGCGATCGCCCGCCTGGCATCCGAGATGCTCGTGGTGAGCCCCGTGTCCACCAGGGCCTGCACTACGAGCGCCCCGCTCCCGAGGACGACGTTCGGCAGTTCGTCGACCGCGGCCGCGAGGGTCGCGGCGTCGAGCGCGCCCAGCTCCCCCTGCCCGAAGAGCGCCTCCGACGCCGCGATCACCGCATCCGTCGCCTCCGCACCGTGCACCAGGGTCGTCACCGTGCGCGCGAGCGTGCGCTGCGCCTCGCGGCGGAACGGTTCCTCCCGCACCTGGCTCGCGAGCACCTCGATCTCTGCCCGGCTGAGGAAGGTGAACACCTTGAGCCTTCCCACCACGTCGGCGTCGTCGGTGTTGAGCCAGAACTGGTAGAAGCGGTACGGACTGCACAGCTCGGGATCGAGCCAGATGGCGTTGCCCTCGCTCTTGCCGAACTTGGTGCCGTCCGAGTTGGTGATGAGCGGCGTGCCGATCGCGTGCACGCTCACCCCCTCGACGCGGTGGATGAGATCGGTGCCGCTCGTGAGGTTGCCCCACTGGTCGGAGCCGCCGGTCTGCAGCACGCATCCGTACTGCCTGTACAGCTCGAGGAAGTCCATGCCCTGCAGGAGCTGGTAGCTGAACTCCGTGTAGCTGATGCCGGCGTCCGAGTTCAGTCGGGCGGCCACGGCATCCTTCTTCAGCATCGTGCCGACGCGGAAGTGCTTGCCGATCTCGCGGAGGAAGTCGATCGCGCTGAGCGGCGCTGTCCAATCCAGGTTGTTGACCATGCGTGCGGCGTTGTCGCCCTCGAACGACAGGAAGGGCTCGATCTGCCCGCGCAGCCTGTCGACCCAGTCGGCGACCGTCGCGCGATCGTTCAGTGTGCGCTCGGCGCTCGGACGGGGATCCCCGATGAGCCCCGTCGAGCCGCCCACCAGCCCGAGCGGCCGGTGCCCCGCGAGCTGGAGTCGGCGCAGCACGAGGATCTGCACCAGGTTGCCGAGGTGCAGGCTCGGCGCCGTCGGATCGAAGCCGCAGTAGAAGACGATGGGCGGGCCTGCCAGCAACTCCTTGAGCGCGTCGGCGTCGGTCGACACGTGAACGAGTCCGCGCCAGCTCAACTCCTCCCAGACATCGGGGAAGCTCGGATCGTTGCGCTGCGCGCTCAGGTTCTCGGATGCGGGCACCCGGTCAGGCTATCGCGTCATCTCGCTAGGCTCGGGCCGTGCGCGACCACCACCGCCTCCGCTTGTGCGTCCGCGCGCTCGCCACCGCGATCCTCGCAGCGGTGCTGCTCTCGCCCGCCGCCTCGGCATCCGCCGTCACCGCGGACGATGCCTCGCGTGCCGCGCCCGCCGCGCCAGCGGCCGCCTGGACGCGTGACGGCGTCGACGACTTCACCTTCGACTCCTTCGACGCCAGGTACGCACTCGGCCGCGACGCCGACCGCGCCTCGACGCTGCGCGTCGTGGAGACCCTCGTCGCCCGGTTTCCGCAGTCCGACCAGAACCACGGGATCGAGCGCGCCATCCCGCGCGAGTACGCGGGCTCGGACCTCGGGTTGCAGATCAGCTCGGTGACCGACGAGTCGGGCACCCCGCTGAGCTACACGCTGTCGGACGACGGCGACTTCCTCGTGATCCGCATCGGCGACGCCGATCGCTACGTGCACGGACGCCAGGGCTACGTCATCGAGTACACGATGCGCGATGTCGTGCGCTCCTTCGACGACACCGGGGTGCAGGAGTTCTTCTGGGACGTCAACGGCACCGGCAGCGCCCAGCCCTATGCGCGCGTCACGGCCGAGCTGACGCTCGCCCCCGAGCTGCGCGGCTCGCTCAGCGGGGAGGCCGCCTGCTACGTGGGCACCTACGGCGCGACGACGCAGTGCCCCCTCGAACTCAGCGATGTCGGCGCGAGCGCGAGCGCGACGGAGGTCGGCCCCTTCGCCACGGTCACCTGGTCGATCGGCTTCCTGCCGGACACCTTCCGCACACCCCCGCTGCCGAGCGACTCCTGGATCGTGCGGCTGATCCCCTGGGTGCTGGTGGGGGTCGCACTCGCCTGCCTGATCGTGGTGCTCTGGTTGCGGCTGCGGGTGTTCCGGGATGCGCGGGGGCGCGGCATCGTCGTGCCGCAGTACGAGGGCTACCCGGAGCTGGGCGTCATGGAGGCGGCGCTGCTGCTCGACCGCGAGGATCGCGGACTCCCCGCGCAGTTCGTGCAGTTGGTGGTGACCCGCGCCGCGCGGCTCATCGACCGGGGCGCGGAGGAGAAGGCCCGCTACCGGCTCGAGCTCGATGACGCCTCGGTGCTGGAGCGGGACGACGCGATCGCCGTCGCGACGATCTTCGGCAGCACCAAGGCCGGAACGACCGTCACGCTCGACACCGCCGACCGGAAGCTCGGGGATCGGATCGAGTCGCTGCGCGCCAAGGTTCGCACCGAGGTGAGCACCCGCTACCGGGTGACCCCGCGCTCACCGTGGACGACGGTCGTGCGGATCGCGCTGTTCGTGAACGGCCTGGCGGCGATCGTCGTGGCGTTCTGGGCGGCGGATGCGGAGGCGGGCACGGGCCTGCTGATCTGGCAGACCATCGCGGTGCTGGTGGGCGGCATCCTGATCTTCGGCTACGCGGGCGCCCCGGCGGTGCTCACCCGCGAGGGTGCGCTCGCGCGCGAGCACCTGGATGGCATCCGCGACTACCTCGAGCTCGCCGAGGCGGATCGCATCCGGGTGCTGCAGAGCCCGGAGGGTGCCGAACGCACCCCCGTCGATACGGGTGATCGGGAGGCCGTCGTGAGGCTGAACGAGGGGCTGCTCCCCTACGCGATCCTGTTCGGGATCGAAGCCAGCTGGCAGCGCGAGCTGGGCACGATGTACGCCACGACGCCGAGCGAGCTCGCGCAGACCTTCACCGGCACGAGTCTCTCCTCGTTCGCGGCCGGCTATACGGCGGCGAGCTTCGCGACGACTCCCCCGGTGACCTCGGCCTCGTCGTGGTCGAGCTCCGGGGGCAGCAGCTTCTCGGGCGGCTCGGGCGGTGGAGGGTTCGCGGGCGGCGGCGGGGGCGGCGGCGGCGCGGGCGGGTGGTGAGGTTGATCTCCGAGCAATCTAGCTTGAGGGGTTGATTGATCGAGGATCATCCTTCTAGGCTTGATGCGAGGAGGAATCCATGTTCGCGATCACCGCCGACCAGATCGACAGCCGCCACGGACCCGACCTCGCCGACGACGGCCTCGCCCTGCTCACCCGCGTGGGAGCCGGTCGGCTCGCACTCGCCCCCGATCGCACCGCGGGCGACGAGATCCAGGCGCTCACCGACGACGCCGCGACCGCGCTCGCGCTCGCGCTCGCGCTCGCCCGCACCGGCCGGTGGAGCGTGGGACTCGGCATCGGCACGGTGCGCACCCCGCTGCCCACCACCACGCGCGCCGCGACGGGCGAGGCGCTCATCGCCGCCAGGGACGCGGTGGATGCCGCCAAGCGCCGCCCGGGACGCGTCGCGGTCGCCGGCGACGGCATCCGTCCGAGCGCGACGACCGTGCAGTCGATGCTCGACCTGCTGCTGCTGCTGCGCGAGCGCCGCTCCCCCGCGGGCTGGGAACTGTACGATCTCGTCGAGTCCGGACTCACCCAGGCGGAGGCCGCCGAACGACTCGGGGTCACCCCGCAGGCGACCAGCAAGAGGGCGATCGCCGCGGGGGTGCGGTCGGATGCCGCCTCCCGGGAGGCGATCGCGGAACTGCTCGACCTCGCGAACCAGAGCACCGCAGGAAAGTCCATCGAGGGCTGAGGAGCGCGCATGATCGTCATCGACTACCTGTTCTGGGCGCTCGCCGTGCTCGTCATCGCGGGCGGCATCGTCGCGACCGTGTTCTCGGTGCGCCTCGGGCGGCCGCGGCTCGCGCTGCTCGCCCTCGTGCCCGTCGGAGGCGGACTGCTCGCGGCCGCCTTCGACATCCGCCTGCTGCCGGATCCGCACCCCTACGCGGTCGTGCTCGCGCTCGGCATCGCGATCCTCGGCATCCTCGCCGGCAGCCCGCTCACCGTGCACGTGCTCGACCTCGCGACCCGCGAGACCACACGGCGCGGCGCGCACGGCGGCATCCTCATCCGCCGTGAACGCACGGGCGAAGACGTCGAGGTGCTGCGCGGCGGCACCACGATCGGGCTGCTGGAGCGCGCCGCCATCGTGGGGGCGATCGCGCTCGGACGGCCAGAGGTGATCGCGGCGCTCATCGCGATCAAGGGCCTCGGCCGCTTCTCGGAACTGGACTCCGCTGCCGCCCGCGAACGCTTCATCATCGGCACCCTCGCGAGCATGCTGTGGGCGAGCGCCTGCGCGGTGCTCGTCGTGGTCACGGTCGCGAGGTAGTGCGCCTGCGGGGCGCCGAGCGGCGGTAGACCGAGACGGTCGGGTCGCCGGGGATCCAGAACCTCAGCGGGAACGCATCCGAGCCGCCCTCCCCCGACACCCCGACACGCGGGCCGGTCGCCGCGGGCGGCGGATGCGGCGCGAGCGCGAGCGCGAACGGAGCGCCGTCGAGGGCCGCCGTGTCGTCCGTGAGCGCGATGCCGAGGGCCCGGGTGAGGCGGGCCGGGCCGCGGGCGAGCTCCGCATCCGTGCGCGCGGCCCCGCGCCGCTCGCGCGCCAGATCGACCCCCTCGACCACCTCGCCGGCGCGCAGCAGCACGGCGCTCGCGGTGCCGGGCGGGGAGCAGACGATGTTCGCGCAGTTGTGCATGCCGTAGCTGAAATAGACATAGAGGTGGCCAGGCTCGCCGAACATCGTGCGGGTGCGCGGGGTGATGCCGCGGAAGGCATGGGATCCGGGGTCCGCCTCGCCGAGGTAGGCCTCGACCTCGGTGAGGCGCACCGCGACACCGCGTCCGGTCAGCACCGCGCCGAGCAGCAGCGGTGCGACCTCGTCGGCTGGCCGGGACAGCAGCTCGGCGAGGTTCAGACGCCGACCCCGGAGACGATCGCGTAGACGAGCACGCCCGCCACGATGACGACCGCGACGCCGATCAGCAGCCAGCGCACCCAGGGGCGACGCTCATCGAGACCGCGGCGGTAGTTCTTGGCGTGCTCGCGACGCGCACGCGGGTCGCCCTTGCCGGAGAGCGTCATGCGGACACCGCCGCGACCCGCGCGACAAGCGCCGCGAGTTGTTCGGCGACGCGCGGGGGCGCGGTGCCGCCCGTGCCCGCGCGACTCGCGATCGAGCCGTCGACCGTCAGCACGGCGCGCACCTCGGGGGTCAGCCGTGCGTCGACGGCCGCGTATTGCGCATCCGTCGGCTCGTCGAGCTCGAGTCCCTCCGCCTCGCAGAACCGCACGAGAGCACCGGAGATCTCGTGCGCCTCCCGGAACGGCACGCCCCGGCGCACGAGGTGGTCGGCGACGTCGGTGGCGAGTGAGAAGCCCTGCGGGGCGAGCTCGGCCATCCGCTCGGTGTCGAACTCGAGCGTCGCGACCATGCCCGCGAAGGCGGGCAGCAGCACCTCGAGGGTGCGCACCGAATCGAAGACCGGCTCCTTGTCCTCCTGCAGGTCGCGGTTGTAGGCGAGCGGGAGGCCCTTGAGGGTCGCGAGCAGGCCCGTGAGATTGCCGATGAGTCGCCCCGACTTGCCGCGGGCCAGCTCGGCGATGTCGGGGTTCTTCTTCTGGGGCATGATCGAGGACCCGGTCGAGAAGCCGTCGTGCAGTCGCACGAAGCCGAACTCGCGGGTGTTCCAGATGATGATCTCCTCGGCGAGCCGGGAGAGATCGATGCCGAGTTGGGCCGCGATGTAGGCGAACTCGGCGACCACGTCGCGACTGGAGGTCGCGTCGATCGAGTTCGGCATCGGATGCGCGAGCCCGAGCTCGGTCGCGATCGGCACGGGGTCGAGACCCAGCGCCCCGCCCGCGACCGCCCCCGCACCATACGGCGACTCGGTCGCGCGAACCCGCCAATCACGCAGCCGCTCGAGGTCGCGCACCAGAGGCCAGGCGTGCGCGAGGAGATGGTGGGCGAGCAGCAGCGGCTGGGCGTGCTGCAGGTGGGTGCGCCCCGGCATCACCGCGGCCGGATGCGCCTCGGCCTGCGCGACGAGCGCGTCGATGAGCTGCACCACGAGGTGCCGGACGCGTGCGGCGTGGTCGAGCAGGTAGAGCCGCACGAGCGTCGCGATCTGATCGTTGCGACTGCGACCCGCCCGCAGCTTGCCGCCCAGCTCGGCTCCGAGAATGGCGACCAACTCGCGCTCGAGGGCGAAGTGCACGTCCTCGTCTTCGGGAAGCGGACGGATGACGCCGTCGCGGATGCCGCGATCGATCACTCCGATGCCGTCGAGCATCCGCGTCAACTCGTCGTCGTCGAGGAACCCTGCCGCGGCGAGCGCACGCGCGTGCGCGCGCGAACCCTGCAGATCGTAGGGAGCCAGCTCCCAGTCGAAGTGGGTCGAGCGGCTGAGCTCCTGGAGCTCGGGCGACGGCCCGCTCGCGAAGCGGCCGCCCCAGAGGCTCGCGCCGCCGGCCCGGCCGTCGGGGGTGCGATCCTGTGCGGTGCGATCGTCGGTGCCCTCGGGGGTGAGGCCAAGTGCCATCTGTTCCGGTCTCCTCGTGTCGCCTCCAGTCTAGAAGTCGACCGGCCCGGATAGGGTTGCGTCATGTCCGAGCCGACCACGCCGCCCGTCCCGCCCGCACCCGAAACCGCTGCTCCCGCATCCGCACCCGCTGCGCCCGCCGCTCCCGCGGAGCCCGTGGCCGCGCCGCGCTACGGGGAGTTCGCGCCCGTCGAGTCCGCGGTCGCCGCGCCCGCCGCGCCGGTTGCCGCGCCCGCCGTGCCTGACGGCATCCCCGCGGCGCCGGGACAACCGGCCACCTATGCCGGTGCCGCGTCGGCACCCGCCGCGCCCGGATACCCGGCAGCCGCCGAGGCCCCGCAGCAGGCCCCCGGCTATCCCGCCGCGCCCGCGTATCCGGCGCAGCAGGGCTACCCCCAGCAGACCCCCGGCTACCCGACGCAGCAGGGCTATCCCCAGCAGACGCCGGGCTACCCGACGCAGCAGGGCTACCCCCAGTACCCGCAACAGGGCTACCCGCAGCAGCAGGGCTACCCGCAGCAGGCGTACCCCCAGCCGGTCTACGGCCAGCCCGGCTTCGCCGGCGCTCCCCTGCCGCGCCGTCGCGTCTGGGATGTCGTGCTCACGATCATCCTGCTCGTGATGGGTCTGTTCGGGATGCTCGGCGGTGTGCTCTACGGCTGGTTGTTCACCCAGCCCGCGCTCGTCGACGAGGTCTTCCGCCAGCAGGGATACGACGGCTTCAACGGAACCGTCGGCGCCGGCCCGATGGTGATCATCGTGAGCCACGTGCTGCTCTACCTGGTCGCGCTCGGGGTCTCGATCCTGCTGATCGTGAAGAAGAAGATCGCCTTCTACGTGCCGCTCTCCGCGGGCGTGATCGCCGGCATCATCTTCTTCGGAGCGCTCGCCGCGATCGCGCTGAGCGACCCGGATTTCGCCTCCGCATACTGAGCAGCTGAGCGCGCCGCGGGTCAGATCGCGGCGCGCTCCAGCAGCCACACCAGCAGTGCCTTCTGCGCGTGCAGGCGGTTCTCCGCCTCGTCCCAGATGACGCTCTGCGGTCCGTCGATGACGCTCTCGGCCACCTCGTACCCGCGGTCGGCAGGCAGACAGTGCAGGAAGATCGCCTCGGATGCCGCGATCGCCATGAGCTCGTCGGTCACCTGATAGCCGCCGAAGGTGGCCACACGGTGCGCCTTCTCCTCCTCCTTGCCCATCGACACCCAGGTGTCGGTGACCACGACGTCCGCACCGGCGACCGCTTCGAGTGGATCGGTGTAGATCGCGACCGAGCCGCCGGTCTCGGCCGCGCGGGCATCCGCGTCGGCGACCACGGCATCCGCTGGGCTGAACTCGGCCGGTGCGGCGATCCGCACGTGCATGCCCGCCGTCGCGCCTGCCAGCAGGTAGCTGTGCGCCATGTTGCTCGCGCCGTCGCCGAGGAAGGTCACCGTGAGGCCCGCGAGGCGGCCCTTGTGCTCACGGATCGTGAACAGGTCGGCGAGCAGCTGGCAGGGGTGGAAGTCGTCGGAGAGCGCGTTGACGACCGGAACCGTGGTGCCGGCCGCCATCTCCTCGAGGCCCGCCTGCGCGTAGGTGCGCCAGACGATCGCCGACACCATCCGCTCGAGCACCCGCGCGGTGTCCGACGGGGTCTCCTTGCCGCCGAGCTGGCTGTTGGCGGTGGAGATGATGAGCGGGCTGCCGCCGAGGTCGGCGATGCCGACCGCGAAGCTCACGCGCGTGCGGGTGGAGGACTTGTCGAAGATCACCGCGACGGTCTGCGGGCCTGCGAGCGGCGTGCGCGCCCAGCGGTCTGCCTTGATCTGCTCGGCGAGGTCGAGGATCTCGCTCTGCTCGGCGGGGCTCAGGTCGTCGTCACGCAGGAAGTGGCGGGTCATTCGTGGTCTCCAAAGTCGGTGTGCGGGATCTCGAGCGCCTCGGTGAAGAGGCGGGTGAACTCGTGCAACTCGTCGTCGCCGATGATGAGCGGCGGCGCGAGGCGGATGCGGTGCTCGTTCGCGGCGTTGACGATGAGCCCGAGGTCGAGGGCGCGCCGCGCGACGACGCCCGCGACGGGCTCCGCGAGGCCGACGCCGAGCAGGAGCCCCCGCCCCTGGACGTCGGTCACGAGCGGCGAGCCGATCAGCTCGATGCGTGCCCGCAACTCGGCACCCCGCCTGCGGGCGTTGCCCACCAGGTCGGCGCGCTCGATCTCGCCCAGTACGGCGTTCGCCGCCGCCGCGGCGAGCGGATTGCCGCCGAAGGTCGAGCCGTGATGGCCAGGCCCGAACAGCTCGGATGCCGCCCCGAAGGCCACGAGCGCGCCGATCGGGAAGCCACCGCCGATGCCCTTGGCGAGCGCCACCGCATCCGGCACGATGCCCTCGTGCTGGAAGGCGAACCAGTCGCCCGTGCGGCCCGCGCCGGTCTGGATCTCGTCGAGGATGAGCAGCGCGCCGTGGCGGGTGGTGAGCTCGCGCGCGGCCGCCAGATAGCCCGGCGGCAGCTCGACGACGCCCGCCTCGCCCTTGATGGGCTCGACGACGAGCGCGGCGACATCCCCCGCCGCGAGCGCCTCCTCCAGCGCCTCGACGGTCGAGGGCAGGTGGGTGACCCCCGGGAGCAGCGGCTCGAAGGGGCCGCGCAGCGCGGGCTTGCCGGTGAGGCTCAACGAGCCCATCGTGCGACCGTGGAAGGAGTTCTCGAGCGCCAGGATGCGCGGCCTGCCCGTGAGCCGCGCGAGCTTCACGGCCGCCTCGATCGCCTCGGCACCCGAATTGCCGAGGAACACGCGGTCGCCGCCGGTCAGATGGGTCAGCCGCTCGGCCAGCTCGAGCTGCGGCCCGGTCGCGAAGTAGTTGGAGACGTGGGCGAGCGTGGCGGCCTGACGGCTCACCGCGTCCACGAACGCCGGATGCGCGTGACCGAGCGAGTTCACCGCGATGCCGGCGAGGAAGTCGAGGTACTCCTTGCCGTCCGCATCCCAGACCCGCGCACCCTCGCCGCGCGCGAGCAGGGCCAGCGGCGCGGGAGCCGAGCGCATCATGACGCGCGCGAAGACGTCCTGATAGGCGCCGGGGGTCTCGACACGCCCGCCGTACGCGCTGCTCGATGAGCCGGAGTCGGTCATGAGGGAACCACCTCCGTGCCGATGCCGGCGTCGGTGAAGATCTCGAGCAGGATCGAGTGCGGGCGCCGACCGTCGATGATCGCCGCCTTCGGCACACCGCCGTCGACGGCCTCCAGGCACGCCGTCATCTTCGGGATCATGCCCGACTCGAGGCTCGGCAGCAGCTCCGCGAGCTCGTCGCGCGTGAGCTGCGAGACGAGCGAGTCGCGGTTGGGCCAGTCGCGGTACAGGCCCGCCACATCCGTCAGCACCACGAGCTTCTCCGCCCCGAGCGCCACCGCGAGCGCCGCGGCAGCCGAATCGGCGTTGACGTTGAGCGACTGCCCCGGCACGTCGACATCCGGCGCGATCGAGGAGATCACCGGGATGCGACCCGCCTCGATCTCGGCGAGCACCGCCGCCGGATCCACCTGCACGACATCGCCGACGAGACCGATGTCGACGCTCTCCCCGTCGACCACGATGCCGCGGCGACGCGCCTGGAAGAGCCCCGCATCCTCGCCCGAGATCGCCGAGGCGAGCGGCCCGTGCCGGTTGATGAGCGTCACGAGCTCCCGGCTCACCTGGCCGGTGAGCACCATCCGCACCACCTCCATCGCCTCCGGCGTCGTCACCCGGTAGCCGCCGCGGAACTCGCTCGGGATGCCGAGCCGATCGAGCATCGCCGAGATCTGCGGGCCGCCGCCGTGCACGACGACCGGTTTGAGGCCCACCGAGCGCAGATAGACCATGTCCTCCGCGAAGGCGCGCTGCAATGCGGCGTCGACCATCGCGTTGCCGCCGAACTTGACCACCACCACGCGCCCCGCGAACCGCAGCAGCCACGGGAGGGACTGGATGAGGGTGTCGGCCTTGACGGCGGCGTCCGCCATCCGGGAGTCCACATCGATGCTCATGAGGCGTACGCGCTGTTCTCGTGCACGTAGTCGTGAGTCAGATCGTTCGTGAGGATCGTGGCGCTCGCGCCCCCCGCGTGCAGATCGATGAGCACCCGCACCGCGCGCGGGCGCAGGTCGACCTCGGTGCGCGGCCGATCCGGCCCGCCCGAGGAGCACACCCGCACCCCGTTCATCGAGACGTCGACGGCGTAGGGGTCGAAATCGGCGCCGGTCGTGCCGATCGCGGCGAGCACCCGGCCCCAGTTCGGGTCGTTGCCGAAGACCGCGGCCTTGAACAGGTTGCTGCGGGCGACGGCCCGCCCCACCTCGACGGCGTCGTCCTCCGATGCCGCACCGACCACCTCGATCGCGATGTCGTGGCTGGCGCCCTCGGCATCCGCCTGCAGCTGGCGCGCGAGATCCTGACAGAGTTCGATGAGCGCGGCCGTGAACACGGCCCGCTCGGGCTCGATCCCGGATGCGCCGCTCGCGAGCAGCGTGACCTGATCGTTCGTCGACATGCAGCCGTCCGAGTCGAGCCGGTCGAAGCTCAGCCGGGTGGCCTCACGCAGGGCCGTGTCGAGCTCGGCGGGCAGCAGCACGGCATCCGTCGTGAGCACCACGAGCATCGTCGCGAGGCCCGGTGCCAGCATCCCGGCGCCCTTCGCCATGCCGCCGATCACCCACTCGCCGCGGCGCACGACCGCGGTCTTCGGCTTCGAGTCGGTCGTCATGATCGCCTCGGCCGCATCCGCGCCCCCCCGCTCGCTGCGCTCGACGGCGGCGGTCTGCGCCCCGGCGAGCAGCTTCTCGCGGTCGAGCAGTTCGCCGATGAGGCCCGTCGAGCACACGAGCACGTCACCCGCCGAGATGCCGAGCGCGTCGGCGACGGCCTCCGCGGTCGCGTGCGTCGTCTCGAAGCCCTCGGCCCCCGTGAAGCAGTTCGCGCCGCCCGAGTTGAGCACGATCGCACCGATCGTGCCGTCGTCGATCGCGTGCTGCGACCAGATGATCGGGTTCGCCTTCGCACGGTTGCTCGTGAACACCGCGGCGGCGCTGCGCAGCGGCCCCTCGTTGACCACGAGCGCGAGGTCACGCCTGTCGAAGCCCTTGAGTCCGGCCGCGACCCCCGCGGCGGCGAATCCGGATGCTGCGGTGACGCTCACGGGGCGACTCCGTTCACGGGAAGGCCCGCGGACTCGGGCAGCCCGAGCGCGAGGTTGGCGGACTGGATGGCGGCACCCGCGGTGCCCTTGACGAGGTTGTCGATCGCCGAGATCACGACGACGCGGCCGGCGCTCTCGTCGACCGCGAGGCCCATGACCGCCGTGTTGGCACCGGTGGTGTCGTTCGAGCGCGGGAACTCGCCCGCGGGCAGCACCCGCACGAACCGTTCGCCCGCGTAGGCGGCCTCCCAGGCCTCCCGCACCTCTGCGGCCGACACACCGGGAGCGAGCCGCGCCGTCGAGGTCGCGAGGATGCCGCGCGACATCGGCACGAGCACCGGGGTGAACGAGATCGACACGCCCGTGCCGCCCGCCGCCGTGAGGTTCTGCAGGATCTCGGGGGTGTGCCGATGCGTGCCGCCGACGGCATATGCGGAGGCGGAGCCCAGGATCTCGCTCGCGAGCAGCTCGGTGCGGAGCGACTTCCCCGCACCCGAGGCGCCCACGGCGAGCACCGACACCAGGTCGTGGGGCTCGATCACCCCGGCCGCGACGCCGGGGGCCAGCGCGAGCGTGATCGCGGTGACATTGCATCCGGGGACGGCGATGCGGGTCGCGCCCGCGAGGTTCTCGCGCTGCTTCGCCGACCCGCCGTCGAGCAGCAGCTCGGGCATGCCGTAGCTCCAGGCGCCGTGGTACTCGCCCCCGTAGAAGGCGTCCCAGGCCGCGCGATCGGTGAGCCGGTGGTCGGCACCGCAGTCCACGGCGAGCACATCGTCGGGCAGTTCGGCGGCGATCGCACCGGATGCGCCGTGCGGCAGCGCGAAGAAGACCACATCGGCATCCGCGAGCACCCGGGCCTCGGTGGGCTGCAGTTCGAGCTCGGCGAGGCTCGCCAGGTGCGGGTGCACGGTGCGCAACCGCTGACCGGCGTTCTGGTGGGCGGTGACGGTGCGGATCTCGAACTCGGGATGCTCGGCGAGCAACCGCAGCAGCTCGCCTCCCGCGTATCCGCTCGCGCCCGCGACGGCGACGGAGATGGGCATGGGTTCAACCTTATTGTCGTGTGGACCGGGGGCGGGGCGGCGACATCACGCGACGGGCTGAGAACGGGTCAGCGGCGCGACGTCGCCGAGCTTCGGCGCACGCGGCGGACGCGACGGAGCGAGGCGCTCTCGAACGGCATCCGCTGACCCATGTGGTCGAGGCTAGCAGAGCGCAGGCGGTCGCGAGACGCGGTGCTCCGCGGCATCCCTCCCCCGGCTACAGGGTCGGGAACCGCCCGTCGCGCACCGCCTGATCGAACTCCGCGTGGTCGGCCTCCGCCTGATCCGCATAGGCGCCGCCCCAGCGCGCGACCGCGCGGTCGAAGACATCGCTGCTGCCGAGATATCCGGCGATGAACGGAACCGCTGGGCTCTGGGCGTGCCCCCGCGCGAGCACCCAGGCGCAGGAGCGGGCGTACCAGAGGAAGCTCTCCGGGTCGAGGTTCTCCACGACGACCGAGGAGTTGCCGTCGCGGAACTGACGCACGTAGAAGGCTCGACCGTTGTTCTCGAGGTGTCCGAGGAACGGATCAGAGACGGCCTGCAGGATGCGCTGGCCGCTGACGACGCGGTAGCCGTTCTCCGCGATCGCGCGTTCCTCGCGCGCGCCGGGCAGCGTCTCCCCCGGCATCCCGCCGTACTGGTAGGCGACCGCCTGCCCCGCCTGCTTCACCTGCATCACGAGCGGCTCCCCGTCTGGCCCGGAGAAGGCCAGGATGTAGCACCGGGTGCCGACGCTGCCGACCCCGACCACGCGTCGCACGATGTCGTCGATGCGGTAGTGGGTGAAGAGGAGCGCGACATCGGCACGCACCGTCAGCAGGAACTCCTGGAACAGCCGCTCGAGGTCGTCGCGCAAGGCCTGCTGCACGTGGGTGGTCACGGGCGGATCCTCGAGGAAGCTCCGCCGGCCATCCGCCCCGACCACCGTCGTGCGCGCGATGACCCGCGACGCGGTGCGGCGCTTCGCTGCGCGGCGCGCCTCGCGCACCACGGAACGGAGGCTGTCGGGCACCCGGGCGTCGGAGTCGAGGTCGATGCGACGGTAGAAGCGCTCGAGCACGGGCAGGGCGTCGAGGCTCCGGATGCCGTCGCGATACGCAGCGGCGGTGGCCACCGCGGCCGCCTCCGCCTCCGCGGGCGAGGCACCGCGGGCGCGGGCCGCGACGACGATGCTCGCGACGAGCCGCTTCACGTCCCACTCCCAGGGCGCGACCGCCGCCTCGTCGAAGTCGTTCATGTCGAACACGAGGGTGCGCTGCGGCGAACGGTAGAAGCCGAAGTTCGAGAGGTGCGCATCGCCCGAGATCACGACATGCGCCGCGGTGTCGGGCCCGCGCGCGAGGTCGATCGCCTGGATCGCGGCGGTGCCGCGGTAGAAGGTGAAGGGACTCTCCCGCATCCGGTGGCTGCGCAGCCCGAGCAGCTCGGGAAGCCGATCCGCGTTCTGCGACTCGATGACGCCGAGCGGATCCCGGTCGGCAGCGGTCTGGTAGTCCGCGTGGGCGGAGCGCGGCAGCACGGCTCGGTGGGCACGCCCCGCCTCCCGGAGCTCGGGCGCCGAGTGCATGTCGAGGCCGTCGATCTGGGTGAGATTCATCACGCGCCCTTCGTTCGGGAGGATGACACGCCGCGAGGCGGCGTCGCCGCGCGTGTGCACGGCGTGTCGTCCTCCCGAACCTACTCCCGCAGGGCCGCGCCGAAGCGTTCGGCCGCGACGGCGAGACCCGCGAGCTTCGCCTCCGTCGCCTCCGCGGCCGTCAGGGTGCGGTCGGCGGCCCGGAAACGGAGCGCGAAGGTCAGCGACTTGCTGCCCTCGGCGACCCCCGCCCCGCGATAGTCGTCGATGAGGCGGATGTGCTCGAGCAACGCCCCCGCACCCTCGGCCACGGCGTCCCGCACCTCGCCAGCGGCAACCGAGCCGTCGACCACGAGCGAGAGGTCCTGCGTGGCGGCGGGCAGGCCGAGGATGGGCTGCGCCTGCCGGTCGCGGTCGCCGAGCGCGATGAGCGCGTCGAGGTCGAGCTCGTACACCGCCACCACGCGCGGCAGGTCGGACTCGGCCGCGAGCGCCGGGAGCAGCTCGCCCGCGACGCCGACCACGGTGTCGCCGACCCGGAGCTCGGCGGTGCGCCCCGGGTGGAGCGCCGGGTGTGCACCCCGCACGGGACGGATGCCGACCCCGAGTGCGAGCCCCACCTGTTGCACCGCGTCGAGCGCGTCGGCGAGTCCCGCGGGCACCGCGGCCGCGCCGGGACGCTTCGGAAGCGCCTCGCCGAGGAACAGGCCCGCGACGTGTCGCGGCTGCGGAGGGATGCCCGCGCCGAGACGCGCGAGGGTGTCATCGCCCGGCCGAGCCGCCCCCAGGGGGACGAAATCGGTGCCGTACGCGACGTCCGACTCGGGCAGGAACACCGTGCCGATCTCGAAAAGCGCCAGATCGGTGAGACCGCGCGCGAGGTTGCGGTGCGCGATCTCGACGAGCCCGGGCAGCAGGGTGCGCCGCAACAGCGAGATCTGCGCGTCGAGCGCGTTCTGCAGGCGCACGGATGCGGCCCCCGGCTCGAACCGCTCGGCCACGGTGTCCGCGACGAAGGGGTAGGCGAGCACCTCGGTGGAGCCGGCGGCGGCGAGCGTCTGCGCGACCCGGCGACGCGCACGCTGCGAGGGGCTGAGGCCGCGGCCCGCGGGCGCGATCGGCAGCACGGCCGGGATGCGGTCGTACCCCGTGATCCGGGCGACCTCCTCGACGAGCGAGACATCGTCGACGAGATCGGGGCGCCAGCTCGGCGGCGTGACGGTGAGCAGCTCGCCGTCCTCCTGGACGGTCGCGCCGATGAGCTCGAGCGTGCCCACGACATCCTCGCGCGTGTACGGCACACCGACGACGGCAGCGGCACGCCCGAGCGGCAGGCGGATGGATGCGAGCGGCTGCGCCTCGTCGTACAGCGCGCCGAGCGTGTCGAGGGTGCCGCCTGCCAGCTCGACGAGCAGCCCCGCGACGCGGGCGGTGGCGAGTTCGGCCATCCGCGGGTCGACGCCGCGCTCGTAGCGCTTCGCCGCCTCGCTCGGCAGCTTGTGGCGGCGGACGCTCCGGGCGACCGTCACGGGATCCCAGATCGCCGCCTCGATGAGCACATCGGTCGTCGCGTCGGAGATCTCCGAGAACGCGCCGCCCATCACCCCCGCAAGCCCCAGCACGCGCTGCGCGTCGGCCACCACGAGGTCGGCCGCGTCGAGCGTGCGCTGCTTGCCGTCGAGGGTCTCGAGCTGCTCCCCCGGCGTCGCGCGGCGCACCACGAGCCCGCCCGCGTCGACCTTCGCGAGGTCGTAGGCGTGGTTCGGGGCGCCGAGCTCGAGCATCACGTAGTTGGAGATGTCGACCGTGAGCGAGATCGAGCGGATGCCCGCCAGTCGCAGCCGGGACGCCATCCACGGCGGGGTCGGCCGCGTCGCGTCGACGCCGCGCACCACCCGCACCGAGAACACCGAGCAGCCGGCGCGGCCGCGCACGGGAGCGGCATCCGCGATCTCGAGCGGGTAGCCGGATGCCGCGGGCGCCTCGATCGCGGAGGCCGGGTCGCGGAAGGTGGCGCCGGTGGAGTGCGAGTACTCGCGCGCGATGCCGCGGATCGAGAAGGCGTAGCCGCGGTCGGGGGTGACGTTGACCTCGACGGCCGCATCATCGAGCCTGAGCAGGGCGATGGCATCCGTTCCGGGCTCGGGGTCGAGGCCGAGCTCGGCGAGCCGCAGGATGCCGTCGTGCTCGTCGCCCATGCCGAGCTCGCGCGCGGAGGCGATCATGCCGTCGGAGACATGACCGTAGGTCTTGCGGGCGGCGATCGCGAACGGCCCGGGCAGCACGGCGCCGGGCAGCGTCACGACCACCTTGTCGCCCGCGGCGAAGTTGTGGGCACCGCAGACGATGCCCCGCGGCTCGGGCTCGCCGACATCCACCTGGCACCAGTTGATGGTCTTGCCGTTCGACTGCGGCTCGGGTTCCGCCGAGAGCACCCGGCCGACGACGATCGGGCCGACGAGGGGCGTGCCGTGCACGTCCTCCTCCTCGAGCCCCACCTTCACGAGGGCCGCATGCAGGTGCTCGAGGGTGACGTCCTCGGGAAGATCGGTCCACTCCCCCAGCCAGCTGATCGGGACGCGCATCACACCACCATCCCGAACTGCTGCGAGAAGCGCACATCGCCCTCGACCATGTCGCGCATGTCGTTCATCTCGTTGCGGAACTGCAGGGTGCGCTCGATGCCCATGCCGAAGGCGAAGCCCTGGTACTCGTCCGGGTCGATGCCCGCCGCGCGCAGCACGTTCGGGTTGACCATGCCGCATCCGCCCCATTCGACCCAGCGCGCGCCGCCCTTGGCGTTCGGCTGCCAGACGTCCATCTCGGCGGAGGGCTCGGTGAACGGGAAATAGTTGGGGCGCAGGCGGATCTGCGCGCCCTCGCCGAACATCGCCCGGGCGAGGTGTTCGAGGGTGCCGCGCAGGTGCGCCATGGTGAGGCCCTTGTCGATGGCGATGCCCTCGATCTGGTGGAAGACCGGGGTGTGCGTCGCGTCGAGCTCGTCGGTGCGGTACACCCGGCCGACGGCGGCGACGTAGACCGGCAGCGGGCGCGACAGCAGCGAGCGGATCTGCACGGGGCTCGTGTGGGTGCGCATCACCAGGTGGCGCTCGGCCGGCTCCACGAAGAAGGTGTCCTGCATGGCGCGGGCCGGGTGGTCCTCGTCGAAGTTGAGGGCGTCGAAGTTGAACCACTCGTGCTCGAGCTCGGGGCCTTCGCCGATCTCCCAGCCCATCGCCACGAAGAGGTCGCTCATCTCCTCCATCAGGAGGGAGAGCGGATGCCTGGCCCCCCGGTTCCAGCGCGACGGCACCGCGGTCACATCGACGGCCTCCGCGAGCAGCCGCGTCTCCTCCTCCGCGACGAGCACCCGCTCCTCGGCGGCGGCGATCGCCTGGGTCACCTGCGCACGCGCCTGCCCGACGAGCTTGCCCGCGGCGGCCTTCTGGTCGCCGGGGAGGTCGCGGATGGCGGCGTTCAGCAGGGCGAGCGGCGCGGATTCTCCGGCGTGCGCGGTGCGCGCCGCCTTCAGGCTCGTCGAGTCGTCGGCCGCGCCGATCGCGGCGAGCGCCGCCTCGACGGCGTCAGCGACCGCGCTCTCGGTGATGGGGTTCGACACGAGGATCGAGTCTATCGGCGCGGGATGCCCGCCTCTCCGCGCGGCGCGAGAACGGCGTCGAGCCCCGCGGCAGCCGTCCGGCGTCGACGCGGCGCGCGACGATGCGCGCGAGCCACGACAGCAGCAGGTTCATCGTGAGATAGATCGCGAAGGTGACGAAGAACAGCGTGAAGAGGTAGCGGCTGCCGTAGTAGTTCGCGAGCTGGTTGGTCGTCGTGCGCAGCAGCTCGTTGTAGCCGATGACGTAGGCGAGCGAGGTGTCCTTCAGCAGCACCACGAGCTGGGCGATGACGATCGGCAGCATCTGCCGGAACGCCTGCGGGAACTCGATCGCGAGGCGCGTGCGCACCGGACCCAGGCCGAGCGCGAGCCCCGCCTCACGTTGGCCGCGTGGGAGAGCCGCGATGCCCGCCCGCAGCGCCTCGCCGATGATCGCCCCGTTGTAGAGCACGAGCGCCGTGACGCCCGCCCAGTACGCGCCCGTCGAGAAGATGAGCAGCACGAACAGCATCATGAGCAGCACGGGCATGCCGCGCAGGAACTCCAGCACGACCACCATCGGGGAGCGGATCCACCTGCTCCGCGCGGTGCGCAGGAACGAGATGAGCACGCCGAACACGACGGCACCCACCGCCGCGACCCCCGCCATCTGCAGCGTGTTGACGAGACCGACGCCGATGCGGCGCCACACGGCGCGGTCGTTCAGGATGTCCCAGCGGCTCGGGTCGAACATCCCCGGGAGTTCGGTGCCGCTCGCGGTCACGCGCGGCGCGGCGAGCGCCCAGACGAGAGCGGCGAGGCCGACCACGATGACGAGCACGCCCACGATCGAGATGATGCGCGAGCGCCGGCGGGCCCGCGGACCGGGCACGTCGTACAGCACGTTCGTCATCGGAGCACCACCACACGCTTCTCGACGACGGCGGCGACCCTGCCGAGCGTGACCGTGATGAGCAGGTAGAAGACCGCGACCGCGATGAGGATCGCGAAGACCTCGTCACCGCGGATGTTGATGACATCCTGCGCCGAGGCGAACAGCTCCTTCACGAAGAAGGCGCCCGCGACCGAGGTGTTCTTGGTGAGCGCGATCAGCACGTTGATGAGCGGCGGGATGACCATGCGGATGGCCTGGGGCAGCACGACGATGCCGAGCGTCTGGCCGAAGCCGAGGCCGATCGAGCGAGCCGCCTCCGCCTGCCCGACCGGCACACCGTTGACGCCCGAGCGCACCGCCTCCGCGACGAAGGGCGAGGTGTAGGCGATCAGACCGATGCTCGCGAGGAGGAAGAAGTCGATGCGCACCCCGAGGTACGGGAGGATGAACGCGCAGAAGAACAGCACGAGCGTGAGCGGCGTGTTCCGGAGGATCTCGGTGTAGACCGTCGCGAAGCCGCGCAGGGATGCGACCGGCGAGACCCGCATCGCGGCGACGAAGGTGCCGATGGCGAGCGCGCCGACGCTCGCGATCCCGAGCAGCGCGAGGGTCGTCCCGAAACCGCGCAGAAACGTCGGCAGGTTCTCAAGAACGGCGTCCACGCTCCTCCTTCCCAGCTCAGGACTCGGGGGTGGTGCCCGTGCAGGGGACGGGCACCACCCCCGAGGGATCAGGACCGCGAGTAGCGGTCGACCATCGGCGGCTCGGGCGTCTCGAGCACGGTGCCTGCCGTCTTCTCCCACGCGGCGGCCCAGCTGCCGTCCGCGAACGACTCCTCGAGCACGTCGTTGATCCAGCCGCGGAAGGCGTCATCCTCGAGCGCGAGGCCGATGCCGTACGGCTCCGAAGTGAACGGGCTGCCGACCACCTCGAACTCGCCCTCGTTCTGGGCGGCGAGGCCGGCGAGGATCACGTTGTCGGTCGAGACCGCGACGACCGCCCCGTTGCGCAGCGGCTCGAGGCACTCGCTGTAGCCGCCGGCCGGAAGCACCGTGACCCCGGCCGCCTGCAGGTTCTTCTCGGAGGTCGAGCCCGAGACCGAGCAGACCGTCTTGCCCGCGAGGTCCTCGACGCTCGTGATGCCGCCCGGGTTGCCGGCAGGCACCAGGATGTCCTGGCCCGCGATGTAGTACGGCCCGGCGAAGGAGACGACCTTCTTGCGGTCGTCATTGATCGTGTAGGTCGCGACGACGAGGTCCACCTCACCCGCCTGGAGGAACGGTTCGCGGTTCTTCGACACCGTCTCGGTCCAGGTGATCTTCTCCGGAGCGATGCCGAGCTTGCCCGCGATGAGCTTGCCGATCTCCACGTCGAAGCCCTCGGGTGTGCCGTCTGGGCCTGCCAGGCCGAACAACGGCTGGTCGAACTTGGTGCCGATCGTGATGGTGCCCGCGTCCGCGAGCTTCGCCATCGTCGTGCCCGCCTCGAACTCCGGTGCCTGTTCGACGCTGGGCGCGTCGCCCGGCGCATCCGAATCCGCGCATCCGGTCAAGGCCAACGCACTCGCGAACGCCAGGGCCGCGATGCTGAACGACTTCGTGGGTCTCATCTCTGCCTCCTTCTCTCGGTGCGCCCCGGGACGGCGCGATGGCGGGTAAGCGGTCGATGCCTGGTCAGTGGGTCAGCACCTTCGCCAGGAAGTCCTGCGCCCGCTCGGTCTGCGGGTTCGAGAAGAAGTCATCGGGGGATGCCTCCTCGACGATCGCGCCGTCCGCCATGAACAGCACACGGTCGGCGACCTTGCGGGCGAAACCCATCTCGTGGGTGACGACGATCATCGTCATGCCGTCTTTCGCGAGGGTCGTCATGACGTCGAGCACCTCGGTGATCATCTCGGGGTCGAGAGCGGAGGTCGGCTCGTCGAAGAGCATGAGCTTCGGGGTCATCGCGAGGGCGCGCGCGATGGCGACGCGCTGCTGCTGGCCTCCCGAGAGCTGCGCGGGCAGCTTCGCCGCCTGGTTCGCGACGCCGACCCGCTCGAGCAGCTCCATGGCGCGCGCCTCTGCCTCTGCACGCGAGAGACCGCGCACCTTGATCGGGCCGAGGGTGACGTTCTGCAGCACCGTCTTGTGGGCGAACAGGTTGAACGACTGGAAGACCATGCCGACGTCGGCACGCAGCCTCGCGAGCTCCCGGCCCTCGGCGGGCACAGGCATCCCGTCGATCCGGATCTCGCCCGAGTCGATGGTCTCGAGACGGTTGATGGTGCGGCACAGCGTGGACTTGCCCGATCCAGAGGGCCCGATCACGATGACCACTTCGCCGCGGGCGACCGTCGTGGTGATGTCGCGCAGCACGTGCAGCTCGCCGAAATGCTTGTCGACGTGGTCGATCTCGACGAGAGGATCCATCGATCCACCCTGTCATGTCCCCCAATCGGGGGTCAATGGGGGACGTGAATGCGTTACCGCACGGAGACCTTGTGAACGCTCAGGCCCGCTGGGCGAACGCCGACTGGTAGAGGCAGACGGATGCCGCGGTCGCCAGGTTCATCGACTCGGCGTGACCGTAGATCGGCACCTTGACCGCGTTGTCGGCGAGCCGCAGCTGATCGGCCGTGAGCCCGTGCGCCTCGTTGCCGAACAGCCACGCGGTCGGCTCGGCGAGTCGGTTGCGCAGCGTCGGCAGCTCCTCGCCGGAGATGTCGGCCGCGAAGACCTGCATGCCTGCGCCGCGCACGAGTTGCAGCGCGTGCTCGAGGGTTCCGCCCTGGGCGAGCGGGAGGTGGAAGATCGAACCGGTCGTCGACCGCACGACCTTGGGGTTGTAGGCGTCGACGCTCTTGCCCGTGAGGATCACGCCGTCGGCACCCGCGGCATCCGCCGCCCGGATGATGGTGCCCGCGTTGCCGGGGTCGCGCACCTCCTCCAAGATCGCGACGAGCCGTGCGCCGCCTGCGAGCAGATCCTTGATCGTCACCGGGAACTGACGCGCCACCGCGACGACCCCCTGGGGGGTGACCGTGTCGGCCATCGCATCCAGCACGGCATTCGAGACGTGCTCGGCCTCGACCCCGGCCGCCGCGAGTCCGCGTGCCAGATCCGGGTGCCTCTCGAAGACGCCCTTCGCCGCGAACACGTCGACCAGCAGCTCCGGATGGAAGGCGAGCGCCTCGCGCAGCGCCTGAGGCCCCTCGACCAGGAACAGCCCGGTCTCCGCACGCGCGGCGCGCTTGGCGAGCTTCGCCACGGCGCGCACACGCGGGGAACGCGGGTTGTCGATCACAGTCGCGATCCTACTGATCCCGGCGAACGCGAAAGCGCGCCTCCCCGCGAAGGGAAGGCGCGCTTTCGTGCGGTGAGCTCAGGCGGCGCTCTTGGGAGCGTTCACGTCCGTCGGCAGCGCGGCCTTCGCCGCGGCCACGAGACCCGCGAAGGTCGAGGGCTCGTTCACGGCGAGGTCGGCGAGGATGCGGCGGTCGACCTCGATGCCGGCGAGCCCGAGGCCCTGGATCAGGCGGTTGTAGGTGATGCCGTTCGCGCGGGCCGCAGCGTTGATGCGCTGGATCCACAGGCGACGGAACTCGCCCTTCTTGGCGTGACGATCACGGTAGGCGTAGACGAGGGAGTGGGTGACCTGCTCCTTCGCCTTGCGGTAGAGACGCGACCGCTGGCCGCGGTAGCCCTCAGCCCGCTCGAGCGTGGTGCGACGCTTCTTGGCGGCGTTGACCGCCCTCTTGACACGTGCCATTTCTGTTCAGTCCTTCTGCTGTATCCGGGCCGGGCTTACTTGCCCAGGAGTCCCTTGATGACCTTGGCGTCCTGGGGTGCCAGGATGACGTCCTTGTTGAGGCGACGAGTCACCTTCGAGGCCTTGCCCTCGAGGTTGTGGCGCATACCCGCGCCCTGCTTCTTCACCTTGCCGGAGCCGGTGATCTTGAAGCGCTTCTTCGCACCCGAGTGCGTCTTCTGCTTGGGCATTACTCTTCCTCTGTCTTGTCGGCAGTTGCCGCTGGGGCGACGGATGCGTCGGCATCCGTCGGGTTCTGGGAGCGCGCTCGGTTCGCCGCGCGCTTGGCGTTCTGCTCGGCCTTGGCATCGACCTTGGACTTGAGCGGGCCGATGATCATGACCATGTTGCGACCGTCGATCGTCGGGGTGGACTCGACCGTTCCGAACTCCGCGACATCCTCCGCGAAGCGCTGCAGCAGTCGCACACCCTGCTCGGGGCGGGACTGCTCGCGACCGCGGAAGAGGATCATCGCCTTCACCTTGTCGCCTGCGGCGAGGAAGCCCTCCGCGCGCTTGCGCTTGGTCTCGTAGTCATGCGTGTCGATCTTCAGGCGGAACCGCACCTCTTTGAGGATCGTGTTCGCCTGGTTGCGCCGGGCTTCCTTGAGCTTCTGGGCCTGTTCGTACTTGAACTTGCCGTAGTCCATGATCTTCACCACGGGCGGCTTGGCGTCCGGTGCCACCTCGACCAGATCCAGGTCGGCCTCCTGCGCGAGACGCAACGCGTCCTCGATGCGGACGACACCGACCTGCTCACCGGCAGGCCCCACGAGGCGGACCTCGGGGACGCGGATGCGGTCGTTGGTTCTGGGATCGCTGATGCGGGTCTCCTTCATTCGGCGTTGCAGGCACGCGCGTGAAGAGCACCCGCACCCGTGCAACCGGCGTGGTGCCGGCGGAGTGCGCCACCGGGATCTGACGATCCCGGCTACCTACTCTGACCCGATAACCTGAAAGAAGCGGCTGGCGGGTGGGATTTCTCCACTTGCGTTTCCGGGGAGATGGCCCCGGAGCCCGCACAAGAATAGCAGAGGAACCCCGTGAACGCAGAGCAGTCGTCCGTCGTCGATCCCGAGGACGTGGCCGAGGAGATCCGCGACATCGCGGATGTGCCCGCCGTCGAGGTCATCAACACGGTCGCGGTGCACCTGCTGAGCGCCGCCGCCGTCAAGGTCGGCCTGGCCGACGACCCCGAGGCCCAGCTGGATCTCGACGAGGCGCGCAAGCTCATCGACGCCCTCGCCGGGCTCGTCACGGCATCCGCACCGAGCCTCGGCGACCATCATGCGAGAGCCCTGCGCGACGGCCTGCGCACCGTGCAGCTCGCCTTCCGCCTGAGGCGAACCGCGATCGAGTCGACGCGGGATGCGATGAGCTCGTCGGCCGCCCAGCGCGCCTGAAGCCGCGCGAGCAGGGCCTGGCGCTCGGCTTCCGCCAGTTCGACGGCGATCCGGAGCACCACGAGCACCTCGGCTCCCGCCAGTCGCGCCTGGGGGTCGCCAGGCGCCAGCCCGATCGCCGCCACCGCGTCCTCCTCGGCGACCGAAGCCCCGAACGCCTCGGCGACCTCGAGATCCTCGAACGAGGGCGTCCACGGCTCCCCCGTCGCGAGCGCACGGAAGGCGGGGCCGCGCACCACGGTCTGGGTCTCCGAGCCCGGATCGACGACGATGAGCGGGGTTCCCTCGGATGCCGCGGCGAGCGCCACCCGGCTCGCCTGGATCGGGATGGGGCGCGCATCCGGGTTCCACGCCCGCATCGCCGAGGTCGAGGTGAACGCGGGCAGCACGCTGCGCCCATCGGGGCCGGCGACCGTCACGATCGAGAGCTCCTGCGTCTTGTCGACCCGCTGTCCGTGCGGCCCGATGCCCTCGTCACCGGCCTCGGCGATGAGCGGCACGAGCAGGCGCTCCGGATGCAGCGCTTCCACGACCTCGGCGATGCCGAGCTCGCCCGCGTGCAACCGTCGGATCGCCTCCACGACGCGCTCCGGCGCCGAGCCGTCGTCGCCCGCCGCGGCATTCGGCTCGAACCGCCGACCCGCGAAGGGGATGCCCGCGCTGTCGGCGTGGCCGTCGGCCATCAGTCGCTCGCGACGTCGATGGCCTCGGCGAGGGTGAAGGCACCGGTGTAGAGGGCCTTCCCGACGATCGCGCCCTCCAAGCCCTGCGGCACGAGGGTGCGAAGCGCCGCGATGTCGTCGAGGGAGGCGACCCCGCCCGACGCGATGACCGGCTTCGGCGTGCGGGTCATCACCTCGGCGAGCAGTTCCAGGTTCGGGCCCTTGAGGGTGCCGTCCTTGGTGACATCGGTCACCACGTAGCGGGCACAGCCCGCGTGCTCGAGACGCTCGAGCACCGACCAGAGGTCGCCGCCCTCCTTCGTCCAGCCCCGGGCGGCGAGGGTCGTGCCCCGCACATCCAGCCCCACCGCGATCGCCTCGCCGTACTCGGCGATCACGTGCGCCGCCCACTCGGGGTTCTCGAGCGCCGCCGTGCCCAGGTTGATGCGCTTGGCACCGGTCGCGAGCGCCGCCTCGAGGCTCGCGTCGTCGCGGATGCCGCCGGACAGCTCGATGTTGACCCTGCGCGGCGTGCTCTTGATGACCTTCTTGATCACCCCGTGGTTGTTGCCCCGACCGAAGGCCGCGTCGAGGTCGACCAGGTGGATCCACTCCGCACCCTGGTCGGCCCACTCCTGGGCCGCGTCGATCGGGTCACCGAAGCTGGTCTCGGTGCCCGCCTCGCCCTGGGTCAGTCGCACCGCCTTGCCGTCGGCGACATCGACCGCCGGAAGAAGGGTGAGGGCGGGCGAGGTCGTGAACTCGGTCATCTCCGGGGCTTTCCGCGGGGAGCGCCCCCGCACACAAGGTTCAGATACTAGTCGAGCAGGGAAGCCGCTCAGAGCGTCGCGAGCCAGTTGCCGAGCAGGCGGATGCCGGCATCGCCCGACTTCTCCGGGTGGAACTGGGTCGCCGAGAGCGGGCCGTTCTCGACGGCGGCCACGAACAGCTCGCCGTGCTCGGCCCAGGTCACCCGCGGCGGCCGGAAGGCGCCGATCGGGTCGAGCTCCCAACTGCGTGCCGCGTAGGAATGCACGAAGTAGAAGCGCTCCTCACGGATGCCCGCGAAGAGCACCGAATCCTCGGGAGCGCTCACCGTATTCCAGCCCATGTGCGGCAGGATCGGCGCACGCAGCTGTTCGACGACTCCGGGCCACTCACCGAGGCCCGCCGTCTCGACCCCCCGCTCGACCCCGCGGTCGAACAGGATCTGCATGCCGACGCAGATGCCGAGCACCTTCCGCCCTCCCGCAAGGCGCCGCTCGATGAGCTCGCCGCCCCGCACGGCGTTCAGCCGGTCCATCACCGCTGCGAAGGCCCCGACGCCCGGAACGAGCAATCCGTCTGCCGCCGCCACGGCATCCCGATCAGCCGTCAGGCGTACCCGCGCGCCGGCCGTCTCGAGCGCCTTGGCGGCGGAGTGCACGTTGCCGGAGCCGTAGTCGAGCACGACGACGGAGGGGCCGCCCATGTTCAGAGCGCGCCCTTCGTCGACGGCACACCCGTGACGCGCTCGTCGCGCGCCACCGCCTGACGGAAGGCACGCGCGAACGCCTTGAACTCGGCCTCCGCGATGTGGTGCGGGTCGCGGCCGGCGAGCACCGTGACGTGCACCGTGAGCCCCGCATTGAAGGCGATCGCCTCGAAGACGTGACGCACCATCGACCCCGTGAAGTGGCCACCGATCAGGTGGAACTCGAAGCCCGCAGGCTCGCCCGAGTGCACGAGATACGGGCGGCCCGAGACATCGACGACGGCCTGCGCGAGGGCGTCGTCGAGCGGCACGAGCGCGTCACCGAAACGCCCGATGCTCTGCTTGTCGCCGAGTGCCTGGCGAATGGCGGTTCCCAGCACGATTCCCGTGTCCTCGACGGTGTGGTGCACGTCGATCTCGGTGTCGCCCTCCGCTCGCACCGTGAGGTCGATGAGGGCGTGCTTCGCGAAGGCGGTGAGCAGGTGGTCGAAGAACGGGACCGTCGTCTGGATGTCGGAGGTGCCGGTTCCGTCGAGGTCGAGGGTCAACTCGATGCTCGACTCGCTCGTCTGGCGACTCAGCCGGGCGGTGCGGTGCGTGCTCATGCGTTCAGGCTACCGCGGTGCCGCGGCCCAGCTCGGCGAGGCTCCGCAGGAAGAAGTCGGTCTCGTCGGCGGTGCCCGCCGTCACGCGCAGGGCGTGCGGGATGCCGACGTCGCGGATCAGGATGTCGCGCTCCAGCAGCGCGCGGAAGGTCGCCGCCGGATCGGCGACACCCTCGAAGAGCACGAAGTTCGCCTGGCTCGGCAGGGGCCGGTAGCCGAGCGCGGGCAACTCGGCGATCATCCGGTCGCGTTGGGCCGCGATGTCGTCGACCATCGCGAGCATCTCGGGCGCGTGCGCGAGCGCGGCGACCGCCGCCGCCTGTGTCAGCGCGGAGAGGTGGTAAGGCAGGCGCACGAGGCGGAGGGCGTCGGCGATGGCGGGGTCCGCGGCGAGATAGCCGAGGCGCACCCCGGCGAAGGCGAAGGCCTTGCTCATGGTGCGGGAGACCACGAGCCTCTCGCGCCCGGGCAGCAGGGTCAGCGCGCTCGGCTGCTCGGGGGGCATGAACTCGGCGTAGGCCTCGTCGACGAAGACGATGCCGTCGCTCGCCTCGTAGGCGGCCTCGATGGTCGCCAGGGGCAGCGCCGTGCCGGTCGGGTTGTTGGGGGCGCAGAGGAAGACGAGGTCGGGTCGGTGCTGGTCGATCGCCCGCACCACCGTCTCGGGGCTCAGCTCATAGCCCGCGTCGCGTTCGCCTGCGACCCAGGCGCTGCCGACTCCCGCAGTGATGATGGGGTGCATCGAGTAGGTGGGGGGAAACCCGAGCACGCTGCGCCCCGGTCCTCCGAAAGCCTGCAACAACTGCTGGATGATCTCGTTCGACCCGTTCGCCGCCCAGATGTGATCTGCGGTGAGCCCGTGGCCGAGATATCCGGCGAGCGACTCGCGCAGTTCGGTGAATTCGCGATCCGGATAGCGGTTGGCGGTGAGCACCGCGCCGGCGAGCGACTCGACGATGTCGCGGGCGACGGACTCGGGGATCGGGTGGGTGTTCTCGTTGACGTTGAGCGCGTACCGCACGTGCTGCTGCGGTGCCCCGTAGGGAGTGAGCCCCTTCAGATCGTCGCGAATCGGCAGGTCGGAGAGGGAGGCCACCCGGCGATTCTACTGAGCGTATTCAGCCGGCACGGCGAGACGCTGACCCGGCTGAACGGCGGTCGACGGCAGCTGATTGAGCTGCACGAGCTTCGCGACGACATCGCGCGGGTCGGCGTCGGGGGCGACCCAGGCCGCGAGATCCCACAGCGACTCGCCGGGGGCGACGGTGATGTAGTCGAAGGAGGCGGCCGAGAGCTCCGAGCCGGCCTGCGCGGGTGCGCTGGACAACGCGGAAACGGCGAGAGCGACGGCGATCGGCGCGGCGAGCAGCATCGCGACCACCGCACGCCCACGGCTCGTGAGGCGCAACCGCGGAGCAATACGGGTGCTCGGGACAGCGGTGGTGGGGAAGGTGATGGTGCTCATCGTGGACCTCCTGCTCGATGGCGGGCTATGGACAGCCGCCGCATCCGGCCTCGGCCGGGAGGCCGGATGCGAAGCTGTGTTCCGAATCTATCTTCGATCGAACATATGTTCAAGTGCTTCGACGAGATTCTTCACAATCCCTGGAAATCAGGGAAAGCGTCTCGCGACACACTCGAACGGATGTTTGCCCGCACCCGCGAGAGCGGATACAGTTTCGATCGACGGGATGCATTCGATCACCCACCACCGACATCGCACCCCGCACCCACAACACCGAGCCACGCGGAGGAGCGATGAGCGACATCGAGCAGACCCCGGAGCGCCCCGCCACGCGGCGACGCAAGAGCCTCAGCGAGAAGCAGCTGGCGATCCTGGAGGTCATCCAGCGATCCGTCTCCTCGCGGGGCTATCCGCCGAGCATGCGCGAGATCGGCGACGCCGTCGGGCTCGCCTCGCTCTCGAGCGTGACCCATCAGCTCAACCAGCTCGAGCTCGCCGGCTATCTGCGCCGCGACCCCAACCGCCCACGTGCGCTCGAAGTGCTCATCGACATCCCCGTGGCGGATGACGCGGCCGCGGCGACGCCGGTCGGCGACGCCGCGATGGTGCCGCTCGTCGGCAGGATCGCGGCGGGCGTGCCGATCACCGCCGAGCAGCAGGTGGAGGAGATCTTCCCACTCCCCCGCCAGCTCGTGGGCAAGGGCGAGCTGTTCATGCTCAAGGTCTCGGGCGAGTCGATGATCGACGCGGCGATCTGCGACGGGGACTGGGTCGTCGTGCGCACGCAGCGCACGGCGGAGAACGGCGATATCGTCGCGGCGATGCTCGACGGCGAGGCGACGGTCAAGGTCTTCCGCCAGCGCGACGGCCACACCTGGCTGCTGCCCCGCAACACCGCGTTCGAGCCGATCCTCGGCGATCAGGCCGAGGTGCTCGGCAAGGTCGTGGCGGTGCTCCGCTCGGTCTGACGGACCCCCGCCTCTCACCCCTCACCCGCTGACTGGTCGGTTTCTGGCCTCATTCCTCGGGAATGAGGCCAGAAACCGACCAGTCAGCGGCGTTGCTCAGGCGCCGAGCCCGGCGCGTGCCTCGCGGGTGGCCGCGAGGATGTTCTCGAGCGAGGCGACCGTCTCGGCGTAGCCGCGGGTCTTCAGCCCACAGTCCGGGTTGATCCAGAGCTGACGCTCGGGAATCGCCTCGAGCGCCAGACGCACGAGCTCGCGCACCTCCTCGACGCTCGGAACCCGCGGCGAATGGATGTCGTACACCCCCGGCCCGATGCCCCGCGCGAAGCCGCTGCGCTCGAGCTCCGGCACGACCTCCATGCGGCTGCGGGCCGCCTCGATCGAGGTGACGTCGGCGTCGAGCGCGTCGATCGCATCCAGCACGACCCCGAACTCGGAATAGCACAGGTGGGTGTGGATCTGGGTGCGCTCGGCGACCCCGCTCGTGGCCAGCCGGAACGACGACACCGACCAGTCGAGGTAGGCGGCCTGGTCGCGCTTCTTGAGCGGCAGCAGCTCACGCAGCGCCGGCTCGTCCACCTGGATCACCCCGATGCCCGCCTGCTCCAGGTCGGCGATCTCGTCGCGGAGGGCCAGCGCCACCTGGTAGGCGGTCTCGCCGAGCGGCTGGTCATCGCGCACGAACGACCAGGCGAGGATCGTGACGGGGCCGGTCAGCATCCCCTTGACGGGCTTCTCGGTGAGTCCCTGCGTGTAACTCGACCAGCGCACCGTCATCGGCGCCGGACGCGACACATCCCCCCAGAGGATCGACGGCCGGGTGGCGCGCGAGCCGTAGGACTGCACCCACCCGTGCTGGGTGACCGCGAAGCCGTCGAGTTGCTCGGCGAAGTACTGCACCATGTCGTTGCGCTCCGGCTCACCGTGCACGATCACGTCGAGCCCGATGCGCTCCTGCAGGGCGACGACATCCGCGATCTCCGTGCGCAGGAAGTTCTCGTACTCCTCCGTCGTGATCTCGCCCGCCGCCTCCCTGGCGCGTTCCCGCCGGATGTCGCCGGTCTGCGGGAAGGAGCCGATCGTCGTCGTCGGGAGCGGCGGCAGCCGGAGCGCGACATCCTGTGCCGAGCGACGGACGGCGTAGTCGCCGCGCGTGAAGGCCGCGGCGTCGAGACCCACGATGCGGCTCCGCACCGCACCGTCCCGCACTCCCGCGGCGTTCCGCCGGTCCTCGAGCGCGGCGGATGCGGCATCGAGCTCCTGCTGGATCGCCGCCCGCCCCTCCGCGAGGCCTCGCGCAAGGGTCGCCACCTGGCCGACCTTCTGGTCGGCGAAGGCCAGCCAGCTCACGAGCTGCGCGGGCAGTGCGCTCTCGTCGGACACATCGTGCGGAGTGTGGAAGAGGTTGGTCGAGGTGCCGACGGCGACGCCCGGCGCGAGCTCGCGCAGTTCCTCGAGCTTCCCGAACGCGGCGTCGAGGTCGCCGCGCCAGATGTTGTGACCGTCGATGACACCGCCCACGAGCACCTTGTCGCCCGCGGCACCGCTCGGCACCTCGCCCTTCACCAGGTCGAGCGCGATGGCGTCGATCGGCGCGGCCTGCAGCACCGGCAGCGCGTCGTCGAGCGAGCCGTAGGGTGCCGCGACCAGGATGCCGAGCCCCCGTCCCTCACCGAGTGCCTCATAGGCGGTCCGAGCCGCCGCGAGCACCTCGTCGCGCGGCGCGCCGAGCGACTCCGAGACGAGCGCCGGCTCGTCGAGCTGCACCCACTCGGCACCCGCCGCGGCGAGCTTCGCGAGCAGCTCGCGATAGACCGGCAGCAGCTCCTCCAGTCGCGAGAGCGGCTGGAAACCCGTGGGCGCCTCCTCGCTCGGCTTCGCGAGCAGCAGGAAGGTCACCGGCCCGACCACGACGGGGCGGGTGACGAATCCGGCGGCGCGCGCCTCCTCCACCTCGCGCACGAGACGGTCGGAGGCGAGTCGGAACGCCGTCTCGGGCCCGATCTCCGGCACCAGGTAGTGGTAGTTCGAGTCGAACCACTTGGTCATCTCCAGCGGGGCGTGCTCGCCCGCACCGCGCGCGATCGTGAAGTAGCCGGCGAGGTCGACGCGACCGGCGGCATCCGCGAGATCCGCGAAACGGGTCGGGATCGCCCCCACGGTGACGGCTGCGTCGAGCACCTGGTCGTAGAAGGAGAACGACTCGGGGATCGAGGAGTCGTCGCGCCCGAGACCGAGCGCGAGCAGGCGTTCACGCGTCACCTGGCGCAGTTCGGCCGCGGTGCGCTCGAGCTCCTCGGCGTCGATGCGTCCGGCCCAGAACGCCTCGACCGCGCGCTTCAGCTCACGGCGGCGCCCGATCCGGGGGTAGCCGAGGATCGTGCCGGTGGGGAATGCTGCGGTCATGCTGAGTGCTCTCCGATTTCGTATGCGGGTTGGGGAAGGATTCCGGCACGCTCGAGCACCGCGAGCGGCGCCTCGTGACGGTTGAAGGTGTAGAGGTGCAGGCCGGGCGCGCCGCCGTCGAGCAGGGAGCGGCCGAGCCGGGCGGCGTGTTCGACGCCGACGGATGCCGGGTCGTCGCTCGCTTCGAGCGCGCGCAGCAGCGCGGTCGGTTCGCGCTCCTCGGTCAGCTCGAGGATGCGGCGCAACCGCGGCACGGTCAGCACGGGCATGATTCCGGGACGGATGCGCATGGTGACCCCGGCGGCGCGCGCGTCGTCGACGAAGCCGAGGTAGTCATCCGCCTCGAAGAACAGCTGGGTGATGGCGAGGTTCGCCCCCGCCGCCTGCTTCGCGAGCAGGGTGTCGAGGTCTTGCGCGCGTGACCGCGAACGCGGGTGGCCGTTCGGGAACGCGGCAACCGCGATCGTGACCTTCTCGCCCGCCGCGAGGCGCTTCGCCCCCGGCAGGCCGGGCACGTCGAGCTGCCGGAACGGCACACGCTCCTTCTGCACGCTGTGGATGAGCTGCACGAGCTCGCCCGCGCTGCCGAGGTCGCCGAGGAGCATCTCGCCTTCGCCGACTCCCGCGGGTGGGTCGCCACGCAGCGCGAGGAAGCTCGTGACGCCCGCGTCGAGGAACTCGCGGATCAGGCGGCTCGCCTCCGCGTAGGAGGACCCGACGCAGGTGAGATGCGCCATGGGCTTCACGGGGGTCGCCAGCAGGCGGCGCAGCACGTCGAGCGAGACGCCGCGCGTGGATCCGCTCGCGCCGTAGGTGACCGAGATGAACTCGGGGCCTGCTGCGACCAGCGCGGGAAGGGTGTCGGCGACGAGCATCGCCTCGGCCGCCGCGTCGCGAGGCGGGAAGAGCTCGAAGGAGAACGTGGGACGGTCGGCATCGCCTGACATGCGCATCCTCCGTTCTGCATCGCGCGGACGCGCGAGATCACGGGGCGGATGCCGGGCTCGGCTGTCGCTCCTGCCGCGGGTGCGCGGCGAACCCAGGGTATCCCGCGCACGCGCACATTGCGGATCGTTACGCCGGTGCCGTCGCCGCCTCGAGCTGGTGCGCGACGGCCTCGCTCGCCTGCACGCGCATCCGGGTTCCCGACTCCTCGTAGCTCGTCTCGAGCACCCGGGCACGGTCGTGAGCGAGCGCGACGAGGTCGCCGCGGTCGTAGGGGATCAGCACCTCGAGTTCGACATCCGGCTCGGGCAGCCGCCGTCCGATCTCCTCCAGCAGTTCCTCGACGCCCTCGCCGGTGCGCGCCGAGACGAACACCGAATCGGGCTCCATGCCGCGCAACAGGATGCGGCGGTCGGCGTCGACGAGATCGCCCTTCGTGAAGACCACGAGCTCCGGCACCTCGCGCGCGCCCGCGTCGCCGAGCACGTCACGCACCGTCGCGAGCTGCGCCGCGGGGTCGGGATGGGAGGCATCCACCACGTGTAGCACGAGATCGGATGCCGCGACCTCCTCGAGCGTCGAGCGGAACGCCTCGACGAGCTGGTGCGGGAGGTTGCGCACGAAGCCGACCGTGTCGGCGATCGTGAAGACGCGCCCGTCGGGCGTGCGGCTGCGGCGCACGGTCGGGTCGAGCGTTGCGAACAGGGTGTTCTCGACGAGCACCCCGGCCCGCGTGATGCGGTTCAGCAGGCTGGACTTGCCCGCGTTGGTGTAGCCCGCGATCGCGACGGCCGGCACCTGGAAGCGGTCGCGATTGGCGCGCTTGGCCTCGCGAGCGGGCGCGAAGCCCTTGATCTGCTTGCGCAGCTTCGCCATCCGGGAATGGATGCGACGCCGGTCGAGCTCGATCTTCGTCTCACCCGGTCCGCGGGAACCCATGCCCTGACCGCCTGCCGCCTGGCCACCGGCCTGGCGCGACATCGACTCGCCCCAGCCGCGCAGCCGCGGCAGCAGGTACTCGAGCTGGGCGAGCTCGACCTGCGCCTTGCCCTCGCGGGACTTCGCGTGCTGGCTGAAGATGTCGAGGATGACGGCCGTGCGGTCGATCACCTTGACCTTCACCGCGTCTTCGAGCGCGCGCCGCTGGCTCGGCGCGAGCTCGGTGTCGGCGACGACGGTGTCGGCACCGAGCGCGGCCACGATGTCCCCGAGCTCCTGCACCTTGCCGCGTCCGAGATACGTGGCGGGGTCCGGATGCGGACGCCGCTGCAGCACCCCGTCGAGCACCACCGCGCCCGCCGTCTCGGCGAGCGCCGACAGCTCGCGCAGCGAGTTCTCGGCATCCTCCAGGGTGTCGGATGGGGTGTAGACGCCGATCAGCACGACGTTCTCGAGCCGCACCTGCCGGTACTCGACCTCGGTGACGTCGGCGAGCTCCGTCGAGAGCCCGCCGACGCGCCGCAGCGCCGCGCGCTCCTCCCGGTCGAACTGCTCGCCGTCGCGGTCGCCGCCGTGCGCGGTGGCCTCGTCCTGCAGCGCGGTCGCGCGCCCGCCGAACACGCGCACGCCGGCGTGCGCCTCCTCGGTGGCGAGGATGCGGTCGAGCACGTCACGGGGGGTATCGCCACCCGAGCTCGTGTCGGTAGTGTCGCGGGGTTCGCTCATGATCCGGTTAACCCTAGTCAGTCGTTTTCGGTAGGTTCTCTGCATGTCGTCCGAGCACTACTTCTCGTCGTCGCCCTCCGGCGACCTCGTGCCCCGGACCATCACCGCCCGCCTCGCGGGCCGCGACGTCGAGGTGACGACCGCCGGCGGCATCTTCAGCCCCGAGCGGGTCGACACCGGAACGCAGGTACTGCTCGCCCACACCCCGACCCCGCCGCCCGGCGGCCACTTCCTCGACCTCGGCTGCGGGTGGGGGCCGATCGCCCTCACCCTCGCCCTCGAGTCGCCGCACGCCACCGTCTGGGCGGTCGACGTGAACGAACGCGCTCTCGAACTGGTGCGCCTCAATGCCGCATCGCTCGGCCTCGAGAACGTCAACGTCTGCCGCCCGGAGGATGTTCCCGAGGCGGTGCGATTCCGCACCATCTGGTCGAACCCGCCCATCCGGGTCGGCAAGAACGAGTTGCACGCGATGCTGTCGCATTGGCTCCCGCGGCTCGACATCGGCTCGGATGCCTGGCTCGTGGTGGCGCGCAACCTCGGCTCGGACTCGCTGCAGCGCTGGCTGCAGGGTGAGTTACCCGACGATTTCGCCGTGCATCGGGCCGCCACGAGCAAGGGATTCCGCGTGCTGCGGGTGCGCCACCGCTCGGGCGCCGCGACGACGGGGCCGCTCAACATCATCGGCTGAGCGGAGGCCGTTCGCGTACGGCCACCCCCGCTGATCGAGTGCCGCCGAAGGCGGCGTATCGAGATCCCCCGCCTACAGCGTCACGACCCCGTCGAAGACGAGCTCGGCGGGTCCGCTCAGGAAGACGTGGCCGTCGGCGACGCGCACCCCGACCTCGCCGCCAGGCACCCGCACCCGCCAGGCATCGGGTGCGCCCGTGCCGGCCCAGGAGCGCGTCGCGAGGGCCGCGGCGGCCGCCCCCGTACCGCAGGAGAGCGTCTCGCCGCTCCCGCGCTCGTGCACGCGCATCCGGATGCGCCCCACGCCGCCCGTCACGAGCGGCTCGCCCGGCACCACGAACTCCACGTTGGCGCCGTCCGGCGGCGCGGGGGTGACGACGGGTGCATCGCCGAGATCGAGCGCGTCGAGTTCGGCGTCGTCCGCGAGCGCGACGACGACGTGCGGATTGCCCACCCCGACAGCGAGGCCCGGCCGGTCGACCTCGAGTCGCCGCGCCGACACCATGGCCTCCCCCGCGACCAGGAACGGCCCGAGGTCCACCTCGAAGCCCTCCGCGGTATGCGTGAGCATGCGCACCCCGCCGCGCGTGCCGATCGCCACCGTCTCGCCGACCGCGAGCTCGATCAGCCCCTCGGCGATCAGGAACGCGCCGTAGACCCGGATGCCGTTGCCGCACATCTCGGCCGGGCTGCCGTCGGCGTTGTGATAGTCCATGAACCACTCGGCCGCGGCGTCCTCCGCGAGCGATGCCGCGCCCTCCGGCAGCTTCGCGGAGCGCACCGCGCGGATGACGCCGTCGCCCCCGACACCGAAGTGCCGGTCGGCGAGCGAGGCGAGCTGGGCTGTGTCGAGCTCGATCTCGCCCTCCGGATCGCGGAACAGCACGAAGTCGTTGCCGGTGCCGTGACCCTTGGTGAAGGCGATGTCGATGCTCACCGGGGAAGCCTATCGGCGGCGGTGCGCAGCACGCCGAGCGCCGCATCGACCCGGCCCGGGTCGTCGGAGGCGAACCAGTTCGTGTCGCGCGAGCGACCGAACCACGACACCTGCCTGCGGGCGTAGCGCCGGGTGAGCGACTGGGTCTCGGCGATCGCGCCCGCGCGATCGAGGCGCCCGTCCAGCTGCGCGAGGGCCTGGGCGTAGCCGATGGCCCGGCTCGCGGTCGTGCCGAGCCCCGCGGGACGCAGTCGCTCGACCTCGTCGACCAGGCCGGCCTCCCACATCCGCTCGACCCGTGCGTCGAGGCTCGGCACGAGGTGCTCCCGCTCGCGCCGCAGCCCGAGGGTGACGGTCGGGCGCCAGGTGCCCGCGGCATCGGGCAGCCCCGAGCCGAAGGGTTCGCCGGTGAGTTCGATCACCTCGAGCGCCCGCACGAGACGTCGCCCGTTGTGCGGACCGATCGCGGTCGCGGCGTCCGGATCCCGCGCGAGGAGCTGTTCGTGAAGCCGTCCGGGGCCGTGCTCGGCGAGTTCGGCTTCGAGCCCGGCACGAACGTGCGCATCCGTGCCAGGGAAGCGGAAGTCGTAGACGACGCTCGAGACGTAGAGCCCGCTGCCGCCGACGAGGATCGGCACGGCGCCGCGGGCGAGTACCTCCTCGACGAGGGCGCGGGCCTCCGTCTGATAGCGCGCGACGCTGGCCTCTTCGGTGGGGGCGAGCACATCGATCAGGTGGTGCGGGATGCCGCGCCGCTCCTCGGCGGGCACCTTCGCCGTGCCGATGTCCATCCCACGGTAGAGCTGCATGGCGTCGGCGTTCACGATTTCGGCGGAGGTGCCGGATGCGATGAGTCGCTCCGCGAGGTCGAGCGCGAGCTCGGACTTTCCGGTGCCGGTGGCGCCGACGACGGCGACGAGCAGGCTCACGCGGGACGGAGTCCCGGCAGTCCGAGATTCACGGCGCGCGTTCCCGAGCCGCTCGGTGTCGGCGCCGCGCAGGACTCCGCCTCGGCGAGATCCCAGGCGTCGCCTGCGCGGGTGCGCCGGATCGGCAGAGCCTCGCCCGCGGGGGCGGCGATCAGGTAGTACGGCGTGGCGCGGGTCACGGTGACACTCACGACGTCTCCGGGGCGCGGCGCCGCGCCGGCCGGCACCTCGAAGTGCACGAGACGGTTGTCTTCGGCGCGCCCCGACATCCGGTGCGTGGCATCGTCGCGGCGGCCCTCGCCGCTCGCCACGAGCACCTCGACGCTCGTGCCCACGAGCTTCTGCGCCTCCTCGCCCGAGATGCGCTCCTGAAGCGCCGTGAGGCGTTCGTAGCGCTCCTGCACGACCTCCTTGGGCAGCTGGTCGGGCATGGTCGCGGCGGGCGTGCCGGGGCGGATCGAGTACTGGAAGGTGAAGGCGGAGGCGAAGCGCGCCTGCTCGACGACCCGCAGGGTGTCGGCGAAGTCCTCATCGGTCTCCCCGGGGAAGCCGACGATGATGTCGGTCGAGATGGCCGCGTTCGGGATGCGCTCGCGCACCCGGTCGAGGATGCCGAGGAAGCGATCGGAGCGGTACGAGCGACGCATGGCCTTGAGGATGCGGTCGGAACCCGACTGCAGGGGCATGTGCAGCTGCGGCATCACGGTGGGCGTCTCCGCCATCGCCTCGATGACGTCGTCGGTGAAGGCGGCCGGGTGGGGGCTCGTGAACCGGATGCGTTCGAGGCCCTCGATCCGCCCCGCCGCGCGGAGGAGCTTGCCGAAGGCCTGACGGTCGCCGAACTCGACGCCGTAAGAGTTCACGTTCTGTCCGAGCAGCGTCACCTCGATGGCGCCGTCGGCGACGAGCGCCTCGATCTCGGCGAGGATGTCGCCGGGGCGGCGGTCCTTCTCCTTGCCGCGGAGGGAGGGCACGATGCAGAAGGTGCAGGTGTTGTTGCAGCCGACCGAGATCGACACCCATCCGGAGTAGCTGTTCTCGCGCCGGGTCGGCAGGGTCGACGGGAAGACCTCGAGCGACTCGAGGATCTCGAGCTGCGCCTCTCCGTTGTGCCGCGCGCGCTCGAGGAGCGTCGGCAGCGCACCCATGTTGTGGGTGCCGAACACGACGTCGACCCACGGCGCCTTCTCGAGGATGACGGCCTTGTCCTTCTGGGCGAGGCAGCCGCCCACCGCGATCTGCATGCCGTCATGCCGGCGTTTGGTGTTCGCGAGATGCCCGAGGGTTCCGTAGAGCTTGTTGTCGGCGTTCTCGCGCACGGCGCAGGTGTTGATGACGACGATGTCGGCGTCGCCGTCGGTCGCACGCACATACCCGGCGGCTTCGAGCGATCCCGAGAGCCGTTCGGAGTCGTGCGCGTTCATCTGGCAGCCGAAGGTGCGCACCTCGTAGGTGCGCGGCCCGGTGCGGGGCCGATCCTGAATGGCAGCATCGAGCAGGCTCATGGTGCCGCCAGTCTACGTCGCGCTCCCCGTCGCGCTCCTCAGCGGAAGCGGACGAGGGAGGCGGGGCGCGCCGACAGCGCCTCGTCGACCGCTGCGCGCACGGTGCTGCCCGAGTAGCCGCGCCGCGCGAGGAATGCGCTGAGGCGCCGCGCAGCGGTCTCGCGGTCGAGTCCCCCCAGCTGCGCAGCGCGCTTGCGTGCGAGCTCACGCGCCCGGGCCAACTCATCGCCCGTGTCGACGAGATCGAGTGCGTACTCGATCGCGGCGGGAGCGAGCAGACGCCGGGTGAGCTCCGCCGCGATCGCGGTGCGCCCGAGCCCCTTGCGCTCCTGGAGGATCGCCACGAGCTTCTGGGCGAGTGCGCCGTCGTCGAGCAGACCCACCCGGGCCAGTCGATCGCACTCACGCGCGACACCCTCCTCGTCGATGCCGGCGTCACGCAGCGTACGTTCGAGCTCGCGACGCGAGACATCGCGGCGTGACAGCGCCTTGAGCGAGATCCGTTCGGCGTCGAGCTGCGCCTCGCGTTCGGCGTCGCCCAAGCGCGCGCGGGCGTCGTCGACCTCGCTGCCCCACTCGTCGGTCCAGCCCGGGTCACCCCCGCCCGGCGATTCATGACGGGCCGCGGATGGTTCGGGCGAGACCGACGGCCGGTCACCGAAGAGGTAGCTGACGGGGGCCAGACGGCCGTCGGTCTCGTCCATGTTCATGCTCCGTGGTTCGCGCGGGGCTACTCGCCCGAGGCCTTGCGGGCCGCGAGCTTCGGCTCGAGCGAGTCGACGTTGTCGGCCGTCGCCTGGGCGGCCTTCGCCGCAGCGCCGACGCCGAGCTTCAGGAGGATCTTCTGCTCGATCTCGGCAGCCATGTCGGGGTTCTCGATCAGGAAGCTGCGCGCGTTCTCCTTGCCCTGCCCCAGCTGATCGCCGTCGTAGGTGTACCAGGCGCCCGACTTGCGCACGATCTCGTGCTCGACGCCGTAGTCGATGAGGCTCCCCTCGCGCGAGATGCCGACACCGTAGAGGATGTCGAACTCGGCCTGCTTGAAGGGCGGGGCCATCTTGTTCTTGACGACCTTGACGCGCGTGCGGTTGCCGACCGCCTCCGTGCCGTCTTTCAGCGTCTCGATCCGACGGATGTCGAGGCGCACCGAGGCGTAGAACTTGAGCGCCTTGCCGCCCGCGGTGGTCTCGGGGCTTCCGAAGAAGACACCGATCTTCTCGCGCAGCTGGTTGATGAAGATCATGGTGGTCTGGGTCTGGTTGAGCCCACCCGTGAGCTTGCGGAGCGCCTGCGACATGAGGCGCGCCTGGAGGCCGACGTGGCTGTCGCCCATCTCACCCTCGATCTCGGCCTTCGGCACGAGTGCGGCGACCGAGTCGACGACGATGAGGTCGATCGAGCCCGAGCGCACGAGCATGTCGGCGATCTCGAGCGCCTGCTCCCCCGTGTCGGGCTGGGAGACGAGCAGCGCGTCGATGTCGACGCCGAGCTTCTGGGCGTACTCGGGGTCGAGCGCGTGCTCCGCGTCGATGAAGGCGGCGATGCCCCCCGCGCGCTGCGCGTTCGCGATGGCGTGCAGCGTGAGCGTCGTCTTACCCGAGGACTCCGGGCCGTAGATCTCGACGATGCGGCCTCGGGGCAGGCCCCCGATGCCGAGCGCCACGTCGAGCGCGATGGAACCCGTCGGGATGACGGCGACGGGCGCGCGCTCGTCGCTGCCGAGTCGCATGACGGTTCCCTTGCCGAACTGGCGATCGATCTGAGCGAGGGCCACCTCGAGGGCCTTCTCGCGGTCTGCAGGTGTAGGCATGTGCCCGGTCTCCTTCTGTGTCGTGTTCCATGCGCCCATCGACTGCCGCTCCTTCGCCGACCGGTGGAACAAGGTCGGGGCTCTCGCGGCAGGGCTGGTGTCTCCATCTCGGTGACGTCGCCGACGCTACGCCCGGCCACCGACATCCGATGTCAGCGACGGGCGAAACTGTCAACAACCACTCTTCGACAGATCCTGTGGAGGAGACTACCTACACTCGAAACGATGTTCGAGAAGCACGCGGCGTGTCGCGCGCGGAGAACTCAGGCGCGAGGATCGACAAGACCCGCGCCATGCCAGCGCTCGCGCGGAACCTCCTGGGCGCGGCACAGCGCAAGCCACACCTCGCCGGCGGGGATCCCCGCCTCAAGCGCCGCCTCGGGTGTGCGGTTTCCGAGCGCGACGATCACCGAGTCGCGCACCAGCACACGCCCGAACGCGCCGAACTCGTCCGCGACGGCCCGGTGGAACTCGCTGAGTTTCAGCGGATCGCGAGGTCGGCGTCGAACTCCGCGACGAGCTCGTCGGGAAGCGTGTCGGGAACCGAGCTGAGCCCCTCGAGCACCGCGAGCCGGTCGCCGACCTCCCGCATGATCACCGAGACGGGGGTGTCGAGCGCATCCGCGACCGAGGCGAGGATCTCGGAACTGGCCTCCTTCTGGCCGCGCTCCACCTCACTCAGATAGCCGAGCGCAACGCTCGCGCGACCCGCGACCTGACGCAGCGTCATCGCCTTCTGGAGTCGGAAGTCGCGGAGGACATCGCCGAGTTCCTGTCGAACCAGAACCATGTGGTGTTCCTCCTGTCTCTGACCTGCGGGTGCCGATCGGGTGGCCCAGATTACCCCGGGGCTTGCAGAAACTCTAAATCCTGCTTGCTCGGATACCGCCGTGAAGTCACCACGTGTAACGAGATCGAAACCGAGGCTATTCCGCCGGGATGCCGAGCCGCTCCGCGAGGAGCCCCAGAGCGGCTCGCACCGCCTCGCTGCGCACCACGGCACGGTCGCCGACGATCAGCACGTGCTCGGTGCGGATGGTGCCCTCCTCGTCCGCGAGGGCGACCCAGACGGTTCCGGGAGACTGCCCGTCCTGCGGCTCGGGGCCGGCCGCCCCCGTCGTCGCCAACCCGAAACTCGCCGGGACCCCGTCGAGCGCGAAGCGATGCCGCACCCCGCCTGCCATCTGAGCCGCGACATCCGGATCGATCGCGCCGCGTTCCGCGAGCAACTCGGGATCGACCCCCAGCAGGGCCGTCTTGAGCGGGGTCGCGTAGGCGACCACTCCCCCGGAGACCACCGCGGACGCCCCCGGGATGTCGACGAGGGCCGAGGTGAGCAGGCCGCCGGTCAGCGACTCCGCAAGGGCCACGCGCTCCCCCCGACGGGCGAGTTCGGCGACGATCCGTGCGGCGAGCGGAACGCTCATCGTGCCGCCCGCGTCACCCGCCAGGCGTCCCACAGGTACTGCGCACCGCTCACCACGGTGAGCGCGAGTGCCGCGCCCATCAGCACGTAGTTCACCCACAGCATCCAGTCGCCGAGCACCGCCCAGAGCGGCACGAGGGCGAAGGAGACGGCGACCGACTGCACGACCGTCTTGAGCTTGCCGAGCGTGCCCGCCGGGATCACGTGGTCACGCAACATGAGGAACCGGAAGATCGTGATGCCGAACTCGCGCACGAGGATCACGATCGTGACCCACCACCACAGTTCGCCGAGCACCGACAGGGTCACGAGCGCGGCCCCCACCAGGATCTTGTCGGCGATCGGGTCGACGAGCTTGCCGAAGTCGGTGACGAGGTTGTTGCGGCGGGCGAGGAAGCCGTCGACCGAGTCGGTCGTGATCGACAGGATGAACAGGAACCCCGCAACCCAGCGCCAGAGGCCGAGCTCGCCGCCGTCGAGCACCATGAGCCACACGAACACGGGCGCGAGCAGGATGCGCACGACGGTGATGATGTTGGCGATGTTGCCCATGCTCGCCGGGGTGTCCCCCGGGCTCACGACGCGACCGCGCATCGGGTTCGGACGTCGCTTCGCGGCTGCAGGATCCGGCGTGGGATCGGTCACGGACACGCGCTACTCCCTGCCGGTCAGGCCCCAGGCATCCTCGTCCGAGTCGCCCTCCTCCACAGGATAGCCGTCGAACTGAGCCTCGACGGCGTCGTGGGGTGGGATCGCCGCGGATGCCGGAGCAGCCCCCGCTGGAGCCGTGCCGGGGTCGCCGCGCAACTGCGCCAGGATGCCCGGCAACTGCTCGGGCGTGACGAGCACATCGCGCGCCTTGGACCCCTCCGACGGGCCGACGATCTCGCGCGACTCGAGCAGATCCATGAGCCGGCCGGCCTTCGCGAAGCCCACGCGGAGCTTGCGCTGCAGCATCGAGGTGGAGCCGAACTGCGTGTTCACGACGAGGGTCGTGGCCTCGAGGAGGAGCTCGAGATCGTCGCCGATGTCGGCATCCACCTCGCGCTTCTCGACGACCGCCGCGACATCCTCGCGGTACTCGGGGCGCGCCTGCTCGGTGACGTGCGTGACGACGGCGTGGATCTCGTCCTCGGTGACCCAGGCGCCCTGCACGCGGATCGCCTTCGAGGCGCCCATCGGCAGGAAGAGCCCGTCGCCCTGACCGATGAGCTTGTCGGCGCCCGGCTGGTCGAGGATGACGCGGCTGTCGGTCATGCTCGACACCGCGAAGGCGAGCCGCGACGGCACATTCGCCTTGATGAGGCCCGTGACGACGTCGACCGAGGGCCGCTGGGTCGCGAGCACGAGGTGGATGCCGGAGGCGCGCGCGAGCTGCGTGATGCGCACGATCGAGTCCTCGACGTCGCGCGGGGCGACCATCATGAGGTCGGCGAGCTCGTCGACGACGACGAGGAGGTACGGATAGGGCTGCAGCACGCGCTCCGAGCCCGCGGGCAGCACGATCTCGTCGGCGAGCACGGCCCGATTGAAGTCGTCGATGTGACGGAAGCCGAACGACGCGAGGTCGTCGTAGCGCATGTCCATCTCCTTCACGACCCACTGCAGCGCCTCCGCCGCCTTCTTCGGGTTCGTGATGATGGGGGTGATCAGGTGCGGCACGCCCTGGTAGGCGGCGAGCTCGACGCGCTTCGGGTCGACGAGCACCATCCGCACCTCGGCGGGCTTCGCCCGCATGAGCACCGAGGTGATCATCGAGTTGATGAAGCTCGACTTGCCCGAGCCGGTGGAGCCGGCGACCAGCAGATGCGGCATCTTGGCGAGGTTCGCCACGACGAAGCCGCCCTCGACGTCCTTGCCGAGGCCGATCGTGAGGGGGTGGTTCGACTTCGCGGCCGCACCGGAGCGCAGCACGTCGCCGAGCGAGACGATCTCGCGGTCGCGGTTGGGGATCTCGACGCCGATCGCGCTCTTGCCCGGGATCGGCGAGAGGATGTTGACCTCGTTCGAGGCGACCGCGTAGGAGAGGTTGCGGCTGAGCGCCGTGACGCGCTCGACCTTGACGCCGTGGCCGAGCTCGATCTCGTAGCGGGTCACCGAGGGACCGCGGGTGAATCCGGTGACCTTCGCATCCACCTGGAACTGGGTCAGCACGCTCGTGATGGCGGCGATCATCTCGTCGTTGACGGCCGTGCGGGCCTTGGGCGGGGTGCCTGCCCCGAGCGCGGATGCCGCGGGCAGCCGGTAGGGGCGCGCCGCGGGGGGCGTGCGCTTCGCGGCGGGCGCGGCATCCGCGAACTCGCCCGCTCCGCCCCGCTCGCTCGCCGTGCCGAAGCCGGGAAGCAGTCCGGAGTCGTCGCGCAACGCCGTGGCGCTCGTGTCGACCTCGCCCGTGAACCGCTTCACCGCATCCTCGGCGCGCACGAGCTCCTCGAGGAGCTCGACGTCGAAGTCGTCATCCGCGGGAGACGGCAGCGGGTCGACGATCTCGGTCTCGAGCTCACGCCCGAGCACCGGGGTGTCGAAGGCGGGCGACTCGGCGGCGGGCTTGTTGCGGCGCCACCACGGCATCGACTCGGGGTTCTCGGGCTCGAAGCCGAGATCGGACATCGTGCCGAGCTCGTCGGTCGCGGTGTCGCCCGCGCCCTTCTTCACCTTGGCGGGCTTGTCGGGCTTCTCGCCGGGCTCAGCGAGTTCGGCACCGAAGAGGTACGCGTACAGCTCACGCAGACGTTGGCCGATGCGGTTCGGCGGCGTCTTGGTGAGGATGAAGAGCGAGAGGGCGAGCGCACCGAAGGCGAGGAGGGCCGCAGCCCACGGCGCCCCGATGACGACGAGCGGCCAGGTGACGACCCAGCCGATGATGCCGCCTCCCGCCGACAGCGCCGCGGCACCATCCGAGGGGCTCGGCAGGCCGCCGAAGACCTGGCAGAGCGCCGCGAGGCTCGTGAGCATCAGCACGAGCCCGACGCCGATCCGGCCGTTGTCGTGCACGCTCGACGGATGCCGGAACAGCCAGACCGCGAGCACGAGCAGGATGACCGGCAGCGCGAAGGCGACCCGACCGAGCAGTCCGCCGAATCCGAAGTTGTCGAGGGCGCGGGCGACGTCGCTCGACGGCGCGAACCACTCGACGACCGCCGTGGCGATCGCGAGCAGGAAGAACAGGAAGGGCACCCCGTCGCGGCGCTCGTCCTTCGCGAGGCCCTCCTTGCCGAAGAGTCGCGCGGCACCGCCGACGACGTGGGCGAGGCCCATCCAGGCGGCGGTCAGCAGGCCCGGCTTCTGCTGTGCGACCGGCAGCTTCTTGGTGCCCTGCGGACCGCGCGAGGCCGAACGCGACGACGAGGCGCGCGAGGCGCTGCTCGTGCGGGCGCGCGACGAGGTCGACCGGGTGCTCGTGGCCATGGGTTCACGGTATCCGCGGCGAGCGACACGGCCCGGGAGCGACACCCACCGCATCCGCTATGTTGCGGTTTCGGCGCAATGTGGGCCGCGTGCGCGGCACATTGCGCCGAAACCGCAACATGGCTTGAGGCGAGGCGAGGCGAGCTGAGGCGGGCAGCTAGAGCCGCAGCGCGTCGATCACCTTGACGCGCACCGCGACGAGCGCCGGCAGCAGCCCCGCGAGCGCGCCGACGGCGGTCGCCGCCACGAGCCCCACGACGGCAGCCTCCACGGGGAAGGCCGGCACATCCTGCAGGTAGCCGTCGAGCCAGGCGGTCACCCACGGGTTCTTGATGAGCGCCACCGCGATCAGCACGCCGACCGCGCCCGCCACGAAGGTCGCCACGACCGACTCCATCATGACCGAGAAGAACACCCGGCCAGCCGTGGCCCCGAAGCTGCGCCGGATGCCGATCTCCCGGATGCGATGCCGCACCGTCACGAGCGCGATGTTGACGAGCCCGAGCGCGCCGAGCAGCAGCACGAGCACCGCGACGCCGCCGACCGCGAGCTTGAGCACGATCAGCGGGTCCTCGGTCGAGTTGGCCAGGTAGTCGCTGCGGTAGACGTTGACATCCCAGCCCTTGCCGAGCGCCGAGCGCACGTCGGAGGTGATGCGCTCCGAGAGCGCATCCCCGGCCTCCGTGGGAACCCAGAACTCGTACTGTGAATAGCGTTGTTCGGGCGGAGTCTGCGACAAGCGGGCGTCGGTGAACGCATCGTGCAGCATGTAGGCGCTGAGGTCCTGCCCCTGCATGTCGGGCGAGGACTCGACGATCCCGGTGACGACCGCGGTGACGTTGCGTTCCGCGGTCACCACGTCGAGCGTCGGGTGCGTGGCCAGCGGCGGCGAGCCGAGGCGCGCCCAGAGGTCGCTCGAGATGATCACCGCGGGCGCGAGCCGGGTGGCGTCTCGATCCGTGAACCACTCGCCCTCCATCAGCTGGCGACGATGGATGGCCGCATCCGGCTGGTCGACGGCCGTGATCGACACGCTGTAGACGCCGTCGGGGAGCTGCACCTGGATCGAGTCCTGCGTCATCCGCGAGTAGTAGCGGATGTCGTAGCGCGTGGCAGCCTCGGCCAGTGCCGTCTCGAAGTCGCCGCCCTGCGCCTGCTGGCCTGTCGTCGTGTTGTAGGCCTGCACCTGGTAGGTGGCGGGGCGCCCGCCCCAGCGCTCCGACTGCTCGGTCGTGACCTGGGTGGCGATCGCACCGCCGGCGACCACCACGGTGAGCGCTGCCACCGCGACGCCGACCCCGATGAGGCTCAGCAGCACGCGGGTGCGGTGCACGCGCAGTTCCGACCAGGCCTCGACGATCGATCCGACGAAGGCCGTCCCGGCGCTCACCTGGCCACCTCGACGAACTCGGCAAGCCCCGCGCTCGCGTCGTCCGCCGCCGAGAGGATGCCCTTGTCGAGCCGGTAGTGGCGGCGCGCAAGCGAGGCGATGTTGGGGTCGTGGGTGATCGTGATGAGCGCGGCACCGGTGGCCTCGGCGACCTCGTCGAGCAGTGCCATCACCTGCGCTCCGGTCTCCACATCCAGGGCACCGGTGGGCTCGTCGGCGAGGATCAGCCGCGGACCGCGCACGAGCGCCCGCGCGATCGCGACGCGCTGCTGCTCACCGCCCGAGAGCTGGTCGGGTGTCGAGCGGAGGCGTGCACCGAGACCCACCCGGTCGAGCATCTCGCTCGCGAGCCGCTCCCGCCGCCAGAACTGCTTGCCGCTCGCGTAGAGCAGCGGCGTCATGACGTTCTCGAGCGCCGTGCGGCGCGGCAGCAGGTTGAACTGCTGGAAGATGAAGCCGACGTCGCGCCCCCGCCGACGGTCGCGCGCGCCCATCCGGAGCTTCTCGAGGGGCACGCCGTCGAACTCGAGGCTGCCGCTCGTGGGCGAGTCGATGAGGCCGAGGATGTTGAGCAGCGTCGACTTGCCGCTGCCGGAACGCCCGACGATGCTCACGTGATCGCCGACAGCCACCTCGAGGTCGATGCCGCGCAGGATGTCGAGGCGCGACCCGTCGGGAAGCTCGACCGAGCGGGTCACCTGCTCGAGCCGGAGGAAGCTCACCCTCAGCCCCCCATGCCCATCATGACGCCGCCGCCCATGCCCTGGTTGGGATCCGCCGGTGCACCGGGCACGAACTGCAGGATGGTGTCACCCTCCGCGAGACCGCCGGTCACCTCGACCTGCGTCCCGTCTGAGATCCCGAGGGTCACGTCGCGCTTCTCCGGATCGCCGCCGCCCTCGGCCGGCACGTAGACGACACCCGTGCCGCTGCCGCCCTCGACGGCGGTGGTCGGGATGACGAGAACGTTCTCGGCGACCCCGCCCGCGATCGTGACCTTGGCGGCGAGCCCCGCGAACACCCGCACATCCGCGGGAACGGCGCAGCGCACCGTCGCCACCGAGGAGGAGCCGCTGCCCGGGTTGCTCGGATCGCCCGCAGCAGGGGCCGCCGCCGCCGTGATGGTGAGGCCCGTGCAGGTGAACGGCGCAGGCCCGCCCGTGATCGTCACCTGCGCCTCGGTCGGCTGGGTGGTGAGGCGGTACTGCTGCTCGGGGGCGAGGCTCGCGGTCACGCTGAAGGTGGCGGGGGCGATCTGCGCGACGGTGTCGCCGAGGCCCAGCTGCTGGCCGACCAGCAGCGTGAAGGTCGTGATCGTGCCGGAGATCGGCGCCTTCACGACCGACCACTTGTTGGTCCCGTCCTCGTTCGTCCCGCGGATCTGCGCGAGCTCGGCACCCGCCTCGACCGACTGCCCCGCCGCGACGGAGACCTTGCGCACCTCACCGGAGATCGCCGAACGCGCCGGCACCGCGGCATCCGCAGCCACCGTGCCGTCGATCGTCACGTCGTTGCGCACGGTTCCGGTCGACACGACCGTCGTCGGGTCGGTGACCATCCCCGTCGGCACCTCGGGGCTCGCCTCTGTGCTCGAATCGGCGAAGAACGCCAGCTTCACGAGTGCGGCCCCGATCAGGGCGAAGATGACCATCCAGATGATGGGGAAGACCCATCGGCGCGCGACGCTCACGCGTCCCTCCTGTCGACGTACGGATGGCGCGCCTCACGACACGCCCGGACCCAGCCAAGCAGCGCCGCCCACGGTTCGCATCCCAACGTTCGGAAGCGCTCAGGCGTCGCCCATGACGACGCTAGGACACCGACCGCACTCCGGCCGTCATCCTCGGGGTGGATTCGGGGACGGCTCAGGGATGCCCCTGACGGCTCCGGGGGTGCGTCAGGCTTCGATCACGACGGGGATGATCATCGGGCGACGGCGGTGCTGGGTGTTGACCCAGCGTCCGACCGTGCGGCGCACCGCCTGGCTGTAGCCGTGCTGGTCGTTGACCCCGTTGCGCGCCGCCTCGGCGAGGGCCGCGACGATCTGCGGACGCACGTCGTCGAAGACCGACTGGTCCTCGGCGAAACCACGAGCCTGGATCTCGGGGCCCACGATGACCTTGCCGGTCTGGCGGTCGATCGCCACGAAGATCGAGATGAAGCCCTCCTCCGCGAGGATGCGGCGGTCTTTCAGGTCGGCGTCGGTGATCTCCCCGACGGTCGAGCCGTCGACGTAGACGTAGCCGACATCCCGCTGGCCGACGACCCGGGCGAGGCCGCCCCGCAGGTCGATGACGACACCGTTCTCGCCGATGATCGTGTTGTCGCGCGGCACACCGGTCTCGATCGCCAACTCCGCCGAGGCGGTGAGCTGACGGTACTCGCCGTGCACCGGGAAGACGTTGCGCGGCTGCAGGATGTTGTAGCAGTAGAGCAGTTCACCCGCGGCCGCGTGGCCCGAGACGTGCACCTTCGCGTTGCCCTTGTGCACGACCTTCGCCCCGAGCTTGGTGAGCCCGTTGATCACGCGGTAGACCGCGTTCTCGTTGCCCGGGATGAGGCTGGAGGCGAGGATCACGGTGTCGCCGCGGCCGACCTCGATGCGGTGGTCGTTGTTCGCCATCCGCGCGAGCACCGCCATCGGCTCCCCCTGCGAGCCCGTGCTCATGAAGACCACACGGTCGTCGGGGAGTTCGAGCGCCGTCTTGAGGTCGACCAGCACGCCCTCGGGCACCTTGAGGTAGCCGAGCTCGGCGGCGATCCCCATGTTGCGCATCATCGACCGCCCGACCAGGGCGACGACACGCCCGTTGGCCGCCGCGGCGTGCAGCACCTGTTCGACGCGGTGCACGTGGCTCGAGAAGCTCGCCACGATGACGCGCCTGCGCGCCTTCGCGATGACGCTCTCGATCACGGGGCCGATGTCGCGCTCGAGCGGCGTGAACCCCGGCACGTCGGCGTTCGTCGAATCGGGCAGGAAGAGGTCGACCCCCTCCTCGCCGAGCCGGGCGAAGGCGCGCAGGTCGGTGATGCGCTCGTCGAGCGGCAACTGGTCCATCTTGAAGTCGCCCGTGTGCAGCACGAGGCCGGCGGCCGTGCGCACGACGACGGCGAGCGCATCCGGGATCGAGTGGTTGACGGCGACGTACTCGAGTTCGAAGGGACCGAGGCTCGTGCGTCCGCCCTCGACCACGACCTGCGAGACGGGGGCGATGCGGTGCTCCTTGAGCTTCGCCTCGACGAGGGCGAGCGTGAGCCGCGAGCCGTAGAGCGGGATGTCGCCGCGCAGCTTCAACAGGTAGGGCACCGCGCCGATGTGGTCCTCGTGGCCGTGGGTGAGCACGACGGCCAGCACGTCGTCGAGGCGATCCCGGATGGGGTCGAAGTCCGGCAGGATCAGGTCGACGCCCGGGTGGTTCTCTTCGGGGAACAGCACGCCCGCGTCGATGATGAGCAGCTTGCCGTCGATCTCGTAGACGGTCATGTTGCGCCCGATCTCGCCCACCCCGCCGAGCGGGACGATGCGGAGAGTGCCGGATTCCAGCTCCGGCGGGGCGACGACGTCGATGGCCATGGGGCCTCCCTGGGGTCTAGCGGGTGGTGCCGGCGACCTTGGGGAGCGCGCCGCCTGCGGCCGCGTTCCGGTCGGGGCGGAAGTTGCTGAAGTCGACGCCGTCGATGTGCTTCACGAGGGCGATCTCGTCTTCGATGAGGGCGGCCTCCGACTCCTCGGGGCCGACGAGCGGCAGACGCACCCGGGGGCTCGAGATGCGGCCCAGGCCGTGCAGGATGTACTTGGTCGCGACGGTGCCTGGCACGTGGGTCATGGTGGCCCGCACGAGCGGCTCGAGCGCGCGGTGCGCCTCGGTCGCCGTGCGCAGGTCGTTCGCGTTCACCGCGTCGACCATGGTGCGGTAGGGCGCGGGCGCGATGTTGGCGGTGACGCCGATGAGGCCGGTGCCACCGATCGCGAGGGTCGGCAGGGCGTTCGCGTCGTCGCCCGCGAAGTACATGAGATCGGTCTGGTTCATCACCCGGCTCACCTCGCTGAGGTCGCCCTTGGCATCCTTGACGGCGCGGATGTTGGGGTGCTTCGCGGCCCGCAGGATCGTCTCGTACTTGATCGGCACGCCGGTGCGCCCCGGGATGTCGTAGAGGATGACGGGCAGCTCGGTGGCGTCCGCGACCATCCGGAAGTGGGTGAGGATGCCCGCCTGGGTGGGCTTGTTGTAGTACGGGGTGACGATCATGATGCCGTCCGCCCCCGCCTTCTCGCTCTTCTTGTAGAGCTCGATGGCGTGCGCCGTCTCGTTGGACCCGCCGCCCGTGATGATCTTGGCGCGACCGGCCGCGACATCCTTGGCGACCTCGACGAGCCTGATCTTCTCCGGGTCGGTCAGGGTCGAGGTCTCGCCCGTCGTGCCGGTCACCACGATGCCGTCGGCACCGTGCGTCACGACGTGCTCGACGTGCTTCTCGACGTCGGCCCAGTCCACCTCGCCGTCGGCCGTGAACGGGGTCACGAGCGCGACGAGCACCTGTCCGAAGGGATTCTCTGGCGTCGACACGGTCTCCAGGCTAGTGGGTGCGCCCGCTCCCGTCGCACGAGCGCGGGCTCTAGGGTGAGCAGCAGCACATCGAGCCCGGAGGGGGCACACATGGACACCACCCCGCGCCTGCTGCAGGCGGGCCCCTTCCGCTTCGGATTCGTCGCGGCCACGGGCGTACTGCTCGCCCTCGCGCTCGGCTTCGCGGTGGCATCCCTCGCGCAGGCCCTCACCCTGATCTTCCTGGCGCTGTTCATCTCGCTCGGGCTGAAACCGATCATCTCGCGACTCGAGCGCACCGGCATGTCGAAGGTCGTCGCGCTGCTCATCGTGCTCGCCGGGTTCCTGCTGCTGGTCGGCGTGCTCGTCTGGCTCGTGGTGCCCGTCGTCGTCGACGAGCTCGGCAACCTCATCGCGTTCCTGCCCGCGGGGCTCGACCGGATCGAGGAGCAGGACTGGTTCATCTCCCTCAACGCGAGCTTCGGCGGCGCCCTCACCGGATTCGTCGCCCTCCTGCAGGAGACGCTCGCCGATCCCGGATTCTGGCTCACGGTCGGCGGCGGCGCCCTCCGCGTCGGGATGGGCGTCGTCAACGGCGTCTTCTCGGTGATCTTCGTCGTCGCACTCACCCTGTACTTCGTGATCGGGCACGACCAGATGAAGGAGGCGCTCGTGCGGCTCGTCCCCGCGAGCCGCCGCGGGGGCTTCCGCGAGCTCGCGGATCAGATCATCACCTCGGTCGGCAAGTACCTCAACGGCATGGTGATCCTCGCGATCATGAACGCGCTGGTCACCTTCATCGTGCTGAGCTCGGCCGGTGTGCGCTATGCGGGGCTGCTCGCCGCGCTCGCCCTGCCGATCACCTTCATCCCGCTCGTCGGCTCGGTGATCTCGACGATCATCTGCACGACCGTGGCGTTCTTCACCTCGCCGACCGCGGGACTCATCACCCTCATCGCGCTGCTGGTCTACATGCAGGTCGAGGCCTACGTGCTCACGCCGCGGATCGTCGGGAAGGCGATCCAGATCCCCGGATCACTCGTGCTGATCGGCGCACTCGTCGGCGGCACCCTGCTCGGGCTGCTCGGCGCGCTCGTCGCCTGCCCGGTGTCGGCATCGCTCGTGCTGATCGTCAAGAAGGTCGTGATGCCGATCCAGGACGCCAAGTGAGCCCTGAAGGCCTCGCGCTGCTGCTGACGGCCGCGCACGCCCTCGTCGTGCTCACCGCGGCGCTGTACATCTCGGCGCGCCGGAGTCCATCGGCCGCGATCGCCTGGATCCTCGCGATCGCGTTCATCCCCGTCGTCGGCATCCTCTGGTTCCTGATCGTCGGGGCGGGGCGCCTGCCGCGACGGCGGCGGGAGCAGCAGCTCGAGGTGAACCGGCGGATGCTCGAACGCACCCCAGGCGAGTGGGAGGTCGGGCACCGTGACGAGTGGCCCGAGTCGCTCGCCTCCGCCGCCCGGCTGAATCTCACGCTCGGTGCGCTGCCCGTCGTCGGCGGCACCCGGGCCGCGCTCGAAGGCGACTACGCGGAGACGTTCCGCCGGATGATCGTCGACATCGACGCGGCGAGCTCCACCGTGCACGTCGAGTTCTTCATCCTCGTGCTCGACGACACCACCCGCCCGTTCATCGAGGCGCTCGGTCGTGCCTCGGCGCGCGGCGTCACGGTGCGCGTGCTCTCCGACCACCTTTCCGGTTTCCTCTACCCGCACCGGCGGGCGACCCTCGCCGCCCTCGCGGATGCGGGAGCCGAGTGGCGCGCGATGCTGCCGCTGCGCCCCCTCCGCGGCCAGTGGCAGCGCGCCGACCTGCGCAACCACCGCAAGCTGGTGACCGTCGACGGGCGGATCGGCTGGACCGGCTCGCTCAACCTCATCGACTCGAGCTACCTGAAACCCAAGAACCTGCGCCGCGGGCTGCACTGGAAGGAGCTCATGGTGCGTGTCGAAGGCCCCGTCGTGCGGGAGCTCGACGCGGTCTTCGTGACGGACTGGTACAGCGAGACCCAGGAGCTGCTGCCGCTCGACGAGACGCCCATCACGGTGCCTGCCACGGCATCCGCGGAGCTGCTCGACGCGCAGGTCGTGCCGAGCGGCCCGAGCTTCGAGAACGACAACAACCTGAAGCTCTTCGTCTACCTGCTGCAGAACGCACGCGAGCGCATCTCGATCACGAGCCCCTATTTCGTGCCAGACGAGTCGACGCAGCTCGCGATCCTGACCGCCGCCGCGCGCGGCGTCGCCGTCGAGCTGTTCGTCTCCGAGATCGGCGACCAGTTCATGGTGTACCACGCGCAGCGCTCCTACTACGAGGCGCTGCTGCGCGCCGGGGTGCGCATCCACCTCTACCCACCGCCGACGGTGCTGCACTCCAAGCACTTCTCGATCGACGACGACCTCGCGGTGATCGGCTCATCCAACATGGACATCCGCTCGTTCAGCCTCAACATGGAGGTCTCCCTGCTCGTGCAGGGCCGCACCTTCGTCGACGCGCTGCGCGAGGTGGAGGACGCCTACCGCGCCACGTCGCGCGAACTCACCCTCGACGAGTGGGTGCGCCGCCCCGCGCGATCCCGCGCCCTCGACTCGCTCATGCGCTTGACCTCGTCGCTGCAGTAGGCGGCGCCCGCGGATGCGCTACGGCGCGACGCGCCCGCCCGCCTGGAACGCGGCATGCGTGAGCGGCATGAGCTCGGCCCAGAACGCCTCCATCTGCTCCGCCACCAGCTCGATCTCGCGCTGCGGGAAGGAGGGGAAGTGCGAGTCGGGGTGCTTGGTGCGCAGCGACAGGAAGTTCATGAGCGAGCGGGCGTTCATGGTGACGTACATCGAGGAGTAGGTCGACACGGGCAGCACGCCGCGGGCGACCTCACGCGCGATGCCTGCCGCCAGCATCCGCTGGTACGACTCGTAGGCGAAGGTCGCCGCCGCCTGGGACTCCGCGACCGCGAGGGCCGACTGCTCCGGGCTGCCCTCGACGAAGTCGTAGGCGCCCGGCTTGCCCACCTGAACGAGACGGCGCTCGGGGCCCGGCACGTAGAACACCGGACGCAGCTCGCGGTAGCGGCCGGACTCCTCGTTGTAGGAGGCGATGCGGTGGCGCATGAACTCGCGGAACACGAAGATCGGCGCCTGCACGTAGAAGGTCATCGAGTTGTGCTCGAAGGGCGAGCCGTGACGGTCGCGCATGAGGTAGTTGATGAGACCGCGGTCGCGGTCGGTCGCCTCGGCCCCGGATGCGGCGGCGTCGAGGGTCTTCTCGCCCTGCGTCGAGACGCGTGCCGCGAACAGCACATCCGAGTCGTGGGCGCTCGCGCGCACGAGTTCGACCGTCATGTCGGAACGGAACTGGATGGGGGTCGCGTCGCTCGTGGTCTCCGGCACGGCCCTCACGATATCCGGGCCCGCCGAGCAGCGCACATCGCCGCGCCGCGTCACGGGACGTCACGCGATGTCACAGTGCGCTCTCGCCAGGGCGAGCCCGGCTACCGTGTCGCCATGCATCCGCTCGCCGCTCTCGCTCTCGTGGTCGCGCTCGTCGCGCTGGCGACCGGCGCGGGACTCGCCTGGCGTGCCGGGCAGGGGCGGGTGCGCCGCACCCGGCCGGATGCCGTGGCGATCGAGGGCGTCGAGCTCGCGCCCGCCGCGACGCTCGTGCAGTTCTCCAGCGAGTACTGCACCCCGTGCCGGGCGACCGCGCGCGTGCTCCACGAGGTCGCTGATGCCTCCCCGGGCGTCGTGCATGTGGAGCTCGACGTGGCGGAGCGCCCCGAGCTCACGGCGCGCTTCGGCATCCTGCAGACCCCGACGACGCTCGTGTTGGACGGCGACGGACGGGTGCGGGCCCGGATCGGCGGTGCCGTGCGCCGCGACACCGTGACGGCCGAGCTCGCGCATCTCCTCGGCACCCCCGCGACCGTCTGACCCGAGGAGCAGCCGTGACCCGACCCACCCGGATCGACCCGCGCGGTGCGCGCCTCACCGCGACCGTGACCTCCGTGCTGCTGCTCGTCGGCGTGGCGCTGGGTCTCGTCGAGGGGGTCGCACCCACGCTCGCCGAGCGGCTCGTGCAGCCGGCGTTCCTGCTGCTCGTGGTGCTCGCCGCCATCTTCGTGTGGAGTGCCGCGGCGGGCGTCGCACGCAATCCGTGGTCGCTCATCTTCCGCCGTTACGTCCGACCGCGACTCGCCCTTCCCACCGAATGGGAGGATGCCGCTCCCCCGACCTTCGCGCAGGGTGTCGGCGCCCTCGTCACCCTGCTCGGTGTCGTGCTGCACGTCGCGGGGGTGCCGTACGGGCTCGTCGTCGCGGCGGCCGCGGCGTTCGTCGCCGCCTTCCTCAACGCGGCGTTCGGCTACTGCCTGGGCTGCCAGCTCTACCTGCTGCTCGTGCGGGCCGGGCTCATCCGCAAGGCTGCGACCGCCTAGCGCCCCGACCTAGAGTGGGGATGCGGGGCGCCGGTGCCCCACCTGAGCGGAGGAGACCCCCATGGCAGTCACGAGCGAAGCGACCACCCTCTGGTTCGGCAACCTGATCCAGGGATCGGGAACGACCTCCCTCGATTCGAGCGACGCCGCCGAGTTCCCGGTGACCTGGGCGGCGCGCGCGGAGGGTGAGATCGGCCGCACCAACCCCGAGGAGCTGCTCGGTGCCGCGCACTCGGCGTGCTTCTCGATGGCGTTCGCGCACGCGCTCGCCGGTGCCGGGTTCGCGCCGGAGAGCCTGCAGGTCACGGCGGCCGTCACCTTCCAGCCGGGCGAGGGCATCACGGGCAGCCACCTGCTGGTGAGCGCCAAGGTGGTCGGCATCGAGGTGGCCGAGTTCGAGCGCCTCGCCGCCGAGGCGAAGGAGAACTGCCCCGTCTCGAAGGCGCTGGCCGGCATCCCGATCACCCTCGAGGCGAGTCTGGCCTGATCTCTCTGCCAAACGCTGCAGCGTTCGGCTCACCGCGGCGGAGTTGACTGTCGCGGCGGGCCGAACGCTGCAGCGTTTGGCCCCAGGGTCAGAGGCGAGGAGCCCGCTCGAGACGGATGGCGCGCCGCGTCGCCCAGCGGGCGCGGCGACGGTCGCCGGATGCGTCGTAGGCGAGCGCGAGCCGGAACCACGCGCGCCAGTCGTCGGGGTCGTCCTCGACCGCGCTCGCGTAGCCGGGGAACACCGCGTCGGCCGCCCCGCGGTCGACGCGTCCACTCGCCTGCAGCGGCAGCATCTCCGCCGGGAGCGCACCCTCCGCCTCGAGCCTGCGGGCGAGCCGCTCCGCCCGGACCCCGAACACGATCTCGGCCGCGATGAAACCCGCGGCGATGAGCGCCATCGCGAGCAGCGCCACGCCGATCAGGATGGCCACCGGCTGCCCCGTGCCGAACAGCACCGTCGCGTAGTACCCGGCGAACACGAGGTACAGCCCGAGCAGCGCCGCCATGACGACGACGCCGATGCGCGTCGTCATGCGCCGCCGTCGAGCCCGAGCAGCGCGTCGAGTCCGACGACGAGCCCGCGCGTCGCGGGGAGCGCACGCAACGCGAGCAGGATGCCCGCCTCGTAGGAGGCATCCGACACCGTCTGGTGGCTCACCCGCAACGTCTCCCCGACTCCGCCGAAGATCACCTGCTGCTCGGCGAGCACGCCGTCCATCCGCAGGCTGTGCACCGGCACACTCGCCACCTGCTGCCCGCGGGCGCGCTGGTCGGCGTGCGGTGCCGCGACCGGTCCCCGCGCCGCGCGCGCCTCACCGATCAGCTCGGCGGTGCGGATGGCGGTGCCCGACGGGGAGTCGGACTTGCCCGCGTGGTGCGCCTCGATGATCTCGATCGAGTCGAAGTAGGGGGCAGCGATCGTCGCGAGCCGCGTGGCGAGCACCGAGCCGAGCGAGAAGTTCGGGATGACGATGACGCCCGTGGCGGGCTCCTCGCCGAGGCGGCTGCGCACCCGCGCGAGGCGTTCGGCGGTCCAGCCGGAGGTTCCGACGAGCACCGGGAGGCCCCGCTCGATCGCCGCATCGACGACGGTGGGCGACACCGCGGGAAGGGTGAGGTCGAGCACGAGGTCGGCCCCCGCGATGGTCTCGATCGTGTCGCGCGAGGAGAGCAGCGCATGCACCTCGAGGTCGGGCGCCTGCTCGATCAGTCGGGTCGCGAGTGTGCCCATCCTGCCCGTCGCGCCCACGACGGCGACCGAGTACGCCATGCCCCCAGCCTATCTAGGCTGAGCGGATGGACCCCGTATTCCGTGTCGCTTCGGTCGGCGACGCCGACGCGCACGAGCTGCTCGCCGAGTACTTCGCCTCGCGCGCGGCCGGCTTCGACCCGCAGGCGGGCGCCTACCGCACGGTGTTCCCCGATGCGGCCCGGTTCACCGAGCCCGCGGGTGTCTTCCTCGTGGTCGAGGCCGGCTCCCCCGTCGGCTGCGGCGGCATCCGGATGCTGGATGCGCACCGCGCGGAGGTGAAGCACCTCTACCTGCGCGAGGCCGCACGCGGCCGGGGCTGGGGTCGGGCGCTGCTCGGGGAGCTCGAACGGCACGCCGCGCGGCTCGGCGCGCGCGAGGCGGTGCTCGACACGAATCGCTCGCTCGAGGCCGCCGGGTCGCTCTACCGGGCGAGCGGATACCGGGAGACGCGCCCCTACAACGACAACCCCAACGCGAACGTCTGGTTCCGCAGACGACTCGACTGACTCAGCGAGCGCCGAGCCCCGGGTGCCAGGCGGCGTAGGCATCCCATCCGCCGTCGAGGATGCGGAACGCCGCATCGATGTCGGGTGCCGTGTCGCTGCTCCAGGTGGCGAGCACCTGGATCTGCAGCACGAACCTGGCGTAGACGCGGATCTCGGTGCTCGGCTCCGCGAGGCCGGCCTCCTCCGCGAGCACCGCGGCGAGCGCGTCCTCGTGCCGCACCCACATCCGCGCCGCGTAGTCGCGGAGCGCGGGGGTGCGGTTGATGAAGTCCATGAACAGCAGGCGCGCCTTCTCGCCGTGGTCGTCGGCGAGGCTGAGGAGCCCCTCGCGGTAGAGCGCGTGCAGCGCCTGGGAGGCCGAGACGCCTGCGGGCCGGTCGCGGACGGCCGCGACGATCTGCTCCCGCTGCTCCTCGTCTTCGTCGAAGACGAGCGCCTCCTTCTGCGGGAAGTGCGCGAAGACGGTGGTCGGTGAGACATCCGCCCGTTCGGCGACCTCCCGGATGCTGACCTCGTCGAATCCCCGCTCCAGGAACAGCAGTGTCGCGGCGTCGGAGATCGCCTTCCGGGTGACCGCCTTCTTGCGCTCGCGGCGCCCCATCGTGTCGACCATGCCGCCAGCATAGCGAATCGACTTCATAACTGTATTGACTTCAAAATTGGTATTGATACAGTTATCGCCATGACCCCGACCACGATCCCCGTCGAGCCGCGCGCGAACCGCCGCGCCTGGCTCATGCTCATCGTCATCACGATGCTGACCACCGCCGGCATGACCGTCGTGCTCCCCGTGCTCCCCTTCGTCGTGCTGCGCTACGTCTCCGACCACGACGACCTCGCACTCTGGGTCGGCGCGCTCGAGACCGTCAACGCGCTGTGCGCGTTCCTCGTTGCCCCCCTGCTCGGCCGCGTCTCCGACCGCTACGGCCGACGCCCGGTGATCATCGTCGCGGGCTTCGGCGCGGCGCTCGGGTACCTGATCTTCGGCATCGGCGGCGCGATCGGGATGCTGCTGCTCGGTCGCATCATCCAGGGCCTCACCGCGGGCGACATGCCCGCGCTCTTCGCCTACCTCGCCGACATCACACCGCCCGAGCAGCGCGCCCGACGCTTCGGCCTGCTCGGCGCGCTCTCGGGCATCGGCATGATGGTCGGCCCCGCGGCCGGGGGCCTGCTCGCCGCGATCGACGTCGACCTCCCCGTCTTCGCGACGGCGGGAATCGCGGCCGTCGTCGCCGTGCTGAGCATCTTCCTCCTGCCCGAGAGCCTGCCGCGCGAGAAGCGCATCGCTCGCCTCGAACTCGGATCGCTGCACCCCTTCGCAGTCTTCCGCGAGGTGTTCCGGCGGCCGGAACTGCGACCCCTCATGCTCGGCCTCGTGCTGGTCGGCCTCCCCTTCGGCTTCTTCGTCAACAACTTCAGCGTGCTCGGCCTCGACTCGATCGGATGGAACGCCACCGCGATCGGCCTGCTCACGGCGAGCGTGGGCATCATCGACATCGCCATCCAGGGCTGGCTGCTCGGCGTGCTGCTGCCCCGGATCGGCGAACGCGGCGTGATCGTCAGCGGCATCGTCGCGCAGGCGCTCGGCATGGTGGCCCTCGCGGTGCTCGCCTCGGTGTTCGCTCAGCCCTGGCTGTTCATCGTCGGCTCGCTCGTGCTCGCGGCCGGCCAAGGCGCCGCGACCGCCACGATGGACGGCGTGCTCTCGAACTCGGTCAGCGACGACGAGCAGGGATGGCTCGCGGGCGCCGCCCAGTCGCTCAACGCCGGCGTCGGGATCGTGGCGCCCATCCTCGCGGGTGTGCTCTACGCACAGCTCTCGCACGCGGCACCGTACTGGCTCGGGGTGGCGCTGATGGTCGCGGCCGCCGTCGTGATCGGGCGGGCCCGGTTTGCGAGCCCCTCGCGCACCACGGAGGCCGTGGTCGCGCGGTAGCGGGCGGTCGCGCAGCGCGCCAGCCGCCCGAGGACTCAGTACGGCTGCTCGACCGAGAGGCCCGTGCGCAGTTCCGGGAGCAGGTGCCCGAGATCGTTGTGGGTCACGAGCACGGGCGGCTTCGCCGAGCGCACCCGGATGATGGTGAGCCCGCAGTTGGCCTGGTTGATCCCCAGCCAGCGCCAGGTGGCGGCACCGAACACCTCGCGCACGAACCAGCCGATCACGAAGTTGTGGGTGATGAGCAGGTCGTGGCGGTCGTCGCGGGTCGGGGCGAGCCATTCCGACACGGCATCCGCCATCTGCGCCTCCCCCGCCTCGATCTCCTCGCGCGTGATGGGGCCGAAGAAGTGCTCCCAGGCATGCGGGAGGTCGGGGGTCGGCCCGGAGGGGATGCAGTCCATGAGCAGCGCGGACGGCTCCGGCTCGATCGCCGGCATGCGCTCGGTCATGATCCGCGCGGTCTCCTGCGCCCGCTGCAACGGCGAGGTCCAGGCACCGGTGAAGGGCACCCCGCCGAGCCGCTCCGCGATGGCATTCGCCTGGCGCACACCGCGCGGCGAGAGCGGACCGTCGGGGAGGCCGTGCTCGGCATCCTGCTGCTCGCCGTGACGCACGAGGTAGAGGAAACGCGACATCCGGATCCCTCCCCTACGCCGCGGCCGACTCGTCCGCGAGCCCCGCGAAGGCGGCGGGCGGGATCGTTCCGACGGCCGCCGCCGAGAGCGGGCGCTCGACGAGCTCGGCGGCGAGCTCGCGGACCTCGCCCATCGTGACGGCGTCGATCCGGCGCAACGTCTCGTCGAGGTCGGCGAATTCGCCGAGGGTGAGCTCGCTGCGACCGAGGCGGCTCATCCGGGTGTCGGAGTCCTCGAGGGCGAGCGCGGACGCCCCGCCGAGCTGACCGCGGGCCCGGGCGAGCTCGTCCTCCGTGATGCCCTCGGCGGCGAGGCGCCGGAACTCCGCCATCATGAGCTCCGCCACATCGGCGACGCGCTTCGGCGAGCAGCCCGCGTACAGCCCGAAGATGCCGGCGTCCGAGTAGCTCGACGCGAAGGAGTAGACCGAGTAGGCCAGGCCGCGCTTCTCGCGCACCTCCTGGAAGAGCCGCGAACTCATCCCGCCGCCGAACACCGAGTTGAGCACGGTGAGCGCCGGGCGCCGGTCGTCGGCGGCCGCGAGTCCCGCGACACCGAGATAGAGGTTCACCTGTTCGAGCGGCCGCTCGACGATGACCAGCGGGGAGCCGCGCTCGATGAGCTCGGCAGCCGGGTCGCGTCGCTCGACCGGCTGCCCCGGTGCGTCGAGCGCCCATCCGGCCTCGGCGAGCGCGGCGACGGCCACCGCGACGAGACGATCGTGGTCGACCGCGCCCGCGACCGTGATGACGAGATCGCGCGGCCCGTAGTTCTCGCGGTAGTGCCGCCACACCGCCTCGCGGGTCACCGCACCGATCGACTCCGGGTTGCCGCCGATGGGTCGCCCGAGCGGATGCGCGCCGAACACCGCCTCGAAGAAGCGCTCCCCCGCGACGTCGCCCGGGTCGTCATCCGCCATCGCGAGTTCCTCGAGGATGACGCCGCGCTCGTTCTCGAACTCCTCGACGTCGATCCTCGAGGAGGCGAACATGTCGGCGAGCACCCGCACAGCCATCTCGAGGTCGCGATCGCGCACCTTGGCGTAGTAGCAGGTGTGCTCCTTGGCCGTGAGTGCATTGTGCTCGCCGCCGACGGAGTCGAAGGCCACCGCGATGTCGAGGGCGCTGCGGGTATCGGTCCCCTTGAAGAGCAGGTGCTCGAGGAAATGGGTCGACCCGTAGGTGACGGGCTCCTCGTCGCGGGAGCCGACGGCGACCCAGAAGCCGACCGTCGCGCTCTGCGATCCGGGCACCTGCTCGGTGAGGATGCGCACACCGCTCGGCAGCACCGAGCGTCGCACGAGCGTGCCGCCTGAGGCATCGATGCGGAGTTCCGCGAGGTCGAGAGGGAGCTGCACGGCGCCGTTCATCGTGCCGAGCCTACGCCATCCGACGCTCGGTGCTGGAAGGCGTCACCCCCGGACTGGGGGAACCATGGAGGACAAACAGACAAGTCTGTCTGTCCTCCACGTGCTACCGTGGTCGAGCGGAATACGAACGGACCCGAACCGATCGGCCCTTCCCAACCGGGGACCCGTACCCCCGGGCCGCTCCACGCGGCAGCTGATCAGCGAGACCCGATCTCGACCGCGCCACGACCGCCTCCCCCCGGGCGGTCGCGGCACGTCAGGCCGCACCTCAATACCCGAAGCGAAGGAGACCCCCGGTGCCGATCGACATCGTGAAGCCGCCGAAGCGACACACGCTCGCGCCGGCGAAGCAGCGCATCCTCGACACCGCAGATCGCCTGTTCTACGAGGACGGCATCCGCGCCGTCGGCATCGACCGGCTGATCGCCGCCTCGAGCGTCACCAAGGCGACCTTCTACAAGCACTACGGCTCCAAGGATCGCCTGATCATCGAGTACATCGCCTACCGGCACCTGCAGAGCGCGGAGATCCTCGACGGAGTCGCCCAGTCCACCGACGACCCCGAGCAGTTCTTGCGGGCGATCGGCCAGCTCGAAGCCCGCTTCATCGCCGCACCCGGGTTCCGCGGCTGCCCGTTCCTCAACGCCGCAAGCGAGTTCACGGATGCCGCGCACCCCGTGCGCCGTGCGGTCGAGCAGCACCGCGAATGGCAGCACGAGATCACCGAGCAGCTGCTGCGCGCGATCGGACATCCGCTCCCCGGTGACGCCGCCGACGACCTCATCCTCGCGCGCGACGGCGCCATGGTCGGGGGCTACGCGGGCGATCCGATCGCCGCCACCACCTCGATGCTGCGCATGTACGACCGCGTCATCAGCACCGCCCCGGAACGGGCACGCGCCTAGCGGATCAGGCGCTCGCCCGGTCGAGCTCGGCGAGCTGGTGACGGCTGAACCGGATCTCGGGGGCCGCCATGAGGTCGAAGAGCTGGTCGGCCGTGCTCACCGACACCACGGGCGCCACCACCCCCGGCTTGCTCAGCAGCCAGGCCAGGGCGATCGTCGCGGGAGCGGCATCGTGCTCGCGCGCGACACGCGTGAGCGCTCCGAGCACGCGCCTGCCGCGGCGCCCCAGGTAGGGGGCGATGTGCGCGGCCGCAGGCGAGGCGGCGAGGTCGCCGCGTGAGCGGTACGCCGCCGTCAGGAAGCCCCCGGCGAGCGGGAAGCGCGGCATGACGGCGAGTCCCTGCTGCGCCGCCACCCGAGCCAAGTCGCCCTCGTAGCCCGCGCGGTGCATGAGGCTGTACTGGTTCTGCAGCGCCGTCATCGGGGCGACCCCGAGCAGGGCGCAGGCCACCCGGGCGGCCAGAAGTCGCGTGCCGGTGTGGTCCGACATCCCGAAGCTGAGCACCTTGCCGCGCCGGATCAGCTCGTCGACGGCGAGAAGGGTCTCCTCGAACGGCACCGCGGTGTCGTCGACGTGCAGGTACAGCACGTCGATCCGGTCGGTGCCGAGGCGCCGCAGCGAGGCGTCGACCGCGGAGGCGATCGCGGGGGCGGACAGCCCGGGATGCAGCGCCGACTTGCCGACCTTCGTCGCCAGCACCATCCGATCGCGGTGCGCGCGGCGGCGCATCCACTCGCCGATGAGCTCCTCGCTCCGGCCGTCGGCATACGCGTCGGCGGTGTCGATCATGTTGCCGCCGAGCGCCAGGTAGGCGTCGAGGATCTCGCCGACGGCGACATCCGACACGGTGTCGCCGAAGCGCTTGCCGCTCATCGCGAGCGGGAACACGCTCGACGAGGTGCCGGCGATGGCGCGGCGCGGCGGTGCCCCACGGTCGACGATGGCTGCCGTCTCGAGTGTCGTGGGAACGGCGGTGGCGAAAGCGGAGGCGGGCGGAACCGTGCGCGTGTCCATGCCCCACCTCCTCGAGTTGAGGCGAGGCTAACGCCGACGACCTCCCACCGCCGGGAAGCGGATCGGATCGTTATGAATCGTCACCATTTCGTGACCGGAACGGCGGATGCCCGCCCCGCGCTCGGCGGGACGGGCATCCGTGATCTCGATCAGCGAGGCGGTCAGTCCTCCGCGGGGGCCTCTCCCCCGGTGGAGGCTGCGGCCGAACCCTCGGTGTCGGCGGCGTCCGCTTCCTCGACGACGGGAGCGAGCGAGAGCTTGCCGCGGTCGTCCATCTTGGTGATCTCGACCTGGATCTTCTGACCGACCGAGAGCACGTCCTCGACGTTCTCCACCCGCTTGCCGCCGGCGAGCTTGCGCACCTCGGAGATGTGCAGCAGGCCGTCCTTGCCGGGCATGAGCGACACGAAGGCACCGAAGGTCGCGAGCTTCACGACGGTGCCGAGGAAGCGCTCGCCCACCTCCGGGTTGATCGGGTTGCCGATCGCGAGCACCTGGGCGCGGGCGGCCTCGGCCGAGGGGCCGTCGACCGCGCCGATGTAGACGGTGCCGTCCTCCTCGATGGAGATGTCGGCGCCGGTCTCGTCCTGGATCGCGTTGATCGTCTTGCCCTTGGGGCCGATGAGCTCACCGATCTTGTCGACCGGGATGTTCACCGAGATCACACGCGGGGCGGTCGGAGCCATCTCATCCGGTCCGTCGATCGCCTGGTTGATGACCGCGAGGATCGCCGTGCGGGCCTCCTTGGCCTGCTTGAGCGCCCCGTCGAGCACCGACGACGGCAGACCCGCGAGCTTCGTGTCGAGCTGGATCGCCGTCACGAAGTCGGAGGTGCCCGCGACCTTGAAGTCCATGTCGCCGAGCGCGTCCTCTGCCCCCAGGATGTCGGTGAGCGCCGCGTAGCGGGTCTCCCCGTCGACCTCGTCCGAGATGAGGCCCATCGCGATGCCCGCGACCGGCGCGCGCAGCGGCACACCGGCGTTCAGCAGCGACAGGGTCGAGGCGCAGACGGAGCCCATCGAGGTGGAGCCGTTGGACCCGAGGGCCTCCGACACCTGACGGATCGCGTAGGGGAACTCCTCGCGGCTCGGCAGCACCGGCACGAGGGCGCGCTCGGCGAGGAAGCCGTGCCCGATCTCGCGACGCTTCGGCGACCCGACGCGGCCGGTCTCACCGGTCGAGTAGGGCGGGAAGTTGTAGTGGTGCAGGTAGCGCTTCTTGGTGACGGGGTTCAGCGAGTCGATCTGCTGCTCCATCTTGAGCATGTTGAGCGTCGTGACACCCAAGATCTGGGTCTCGCCGCGCTGGAAGATCGCCGAGCCGTGCACGCGCGGGATGACCTGCACCTCGGCGTCGAGCGCCCGGATGTCGGACAGGCCGCGGCCGTCGATGCGGACGCCCTCGGTGAGCACGCGCGTGCGCATGACCTTCTTCGAGACCGACTTGTAGGCGGCCGACACCATCGGGGGCACCTCGCCGCTCAGCTCACCGGCCTCGACCTTGGCGTTGATCGCGAGCTTGACGCGCTCCTTGAGGGCGTCATCCGCGTTCTGCCGCTCGATCTTGTCGGCGATCTGGTACACGCCCTTGAGCTCGTCGTAGGCGAGCTCGGCGACGGCGTTGTAGGCCTCGTCGCTGTAGGGCGGGAAGAGCGGGAACTCCTGGATCTCCTTGGCCGACTGGGCCGCGAGCGACTGCTGCGCCTTGATCAGCTGGGTCAGGAACGGCTTCGACGCCTCGAGGCCCTGGGCGACGATCGCCTCGTCGGGCTTGGTGGCGCCGCCCCGGATGAGCTCCCAGCTCACCTCGGTGGCCTCGGCCTCCACCATCATGATCGCGACATCCTCGTTGCCGTCCTTGTCGGTGACGAGGCGGCCGGCCACGGTGAGGTCGAAGACGGCCTCCGAGAGCTGTGCGAAGGTCGGGAACGCGACCCACTGGTCGCCGATGAGGGCGAGGCGGATGCCGCCGACCGGGCCGTAGAACGGCAGGCCGGAGATCTGGGTCGAGGCGGAGGCGGCGTTGATCGCGAGCGCGTCGTAGAACTCGCCGGGGGCGATGCTCAGCACGGTGATGACGATCTGCACCTCGTTGCGCAGGCCCTCGACGAAGGTCGGGCGCAGGGGGCGGTCGATGAGGCGGCAGACGAGGATCGCCTCCGTCGAGGGACGACCCTCGCGGCGGAAGAACGAGCCGGGGATCTTGCCTGCGGCGTAGGACCGCTCCTCGACGTCGACCGTCAGCGGGAAGAAGTCGAAGCCGTCACGCGGGTGCTTGCCCGCGCTCGTGGCGCTGAGGATCATCGTCTCCTCGTCGAGGTACGCGGCGACCGCGCCCTGCGCCTGCTGTGCGAGCCGGCCGGTCTCGAACCGGACGGTGCGGGTGCCGAACTTGCCGTTGTCGATGACGGCTTCGGCGAACTTGATCTCGGGGCCTTCCACGAGGTCTCACTCCTTGCTGCCGCGATCCGCGCGGCATGACATCGGAACAGGAGCGGGCAGGAAGGGCGAGGCGCGCGCAGGTGTCGCGCGCCGGGGCCTGGATCTGGTCAACAGTAGAAGCGCTCCGAGCGGATCTCGCATCCGATCGGGGGACCACCACCGGTGACCAGCTTCGTGCCGGCCTGCTCCGGATCAACCCCGCCGTGCTCGCGCTCGGCGGGACGGCCACCGGTTGGCGGCCGGGATCATGCTACCAGCCGGCCCCGGATCCGGCGCGGTACGGCGCACCGTGGCAGGCGTCCGCGCCGCTGCGCGGGTCATCCGCCGCAGCTCGCGCGCGAGGTCTCCCCGCTCTTCGCGGCGCGGAACCAGGCGCGCACGTCCGGGAGCGACTGCATGACGATCGTGGTGTGGGTCGCGGTCGGATAGGTGGCGGAGGCCATCCGCTGGCCAGCCGCGCACATCCGGGCGACGAACGCGGCGGTGGCCGTGGGCCGCACGAGCCCGTCGGACTCGCCCTGCACGACGAGCACGGGAACGCCGAACGGCTTCGCCCCCGGGGTGTTCTCGGCGAGGAAGCTCGCCCACGGCTCGGTCGTCGAGGGGTCGGCCGAGAGGAAACCCCCGACGAGCGGCCGGGCGATGTCGTGCAGTTCGCTGTTCTGGCCGAACAGGCACAGCTGCTCCATCTTCGGCGCGGCCTCTGCCCCCGCCGGGGTGAGGATGTCGGTGAGCGCGAGCCCCGGGTAGCTCGGCGCGTAGGCGGCCTGATAGGCCGTGAAGGCGTACGCCCCGATCGTGACGCCCGAGACGTCGCCGATGTCGTCGGCGAGCAGCGTCGCGAGATCGGCGGCCGGAGCCGCCACCGCGACCGTCACGGGACGCAGCTCGGGCGCGTAGCCCGCCGCATCCTGGGCCGCGAACAGCGCGGCCTGCCCGCCCTGGGAATGGCCCCAGAAGTAGACGTCGCTCGAGAGGTCCACCCCGTCGAGCGCCCGCGCCGCTCGCACCGAGTCGAGCACCGAGTAGCCCTCGATGTCGCCCAGCAGGTAGGAGGAGGGACCTGGCGCGCCGAGCCCCGGATAGTCGGTCGCCGCGATCGCGAAGCCGTCGTCGAGCAGATCGTCCATGCCCTCGATGAGGCTGAGCGGCGCGAACCCCGTGGAGGGCCCGCAGCGTGCGACCGCGCCCGTCGTCGGATGCGCCCACGCGATCACCGGCCAGCCGCCGGCGGGAGGCGTCCCGTCGGGCACGACGACGGTGCCAGAGACCGCGATGTCGTCACCGCCCAGCCCCGTCGAGTGATATAGCACCCGCCACGCGCGCGAGCCCTCCGGGGCGGTCGAGATCGGCAGCGAACGGATCAGCTCGCCCGGCGCTCCCGCGGGCAGCGGGTCGGGCACCTCGTAGAAGGAGCGGGCGTCGTCCTCCTGACGCTCGCGTTCGGTGAGGTCGTTCCAGAGCGTGCAGCCCGAGAGGAGGGCCAGCACAGCGACCATCGCGACCAGGGCAGCACCGGTTCTCCGCACGCGCCCATTCTGACGGATGTTCAGCGGTTCTCGAACGCGCCCCGCGCCTTCGTGGCGTCCGGCAGGATCGGCACGAGCTCGTCGTGCTTCGCGAGCAGCCCGTCGCCCGCCGTGCGACCGCGGATGCGGCGGCCCGCCCAGGGGCGCACGTGGGTCCACAGCCAGCGCGCGTGCGAGAGCGGCTCGTCGTCGGCACCCGGCTCGTCATCGTGCATCGCCGCCTCGAGGCCCGCGAGCGCCGCGGCATCGGCGAGGCCGAGCGTCGCCGCGGCGGCGTAGGACATCATCCGGTGCCCGCGGGAGCTGAGGTGCACACGGTCGCCCGCCCACATCCGCGGGTCGGCGAGGTCGAGCTCGGCCGCGGGGTCGAGGAACAGCGCCCCCGACTCCCGCGCGCGACGACGCAGCTCGCGGGAGAAGACGAGGGTGCGGTCGTGCAGGGCGCGCAGGTAGCCGCGAGGCGGCGCGAAGGGCGCGACGAGCAGCACCTCGCAGCCGGCCTCCCTGGCGCGGTCGACACCGTCCGCGAGGCGCTTGGCGAGCTCGAGGGTCGGCGCGCCGATCCGCACCAGGTCGTTGGCCCCCACGAGCACCGTCACGAGCTCGGCCCGCAACTCGAGGGCGCGCGGCAACTGGTGATCGGTGACGTCGGCGACGCGACGACTGCGCACCGCGAGGTTGCCGTAGTGCAACGGCACCGTGCGCCCCTCCGCGTGGGCGAGCAGCAGCGCGAGGCGATCAGTCCACCCCCGGTACTCGCCCGGCGCCTGCCGGGAGGAGTCGCACAGACCCTCGGTGAGCGAGTCGCCGACGGATGCCATCCGCCCGATCCGGGCGAGCGACGACACGTTGCGCGCGGGCGGCGTGCGCTCCGCCGTCGCGGCGGGCGGAGCGACCGCCATCGCCTGCGCGGCACGGTAGTGGCCGAGCAGCTCTTCGCCGAGGGACGACCAGCTGCGCCCCTCGACCGCCGTGCGGGCGGCGACCGCGAAGGCGCGCCGCTTGGCGGCATCCCCCGCGAGATCCGCGACCCTGGCCCGCAGATCGGCGAGGTCGCCTGGGCGGTAGAGCCATCCGGTGCGTCCGCTCTCGACCAGATCGCGCGGACCGCCGCGCCCGGTCGCGACGACCGGAACTCCGCTCGCGAGCGCCTCCTGGATCGTCTGGCAGAAGGTCTCGCTCTCGCCGGGGTGCACGAAGAGGTCGAGGCTCGCGACGTCGGAGGCCAGCTCCGCTCCCCCGCGGAAGCCGAGGAAGGCGGCACCGGGCAGCAGAGTCTCGAGCCGGGCGCGATCCGGTCCGTCGCCGATGATCACGAGCCGGATGCCGGGGATGTCGCCCAGCACCGCGAGATCCTCGACCTGCTTCTCGGGCGCCAGCCGCCCGACGTAGCCCACGAGCACCTCGCCGCCCGGCGCGAGTTCGGCGCGACGCTCGAGGCTCCGGTGTGCGGGGTGGAAGCGCTCGGCGTCGACCCCGCGCGCCCAGCGGCGCACCCGCGGCACACCGAGCACCGCGAGATCGTCGGCGGCCGCCGTCGAGGGGGCGAGCGTGAGCGTCGCCCGCGCGTGCAGTCGCGCCACGTGCCGACCGAGCTCGGCCTCCGCCACCGGGATGCCATAGCGCGTGGCATACGCCGGGATGTCGGTCTGGTAGATCGCGACCGTCGGCACGCCGATCCGCTCCGCCGCACGGAGCGCCTGCCAGCCGAGCAGGAACGGCGAGGCGAGGTGCACGACGTCGGGGGCGAACTCGCGCAACAGCGCCTCGAGGCGCGCCGTCGAGGCGACCGCGACCCGCACCTGCGGGTAGCCGGGGAGCGGCACCGAGCGCACGAGGGCGAGTTCGGTGCCTGGCAGCTCGGGGCGGGTGCGCCCGGTGCGCGGGGCGATCACGAGGGTCTCGTGGCCCGCGCGTTCGAGATGCCCGAGGACCTGCAACAGCGAGTGGGTGACCCCGTTCATGTGGGGGAGGAAGGACTCGGCGATCAGCGCGACTCTCACGCACCCAGGATCGCGCGAGAAGCGCACCCCGCACCCGCCTCGCACACCGCTCGCACCGAGGATTCACCGACTCGACACCGGGGTGTCGCGCCCGGACCCTCGGAGCGCCATCCGGTCTCCCGTCGGTCTCTTGTCGTTCACCCGGATGTGAGAGAAGAGGGGCATGGATGCCTGGCTCGAGGCCGTGGCCGCCTCCCCCTGGTTGCTGCCGGTGCTCTTCGCGCTCGTCGTCGGCGACGCCTTCCTCGTGGTGCTGCCGAGCGAGACCTTCGTCGTGACGCTCGGGGCTCTCGCCGCCGCGACGGGTCAGCCCTCGCTCTGGCTCGTCGTGCCGGTCGCGGCGCTGGGCGCCGTCGTCGGCGACAGCGCCTGCGTCGCGATCGGTCGCGCCGTCGGCACCGAACGCTGGGCCTGGCAGCGCGGCCCGCGAGTCGGGGGCGCGATCGCCCGCGCGCGACGCCTCGTGCTCCGCAGCCCCGCAATGCTCATCTTCACGGCGCGCTACATCCCCTTCGCCCGGATCGCCGTGAACCTGTCGGTCGGTGCGGCACGACTGCCCTGGCGTCGGTTCCTGCCGCTCTCGGCCCTCGCCGGCACCGCCTGGGCGCTCTACAACGTGAGCATCGGCGCGCTGTTCGGCGTGATCTTCGCCGACACCCCGTGGCTCGCGATCGTGGTGTCGATTCCGGTGGCGATCATCGTGGGTGCGGGGATCGATCTGATCTTCCGTCGGCGCGCCGCCTATGCTGACGACATGACATCCGACGAGAAGCCCGACGCCGCCTCCGAGGAGACCAAGCGCAAGTTCCGCGAGGCGCTCGAACGCAAGAAGCAGCAGCAGCACGACCGCCCCGGCCACCTGAACGGCGAGGGTGCCGTGCAGGAGGCGCACAACAAGGCGGGCGGCAAGCGCGAGTTCCGCCGGAAGTCCGGCTGAACCCGCGCCCGCTCGCCCGCCCGGCTCAGCCGTTGCAGCGATCCGACTCGACGATCTCGAAGTCGCCGTTGCCGACGTAGCCCGTCTCGCCGGGCTTCAGGTGCATGACCATGCGACCGTCCGGCATCCGCTCGATCTCGACCAGTCCGCCGCCCGTGAACGGGAAGACGTCGACCGTGCCCTCGATGCTGTACTCCCCCTCGAGGGTCTCCGGGTCGACGTCGGCGACGGTCGTCGCGACATAGTCGCCCGCGAAGCTCGCCGAGGTGATGGTCCACTCCCCCGCGAGGCCCCAGCAGTTGATGCCCTGCGTGCGGATGCCGTTGATGGTCGCGTCGATCTCGTACGCCGGGATCCGGGTGCGGAACACCTGCTCGAGCAGCCCGATACCGCGCTTGGACGTGCTCGTGAACTCGACGCGCGTGGTGTCGTCCGTCTCGGGTGTGCGGTAGCGGTGCGTCGACGGGGCCGCCTGGGCATCCATCGGCTCCAGGGTGCCGGCGCCGTCCAGCCGCTCGGCGCTCACCGTGCCGCCGGTGGGGGCGTTGTCGCCCTTCGCGACGGGACTCACCGTGAGGTCGACGACGGAACCCTTCTCGACCACCGGGAGGTCGGCATCCGCGGCGATACCGAGCCGCACGCAGGCGCCTGAGCGCCACTGGAACTCGGCGGTGTCGAGCACCCTGAGCACGAGCAGGTTGCTGATGCGCGCGTGGGTGGCGACGAAGGAGTTGCGCATCGAGGCGTCGGCGATGGCGCTCGACGCCTCGATGCGCGGGGTGGTGCCCGGCAGGATCCGGTTGCTCGTGCCGCCGGATGCCTCGCCTCGGTAGTTCCAGGAGCTTGCGAGGTGATACCCGACACGCCCGTTCACCTCGCTCGACGCCGCGCGGAAGCCGTTGGTCACCTCGGCGGTCGTGCTGACCTCGTAGTTGCGCAGGTGCGCATCGTCGCCGACCGTGCCGTTGATCGTCGCCGACCAGGCGAAGGATCCCCAGCCGCCCGCGCTGAGATCCGCCTTCTCCGCCGCGATGTCGACCTTCGAGGTGAACGTCACCTTCGCCTGCACGCTGCCGTCCGCGGCGGGGCAGCCGACAGCATCCACCTGGAGGCCGAGCTCGGCACCCAGCTTCACGCCCGACTCGGTGATGTGCTCGGCACGCGAGTCGGCCGAGCCGACGAGGCGCCCGTCGGTGACGGTGAAGCTCATGGGCCGCTTCGCCGTGGGGTCCTCCTCGTCGATCGGGAACTCCTTCTCGGACGAGGCGTTGCCGCCGTCGCGCGCCGAGGCGCCGAAGCCGTTGGTGAGCATCGAGAGCAGCATCCGGTCGCCGTTCGAGAACGCGAGGCTGTCGAGTCCGCGCTCGCGGTTACCGCCGGACGACGCACCGCGCGTCGGGGTCGGGGCGTCGGGGTCGGCCGCCGGCGCGGGAACCTCGGGGCGGGGCACCGCGGCCGTGGCGGTGTCGAGTTCGGTGCCGAGCAGCAGGTCGAGCCCGGCCGCCTCGCTCACCACCCGATCGATGTCGGCCTGGGCGCGATCCGCGAGGGCGCGGCGACCATCCTCGTCGAGGTCGGAGAAGCCGCGGATCTCCGCCTCCAGCGGATCAGCGGGAGCGCACGAGGTGAGCCCGAGGGAGGCGAGCAGGGCGAGGACGGTGGCGACGGCGTAGCGCCGGCTGGGGGTGGTGGTCATGCCTCCAGCGTGCGGACGCGCGGTCCCGGGCGCCCAGGGCCGCGCGTCCCGCATCCGTCCCGAGCTGAGGCGTCACTTTGTGTCGCGCGCCTTCCGGCGCTGGCGACACAAAGTGACGCCTCAGGGATCACTCGCCCGCGAGACCGCCCAGCAGGTGCCCGAAGGAGCGACCCTCGCCGAGGAACGCCTCGGGCGAGAAGGGGTCGACCGCCCGGTACGGCTCGCGCGCCGCGATCGCCGCCGCGAACTCGCGCGCCCCGCGCTCGATGCGCGCGCCGAGCGGCTTGACCTCGTCGGCGTGCGCGCCCCAGTCGCTCGAAGCCGCGAAGACACCCGTCGACACCGGCTCGGCGTGCAGGCAGGCGAAGAGCGGACGGATGGCGTAGTCGATCGCGAGCGAATGGCGCGCCGTGCCCGCGTTCGCCCCGATCAGCACGGGCTTGCCGCTGAGCGCATCCGGGTCGATGACGTCGATGAACGACTTGAACAGGCCCGAGTAGCTCGTCGAGAAGATCGGCGTGACGGCGATCAGGCCGTCGGCCGAGACGACCCGGTTGAGGGCGTCCTCCAGCGCGGGCGGCGCGAAGCCGGCGAGCAGGTTGTTGGTGATGTCGTGGGCGAGCTCGCGCAGCTCGATCACGTCGATCTCGGCCTCGATGCCGCGCTCCCGCAGCTCGGCGACGCTCGCCTGGGCGAGCCGGTCGGCGAGCATGCGGGTCGAGGAGGGGTTGGAGAGGCCGGCGCTCACGACGGCGATGCGGCGGGTCATCGCCCCGCCTCCTTCCGGGTTGCGGCGGGGCCGAAGGCCGAGCCGGTGGTGTGGGTCGCGGCAGGGGCCGCGACGGGGGTGTCCTGGTACGGGCCGCCGACGGTGAGGTTGTTGCCGCCCGCGGAGGTGGGTCGCGCCTCGCGCGCCGGGCCGTCGCCGTACACGGCTGCGACGCGCGCGGCGTGGGTCGGCGCATCCGGAACCTCGGCGGGGCGGTTCTCGGCGAGCTCCCTGCGCAGCACGGGCACGACCTCGCCGCCCAACAGGTCGAGCTGCTCGAGCACGGTCTTCAGCGGAAGTCCCGCGTGGTCCATCAGGAAGAGCTGGCGCTGGTAGTCGCCGTAGTGCTCGCGCATGGCGGCGTAGCGGTCGATCACCTGCTGCGGCGAGCCGACCGTCAGCGGGGTGAGCTCCTGGAACTCCTCCATGGTGGGGCCGTGCCCGTAGACCGGCGCGTTGTCGAAGTAGGGGCGGAACGCGGCGACCGCGCCGGTAGAGCGCGATGAGGCGCTGGTAGTGCTCCTTGGGCCAGAAGATGTTGTTCGCGAAGAAGCCGTCGCCGTAGTAGGCGGCCTGCTCGGCGATCTCGGGCGTGCGGATCGAGCCGTGCCAGACGAAGGGAGGCACCCCGTCGAGCGGGCGCGGCGTCGAGGTGAAGCCCTGCAGGGAGGTGCGGAACTTCCCCTCCCAGTCGACGACGTCGTTCTCCCAGAGCTCGCGCAGCAGTGCGTAGTGCTCGATCGCGAGCGGCAGCCCCTGACGGATGTCCTGGCCGAACCACGGATACACGGGACCCGTGTTGCCTCGGCCCATCACGAGGTCGACGCGGCCGCCCGTGAGGTGCTGCAGCATCGCGTAGTCTTCGGCGATCTTGACGGGGTCGTTGGTCGTGATGAGCGTCGTCGCGGTCGAGAGGATGAGGCGCTCGGTCTGCGCGCCGATGTAGGCGAGCGTCGTGGTGGGCGAGCTCGAGAAGAACGGCGGGTTGTGGTGCTCGCCGATCGCGAAGACGTCGAGACCCACCTCCTCCGCGTGCGTCGCGATCGTGACGATGTCGCGGATGCGCTGCGCCTCGCTCGGCGTCTCCCCGCTGACGGGGTCGCGGGTGATGTCGCTCACGCTGAAGATGCCGAACTGCATCTGGCTGCTCATGGCGGTGTCCGTCTCCTCGGTAATTCTATGCATTTGCATTGATATCGGATGAAACGCGCGGATGCCGCAGGTATTCCCGGCTGCCAGCGCGAATCCGGCGGCTCGCCTAGCCTGGATTCATGGCGACCGTCGAACTGAACGAGAAGACCTTCGAGAACACCGTGCTGGAGGGCGACATCGTGCTCGTCGACTTCTGGGCGGAATGGTGCGGCCCCTGCCGCGCCTTCGGCCCGGTCTTCGAGGCCTCGAGCGAGAAGCACCCCGACATCACCTTCGCCAAGGTCGACACGGATGCCGAGCAGGCGCTGTCGGCGGCCCTCAACATCCGCTCGATCCCAACGCTCATGGCGTTCCGCGACGGCGTCGGCGTGTTCTCGCAGGCGGGCGCCCTGCCCGGCCACGTGCTCGAGGACCTCATCGGCCAGATCCGCGCCCTCGACATGGACGAGGTGCGCGCCCAGATCGCCGCCGCCGACACCGCGCCTGCCGAGTAGCCGCGCAGCGGCCTATCGGAACCACCGCGCGAGCTACTTGAGCGCCCCCATCAGGAGCACCACCCGGTAGCCCTCGCGCTTCTTCTCGATGCGCACCGGGATCCGCGCCTTGGACCCCGCGTCGTCGAGTCGGCGCAGGTTCTCGTCGACGACGGATTCGAGCCCGCGCGGCACCATCCCGACCGGCCCGCTCACCCGGCGCCCCGTGAACAGGCGCACCTCGATGGGGGCGTCCTGACCCTCCGCCTGAATGCTGCGCGGCGAGATCGCCGTCTCGAACGTCGCCTCGCCGAGCTCGGCGAGCTCGCGCAGCTCCTCCTGGTACGGGTCGGAGTTCGCGAGCACGATCGTGGTGCGCTTGCTGCGCGGACTCAGGTTGTAGACGTAGTCGTCGAAGCTGCCGAAACCGCGATCCTCGCGCGGCAGGCTCGTGTCGACGCCCCGGCGGCGGAACAATCCCATGCGGCGATCCTACGGGCCGCGGCGTCGCCGCTCAGCGCGCGGCGGCCCCGGCAGCGGCGAGCTCGGGCGAGGCGGGCACGGCCTCCGCGGCGCGGCAGCACACGGCGCACACCGCTGCGATCAGCCCGTGCCGACATTCATCCATGGCACCGAGTGTGCGCCTGCGCCGGCCTTCCGGACATCCCCAAACGGGGTGCCCCGCAACAGGGTGCGCACGCATGTTCGAGTCAGAGGAATGACGAAGGCCGCCACCCGCGGGTGACGGCCTTCGCAAGAAGTTCGCGGTGTCTCTCGACGCCCGCCGCGTGGTGCTTAGCGGCGGAGCCCCAGACGCTCGATCAGCGAGCGGTAGCGCTCGATGTCGACATCCTGGAGGTAGCCGAGCAGCCGGCGACGCTGGCCCACGAGCAGCAGGAGGCCACGACGCGAGTGGTGGTCGTGCTTGTGCTCCTTGAGGTGCTCGGTGAGGTCCTTGATCCGCTTGGTGAGGATCGCGACCTGCACCTCGGGGGATCCGGTGTCTCCGGGGTGGGTGGCGTACTCGTCGATGATCGCCTTCTTGATGTCTGCTTCCAGTGCCATAGAGGGATCCCCTTTCTCTCGTTGCGCGGTGCACCCCACCCGATGCGGGGGCTCTCTGAATCCGCGGCCGTTGGACGGCAACCTGCCCACTCTACCAGAGCGGACGCCCCGGCTCGGTGCGGCGGCGGGGTCAGCTCAGCGCGAAGAGGAGGGTGACGAGGAAGGAGAGCGACACGAGCACCGCGAGGATCGACGAGATCACGATTCCGGCGACCGCCCATCCGCGCCGCCGCAGCATGCCATCCGCGGTCTGCCGGATGCCGCGGATGCCCAGCCGGATCGAGGTGGTGGCGAGCGCCGCCACCACGAGCAGCTTGATCCCCTCGAGGAACAGCGCCGCCTCCATGAGCCGCGCGGCGTCGGAGACGAGCATGACGACGCCGAGGGTGAGCGCCCCGACCACGACGTTCGCGCCGACCAGCAGCATCGCGAACTGCAGGCTGCGGGTCGCCGCGACATCCGCGGGACGCCGCCCGCGGGAGGCGATCACCACGCGGGCGCCGCAATGCGCGCAGAACGGCTCGGCGGCCGACGCCGGGGTGCGGCAGGAGGCGCAGGCAAGACCCCGGCGCGCGCGTTCGATCGTCGTGCCGAAGGGAAGCAGGGTCGTGGGGGCGGCGACCGTCATGGCCCCCATTCTGGGGGTATCCCGCGCGCGGCGGCAAGCCGGTCGCCGGATGCTCAGGAGACTGGAAGCATGCGCGAGATGAGGGTGCGGGTGAAGCCAGGCAGCAGCAAGGGTCCGCTCGTCGAGGCGACCCCCGACGCCCCCGACGCGGAGCTGCTCGTCTACGTGCGCGAGCGTGCCGTCGACGGGAAGGCCAATGCCGCGCTGGAGCGGGCGATCGCCGCATACCTGGGACTCGCCCCCTCACGCGTGACGCTCGTGCGCGGACACGCGGCGCGCGTCAAGACGGTGCGGGTGGACGGCTGACACGCAGCCGACTTTGGAAGACTGACCTCCGTGATCGCCGCCCGCCTGCTCGATGTGCTGCTCGTGCTCGTGCTGTGCGTGTACCTCGGCGAGGGATGGCGCAACGGCATCCTGCGCAGCCTCGGCGCGATGCTCGGCGTCGTCGCGGGCGGTGTCGCGGCCTTCTTCGCGGTTCCCCTGCTCGCCGCCGCGATCCCCTCCCCAGACTGGCGTCTCGGTGCCTCCATCGCCCTCGCCGTGCTGCTGCTCGTCGGCGGGCACCTGCTCGGCGTGGCCGTCGGCAGCGCGATCCGTGGACGCCGCCCCGACGATCGACGCCGCGAGCGCGACCTCACGACGCCGGAACGGCTTCTCGGGGCGGTCGTGAACGTCGTCACGGCCGCGCTGGTGATGACACTCGTGGCCGGCAGCGTCGGGCAGCTCGGCGTCCCCGTGCTGTCGCAGGCCGTCAAGCGCTCGATCGTCATCGGCACGATCGACCGGCTGACGCCGGGGCCGGTCGCCGAGGGGATCGCGCGGGTGCGGTCCGCGATCCTCGAGCAGGGCATCCCGACGATCGACCAGGCGCTCGGCGGGGTCGCAGCGGGGCAGAATCCGCCGGATGTCGACACCTCGACCGACCCGCTCGTCGTCGCGGCGCGCTCCGTGGCGCGCATCAGCGGAACCGCGTTCGCCTGCGGTCAGAACCAGTCGGGCAGTGGCTTCGTCGTCGCCCCCGAGCGCATCGTCACGAACGCGCACGTCGTCGCCGGCGTCGACAACCCGGTCGTCGAGCTCCCGGACGGGCAGGTGCTCGACGCGCGCGTCGTCTGGTTCGACCCGGATGCCGACGTCGCGATCCTCGCGGTGCCGGGGATGGAGGCGAACCCGCTCGCGCTCGCCGACGCCGCGATCGGCGGCGACGGTGTGATCGACGGATACCCGCACGGCGGGCCCTTCGCCTCATCCCCCGCCCAGGTGCTCGCGATCTCGAACGAGAACGTCGCCGACATCTACGGGAAGAGCTCGGCGACCCGCGAGGTCGCCACGATCGCCGCCGACGTGCAGCCGGGCAACTCGGGCGGTCCGCTCATCACCCTCGACGGCAAGGTCGCGGGCATCGTGTTCGCCCGCAACGCCGACCACGCCAACCTCGGCTACGCGACGACCCTCGCGCAGTTGTCGAGCCTGCTGAGCGGCGCGTCCTCACTCACCGCGCCCGTGGCCCCGGGCCACTGCGTGAGCAGCTGACCCCCTCCCCCTCCCCCTCCCGCATTCCGCAACGAGGCGTCGAGAGGGCGGGGTGGCGTGGGGTGGCGTGGGGCGGGGTTGACGTGGCGGGTGAGCGGGTGCACGCTGGAAGCAGTTCAACTCATCGCCCAGCAGAGCCGGAGTCATCGACCCGCCACTGGGCGATGAGTCTGTTCGGCCCCGCCGCGAAGGCCCTCCGCGATCCGCTTCAATGGAGAGATGCCCGCCACCGCTGCCCCCTGGGAGTTGACCCCCCTCACCGAGCCGCTGTCTCGCGAACAGGTACGCGCCTGGCGGCGTGAGAACCCCGGCTTCCGCTTCGACGCGACGCATCCCTGGTGGACGCTGTTCCTCGCAGTGCCGGTACTGCTCATCGGACTCGCGTACCTCGGCATCGGAATCATCCTGTTCGCCACCGGCACCGCGGTCCGCGGCGCGTCACCGATCGCGCTGGTGATCCCGTTCCTCTTCACCGTGGTGATCGTCGTCGCGCTCGTCGCCAGCGTGATCAACGGACGCGGCCACGAGGAGCGACTCGTGCGGCTCGTGCGCTTCGCGCAGGCGAACGGCTTCAGCTACTCGCGGAGCGACGACGAGCCGAGCTACCCCGGACTCATCTTCCGGATCGGGCGCCGCCGCCAGGCAGTCGACCACATCCTGCGCTCCGCACCACGGTTCCTCGACCTCGGCAACTTCCGCTACGTGGTGGGCGCAGGCAAGAACACGCGCACCCGCACCTGGGGCTTCATGGCGCTGCACCTCGACCGGCGGATTCCCCACATGCTGCTGGATGCCCGCGCCAACAACTTCCTCGGCAGCAACCTGCCGACCGCGTTCTCGAAAGACCAGGTGCTCTCCCTCGAAGGCGATTTCGATCGGCACTTCACGCTCTACTGCCCGCGCGAGTACGAGCGCGACGCCCTCTACGTGTTCACCCCCGACCTGATGGCGCTCCTCATCGACGAGGCGGGGGCGTTCGACGTGGAGGTGATCGACGACTGGATGTTCGTCTACTCCCAGGTTCCGTTCCGGATGGGCGATCCCGCGACGCTCATGCGTCTGTTGCGCATCGTCGACACGGTCGGGGCGAAGACGCTCGACCGCACCGACTACTACGCAGACGAGCGCATCGGCAACCGCGCCGTCAACCTGGTCGCTCCGCAGGGAATGCGCCTACGGCGCGGCATCCCGTGGGCCGTCGTGCTCGCGGTGGTCGCGAGCGTGGCGATGTTCCTCTGGATCGCGATCGGGGCCCCGCCGCGATGACGAACCGCGAGCGCCGCCCACTCAGACGGCCGGGCGCGTCGCCGCTTGCAGCGCCTGACGGGATGCCGTCAGCGTGCCGAGCAGATCCTGCTCGTCGCGCTGCGCGCCGATGCGGTCGCGCCCCGTGATGATGCGCTGACGCGCGAAGGCGAGCTTCGTGGCGTCCCGGATGTAGGCCTTCATGAGCGGACCGAGACCGTTCGCCTTCGCCCACGTCATCGCCTGCTTCCGCCCCGCGCCGGTGCCGAGCGTCGACACCTCCGCCGGGCTCAGCCATCCGGCGTTCGCGTACTCGGCCAGCCGCGCCTGGGTGAGCGCCGCCTCCCGCTTGCGCAATTGCACGACGAGCACGATGGCGCCCGCGAACAGCGGCACCTGCACCACGAGGTAGAGCAGGAACCAGCCGCCGATGCCGAGGAAGGAGCTGCCGTTCCACAGCGCGTGCAAGGCCATCGCGGGGAGAAGGCCGACGAAGAACCCGCCGATCCCGCCGCCGACGCTGTTGCGACCCCAGAGACCGATGAAGAGACCCGTCATCGAGGTGAACATCGCGTGCGCGAACGGCGACATGATGCCTCGGATGAAGAAGGTGAGGATCACGTCGACCGACAGCACCCCCGAGGTTCCCATCGCCTGCGAGAAGTAGAGGATGTTCTCGGTGAACGCGAACCCACCGCCGATGACCGCCGCGTAGACGATGCCGTCGACCGGTCCGTCGAAGTACTTGCGCGCCACGAGGAAGATCAGCAGGATGCCGAAGCCCTTCGCCGTCTCCTCCACGATCGGTGCCTGGACGACGGTGCCGAGCACGTCGACCGCGGCCGCGTCGACACCCGCCGCGTAGCTCGTGAGCTGCACCCCGACATCCACCAGCAGCGCGATCGCCACCGACATCACGGCACCCCAGAGGAAGCCGAAGACCAGCAGCCCGCGCGGCTCCGGCTCCCAGCGATCGATCCAGATCACCCCGAACAGCAGGATGGTGAGAGGCACGAGCGCGAGGAATCCGCCGAGCAGCAGCAGCACCGGCCCGAGCGCGAGCAGCAGGTAGGCGATGAGGGCGAGACCGAAGACGCCGATCACGACGAAGCCCGTGATCGCCCAGCCGAAGAGGGCGTTGCGCGGCTTCGCGGGCTGCGAGAACACCGGCTGAGGCGGGGTCTGGGTCTGCGCCTGCACCTCGACCGGTGCGGCGCTCGGCTGGGGGGCGGAGGGATTCGTGGTGGGGTCGAAAGCCATAGTCGTCACCCTATCCACCGCGGGCGACGCGGCAGGGGCGCTACTTCTGTTGTTCACGCAGGATCGCGAGCGCGCGCGAGACGCGGTCACGCAACCCAGGCACGTTCTTGCGCTGCGGGATGCGCGCGCGCTCCAGCAGCGCGACCACCTCGGCGCGCTGCCCGGCGCGCACCGTGTCGATCGCCTCCTGCCGCACGACGTGAGCGCGCACCGCCACGACGAAGGCCGCCACGCTGAGCGCCACCGCGACGATCGTCGCGACCGCGAAGCCGATCTGCCCGTCGGCGAAGGCGGCGATCGCGGCGGCGACCCCGATGCCGAGCACGGCCAGCAGCGCGACGAGGCGCAGAGTGGGCCCGGCGGCGGAGCGCCGAGCGAGCAGGCGGTCGGCATCCGCGAGGCGGGCATCGAAGCTCGCGAGCTCCTCCGGCTCGAGCTGCAGGATCGCGCGGTCGCGCAGATCGCGCCGGATGCGGGCGTAGGTGGGGCGGTCGCGACGCACCACCACGAGCACCGCGAGCATGCCGATGCCGAATGCCAGGGCCGCCACCCCGACGAGGATCAGGAACGCCGTGAGCGGGCGGTGATCGTCGAGCAGCGCGCGGGCTGCGACGTCGATGCCGAAGGCGAGGAGCACGGCGGTGATCGCCGCGACCGCCATCGTCCAGGTGAGCTCGCGCACCGTGTTGCGGGTGATCACCTCTGGATCGTCGGTGTCGCGCATCCGGCGGGCGTCGATGAAGCCGGTGATCGCGTCGCCCACCTGGAGCGCGAGAATCGAGGTCTGCAGGATGAGCACGACGACGAGCAGCGGGACGAGATCCACGATGCGACGTTAGCCGACAGCGGATGCCGCGCGCGTCATCCGCTCAGCCGGTGGGCGCGTCGACCGCGCCGCCGAAGCGGCGGGTGCGGCGGGCGTAGAGCTCGATCGCCTGCCACAGCTGCGCGCGGCCGAAGTCGGGCCACAGCGTGTCGAGGAACACCATCTCGGCGTAGGCCGACTGCCAGAGCAGGAAGTTGCTCGTGCGCTGCTCGCCCGAGCTGCGCACGAACAGGTCGACGTCGGGCATGTCGGGGATGTAGAGCTGCCGCGCGATCGTCTTCTCGGTGATGCGGTCGGGGTGGAGCCGGCCGGCGGCGACCTCGCGCGCGATGCCGCGCACGGCATCCTGCAGCTCGGTGCGCCCCCCGTAGTTGACGCACATCGTGAGGGTGAGGGTGGAGTTGTGGGCGGTGAGGCGCTCGGCGTACTGCAGTTCGTCGATGACGCTGCGCCAGAGCTTGGGGCGACGCCCCGCCCAGCGCACCCGCACGCCCCACTCGTTGAGCTGGTCGCGGCGGCGGTGCAGCACCTCGCGGTTGAAGCCCATCAGGAAGCGCACCTCGTCGGGGCTGCGCTTCCAGTTCTCGGTGGAGAAGGCGTAGACGGAGAGGTGCTTCACACCGATCTGGATGGCGCCTGCCACGACATCCAACAGCGCCGCCTCCCCCGCCTTGTGCCCCTCGACGCGGGTGAGGCCCTGCCGGTTCGCCCAGCGGCCGTTGCCGTCCATGACGATCGCGACATGCTCGGGGACCGCGGCCGCGGGCATCGCGGGCGGATGCTGCCCGGTCCAGTCGATCGGAACGAAGTCGACCGCATCCTTGTGCGTCTTGCGGACCGGGCTCACGCGGTGGTCCGGTCGACGTGCTCGAGGGAGCGCAGGCCGCGCTCCAGGTGGAACTGGGTGTAGGCGGCGGTGACCCCGGATGCCTGGGCGCGGGTGCGCTCGTCGGCCGCCTCGACCGTGGCCCAGTCGCCGGCGAGGAGTGCCGCGAGGAGCCCCAGGGTCGCCGGGTCGAGGCGGGGGGATCCGGGCGGGGCCGCCGCATCCGACACCACTCCCCCGAGCTGCACGACGAAGGCGCTGTGCGGGCCGGGCGCGCCCGTGACGGCGCAGTCGACGAAGCTCGGCGCCCAGCCGGCGATCGAGAGCGCGCGCAGCAGGTAGGAGTCGAGGGTGAGCCCGGCCGCGTGCTCGCCCCGGCTCAGCGAGCGCAGCGCGCCGATGAGCAGCAGGTAGTGCTGCAGACCGGCCTCGTGATCGGTGAGGCGGTCGGCCGTCTCGACCATCGCGTTCGCGGCGGTGAAGCGCGCGTAGTCGCCCGCGATGTCACCGCCGTAGGAGCCGAGCATCTCGGCCTGCTGCACGATGTCGAGGCTGCGGCCCATGTAGCACTGCACGTCGACCACCATGAACGGCTCGAGGCGCGCCCCGAAGCGGGAGCCCGTGCGTCGCACGCCCTTCGCGACGGCGCGGATCTTGCCGTGCTGCCGGCTCAGCATCGTGACGATGCGGTCGGCCTCACCCAGCTTGTGGGTGCGCAGCACGACGGCTTCGTCACGATAGGTGGGCACGTTCGATTATCGCCCCAACGACCGACAGCGGCCGGGAGGTCAGCGCCGACGCGCGCGTTCCGCGGCGACGAGCAGCCAGATCCAGCCCGCGAGCCAGGCCACCGCTCCGACAAGCGCGAACACCCACCACGGCGCATCGGATCCGGGCGGGATGAGCGGATCGACCGCAACACCCACGCCGTACGCGGGAAGCAGCACGAGCATGAGTCCGGCCGGTCCCGCAATCGTCAACACGGTGCCGACGACCTTGTGATGGAGCCGCCAGCTCGCCGCCATCCACAGCATGACGAGGCCCACGACCCACCCGAGGAACGGCACCACGAAGCCGCCGATCGAACCGAGCAGCACCGTGACGACGCTGTACCAGGCGGCATCCTGCTTCGGCTGCTGGGTCGGCTTCGGCGCCGCCGCCTCGGCGCGGGCGCTCGCCGCCACGAACGCGGGGTCGCCGAGCGCGCGCAAGCGGGCCGCCGCATCCGTCTCGTCGAGGCCCGCGAGCTCCTCGCGGATGCCCTCGACGAGCTCGTCGCGCACGCCCGGCTCGACGTCTGCGAGCTGTCGCTCGAGCTCCGCGAGGTAGGCCTGGGGGGGGGTCGTCATGGGGTCTCCTCCGGGGTGATGTTCTGGTTGACGGCGGCCACGAAGCTCGGCCAGCCGTCGCGGAAGCCCTCCAGGGCGAGGTGCCCGGAGGGGGTGAGTTCGTAGTACCGGCGCGGGGGCCCCGCCTCCGACGCCACCTCGTAGCTCGTGACGTGCCCACGCTCGCGCAGCCGGGTGAGCACGGGGTAGAGCGTGCCGATGCTCGCGATGATCGCACCGCCCGCGATGAGACGCTCGGCGAGCTGCCAGCCGTACATCGCCTCGCGCGAGAGCAGCCCGAGGATGCAGGCCTCCACGACCCCTCGCCGCAGTTGCGTCGCATGATCGGTAGCTATCATGCGACACACACTAGCTTGAACTATCTTGCATCGCAAGACAGCGCGGCTCGCCCATCGGATGCGAGGATGGCCGCGTGGCGACGGATGCGGGCCTCGCGGCCTTCGAGAGCGTGCGTCCGCGGCTGTTCGGCATCGCGTACCGCATGATGGGCACCGTCGCCGAAGCCGAAGACCTCGTGCAGGAGGCCTGGCTGCGCTGGCAGCGCGCCGACCGGGATGCCGTGCGGGAGCCCGCCGCGTTCCTCGCCACGACCGTCACCCGGCTCGCCCTCACCGAGCTCGACTCGGCCCGCGCCCGCCGCGAGAGCTACGTCGGGCCGTGGCTTCCCGAACCCGTCGACACCTCCGCCGACCCCGCGCTCGGCGCCGAGCGCGCCGAGGCGCTCTCCTTCGCGGTGCTCGTGCTGCTCGAACGCCTCACCCCCGCCGAGCGCGCCTCCTACGTGCTTCACGAAGCCTTCGACTACCCCTACCGGCGCATCGCCGAGGTGCTCGAGACGAGCGAGGCGAACGCGCGGCAGCTCGGCGCGCGGGCCAGGGCGCACCTCGCCACGGCGCGCACGGCATCCGTCTCCCCCGCCGAGCGCGAACGCCTGCTCGCGGCCTTCGTCGCGGCCGCGCAGCACGGCGACCTCGAACGACTCGAGGCGGTGCTGGCGGACGACGTCATCGCGCTCTCCGACGGCGGCGGCGTGGTCTCCGCCGCACGCAAGCCCGTCATCGGGCGCGAGCGGGTGGCGCCGTTCCTGCTCGGGGTGATCGAGAAGTTCGCGGCCGACGCCCAGCATGTGCCGCATCCCTACAACGGCGACATCGCCTTCGTGTCGCTGCGGAACGGCACCCCCTTCGCCGTCTGGACGCTCGATGTGGGCGTGGACGGCATCCGCGGCTTCTACAACCAGCTGAATCCGCGGAAGCTGTCACGAATCGAGGCACCATCCGGTCAGAGCAGGTGACCCGAAAGGACACCCATGACCATCCTCGTCACCGGCGGCACAGGCCGCCTCGGCCGCCACACCGTCGACGCGCTCCGTGCCGGAGGGCACGCGGTGCGGATCCTCAGCCGCCGAGCCGGCACCGATCACGTCGTCGGCGACCTCACGACGGGCGACGGCGTCGCTGCGGCCCTCGCCGGCGTCGACGTCGTCGTGCACCTCGCCACCACCCGCTCGAAAGACATCGCGCAGACCCGGATGCTGCTGGATGCGCTGGCGGGCAGCGGCACGCGCCTCGTGTTCATCTCGATCGTCGGCGTCGACCGGGTGCCCTACGCCTACTACCGCGACAAGCTCGCGAGCGAGGAGGCGATCGCGGCATCCGGGGTGCCGCACACGATCGTGCGGGTCACCCAATTCCACGGCTTCGTGTCGGAGTTCCTGGATGCGCAGCGCCGACTCCCCGTGACCATAGTCGTGCCGGCGACCGTGCAGACGATCCACATGCCCGAGGTCGCGGCGCGCCTCGTCGAGCTCGCGGAGGCAGGCCCGCAGGGGCGGGTGGCGGATGTCGGCGGGCCGGAGCTGCTCACCCTGCGGGAGCACGCCGTCCAGTGGCAGCGGGCGCATGGCATCCGTCGCCCGATCTGGACACTGCCGCTTCCCGGCGCGTTCGCCCGAGCCGTGCGCGAGGGTCATCTCACGAGCGGCCTCCCGGGCGCCGGACGGGTGACGTTCCGCGCGTACCTCGCCGAGCAGCTCGGCGAGCGTGCTACGAATGGGACGTGACCCACGCCTTCGTGATCCCGCTGTGGATGGACCTGCTCGCCGTCGGGATCGGCAGCGTGCAGGGCGCGGCGTTCGCGGCCCAGTTCCGTGACCGGCGTCTCGACCTGCTGGGGGTCGCGATCGTCGGCATCGCGACCGGCTTCGGCGGCGGTATGTTGCGCGACATCCTGCTCGGGCAGGTGCCGCTCGCCCTGCAGAGCAACTGGTACCTGCCTGTCGCGACAGGCGCCGCCCTCATCGGGATGCTGCTGCAGCGCATCGTGCATCGGCTCGGTGTGACGCTCAACGTGCTGGATGCCGTCACGATCGGCATGTTCGGCGCGCTCGGCACGACGAAGGCGCTTGCACTGGGACTCCCGGAGGTGCCGGCCGTCTTCGTCGGCGCGGTCGCGGCAGTCGGCGGCTCGATCCTGCGCGATCTGCTGCTGAACCTGCCGATCGCGATCATGCAGGTCGGCTCGCTCTACGCGGTCGCGGCGATCGTCGGGGCCTCCGCGCTCGTGGTGCTCGATCGGCTCGGCGTCGACGTCCTCGCCGCGGGGATCGTGTGCGTCGTCGTCACCTTCGGCGTGCGCGTGCTCTCGGTGGCCTTCCACTGGACGCTGCCGGAGCAGCGGCACCTGCCGACGGGCGCCATCCGCATCGTCCGCCGCCCCAAGCCCAAGCCCAAGCCCTGAACCCTCAGCCCTCACCCTCACCCTCACCCCTCAGGCCGGGCCCAGGTCCTGAGGCGTCAGTTTGTGTCGCGCAGCGGGACGCCGCAACGACACAAACTGACGCCTCGACTGGATGCGCGGGGCGGGGGCTCAGGCGCGGGCTCAGAGAGGACTCAGGTGCGTGCTCAGGAGGGGGCGCAGCAGAGGGGTGCTACGGGAGGACGACACGCCGTGCGGCAGCCGGATGGCGTGGGCCGGCGGCGTGTCGTCCTCCCGAACGGAGTCAGACGGTGGCGAGCTCGCGGTCGTCGGCGGCCAGGCGCACCGCACGGTTCACGGCCGAGACGACCGCCTTGAGCGACGCGGTCGAGATGTCGGCGTCGATCCCGACACCCCACAGCCGCGTGTCGCCGACCTGCAACTCGACGTAGGCGGCGGCCTGCGCATCCCCGGATGCGCTGAGCGCGTGCTCGACGTAGTCGTAGAGCTTGATCTGGTGCCCCGCGGTCTCGAGGATGCCGAGGAACGCCGCGATCGGGCCGTTGCCCTCGCCGTGCGCCTCCGTCACCTCCTCGCCGACCCGCCAGCGGATGTCGAGGTTCACCACCCCGGTCAGCTCGCTCGCCGTGCGGGTCGACAGCAGCTCGTAGCGACCCCACTTGTCGTCGTCGTGGGACGCGGGCAGGTACTCGTCCTGGAAGATGTGCCAGATCTGCTCGCTCGTGACCTCGCCGCCCTCGGCGTCGGTCTTCGCCTGCACGACGCCCGAGAACTCGATCTGCAGCTTGCGCGGCAGATCGAGCGCGTGGTCGGTCTTCAGCAGGTACGCGACCCCGCCCTTGCCGGACTGCGAGTTCACCCGCACGACCGCCTCGTAGCCGCGGCCCAGATCCTTCGGGTCGACCGGCAGATAGGGCACCGCCCACTCGAGCTCGGACACCGGCACGCCCGCCTCGGCGGCGCGCGCATCCATCGCCTCGAAGCCCTTCTTGATGGCGTCCTGGTGCGATCCCGAGAACGCCGTGTAGACCAGGTCGCCCGCCCAGGGGCTGCGCTCCGGCACCTTGAGCTGGTTGCAGTACTCGGCGGTGATGCGGATCGAGTCGAGGTCGGAGAAGTCGATCTGCGGATCGATGCCCTGCGTGAACAGGTTGATGCCGAGCGCCACCAGGTCGACGTTGCCGGTGCGCTCGCCGTTGCCGAAGAGACACCCCTCGATGCGGTCGGCACCGGCCTGGAAGCCGAGCTCGGCCGCCGCGATCGCGGTGCCGCGGTCGTTGTGCGGGTGCAGGCTCAGGATGACGTTCTCGCGGTGGTCGAGGTTGCGGCTCATCCACTCGATCGAGTCGGCGTAGACGTTGGGGGTGGCCATCTCGACCGTCGCCGGCAGGTTGATGATCACCTTGCGCTCGGGAGTCGGCTCGAAGATCGCGAGCACCTGGTTGCAGACGTCGAGCGCGTACTCGAGCTCGGTGCCCGTGTAGCTCTCGGGCGAGTACTCGTAGAAGACGTTGGTGCCGGGCACCGTCGCCTCCATCTCGCGGCACTTGCGGGCACCGTGCAGGGCGATGTCGATGATGCCCTGCCTGTCGCTCTTGAACACGACCTCCCGCTGCAGCACGCTCGTCGAGTTGTAGAGGTGCACGATGACGTTCGCAGCACCCCTGATCGACTCGTAGGTGCGCTCGATGAGGTGGTCGCGCGCCTGGGTGAGCACCTGGATGGTGACGTCATCCGGGATCAGCTCCTCCTCGATGAGCTGGCGCACGAAATCGAAGTCGGTCTGGCTCGCGGAGGGGCGAACATGATGCGCTTGCGCTCGGGGCTCATCGGGTCGATGAGGGCCTGGTTGCCGTCGCGGAGGTCGACGGCGCACCAGATGGGTGCGGCCTCGATGCGGCGGTCGGGCCAGCTGCGGTCGGGCAGCTCCACCCGGAACTGCTCGTGGTAGGGGCGGTACCGATGGATCGGCATCGAGGAGGGTGCTTGCGTGTTCTTCATGGTCTCTGGGTCTTCCGCTCGGGGTGGTCAGCCAATGACGAACTCCGCGACGGGGAAGGCCTGAGAACTAGGACCCGTCGCGGCGGCTAAGAAGAAGCAGGGCGGAACGCACGAGTTCAGGTTAGCACCGCATCCGGGATGGCGTGGGCCTGCCCCGGATGCGGGGCGGCGGGACGGGGGCTGAGGCGCTAGCGTGAGCGCACCATCACCGGGAGGTCTCGTGCGTCGAGTTGTGACATCCGCCGTCGCGGCGCTCGCGCTGCTCGCCGTGCTGAGCGGATGCTCGGGAGCGTTCCCGCTTCCCTTGCCGATCCCGCCGCGCCCCGGCGGCCCCAGCACCGAGAGTCCCCTCGTCGCACCCGCAGCCGAGGAGTGCCTCGACGGCACGAACGGCCCCGACGCCGACTGGCGCTCCGGTGTCGCCTGCACCGAACCGCACCTCTACGACGTGCTGTCGATCGGCGAATGGCCCGAGCTCGACGACACGATCGCGAAGAACGGCGCGGCGCGCGTCTACCGGGCGATCAACAGCGGTGCCTCCGAGAGCTACGTCACCGCGTACTGGCAGTGGGCTCGGAACAGCTGCGAGGCACCGGCCCGAGACGCCTTCGGCTGGGGCGACCTCGATCCCCGCTTCGATGAGCTGCATGTGCTCCCCGTGGGCAACTGGCTCTTCGACATGTCGCTCGCCACCCGCGCGGACTTCACGGCCGGCGAGCACCGCAGCCTCTGTTCGATCAGCTGGGGCGAGCCGCGGGCACGAGCCTCGGGCGACACCATCGCGGACGACTTCCGCGCCGACACCACGACGACGACCGAGGAGTGCTGGCTCGTGGGCTCGACGAGCACGCCCACGGATTGCGCTGCGGAGCACACCGATCAGGCCATCCTGCGGTTCGATGCGCGCGCGGCCTTCGGCGACGGCTTCCTCGCTCCCGAATCGGAGTTGAGCGACACCGACTGGCGACTCGCCTACGCCACCTGCGCCGATCTGGTCTCGGTCGTGCTCCCCGATATCCCCGTCGACCTCACCGTGTGGGCGTGGGCGAGCGTCCCCGATCAGTGGGATGCGCTGGCGGATGAGGCGCCCGCCCCGGGCGATTGGTACACCATGGACTGCCTCCTCGGCAGTGAGGACGGATCGCGCTTCACGGGCGACCTCCTCGACGGTGCGCAGCCGACGCTCGTGCCCGGCCCCCTGGAGGGCACCGAGTCCGCCTGACGGCGCGGAACGTCACTCCACGGCGAGGGCCGCGATCGGACTCACCCCGGTGGCGCGACGGGTGGGGGCGATCGTGGCGACGGCGGTGAGCACCGCAGCAGCGCCCACGACGATCGCGAGCGTGCCCCACGGCACCCCCGGCGCCACGATGCCCGGCATGCCGCTCGCCGAGCCGAGCAGCGATTGCGCGCCCACCCAGCCGTAGAACGCGCCCAGCACGAGCCCCACGAGCACCGCCGTGAGGGTGAGCTGCACGCTCTCGGCGAGGATCATCCGCCTCAGCTGTCCGCGCGAGAAGCCGAGAGCCCGCAACAGCCCGAGCTCGCGGGTGCGCTGCAGCACGCTGAGCGAGAGCGCGTTGACGAGCCCGACGGCCGCGATGAGCGCGCTCACCCCGATCAGCACGGTGAACACGGCCGTGATGTTGTCGAGGAACGCGGCGGTGCCCTGATAGATGTCCGGCTCCTTCGCCGTCGCCTCGGCGATGAGCATCCGGAAACTCGCCGTCGTCACCCCGAACATCGTCACGAGCGTCACCCCGATGACGACGCCGATCGTGGTGCGGGTCGCACGCTCCGGGTATCGCAGCGCGTTGGCGGCGGCGAGCCGCGCGGCGGGCGACCGGCCGAGCATCCGTCCGATGAGGCGCAGCGCGGGGGGCATGATCAGGTGCGCGCCGAGCACCACGCCCGTGAACGACAGGATGCCGCCGACCACCCCGACGAGCACCGCGAACGGCGACACCAGGCCGAGGATCATCGAGAGCACGAGGAGCGCGGTGCCGATCGCGAACAGCGAGATCGCGACCGCGTTGCGTCCCGGGCGCGCGCGCAGCTCATCCTGCGACAGCGGCTGCGAGCCCCCGATCGCCTGCAGCGGGGTGACCGTCAGCACGCGGCGGGATCCGATCCAGGCCGCGAGCCAGGTGGTGAGCACGACCGCGACGATCGGGAAGGCGAGCCCCGGATCCGCCCAGTCGTGCGACAGCTCGGGCATCCATCCGAGGGCGACGGCGCCGCGCTCGAGCCCGACCGCGATGCCCGTGCCGACGGCGGCTCCGGCGATCGAGCCGACGACGCCCACGACGAGACCCTCGCGGGCGACCGCACGCCGCTGATGCCGTGAGCTCGATCCGATCAGCCGGAGCAGCGCGATGGTGCGCGCCCGCCCGGCCACGATCGTGGCGAAGGTGTTCGCGGTGACGACGGAGCCGACGTAGATCGCGATCGCGATGAACACCCACGCCACGGCCGCCAGCATGATCGCGACGGTTCTGCTCGCGCCCATCACCGGGTCCGCGGCGATCGCGTCGGCCAGCACGCCCGTGATCTGCAGGAGCGCGACCCCGAACGCCGACGACAGCAGGGCCACCAGGATCGAGGCGCCGTGCTCACGCAGGCCCGTCGAGACGGATGCGGCGGCCATCAGGCGACCTGCTCGATCGCGAGCATGAACGCGGCGATCTCGGCCGCATCCATCCGGGCGCGGTCGGACACGATCCGGCCGTCGGCGAGGAACACCACGCGGTCGGCGTAACTGGCCGCGATCGGATCGTGGGTGACCATCGCGATCGACTGGCCGTAGGAGCGGGTGGCCGACTGCAGCACCTGCAGCACCTCCCGGCCGGTGCGGGAGTCGAGGTTGCCTGTGGGTTCGTCGGCGAACACCAGCTCGGGGCGCGTGACGAGGGCACGCGCGATCGCGACGCGCTGCTGCTGGCCCCCGGAGAGCTCGTGCGGGCGGTGGCTGAGCCTGCTCCCGAGCCCGAACGTGGTCTCGAGCTCGTCGATCCACGCGCGCTCCTGCGCGCTCGGGCGGCGGCCGTCGAGCTCGAAGGGCAGCAGCAGATTGCCTTCGACATCGAGCGTCGGCACGAGGTTGAAGGCCTGGAACACGAAGCCGACGCGGCGCCGACGCAGCAGGGTGAGCTGCTCGTCGCCGAGCCCGCCGATTTCGGTGTCGCCGAGCCAGACCCGGCCGGCGGTGGGTGAGTCGAGGCCGGCCATGATGTGCATGAGGGTCGACTTGCCGGAGCCAGAGGGGCCCATGATGGCGGTGAACTCGCCGCGCCGGATGCCGAGGCTCACCTCGCGCAGGGCGTCGACGCGGGCGCCGTGCGCCCCGTAGCTCTTCGTGAGGTTCTCGACCCGGGCGACGATGCTGGCCGCCGCGGGGTTCGCGGCGACGGTCGGGATGCTGGTGGTGATGTCCATGCTCACCACGCTAGGAACCGCCTCGCGCCCTGCGCGTCCGGCCGGCGACGCATCCGCATCCGTCCGCGGGATGATGGTCAAACGCTGCAGCGTTTGGCCGGGCGCGCCACACATTCCTGGTGCGCGACCGCAGACGCTACAGCGTTTGGCCGCTACACCAGACGGTTTTCGAAGGCGTAGACGACCAGTTGCACGCGGTCGCGGAGGCCCAGTTTGGCGAGGATGCGCGAGATGTGGGTCTTGACCGTCGCCTCGGAGACGAACTCGCCGCGCGCGATCTCGGAGTTCGACATCCCGCGGCCGGCGAGCAGGAAGATGTCGCGCTCGCGTGCCGTCAGCGCGGCGAACTCGGGCGGCTCGCCCGTCGCGGCCGCCCGCGAGTCGAAGTGCTCGAAGAGCTCGCGCGTAGCCGACGGAGCGATCACCGCCGTGCCGGCGTGCACCGTGCGGATCGCCGCGAGCAGGAACTCCGGATCGGCGTCCTTCAACAGGAAGCCGCTCGCCCCGGCCCGGATGGCGCGGGTCGCCGCCTCGTCGAGATCGAAGGTGGTCAGCACGACGACCTTCGGCACCGGGTGCCGCCCCGCATCCGCCGCCGCGAGGATCTGCTCGGTCGCCTCGATCCCGTCCATGACAGGCATCCGGATGTCCATCAGCACCACGTCGGGCCGCCTCTCGGCGACGAGCGCGACCCCCTCGCCCCCGTTGCCCGCCTCCCCCACGAACTCGAGGTCGGGCTGGGAGTCGACGAGCATGCGGATGCCGGTGCGGAACAGCGCCTGATCGTCGACGAGGGCGACGCGGATGGTCTCGGTCATACGGTCGGTTCCTCCAGGATGCGGGCCGGCAGCGGCGGATGCGTGAGCGTCGGCTGGTACGGAAGCCACGCGGTGACGATGAAGCGCTCGCCCTCGACGCCCGCCCGCAGCCACCCGCCGCCGAGGGCCGCCCGCTCGGTCATGCCGGGGATGCCGTGCCCGCTCGGAGCGGCGGGGAGCGGAATGATCCCGGTGCGCGGACGCAGCTCGCGCAGCACACTCGCGATCGCGAACTCCACGCCGTTCGAGGTCCAGGCGAAGTGCACGAGCACCTCGCGAGCGGTGTCGGCGTGCCGCAGGGCGTTGGTGAGCGACTCCTGCACGATGCGGTAGACGGCGATCTGCTGACTCGTGCCGAGCGCGCGCGGCTCGCCCTCGTCCTGCCGCACGACGCGCAGGCCGGAGGCGCGCACCTGCTCGAGCAGCGCGTCGAGGTCGACGAGGGTCGGCTGGGGCCCGTCCTCCTGCTGGTAGCGGAGCTGGGCGAGCAGCACCCGCACGTCGCCGAGCGCCTCGCGCGCGGTCGCGGCGATCGTCAGCAGCGCCTGCTCGGCCGCGGCCGGATCGGCGCGCGCGGCATAGCGGGCGCCGTCCGCCTGCGCCACCACGACCGCGAGCGAGTGCGCGACCACGTCGTGCATGTCGCGTGCGATGCGCGTGCGCTCCTGCTCGGCGGCGACCTCCTGCTCGGCGGCGACCACCGCCGCACGACTCTCGCGGGCGCGGATGCGGGTGCGCACGAGCTGCCCGATCGCCCACGCCAGCAGGAAGGCGAACGCGAAGGCGATGAACCATCCGGCTCCGCGCACGGCGAGGTCGGGTACGTAGCTCGCGCAGTACTCGTACTGGAACTGCACGCACATCGCGAGCTCGCCGACGCCCTGGGTGACGAGGATGTAGCCCGTGATGGTCGCGGGGGCCACGAGGGAGGAGCCGAGCGCGATCCAGCGGGTGAGCGAGGTGCCGTAGGCGGCCGCCGTGTAGACCACGACGAAGGTGGCCGCATCCGCCGGGTTGGGCGCGACGGAGCTCAGCATCTGGACCACGGCGGTGGCCCAGGCGATGGCGAGCGCGAGGCCGGGGGCGAGGCGACGCATCCCCATCGCGGTGGACATGCCGAGCAGCACGAACAGCGTCCACGCCGCGGGTCCCCAGAAGCCGGAGCTGAACAGCAGGATGCCGCAGGCGAGGAAGAACCCCACCGCGAGCAGCAGGTCGACGACGAGCTGCGTCGTCGTGAGCCTGCGGAACATGCCCTTCACGGTACGCGCCAGGCGGCGGCCGCAACGCATCCGCGGCCCGAAATCATCCCCGCGATGTACCGCCTCGGCTCAGAAGCCGAGGCGCGAGAGGTGCTTCGGATCGCGCTGCCAGTTGGGTGCCACCTTGACGCGCAGCGAGAGGAACACCTGGCGGCCGAGAAGCGGCTCGATGCCGGCACGGGCGCGCGCGCCCACCTCCTGCAGCCGGGCCCCGCCCTTGCCGATGATGATGCCCTTCTGGGAGTCGCGCTCGACCCACAGGTTGGCGTACACCTCCACGAGCTCCTTGTCGTCGCGCTCGACGATGTCATCGAGGGTCACCGCGAGGGAGTGCGGCAACTCGTCGGAGACCCCGTCGAGCGCCGCCTCGCGGATCAGCTCGGCGATGCGGTGCTCGAGCGTCTCGTCGGTGACGGCGTCGCCCGGGTAGAGCGCCTCCGACTCGGGCAGCAGGCCGATCAGCTGGGTGAGCAGGGTGTCGAGCTGGATGCTGCTGGTCGCCGACACCGGGATGATCGCCTCCCACTCGCGCAGCTCGCTGATCGCCAGCAGCTGCTCGGCGACCGCGGGTCGCGGCACCGCGTCGATCTTGGTGACGATCGCCACCTTCTTCGCCCGCGGGAAGTGCTCGAGCTGCTCGTTGATGAAGCGGTCGCCCGGCCCGATCTTCTCGTCGGCCGGCACACAGAATCCGATCACGTCGACATCCCCGAGGATCGAGGTGACGACGGCGTTCAGCCGCTCCCCCAGCAGGGTGCGCGGCCGGTGGATGCCGGGGGTGTCGACGATGATGAGCTGCCCCTCGCCGGTGTGCACGATGCCGCGGATGGCGGAGCGCGTGGTCTGAGGCTTCGGCGAGGTGATCGCCACCTTCTCGCCGACGAGCGCGTTCGTGAGGGTCGACTTGCCGACGTTCGGTCGCCCCACGAAGGTCGCGAACCCCGCACGGAACCCGTTCTGCTCGCTCATCGCGTCTCCTCCTTCTCGCCGGCGCCCGGTGCGGCCGGCAGTGCCGCATCCCGCTCCACGACGACGCTCGACAGGTGCTTGCGCCGCCCCTCGGTGCGTTCCGCCGTCAACGCGAGACCGGACACCACGACGGTCGATCCGGGAACCGGGAGGCGCCCCAGCGCCTTGGTGAGCAGACCGCCCACCGAGTCGACGTCGTCGTCGTCGAGCTCGATGCCGAACAGGTCGCCGAGCTCGTCGGTGGGCAGCCGCGCGCTCACCCGGTAGACGCCCTCGCCGAGCTGCACGACATCCGGGATCTCACGGTCGTACTCGTCGGAGATGTCGCCCACGAGCTCCTCGATGAGGTCTTCCAGGGTCACCAGGCCCGCGATGCCGCCGTACTCGTCGACGACCATGGCGAGGTGCGCCCGATCGCGCTGCATCTGCCGCAGGGTGTCGTCTGCCTTCTTCGACTCGGGGATGAAGGTGGCAGGCCTCGCGAGCTCGACCACCGGAAGCGGGGCGCCCTCGAGTGGCTGCTCGTGCCGCAGCCGCGCGACGTCACGCAGGTAGAGCACGCCGAGCACCTCGTCGGTGTCCTTGCCGATGACCGGGATGCGCGAGACGCCGGTGCGGAAGAACTGCCCGAGCGCGGCGCCGAGCGAGGCGTCGTGGTCGATCGTGATCATGTCGGTGCGCGGGATCATCACCTCGCGCACGACCGTGTCGCCCCACTCGAAGATCGAGTGGATGAGCTCGCGGTCGTCCTCCTCGAGCACCTCGAGCTCGGTGGCCTCGTCGACCATCGAGAGCAGCTGCTCCTCGCTCGAGAAGCTCACCGCCGTCTTCGGCCGCCCCGGCGTCACCCGGTTGCCGAGCGCGACGAGCCCGGCCGCGATCGGCCCGAGCAGCACCCGGATGGCGCGCACCAGGAGCGCCGAGAACGCGACGATGCCCTTCGCGTGCGCCCGCCCCACACTGCGCGGGCTCGAGCCGACGAGCACGAAGGAGAGTCCCGTCACGACGAGCACCGAGGCGAGCAGCACCCACCACCACTCGTCGAAGACTTCGGCGAAGGTGAGCGTGACGAGCACCGCGGCGAGCGCCTCCGAGAAGACGCGCATGAAGTTGACGGCGTTGACGTGCGCGCTGACGTCGCCCGCGATCGCCAGCAGCGACTTCTTGGCGCGATGGTGCGCCGCGAGGTCGACCAGGTCGGTGCGCGAGAGCACCGAGAGGGCCGCGTCGACCGCGGCGAGCAGGCCGCCGAAGGCGACCGCGAACACCGCGACGGCGATGAACAGCCCGAGCACGTGCGCCTACCGTCGTCGCTGGGAGTGGGCGAAGCCGACCAGGATGTCGCGCTGCAGGCCGAACATCTCGCGCTCCTCCTCTGGCTCGGCGTGGTCGAAGCCGAGCAGGTGCAGGATGCCGTGGGCGGTCAGCAGCTGCAGCTCGTCCTGGGTGGAGTGGCCTGCGCCCTTCGCCTGCTCGATCGCCACCTGCGGGCAGAGCACGATGTCGCCGAGCAGCCCCGCGGGGGTGATCTCGTCCTCGGTGCCGGGGCGCAGCTCATCCATCGGGAAGCTCAGCACGTCGGTCGGGCCGGGCTCGTCCATCCACTGCACGTGCAGCTGCTCCATGGCGGCCTCGTCGACGAGCACGATCGCGAGGTCGGCATCCGGATGCACGTGCAGGAAGTCGAGCCCGTAGGCGGCCAGCCGCAGCAGCCCCTGCTCGTCGACCTCGACACCCGACTCGTTGTTGATCTCGATCGACATCAGCTCTTACCTCTACCCCTGCGCCGCTCGGCGCGGTTGGCGAACTCGGTGGCCTCGCGCCGCTCGTGGTCGCGCGCCTGCTTCTTGGCGTCGTACTCCGTGTAGGCGTCCACGATGCGGCCGACGAGCGAATGCCGCACGACGTCGTCGCTCGTCAGCATCGCGAAGTGGATGTCGTCGATGTTCGCGAGCACGCGCGTCACGACCCGCAGCCCCGAGGCTGCCGTCGGCAGGTCGATCTGGGTGATGTCGCCCGTGACGACCATCTTGGTGCCGAAGCCGAGACGGGTGAGGAACATCTTCATCTGCTCGGGCGTCGTGTTCTGCGCCTCGTCGAGCACCACGAAGGAGTTGTTGAGGGTGCGTCCGCGCATGTACGCGAGGGGCGCGACCTCGACCGTGCCCGCCGCGAGCAGCTTCGGCACGAGCTCCGGATCCATCATCTCGTTGAGCGCGTCGTAGAGCGGCCGCAGGTAGGGGTCGATCTTGTCGGTGAGGGTGCCGGGCAGGAAGCCGAGCCGCTCGCCCGCCTCGATCGCCGGCCGGCTCAGGATGATGCGGTCGACCTCCTTGCGCTGCAGCGCCTGCACGGCTTTCGCCATCGCGAGGTAGGTCTTGCCGGTGCCGGCCGGGCCGATGCCGAAGGTGATGGTGTTGTCGTCGATCGCGTCGACGTAGGCCTTCTGGCCGAGCGTCTTCGGACGGATGGCCTTGCCGCGCGCCGTGAGGATCGCCTGGCTCAGCACCTCAGCGGGCACCCCGCCCCCGTCGAGGATGCGGCGCGAGGTGGTGACCTCGGCGGGGCCGAGGTCGACGCCCTTGCGCACGAGCTCGACGAGTTCGCCGACGAGGCGCGCCGCCGCATCCACCTGCTCCCGCGGACCGTCGAGACTCACCTGGTTGCCGCGCACGAGCACCTCGACCTCGGGGTACTGGCGCTCGAGGGTGGTCAGCAGACGATCCTGGGGGCCGAGCAGCCGCACCATGGCGACGCCGTCGATCTCGAACTCCGCGTGAGCGTTCTCGGCACGCGGAGGGGTGCCGCCGTCGGGGGTTCCGTCAGCCAAGGGTGCCTTCCGCGAGTCCCCCTGCGAGCACGTGGGCGTGCACGTGGAAGACGGTCTGACCGGCGTTCGCGCCGGAGTTGAAGACGAGGCGGTAGTCGCCGTCGGCGAACTCGGCCGCGAGCTTCTTCGCGACCGCGACGAGCGCGGCGAGCAGTTCCGGGTCGGCGGCCGCGAGGGCTGCGACATCCGGGTAGGCCGCGGTCTTCGGCACGACGAGCAGGTGAACGGGCGCCTGCGGCTTGATGTCGCGGAACGCGATGACGCGCTCGTCCTCGTAGACGATGTCGGCGGGGATCTCGCGCGCGATGATCCGCTCGAAGATCGTGGGGGCGTCCGGCATCCCCCCATTCTACGGATGCGCTCGCGGCGGCGCTCCTCGACCGGCTGGACGCGCGGCGCATAGCCTGGCGGGGTGGACCGCCTCATGCCCGGCGTGATCGCCCTGCTGTTCGGAGCGGTGATCGCGATCGCTCTGCTCGTGCCGTTCGTCGCGATCAGCTACCGCCGTCGCGGTGGGCTCACCCCCGGGCGCACCCTCGCCTGGCTCGCCCTGCTGGTGTGGCTGCTCGCGGTTCAGGCGTACACCCTGCTGCCGATCCCGAGCGGCGGCTACGCCTGCGTCGGCATGGAGCTGAACCCGCTGCAGGCGCTGCGGGATGCCGTCGACCCCGCGAACGCGGCATCCGGCATCCTGCGCAACGCCGCGGTGCAGCAGCTCGCCCTCAATGTGCTGCTGTTCGCCCCCTGGGGTGTGCTCGCGCGCGTGCTCTGGCGTCGCGGGATCCTCTTCGCGACGCTCACCGGCCTCGGCATCTCGCTGCTCATCGAGACGACCCAGCTCACCGGGGTGTGGGGCCTCTTCCCCTGTGCCTACCGCCTCTTCGACACCGGCGATCTCGTGACCAACACGAGCGGTGCGCTGCTCGGCTCGCTGCTCGCGCTGCCGTTCGCACGGCGGCGCGCGACTGCGCTCCCCGAGCGGCCGCGCGAGGTCACCCTGCTCCGCCGCCTGGTCGGGATGCTGTGCGACCTGCTCTCGGTGATCGGCACGACGCTGGTGGCCGGCATGACGGCGAACGCGGTGCAGCTCTTCCTGTTCCGGGTGCCGCGCACCGAGCTCGACAGCGGGCTCTCCAGCACCCTCGGCACCGTCGCCGCGCTCGCGCTCACGGGGGTCGTGGTGCTCGTCACGGGTTCGACGATCGGCGAGACGGCCGTGCGGCTGCGTGGCGTGGACGGGCGCTCGCCTGTTCCGCTCTGGCGCACGGTGCGCTTCCTGACGGGCATCGGCGGACTCCAACTCCTCGCGCTCGTGCCCGGCATCGGGCTGGCGCTCGGTGCCGTGCTCCTTCTCGCGACGGCCGTCATCGCCTGGCGTTCGGAGCAGCATCGCGGGCTCGCGCTCATCGCATCCGGGATGCGACTGCGGCAGGACTGAACCGCTCGCCTCCTCACCAGCGGCCGAGGCGGGCGGCGAGCACGGCGAGCGCGGCGGGGCCCGCCGTCGAGGTGCGCAGCACCTCGGGGCCGAGGCGGGCGAGGCGCGCACCTGCGCTCTCGAGCCGCTCGAGTTCGCGGGGTGCGACGCCACCCTCGGGCCCGACGACGAGCGTGATGCGCTCCACGGGCGCGGGCGCGGGCGCGGATGCGGGCGCGAGCTCGAGCTCGGTGAGGGCGGCCTGCGCCGTCGGTTCGAGCACGACGACGAGCCCCGGCAGCTGGGCGAGCTGCGCCGTCGTCGCGAGCGGCGCCACCTCGGGCACCCGCGAACGGATCGCCTGCTTGCTGGCCTCCCGCACGATCGTGCGCCAGCGTTCCTCGTTGCGCGCCACCTTCGCACCCTCCCAGCGGGTGACCGATCGCTCGGCCGCCCACGGGATGACGCCAGCGACCCCCAGCTCGGTCGCCGCCTGGATCGCGAGCTCGTCGCGGTCGCCCTTCGCGAGCGCCTGGGCGAGCCACAGCTGCGGGGTCGGCTCCGGCTCGCGGGAGACCTCGTCGACCTCGACGGCGAGGACCCCCGGGTCGGCGGCGAGCACGACTCCGCGCACGACGGTTCCGCGCCCGTCGCCCACCGCGATCCGCTCACCCGCGCGGATGCGCGCCACCTGCAGGGCGTGCCGCGCCTCGTCGCCCGTCACCTCGACGCGGGAGCCGACGCGCGGATCCCCGAGTTCGTGCGTCAGGTAGAGGCTCGCCATGCGGCTCAGCCCAGGAAGCGGTCGCGCAGCTTCGCGAAAAGTCCCTGCTGGAACTTCGAGAACTGCGGCTTCGCCGGCGGACGCTTCGACGCGAACTGCTTGATGAGCTCGGTCTCGCTCGAGTTGAGCCGCACCGGGGTCTGCACGTGCACGCCGACCCGCAGCTCGCCGCGACCGCCCCCGCGGAGCCGCGTGATGCCGCGATCCTTGACGCTCACCACATCCGCCGACTGCGTGCCGGGCTTGATCTCGATCTCCACCGGTCCGTCAAGCGAGTCGAGGGTGACCGAGGCACCGAGGATCGCATCCGTCATCTGCACCTCGAGCGTCGCCAGCAGGTCATCCCCCGAACGGCTGAAGATGTCGTGGTGGCGCACCTTCACCTCGAGATAGAGGTCGCCGTTCGGGCCGCCGGCCGGCCCAGCCTCGCCCTCGCCCGGGAGGTGCAGGCGCATGCCGGTATCGACCCCCGCGGGCACATCCACCGCGACCTTGCGCTTGGCGCGCACGCGACCCTGGCCGGCGCACGTCGGGCACGGGTTCGGGATGATGGTGCCGTAGCCCCGGCAGGTGCCGCACGGGCTCGAGGTCATCACGTTGCCGAGCAGCGACCGCACTGAGCGCTGGATCTGCCCGGTTCCGCCGCAGATGTCGCAGCGCACGATCGAGGTGCCGGGCGCGCAGCACGAGCCCTCACACGCCTTGCAGAGCACCGCCGTGTCGATCTCGAGCTCGTGCTTGGTGCCGAAGACCACCTCGTCGAGGTCGATCTCGATGCGCAGCAGCGCATCCTGGCCCCGCTCGGTGCGCGAGCGCGGGCCCGCGGTGCGCCCGGCGGCGGCACCGAAGAAGCTGTCGAAGATGTCGCCGAAGCCGAAACCCCCGCCGCCCATGCCGCCCGCGCCGCCCAGGTCGTAGCGCTCGCGCTGCTCCGGATCGCTCAGCACGTCGTAGGCGTGGGTGACGAGCTTGAACCGCTCGGCGGCATCCTCGGAGGGGTTCACATCGGGGTGCAGCTCGCGCGCGAGCCTGCGGTAGGCCTTCTTGATCTCCTCGGCGGATGCGGTGCGCTCGACGCCCAGGACCTCGTAGTGATCAGTCAACGTTCCTCATCATCCGTTGTCGTCGCCCAGCAGGCGCGAAAGGTAGCGGGCGACGGCGCGCACGGCGACCATGTTGCCCGAGTAGTCCATGCGGGTCGGACCCAGCACGCCGAGACGCGCGACGGACCCGCCGGGAGCGGTGTAGCCGGATGCCAGCACGCTCGTCTCGGAGAGCCCGTACTCCGCGTTCTCGTGGCCGATCCGCGCCGTCACCTCGTCGGTGTCGAGGTGCAGTTCGCCGAACAGCTTGAGGATCGTCACCTGCTCCTCGATCGCCTCGAGCACCGGGAAGATCGAGCCGCTGAAGTCTCGCTCGGTGCGGGCCAGGTTGGCAGCCCCCGCCATCACCAGCCGGTCCTGCCGGTTCGCCGCCACCTGCTCGGCGAGGCTCGCCAGCACGGGAGCGGCAGCCGCGCGGTCGCCAGGTTCGATGTGCTCGAGAAGGCCGGCGAGCGCGCCAGCGGCATCCGCGAGCGCCACCCCGCCGAGCTCGCCGTTGACGTGCTCACGGAGTCGGGAGAGCTGCTCGGGGTCTCCGCCCGCGACGCTGTCGACGATGCGCTGGTCGACCCGGCCGGTGTCGGTGATGAGCACCGCCATGAGGCGATGCGGCCCGAGCCCGACGAGCTCGACGTGCCGCACCCGGGCCGTGCCGAAGGAGGGGTACTGGGCCAGCGCCACCTGGTTGGTGAGCTGGGAGAGCAGCCGCACCGTGCGGCCGAGCACCTCATCCAGGTCGGCCGACTCGCCGAGGAAGGTCTCGATCGCGCTGCGCTGGGCTGCGGTGAGCGGGCGGAGCTCGCTGAGCTGGTCGACAAAGACGCGGTAGCCCTTGTCGGTCGGGATGCGGCCGGACGAGGTGTGCGGCGCGGCGATCAGGCCGTCTTCTTCGAGCTGTGCCATGTCGTTGCGGATGGTCGCGCTCGAGACGCCGAAGGAGTGCCGGTCGACGATCGACTTCGAGCCGACCGGCTCGGAGGTCGAGACGTAGTCCTGCACGATGACGCGCAGCACCGCGAGGCTCCGTTCCGAGACCATGGGCACCACCTTCCGCGCGACATCCCGCCGATGCCGCCGACGGCTGGCACTCCGGGTACGTGACTGCCAATACTACTGCCGGGGGTCACGGCGAGTCGTTGCACGCGCCAAGCGGCGGGCACTAGCGTGAGTCTGCGCCCCACCCGGACCAGATTCTCGAAAGAAAGGCTCCACCACCATGACCGATCCCGCCGCCCAGTCGGCGCCGCAGCCCGCGGCCCCGCTGACCGAAGCCGAGGACAAGCAGTGGGCCTCGTTCGCCCACCTCGGCGGAATCATCGGATTCCTCCCCTCGCTCATCATCTGGCTCATCTTCAAGGACCGCGGCGTCAGGACGAACGTCGAGGCCAAGGAGGCCCTCAACTTCCAGATCAGCGTGACGATCGCGCAGGTGGCCATCTTCATCCTCAACTCCGTCCTCACGGCCGTCACGCTCGGCTTCTGGGGCCTCATCGGGTGGATCCTTCCGCTCGGCGTCTGGGTGGCCTCGCTGATCTTCTCGATCATGGGCTTCTCGAAGGTCAACGCGGGTGGCAGCTACCGCTACCCCGTCAACATCCGCTTCATCAAGTAGCTGAACGCACGGTGCGCCGGACCTTCGGGTCCGGCGCACTTGCTTTAATGGGCGCATGACTGCCACCCCTCCGCCCCCGCCGCAGAACAACGGCTACGCCCCGACCGCGGAGATGAGTCCCGCCGACCAGCGGCTCTGGGCCACGCTCACGCACGTGGGCGGCATCCTGCTCGGTTTCGTCGCACCGCTCATCACCTATCTGGTGCTGAAGGATCGCGGAGCATTCGTGCGGGCGCACACCGCGACCGCGCTCAACTTCCAGCTGACGCTGCTGATCGCCTACGTCGTGGGAGTCATCACCTCGCTGCTGCTGATCGGCTACCTGATCATTCTCGCGGCTGCCGTGTTCGCACTCATCTTCGGCATCATCGCCGCGATCGCCGCGAACAAGGGCGAGTTCTACAGCTACCCGATGGCGATCAAGTTCGTCAGCTGAGCAGGCGCCGCACCACCGCATCCGCGAGCAGTCGGCCGCGTCGGGTCAACACGACGCGGCCGGCGATCGCGTTCCGGCCCTCCACGAGGCCGTCGGCGATGAGGCCGGCGACGACCTCCCGGCCGGATGCGTGCAGCACCTCGGTCGGCAGACCGTCGACGATGCGGGTGCGCAGCAGCACATCCTCCACGCGACGCGTCTCCACATCGAGGGTCTCGCGCCCGGCGGCCGGCGACAGCCCGGCCGCGATGCGTTCCGCGTACGCTGCCGGATGCTTCACGTTCCACCAGCGCACGCCGCCGACATGGCTGTGCGCCCCCGGGCCGACGCCCCACCAGTCCTGGCCGGTCCAGTAGGCGAGGTTGTGGCGCGAGCGGTGCGCGTCGCCCCGCGCCCAGTTGCTCACCTCGTACCAGCCGTAGCCGGCATCCGCGAGCAGCTCGTCGGCGAGCTCGTACTGCTCGGCCTGCAGCTCGTCGTCGGGCTCGGCGACCTCGCCACGCGAGATCTGCCTGGCGAGCTTCGTTCCCGGCTCGACGATGAGCGCGTAGGCCGAGAGATGGTCGGGCGTCTGCGCGAGCGCGAGCTCGAGCGAGCGCCGCCAGTCGTCGAGACTCTCGCCCGGAGTGCCGTAGATGAGGTCGAGGCTCACCTGTAACCCCGCGGCGCGCGCCCACCCGACGACGAGCGGGATGCGCGCCGGGTCGTGGGTGCGCTCGAGGGTGCGCAGCACGTGCGGCACGGCGGACTGCATCCCGAAGCTCACCCGGGTGAAGCCCGCCGCGGCGAGCTCCGCGAGGCCCGCCTCCGTGACCGAGTCGGGGTTCGCCTCCGTCGTCACCTCGGCGCCGGGCGCGATCCCCCACGCGTCACGTACGGCGTCGAGCATGAGGATGAGGTCGGTGGTGGGCAGCAGGGTGGGCGTGCCACCGCCGAAGAACACGGTGCTCACCTGTCGCTCGGCGACGCCCGCATCCGCGAGCACCCCGCGCCCGAACGCGACCTCGGCGGCCGCCTGGCCGGCGAAATCGCTCTGCTTGACGCCGCGGATCTCGGAAGCGGTGTAGGTGTTGAAGTCGCAGTAGCCGCAGCGCACCCGGCAGAACGGCACGTGCAGGTAGACGCCGAGATCGCGCTCGGCCGCGCCCGCGGCCGCACTCGCCGGCAAGGCGCCCTCTGCGGGCGCGGGGTCCGCGACGGGGAGGGCGCTCGGCATCCGTCCATTCTCCCCCGCCGGGCGCGCGTGGATGCGAGGTCGCCGCCCCATGTTGCGGTTTCGGCGTTATGTGCCCGCTTCGCGGGGCACATAACGCCGAAACCGCAACATGGGCTCGCGCGGCGCGGCGCTCAGGCCCAGGGGGCCGGCAGCGGGCCGGTGAGCTCGTTCAGATAGCGGCGCACGAGGAAGAACTGGATGACGCGCACCACGGGCGACACGAGGGTCCAGAAGCCCCCCGAGGCGCGCGAGAAGATGCGCACCGTGAGCCACACCGAGTCGTCGTCGCGCCGCTCCACCAGGAACAGCTCCTCGCCGGCGAGCGGATGCCCGGGCAGCGTCCCGAAGGCCGCCCCGCGACGCGCGGGCTCGTCGAGCACGTACACCACCCGCACCGGGAAGGGCTTGGGCCAGAACGGGGCACGCAGCACCCCGGTATCGCCGGCGCGCACGAGCGCATCCCCATCCGGGGAGTACATCGCCTCGCCCCCCGCGCCGATCGTCGCGGGCGCGACCGGCAATCCGTCTGCGTCGAACACGACCGGCAGGTAGCTCGACTCGGTCGCGGCCGACGGCGCATCGACGGGCGTCACCTGGAACCCGGCGCCGCGCTGGATGCCCCAGCTCATGACCCGTGTCCAGGCGTAGTCCCAGCGCTCGGGCCCGTGACCCACGCGCGCGGTGCGGACGAGCGGGCGGTAGCCACGCGGCGGATACTGCAGCAGATCGGGAGCCTGGGTCGCGCCGACCGCTCCGTAGGTGACCGGCACCCGCCAGAGCTCGGCGGGGTCGTCGACGGCGGTCGCGGCGGGTGCCGTCGACCGTCGAGGAGCGTCGCCGGGGGGCGCGGACGCGGTGGTCACGCTCCGATTCTCCCAGAAATACGCCCTCCACGCCCTACTCGGGCGAGCGTTGCTCACCTTCGTCGGTTCTCAATTCCCACGGCAGTGTCTCCGGATCGAGGTCGGCGGCCTCCTCGGGCGGGTCGTCGAACGGGCCCTTCCCTGGCCCCATCCCGTATCCGAGCCGCGCGATCCCGTCCATACCCGACGGCCCGTCGCCGACCAGACCGCGCCGGAGACCGCGCATGCCCGGCAAGGGCGCATCCGTCTCGACGATCAGCCGCACCGCCGACCGGGCGTAGGCGCGCTGGAAGTAGGGCTGCGCGATCCGAATGCCGGGCCACAACCAGCGCCATCGACCTCCGGAGACGCGCGACACCGTGCGCACCACGAGCCACACCGTGCCATCCGGGTCGCGTTCGACCAGGAAGCACTCCTCCCCCGTGATCGGATGCCCGATCCGGGTGCCGTAGCCGAAGCCGTGTCGATCGGACTCGTCGGCGACCCACACGACCCGCACCGGCTCGAACTGGTGGATGAACCCGCGGTGAAAGGTGGTGTCGTAGTCGCGGCCGAGCACGACACGCTCGTCGGGCGGCTCGACGGTGAAGCCGATCGACGTCTTGATCGCCCAGCCAGACACGACCTCGCCGGCACGAACCCAGAGCGCCTCGCCCTCGCCAAGTCGGATGCGCTGAGTGCGGGCACGCAGGCCGCGCGGCACCGCCGCATCCGGGCGGGCGATGCCGAGCTCGGCATAGCTCAGGCCGCTGGACGGCACCCGTTCCATGAGCCGATCATGTCAGCTTGCCCAGGCAGGTCGCTCCCGAAAGGGACGGCGAGGTCATTTCTCGACGTGTGCACCGATTCCGAGGATGCGTTCCTCCGCCTGGTGCATCCGGCATCCGAGAGGAGGCGGTCGTAACGAAGGTTCGAGATCTGCTTGAGCTTCTCGGCAGGAGGCTGGCCGGTGTTCGCCAGGACGGCCTCCATCGTCGCCTTGGCGTCGGCGGGGTTGACGGGAGCGCACATCGACCACCTGTCGCTGACGACCTGAACCTCTGCCCGACGCATGTCGTGCTGTCCGGCTGAGGATAAGAGGATGCTTCTCATCCCGCCGATGGGTCAGCGCACCTCGATCAGCGATTCTCCCGCGGCGAGACCCACGATGATTCCGAGAAGAAGCGGCTCGAACCAATCGGCGAGTGCGCGCGTCGACACGTTGCCGACCCGCAACCACACCACACTCGGAGGTGAGCCGACCCGACGCACACGGAGAGCGAAGTCCTCGTCCTTCGAGACGATGACCAGGCCCTCGGCCTCCGCGAATCGCCAGATCTCGTCGTCAGTCGCATCACGCAGGCCGACGTCGCGGACGGGGATCGCCGTGTGCCCCTCTCGACGGAAGCTCTCGGCGAAGGCAGGCGGGAGCTGAGCGTCCAGCAGGAAGCGCACCGATCAGCCCGCGCGCAAGGTGCGGTGATCCGCGGCGTCGGCCGCGAAGGCAAGAGCAGCCCGGATGTCTTCCGCCTCGAGATCAGGGAAGTCCGCCAGAATCTCAGTCTCCGATACCCCGGCGGCGAGCAGCTCGAGGATGTCGCTCACCCGGATGCGCATCCCGCGGATCGTCGGCCGCCCGCCGCAGATCTCGGGATCGAAAGTGATGCGCTCCATGGCCTCGAGGGTACCCGGACATGCCGACAGCGGGCCTACTTCTTGTCTTTCTTCTCGACGTCGCCCGAGAGCGCGGCGATGAACGCCTCCTGGGGCACCTCGACGCGGCCGACCATCTTCATCCGCTTCTTGCCCTCCTTCTGCTTCTCGAGCAGCTTGCGCTTGCGGGTGATGTCGCCGCCGTAGCACTTGGCGAGCACGTCCTTGCGCATCGCGCGGATGTTCTCGCGCGCGATGATGCGGGCACCGATCGCCGCCTGGATCGGCACCTCGAACTGCTGGCGCGGGATCAGCTCCCGCAGCCGGGTCGCCATCATGGTGCCGTAGGCATACGCCTTGTCCTTGTGCACGATCGCGCTGAAGGCGTCGACCGTCTCGCCCTGCAGCAGGATGTCGACCTTCACGAGGTCGCCGGGTGCCTCGCCCGCCGGCTCGTAGTCGAGGGATGCGTAGCCCTGCGTCTTCGACTTCAGCTGGTCGAAGAAGTCGAACACGATCTCGCCGAGCGGCAGGGTGTACTTCAGCTCGACCCGGTCCTCGCCGAGGTAGTCCATCGACTTCATCGTGCCGCGGCGCTGCTGGCAGAGCTCCATGATCGCGCCCACGTAGTCCTTCGGGGCGAGGATCGACGCCGACACGATCGGCTCCAGCACCTCGGCGATCTTCGCACCGGTCGGGTACTCGGAGGGGTTCGTGACCGTGACGGTCTTCTTGTCGTCCGTCGTCACCTGGTAGGGCACGCTGGGCGCCGTCGTGATGAGGTCGAGGCCGAACTCGCGGCTCAGGCGTTCGGTGATGATCTCGAGGTGCAGCAGGCCGAGGAAGCCGCAGCGGAAACCGAAGCCCAGCGCGACCGAGGTCTCCGGCTCGTACTGGAGGGCCGCATCCGAGAGCTTCAGCTTGTCGAGCGCTTCGCGCAGCTCGGGGTAGTCGCTGCCGTCGATCGGGTAGACACCCGAGAACACCATCGGCAGCGGGTCCGTGTAGCCGGGAAGCGCCTCGGATGCGGGCTTCGCCTGCGTCGTCACGGTGTCGCCTACCTTCGACTGGCGAACATCCTTCACCCCCGTGATGAGGTAGCCGACCTCGCCCACGCCGAGGCCCTTCGAGGGGCTCGGCTCGGGCGAGCTCACCCCGATCTCGAGGATCTCGTGGGTCGCCTTCGTCGACATCATCTGGATGCGCTCGCGCGGGTTCAGCTGCCCGTCGACCATGCGCACGTAGGTGACGACGCCGCGGTAGGAGTCGTAGACCGAGTCGAAGATCATGGCGCGGGCGGGCGCGTCCTTCACCCCCACCGGCGCGGGGATGCGCTCCACCACGCGGTCGAGCAGCGCCTCGACGCCCATGCCGGTCTTGCCGGAGACGCGCAGCACGTCGTCCGGGTCGCCGCCGATCAGCTGAGCCAGCTCACGCGCGTACTTCTCCGGCTCGGCCGCCGGCAGGTCGATCTTGTTGAGCACCGGGATGATCTCGAGGTCGTTCTCGAGCGCCAGGTACAGGTTGGCGAGCGTCTGCGCTTCGATGCCCTGAGCGGCATCCACGAGCAGGATCGCCCCCTCGCAGGCGGCGAGGCTGCGGCTCACCTCGTAGCTGAAGTCGACGTGGCCGGGAGTGTCGATCATGTTGAGGGCATATGTCTCGGCCGCGGCACCCGTCGCGAGCTGCCACGGCATCCGCACAGCCTGGCTCTTGATGGTGATGCCGCGCTCGCGCTCGATGTCCATGCGGTCGAGGTACTGCGCGCGCATGTCGCGGTCGGAGACGACGCCCGTGATCTGCAGCATGCGGTCGGCGAGGGTCGACTTGCCGTGGTCGATGTGCGCGATGATGCAGAAGTTGCGGATGCGCGCCGGGTCGGTAGCGGCGGGCGGCAGGGGCTTCAGGGCGCGCGGTGACATATCCGGACGATTCTCCCACGAGCGACGAGCCGTGGCGTGCGCGGAGACGGCGGAACGGCGCCCCCGTCACACGAGAGCGCCGTTCCGGGTCGGGGCTTGGCCCGTTCGACTCAGGATCAGAGCGAGAAGCCGAACCCGCCGTCGAACACCGCACCCCAGAGGGCGAACGGCGCGATGAAGGCGAGGCCGAGGATCGCGAACACGAGCCAGCCGAAGGCACCGACGAAGCCGAGCACGATGCCCCAGTTCGCCATCGTGCGCCCCTGGGGCTCGCGCGAACGGCCGAGGAAGCCGAACACGATCGCGAGCACGGAGGCGATCCACCACCCGGTCGGGATGGCGGCGATACCGAGCACGAGGCTCGAGATGCTGAGGGCCGTCGAGGCGCCGGATGCCGTGGGCGCGGCTGCCGGCTGCGGTGCCGCGTAGGGGTTCTCGGGAGCGGATGCGGATGCGAGCTGCTCGGCGGCGGGTTCGGTCGCCGCCGCGTCGGGGAGGGAGGTCGTCTCGGTCATGCCTCCAGGTTCGCCGCCCGGCGCGCGACCCGGTATCCGGCTGGCCCCCGGATGCCGGGGCGGGCATCCGCAGCATCCGACGCCCGGCCGCCTCCCGCATTGGCGCGCTCCGCCCGGGCCTGGTAGCGTAGACCTTTGGATTTCCGCGTGACCCACACCACGCGATTCGCCGGGATGCGCCCCTCTACCGCAGACGGCACACACCCATCCGTTCCAGAACGAAAGAGTCATCCATGGCGAACATCAAGTCGCAGATCAAGCGCAACCTCACCAACAAGAAGGCGCAGGAGCGCAACAAGGCCGTCAAGAGCGAGCTCAAGACCGCCGTGCGCGCCACCCGCGAGGCCGTCACCGCCGGCGACAAGGCCGCTGCCGAGGCGTCGCTCGCGAAGGCCACCAAGAAGCTCGACAAGGCCGTGAGCAAGGGCGTCATCCACAAGAACCAGGCCGCGAACCGCAAGTCGGCGATCTCGAAGCAGGTCGCCGCGCTCTGAGCGCCGCCGCATCCGCGTCACGGGCCTCGCACCTTCGGGTGCGGGGCCCGTTTCCGTTCACGGGCGCGCCGCGCCGATCGCCCGTCGCTGCTCAGCCCGCGCCGCGGGACGCGATCACGCCGATCATGCGCTCGAGTGCGAACACCGGGTCGCGGCCCGCGCCCTTCACCTGCGCGTCGGCGGTGGCGAGGGCCTGGATCGCGCGGGCGAGGCCCTCATCCGTCCAGCCCTGCAGGTCGCGGCGGGCCCGGTCGACCTGCCAGGCCTGCAGCCCGAACTGGCGCGCCAGATCGTTCGAGGAGCCCCGTGCGCCCGCGAGCTTGGCCATGGTGCGCACCTTCATCGCGAAGGCGGCCACCATCGGCACCGGGTCGGACCCGGAGGCGAGCGCGTGCCGCATGAGGCCGAGCGCCTCGCCCGGGCGGCCGGCGATCGCGGCATCGGCGACGGCGAAAGCGGTGACCTCGCTGCGGCCCGCGTAGTAACGCTCGACCACGGCCTCGGTGATGTCGCCGTCGGTGTCGGACACCAGCTGGCGGCAGGCTGCCGCGAGCTCGGCGAGGTCGTCGGTGAAGGCCGAGACGAGCGCCCGCACGGCCCCCGGCGTCGCCTTCCGCTGCGCTGAGCGGAACTCGGCCGCCGCGAAGTCGAGCTTGTCACTGTCGCGCTTGAGCTCGGCGCAGACCACCTCGATGCCGCCGCCCAGCCCCCCGCGGATGCCGTCGAGCAGCTTCTTGCCGCGCATCCCTCCCCCGTGCCGCAGCACGAGCACGGTGTCGTCGGCGGGAGCCGCGAGGTAGGAGAGCGTCTCCTCGAGGAACGCGTCGGTGCACTTCTCGACCTGGCTCACCCGGATGAGGCGCGGCTCGCCGAACAGCGACGGGCTCGCGAGGGTGAGCAGCTCGCCGGGCGCGTACTGGCCGGCATCGATGTCGGAGACCTCGAGGCTCGGGTCGGCATCACGCATCTTCTCGCGCACCGCGCGGATGGCGCGCTCGGCGAGCAGCTCCTCCGGCCCGGTCACGAGCACCACGGGGGCCGGCTCGACCCGATGCCAGTCGAGCTGGCGGATGGCGACCTTCGCGCTCTTCGCCGCTGTCGTCCGTGCCGCCATGCGCCCAGCCTAACGAGCGCCGCCGACCCTCGGCCGCGCTCCCCGCGCGCTTGCTCAGCGCTCCGTCCAGACACGGGGTGCGTCGCCTGGCCGATCCGGCGGAGAGACGAGGATGAGCCCGTGGAGGTCGGTGCGGAAGACCGCGGTGCCGGACGCCGCGAGCGCCTCGAGGGCCGCATCCGTGGGGTGGCCGAAGGTGTTGTCCGCCCCCACCCCGATGAGCCCGACGGAGGCCGAGGCCGTCGCGTACAGCTCGGTGCTGAAGTCGCGCGAGCCGTGGTGCGCGACCTTCAGCACCTGCGCGGGGCGAGGGCGGGATGCCGCCAGGAGCCGCCGCTGGGCCTCCTCCCCGAGATCGCCGAGCAGCAGACCGCTGAGACACGCACCGCATCCCTCGGCGGGAGTCACCGACAGTGCCACACTCGCCTCGTTCCCCGGCTCGACCCCGCGTGGTGGCGGCCAGAGTGCGCGCCAGCCGAGGGCGCCGATCGAGCCGCTCATCCCCGCCTCCGCCTCGACCACCCGCGCCCCGCGCGCACGCAGCACGTCGCGCCTGGCCTCGTCATCCGCTCCGCCCGCCGGGCCGACGAGGGCCGTGTCGGCACGCCCGAGCACCGCCTCGAGGCCCCCGACATGGTCGAGGTCGTCGTGGGTCAGCACGAGCAGGTCGACGCGCGCGATCCCGAGCTCGTCGAGGCACGCCGCAAGCCGGACGGGCTCGGGCCCGGTGTCGATGAGCGCCACCCGCCCCGCCGAGCGGATGAGGGTCGCGTCGCCCTGCCCGACATCGCACATCGCGTACTGCCAGTCGGCGGGGCGCGTCACGAGCGTCGTCACCCGAACGCCGACGACCGCCCCGACGTAGCCGACGAGTCCCACGCAGACCGCCGCCGCGGCCGCCCGCCGCCATCGCGAGCCGGGTGGACCGAGCACCACCACGAGCGCCGCCGCGCTCAACAGCACGAGCACCGCGATGCCGAGAGGCCCGGCCGGCCACGGCATCCGCGCCCCAGGCAGCCCCGCGAAGAAGGAGGCGACGGCAGCGATCCAGGAGGCCGGCAACCAGGCGATGCTCGCGACGGCCTGCGCGAGCGGGGGCGCAAGCGGCGCCAGCAGACACGCGATGAGCCCCAGCACGGTCGCGACCGGCGCGGCGGGGGCGGCGAGCAGGTTCGCGGGCACTCCCCAGAGCGGCAGGGTGGGGCTGAGCATCAGGAGCACCGGTTGACAGGCGAGCTGCGCCGCAGCGGGCACCGCGATCACGAGCGCGAGCGGATCGGGCATCCAGCGGGAGAGCAGCCCGGCGAGGGGGCCAGCGAGCAGCAGCAGCCCCGCTGTCGCGAGCACCGACAGCGCGAAGCCGTACGACCGCGCGAGCCACGGGTCGGTCACGAGCAGCACGAGGACCGCCAGACACAGCGCAGGCATCCCCCGGGTCGCGCGCCCCGAGGCGAGCGCCAGCAGCACGATCCCCGCCATCACGGCGGCCCGCAACACGCTCGGCTCGGGGGTCACGAGCACCACGAAGCCGAGGAGCGCGGCGAGCGACACCGCCACCCGGGCGCCCCGCGGCATCCCGAGCAGCGCGCAGAGCGCGAAGACGGCCCCGACCACGACCGCGCAGTTCGCACCGGATACCGCCGTCAGGTGGGTGAGGGACGAGGCCTTCATGGCGGCGTCGAGCGGCGCGTCGACCCGGCTGGTGTCGCCGACGGCGAGCCCCGGCAGCAACAGTGCACCGGCACCCGGGAGCGGCTCGCTGAGTGCCACGAGCCCCTCCCGCAGCTCGGATGCCGCCCCGAGCAGCGGGGGCGCGCGGCCCAGCTGCCGCGCCCCGCCCTCCGCGAAGGCGAGCAGCACCACGTCGTCGCCTGGCTCGGTCGGCCGCAGCCGGGCCGTCAGCCGCCAGGTCTCGCCGATCCGGGTCTGCGCCGGCTCCGCGAGGAACACCAGCACGGATGCGGACCCCGCCCGCGCCTGCCCGGCCGCTGCCGCCTCCCCCGGCACGCGGCCGTCGCGTTGCGCCCCCGTGATCGTCACGTCGATCTCGATCGCGGCCCCCGAGACCGCATCCGCGAGCGCCGGCGGCAGGCGTGCGGGCGCCTGAACGGCGACCACCGTCGCCAGCAGGGCCGCCGCGGTGAGGGTGAGCGACACCGCCGCGAACGGCCGGGCGCGCACGCCGAGGAGCAGCGCCGCAGCGGATGCCGCCCACAGCAGCGCGGCGATCGCGCCGAGCCGCGCATCCGGGGCGGCCCCGACGAGCAGGCCGCCGGCCAGCCACGCCGCGAGCACGGGCGGCACGAGCCGCAACTCGACGACACGCACCCGGCGCGCGCCCGCGGCGAGCACGGTCTCCGCGGCCGACAGGACGGCGCTCACGGCAGCACCAGCGGACGCAGTGCCTCGACGGTCTTCGACCCGATGCCGCTCACCGCGAGCAGGTCGTCGACCGAGCGGATCGGCCCGTTCGCATCCCGCCAGTCGATGATGCGCTGCGCCATCGCCGGCCCGATGCGTGGCAGGGTGTCGAGGGTCTGGGCGTCGGCGGTGTTGAGGTTGATGCGGCCATCGGATGCGCCTCCCGCAACCGCCGCCGGAACCTCGCCGACCGCGGGCACCGCGAGCTGCTCGCCGTCGGTGAGCAGCCGCGCGAGATTCACCCCCGCCGGATCCGCCGCGTCGGTGAGCCCGCCCGCGGCGGCGATCGCATCGATCACCCGATCGCCCTCGCGGAGTTCGTAGAGGCCGGGGCGCGCCACCTGGCCGAGCACGTGCACGTAGAGCGGGGTGCCCTCGGAGGTGGTGCCGCCTCCGTCGAGCACGGCGTCCGGCCCGGGAGAGGGATCCGGCACCACCTCCCGTTCGGCACCGCGCGGCGTGACGGCCGTCACGAACACCGCGATCGCGGCCCCCGCGAGCAGCACGATGAGCGCCGCCCCGACCCCGCGGCGCACCCGGGCGCGGAAGGTGCCGGGGTCGGGACGGACGCTCACCCGGGAAGGCTAGGTCGCCCCGCGACCGGGCCGGGGACGGGAGCTCGGGTTTTGGGGACGGATGCGGCGGTGCGCAGGCTGGGGAGGAGCGGTGCGGCGGGGGTTTCGATACGCCGCTACGCGGCTACTCAACCAGCGGGAAGGGGGCGCTGCGCGGCCACCCAACCCGCGGGCCGCCCCGCGGATCGGCACGTCGAAAGGGCGCAATCCGTCGTTCCCAAGCGCGGGAAGAACGGATTGCGCCCTTTCGACGCATCCGCGGGGGGAAAAAGCGAGCGCGCGGGCGGCTCAGGCTCGCGTCGCGATGTTGACGACGCGGGGGGCGCGCACGATGACGTTCACGATCTCGCGATCGCCCACGGCACGCGCCACCGCCTCCGAGGCGCGCGCGAGCGCCTCGAGCTCGTCGCCCGCGATCGTCGGCGACACCTCGAGCCGGTCGCGCACCTTGCCGTCGACCTGCACGATCGCCGTCACCGACTCCTCGACGAGCAGCCGCGGATCGGGCTTCGGCAGCGTCTGCAGCGCCACGCCCGGTTCGTGTCCGAGCGTCGCCCACATGTCCTCTGCGGTGTAGGGCGCGAAGAGCGACAGCAGCACGGCGAGCGTCTCCGCCGCCTCACGCACCGCGGGATCCGCTCCCCCGACCCCCGAGTCGATCGCCTTGCGCACGACGTTCACGTGCTCCATGAGCCGCGCCACGAGCACGTTGAACTTGAACGCCTCCACGAGCCCCGGCGCATCCGCGAGCAGGCGGTGGGTCGCCCGCCGCAGCGCCGTATCGCCCGAACCGACCGCGGCATCCGGAGCGGATGCCACATCGCCCGCCACGCGCCACGCGCGCGCCAGGAACTTCGCCGAGCCGGCGGGAGACACATCCGCCCAGTCGATGTCGTCCTCCGGCGGGCCGGCGAACGCCATCGTGAGGCGCACCGCGTCGACGCCGAACTCGTCGAGCTGGTCGGAGAGGCGCACCAGGTTGCCGCGGCTCTTGGACATGGCCGAACCGTCCATGAGCACCATGCCCTGGTTCAGCAGCGCCGAGAACGGCTCCGTGAAGCTCACGTAGCCCAGGTCGAACAGCACCTTCGTGATGAAGCGCGCGTACAGCAGGTGCAGGATCGCGTGCGTCACCCCGCCCACGTACTGGTCGACGGGCGCCCACTTCTCGGCCTCCGCGCGGTCGAACGCCTGGGTGTCGTCGTTCGGCGAGAGGAAGCGCAGGAAGTACCACGAGCTGTCGACGAAGGTGTCCATCGTGTCGGGGTCGCGGCGCGCGGGCGTGCCGTCGGGGAGGGTCACGTTCACCCAGTCCTCGGCGGCCCCCAGCGGCGAGGTGCCCTTCGGCTGCAGATCGAGCCCGTGCGAGTCGGGCAGCGCCACCGGCAGCGCCGACTCCTCCACCGGGATCTCGCGCCCGTCCTCGGTGTGCAGGATCGGGATGGGCGTGCCCCAGTAGCGCTGACGCGAGATCAGCCAGTCGCGCAGCCGGTAGGTCTTCGCGGCGCGGCCCGTGCCCGCCTCGCCGAGCAGTTCGATGACGCGCCGGATGGCGTTCTGCTTGCTGAGGCCGTCGAGCGGGCCGGAGTTCACCATCCGTCCGTCGCCCGCGAGCGCCTCGCCCGTGACGGCGGGGTCCATCGAGGCGAGCTCGCGCACCGCCTCCGGGTTCTCCAACAGCTCGGGGGTGATGACGGGGATCGCACCCGTCATGGGGGCGGTCACGTCGACGACGACGCGGATCGGCAGGTCGAACTTGCGTGCGAAGTCGAGGTCGCGCTGGTCGTGCGCCGGCACCGCCATGACGGCGCCGTGCCCGTAGTCGGCGAGCACGTAGTCGGCGGTCCACACCGGGATGCGTTCGCCGTTCACGGGGTTGATCGCGTAGCGCCCGAGCGGGATGCCGGTCTTCTCGCGCGTGGTGTCCTGGCGTTCGATCTCGGTCGACTTCTGCACCTGGGCGAGGTAGCCGGCGAAGGCCTCCTGCACCTCGGGGGTGGATCCGGCGGCGAGCGCGGCGGCCAGCTCCGAATCGGGCGCGACGACCATGAAGGTCGCGCCGAACAGGGTGTCGGGGCGGGTCGTGAACACGGTGACCTTCTCGTCGTGTCCCTCGATGACGAAGTCGACATCCGCGCCCGTGGAGCGCCCGATCCAGTTGCGCTGCATCGCGATGACCTTCGACGGCCAGCTGCCCTCCAGCTGGTTCAGGTCGTCGAGCAGCCGGTCGGCGTAGTCGGTGATCTTGAAGTACCACTGGGTGAGCTTCTTCTTCACGACCAGGTTGTCGCAGCGCTCGCAGCGGCCGTCGACGACCTGCTCGTTGGCGAGCACCGTCTGGTCGAAGGGGCACCAGTTCACCCAGCTCGCCTTGCGGTAGGCGAGGCCCTTCTCGTAGAGCTTGAGGAAGAGCCACTGGTTCCACTTGTAGTACTCGGGGTCGGAGGTGTGGATGACGCGATCCCAGTCGAAGCTCGTCGCGTAGCGGCGCATCGAGGCGCGCTGCTGGGCGATGTTGTCGTAGGTCCACTCGCGCGGGTCGATGCCGCGCTTGATCGCGGCGCCCTCGGCGGGCAGGCCGAAGGAGTCCCAGCCGATCGGGTGCAGCACGTTGAAGCCCTGCAGTCGCCAGTAGCGGGCGATCACGTCGCCGAGCGCGTAGGCCTCCGCGTGCCCCATGTGCAGGTCGCCGGAGGGGTAGGGGAACATGTCGAGCACGTACTTGCGCGGCCGCTTGTCGTCGGCGTCGGAGGTCGAGAACGGCTTCAACTCGTCCCAGACCGGGAGCCAGTGCTCCTGGATGCGGCGGAAGTCGTATCCGCTCTCCGTCTCGGCCTGCTCGTGCGCGCTCACTGGGTGTCTCTGCCTCTCGGGCGCACTCCCACCTCGGGAATGCAACCTTTACAGCGTAGTCAACGTTGCGAGGCGTCACTTTGTGTCGCCTGAAGCGCTGCGGGTGCGACACAAAGTGACGCCTCAGCTGGGGTCAGGCGAGCGGATGCTCGTGCACGGCCCCCACGAGCGAGGTGCCGTTGAGCTCGAGGTAGAGCTGCCGCTCGGTCACCGAGAGTGTCATCGCGTTGCGCCGCTCGAGCACCGCCACCGCACCCTCGATGAACTCCGGGTCGACGCTGTGCAGCGTGATCGCCTCGACGCGGTGGATCTTCTTGCCCGCCCACTGCGGAAGCAGCTTCGCCGGATCGCGGTGGGTGTAGACCGTCGTGCGCTCGGCGGTGCGGCTGCCGAGATGCAGGCGTTCGGCATCCGGGGCGCCCACCTCGATCCAGGCGGTGAGGCGACCCGTGAGGTCGCGCACCAGCACCGCCGGCTCGTCGGCGGCCGAGATGCCCTCGCTGAAGGCGATGCCCTCCTCGAACTCGAGGCAGTAGGCGAGCACGCGCGTGAGCATGAACGCCTCCGTCTCGGACGGATGCCGCGCCACGCGCAGCGCGAGCTGCTCGTAGACGCCGCGGTCGACATCTGCGAGCTGGATGTCGAAGGTGTGGATCGTCGCGCCTGCCGCCATGAGCCTCGAGCCTACGGGGGATCTCGATACACCGGCCTGCGGGCGGTACTCGATCAGCGAGGGGGCGGGGCGGCGGCGAGGGCCGCGAGCAGGGCGGCGGCCTTCAGCCGCGCCTCGGCGAGTTCCGCTGCGGGGTCCGAGAGCGCGGTGATGCCCCCGCCCGCCCCAACGGACGCGCCCTCCGCGTCGATCACGACCGTGCGGATGGTCATCGCGAGATCAGCCGAGCCGTCGGCGGCGAGGTACCCGAAGGCGCCCGCGTAGGGTCCGCGCGGCCGGTCCTCCCACGCATCCAGCAGCTCGATCGCCCGCAACTTGGGCGCCCCCGTCATCGAACCCGCGGGGAAGCACGCCGCCACGGCATCCACGACACCGCGACCGGATGCCAGCCGCCCCTCGATCGTCGAGACGAGCTGGTGCACGTGCCGGTACGACTCCACCTCGAGCAGCCGGGTGACGGCGACCGAGCCGAGCTCGCACACCCGCGAGAGGTCGTTGCGCATCAGGTCGACGATCATCAGGTTCTCGGCGCGCTCCTTCTCGCTCGCGACGAGCTCGCCGCGCAGCCGGGCGTCCTCGTCGGGGCGCGGATCGCGGGGCCGGGTGCCCTTGATGGGGCTCGTGCGCACGAGACCGTCGGCCGACACCTCGAGGAACCGCTCGGGCGAGGCCGACACGAGCGCGACGTCGCCGATCCGCAGCAGGCCGCCGTGGTGGGTGGCACCGGAGGCGCGCACCGCATCGAACACCGCGAGCGCATCGAAGGCGCCGGGGATGCGCGCCTCGCTCGTGAGACAGAGTTGGTAGGCGTCGCCCTCCCGGATGGCCCGCTGCGCGGCCGCGATGTTCGCGAGATAGCGCGCGGGGCTGTCGCGCCAGGTGGGGATGGCAGGAACGGTGGGTGCGGCGGCGGTCTCGAGACGCGGCGCTTCCCGGCACTCCTCGATCACCTGTTGGGTGCGCTTCCGCCACTCGGCGATCTCCCCCTCCCAGGCCTCACCCAGCGCGAGGAGCGAGGCCTCGCCGTCACCCTCGACGAGCAGCAGGCGATCCACCCGCAGGAACGCGGCATCCGGATGCGCACCCCGCGCCCGCACCTGCGCCCCCGTGGTCTCGCCGCGCAGCTCGTAGCCGAGCCAGCCCACCAACCCGAGAGGCACCCCACCGAACGGCTCCCCCGCGCCCAGCGCGGCGAGCTCCTCCCGCAGCGTCGCGAGCACCCGCCCTGGCGCGAGCTTGACGCGCTCCCCCGTGCCGAGGAACGCCCGCCCCCCGGGTCCGGAGTCGAGCCAGAACGCATCCCCCGCGGGGTGCAAGGTCGCGAACAGCGCGCGGGCGTCGAATCCGCCGCCGAGCGGATGCCGCAGGAGCCGGAGACGCATAGCCTGATCTTATGAGCGCCGTCCCCACCGCCCCCGTGGCGACCACCTCGCTGTGGCAGGCGGGTGCGCTCGTGCCGCGCGATGACTGCGACCTCGCCCCGGCGATCGTCGAGGTCGCCGATTCGTGGCTCGTCGAGGAGGGAACGGTGCGCGGACTCGAGCTGCACCGGGGGCGCTTTCTCACCTCGATCCCGCGGGCCCGGGCGCGCGAGCTCGACCTGGAGTCGTTCTGGGCCGCGGCGGTCGACGCCATCCCCCGCCACGGCTCCTGGTTCCCGCGGGTCGAACTTCGGGAGCAGCTCGGCTCCCCGCAGCTGCTCGTGCGGATGCGGGAGGCGCCCGCCCTGCACCGCTCGCTCGTGCTCACCACCCACGCGGACCGCGACCCGCGCACCGCACCCACGGTCAAGGGCCCGGATCTCGCCGCGATGGTGCGGCTGCGCACCGAAGCGCAACGGCGCGGTGCCGACGAGGCGGTCATCCTGACGCCCGAGGGGCACATCGCCGAGGGCTCCACCTCGAGCCTGGTCTGGTGGGAGGGCGGCACCCTCTGCGTCGTCGACCGGACGATCGCCCGCATCCCCTCGATCACCGAGCGCACGGTCGCCACGCTCGCGACGGCCCTCGGCATCCCGGTCGAGGAGCAGCGGATGCGACCCGAAGACCTCGACGGACGCGAGGTGTGGGCGCTCAGCGCGCTTCACGGCATCCGCATCGTGACGGCCTGGCAGGGCGGCCCGGCCGGTGTCGCCGAGGAGCCGGGCCGCCTGTCCCGCTGGCGGGTGCGGCTCGACGCTCTGCGGCGTGCGCTTCCGCCCCGTGCAGACGACGAGGGTGCACCCGCGTGAGCTGGTTCAACGAGCTGCTCACCGGCTTGCTCGACGCCGTGCAGTCGATCGACCCCGTGCTGCGCACGCTGCTCGCGGGCGTCGGCATGTTCCTCGAGACCTCGGTGCTCGTGGGCCTCGTGGTGCCGGGCGACACCATCGTGATCGTCGCGGCGACCGCGGTGGGAAGCCCGACCGAGTATGCGGCGCTCGTCGCCGCCGTGATCCTCGGTGCGCTCGGCGGGGAGTCGCTCGGCTTCGCGCTCGGGAGGTTCTTCGGCCCGAAGATCCGGCACTCCCGACTCGGCAGGCGCATCGGCGAGCACAACTGGGAGCGCGCGGAGAACTACGTCGACCGGCGCGGCGGAATCGCGGTGTTCGTCTCCCGTTTCCTGCCGGTGCTGCACTCGCTCGTGCCGCTCACGGTGGGGATGAGCACGATGAGCTACCGCCGATTCATCGCCTGGACCGCGCCCGCGTGCGTGCTGTGGGCGTTCGCCTACGTGACGGTCGGCGCCCTCGCCGCGGGCTCCTACCGCGAGCTCTCCCAGCAGCTGCACTGGGCGGGCTACATCTTCGTGGGGGCGATCGTCGTCTTCCTCGTCGCGGTGGTGCTCGTCAAGAGATTCCTCGAACGCAGCGAAGCCAAGCACTGGGTGCGTCCCGGCGACGGCGACGCGAACACGATCGAGGATGCCGACGACTGACCAGCTTCGCGGGCGCGATCTCCGCTTCGCGGGCGCTCCTCGACCACCGGGATGTGAGGTGGCCGAGGAGCGCCGCCGCGGGCGACGCCTATCGAGACGCCCGCGTCAGATGAGCCCCTTCGCGGTCAGCCAGTCCTTCGCGACCTTCGCGGGCGAGGGCTTGTCGGCACCCGCGCTGATCTCGTTCAGCCCGAGCAGCTCGTCGGTCGTGAGCGCCGCCGACACCTTGTCGAGCAGGCCGGTGACCTTGTCGGTCGCGTAGGCGGAGTTCAGCAACGGCACGACGTTCTGGGCCGCGATGAGGTTCTTCGGGTCTTCCAGCACGACGAGCTTGTTCTGCTTGATCGACGGGGTCGTGGTGTAGATGTCGGCGACCTGGATGTTGCCCGCGAGCAGGTCGCTCAGGGTGCCCGGCCCGCCGTAGTCGTCGATCGCCTTGAACGTCCACCCGGTCACGCCGTACACCGACTCGAGTCCGGCACGACCGTACGGCCGGCCTTCGAACTCGGTGTTGGCACCGATGGTGAGCTGGGAGGCGATGGGCGCCAGGTCCGCGATGGTGACGAGCTTGTGCTCCGCCGCGAACTCGGGCGTCACCACGAGCGCGTCGGCGTCCTCCGCGGGAGCGGGAGTGAGCGCCGTGAGCCCCAGAGGCTTCAGCGCCGCGGGCAGCGCGGCCGCGACATCCTCCGAGGAGGTGGCGGTGGCGGCCTTGTCTGCGCCGTAGAGCAGGTTGCCGCTGTAGTCGGGGATGAGGTCGATCGAGCCGTCCTGGAGGGCGGGGATGAAGGCCTCACGAGAGCCGATGCCCGCCGCGTAGTCGACGGTGAAGCCGTTCGCGGCGAGCACCTGACCGTAGAGCTGGGCCAGGATGTCGCTCTCCGGGAACGCCTGCGAGCCGATGGTGATCTTCGTCACGTCGCCGGGCGAGGATGTGCCACCTCCGAGCGGGTCGGAGGTGCTGCATCCGGCGAGCGCGACGGCGACGCCGACTGCGGCCAGGCCGGCGATCAGCCGGCGAGTCGATGCGATCATGCGAATTCTCCTTCTTGTGCGGGTGTGCGCTGCGGATTCCTGCGCCCCGAGCTCGGGGCGGAGGCGGAGGTCGTGACGCGCGACACCCCGCGCGGCACGACGAGTCTCTGGACGATGGCGAGGACGCCGTCGACGAGGAGGGCGAGCGCCGCGACGAGGATCGCCCCGACGATCGCGATCACGTAGTCGCGTCGGGCGAGACCCTCGATGAGGTAGCGGCCGAGCCCGCCCTGCCCGACGTAGGCCGCGAGCGTCGCCGTCGCGATCACCTGCAGCACCGCGGAACGCAGCCCGCCGATCGCGAGCGGCAGCCCGAGCGGCACCTCGACCCGGCCGAGCACCTGAGCACCCGACATGCCGACCGCGCGCGCGGCATCCGCGACCTCGGGCTGCACCGACTCGATGCCCGTGTAGACCCCGGCGAGCAGCGGCGGGATCGCGAGCAGCGCCAGCACGAGCACGACCGGCAGCACCCCGAGCCCGGCGAGCAGCACGATGAACAGCAGCAGACCGAAGGTCGGGATGGCGCGCGCCGACCCGGTGATGACGATCGCGGCCGTGCGCCCCCGGCCGGTGTGCCCGATCGCGAGCCCGATCGGCACGGCGACGAGCACCGCGACGAGCATCGCGAGCAGCGTCACGAACAGGTGCTCGCCGAGGCGCTGCAGGATGCCGTTCTGCTCGGTCCAGTGCACCGGGTCGGCGAGGTAGGCGAAGGCGTCGGCGAAGAAGTTCACGCGAGCCCCTCCCTCGCGACACCGGCGCCGACACCCGCGGACCCGCCGGCGCGCCGACCCCGCACCCGCCGACCCGGGCGCGGCCACGGCATGAGCACGCGTCCGGCGAGTTGCAGCACGAGATCGAACAGCAGCGCGATCAGCAGGGTGCCGACGATGCCGATGAGGATCTCCTCGGGGAAGGCCCGTTGATACCCGTTGATGAACAGATAGCCGAGCCCGCCCTTGCCGATCACCGCGGCCACCGAGAGCAGGCTCACGGTGCTGACGGCCACGACGCGCAGGTTGGCGAGCAGCACCGGCCCCGCGAGCGGCAGCTCCACGGCGCGGAAGCGCGACCAGCGCCCGTATCCGAGCGCCGTGGCCGCCTGCACGGCATCCGCGGGCACCGAGCCGAAGGCGTCGACCGCGCCGCGCACCATGATCGCGACGGCGTAGATCGAGAGCGCCACGACGACGTTCGCGTCGTCGAGGATGCGGGTGCCGAGCACGACGGGCAGCGTCACGAACAGCGCGATCGACGGGATCGTGAACAACACGGATGCCGTCGGCAGCAGGAGCAGGCGCGCGAGGCGCGAGCGGTGGGCGAGCCATCCGAGCGGGATGCTGGCTGCGAGACCGACCACGATCGGCACGACGCTCAGCCGGATGTGATCCGCGGCGAGCCCGAGCACGAGGTCGAGGTTGTCCCACAGCCAGGCCATCAGGCGTCTCCCGCCTGGGCGGTCTTGTCGGAGATCGAGCGCGATCGAGGCGTCGGCGAACCCGAGGCGAGACCGGCGTCGGTCACCGCGATGAGGCCCACCGGGTAGCCGCCGGAGTCGACCACGAGACGATCGTCGCGCGCGCCCGCTGCACGGGTGCTCACCACGAGCCGCCGCTTGCCGCGGTCGGAGCCGATGAAGCGCTCGACGAAGTCGTCGGCCGGCGCGGCCAGGATCTCCTCCGGGGTGCCCTGCTGCACGATGCGCGCGCCCGTCGCGAGGATCACCACCTGGTCGCCCAGCAGGAACGCCTCATCGATGTCGTGGGTGACGAACACCACCGTCTTGTCGAGGTCGCGCTGCAGGCGGATCGTCTCCTGCTGCAGCTCCGCGCGCACGATGGGGTCGACCGCGCCGAACGGCTCGTCCATGAGCAGGATGTTGGGGTCGGCGGCCAGCCCACGAGCCACCCCCACGCGCTGCTGCTGGCCGCCCGAGAGCTGCGCCGGATAGCGTCTGGCGAGCGCCCGGTCGAGGCCGACGCGATCCATGAGCTCGAGCGCGCGATCCTCCGCCTGCCGACGGGGCACGCCGTTCAGGCGCGGGACGGTGGCGATGTTGTCGATCACGCGCCGGTGCGGAAGCAGGCCGGAGTTCTGCATGACGTAGCCGATGCGGCGACGCAGGGCGACCGGGGCGGCGGCCGCGATGTCCTCGCCATCGATCTCGATCGAACCGGAGCTGGGGTCGACCATCCGATTGATCATGCGCAGCAGCGTGGTCTTGCCGCTGCCGGAGGACCCCACGAACACCGTGGTCTTGCGGGCGGGGATGATGAGGCTGAAGTCGTCGACCGCCACCGTGCCGTCGGGGAATCGTTTCGTCACCGATCGGAACTCGATCATGCTCGCCCCTCGCCGAACCGGTGCGGGGATGCCCGGTTCACCTCCACTCAACCCTATGGAGGGCCACCGACGCCGGGAGTTTCACCAGATGACGGCCGCAACGCTCCCGCGGAGCGCATCCGCCGATCAGCGTGCGGGCAGCGCCAGGTGGTCGGCGAGGATCGCGCGCACCGCCGCGCGGGCCGCGGCGAGACGCTCCGGGTCACCCTGCGCGTCGCGCGCGAAGGCGCGGGCCACGAGCGCATCCGTCGTCTCGATGGCGATCTCGAAGCCGGCACGCGCACGCGGCTCGTCGCCGAGCCCGAAGCGGGAGGAGATCGCGTCGAAGATGGCGTTCGCCATGATCGAGTTGCGCGGTGTGCCGTCGGCAGGACGCAGGTCGAGCACATCGCCCAAGCGGAGCGACGCGAAGCCAGGCTCCTGGCGGAAGAAGGTCACCAGCACCTCGAATGCGCCGCCCAACGCGGCCAGCCAGTCCTCGTGCTCGGGAGCCGACACGGCGTCGACGACGCGCTCGATGATCCGTTCCTCGTTGCGGGCCGCGAGGCTCTGCAACACGGCGATGCGGTCGGGGAAGTAGCGGTAGACGGTGCCGATCGACGCCCCCGCGCCGTCGGCGACCATCGCGGTCGTGAGCCGCTCGTAGCCGATCTCATCGACGACCGTCGCGGCCGCATCGAGAAGGGCGGCAAGGCGCGCGGTACTGCGCGCCTGCATGGGCTCATTGCGAATCAAGCTCGCATGGACGTCGCGCGCGGCGGCCAAGGTATCGGGCACGGTGACTCCTCCGTCGTTGCCGCGATTGTAGCCGCAACGATGAAGGAATCGGGGCGAAAATCGCCATGACACACTGGACGGATGAAGCGCTCCGCGAAGGCCTCGACCGCCGCCGCGGAGATTCCCCGGCCGCTGCACCTCGCGGCACGGGTCGAAGACGCCATCCATCGCCTCCGCGAGCGCCGCGGCCGCCGGCGAGGACTGGTGCCGACCATCATCCCGTTCCCCGGATACGGCGGTGACGGCTGGATGCGCGTGCTCGGCCGCGTCGTGCTGGTGCGGCCGGGGCGACGCGCCCCCGATCGGTACACCAGCATCCGCGGCTGGCGCAGCTTCACGAGCATTCCCGTGCGTGACGCCGAGATCCGGGTGCGCGCCGGCGACACCGAGCACCTCATCCACGCCGACCGCGGCGGGGTGATCGACGCGCGCATCGAGGTGCGGCTGACGCCCCGGTGGAGCAGCATCCTGCTCACGCTCGAGGGCTCGGATGCGATCGAGGCGCCGGTCTTCGTCGTCGAGGAAACGGTCGAGTTCGGCCTCATCTCGGACGTCGACGACACCGTCATGGTGACGGCGCTCCCGCATCCGCTGCTCGCCGCCTGGAACACCTTCGTGCGGGGCGAGCACGCCCGGCGCCCCGTCCCGGGGATGTCGGTGCTGTTCGACCGGCTCATGACGGCGCATCCGGGCAGCCCCGTCGTCTATCTCTCCACCGGCGCCTGGAACATCGTGCCGACGCTCGACCGCTTCCTGTCGCGGAATCTCTACCCGCGCGGCGCGTTCCTGCTGACCGACTGGGGGCCGACGACCGACCGCTGGTTCCGCAGCGGTCAGGAGCACAAGCAGGCGAGCCTCGCGCGGCTCGCCGAGGAGTTCCCGCGGCTGCGCTGGCTGCTCGTGGGAGACGACGGTCAGCACGACGAGGAGCGCTACCGGGAGTTCGCGGATGCGCACCCCGAGAACCTGGCGGCCGTCGCCATCCGGGAACTCAGCCCCGGCGAGGCGGTGTTCGCGGGCGGTCGCGCCCAGCGGGAGGCGCACGAGGGCGCCGCGCCGTGGGTCTACGGGGCGGATGGCGCGGAACTCGCCGAGGAACTCGCGGCACTGGGGCTGCTCGACACGCCACGCGCCTGAGGGACGCGCCCGGGAGGTCGCTCTTGGGATCCCCTGCCGGGAGAGGCCATTGTCCCCCGGATGGGGGCCTGCTATCGTGGGGTCACCCTGCCGGGCGGTCACCCGCCGCCCTCCCCCCACCCGAAGGATCCCGGCATGTCCGGCCTGCTCACCCTGCTGATCGTCGCGCTCGCCGCGGCCGCGCTCACCGCGATCGTGAGCGCCCTCGTCATCCTGCACCGTGCCGGTCGTCTCGAGGTGCGCCGCGGGCTCGCCGGCGCCGCACTCGTGGCGCTCACCGGCACCGCCGCCGTGCTCGGCGTCGCCGCGCTCCAGCCGGGACCGGCACCCGTGCGGGCACCGGTCGTCGCGGTCGTGACCGCGGTCGACGCTCCCGCTCCGGCGCCCGTCGACGTGCAGCTGCCGACACTCGCCCTCGGCGAGTAGCGCGCCCGTCGGGGCCGGTTTCGATACCCCGGCCCCTCAGCTCGCCGCCACCGCGCACGCCGCACGACACCGCGCGTACGGCGCGTCGGAGGTGGCGAGACCCCTCCGCAGCTCGAGCACCCGGCGGGCGGCATCCTCGAGACGCTCGCGCGGCAGGCTGCCGTCGTCGACCGCCGCCGTGATGCGCGCAGCGAGCGCCGCGGTGTCGAGCGGGCCCGCGTAGAGCAGCAGGTCGGCACCCGCGGTGAGCGCCGCGAGGCCGTTCGCATCCGGGTCGGCGAGGGCCGGCTCACCACTCGACTGCAGCATGCTGAGCGAGTCGGTCACGATGACCCCGTCGAACCCGAGCTCCTCGCGCAGGATGCGGTACCAGGCGGGCGAGAGCGAGGCGGGCGCCGCATCCACCGCCGTAAAACGCAGGTGCCCCATCATGACGAGCTCCGCCCCGGCGGCGATGCCCGCCTCGAACGGCGGTGCCTCGCTCGCACGCCAGTCGTCGAGGCTCATCGCGGTCTCGGGGATGAGCTGGTGCGAGTCGCCCGCGACCGCACCGTGCCCCGGGAAGTGCTTGAGCGTCGAGAGCACGATGCCGTGCTCCCCCGCGACAGCCTCGGCGACCCGCGCCGACACGGCGGCGGGGTCGCCGCCGAACACCCGCGGCGCGATGAAGGAACGCGGATCGGAGGTGACGTCCGCGACGATCCCGAAGTTGAGGGTGAAGCCGCCGGATGCCACCAGTCGCGCGCGGTCGGCGAACGCCTGGCGGGTGGCCTCGGGTGGCATCCGTCCGAGTGCCGGCGCGCTCGGACCGGGGTCGTCGAGCCGCGCGACGGTGCCGCCCTCCTGGTCGACGGCGGTGAGCGGGGGCAGGCCCGGGTCGGTGACGAGCGCCGAGGTGAGCGCGTGCGCCACCTCGGGCGAGTAGCGCGTGTCGGCGCCCATCAGGATCACCCCGGCGATCCCGGATGCCGCGACGGCGGCCCGGGCGGCATCCGGATCGGTGCTCGGGATGCGGATCATGATGACGCTCTCGGCGAGCTGGAGCGTCGTCATGTCGGCCAGCCGCGCCTCGACGTAGGCGGTGGCGGGGTCGACCGACGCGGGCGCCACCGCGGGTGCCCAGGCGCGCGGCGGGGCTGCCGACACCGGCGAGGCCGCCTGCGTGCAGCCGACGAGCGCCGCCCCGGCGAGCACGGCCGCGAGCAGGGGTCCGCGCCTCCGCATCCCGTCCACTCCCGAAGGCTAGCCCCGTCCCCCTCGTCGAAGAAGCAGGACAATCTGCGGCAGTCGCCGGGCCTGACTCCGCCTCAGGCGGAATCCTCCTGCTTCTGCGACAGGCGACGGATGCCGACAAGCGAGACGAGCCCACCCGCGGCCATGAGCGCGGCGATCACCCAGAGCGAGCGGTGGAAGCCCGCGAGGTCGAGGGCCCCGCCCGTGATGACGCCGAGCATCGCGACCGCGAGCAGCCCCGCGATGCGCGCGACCGCGTTGTTCACGGCGGATGCGATCCCCGAACGCGCCGGATCGATCGCCCCGAGGATCGCGGCGGTGAGCGGCGACACCGTCACCGTGAGCCCCACCCCGAACAGCAGGATGCCGGGCAGCAGCTGGGTCCAGTAGGTGAACGGCTCGCCGACCCGCATCATCAGCAGCGAGGCCGCCGCCATCAGCAGCGGCCCGACCGTCATCGGCACGCGCGGGCCGATGCGCCCCGCGAGCGCCCCCGCCCACGACGAGCCGAGCGTCATGATGATCGAGATCGGCAGGCTCGCGAGCCCCGCGAGCGTCGCGGGCAGGCCAACGCCCTGCTGCAGGTAGACCCCGATCACGAAGGAGTTCAGCCCGAGCGCCGCGTAGACGAAGAAGGTCGCGAGGTTGCCCCAGCCGAAGTTGCGGATGCGGAACAGTCCGAGCGGCATCATCGGTCGCGCCCCGAACCGCTGTCGCGCGAGGAACCCCGCGAAGGCGAGCGCGCCCCCGACCCCCGCGATCACGACCCCGGCATCCCAGCCGAGCCGAGGCTGCTCGATGAGCGCGAACACCAGACCGCCGAGGCCCACTGCGCACAGCAGCGCGCCTGGCACGTCGATCGACGCGTCGGGCCTGCGCTGGTCGCGCTGGCCGAGCGCGGCGAGCAGCCCCAGCACGACCGCGATCGGGACGACGTTGATCACGAACGCCCAGCGCCACGAGGCGAGGTCGACGAACAGGCCGCCGACGAGCGGGCCGGCGAGCGTCGAGGCGGAGGTGAGCGCCGTCCAGATGCCGATGGCCTTCGCCTGAAGCGGCCCGGAGAAGTTGCTCGTGATGAGGGCGAGCGAGCTCGGCACGAGCAGCGCGCCGCCGATGCCCTGCACCCCGCGGGCGAGGATCAGCACGAGCGGATCGGGGGCGAGCGCGATCGCGAGCGACGCGATCCCGAAGACGATGATGCCCACCCGCAGCACCCGGATGCGTCCGTAGACGTCGCTCACCGAGCCCGCGACGAGGATGAGCGAGCCGAGCGTCAGCAGGTAGGCGTCGACGATCCACTGCTGGGCGGCGAGCCCGCCGCCCAGTTCCCGCTCGATCGCGGGCAGGGCCACGTTGACGACCGTCGAGTCGAGGAAGGCGACCACGGTGGCGAGCACCGCGATCGCGAGCACGAGTCGCTGCTCGCGGGTCACGGTGCGGCCTCCCGTTCCACCTCGGCCACGACGAGCGCCGGCAGCCGGGGGTCGAGCAGGATGCGGAAATGACCGACGACCGGCACCGTCACGTTGCGCGCTCCGGCGAGTCGGGAGCTCTCGGGGATGTGCGGATCCCATTCCGGCGCGATCGAGGTGATGCGCGCGTTGACCCGCTGCTCGGTGCGCAGCGCGGCGATCACCGGGTGGTCGGGGCGGAACTCGCGCATGGCGCGCGGGAGGGCGTAGTACGCCATCCGGGATCCGGAGAAGGGTGAGGCGATCGCGACGACGCGGGCGATGCGCCCGTCGACGTCGTCGTGCGCCAGCAGGTGCTTGCCGATCAGGCCGCCCTTGGAGTGGGCGACGAGCGTCAGGTTCTCGAGGTCGAGCGAGCGGATGCGTTCCCAGCTGCGGCGCGCCGACTCGGGGATCGGGCGGTGGTTGATGCCGAGGGTTGCGACGACGTGCACGGGATGTCCGGCGGCGTTGAGCGCCTCGGCGACGGGGCGCAGGTAGTGCCAGGTCTCGAAGACGCCGGGCAGGATCACCACGGGGCTCGCGTCGCCGCGCGCGAACGCCGCGGGAACCGCCCAGTCGCGTGCCGCCCGCGCGCGGAACCGCATGGCGTTGGGGAAGTCGCGCACGATGGCCGCCGCGTGCGCGCCGAACGACCGCCCGCCAGCTGCCAGCTCCTGCATCCCGCTCCGCTCCTCCCCTCCGAGGCTACGCGCCCCGCCCGGGGCCTGCCCCGCTCGCGGGCGCCTACTCGGTCTCGGCGGGAGCCGGGGCGGCGAGCAGCTCGCGCACGCGTGGGATGACGACGCCGCCGTAGAGCTCGATCGCGTGCATGAGGTGCTCGTGCGGCACGGTGCCGGATGCGTACTTGAAGTCGAAGCGCTGCACGCCGAGCGTGCGCACGGTGGCGGCGATCTTCTGCGCCACCGTCTCGGGAGCCCCGACGTACTGCGAGCCGTGGTCGACCTCGTGCTCGAAGGAGTCGCGCGTGATGGAGCCCCAGCCGCGCTCGCGGCCGATCCGCTCCGCCATCGCCCGGTAGTGCGGCCACGCGATCTCGCGCGCCTCCGCGTCGGTGTCGGCCAGGAATCCGGGCGAGTGCACCCCGACCGGCAGGTCGTCCGCGCCGAGCTGGCCGAGCGCGCGGTGGTAGAGGTCGATGAAGGGGGCGAAGCGGGCCGGGTCGCCGCCGATGATGGCGAGCGCGAGCGGGAAGCCGTAGCGCGCCGCGCGCACCACCGACTCGGCGCTGCCGCCCACCCCGACCCAGGCGCGGATGGGGCCGCCCTCGGTCTTGGGGAACACATCCGCGTCGACCAGGGCTGCCCGCGTCGTTCCCTGCCAGGTCACCGGCTGCTCCTTGAGCAGCTCGGCGAGCAGGTCGATCTTCTCCTCGAAGAGCACCTCGTAGTCGTGCAGGTCGTAGCCGAACAGGGGGAACGATTCGGTGAACGATCCGCGTCCGATGGTGATCTCGGCGCGTCCGCTGGAGACGGCGTGCAGCGTCGAGAAGCGCTCGAACACGCGCACCGGGTCGTCGGAGGAGAGCACGGTGACGGCCGTGGAGAGCTTCACGCGCTCGGTGCGGCCGGCGATCGCGGCGAGCAGGATCTCGGGCGCGCTCACCGCGAAGTCGTCGCGGTGGTGCTCACCGATGCCGAAGACGTCGACGCCGAGCGAGTCGGCGAGCACGCCCTGCTCGACCGTGTTGCGGATCACCTGGGCGTACGGGAGACGGGCACCGTCGGCGTCGACGGTCACATCGCCGAAGGTGTCGAGTCCGAGTTCGAGCTGCTGAGTCACGATCCCATGCAACCGTATGGATCGCCGCGCTATTCCGACCCGGGCCGCTGGTCACACCGCGTGCGGGTACCGCACGGCGGGCGTCGGCAGGTCTCCCGTGGCGACGCGCAGTTCGCTGCGCAGCTGGTGGCTCGTGACCTGCAGCTCGAGCTCGTCGGTCACGAGCGCCGCGAGATCGACGAGCGACTGCAGCTGCCCCTCGCCGAGCCCCCGCGGCTTGAAGTCGACCACCGAGATGACGCCCACGTTGTAGCCCTCGGGCGAGCGGATCGGCACCCCCGCGTAGAACCGCATCGCGAACTCGCCCGTGACGAGCTCGTGCTCCGAGGAACGCGGATCGAGCAGGCAGTTCTCGATCACCCACGGCTCGTCGTGCGCCACGACGGAGGAGCACAGCCCGTCGTCGCGCGCGAGCCCGGTGATCTCGGTTCCCGGATGCGCGAGGAAGCGGATGTCGTCGTGCTCGATCATGCTCACGATCGCGACGGGCGCATCCGCCATCCGCCGCGCGAGGTTCGCGACCCGCTCGAACACCTCATCGCCCGCGTGGGCGTAGGGCTGGTAGCGCCGCACCGCGTTCATCCGCGCGGTCTCCTCGATCGGAATCGGGGCCGGCCTGCTGCGATGGCGCCCGGAGTCGTCGACGATGATCTGCCGCAGCGCGAGCAGCACGTCGCGCATCGGCGGACGCTGGGCCGGGTCGCGCTGCAGCATCGCCGTCAGCAGGCTGCGCCAGGCCGAGCTGAGGTCGACGGGAACGATCGGGTCGGTCTTGAGGCGCGAGACGGCGGATGCCGACGGGTCGCCGGGGTACTCGAGGTGGCGCGTGAAGCACTCGAGCAGCACGAGCCCGAGGGCGTAGACGTCGGATGCCGGGCCGACGAGGTCGCGCAGCACCTGTTCGGGGCTGAGGTAGGCGGCGGTGCCGGTGGTGTTGGTCTCCTCGGGGCCGAGTGCGGCGGCCGCGTCGAAGGCGATGCCGAAGTCGGTGAGCCGCGCGCGGCTCCGCGCATCCGTGGTGCCGTAGTCGACGAGCAGCACGTTGCTGGGCTTCAGGTCGCGGTGCACGATGCCGCGCGCGTGCACGTAGTCGAGGGCTTCGGCGAGGTCGTAGCCGATCTCGGCGATCGCCCGGGACGACAGCTCGCCCGCCCGGATCGCCTCTTCGAGGTTGGGGCCGGTGACGAGCTCCATGATGAGGAAGGGATGCGGTTCCGCAGGGATCGAGTCGTCGATGCCCGCGTCAAGCAATGTGACGATGCCGTGGTGGCCAAGTGAGGCGAGCATCCGCAGCTCGGCGCTGAAGACGGGTGTGGTCTCGGAACCCGCGGGGATCGCGGCGAAGAGCTTGAGCGCGACGTCGCGGCCGAGCTGTTCGTCACGCGCGCGATACACCTTGGCCATGCCGCCCTGTCCGATGACGGTGGCAGGACGGTAGCGCTGTTTGAGCAGCACGTCTGTGTATGAGCCGCTTGCACGATCCATGGCACACCCTCCCTTAGCTGAGGATGCTACCGGTTGACCGGCCATTTGGGACGTAGCGTTCTACCCCTGTCGCGGCACCCCCGCGACGAGTTCTGCGAACAGCTCCACCGCATCCGTGTGCCGCGCCAGCGGGGCCGCCTGCCCGGCCCAGAGGGAGAGCAGCTCCCCCTCGTCGCGGCGAGCCGCTTCGGCGCGGAAAACACCGGTCGCCCAGTTCTGCGCGGGGAACGGCGCGATGCGTTCGCTCGCCTCGATCTCGCGCACCGCACGGTTCGGGATGCCGCGGGCGAGCCGCCCGCTCATCGCGCGGGTGAGCACGGTGTCGTCGGCGGATGCGGTGGCAACCGCCAGGCGGTGCGCGGCGGTCGCCGCCGACTGCCGGGTGGCGAGGAACGCGGTGCCCACGACGACGCCCTCGGCACCGAGCGCGAAGGAGGCCGCCACCCCGCGCCGGTCGGCGATGCCGCCCGCGGCGATCACGGGCACCTCGACCGCGTCGGCGATCTGCGGCACGAGGGCGAAGGTTCCGACGAGCGATTCCTCGGCCGGGCGGAGGAACGACACGCGGTGCCCGGCCGCCTCGGCGCCGCTCGCGACGATCGCATCCACCCCGCCCACCGCGAGCGCCCGTGCCTCGGCGACGGTCGTGGCGGTGCCGAGCACCCGGATGCCGCGCTCGTGCGCCGCCGCGATCTCGTCCGCCGACGGCACCCCGTAGACGACGCCGAGCACGGCGGGGCGTGCCTCGAGCACCGCCGCGAACTGCTCCTCGTACGCGGGGAGGAATGCCTGCGGAACTCGTGGCGCATTTATGCCGGTTTCGGCATAGAACCCGGCGAGCGCGGCGGTGACCTCGGCAGGATCGACCCCGGCCGGTGTCACCTCGTCACCCCGCGGGATCCAGAGGTTGAGCCCGAACGGCCGCGTCGTCGCCGCACGCAGGGCGGCGACCGTCTCGCGGATACGGTCGCCGCTGTAGCCGTAGAGCCCATACTGCCCGAGACCCCCGCTCTCGCTCACCGCCGCCGTGAGCGAGACGTTGGAGAGCCCGCCGAACGCTCCGAGCAGCACCGGATGCCGGATGCCGAGAAGCTCCTCGACGCGCCCGGTCATCGCTCCGCCTCCGGCAGGGGTGCCCCACAGCGCGGGCACTGCGCGAGGGGCTCGGGCGACTCCTCGAGCGCGCCGCACTCGGGGCAGACACGTCCTAGCCAGCAGGCCGCGTCGCCGACGGGTTCGGGCACGTCGATGAAGCCGCTCACGCATCCGACGGTACTCCCGCGGTACGCGTGTGACGAGCTCGGTAGAGCTGTCGAAGCCCGACTCAGGTGGCCGAGGAGCGCCTCCGACCGCCGCCGCTCCACCGCAGGTCGAGTGCCGCACGGCACCCAGCACCGCCGACCGCTCGACGCGTAGCGCCCCGCCGCTGACCGCTCACCCCTCAGCACGACCATCGCTGGCCGCTCAACGCGGACGCCCCCACCGCTGGTCGCTCACCGGGCGGCGCCCCCACCGCTGGTCGAGTGCCGCGCGAAGCGCGGTGTATCGAGACCCCGCAACCACCCCCACCAACCCAACCACCCAAACAGAAATGATCCGCACCAGTCCTCCGGCATCCGCGTCACCGTGCAGCCATCGGAGCGCGCCGTCGTTCTCCGCGAGTGCGCGATCGACCGCGTCGCCTGCCCCGGCCGCACCCGCTGGCCGGCACTCGCCACCCAGGACGTGCTTTCGGCCGACGGCCGACAGGTGCGCATAACCCCGGTCGTGCGTTTCCGCGTGTCGAATGTGCGCGCCTGGTTGGCCGAGGCCGGCTCCCCCGCGGATGCCGTGTACGTGCTGGCTCCGTTGGCCGTGCGCGACGCGGTTACCGCTCGCACCCTCGACGAGGTGCTCGCCTCCCGGGCGGATGTGCTGGCCTGCGTGCGCGAGTCGTTGGCCCCGGCGGTGTCCGCGCTCGGCGCCGAGGTGCTTGAGGCGCACCCCTCGCTGTTGCAGCTGCGTACCCTCGAGGCCGCGGCCGCGAGCGGGCAGTTCATCGTCCGCGTCGGCGACCCGCCTCCGGGCGGGTGACGGGGCGGACAGGTTTTTCGGAGCCCGCCCGGTTCGCCGTGTCGTTGTCACCCAGGACGGTTCATCTCGGCGCCGAATACCTACCTGGACCTCACGCTGGACGGACGAATGCGTCTCGAGATCGGGTGCCGAACGGCCTTCTCATCGGCTCGGCGAACCTCACGCCGCGTGTATGCGCCAAGCCCAGTGGAGACCAACAGCAGCGCGACAGCGACACCGACGCCCAGTGTGGTGCTCGCCGCCGAACTTCGATGTCGGCTCTCGAAGGGCAGTGCTAGCTCCAAGATCGTCAAGAACTCGATAACGCCCAGGAGGACGATCAACATCCAACTGCTGATCAACATCGCCCAGTGTGAGAGCCCGTCCGCGAGCCTTATCGACCGCCGTGGATGTCTAGGCCGGCGCGTGGGGACACGGCTCAGCTCGAACATTGCCGCCAACATGAAAACTGGCAAGGTCGCCGCGACGGTGCTCAGCAGCGCATCGGATGGTTCCACCCGCCAGAAGCTACTGATAGCCACCGACTCTGAAGGACGCCGCCTGGGAGCATCGGCACCTGCGCGGTACCCCAAATGTGGGGAGTCGAACATTGCCCCCCAGCGCATAGCGTCTTTCCATGAGCGACCTCACTCCCGCGCAGCTCGCCCTGGAAGTCGGCACAACCGCCAAGCGGGTGCGGGCAGTTCTTCGGCGAGAGTATGGCGTGCTTCCCAACGACACAGCGCGATGGAGCTTGAGCTCTGACCAGGAAGCCTACGCGCGCAGTATCTTGAGCCGCGGTACGCGAGAGGGTCCTGGCGACAGTTGGGCGCTTGAACCAGGCGATCGCGCTCAGCGCCGTGATGTCCACAACCGGTACGGCGGATCACGGCAGAACGGGATCGTCACCCTTCCAGGACGAGATGACATCCTGATCTTCTCCAGTTCGACCGGATCGAACCACGGCTATGCGATGCACGAGGGCTACCAGGAAGATGGCTCCTTCTGGTACACGGGCGAGGGTCAGCACGGGGACCAAGAATTCTCTCGGGGGAACAGGGCTCTTCGCGACTCGGCCCGGGACGGGAAGCGCATCCGACTCTTCACGGTGGAGAAGACGTGGGCCACCTACGTGGGAGAGTTCACGACCGGCGAGCCGACCTACCGCATCGAGACAATCCCGGACACGTCGGGGGCACCTCGAAAGGGAATCATCTTTCATCTCGAACCTGTCATTGCGGAGATGAGGCTCCTAGGGACCGGCGAGGAGAACCTCTACGAACCGGCGCAAGTCCTCTCTTGGTATCCACCGGATGCGTCGGACATTGTTATTGCGCAGACGGAGGAGTTGCCTCCTGGTGATCGCGTCGTCTCTCGCATCGAGATGCAGCTGCAGGCCGACTTTGGTGAATGGTCTGCGGCCCGCGGTGATGCGCCAGCCCGTCTGCGTCTCTCTTCAGACGGGACCACCATCGAGCCCGATCTCTACTTTGAGAAGCGCCGCTACATCGTCGAGGCCAAGAAGTCGATCAGCCGTCAACACGTTAGGACCGCGATCGGACAGGTGCTCGACTACGCACACGTCGCGGCGCGCCACGGGATCGATGTGAACCCGATGGTGCTCCTTCCGGGGTCACCTGCACCTGACCTGAGGGATCTAATGGCCTCCCTCGGCATCGCGATTGCCTTCCGAGTCGACGAGGAATTCGAGATCGTCGAGGCTAGGGAGCGAGACTAAGCAGTCTCACAAACGGCACGTCCGGCTCGGCCCACTCAAGCGAGAGAAGGTCACCCCTACTCACCCATCGCAGCTCGCCGTGGTCGGTACTCGAGGTGGGCGACGTCCCAACGATGAACGCCCTCAGACACGTCAAACGGATGAGGCGGGCTCCGACGACGGTGTCATGCGTACCGATCTCGGCGCCGACCTCAATGTGAGTCGAGAGTTCTTCCCGAATTTCGCGCTGCAGTGCCCCGTCGAGCGTCTCGCCTGCCTCGAGCTTGCCTCCGGGAAACTCCCACAGTCCGCCCGCCGCGAGCTCTGGTCGGCGGCGACACGCGAGAACGCTGCCGTCGTCGCGAGTCATGACCGCCGCAACGACCTCCACAACCTCCACGCCTTCAGTATGGCGTTGCTGGCAGCGAGACGGCCTTCGAACGACGGCGATAGCGATGCCCGCAACAACGAGCTATCGGCGTTGTCCCCCATACTCGGCCTACCGCCCCTCCCCCGCCGTTCGCAACAATCGTTCGAGTACCACCGAGGGGATCACGCATGACGGCCGGCGAATCCGCGGGGCTCGAGGCCGAGCGTCAGCTCGCGCTCGCCGCCGCGCACGAGGCAGAGGCGCTCGCCGCGCACGGCTACCACCTGATCGCCGACCGCCAGTGGCCCGGCAGCCGCACCGCGCAGGTCGACCTCGTCGTGGTTGGCCCGTCAGGTGTGCACATCGTCGATTCGACGATGTGGCGCGAGGTCGCCATCGCCGCCGGGCACATCTTCCGCGGGGATGCGGATGTCACCGAGGAGCTCGACGGCACCCGCGGTCGGAGATCACGAGGTTGGCGTGCGAATCCGCATGATGCACGATCTGTCAACATCGTGGAGTCGCTACCGCCGTTGGGCACCCCCATGCCGAGTAACCGTTCGTGAGAAGACAGACGCCGTGGCAATAAGCACTGAAGAAGAGTTCGATGAACTTGAACGCGCGTGGCGACGACAGCTCTCTGGCCTTAGCCTCGTCGTAGAAGCCTCGATCGACCCTGGTCTTGCAATCGAGGCGCTCAAGATCCTCGGGTCCAACATCGAACGCTACACAGAGGTTCGTCGTGCACGGCTGTTCGCTAAGTACCCCGCCATTCTCGCCGCCGGACTCTGCGCAGTCGCCTCCGAGCACTACGACGCAGGAGCTTTCTGGTCTCGGGTGCCTCGCGGTCTCAACGTCGACGGGAATCGTCAGCAAGAAACGGGCAAGGCCTTCCAGAAGGCTCTCACTCTCATGGGGCTGTCGAGGTTCACCACCAAACGCACCTATGTCGGCGAGTTTCTCATGCACGCAGGTGTCCCTCTCTCGAGCATCCCTGACCTGGTCAGGGTTCTGCTCCGATCGGACAGCGGCCACACGTCGGGCGACGGGGCGGGGTTCGTCCGGTGGGCGTCGTCGATGTCTCAGCACGTCGCGGTCACCCGCGGATTCGATGTGCCGACTTGGACGTTCATCACACAGGGTGGGGAAATCGCCGAGGATTTAATCGACCGCGTGCTTCTCACGATCGATCACCCTCACACCGCCCACGGCCTCTCGGCGGCGATGGCAGAATCCATCGCCGCGACACTTGAGTTCCAGTCAGCACGACCCTCAGGACGTCGCAGCAAGACCGCCGACATCACCCCATTCTTCACATATCGCTCGGAGAGCGGCGTACGACTTCGGCTGCCACCCGTGGAGCACGTCATCGATTCAGCAGTGAACTGGCACGTGTTGTTGGGCGGGGAATCGAAGCGCATTGCGATAGAAGCTCCGTGGCCCGACGACCCGATCGAAATCCGATCCGTCCCGATCCGCTCCCCGCAACCCACGGTCCATGTGAGAGTCTCGACCGAATCGTCACGAGATCAGGCGTGGGATCTTCCACTCATATCAGCAGAGAATCCGCTGCTCGCGTTCGACGGCGAATCCGGACAGCTCATTCCGACCCAAACGTCACTCCCTAGGTCAACGGTATGGCTCGCCTTCCCGGCCGACAACACGGGGGCACCGGAAGACGCTCTCGACGCCGCCGGAGACCTCGTCGTGATGGAGCACGGCTCCACCCCGCACGGGTGGACCGGATGGGCATTCGCCCTCGTTGACGCATCAAAGCTGAGCAAGGTGCGACTGCGGTCGGTTGATGGCGTATGGCGCTACACCTCGACCATTGAGCGTCCCCACCTCGTGGGCAACGACGACCATCATTCGTATTTGACGACGAAGGCCGGCGAGAGGATCCTCCGCTCCAAGCCTCGGCTCATGCTGCCCGGCCCGTCAGGTCATCTCGGTGAAATCCAATGGACCGTCGTTGTGAGCAGCCCGGACGAAACGGAGCTGTTCCGGTCAATCCACAGCGTGGCCGCCGAGTTTGCCGAGGTGTCTCTGTTTGCCGACGACGTGGTGCTCGGCGATTTCGTCGTCACAGTCCGCGGCCCGCTTGGCCGCGGCGCCACGATCAAGGTCGCCGTCGCCGAAGGCTTCGAAACCGCACCCACGACCCCCTTTCGTTGGATGTCTGCGTCCGGTGCGGGACTAGAACACGCCTCGGTAATCGTTCGGGATGAGCTGGCGGGAACGACAAAGACAATCACGTTCGGGGCGACTCAGCTTGCGGGCGGGCTGACGCTCGACCGCGGAAGAGCGAGGCTCCCCATCACCGCGCAGATTCCATACCAAGCTGTCGGCTTTGCGGGCAAAGGTTCAGAGGGCGAGTCCTTCGTCCCCTTGCTCATCGACACCGAAGGGCTGCGGTCTGCAGTCATCCGCGCGCGCGTGCCATCGGGAGCAGGTGCGGCGCTCGTTTGCGCCGTACTCGATGGCCAAGTGCTTCAGACAGTCGAGAGTGGCAGCGGATGGGGGCCTACACGCAGCTTCAACCTCGCCGTTCTCGCCGGGACGTTAGAATCGTCCCCGTCGGCGGAACTCCGACTTGTCGTCGACGAGCGAAGCACGCCCATCGCGTTTGTGCGTCCTCGGCGCCTCGCAACCAACGTCACGGTGGACGAAGACGGGTACTTGCGGCTAGAGGGCAAGGCCGACGTCGACGGACTAGTCGCTTACATATATCCCGAGTTCGCACGCTGGAACGGTCCTGACCGCGTTGAGGTCCCCACAGGGGCCAACGCTGTGGCACTCGCCGAAGAGATCCGCAACGAAGGCCGTGCCACCATCGTGCTCGCCGTGGATAACCCCTGGGTGCCGGCTTCTCCTCCTCCTCGCCCCGACAAGTCAGGAGGCAACGCCTTCAGCGTCAAGGTCGGCACTCTCGTCGAGAGCGACGACCCCCACGAACGAGGTTTCCGCGCGTGGCTCGCTGGCGTCGGGCCGTGCCCGTCCCACTCGGACTCATTGCCGATCGCTCTCCAGCTCTACGCCCAGCTCCCCTACGAGGAGCGCCCCGAGGTTGCCGATCGCATGCGGACCGAGATCGCGGAAGCGGTACGCGTGCACAGGTCGGCAGTGCTGCCCGCGATCCTCCGGACGAACGCGAGTCTCGACGACTTTCTCCGACTGCTTGTCGAGGGCGATGTCGTGACGGTCCCACGCGAAGACTGGGAATCTTCCGACGAACTGTGGTCTCTTGCGCCGGGGCTCGGCGTCATCGCCGACTCAGACGAGATCCATTCATCCGCCGCTGCGGATTTCCGCGCCAACATCGAGAGTGCCGTCGGAATCGAGGGTCTCCAGATCCTGGACGAAGGCACCGATCCTCACGCGCGAGTGGGGAGGTTTGATGAAAACGCGAGTGTCATCGCGAAGATGCCAGACGAACAGTTCAATGCGATGTGGCACGAGGTAGCGCTCGTGCCGAAAGCACTGCTCGATCAAGACTCACGGGTGCTAGCCACCAAGGAGCTCCTCAAAGCTCGGGGAGACCGCGGATTGCTGGTGTTGAAAGAGATCACTGATGAGCTGCTCGAGTTCGCCCGTGGAGCCCTCGTAGCCGACCTCGGACCGCGTGCGCTCGCACCAATCGAGGCTCGCGTCTTTCGTAAAGGAATGGGCGACATCCCTGCCGTGTCGCTCGCCCTCGCGCTACTCGCGCGCGCCGCAGCTCGCAGCAAATCACACAGCATGCGAATGTACGAGCACGTGCGCGAAGGCTACGCGAAGCTGGCCGCGGCCGCCCCTAAGATCGTCCAGCAGGACCTCGCACTGGCCGAACTCTGGATCACCCACTGGGAGGACATCAAATGAGTCAGACGATCGATCCGATTTCAGTGAGCCGAGAGGTCGAGGAGGCCTATCGCCGTTACCTTCGGTCACTCATTGTCCCGAACGACCCGCGAATCGCGGCCGCGCTTTCGAGAGCCATCACCGAAGAGGCATCGTCCAGCCTTGTGAAGGGTCCTTTCCTCGAGGCGATACCTCCATACGTTCGAGGCGCGTCGGCCCGGGACCTGATCAACGAGGGCGTCTTCTCGACTTCATTCGGTGAGATCGCTGCCTCGGGTTTCCCGCTCGAGCGTCCGCTCTACATGCATCAAGAGGGTGCGATCCGTGCCATTTGCGAAGGACGAAACGCTGTCGTCGCCACAGGAACAGGCTCGGGGAAGACGGAATCGTTCCTCCTGCCGATCATCGATCACCTCCTCCGCGAGAAGGCTGCGGGAACGCTCGGGCCCGGCGTGCGAGCCCTACTTCTCTATCCGATGAACGCGCTTGCTAACGACCAGTTGAAGCGCCTTCGCCAGCTGCTCAAGGGTGCTACCGACCTCACGTTCGGTCGCTACACCGGTCACACCAAAGAAACTCGCGATCAGGCACTCACCGCGTTTCGTGAGCAGTTCCCTGGGGAGCCACTGTTGCCCAACGAGATTCTCAGTCGCGAGGAGATGCGCGAAGAACCGCCACACCTGTTGCTTACCAACTACTCGATGCTTGAATACCTGCTGCTTCGACCTCGTGACATTGAACTCTTCGAGGGCCGCTCATCCAGCTCATGGAACTTCATCGTGGTTGACGAGGCGCACGTATACGACGGCGCAATCGGTGCCGAGGTGGGCCTGCTCCTTCGTCGGCTGCGGGAACGCGTCGGGGCTCAGGACCGGCTTCAGGCCATCGCAACGAGTGCGACCGTGGGCGGCGATTCCGCTGCCGCAGGTAGGTTCGCAGAGGACCTCTTCGGCTTGCCCTTCGGTGATGGCCACTCCGGGAGGCTCGACGTTCACTCCGCGCAGCGGGTGCCCTACTCCGCGACCGAGACCTGGGGGCGGTTGGATCCGCAGCTCTTCATCGATGGCACGAAAGAGCAACTTCTGGACGCCGCCCACGCATTGGGCGCCACCGGCGAGACCCTTGCGCAGGCCCTCGCAGATGAACACACGATCGCGAGCATTCGCCGACTCGCGAGCGAATCACCCTCGACGGTCGCGACGATCACCGAACAGCTCAACCAGTTCGATCCCATTACGCAGCAGCAAGTTGTCGCTGCTGTCGCGACCGCGACGAGCATCACTTCGACCGATGGAGAGCCGGTTCTCTCCGCGCGGTACCACCTACTCGCCCGTGCCACCGAGGGCGCGTTCGCGTGCCTGAACCCAGCTGGCAACCACGCCCACCTGGGGCGGCATGAGTCGTGCCCCGATTGCTGTTGGGCAATGTTTGAGATCGCGGCATGCCAGAACTGCGGCGGTGTACACGTACTCGGCACCCCTCAGCAACAAGGGGGGCTGCGGATGCTCACACCGAAGACCGGGGACGTGGGGAACGTCAGGTGGTACGCCCTCGGCTCGTTCACCCAGATCGACGACACTGACGAGGACGTCGAAGTGATGAACGACGATGACGCGAGCACCGAGAAGGTATCCGAACTGGGACTCTGTCCCAGGTGCGGCACGATGACCGCGCAGCCGGGAGGCTCTTGCCGCCAGCCAGGATGCTCCGGTGAATCGCTGCTGACACTCACTCCGGCGCCGGTTGCGAACGGCTCGCCACGGCGGTGCAGCCATTGCGGCACCTCACGCTCGGGTATCGTCCGTCGATTCGAGTCCGGCAATGACGCCTCCGTTTCTGTGCTGGTCACTGCGCTCTACCCCCAGCTTCCTGCCACGACCAACGAAGCACAGATCGACCTTCCGGGCGCCGGGCGCAAACTGCTCGCGTTCTCGGACTCTCGCCAACAGGCCGCATTCTTTGCTCCCTACCTCGAGTCCAGCTACGGGCGCCTCGCCCATCGACGCGTGCTCTATGCGGCAGCCCAAGCCGGGAGCACAGAGGGAACCCATCCCGCCGCGAGCGACGTCGCCAAGCTCGCCAACGGAATCGCCTCAGCCGCCAACTTCTTCGAGTTGACCGACACCGCGGTGGAGCGACAACGTCAGGCCAACACATGGACCCAACTTGAGCTGACTAGCGTCGATCGACGCAACAGTCTGGAAGGTACCGGCCTCACCGAGTGGCGACTGCGCAGCTTTGGGGTGTTTCCATCCCTCGCGCCCCTCAGCAACCTCGGATTGAGTCCATCCGAAATCGAGTCGGTCGTGCACATACTCGTCGACACAATGCGGCGACAAGGGGCCGTCGCACCTCTACCCAATGTCAATCTCGCGGGACCGGAATTCGAACCGCGAACGGGAGCCATCTCGTTCCGACCCCACGGATCGACCACACGACGCAAGGTACTCAGCTGGGTTCCCACTCGTGGCTCGAACACCCGATCGGACTACCTGAAGCGCCTGCTAATCGCCCTTGGCAGCGACGCCGACGCGGACTCCTTTCTTGCGGGCATCCTCCAAGCAATTACCGCAGGTGGTGCGTCGACCGCCCGCTGGTTCACGATCACCGCAGATACGGGTGCGACATCTCAGGGACAATTGATCAGGCTCGCTCCCGACGCCTTCGAGATGCGGGTCGCGAGCTCAGGTACTGAGATTTCGCGATGCGAAAGGTGCCGTTCGATCAGCTTCCACAACGTGCGCGGCATGTGCCCGACCTACCGTTGCGCAGGCACCCTCGAGGCGTGGCGACTGCCTGACGCGGCGCGAGACGAAGATCACTTCCGCACGATCTATCGGGAGCCTCGCCCCATTCCCTTGACGGCGAAAGAACACACCGCTCAGTGGTCTACAGAGCAAGCCGCGCTCGTGCAGCAAGAGTTCATCGACGGAAAAACGAATGTGCTGTCGTGCTCGACCACCTTCGAGCTGGGTGTCGATGTGGGAGAACTGCAATCTGTTGTCCTGCGCAACGTGCCGCCGACCGTTTCCAACTACGTCCAGCGTGCAGGGCGTGCAGGGCGTCGGTCCGAGAGCGCGGCGCTGGTGCTCACGTACGCGCAGCGGCGGTCACACGACCTGACGGCCTTCGCGAGGCCCGACTCGATCATCGCCGGTAGCGTGCGCACACCCATCGTCCCTATCGACAATGACCGCATTGCTGCGCGCCATGTCCAGTCCATCGCGCTCTCGGCATTCCTGCGTGAGGAAGCAGAGCACGGCAGGTACTACAAGAATGTCGGTTCGTTCTTCGGCGCGGATGGCGCGGGTAGTCCCGCCTCGCTGAGGTTCGCAGAATGGGTCGAAAAGCCCATCCCTCGCGTGGAGAATTCTGTCGCGGCCGTGCTCCCCGTGAAGATTCGCGGTACAGCGCTGACGACATGGCACGGCTGGTCGACGCAACTGCGTCAACTTCTCGAAACGGTCACGGCTGAGTTTGCTGACACGCGCGCCTACTACACGAACGCCATGAACGCCGCGGCAGCGGACAAGAAGTTCGGCAAAGCCAGCTTCATGCAGAAAATCCTGAACACCGTTGAATCCGATGAGCTGCTCGGGTTCCTCGCAAACCACAACATCATTCCGAAGTATGGCTTCCCGGTTGACACAGTCACGATGACAGTGCCTTTCGGAGTAGAGGGTGGCGAGCAACTCGACCTCAGCCGCGACCTCTCGCAGGCGATATTCGAGTACGCCCCCGGGCAATCAATCGTCGCCGGCGGGAAACTGTGGACGTCGGCCGGCATCGTCCGCCGCGAGAACAAGGACTGGGTTCCGCAGTGGTATTCCGTGTGCGAGAACTGCGGACGGTACTGGGAAAGCCCCTCTGATGAAATCGGTGCCTGCCCGGACTGCGGAGAGACACCCTCTGACCCCCCGCGCATTCAAATCGAACCTCGGTTCGGATTCGTCACACAAGCGAAGCATGACTCGCCACAGGACTCGCCGCCGCGCACCAGTTGGCAAGGCGACACGTTTGTGGTCAAACACGGTGCGACAAGGGCTGAAGCGAGCGGGCGCGTTCACAGCGTCGCCTTTGAAGTGCAAGAACGCGCGCGTCTCGTGCGCATCAACTATGGCCCGCAACGGCGGGGATTCAAGATCTGCCGATTCTGCGGTGCAGGCGTCCCTGGATACGAGAAGACTCCGGCTACACACCTCAATGTGCGCACTCAGAAGCCCTGCGGCGGCGGCTTCACTACCTACTCCCTAGCACACAGGTACGAGACCGACGTTGTTCGGCTCGCGTTCGAGGGCCCGTGGCCAGGCACGAGCTCAGGTGAACGACTCTCCACGGCCAACTCGGTCCTCCAAGCGATCATTCAAGGCGCTTCGGAGGCGCTGCAAATAGCGCGCGAAGACATCGACGGCCAGGTCGACGGCGGGATTGTCGGTGGCGCGGCCGCGATCGTGCTCGTAGACGCGGTGCCGGGAGGCGCCGGCTATGCCGAACTGATCGCACAAAACATTGCGTCGGTCGTCGCGGGAGCGCTGCGGCTTTCCGACGACTGTGAGTGCGGCGAGGAGACAAGCTGCTATCAGTGCCTGCGCACGTACTCCAATCAACGGCTCCACGATTCGCTCTCGCGTGGCCTCTCGGCGAGCTTCTTGGGCAGTGTCGCGGGCGGCTCGATTGCCCAAAACTCCCTCACGCCTGTCCGACGGTGATTGCACGCCTCGGGCGGAGATACGCCGCAGCAAAAGCGGGATTCTGACAGTGCGGGGTCTTTCCAGTCATCGCCCTCGTGTGAAACTGAGCAGCCGCGCCTGCCACTACTACGGCCTATCTCCAGGTGCTCGCTGTCGGGGACGGTGTCGCACTCAGCACTCACTAGTGACACGCCTTGCGGCGGTGTAGTTCCTCGGTGTTCATTGTCGTTCCTGGTTCAACGATCGTCGCTTGCTAGGCCAACGTGCCGTCAGTTCTTGTCGCGCTTAAGGTACTCCGACACCGAAAGCAAGACCTCCCGCGTCGGTTCGACAAGCGCCTTCTTGATCGTCTTCCCTCGCTCGTCGAGGAGACCCTGCTTTGACCTCTGCACGCCGTCCGGCTTGTCGCGAATGTCGTCCGCGGGGATGGTTGTCGCAAGGTAGTTCGGGAACCGCTCTCGAATCGCTTCCACTTCTCCGGGCTTGTCCGCGTCGAGAAGCGCGACCACCTTCTTGAAGCCGAGTGCGTCCAGGAGTGCCATGATTCTTCGCGGACCACCATCTCCGCCTCCGGCCCCCCACCCGAAGACCGTGCCTGTCATGGGCACGTCAACCTGCTCAAAGACCGTGCGAAGCAGCCCCGCGTCTTCCTGGCCTTCAACTACCACCACGCCATCATCCAGAAAGAGCGCTTCGTTCGCGTCCGAGCCCAGCACATGCGGGTTCTTCCATCCACCACGAGCCTTCGCAACCTCATCGATGACGGGGCGGCCAACTTGCGATATTTGTGAGTCCGGGCCTTCCTTGTGCACGCGAGCGATCTCCGCCCCCGCTTCTATTTCGTCCCACGACACGAGGATCGGTGAGTGCGTGAATACGACGATCTGACGGCTCGCGGAGAAGCGTGCGATGACGCCCGCAAGCCGTCGCACGAACTGGGGATGAAGGGACAGTTCTGGTTCGTCGATCACGATCAGAGAGTGCTGATCCGAATCGTGAAGCGCGTCGAGAATGAAGAGCAGACTCACAATTCCGTCACCCAGCCCCTCACTGGAGTGGTCGACACCTTGCGCCGTGACGACCTTCAGGTAGTAGTTAGAGCCGAACTGCCCTTCAGCGAGGTCTATCGACCATTCAAGCGGTTCGCCCACCACCTCGGCGAGCAGCTCATTGAACGAGGCCCTTCGTACTTCATCTGCTTGAAGCGCGAAGAGTCGCCCGGTGAACGCATCGCGCTGTTGGTTCCTCGAGAAGTCCTGACCGTTGCTCATCCAGTCGCGCTCTGTCGCGAGGTTCTTGCCGAACGAGGTCTGAAAATACCTGCGCGATGGCACCGCGATGATCTCTACTCGGGCCCTTTCTGGCAGCTCCGACGGCGCCCACTCTCCCCGAGTCTCGCTGGTGTTTGCGTGTTGGCTTCTTACGGTGTAAGCAGTCCCATCGACATAGGTCATCGTGATTCCGATTCCGTTGGCGCTGTTGCGGTTGCGCCGGCGCTCCGAGAACGAGACGTCGCTCCTGAGCTTTCTGCCAACCGCGTCAAACGACTCCCACAACGTCGATTTACCTGCGTTATTCGCCCCCACTACGATCGTGAGCCCGCTACCAGGGGCACGCCCGTCCGGGCGCGCGAGTTTCAGCCGTTGCTTCTCACGGAACCCCCGATATCCCTCGACTTCGAGGCTGTCGACGTGCACCTGTGATGCGTTCCCATTCATCGCGAGCCCCCTGCTTTCGTGCGCGACGCGGAGCCGTATGTCTCTCTTAGTGAGTTGCTTCACTGCGGTTCCGGCGTGCAGAAGCACGCTGGGCACTGGAGCTCCCCCGTCGCGAATGTACTTCTCGAATGTCGCCGCGTCGCTTCCCCAATAAATACGGGGGGAATCGCCTCGTATCCACGCTTCGTAGGCCCAGAGGATCGCTAGTCGGCCGGAGCGCGCAACACCATCGACAACTTCCCACGTAACCGTGACGGCCAGCGGCTCGCCCGGTGCGATCTGCAGCACCAGCGACGACGAAACTCCGGATGTGGCGAGAGCACTAAGCCGACCTCGCTCAGCGACATACAGGTCAAGCGAATCGCCGCCCCGCAGATGCGGGAGTGGAGGATCGCCCCCGGACATCGCACGAAGCAAGCCGTTGAGGTGATGTTCGACGAGCACCAGGCCATCGACCGACTCGGCTGTCACGGTGAGCGTGAGCAGCCCCGCGGGGAACAGCGCTCGACTCACGCGCGCGCGTATCGGCCGTTCTGGTCGTCGGAACCCGCCCATAGTCGCACTTCTACGCGTTCCTAGTTTTCGTACATGGCAGACTAGTAAACGGGTTCGCGAGCGCGTCCATGCGTCTCTCGACTCCTCTCGGGTCGAAGAATCACGAACCGCGCCTGCTAGCGCGGTTCGCTCGTTACGTTAGCGCAGGCTGGGGACGTTAGAACATCGCGCTGCATAGGGATGAGCAGGCAACGTCACCCGCGTTCGGAGTCATTGGGGTGAGTCCGCGCTGCTAAGTTGACCGCGTGAACACCCACACAGCCCTCCGCGCCCTCGTCGCCGAGCGCGACTGGGCGCAGTTCCACTCCCCTGAGAATCTGGCGAAAAGCATCTCGATCGAGGCGGGCGAGTTGCTCGAGTGCTTCCAGTGGAGCGCCGACGCCGACCCCGACCGCATCCGCGACGAGCTCGCCGACGTGCTCACCTACTGCCTGCTACTAGCCGACAAGCTCGGCGAGGATCCCGACGAGCTCGTGCTGCGCAAGCTCGAGCGGACGCGCGCGAAGTACCCGGTCGACAAGGCCCGCGGCCGGAGCACGAAGTATGACGCCCTCTAGCATCGAGCGGCTGCCGTTCGACAAGCGGGCGGCGCGCAGCTGGGGTGCGCAGCATCCGCGGCACAGCAACTGGCCCGTCGTCTACGTCATCGACGGCCCGGGCACTCCGCAGGGGCGCGTCTATGTCGGCGAGACCGTCAACGCCGCAGGCCGCATCGAGCAGCACCTGAAGGCCCCCGAGAAGCAGGGGCTCGCATCCGTGCGCGTCGTCATCGACGACACCTTCAATAAGTCGGCGTGCCACGACCTCGAGTCGCACCTCATCCGCTGGTTCGCCGGCGACGGGCGCTACACGATGGTCAACGGCAACGGCGGCATGACGGATGCGGACTACTTCGACCGCGACACCTACCGCGAGTCGTTCCGCGACGTGTTCGAGCGGCTCCGCGCCGAGGGGCTGTTCGCGCGCAGCATCCCCGAGATCGAGAACGACGACCTCTTCAAGCTGTCGCCGTTCAAGGCACTCACCCCCGACCAGGCGATCGCGGTCGAAGACATCCTCGACGGGCTGTTCGCCGACCTCGGCACCGGAGCGCGCACCACGAGCGTCGTGCAGGGCAACCCCGGCACCGGCAAGACGATCGTCGCGATCTTCCTCATGAAGCTGCTCGCCGACATCCGCGACTACGACGACGCCGAGCTGCGCCCCGAGGACTCGATGTTCGCCGAGTACTTCGTGCCCGAGAACCGCGAGCTGCTGCGCGAGTTCCGGATGGCGCTGGTGGTGCCGCAGCAGTCGTTGCGCGAGTCGATCCAGCGGGTGTTCACGAAGACGCCGAAGCTGCACCGCTCGATGGTGCTGTCGCCGTTCGACGTCGGCAAGTCGGCCGAGCGTTTCGACCTGCTGCTCGTCGACGAGTCGCACCGACTCGGGCAGCGCGCCAACCAGGCCTCCGGACCGCTCAACAAGAGCTTCGCCGACATCACCACGCGCCTGTTCGGGCACGACGACAAGACGCGCACCCAACTCGACTGGATCGTCGCGCAGAGCGACCACCGCATCCTCATGCTCGACGCCGAGCAGAGCGTGCGGCCCGCCGACCTGCCGGGCGAGACCACTGCGCGGCTGCTCGCGGATGCGCGTGGCCAGCACCGGCTCTACCCGCTCACGTCTCAGATGCGGGTGAAGGCGGATGCCGACTACGTCGGCCACGTGCGCGCGCTGCTGCGCGGCGAGCGGTCGGATGCGATCGACCTCGGCGACTACGACCTCCGGATGTTCGACGACCTCGGCGAGCTGCGGCGCGAGCTGCTGGCGCGGGAGGCCGAGCACGGGCTGGCACGGATGGTCGCGGGGTACGCCTGGGACTGGCGCAGCCGCCACGACCCCGCCGCGCACGACATCGAGCTCGACGGGCTGCGGCTGCGCTGGAACCGCACGGCCACCGACTGGATCAACTCCCCCGGCTCCGTCGACGAGGTCGGCTCCATCCACACCGTTCAGGGCTACGACCTCAACTACGCCGGTGTCATCATCGGGCCCGACCTACGCTACGACGCGGAATCCGGTCGCATCGTCGCCTCGCGCGAGAACTACCGCGACAAGAAGGGCAAGGAGAACAACGCCACCCTCGGCATCGTCTACACCGACGACGACCTCCTGCGGTACATCCGCAACGTGTACGCGGTGCTGCTGACGCGCGGCATCCGCGGCACGTACGTGTACGTGGTGGATGCGGGGCTGCGGGAGCACCTGCGGGGGATGCTGGCACGCCCAGGGGTTCTCAAGTTCACTGCGGTACCGTAGGGTACTCGGGTACCTCTACCCTCACTCGTCAACTCAAAGGCACGCACACCATGGCCGCCACAAGCCCCATCAAGGTCAGCCCCGCCACCGATGAGCTCCTCACCGAAGCCTCGCACTTCCTCGGGCGCTCCAAGAAGGACATCGTCGACATCGCCGTTCGTGAGTACGTCGAGCAGCATCGCGACGAGATCACGACCGGCGTACGGGCGTCACTCGAGCGGCTCGACGGCACGCGAGCGAGCCTGATCGCTGAAGTCACCGGCCTGTCGCGCGAACGACTCGAGGAACTCGGCGGCTTCAGCGAAGCGTGACGGTGGCTCTCGATAGCTTCCCGACATGAAGGATCGCGATCAAGTCAGACCGACTCGCGCGTGTCTGCGCGATCTCGGCATCGCGGTACCCGCGCTCCGCGTCCTCCTTCACGAAGTCGAGCATCCGCTCATCGTCAAAGCTCAGGCAACTCCCGCCCAAGTCAGATCAGGCGGCGGCGAGCGGATCCGTTTGCTCGCCGACCGAGTGTGGTTCAAAGTAAAGACGGCCACCTACCGCGGCGCCGCGGGCGAGATCGCACCGCTCACCCACATCGCGCATCGCTGGTGGTTGACCGCCGGCGGCGATCGTATGGCCGACTCGCCTCAGCACGACTTCTACGCCCTGCTGGCTGCACGCACTGACGCCCAGGGCGGGTCTGACTTCCTGCTCCCCACCGAATGGGATCGCGACAGACTCCTCGCCGAGGCCGCCGAGTTCTCGACCACGATCGTTCAGACCACGGTGGTCGTGGCGGCAGCCGAGTCGCTGACGAGCGGGGAAGTCGTCGCCTTCGCCGTGGGCGACCGCGAAGTGCGGGTTCGCATCCGGATGTTCGAAGACCAGCGCGTCTACCTTGCGATCGGCGCCACCGGCAGCCTCGACGTCACCTTCCTCACCGTGGTGTTCAGCGCGATCCCGGGCCTGAAGTCAGCTGATTGGCTGCCGGAGCCAAGCGACGAACTGGGTTTCGAACCCGCGCCCGGTGAGATTCTCTGGTCCACCATGATCTCGCCAGAATGCCAAGAGGAGATTCTGCGGCGTGCAGACGAGATGCGAGAAGCTTGAGGATCGCGTGCTCGTCAGCCAACCGCACCCCGCGCGCCTCCGGCCACCTTCCGCCGTCAGTCGCCCAGCAACCCCCACAACGCCCCCTCCCCCACCACCGGTATCCCGTAGTCCCGCGCCTTCCGCGCCTTGCCCGACAGCGAATCCGGGTCGGCAGCCACGACGAGCGCGACCTTCTTCGTCACGGCCGGCCACGGTGTGAAGCCGCGCGACACCAGCTCCAGCTCGATCGCCGAGCGCGGCAGGCTCATCTCACCCGTCAGCACGACGAGGTCGCCGGGCGCGAGCGCGAAGCGATTCGCCGAAGGCGCGACGGATGCGGCAGCCGCCACCCAGCGCGACGCGTCCGTCGCCTCTCCGATCGCATCCGTCGGGATGTCGAGCAGGTCGGCGACCGCCACCAGGTCGGCGAGCTCGGCATCCGTCAGCTCACCATCTGCCCAGGCGACGGCGGTGAGGTCGTCGAAGTAGCGGCGGTGCAGGGCGACGACGGTGGCGCGGTCGATGCCGAGCTCCTCTGTAAGCGCCACGAGCGCGTGCGCCTCGGTCGCCGAGATGTGGCGGTCGATGAGGGCGCGATCGAGCATCGCCAGATACTCAGCCTGCTCGGCAGGCCCGGCGAACTCGGGCAGCTTGCGGGTGATGCGCTCGAGGAACGTCGCCGCTGTGATCTCGGCGACCGCATCCGGGCGCACGCGCCACGGGCGCGTCACCGCAACCTCCGGCAGCTGCGGCCAGCCGAACGCCGACGCCCGCTCGAGCGCCTCGAGCCACAGCGAGGTGTTCGGGTCGGCCGCCATGTAGGCGGACAACAGGCTCGCCGCCGCGAGCGCGTCCACGCTGGCACGGTGCGCGCCGTCGAGCGGGATGTCGAACGCGTCGCAGCAGTCCGCGAGCGACCGGCCCGACCCCGGCAGGTAGTCGCGGGCGAGCAGCATCGTGCAGAGGAACTCGGGTCGCTGCCACAGCTCGACGCCCGCCGCCTCCAGTTCTGCGAACAGGAAGCCCGAGTCGAAGCGCGCGTTGTGCGCCACCGGTACCCGCCCCGCGAGCAGCTCGACGAGCTGCGGCACGACCTCCGTGAAGGTCGGCGCATCCAGGATGTCGGCCGCCCGGATGCCGTGGAGCTGCTGCGGCCCGAGGTCGCGTCCCGGGTTGAGCAGCGTCTCCCACCGGCCGGTGATGTGCCCGTGGTCGTCGACGTGCACCACGGCGAGTTCGACGATCCGGTCATGGCCGCCGGGGAACAGCCCCGTCGTCTCCAGGTCGATCACGGCGAAACCAGGCGCGGGCATATGTCCTCCTCGGTCAGAAGCGAGTGTATGGGGCGCGAGCTGCGCCACCACGACCCCGCTCTCGCCACGCATCTACTGCCGTCTGGGCTATTCGCACCCGATCCCGTCGCCGTCTCGATCGAGTTTTCGGGAGTAGCCGGGCTGACCGGCGTAGATGGGTGCTGCGCCTGCCGCGCGCACCGCGGTGCAGTTCTCGTAGTAGACGTCAGGCGCGGGAGCAGGCGCCGGCGCGGGCGCAGGGGCGGGCGCAGGCGCGGGTGCCGGAGCGGGAGCAGGAGCCGGCGCGGGAGCCGGAGCCGGAGCGGGCGCGGGTTGCGTCACCGCGGCGGGAGCAAACGTCGACGTCATCGCCGGCTGATCCGGGCACGCCTCGAGGATTCTCGCAATCGCATCGTGTTCCGCCTGGGTCACCCACAGACCGTACGTCGCCTTGACCGATACCTGACGCGCAACGTACTCACATCGGAAGCTCTTCTGCGGCGGAAGCCATGTGGCCGCATCCCCCGCACCTTTCTTCGTGTTCGTCGAGCCGTCCACCGCCAGCAGATTGAGCGGATCGTTCGCCAAGGTGATCCGCTGCGCTGCACTGAGTTGCTGCGCACCGGTCTCCCACGCGTTCATGAGCGGAACGACGTGGTCGATCTGCACCGCAAGCGACGTCTCGTTGCCGCGAACAAAATCGATGGTCTTGCCCGTGTACGGGTCTAACAAAGTGCCCGAGGTCACCTTGCACGGCCCGGACTTGACCTTGGGCTCAAGATCGCGAGCCAGGATGTCGTTGCGCGTATCACATCCGTTGCGATCCACGTCAAGCCACGCGGTGCCGAATTGGGCGACCCGACCATACCCGGTCTTCGGTGCCCGCCCTTTGACCGGGAGCGTCGCCAACAACGCGGCGGCAGTTGTCTGCGTCACCGTATTGTCTGCCACCACCACCGACGCGGAGTCGGACGGCATCGAAACAACCGCCGGCGCGTCCGGCTCGATGCTCGCATCGGTTGTCGCACGGGGCGTCGGCTTCGGTGATTCGGTTGCAGGTGGCGTATCCGCCGCCTTCGTGGGCTCATCGACGAGCGCCGCTTCGGGCGCAGCGCTTGGACGTGTGGCCCCGTAGACGCCGCCTCCCACGAAGGTCACCGCGAGGCTCGTCACGACGACCAATGCCGCGACCGCGCGCCCGCTGATGCGCGCCCAGCTCCCGCGGCGTGTCGCGAAGGAGTACACACCGGTGCCCAGGCCGATCACACCGACCACGATCAGCCCGCCGCCGATGCCACCACTCACCAGATTGATCAGCACCACCACGCTGAGGACGATGAACACCAGCCATGACATCGGTGTGAAGCTAGCGAACCAGCGACGGATGCCCCGCTTGGCGGGACGGGTCGCGGTGGGGCTCGCGGCGGCCCGGCGCTCGTCAGACCACTCTGTGCCGGTCCAGAACCACTCGGACCTGGCATCGTCGGGGTCCTGATACCACCCAGCGGGCGGCAGGGGTGGATTCGACAACGAAGCTCCTCAGATCGAGATTGAACCTCACGTTATAGACGCGCTCCCGCGGGTGACAGCCCCGCATTGGTGGGCCAGCGACGTGGACTGTCACCCGCGGGGAATGGACCACACCTAATCGGGCCGCCCAGAAGCCCGACACCCACGATCTCCACATTCGTGCGAAATGGTCGCTATCGGGCAAGGTTGAGGACCATTCGGCACGAATCGCCAGGGTGCTTGAGCGCTGCGACAGCCGTTGCTCTGCGCACGGCGGGGCTTGCTGACGTATCCGAGTGATGCGGATGCGCGGAGCGACTCTGCTGGCGGCGGCGGTCTCGACCACCTGGGGCGTGGCGCTCTTCGACCACGCGGGCAGGGGTTGCCCCTGACTGAACGACCATTTAGAGTACTGAACATGCGTTCAGCGCACACTCCGCCCGACGACCTCACGGCGGCCGCCCGCATCCGGGATGCGGCGGTGCGGCTGTTCGGCGCGCGCGGCTACGCGCACACGAGCGTGCGCGAGATCGCGACCGAGGCGGGCGTGAGTCCCGCGCTCGTTATCCACCACTTCGGCTCGAAGGAGTCCCTCCGCGAGGAGTGCGACCGGTGGATGCTCGCCCAGCTCGACCAGGCGCAGGCCGACACGCGGCAACCGGGCCGGATGCGGGAGACGATCGCGGGCTGGCTCGCCGCGCCCGAGCAGTTCCGCCCGCTCGTCGACTACCTGGCGACGATGCTCACCGACGACGGCCCCCACGGCCGCGTGCTGTTCGACCAACTGGTCGCCGAGACCCGCACGATCCTCGACGCCGGCGTCGCCGACCAGACGATGCACGAGAGCGCCGACCCCGAGGCCCGCGCCCTGCTCGTGACGCTCCACGGCCTCGCCCCGCTGCTGCTGCGCAGCCACCTCGAGCGCGCGCTCGGCGGCGACCTCCTCGACTCCGCCGTGCTCGCCCGCCTCACCCTCCCCTCGCTCGAGCTCTCCACCGACGGCCTCTACCGCGACAGCGCGATGCTCGACGCCACCCGCGCAGCGCTCGCGACCGCCAGCGGCAGCGACCCGGCCACCGCAACCGCGACCCCGCTCCCGCTCCCGAAGGAGACACGATGACCGAGCCCGCCCTCCGCATCCGCGCGCTCGAGAAGCGCTACGGCTCGCACACCGCCCTCCGCGGCGTCGACCTCGACGTGCCGCCCGGCGTCGTCTACGGCGTGATCGGCCCGAACGGGGCGGGCAAGACCACGACCATGCGCATCCTGCTCGACCTCGTGCGCCCCACCGCGGGCGAGGTGCAGGTGCTCGGCCTGCCCCCGCGCAGCGGCGGCGCCGCCCTCCGTGCCCGCATCGGCTACCTGCCAGGCGAGCTCCGCCTCGCGGGACGGATGTCGGGCCGCGCCTACCTCGCGCACCTCGCCGCGGTCAGCGGCCGGGTCGCACCGGGCACCGCCGAGCACTACGCCGATCGCCTCGGCGTCGACCTCAGCCGCCCCGTGCGCAGCCTCTCGAAGGGCAACAAGCAGAAGCTCGGCCTCATCCAGGCCTTCCAGCACCGCCCCGAACTGCTCGTGCTCGACGAGCCGACGAGCGGCCTCGACCCGCTCGTGCAGCGCGAGTTCCACGCGATGCTCGGCGAGGCCCGCGACCGCGGCGCCACCGTCTTCCTCAGCTCACATGTGCTGAGCGAGGTGCAGCTCACGGCCGACCGGGTCGCCATCCTGCGCGAGGGCCGCATCATGACCGTCTCCACCGTGCAGGCGCTGCGCGAGAGCGCCGTACGGCAGGCACGCATCACCGTGCGCACAGCGGATGCCGCCCCGCTCGCGGCGGCGCTCGCACGAACCGCGGGGGTCACCCCCGGCGAACCCGCGCTCGGTGCCGCGGATGCCGAACGCACCACCCTCACGGCCACCGTCGACGCCCACGTCGACGCCTTCGTGAAGGCGCTCGCGGGGCACCCGATCCTCGACCTCACCATCGAAGAGCCCGACCTGGAGGCCGCGGTGCTGCGCTACTACGACGGCCCGACCGAGGCTGCGGCTCCGGCGAGCGCCGCACAGGAGGCCACCCGATGAACGTCCTCCCGCTCACCCGCCGCCTGCTCGCCGACAGTTGGCGCGGCATCCTCGGCTGGACGCTCGCGATCGTCGCCGTGCTCTCCCTCTATCTGCCGCTCTACCCCTCGATCGCGGCGGGCGGGCAGCTCCAGGAGCTGCTCGCCTCGATGCCGCCCGCGCTCATCGAGTCACTCGGCTTCGCGGGCATCGCATCCGGACCGGGCTACACGCAGGCCACCTACTTCGGCCTGCTCGGCTTCGTGCTCCCCGCGATCGCGGGCATCGGCTGGGGCGCGGCCGCCCTCGCGGGCGACGAGGAGGAGGGTCGCCTCGAACTCACCCTCGCCCACGCGGTCACCCGCAGCCGGGTGCTGCTCGAGCGCGCGCTCGCGATCATGCTCAAGTTCCTCGTGATGCTGGGGGTCGGCTTCCTCATGATCCTCGCCCTGAACGGTCCGGGCGAGCTGAAGATCGATCCCGCCCATCTGGTCGCCGCGGTCGTCGCGCAGCTCGGTCTCGCCACCCTCACCTTCGCCACCGCCTACGCGATCGGCGCCGCCACCGGACGCCGCAGTTGGGCGGTGATCGCGGGGGCTCTCGTCGCGGTCGGCTCCTACCTGCTGAACGCGGTGGGCGCGCAATCGCCCGACGTGGCCTGGCTGCGGCATCTCTCCCCCATCTGGTGGGCCTACGGCAGCGACCCGCTCACGAACGGATGGGATGCCGGCATCGCCTGGCCGTGGCTTGCCGCGGCCGTGCTCTTCGCGGGCGGCTGGGCGGTGTTCACCCGGCGTGATGTGACGGGGTAGAGACGAGAGAGCGGCGGCTACGGAACCGAGACGACGACCCACTCGCCCCCGGTGCGCACCAGTTCGCACCAGGACGCGGGAGGCAGCTCGAACTCGCGCCCGGCACGGTCGAGCACCTCCACGAGCGGACGGATCACCGCGTCGTGCGACACCACCACGACCGTCTGCCCCGGATGCGCGTCCGCCACCGCGTCGAGCGCCGCCCGCGCCCGCGCGACCACCTCATCCGCGGGTTGCACGCCCGGGGCCGCATCGACGCTGCCGAACCGCGCCACGACCTCCGCGCGCGGCTGCCCCGTCCACTCGCCGTAGTCGCGATCACTGAAGCCCGCATCGATGACGACAGGCCCCACCCCGAAGCGCCCCGCGATCACCCGCGCGGTCTCCTGCGCCCGCAGGAGCGGGCTCGCATGCACCGCCGCGACGGCATCCGCGCCGAAGGCCGCCCGCAACGCATCCGCGAGCCCCGCAGCCTGATCGCGGCCGGTCGGATCGAGCGGCGGATCGGCGAGCCCCCGCAGCCGATCGTCGGCGTTGAGCGCGGTGCGCCCGTGACGCGCGAGCAGCACGCGGGTCACGCGAGGCTCCCCAGCCACAGCCCGAGCCCCGCGAGCGCGGTCGTCACGACGAGCTGCGCGAGGCCGTTGACGAGCCCCGCGCCGTAGCGGCGCTCCTGCAGCATCCGCACGGTCTCGAAACTGGCGGTCGAGAAGGTCGTGTAGCCGCCGAGGAATCCGGTGCCGAGCGCCCACCGCCACTCGCCCGCGAGCGCACCCGCACCCGCGAGGCCGACCACGAAACCCAGCAGGAAGGAGCCCGAGAGGTTGATCGCGAGGGTGCCCCACGGCATCCGGGCACCGAAGCGCGAGCGGATCGCCCCGTCGAGCACGAAGCGCGCGACCGCGCCCACACCGCCCGCGACGGCGACCGTCAGGAAGAGCAGGGGCGTCATCCGGCCACCCCCTCGACCGCGCCGAACCGCGCCCGGTGCGCGGCCGCCGCGATCAGGATGCCGGCCGTCGTCGCGAGCGCCCCCACCACGACGCTGCCGAGCGCGTAAGCGGTGGCGAGCCCGGCATTCCCGGCGCCGAACAGCACCGCCGTGTCGGTTGCGAGCGCGCTGTAGGTCGTGAAGCCGCCGAGGAATCCGGTGCCGAGCAGCAGTCGCAGCCTGCGGCGGATGCCGTGGTCGGGCCCGCGACGCACGAGCGCCTCGAGCAGCACCCCGAGCGCGAACGCGCCCGCGAGGTTCGCGACGAGGATCGCCCACGGCACCCCGCCGGCGCTCGGGATCACCAGCCCGAGCCCCTCCCGCGCGGCCGTGCCGGCGACCCCGCCGAGGAACACCACCCCGAGGAAGGCCGGCCGCAGGTGCACCGGCACGGGTGGGCCGGGCGGCGCCTCGACGACCTCGACATCCGGATCGAGCGGCAGCTCGGCGAAATCGTCATCCGGAGCGGATGCGGGGGTGACGGACATGTGGCTCCTTCCCTACCGGCGCGCGAGCAGGCTCGCGCTGAGCGGTAGGGACTGTTGTCGGAGATCCGAGGTTGGGAACGGCCAGCCCCACGGCCGTGCCGTCCGCGAGGACGACGTGACGATCCTAGCCGCTGGTGCCGTCGCGTGGCATGCGCGGGGCACGGTAGCAGGTTACTTGCTACCAGAGTAGCATCGCCGCATGAGCAGCGTGAAGGTCAGCGTCAGTATCCCGGATGACGACCTCGCCTACCTCGACACGCAGACCCTCTCCGGGCGCTACCCGAGCCGGTCCGCTGCACTCCAGGACGCGATCCGGATGCTGCGCGAGAGCGAACTCGCCGACGCCTACGTCGAGGCGTTCGCCGAGTGGGCGGATGACGGATGGGAGAGCGCGGCCGCGGACGGACTCGGCGCGTGAGCGGCACCGTGCCGTCGGCGTCCACCGTGTTGCTGCGGCGCGGTGCGATCGTCGTCGTCGACTTCGATCCGATCGTCGGCTCGGAGGCGGCCCGCTCGCGGCCCGCCGTGATCGTGAGCAACAACACCGCGAACGCCGCTGCGACGCGCACCGGCGGGGTGGTCACCGTGGTGCCGCTCACCGGCAACACCGCGCGGGTGCATCCCTTCCAGGTGCTCCTCCCCGCCGGTGCGACCGGCCTGCCGCGCGACTCGAAGGCGCAGGCGGAGCAGGTGCGTACCGTCTCGGTGGCTCGCATCCGCTCCGCCGCCGGCTGGGCCACCACGGAACTGATGCGGGAGCTGGACGCGGCCCTGCGGCTGCATCTCGGCTTGTAGGTGCTCAGGCCCGCAGAGCGCTCCGCAGCGCATCGATGATGCGGGTCGCCCGCCGATCCTCCGTCGCCTCCAGCACGTTGGTGAGGAACGCGAACCCGATCCCGTGCTCCCGGTCGGCGAACCCCACCTGCCCGCCCGCGCCGTCGTGGCCGAAGCTGCCCGGGCCGAGGTAGCGGCGCGCCTCGGAGTCGAGTTGGAACCCCATCCCCCAGCGGGGCCACGGCGGTGCCCCCCCGAGCACCGCCGGGCCGGCCGACTGCGGTCGGAGGGCGGTCTCGAGCGTGTCGGGGTCGAGCAAGCGCACGCCCCGCGTCTCTCGGACCGTCGCCGACCACACCGTTGCGAGCCCGCTCGCCGTCGCGACACCCCCGGCACCGGGGATGACGGCGGCCTGCACCGCAGGATCGTTGAACCCCTCGTCCGGGGCGACGAGCGCGAGCGGGAACGCCCCGCCGAGGGTCAACGACCGCTCGCCCCAGTCGATCCCGCCCTCCGCACCCGCCGCGAGCTGGTCCCGCGACAGACGCGCCAGCTCCTCCCCCACGACGCCCTGCGCGATCTCGAGCCCCGCATCCGCGGGAACCCCCAGCAGCACACGCGCCCCGAGCGGCTCCGCCAGCTCGCGCGCCAGCAGAGCTCCCGGCACCACGCCCCAGGCGCGCCGCAGCACCTCGCCCACCAACCAGCCGTGCGTCAGCGCGTGGTAGGCGTAGCCGGTGCCCGGCTCCCACAGCGGCTCCTGCGCCGCGAGCAGCGTCGTCATCGTCTCCCAGTCGAGCGCCTGCTCCCGCGTCACGCTCACCCGCGGGGCCGACAGCCCGGCGCGGTGCGCGAGCACCTCGCGCACGAGCACCCCCGCCTTGCCCGCCGCGGCGAACTCCGGCCAGTACTCGGCCACCGGCCGCTCGTAGTCGAGCACGCCTGCCGCCACCGCGCGCGCCGCGAGGATCGACATGAGCCCCTTCGTGCAGGAGAAGATCACGGATGCCGTGTCCTCCCGCCAGGGCCGCAGCGTTCGCGCATCCGCGACCCCGCCCCACAGCTCCACCACCGGGATGCCGTCGTGCAGCACCGCGAGCGCAGCCCCTGTCCCCGGCGTCTCGAACGCCTCCCGGAAGGCGTCGGCGACGCACTCGAACCCCGGCGCGACGTGTCCGTCGATCGCCGTCACCGCATCCGTCATCCCTTGACCGCCCCCTGCAGCAGCGCGCGAATGAACTGCCGCTGGAAGATCAGGAACACGATGATCGCGGGCGTGATGATGATGAGAGCCCCCGCGTTCAGCAGCGGGATGCTCGAGTAGTACTGCCCCTGGAAGAAGGTGAGCGCACCCGCGACCGTGCGATCCAGCGGGTTCGCGACGAGCACCACCGGCAGCAGGAACTGGTTCCAGGTCCACAGGAACAGCAGGATCGCGAGCGCCGACAGCGCCGGGGTCGCGAGCGGCAGCTGCACGCTGCGGAACTCCTGCCAGACGCTCGCTCCGTCGACGCGCGCCGCCTCCGAGAGCTCGGGCGGCACGTTCACGAAGTGCGCCCGCATCCAGAACACGCTGAACGGCATGAACAGGCCGATGAGCGGGAACACGATCGCCCACTGGGTGTTGAGGGTGCCCATCGCCTGCGCCTGGTAGTAGAGCGGGATGATGAGGGCCTCGAACGGGATCGTGAGCCCCAGCACGAAGAAGATGAGCACCGCGCGTCCACCGCGCACCCGCATCGCGCCGAGCGCGTAGCCGGCGAGGGTGGCGAAGAGCAGACTCACCGGCACCACCCCGAGCACGATGAGCACGCTCGAACCCATGAGCTGCCAGACATGCCCCACCTGGAAGGCGGTGACGAAGTTGCCCCACTGCGGATCGCTCGGCCAGCTGAGGCCGGTCGGGTTGCGGTCGGCGGGTTGCAGCGCGGCCGAGAGCATGCTGACGAGCGGCGCGAGGGTCAGCACGAGCGCCACCACGAGCAGCACCCGTCCGAGCACGAGCTCGGTGCGTCCGGTTCTCATCGGTCGGCCGCCCTCGAGAGTCGCTGGATCGGCAGCACGACGGCGAGCACGAGCAGCATGAGCACGATGCCGAACGCGGATGCCTGGCCGACGTCGCTCTGCGTGAAGCCGATCCGGTAGATGAGCAGGCCCGGCACCATGGTGGCGCGCCCGGGTCCGCCCTGGGTGGAGGTGTAGATGATGTCGAAGCTCGACAGCGCCGCGATCACGGTGAGCGTCACGAGCACGGCGATCTCCTGCCGCAGCCCCGGCAGGGTGATGGTGAAGAACTCGCGCCACCATCCGGCGCCGTCGAGGCGGATCGCCTCGTAGAGCGAGCCGTCGATCTTGCCGATGCCGGTCAGCAGCAGCACCGTGCAGAGCCCCGTGAGCACCCAGGATCCGATGAGGCCGACCGCGGGGAGCGCGGTGCCGTAGTCGGCGAGCCAGGGGCGGGCGAGGAAGCCCAGCCCGAACCAGCCGAGCATCTGGTTCACCGTGCCGGTCTGGGCGTACATCCACGACCAGGCGATGCCCGCGGCCGCGAGCGGGATGATCTGCGGCAGGAACAGCACCGTCTGGGAGAGGTTGGAGAACCATCCGGCGCGCAGCGAACGGATGAGGGTCGCGAGCACGAGACCGACCCCGACCGGGATGACGGTGAAGAACGCGATGAGGATGAAGGCGTTGAGGATCGAGCCGAGCAGCGTCGGGTCGGCGAACACCTTGAGGTAGTTGTCGAAGCCGATGAAGGTGGCGACGCCGACACCGTTCCAGTCGTAGAAGGAGTACTGCACGCCGAGCACGAGCGGCCACACCACGAAGGCGAGGTAGACCGCGAGCGCGGGAACCAGCAGCAGCCACCCGATGAGGGTGGCCCGCCGGGCCACCGCGCGTGCGGTGGCCCGGCGGGCGACGGGGTGGGACATCAGCCGCCGATCTCGCTCTCGTAGAACTTCTGCACGCGATCCACGAACTCCTTGCCGGTGATCTGGCTCGTCACGAGCAGCTGCGACTCGGGGATGATCGACCCGGCGTAGATGCCGGCGGTCGTGTTCGCCATGAAGTCGACCTGCCCGTTCTCCTCGCCGATCGTGGCGCTCATGGCGAGCGCCTGCTCGATGAGCGATCCGGATGCGACGGTCGGCTGCGGCAGCGCCGGGTCGCCGCCGGGGGCTGCCCCGGTGACGTCGACGACGATCTGCCGCGCCTTCGGGTCGGTGTGGATCCAGTTGAGGAAGTACACGATCTCGTTGAGGTTCTTCGACTTCGCCGCGACCGAGAACGAGTTCGCAGCCCCCATCGCGACGTGGCCCGCGCCCTCCTTGACCGGCGGGGCGAGGAAGAAGGTGACGTCCTTGCCGAGCGCATCCTGGTAGCCCTGCGCGGCCCAGTTGCCGTTGAAGGTGAAGAGTCCCTCGCCCTCGCCGAAGCGGCTCACGAAGGTGGCGTAGTCGATGGCGTTGATGTCCGACGGGAAGTAGCCGGCATCCGCCCACTTCCGCACCAATTCGGCGCCCTCGGTGGTTCCCGGCTGGTCGTAGCGGGCGCCGGGCTCGTTGAACATCCACTTCATGAACTCGCCCTTGTCGACGTACTGGTTCATCGCGGCCTGCACGACGAAGTTGACGACGCCGTCCTTGTCGCCCGCCATGATCGGCAGCACGCCGCCGGCCTTCGCGGTGGCGAGGTCGGCCTCGAGCTCCGCGAGGGTGGTCGGCGGGGCGTCGATGCCGAGCTGGTCGGCGAGCTTCGTGTTCATGAAGATGCCGGTGACGGAGTAGCCGAGGCCGAGCTGGTAGAGCGAGCCCGAGCCGCGGATGCCGTCCTTGCTCATGCGCAGCGGCGCGAGCTGGGAGGCGGGCCAGGCATCCCAGCCGTAGGCGTCGAAGTACGGGTCGAGGTTGGCCAGCAGGCCGTCCTTGACGGTGTCGCCGATGGTGGGCAGCCGGATGAGGTCGGGCGGGGTCGAGCTGGCGAGCAGCTTCGGCGCGTTCGCGGTGAGGTTCTGGAAGGTGTCGCGCGTGACCTCGAAGGTCACGTTCGGGTACTGCTTGGTGAACTCGGCCGTGAGCTGGTCGGTGAGCGGAAAGCCGGTCTCGTCGGCGATGACGAGCTTCACATCTTCGATGGTGAGCTTCGTGCTGACCGCGGTGGTGTTCGTGTCGCTCGGAGCGCTGCCGCCGGGGGCGCAGCCCGCCAAGGTGACGGCCGCCGCCGCGACCAGCGCGCCGACGGTGAGGCCGGTGCCGCGTCTGCGGCTCGCGCCTCGCTGGGTGATTGCCATGTCGACTCCTTCGTCGTGGGTGTCACGCTGAACCCGAACTCCATTCGATCATGGGATCGGGTGGCCTCTGATGCTGCTAAATGGGTTCAGCACGGATAAACTCGCACCCGGAAGCCACGGTGTCAAGTCCGGTTCGGCGGGTCGACGACGTCGCCCCGCTACCATCGGCTCGCGAAGGGAGGCGCAATGGCGCGCAAGAGGGTCACGCTCGCGGATGTCGCGGCACGCTCCGGGATGTCGATCGCCGCGGCGTCGATGATCCTCAACGGGCGGCCGGACACCCGCCTCTCCCAGGACGCCCACGACCGGGTGCACGCCGCCGCCCGAGAACTCGGCTACCGCCCCAACGTCGCCGCGCGCGGGCTGCGCACCGCGAAGACCCACACCATCGGCTTCGTCTCCGACATCGTCGCCACCACCCGTTTCGCGAGCGGCCTCATCCGCGGCGCCCTGTCGGCAGCGGAGGCCGCGGGGCACGTCGTGCTCGTCGCCGAGACCGGCGGGGAGCCGGCGCGCGAGCAGGAGGCGATCGAGGCGCTCCTCGACCGGCAGGTCGACGGCATCATCTTCGCCACGATGCGCGCCCGCGAGCTGTTCCTGCCCGAGCTTCCCGAGGGCACCGAGGCGGTCATGCTGAACGCCACCAACCCCCGCTACACCCGCTCGGTGCTCCCCGACGAGGAGGCGGGCGGGCGGGCCGCCGTGCAGCTGCTCGTCGACGCCGGTCACCGCGAGGGCATCGTGCTCATCGGCCAGAACGACGAGGTGGAACGCGACGTCTTCCGCTCCGCGACGATCGCGCGGCGCGTGGCCGGCATCCGCGGTGCTCTCGCCGCCCACGGGCTCGCGTTCGCCCGGGAGGAGTCGATCTGGGTGTGGGAGCCGGAGAACGGCTACGACGCCGTCCGCACCCTGCTGGGTGACGGCATCCGTCCTCGCGCGCTGCTGTGCATGAACGACCGGCTCGCCTTCGGTGCGTATCAGGCGCTGGGCGAGAGCGGCATGCGCATCCCCGACGAGGTCTCGATCGTCTCCTTCGACAACGACGAGGTCGCCTCCTACCTGCGTCCGGGGCTCTCCACGGTCGGCTTGCCGCACGAGGAGATGGGGCGTGCGGCGGTCGAGCTGCTGCTCTCGGGCGACGGGTCGCCGCGTGAGATGCTGATTCCCATGCCGGTCATCTCGCGCGCCTCGATCTCCACCCCGGCGAGCGCGCCGTCATGACCGCCCCCGTCATCGTGATCGGCGATGCGCTCATCGACGAGCTCATCGACGACGAGGGCACCACCCACCTGGTCGGCGGATCGGCGCTCAACGTCGCGGTCGGCCTCTCGATCCTCGGGGTGCGCTCCCGCCTCATCGCGATGATCGGCGACGACGTCGACGGGGCCCTGATCCGGGCGCATCTGGCCGACCACGGCGTCGAGCTGCTGCCCACGATCACGCCGAACGGCACGGGTGTCGCCCGCTCCGAGCGGATCGACGGCGAGCCGCGCTACAGCTTCAGCGAGTCGATGGTGCGCCGCACGATCGACTTCGACTCCGCCCAACGCGCGGCGATCGCGGATGCCGAGCTCGTCGCGATCAGCGGGTTCCCCTTCGACGTCCCCGAGCAGCTCGCGCTGCTCACCGACGCCGTCGCCGGACGCCCGCTCGTGGCGGTCGACCCCAATCCGCGCGCCGGGATGCTGCACGACGCCGACGCCTTCCGCGCGGCGCTCGAGGCCTTCGGCGGCACTGCGCAGCTCATCAAGCTCGGCGATGACGACACCCGCCTGCTCTGGCAGCAGCCGGTCGCCGAGCTCGCCCCGCGCCTGCTCTCCCGCTACCCCTACGTGCTCGCGACGGAGGGCGGCGAGGGCGCGAGCATCCGCATCGGCGACGCGCGCTGGCGTCAACCGACCCTGGTGGCCCCGGATGCGATCGTCGACACGATGGGCGCGGGCGACTCCGTCTTCGCCTCGGTGCTGGCAGAGATCGCCACCCGCGGCATCGCCGACATCGACTGGTTCGACGCCCTCACCCGCGCGATGGGCATCGCCGCGGCGACGATCGCGCATCCGGGAGCGCTGCTGCGGGTGCCGTGAGCGCACGGCCACGGGAATGATCCATGCGTCCGCATGTGTTGGGAGTGTCATGAAGAAGATCGGGTTCCTGTCGTTCGGCCACTGGTCCGCCTCCCCCGGATCGGCGGCACGCTCCGCATCCGACGTGCTGTTGCAGTCGATCGACCTGGCTGTCGCCGCCGAGGAGCTCGGGGCCGACGGAGCCTACTTCCGCGTGCACCACTACGCGCGCCAGCTCGCGAGCCCCTTCCCGCTGCTCGCCGCGGCCGGCGCCAAGACCAGCCGCATCGAACTCGGCACGGGCGTCATCGACATGCGCTACGAGAACCCGATGTACATGGCCGAGGATGCCGGCGCCGCCGACCTCATCGCGGGCGGCCGACTGCAGCTCGGCGTCTCCCGCGGCTCACCCGAGCAGGTCATCGAGGGATGGCGCTACTTCGGCTACGACGCCCCCGAGGGCCAGACGATGGCGGATGTCGCCCGCGCCAACACCGAGGTGTTCCTCAAGGTGATCGACGGTGCCCGCTTCGCCGACCCGAACCCCCGCCCGATGTTCCCCAACCCGCATCCGGGTCCGCTCGGCATCGAACCGCAGTCGGAGGGGCTGCGCGACCGCATCTGGTGGGGCGCCGGCTCCGACGCCACCGCCGTGTGGCCGCCGAGCAGGGCATGAACCTGATGAGCTCGACCCTCAAGGAGGACGAGTCGGGCGAGCCGTTCCACGTGCAGCAGCGCAAGCAGATCGAGAAGTTCCGCGCCGCCTGGACGGAGGCAGGCCACGAGCGCGAGCCGCGCGTCTCGGTGAGCCGCTCGATCTTCGCCCTCGTCGACGACCGCGACCGGATGTACTTCGGCGGCGGCCAGCGTGACGGCGACGACCAGTTCGGTCAGCTCGACGACTACCGCGCCGTGTTCGGCCGCAGCTACGCCGCCGAACCCGACCGGCTCATCGAGCAGCTGCGGGAGGACGAGGCGATCGCCGCGGCCGACACGCTCCTGCTCACCGTGCCGAACCAGCTCGGAGTCGACTACAACGCCCACGTGCTCGAGTCGATCCTCACCCACGTTGCCCCCGGGCTCGGCTGGCGCTGAGCCACGCCCGCGCTTGCTAGCGTGAACGGGTGACGTCCGGCATCGAGCATCTGTCCACCGGCGATCTCCCCGCCTTCGCCGCCGCGAACGGATGGCGCTACGACGCGACGGCGGCGCCTCCTGCCACGGTGGGCCTCTGGGAGCAGGTCGCCAGCGGGACGGTGCGCGACCGGGTCACCGGCGAGGGCTGGGAGGCCGGACGGATCACGGGCGGCACCCGCCAGGCGTCGAAGGTCGAGCAGCGCGGCGGCTGGACCGTCACGACCACGGTGTCGACCACGACACCGGAACGCAGCATCGACATCGGCTATCTGGCGATCACCTTGCCGCGCCGGGTGCCCAACATGGTGCTCGACGCCCGCAGCAACGATCGCGGACCGTTCTCCAGCCTCATCCGCCGACCCGCCGCATCCCAGCACCTCTCCCTCGAGGGCGACTTCGACACCCGCTTCCGCCTCTACGTGCCCACCGGCTACGAGCGCGACGCACTGTACGTGTTCACCCCCGACCTCATGGCGCTGCTGATCGACGAGACCGGCGACCTCGACGTCGAGCTGCGCGATGACCGGCTCATCGTCTACCGTCCGGGCGGCTTCGACCTCACCGACCCGGCTGTCTGGGAACGCTTCGCCCGCATCCGCACCACCGTCGGCGCGAAAGCCTGGAGCCGCACCGATCTGTATGCCGACGAACGGGCCGCCCCCGAGCTGCAGTACGACGCGGAAGGCACGGTTGCGGCCCCCGGAGCGCGCCTGCGGGGGCGGGTGCCCCGCATCGCGTGGGTGTTCATCGGCCTCGGCGGCCTCGTGCTGCTGCTCGTCGTGGTGGCTGTCGTCACGATCGCTTCGAGCGTGTTCTCCGCATTCACGCGCTGAACGGCGCGGGATGACGCCGCGCGCGTCGTCCCGTCGAACCGCAGCGACGCGGCGCCAGATCCCGGGTCAGTCGAAGAGCTCGCCCAGCCAGTTGCCGCGCCGCTTGGTGTAGCCCTGCTGGCCTCCGTGCTTGCCGCCGCCGCCGTGGTGGCCTCCGCCGTACTGCTGAGGCTGCTGCTGGGGGTACCCCTGCATCGGAGCCTGGGTCGCAGCACCGGCGCGCTCGATGATCTTGTCGAGCTCGCCGCGGTCGAGCCAGACGCCGCGGCACTGCGGGCAGTAGTCGATCTCCACCCCGTTCCGCTCGGTCATCACCAGTGTCGTCTCGTCTGTGGGGCATCGCATGTCTCGAGTCAAGCGCCTTGTTCCTGTGAGCGGAGCGAGAAGTGCGTGGCAGGCTGCTGAGGAGCGGGCGGCACCGCGCTCGGACGGAAGCCCTTCACGAGCAGCCAGATGCCGATGCTGAACTCCCAGATCGCGATCGGGAGAGCCGCGAGTCCGGCGAGCGGCGACACCTGGTCGATGAGCCCCAGCAGGGTGCCGAGCACGGAGAGCAGGAGCAGCGGCGCGCCGATCAGGCCGACGAGCGGGATGATCCGCGGCACGAGGCGGGCTCGATAGAGCAGTGTGCCGAAGAGCAGCGCGTTCACGGCGGGCATCAGGCCGGGGCCGAGCAGGACGGCCGCGTCGTGCACCGCGACGAGCGCGGCATCCGCGGCACCCGCATCCGCATCCCCGGATGAGGCGAGGCTGCGCAGTGTGCCGACGCTCAGCAACGCGATGACCCCGGTGACGACGGCGGAGGCCTCCAAGGTGCGTGAGGCGACGAACCCCAGGGCGAGCGCCGGGTTGTAGCGCTTCCCCACCGGGTAGAACGCGACGGCCGTGCCGATGCAGGCGAGCGCCAGGACGATCTCGAGGATCACCGCCCCGTTCAGCATCGCCGTCGTGCCGTCGCCGTCGAGGAACGCGCGCTTGAGCGGAAGTGCCGGGATCGAGGTGGCGAAGGTGAGCAGATAGAGCCCGCCGGTGAGGGCGGCGAGCCTGCGGTCGTTGGTCATGATGTCTCCGAGGAACGGGTCAAGGTGTACGACGTACACTCGATAGGGTAGGTGTACACAGTACGCCGAAGCAAGGGGGCGAGATGCCGCACCGCGACGAGCCACCGCGACGCCGACTGGATCGCGCCACGGTGGTGCGCGAGGCGATCGCACTCGCCGACGAGGACAGGCTCGATGCGCTCAACATGCGCGCGCTCGCGGCCCGGCTCGGCGTGGTGCCGATGGCGCTCTACAAGCACGTCGCCGACAAGGACGACCTCATCGCGCGCATGGTCGACCTGCTCATCGAGAGCTACCCGTCACCCGAAGCAGCGGGCGACTGGCGCGCCCGGGTGCGCGCCCGCGTGCTGAGCGCCCGTGAGGCGATCGTCGCCCACCCCTGGCTCAGCGCCGCGATCGACGGCCGAACCAGACGCACCGAAACCGTGCTCGACCACCTGAACGCCGTCGCGGGCGACTTCATCGAGGGCGGCGTCTCCCCCGACCTCACCCACTACGCGATGCACGCCCTCGGCAACCGCATCTGGGGCTACAGCACCGAAGCCTTCGACGACGCCGACGCGCCGACCACCGCAGACGCCGACCAGCCCGCGATCGTCGAGTACATGACCGCCCGTTTCCCCCACGTCGTCACGATCGCGATGGATGCCGTGCAGCGCCGGCCGTCCGGCTCCTGCGAGCAGCAGCAGGAGTTCGAGTTCACCCTCGACCTGCTGCTCGACTCGGTCGAGCGCCTGCACGCGGCGGGGTGGGAGTCGCGTCGGGCCTAGCCGCTCCGTTCCGACTCCGCTGTCACGGAAGCAGGAGAGAACTGCGGTCGGCCGCCGCGACGGCGCCGGAATCGGCGATTCGTCCTGCTTCTGCAACATCCGAAGACGACGAGGGGCCGGGCCGTCACAAACCCGGGGCGATTCAAGGCGTCGCGGGTGATGAGTCGCGTCATCGGTCGCAGTCGGCGGGAGGCGAGGCATCGTGTGGTCGCGAGGCCGGAACCGAATCATCGCCCCGCGTTCGCGGCTTGATCGTGACGGCCTCGACCATCCGGCTCGAGGCGGACTTCCCGAACGCGCCCTCGCCCTCGCCGACCACACCACCGTCACCGTCACCCACCTCGAGACCGGCGAAACCACCACATCGACCCGACCCGCAAGCGCTGGCGCAACCGACAGCGAGAGCCCGGCCGATGGCCGGGCTCTCGCTCGTGACATATCTCGCGACTCGTCTGAGACACATGTCCCGACTCTCACAATGGTGGATCTGAGGGGACTCGAACCCCTGACCCCCTGCATGCCATGCAGGTGCGCTACCAGCTGCGCCACAGACCCGTGGGCTGCACTCCCTCGCGGGAGACAACTCACCAAGCTTACAACATGCGGGAGGGGGTCTCGATACGCCCGCTGCGCGGGCTACTCGACCAGCGGGGGGGCTGCGCGGGCTACTCGACGAGCGAGGCGGCGCGGCGCGGCGCGGGCACCGTTGAGCACGCGGCGACGGGGGCGGTGCGGGCGCGGCGACCGGCGGAGTGGCGGGCGGTGCGACGATGGAGCCATGAGCGAACCCATCACGATCGCCGTCACCCGCCGCGTCGACCCCGACCGGGCCGCGGAGGTCGCCGCCTGGGCCCGCGCAGGACAGGACCTGCTCTCCGCGCGCCCCGGCTACCTCGGCTCCGGCTGGATCCGTCCCGATCCGGCGAGCCCCGACTGGCACATGCTGTTCCGGTTCGCGGATGCCGACAGCCTCGCCGCGTGGGAGGCCTCCCCCGAGCGCGCCTGGTGGGTCGGCTCGGCGCAGGGCCTCGTCGAGGACGGCCGCCAGGAACGGCGCACCGGCATCGAGGGCTGGTTCGACACCCCCGCATCCGTCGAGGTGCTGCCGGTCGCGCCGCCTGCGCCTCCGCGCTGGAAGCAGATGGTGGCGATCTTCTGCGCCTTCTACCCGCTCAGCCTCGCGACGAACGCACTCGGTCTGTGGCTCATCCCCGACTGGCCGCTCTGGCTGCGGGTGCTCGCCGCGGTGCTCGTGGTGACGCCGGTGATGACCTACGCGGCGCTGCCGCTCGTGACGCGGGCGCTCCGGCCGTGGCTCACTCGGCGGCCTGCGGCACGTCCAGTTCGAGCGGGATGACGGGCGCGTCCTTCCAGAGACGCTCCAGGGAGTAGAACAGGCGATCTTCCTGGTGGAAGACGTGCACGACGAGGTCGCCGAAGTCGAGCAGCACCCAGCGGCCCTCCGAGCGACCCTCGCGGCGGATGGGCTTCGTGCCCGCCTCGATGAGCGCATCCTCGACGGCTCCCGCGATGGCGAGCACGTTGCGCTCGTTGTCGCCGGTGGCCAGCAGGAAGGCGTCGGTCAGCGGAAGCGGTCCCGAGACGTCGAGGGCGACCAGGTCTTCGGCCTTCTTGGCGTCGGCGGCGCGGGCGGCGATGCGCACGAGTTCGCGCGCGTGATCGGACGCGGTCACAGAGGAGAGTTCTTCCAGGTCACGTTCGCCTAGCCGAGCACGCCGGAGACGAGCGCGACGACGAGCAGGGTCACGACGACGACAGCCATTCCGGCAGCCGCGGCGATGAGGACGGTGAGCGAGCGGTTGCTGCGCTTCGGGGTGATGGTGCCGATGATCTCGCGCGACGAGGTGTGCGTGCTGACGGCGCGGATGGCGCGCACCGGCTGCGAATCGGTCGACGCGACCTGCGCATCACCCGGGTCGAGCAGGTTGTCGAGGTCCGCCTCGTCGAGCTGTGCGGGCAGCGCGCCGGTCGACGACAGGCTCGCCGGCAGCGAGATCGTTCCCGTGACGAGCACGTCGCCGGTGCTGGTGACCGAGCTGACGATGAAGTCCTGGTTCGGGATCTCGGGAAGCACGAGCGCGTTCGCGGTCGCCGGACCCGCCCCGACATCCCGCGCGATTGACCCGGTGGCGGGCTGAGCCTCGTCGTCGAGCTCCTCCTGACGCGACCAGTGGTTGCGGGGGCGCTCGCCCGGCGCGAACTGCGGCGCGTCCGCCTCGCCGTACTCGGGGGCGGCGGGCTCGGGGGCAGGCACCGGTGCCGGCGCGGGCTCCGGCTCGGGCACGAACTCCGGGGCGGGGGCGGGCTCGGGCTCGGGCTCGGCGACCGGTTCCACGATCGGCGACGGGAACGCCACGAAGTCGGGAGCGGGCGCGGCGGGCGGTGCCGAGACCGGTGCGGCGGCATACGGCGAGATCGAGGGTTGACCGGGCGCGAGGCCTCCCCAGGGAGGAAGCACAGCCTGGTCGGCGGGCAGCGGCTCGGGCGCGGATGCCGGGGCAGGGTCCGGGGTCGACGGCGCCTCCGACGCGACACCCCATACGGGGAACGCGTCGACCGCAGCGGGCGGCGCCGGCGTGAAGGGCGGAACCGCCGACGGTGCCGGGGGGTCCTCCACCGTCGGGGCCGGTCCGGTGGGGAGCGTGTTGGCACCCGTCTGGGCACGGAACAGCGCTTCGAGGCTCGCCACCGCATCCGTCCGCGGCTCGGCCGGCTCGACGAGCGGCGGCGGCGCGAGCGGCGGGCCCGAAAGGTCGAAGCTCGGCGCCGGGAAGGCAGGAGCGCCCGACGGCTCGGGCGCGGCAGCAGGCTCGCCGAGCAGGGCGTCGAACGCCGGGGGTGCGGAAGCCGGGGCCGCGGAAGCCGGGGCAGGCGGGGCCGCCGGCGGCGTGAAGGCGGCAAGCCACGCGGGGGTCTCCCCGGGGGTCGGCTCCGACGGCGGCTCCTGCGCGAACGGCGCGGCGGGCGTCGCCGGTGCGTCATCGGCCACCGGCTCGAGGCCCTGCGCCTCACGCATGGCACGCAATTCGCGCCGGCTCATCGTGCTCTCGTACGGAGACGCGACGGGGAACGCGGCCGGGGGCTCCGCGGGCGCGGGCTGCGCGGCCTCCGACGGCTGCTGAGGCTGCTCCGCCGGGCTCGGCACCTGATCGCGATTCTGCGTGCGGTAGTCCAGGTCGGCGGGCTCGGTGGCAGGCGGCCACCCGAGGCGCGCGGCACGCCGACCTTCGGGGCTGAAGTCGCGCACCCGGTAGCCGGCCTCCGCCTCCTCGGTGGTGACGGGCGGAGCCGAGGGCTGGGGCACGGGCGCGTCGTACTGCGGCAGGGGCGCGCGGCCCTGGGTCAGGTAGCTCAGAGGCTCGGCGGTAGCGGATGCCGGGGCGGCGTCCGGGTTCGCCGGGAACCCCGATCCGGGCGCGGTCGCACCGGGCGCCGTCGATCCGGGCGCGGCCTCCGCGGCGCGCGCGGCCTCCGCCTCACGCTCCCGGATCTCGCGACGCGAAAGCGGCTGATCCTGGTAGGTCGTCATGTCGTACTCCGATAGAGGTGATGCTTGGAGATGTACTGCACGACACCGTCGGGAACCAAGTACCACACCGGGAATCCCCGGCCGACTCGCTCACGGCACTCCGTGGAGGAGATGGCGAGAGCGGGCACTTCCAGCGAGCTTACGCCAGCCTCCGGCAATCCGCGAATGTCCAGCGAATGTCCAGGTCGGGAGACGGCCACGAAATGGGCCAGCCCCCAGAGCTCGTCGACGTCCTTCCACTGCACGATCTGCGCCACGGCATCCGCCCCGGTGATGAAGAACAGCTCGGCATCGGGACGCTGCGCGCGCAGATCACGCAGGGTGTCGATCGTGTAGGTGATGCCGCCGCGGTCGATGTCGACGCGGCTCACCGTGAAGCGCGGATTGGATGCCGTCGCGACGACCGACATGAGGTAGCGGTGCTCCGCCGGGGTGACCTCGGCCTTCATCCACGGCTGACCGGTGGGCACGAAGACCACCTCATCGAGCTGGAAGGTCTGCTGCACCTCGCTCGCGGCCACCAGGTGACCGTGGTGGATGGGGTCGAAGGTTCCGCCCATGACGCCGATCCGGGGGCGTCGCGCGGCTCCTTCGCTCACGAGGTGAGCCTAGTGGCCGCCACCAGCGCGGCCGGATGCGTCGCCGTGCGCGTCCTGAGCCGACGCCTTGTCGCTGTGGCGGTTGGCGACATCGCGGTAGCTGTAGGTGACGAAGCCGAGCACGATGAAGATGGCGGCCGCGATCGCGGCGAACACCCAGGCCGGCGCGATGAGCGGGGCGAGCTCTTCGGTGGTCTCGACGAGAAGCGTGCTGAGCATGGGGTCGAGTCTAGCCGGGTTCGGGCCGTCAGCCTCGCACCTGGCCTTCGCCGCGCACGATCCACTTCGTGCTCGTCAGCTCGGGCAGCCCCATCGGCCCCCGCGCGTGCAGCTTCTGCGTGGAGATGCCGACCTCCGCGCCGAAACCGAACTCGCCGCCGTCGGTGAAACGCGTCGAGGCGTTGACCATGACGACAGCCGAGTCGACCTCCGCGAGGAAGCGGTTCGCGGTGGCCATGTCGTTCGTCACGATCGACTCGGTGTGGTGGGTCGAGTAGCTGCGGATGTGCTCGAGCGCCGCGTCGAGGTCGTCGACCACCTTCACCGACAGGTCGAGGCTCATGTGCTCGGTCGCCCAGTCCTCCTCCGTGACGGGAACCGCCGCCGGGTAGAGGGCGCGGGTGCGTTCGTCGCCGTGGATCGTCACACCGTTGCCGGCGAGCGCCGCGAGCACCGGGGGGAGCAGGCGCTCCGCGGCATCCGTGTCGACGAGCAGGGTTTCGAGGGCGTTGCAGACGCTCGGACGCTGCACCTTCGAGTTGACGGCGATCTCGGTCGCCATGGCGACATCCGCCGTCTTGTCGAGGAAGAGGTGCACGACCCCCGCGCCGGTCTCGATCACGGGCACCTTCGATTCGCGCACCACGGCGTCGATGAGCTGGGCGGAACCTCGCGGGATGAGCACGTCGACGAGCCCGCGCGCCTGCATGAGTTCGGTCGCGCCCTCGCGCCCGAACTCGTCGATGGTCTGCACGGCGTCGGCAGGCAGCCCCACGGTGACGAGCGCCTCCTGGATGAGGGCGACGAGCACCCTGTTGGTGTTCTCGGCCGCGCTGCCGCCGCGCAAGACGACGGCATTGCCCGACTTGAGCGCGAGCGCGGCGATGTCGATCGTGACGTTCGGGCGCGCCTCGTAGATCGCGCCGACCACGCCGAACGGCACGCGCACCTGGGTGAGCTGCAGGCCGTTCGGCAGGGTCGAGCCGCGCAGCACCGTGCCGATGGGGTCGGGCAGGGCGATGATGTCGCGGGTGGCGGATGCGAGGGCGGCCAGGCGGGCGTCGTCCAGCCGCAGGCGGTCTTGCAGGCCCTGCGTCATCCCGCCGTCCCGTCCGTTCACGAGGTCGAGCTCGTTGGCGGGCAGGATGCGGTCGGCGCCGGACTCGACGGCCTTCGCGATCGCCTCGAGTCCCGCGTTCTTCTGCGCGGTGGAGGCCTGCGCGAGCGCGATGGCGGCAGTGCGGGCCGCGCGCAGCTTGTCGTCGAGGGCGGTGGCGGAGTCGGGCATGTGCGCGAGTCTAGTTCTGCCAAACGCTGCAGCGTTCAGCCTCGCGCGCCAGCCATCGCTGCAGCGTGCGGTCGAAACCTGTAGCGCCCGCGCCCGCATCCTGGTCGACGAGGGCCCTGATGAACGCTGCAGCGTTTGAACCTCGCCACCACACGTGCGCCACCGTTTGGCGTGGCGCGCCGGCGATCTCGGGCGCGCTGAGGCAAACGCTGCAGCGTTTGGCAGGAAAGCCGATCAGCAGGGGGCGGGCTCGAACCAGGTGCCGGTGGGCTCGCCCGCGAGGGCGGCGCCGACGTTGGCGGTGGAGGCCAGCAGCACGGGGGTTCCGGATGCGGCCGCCAGCTTCGCGGCCGCGATCTTCGTGCCTGCTCCCCCGGTGCCGACGCCCGCCGACCCGATGTCGCCGAGCTCCACCCCCGCGAGGTCGTCGTCGAACGCCACCTCCGCGATGCGGCGCGCCCCCGGAAGCTGCGGAGGACGCGTGTAGAGCGCGTCGACATCCGAGAGCAGCACGAGGAGGTCGGCACCGACGAGCTCGGACACGAGCGCGGCGAGGCGGTCGTTGTCACCGAAGCGGATCTCGTGGGTGGCGACGGTGTCGTTCTCGTTGACGATCGGCAGGATGCGCAGGTCGAGCAGGCGCTCCATCGCACGCTGCGCGTTGCCGCGCGGGGTGGGGTTCTCCAGGTCACCCGCGGTGAGCAGCACCTGGCCCGCGACGATCGCGTAGCGGTGCAGCGACTCCTGGTAGCGCACGATGAGGATGTTCTGCCCCACCGCCGCCGCCGCCTGCTGGGTCGCCAGGTCGCTCGGACGCGCATCGAGCTGCAGGTACGGCATGCCGGTCGCGATCGCGCCGGACGACACCAGGATCACCTCGGCACCCCGCGCGTGCACCGCCGCGAGCGCATCCACGAGCGGCCCGATCTGCGCGACGTTCGGCCCCGAGACGGAACTCGAGCCGACCTTCACGACGATGCGCTTCGCATCCGTCACCGCCGCGCGCAGCGCTCCGCTCACGCCCCGTCTCCTTCGGCAGCGGCGTCGGCGTCGGAGTCGACGTCGGCCCACAGCCCCGCCTCGCGCTCGGCGTCGAGTTCGGCGCGCGCGGCCGCCTTGGCATCCATCCGCTCGTGGTACTCCTCGCGGCGCTGGGCGCGGGTGGCGCGCCGGTTGTCGTCGAGGCGCGCGTCGGTGCCGCGGGGGCTCGTGATGAGCTCGGCCGCGGAGGTGAGGGTGGGCTCCCAGTCGAACACCATGTCGCCGATGACGACGGTGGAGCCCGGCACGGCTCCCTGCGCGAAGAGCTCCTCCTCGACGCCGAGCTTCGCGAGCCGATCGGCGAGGAACCCGACGGCCTCATCGTTGGCGAAATCGGTCTGCTGCACCCATCGCTCGGGCTTGGCACCCGTGACGTGATATTCGGGCTCGGTGCCACCGTGCAGGATCACCGCGAAATCGACCGCGTCGACGGCCTTCGGACGGATCACGATGCGCTGCGGGGGCGGCGCCGCCGCCTTGGCCTTCCGATCCGCCTCCACGAGTTCGGCGAGCGCGAAGGAGAGCTGCCGCAGCCCCTCGTGGCTGACCGCCGACACCTCGAAGACGCGGTAGCCGCGCTCCTCGAGGGCGGGACGCACGAAGTCGGCGAGCTCCTTCGCGTCGGGCACGTCGACCTTGTTGAGCGCCACGAGCTGCGGCCGCTCGAGCAGCGGGGTCTGCCCCTCGGGCACCGGATACGCGGCCAGCTCGCCGAGGATCACATCGAGGTCGGAGATCGGATCCCGGCCGGGTTCGAGCGTCGCGCAGTCGAGCACGTGCAGCAGCGCCGAGCAGCGCTCCACATGCCGCAGGAACTCGAGGCCGAGCCCCTTGCCCTCGCTCGCACCCTCGATGAGGCCCGGTACATCCGCGATCGTGTAGCGCACCTCGCCCGCCTCGACCACGCCGAGGTTCGGGTGCAGCGTCGTGAACGGGTAGTCGGCGATCTTCGGCTTCGCGGCCGAGAGCGCCGCGATGAGGCTCGACTTGCCGGCGCTCGGGTAGCCGACGAGGGCGACATCCGCCACCGTCTTCAGCTCCAGCAGCACGTCGCCCTCGTAGCCGGTCGTGCCGAGCAGCGCGAACCCGGGCGCCTTGCGCTTCGTGGTGGCGAGCGCCGCGTTGCCGAGGCCACCCTGGCCGCCGTCGGCGACGACGAAGCGCATGCCGGGCTCCACGAGGTCGACGAGCTGGTCACCGGATGGCGTCGAGACGACCGTGCCGACCGGAACCGGCAGCACGAGCTCCTCCCCCGCGTAGCCGGCCCGGTGGTCGCCCATGCCGGGGCCGCCGTTGCCGCTGGATCGGTGCGGGGCCCGGTGGTAGTTCAGCAGGGTCGTGACCTGCGGGTCGGCGACGAGCACGATGTCGCCGCCGTGCCCGCCGTTGCCCCCGTCTGGGCCGGCGAGCGGCTTGAACTTCTCACGACGCACCGACACGCAGCCGTTGCCGCCGTGCCCCGCGCGCAGATGCAGCGTCACCTGGTCGACGAAGCTCGCCATCCGCTCCTCCTTGCTCTCGCGGGCTCTGAACATACGACGAAGGGCGAGCCGCAGCTCGCCCTTCGCAGAAAACTGTGTCGTCGGGCGACTACGCCGGGACGACGATGTTGACGACCTTGCGGCCGCCCTTGGTGCCGAACTGCACGGCGCCCGCCTCGAGGGCGAACAGCGTGTCGTCGCCACCGCGTCCGACGTTCACGCCGGGGTGGAAGTGGGTGCCGCGCTGGCGGACGATGATCTCGCCTGCCTTCACGACCTGGCCGCCGTAGCGCTTGACGCCGAGGCGCTGCGCGTTCGAGTCGCGACCGTTGCGGGTGGACGATGCGCCCTTCTTGTGTGCCATTGCTCAGCCCCTGCTTACTTGATGCCGGTGATCTTGACGCGGGTGAGCTCCGAGCGGTGGCCCTGACGCTTCTTGTACCCGGTCTTGTTCTTGAACTTCTGGATGACGATCTTCTTGCCGCGCTCGTGGCCGATGACCTCGGCGGTCACCTTGACCTTCGCGAGGGCCTTCTCGTCGTGCGTGATCGTGTCACCGTCGACGAAGAGAACGGGGGTGAGCTCGATCTTGCCGCCCTGCTCGGCCTTGAGGCGGTCGAGGACGACGATCGTGCCGACCTCGACCTTCTCCTGCCGGCCACCGGCGCGCACAACTGCGTAAACCACGTGAGTTCCTTACGTATGGATGGAAGTCTGTCGCTTCACCGGGCCGCGGGGCCCGGAGAACGCGGGGTATCGAATGCGAGGTGAAACCCGCAGACACCAAGGGTCAAGAATAGCCCACGCGGGGCATTCCCGCAAAAGGTGATCAGGCCTCCGCGCGCCGCGGCACGAGGTGGGTGACGAGGAGCGCCGCGAGCACCGCGGTGAGCGCTGCATCCCGGGCGAGAGCGGTGTCCCCGGCCTGCCGGGCGGCCGTCATCTGACGAGGCAGTCGGCGCTGATCTAGGGTGACCAGATGGCGGTGCTCATCGACGAGGCGATCTGGCCGAATCACGGCACCGTGTGGGGGCATCTCGTCTCCGACACCTCGCTGGATGAGCTGCACGCCTTCGCGCGCCTGGCCGGCATCCCGGAGCGCGGCTTCGACCACGACCACTACGACTACCCCGCCGAGCGACGGGATGCGCTCATCGCGCTCGGCGCCGAACCGGTCACCGGCCGCGAGCTGCTGCGGCGGCTGCAGACGGGCGGGCTCCGGGTGCGTCAACGCGACAAGCGCCCGAGCTAGCTGGTCGGGGAGCGTCCGGCCGACCGGGCGCTCCCGACCGGCTCAGCCCGCGTCGGGCGACGACGCGGGCGAGGAGGCGCGACGCGAACGGCGCGAACGGCCCTTGCCGGGGGCGGCCGGCTCGGGCAGCGCGTTCAGCACCGAGCCGAGCACGGCATCCGCGTCGACCGACGGGCGCTGCGGTTCGCTGCGCACCGGCTCGATCGGGATGTCGAGGATCTCGACCGGAGCCGTCGCGACCGTCTCGGTCTCGTCGTGGTGAACCGTCTTCGCCGCGATCTTGGCGAGCGCGTTGCGCACGTCATCCGTGATCTCGTGGGTTCCGTTGCCGTTCTGCTTCGGCGCCTGCGCGGGCTGCTGGCCTCCGCCGTTGCCGCCGCGACCACGGCGGCTGCGCCCGGATGTCGCGGGCTGCTCCGCCTGCTGACCGCGGTGCTTGAACACCGGGTCGTGGTGCACGATGAGCCCGCGCCCGGCGCAGTGCTCGCAGTTCTCGCTGAACGACTCGAGCAGGCCGAGGCCCAGCTTCTTGCGGGTCATCTGCACGAGCCCGAGCGAGGTGACCTCGGCCACCTGATGCTTGGTGCGGTCGCGCGAGAGGCACTCGACGAGCCGACGCAGCACGAGGTCGCGGTTGGACTCGAGCACCATGTCGATGAAGTCGACGACGATGATGCCGCCGATGTCGCGCAGCCGCAGCTGGCGCACGATCTCCTCCGCCGCCTCGAGGTTGTTCTTGGTGACGGTCTCCTCGAGGTTGCCGCCGGAGCCGACGAACTTGCCCGTGTTGACATCGACGACCGTCATCGCCTCGGTGCGGTCGATGATGAGCGAGCCGCCCGACGGCAGCCAGACCTTGCGCTCGAGCGCCTTCTCGATCTGCTCGGTGATGCGGTTCTTGTCGAAGCTGTCGGCGGAATCCGTGTAGATCTCGACCCGGTCGAGCAGGTCGGGGGCGACCGCCGCGAGGTACTTCTCGATGGTGGCCCGCGCGTCGTCGCCCTCGATGATGAGCTTCTGGAAGTCCTCGTTGAAGACGTCGCGGATGATCTTCACCAGCAGGTCGGGCTCCGAGTGCAGCAGCGCAGGCGCCTGCTGCGTCTCGACGGCCCGCTCGATCTCCGCCCACTGCGAGGTGAGGCGCTGCACGTCGAGGGTCAGCTGCTCCTCGGTGGCGCCCTCGGCGGCGGTGCGCACGATGACGCCCGCGTCATCCGGCAGCACCTCCTTGAGGATCTTCTTGAGGCGCGCACGCTCGGTGTCGGGGAGCTTCCGGCTGATGCCGTTCATCGAGCCGCCTGGCACGTAGACGAGGTAGCGGCCGGGCAGGCTCACCTGGCTGGTGAGCCGCGCGCCCTTGTGTCCCACCGGGTCCTTGGTGACCTGCACGAGCACCCGGTCGCCTGGCTTCAGCGCGAGCTCGATGCGGCGCGGCTGGTTCTTGGCCTCGCCCTCCGCGTTCGCGGCCGCGGCCTCCCAGTCGACCTCGCCCGAGTAGAGCACGGCGTTGCGCCCCCGACCGATGTCGACGAAGGCGGCCTCCATGCTCGGCAGCACGTTCTGCACGCGGCCGAGGTACACGTTGCCGATGAGGCTCGCGTCGGCGGCACGCGCGACGTAGTGCTCCACGAGCACCCCGTCTTCGAGCACGCCGATCTGGATGCGGCCGAACTTGGAGCGCACCACCATGACCCGGTCGACCGACTCGCGGCGGGCGAGGAACTCGGCCTCGGTGATGACCTGGCGGCGGCGGCCGGCGTCTCGCCCGTCGCGGCGGCGCTGCTTCTTCGCCTCGAGACGGGTGGAACCCTTGACCCGCTGCGGCTCGGTGATCGGCGCGGGCGCCTGCCGCGGCTGACGCACCCGCACGGTGGTTCCCGGCGCGTCGTCGCCGTCGCGGGGCCCCTCGCCCGAACGGCGACGGGTGCGGCGACGCGAGGATGCCGACGGGGCGTCGTCCTCGAGGGGGATGGTGGGAGCGGCGGCCCCGGGCGGAGGGGGCGGGGGTGCCTGGAAGACGAGGGCGAACGGCGAGCCCGGCTCCTCGACAGCGGGGCTGTCCTCGGCGACGGTCTCGGCGGCCGGGGCGGCCTCGGTGTCGCGATCCGCCTCGGTCGCCTCGTCGGGCTCCGCGAGCAGGCTCGTGTCGAACGGAACTTCGGGTACGTCGTTATCCACCATCACTGGTGCGCTCCTCGCCCGGGGCGACCGCGTCGGCCTCCGGGTACTCTCGTGCCCTCCCGCGAAACTGCGGGATGCAAATCCTTGTTCGGTCCCGCGACCCGCACCTCGCCAAGCGTCGGTGGGTCGCGTGCGCCCTGTCACGGCACCGGCACTCTCACTGCCGTCGGAACTGGCTATCCGTCATCGATGTCATCCCGACGCGGCGGGAGCATCTGTTGGCCCGGTGGTGCCCGGTCAAGCTCTGTTGGATCGCCCGCTCGGGGCGACTTGGACGATTATCGCACGTCGATGCCGTTTGCGGCATTTCCTCACTCTCGGCGTGGGAGGATCGGGGCCATGAGCGATGTCGACACCGCCGCAGAACTCGACCCGCAGGGCGAACTCGACGACGAGTTCCCGGACGACGTCACCGACGACGCCCGCCCCCGTCGACACTGGGTACTGGGCCTCTGGCTCGTCATCGCCGGCGTGCTCGGCGAGCTGGCGGCATTCGAGCTGACGCTGGAGAAGCTCCGCAAACTCGCCGACCCCGACGCCGTCGCGAACTGCGACATCAACCCCTTCGTGCAGTGCGGCAAGAACCTCGAATCGTGGCAGGGCTCGCTCTTCGGGTTCCCCAACCCGATCATCGGGCTGATCTGCTGGATGGCACCGATCGTGGTGGGCGTCGCGCTCATCGCCGGGGTCCGCTTCCCCCGCTGGTTCATGGCGGTCTTCAACCTCGGGCTGCTGGGCGCGGTCATCTTCGTGGTCTGGCTCATGACGCAGTCGTTCTTCGAGCTGCGCACCCTCTGCCTCTGGTGCGGCCTCACCTGGGCCGTCACCTACCCCTCGTTCCTCGCGGTGACCTTCCACAATCTCGCTCGGGGGGTCTTCGGCGAGCGCGGACGGCCCGTCGGGCGGGCGCTCACGCCCTGGGTCGCGCCGATCTCGCTCCTGATCTACGTGGTCATCCTGGCCATCGCGCAGATCAACTTCGACCTCATCGGCAGCCTCGTGGCGATGCTCTAGGCACCGCCCCGTAGACTCGCCTCTGATCGTTCCCAGCCATCTCATACCCCGACACAGCAGGATTCCACCCGTGACCAACGCGCCCAGGCCCACCAAGAACCAGCGCCGCGAGGAGGCCCGCGAGGCCGCCCGCGTCGCCCGCGAGAAGCAGCTCAAGCGTCAGAAGACGCTCAAGTGGCTCATCCCGACGGTCTCCTCCGTGGCGATCCTCGCGATCGTCGCGGGTGTGGTGTGGGCGGTCATCGCGCTCCAGCCGCCGCCCAAGAAGGAGGCCGGCCCCGCGAACATGATCAGCGACGGCATCGTGTTCGAGTCCGACGGCAACAACGGCGTGAAATACGTGCCGACGGCCGCGATCAAGAAGGGTGCCGACCCGGTCGAGACGACTCCGCGCGACGGCGTGCTCAACATCGTCACCTACGTCGACTTCACCTGCCCGATCTGCAAGCAGTTCGAGGAGGCGTACTCGGATCAGATCCAGAAGCTCGTCGCCTCCGGCTCCGCGACCCTCGAGGTGAAGCCCATCGCGATCCTCAACCGCATGTTCACCGGACGAACCGTCTCGACACGCGCCAACAACGTCGGGGCCTGCACCGCGAACTTCGCGCCCGACAAGTTCCTCGACGTCATGAGCGCGATGTACAAGAACCAGGCGGAGGAGAACGGGCCAGGGCTCACCAACTCCGATCTCCTCAGCATCGTGAAGGGCGCGGGGGTCACCGATCAACAGGTGCTCGACTGCATCTCCAACGAGAGTTTCACTCCGTGGGTCGATGCGGCGACCGCCCGCTCGAGCCAGAACGGCGTCACCGGAACCCCGACGGTCATCATCAACGGCACCAAGTGGGACGGCCAGACCCAGAGCTTCGAGGACTTCGTCAACGCGGAGATCGCCAAGCTGCAGGGCTGAGCGGCGGGCTGAGCCGCGCCGCCAGCGGGATGCGCGCATCCGGGACCGGCAGAGCCGGCCCCCCGCTCATCCCTCGACCGGGAACCAGAGGGCAAGCTCACGTGCCGCCGACTCGGGCGAGTCGGAGCCGTGCACGAGGTTCTGCTGCACCTTGAGGCCCCAGTCGCGCCCCAGGTCGCCGCGGATGGTGCCGGGCGCGGCGCTCGTCGGGTCGGTCGTGCCGGCAAGCGCCCGGAAGCCCTCGATCACCCGGTTGCCCGCGACGCGCATCGCGACGACCGGTCCCGACTGCATGAACTCGACGAGCGGCTCGTAGAACGGCTTGCCCTCGTGCTCCTCGTAGTGGGCGGCGAGCAGCGTGCGGTCGGCCTGGAGCAGCCGGATGTCGACCAGCTGGTAGCCCTTGGCCTCGATGCGGCGCAGGATCTCGCCGGTGAGGTTGCGGGCCACGCCATCGGGCTTCACGATGACGAGGGTCTCTTCGGTCGCGGTCATGGGGTGTCTCCTTCGAGGGTGGGGGTGTCGGATGCGGTGCGCTCGGCGAGCCAGGCCGCCTTGCGGATGTCGATCTGGCGTCCGCGCACGAGGCAGTAGGCCCACAGCGCGACGAACATGGCGCCCGCGACGAACATGCCGGGCTCCAGGAAACCGGTGGCGAGGATCACGAGCTGCAGCGCGCCGCCGAGCCCGACCCCCCAGTTCCACCGCTGAACGCCCGCGGTGACGGCGAGCAGCAGGATGAGAGCCCCGCCGTAGACGAACGCGAGCCAGTCGGGGTCGAGGCGGTCGAGGCCGAAGACGACGAGGGTCGCGAAGAACATCATCGCCGCCTCGAGCCCGAGCGCGATCGAGAGCAGCGTCTCGGTGAGCGAGCGCTCCCGTCGCACGCGCGTGCGGGTTCGGGTCACGCCTTCCACCCCTCGGCGTCGGCGTGCCCGATGACCTCGCCGACGAGGGCGATGGAGCCTGCGACGACGACCGCGCGACGGGGCGCTGCCCCCGCCCACTCGCGCGCCGCGTCGAGCGCGTCGACGAGCGCATCGTGCGCGGTGACGCGCTGCGGATCGACGTCTTCGCGCACGAGCTCGGCGAGCTCATCGGCGGGCAACGCCCGCTCCGAGTCGGGCTGGGTCACGTCGACCCGGCTCGCGATCGCCGCGAGCTCGCGGACGATGCCGTGGGCGTCCTTGTCGGCGAGCACGCCCAGCACGAACCCGAACTCGTCGAAGTCGAAGTACTCCTGCAGGGCAGCCGCGAGGGCCGCGGCGCCGTGCGGATTGTGGGCGGCGTCGACGAGCACCGTCGGCTCGACGCCGACGAGCTGCAGACGACCAGGCGAGGTGACCTGACCGAGACCTTCGGCCACCACATCCGGGGCGAGCGCGACCGTGCCGTCACCGAGGAACGACTCGACCGCGGCCACCGCGACCGCGGCGTTCTGCGCCTGATGGTCGCCGTAGAGCGGCAGGAACACCTCGCGGTAGCGCCCGACGCGCCCGCGCAGGTCGACCACCTGGCCGCCCACCGCGACCGTGGTCGACTCGACCGCGAAGTCGACCCGCTCGATCGCGAGCGCCGCCTCGTCCTGCGTGGCCGCCGCGCGCAGCTCGTCGAGCGCCTCGATCGGCTGGATCGCGGTGACGACGGATGCCGCTGGCTTGATGATGCCCGCCTTGGTGCGGGCGATCTCGGCCACGGTCGACCCGAGCCGCTGCGTGTGGTCGAGCGCGATCGGCGTGAACACCGCGACCTGCCCGTCTGCGACGTTCGTGGAATCCCACTCGCCCCCCATGCCCACCTCCAGCACGACCACGTCGACCGGCGCATCCGCGAAGCACGCGAAGGCGAGCACGGTGAGCGCCTCGAAGAAGGTGAGCGTCTCCTCGCCGGAGGCGGCGAGATCGGTGTCGACCATGAGCAGGTAGGGCTGGATGTCGTCCCAGTTGCGCGCGAAGGCCTCGTCGCTGATCGGCTCGCCGTCGATCATGATGCGCTCGGTGACCCGCACCAGGTGCGGGCTCGTGAGGAGGCCCGTGCGCAGGCCGGTGGCGCGCAGCAGCGACTCGATCATGCGGCTCGTGGAGGTCTTGCCGTTGGTGCCCGTGATGTGCACGACGGGCGCTGCCCGGTGCACATCGCCGAGCAGCTCGACGGCCCGGCGGGTCGGCTCGAGCCGCGGCTGGGGCGCGCCCTCGCCGATGCGGCCGAGCAGCTGCGCGTAGGCCTCGTCAGCCGCCCGGCGGTACGCGGCCGCCTCGGCGTCGTCGAACGCTGTCTCGTCGCTCATGCGCGTTCCACCTCGATCGTCACGGCCGAGCCCTCGCCGACCGGCGTCGCCCCGCCCCCAGCCTCATCGACCTCGAGGCTCGTGGCAAGGGTCTCCCCCGCGATCAGCGCGCGGTGCGCCTCGATCGCGGCCGCGGCATCCGCATCGCCCCGGAGGGTGAGACGGATGCGGTCCGTCACCTCGAACCCCGCGTCGCGGCGGGCCTGCTGCACGGCCCGCACGACGTCGCGGGCGAGCCCTTCCGCCGCGAGTTCCGGGGTGACGACGGTGTCGAGCACGAGGAAGCCGCCGGAGGGCAGGAAGGCGATGGCGCTCGCCGAGTCGGCGACCGTGAGCTCGAGCTCGTACTCCCCCGGCTGCAGCTCCTGGCCGCCCGCGGTGACGAGTTCCCCGTCCACCGACCAGTCGCCCGCCTTGGCCGCCTGGATGATCCGCTGCACGTCTTTCCCGACCCGCGGGCCGAGGGCGCGGGCGTTCACCGTCAGACGCCGCGCGATGCCGTAGTCGCCGAGGCTCGACTCGACGAGCGGGGTCGACCCGAGGTGCTTGACGTTGAGCTCGTCGCGCAGGATCTCCGCGAAACCCTCGACGCCCTCCGCATCCGGTGCCACCACGGTGAGCCCCGCGAGCGGCAGACGCACCCGCAGCCCCTGCGCCTTGCGCAGCGCCAGCCCCGCGGAGGCGATCTCGCGCACCCGGTCCATCGAGCGCACGAGCTCGGTGTCGACCGGGAACTCGGCGGCATCCGGCCAGTCCTCCAGGTGCACGCTGCGGCCGCCCGTGAGTCCCCGCCAGATCTCCTCCGCGACGAGCGGAAGGAGCGGCGCGGCGAGGCGCGTGACGGTCTCGAGCACCGTGAAGAGGGTGTCGAAGGCGTCGCGGTCATCCCCCGCCCAGAAGCGGTCGCGGCTGCGTCGCACGTACCAGTTGGTGAGCACCTCGGCGAACTCGCGCAGCGCCTCCGCCGCGAGCGGCGTGTCGAACTCGTCGAGCCGCGCCGTCACCTCGTGGACGAGCTCGCGCGTCTTGGCGAGCAGGTAGCGGTCGAGCGGATGCGCCGAGTCGGTGCGGCGGACGGCGGTGTAGTCGGCGCTGTTGGCGTAGAGCGTGAAGAAGTAGTAGCTCGACCACAGCGGCAGCATCACCTCGCGCACCCCCTGACGGATGCCCTCCTCGGTGACCACGAGGTTGCCGCCGCGGATCACGGAGCCCGAGAGCAGGAACCAGCGCATGGCATCCGCGCCGTCCCGGTCGAAGACCTCGGAGACGTCGGGGTAGTTGCGCAGCGACTTCGACATCTTCTGACCGTCGGAGCCGAGCACGATGCCGTGGCTCAGCACGTTCTTGTAGGCGGGCCGGTCGAACAGCGCCGTCGCGAGCACGTGCATGACGTAGAACCAGCCGCGGGTCTGCCCGATGTACTCGACGATGAAGTCCGCGGGGTTGTGCCCCGGCTGCCCGCCTTCGCCGTCGAACCACTCGCGGTTCTCGAAGGGGTAGTGCACCTGCGCGAACGGCATCGAGCCGGAGTCGAACCAGACGTCCAGCACATCCTCGATGCGCCGCATGACGGATCGGCCGGTCGGGTCGTCGGGGTTCGCGCGGGTCAGCTCGTCGATGTAGGGCCGGTGCAGGTTCGGCGCGCCGTTCTCGTCCAGCGGCAGGCGGCCGAAGTCGCGCTCGAGCTCCGCGAGCGACCCGTAGACGTCGACGCGCGGATAGGCGGGGTCGTCCGACTTCCACACCGGGATGGGGCTGCCCCAGTAGCGGTTGCGGCTGATCGACCAGTCGCGCGCGTTCGCGACCCATTTGCCGAACTGGCCGTCCTTGACGTTCTCGGGAACCCAGGTGATCTGCTGGTTGAGCTCGAGCATCCGCTCCTTGATCTCGGGCACGCGCACGAACCAGCTGGAGACGGCCTTGTAGATGAGGGGCTTGCGGCAGCGCCAGCAGTGCGGGTAGCTGTGCTCGTAGCTCTTCAGCTGGAAGAGGCGGCCCGCGGCGCGCAGCATCTGCACGAGCGGCTTGTTCGCCTCATCCCAGCGCAGGCCCGCGACATCCGTCACGGCGGGCAGGAAGCGTCCGCCGTCGTCGAGCGAGAGCACCACGGGGATGCCGACGGCGGCCGTGGTGACCTGGTCGTCCTCACCGTAGGCGGGCGCCTGGTGCACGATGCCGGTGCCCTCGCCGGTGGCGACGTAGTCGGCGACGAGGATCGTGAAGGCGGCGGATCCCGCGGCACCCGCACCGTACTCCTCGGCGTAGTAGTCCCAGAGCCGGTCGTACTGCACACCGGCGAGCTCGGCACCCGTGAGGGTGCGCAGCAGCTCATGCTCGCCGAGCTCCTTCGCGTAGTTGCCGATCGTATCGGCGGCGAGCAGGTACTGCGTGCCGTCCTCGACCCGCACCACCGCGTAGACGATCTCGGGGCCGACCGCGAGCGCGGCGTTCGTCGGCAGCGTCCACGGGGTCGTCGTCCAGGCGAGCGCGTTCACCGCGGTGAGCCCCAGTGCCTCCGCCTTCTCTCCCACGAGCGGGAAGGTCACCGTGACCGACTGATCCTGACGCAGCTGGTAGACGTCGTCGTCCATCCGCAGCTCGTGGTTCGACAGCGGGGTCTCGTCGTTCCAGCAGTACGGCAGCACCCGGAAGCCCTCGTAGGCGAGGCCCTTCCGGTGCAGCTCGGAGAAGGCCCAGATCACCGACTCCATGAAGGAGATGTCGAGCGTCTTGTAGTCGTCGTCGAAGTCGACCCAGCGGGCCTGGCGGGTGACGTAGTCCTGCCACTCCTGCGTGTAGTGCAGCACCGACTCACGCGCCTTCGCGTTGAAGGCGCCGATGCCCATCCGCTCGATCTCGTCCTTCGTGGTGATGCCGAGCTGGCGCATCGCCTCGAGCTCGGCGGGCAGGCCGTGGGTGTCCCAGCCGAAGCGGCGGTGCACCTGCTTGCCGCGCATCGTCTGGTAGCGCGGGAAGACGTCTTTCGCGTAGCCGGTGAGCAGGTGCCCGTAGTGCGGGAGGCCGTTGGCGAACGGCGGCCCGTCGTAGAACACCCACTCGGGGTCGTCGCCCCGCTGCGCGACGGAGGCCTCGAAGGTGCCGTCTGCCTTCCAGAACGCGAGGATGCCGCGCTCGATCTCGGGGAAGCGCGGCGACGCGGGCACGCCTTCGGCGTCGGCGGCTGCGTCGTCGTTCGAGGTGCGGGGGTAGCTCATCTGGTCCGTCCGTGCTTCGCTCTGGGTGCTCTGCACGAGGACGACGGATGCCGCGGTACCACCTCGCTTGCCGCCTCCCACCCGGGAGCCGACCGCTCATTCACGCGCTGACGGGCGCACCCGCTCGGGTCTACCGCCCCGCGGACGGGGTTTCTTCCGAGGACTCCCCGGTGATGGCCGGATCGCAGTCTGTGAGTCGATTCTAGCGCGCCGCGTCGGCGTAGGCGGCGAGCAGGGCCGCACCCGTCTCGGCGTCGTCGACGGTGACGGTGAAGCGGCGTCCGTCGCGGCGCTGCACGAGGATGCCCTCCCCCGCCCGCGCGACGACCCCGAAGCCCGCGACGGGCGAGAAGCGCCAGCCCCAGCCGCCGAACTCGGCGAGCGGCTCCACCTGCACGGTCTTCACGGATGCGATGTCGGCGGCCGGGATGCGCACCCGCGGCCAGCCGAACGGCAGCGAGCGCACGGTGAGCCCGGTGGCATCCACGCGCACCCGCCAGGCGACGCCCACCGCACACAGCAGCACCACGACGAGCGGGAAGAGCAGCAGCGGCCAGATCAGCCCTCCGGAAACGACCACCGCGACGACCGTCGAGACCGTGAGCAGGCCCGTGGCCGAGAGGATCACCACGGTGATGGGGGTGCCCACCCGCACGGTCGCGATCCAGGCGCTGCGCTCACCGGGCGACAGCGGAAGCGGCTGCACCGCGGCCACCTCAGCCCCCGGGCGCACGGCCTTCGGGAGCAGGAACCAGGCGAGCACCGTGACGATCGCGGTGGCACCGAGGCCGACGAACATCCATCCGCCGATGTCCCCGGCGTCGCGGGCGTCGGCGAGGTCGAGCTGCACACCGAGCGTGGCGACGACCGTGGTTCCGATGAACACGCTCATCCCGAGCGAGATCACCGCGAGCAGCTTGTGCACGGCGGTGGGGGCCGCCCCCCGCACGGTGGCGAGGATGAGCGCGAACATGCCCGTGAGCCCGAGGCCGAGGCCGGCGGTGAGCGCGATGCTCGACCAGGCGGGGCCGAAGCCGTCGGGTTCGCCGTTCGCGCCCCAGTGGGTCGCGACCGGGTCGGGCAGTCGCGGCAGCCAGGCGAGCTGGATGGCGATGGCGACGCCCCAGACGATGATCGGCAGGGCGAGCGCGACGATCCAGACCGAGAGCGGCAGCGGCATCCGCGGCGGGCGACTCGGACGCGTCGGGGTGCGGGTCATGCGGGGTACTCCTCACGGATCAGCGAGATCAGGGTCTGCGGGCCGACGCCCTCGCGCCGGGCCTCGGCGACGAGGGCGCGGAGGGCGTCGAGCAGCGGGGCTCCGCGACCGGCGGCATCGGTGACGACGGCGCCGCGTCCGCGGCGGAGGTCGACGAGTCCTTCGTCGCGCAGGTCCTGGTAGGCCCGCAGCACGGTGTGGATGTTGACCTCGAGCGCCGCCGCGAGCTCGCGCGCGGCGGGCAGCCGGTCGCCGGGGCGCAGGGCACCGCGGGTCGCGTCGGCCCGCACGGATGCCGCGATCTGGTCGTAGATCGCGACTCCCGAACCGGGGTCGACACGGATGAGCATGACGCCATCCTATTGTTCTAGTTTCACTATTACAAGCTGGGATGGACGACCCGTCGTCCGCCGAATAGGCTCGGATCCGTCCTACGCCCCCCGATCGCGGAGTTGAGCATGAGCGACGACACCCCCACCCGGCGCTACCCCGAAGGGTTCCCCGGCGCGGGCGAGACCCCCGAAGCCCACACCATCCCGATCGCGGATGCGGCACCGGTCACCTCGATGCTTCCTCCCGCGGGCACCCTGCCGCCCGAGCCGCCCACCGGATCCGGCGACGACGGCAACGGACGCGGCAAGGGCCTCATCATCACGCTCGCGATCGTGGCAGGCGTGCTGCTGCTCGTGCTCGTCGGCGTGCTCGTCTGGATCGCGGCCACCGCGACCGCACCGAAGCCGGCCCCCAGCCATTCCGCCTCGCCCTCGCCGAGCGCATCCCCCTCCGAATCGCCGAGCGCCAGCCCGAGCCCCAGCCCCTCGCCGAGCCGCACCACGACCCCACCGCCGCCCGCGAGCGCCATCACGAGCTTCACGGCGACGCCGCAGACCGTCGACTGCACGGGCCAGGGTGGCGGCGCGGTGTCGGTGAGCTTCAGCTGGGCCGCGACCGGGCAGACACTGTGGTTCGGGGTCGGCACCAACGACGCGAAGGCCGAGCCGGTGGGCGAGTTCGCGCTCAACTACACGATGGACTTCAACTACCAGTGCGGGCAGACCGATCAGCAGCAGCGCTACACCATCACCGTGCAGCGCACCGACGGCAGTTTCGAATCGCGCACGCTCATCATCCGCGAGACCTGAGGCCGCGCCCCCACCCCGCGGCGGCTCGGTAGGATCAGGGGGAATCCCACACTCAGGCACCCCAGGACGCGGTGCCGCACATATCGAACCGGAGCACCGCGATGAACGCCGCCGACCCTGCCGCCTCCCCGATCCCCGAGAAGCCCGCGCTCGAGGGCCTCGAATCCGTCTGGCGGGAGGCATGGGAGCGAGAGGGCACCTACCGCTTCGATCGGGATGCCGCGCTCGCCGCCGGCAAGCAGGCGGTGTTCAGCGTCGACACCCCGCCGCCCACGGCATCCGGCAATCTGCACATCGGCCACGTCTTCAGCTACACCCACATGGACCTGATGGCGCGCTACCAGCGCATGACGGGCAAGCACCTCTTCTTCCCGATGGGCTGGGACGACAACGGCCTGCCCACCGAGCGCCGCGTGCAGAACTACTACGGGGTGCGCTGCGACCCGACCCTCCCCTATGTGCCGGGCTTCGTGCCCCCGCAGACCGGAGGTGAGAACAGCTCCGGCAAGGCCGCCGACCAGCAGCCCATCTCGCGGCGCAACTTCGTGGAGCTGTGCGAGCGCCTCACCGCCGAAGACGAGGTGCAGTTCGAGGAGCTGTGGCGCACCCTCGGCCTCTCGGTCGACTGGTCGCTCACCTACCGCACCATCGGCGACGAGGCCCAGCGCGTGGCCCAGCGCGCCTTCCTGCGCAACCTCGCCCGGGGCGAGGCGTACCAGGCGGATGCGCCGACCCTGTGGGACGTGACGTTCCGCACCGCCGTCGCGCAGGCCGAGCTCGAAGACAAGGACCAGCCGGCCGCCTACCATCGCGTGTCGTTCCACCGCCCGGACGGCGGCACGATCGAGATCGAGACCACGCGCCCCGAACTGCTGCCCGCCTGCGTGGCTCTCGTGGCGCATCCCGACGACGAGCGCTACCAGGGCCTCTTCGGCACCACCGTCACCACCCCGATCTTCGGCGTCGAGGTGCCGGTGCTCGCCCACCACCTCGCCCAGCAGGACAAGGGCTCCGGCATCGCCATGATCTGCACCTTCGGCGACGTGACCGATGTCGTCTGGTGGCGCGAACTCGACCTGCCGAACCGGGCCATCATCGGCTTCGACGGCCGCATCCTGCCGGAATCCCCCGCCGAGGCGCTGTTCACGGATGCCGGCCGCACCGCCTACGCCGAGCTCGCCGGCAAGACCGTGTTCAGCGCGAAGGCGCGCATCGTGGAGCTGCTCGCCGAGTCGGGCGACCTGATCGGCGAGCCGCGCAAGATCACCCACTCCGTGAAGTTCTTCGAGAAGGGCGACAAGCCGCTCGAGATCGTCTCCACCCGCCAGTGGTACATCGTGAACGGTGCCCGCAACGAGAAGCTGCGGGCCGAGCTGCTCGCGGCGGGTCAGGAGCTCGCGTTCCACCCCGACTTCATGCGGGTGCGCTACGAGAACTGGGTGGGCGGGCTGACCGGCGACTGGCTCATCTCGCGCCAGCGCTTCTTCGGCGTGCCGATCCCGGTCTGGTATCCGCTCGACGAGAACGGCGAGGCGCTGCGCGAGCGCCCGATCGTGCCCTCCGAGGAGCAGCTGCCCGTCGATCCGTCCTCGGATGCCGCCCCCGGCTTCGAGGAGTCGCAGCGCGGCGTGCCGGGCGGCTTCGTCGGCGAGCTCGACATCATGGACACCTGGGCCACCTCGAGCCTCACCCCGCAGATCGCGGGCGGCTGGGTCGACGACCCGGAGCTCTTCGACCTCGTCTTCCCCTACGCGCTGCGCTCGCAGGGGCAGGACATCATCCGCACCTGGCTGTTCTCGACCGTGCTGCGGGCGCGCCTCGAACACGGCGAGACGCCCTGGAGGCACGCCGGCGTCTCCGGCTTCATCGTCGACCCCGACCGCAAGAAGATGTCGAAGTCGAAGGGCAACGTGGTCACCCCGCAGGGCCTCCTCGACGAGCACGGCTCGGATGCGGTGCGCTACTGGGCGGCGTCGTCGAAGCTCGGCACAGATGCGGCCTTCGACCCGCAGAACCCGAAGACCATCAAGATCGGCCGCCGCCTCGCGATCAAGGTGCTGAACGCGGCGAAGTTCGTGTACTCCTTCCCCACGGATTCCGTTGGTGGAGTAGGCCCGGAAGGCCGTATCGAGACCACGGTCACCGAGCCGCTCGACCTCGACATGCTCGCGGAGCTCGCCCGGGTCGTCGGAGAAGCCACCCGCGCCTACGAAGCCTTCGACCACGCGCGCGCGCTGGAGGTGACGGAGCAGTTCTTCTGGACCTTCTGCGACGACTACCTCGAGCTCGTCAAGGAGCGCGCCTACACGGGCGAGGGCGCCGGGCAGGCCTCCGCGGTGGCAGCGCTCCGCACCGCGATCGACGTGATGCTGCGCCTGCTCGCCCCCGTGCTGCCGTTCGCGACGGAGGAGGTGTGGCGCTGGACCCACGCGGGCTCGGTGCACACCGCCGCGTGGCCGACCGTGCTCGAGCTGGGCGCGCCCGCCGACCCCCGCGGCCTGCTCGCCGCGACGAGCGCCGCGCTCATCGGCATCCGCCGCGCCAAGACGGATGCGAAGGCCTCGCAGAAGACGCCCGTCACCTCGGCGACCCTCGCCGGGCCGGCGCTTCTCGCCGAGGCTGCGGACGACCTCCGCGCGGTGGGCCGCATCGAGCGACTCGACCTCGTGGTGGCGGATGAGATCGCGGTCACCGACGTGGTGCTCGCGGAACTGCCGGAGGCCTGAGATGGCGGGCACCCTCGTCCGTCCCGTCACCGCCGCCGACGCGGCGCGCTGGCGCGAGCTGTTCACGGCCTACGGCGTCTTCTACGAGACCGCGTTCACGGATACCGTGCTCGACCGCGTCTGGGAGCAGCTGCTCGCCGAGGGCTCCGGCCTCGACGCGCTCGTCGCCGAGCGAGACGGCGCGGTGGTCGGCTTCGCCCACTACCGCTCGCATCCGGACACCTTCTCGGGCGGGCTCGACTGGTTTCTCGACGACCTGTTCGTCGACCCCGCGGTGCGCGGCACCGGGGCCGGGCGCGCGCTCATCGAGGCGATCACCGAGAAGGCGGCGGGCACGGGCGGGTCGCTGCGCTGGATCACCGCCGACGACAACCACACCGCACAGGCGCTCTACGACAAGGTCGCCACCCGCACCCGCTGGGTGATGTACGAGGTGCGTCGCTGATGCAGCTCGGCACGCGGTGGGCGGTCGGTGGCGAGGTGCCGCCGCGGATCCCGGATGCCCTGGTCGCCGCGATCCGCGAGGTCGAGTCGGAGCTGGCCGACCTCGACACCGCCTCCTGGCGCTGGACCCTCACCTGGCTGGAGGGCCGCCCCGTCGTGGAGCTCGACGACGGCACGCGACTGCGGCTGACCTCCGCCGGCACCGTCCTCCGCGACCAGCTGCCGTAGCCGATCTCGATACACCGCCTTCGGCGGCACTCGATCAGCGGGTGGCCAGGATCTCCCCGTGCGGGAACGCCATCCAACCGTTCGGGTCCTCGGCCCAGTGCGCCCAGGCGGCGCTGATGGCCTCCAGGTCGGCGAGGGTTGCCAGGTCCTTGCCGATCGCGTCGCCCGCGAAGGCGGAGGCGAGCACGCGATCCCGCCACATGCCACCCCACCAGGCGCGCTCGTCGTCGTCGGAGAAGCACCACACGGATGCGGTCGAGGAGACCGTCGCGAAGCCCGCATCCCGCGCCCACTGCTTGAGGCGGCGCCCCGCATCCGGCTCTCCCCCGTTGCTGCGGTGCACCTGCTGGTAGAGCGCCGCCCACGAGCTCAGCCCCAGGGTGAGCGGATGGATGACGACACCCGCGTAGTCGCACTCGCGCACCGCGACGACCCCGCCCTCGGCGACCACCCGCCGGAACTCCGCGAGCGCCTCGACCGGCCGCGCGAGGTGCTGCAGCACCTGGTGCGCGTGCACGACGTCGAACTCGCCGTCGGCGTACGGGAGCGCGTAGGCGTCGGCCACCCGGAACTCGACGTTCGTCACCCCGCGCTCGGCGGCGTGGGCACGCGCCTGCGCCACGACATCCTCCGAGGCGTCGACGCCGACGACCCGCCCCGGCGCCACGAGCTCGGCGAGGTCGACCGTGATCGTGCCTGGGCCTGCGCCGACGTCGAGGATCGACATGCCGGGCCGCAGCTGCGGCAGCAGGTAGGCGGCCGAATTGAGGGCGGTGCGCCAGATGTGCGAGCGCAGCACCGTCTCGTGGTGGCCGTGGGTGTAGCGTTCATCGGCTGCGGTCATGACAGCAACCCTAGGCTGGACGGATGACGAACCCGTTCCTCGCGGACAGCCAGCTCCCCTACCAGCTCCCCGACTTCGCGGCGGTGCGCGAGGAACACTTCGCGGAAGCCTTCGCGACGGGCATGGCCGAGCAGCTCGCCGAGGTCGCGGCGATCACCGCCGACCCGAACCCGCCGAGCTTCGAGAACACCCTCGTGCCGCTCGAACGCTCCGGGCGGGTGCTCGACCGGGTGGCGACCGTCTTCTTCACCCTCACCTCCTCCGACACGACGGATGCCATCCAGGCCCTCGAAGAGGAGCTCGCCCCGCGCCTCGCCGCCCACCACGACCGGATCGTGCTCGACCCCGCCCTCTTCGCGCGCGTCGACGCGGTGCACGAGGTCCGCGAGACGCTCGAACCGGAGCAGCGCTACCTCGTCGAGCGCCAGCACATCGAGATGGTGCTCGCGGGCGCCGCCCTCGACGAGGGCGCGAAGGAGCGGCTGCGCGAGCTCAACCAGCGCCTCTCCACGCTCACCACGCGCTTCGAGAAGAACCTGCTCAACGACACGAACGCCCTCGCCGTGCACGTGACCGAGGCATCCGAGCTCGCCGGTCTCGCCCCCGGCGAGCTGTCGGCAGCCCGCGAGGCCGCTGCCGCGCGCGAGCTCGACGGCTGGCTCGTGACCCTCGTGCTGCCGACGGGCCACCCGTGGCTGGCCTCGCTCACCGACCAGGCCACCCGCGCACGCATCATGGCGGCGTCGCGCGCCCGTGGCATCCGGGGAGGCGACTTCGACAACCGCGAGCTCGTGCTCGAACTGGTGCGCGCCCGGGCCGAACGCGCCCGGCTGCTGGGGTTCCGCGACCATGCCTCCGTCGTCACCGCGGATGAGACCGCCGGCTCCCCCGCGGCCGTCGCCGAGCTGCTGGGCCGGCTGGCACCTGCCGCCGCCCGCAACGCCGCCGCGGAGCGCACCGAGCTCGAGCGGAGCTTCGGGGCGCGCGTCACGGCATCCGACTGGGCTTTCGCCGCGGATGCGGTGCGCCGCGAGCGCTTCGACCTCGACACGGCGGCGCTGCGGCCGTGGTTCGAGGCGGAACGCGTGCTGAAGGATGGCGTGTTCTTCGCCGCCGAGCGGCTCTACGGCCTCCGTTTCACCGAGCGGCCGGAACTGCGCGGGTGGAACGCCGAGGTGCGCGTCTTCGAGGTGAGCGACGACGACGGCCCTGTCGGCCTCTACCTGCTCGACCTCTACACGCGCGACTCGAAGCGCGGTGGCGCCTGGATGAACTCGCTCGTCGCCCGCAACGAGCTGCTCGGGCAGGGCGCCGTCGTCACCAACAACCTCAACGTGCCGCGTCCCGCGGCCGGCCAGCCGACGCTGCTCACGCTCGACGAGGTGGAGACCTTCTTCCACGAGTTCGGCCACGCGCTGCACGGGCTGTTCGCGCATGCGCGCTTCCCGAGCCTCGCAGGCACCCGGGTGTTCCGCGACTTCGTCGAGTTCCCGAGCCAGGTCAACGAGATGTGGGCGATGTGGCCCGAGGTGCTCGCGAACTACGCGCGTCACCACGAGACAGGTGAGCCGCTCGACCCCGCGATCGCCGAGCGTCTGCGGGAGGCGGAGCGCTTCGGGCAGGGCTTCGGCACGAGCGAGTACCTGCAGGCGGCGCTGCTCGACCAGGCCTGGCACACGCTCGATGTGGAGCAGGCCGCGGAGGTGACGGATGCCGCGGCCTTCGAGGCGGACGCGCTCGCATCCGCGGGCCTCGCCGACGACGCGGTGCCTCCGCGCTACGCGACGACGTACTTCTCGCACGTGTTCGCGGGCGGGTACGACGCGGGCTACTACTCCTACATCTGGAGCGAGGTGCTGGATGCCGACACCGTCGAGTGGTTCCGCGAGAACGGCGGGCTGACCAGGGAGAACGGCGAGCGCTTCCGCCGCCGCCTGCTGCAGACCGCCGGCACGCGCGATCCGCTCGAGGCGTTCCGCGACTTCCGCGGCCGCGACGCGGCGCTCGCGCCCCTGCTGGAGCGCCGCGGGCTCGCCTCCTGAGCTCAGGTGTTGCGGTTTCGGCGCTATGTGCCGCGCACGCGGCCCACATAGCGCCGAAACCGCAACACCCCCGAGGGTGCGCCGGCCGGATGCGCGCACGGTTGACAGGGACGGGTGGCGGCGGGTTAGGGTTGCCTAAGTGCTCCCGAGTTAGGTGAGCCTCACCTTCCCCCACTCCCCATCGAGAGGATCCTCGTGCGCGTTCTCCGCACCCTTCCGGTCGTCGCCGCCGCAGCACTCGTGCTGTCGGCCTGCGCGCCCAGCACCACCCCCGAGACCGCGGGCAGCGTGCCGGGCGACGCATCCGCGTTCCCCGTGACGATCGAGCACGTCTACGGCAAGACCACCATCAAGGCCAAGCCCACGCGCGTCGCGACCGTCGCCTGGTCGAACCAGGAGGTGCCGCTCGCCCTCGGCGTCGTGCCGGTCGGCATGTCCGAGGCCACCTGGGGCGATGACGACGGCGACGGCGTGCTGCCCTGGGTCGAGGAGAAGCTCGACGAGCTCGGCGCCAAGACCCCCGTGCTGTTCAACGAAGACGACGGCATCGACTTCGAAGCCGTCGCCGACACCCAGCCGGATGTGATCCTCGCCGCCTACTCCGGCCTCACCCAGGAGGACTACGACACGCTCTCGAAGATCGCCCCCGTCGTCGCCTACCCGGAGGTCGCCTGGGGCACCCCGCTCGACGAGCTGATCCGCATGAACTCGACGGCCCTGGGCCTCGCGAAGGAAGGCGAGGCGCTCATCGCAGAACTCGACAGCGAGATCAACTCGACGCTCGAGGCGAACGCCATCATCAAGGACAAGAAGATCCTGTTCTCCTTCATCGACCCGTCCGACTTCAGCCAGATCGGCTTCTACACCTCCCAGGACACACGCCCCGGCTTCCTCGAGGGCCTCGGCTTCCCGGTGCCGAGCGTCGTCGCGGAGGAGTCGGCCAAGAGCGACGCCTTCTACACCTCGGTGAGCTCGGAGGAGGCCGAGCGCTTCGCCGACGTCGACATCTTCGTCACCTACGGCGACCCGAAGGGCGACCTCGTCGCGCAGCTGCAGGCCGACCCGCTGCTCTCCAAGATCCCGGCGATCGCCGCGGGGCGCGTCGTGATCCTCCCGGATGCGACGCCGCTCGCCGCATCCGCGAACCCCTCCCCGCTCTCGATCGGCTACACCCTCGGCGACTACTTCGCCCTGTTCGCCGCCCAGGCCGGGTGACCACCGCCACCGGCTCGCTGACCCCGCCGGATGCCGCAACCCTGCGGCGTCCGGCGGCGGTCCGTGTCGCCTGGATCGTCGCGGCACTCGCCGCGCTCGCCCTCGCCTCCGCGTTCTCCCTCGCGGTCGGCACGCGCGTGGTCTCCTTCGACGAGGTGCTCGCGGGCCTCAGCGGCGATACCACGAGCATCGGGGCGGCGGCCGTCGCCGCGCGCATCCCGCGCACGGTGCTCGCCATCCTCGTGGGTGCCGCGCTCGCCCTCTCGGGAACGACCCTGCAGGCCGTCACCCGCAATCCGCTCGCCGACCCCGGCATCCTCGGGCTCTCGATGGGCGCCTCGCTCGCGGTGGTCACCGGGATGGCCTTCTTCTCGCTCTCCGACCCGGTCGCGGTGCTCGTCGTCGCGATCATCGGCTCCGCGGCCGCTGGCGTCTTCGTCTACGCGATCGGCTCGCTCGGTCGCGGGGGCGCGACGCCGCTCAAGCTCGCCCTCGCGGGAGCCGCCACGACCGCGGCGCTCGGCTCGCTCGTGAGCGCGATCCTGCTCCCGCGCGTGCAGGAGATGACCGCGTTCCGGTTCTGGCAGATCGGCGGCGTCGGGGGTGCCGTGTGGGATCGCATCGCGATCGTCGTGCCCGCGCTCGCGATCGGCGCGCTCCTCGTGCTCCTGATGGCCCGCGGCATGAACTCGCTCGCGCTCGGCGACGACGTCGCCACCGGGCTCGGCGAGCGCGTCGGCCGCACCCGCGTCATCTCGGCGGCGGGTGCCTTCATCCTGTGCGGGGCCGCGACCGCGATCGCCGGCCCCATCGGCTTCGTCGGACTCATCGTGCCGCACCTGTGCCGGCTGCTGGTCGGCACCGACCACCGCTGGCTGCTGCCCTTCTCGGCCCTCGTCGGCGCCGTGCTGTTGACCGCCTCGGATGTCGTGGGTCGCGTCATCGCGCGCCCCGACGAGGTCGAGGTGGGGATCGTCACCGCACTCATCGGCGCCCCCGTGTTCATCGCGCTCGCCCGCCGCCGGAAGGTGCGGGAACTGTGAGCGCCGTCACGGCATCCGCGGCCCAACCCGACGCCCGCGCCGAGCGGAACGACGGCGCGCTCGCGGGGCTCATCGCGGGACGCCGCCGCCGCGCCCGCGCGCGGCTCGCCCGCACGGTGCTGCTCGCCGTGCTCGTCGTCGCCGCCTTCGCGACGAGCCTCATGATCGGCAAGACCTTCTACCCGCCCGACGACGTCATCCGGGTGCTCCTCGGCGAGACGGTGCCCGGCGCCACCTTCACGGTGGGCGAGCTGCGCCTGCCGCGCGCGAGCCTCGGCCTGCTCGCGGGCTTCGCCTTCGGCGTCGCGGGGGTCACCTTCCAGACCATGCTGCGCAATCCGCTGGCCTCCCCCGACATCATCGGCATCACCTGGGGCGCGAGCGCCGCGGGCGTCTTCGGCGTCGTGGTGCTCTCGCTCAGCGGGGCGGGAGTCGCCCTCTTCGCCCTCGGCGGCGCACTCGTCACCGCGCTCGCCATCTACCTGCTCGCCTCGCGGCGCGGCTTCTCCGGCGCGCGGCTGATCCTCATCGGGATCGGCGTCGCGGCGATGCTGCAGAGCATCGTCGCCTGGGTGCTCTCGCGCGCCTCCGACTGGGACATGCCCGCCGCGATGCAGTGGCTCGCGGGCAGTCTCAACGGTGCCACCTGGTCCGGCATCCTGCCGCTCGCGGGCGCCTCGCTCCTGCTGCTGCCGATCCTGCTCGCGCTCTCCCGCGACCTCGGCGCGCTGCGACTGGGCGATGAGACCGCCGCTGCGCTCGGTGTGCGGGTGCCGCTCGCACGGCTCGCCCTCATCCTCGGCGCGGTCGCGCTGCTCGCCTTCGCCACCGCGGCCGCCGGGCCGATCGCCTTCGTCGCCTTCATGGCGGGACCGATCGCCGCACGCCTGATCGGTCCGGGCGCTTCGCTGCTGCTGCCCGCGGGCCTCGTCGGCGCCTTCCTCGTGCTCACCGCCGACCTCGTGGGGCAGTTCGCCTTCGACGCGCGCTACCCCGTCGGCGTCGTCACGGGAGCCCTCGGCGCCCCCTTCCTCATCTACCTGCTCGCCCGCACCACCCGCCAGGGAGGCACCCTATGACGCTCGACCACCGCCTCCAGGCGCGGGAGGTGACCCTCGCCTACGGCGACCGCACGGTCGTCGAGAGCCTCGACCTCGACATCGCCCCCGGGCGCATCACCGCGATCGTCGGGGCGAACGGATGCGGCAAGTCGACGCTGCTGCGCGCGCTCGCACGCCTGCTCTCCCCGACGAGCGGCGAGATCCTGCTCGACGGGGCTCCCCTCACCTCCCGGGCCTCGAAGCAGATCGCCCGGGTGCTCGGACTGCTTCCGCAGAGCCCGCTCGCCCCCGAAGGCATCACGGTGGCCGATCTGGTCGGCCGCGGGCGGCATCCGCACCAGCGCCTCCTCGCCCGCTGGAACGCGCACGACTACGAGGCGGTCGCGGCAGCGCTCGAGGCGACCGGCACGAGCGAGCTCGCGGAGCGCAGCGTCGACGAGCTCTCGGGCGGGCAGCGGCAGCGGGTCTGGATCGCGATGGCCCTCGCGCAGGAGACCGAGATCCTGCTGCTGGACGAGCCCACCACCTTCCTCGACGTCGCCCACCAGATCGAGGTGCTCGACCTGCTCGCCGAGCTCGGACAGCGCCGCGGCACGACGATCGTCATGGTGCTGCACGACCTGAACCTCGCCGCGCGCTACGCGGACGAGCTCGTCGCCATGAGCGAGGGGCGCATCGTCGCGAGCGGGGCGCCCGGCGAGATCCTCACGCCCGAACTCGTGGAGCAGGTGTTCGGCATCCGCAGCCACGTCATCCCCGACCCCGTGTCGGAAACCCCGCTCGTCGTCCCGATCGGAAGGCACCATGTCCGCTGAAGCCCCCACCACCGACCGCGTCGCGCTCGAGCCCTGGGCGTTCGCACGCCTGGCCGTCGCGCGCATCGACGACCTCACGCCGACCTTCCGTCGCTTCGTGCTGCGTCCGCTCGATGCGGAGCTGCTCGCCGATCCCGGATTCGACCAGCGCATCAAGGTCGTGCCGCCGAGCCCGCAGGGCATCGACGCGATGCCCCTCGATGCCGAGTGGTACGCGGCCTGGCGGGCCATGCCCGCCGAGCAGCGTCCGCCGTTCCGCACCTACACGATCCGCGGATTCGAGGGCGAGAACCTGATCGTCGACTTCGCGCTGCACGGCCCGGACGGCCCCGCAGCCCGCTGGGCGATCGATGCGGCGCTCGGCGACGAGGTGCTGGTGCTGGGGCCGCGGGCCGCGCACCCGGGACCGCACGGCGGCATCGACTTCGTGCCGCCCGCGAGGAGCGACCACCATCTCCTCGCGGGCGACGAGACCGCGGCGCCGGCGATCGCGCGCATCCTGGAACAGCTGCCCGCGGATGCGCGCGGCACGGTCGTCGTGGAGCTGCCGGATGCGGCGGATGCGGCGTATCTGCCCGCGCATCCGGGTTTCGTGGTGCATGCACTCGCGCGCGCGAGCCGGCCGCACGGCGAGGCGCTCCTCGCGCGGGTGGCCGAGGTCGCGGCCGAGCTGCTCGAGGCGCATCCGGGTGCCGAGCCCGAGGAGGTCGACATCGAGGAGGGCCTGCTGTGGGAGGTGCCGCGGAACGCGCGGGGCGGCGCGGCGCTCAAGAGCGCGCCGCTCTACGCCTGGCTCGCGGGTGAGGCCGGAACGATCACCGGCATCCGCCGTCACCTCGTGAAGGAGCTCGGCATCGACCGCCGCGCCGTCGCCTTCATGGGCTACTGGCGGCAGGGGCGCGCCGAGAACTCCTGACTGTTGCGGTTTCGGCGTGATGTGGGGCGCGCGCGGCCCACATCACGCCGAAACCGCAACATCTCGCGCGGCACGGCGCGCGATGACCGTGACCCCGAGCGCCGCGGCGAGGAACATCGCGGCGAGGATGAGCCAGCCCGCGAACCCCATGCTGATCGCCGTCCAGGTGATGAGGAACGGGCCCACCATCGACGCGATCGCGAACGTCATCGAGAACATGCCCTGATAGGCACCCGCACGCCGGGGGTCGGCGAGCTCGAAGCTCAAGCCCCACGCTCCCGCCTGCGAGAGCACCTCGGAGAGCGCGTGCAACACGGAGGCCGCGACGAGCAGCACCACCGTCGCCACGAGCGAGGTGCCCCCGCTCGCGCCGTAGAGCACACAGGCGAGCGCCATGAGCACCCCCGCGACCGCCGCCACCGTTCCCGCACGCCGCAGCTCGTGGGTGCCACGCGAAAGCGGCACCTGCAGGGCGATCACGAGCACGGTGTTGACGACGATCATGATCGACACCAGGTATTCGGGCGCGACCGTGTCGTGCGCGACCCAGAGAGGGATGCCGACGCTCAGCACCACGAACTGGATCGCGAACACCGCCGCGAGTGCCGAGAACAGCAGGTAGCGCGGGTCGCGCCACGGGCCACGCGCGGGGCCGGCCGCGGGAGCGGCAGCCGCATCCGAGCCCGCATCCGCATCCGCCGCATCCGCATCCGCCGCTCCCGCGCCCGCCGCCCGCGCGGCGCCCCGCGGCGCGTCGACCCGATCCGGCAGGCGCAGCAGCAGCAGCGCGCTCGCGGCGTAGCTCAGCCCACCCAGCACGAGGATCGTGCGGTAGGCCTCGGGCGTGCCGAGCGCGAGCGCGATGGCCCCCACCCCCGTGCCGAGCGTGATCCCGACGTTGGTGACGGTGCGGAGCACCGCACGACTCGTCACGCGGGACTCCGCCGTGAACGCCCGCGCGATGATCGCCGAGCGCACCGAGCCGTTCGCGCCGAGGGTCGCCGAGATGAGCGACTCGACCACGATCGCAGCCCAGAGCTCGGTCACGAGCGCCACCGACGCGAGCGCGAGCCCCGAGAGCACGACGCCGCCGACCAGCATCCACCGCGCCGAAAGGCTGTCGGCGAGATGCCCGCCGAAATACGAGGCACCGATGCCGACACCCGCGCCGATCGCGAACACCAGGGCCACCTGCTCCGCGGGCAGCCGCACCACGAGCGACAGGTAGAGCACCACCAGGGTGAGCGAGATGCCCCGCCCGACCGTGCTGATGAGCGTCGCCACCGTGAGCGAGCGCAGCACCGGATCCGCGAAGGTGGCGCGGAAACGCGCGCTCAGCCGCGGACGGACGGTGTGGGTCACCCGCTCTATTCTGCCCCCGCCCCGGCAGCACGCCGCCGGCGCGGCCGCCAGGTGAGCACGAGCATCGCGACCCCGCCGACGACGAGGCCCCAGAACGCGGAGCCGATCCCCGCGATCGTGACGCCCGAGGCCACCACGAGGAAGGTCAGCACCGCCACCACACGCGTCGCGGACTGCTCCAGCGCGGTCGTCGCGGCGGTCGCGAACGCCGAGAACAGGGCGAGCCCCGCGACGGCCGTGATGAGGATCGGCGGGCTCACCGCCACGAGCACCGCCGCGGCGCCCGCCCCGAGCCCGAGCACGAGGTAGGCCGCCCCACCCGCCACCGACGCGACCCAGCGTCGATCACGGTCGGGGTGCGCATCCGGCCCCGCCATCATGGCGGCCGTGATCGCGGCGAGGTTGAGGGTGTAGCCGCCGAAGACCGACCCGAGCGCCGTGGCGGCACCCGAACCCACGAGGATCGCGCGGGCAGGCGGATGCGGGTAGCCGAAGGTCGTGAGCACGGCGAACCCCGGCACGTTCTGACCCGCCATCGTGACGATGTAGAGCGGCACGCCGAGGCTCACCAGCACCGCAGGGTCGAGGCTCGGCCAGCTGAGCGTGAGCGTCGGCAGCAGGCGCGCACCCGCGAGGTCGGCGGCCTCCCCCGACACCGCCACGACGACGATCGTCGTCACCACCGCAGCGGGAACCGCCCCGCGCGGTGCGAGCCGCGCCACGATCAGCCACACGATCACCACCGGCAGGGCCAGTGCGGGCAACTGCACCGAGGCGAGCACGGGCGCGAGGCAGATCGGGAACAGGATGCCGGCGAGCATGGCGCTCGCGATCGCCCGCGGGATGCGGGTCATGGCACGCGCGAGCGCCGGCCAGAGCCCGGTGAGCACGAGCAGCACCCCGCACAGCAGGAACGCGCCCACCGCGGCGCGGTAGTCGCCCGTCGTCGCCTGCGCCGCGACGAGCAGCGCGGCACCGGGGGTCGACCACGCGAAGGCGAGCGGCATCCGATACCGCAGGCCGAAGCCGATCGCGAGCACCCCCTGCAGCAGGCAGAGGGCGAGCAGGCCGGACGCCGCCTCCGCGGGGCTCGCGCCGACCGCCTGCAACCCCGCGACGACGAGCGCGAACGAGCTCGCGAACCCGGTGACGGCACCGACGATGCCCGCGCCGATCGGCTGGGCGGTGTCGGATGCGCGCATGGAACCCGAGCCTATTGGCGTCCGAGCCTGCGCCGCGGGTGCCGCGGCGCGAGCGGGGGCCGGATGCTACGCCGACTTCTCCGCGCGTCGAGCCGGGCGTGGCACGATCGTCGGGGCCGCGTTGTCGATCACGGCCTCCTTCGTCACGACCACGCGGGCGACCTCATCCGAGGAGGGCACCTCGAACATGATCGGCCCGAGCACCTCCTCGAGGATCGCGCGGAGGCCGCGGGCGCCCGTCTGGCGCAGCACCGCGAGATCCGCGATCGCCTCGAGCGCGCCCTGATCGAACTCCAGCTCCACGCCGTCGAGCTCGAACATGCGCTGGTACTGCTTGACGAGCGCGTTCTTCGGCACCGTCAGGATCTCCATGAGCGCCGACTGATCCAGCGGCGACACCGTCGTGACGACCGGCAGGCGCCCGATGAACTCCGGGATCAGGCCGAACTTGTGCAGGTCCTCCGGCAGCACCTCGCTGAACAGCTCCGCCTCGTCGCGCTTGCTGTGCAGCGGCGCCCCGAAGCCGATGCCGCGCCGACCGACACGGGCCGAGATGATCTCCTCGAGCCCGGCGAACGCCCCCGCCACGATGAACAGCACGTTCGTCGTGTCGATCTGGATGAACTCCTGGTGCGGATGCTTGCGACCGCCCTGCGGCGGCACCGAGGCGACCGTGCCCTCGAGGATCTTGAGCAACGCCTGCTGCACACCCTCGCCGGAGACGTCGCGCGTGATCGAGGGGTTCTCGGCCTTGCGGGCGATCTTGTCGACCTCGTCGATGTAGATGATGCCCGTCTCGGCGCGCTTGACGTCGTAGTCGGCCGATTGGATGAGCTTCAGCAGGATGTTCTCGACGTCCTCGCCGACGTAGCCTGCCTCGGTGAGCGCCGTGGCATCCGCAACCGCGAACGGCACGTTGAGCCGCTTGGCGAGCGTCTGCGCGAGATAGGTCTTGCCGCAACCGGTGGGCCCGATGAGCAGGATGTTGGACTTCGCGATCTCGATGTCGTCGCGCTTCGTGTCGGCCGGAGCGAGCGCCTGCAGCGACCGGATGCGCTTGTAGTGGTTGTAGACGGCGACCGAGAGCGCGCGCTTGGCGGGCTCCTGACCGATCACGTACTCCTCGAGGAAGGCGAAGATCTCCTTCGGCTTCGGGAGGTCGAACTCGCTCGCGACCTCCTCACCCGCCTCGGCGAGCCGCTCCTCGATGATCTCGTTGCAGAGCTCGACGCACTCGTCGCAGATGTAGACGCCGGGACCGGCGATCAGCTGCTGCACCTGCTTCTGGCTCTTGCCACAGAAGGAGCACTTCAGCAGGTCGGCGCTCTCACCGATGCGTGCCATGCCGTTCTCCCCTCCGAAGCGGTATCGAGAGCCTAACCCGTCCCGGTGACAGAGACCGATGTCTGGCGGATTAACGTGTCGGCGCGCCGCCCCCGGTTCGCGGGGCACGCATTCGTGGGGCAGCGCCGGCCGCGCGACCTGGGTCTGCGGTCGCGGCTACCCTGGAACCATGACCCCGAGAGCCGCCCGCCTGCTGCGCGGGATGCTGCTCGGTGGCGTCGCCACCCTGCTCGCGGCGGCCTCGCACCTGGCGGGCGGCGGGCCAGCACCCTCGCCGATCGCTCTCGTGCTCGGGGGCGTGTTCGCGACCGCCGTCGGCACGATCGCCGTCGGCAGACGGGTCGCAGGCCGTCCGCTCGGCCTCATCCGCACCGCGGTCGCGGTCGCGATCGCACAGCTCGCCTTCCACCTCGCGTTCTCGCTCCTCGGCACCGGGGCGACCGTGTCGTCGACCGGGGCGCATCACAACCGGATGTTCGCGCTCGTCGCCGATCCGGCATCCGCCGTGACGCAGGGCGGCGGCGGCATGTGGCTCGCCCACCTCGTCGCGGGAGTGCTGACGGTCGCCTATCTTCGCCGTCTCGAGGGCAGGGTGTGGGCGATCCTCGCCCGACTCGGCGGGTTCCTGGTGCGCTCGCTCGGCATCCGCATCCCCTCCCCCACGGGCCGTCCCGCAGCGCGGGCAGCGCAGCACCTCGGGGGGCACGCCGTCACGGCCCTGCGCGACGCGATCACCCGGCGGGGTCCGCCGCGGGTCGCCTGCGCCTGACCTTCCCGGCCGGTCCCGGCCGGATGTCGGCGCGCCCGCGAACAACCCGCACTCGAGAACCGACCCCAGGAGACCCATGTCCACCCACGTCCGCCGCGCCCGCGCGGCCCTCGTCGCGCTCGCCGCGGCGACCTTCCTCACGATCATCACCCCCCTTCCGGCGAGCGCGCACAGCGGGATCGCGAGCTCGACGCCCGCGGCCGGCTCGACGATCGCCGAACTGCCTGCCGAGTTCTCAGTCACCATGAACGAGCCGCTGCTGGCGAGCGCCGGAACCGCCGCGTTCGCGCTCCGGGTCCTCGGCCCGGACGGGCTCTACTACGGTGACGGCTGCCTCACGGTAGCGGATGCGACGCTCTCGATGCCCGCCGCGATCGGGCCGGCAGGCGACTACGTGCTCGAATGGCAGGTGGTGTCGGACGACGGCCACCCGGTCGGCGACACGATCCCCTTCACCTGGACGGGTGAGGCGACAGCCGAGGGCACCACCACGCCGGCGAGCTGCGGGGAGGCCGCCCCGGCACCCACCCCCGACGCGACCGCGCCGGCAGACGATGACGCATCCACGTTCCCGCTCGGCACCGCCGTGTGGATCATCGTGGCGGTGGTCGCCGTCGGGGCCGCCGTGACGATCGCGCTGATCGCGACACGCCGGCGCAGCTAGCGCAGACGCACCTCGGCCGCCCGACATCGCGGGCGGCCGAGGTGCGTCGTGGCGTCTGGGCTGTGGCGTCTGGGCTGTGGCCTCAGGCCGTGGTCAGCGCCGCCTGGACGTTCTTGCGGCTCGAGAGCACCTGGTCGATGAGGCCGTACTCGAGCGCCTCGTCGGCGGACAGGATGCGGTCGCGCTCGATGTCGCCGTTGACCTCCTCCTGCGTGCGGTTCGAGTGCCGCGACAGCGTCTCCTCGAGCCAGGTGCGCAGGCGCAGGATCTCCTTCGCCTGGATCTCGATGTCGGAGGCCTGTCCGCGACCGGCCTCGCCGACCGCGGGCTGGTGGATGAGGATGCGCGCGTTCGGCAGCGCGAGGCGCTTGCCGGGCGTGCCGGCCGCCGCGATGACCGCCGCCGCCGAGGCCGCCTGACCGAGCACGACCGTCATCACCTGCGGACGGATGTACTGCATGGTGTCGTAGATCGCCGTCATCGCCGTGAACGAGCCGCCAGGCGAGTTGATGTACATCATGATGTCGCGGTCGGGGTCCATCGACTCGAGCACGAGCAGCTGCGCCATGATGTCGTCGGCCGAGGCGTCATCCACCTGCACGCCGAGGAAGATGATGCGGTCCTCGAAGAGCTTCGCGTAGGGGTCCTGACGCTTGAAGCCGTAGGCGGTGCGCTCCTCGAAGCTCGGCAGGATGTAGCGCGACTGGGGCATGCGCGAGGCCAGGTCGCCGCCGGCCATGGCTGCGCCTGTCAACAGGTTGGGGGTCTCCATCGGTTCTCTTCCTTGTCTCTCTCGCGCTCAGTTCTTGCCGGTGCTGGCGGGCTTGGCATCCGTGCCGGCGCCGCCGACGACATCCGCTGCTGACGCGCGGATGTGGTCGACGAAGCCGTACTCGAGGGCCTCCTCCGCGGAGAACCAGCGGTCGCGGTCTCCGTCGGCGTTGACCTGCTCGATGGTCTTGCCCGTCTGCTCGGCGGTGATCGCCGCCAGACGGTTCTTCATGTCGATGATGAGCGCCGCCTGGGTCTGGATGTCGGAGCTCGTGCCGCCGAATCCGCCGTGCGGCTGGTGCAGCAGCACGCGCGCGTTCGGGGTGATGTAGCGCTTGCCCTTGGTGCCGGCGGTGAGCAGGAGCTGGCCCATCGAGGCGGCCATGCCGATGCCGACCGTGACGACGTCGTTCGGGATGAACTGCATCGTGTCGTAGATCGCCATGCCCGCGGTGATCGAGCCGCCGGGGCTGTTGATGTAGAGGTAGATGTCGCGCTCCGGGTCCTCCGCGGCGAGCAGCAGCAGCTTGGCCGCGATCTCGTTCGCGTTCTCGTCGCGCACCTCGGATCCGAGCCAGATGATGCGGTCCTTGAGGAGGCGGTCGAAGACGCTCGGCGTGAATGCCGGTTCTGCCATGGGAGGAGCTCCTTGCTCTGTTGTCCAGCCGGTGACATGGGCACGGTGTCGATGTCGCTCACGAATCTACCGGCGCGCTTTCGGCCGCTCAGCCGTGTTCGCCGTGGGCAGAGTGCGCGTCGTCGCGGCCGTCCCCCTCCCCACCTCTGTCGAAAATGCAGGAGACCTCGGGCGTGTCGGCGCCGTCGCGCCCGCTCTTTCGGACACCCGGCTCCGGCACTCCTGCATTTTCGACGGAGGCGGAGGCGAGCGGAGGCGAGCGGAGGCGAGCGGAGGCGCGGATATGGTGGAGAGATGGAGTGGCGGGTGCGGATGGCAGCGGTGTGGGCCGAGGCCGACGCGCTCGACGAGGGGGAGCTCGTGCGCCGCGTCGACGAGCTCGCATCCGAGCGCCCGGACGACGCGCTCACCCTGTTCGAGCAGGGCGGCGCGCGCGACTCGACGGGTGACGAGGAGGGGGCCGAGGAGTTCTACCGCCGTGCGCTTTCCGCGGGGCTCCCGGACGGCGAGCGCGCGCAATGCGTCATCCAGCTCGCGAGCACCGTTCGCGGCCTCGGCCGCCCCGAGGAGTCGCTCGAGCTGCTGCGGGCGGAGTTCGAGGGCCGCCCCGCCGACGACGAGTACGCGGATGCCGCGGTCGCCTTCGCAGCGCTCGCCCTCGTCGACCTCGGCCGCCCCGTGGAGGCGGTTTCGGCGCTGCTGCACGCCCTCACCCCGCACCTGCCGCGCTACCGGCGCTCGGTGCCGGCCTACGCCGACGCGCTGCTCGAGCGCGAGGACTGACTGCGCCGCTCAGCCCAGCAGCTTCTCCAGGGTGTTGACGTTGCGCACCGTGAGGTGCGGTTTGTACGCGGCTTTGCCCGTCGCCTTGCCAAGCGCCGAGTCGAGGGTGTCGCCCTTCGGCACGGTCCAGTAGACGACGCCGTCGCCGGATGCCGCCCGCTCGTGCGCGGGGTCGAGCTCGGTCGCGAGCAGGGCATCCCGCACCCCCGCCTCGAGCACGAACATGACGTAGTCGTGCCAGCCGTCGCGGCCGCGGGTGAAGGGGTAGGCGTCCACGATCGCGCGCAGGGCATCCGTCGTGAGCACCTGCACCCAGGCGTCGTAGCCGAAGGCCGCACGCAGCGCCGCCTCGACATCCGCCTTGACCGTGTCGGCGGATGCGTCACTCGTCACGAGCGCGTTGCCGGAGGCGAGCACGGTGCGCACCTCGCCGTATCCGCGCGCCTCGAGAAGCTCGCGCAGCTCGGCCATCTTCACCGTCACGCCGCCGACGTTGACGCCGCGCAGCAGGATCACGTATCGCACGGCGTCACCCTACGCTCGCCCGTGCTGATGTTGCGGTTTCGACGCTATGTGCCGCGCACGCGGCGCACATAGCGCCGAAACCGCAACACGCACACACACGGAGGCCACGGCCCGCCGCGCGGACTCAGTGGTTGTGACCCTCGTGGTCGTCGTGGTCGTCGCTCACGCCGACCAGCTCGGAGCCCTCGACGATGTCCGAGTCGTCCGAACCGTCGCCGAGCACCGTCGCGGTGAGAGCCGAGACGTCGACCGCCTTGCCCTTCTCGTCGACGACCTTCGCCTTCGACAGCGCCACCGCGATCGCCTTCGAACGGGCGACCTCGCCGACCATCGACGGGATCTGGTTCGAGTTGCCGAGCGCCTGGATGAACTCCCCCGGCTCCATGCCGTACTGCGCGGCCGCCTGCACGAGGTACGAGGTGAGCTCGTTCTGGCTGACCTTCACATCCTCCGCCTCGGCGATCGCGTCGAGCAGCAGCTGGCGCTTGAAGACGGTCGCCGACTCCTCCTGCACCTCCGCGCGGTGCGCGTCGTCCTCGAGCCGGCCCTCGTTCTCGAGGTGGCGGTGCACCTCGTCGTCGATGAGACCCTGCGGCACCGGGATGTCGGCCTTCTCGAGCAGCAGCTCGACGAGCTTGTCGCGGGCAGCGGCCGCCTGGCCGAACTCGGCCGACTTCGCGAGCTGCTCCTTGATGTCCTTGCGCAGCTCGCCGATCGTGTCGAACTGCGAGGCGATCTGCGCGAAGTCGTCGTCGGCCTCCGGAAGCTCGCGCTCCTTGACGGCGTTCACGGTGACCGCGATCTGCGCCTTCTCGCCCTGGTGGTCGCCCCCGACGAGCTCCGACTCGAAGGTCGTCGACTCGCCCGCGGTGAGGGTCTCGATCGCGTCGTCGATGCCGTCGATCAGCTCGCCCGAGCCGAGCTCGTAGGAGATGCCGGATGCCGTGTCGATCTCTTCGCCGCCGATCGTTGCGACGAGGTCGAGCTGCACGAAGTCGCCCGTCTTGGCGGGGCGGTCGACGGTCACCAGGGTGCCGAAGCGGGTGCGAAGGTTCTCCAGCTCGGCCTCGACCTCATCCGGTCCGACCTTGGCGGTCTCGACCTCGACCTTGAGCCCGTCGTACTTCGGGATGTCGAACTCGGGGCGCACGTCGACCTCGACGGTGAACACGAGGTCACCCGAGAAGTCCTTCTCCGACGGCCAGGTGGTGACGTCGGCCTCGGGGCGGCCGAGCGGGCGCAGCTTCTCCTCGTTGGCGGCCTCGCGGTAGTAGCGCTCGAGCCCTTCGGAGACGGCGTGGTTGAGCACCTCTGCGCGGCCGACGCGCTGGTCGATGATGGGCGGCGGCACCTTGCCCTTGCGGAAGCCGGGGATGTTGACCTGCTCGGCGATGTGGCCGTAGGCGTGGTCGATCGAGGGGCGCAGCTCCTCGGGGGTCACGGTGATGGTGAGCTTCGCGCGCGTGGGCGACAGCTTCTCGACGGTCGTTGTGACCATGGGGATGCACTCCTGGGGTTGTTCGCTGATGTTCCGTCGGGGCGACAGGATTTGAACCTGCGACCTCCCGCTCCCAAAGCGGGCGCTCTAGCCAAGCTGAGCTACGCCCCGGATGTCCAGGCCGTTCACAGCCGGCCCGCGGGCGGGTGACGGATGCGTTCCAGCCCGAAAACGGCCTCGCATAGTCTAGCCGGTCGCCGCGGGGCGCTCGCTCGGCCTCGCATCCGCGCCGAAAGGGCGCAAACCGTGGTTCTCCCGCCCGGTTGCCACGGTTCGCGCCCTCTCGGCGACGCGACGGGTCGGCACGGGGCGGGGAGGGATGCGGGAGGGCGCGGGATGAGGGAGGGCGCGGGATGCGGTGCGCCGCTGCGCTAGACTCGCCGAGTTGCCTGCGGCCGGTCACGGCGGGGCATCCGGGGATGTAGCTCAATGGTAGAGCCTCAGTCTTCCAAACTGATTACGCGGGTTCGATTCCCGTCATCCCCTCTCTTCCCAGCGCGCAACCGCCATGATGAGCACATGCGTCGCGTGATCCGGCTCCTCTCGCGGTATCGCGTGACGGTCGGGATGCTCACCGCGTTCCTCGCCGTCAACATCGTCAACGGGGCGCTCACCCGGTACTTCGAGCTCGACGATCCGTTCTACCGGGATGTCGCCTACGGCCTCCCCTCGCTGCTCGACGGGCGCTGGTGGACGCTCGTCACCGGCATGTTCTTCGTGTCGAACCTGTGGATCTACATCCCGATCCTGATCCAGTACGCGATCACCTCCGCCCTCTACGAACGCCGCGCAGGCCACGCGCGAACGCTGCTCGTCACCTTCGGCGGCCAGGTGCTCGGCTCGCTCGTCACGAGCCTCGTCGTGCTCGCCGCGCTGCCCACCGGGTGGCACTGGGCGAAGGATCCCGGCTCCGACCTCGACACCGGGATGTCGATCGCCGCGTTCGCCCTGCTCGGCGCCCTCACCGCGGCCATGCAACCGGTCTGGCGGCGGCGCGTGCGGATCGTGGGCTGGGCGCTCGTGATCGTGCTGTTCCTCGACTCCGCGCAACTGTGGGACCTCGAGCACCTCGTCGGATTCGCGCTCGGCGTGTTCGCCGGCCCCTTCGTGCTGGGGCGCCGCCCGGAGCGCCCCGGCATCCGCTTCGGCCCCCGCACGCAGCGGGTGGTCGCCGCGGGCATCGTCGCCGTGGTGGGGCTCGAGACGATCCTCGAGGGCTTCCTCCCGGCGGGCCTGCCGCAGCTCTTCACCGTGGAGCGCACGGGAGCCCCGAGCGGCATCGACCTGACCCTCGTGGTGATCGCCCTGCTGCTGCTGTTCGCCGCGGATGCGCTCCGTCGCGGCCGCCGCCTCGCCTGGATCTTCGCCACCGCCTTCCTCGCCCTCGGCGTGTTCGCGATCGCCGTCATCGAGACCCGCGCCCAACGCGTCGCCGACCTCATCATCTTCGGCGGGGTGCTGCTGGTGCTGCTGCTCACCGCGCGCGCCTTCACGGTGCGCATCCGCCGCCGCGCCTTCCGCCGCACCTTCACCCGGCTCGGCTGGGTGCTGCTGGGACTCGCCGCCTATGCCGCGCTCGGCTTCTTCGCGCTGCAGGACGAGTTCCGCACCGCGGCGACGCCCCTCACCGCCCTCGGCGAGTTCCTCGCGCGCCTGCTGTTCCTCGATCCGCACCTGCTGCGGCCCACGACGCACCTGGCCCGCTTCTTCCTGCACTCGATCGGGCTGGTCTGGGTGGCGGCCATCGTCGTCAGCCTCGTGCAGCTCTTCTACTCGAGCCGCCGCCCGAGCGTCGACCCGGATGCGGCGGAGCGGCTGCGCGGCATCCTGCGCCGCAACGACTCCGCAACGGTGCAGTGGATGCTGACCTGGCGCGGCATCACCCCCTGGTTCAGCGCCGACGGCGAGACCGCGATCGGCTACCACCTCGCCGGCTCGGTGGCCCTCGTGCTCGGCGACCCGGTCGGCCCGCCCGAGCGTCGGGTGGATGCGCTGCGCGAGTTCGACGCGTTCTGCTTCGCGAACGGCTGGATCCCGTGCCTGTTCTCGGCGGGTGAGGCCACCGCGGCATCCGCCCCCGTGCTCGGCTGGAAATCGGTCGAGATCGCCGAAGACTCATCCATCGAACTGCCCGGGCTCGCCTTCACCGGCAAGCGCTGGAACGACGTGCGCACCGCCCTCAACCGCGCCGAGCGCGAGGAGGTCGGCTACACCGAGACCCGGTGGACGGATGCCGCACCCGTCGTCACCGACCAGTTGCGGATCATCTCCGGCGGCTGGGTCGACGACAAGGCGCTGCCCGAGATGCGGTTCACCCTCGGAACCCTCGCGGAGGCCGACGACCCCGAGGTGCGGCTCTCGCTCGCCACCGATGCGACCGGCACCGTGCAGGGGTTCACCTCGTGGCTGCCGGTGCACCGCGACGGCAGGCCCGTCGGCTGGACCCTCGACCTCATGCGCCGCCGCGACGACGGCTTCCGTCCCGTCATGGAGTTCCTCATCGGCGAAGCCGCCGCGTCGTTCCGCGACCAGGGCTACGAATTCCTCAGCCTCTCGGCCGCGCCCCTCGCGAAGGCACCGGAGCGACTCGGGGCGAACTCCGACGGGCTGGTGCTGCAGCGCATCCTCGACTTCCTCGGCGGCGTGCTCGAGCCCTACTATGGCTTCCGCTCGCTCTTCCGGTTCAAGCAGAAGTTCAACCCGGTGCACCGCTCGCAGTACCTCGTGTACCCGGATGAGACGGCGCTCGTCGAGATCGGCGTCGCGATCGTGCGCGCCTACCTCCCGGATGCCCGCGCCCGCGACTGGCTGCGACTCAGCTGGGGGCTCGTCCGCCCCGAGCGCGAGGAACCCGCGCCGCGCCCGGCAGAGACACAGCCCGACGGCATACTCCCCGGGGTAGGCTGAGGCAAGTCGACGAGCGATCTGCCCCTTGGCTTCTCATCCGGCCCGATCGGGTCGCCAAGCGGACGGCATCCCATCTCCTCCACCTCCTCGGCGCCGATGCCCGGCCGCCTGCGCACGACGACACCTCGCACCGGCGCCGCCCATGACCCGATCCGCACCTTCACCGCCGTCTCCCGCACGGTACGCGAGACGGGCCTGCTGCGCCGCAGCCACCTCTTCTACCTGTCGCTCGGCATCGGCCTGCTGCTCGCGCTCGGAGGCGCGATCACGGGCTTCGTGCTGTTCGGCGAAAGCTGGTACCAGCTGCTCATCGCGGGCGCGCTCGGCATCATCCTCACCCAGGCCGCCTTCCTCGGCCACGAGGCCTCCCATCGCCAGGTGCTGAGCTCCGGCCCCGCGAACGACCGGCTGGGCCGCCTCATCGTCACCCTCGGGGTGGGCATGAGCTACCAGTGGTGGATGACGAAGCACACCCGCCACCACGCCAACCCCAACCGGGTCGGCAAAGACCCCGACATCGAGATCGACACGGTCGCCTTCACCTCGGAATCCGCCGCCACCCAGCGCGGCCTGTTCGCCTGGATCACCCGGCGCCAGGGCTGGCTCTTCTACCCGCTGCTCACGCTCGAAGGCCTGAACCTGCACGCGCACTCGGTGCGCTCGCTCGTGCGCCGCGGACGCGTCGAGGGCCGCTGGTTCGAGCTCGGGATGCTGGCGCTGCGCTGGGCGGTCTACCTCGGCGCCCTGTTCTGGGTGCTGCCGATCGGCATGGCCTTCGCCTTCCTCGGGGTGCAGCTCGTCGTGTTCGGGTTCTACATGGGCAGCTCGTTCGCGGTGAACCACACCGGGATGCCGATCATCCCGGCCGATGCGAAGCTCGACTTCTTCACCAAGCAGGTGCGCACCTCCCGCAACATCGCGGGCGGCTGGTGGGCATCCGCGCTGCTCGGCGGGCTCAACTACCAGGTCGAGCACCACCTGTTCCCGAACATGGCGCGCCCCCACCTCGCACGTGCCCGGGAGATCGTGCGAGAGTACTGCCTGACCCACGATGTCCCCTACACCGAGGTGAGCCTCGCCCGCGCCCACGCCGCCGTGGTGCGCCACATGCACGAGGTCGGGCGCGCCGCGCTCGACCCCTTCACCTGCCCCATCCTCGCGCAGTACCGGCGAGCATGAGGCGGCCCGACGTCCGCTTCGGCGGATGACACGAATACAAAGGAGAACACCATGACCACCGGAACCGTGAAGTGGTTCAACGCCGAAAAGGGATACGGCTTCATCGCCCCCGACGACGGCAGCGCCGACCTCTTCGCCCACCACTCGGCGATCGCCGGATCCGGCTACAAGAACCTCGAAGAGGGCCAGCACGTGCAGTTCGACGTCGTGAGCGGACCGAAGGGTCTGCAGGCGGACAACATCTCGGCTGTCTGACTCGGGCGCGGTCGGCACCCGTCCCCGGACGGCGGCTGACCCTCCCACGCCTCGGGGGCGGGTGGGCTGATGCCCTCCCGCCCCTTCTTCATGGCGTCGACGCGTGCCCGGGGCGTGGGCGCGCCTCCGCACTCCGCCCACACCCCCGCCCTGCACCCCCGCCCCACACCCCCAGGATTCGTGCGAGTTGGTCGCCACCGGGCCTCGGTGGCGACCAACTCGCACGAATCTCCGAGGAACCGGAGCGCATCCGCTGGCATCGGATGCTGCTCGGGGCGCCGGCGTGTTGCTGAGCGGGGCCGGCGTGCTGCTGGGCGTTGCCGCGGGATGGGACTCCGCCCGAAAGTGACCATTGCACCCCGCATATGGGGGGCAGTACCATCGCCTCAGCCGCACCGCTCACCCCCTGCCCGCGGCGAACCCGACCCCCCCAGGAGCGACCATGACCGTCGTGAACCCGACCACGACCGCAGCCCCCGCCGGCTGGTACCGCGATCCGCTCGGCATCCCCCAGTTGCGCTGGTGGAACGGCATCGCGTGGACCAACCACATCCAGGAGAACCGCACCGAACTGCAGAGTTGGACCGCCGACTTCGGTGTCCACCACTCGGTGGCCTGACCCGCCACCGCCACTGACTCCGGCGCACGCCGGACCCCCGGGTACACCTGCAACTACCCACAATCGATAGTCGGTGCATCTGACGGGTGGATGCACCGGCTATCAGTTGACGCGCGGGCGTCGATCCTCGGATCCGCCCGCGCGTCAACCCCCGCGCGGGCGAGCGCTCAACGCTGAAGCCAGGCCACGACCGCGAGCACCCGACGGTGATCGCTGCCCGAGTCCTCGAGGCCGAGCTTCCCGAAGATCGCGGTGACGTTCTTCTCGACAGCGCCCACGCCGATGTAGAGCTGCTGCGCGATCGCCGCGTTGCTGCGGCCCTCCGCCATCAGCTGCAGCACCTCGCGCTCGCGCGGGGTGAGCGAGGTGAGCGGGTCGTTGCGTCGCCCGATGAGCTGCGCCACGACCTCGGGATCGAGCACGGTTCCGCCCGCGGCGATGCGGTCGACAGCGTCGGTGAGCTCATCGAGGGATGCCACCCGGTCTTTGAGCAGATAGCCGACGCCGCCCGATCCCGCGCCGAGCAGCTCCTGCGCGTAGGCGACCTCGACGTACTGCGACAGCAGCAGGATCCCGGTCTCGGGCAGCTCCTGCCGCAGTCGGAGGGCGGCGCGCACCCCCTCGTCGCGGAAGGTGGGCGGCATCCGCACGTCGAGCACGGCGAGCTCGGGAGCGAGCTCGCCGACCGCCGCGAGCAGCTCATCCGCATCCGCGAAGGCACCCACGACCTCGTGGCCGGCCTCCTCGAGCACCCGGACGAGGCCCTCCCGCAGCAGGACGGAATCGTCGGCCACCACCACGCGCACGCTCACGCCCTCCACGCTAGCTGTGTTGCGGTTTCGGCGGGATGTGGGGCGCGCGCGGGCAACATAGCGCCGAAACTGCAACATACGGAGGGGCCGGGCGGGGATGCGGGCGCGGGCTCGGCGGGGGCGGGGCGGGGCGGGGTCATGGGGTGAAGGGGAGGTGGGCGATCACGTGGGTCGGGCCGCCTGCCGGGCTCAGCACCTCGACGGTGCCGCCGAGACCGCGGACGCGCTCCGCGATGCCCGCCAGCCCGTGGCCGTCGACCGCCTCGGCACCGCCCACACCGTCGTCGCTCACCACGACATCGAGTCGCGTCGGCTCGCCCGCCGCACCGCCGTGCAGTTCGAGCCGCACCCAGGCGTTGCCTGCCTCGGCGTGCTTGGCGACGTTGGTCAGCGCCTCGGCCGCGAGGAAGTAGGCGTTGCGCTCGAGATCCAGCGGCAGCACGACACCAGCCGGCAGCAGCGACTCGATGTGCGTCGGCAGCGGCGAGCGCACGGCGAGCGAGTCGAGGGCCGCGACGAGCCCCCGGTCGAGCAGGATGGGCGGGGCGAACCCGCGCGAGAGCGCGCGCAACTCCTCGAGCGCCTCGCGCGACTGCTGCCGGGCGCCCTCGATCAGCTCGCGCGCCGCATCCGGGTCCTTCTCGAGCTGCCGCTCGGCGGCGGCGAGATCCATCTGCAGCCGCACCAGGCGCTGCTGCGGGCCGTCATGGATGTCGCGCTCGAGCCGGCGAAGCGCCGTGCCCTCGGCGGCCACGGCAGCGGTGCGGGATGCCGACAGGTCGGCCACCTGCACCCGCAGCTCCTCGGAGCGGAACTCAGACAGCATCCCGCGGGCGACGGCGTGATGGATCCAGGTGAGACCGTGGGTGATGAAGGGCAGCGTCAACAGGAACAGGAGTCCGATCGCGGCCGCGGCCAGCCCGAAGAGCACGGGGCTCTCGAGCACGGGCGGCACCTCGACCTCGTGCTTGCGCAGCAGCGCGCCGAGTTCAGCGAAACGCTCCGTCGCCTGCGGCCGAAACAGCAGATATCCGGGAATGAACAGACCGCCAGCCGCGAGCGACGACCAGACGATCGTGAGCGTCCACGACACGAGCCCGAGGGCGGGGTTCACGACGGATCCGTGCAGCAGGTAGAGCCAGTAGTGCCCGTCGACGATCGGCCCGAACATCTTCGCGAACACGCCGCCGCCGCGTGCCGTGCGATCCCAGCGCGGCGGGGTGATCGCGGGGAACAGCGCCCCCCGCAGCCGCCAGAGTTCGAGGATGCCGAAGCCGCGCGCGACGAACAGTGCGGCGAGCACGAGGAAGACGCCGATGATGATCGGAACCGTGCCGATACCGGTCCAGAACAGGGTCATCAACAGCACGAGCGCGACGAGCACGACCGGCAGCAGCGGCAGCAGGAACCCGAGTTCCGGCAGCACACCCACCCAGTAGCGGGCGTAGCGGCGGCGCAGCGTCGTCTCCATGCCCCCAGCATTCCGGATGCGGGCGGAGCTCGGCATCCGGGTGCCGCACCGGATGCGGTGGGGGTATCCCCCGCGCGCGGTGGTGCGGGGTGGTGCGGGGTGGTGACCCCTCGCTGATCGGGTGCCGCCGCAGGTGGTGTGCGAGATCGCCGGCGCGCGTGCAGGGCGCGGGTTTCGATACGCCCGCTCCGCGGGCTACTCAACCAGCGGGGTGGTGCGGCGCGGGACGGGCGTGGGCAGCGGGACGGGCGGGGTGGCAGCCGCGCGGGGCGGGCGGAGCGGAGCGGGGCGGAGCGGGGCAGAGCGGGGCAGAGCGGGGCAGAGCGGGGTGGCAACCGCGCGGGGCGGAGCGGGCGGGGCGGGCGGCTCAGCCGGGGAGGGTCACCACGCGGTCGGCGTCGTCGTGGTCGCCCGCGCGATGCGAGACGAGCACGACCATGCGATCGGCGGAGGCCACGCGGATGTCGCCCGTGAGCGCACGCGCGGTCGGCTCATCCAGGTGCGCGGTGGGCTCGTCGAGCAGCAGCAGCTCGGCCCGGGCGAGCAACGCGCGAGCGATCGCGAGACGCTGCCGCTCGCCGCCGGAGAGCGACCGGCCGGCCTGGCCGACCCGCGTCGCCAACCCGTCGGGGAGCGCCGCGAGCAGGTCACCGAGCCCCGCGCTCTCGAGCGCCGTCGCGAGTTCGGTGTCGCTCGGGGCGTCGTCGCGCCCGCGACCGATCAGCAGGTTGCCGCGCAGGGTCGAGTCGAAGACATGCGCCTCCTGCGGACACCAGGCGACGTGCCGGCCCCAGCCCACGCGGTCGAGCTCGCCGACCGGTGTGCCGTCGGCGCGCACGGCGCCGGCATCCGGCGAGATCGAGCCCATGACGATCGCGAGCAGTGTCGACTTGCCGGAGCCAGACGGGCCCTCGATGCGCAGCCGCTCGCCGGCGACCAGCCGCGCATCGACGCCCGCGAACAGCGCACCCTCGGCGCCGGGAAGCCTGCGCGTCACACCGTCGAGCTCGACCGTCGCGACCGGCCCGCCCAGCACGCGATCACCCCCGACCGTCTCGGGCGCAGCGAGCAGCGGGGCGAGGCGGGCGAGCACCGCGTTCAGGGTCGGGATGCGACGCGCCGCAGCCGCGACCCCGTCGACCGCCTCGACGAGCGCGAGCGCGAGCAGCGCGACGACCGCGACCGTCGAGGTCGGCATCCCCGCCGGGGCGAGCACCGGCACCGCGACCGCGAGCCCCGCGCAGCCCGCGAGCGCGAGCGCCGTGCCGAGTCCGGATGCCGACGCCGTGCGTCGCTCCGCCGCCGCGAGCTCGTCGCCGAGCCGGTCGATCGAGGCGAGCGCCGCGGGGGCGAGCCCGCCGCCGCGCAGCTCATCGGCCGCCTGGCCGAGGGCGCCGATCCGCCGCACGAGCGTCGCCCGCAGGCTCACCCGCGCGCCAGCCGAGGCACCCGCGGCGAGCAGACCGCCGCCCGCCGCGAGCAGCGTCGTGCCGATCAGGACCACCCACACGGCACCCGCGAGCTGGGGCGCGAGGATCGTCGTCGTGATCCCGACGCCCGCCACCGCGACCACCCCGGCCGCGATCGGCGGGATCACCCGCGGCAGCTGCTCGCGCAACTCGGCGGGCTCCGTCACGAGGGCGTCGAGCGTCGCGCCACCGCCGAGCAGGCCACGCATCGCGGGACCCTGCGCGGCGAGCCGACGCCACAGGCGCAGGCGCAGCGCATCCGTCGCCCGGAACACGGCGTCGTGCGCGAGCAGCCGCTCGACGTAGCGGGCGACCGGGCGGCCGAGACCGAAGAAGCGCACCCCGACGATCGCGACGAGCAGGTACATGATCGCGGGCGCCTCGGATGCCCGCACGATGAGCCACCCCGAGATGCCGGTCAGCGAGAGGCCGAGACCGAACGCGAGCGACGCCATCGCGGCGGCGCCCACCCAGCGCCACGGGGATGCGGCGAGCACGGTGCGGAGGGCGCGGGGGGTCTCGATACGCGCCTGCGGCGCTACTCGACCAGCGGGAGTGGGGGCCTGCGGCGCTACTCGACCAGCGGGAGTGGCGGCCTGCGCGGCTTCGCGAGCGGCGGGAGTGGAGGCCTCCGGCGCTACGCGAGCGGCGAGGGTGGCGGCCTGCGGGACTCGGCGAGCGGCGCGCGCGGCGCCCACCTCCACGAGCTCGTCGGCGAGGGCGAGCGTCTCCGCCTCGTGCGACACGAGCACGGTCGCCACCCGGTCGGCGCGGGCGCGGATCGCGGCGCGCACGAGCGCGGCGGATGCGGCGTCGAGGTGCGCGGTCGGCTCGTCGAGCACGAGCAGCTCGGCCCCGGCGTCCACGCGGGCGAAGGCCCGGGCGAGCCCGGCACGGCGCTGCTCTCCGGGGCTCAGCTCGGAGAGCAGCGCCACGAGCAGCAGCCCGAGGCCGAGCTCCTCGGCGAGGGAACGCGCGGCATCCGGGGCGGCACCCGCGAGCGCGAGCTCGGCGAGCAGGTTCTCCTCCGCGAAACGCGGGGTCTGCGCCGTGTACGCGGTGCGCGCAGGATCCCCCGTGACCGAACCGCCGAGCTCGGCGTCGGCAGGCAGGGCGCCGACGAGCGCCGCGAGCGCGGTCGACTTGCCGCATCCGCTCGGCCCCGTGAGCGCCGTGATGCGCCCCCGCGCCGGTCGCACGGTGAGCCCCACGAGCACGGGCGCGCGGCCCGGGAACCGCACCGACACACCCTCGAGCGCGGGTGCCCCTGGCGCGGGCATCGCCGCGACCCGCCCGTCGGCGAGCAGCTCCCGCACGCGCCGCAGCGCCGAGAGCCCGTCCTGCGAGGAGTGGAAGGCGGCCCCCACATCCCGCAGCGCCGTGAAGCACTCGGGGGCGAGCAGCAGCACGAGCACCGCGACCTCGAGCGAGACGTCTCCCGAGATGAGCCGCACCCCGAGGAACACCGCGACCACCGCCACCGAGATCGTCGCGATCAGCTCGAGCGCGAGCGCCGACAGGAACGCCGTGCGCAACGTCAGCATCGTGCGACGACGGTAGTCGGACTGGATGCGGTCGAGCGCGGCGAGCTGCTCCTCGAGCCGGCCGAGCCCGACGAGCACCGGCAGTCCCCGGGCGAGCTCCACCAGATGGTCGGCGAGCCGGGTGAGCGCGTCGGTGGCACGATCCACCCGGTCGCGGGTGTGCATGCCGATGAGCACCATGAACACCGGCACGAGCGGGATCGTGCACGCCAGCACGATCGCCGAGAGCAGATCGGCCCCGAGGATGCGCAGGCCGGCCGCCAGCGGCACGACGGCCGCCGTCACGATCGCAGGGATCGCGACCCCGAAGTAGTCGTCGAGCGCGTCGAGACCCTCGGTGGCGAGCACCGCGGTGCCGCCGCCCGTGGCGTCGCCCGCCGCGATGCGCTCGGTCAGCTCAGCTCGCAGCCGGGTCTTGGCCCGGATGGCGGCCCGCCGGGCGAGCACCGCCTGCGCCCACGAGGCGCCCGCACGCAGCAGCACGCCGACCGCACCGAGCGCGAGCCACGGCATCGGCGACTCCCCCACAGCGAAGGCTGCGAGCTGACGGGCGATCGACTCGGCGATCAGCAGGATGCCCGCGGCCCCGGCGATGCTCGCGAGGGCCACCGGAATGAGCGCGCCTGCACCCCCCGGCCCCAGCTCGGGTCGGGGGGTGCCGGCGCGCACGGAGCTCATCTCAGCGCGAACCCGCCGCCGCATCCGCGCGCACCGCGGGCACCGCGTCGTGCGGCTCGGGCAGGTGGTGCGGGGCGACGCGCTTGCGGAACACCCAGTAGCTCCACGCCTGGTAGGCGAGCACCACCGGAAGGGCGATGCCCGTGACGACGGTCATCACCATGAGCGTGTACTCGCCGCTCGCGGCGTTCCAGATCGTGAGGTTGTAGTCGGGGTTGATCGTCGAGGGCAGCACGACGGGGAACACGGCCGCGAAGATCGATGCCGCCCCGAGCGCGCCGAAGGCGGCGAAGGCGGTGAACGCCCACCCCTCGCGGCGACGGCGGGCGAGCACCCACCCCGCCACCCCGACCACGACGGCGAGGCCGAGCAGGATCCAGCTGAACACCTTGCCGCTCTGCAGCTCCACGAGGATCGCCCAGCCGGCGATCGGCAGCAGCGCGAACGGGGCGATCCGCGGAACGAGCTTGCCCATCCGCTCCCGCACCGGGCCGTCGGTCTTGAGCGCGAGGAAGGTGGCACCGTGCACGAGGCAGAAGCCGACGAGCGCGAGCCCGCCGAGCACCGCGACGGGCGTCATCCAGACGAACGGGCCGCCCACCCGGTCGCCGTTCGCGTCGATCGGCAGACCGGTCGTGGTGAGGGCGAGACCCGCCCCGAGGCCGAATGCCGCCACGAGCGAGCCGAGGCCGATCGACCAGTCCCAGAACCGGGTCCAGGTGCGCGAGACGATCTTGCCGCGGTACTCGATCGCGACCGCCCGGAAGATGAGGCCCAGCAGCACGAGCGTGAGCGGCACGTACAGGGTCGAGAACAGCGAGGCATACCAGTAGGGGAATGCGGCGAAGGTCCCGGCGCCCGCGGTGAGCAGCCAGACCTCGTTGCCGTCCCAGACCGGGCCGATCGCGTTGAGCATCACACGGCGCTGCTTCTCATCACGTGCGCTGAAAAGCATATGCATGCCGACACCGAGGTCGAATCCCTCGAGCAGGATGTAACCGCCCCAGAGCACCGCGATCGCGACGAACCAGACGACGGGGAGTGCGTCCATTTCCTTCTTCTCCGTTCCGGATGCTGTGGCTCAGTAGGCGAAGGCGAGGACGTCGTCGCGGTCGCCCGCCCGAGTGCCCCTGCCCTCCGTGTCGTCGGGGTCGGTGTCGTCGCCGTCGTCGTCACCGTGCGGCGCGAAGAGCTCCGGCATGACGCCCGCCACCCCTGCCCGCACGAACCGCACGATCAGCATCACCTCGACGACCAGGAGCACGAGGTAGACGAGTCCGAGCGCGACGAGCGAGAAGATGATCTCGCGCCCGTCGACCCCGGGCGAGACAGCTGCCGCGGTGAACATGAACACCCCGTCGACCCCGCTCGGGTTGGGGTTCGGCGCCACCACGAACGGCTGGCGACCCATCTCGGTGAAGATCCAGCCCGCCGCGTTCGCGCCGAACGGTGCCAGGATGCCGAACACCGCGAGTTGCATGAGCGGCTTCGAGTTCGGCACGGTGCCCTTGCGGGTGAGGAACAGCGCCACGGCGGCGGCGAAGGCGGCGAGCGCTCCGAAGCCGATCATGATGCGGAAGCCCCAGTAGGTGACCTCCATGACGGGCAGGTAGTCGATCTTCTGGCCGGCACGGTCGCCGTAGAGCGGGTTGTCGGGCAGGTTCGTGCCGTACTTCGCCTCGTACTGCGGGATCAGCTCGTTGATCCCGGGCACATCCGTGGTGACGTCGCCCTTCGCGAGGAACGACAGCAGCCCCGGGATCTCGATGATGGGGGTCACCTCGTCGCAGTCCTGCGCGCCGAGCTTGCCGACCGAGAGCACCGAGAAGCTCGTGCCGGTGTGGCAGGCGGCCTCCGCCGCCGCCATCTTGAGCGGCTGCTGCTCGTACATGAGCTTCGCCTGGATGTCGCCCGTGATGGCGACCGCGCCGAAGCCGATGATCGCGACGACCGCACCGAGGCGCAGCGAGGTGATCCAGACCGCGTGGTCCTTCTTGTCGCGACCCGGGATCTCGGGCGCCTCGCCGACGATGACGCGCTTCTTCGCATCCACCGTGTCGATGCCGTCGCGGCGACGACGCCAGAGCTGGTACCAGCTGATGCCGAGCAGGAAGCCGCCCGCCACCGCGACGGCTCCCGCCATGGTGTGCGGGAAGGCGGCGAGCGCCGTGTTGTTGGTGAGCACCGCCCAGATGTCGACCAGCACCGGCTTGCCGTCGGTGAACTCGACGCCCACCGGGTGCTGCATCCACGAGTTCGCGGCGAGGATGAAGTAGGCCGAGATCCACGATCCGATGACGGCCGCCCACAGGGTGGCCAGGTGCAGCCGCTTCGGCAGCCGGTTCCAGCCGAAGATCCAGAGGCCGAGGAAGGTCGACTCGACGAAGAACGCGAGCAGGCCCTCCATCGCGAGCGGGGCGCCGAAGACGTCACCGACGAAGCGCGAGTACTCGCTCCACGCCATCCCGAACTGGAACTCCTGCACGATGCCGGTGGCGACACCCATGATGAAGTTGACGAGGTAGAGCTTGCCCCAGAACTTCGTCATCCGGAGCCACTGCTCGTTGCCGGTGCGCACCCACATGCTGTGCAGGATCGCGACGACCAGGCCGAGCCCGAGCGTCAACGGAACCATCATGAAGTGGTAGACGGTCACGATGCCGAACTGCCACCTGGCGATCTCGAGCGGATCCACGGGGAGCCTTCCTCTGCGGGGGTCGCACCTGTCGCAACCTCACGAGACAACCTTCCGACTTCCGAAGGTTCGGTGTCAGGGCCCAAGGTCCCGTGCCTTTCGCGCGACGACGGGCCCAACGTCCCAGCTACACGTCACCGAGCTCGCGTAGCGTGAGCAGATGTGGCGACCCGCATCTATCTGACGAGCGCCGAAGGGCGCACCGGCAAGTCGACCGTCGCGGTGGGGCTCCTCGAGACCCTCACCGCATCCGTGCCTCGCGTCGGGGTGTTCCGCCCCATCGTGCGTGCCGACGTCGACCGCGACTTCATCCTCGAGCTGCTCGTCGCGCACGCGAGCGCCGGCCAGAGCTACGAGGACTGCGTCGGCGTCGACTACGACGCGCTGCACGAGAACCCGGATGCCGCGCTCGCCACGATCGTGGAGCGCTTCGCCGAGGTCGAGGAGCGGTGCGACGCCGTGCTCATCCTCGGCTCCGACTACACCGACGTCGGCACCCCCACGGAGCTCTCCGTCAACGGCCGCATCGCCGCCAACCTCGCCGCCCCCGTCGTGCTCGTCACGGGCGGCCACAGCCCGGAGGGCGAGGAGCGACGCACCCCCAAGCAGTGCGCCGAGATCGCCCGCATCGCCCTCGACGAGCTGCGCGAGGAGCACGCCGAGGTGCTCGCGGTGATCGTCAACCGCGCGGATGCCGAGAGCGTCGACGAGGTCGCCTCGCGCGTCGCGAAGGCGACCGGCCTGCCCGCCTGGGCCATCGCCGAGGATCCGGTGCTCGAAGCCCCCCTGCTGCGCACCGTGCTCGCGGCGGCCGACGCCCACCTGGTGCGCGGCGACGAGACGGGCCTCGACCGGCCGGTGATGGGCACCACGATCGCCGCGATGAGCCTGCCGAACATCCTTCCCCGGCTCATCCCGGGCGGGATCGTCGTGGTGCCCGGCGACCGTTCCGAGGCGCTCATCGGAACCGTCGCCGCACAGCTCTCGCAGACCTTCCCGGTGCTCACCGGCATCATCCTCAACGGCGGCTTCGACATCGACCCGGCGATCGCGAAACTCATCGACGGGCTCGGCACCCCGCTGCCGATCGCCTCGACACCGCACTCGACCTTCGACACCGCGGTGCGCATCACCCACGCCCGCAGCCGGCTCGCCGCCGACTCGCCCGCGAAGCACGCGCGGGCGGTGGCCCTGTTCTCGGAGCATGTCGACGCGAGCGAGCTCGTCCGGGTGCTGAGCCTGCCGACCTCGGGCGGCGTCATGACGCCCATCCGCTTCGAGCACACCCTCGCCCTGCGTGCCCGTGCCGCCGCCACGCACATCGTGCTGCCGGAGGGCGACGACGACCGCATCCTGCAGGCGGCCGCGATCGTCGTGGCGCGGCGCATCGCGCGCCTCACGATCCTCGGCGACCCGGATGCCGTGCGCTCCCGTGCCGCGGCCCTCGGCCTCGACCTCGGCGACACGCAGATCCTCGCCACGACCGACCCCGAGCTGCACGCCCGCTTCGCCAAAGAGTACGCGCGGCTGCGCGCCCACAAGGGCGTCTCGCCCGAGCTCGCGGCCGACACGGTGACGGATGTGTCGTACTTCGGCACGATGATGGTGCATCTCGGGCTCGCCGACGGAATGGTGTCGGGGGCGAAGCACACCACGGCGCACACCATCCGTCCCGCGTTCGAGATCGTGAAGACGGCGCCGGGGGTCTCGGTGGTGTCGAGCGTGTTCCTGATGGCGCTCGCCGACCGGGTGCTCGTCTACGGCGACTGCGCCGTCATCCCCTTGCCGACCGTCGAACAGCTCGCCGACATCGCCATCTCCTCCGCGGCGACGGCTCGGCAGTTCGGCATCGAGCCGCGCGTCGCGATGCTCTCCTACTCGACCGGCGAGTCCGGCTCGGGCGCCGAGGTGGATCGGGTGCGCGCCGCGACCGCGCTCGTGCGGGAACGCGCCCCCGAGCTGCCGGTGGCCGGGCCGATCCAGTACGACGCGGCGGCCGATCCGACCGTCGGCGCCTCCAAGATGCCGGGCTCGGAGGTTGCCGGGCGCGCCACCGTGTTCGTCTTCCCCGACCTCAACACGGGCAACAACACCTATAAGGCCGTGCAGCGCTCCGCGGGTGCCGTCGCGATCGGCCCGGTGCTGCAGGGGCTCGCGAAACCCATCAACGACCTCTCGCGCGGGGCGCTCGTGCGCGACATCGTCAACACGATCGCCATCACGGCGATCCAGGCAGAGGGGCAGCAGTGATCCGCAACGTCTTCGTGCTCAACGTCGGGTCGAGCTCGATCAAGTACCAGGTGCTCGAGGTCGAGACGGGCGAAGTGTTCGCCTCGGGGCTCGTCGAGCGGATCGGGGTGCCCGGCTCCGGCACGCCGGATCACGCGGCCGCCCTCGCGGTGGTGCTCGCCGAGCTCTCGGGCGTGCCGATCGACGCCGTCGGGCACCGCGTCGTGCACGGCGGCACCCGCTTCGTGCAGGCGACGCTCATCGACGACGGGGTGGAGCGCGAGATCGAGGCGCTCGCCGACCTCGCGCCGCTCCACAACCCGCCGGGGCTCGCCGGCATCCGCGCGGCCCGAGCCGCCCTGCCCGAGCTGCCGCACGTCGCGGTGTTCGACACGGCGTTCCACGCCACCATCACGCCCGCCTCCCGCGACTACGCGATCGACGCCGAGGTCGCGGCGCGCACCCGCATCCGGCGCTTCGGCTTCCACGGCACCTCCTACCGCTACGTGTCGCGGGTCGCCGCCGAGACCCTCAGCCGGGTGGGCGACCCCGAGCTCAAGCTCGTCGTGCTGCATCTCGGCAACGGGGCCTCCGCCACCGCGATCCAGGGGGGCCGCTCGGTCGACACCTCGATGGGGATGACGCCGCTCGAGGGGCTCGTGATGGGCACCCGCTCGGGCGACATCGACCCCGCGATCCCGCTCTATCTGGCGCGCGAGCACGGTTTCACGATCGCCCAGCTCGACGAGCTGCTCAACAAGCGCTCGGGGCTTCTGGGGCTCGCCGGTCGCAGCGACATGCGGGAGATCGTCGACGCCGCCGAGGCGGGCGAGGCCCCGGCCGGTCACGCGCTCGACGTGTACGTGCACCGGCTGCGGCACTACATCGGCGCCTACGCGGCCGTGCTCGGCGGGATCGATGCGCTCGTGTTCACGGCGGGCGTCGGGGAGAACTCGGAGGTCGTGCGGCGTCGCGCGGTCGCCGGCCTCGGCTTCCTCGGGCTCGCGGTCGACCCGGCCCGGAACGCGATCCGCTCCCCCGATCCGCGGTTCATCTCGCCCGAGGGCTCACCCGCCGCCGTGCTCGTGGTGCCCACCAACGAGGAACTCGAGATCGCGCGCGAGACCCGCGCCGCCGCCCGCTGAGCCGCTGCGGGGCTCGCGCCCACAGCCCCTGAGTGGTCGGTTTCTGGCCTCAAACCGGCGGTTTGAGGCCAGAAACCGACCACTCAGCGAGGGAGGCGTGCGACGAGCACGGGTGAGTTGGCATTCAGCAGCACCGCGTTGAGGGTCGTGCCGAGGGGTGCCCGGCTCGGAGCGCCCGGCGCCGTCGCGAAGGGCAGGCGTGGGGCAGCGCCCGGGCCCACCACGAGCAGCGCGCAGCCGCGGGAGGCGTCGAGCAGCGCCTCCGCCGGCGGCCGGGTGGAGAGCCGCGAGCGGATCTCCAGCATCCCCTCCACGGCGAGCGCGGCCTCCGCCGCGAGCGCGAGCGGGCTCTCCCCCTCACTGCGCGACAGGGATGCGAGGTGCGCAGGCACGGCATGCACGAGCGTCAGCCGCGTGCCGCGTTCCGCCGCCTCACGCGCCGCCCGCGCGCCGATGAGCGCCGCCGTCGAGGCCCGGTCGACGCCCGCCACCACACCCTCGCGGAACCGCGGATCGAACACCGGCACCACCGCGACATCCCCGGGCGCAGCCAGCGCGAACTGCACGCTGCGCGACCCGAGCACGCGACCCGACACGTAGCCCGTCTTGCCGGTGCCGACGACGACCGTGTCCTCCGGCTCGGCCCACTCGGCGATCGTCCACACCGGCACCCCGCTCAGCAGCTCGGTCGACACCTCCAGCTCCGGATGCCGGGAGCGGATGCCGCCCGCCGTCTCGGCGAGCAGCCGCTCCCCCGCGGTCTCCGCCTCGTCCAGAAGCGCGAGCCCGTGCATCGTCTGATCCGGGTCGGCCACATGCACGAGCGCGAGACGGGCACCGTCGCGGCGAGCGTGCCGCACCGCCCAGGCGAGAGCGGTCGCCGACGGCTCGGAGCCATCGACGCCGACGACGTAGCGGGAAGTCACCCCTCGAGGCTCGCATCCGGATGCGCACCGAACACGGGCCCAAGGTCCCGCGACGCGGAGCACGTGGGGCTGCCGCGAGCCTGAGAAACTGGAACCATGCCCGACCCTGTCGCCGACGAACCCCGACTGCACCGCCTGCTCGAGGTCGTGCCGCAGGTGATCGGCGAACTCGAGCTCGACCAGGTTCTCGAGCGCATCATCGAGGCGGCCGTCGAGCTCGTCTCGGCCCGCTGGGGGGCGCTCGGGGTCATCGCATCCGACGGCACCCTCGAGCGCTTCGTGCACGTCGGCATGGCGCCCCCCGAGGTCGCCGCGGTCGGCGACCTCCCGCACGGCCACGGGCTGCTCGGCGCCGTCATCGACACGGGTGAGCCGATCCGCCTCCCCCACCTCGCCGACGACCCGCGCTCGGTCGGCTTCCCCGCCCACCACCCGCACATGGACGCCTTCCTCGGGGTGCCGATCCGCATCCGCGACAGTGTCTTCGGCAACCTCTACCTCACCAACCGGCACGGCGGACCCGAGTTCTCGGCCGAGGATCAGCGCCTCGTCGGCTCGCTCGCCGCTATCGCCGCGATCGCGATCGAGAACGCACGGCTGTTCGACGAGCAGGTGCGCCGCGAACGGTGGTCGACGGCGCTCGCGGAGGTGACCGCGGCGCTGCTCTCGGAGGACACCGTCGACATCCTCGCGGTGCTCGCCGAGCGGGTCGCCTCGGTGATCGAGAGCGAGCTCGTGTGCGTGATCGTCGCCGACGGCGTCGACGACGGCACGGCCATGCTGCGCGTCGACACGGCACGGGGGGTCGGCGCCGACGAGCTCGTCGGCCGCCGCTACCCGGCGGAGGGCACGCTCTCGGGTCGCGCCATCGCGACCGGGGCGATCGCCTCGACCGACACCGACGAGCCGGGCGAGTCGGTGCTGCGCCCCGGCCCGAGCGCCGCCATGGCGCTGCCGGTGCGCGCCGACGAGCACGTGCTCGGAGCCCTCAGCGTCTACCGGCGCGCCGAGACCTCGCGGTTCACGGATGCGGAACGCACCATGGCCGCCGAGTTCGCACTCCAGGCGGGCATCGCGATCGAGCTGACCAGGGGCCGCGCCGACCGCCAGCGGCTCGTGCTCGCCGAGGATCGCTCCCGCATCGCGCGCGACCTGCACGACCACGTCATCCAGCGACTCTTCGGCACGGGACTCGCGCTGCAGTCGGTCGCCGCGCGCACACCCGAGGCGGCCGAGGCGATCGGCACCCAGATCGACGCGATCGACGCGGCCATCAGCGAGATCCGCACCGCGATCTTCGCGCTCGCGCCCCGCGCGGGCTCGGACGGGGGGCTGCGCTACCGACTGCTCGACGTGGCCTCGGATGCCGCCCCCGGGCTGCGCAACCCACCGCTCGTGACCTTCGCCGGCACCGTCGACCTGCTCGTGCGGGGAGCCCTCGCCGACGACGTCGTCGCCGTCGTGCGGGAATGCCTCGCCAACGCCGCCCGGCACGCCGACGCCGAAAGGGTCGAGGTCTCCGTCACGGTCGACGACGACACCGTCACGGTGACGGTCGACGACGACGGCGTCGGGCTCCCCGCGGGAGCACGCCGCGCATCCGGCACCCGCAACCTGGAGGAGCGTGCCCGGCGTCGAGACGGTAGCTTCGAGTTGGTCGCCCGGCCGACGGGCGGCACCCGCGCGCATTGGACGGCATCCGTCTCCACCGCATCCCGAAAGGCCCCGCTGTGACCCGCGTCTTCCTCGTCGACGACCACGAGATCGTTCGGCGCGGCATCGCCGACCTCATCGACGCCGAACGCGACCTCCAGGTGGTGGGCGAGGCGGGCCAGGTGCGCGGCACCCTCGCCAAGATCGAGGTCGTGAAGCCGGATGTCGTGGTGCTCGACGTGCGCCTGCCCGACGGCGACGGCATCGAGCTGTGCCGCGCGATCCGCTCGGCCCTGCCCGAGGTGCGCTGCCTCATGCTCACCGCCTACGACGACGACGAGGCGAGCCGTTCCGCGGTGCTCGCGGGGGCGTCCGGCTACGTGCTGAAGGAGATCAGGGCGCGGGGTCTCATCGAGGGTGTGCGCAAGGTCGCCGCGGGCGGCACGCTGCTCTCGGCGCAGGTGTCGGAGCGGATCGCGGAATCGTTCGCGGCGCCCAGGGGCGACGAGCCCGAGCTGACCCTGCGCGAACGGCAAGTGCTCGACCTCATCACGGAAGGGCTCACCAACCGGCAGATCGGGGAACGGCTGGGGCTCGCCGAGAAGACCGTCAAGAACTACGTCTCGGGACTGCTCGCGAAGCTCGGCATGGAACGACGCACGCAGGCGGCCGTGTACCGCCTCGAGCACCGAGGCTGAGAACGCGGTCAGGACAGCCTCATCTTCGTTGCGGAATGCACGAGGCTGAGTACCGTTGAATTCGACGAAGGCCGCAACACCGGCCGAGAAGGAGACGAGACGATGACCGACACCAAGACCACGACGATCCCCACCACCTCCCTGAGCCCGGACGCGAGCGCCGGCGTCGCCCAGTTCCTGAGCCCCGTCGTCATCAACCTCCAGGCCCTCGCGATCGACGGCAAGCAGGCGCACTGGCATGTGCGCGGCGCCAACTTCATCGGCGTGCACGAGTTCCTCGACGTGCTCGTCGACCACGCCCAGGACTGGGCCGACCTCGCCGCCGAGCGGATCGTCGCCCTCGGGCTCCCCGTCGACGCGCGCGTGCAGACGGTCGCCGCGAAGGCCACCACCCCGGCGCTCACCGACGGCTTCTCGCAGTCGGATGCGACCATCGCCGCCGTGATCGCCCAGATCGACGCGACGCTCGAGCTCGTGCGCACCGCCGTCGACGAGCTCGACGAGCTCGACCTGGCCTCGCAGGACATCGCGATCGAGATCGCGAAGGGGCTCGACAAGGACCGTTGGTTCCTGTTCGCGCACCTCGCGAGCTGAGGTTCCACGGGACCGACCGTACGGGGGGCACCGCCCTCAGGCGGTGCCCCCCGTGGTTTCGATACGCCGCTACGCGGCTACTCAACCAGCGGGAGAGCGGGGCTGCGCGGCTACTCAACCAGCGGGAGAGCGGGGCTGCGCGGCTACTCAACCAGCGGGGGAGCGGGGCCGCGCGGCTACGCGAGCAGCGGGATCGGGGTGCGGCGGCGGCGGCGCAATACCGCTGGTTGAGTAGCCGCGTAGCGGCGTATCGAAACCCGCCGCCGCACTACGCCCCCGCGAGCAGCCCCGCGACGACCGTGCCGTGCACGGGCATCGTGCGCAGCGCATCCGGCTCCGTCGCGTGCGGGTCGGCATCGAGGATCGCGAGGTCGGCGAGCCCGCCCACCTCGATCCCGCGCACCCCGCCCCAGGAGGCGCGCAACGCATCCGGCAGCGCGAGCGCCTGCTCCGGGTGCCACGGCGCGCGCCCGTCGCGCGAGCGGGTGACGGCGGCGGCGAGGGTGACCCACGGGTCGAGCGGCGCGACGGGCGCGTCCGAGCCGAACTCGAGCACCGCGCCCGCCTCGAGCAGCGCCCGATACGGGAAGGCGCGTGCGGTGCGCCCCGCCCAGTGGTGGTCGGCGACGTCGCGGTCGTCCATCGCATGCTCCGGCTGCACGCTCGCGTGCACGCCGAGCGCCGCGAAGCGCGGCAGGTCGGCGGGCAGCACGAGCTGAGCGTGCTCGATGCGCGGCGCGAGGCCCGCGGCGGCCGGCACGGCGAGGGATGCGAAGGTGTCGAGCGCCTGCGTGACGGCACGGTCGCCGATCGCGTGGATCGTCGGAACCAGTCCCGCCGCGAGGGCCTCGCGCGCGAGGGCGAGCAGCTCCGCATCCGCATAGCTCGGGAGGCCCGCACCGCCGTCCGGGTAGTGATCCACGCACCAGGCGGTGCGGGAGTTGAGCGCGCCGTCGGTGAAGAGCTTGAACCAGCCGACGGTGGCGAGCCCGTCCGTGCCGGGGATCGCGTCGCCCGAGCGCAGCCCGCGCGCCCGCACCGCGTCGAGGTCGACCGGGTAGACGCCTGCCCGCACCCGCAGCGCGCGCAGCCCCGCGGCCACCCGCCGTCCCCACGAGGCCACCGCATCGCTCATCTCGAGGTCGACGACGCCCGTCACCCCGCGGGCGGATGCCGCACGCGCCGCATCCGCGACCCAGGCGTCGAGCGTCGCCTCGTCGGTTGCCGAGAGCCGCACGTTGAGGTCGAACGCCGCCTGCTCCTTGAGCCACCAGGCCTCATCCGGCAGGCCGACGCGACCGAGCAGCGCCCGGTTCGACCACACGGTGTGCACGTCTCCCGAGACGAGCGCGACGGCCACCTCGCCGTTCTCGAGCGATTCGGCGCTCGGCGCATCCGGCCAGAGCGCGTCGCGGAAGCCGTAGCCGATCAGGATCTCCCCTGCGCGCCATCCGGCGGCGACGCGCGCCCGCACGAGCGCCGCGACCTCCGCCGCGGACCCCGCACCCGAGAGGTCGAGGCGACGCGACATCGCCGCCCACTGGCCGAGGTGCACGTGGCCGTCCCACATGCCAGGGGCGAGGTAGCGCCCGTCGAGCGCGAGCCGTTCGACGCCCGGTTCGGCGACGTCGGGGCCGATCGCGGCGATCTCCCCGCCCCGCAGCAGCACCTCGACCGGCGCGGCGGCGGTGCGCTCGGCGCCGACGAGCCGCACCCCGGTGAGCAGCAGGGCGCTCACCCGCGGCGGTCCTCGAGGCGCCGCATCTCCGCGGCGAGCGGAGGATGCGCGTACGGCCCGTCACCGGCGAGCGCGTCGATGATCGTGGCGCGCACCCCCTCCGGCTTGTTCTGGCTGAGCTTCGCACGCGCATCGAACCGCGTCACCTTGATGCGCAGCCCCACCGTGCCCTTCGCCACCCGCTCGGCGTACGGCTCGTCGATGTGCAGCGAACGCGGCTGCGGCATCCGCTGCTCGAAGTGGTCGGTGAGCCGATGCAGGATCGCGAAGTTCTCCTCCGCCGACAGGATCTCCGGCACCCCGTAGAGGTGCGCCGTGACGTGGTTCCAGGTGGGGATGAAGTCGCCCTCCGCATACCAGCCGGGCGAGATGTAGCCGTGCGGTCCCTGCACGATCACGAGCACCTCGTGCTGGCCGAGCTCGTGGGCGAGCTCGTCCGGACGTCCGAAGTGGGAGACGATCGAGATGGTGTCGTCGTCCGTCTCCTCCAGCAGGGTCGCGTAGTGCGAGGCGACGAGCCCGTTCGCGGTGTGCGAGACGTACGTCGTCCACGGGTTCTCGCGGATGAGGCGCTTGACCTCGTCGACGTCGTTCAGCAGGTAGTGGGGCGTGTGGCGCATCAGCGACTCCTCACGACTGGCAGTTCGGGCACCAGTACAGTTTGCGGCCGCCCAGCTCGGCCATCGCGATGCCGGTTCCGCAGACGCGGCATGGTTCGCCCGTGCGGTGGTACACCCAGTGCCGGTCGTCGCGGGATGCCAGGGCGCGCGCGTAGGCCTCCTCGTCGAGGTCGTCCATGGTGAGCATCTGGCCGGTGGCGACGCCGATGCCGAGCAGGTGCACCCAGTCGCGCCAGAGTGCCCGCACGAGCTCCTCAGGCACCTCGCGACCCGGACGGAAGGGGTCGAGTCGTGCCCGGAACAGCAGTTCGGCGCGGTAGACGTTCCCGATGCCGGAGACCACCGACTGGTCCATCAGCAGCAGTGCGATCGGCGTGGGCTTCTTCCGCACGACCGTCGTGAAGCGCTCCTCGCCCTCCGCCGCCTCGTCGACCATCGGATCCGGGCCGAGCTTCGCGATCGTGCGGTCGACCTCCTCGATCGTCTGCACCTCGCAGGCGGTCGGGCCGCGCAGATCGGCGCAGGCCGTCTCGGTCAGCAACCGCACCCGCACGGCACCGACCGGCTCGGGCGGCCAGCTCTCGAGCTCGGCGCCGAGCTTCTCCGCCTCCGCCATCCGCAGCCGGGTGCGCCGCGGTGCGCCGATCGACCAGGGCGAGTCCTCGTGGGCACCGACGACGGTGTCGACGACGGTTCCCCGCTGGTTCGTCTGCCCCATGCGCCCGTTCGCGGATGCGATGGTGGCGTCCACCGAGATGTCGCCCGAGAAGTCCCAGGCCCCGTACATGCCGAGGTGCACCCGCAGCCAGAGGCCGTGGTCGAACTCGAGGAACAGCTGCTTGCCGACGGCTTTCGCCTGCACGATCTCGTGCCCGTCGAGCTGCGCGGCCCCGGCCGCGAAGCGGCCCTGGGGCGAGCTCACCGCGACGGGCGCGCCCACGAAGTTGGCCGCGAACTGCCGCGCGATCCGGTGGACGGAGTGACCTTCGGGCACGGCTACTCGATGTCGTGGCCGACGATGCGCCCCGTGGTCTCGTACTCGGCGAGCTGCGCGATGCGGCGGGCGTGGCGCTCCTCGCCCGAGAACGGGGTGGCGATGAAGCGGTCGATGAAGGAGATCGCCTCCTCGACGGTGTGCTGGCGCGCGCCGATCGAGATGACGTTGGCGTCGTTGTGCTCGCGCGCGAGCTCGGCGGTGGAGATGTTCCAGACGAGCGCCGCGCGCACCCCCTCGACCTTGTTGGCGGCGATCTGCTCGCCGTTGCCCGAGCCGCCGAACACGACGCCGAGCGTCTCGACGCCGGAGCGCTGGTCGCGCACCACGGCGCGGGCCGCGTTGATGCAGAAGCTCGGGTAGTCGTCGAGCGGCTCGTAGCTCTGCGGCCCGTGGTCGACCACCTCGTGGCCGGCCTCGGCGAGGTGCTGCTGGAGGGTCCGGCTGAAGTCGAGGCCCGCGTGATCGGTCGCGATGTGGATGCGCACGCGTCGAGTCTAGGAGTCCGCACCGACCCCGTCGCCGCCCCTGGCACGGATCGGCGAGGAGGAGCAGAATCGAGACACGAACGACCGCGAGGTGATCTCGATGCGCAAACGCACCAGTTTCGTCCCGGATGTCATGCCCCACCTCTCGGCGGGCAGGCACCGCAGTCCGCGCCGCGGCGCGTGTTTCATGGAGTTCGCCTCCTACCTGGCGGGCGAACGTTGGAGCGACCATCCGGCGTGCACCGACCGCTCGCTCGCCGCGCTCGCCCGCGGGGTCAACGACCTGGTGGCCGACGGTCGGCGTGACGAGCTCGCCCTGCTCATCCCGCGCGTCGTCGGGTTGCGCGGCGGCAGCGAGCTCGCACTCGTCGTGGCGCTGCGTGCCGCGATCGTCGCCCTGCCGGTGGCGAGCATGGAGCGGCAGCGGGTGCTCGCCGTCGGACTCATCGCGATCTGCGCCCTGCTCGAGAAGCGGGGGGTGCCCTCGCACGACCTCCGCGACGAGGCGCACCGCGTGCTCGACCAGGTTCCGGATGCCGCCCGCTGGGCCCGCGAGAACGTCGCGGTCATCGCGCCCCACTCGCCGCGGCTCGACGCGGTCAGCTGCGAGCTCATCGTGGCGACCGCTGTCGTGGGGGTCTCCCGCGCGTGCATCTCCGATCCCGACACCGTGCTCATCCGGATGCTGACCCTCGCGGTCGACGACGTCGAGTCGCTCGTGCGTCCGGCCGGCCGGCGAAAGGAGCGCCTCTGGGCCGAACCGGACGCACGAGGGGCCGCCTACGCGGCCGGCCCGGCGATGAGCGTGACCATCGCCGAGTAGCTGGCGCCCGTGGTGTCGGTCCAGGTGATCGTGACAGCGTCTCCGGGCTGGTAGCCGGAGAGCAGCTCCGAGAGCGCGTCGGCGTCGGCCACCGCGACACCGTCGACGGCCGTGATGGTGTCGCCGGCCTCGAGGCCCGCCTCCGCGGCGGGGGTGTCGGCGTAGACGCCCGCGATGGTCGCACCGCTCGTCGTGGTCGAGCCTCCCGAGCGGCCGCCGTTTCCGGAGGTGCTCTGGGTGCTCGCGATGCCCACCCCGAGGAAGGCGGGGGCACCCAGTTCGACGCCGTTGCTCTCATCGCCCGCGAGGATCTGGTCGACGATCGCGAGCGCGTCCTCGATCGGGATCGCGTAGGCCACGGTGGTCGCGGTGCCGGTGGAGGCCGCGGTCGTCATGCCGACGACCTCGCCCTCGTCGTCGAGCAGCGCGCCGCCCGAGTCGCCCGCCACGACATCCGCGACGATCTCGATCATGCCGTCGAGGGTCTCGCCCGCGACGCTGCCCTCGGCGGAGGTCGTGACGGTCGTGTCGAGGGCGGTGATCTCGCCGTCGGCCGCCATGAGCACGCCGCCGCCGGATGCGTTGCCGACCGCGGTGACGTCGTCGCCGACGGTCTCCGCGTCGTCGTCGATGTCGACGGTCGCGAGCCCCGACGCCCCCTGGAGCTGGAGCAGCGCGACGTCGTCCTCGACATCCGTGCCGACGACGGTGGCCGTGTACGTCTCGCCCGTGGAGGCGACCGTCACGGTGATCTCGGTGGAGCCCTCGATCACGTGGTTGTTGGTGAGCACGAGGCCGTCGCTCGTCAGCACCATGCCGGTGCCCGCGGCCGCGGCGTCCTGGTAGCCGAGCTCGGTGTCGATGAGCACGACACCCGTCGACTCGTCGGCATCCGCGGTCGTCGCGTCGGCGACGGTCGAGTCGGATGCGGCCGCACCGCCGAAGGAGCCGCCGATGCCGGACGAGCCGGGTGCGCGCTGGCCCGGTCCGGCGACGAGCGCCTGCGTGCTCGCCGCCGCGGAGCCGAGCGAGGAGAGCGGCGCGCCGAGCACGAGCGTGCCGCCGATGAGCACGACGGCGGCGGCCGCCGTGCACGCCACCGGCAGCGGACGCCGATACCAGGGCCGCCGCGGACTCGCGGCGCCGAGAGGCGAAGGGACGTCGGGCTCGGATGCGGCGGCGTCGGGAAGCGGTTGCGTGTTCATGGGGTGCCTCCTCAGGTTCTGATGTGCTCAGATGACCACCGCGAACCTCGGGAGCTTTCGGCCGCGGCTATGCGCGTGCTGCGAGTCGACTGAACGCTCCATAGGACAGCCGAACGCTTAGGCTGGCAGGCGGACACGATCCACGGAGCCTGAAGGAGTGCGCGCGTGCCTGGAGAGAACCTCACCCGCATCGAAGCCCAGGAGCGCCAGGCGCTCGTCGAGGTCGAGAGCTACGACGTCGAGCTCGATCTGACCACGGGCCCGACGACGTTCCGCTCGCGCACGACCGTGCGTTTCACGGCATCCGCGGGTGCCTCGACCTTCATCGACGCGATCACCGAGAAGGTGCACTCGGTCGTGCTGAACGGCTCCGAGCTCGGCACCGACGTCGCGGACGGCGCGCGCATCGCACTCGACGGCCTCGCGCCGGTCAACGAGCTCACCGTGATCGCGGACTTCGCCTACACGAACACGGGCGAGGGCCTGCACCGCTTCGTCGACCCGGTCGACGGCGAGGTGTACCTCTACTCCCAGTTCGAGGTGCCCGACAGCCGTCGCGTCTACAGCGTCTTCGAGCAGCCCGACCTGAAGGCGGAGTTCCGCTTCACCGTCACGGCTCCCGATGCCTGGCAGCTGGTCTCGAACTCCCCCACGCCCGAACCCGAGAACCTCGGCAACGGCACCGCGATCTGGCGCTTCGCTCCGACGCCGCGCATCTCCAGCTACATCACGGCCCTCATCGCGGGGCCCTACGAGGTGGTGCGCTCCGAGCTCACGAGCTCCGACGGCCGCACCATCCCGCTCGGCGTCTTCGCCCGCAAGTCGCTCTTCGGCTACCTCGACGCCGACTACGTCTTCGACATCACCCGGAAGGGCTTCGCCTACTTCGAGGAGAAGTTCGGCTACCCGTACCCCTTCGTCAAGTACGACCAGCTCTTCGTGCCCGAGTTCAACGCGGGCGCCATGGAGAACGCCGGCGCGGTCACCTTCACCGAGACCTACGTGTTCCGCTCGAAGGTGACGGATGCCGTCAAGGAGCGCCGCGTCGTCACGATCCTGCACGAGCTCGCCCACATGTGGTTCGGCGACCTGGTGACCATGAAGTGGTGGAACGACCTGTGGCTCAACGAGTCGTTCGCCGAGTGGGCCTCCACCATCGCGACCGCCGAGGCCACCGAGTGGACCGAGGCCTGGACCACCTTCCAGGCGATGGAGAAGAGCTGGGCCTACCGCCAGGACCAGCTGCCGAGCACCCACCCCGTGGTGGCCGACATCCGCGACCTCGACGACGTGCAGGTCAACTTCGACGGCATCACCTACGCCAAGGGCGGCTCGGTGCTCAAGCAGCTCGCCGCCTGGGTCGGCATCGACGCCTTCTTCGCGGGCGTCGGCGCCTACTTCCGCGCGCACGCCTACGGCAACACCGAGCTCGCCGACCTGCTGCGCGAGCTCGAGAAGAGCTCGGGCCGCGACCTCTCCGCCTTCTCGGCCCAGTGGCTCGAGACCTCGGGCGTGAACACCCTGAAGCCCGAGATCGAGACGGATGCGGCCGGCGTCATCACCGCGTTCCGCGTGCGTCAGAGCGCCCACCCCGACTACCCGACGCTGCGTCAGCACCGCATGGCGATCGGCTTCTACGACCTCGCCTCGGAGGCCGCGGATGCGCCGCTCGTGCGGGTGCACCGGCACGAGTTCGACCTCGCCGCGAGCGAGTGGAACGACATCCCCGAGCTCGTCGGCCTCGCGAAGCCCGCGCTCGTGCTGCTCAACGACGACGACCTCGCCTACGCGAAGATCCGCATGGACGACGCGTCGTTCCGCATCGCGCTCGACGCGCTCTCGCGCATCCAGGACCCGCTCGCCCGCGCCCTCGTCTGGGGTTCCGCGTGGGATTCGACGCGCGACGGCGAGATCGCGGGGCGCGATTACGTGCGACTCGTGCTCGAGAACATCGGGGCGGAGACCGAGTCGACCACGATGCGGCTCACCCTCGGCCAGCTCGTGCTGACGGCCAGGCTCTACGTCGACCCCGCGACCCGCGCGGCCACCATCCGCGAGGTGGGCGACGCGCTGTGGCAGCTCGCCCAGGATGCCGAGGCGGGGTCGGATGCGCAGTTCCAGTTCGTGAAGTTCTTCGCGAACATCGCCTCGACCGCCGAGCACGCGACGGTGCTGCAGCGGTTGCGCAGCGGCGAGCTCGCACTCGACGGCCTCGAGATCGACACCGACCTCGGCTGGGAGCTGCTCGAGGGTCTCGTGCTCGTCGGCGCCGCGGGCGAGCCCGAGATCGCGGCGGCACTCGCGAAGGACGACACGGCGAACGGGCAGCAGGCGGCGGCTCGCGCACGCGCGACCGTTCCGAGCCCCGACGCGAAGGAGGCGACGCTGCGGGCGGCGCTCACCGACGCATCCCTCTCGAACGTGATCCTGCGCAACATGGCGCTCGGCTTCACGCACACCAACGACCCGAGCGCGCTCGCACCGCTCGTGCCGCTCTACTTCGACTCGATCCGTCGCGTCTGGGACGAGCGCAGCTTCCAGCTCGCGCAGTACATCGTGGAGGGCTTCTACCCGAGCACCCTGGCGACGGCGGAGCTCGTGGAGGCGAGCCGCGCCTGGCTCGCGGCCAACGAGGAGCCGGCGGCGCTCCGCCGGATGGTCGTCGAGGTGCTCGCCGGCGTCGAGCGCGCCCTGGCGGCGCAGGCTCGCGACGCCGCGACCTGAGGCTGACCCCCTCTCGGGGGCGCGAGCAGCGGAGTGCCACTCGGATATCGTGAGCATCACCCGATAACCGAGGGGCGCACCACGCATCCCTCCCCATACGATCCGAAGAGCTACTCGTGACCGACACCCAGGTCCGGGCAGGCTGGTATCCCGACCCTCTGGGCGCTCCGCAGCTCAGGTGGTGGGACGGTCACTCCTGGACGACCCACATTTCCACCGCGCGTGCACAGCCGCAGGTGCGATCGACCGCGCCCACCGGCTTCGCGGAGCCGGATGAGTCGCCCCGTCGCGCCCGCCACCGTGCCGACCCGGCGAGCGAGGGGACGCTTCCCCCGGTACCGACGCAGCTGGCCAACGGCCAGTCCGCGCTTCCCGCCGGTACCGGTGCCGTCCCCGAGCTCGGCTGGGCCGGTGCTGCTCTGACCCTGCATTCGGTGCAGTCGACGCGCGTGCCGATGCTCATCGAGCTGGGGGTGTCCGGTCATCCGACGATCCGGATCGACGTGCGTCACCAGGCGTACGACTGGCTGCTCGAGCTGGAGCGCTTCCCCGACAACCCGACAGGGGTCGTCGTCTCGGTCGAGCTGGTCGGCGCGACGGCGCCCGCGCCGTTCGAGCTGCCGGGGCGCAGCCTCGACGAGCTGCTCTGGAAGGTGGGACGCGCTGCCTTCCCCGAGCGGCTTGCCCCCTGGCTCGAGGAGGGCGACGGCTACTGGCTGACCCGGTGGCCCAACTGGACCACGCTGCTGCCGGAAACCGATCACATCCGTCAGACGGCGATGCTCGCCAACACCCTGCTCACGATCGAGCAGTTGGCCGCGCTCTCGGGCCGCGGCATCGAGACCACGCGCACGCTCGTGAACGCGCTCAGTCTGATGGGCATTCTGGGGGTCGCTCCCGCCGCGACCCTCACCTCGAGCGCCGCACCCGCTGCCCTTGGCGAGGGCAGCCTGTTCCAGCGACTGCGGCGGCGCTTCCGGATGAGCTGATGGCCGAGTACGTCATCCTGTTCGCCGGTCCGATGGGGGCAGGCAAGACCACCGCCATCCGCTCGCTGAGCGAGATCGAGGTGGTCTCGACGGAGGCCGCGAACTCCGACCGCTCCACCGTCGACAAGCCGACCACGACGGTCGCGCTCGACTACGGCGAGATCGACCTCGACCCCGACAAGGTGCGCCTCTACGGCGTGCCGGGGCAGGCGCGCTTCGACTTCATGTGGGAGATCCTGCGCGAGCGGGCGATGGGCCTCATCGTGCTCGTCAACGCCGACTCCCCCGAACCCGAGCGCCACGTGCACGAGCAGCTCACCGCCTTCGCCAGCCTCGCGATCCGCGGCGGCGTGGTGGTCGGCGTGACGCGCTACGACGTGCAGCGCACCGACATCGGCGACCGCATCGTCGCGACGGCGCGCGCGGTGCTCCCCGACCGCATCACGCCCGTGTTCGCGGTCGACGCGCGCGACCAGGAGCAGATGCGCACGCTGCTGCTCTCGCTCATCGCAGACATCGAGACGCGCCAGGCGCTCGCGGCCGCGGGCACATGACCGGCGCACCCGTGCCGCTGCATCACGATCCGAGGGTGGTCTCCGCGGCGAGCTCGGCGCTGGCCGGCCTCGCGGCCGCGTGCCGCACGCTGCGCTCGGCGGTCGTGCTCACCGACGACGGCTTCGAGATCGCCCGGGTGCCGAGCGCCTCTTCGGGACAACGGCTCGCAAGCATGGCGAGCACGCTGCAGGCGCTCGCGGATGCGGTCGTGCGCGAGTTGCGGATCGGCACCACGGACCATCTGACCCTCACCGCCTCGACCGGCGCGGTCGTCGTGCTGCGCGTCGGCTCCCGCCCGTGCGCCCTCGTCGCGGTGCTCGACGAGGAGTACCGCGACGATGACGTGTCCGAGGTGAGGCGCGCTGCCGCCGAGCTGGCCGCTGCCCTCGTCACGCGATCCCTCTGACAGGGCGCGCTTCAGGCGAGCGTCAGGAAGAGCTTCTCCAGCTCGGCGATGCTGAGCTCGCCCTCGGCGGATTCCTCGCCGTCGGCACGCGCCGCGCACTCGCGCATCGCGCCGGCCACGATCGCGAAGCCCGCGCGGTCGAGCGCGGATGACACGGCCGAGAGCTGCGTGACGACGGCACGGCAGTCCTCGCCGCGTTCGACCGCGGCGATCAGCGCGCGCAGTTGCCCCTCGGCCCGCTTGAGCCGGTTGGCGATGGCCCGGCGCTCCGCATCCCCGGATGCCGGCCCGGCGGCGGTCACCGCCCGCCTCCCGTCACACGCTCGCCCGCCCGCTTCCACGCGATGATGCCTCCGCGCAGGCTGTGGGCGTCCACACCCTGCGCCCGGAGGATCGCGGCACCGCGCGCGGACCGCACCCCCGAGTGGCACATGACGACGATGGGGGTGTCGGCTGGCAGGCTCCCGGCGCGCCGGTCGAGCTGGTCGAGCGGAATGTGCCGCGCAGCGGGCGCGTGCTCGGCCTTCCACTCCTGCGGCGAGCGCACGTCGACGAGCACCGCACCGGCGTCGAGCAGGGCGCGCGCCTGGGTCGTGCCCACCGAGGTGCGGCGGAACCAGGCCATCAGTCCATCCCCTGCTCGACCGGCAGGCCGGCGCCTGCCCACGCGGTGATGCCGCCCGCGACGTTGACGGCGTCGATGCCCTGCGCCTCGAGGAACGCGGTGGCCTGGGCGCTGCGTCCGCCCGAGTGGCACATGATGTAGAGCGTGCGGTCGGCGGGCAGCTCGTCGAGGCGCCCGGTGAGCTCGCCGAGCGGGATGAGGGTGGCGCCGGCGACGCGGGCCGCCTCGTACTCGTCGGGCTGACGCACGTCGATGATCGTGGCGTCGTCGCCGAGGGCGGCCAGCTCGGTCGCTTCGATGGTCTTCATCTGTTCTCTCCGTTCTCCGCGGCGAGCACGGTGCCGCCCGCGAGTTCTCGTGCCGCCACTCCGGCGCGCCAGGTGAGGTAGCCGCCGTCGAGGTTCCGGACCTCGACGCCGTAGGCCTCCAGCAGCCGCACGGCGGTGTGGGCTCCCTGCCCGACACGGCAGTGCACGACGACAGGCCCCGCGCGCAGTTCGTCGACACGAGCGCGCAGCTCCTCGACCGGGATCCACTCGGCCCCGGGGATGAGCCCCTCGGCGAGCTGCCCCGCACCGCGCACGTCGATCAGGCGCTCACCCGCGGCGAGCGCCGCATCCAGCTCGTGCCACTGGATGGCGCGCTCGCCAGAACGCCGGTTGTCGGCCACGTAGCCGAGCATGTTGACGGCGTCTTTCGCGGCACCGTACTGCGGGGCGTAGGCGAGTTCGAGGGTGGCGAGGGCGCTCGCGGTCACGCCGCCGCGCATGGCCGTCGCGATGACGTCGATGCGACGGTCGACCCCTTCGCCGCCCACCGCCTGCGCGCCGAGGATGCGGTCGTCGTCGGCGTCGATGAGCAGCTTGAGCGACATCGCCTGGGCGCCGGGGTAGTAGCCGACGTGGTCCAGCGGATGCGTGTGCACGACGCGGTGCGCGCGCCCGGCCTCGCGCAGCCGGGTCTCGCTCGCGCCGGCAAGGGCCGCGGTCACGCCGAAGGCGCCGATGATGGCGACCCCGATCGACGGCTCCACGCGCACGGGAAGACCCGCGATGGCGTCGGCGACGAGACGTCCGTGGTGGTTCGCGGGGCCGCCGAGCGGCACGGATCGGGTGCCGCCGAGCACCGCATCCGCCTTCTCGGCGACGTCGCCGACGGCCCGGATCCGCGGGTCGTCCGTGCGGAACTCCGCGTCGACGAGCACGCCGCCCGAGGGCCCGAGGGCGAGGCCGGCCGCGCGGGCGAGGTCGGCCTCCGGACGGATGCCGATCGCCGCGATCACGAGGTCGGCCTGCGCCTCGCTGCCGTCGTCGAGCAGCACGCGGTCGGACTCGATCGCGGTGGCCTCGGCCCCGAACCGCAGCTCGACCCCCGCCTCGATCATGGCCTCCGCGAGCGGCGCCACCATCTCGGGGTCGAAACCGCCGAGCAACTGCCCCGCGCGCTGCACGAGCGTCACGCGCACGCCCCGCGCGTGCAGGTTCTCGACGACCTCGATGCCGACGAACCCGCCGCCCAGCACGACGGCGTTCCGGGCGCCGCGCTCGAGCGCGGCCATGATGCCGTCGAGGTCGGCGAGGTCGCGCAGCACGTGCGCACGCTCGGCACCGGGGATCTCGGGACGGATGGGGGCGGCCCCCGTGGCGAGCACGAGCTCGTCATAGGGCAGACGCTCGACGCCCTCCGGCCCCTCCACCACGAGCTCGCCCGCGACGCGGTCGATCTCGAGGGCGCTCGTGCGCACGCGCACGTCGAGGTCGAAGCGCTCGCGCAGCCGTTCGGGGCTCTGCAGCAGGAGCTCGGCGCGGTCGGCGATGGCGCCGCCGATCAGGTAGGGCATGCCGCAGGTGGCGATGGAGACCTCGGCGGCGCGCTCGATGACGGTGATGGCTGCGGTCTCGTCGAGGCGGCGCAGCCGCGTCGCCGCGGACATGCCCGCGGCGACCCCTCCGACGATGACGATGCGACGGTGTCCGGTCATGGCACGAGGTTATACCCCCAGGGGTATCAACGGCTGAGCGGAGGCTGGGAGCGTCCGCACCCCTCACTAGGCTGGAGGGATGCAGGGCCTCGTCGACTGGTGGCAGAGCCTCGGACCGTGGCAGCTGCCGCTCCGGGTGCTCATCATCATCGTCACCTGCGTCGTCATCCGCCTCGTGCTGCAGTTCGTCATCCACCGCACGGTGCGCTCCATCGTCTCGGGCGTCAAGAAGAAGCAGGGCGTCGACGACACCCAGGCGCTCGCCGCCACCCCCCTCGCCGCGGTGCGCGTCGTGCAACGCACCCGCACCCTCGGCGGGGTGCTCTCGAGCGTCGTGACGACCGTCGTCGTGATCGTCGGGGTGCTCCTCATCATCACGACCGTGGCCCCCAACGCGGCAGGCGCCTTCTCGCTCATCACGGCCGCGATCGGCGCGGGACTCGGATTCGGTGCCCAGAACATCGTCAAAGACGTGCTCAACGGGCTCTTCATGGTGATCGAAGACCAGCTCGGCGTGGGCGACGTCGTCGACCTCGGGCCCGCCACCGGCGTCGTCGAGGCCGTCGGCATCCGCATCACCGACATCCGCGACGTCAACGGCACCCTCTGGCACGTGCGCAACGGCGAGATCCTGCGCGTCGGCAACCTCTCGCAGGGCTGGGCGCGCGCCATCATCGACCTCGCGGTGCCCTACGAGGCCGACATCGACGAGGTCGAGGCGCTCATCCTGAAGACGGCGCTCAAGCTCGCCGCCGAGCCCAAGTGGAAGCGGCTCATCATGGAGAAGCCCGAGCTCTGGGGCATCGAGTCGATCTCCGCCGAGGCGGTCGTCGTGCGGCTCGTCGTGAAGACCCGCACCTCCTCGAAAGACGAGGTCGCCCGCGAACTGCGTCTGCGGCTCAAGCGCGCGCTCGACGAAGCCGACGTCAAGCTGCCCGCCCTCAACTCGATCGTGCTCACCGGGTTCGAGGGTGCCGGTTCGATCCGGGGGGCGCGACCGCCGAAGACGGCGCAGCTTCCCGCGGTCGACGCGGCCGCGAACTCCGCCGCGCCCAAGGACGAGCCGTGACCCTGCCGATCCGGATGGGCGAGGGCGGCGACGCGGTCGGCCCCAGCTTCTGGAGCGAGGTCGGCGGGCGCGCCACCTTCGAGCGGCTCGTGCGCCGCTTCTACGAGGGCGTGCGCACCGACGAACTGCTGTGGCCGATGTACCCCGAGCACGACCTCGAGGGCGCGATCCGGCGGCTCACCGGGTTCCTCGAGCAGTACTGGGGCGGCCCGACGAGCTACAGCCAGGAGCGCGGCCACCCGCGACTGCGGATGCGCCACGCACCGTTCCCGGTGACCCCCACGGCGCGCGAGCGCTGGCTCGCCCACATGCGCGTCGCCGTCGACGAGCTCGAGCTCAGCCCGCTGCACGAGGGAATGCTATGGGACTACCTGGAGCGCGCCGCTCACGCGATGGTGAATACCGCCGAATGAGCACGGCTCGCTAGTCTTGGACGACTGACCGACTCGAGGGGACGCGGGGTACGGATGCCGGAGCAGGCCGACGCCATCATCATCGGAGCAGGACTCGCGGGGCTCGTCGCCGCATCCGAGCTCGTCGATGCCGGCAAGAAGGTGATCATCCTCGACCAGGAGCCCGAAGCGAGCTTCGGGGGACAAGCCTGGTGGTCGTTCGGCGGGCTGTTCCTCATCGACTCCCCCGAGCAACGCCGCATGGGCGTGAAGGATTCGCAAGAGCTCGCGCGGCAGGACTGGTTCGCGAGCGCCGAGTTCGACCGCGCCGAGGACGACTGGGCGCGCGAGTGGGCCGAGGCCTACCTCGCCTTCGCCGCGGGCGAGAAGCGCGCCTGGCTGCACGCCAAGGGCGTGCGCTTCTTCCCCGTCGTCGGCTGGGCCGAGCGCGGCGGCTACACCGCGAACGGCCACGGCAACTCGGTGCCGCGGTTCCACATCACCTGGGGCACCGGCCCCGGCATCCTGGAGCCCTTCATCCGTCGGGTGCGCGAGGGCGTCGAGCAGGGTCTCGTCGAGCTGCGCTTCCGGCACCGGGTCGACCGGCTCGTCGTGCGGGGCGGCGCCGTCGTCGGCGCTGCGGGCAAGGTGCTGGCCCCGGATGCCGCCGAGCGCGGCGAGGCCTCGAACCGCGACGAGGTGGAGGACTTCGAGGTGAAGGCGTCCGCCGTGGTCGTCGCCTCCGGGGGCATCGGCGGCAACCACGACCTCGTGCGCGAGCACTGGCCCGAGTGGCTCGGCACCGCGCCCGAGCACATGCTGTCGGGGGTGCCCGCGCACGTCGACGGGCGCATGCTCGGCATCGCCGAGAAGGCGAAGGCGCGCCTGGTGAACCAGGACCGCATGTGGCACTACGTGGAGGGCATCGAGAACTACGCGCCCGTCTGGCCGCTGCACGGCATCCGCATCCTGCCCGGCCCGTCGAGCATGTGGTTCGACGCCACCGGTCACCGACTGCCGGTGCCGCTGTTCCCCGGCTTCGACACCCTCGGCACCCTCGAATACCTGCGGCAGACCGGGCACGACCACTCCTGGTTCGTGCTCGACCAGTCGATCATCGAGAAGGAGTTCGCGCTCTCGGGCAGCGAGCAGAACCCCGACCTCACCGGCAAGAGCGTGCGCGAACTGCTGCGCCAGCGGCTCGGCAAGGGTGCCACGGATGCCGTGGAGGCGTTCAAGGAGAAGGGCGCCGACTTCGTGGTCGCCGACTCGCTCGACGACCTGTTCGCCGGGATGCGGCGCCTGGCTCCCGAGGTCGAGCTCGACGTGCAGAACCTCCGGCAGGAACTCGAGGCCCGCGACCGCGAGCTCGACAACGCCTTCACGAAGGACGCGCAGGTCACCGCGCTGCGCGGTGCCCGCAACTACCGCGGCGACAAGCTCATCCGGGTGGCGAAGCCGCACAAGATCCTCGACGAGAAGCACCGGCCGCTCATCGCCGTGAAGCTGCACGTGCTCACCCGCAAGAGCCTCGGCGGCATCCAGACGAACCTCGACGCGCAGGCGCTGAACGCGGCGGGCAAGCCCATCGCGGGCCTCTACGCGGTCGGCGAGGCGTCGGGCTTCGGCGGCGGCGGCGTGCACGGCTACCGCTCGCTCGAGGGCACCTTCCTCGGCGGCTGCCTCTTCACGGGCCGCCAGGCCGGGCGGGCGATCGCCGCGCTGTAGCGCCCCGACGAGCGCGGGGCGCGTAGAACAGAGGCGCGTGCGCATCCGCCACCTCCCGCGCGCCCTCGATGCGAGGTAGAATAAAGAAATGGACGCGCATGTCTCGGCCCCCCAGGTCGCGCGCACTCTCGGCGTCTCTCTCCCGACCGCACATCGCGTGCTCGACGCCGCGGGAATCCCGCGCACCGGTCGCGGTCGTCCGCGTGCGATGCCATCACGGCTGCTCGACGACGTGCTCGCCGCGCGCGGTGCGGTGCCCAGCGCACCACTCCCCCGCACCCAGCTGCGCGTTCTGGCGGCGCTCTCGCGAGCCCCGCTCGGGCTCCCGAGCGCCCGCTCCGTCGCCACTCGTGCCGGCGTGAGCCCGACCACCGCGAGCACCGGGCTTCAGCGCCTCCGCGACGCGGGGCTCGTCACTCGCCGCGAGCACGTGATCGCACGCGGCTCCGCCGTCGCGGAGTGGCGCTGGGAACCCGTCATCGAGGCGTGGCCCTCGTCGCTCCGCTCCGCGGTGCGCGCCACGCGCCTTCCCCGTCAGCAGCGTGCAGCCGTGCCGCTGCCGCGCGCGTTGCGCCATCTCTTCTGGAACGCAGATTTCGCAGAACTCGATCCGCGTCGCGATGGCAGCTATCTCGCCGAGCGACTCCTGACCGCCCCGGATGCGAACGCCTGGGCCTGGGCCCTGACGAACCTGGGTCGGGGCGACGTCGAAACGGCTCTCGGGCGGCGCGGCATCGATGCTCGCACGAAGGCTCTCGTGCGCAACTGGTACGCGCATGAGTGAATCGTCGTCCGGCGACGGCGACCTCGAGTCGCTCGTCGGCGTGCTCCCCGCCCCCACCTTGCGCGACTGGCGTGCCCTCGCTCCCATCGTGCCGAGCTTCGCGTACCTCTCCGGCGGAACCGGACTCACGGCGCACCTCCGGCATCGCGTCAGCCGCGACCTCGACTTCTTCACCGAGACCGCCTTCGACGCCGACGCACTCGTCGGCCTGCTGGCATCAGCAGGAGCGTTCGCGCCGACACTCGTCGAGGCAGGCACCGTCAACGGCATCTTCAACGACACGAAGGTGCAGTTCCTCGACGCGCACGCCCAGCACCTGCTCGCCGCGACGAGCGAGTTCGGCGGTGTGCGACTCGCGAGTCTCGACGATGTGATCGCAACCAAGCTCAAGGTGATCCAGGATCGCGGCGCGCTCCGCGACTACTTCGACCTCATGGTGCTCGACTCCCGCATTCCGATGGAGGAAGGACTGAACCTGCTCGTGCGCAAGTACCGGCCCGCCGCCCCCGCGGGACTCATCGCGAACGTCGTGCGCGGACTCGGCTACCTCGGCGACGTCGAAGATGATCCCTCGCTGCCGGCGTCGCGAGCCACGATCGAGTCGTTCTGGGCGGCGCGCCAGCCCGCGCTCCTGCGGGCGATCGCCGCGCTGTAGCTCAGCGCGAGAGCGTCCACGCGCGGCGCTTCACGAGCACGTGTCCGCGGCGCGTGGTGAGGCGGGTCCAGGGGCCGGTCTCGTAGGACTTCACCTCATCCTCGCCGAGGAAGCCGAGGCTCGTCGCGGCGAAGGCGGCACCGGCCGGGATGTGCTCCACACCGGGCAGCTCGCGACCCCACACCTCGGCGCGCACGCGGCGCACGATCAGCTCGCCCACGGCATCCGGGACCGCCTCCGCGACCTCGGCGATGCCGTCACGTGCGACGGCGTCGAGGGTCGCGGCGTCGGGGCCGGGCACCGCACGCCAGCCACCACGCGGCGGCGAGATGGCGGCCCAGGTGGCGGTGTGCACCTCCATCGGCAGGCCGACCATCGCGGGCTCCTCGCGGCCCTCCTGCACGGCGGTCGCCGAGAGCTGCTGCGCCCGCTCGACGCGCAACAGCAGCGACTGGATCGGCACGACCACGTCGAACTCCCCCGTGCTCGACAGGGCCAGGGTGCGCAGGCCCAACACCGTCGGGGTCTCGTCGACGAGGCCGGCGGGGTAGAGCACTGCGGCATAGACCGCGAGCACCCCGCTGCCGCCGATGAGCCGCACCGAGCCGTCCTCGACACGTTGGGCGCGCGCCAAGAACACCTGCAGGTCGTCGAGCGATGCGGGGTCGGTGAGGGTGAAGGAGCGCGCAGTCACAACCCTCCCAGCCTAGTCGGACGGCGGGGAGGCCACTTCTAGACTGGGGCGATGAGCGATCCGCACACCGAACACGACCCGCTCTCCGGTCTGCTGGCCACGCTCGACCTCACCGACACGGGTGCCCGCACGAGCGAGGACATCTTCACCGGCCCGAGCCAGTGGATGCCGGGCGGACGGGTGTTCGGCGGCCAGGTCTACGCGCAGTCGATCATCGCCGCGACCCGCACCGTGCCGGGTGACCGCGCCATCCACTCCACCCACGGCTACTTCCTGCGGCCGGGGGACGTGACCCAGCCGATCACCTTCTCGGTCGACCGCATCCATGACGGCCGCTCGTTCTCGACGCGGCGCACGCAGGCCTACCAGAACGGGGTGCCGATCCTCTCGATGATCGCCTCGTTCCAGGACCACGACCCGGGGTTCGCGCATCAGGCGGATGCCCCCCTGGGCGTCACCCCGCCGGAGGAGCTGCCGAGCGCGGCCGAGGTGCTCGGGCCGATCGACCATCCCGTGGCGCAGTTCTGGGCCACCAGCCGAGCCTTCGACATCCGCCACGTCGAGCAGCCGATCTACTTCGAGGCCGACCCGCACCGCCTGCCGCGGCAGGCGCTCTGGATGCGCACCATCGGGCGGCTCCCCGACGACGACACCCTGCACCGCGCCGCCCTCGCCTACGCGAGCGACTACTCGATCCTGGAGCCGATCCTGCGCGGCCACGGGGTCGCCTGGACGCACCGCGGGCTCAAGATGGCGAGTCTCGACCACGCGATGTGGTGGCACCGGCCGGCGCGGGTCGACGAGTGGCTGCTGTACGTGCAGGAGTCGCCCACGGCCTCAGGCGGGCGCGGCCTCTCGACGGGCCGGATCTTCAGCCGCGAGGGGGTGCTGGTGGCCTCGATCGCGCAGGAGGGCATGGTGCGCGTGCCGGAGATCGGCGACTGAGACCGCGCACCGCGACGCCCGCGCGCTCAGGCGCGCTTGCCGAAGGCGACCGGCGGCTCGACGTAGGGGGCGAAGAGCTCCCGCAGCTCGTCGGGGATGCGGGCCGGGCGGCCGCTCGCGGCGTCGACCATCACGAGAGTGGTCGAGGCGATCGTGTACAGCACCCGCGGTTCGACGCCGACCGGTGAGAACACCTCGTAACAGATCTGGAAGCTCGCGCCGCCGAGGTTGCCGATCCACAGCTCCACCTCGATGGGGCTGCGCTGGTACGGGATGGGCGCGAGGTACTCGACCTCCTGACGGGCGATGAGGCTGATCGTCGCGGCGCCGGGCCGCGCGTCGATGACGGCGGTCGGGCGCGCCTGCTCGGCCCCCGCATCCGGTCGCCAGAACGCCTCGATGCGCGCCTCCTCGAGCAGCCGCAGCATCTCGGCGTTGTTGACGTGCGCGTAGGCGTCGAAGTCGCTCCACCGCAGGCGGATCGGGATGGGGATGCGCATGCTCGCCTCAGTCGCGCGTGAGCTTGCGGTACACCGAGCGGTGCGGCTTCGCGGCCTCCGGCCCGAGGCGCTCGATCTTGTTCTGCTCGTAGGCCTCGAAGTTGCCCTCGAACCAGTACCAGTTCGACGGGTTCTCCTCGGTGCCCTCGTAGGCGAGGATGTGGGTCGCGATCCGGTCGAGGAACCACCGGTCGTGGGTGATGACGACGGCGCAGCCGGGGAACTCGAGCAGCGCGTTCTCGAGCGACTGCAGGGTCTCGACGTCGAGGTCGTTGGTGGGCTCGTCGAGCAGCAGCAGGTTGCCGCCCTCCTTGAGGGTGAGGGCGAGGTTCAGCCGGTTGCGCTCACCACCGGAGAGCACGCCGGCCTTCTTCTGCTGGTCGGGTCCCTTGAAGCCGAACTTCGAGACGTAGGCGCGGCTCGGGATCTCGGTCTTGCCGACCACGATGATGTCGAGGCCGTCGGAGACCACCTCCCACAGCGTCTTGTTCGGGTCGATGTTGGCGCGCGACTGGTCGACGTAGCTGATCTTGACGGTCTCGCCGACCTTGAGCTCGCCGCCGTCGAGCGGTTCGAGTCCGACGATCGTCTTGAAGAGGGTGGTCTTGCCGACACCGTTGGGGCCGATGACGCCGACGATGCCGTTCGGCGGCAGCGTGAAGCTGAGCCCGTCGATCAGCACCCGGTCGTCGAAGCCCTTCTGCAGCTTCTTCGCCTCGATGACGACGTTGCCGAGCCGCGGCCCCGGCGGGATCTGGATCTCCTCGAAGTCGAGCTTCCGGGTGCGATCCGCCTCCGCGGCCATCTCCTCGTAGCGCGCGAGGCGGGCCTTCGACTTCGCCTGGCGACCCTTCGCGTTCGAGCGCACCCAGTCGAGCTCGTCGGCGAGGCGCTTGGCGAGTTTGGCATCCTTCTTGCCCTGCACCTCGAGGCGCTGTGCCTTCTTCTCCAGGTAGGTGGAGTAGTTGCCCTCGTAGGGGTAGAGGTGGCCGCGGTCGACCTCGGCGATCCACTGGGCGACGTTGTCGAGGAAGTACCGGTCGTGGGTGATGGCGATGACCGCGCCTGGGTACTTCTGCAGGTGCTGCTCGAGCCAGAGCACGCTCTCGGCGTCGAGGTGGTTGGTGGGCTCGTCGAGCAGCAGCAGGTCGGGCTTCTGCAGCAGCAGCTTGGCGAGCGCGACGCGGCGCTTCTCACCGCCCGAGAGGTTCGCGACGGATGCGTCGACCGGCGGGGTGCGGAGCGCATCCATCGCCTGTTCGAGTTGCGAGTCGAGGTCCCAGCCGTCGGCGGCGTCGATCTCCTCCTGCAGCGTGCCCATCTCCGCCAGCAGGGCGTCGAAGTCGGCGTCGGGGTCGCCCATGGCTGCGGAGATCTCGTTGAAGCGGTCGAGCTTCGCCTTGATCGCGATGCCGTCCTGGATGTTCTCGATGACGGTCTTGGACTCGTCGAGCTCGGGTTCCTGCATGAGGATGCCGACCGAGAACCCTGGGGTGAGCTTCGCCTCGCCGTTGGAGGGGGTGTCGAGCCCCGCCATGATCTTGAGGATCGTCGACTTGCCCGCGCCGTTCGGGCCGACCATCCCGATCTTCGCCCCGGGGAAGAACGACATGGTGACGTCGTCGAGGATGATCTTCTCGCCGACCTTCTTGCGGGCGCGCACCATGGAGTAGATGTATTCGGCCACTTCTATCGCTACCTTCGATCCCGTGGAAACTTCGAGTGCTCAGCCTAGCCGCCCGCTCCGTGCGGTCCTCTACGCGCGCCTCTCGCGAGAGTCGGACGCATCGACCTCGATCAAGGGGCAAGACGCGGACCTCCGCGCCCTCGCGGCGAGCGAGGGCTGGCACGTCGTCGCCGAGTTCGCCGACGAGGGCAAGTCAGGCGGCAAACGCCGCGAGAACGCCGACGAGGCGGTACGGATGCTGGAGTCGGGCGAGGTCGACGTGCTCGCCGCCTACGCCGTCGATCGCTTCTCGCGACTCGGAATCGGCGAGGACGCGGAGCTCGTCCGCATCGTCCGAAAGAGCCGCGCGCGCACGCCCCGCCGCGTCGTGTTCATCCGCGAGAACATCGACTCAGCGACCGATCCCAAGGGCTGGGCGCTCCGATTCGTCATCGCCTCGGAGATGGCGCACGGCGAGCGCGAGGTAATGGTCCAGCGACGCACGGCGGCCATCTCTCGCATGCGCAACGAGGGCCGCTACGTCGGCCTCGGTGCCGCGCCCTACGGGTACCGCTCCGCGCCGAATCCCCATGGCGCGGGACGAGTTCTCGTCATCGACCCGGCCGAGGCCGACGTCGTCCGCGACATTGCCGGGCGTCTCCTCGACGGTCACTCCGCGACCGCCATAGCCCGCGACCTCGTCGCCCGCCGAGTGCCTAGCGCACGGTCGGCGGCACGCCTCGCCTCAATCGCCGGGGACGACCCCGCTGGCCTGCCCACTGGTGCTTGGAACTCCGCGACGCTCGGGCGGATGATGCAGTCCCAGCACCTTCTCGGCCGAATCACCACCGAGACCACCCGTAAGACCGGCCAAGAGGACCTTGACGATGACAATGCTCAGAACCTCGGCCGGGGTGAGAGTCGCTACGGAAAGTCCGTGCGCGGCCACGATGGAAAGCCGCTAGTCGCCTTCGAGCCTGTGCTCGACCTTTCGACCTTCCTGCGGCTCGGCGAGCGCTTCACACGTAACGCCGGGCGTGGCGTACAGGTGCGTCGCAAGGCCGCCCGCCTCGGCTCGGGACTCGTTTACTGCGGACTGTGCGGCTCCAAGGCATACGTCGTCTCAAGCCGCGGGCGCGCGCAGTACAGGTGTAGCGCCCCCTCACGGGGCGAGTCCAACAAGTGCGGCGGGATGAGCGCCGCCGCGTCCATCGTCGAGGATGGTCTCCGATCCGAGTACCTCGGCATGCTCGGCCACCTGCCCGCCGTACTCCGCGTCGAAACGCTGAGTTCTCCCGAGGTCGACACGGCGCTCGCGACGGTTTCCGAACAACTGCGCACCGAGGCGGCCGAGCTCATCCGCCCCGGCGCTGACGTCGCGGCTGGCGCCGCCCGCGTCGCCGAGTTGCAGGCCGAGCGTGACCGGCTCATCGCGCTCCCCCGCGAGAGGCGAATCGAGGAGCATGACCTTGGGGGTACCTGGGCCGACGTCTGGGAGCGTTCTGACCTGGTCTCCCAGCGTCGCTACCTCGGCGAGGCATTCGAATACTTCACGATGCATCCCGCGGGTGAACCCCGACGCATCGTTGGTGTAATCGCAGAAAGCGAGGAGGAGGACCACGGCGGCGAGTCCACCCCGCGCGACCCGTCGGCGCTCCGCCGCCGCCCCCGCTCCGAGCGCAAGGCCACGGCGTGAGACTCCCCGGCGCCATGTCCCGCGCCGAGTTCGAGCTCGCGCTCGCCGCCGCGAGGCGCGGAGTGCTCGTCTCCGACACGGGCGCTTCCGACGCCGTCGACGCGGCCCTCGCCGACGTCGCGCGCGCCCCTCTCGGCGCCGAGCAGGACGCCGCCGTCGTGAGCGCCTGGGCGGCGTTCCGCGTGGACGGCGGAGGCGTGTAAACGGCCCATGGGCAGCGGGCCGGAGGCTGGCCCCCTTCCTCTCCGTGACGACGACTGCACCATTCCTGGACCGCCTCCTGGCGCTCGCCCAGCGAGACGGCTACGACGAGGCATGGGCCCACAAGGCCCACCGCGAGCTCACCCGCCGCCAGGCCGACTCCGGCAAGGTCTGTTCCTCGTGTCAGACCAAGCGACCCCTCTCGGAGTTCGGTCGGCGGGCGAGCACGCGGGACGGCCTCGACAACCGGTGCCGGGAGTGCAAGCGGGCAGCCGACACGGCCGCCTACGCCCGGCGCCATTCCGTGTAACGGCTGGCCCCCTTCACTAGTGGAGACAAGTGTCACGAACGCCTAAGGAGGGCTATCCATGAGCTCCCACGACCACCTCTGCGAGGCCTGCGGCGCCCGATTCACGTCGAGCCGCCCCGAGGCGGTCTACTGCCGCCAGTCGTGCCGCATGCGGGCATTCCGCGAGCGCCGAGCCGACGCACGACGAGCGCTCCTCCGCGAGGTCCTCGACACGACGCTCCGCCTCCTGGAGCGAGGCGAGCTCGCCGAGCTCGACGCCGCCTACGACCGCTTCGACGCGGAGGCCGCCGAGCTCCGCTGGCCGCCGTTCCCGCGCGTGTTCCCGCGCTCCGCCTAGACCGGCGGGAACACCCACACACTCGCCGCCTTGCGCGGTTGCCTCGACGGCTACGCCGTCCTTTCGATAGATGGGTACGTGCCAGACCGCCGCTTGCCGCCTCCTGGGCGCGGCGGTCTGACATCCCGCTTCCGCGCCTCCAGGCGCATCCACACCCCCGCGGCGGACGCATTCGGCGCCGTCCGTCGCGGTCTACTCGCCGCCCCTCGTGGGCGGCGGGGCTCTCCTGTCGGAGTGGACACGTCGTCCGCCCTCTCACCCTCGTCCGGCGACGCGGGCGAGGGCGGGCGACGCCCCATTCGACCCCACGTCCAACCTCGCCGGGTGGGCGCGGGTGCGCCGAGCTCATCCGCCGAGGGTGAATAGTTGGCGCCCACAGTGACGCAACTCGTCATTCTCTATTCCCGCTCTTAAGCGACTCCTCCTAGAGGCGGGAATAGGGAATGACGCGGAACGTCACCCCTTGCGCCAACTCTTCACCCTGTCGGCACCCCGCCCGCTCGCGGGCACCCCGACAGAAAGCCCCCACCCCATGCCAACCACCCCCGCCCAGGCGGAGGCCCTCACCGGCATCCGCTCCGCAACCACCTACCGAGGCCGCGACGTCGTCGCCGCCCAGGCCGTCGCAGCAGCGCTCCGCCCCACCCTCGCCACCCATCTCCGCGCCCTCGAATCGCCGGGCGGCGCGCTCGCCGTGATCCGCACGACGCCGACCCTCACCCGCGTCCCGCTCGCCGAGCTCCGCGCCGACCTCGTCCCGCCCGCCCGCGACGCGCTCACCCTCGCCGCCGAGCACGCCCCCGACGGCATCCGCCACCGCCGCGCCCGGGCGACCCTCGACGTACTCGCCGACGACGCCCTCGCCGGGCCCTGGCTCCGCACGCTCGCCGCCCACGTCCGGGACACCCTCCCCGAGCTCGACCCCGTCGACCGCGAGGCGCTCCTAGCGACCGAGGCGGAGGCGCGGCGCGCCCGCACCACCCGGCGCCCCCGCCCGGATCGAGCCGAGCGCACCGCACGGGAGGCCGCCACCCGCGCCGACGCCGACGCCGAGCTCCGCGAGCTCCTCGCCCGCTGGCTCCCGACGTGGGACCTCGGACGGTACCCGCTCCCGACTCTCTGGGCCGAGTTCGAGCGGCAGCGCCCCGCCGTCGCCCGGCGTTGGCCCGCCGCCGCGACCGCGGGCCGCACGCGCTTCTACCGAGCCGTAACCGAGCTCGCCGCCGACGCGCCGACTCTCGGCACCGCCCGGCGCATCGTCGCCACGGTCCGCAACGCCGGAGCCCACCTCCGCGAGCTCGTCCTCGACCGCGTCCACCTCACCACCTGGGCGGCGCAGCGCGACTACCTCGCCAGCTACCTCGCCCGCCGAAGCTAGCCTCCACCTACTCCGCGTCCCCCGCGACGCCGCCAGGCGCGGCATCGCCCGACGCACCCCGAGCACCCCTGGGCAGGCCCTAGGAGCTCTCCGCGGCATCCACCGCACCCCGAGGCCCGATGCCTCACCTAGGCCCCTCTCGCGGCGGCAGGTACGCCCGCGACGACGCCCGGCAGTAGCCGTCTCCGCAACCCGTTCCGCGCGAGCTCCACCCCCTCGCGCCCTCCTACCCTTTGGAGACAAGCCACCATGGCAAACACTCTCTACACCGCCGAGCAGGCGGTCGAAATCCTCAGCGTCATCGCCTCGGCCGACCTCAACCTCGCCGCGACGATCAGCCGCGACGTCGAGGTCGGCTTCCAGCCCGGCTCCGGTCTCACGGTCCACGTCCGCATCCCGGGCTCGACCAAGGCCTCCACCAAGGACCCGAGCGACACCACGACCGCCATCGGACTCGGCAGCATCGTCGAGCAGACGGTCCCGGTCACCCTCACCAAGAACGTCGCGTCCCGCGTGCCGCTCTCAGAGGCCGACCTCTCGCTCAACCTCAAGGACTTCGGCAAGCAGGTTCTCCGACCCCAGGCCGCCTCCCTCGTGGAGGACGTCGAGCAGGCCGTTGCCGACGTGATGCAGGACACCCCGCTCACGACGCTCGCCTACGACGCCGCGAACCCGGCGAAGCTCTTCACGCTCGCGCGTGCCGAGCTCCGCTCGCGCGGCGTGAACGCCCAGACGCCGCTACTCGCCGCGGTCGGCGCGGGGGTGTATGGCGCCCTCCTCGACGGGCCCGAGCGCACCTTCGACGCCAACGGCACCGTTCGCGGCTTCACCGTCCTGGAGTCCACCCGGCTCGCCGCGGACGAGGCGATCTTCTACGTGAAGAACGCCTTCGCCCTCGCGCTCCGCGCTCCCGAGGCACCCGACGCCCCGTTCGCGGCATCGGTCAAGGCCGAGTCCGAGAACGGCAGCTTCGCCGCCCGCCTCGTCCGCGCCTTCTCGACCGAGCGTGGCGTCGAGGAGTCCCTCGTCAACGTGCTCCGCGGCGTCCGCTCGCTCCCGCTCCCGGTCCTCGACCCGGCGACCGGCGCTACCGACCTCGTCGAGCACGGCGGCGCCATCCGCGTCGACACCTCGGCCTAGCCGATCCCGTAAGACCCCGGTTGCCTCCGGAAGGAACTTGTGGCCTTTCCGTCGGCACCGGCCCCGCGGCACCCGCCGCACCTCGCCGGGGCGTCTCCTCAATCGAGGCGCCCCGGCACCCCACCCCGACAGACAGGACCCACACCATGGCCTCCACCGCCACCGCACTCCGCGCCGTCGCCGCAGCGCTCCGCGCGCACCGCGCATCCGCCGACCGCCTCCCGCCCGTGACCCGCGACGAGGTCCTCCGCGAGGCCTCCGCCTGGGACGTCGAGCCCGACGCCTACCTCCGCGTCACCCACCTCCGCGAAGCCGACGAGGCCGAACGCGAGGCCGAGCACATCGAGCGCTACGGCGAACCCTCCATCCCCTCGCCGTCCCTGAGCCGGAGGTAAGCCATGCGCCAGCATCGACACGTCACGACGATCAACGCCACCCGAGCCCGCCAGGACCGCGCCGAGGAGGCCCGCCTCCGCAACACGCGCCCCCAGCCCGGCGACGGGGCGGCCCCCGGCAACACTGAGCGGGGAATCCTCCGCCTCCTCCAGCGATCCGCCCGCGCACGCGCGAGGGCCGGACAGTGAGCGGCAAGCGCCGCCCGCGCCCGTGGGACCCCCGCACGGGCAACGGCCCCGTCCCGAGGGGCGGCAAGTGAGCGCACTTCCCCCGCCCGTGGCCGCCCTGGCGGCGCGACTCGGGATCCCGCCCAGTGCGCTAGACGCGGAGGACCGCTCCCGCGCCGAGGCCGCGCTGGAGGACGCCACGGTCCTCGCACTCGCCGAGGCCCCCTACAAGGACGAGGCGTGGCGTGTAAACGCGCCCGCCGTCGTCTCCCTCATCGTCCTCAAGGCCGCGCGCCGCGAGTTCGAGAACCCCCGCGGCATCTCCCAGGAGGCCCAGGGCGAGGGCTCGGTTTCGCTCACGGATACCTCGGGCGTCTACCTCACCGCCCGCGAGGTCCAACAGCTACGCCGAGCGGCCCGCGGCACCTCCCGCCTCGCCGCCTCACCCCGCACCCCCTCCGCATACGAGTAGGCGCGAACCCATCCCCGAGAGACGCCAGCCTCATCGCCGAGGCTCGGCGACATGAGCTCTCGGATGCCGCCCGGTTGTCCTGCGACCGCGAGCGGTACAGGCGCCGTCGTCCTGAACGTGTGCGACGTCGCCGCCCCGTCGGAGGAGTTACGTCCTTTCGCCTCCGACGGGGCACCCCCACTTCACCAACCCCGAGGACCCTATGCCCAGCTACGCCACCAAAGCTCTCGCCCGCCTCCGCCGCTTCGCCGAGGACGACCAAGCCACCGCACCCCTCGCGCTCCTCGGAGGCCGCACCCGCCGCGAATGGGCAGCCCTCACGGTCGATGAGCGACTCGACCACCTCCGCGCTCACGTCGAGGCGGAGACCCCCACCCCCTCATCCCGCGCCCGACGCGCCACCCCCGCGCCGTCGAGTGATGGCAAGGGCGAGCTCGCGCCGCCCAACGACACGCATGCATCGGAGCGCGTAGCGACAAGCTCGTCGAGTTCCTCGTCCTGGAGCGTGGCATGCGCGTGCCAATGCGGCGCCTGGCTACCGGCCCGAGGCCCGCAGCCGGTCGTCGCCTACGCGCCATCTCACCGCCCACGCCGCAAGCGACCGGCACCCACGCGCACCATCGCGGAGCTCCTCTAGAGACACGACGCACGGCGGCGGAGCGGGCGCCCACCGTGGCAAGACACCCGGTGCCCGCTGGCCTCGCCAGTTGCCGAGTCCGGCGCACCCCACCCTGGGCCACCACCTCCCCCCTCCCCCTCCCTCCCCTCCCGAAACGGCATAGCAGTCCTGGCCGCCTCTTCTCGCGCCTCCCAGTTTTCCTACTAGCCCATTGGAGCTACATGAGCGCCCCCTCCTCCGACCTCCCCAAGCATTGGAGCCCCTCGGCCTGTGACCTCTTCGAGGAGGTTCTCGACGAGGCCCCCGACATGCCCGCCGCCGACGTCCACGCCCTCGAACAGGCCGCCGAGCTAGTCACCACCGCCGAGCTCCTGGAGGCGACCTCCCGCGCCGCGGGCGGCATCGCCACCGGCAGCACCGGGCAGGTAGTCGCGCACCCAGCGGGCGTCGAGGCCCGCCTCGCGCGCACGGCGGTAGCCGCGATCCTCGCCCGCCTCTCGCCGACCGCGGCAGTCCGCTCGAAAGCCAAGGCGTCCCGTGCGCTCGCCTCGCGCCGCGACCGGGGGCTCGGACGATGAAGCGCCCCCGTCCCGCCGCCGTCCCGTCCGCGGCCCGCGCGGTGTCCCTCCGCGGCCTCGACGGCGAGCCCTGGCCCGACGTGCTCGTCGGGTCGTCCCTCGACCTCGACGGCGCCATCCTCGCCGCCTCCGAGTACGCCCGCGCCCACCCCGAGATCGGCCCGTCCCGCATCGTCGCTCCGCGCGTTTACACGGCCCTCCGCGGCGCATTCGGCCTCACCCGCGCCGAGCTTGAGGATCGGCTCCGAGGCAGCCCCCCTCCCTCGCTGGAGCTCGCGCTCCGCTAGGGTCACGGCATGGTCACCTTCGCCGTCGCGCGTGAGCTCCTCGCGGCAGCACTCCCCGACCTCACCGTCGGGCGCCATGGCAGCGACACCGGCACCCACTGGATACCCGCCACCGGCCACGGCGCCGACGACGACGGCGAGCCGCTCGTCTACGCGATCGGCGGCACGGTCCCCGCGGTCGACAAGACGACCGGCGCCATCGTCGAGCTCCAGGGGGCTCCCGCTAACCCCGACGCGTGGGCCTGGCGTGCCGTCTACCTCGCCCCCTCCGGCGAGCTCGTCTCGCCACCCGACTTCCTCGCCTAGCTCCCGCCCGACCCCGCCCTCGGCTAACCCCACGCAAGACAAAGCCCCCGCCCGGACTCACTCCGGCGCGGGGGCTTTTCGTGTCTACGGCGTCAATCTCTCACTGGGCCTCTTCGGTAGCCACGCCCACCCACCAGCCCTCGCCGCGCTCTCGCCAGGCAACGATCCGGTCCACGAGCTCCAAGAACGTCTCATTGTCCACCGCTTCACCGACTACCGCGTCGAGCTCTGCCGCCACTGCCTCCACGTTCACCACGATCAACCTCCTCCTCCGCGGCGACCATCGTCGACGGGATACGAGGACGCTACCACGCACAAAACAGGCATCTGACCAGGCAAAACGACGTGCGCACCCCGATTTGCGCTCCTGTCAAACAACGCCAGAAACGCCTCACCCGGCGCGCAGTAATAGGAATGACCAGTTGTATTCGGCCATGGTGTCGATCATATGGGCGCGGATGACGGCACGTCGCCGGGCCGGGCGCCTACGCGGGGCGCGCGGTGCCGATGATGCAGCGGCCGGTGGAGAGCACGTCGGCGACGAGGCTCGTGTAGCCGATGTTGCCCCACTGGCCGAGCAGGCAGCTGTCGCCGAACCGGATCGAGAACACGATGTTGTCGGCGGCGATGCCGATCGACGTCGTGTCGGGGGTGACCTCCATGTCCTGTCTCGAATACCCGCGGGCGACCAGGTTGTCGACGAAGGCCGCCCCGTTGAGGGTGCCGCCCGCGGCGATGAGTTGCTGGTTCACGGCGTCGAAGTAGGCCTGGTTCTCGGCCGCGGTGCCGTCGAAGACCGGCTCCGGCGTCGGGGCCGCCGACGGCCCCGCGCTCGCGCTGCGGCTCGGACTCGGAGTCTCCATGGGCTTCGCGGGCGCGCATCCGGCCAGTACGAGCATCGCGATCGCCCCGGCGGAGGCGAGCGCGAGCGCGCGACGCGTTCGGGTCATCGCATCCTCCGGGACTCGCGCGCGCGATCCGCGCGACACGGTCGAGTCTAGAACGGCACGGCGATCGGCTCCTGAGCCTCCGCCGGGAAGCCGGCCGCGTCGACGGCGTCGGCCGCCGCATCCGCCTGCAGCCCCGTGCCCGCCTCCGATGCCCCCGGCTCGACGCCCTGTTTCGTCGTGCGGCGGTACTGTGCTCGGCCCCAGGCGAGGTCGGGGCCGAGTGCCTCGGCGACGATCTCGACCTCACGGCCCATCTTCTCGCCGTCGCGCCACTCCCGCACCCGCAGACGCCCGAAGACGACGATGCGGTGGCCCTTCTCGATCGAGGCGTCGACGTTCGCGGCGAGGTGGCGGAAGGCGGTCACGGTGAACCAGTTGGTCTCCCCCTCGATCCAACTCTGGGTGGCGCGGTCGAAGCGCCTGCTGCTCGCGGCGAGTCGGAAGGAGCTGATCTCGAGCCCCTCGGCGGTGATGGTGTGCTTGACCGGCGTGGCGACGAGCCCCGTCGCGGTGATCGATTCGGTCATCGGTGGACCTCCCCTTCGGTGCGCCCTCGTGGGACGGCACCGGATGCGATCATGCCGGGTTCGCATCCGGGTGCCGTGAGGCCAGGATGGCGAACCGATCCGACGTCCGGCGCCGCCGAGGGGCGAACCGGGGAGAACTCGCGAACCCCGCGAACGGGGAAGGAGAGGACGCTCTGGCTCAGTGCTCCCGGAACTCGGGCCACTCGGTGCCCGGCAGCAGGGCCGCGTGCAGCGCGCTCTTGGCCACCTCGAGCGAGGGATAGCTGCCGCGATACCCGGCGTCATCGAGCAGCTTCACCTGGAAACCGCCCGCCATCCGGTGGATCGATCCCACCGCTCCCGCAGGCCCGAAAGCCACCCAGCGCTGCTCGACGGTCGTGCTCTCGCTCATGATCGGCTCCTTTGCCTCGCATCCGACTGCGTCTTCTCGACGCTACCCCCGGCGGCGCGGAAGGTCACGGGGGTGGCGCGAATGGTCAGCGGTTGTTCAGGAGATCGTCGCGAGCCCCGCCCAGACGGTCGCGAGCAGACGCTCGAAGCTCGCCTCCACATCCTCAGGGAGCCCGAAGCCGCCCGCCGTCTCGAGCACCGCGAAGCCGTGCACCGCGGAGCGCACGATGCGCACCGCGTCGACCTCTCGAGTGTCCGGAACACCGGCGCCGCGCACGAGCACGGTGAGAAGGCCGACCGTCCGCTCGGCGGCGGCCCGCAGCTCGGGCGACGCCTCGCGCCCCGGCGCCGGCTGACTCGCGAGGTAGAGCGCCGGATGCGCGAGCGCCTCCGCCCGGATCGCCCGCCCCGCCGCCGCGAACGCCGCGAAGCCCGTGCGGCGCTCCGCCGCCGCCTCGACGGCATCCGCGAACCGCGTGACCCCGACGACGGCGACCGCGTCGCGCAGCTCGTCGAGCGAGGCCACGTGCTTGTAGAGGCTCGGCACCGCCACCCCGGCGCGCGCGGCGACGGCGGCGAGGGTGAGCGGCGCGACCGGGTCGGATTCGAGCAGCGCGGTCGCGATCACGACGACCGCCTCGCGGCTGAGCCCCGCCCTAGGCACTCGCGGTCACCTCGCGAACGAAGGCGCGCACGGCGGGCAGCACGAGCTCGGGGCGCTGCCGGTGCGGGTAGTGGGCGGCCGCGTCGACGAGCACGGTGCGCACCCCAGGCAGCACCCGGGCGACGTGCGCGAGCTCGGCGGCCGGATCCGGATAGTCGGGGTCGAGCGCGCCGATCACCGCCAGCGCGGGCGCACGCACCTGGGCGAGTCGGGCCTCGACGGGCGCGTGATCGAGCACCTGGGTGAGCCGCCGGAAGTCGGCGAGGCGCCCCGGGCGCGAGAAGGAGGCCCGGATCTCGGCGACATGCGCCGCATGGTCGGCAGGGGCGGTGCCGCGGTTGAGCGTGCCGCGGTAGTACGCGACCCACGCGGCAACGCCCCAGGGCCGGGCGAACAGCATCCGCAGCAGCAGCCGGCTCGCGGACCGGCTGCCGCCGGGGTTGCGCACGAAGGGCGAGAACAGCACGAGCGCGCGCACCAGCTCGGGGCGCTCGGCCGCCGCGACGAGCGCCGCCGACGCCGCCATCGAGGTGCCGACGAGCATGGCCGGGCCGCCGAGGTGTTCGATGAGCGCGATGAGATCGGATGCCGTGGCCTCGTCTCCGAGCTCGTCGAAGCCGAGGTCGGAGTCACCGTGCCCGCGCAGATCGAGCGAGGCCACCCGGAAGCCGTCGGCGACGAGCGCCTCGGCAAGCGCGGCGTCCGCGGATCGCAGGTCGCCCATCCCGGGGACGGTGACCACGAGCGGCCCGTCGCCGCGCACCTGGTAGGCCACACGGGCCGTTCCGCGGGCGGTGGGGCGGTCGAGAAAGGAGGTCATGGCGTAAAGCTAATGCCATTAGCTTTGCGCCGCAACCCCGACCCCGGCTAGGCGACCTTCACGTACTGCGCGTAGCCCTTGCGGATCTTGTTGACCTTCGGCAGCGCCACCGCGAGGCAGTAGCCCTGACCCGGGTTCTTCGCGAAGAAGTCCTGGTGGTACTCCTCCGCGCGGAAGAAATCGCCGAGCGGCGTGATCGTCGTGACGATGCCACCGTCCCAGTACTCGGAGGCGCGGTCGCGCGCCGCCTCGAACTCGAGCCGCTGCTCCTCGTCGACGAAGAACATCGCCGAGCGGTACTGGGTTCCGACATCCGCGCCCTGCCGGTTCAGCTGGCGCGGGTCGTGCAGCGAGAAGAACACGTCGAGGATGATGCTCGACGGGATGACCTCCTCGTCGAAGGTCACCGCGACCGCCTCGGCATGGCCGGTCGTGCCCGTGCAGACCAGCTCGTAGCTCGGATTCGGCACGCTGCCGCCCGTGTACCCGGACACGACATCCGTGACGCCCTCGAGCGTGCGGTACACCGCGTCGAGACACCAGAAGCAACCGCCTGCGAGAACGAAAGTGCGCATGATGCGACCCTACTTTCCTGGGATGAAGGGGACACCGGGTACAACGCAGCGGATGTCGCATCCGTTCCCTACGCTGGCAGCATGCCGTACACCGCCGCCGCTGACCGCTACGACCTGCTCGACTACGCCCGCGTGGGGCGCTCCGGGCTCCGCATCCCCCGCATCTCCCTGGGCCTCTGGAACAACTTCGGGCACGACCGCCCCCTCACCACCCAGCGCGACATCGTGCTGCGCGCCTTCGACCGGGGCGTCACCCACTTCGACCTCGCCAACAACTACGGCCCTCCCGGCGGATCTGCGGAGGAGAACTTCGGCCGCATCCTCGCGAGCGATCTGCAGCCCTACCGCGACGAGCTCGTCATCTCCTCGAAGGCCGGCTACGACATGTGGCCCGGGCCCTACGGCGACTGGGGCTCCCGCAAGTACCTGCTGAGCTCCCTCGACGCCTCGCTCGGCCGACTCGGGCTCGACTACGTCGACATCTTCTACCACCACCGGCCCGACCCCGAGACCCCGATCGAGGAGTCGATGGGGGCGCTCGCCCACGCCGTGCGGCAGGGCAAGGCGCTGTACGCGGGCATCTCGAACTACGGACCGGATGACACCCGCCGCGCCGCCGCCGCTCTCGCCGCCGAGGGGGTTCCGTTGCTGATCCACCAGCCGTCGTACTCGATGTTCAACCGCCTCCCCGAGGAGGGGCTGCTCGACGCGATCACCGAACTCGGCATCGGCTCGATCGTGTTCTCGCCACTCGCCCAGGGCCTGCTCACGAACCGCTACCTCGGCGGCATCCCCGCCGACTCGCGCGCGGCCGGGGGCCGGTGGATGAACGCCGACACCATCAGCGAGAGCTACCTCGAGCGCGCCCGCGGGCTCCAGGCGGTCGCCGAGGCCCGTGGCCAGTCGCTCGCCCAGCTCGCGCTGCTCTGGGTGCTGCGGCAGCCCGCCGTGACGAGCGCCCTGATCGGCGCCTCGAGCGTCGCGCAGCTCGACGACAACCTCGACGCGCTGAACGGTGCGCCGTTGACCGCGGACGAACTCGCGGCGATCGAGCCGTTCGCGGTGCACGGCACGGGCTCACGCTGAATCTCAGCTGATCTGACGGCGCGCGGAGAAAGACCGCGGGTTCGGCCGACGACAGACGTAGGGTGCCGCCATGCAGTGGTGGAACGACTTCGTGGACTGGTTCTATTCGGAGGACGGCCAGCGGATCCTCGTGTCCGCTGTCATCCCGTTCCTCGCGATCGTGGTGGCCGGCATCGTCGGTGCCCTCGTCGGCCGCAGCGCGGTCAAGCGGCTGGTCGCCCAGCGTGACCATGAGACGCGGGCCGCGGCGGTGTCCGCGCTGATCTCGGCCGGGCAGAACGCCGCGCGCTGGCACAGCCAGTCGCCGACGGCTCGCGAGCACGCCGAGCATCTCGCCAACGACGCCGACGTGCTGGTGCGTCTGCTGCCGATCTCGGGTGCCAACTACGCCGCCGACTGGGCCTCGCACCAGCTCGCCGACATGCGGGTCAACTCGGTGAGCTTCAGCTATCAGGCCGACCAGACCCTCTCGGAGTACCGCGAGCGTCTCGTGCTGTGGCTGCACCGCCCCAACAAGGGCCGCAAGATGTTCGCCGCCGACCTCGAGCGCTGGCGCTACGAAGACCAGGCGACCGACCCGACGATCGTCGAGCAGCAGAAGTGGGCCGAGGAGCAGTTCACGGCCGCGACCGACCAGCCCGTGCCGCACGAGCCGCTGCTCGAGCCGACCGTCACCACGACCGAGACGCCGATCGTGACCCCCGCCGCCGTGCTCGACGCGGACGACCGCTACGCGACGCCGGTGGCGGCCGAGCCGTCTGCGGAGACGCCCGCCCGCTGATCGCGGCCTCGCGACGCCGCGGTCGTGCGGATGCTGCGTGCCCTCGGCAGGAATCGAACCTGCGACCAAGAGATTAGAAGGCTCCTGCTCTATCCGCTGAGCTACGAGGGCGCCCCGTCAGGCTATCGCAGCGCCTTCCGCCTTCCGACGACGCCGAGCACCGTCCGCGGCCACGGCTAGGGTGGAGGCATGAGCCAGGCAGCGGATCGTCTCGTGTGGATCGACTGCGAGATGACGGGGCTCGACCTCGAGATCGATGAACTCGTCGAGGTCGCGGTCGTGGTCACCGACTACGACCTCACCCCGCTCGACGCCGGCTTCTCGATCGTCATCAAACCCGACCAGTCCGCCTACAACCACATGGGCGACTTCGTGCGCGAGATGCACACGGCATCCGGTCTGCTCGAGGAGATCCCGGGCGGGGTGAGCCTCGCGGATGCCGAATACCAGGTGCTCGAGTACATCCTGCGGTTCGTGCCCGAGAACGGCACCGCCCCGCTCGCCGGCAACACGATCGGCACCGACCGGGCCTTCATCGCCAAGTACATGCCGCGCGTCGACGCCCACCTGCACTACCGCAACGTCGACGTCTCGACCATCAAAGAGCTCGCCCGCCGCTGGTTCCCACGGGTCTACTTCCAGTCGCCCGCCAAGAACGGCGGGCACCGGGCTCTCGCCGACATCCTCGAGTCGATCCGCGAGCTCGAGTACTACCGTCGGGCCGCGTTCGTCGCCGACCCGGGCCCCACGAGCGATGCGTCCCGCACCACGGCCGAGGAGGTCGTGGCGAAATGGGCACCGCGCATACCGTAGAATCGACCAGTTGCGTGAGCAGCGTATGGCGGTCGTAGCTCAGTTGGTAGAGCGCTGGCTTGTGGTGCCGGATGTCGCGGGTTCGAGTCCCGTCGGTCGCCCTGATACTTCAGGAACCCCCTCACCCGTGCTCGAGCACGAGGTCGAGGTGCGGTTCGACGTGCCGTGGATCCTGATCGTGTGGAACGACCCGATCAACCTCATGAACTACGTCGTGCACGTGTTCCGCAGCTACTTCGGGTACTCGCGCGAGGAGGCCGAACGCCTCATGCTGCTCGTGCACCACGAGGGGCGGGCGACCGTCGCATCCGGACCCCGCGAGGAGGTCGAGCGGCACGCGCAGGCGATGCACGAGTACGGCCTGCAGGCGACCATCGCCCGGGACGACGCATGAGGGCGGCCGCATGAGGCTGGGCCGCGCCGACGGCGCCATCCGCATCGACTTCGAGGCCGAGGAGGCCGGGCTCTTGACGGTGCTCGCGCACCAGTTCGCCGACGTCGTGCGCGATCCCGAGCTCGACGACGTCGCACTGCTGGCGCGGCTGTTCCCCGATGCCTACCGCGACGACCCCGACGCCGCAGCCGAGTTCCGTCGCTACACCCGCGACGAGCTCGAACAGCGCAAGATCGAGGCGGCCGAGCGCATCGCCGCGACCGCGACCGAGGGGCGCGTCGACCTCGACCCCGACACCGCAGGCACCTGGGTGCGCAGCCTCACCGATCTGCGCATGATGGTCGGAACCCGCCTCGGCATCCGCGATGAGGGCGACGAGCCGGAGGCCGGACCGCTCACCGACATCTACCTGTGGCTCGGGGAGCTGCAGTGGGTGCTCGTGGACCTGATGGAGGAACCGTGAGCCTCGAGCTGGACGCCGACGCCTTCGAGCGCCTCGTGATCGACGAGCTCGACGCCCTGCCTGACGAGATGGTCGACGGCCTCGAGAACCTCGTCTTCGTGTGCGAGGACCGCCCAGAAGACGGCTCCCTCGACCTGCTGGGCGTCTACCAGGGCGTCGCGCTGACGGAGCGCGACCGCTACGGATTCGGCGAGCTGCCCGACCGCATCGTGCTGTTCCGCGAGCCGCTGCTCGCGATCTGCGAGACCGAAGACGAGCTGCGCGACGAGATCCACGTGACCCTCGTGCACGAGATCGCGCACTACTACGGCATCGACGACGAGGAGCTGCACCGGCTCGGCTGGGCCTGACCCGGCACGAGCACGCGATCCGCGAGCGACCGCGAGCCCTCGCGGCCTGCGAAGGCCTCCTCCTGGGCGGCCCAGCGATCCCAGTGGGGCGCATATGCATCGCCGTCGCGGCCGAGCGCCCGGCGCTTGCGCTCGGCGTCGTCGCGGGCGAGCCACCAGGCATGGTCGGCGAGCGGGCGCGAGGCGCGCGAGATCGCGCCGCATCCCTCCACGATGAGCGAACCCCCGCGGGGGAGGGATGCGAGCTCGCCCGGGCGATCGTGCACCCAGTCCCAGCGCCGCCAGCGGCCGTCTCGGATGATGCCGGGCACGGCGGCAGCGCCCGCGGCGAGACCGTCCCAGCCGGGGTAGACATCGTCGAGCGAGACGAGTCGGGCGCCCGTCGCCTGCGCGATCCGCGTCGCGAGCACCGTCTTGCCCGCCCCCGAGCGTCCGTCGATGAGCAGCACCCACGGCTGCGGGCCGGCGGCGAGCGCCGCCAGCAGCGGGGCGAGCTCGACCTCCCGCGGAGCAGTCCCCGTCACAGCACCCACCGCCAGGTGCCGAGCAGCACGGCGGCCGCGACCGCGCCCGCGACGACGGCCGCGCCGACGAGCATGAAGGCGACATCCCGCGCGCGCAGCACCGAGCGTCGCGCCCAGCTGCGCCGAACGGTGCCGCCGAAGCCGCGCGCCTCCATCGCGGTCGCCAGCTTGCCGCCGCGACGCACCGCGAACACCAGCAGCGTGCCCGCCTGCACGAGGAAACGACGGATGCGCCCCCGGTCGGCGACGCCGCGCGCGCGCCGGGCGAGCCCGAGCGCGTTCCAATCCTCGAGCAGCAGCCCGACGAGTCGCAGCGCGGCAAGCGCCCCCAGCACGAACCGGGCGGGAAGCCGTGCGAGCTGGGCGAGCGCATCCGCGAGGTCGGTCGGATCGGTCGTCGCGAAGAGCAGCACGGCGGGCACGCCCACCGCGAGCACGCGCAGCAGGATGGCGACCGCGAGCACGAGCGAGCCCTCGGTGACGGTGATCGGCCCGAGCCGCACGAGCACGACGCCCGCGTCGACGCCGTAGAGCGCCGTCGCCACCCCCGCGAGCACGGCGGAGACGAGGATCGGCGAGGTGCGCACCGCGAGCTGGCGCGCCGACACACCCGCGAACGGCAGCAGCAGCACGACGACCGCCACCACGATGCCCGCCGAGACCACATCGATCGAGAGCACGAGCGTGACCCCGACGAGCAATGCCACGACGAGCTTGGCGAGCGGGTTGACTCCCGCCACCCAACTGCGGCGGATCTCCGGCACGACGAGGCTCATCGCGCCGGCTCCCGCTCGGCCGCACCGGTCAGCACGAGCCGCTCGTCGGCGAGTGCGTCGACGAGCGCGGCGTCGTGGGTGACGGCGACGAGTGCCGTGCCGCCGGCCACCAGCTCGTCGAGCAGTCGCACGAGTTCGGCCCAGGTGAGCGCGTCCTGGCCGAAGCTCGGCTCGTCGGCCACGAGCACGCGCGGGGCCGTCGCGAGCACCGCGGCGACCGAGAGGCGCCGCTTCTCGCCGCCCGAGAGGGTGAACGGGTTCGCGTCCAGCAGCGCCGTCAGCCGCAACCGCTCGGCGAGCCGCTCGCGGGTGGCGGCGATCTCGGCGTTCTTCCGGCCGAGTGCGCGGGGGCCTACCTCGAGCTCCTCGCGCACGGAGCCCCGCAGGAACTGGTGCTCCGGATCTTGGAACACGGTGCCGATGCGGCCGACGAGTTCGCGCGAGCGCCAGCGGATCGGAGCCGAGCCGAGCCCGTCGGCGAGCGTCGGCAAGGCCGTCACCTCGCCCCCGACCGGCGGGAGGAGGCCCGCGAGCGTGAGCCCGAGGGTCGACTTGCCCGCACCGTTCGGACCCAGCACGGCTGTCGTGCGGCCGCCTCGCGCGGCGACCTCGAGGCCGGATGCGGCGATGCGCGGGGTGCGCTCCCCGAAGCGGCGTCGGCCGACCGCGAGCCCCGTGCCGCACAGCAGCTGGGGGGCCGCATCCGCTCGTTCGCGACGCCCCACCACCGGATGCCGACCGGGCACCCAGATGCCGGCGGCCGCGAGCTCCGCGCCCCGCTCGCCGAGCACCGCCTGCGGGGTGCCGTCGGCGCGCAGACCGCCGCCCGGCTCCAGCACGACCACGCGGTCGACGAGGTCGGCCCAGGTCTCGACGCGATGCTCGACGACGACGAGCGTCGTCTCGCGGCTCGCCACGAGACGGCCGACCGCATCCCGCACCTCCTCGACCCCGCCGGGATCGAGGTTGGCGGTCGGCTCGTCGAGCAGCAGCAGGCCGGGCCGCATCGCGAGCACGCTCGCGATCGCGAGCCGCTGCTTCTGGCCACCCGAGAGCTCCGAGGTGGGATGGGTGAGCGGCACGTCGAGGCCGACCGCGGCGAGCGCCTCCGCGACCCGGCGCCAGATCTCCTCCCGCGGCAGGCCCAGGTTCTCGCAGCCGAAGGCGACCTCGTCGCCGACTCGCGCGAGCACCGTCTGCCCGTCGGGGTCTTGCAGCACGAGACCGACGCGCCCGCGCGCCGCGGCCGGGTCGACGCCGTCGATCCACAGCTCACCCGTGCGGTCGCCGTCCTCGGCATCGCCGAGCACGCCCGCGAGGGCCGCCAGCAGCGTCGACTTGCCCGCCCCGCTCGCCCCGAGCAGCAGCACCCGCTCCCCCGGCTCGAGGGCGAGGTCGAGCCCGGCGACGGCGGGACGGGGCCGGTCGCCGTGGCGCCAGCCCCATCCGCGTGCCGTGACGCGCGCCGCCGGGCTCATCCGTGATCCGTCCGCTCAGGCGCTGACGCGCTCGGCCTCGGCGGGCACGGTGCGGCGCCCCGCGGCGAAGCGGCTGAGCGCCCCGCTGCGTGCGAGCGCCCGCACCGCGAACCACGACAGCACACCGACGACGGCACCCGAGACGATCGCCGAGATCGCGTAGACGAGCTTCGCCACCGGGTCGAAGCCCGCGATCGAGGAGAAGTTGGTGTCGAGGATCGCGACCGCGACGCCGGCGCCGAGACCCGCGAGCGGGGCCACCCAGAACGACCAGACACGGTACAGCAGCACGGCGAAGACGATCTCGGCGCCGAGACCCTCGATGGCACCCCAGATCAGGGTCTCGAAGCCCCACTGGGTGCCGATGAGCGCCGAGACGACGGCCGCGACGAGCTCGGTGAAGACGGCCGCGCCTGGCTTGCGGATCACGAGCCCGCCGAGCACGCCGGCGAAGAGCCAGCCGCCGGCGAGCAGCCCCGAGAGCCCAGGCGAGAAGGCGAGCAGGGTGCTGAGCGGGGTCCAGGCGAGGCCCCAGGCCCAGAACAGCACGCCGGATGCGACGCCCAGCACGGCGGCGGTGACGATGTCGACGACGCGCCAGCGCCAGATCGAGGGGTGGGGGACGGATGATGCGGTGGTCACGATGCGTGCCCTTTCTGTCGGAGAAAGCGCACGGGTGGGCGACCGCGGATGCGGTCGGGCCCCGAGATGCCTCCCTGCGCCGGCATGATCCGGATCAGGTTCGACGGTCGAAGCTTGGATGAGCTTCCTCTCAGCCCGGCACACCGGACTCCCGTGTTCGCCTACACCCTACCCCCGCCTCCACCCCCGCACTGCATCCCCACCCGCTACGCTGCCGCCATGTCCGAGACCCTCGCCGATCTGCCCTTGCGGCAGCGGCCCATCGACATCTTCTTCGCGGTGATGTTCACGATCTTCATCGTCACCTCGTGCATCGCCGACATGCTGCCGACCCTCGGCGTCGACTTCTCGCAGCCGACCGGCAACTTCCTCGTCGACTCCAACTACTGGTACGCGCACGACGCCGACCCGCTGTTCATGAACCCGCCGGTCTGGATGCGCATCGTCACGGGGCTCTCGGCCTTCGTCTACCTGGCCTTCTACCTCGTGCTGGTGCCCGCGCTCATCCGCGGCTGGAACTGGATCCAGCTGCCCGCCGTGATCTACGCGACCGCGATCAGCGTCATCACGGGCGTCGTCGTGTTCGGCGTCGAGTTCTTCGGGGAGCCGGAGTTCCAGACCCAGAACCCGGCGAAGTTCCTCGCCTTCAACCTGCCGTATGTGCTCATCCCGCTGCTGCTGCTGATCCGGATGCGGAAGCCGCAGCCCTTCGCACGGCGGTTCTGAGCGGCCGGTCTCGACCACCCCGCGGATGCGCGAGGATGGAGGCATGCGACGTTGGCAACGCATCCGGGTGCTCATCCTGCAGAGCGTCAACGCCGCGTTCGGTGCCGCGCTCATCTGGATCGGGGCCTCGTCCTCGCTGCCGCCGGTCGTGATCGTGGGGGCCGTCCTCATCGTGATCGCCGCCGCCCTGGTGATCGCGACGCTGCGCGTGCCCGTCACCAACCCGAAGCCGCCACGGGACGGCGCGCCGCGCGAGCGTCCCGGCCCCGGCGTGTCACAGAAGCAGGACGAATCGGCCAGCTGAGACGGCCCCGACGGCGCAGCCGCCGATTCGTCCTGCTTCTGTGACACCGGCGAGCGCGTACCCTGATGTCGTGACCGAGTTCCTCGCCCCGCTCATGCACGGCCTCGCCGTGGTGCTGGGCGTGCTCGGTGTTCAGGGACCAGGCGCGCTGCTCGCGACCCTCGGCGCCCTCGCGCTCGCGGGCATGATCGTGGCGCTCGTGCGGGCGAGTCTCGCCCGCACGCCCCGCCACCTGACGGTGGGCCTGCGCGCTCGCCGTCACGCCGTGCTCCTCAGGTATCTGCCCGATGCCTCGCACCCGGATGCGCGCGGTCACGTGCGTTCCCGCGCCCCCGGTCGGCTGCTGCCGGCCGCCTGACGCGCACCCGCTCCCACCTCGGGGCCGGGCGGCCAGACGTTGACGCCTGTCCGCATCCGACCCAGGAGCACCCATGAACCTCTTCGATCTACCCCTGATCGCCGCGATCCTCGCGGCATCCGCCGACGCCCTCGCGGCGCTCGGCACTCTCGTCACCCCCGCCGGCGCGATCGTGCTCGTCACCCTCGCGGTGCGCGCCCTGCTCGTGCCCGTCGGCATCTCCGTCGCCAAGGGCGCGCAGGGGCGGCGGCGCATCGCGCCCCAGCTCGCCGAACTGCAGCGACGCCACAAGAACAACCCCGAGAAGCTGCAGAAGGCGACCCTCGAGCTCTACGCGGCCGAGAGGGTGTCGCCGCTCGCGGGGTGCCTGCCGATGCTCGCGCAGGCACCCATCATCTCGCTCGTCTACGCACTGTTCGCCTCGCCGACGATCGCGGGCGCACCAAACGAGCTGCTCGACTCCGCCCTGTTCGGTGCGGGGCTCGGGCGCCACCTCGTCGACCTCGGCTCGGGGTTCCAGCCGAACGATCTCGTCTTCGTGGCGTTGCTCCTCGTGCTCGGCGCGGTCGCCTGGCTGAACCGCCGGATGACGCTCCGCGACGCGGCGACGATGCCCGCACCCGCGGCGGATGCGCCGGGTGCCGCCCTGCTGAACCCGCGCGGCCCGCTCAGCTGGGCTCCGTTCGCGGTGCTCATCGCGGCCGCGGTCGTGCCGCTCGCGGCGACGCTCTACCTCGCCGTGTCGGGAACCTGGTCGTATCTGGAGCGCCGCATCCTGCGCCGGATCTACGCGTGACACCACGTCCCGCGTCCCCTAAAGTTGTGACCCACAACAAATGTGGCCCACCACCCCAGGGAGCAGACGATGGCGTCGGACCAACTCACCTTCGACAACCCGGTCGAGCGGCACGCGCACATCGTGCCGCACGCCTCCTGGCAGCCGCTGCCCGGGCTCGACGCCGAACTCGACCCGAAGGCCGACCACGGCGAGACCAGCTACCGCGGAACGGGTCGGCTCCCCGGACGCAAGGCGCTCATCACGGGCGGCGACTCCGGAATCGGGGCGGCCGTCGCGATCGCCTTCGCCCGCGAGGGCGCGGACGTGGCGCTCAGCTACCTGCCCGAGGAGCAGGTGGATGCGGATGCCATCGCCCGGCAGGTGCGCGCGGCGGGCCGCACCGTGGTGCTGCTGCCCGGCGACATCCGTGACCGCGAGGTGTGCCGCTCGATCGTCGCGGACGCCGTCGAGGCGCTCGGCGGTCTCGACATCCTCGTCAACAACGCGGCGCACCAGGTGTACCACACGAGCTTCGACGAGCTCGACGAAGCCGATCTCGACCGCACCATCCAGACCAACCTCACCGCGATGTTCTGGATCACCCGCGACGCCCTCCCCCACCTGCCGCCCGGTGCCACCATCATCAACTCCACCTCGGTGCAGGGGTACAACCCGTCGCCCATGATCATCAACTACGCCTCGACCAAGTTCGCCATCATCGGCTTCACGAAGGCGCTCGCGGCCGACCTCGCGCCGCGCGGCATCCGGGTGAACGCCGTCGCACCTGGCCCGGTGTGGACGCCGCTGCAGGTCTCCGACGGGCAGCCGACCGAGAAGCTCGACGGCTTCGGGCACTCGTCGTGGCTCGGCCGCACGAGCCAGCCGGTCGAGCAGGCGCCCGCCTACGTGTTCCTCGCCTCCCCCGAGTCGAGCTTCGTCGTGGGCGAGGTGATCAACGTCAACGGCGGCGCGAACGTGCCCTGATCTCCCCCCGCGCACGACCAGGCGCGGCTGTGGAGAGCGGGGCGCACGCCCGCGCGCATCCGGCCAGGCTGGGCGCATGGTGCTCCGACTCGACCCCGCGATCCCCCTCGTCTGGCGCGACCCGCACACCCTGCAATTCGGCGTCGACCCGGTGCTCGCGGTTCTCCCCGAGCTGACGCCCGCGCACGAACGCCTCGTCGCGGCCCTCACGATGGGCGTATCCGCCGCCGGATTCCGGATGCTCGCCCAGGAGCCGCCCCTCCCCCGCCGGGAGGGCGAGAAGCTGCTCGCGACGCTCGGCCCCTGCCTCATGCCGGAGGCAGCAGCCGGGGCGCCCCGCACGCGCCAGGCGATGGTGCTCGGCGGCACCCGGCTCGCGCAGGCGCTCGCGCGTCTGCTCGAGGAGACGGGACTGCGGCTCAGCGACCGGCGGCGCCGCCCCGGTGTCGTCGCGCTCGTCGCGGATCGCGTGGTGCGCCCGGCGGATCACCGGGTCTGGTTGCAGCGCGACGTGCCGCATCTGCCGATCGTCACGGGAGATGCGGCCGTCATCGTCGGGCCTCTCGTGGTGCCGGGCGCGAGCGCGTGCCTGCACTGCGTCGCCCTGCATCGCCGCGACGACGACCCGGCGTGGCCGGCCATCGCGGCCCAGCTCACCAACCTGCCTGCTCCGCCCGCGCATCCGCTGCGCACCGCGGCCGCGGCCAGCTTCGCGGCCCAGACCATCGCGAGCGCGCTCCGGGGGGAGGCGGAGGCGGGTGTCGAATGGCGGTTCGAGCGCGACGGCGCGGTGTTCAGCGCCCGCCGGATCGAGCCGCACCCGGAGTGCTGCTGCGCAGCTCCGCCAGAAAGCGACTGGGTTCCCGACGCCGGCCGCGCAGCCCCTCGGCCGCCCAGTGCAGCGCGAGACTCCTCCTGGCGCGCGTGATGCCGACGTAGAGCAGGCGTCGCTCCTCGTCGACCGCGTCGAAACCCTTCGCGTGCGAGATCGGCAGCAGGCCTTCGCTGAGCCCCGCGAGGTGCACATGGTCCCACTCGAGACCCTTCGCACCGTGCAGCGTCGAGAGCACCACGGACGACACGGTCGGTTCGTGCTGGCTCGCCTGGCGCTCCTGCAGCTCGGCCACGAAGGCAGCGAGCGTGGTGCCATCCGGGGCCCGGTCGGCAAGGTCGACGAGCGCGCCGAGCGCCTCCCACCGCTCGCGCACGGCACCCTGACTCTCGGGAGGCTGCACGGTCCAGCCGATCGACAGCGCCACATCCGTGACGGTCTCGTAGAGCCCCTTCGGGGATCCGGTGCGGGCGAGGCTCGTGAGCTCGAGCACGGCGCGCTTGACCGAGTCGAGCTCGAAGAAGCGGGTGCCGCCGAGCTGTCGTGAGCCGATGCCGCGGTCCGCGAGCGCCGCCTCGAACACGGCCGCCTGCGCGTTGACGCGGTACAGCACGGCGATGCGCTCGGGCGGCACGCCCACCGCGAGCTGCTCCGCGACGGCGTCCGCCACTCCGCGGGCCTCGTCGGCATCCGTGTCCCAGCGGGTGACGGTCGGCTCGGGCGACGCGGCGTCGCCGTCGACCGCCACGAGTTCGAGCGCACCCGGGCGCCCCCTCATGAGCCGGTTCGCGCTGCCGAGGATCGCAGGGGTCGAGCGGTGGTTGCTCTCGAGCTGCACGAGCGTCGCGTCGGGATACCGGCTCGGGAACCCGAGCAGGTAGTCGCTCGACGCGCCCGCGAAGGAGTAGATGGTCTGGGATGCGTCGCCCACGACGCAGAGGTCGGTGCGGGGGCCGAGCCACAGCTCGAGCAGCTCCTGCTGCAGCGGCGAGACGTCCTGGTACTCGTCGACGACGAAGAAGCGGTACTGCTCGCGCACCTGCTCGGCGACGCGGCGCTCGGTGTCGATCATGCCGGCGGTCGCGAGCAGCACGTCCTCGAAGTCGAGGCGGCGGCGCTCATCTTTCAGGTCTTCGTAGCGCTGCTGCAGCTCGACGACCGTCTCCACCGTCAGGCCGGGCGGCAGCGCCCGCGATGCCGCGAGACGCGCATATTCCTCCAACGGGATGCGTCGCACCTTGCGCCATTCGATCTCGGCCGCGAGGTCGCGCAGCGCCGCCGTGTCGACCCGGATGCGCAGCGACTCCGCCGCCTGGCCGAGCAGCCGCGCCTTCCCCGGCAGGATCTCGGGAAGGCGCCCGCCGACCAGTTGCGGCCAGAAGAAGCTCAGCTGCGCGAGGGCCGTCGCGTGGAAGGTGCGCGCCGCGACACCACCCGCGCCGAGTGCGCGCAGCCGCCCGCGCAGCTCGCCCGCCGCGCGCGTCGTGAAGGTGAGCGCCATGACGCGCTCGGGCGCGTAGACGCCCGTCGCCACGCCGTGCGCGATGCGATGGGTGAGCGTGCGGGTCTTGCCGGTGCCTGCGCCCGCGAGCACCCGCACCGGTCCGAGCAGCGACTCCGCCGCCTGGCGCTGCTGCTCGTCGAGTCCGTCGAGCAGGGCACTCACCGCGGCTCGCCGATCGGGCCGCCGAACCAGTCCTCGATGATCGCCCGCGCGATCGACGCAGGCCCCGGCAGCAGCACGGTGCCCGCCCCGACCTCGGATGCCAGCTCGTCGCGGGTGAACCAGCGCAGTTCGCGCAGCTCGGTGCCGTCAGGTCGCGGCTCCCGCGGGCTGCCCGGCGCGAGGTGCGCCTCGAAGCCGAGCATGAGCGAGGCGGGGAACGGCCAGGGCTGACTCCCCCGGTACTCCGGCTCGGTCACCACGACGCCCGCCTCCTCGAAGATCTCGCGGATCACGGCTGCCTCGAGCGACTCCCCCGGCTCGACGAAGCCCGCGAGCAGCGAGAAGCGACCGGTGTCCCATTCCACGTTCGAGCCGAGCAGCATCCGGTCGTCGTCGTCGAGCACCGCCACGATGACCGCAGGGTCGGTGCGCGGGTAGAGCTCGCGTCCGCTCGACGGGTCGACCCGCACCCAACCGGCCTGGGTGACGGTCGTCGGCTCGCCCGACGCGGGCGAGAACTCGGCGGCGCCGTGCCAGTTCGCGAGCGCGAGCGCCTGCGTGAAGAGCCCCGCGTCCCGCGGGCTGAGCAGCGCGCCCATCCGCCGCAGATCGAGCCAGCTGCCGCCCTCGCCGAGGCGGGCGGCATCCGCCTCCGAGACGACGAAGGCGAGCACCGCAGCGCCCTCCGCGAGGTCGCCGGATGCCGTGAGCGCGCGTCCGAGGAACACGGCGTGCTCCGGCTCGACCCCGGCCGTCGCGGGAGCGAGCAGCGCGAGCGCACCCGCCGCGGTGCCGAGCGCGCTGCCGCCGTGCAGCACGACGAGCCGGGTCTGCGGGTCCTCGAGCAACGCCGGGATGCCGCCCTGCCGCGAGAGGTAGTCGCGGTCGAGCTCGGAACGCGAGAGCGCCGGAGCGACGGGAGGACGGCGCAACGGCCGTCCGGGTGCGGGGGTCGAGCCGCTCATCCGCATCCCTCCGTGGCCGTGAGCCCACCGCGAGAACCGCGCATCGGGCGTGGCGTGCCGGGTGGCCGGGCGGCGCAGACCTACCCTGTCGCCATGGCCAGATCCCACCTCACTCTAGCGGCGCTCGCCACCTCGGCCGTCGCCGAGCTCGACGTCGTGGGGGCGGCGCCCTTCGGTGCCGCCGGACGCGGCGACTTCGACGCCGCCGTCGTCACCGGCCGCGACGGGCGGCACTGGATCGTGCGGGTTCCGCGCTCGGAGCGTGCCGAGCAGCAGCAGTCCGCCGACCTGGTCGCCCTGCGTGCCCTCAGCCAGGGCGTGCGCGCGCGGCTGCCGTTCGAGATGACCGTCTTCGCGGGGCAGACGCCGGTCGGCGGCACCCGTGCCATCGTCTCCGAGTTCGTCTACGGCACCCCGGTGACCCTCGCCGGCATCGATCTCGCCTTGGCCGAGTCGATCGGCCAGGCGATCGCCGCCATCCACGCGCTCCCGACGAGTCTCGTCACGGATGCCGGGCTCCCCGTGCAGACCGCGGTCGAAGCGCATCGCACCGCCCTCTCGCTCGTCGACCGGGCTGCCGCGACCGGCCTCGTCCCCGCGGCCCTGCTCGACCGCTGGGAGCAGGCCTGCGCGGATTCCGGGCTCTGGCAGTTCACCCCGACGGTCGTCAACGGCGACCTCGGCGCGGGGTCCTTCCTCGCCTCCTCGGGCGACGTGGCGGGCCTCCTCGGGTGGCACGCGCTCCGCGTCGCCGACCCGGCACGCGATCTCTCCTGGGTGCTCGGCATCCGTCGCGACGGCATCGCCGACGCGGTGTTCGACGCCTACACGCGGGTGCGCGGCAGCGTCGACCGTCGCCTCCGACAGCGGGCGACCCTGCTCTCCGAGCTCGAGGTGGCGCGCTGGCTGCTGCACGGCACCGAGCAGCGCTCGACCGAGGTCGTCGACGACGCCGTGCGGATGATGTCGCGGCTGGTCGACGATGTGCTGGGCGACGCGACCGACTCGATCGCTCCCCCGACCCTGCCCATCCTCGCCGTCGACGAGGTCGAGGCGCTGCTCGACCGCGCCGAGCGCGTCTCCTGAGGCGGCCGCGGATCGGGTGGCCTCACCCGGCCGCGCCGAACGCCCCCCGCCAGCGCGCGAGCAGCTCCTCCTCGGTGTCGATGTGCTCGGGACGGATGACGCGGTTCTCGGCGACGAAATAGAACGCGGCGTCGACGAGGGCGGGGTCGATGCCCGTCCAGCGGGCGTAGGCGAGACGGTAGAGCGCGAGCTGCAGTTGCTTGCGCTCCAGATCGGCGGCATCCTTCGGGGCCTTCCCGGTCTTCCAGTCGACGACCTCGAAGCGCTCACCGTGCTGGTAGACGGCGTCGATCTTGCAGATCACGACCCGGCCGTCGAACGGCAGATGGATCTCGCGCTCCACCTCGACCGGCTGCAGCTCGGCCCACGGTGAGCTCTCGAAGGTGGCCCGCAGCCGGGCGAAGTTCTCCGCATCGATCGCGATGAGCTCGTCGGCCGCCTCGAGGTCGAGGTCGTCGAGCTCGTCGAAGCCGCCCGTCGGGGTGCCCATGGCGCGGTTCTCCACCCAGGCGTGGAACACCGTGCCGAGCCGGGTGGCGCGGTAGGGGCGTTCGGGCATCGGGCGGGCGAGCTGCGCGAGGGTCTGCTCGGTCGACTCCACGTAGTCGGCGAACCGCGAGGCGGGCACCCGCGCGGGCGGCGGGGGTGCCGCGCGCCCGGCGAGCCGGCGACGGTGCTCGGCGAGCAGCAGCTCGAGTTCGCGCGCGAGACCGGCATCCGTCACCTCCCCGTCGGAGCGCGCCACGGCCGCGGCCGCCGCCTCGACCCGCGCGCGTCGGGAACCGAGCGGATCGCGGGGCCAGGGCACCCACTCGGCCTCGGCGCTCAGCGGGTTGGCATCCGCCGACAGCGGAGCATCAGGCAGCCCGGGGATCACCGCCGCGTCGACGAGCTCGGCGAGGAAGCGACTGGGCTTTCGGGGCTTCGTCTGCGACGCCCAGAACGAGCCAGCCAGCAGCAGGCGGCTGCGGGCGCGGGTGACCGCCACGTAGGCGAGACGTCGGTCTTCGAGCAGCAGGCGCTCGCGCTCGGCATCCTTGAACGCCTTCAGCCGGTCGACGACCTCCTTGCGCGTCGTGCAACTGCGCCAGTCGAACACGGGCAGCGCGTCGCGATCGCCGCGGAACTCGTACGGGAAGCCGCCGAAGGTGAGCCAGCCGGTGCTCGTCGCCGAGGGGTTCGGCAACTCGCCCTCGACGAGGCGCGGCACCGCCACCAGATCCCACTCGAGGCCCTTCGAGCCGTGGATGGTGAGCACCTGCACGCAGCCGGGCTCGGGAGCCTCGCTGCGCGGCGTGAGTCGCTCCCGCGACTGCGCCTCGCGCAGCCAGCCGAGGAAGTCGGCCACGCCCGCGCCCGCGCCGAGCTGCTCGAAGCTCGCGACCGCGTCGAAGAAGCCCTCGAGGGCGGCGGCACCGCCCGTGCGGGTCTCGTTGGCGGCCACCTCGATGTCGAGGTCCAGCCGTTCGATGACGAGGGTCGCGAGCTCGCCGAGCGGCAGGCGCGCGCGGCGGCGCAGCTCGGCGAAGGTGCGGCCCGCATCGCGCAAGCGCTCGAGTCCGAGCTCGCTGAAGCCGAGCGAGGCGATGACGCGATGGTTCTCGGGAGCGGATGCCAGAAAGTCGAGCGCGTCGACGAGCGAGGCCGACTCGTCGCCCGCGACCGAGGCACGCAGTGCCGCCGCGACCGCCTCGTCGAGCGGCTGCTGACGCAGGTCGCGCTTCTCCAACCAGCGGGCCAGCCCGTGCAGCGTCGCCACATCGCGCGCGCCGAGCCGCCAGCGCGAGCCGAGCAGCAGGCGGATGAGCTCGGAGCCGGAGTCGGCGCGCGCGATCACCGCGAGCGCCGCCACCACATCCGCGACGACCGGTTCGGCGAGCAACCCGCCGACGCCGAGCACGTGATACCTCACGCCCGCCGCGCGGAAGGCCTCCAGGTAGTGCTCCAGGTTCGCGCGGGCCCGCAGCAGCAGCGCGGCGGACGGCGGCACGGCCTGCCCGTCGTCGTCTCGCCTCTGCAACGCCGGATCGCGCAGCAGTTCGCGGAACCACTGCGCCACCTCGCGCGCCTCCTCGGTGACCGTCTCGGGGAAGACGCACTCGACCGGCACGGCGTCTGCTCCCGGCCGCGGGCTCAACTCGGCGACCGGAACCGGGGTGAGAGCCGACAGCGGCGCGATGAGCGTGTTCGCCGCCTCCAGGATGTGCACGCCGTTGCGCCAGCTCGTGCTGAGCGAGAGCTGGGTGTCGGCGTCGAACCAGCCCGCGAACTCGGCGAGGTTCGAGGCGCTCGCGCCGCGCCATCCGTAGATCGACTGGTGCGGATCGCCGACCGCCATCACCGGATGCCCGCGGAAGATCGCCGCGAGCAGCCGCGTCTGGGAGACGCTCGTGTCCTGGTATTCGTCGAGGATCACGAAGCGGTACTGCGCGCGGAGCGCGAGCGCGACCTCCGGGGTGCGCTCGATGATGCGCATCGCGGTGGCGATCTGGTCGGAGAACTCGCTGAAGCCGCGCTCGAACTTGGCGGCCTGGAAGCGAGCGGCGAGGTCGAGGAGCAGCGGCAGCGCGGTCACGCGGTCGACGAACGCCGACTCGACCTCCGCGTAGGCGCCGCGGCCTCCCGGGGGGAGCTCGCTCAGCCGTCGCGCGTCCGCGGCGTAGGCGGCGACCCGCGCGGGGTCGGCGAGGTTCTCTCCCAGCGCGCGCGCGATCGACAGCACGGCGCCCGTGACGGCGTCGACCCCGAGCTCGAGCTCGGCGAGCCGCGGGTCCTCGCTCTCGACGACGATCCGCCGGGCGAGCAGCCAGGCCGCCGCCTCGCCGAGCACCACGCCGTCACCGTCGTAGCCCAGCAGCGCCGCATGGTCGCGGAAGATCGCGGCGGCGAAGGAGTTGTAGGTCGACACCCGCGGCGCGTCCAGCAGCTCGGATGCAGGATCGTCGCCGTGCATCTCGGGCATCAGCCCCGCACGACGCAGGGCCGCCACCCGCTCCGCCATCCGCACCGCCAGCTCGCCGGCGGCCTTGCGCGTGAAGGTGAGGCCGAGGATCTCGCCCGGCGTCGCGTGCCCGTTCGCGATGAGCCACAGTGCCCGGCCCGCCATCGTCTCGGTCTTGCCCGACCCGGCCCCCGCCACGACGAGCGCGGGTGCGTCGGGGGCTGCCTCGATGATGGCGCGCTGCTGCTCGGTGGGCGGCGGCAGCCCGAGAGCCTCCGCGATGCGGAAGGCGGAGAGGGCCCCCGCGTCCGCGGGCTTCCCGGATGCGGCACCGGCCGCGCGCTCGTCAGTCACCGGACACCTCCCCCGGCAGATGCACCACACGCACCTCGCCGCCGTAGGCGTAGGGGTCGTCGATCTGCACCGCGGGGAACGCGGCACCCGCCATCGTGATCGCGGCCTCCCGCACCGTCTGCGCGAACTCGGCGAGCTGCTCGGGGGTGAGCACCGCCTGGTCGAGCACCTTGTAGGGGGCTTTCGCGCCGCCGTCGCGGGTGTACAGCATCCGGGCACCACCCGGGCGGTGCTCCTCGGGCAGGCCGTCGATCTGACCGCGCGCGTAGGCGAGCTGGTACGCGGCGAGCTGCGGGTTGTCGTCGACGTAGGCCTGCGACTTGGGCTTGCCTGTCTTCAGGTCGACGATGACGATCGCTCCGTCGTGCGATTCGACCCGGTCGATCTTGCCGCGAAGCAGCGCGGGCGCCTCGTCGAGCTCGAAGCTCGGCTCCGACGACAGCAGCACGACCCCCTCGGCGCGCTGCATCCTCAGGTAGGCGGCGAGCGCCTCGACGGCGCTGCGGGCCGCGCGACGCTGCTGCTCCGCGATCCACGGGCTCTCGAACTCGAGCTCGGGCCAGCGCTGCTCGAGCGCCGCCCACATGGCCTCAGCGGTCTGCTGCTCCGGCTCGACGGCGTGCTCGAGCACCTCGTGCACGAGGGTGCCGAAGCCCGCGGCGAGGCTGGTCTGACCGCCCGCGTAGGAGGCGACGAACCACTCCATGGGCGAGCGGGCGAGGGTCTCGAGCTTGGAGGGGGAGACGGCGACGCGGGTCTCGGGGTCGGTGAGGTCGAGGAGCGGCTCCTCGGTGGAGAGCGGGGCGAGGCCGCGCCAGTTCTGCGGATCGGCTCCCGGAACCCCCTCGGCGGCGAGGAGCGCGAGAGCCGCGGGGGCATCGGTGCGCTCGCGCCGCATCCACTCGGGAAGGCGCCCGTCGCTCGTCAGCGCGAGCCGCAGGCGCGCGACGAGTCCACGCAGGGTGAGCGGCAGCGGGGCCACCTCGCGCACCGGCACCTCGCGCGCGAGCATCGTGACGACCGGACTCGGTGCCTCGTCCTCCGCCGAGACCGCGGCAAGCAGCACCCGCCGTCTCGCCCGGGAGAGCGCCACCGCGAGCAACCGCAACTCGTCGCCGAGCACCGCCCGACGCTCATCGAGATGGCGCGGGTCGACGCCCGTGGCGACCTCGACGAGCGCGGGTGCCCCGAGCAGCGAGCCGCGGACGCGCAGGTCGGGCCAGCGGCCGTCTTGCAGCCCCGCCACGACGACCGTGTCGAACTCCGCTCCGACCGCCCCGGACGGCGTGGTCACGAGCACCGCGTCGCTCGCGGTCTGCGGCGCGATGACGTCGGAGGGCACCTCGGCGTCCAGCAGCTCCGCGAAGAAGTCGCGAGCGGATGATGCGGGCCGGTTCTCGGCGAACCGCCGGGCCGCCGCGAAGAGCGCGACCACCCCGTCGAGGGCACGGGAGGCCTCCTCGGCTGCCACCCCGGTGCCGAGCGCGGCGCGACGCCACGGCTCGGCGACACCCGATCCGTCCCAGGCCTCCCACAGCAGCTCCTCGGCGGAGGCGCCCTCGCGCTCGCGGACGCCCACCCGCGCGAGCACCCGGGCGAGCCGTGCCGCCTCCCGCCCGACCGCGTGGTCGATCGTGGCGAAGCCCGCGGGCTCGCCGAGGGCTTCCGCGAGCAGCTCGCCCGCTGGCCGGTGGTCGTCGTGGGCGATCGCCTCGCTGCGCACGGCGAGCCTCAGCCGCCGCAGACCCACCGGGTCGAGCCCGCCGTAGGGCCCGAGCAGCACGGCGGCCGCCGAGCCCGCATCGAGCAGGCGGCGCCCGATCGCGTGCTCCACGAGCCGCAGCAAGGCCGCCGCCTCGGGATGCTCGCGGAGCGGCCGACCGACGGTCGAACTGCGCGTCGGCACCTGGGCGGTCGCCAACTGCCGCTCGAGGGCCGGGATGTCGCTGCGGCTGCGGACGATCACCGCGAGCTCGCCCCACGGCACGCCGTCGAAGACGTGCCTCTCGCGCAGCTCCCGCCCGATCGCGGAGCGCAGCGTCCACGCGCTCGGCTGCAGCAGCAGCATGGCGGGCTCGAGGCCCTCGGCAGCGGCGTGCTCCGGCTCTGCCTGCTCGGACTCTGCGGGGGCAGCCGACTGCGCGCGACGCTGCCCGGTGATGCCCGCCGTGCCGACCATCTCGGTCACCTGCCGCACGATCCGGCGGATGCCTGGCCCGTGCCGGTGCACCCGCTCGAGCACGAGCTCCGGGGCGCCCGCGGGCAGCACGAGCTCGCGGAACCGGCCGACGGTCTCGGCACCCGCACCGCGGAAGGTGTTCGCCGCGAGATCCGGGTCGCCGAACGCGACCACCTCGGCCCCCCGCCCGGCGAAGGCCGCGAGCAGCCGGAGCGTGCCCTCGGAGGCCTGCTGCACGTCGTCGACGAGCACGAGCCGAACCCCGCTCAGGCGCTCGCCCGCGACGCCGTCGGCCACCGCCCGCTCGGCGAACACCGCCAGCTCGGCGGAGTCGAGGAGCCCCTCGTGCGATTGGGCGATCACCCGCCCGTACTCCGCCATGAACCCGCCTGCCGCAACCCACGCCGGGCGCTCGTGCCGCTCGCCGAGCCGCACGAGCTCGTGCGGGGTGATGCCGTACTCGGTGGCCCGCATCATGAGCTCGCGCAGCTCGGTGCGGAAGCCGGGCAGACCGCGCACCGTCTCATCCAGGTGCGCGGGCCAGGCGGGCCCCGTGCCGAGTTCTGCGCCGCCCTCGAGCACATCCCGGATGGCGAGGTCGTGCTCGGCACCCGACAGCAGCCGCGGCGGGGATGCGCCCTCGAGCAGGGCGCGTTCGCGCACGGCCTCGAAGGCCACGGATGCCGCGGTGCGCGCCCAGGGACCGGTCGTCACGACGGGGATGCGCTGCGCCATCCGCTCGCGCAGCGCGTCTGCCTGGTGCCGCCCCGCGGCGAGCACGAGCAGCTGCGAGGGGACGAGCGCCCCCTCCCGCACACGACGCGCGGCGAGCTCGACGAGCACCGTGGTCTTGCCCGCGCCCGCTGCGCCCACCACGAGCGCGCCCGCGCCTGGAGGCAGCTCGACGACGAGCCGCTGCGAGGCGTCGAGCGCGAGCGGCGGCGACGCGGGGATCTCGGGCATGCGGCTACCGTAGCGGGCGCGTCCGACACCGCCGCCGCAGCCGACCCCGCCCGCCGACAGACCGCCACCGCCCGGCGTTCCGCCCACGGTGAACGCCGCCGACGCGGCCCGCGGCATCCTCTACGCTCGACACGTGGACATTCGCATCGGCATCGCCAACACCGCCCGCGAGCTCTCCTTCGAGAGCGCGCAGACCGCCGCAGAGGTCGAGAAGGCGGTCGCCGCCGCCCTCGGTTCCGAGGCGAAGTTCCTCAGCCTCAGCGATGACAAGGGCAAGGTCTACCTCGTGCCCACCGCGTCGCTCGCCTACATCGAGATCGGCGGCGGCGAGTCGCGCCGGGTCGGCTTCGTCGCCTGAGCTCCGGCTCATCTAGGATCCTCGCGTGGAGATCGTCTTCATCACCTTCATCGGCGCAGGCATCGGCGCCCTCGTCCGCTACCTCGTCCCCGGGCGCCGCAGCTACGGGCTGGCGCTGCTGCCCGCGATCGGCGCGGCCGCGAGCTCCGTGGTGTGGGCCGCACTCGTCTGGCTCGGCTGGCCCTTCGACGGCGGCTGGATCTGGACCGTCTCGATCTCGGCCGGCGTGATCGCCTCCCTCGTGATCGCCCTCGTGCTGCCGCGGCTGCGTGACGCCGCCGACGCCCGCGCGCTGCACCAGCTCACCGGCGGCCGCCTGTAGCTGCGGGGCCGCTACGCCGTCAGGCCCAGCTTGTCCATGCGGCGGGTGTGCGCGGCGATCAGCTCCGTGAATACCGGGTCGACCTTCTCCTCGACGGACGCCGGGGGATGCTGCGCGACCGCGAGCCGCGCCACGAGCATCGTGTCGCCCACGAGCCGCCGCCCCCACATCGCCAGCCGGGATGCGAGCCGCGGGTTCTCCTCGATCGCGTGCCGCAGCTCCTCGACGAGCACCTCCTCGCCGTCACGGTTCTGCAGCAGCTCCGCCGCCCGATCGTCGAGCTCGTCGGGCAGTCCCGCCGCGAGCCCCGCGAAGAAGTCCAGCAGGAAGCCGTTGGTCAGGTAGCAGGTCACGAGGATCTCGTACCAGTCGGCGCCCTTCGTGCGACGCTGATAGTCGTCCAGCGGCAGCCGGAACGGCTCCATCTCGGCGGCCGGATCGGCCCCCAGCCGGGTGAGCTCCGCGACGAGGCCCTCGTGCATCCGCAGCATCTCGGATGCCGCCCGCGCGAGACGGGACTTGGCATCCGTCGTCGGGGCGGTCGTCACCGCGCGCCCCAGATTCTCGAAGAGCACGATCGTCAGGTAGGCGGTCTGCCCGAGGAACCGGGCGGGCGAGGGCGCGAGCTCGCGCAGCTCGACGCGGGCGACCGCGACCGCCTCCGAGCGCGGGGCGACGCGGAGCGTCCCCGGGCGCGGACGCGAACGACGACGGAACCAGGCCACCGGCCCAGTGTAGGAGGTCGAGCCGCCGTGCCGCGCTCACGGCGGCCGGTCGCCAGACAGCCCGGTAGACTGGCACCCTCTTCTACCCAGACAGGTATTCCTTGACTTTCCGCGATCTCAACATCGACCAGGACATGGTCGACGCGCTGGCCGCCAAGGGCATCATCGAGCCCTTCCCGATCCAGACCCAGACCATCCCCCTCGGCCTCGCCAAGCAAGACATCATCGGCCAGGCGAAGACCGGCACCGGCAAGACCTTCGGCTTCGGCCTCCCCGTCATCCAGGCCCTCGGCGAGAACCCCGAGCCGGGCGTCAAGGCGCTCATCGTGGTGCCCACGCGCGAGCTGTGCGTGCAGGTGGCCGAAGACCTCGAGCTCGCGAGCTCTAACCGCCCCACCCAGGTGGCCGCGATCTACGGCGGCAAGGCCTACGAGGGCCAGGTGGAGCAGCTGAAGGCGGGCGCACAGATCGTCGTCGGCACGCCTGGCCGTCTGCTCGACCTCGCCGGCCAGCGCCTGCTCTCCCTCAAGGAGGTGCAGGTGATGGTGCTCGACGAGGCAGACAAGATGCTCGACCTCGGCTTCCTGCCGGATGTCGAGAAGCTGTTCGCGCAGACCCCGCCGACCCGCCACACCATGCTGTTCTCGGCGACCATGCCCGGCCCCGTCGTGGCCCTCGCGCGCCGCTTCATGAACCGGCCCATCCACATCCGCGCCACCGACCCGGATGAGGGCCTCACCCAGGCCAACATCAAGCACGTCATCTACCGCGCGCACTCGCTCGACAAGGACGAGGTGATCTCGCGCATCCTGCAGGCCGAGGGCCGCGGCAAGACCGTGATCTTCACCCGCACCAAGCGCGCCGCCGCGAAGCTCGTCGAGGAGCTCAACGACCGCGGCTTCAACGCGGGCGCCGTGCACGGCGACATGAGCCAGGACGCGCGCGAGAGATCGATGGCGGCGTTCAAGGCCGGCAAGAAGGACATCCTGATCGCGACGGATGTGGCGGCCCGCGGCATCGACGTCAACGACGTGACGCACGTCGACACCTACCTGCACCGCGCCGGCCGCACCGGCCGCGCGGGCAAGACCGGCATCGCGGTGACCTTCGTCGACTGGGACGACATGCACAAGTGGGGCCTCATCAACCGCGGCCTCGACTTCGGCATCCCGGAGCCGACCGAGACCTACTCCTCCTCGCCGCACCTCTACACCGACCTCGACATCCCGGAGGGGACGAAGGGGCGCCTGCGGCCTGCGACGCCTGCCGCCGAGCGCGCGCCGCGCGAGCGGTCGACGTCCGGCGGATCGGGCGGCCAGGGCGGATCGGGCGAGGGTCGCACCCGTCGCCGCACCCGTGGCGGCGGCTCGGGAACCGCGTCGAGCGACACGGCGACCGCGCGTTCCGACGGCGGCGGCACCCACGACGGGGGCGGCTCGGAGCATCACGACGGCAACGCGGCACCGGCGAAGCGTCGGCGTCGTCGGCGCCGCAGCGGAGGCTCGACGGGCGCCCCCACTCCCCCGCCCGCCGGCTGAGCGCTACCGGTCGCGACCGGCGGTCGCGATACTGAGAGTCCAGCCGCGCGAGGAGGTTCGACCATGCGAGCCTCGCGCGTCGCCTCCTCGCTCCTCGCGATGCTCGCCTCCGCGGCCGTGCTGAGCGGATGCGCGAGCGAACCCCCTCCCGCCGAGGCGACCGGTTCGCGCGAGGTGGTGACGGCATCCCGCTGCCTCACGGAGCACTCGCCGTGGACGCTCGACCTCGACGAGGTGTTCACCGCGTGGAGCGGCGCGATCCCCGCCGACCGTCAGGTGCGCGGCGGCGAGGTGACGGGCACCGCCACACTGAGCTTCACCGCCGGCACCGCCCCGAGCTGGACCTTCACCGCCAACAAGGTCGACTACCAGCTCTTCTTCGACGACGGCACGACCGAGTCGACCTCGCTCGCCCGCGAGCTCCAGGGGCGCTACACGATCCGGGACGCCGGCGGAACGCTCGAGCTCTCGGCCGTGCAGGTGGTCGCGGCGGCGACGGATGCCTCGACCGTCACCGAGGACGGCACCCTGACGGCTGCGGTGAGCATCGCCGCGCCGAGCTTCCCGTGGGACGACGCCGAGGGGGCGTCCATCTCCTTCACCTGCACGGAGCACCTGCTGCTCGTGCGCACGCCAGAGCAGTCCCCGGCGACCTGGAGCCTCTACCCCGGCTGAGCCGCAGACCCCGCAGGCCCCGCGGGCCCTGCCGCCCCGGTGCGGAACGGGCGCGAGCCGGTGGCCCGCGCGACGATCGCCGCGTACGCCTCGGGGGAGGTCGTGTTCTCCGCGAGCCGGTTGGGCTTGCCCGCGCCGTGGTAGTCGCTGGAGCCGGTCGTGACGAGGCCGAAGCGGGTGGCGAGCGCGGTCCAGTGCGCGCGCGACGCGGGCGGGTTGTCGCGGTGGTCGAGCTCGAGACCGAACAGTCCCGCGTCGACGAGGCTCCGCATCCGCGAATCGGACAGCACCCGTTGCGGGCCGCGGGCGCCCGGGTGGGCGATCACCGCCACGCCCCCCGCCTCCGTGATGAGGCGCACGCCCTCGACGGGCGGGGGCGCCTCGTGCGGGCGGTAGTAGCCGCCCTGCCAGTGCAGGATCGTCTGGAACGCGGCCGTGCGGTCAGGCACGTGGCCGCGGGCGACCAGGGCGTCGGCGATGTGGGGGCGTCCGATCGTGGCTCCCGGCGTCGATTGCGCGAGCACATCCTCCCAGCTGAGCGAATAGTCGTGCGCGATGCGCTCCACCATCGACTCGGCGCGGTGCAGTCGCTCCGAGCGGATGGCGGCCGTCGCCGCGACGAGCGCCGCGTCGACGGGGTCGACGAGGTACCCGAGGATGTGCACGCTCGCGTAGTCGAGCTGCGTCGAGAGCTCGATGCCCGGCACCAGTTCGAGGCCCGTTCCCTCGGCCGCGGCGATGGCCTGACCCCAGCCGGCGGTGGAGTCGTGGTCGGTGATGGCGAGCACCCCGAGCCCCGCTGCGACGCCCGCGGCGACGAGCTCGGCGGGCGTCTCGGTGCCGTCGGACACGCTCGAGTGCGCGTGCAGGTCGATCGGTCCGGGCATCCCCTCATGCTAGGACGGCGGCGGACCCGGTGCCGGGAACGCGCTCGGGCGATCGGGGCAGGTCGGGTGGGGCGCCCGCGCGCGGCACAGCCCGTTCGCGGCACGCCTGACCTAGGCTCGACGCGATGATCCGACGCCTGCTCGCCGCCGCCGTCACCCTCCTGCTCGCCGCCGCGCTGCTGATCGCCTGCTGGCCGCAGCTGCTGGGTCTCGAGCAGCTGTTCGGGGCGGCGCAGCTCGTGTCGTTGCGGGGGCTCGCGGCGCTCGTCGCCGTGCTCACCGGGGTGCTGCTCGCGCTGTTCGCGCTCCTCGTGCCCCCGGCGCGCCGCTTCTTCGCGAGCCTCGCCGTGCTCCTGCTGGTGTTCGCAGCCGTGACGACGGGCGTGCTCGCCGTGCGCGGCGGGACGGTCGAGGCGCTGCCGGCCAGGGCATCCGGCGACCTCGTCGTGATGTCATGGAACACCCTCGGCGACGCCCCGGGCGCCGAGACGATCGCCGCGCTCGCGATCGAGGAGCACGCGGATGTCGTGGCGCTGCCCGAGACGAGCCGCGAGGCGGGCGAGCGGGTGCAGTCGCTGCTCGCCGCATCCGGCATGCCCATGCAGTTGCTCGTGCGCCAGCTCGATCAGGTCTCCAAGGCGCGCTCGACCGTGCTGCTGATCAGCGCGGCACTCGGCGAGTACCGCCTCGACGAGAGCGTCGGCACGACCCCGACGCTGCCGAGCGTCGTCGCGGTGCCGGTCGGCGGCACCGGCCCGACGATCATCGGCGCGCATCCGGTCGCTCCCGTTCCCGGCGAGATGGGCAACTGGCGCGACGGCCTCGCCTGGCTCGCGGCCCGCTGCGACTCCCCGGACGCCGACGTGATCGTGGCGGGCGACCTCAACTCGACCCTCGACCACTGGAGCCGCTTCGGTTCGGATGCCGGCCTCGCCGCGTGCGCGGACGTGGCCCGCGCGACGGGCTCCGCGGCACTCGGCACCTGGCCGTCGGTGATGCCGCCCCTGCTCGGTGCCCCCATCGACCACGTGCTCGCGACCCGCTCCTGGCGGCCGGTCGGCTTCCAGGTGGTCGAGACGCTCGACGACGCAGGCTCGGATCACCGGCCGATCGTCGCCCAGCTGCGCCCTGCCTCCGCGTCATAGACGCTCGTAGCTCCAGCTACGAGCTCGGCGCCCCAGTTCCTTCCGGTGCGCCGAGTTGCCAGCTCCAGCTACGAGCATCAGCGGTCGGTGGGAGGATGGGGGCATGGCAGACAACACCCCCGTCGAGACCGCACCGAGCGCCGCCAGCACCGAGGCGACCGCGAACCGCTCCACCACCCCGAGCTCCGACGCCTTCCGCGAGTTCATCTCCGGCGGCTGGGCCGACCGCCCGGATGCCGCCCCCTCGCCCCGTCCGCAGGCCGCGTTCGCCGCCGCCCGCCGGCTGCGACTGGCGGCACGCTTCCCTGGCGCGACACTCGTGATCCCGGCGGGCCAGCCCAAGGTGCGCTCCAACGACACCGACTACCCGTACCGCGCGCACTCGGCGTTCTCGCACCTCACCGGCTGGGCGAGCGACACCGTGCCGGGTGCCGTGCTCGTCATCGGCCCGGGCGAGGACGCCCCCGCCACCCTGTTCTTCACACCGACCGCGGGCCGCGACTCGGAGGAGTTCTACGCGAACGCCGCGATCGGCGAGTTCTGGACGGGTCCGCGCCCCTCGCTCGCCCACGTCGCCGCCGACCTCGCGATCGAGACCCGACCGCTCTCCGAGCTCGCCGCGAGCGGCGAGCTCGTGCTCGTGCTGCGCGGCGTCGACGCGGCAGCCGACGAGCTCGCCGAGGCGAGCGCGAGCGAGGCCGAGCTGCTGCGCACCCTGAGCGAGCTGCGCTTCGTGAAAGACGCGTACGAGATCGCCGAGCTGCGCGCCGCGATCAACGCCACCCGCGTGGGCTTCGACGACGTGATCGCCGACTTCCCCCAGATCGTCGCCCATCCCCGCGGGGAACGCCTCGTGGAAGGCACCTTCAACCGGCGGGCCCGGGCCGACGGCAACACGGTCGGCTACGACACGATCGCCGCCTCCGGACCGCACGCCTGCATCCTGCACTGGACGCGCAACGACGGCGCCGTCGTCCCCGGCGATCTCCTGCTGCTCGACGCCGGCGTGGAGCTCGAGTCGCTCTACACCGCCGACATCACCCGCACCCTGCCGGTCTCCGGCACCTTCACCGAGGTGCAGCGGCGCGTCTACGAGGCCGTGCGCGCGGCGGCGGATGCGGCATTCGCCATCGTGCGCCCCGGCATCCGGTTCCGCGAGATCCACGCGGAGGCGATGAAGGTGATCGCGGCCACGACCGCCGAGTGGGGGTTCCTGCCGGTGAGCGCCGAGGCCTCGCTCGAGCCCGAGGCCCAGTACCACCGGCGCTACATGGTGCACGGCACGAGCCACCACCTCGGAATCGACGTGCACGACTGCGCGCAGGCCCGCCGCGAGCTCTACCTCGACGGGGTGCTCGAGCCCGGCATGGTGTTCACGATCGAGCCGGGCCTCTACTTCCAGCCCGACGACCTCACCGTTCCCGAGGAGTACCGCGGCATCGGCGTGCGCATCGAGGACGACATCCTCGTCACCGAGGAAGGCGCCGAGAACCTCTCCGCCGGCATCCCGCGCACGGCCGACGAGGTGGAGGCCTGGTTGGCGACGCGCCGCTGAGCGAGTCCCGGCTCCGGAATCGGCTCAGTCGTTCGTGGAGGGCCGCGCCAGCGCGTCCTGGGCACGCGCGAGCAGCCCCGGCTCCAGCACGATCTGGTAGTTCGCGGCGATCACCTGCGACACCGACTCGAAGTCGCGGTTGCGCCGACTGATCCCATAGCCGATGAGCTGCAGGAACAGGCCGAGCGCCGCCCCGATGAACACGGCCGCCGCGAAGAGCTGCCACGTGAAGGTCGGCGAGAGGAGGCTCAGCAGCAGGCCCATGAAGATACCGAGCCAGGCGCCTGACAGGATGCCGGAGAGTGCCGCACGGTTCCAGGAGCGCTTGCGGGTGACGATCTCGACACTCGTGAGGCCGTTGCCGACGATCGCGAGCTTCGCCACCGGGAAGTCGGCCTTGGCGAGGCGGTCGACCACTTTCTGAGCCTCGGGGTAGCTGTCGTAGGTTCCGAGGACGTCGCCGTGCGGTACCGTCAGCGGAACCCCGCGACGGGCGAAGGGGGATGGGGTGCTCACCTCAGTCATTCTCGCATCCGGCGGGTAGGGTTTCCCCGTGAGCGCCACGAGAGTCTTCGTCGCCCGATTGGCCGGGTGCTCCGTCTTCGACCCCAACGGCGACCGTGTCGGCAAGGTGCGCGACGTGCTCGTCGTCTACCGACCCTCGGCTTCGCCGCGTGTCGTCGGACTCCTCGTCGAGATCCCCGGACGCCGGCGCGTCTTCGTCTCGATCGGTCGCGTCACGAGCATCGGCGCGGGCCAGATCATCACCACCGGGCTCATCAACCTGCGCCGATTCGAGCAGCGCGGCGGCGAAGTGCGGGTGATCGCCGAACTCCTCGGGCGGCGGGTGTCGTTGAGCGACGGATCCGGCCACGCCACCATCGAAGATGTCGCGATCGAAGGCTCCGGCCCCGGCGAGTGGATCGTCGGTGAACTTTTCCTGCGGCGCCCCCGCGGCAATCTCGCCCCCTTCGGCAAAGGCGCAACCGTGCTCGCCGGCTGGGACAAGGTGCGCGAGATCACGGAACCCGGTGAAGCGCAGTCCGCCGAACAGCTCATCGCAACCTATGCGGATCTGCTTCCAGCCGACCTCGCATCCACCCTGTTGGATCTGCCGGAGGAACGCCGCATCGAGGTCGCGGAGGAACTGCCCGATGACCGACTCGCCGACGCTCTCGAGGAGATGCCCGAGATCGAACAGGTGGAGATCCTCGCGCAGCTCGACGACGAGCGCGCCGCCGACGTGCTCGACCAGATGCAACCCGACGATGCCGCCGACCTCATCGCGCAGCTGCCCGAAGCACGCGGCGAGGCGCTTCTCGAGCTCATGCAGCCCGAGGAGGCGGAGGACGTGCGCTTCCTGCTCAACTACGCGCCGGAGACCGCGGGCGGGCTCATGACGACCGAGCCCATCATCGTCTCGGCGGACGCCACGGTCGCCGAAGGGCTCGCCCTCATCCGACGGCACGAGTTGGCCCCCGCACTCGGCGCCGCGGTCTGCGTGACCCTGCCGCCCTACGAGCCACCCACCGGGCGCTTCCTCGGGTTCGTTCACTTCCAGCGGATGCTGCGCTATCCGCCGCACGAGCGGCTCGGCACCCTCATCGATCCGAGCCTCGAACCCGTCTCCCCCGAGACGAGCGCCGCCGAGGTGGCTCGCATCCTCGCCTCCTACAACCTCGTCTCGCTTCCCGTCGTCGATGAGAAGCATCGCCTCGTCGGGGTGGTGACCATCGACGACGTCCTCGACTACCTCCTGCCGGATGACTGGCGAAGTACCTCGGCTGAACCCGAGCCTGTGAGCACAAGCACCGCAGCCATCCCGACCCGAGGAAGGAGGACCTCGCATGGCACGTCGTAACGAACCCCGGTTCGACTCGCCCAAGGGCATCCGCCCCGCGTTCGTGTTCCTCCCCTCGGGGCGAGACCGGATGGGGCGCTTCTCGGAGGCGTTCGCGCGCGCGATGGGCACCAGCTGGTTCCTGATCGGCATGACGGCGTTCGTGACCGTGTGGCTGACCTTCAACACGCTCGCGCCGCGCGAGTGGCAGTTCGACCCGCGCGAGACGAACTTCACCCTGCTGACGCTCATCCTGTCGCTGCAGGCGTCCTACGCGGCGCCACTCATCCTGTTGGCGCAGAACCGTCAGGACGACCGCGACCGGGTGCAGATCGAGCAGGATCGGCAACGAGCCGAGCGCAATCTCGCCGACACCGAGTACCTGGCGCGCGAGGTGGTGGCGCTGCGGCTCGCCGTGAAGGAGATGGCGACGAAGGACTTCATCCGGGCCGAGCTGCGGTCGCTGCTCGAGGAGCTCGACCGCGACAAGGACGAGGCATCCCGATGACCGCGCCCGACGCGGAGGCCGTTCGCGCGGCGCTCGCTCGGGTGCAGGATCCGGAGATCCGGCGGCCGATCACCGATCTCGACATGGTGCCCGAGGTGTCGGTCGCGGATGGCGTGGCGCGCGTCGAGCTGCGACTCACGATCGTCGGCTGCCCGGCCGCCGACCGCATCGAGAGCGACGTTCGGGCTGCGGTGCTCGCGGTGCCCGGGGTCACCTCGCTCGAGCTCGGGATCGGGGTGATGACGCCCGCCGAACGAGAGTCGCTCGTGACGCGGCTGCGCGGCGCGCGACGGATGCCGTTCGGCCCCGGCACACTCACGCGGGTGCTCGCGATCACCTCGGGCAAGGGCGGGGTCGGCAAGTCGACCATCACGGCCGAGCTCGCGGTGGCGCTCGCCGCGCACGGCCTCACGGTGGGGCTCGTCGACGCCGACGTGTTCGGCTTCTCGATTCCCGGCATCCTCGGCATCCCGGACGCCAAGCCCACACAGGTGGGCGACATGATCTTGCCGCCCGTCGCGCACGGGGTGAAGGTCATCTCGATCGGCATGTTCGTCGAGGATCGCACCCCGGTGTCGTGGCGTGGCCCGTTGCTGCACCGCACGATGCAGCAGTTCCTGAGCGACGTCTACTTCGGTGACCTCGATGTACTGCTGCTGGATCTGCCGCCCGGCACCGGGGATGTGGCGATCACGCTGGGGCAGCTGCTGCCGAACGCCGAGGTGATCGTCGTGACCACCCCGCAGGCGGCGGCTGCGGATGTCGCGGAGCGTTCCGGGCTGCTCGCCCGGCAGACCGGCCAGACGGTGATCGGGGTGGTGGAGAACATGACGGGCGGGGTGTTCGGCTCGGGTGGCGGCGACGAGGTGGCCAGGCGGCTCGAGGTGCCGGTGCTCGCGCGGGTGCCGCTCTCGGGCGCGGTCGCGACGGGCGGCGACGCGGGCGCACCGGTGGTGCTCGGGGGCCCGGGCGACCCGGCCGCCGCCGCCCTGCGCGAGCTCGCGGATGCCGTGGCGGCTCGCGGCCGCGGTCTCGCGGGCCGCTCCCTGCTGTAGCCCGCGGGGTGTCAGGGCTCGACGAGACGACCCAGCAGTTCGACGAGCAGGCGCTCGGCGACGGGCGCAGGGAGCGCCTCGATGAGAGCGACGAGCGGCGCCTGCGCCTCGGGCAGCTCGGCCCCGCCGCCGATCCCGACCCCCTGCAGCAGTCCCCACGCGGTGTCGGAGTCGAGCGCACCGAGGTCGAGCGGTGGCAGCCCGGCGAGCAGCGCGGCCCCGTCGACGTGCGGGGTGCCGCGCACGGCATCCGCTCCCGCGATGAGCGCCGCCGAGAGCTCACCGAGCACCGACTCCGTCACCGGTGTGATGGTGAGATGCGTGGTGGCGGGGAGCCCAGCGGCGGCGAGGGCGGGCTGCAGTTGCAGCACGAAACCGTGGCGACGCACGGCGTCCGCCCAGTGGTGCGGATCGACGCGCCGCTCGACCGGCACGGTGTCGTCGGCGGCGACGGCGAAGAGCGGACCGACCGGATCGCCGACGACGCGCAGGCCGTCGATGCCGCCGACCACCTCGCGCAGGGCCGCGGTGCTGCGGGCGCAGGATGCCGTCAGCCGCGCGAACCCCTCGGTGCCGAGCCACTGCACGATCGCCCACGCGGCGGCCAGCGGCGACGCCGACTTCGACCCCGGCATCGTGGGGTTCACGACCGGGTACCCGGGCCAACGCGTCGTCGCGAAGTACTGATGCCGCTGCCGGTCGCGCCCACGCTGCAGGAGCACGGATGCGCCCTTGGGCGCGTAGCCGAACTTGTGCAGGTCGGCGCTCATGCTCGTGACGCCGGGCACGCGGAAGTCCCAGGCGGGTAGCGGGGCACCGTCGGCATCCGTCCAGAACGGCAGCACGAGGCCGCCGATGCAGGCGTCGACGTGCACGGCGATGCCCGCCGCGGCGGCCTCGGCCGCGACCTCGGCGATCGGGTCGAGGCTCGCGAACGGGTAGTTCGGGGCGGAGAGCACGACGAGCGCGACATCGTCGCCGAGGCGGCCCACGACATCCGCCACCGCCACCGTGCCGTCGGGCGACACCGGCACGAGGTCGAGCACGAGGTCGAAGTAGGCGGCCGCCTTCTGGAAGGCGGCGTGCACGGTGACGGGGGCGAGCAGGCGGGCCCTGCCGCCCGGGTGCGTCTCCCGCCAGACGTCGCGGGCGGTCTTGACGGCGAGCAGGCAGCTCTCCGTTCCGCCGCTCGTCGCCGAGCCGACGACCTCGTCGGCACCGTTCAGCAGTTCGCGCATGAACCCGACGAGCTCCGACTCGAGCACCCCCGCCGAGCGGAAGGTGGTGGGGTCGAGCCCGTTGACGGGCAGCACCTCCTGGATGGCGCGCGTCATGACGGCATCGAGCTCGGCGAGCCCCGGATCGTAGACATAGCTGAGCACGCGACCGCCGTGGGTCGGCGGATCGCTCGCACGCAGCGACACGAGACGGTCGATGACGTCGTCGGCGTCACGATCGGGGTTCATCGGGTGGTCTCCGTCTCGGATGCGGTGTCGGATGCGGCGGCGGGTCCGTCGATGTCGGAGCGCCGGAGGGGGTAGCGCGCGAGGCTCCACAGGCTCAGCCCGATCAGGATGGCGGGCAGGATGCTGAAGCTCAGCACGATGCCGGTGATCGCGTCGGCGCTCTGCTGGACCGTCTCACCCGCGACCGCTTCCCGATAGCCGGTGAGCGCGAGCACCAGGGTGAGCGCGACGGCACCGAGCGCCATCCCTGTGGTCTCCCCCGCGGTCCAGACCCCGCCGAAGATGCCGGCCCGGCCAGGGCCGTTCCGCGTCGCGTCGTCGGTGATCACGTCGGGCAGCATCGCCATCGGCAGCGTCTGCATGCCCGCGTAGGCCGCCCCCGCGAGCGCGACGGGGCCGTACAGCCAGGCACCCGGCATCCAGACCAGCATGACGAGCGAGAGGGCCGACAGCCCGAACAGCACGGATGCGAGACCGAAGGCCCACTCCTTGCCGGTGCGCCGCGAGATGCGCGACCAGAGCGGCGCGCACACGAGGGCAGGCGCGATGAGGGCGATGAAGAGGAAGGTCGTTCCGCTGGCGCTCTGCAGCACCCATTTGGCGATGTAGGCGGCGCCGGCGAGCATCATGCCCGTCGCGAGCGCCTGCAGCAGGAAGGTGCCGAGCAGGGTGCGGAAGGGGCGGCTGCCCCGGAGGGTGGAGAGGCCGTCGCGGTAGAACGTGGCGAGGGAGTGGGAGGTGGTGGTCGCGGTCGGCGCACCGCGCGGCGCGGAGAAGCTGGCGACCAGCATCCCGACCCCGAGGAGCACACCAGCCACGACCGCCATCCCAAGGTAGCCGGCGTTGCTCGCGCTGCCGTCGGACGTACCGCTGAACGCTTTGACGAGCTCGGGCCCGCCCGCTCCGAACAGCAGGATGGCGAAGGTGAGCACGACGACGCGTGCCGAGAGCAGGCGGGTGCGGGCGTCGTAGTCGGCGACCAGTTCGGCGGGGAGGGCGATGTAGGGCACCTGGAAGAGGCTGAACGCGGTCGCGGCGAGCACGAAGGCGATGAGCACCCAGATGCCGCTCGCGACCGGTCCCGCGCCCGGTACGACCGCGAAGGTGAGGATGAAGAACACCGGCAGCAGGGCGGCACCGGTGAACATGAAGCGCCTCCGCGATCCGGTCACGGCGAGCGAGTGGTCGCTGCGGCCGCCGATCACGGGGTCGATGATGACGTCCCACAGCTTGGCGACGCCGATGATGGCCGAGGCCCAGATGGCGGCGACGCCGAGCGTGTCGGTGAGGTAGATCGCGAGCACGAGCCCGGGGAGGGTGGCGAAGCCGCCGGTGCCGAGCGACCCTGCGGCATAGCGGGCGACCACGGATGCGCTGAGCCTTCGGGACGGCGTCGTCATGCGGGCCACCCTATCGGGCACGAGCAGCACCCCCGCACCCCCACGCCCCCACCCCCACGCCCCGATCGCTGATCGGTCGGTTTCTGGCCTCATTTCTCGGTTTTGGGGCCGAGAACCGACCACTCAGCGATCGGGGCGTGCGGATGGGGGCGTGCGGGGATGCCCCCGCACAGGGGGCGCGAAGTTGGACGGGTGTCCAAGTTAGACTCGCGGCATGACCGGCCAGCTGCTGCCCCGGGCGCTCGCCGACGAGCTCACCACCGACCTCGCCGGCCGTGCCGCCACCCCCGTCTCCGTCATCGCGCCCTTCACCGGCGAGGAGCTCTACACCCTCCCCCACGCAACCGTGGCGGAGGTCGAGCAGGCCGCCCTCCGCGCCCGCGAGGCCCAGCGCGCCTGGTGGGCAGCGGGCGACGCCCACCGGCGAGCCGTGCTCCTCAGAGGCCACGACCTCTTCCTCGAGCGCCGCGAACTGCTGCTCGACGCCGTGCAGTCCGAGACCGGCAAGACCCGCGGCCAGGCCTTCGAGGAGGTCTTCAACTCGGCCGCCGCCACCCGCTACGCCGCCCTCACCGCACGCCGCGTGCTGCGCACCGAGGGCCGCCGCGCCGGCATCCCGCTCGTCATGCGCACGCGCGTGCGCCGCACCGCGAAGGGCCTCATCGGGGTCATCACGCCGTGGAACTACCCGCTGAGCCTCGCGCTCATGGACATCGCGCCGGCCCTCGCCACCGGCAACGGCATCCTGCAGAAGTCCGACGACCAGGGCACCCTCTCGGTGCTGATCGCCCGCCGCGCCTTCGTCGACGCGGGCCTGCCCCCCGAGCTCTGGCAGGTTGTCGCGGGTCCGGGCGCCGAGGTCGGCTCGGCGGTCGTCGACCAGTCCGACTACGTCTGCTTCACGGGCTCCACCGCCACGGGACGCACGGTCGCGCAGCGCGCAGCGGGCCGTCTCATCGGCGCCTCGATGGAGCTCGGCGGCAAGAACCCGCTCATCGTGCTCGACGACGTGAACCCCGAGAAGGCGGCCGCCGACGCCGCCTACGGATGCTTCTCCGCCGCCGGCCAGCTCTGCGTCTCGATCGAGCGCATCTACGTCGAGAAGGGCGCCGCCGCGCGCTTCGTGCCCGCCTTCGCGGAGCGCGTGAAGAACCTCGCGCTCGGCACCGACTTCGACTACACCGCGGATGTCGGATCCCTCGCCTCGAAGATCCAGCTCGAGCGCGTCACCGCCCACCTCGACGACGCCCTCGCCAAGGGCGCCACGGTGCTCGCGGGCGGCACCGCCCGCCCCGACCTCGGCCCCTACGTGATCGAACCGACCGTGCTCACCGACGTCACCGACGCCATGGCCTGCTTCGCGGGGGAGACCTTCGGCCCGCTCGTCGCCGTCACCGTGGTGGAGAACGCGGATGCCGCCATCGCCGCCGCGAACGCCACCGAGTACGGGCTGAACGCCTCCGTCATGTCCGGTTCCACGGCCCGCGCCCGCCGGGTGGCCGCGCGTCTCAACGCGGGCTCCGTCAACATCAACGAGGGCTACCGCGCCACCTTCGGCTCGATCGACGCCCCCATGGGCGGCGTCAAGCAGTCCGGCCTCGGCCGCCGCAACGGCGTCGACGGCCTCCTGCGCTTCACCGAGGCCACGACCGTCGCCGAGCTCACCGGCGTCATGCAGCTGCCACGCACGGGGCCTGAGTTCGCGAAGATGACGGGCCTCATGCTGCTCGCGCTCAGGGCGCTCAAGGCGATCCGCCGCCGCTGAGGCGGACACGGGGCCGGTCGGCTCAGGTGGCCTCGGCGTCGAAGGGCGGCACGGCGCCCTTGCCGAGGCGTCGCTGGCGCAGCTCGTAGCCGGTCGCGCTCGAACGCGCGGGCACGGCGGGGCCGGCGGGCACGGGCGCGGCCGGATCCTCCTCCAGCAGGGCGTCGCGGATGATGCGCCGCGGGTCGTACTTGCGGGGGTCGAGCTTCGCCCAGTCGACCTCGTCGAACTCGGGCCCCATCTCCTCGCGCATGCGGTCTTTCGCGCCGTTCGCCAGGTCGCGCAGCGACCGGGTCAGGCGCGCGAGCTGAGCCGCGTAGCCCGGCAGCCGCTCGGGGCCGACCAGGAAGACCGCGATCACCAGAATGATCAGGATCTTGTCGAAGGTCAACCCGAAGGACACCCGCTCAGGATAACCGCCGCCGGCTGAACCCGGGCCTACGCTGGGAGGTGGAGGCGATGTGAGCGACAAGGATCTGAGCTGGAAGTACGCGGAGGAGTTCCCGGTGGAGCCTCCCGCGACACAGCTCGCCCGTCAGCACTCGCTCGAGCTCGGCATCGACCCCGTCTCGCCTGCCACCGGCGCGCAGCTCGCGGTGCTCGCCGCGGCGATCGGCGCCCGCAGCATCCTCGAGATCGGCACCGGGGCGGGGGTCAGCGGGCTCTGGCTGCTGCAGGGCGCACCCGAGGCGACGCTCACCACGATCGATGTCGAGGTCGACCACCAGAACCGCGCACGCCAGTCATATGCCGATGCCGGCATCCCTTCGGCGCGCACCCGCCTCATCGCGGGACGCGCCACCGAGGTGCTCCCCCGGATGAACGACGGCGCCTACGACCTCGTGCTCGTCGACGCGGATGCCGCATCCGTGCTCGACTACGTGGAGCACGGCCTGCGGATCGCGCGCAGCGGTGGCATCGTCGTGGTCGCGCACGCGCTGTGGAGGGGTCGTGTCGCCGACCCCGCGCAACGGGACGAGACGGTGGCCGACTACCGTGCGCTGCTCGCCACGATCGCCGAATCGAGCGCCGTGACCGCCGCACTCGGCACCGCAGGCGACGGCCTCCTGCAGATCGTCAAGACCGGCGACTGAGCCACCGCCGGCCCGCCGACGAGGCACAGGCACCCGCACCCACGACAGAGCCCCGCCGATCCGAGGGATCATGCGGGGCTCACGCGGTTCGGGATGTCCCGTTCCGGACGGTCAGCCGGCGATGACGCTCGCGAGCGCGTCGTGCAGTTCCTTGGCCTCGTCATCGTTGACGGAGACCACCAGGCGACCTCCGCCCTCCAGCGGAACGCGCACGATGATGAGGCGACCCTCCTTCACAGCCTCCATCGGGCCGTCACCGGTCCTCGGCTTCATGGCTGCCATGAGATGTCCCCTTTCGACGGTTGCTCACCCCCATTATCCCGTATGGGGCAGACAGGGTCGAATCTGGCGAGGTTCCGGCCCGCCGATCGAGCGGTGAGACGCGGCCGGGCGCGTCGCGATCCCTACGGCGGCGACCAGTCGCCCGGCAGGCGGATCCAGCAGAAGTACACCCAGACCAGCTGCCCGAGCACACCCAGCGCGACGAGCCCGAGCCGCAGCGCGCGCGAGCGCGGCACGGCGAAGGCGCCGAGAGCGGGCGACATCGGCAGCAGCAGGCGCCAGGTGCTCGACTGCGGGAAGAACACGGCCATCAGGTACAGCGGATAGCTCAGCAGCCACAGCCGCAGCTCCATCCCGAGCCGCTTCGCCCACGCCGTGAGCAGGAACGCCGCCAAGAGCACGAGCAGCACGATCCCGAGCACGACGGCCAGCGACTGCGCCGCCACCTCGGACACGCCCACGAACCTCGCCCAGAAGGCCAGGCCGAGGAACCAGTCCTCGAAGGGCACGAACGGCCCGCGACCCACATAGCCCACCCGCCAGGCGATCTCGGTGTCGGTGTAGGCGCTCATCCGTCCCGTGACGGCCCAGGCGATGACGCTCCACGCCATGCCCGAGACGAAGCTCACGAGCCCCGCCACCACGACACCCGACACCTCCCGCCGCGGGAACGGATGCGCATCCGGATGCCGCCGCGCCCGCACGAGGCGCGCCACCAGATACAGCAGCAGGAACAGCGCGAAGGCGAGCCCCGACGGGCGGGTGAGCGACATGACGACGATCACCGGCAGCGCGAGCCAGAAGCGCCGACGCTGCACGAGCAGCAGCGCGAGGAACAGCAGCGCGAGCCCGAGGGATTCCGCGTACGACACCTGGAACATGACCGAGAGAGGCGCCGTGCACAGCAGCACGACCCCGGTGAGCGCCGAGCCCGCGTCGAGTCCGGCCTGGCGCAGCAGCCGCTCGAAGAGCAGCGCAGCGGCCGCCCCCGCGAGCAGCGAGGCCAGCACGGCGATCATCGGGAAGCTGAACCCGGCGCGCGCGAACACCCCGAGCAGCAGCGGGTAGACCGGCAGGAAGGCCCAGGCGTTCTGGGAGACGTCGCCGGATGCGTCCACCGGCAGCTCGCTCGGGTAGCCGTTGAGGGCGATCGTCCAGTACCACTGACCGTCCCAGTTGGTGGCGAGCGTGAAGTAGTCCGGCACCGGGCTGCCCGTCTCGCGCGCCTGCACGACCGCGAAGCACAGCATGATGACGGTCGTCACGACCCGGGTGAGCCCGTAGACGACGAGCACCCGCCCCCACCACGGCGTCAGACGCCAGCGCACGCGCGCCGGGGTGGTCAGCCGGCGGTCAGCCATCGGCGCAGACCCGCCTCGACCCGCTCGATCTGCTCCACCTCCACCCGCTCGTCGTCGGCGTGCGCGAGGCTCGGGTCGCCGGGGCCGTAGTTCACGGCGGGGATGCCGAGCGCGGCGAAGCGGGCGACATCCGTCCAGCCGTACTTGGGGCGCGCCTCGCCGCCGACCGCCGCGACGAACTGCTGCGCGAGCGGGGCGTCGAGCCCGGGGCGTGCGCCCTCGGCGAGGTCGGCGACGGTGAGCTCGACCGGGAGTCCCGCGAAGAGCTGTTCGAGGTGCGCGAGTGCCTCGGCACCGCTGCGGCTCGGGGCGAATCGGTAGTTCACGTGCACCGTGCACTCGTCGGGGATGACGTTGCCCGCCACCCCGCCCGAGATGCGCACGGCCGAGAGGCTCTCGCGGTAGACGAGACCGTCGACCTCGACCTCCGCCGGAGCGTAGGCGGCGAGCCGCGCCAGCACGGGGGCGGCGGCGTGGATGGCGTTCTCCCCCATCCAGGCGCGGGCGGAATGCGCGCGGCGACCGCGGGTCGTGACGTCGACGCGGATGGTGCCGTTGCATCCGCCCTCGATCTCGCCGTTCGAGGGCTCGCCGAGGATCGCGAAGTCGGCTTCCAGCAGTTCGGGTCGCTCGCGCGCGAGGCGGCCGAGGCCGTTGCGGCTCGAGTCGACCTCCTCGTTGTCGTACCAGACCCAGGTGACATCGACGGCGGGCTCCGCGAGCTCCGCGGCGAGCGCGAGCATGACCGCGCAGCCGCCCTTCATGTCGACGGTGCCCCGGCCCCACAGGATGCCGTCCTCGAGCCGCGCGGGCAGGTTGCCGTTCACCGGGACGGTGTCGATGTGGCCGGCGATGACCACCCGCTGGGCGCGGCCGAGGCTCGTGCGGGCGAGGACGGCATCCCCGTCGCGGAGCACCTCGAGGTGGGGCAGGGCACGCAGCGCCGCCTCGATCGCGTCGGCGAGCGCGGCCTCCTCCCCCGACACCGAGAACACGTCGACGAGCTGTCGGGTGAGCTCGGGGGTGCGGGCGGTGAGGTCGAGGGCGGGCACGGATCCACCCTACGACCCCGATAGCCTGGAGCCATGACCACCGCCTGGGGCCACGGACTCGCCACGATCGCCGCCGACGGAACCGTGCTCGACACCTGGTTCCCCGCCCCCGCGCTCGGTTCGCCACCCGCGGATGCCGGGACGAGCGCCGAGGTCGAGGCGGGCGTCGGCACGGATGCGGTGCGCGAGGTCGAGACGCGGGCGGTGCTCGTCGAGATCGACACGGATTCCGCCCCCGCATCCACCCCCGACGCCTACCTCCGGCTGCACCTGCTCTCGCACCTGCTCGTGCGACCGAACGAGCTGAACCTCGACGGGATCTTCGCGCACCTGCCGATCGTGGCGTGGACGACGGCCGGGCCGGCGCATCCGTCCGTGCTGGCGGGAGCGCGCGCCCGGCTGCAGCGGGTCGGGGTGTCGGTCGTCGGCGTCGACAAGTTCCCGCGGCTGCTCGACTACGTGGTGCCCGAGCGGGTGCGCATCGCCGATGCGTCGCGCGTGCGCCTCGGCGCGCACCTCGCGCCCGGCACGACCGTCATGCACGAGGGCTTCGTGAACTTCAACGCGGGCACCCTCGGCGCCTCGATGGTGGAGGGCCGCATCTCGCAGGGTGTCGTCGTGGGCGACGGCTCGGATGTCGGCGGCGGCGCCTCGATCATGGGCACCCTCTCGGGTGGTGGCACGGAGCGCATCGCGATCGGGGAGCGGGCGCTGCTCGGTGCGAACTCGGGCATCGGCATCTCGATCGGCGACGACTCCGTCGTCGAGGCCGGGCTCTACGTGACCGCGGGCACCAAGGTCACCTATCTGCTGCCCGCCGGACCGCGCACGGTGAAGGCCCTCGAGCTCTCGGGCGTGCCCGGCATCCTGTTCCGCCGCAACTCGCTCACGGGCGCCGTCGAGGCGCTCCCCCGCACGGGGCACGGCATCCAGCTCAACGAGCAACTGCACGCCTGAGCCCCCTCCTCGCCCCGCCTCCCTGTGTCGAAAATGCAGGAGTTTCTGCAGGTGGCGCCCTCATTCGCTGCGCCCGCATCCGCGCCACGCCCGAGTTCTCCTGCATTTTCGACACTCGCGCGGTAGCCGCCGCCAGTCGGGGCCGTGACGCAAGTCCGCTCCTGCACAGGCGAGGGTGATCGGATGCTTTCCAAGGTTTCGGGGCAGCCGCACGCGAGCGACTCGGCAGCCGGACACCATGTGGCGCATGAGCCTGAGCTCCGACATCCACGCCCTCGGCGGCCTCGCGCCCGCCCACGCACTTCTCCGTCTCGGCTGGACCTACCGCACCCTCGACTACGCCGCACGGCACGGGTGGGTGCAGCGGATCCGGAACGGCTGGTACGCCGTCAACGACACCGACGAGCTGCTCGCATCCGCCTGGCGCGTCGGCGGACTCCTGACCTGCGCGAATGGCACGGCCAGTCACGGGATGTGGGCGCCTCCCGACGTGCGGCTGCACGTCGTCGTACCGCCGCACGACGCCCGGATGCGGCACGCCGACGACCGGCACGTCCGCCTCTCGGATGTGCCCGACGATCGCGTCGTCGTCCATTGGCGCGACGCTGCCGCACACGACCGGTTCCGCGCGACGCCCGTCGAGTGCATCGTCGATCTTGCCGCGTGCCACGCGCCCGCCTGGGTCCTGGGTGCGCTCGACAGCGGTCTTGCGCGTCGCATCCTGAGCCGCACGGACCTCCGCGAGCTCCGCCGGCGGATGCCAGCCGGCCGAGGCGCGGTGATCGATCTGGTCGATCCCCGATCGGAGTCGTTCCCGGAGTCGGTGCTGCGGTGGCATCTCGTGAACGCCGGGCTGCCGTTCCGCATCCAGCAGCAGATCGACGACATGCGGGTCGATTTCCTGCTCGGGCGTCTCGTCGTGGAGGTCGACGGCCGCGAGCATCACAGCGACGCCGCTGCGTTCGAACGCGATCGTGCGCGCGACGCGCGTCTCGGCATCCGCGGCTATCGCGTGCTGCGCTTCAGCTACGCGCAGGTGGTCTATCGGCCGCAGGAGGTGCTCGCGGCGATCGGTGCTGCGCTCGCTCGCGGCGACCACCGTTGACGTGCCGCCCGCATCCGGCCGCGTGCGCACCCCGCCGATGTCGAAAATGCAGGAGATCCCGGGGGTGTCGCCCCACACACCTCAACAGGCGCGGGCTACCTCATCCGCAACTCCTGCATTTTCGACACAACGCGGATGCGGATGCGGATGCGGGGCCGGGCGGATGCGGGCAGGGCGGATGCGGGCAGGGCGGATGCGGGCAGGGCGGATGCGGGCAGGGCGGGCGCGGATGCGGCCGCACGCGCAGCCGCGGCCCGGGGTCAGCGGCCAGCGGGCCAGTCGCGCGGGGCGGGACCCACGTAGAGCTGCTGGGGGCGACCGATCTTGGTGCCGGGGTCGGCGTTCGCTTCGCGCCAGTGGGCGATCCAGCCGGGGAGGCGGCCGATCGCGAACAGCACCGTGAACATCCGGGTGGGGAAGCCCATCGCCTTGTAGATGACGCCCGTGTAGAAGTCGACGTTCGGGTAGAGCCGGCGCTCCTTGAAGTAGTCGTCGTCGAGGGCGAGCTGCTCGAGCTCTTTGGCGATGTCGAGCAGCGGGTCCTTCACCCCGAGGTCGGCGAGCACCTCGTCGGCCGACTCCTTCACGAGCTTCGCGCGCGGGTCGTAGTTCTTGTAGACGCGGTGCCCGAAGCCCATCAGACGGATGCCGTCTTCCTTCGCCTTCACGCGCTCCACGAACTTCGACACCGACTCGCCCGAGTCCTGGATCTGCGCCAGCATCCGCAGCACCGCCTCGTTGGCGCCGCCGTGCAGCGGCCCGTAGAGGGCGTTGATGCCCGCCGAGATGGAGGCGAACATGTTCGCCTCGGTCGAGCCGACGAGCCGCACCGTGGAGGTGGACGCGTTCTGCTCGTGGTCTTCGTGCAGGATCAGCAGGCGGTCGAGCGCCTTCACGAGCACCGGGTTGACGTTGTAGATCTCGGCGAGGTTGCCGAAGTTGAGCTTGAGGAAGTTCTCGACGAAGTCGAGCGAGTTGTCGGGGTAGAGGAAGGCCTGACCGAGCGACTTCTTGTGCGCGTAGGCGGCGATGACGGGCAGCTTCGCGAGCAGTCGGATGGTGGAGAGCTCGACCATCTCGGGGTTCTTCGGGTCGAGCGAGTCCTCGTAGTAGGTGGAGAGCGCCGAGACCGCCGCCGAGAGCACCGACATCGGATGCGCAGTGTGCGGCAGCGCGGAGAAGAAGCGCTTGAGGTCTTCGTGCAGGAGTGTGTGGCGCCGCACCTTCTCAGAGAACTCGGCGAGCTCGGACTGGGTGGGGAGCTCGCCGTAGATGAGCAGCCAGGCGACCTCGAGGAAGGTGGAGTGCTTCGCGAGGTCTTCGATCGCGTAGCCGCGGTAGCGCAGGATGCCCTCGTCGCCGTCGATGAAGGTGATGGCGCTGCGGGTGGCCGCCGTGTTCACGAAGCCCGGGTCGAAGGTGTTGTACCCGGTCTGCCTCGTGAAGGTCGACAGGTCGACGGCATCGCGGCCGTCGACGGCCGTCAGCACCGGGAACTCGGCGACCCGGTCGCCGAGGTTGAGGGTCACCTTCTCGCTGCTCTTCGCCTCGCTCACCTCTCCACCCTACCGGCGCGCAGACGAGCAGCCGCCTCGTTCACCCGCGCATCGGTGGCGGTGAGCGCGACGCGCACGTGCCGCGCTCCCGCCGCGCCGTAGAAGGCGCCCGGCGCCACCAGGATGCCCAGCCGCGCGAGCGCTGCCACGGTCTGCCAGCAGTCCTCGTCGCGGCTCGCCCAGAGGTAGAGCCCCGCCGAGGAGTCGTCGATGCGGAATCCGGATGCCGTGAGCGCCTCGATGAGCACCTCACGGCGGCGGCGGTAGAGCTCTTTCTGCGCCGCGACGTGCGCCTCGTCGCCGAGCGCCGCGATCATCGCGGCCTGCACGGGCGCGGGCGGCATGAGGCCGAGGTGTTTGCGCGCCTGGAGCAGCTCGCCCACGAGCTCACTGCATCCGGCGAGGAACGCTGCCCGGTAGCCGGCCAGGTTCGACTGCTTGGAGAGCGAGTACACCGAGAGGGTGAGCCGCCGCGATCCGCGTGTGACCTCGGGGTGCAGGATGCTGGGGGTCGCCTCGTCGGAGTCCCAGTCGAGCTCGGCGTAGCACTCGTCGTTCGCGATGACGGCGCCGAGCTCGCGGGCGCGCACCACGGCACGCCGCAGGAACGCCAGCGAGTGCACGCGCCCGTCTGGGTTGCCGGGGCTGTTGAGCCAGACCAGCTTCGTCTCGGCGGGCCAGTCGTCGGGCTCGTCGGAGGAGATCACGGTCGCCCCGACCACGGCCGCACCGACGGCGTAGCTCGGGTAGGCGGCGGTCGGTTGCACGACGACGTCCCCGCGCCCGAGGCCGAGCAGGGTGGGCAGCAGCGCGACGAGCTCCTTCGAGCCGATGGTCGGGATGACGTTGTCGACGGTGAGGTCGTCGACCCCGCGCCGCCGCGCGTACCAGTCGACGATCGCCTCGCGCAGCGCGGGCGTACCGGAGGTCGCGGGGTAGGCGTGCGCGTCGGTCGCGGCGGCGAGGGCCTCCCGCACCGAGGTGGGGGTGGGGTCGACGGGTGATCCGACAGAGAGGTCGACGATGCCACCCGGATGCTCGCGGGCCTGCTCGGCGTAGGGCGTCAGCAGATCCCAGGGGAAGTCGGGCAGCGCGAGCGCCACGTCACTGAACCCGCATCATTCGCCCTGGGGCGGGAGCGCGGCCACGATCGGGTGGTCGCCGGCGATCACGCCGACCTTCGCCGCACCGCCGGGCGATCCGATCTCTTCGAAGAACTCGACGTTGGCCTTGTAGTAGTCGGCCCATTGCTCGGGCAGGTCGTCTTCGTAGTAGATGGCCTCGACGGGGCAGACCGGCTCGCAGGCACCACAGTCGACGCACTCGTCGGGGTGGATGTAGAGCATCCGGTCGCCCTCGTAGATGCAGTCGACAGGGCATTCGTCGATGCAGGCGCGGTCTTTGACATCCACGCAGGGAAGGGCGATGACGTAGGTCACGAGTCCATCCTAAGACGACTCGGAGGCCTCCCCCGTCCGCCGAGGGAGCGGGCAGATCACGGCGGCGAGGGCGGCGACCGGCACCCCGATGGCCCAGGCCGTCCCGAGTGCGTCGTCGGCCACGATGACGATCTCGTCACCCGGCGCGAGGGTGAGCACGAGGAGTGCGCCGACGGGCCCGAGTGCGGCCGCCGCGGTCGCGATCGCGTCGCCGAGGGCGAGCCGCGCGCCGAGCACGTAGGCGGCGACGACGAGGAGTCCGGCGATGAGCAGCAGCGGGGGTTGCTCCGCGTGGGCGAAGGTCAGGATGGTGCCGAGGATGGCACCGATGGCGGCCGCGACGAGGGCGATTCCGAGGCGGGCGAGAAGCTGCACGCGGCCACGATACGCGCCCGAGCGGGGAACAGTTTCTCCGAGTGGACAATCGCGATGCCGCGGGCGTAGGCTCGCTGCTCGGTAAGGGTCGCCTTACCTAATCCCACCCAGAAAGTCGCCGTGCTCGCCAACCTGCTGATCGGTCTCCGCGAAGGCCTCGAGGCCGGCCTCGTCGTCGGCATCCTCGTCGCCTACCTCAAGAAGCTCGGGCGCGACGAGCTCATCCCGCGGCTGTGGATCGGGATCGGGATCGCGATCGCCTTCTCGCTCGGCGTCGGCGCGATCCTCACCTGGGGCCCCTACGGTCTGAGCTTCCAGGCGCAGGAGATCCTCGGCGGCTCGCTCTCGATCCTCGCGGTCGGGCTCGTCACCTGGATGATCTTCTGGATGCTGCGGCACGCCCGCGGGCTGCGCGGTGAGCTCGAGCACGAGCTCGACACCGCGCTCGCCCGCTCGGCGGGAGGTGCCGGCTGGGGGCTCGTGCTGCTCGGCGTGGTCAGCGTCGGTCGCGAAGGGGTCGAGACGGCGCTCTTCGTGTGGGCCGCGGCGAAGTCCTCGGGAGACCCGGTGCTCGGCATGATCGGCGCGGTGCTCGGCATCCTCGCCTCGGTCGTCATCTCCTATCTGATCTACCGCGGTTTCGTGCGCATCAATCTGGCCGTGTTCTTCCGCTGGACCGGGCTGTTCCTCATCCTGGTGGCGGCCGGTGTGCTCTCCTACGGCGTGGGCGAGCTGCAGGAGGCGGGCGTGCTGCCGGGCTCAGGCGACGCGGCGTTCAGCCTCGCCGGGATCATCCCCGCGACCTCGTGGTACGCGGCGCTCCTCGCGGGCATCTTCAACTTCACCCCCGAGCCCACCTGGGCTCAGGTCATCGCGTGGCTCGGCTACATCGTCGTGACGGGCATCGTGTTCCTCCGCCTCAGTCTGCGTGGGCCGACCCGCCCCCGCACGACCGACCCGGTGCTCCCCCGCGGCGCCCCGGATGCGGCGGAACCGACCGCGTGACGGTCGCGCCACAGCACGCACGGCACCAGGCACCACGGCACAGCCCGCCACCTCAGAGGAGAACCATGCCCATCCGTCCCACCACCCGCACCCCGCTCGCCGCGACGGCAGCGCTCGGCATCGCCGCGCTGGCACTCGCCGGCTGCGTGCCGAACGCCCCGGCCGGCGCCACCGCGCTCACGGTCGACATCACCGACACCGGATGCGCGGTCTCGGCCGACACCGCCCCCGCAGGCGCGGTCACGTTCTCGTTGACCAACAGCGGCACCGACGTCAACGAGTTCGAGATCCTCGCCGAGGACCAGCTGCGGATCGTGGGCGAGAAGGAGAACCTGACCCCGGGCGGGAGCGTCGACTACGTCGCCCAGCTCGACCCCGGCACCTACTACACCGCCTGCAAGTTCCAGCTCGTGGGCGCCCCGATCGGGCTCGCGAAGTTCACGGTCACGGGCGAGGCCGCCGCGGTCGACGAGAGCCGCGCGGCGCTCGAGAAGGAGGCCGTCACCAACTACATCTCCTACGTGCGCTCCCAGGTGGGCGAGCTGCTGCCGCAGGTGAAGGCCTTCGTGGCCGCCTACCAGTCGGGCGACGACGCGAGCGCTCGCACGCTCTACTCCACGGCGCGCGTGTCCTACGAGCGCATCGAGCCGACCGCCGAGGCGTTCGGCGATCTCGACCCGAAGATCGACTACCGCGAGGTCGACGCGCTCGCCGAGGGCCTCGACTGGGTCGGCTTCCACCGCATCGAGAAGGACCTCTGGGTGCCCGCGGCCGACGACCTGAACTCCGACGGCACGAGCGCCTGGCTCGACTGGCAGCCGTCGACCACGGCCGAGCGGAAGCAGTACGGCGACGAGCTCGTCGCCGACGTGCAGCAGCTCTTCGACCTCGTGTCGGACCCCGGCTTCACGGTGAGCCTCGCCGACATCTCGAACGGCTCCATCGGCCTGCTCGACGAGGTCGCGACCGGCAAGATCTCGGGCGAGGAGGACTGGTGGTCGCACACCGACCTCACCGACTTCGCCGCGAACGTCGAGGGCGCCTCGGTCGCCTTCGGCAACGTCAAGAAGCTCGCCGAGGGCTCGGAGGCCGGCAAGGCCCTCGTGACCAAGATCGACACGCAGTTCGCCGCGCTCCAGAAGGAGCTCGCGCAGTACGGGTCGATCGACGCGGGCTTCACGCCCTACGATCAGCTGACCGATGCCCAGCGCAAGCAGCTCTCGGACGCGGTCAACGCCCTCGCCGAGCCGCTCTCGCAGCTCACCAGCACCGTCCTCGGAGTCTGAGTGTCCGAATCCGCTTCTCCCGCGCCCGGGTCGTCCGACGACGACCCGGGCCGCGGCCTGTCCCGCCGGGGACTCTTCGGCCTCGCGGCCGCGGGCGGCGTGGGCGCGGTCGCCGGCCTCGCGGCGGGCGCGGCGATCGTCGGGGCGGGCGAGCCGGCATCCGGCGCGGGCACCGCGACCCGCTACGACTTCTACGGTGCCCACCAGGCGGGCATCACGACGCCCGCCCAGGACCGGCTGCACTTCGCCACCTTCGATCTGGCGGCATCCGCGACCCGCGACGACCTGGTGTCGCTGCTCCAGGACTGGACGGATGCCGCCGCCCGCATCACCCAGGGGCTCGAGATCGGCGAGACGGGTGCCGTGGGGGGCTCACCCTACGCACCCCCGGAGGACACCGGCGAGGCGCTGGGGCTGCCCGCATCCGGGCTCACGATCACCTTCGGCTTCGGCCCGACCCTGTTCGAGACGGCGGAGGGGGCCGACCGTTTCGGCCTCGCCGACCGCCGACCACCTGCGTTGCAGCCGCTGCCCCGGTTCGCGGGAGACGCACTGGTGCCGGAGCTCAGCGGCGGCGACCTCTGCGTGCAGGCCTGCGCCGACGATCCGCAGGTGGCCGTGCACGCCATCCGCAACCTGAGCAGGATCGCCTTCGGCCGCGCCAACCTGCGCTGGTCGCAGCTCGGCTTCGGGCGCACCTCCTCGACCTCGACGAGCCAGGCGACCCCGCGCAATCTGTTCGGCTTCAAAGACGGCACGGCCAATCTGAAGGCCGAGGAGCGCTCCGCGGTCGACGAGCACGTCTGGGTCTCGGATGCCGAGGGTCCCGCCTGGATGGTCGGCGGCAGCTACCTCGTGGCGCGTCGCATCCGCATGATCATCGAGAGCTGGGATCGCGTGCAGCTCTCGGAGCAGGAGACGATCATCGGACGCACCAAGGGCGAGGGTGGGCCGATGTCGGGCGGGGCCGAGTTCACCGCGCCCGATCTCGCCGCCACGAACGCCGCGGGGAAGCCCGCGATCGCGGATCGCTCGCACGTGCGGCTCGCGCACCCCGACCTCAACGACGGCATCCGCCTGCTACGGCGCGGCTACAACTTCGTCGACGGCAACGACGAGCTGGGGCGCCTCGACGCGGGGCTCTTCTTCCTGAGCTTCCAGAACGACCCCGAGCACTTCGTGACGGTGCAGCACTCGCTCGCCCGCGACCTGATGAACGAGTACCTGCGGCACGTCGGCTCGGCCGTGTTCGCGATCCCCCCGGGGGTCGCGAAGGGCGGCTCGATCGGCGACGCGCTGTTCGGCTAGGGCAAACGCTGTAGCGTCTCGCGATCTCGCAGTGCCGCGAGCGCGACCGGCAGCATCGCGTCGGCCGTGCGGCGGTAGCCGAGCGCGCTCGGATGGAAGCGGTCGAGGCTGAACATCTCGTCGGGGTCGGCGACGAAGAAGGGGCCGACGGTGCGCCGCAGCGAGACGGGATGCGCGCCGGCCGCGCGCGCAACGGATTCCTGCGCTTCGCCCAGCTGGCGCGACCATCGGGAGACGATCGAGCGCAACGGCTGCGGCACCGGGCGCAGCGCCCCGAGGTCGGGGCAGGTTCCCACCACGACCTCGGCACCGAGATCCCGGAGCCGTTCGACGGCCGAGCGCAGCTGCGTCGTCGACTCCGAGACCGGGATGCGGTGGGTCACGTCGTTGCCGCCGACGATCACCACCGCGAGTTCGGGGCGCAGCCCCGGAGGCAGCGCGTCGAGCTGCCGCGCCAGCAATGACGTCTCCGCCCCGACGATCGCGATCGTGTGCAGCCGTACCGGCCGGCGAAGAACCCGCGCGAGACCTTTCGCGAGCCGGGCGCCCAGGGTGTCCTTGCGGCGGGCGGCGCCGAGTCCGGCAGCGATCGAGTCACCGAGCACCACGAGATCCAGCGGCTTGCCCTCGAGCTTGGAGCGCCAGACCCGATCGGAGTCCGGCGCGAGCTCGCCGTGCGGCTTGCCGATGCGTCGCCGGGCGATCGCCGCCTGTCTGCGCAGTACGGCGGCGGTCACGAGCGCACCGGCGCCGATGCCGAGCACCGCCGCCGCGAGCCCGACGATCCGCGCGCGCCTCACGGGGAGATTCGACACCCCGCGGGTGAACGCGGATCGACCGGGCGGTGACGCGCATCCCCACAGCCGCGGGGCGCGCCGTAGGTCACTGACCGGAGGTCGGCCCGTAGGTCACGAGGTACTGCAGGCCCACGCCCGCGATGTCGAGGGAAGCGGAGGCGATCACCACGACGTAGGTTCCGTTGGTGAAGCTGCCCGAGACGAGCGGCACCGCGGTGAATCCGGCATCCGTGAGGAGCGTCGAGGCGGAGTCGGCGGTCGCCTGGTCGGGCACGGCGATCGTCACCGCCCAGGAGTCGGTGGTCGGCTTGGTGGCCACCACGACGGTGCCGTCGACGAGCGGCACCTCGGAGGGGAAGTCGTCCGGGATCGCGGCCGACAGGGTCGTCGGCAGCTGGCCGGCGATGTCGCGGAGCTCCTGCGGCACGAGCGAGCACCCGACCAGGAGCGCGGCTGCGGTGGCGGCTGCGGCCACGGCCGCCACCGTTCGGGTCACGACTCGTGTGCGGTTCATGGGGCTCGCCTTCCGGTCAGCTGCTGGCGTTCTGTCTCTTGAGGCGGCTCGCGGCGCGAGCACGCTCGGTCTGATCGAGGACGACCTTGCGGATGCGCACGATCTCAGGCGTCACCTCGACGCACTCATCTTCGCGTGCGAACTCGAGACATTCCTCCAAGGTCAGCTCGCGCGAGGGGGTCATCTTCTCGAAGTTGTCGGAGGTGGAGGAGCGGATGTTGGTGAGCTGCTTCTCCTTGGTGATGTTGACGTCCATGTCGTCGGCGCGGGAGTTCTCACCGATCACCATGCCCTCGTAGACCTCCTGCGTCGGCTTCACGAAGAACGACATGCGCTCCTGCAGGGCGACGATCGCGTTGGGCGTCACGACACCGGCGCGGTCGGCGACGATCGAGCCGTTGACGCGCGTCGTGATCGTGCCGGCCCACGGCTCGTAGCCGTGCGAGAGGGCGTTCGCGATGCCGGTGCCGCGCGTGATGGTGAGGAACTCGGTGCGGAAGCCGATGAGGCCGCGCGAGGGCACGACGAACTCCATGCGCACCCAGCCGGTGCCGTGGTTGGTCATGCCGTCCATGCGCCCCTTGCGCGCGGCGAGCAGCTGGGTGATGGCGCCGAGGTGCTCCTCTGGCGCGTCGATCGTGAGGTGCTCGAAGGGCTCGTGGGTCTTGCCGTCGATCTGCTTCGTGACCACCTGCGGCTTGCCCACGGTGAGCTCGAAGCCCTCGCGGCGCATGTTCTCCACGAGGATCGCGAGCGCGAGCTCGCCGCGGCCCTGCACCTCCCAGGCGTCGGGGCGCCCGATGTCGACGACGCGGATCGAGACGTTGCCGATGAGCTCGCGGTCGAGGCGGTCCTTCACCATGCGCGCGGTGAGCTTGTGGCCCTTGACCTTGCCGACGATGGGGCTCGTGTTGGTGCCGATCGTCATCGAGATGGCCGGCTCGTCAACGTGGATCGCCGGCAGCGGGCGGATGTCGTCGGGGTCGGCGATCGTCTCGCCGATCGTGATCTCCTCGATACCGGCGACGGCGACGATGTCGCCCGCGGATGCCGACTCGGCCGGGTAGCGGTCGAGCGCCTTGGTCTTCAGCAGCTCGGTGATGCGCACGTTCGAGTGGCTGCCGTCGTGGCGCACCCAGGCGACCGTCTGGCCCTTCTTGATGGTGCCGGCGAAGACGCGCAGCAGCGCGATGCGCCCGAGGAAGGGCGAGGCGTCGAGGTTGGTGACCCACGCCTGCAGCGGCGCCTCGTCGTCGTAGGAGGGCGCGGGCACATGCGTGAGGATCGCGTCGAACAGCGGCTCGAGGTCGTCGTTGTCGGGCAGCTCGCCGTTGGCCGGCTTGTTCCACGAGGCGGCCCCGTTGCGGCCGGAGGCGTAGATGACGGGCAGTTCGAGCAGCGCGTCGATGTCGAGGTCGGGCATGTCGTCGTGCAGGTCGCTCGCGAGCCCCAGCAGCAGGTCGTGGCTCTCCTCCACGACCTCGTCGATGCGCGCATCCGGGCGGTCGGTCTTGTTGACGGCGAGGATCACGGGCAGCTTCGCCTCGAGCGCCTTGCGCAGCACGAAGCGGGTCTGCGGCAGCGGCCCCTCGGAGGCGTCGACGAGGAGCACGACACCGTCGACCATCGAGAGGCCGCGCTCGACCTCGCCGCCGAAGTCGGCGTGGCCGGGGGTGTCGATGACGTTGATGGTGACGGGGCCGTCCGTCGCGTGCACGCCCTCGTAGCTGATCGCCGTGTTCTTGGCGAGGATCGTGATGCCCTTCTCGCGCTCGAGGTCGTTGGAGTCCATCGCCCGCTCCTCGACGTGCTCGTGCGAGCCGAAGGAGCCGGTCTGGCGCAGCATGGCGTCGACGAGGGTCGTCTTGCCGTGGTCGACGTGGGCGACGATGGCGACGTTCCGCAGATCGGAACGGTGGGCGATGGGCATGCGAGAACCTCGGGATGCTGGAGGGAGAAGTCGACGGCGCCGAGTGGCGACGGTCCAGTCTACCGGTCAGCCGGCCGCCGGGCTCGCGGTGGGCGTTGCGGGGGTCCACGCCCAGGCGTCCCAGAGCACGCCGCGGGCGAGCGGCGAGCGGGTGACGCCCGCCACGCGATCCGAGACCGCGGTGAGGGTCGGATGCGCGAAGAGCGGCACCCCGTAGGCGTCGGACCACAGGGTGGTGTCGAGTTCCCGCAGCGCCGTGGCCTGCGCCGCGGGGTCGGCAGTTCCCGTGATCCGGTCGATGAGCGCGTCGGCGGCGGGATCGGAGTAGTGGTTGAGGTTGGCGACGGCCGAGTCGCTGCGGAACACCGCGGCGACCGCGGCGGGCCCGAGGCGCGTCGTGTCCCAGGCGAAGAGCGCCGCGTCGTAGGCGCCTGGCACGCCCAACATGTCGCGCCAGTCGGCGCGGGAGCAGTCGGTGACGCGGAAGCCGGCGCGTGCGGCAGAGGTCTGGATGAGGCCGAACTCGGCGACGCGACGCGGGTCGGCCGGGTCGTAGAGGATGCACACCTCTGGCGAGTTCGCGCCCGCCTCGGCGAGCAGCCGTCTCGCGCCGTCGACGTCGGTCGACTGGTAGGCGGCCGATCCGTTGTCGGCGACGGATTGCTCGTAGCCGTCGGCTCCCGGGCGCAGCACGAAGGAGTCCAGCACGGCGGCATCCGCCTGCACGGGTGCGACGAGTTCCGTGACGATCTGCTGCCGGGGCACCACCTTGAGGAAGGCCTGGCGGATGCGCGCGTCGCCGAACAGCGCGCTCTTGGAGTCGGTGAACTGCAGGTCGAGGTGCTCGAAGGTCGCCTCGGTGCCGGCCGTGACGGTGACGCCGGGTGTCTCGGCGAGCGTGCTCGCGAGCTCGGCATCCGGGGCGGGCGAGGCGACGTCGAGCTCGCCCGCCGCGAAGCGTCGCACGAGCTCGGCCGGATCCTCGACGGTCTCGAGCACGATCGTCTCGACGGCAGGTGCCCGCGATCCGCGATACCGCGGGTTCACCCCGAGCGTCACCGAGCCGTCGGCGACCGCGGTGACCCGATACGGCCCGGTGGCCACGAGCAGTTCGGGGTCGGGGGCGGTGCCGGTGAGGTCGAAGCCGCTGTTCCAGACGTTCGCGATCGCCGAGAGCTTCGCGGTGTCGGCTCCCTCGATCGCCGCGACGAGCGCCCGCTGGGCGGCGCGGGCCTTGTCCGGGTCGGCGTCGGATGCGGCGTCGGCATCCGAGGCCCGCAACGGCATCCCGAGCGCGCGCGCGGCCACCACGTGCGCGGGGAGCCCCGGGGCGAGCGCCGTCTGCCAGCCGGGGGTGAACTCGTCGAAGTGCACGAAGAGCGACTTCCCGTCGTCGCCCGGTTGCGGCGTCTGGGTTGCGAGCTCGAGACCGCGCCCTCGTGCGCCGTCGAAGGCGACGACGCCTGCGGGCAGGGTGCCCATGCGTCCTGTGCCGGCGTCGACGTAGGGGGCGAGCGGGGTGTCGGGGGTGTCGAGCGCTCCCGAGTTCGCGGCCCAGGCGAGCAGCAGGTCGGCGGGGGTCACCGGCACACCGTCCGACCAGGTGGCCCCGTCGGCGATCGTGTAGCGCACGGTGAGCGGATCCTCCGCGGTGACCTCGGCCGTGCCGAAGCTGGTGTCCGAGGCGAGCGCGTAGTCCGGCTCCGGGTAGGCGAAGGCGCTGCCCGTGAGATAGGCGACATCCGCGTTGAGGGTGGAGGCCCGCCCGTAGGAGCTGTTCGGGTTGAGCGAGGTGAGCGCGCCGCTGACGGCGACCGTGACGCGGGAGCCCGCCACCACGCGGTCCTGCTGCGTGCACCCCGACAGGGCGAGCGCCGCCACGAGCACCGCCGCGATGGCGCCCACGACCGGCCTCGGGAGAATCACCTGACCGATCCTACGAATGGTTCGCGTGCGGCTCCACCGAGCATCCGGAAGGCTGTCGCGCGCCAGCACGCACGAAAAAGGTGACGCACGCAAGAAAGCTGCGCGACTTGGCAACATGCGCAACAAACATCGAGAGTAGTTTCTGCTGTGTAACAGTTCTGGCGTGGGTTGGTAACTCACGGGAACGAAGAGTTAACGTAAGTCACCCGGGCGACCGAAACCGAAAGCGCAGGATGAGCACCATAACCTCCGAACCGGCAGCGGCGACCGCTCGCACGGCCGCGCCTGTCAACCGCTCTCCCGGTCGACTCGCGTGGGGCCGGTTCCTCGCCGACAAGAAGACCGTCACCGCCGCGGTCGTCGTGCTCGCCTACCTCATCCTCGCGATCCTCGCCCCGATCCTGGTGGCGGCAGGGGTGCTCGACCCCTACACCAACAACCAGCACCTCATCGGCCCCGACAGCCTGCCCATCGGCCCGTGGGGCGGCATCAGCTGGCAGCACCCGCTCGGCGTCGAGCCCGGGCTCGGCCGCGACACCCTCAGCCGCGTCTGGTACGGCCTGACCTTCTCGCTGCTCATCGCCCTCGCCGCAGCCGTGCTCTCGATGATCATCGGCATCGTGCTCGGCATCATCGCCGGCATGAGCGGCGGCTGGATCGACACCGGGATCGGCCGCCTCATCGACCTGACGCTCGCCTTCCCGCAGACCCTCATGCTGCTGGCGCTCTCGACGACCGTCATCGGCATCCTGACCGGCACCTTCGGGGTTCCCGAGGGCGACATCGCGCGCGCGCTCTACGTCGTGCTCGTGCTCGCGGTCTTCGGCTGGGTCGGCGTCGCCCGCGTCATCCGCGGGCAGGTGCTCAGCATCCGCGAGCGGGAGTACATCGACGCCGCCAAGCTGCTCGGCGCGAGCCCCGCACGCCGTTGGTTCCGCGAGGTGCTCCCCATCCTCTGGGCGCCGATCCTCGTGCAGTCGACCCTCATGCTCCCGGCCTACATCTCGACCGAAGCGGCACTCGCCTACCTGGGCGTCTCGGTGCAGCAACCCACCCCGACCCTCGGCAACGTGCTGCAGGATGCGGTGCGCTACCCGATCGCGGACTTCACCTACTTCATCATCCCGATCATCGTGCTCGTCGTGCTCGTGGTCGCGTTCAACCTGCTCGGCGACGGGCTGCGCGACGCGCTCGACCCGAAGGGCAACCGCTAAAACGACCTCCCAGCTTCCGGAGTCCGACTCCGAAAGAGCGACGCTCGCACCATGAGCGTCACCCATCTCACTACCAAGGAGACCCAATCACTATGAATAAGCGAACGATCGCCCGTCTGGGCACGCTCGCCGTCGTCGGCGCGGTCGTCACCGCGCTCGTCGGCTGCAGCGCGTCCACGGAGCCCAGCGGAGGCAGCGGCGCCGAGAACGCCGGTGGCACCGTCACCTACCTCGGCGTCGCCGGCCAGTGGGAAGGCACCGACCCCGCGAGCGTCTACTACGGCAACGAGCTCGCGGCACTGCGTCGCCTCGTCTACCGCGGCCTGACGGCTCTGCCGATCACCGACGACCCCAACCCCGCCCCGGTCGGCGACCTCGCCACCGACGCAGGCACGACCACCGACGGTGGCAAGACGTGGACCTTCACGATCCGCGACGGCGGCACCTGGCAGGACGGCTCGAAGATCACCGGTGAGGACTTCGTCTACGGCCTCTCGCGCTCCTACGACGAGACCCTCGTCAACGGCACCGGTGTCGGCACGACCTACCTCGGCCAGTACGCGCCGTCGGTCGTCGAGGCCGGCTACACCGGACCGTTCACCTCGAGCGACGCCGCCAAGGCCGAGTTCGCGAAGCACTTCTTCGCCGACGGCCAGAAGGTCACCTACAGCTTCGACGTCGCGTGGCCGGACTTCCCGGCGGCGGCAGCAGCGCTGTTCGTGACCGACCCGTACCAGAAGTCGTTCGACGACGGCAAGACGCTGTGGAAGATCAACTCGAGCGGCCCGTACATCCTCGATGGCGGCAGCTTCGACTCGGCCACCGGCGGCACCTTCGTGCGCAACGACAAGTACGACGCGAAGAGCGACAGCACCGACCTGCGCCAGGCCCTGCCGGACTCGTTCAAGTTCGACTTCGTGTCGGACAGCGACGTGCTGTTCCAGCGCCTCGTCGCGAACGCCGGTGACGACACCACGGCCTTCACCGACGGCAACATCCCCGCGACCTTCTACTCGCAGATCACGGGCGACATGGACAGCCGCACGGCGAAGAGCACCTCGCCCTACACGCGCTTCCTCGAGATCAACTCGCTCACGGTGACCGACCCGAAGGTGCGCCGCGCCCTCTCGGTCGCGCTCAACCAGAACGGTGTGATCAAGGCCTGGGGTGGCGACAACTGGGGCGAGCCCTCGACGACCATCATCTCGAAGGCGCTCCCCGGCTACACCGAGAACCCCGCGTTCGCCAAGGACAACCCCGACGGTGACGCCGCGGCGGCCAAGGCGCTCCTCGCCGAGGCCGGACAGCCGAACCCGGCGATCACCTTCTCGTTCCCGGACACCCCGACGAACCAGAAGATCGTCCCCGTCATCCAGCAGAGCTGGGAGGCCGCAGGCTTCGTCGTGACCCTCGCGCCGATCGCCAGCGACGCCACCCCCGGCTACTACGGCCAGATGGCGGACCGCACCAAGAACGGCAACAAGGTCGACGTGTTCATGGCCGGCTGGGCCTCGGACTGGCAGACGCTGTTCGCGGTCGTCGTGCCGATCCTGCAGTCCAACCCTGAGGGCGCCACCTCGGGCGTCGGCTTCAACTACGGGTTCTACAGCAACTCGAAGGTCGACGACCTGATCAAGCAGGCCCTCGCCGCGACCGACACCGCCGAGCAGGCGAAGCTCCTCGCGGAGGCGGACGCCACCGCGGGTGCCGACGGTGCCTACGTGCCGATCGCGAACCAGAAGAACTACTTCATCTACGGTTCGCAGATCGGCGGGTTCCTGCCCGACGTCGCGTCCAGCTACTACCCGGACTTCGGTTCGATCTTCGTCAAGAAGTAAGTAGCAAGTTCCACCCCGTCGGGTGGGCGTCCTCGGACGCCCACCCGACACCCTCTGAAAGGGCGAGAGAGGTCTTCCCGTGATCGCGTTCATCATCCGCCGCGTTCTTGTCGGCATCGTCATGGTGGTCGTCATGATCTTCGTGGTCTTCACGCTGTTCTTCGCCAACGGCAACCCGGCGATCAACCAGTGCGGCAAGTTCTGCACGCCCGAGAAGCTCGATCAGATCACCAAGCTGCTCGGCTACGACAAGTCGGTGCCCGCCCAGTTCGGCGCCTTCGTCTCGGGCCTCTTCGTCGGGCGTGACTTCCCCGTCAACGACGAATACCGCCAGCAGCTGATCGAGAACGGCTACCAGAACCGCATCACCCACTGCGCCGCCCCGTGCCTCGGCTACTCGCAGAGCCAGCAGGAGACCGTCAACGACCTCCTCGTCAAGGCCGCGGGCCCCACCATCTCCCTCGCCATCGTGAGCTTCGCGATCTGGATCTTCTTCGGCGTGCTCATCGGCGTGCTCGCCGCCGTCTTCAAAGGCAGATGGCTCGATCGCGTCGTCGTCGGCGCGACCCTCGTCGTCTACGCCTTACCGGTGTTCGTGATCGGAACCTTCCTGCTGCAATACGTCTCGATCAAGTGGCAGCTGTTCCCCTATCCACGGTTCGAACCGTTACGGGAATGGGGCGATCTCGGCCCGTGGATCATCAGCATCACGCTGCCCGCGGTGACCCTGGCGCTGTTCTTCATGGCCGCCTACGTGCGCTACACGCGCGCCTTCGTGCTCGAATCGATGTCGGAGGACTACATCCGCACCGCGCGCGCGAAGGGCCTGCCCGAGCGCACCGTGCTCATGAAGCACGGTCTGCGGGCCGCGCTGACCCCGCTCGTCACCCTCGCCGGCCTCGACTTCGCGGGTCTGCTCGCGGGCGCCATCATCACCGAGAGCGTCTTCAACTACCAGGGCATGGGTGCCCTCGCGGTGAAGGCGAACAACAACCACGATCTGCCCGTGCTCATCGGCCTGGTGATCGTCGGCGCGACCGCGGTGATCGTGATGAACATCATCGTCGACATCCTGTACGCCTACATCGACCCGCGCGTGCGGGTCGCGAAGTGAGGGCCGAGATGACCCGTCCGTTCCTCTCCGTCGAGAACCTCGTCGTGCACTTCCCCACCGTCGACGGTGTGGTGCGCGCGACCGACGGTCTCAACTACTCCCTCGAGCGCGGCAAGACGCTCGGCATCGTCGGCGAGTCCGGCTCGGGGAAGTCGGTGTCGTCGTCGGCGATCCTCGGCCTGCACCGCAACACGAACGCCCAGGTGAGCGGCGAGATCTGGCTCGGCGGAACCGAGCTGCTCGGCCTCAGCGACAAGGAGATGCAGCAGCGTCGCGGCAAGGACGTCGCGATGATCTTCCAGGATCCGCTCTCCGCCTTGCATCCCTACTACACGGTCGGCGACCAGGTCGGCGAGGCCTATCGCGCCCACCACAACGTGCCCAAGAAGGTGGCACGGACGCGCGCGATCGAGATGCTGAGCCGCGTCGGCATCCCCCAGCCCGACCGTCGGATCGACGACTATCCGCACCAGTTCTCCGGCGGCATGCGCCAGCGCGTGATGATCGCGATGGCGCTCATCAACGACCCGGATCTGCTCATCGCCGACGAGCCGACGACGGCGCTCGACGTGACCGTCCAGGCACAGATCCTCGACCTGCTGCAAGACCTGCAGCGCGAGTTCAACACGGCGCTCATCATGATCACGCACGACCTCGGCGTGATCGCGGAGATCGCGGACGACGTGCTCGTGATGTACGCGGGTCGCGCCGTCGAGAACGGGACGACGCGGCAGCTGCTCACGGCGCCCGCCATGCCGTACACCCTCGGCCTGCTCCAGTCGGTTCCCGACCTCACGAGTCCCGTCGACGAGCCGCTTCGGCCGATCCCGGGCAACCCGCCGAGCCTGCTCAACGAGCCGACCGCGTGCGCGTTCTCGCCGCGGTGCGCCTTCTCCTCGCTCGTGCCGGGTGGCCGCTGCTTCAGCGAGATGCCCGAGCTGCGCGAGATCGCGCCGGGTCACCTGCGACGCTGCCACCTGGCCGAGCACGACCTCACCCGCCTGACCCCCGTGACCGCCGGAGGAGCCCAGTGAGCACGCCGCTCCTCGAGGTCCGCGACCTCAAGATGCACTTCCCGGTGAAATCGCGTGGCCTCATCACCCGCACGGTCGGGCATGTGAAGGCCGTCGACGGTGTCTCCTTCTCGATCGGCCAAGGACAGGCACTGGGCCTGGTCGGCGAGTCCGGCTCGGGCAAGTCGACGATCGGCCGTCTCGTCACGCGCCTCTACGAACCCACCGCGGGCGAGATCCTGTTCGAAGGCCGCGACATCGCCAAGGCCAGCGCCCGGGAGCTCAAGCCCCTCCGGCGCGACATCCAGATGATCTTCCAAGACCCGTACACCTCGCTCAACCCGCGGCAGACGGTCAGCGAGATCATCGGCGCCCCGCTCGAGATCCACAAGCTGGTGCCCCGCCAGGGACGGCTGCGTCGCGTGCAGGAGCTGCTCGAGATCGTGGGGCTCAACCCCGAGCACTACAACCGCTACCCGCACGAGTTCTCGGGCGGCCAGCGCCAGCGCATCGGCATCGCGCGCGCCCTCACCTTGCAGCCCAAACTGCTCGTGGCCGACGAGCCGGTCTCGGCGCTCGACGTGTCGATCCAGGCCCAGGTGATCAACCTGATGCAGGATCTGCAGCGCGAGTTCGACATCGCCTTCCTGTTCATCGCGCACGACCTCGCGATCGTGCGCCACTTCTGCCCCGAGATCGCGGTGATGTACCTCGGCAAGATCGTCGAGCAGGCGCCGCGCGAGGAGCTGTACAGCCACCCGCGTCACCCCTACTCGAAGGCGCTGCTGTCGGCGGCACCCGACGTGTCGCAGGCCGCGCTGGGCGGCCGCCGCGAACGCATCCGGCTCGCGGGCGACGTGCCCTCCCCCATCAACCCGCCGTCCGGATGCCGTTTCCGCACGCGGTGCTGGAAGGCCCAGGACATCTGCGCCCAGGTGGAGCCGCCCCTGCAATCGACCGTCGCGGGTGCCACCGATCTGACGGCCTGCCACTTCCCCGAGTGAGCCGCCGATCCTCGTCGGCGGACCACAGCTACCTGCTCCGCGACACCAGTTCGACCGTGATCTTCTGGGTTGCGGTCGGCATCATGGCGCTGCTGCTGGCGGACTTCGCATTCATCGGCGAGTACGAGCTGCTCGCCACCGCGGTGCCGTTCATGCTCTTCCTCGGATGGGCGATCTGGGTGCTGCTGCTGCGCCCCCGGGTGCGCTACGACACCGAGCGCGCCCGGGTGATCAGCTTCTTCCGCAGCTACCAGCTGCCCTGGCCGCAGGTCGCGGCGGTGCGGCAGCGCCTCAACCTGCTCTTCGAACTCGAAGACGGGCGGGTCATCGTCGCCTACGCCGTCACGGCATCCCGCGGCTCGGGAGCGATCGTGCGCACCCTGACCGGTCGGCTGCGCGACGATCCCAGCGTCTTCACCCGCACCTCCGACGACCTCGAGGAGGTGCGCCGGAACGCTCGGCCCAGCGACGAGCAGGTGCTCGCGAGGTGGGATGCCGTGCCGATCGTGCTGGGCATCGTGACCACCACAGCCGCCGTCGTCACGCTGATCGTCTCGCTCTCCGGGTGAGCGCCGAGGTGGCGGCGAGCTGCCACGTGTGCGTCCAGGAGACACGCGTACCATCGTGAACGTGTCCGCGCGCGTCCGCATCCCCGCCACCCGCCCCGTGCTCGTCTACGACGGCGACTGCGCCTTCTGCACGAGCACGGTCGAGAAGCTGCGCGGGATGCTGCCCCGCTTCCCCGAGGCGCTGCCGTACCAGTGGATCGACTACGCCGAGCTCGGACTCGACGAGCACGACGTCACCCACTACGCCTGGTACGTGAGCCCCACCCGCCAGTTCGGCGGCCACCTCGCGCTCTCCGCCCTGCTGCGCGCCCAGCGCGGTCCGTGGTGGCGTTTCGCCGGGTGGATCATCGCCACCCCGCCCTACTCCTGGTTCGCCCGACTCGGCTACACCCTCGTGGCGAACAACCGGCATCGTCTCCCCGGCGGCACCCCGGCCTGCGCCCTGCCACCTGCGGACCGGGGATGAGCGCACCCTCCGCATTCGCACGCTCCCGCTTCCAGGACTGGGTCGTGCCGCCGCCTCCGCTCGGCCCGACGCCGTCCCGCGGGCGCCTGTGGTGGGAGATCGCGATCGTGCTCGCGCTCGGGCTCGGCCAGTCGGCGATCTACGCCATCGTGGCGCTCGCCTACCGCCTGACCCGCACCGAATCGCTCGGCGACCAGACGGCGACGCTCAACCCCTCCCGCAGCGACTCCGAGTTCTTCGACCTCGTCTACCAGCTGCTCTCGCTCTCGTTCGAGCTCATCCCGCTGCTGCTGGTCTGCTACCTGCTGTGGTCGCCCACGCGACCCCACCTCGTGCACCTGGGGCTCGACGGCCGGCGCGTCGGACGGGACGTCTCGCGCGGCGTGCTGCTCGTCGTGGCGGTCGGGGTGCCCGGGCTCGCGCTCTACCTCGGCGGGCGTGCGCTGGGGCTCTTCGTCGGCATCAACCCCGACGGGCTCGGGGCGTACTGGTGGACGGTTCCCGTGCTGCTGCTCTCGGCGGCACGCGCCTCGCTGCAGGAGGAGCCGATCGTGCTCGGCTACCTCTTCGCGCGGCTGCGCCAGCTCGGCTGGGGGGTGTGGCCGATCATCTTCGCGACGTCGGTGCTGCGCGCGAGCTACCACCTCTACCAGGGCCCGGGTGCCTTCGTCGGCAACTTCCTGATGGGGCTGCTGTTCGGCTACCTGTTCGCCCGCACCGGACGGCTGCTGCCGTTCGTGGTGGCGCACTTCGTCATCAACTCGATCGCGTTCGTCGGGTATCCGTGGGCCGCCGCGATGTGGCCGGCGCTCTTCGGTCTCCCCGGGTAGCAGCCCCGGACAGGGGACTCCCGCGGTCGGCGCAGCGGACGTAGACTCGCGCGCATGTCACAGCCCGATCCGGGGGGATCGGCGACCGCGACGCACAGCGACGACGCTGCGGCGGGCGTGGCCCTTCCTGCTCCCCCAGCCGGAGCCATCCGCTTCGAATTGCCGCCTCCCGGAGCCGGAGCCACCTCGTTCGCCCTGCCCCCGCCACCCGAATGAGCCACACAGATGCGCCACGCGGATGATGACACGTCACGTACGATGAGACATCGTGACCGGCACTGATATCGGCGACCTCGCCCCCGACTTCGCGCTCCCTGGTATCCGGGTGCGGGATGGCGTCGTGACGCACTCCGAGTACCGGCTCTCCGCCGCGCGGGGCAAGCCCATCGTGCTCGCCTTCTACCCGCTCGACGCGAGCAAGGTGTGCACGGAGCAGCTGTGCAGCTACCAGGATCAGCTCGCGGGCTTCGAGAACCTCGGGGCGGAGGTCTGGGGCGTCAGCCTGCAGGGTGTCGAAAGCCACGAGGAGTTCGCGCGCACGCAAGGCCTCACCTTCCCGCTGCTGGCCACCGACGTCGACACCGCCAAGTCGTTCGGCGTCATGCTCGGCAACCTCGCCATCCGCCGCTCCGTGTTCATCATCGACGCCGAGGGCGTCATCCGCTGGAAGCACGTCGCGATGCTGGGGCTCACCTACCGCAGCGCCGAGCAGATCCGCGAGGAGCTGCGGCGGCTGTTCCCCGAGCCCGAGGTCGGCCAGCCCCGCTACGCGCTGGCTCCGCCGGAGTAGCCGCGGGGCTCGGCGCCTGCGGCGGGGTCTACTCAGGTGGTTGAGGAGCGCCGCCCGCAGGGCGACGCTCCTCAGAACTCAGGCGAAGGCCTCCACCGGCGGGCAGGCGCACACCAGGTTGCGGTCACCGTAGGCCTGGTCGATGCGACGCACCGGCGGCCAGTACTTGCCGCCGTGCACGAGGGAGCGCACCGGGTAGACGGCCTGCTCGCGGGTGTACGGGTGCTCCCACTCCCCCGCGATGACCGACTCCGCGGTGTGCGGGGCGTTCGCGAGCGGGTTGTCGCCCGCGGGCCAGACGCCCGCGCCCACGGCATCCGCTTCCGCCTTGATCGCGATCATCGCCTCGATGAACCGGTCGAGCTCGGCGAGATCCTCCGACTCGGTCGGCTCGACCATGAGGGTGCCCGCGACGGGGAACGACATGGTCGGCGCGTGGAAGCCGTAGTCGATGAGTCGCTTGGCGACGTCGTCGACGCTCACACCCGTCGCCTCCTTGAGCGGGCGCAGGTCGAGGATGCACTCGTGCGCGACGAGACCGTTGTCGCCGGAGTAGAGCACCGGGTAGTGCTCGCGCAGCTTGACCGCGATGTAGTTCGCGGCGAGCACGGCGGCCCCGGTGGCGCGTCGCAGGCCCTCGGCGCCCATCATCCGCACGTAGGCCCACGAGATGGGCAGGATGCTGGGGCTGCCGTAGGGTGCGGCGCTGATGGGGTTGGCTGCGGTGTCGCCGCCGGCGCCAGGCAGGTAGGGGGCGAGGTGCGCCTTCGCGGCCACCGGGCCGACGCCCGGACCGCCGCCGCCGTGCGGGATGCAGAAGGTCTTATGCAGGTTCAGGTGCGACACGTCGCCCCCGAAGTCGCCGAAGCGGGCGTAGCCGAGCAGGGCGTTGAGGTTCGCGCCGTCGACGTAGACCTGGCCGCCCGCGTCGTGCACGGCGTCCGCGATCTCGCGGATGTCGTGCTCGTAGACGCCGTGCGTCGAGGGGTAGGTGACCATGAGGGCCGCGAGGTCCTCGGCGTGCTCGGTGACCTTCGCGCGCAGGTCGGCGAGGTCGACGTTGCCCAGCTCGTCGCAGGCGACCACGACGACCTTCATGCCGGCGAGCACCGCGGAGGCCGCGTTGGTGCCGTGCGCGCTCGACGGGATGAGGCACACCGTGCGGTGGGTGTCTCCGTTCGCGCGGTGGTAGCCGCGGATCGCGAGGAGCCCCGCGAGCTCGCCCTGGCTGCCCGCGTTCGGCTGCAGCGAGACCTCGTCGTAGCCGGTGACGTCGGCGAGCCAGCCGGAGAGCTGCCCGATGAGCTCGAGGTAGCCGGCCGTGTCGGCCTCGGGGGCGAAGGGGTGCAGGTTCGCGAACTCGGGCCAGGTGACGGCCGCCATCTCGGTGGCGGCATTGAGCTTCATGGTGCACGAGCCGAGCGGGATCATGCCGCGGTCGAGGGCGTAGTCCTTGTCGGCGAGGTACTTGAGGTACCGCATCATGCCGGTCTCGGAGTGGTGGGTCCGGAACACCGGATGCGTGAGATATTCCGTCTGGCGCATGTGTGCGGGATCGATCGAGCGGGAGACGGGCTTGAACCCGAGCCCGTCGGGGGCGGCCTCGCCCAGGAGCGCACCCAGCACGACGAGCGCGTCAGCCTCGGTCGTCGTCTCGTCGGTGGAGAACTGCACCGTGTCGGCGTCGAGCTGCCAGAGCAGCACGTTCCGAGCGGATGCGGACGCCACGACCTCCGCCGCCCGGCCCGGCACGGCCACCTGCACGGTGTCGAAGAAGAGCGCGTGCACGGGTTCCACCCCGCCCGCCCGCAGCGCGTCGACGAGGAGGTTCGCCATCCGGTTCGCGTGGTGCGCGATGCGCTTGATGCCCGCGGGACCGTGATAGACCGCATACATCGACGCCATGACCGCCAGCAGCACCTGCGCGGTGCAGATGTTCGAGGTGGCCTTCTCGCGGCGGATGTGCTGCTCGCGGGTCTGCAGCGAGAGCCGGTAGGCGGGGTAGCCGTCGGCATCCTGCGACACGCCCACGAGACGCCCCGGCAGCTGCCGCTCCAGGCCCGCCCGCACCGCCATGTAGCCCGCGTGCGGCCCGCCGAAGCCGAGCGGCACCCCGAAGCGCTGGGTGGTGCCGACGGCGACATCCGCTCCCAGTTCGCCCGGTGAGGTGATGAGCGCGAGGGCGAGCAGATCGGCGGCGAGAACCGTCACACCGCCCTGCTCCTTGACCGCCGCGATGACCTCTGCCGGGTTCCACACGCGCCCGGATGCGCCCGGATACTGGATGAACGCGCCGAAGACGTCGAGATCGGCGGGCGGCGGCGACACGTCGTAGGCGGTCTCGTGCAGCTCGATGCCGACCGCCTCCGCACGGTGCCGCAGGAGGGCCTTGGTGCGAGGCAGGGCATCCGCGTCGACCAGGAAGACGTTCGAGTTCGAGCCGGATGCGCGGCGCGCCAGCAGCATCCCCTCGACGACCGCGGTGCCCTCGTCGAGCATCGACGCGTTCGCGGTGGCGAGGCCCGTGAGCTCGGTGACCATGGTCTGGAAGTTGATGAGCGCCTCGAGGCGCCCCTGCGAGATCTCGGGCTGGTAGGGCGTGTAGGCCGTGTACCAGCTGGGGTTCTCGAGCACGTTGCGCTGGATCACGGCTGGCGTGTGCGTGCCGTGGTAGCCGAGGCCGATCATCGGGCGGGTCACCCGGTTGCGAGAGGCCAGCGCGCGCAGCTCGGCGAGCGCCTCCACCTCGGATGCCGCTGCCGGCAGCGTCGTCGGCGCGTCGGCGGGCAGCCGGATGCCGGCCGGGATCGCGGCGTCGACGAGCGCATCGACGCTCGCATAGCCGAGCACGGCGAGCATCTCGCGCTGGGCCGCGGTGTCGGTGCCGATGTGACGGTCGGCGAACAGCTCGGTCATTCGGCGATGAGGGCGGCGTACTCGTCCGCGGAGAGCAGGGTGGGCAGCGCGGCGAAACGCACCACGATCATCCAGCCGGCCCCATAGGGGTCGGAGTTGACGAGCGAGGGGTCGTCGGCGACGGCGTCGTTGACCTCGACGACCTCGCCGTCGACGGGGGCGTAGAGCTCGCCGACCGACTTGGTCGACTCGATCTCACCCACCACGCGCCCCGCCGCGGCGGCGGAGCCCACCTTCGGAAGGTCGACGAAGACCACATCGCCGAGCTTGTCGGCGGCGTAGTCGGTGATGCCGATGCGCGCGAGGTCGCCGTCGACGGCGACCCACTCGTGCTCGGCGGTGTACTTGAGCTCTGCGGGAAGCGACATCTCAGTTCTTCTTTCTCGAGTAGAACGGCAAGGTGACGACGGTCGCGGGGATGCGGGTTCCGCGCACGTCGATGAAGACGGTGGTGCCGACGGCGGCGAGGCCGGGGTCGACGAGCGCCATCGCGATGGGATGGCCGAGGGTGGGCGAGAGAGCGCCGCTCGTGATGACGCCCGCGACCTCCGCGGCGTGCTCGGTGGCGAAGATCTCGTAGTCGGCGCGCCCCGCGCGGCGGCCCTCAGCGGCGAGCCCGACGAGCACGGGCGCGTCGGGGGCGGGCCCGGCCGCGACGGCGGCATCGCCGACGAAGCCGCCCTCCTTGCCGAGCACCGGCACCCGCCCGAGTCCCACCTGCTGCGGCAGGGTCGCTCGGGTGAGCTCGTGGCCGTAGAGCGGCATCCCGGCCTCGAGGCGCAGGGTGTCGCGCGCCGCCAGACCGCACGGGATGAGGCCGGCACCCGCACCGGTCTCGGCGAGCGCATCCCACAGCTCGGGGGCGGCATCCGGCGCGAGGAAGAATTCGAAGCCGTCCTCGCCCGTGTAGCCGGTGCGTGCCACGAGCACCTCGTGACCGCGGAAGTCACCCGTGATCGCGCGGTAGTAGCGCAGGCCGTCGAGCTGCGGGATGTCGAATCCCGCGACCTCGCGCAGGATCTCCTCGGCGCGCGGCCCCTGCAGTGCCACGAGCGCCACGTCATCCGACTCGTCCTCGACGATGCAGTCGAACCCTGCGGCCCGCTCGCGCAGCGCCTCGGCCGCCACGAAGCGGTTGCCGGCGTTCGCGACCACGAGGAAGCGGTCGGGGCCGGTGCGGTAGACGACGAGGTCGTCGATGATGCCGCCGTCTTCGGCGAGCAGCAGGCTGTACTTGGCCTGCCCCTCCTCGATCGCCGAGAGCCGCCCGGCGAGCGCGTGATCGAGGGCGGCCGCCGCATCCGGCCCGAGCACCACGATCTCGCCCATGTGGCTCAGGTCGAAGAGCCCCGCCGCCTCGCGCACCGCGTGGTGCTCGGCGAGGTCGGAGCTGTAGCGCACCGGCATCTGCCAGCCCGCGAAGTCGGTGAAGCTCGCGCCGCCGCGCGCGTGCACGGCGTCGAGGGGGGAACGGCGGGCGGGGATGCCGGGGGTTTCGGATGTCATGGTGAGTTCTCCTGGCGCGACGCGATCAAGGAACTCCCCCTCTGTCATCCGGCCTGAGAGTTTCGCGACGGGTGGTCGCTTTCACCGTGGGCGGCTTCCTCGCGGCCGCTGATCCGATCCGCCGCGGTCGGCGGCACTCGATCAGCGGGGGTGCTGAAGCGCTTTCCAGAGCGGCCTGTCGATGCGGTACACGTACCTGAGAGATTGGCGGGGAGGCTTGCTCCTTCGGTGCCGGCGGCATGGCCCCGGCTCTCCCGCATCGCGTGCGGCCCGATGTTCGGTTGTGCGGTCAGCCTACCGGATGCGGCGCGCTGCTCAGTCGGTGAGGTCGGCCGCGTAGAGCAGCGCGGAGGTGACCACGCCGATCAGGGTGAGCGCCCAGAGTCCGATTCCCACCCAGGCGGCGATGTTCGGCGCCGGCCTGGTGCGCCCGCGGAGGCCGTAGGCGCTGAAGATCGCACCCAGGGTCCAGGCGACGCCGGTATAGAACGCCCCGCCGATGTCGGTCATGTACCGCCCGCGGCCGCCGAAGATCAGCGTCTCGAAGAGGCCGCCCGACATGACCGCCCAGCTGAAGAAGCCCACCAGGGCGAGGGCGAGGCCGAGCCAGGGGAACACGAGCGCCGGGCGCACGGCGCGCTGCCGCAGCGACACGCCGAATCCGATGCCGCAGGCCACGAGCACGGCCACCAGGTCGATCGTGATGCCCGCGTTCATGATCCACTCGACGGGTGCGCTGCTCGGGAACCCGGCACCCCCGCCGACGTTGAGCGCGATCCCGACCAGTGCGAGCCCCGCGGCGACGGCGTGGCCCCAGGGCGAGGGGGTCGCCGTGCGCAGCGGATCGGGCCCCGTGACGGGCGGGCCGGGCTGCGGGGCCGGCTGCGGCTCGGGCTGCGTGGCGGGCTGCGGCTCGGGCTGCGGCACGGGGGGCGGGGCGAGATCGCTCATGAGGCGAGGGTACCCGGCCCGGTCGGCTCCGCGGGTTTCCTGCCGAACCGGTGACAGGCTCCGGCCGCGGGACTACCCTGTCAGCATTCCTCCCGGCTGGAGTCCCATGTCCACTGCCGCATCCCCCCGATCCGCATGGCGCAGGCGTCTGCGCGCGGGCCCGTTCTCCTCGGTCGCCCTCCTCCTGCTCGCGCTCGCCGCCGTCATCGTCATCAACGAGCTCGACCGGCTCGTGGGCGACGTCGTCTCGCCCTCGGGCCGCACGCACACCCTGTCGGGCGTCTACGGTCCGACCTCGTTCCTCGAGACCGAGGCCTGGGGCGACTGGGCGTCGTCGACCTTCCCGGTCGGCGCGCTGATCCGCGCATCCGTTGTCGCCGACCTCGTGCTCATCGCCTGCTACTCCGCACTGCTGCTGCGGCTCGTGCGTCGGCTGACGACGGCGGGCACCCGCAGCCGCCGCTGGGGCGTGCGCCTCGTCGCCACCCTCGCGCTCGCCGACCTCGCCGAGGACGTGCTGCTCGTGGCGCTGAGCTTCCCCGCTGCGCCCGGGTGGCTGGTCTGGCCGCAGGTGGTGGCGACCACCGCCAAGTTCGCGGCGGGACTCGTCGTGCTGGGGTTCCTGTTCCTCGGAAGCGAGGTCGGCGACCGGATGCGCTCCGCCGTCGGGCGCGCCGCGCGCGGCATCTACGCGCAGCGGCTCGTCGCGATCGTCGTCGGGGCGATCGCCGTCGTCTCGCTCGTGAGCGCGAACGGCGTCATCGAGCAGCTGCCCGACGTGTTCCGCTCCTGGATCGGCTACCAGGGTGTCGACCCGATCCCGCTGCTCGCGAGCCTGCTCGCCTTCGCCGCGACCGGCACCGGCCTCCTGTGGCTCGCACGCGGACGTGCCCGCCGATACGCCCGCTCGGCGATCGACGACCGCCCCGCTTCGCCGCTGCTGCCCTGGATCCTCACGGCCGCCGTGACCGTCGCCCTCGGGATCGCGCTCGGCATCCCCCAGAACCGCTCGCTCGCCGACTGGGTTCCGCTCGCGGTGTTCGTCGCGGCGCTGCTCGCCGTGCCCGCACTGTCCTGGCTCATCCGCCGCGTGCGGGCGCGGGCGGGCGGGACGGCCCCCGCCCCCCTCCGGCCGGGCGACATCCACGACGACGCGGTGCCGGCCCGGCGTGCGGGCGACGGGCTGCTCGTGCTGTGGGTCGCGCTCGCGGGGCTCGGCCCGTTCAAGTCGCTCGTCGCGCCGCTCGCACTCGCCGGCACGGGAGCCTTCGACGACTCCCGGCTGGCCGGCACGACCGGCTGGGCGCTGCTGCTCGCGATCGGATTCCTCGTGCTGGCGATCGCGGCGGGCGTCGCATTCCATCGCTGGGCCGCGACCGATCCGCCCCCGGCGCTCGGACCGACGATGGTCGCGCAGACCCTCGGTGCCGCCGTGCAGGCCGGCGAGGTGAGCGAGGCGCAGCAGAAGCTGCTGAACCGGCTCGGGATCGTGGTGCTCGCCGTGTCGAGCGCGATCGTGGTGGCCGTGCTGCTCGTGCCGATGGCGATCTCGGCGTTCCTCGGCGCGGCCGCCGTGATCGTGCTGCTCGCGGGCGCCTGGACGGGCATCCTCGGCTGGCTCACCCTGAGTCTCGGACGCCGCCGCCCGCTCGAGGTGTTCCAGGTGCTGCGGCTGCGGTCGGCGCCCGTCGTGACGCTGCTCGTCGTGCTCCCGGTCGTCGCGTCGAGCGTGCAGAGCGCGCCGAGCCTGCACGCCGTGCGCTTCGACGCGCCTGGCGGCCTGCCTGACCGCGCCACGCTCGCCGAGGCCTACGCCAGCTGGTACGCGGGCGGAAGCTGCGCGACCGAGCTCGGCGGTGTGCGGGTCAAACCGCTCGTGCTCGTCGCGGCCGAGGGCGGCGGCATCCGTGCGGCCACCTGGACGGTCGACGTGCTGCGGCAGCTGCCCGCGGCGAACGCGTGCGCGGCGGATGCGGTGTTCGCCTCGACGGGGGCGAGCGGTGGCAGCATCGGGCTGGCCTCGTTCCGCACCGAGGGGAACCCGCGCGGCGGCGGCGCGGCGCAGTCGACGAGCGCCTTCGCGGGCGACGACGCGCTCTCGGCCGACCTCGCGGGGCTGCTCGGGGGCGACCTCGTGGGAGCGGTGTCCGGCATCCGCGTGCCGAGCTCCGGCGAGCCGCACACCGCCGACTGGGCGTGGCGCGACCGCACGGCGATGCAGGAGCTCACCTGGGAGAGCCAGGCGCCGCAGTTCGCCGAGCCGTTCGACGCGGCACCGGTCGCCCCCACCGGCTACCTCGTGCTCGGTTCGACCGACGCGACCTCGCTCTGCAAGGTGCTCGTGAGCCAGCTCGACCTGAGCCCGGGCGGATGGGCGCAGACGGATGCCGGAACGGGCACGCAGACCGCGGCGGCACCCGACTGCGCCTCCCGGCGGGCCGAGTTCGCGAGCACGATCGACCTCGTCGACTACCTCGGCGCCTGCCGCGCGAACCTCAGCTGGGCGACCGCGGCGGAACTCTCGGCGCGCTTCCCCTTCGTGAGCCCCGGTGGCCGCATCTCCCCCGACACCCTGCCCGCGGGCTGCCGCGAGGTGGCCGACATGCAGCTCGTCGACGGCGGATCCACCGACAACAGCGCCATCGGCACCTGGGTCGACGCGGCCCCGGCGCTCACCGCGCTCATCCGCGACACCAACGCGCGCGCCGACGGTGCGGCCCGGCCCTACGTCGTGCCCCTGCTGCTGTTCGCCACCAACGAGCCGGGCAGCGACGTCATCGTGGCACCCGACGGCACACGGCCAGAGGCGCTCGTGCCGCTCGCCGCGATCTTCGGGGCGAAGGGGCCGCAGACCTCCCCCTCGGCCTGGCTGCGGCGGGCATCCGACGCCTACCTCCAGGTGTGCCCACCGGATGCGGGCGCCTGCGCGAGCGCGGTCGGTGCGCTGCGCTCTGCGCTGCCGGGCGGTGTCGTGGTGGCGTCGCCGTCGACCGACCCGGCGATCTCGGTGCCGCTCGGCTGGAGCCTCTCGTCGTTCAGCCGCAGCAGACTGCGTTTCGAGGCGGAGGGGCAGGCGATCTGCGGGCGCGACCCGGCGCGCGTGGCGGCGGATGCGCTCGCGGCCCACGCGGGCGACCCCTGCCGCGCGAGCGGCGAGTACGGCATGCTCGGCGAGCTGCTCGACCGCTTCGACACCGCGAGCCCGGCACCGGTCACCGGCTGACGGCCGCCGCCCGCGGGCCGCGCCCGCTCCCTCGCTGATCGAGTGCCGCGCGCAGCGCGGCGTATCGAGATCCCCCGCACGCCTGGCGGCCGCGCATCGGCACGGTGGTTTCGATACGCCGCTACGCGGCTACTCAACCAGCGGGACCTGCGGCACCGCGCACCCCCACGCCACTCGCACCCCCGCTGATCGAGTGCCGCGCGCAGCGCGGCGTATCGAGATCCCCCGCACGCTTGCTGGCCGCGCATCGGCACGCAGGTTTCGATACGCCGCTACGCGGCTACTCAACCAGCGGGGAAGGCGACCTGCGCGGATGGTCGACCAGCGGGGAAGAGGGCCTGCGCGGCTACTCAGACAGCGGGGAAGGGCACCTGCGCGACCACTCAACCCGCGGGAGCGGCCGGGGCCGCGGAACCACCCGCCCAGACGCGGGAGACGAGCGGCACGCCCGGGCGGTAGGCGAGGTGCACGTGGCTCGGGGCGTCGAGCAGCACGAGGTCGGCACGCGCCCCCGCCGCGATGCGGCCCACGTCGCCTCGGCGCAGTGCCGCCGCACCGCCCGCGGTCGCCGCCGTCACCGCCTCGAGCGGCGTCATCCCCATCTCGCGCACGGCGAGCGCGATGCACAACGGCAGCGAGGTGGTGAAGCTCGAGCCGGGGTTGCAGTCGCTCGCGAGCGCCACCCGCACGCCCGCGTCGAGCAGGCGCCGCGCATCCGGCCAGGGCTGGCGGGTGGAGAACTCGGCGCCGGGCAACAGCGTCGCGACCGTGTCGCTTCCGGCGAGCGCGTCGACGTCGTCATCGGTGAGGAAGGTGCAGTGGTCGACGCTCGCGGCGCCCAGCTCCACCGCGAGCCGCACCCCCGCCGAGGGGCCGAGCTGCGCCGCGTGCACCCGCAGCCCGAGCCCACGCGCGGCCCCCGCGAGCAGGATGCGCCTGGTCTCCTCGACCGTGAACGCGCCCTCCTCGCAGAACACGTCGATCCAGCGCGCGTACGGGGCGCAGGCCTCGAGCATCGGCCCGGTCACGAGCTCCACGTAGTCGGCGCGATCCGCCCCCTCGGGCACCACGTGCGCTCCGAGGAAGGTGACCTCCTCGCTCAGCTCGCGCGCCACCCGCACCGACCGCAGTTCGTCGTCGACGCTCAGCCCGTATCCGCTCTTCACCTCGATCGTCGTCGTGCCCTGCCTGCGCGCCTCGGCCACGAGCCGCCTACCGTGGGCGAGCAGCTCCGCCTCGCTCGCGGCTCGCGTGGCGGCCACGGTGCGCCGGATGCCGCCCGCCGTGTACGGTCGCCCCGCCATCCGCGCCTCGAACTCGTCGCCGCGATCGCCCGCGAACACGAGGTGCGTGTGGGAGTCGACGAAGCCGGGGATGACGGCGCGACCACCGACGTCGACGCGCTCATCGGCGAGGGGGGCCGCGACGGCCTCGCCCACCCACGCGATCCGCTCGCCGTCGATCACGACCGCGGCCTCGGCGATGAGGGGCCGCTCGGCCTCGCCCGTGACGAGCTCGCCGATGCCGGTGATGAGGGTCGCGGTCATCGGCTCTCGAACCCCCTGATCGCCTCCAGCACGCACAGCGCCACGAGGCGCACGGTGCGGCCGTCGGCGCTGTCGAGCGCGGCATCCACCTCGGTGAGGTCGATCGAGACGACCGCGGGATGCGCCCCTGCCGCCCGCGCCGCGGCGCGCAGTTCGAACGCCGAGAAGCCGCCCGGAACGGATGCGGGGCAGGCAGGCGCGACCGCGCGGTCGCAGGCGTCGACGTCGAGGTCGACGTGCACGCGCGTGCCGCCGACCGCATCGAGCGCGCGCGTCATCGCCTCCCCGAGCGAGGCGCCCGCGAGCGCGCTCCGCTCCACGACCGCGATGCCCGCGGCGTCGGCGCGCGCGCGGTAGGCGGCCGAGTTGGCGAGCGGCTCGATGCCGAGCTGCGCCATCCGCGACCCCGGGATGCCCGCCTCGAGCAGTTGCCGCACGGGCGAGCCGTTCGAGACGCCGTCGCGCAGGTCGTGGTGGGCGTCGACGGTGACGAGCGCGTCCGCCCGGCGGCCGAGCGCCACCGGCACGGTCGCGGCGTTGTCGCCGCCGAGTGCGATCACGAGCGCGGCGTCGAGCTCCGCGATGCGGGCGGCAGCCTCGGCGGGCGAGGCGTCGGGGTCGACGAGGTCGCCCGCATCCGCGATCGTGAGCCGCGTCTCGAGCGTGTACCGCTGCAGCGTTTCACGCACCGCAGAGGGGGTGAGCCCCGTCGAGCCGGGCGTGATCGAGCTGCGCCAGGTGGGCACCCCGACGAGCACGACATCCGCGTGCCCCGCGGGCGCAGGCCACCCCCCGGCGCGCGGCCAGAGCGGGTCGTCGTAGAGCGCCGCCATCACTCCTCCATCGGCACGCGCACGCCGAGCCGCTCGGCCGTCGCCTGCGCCTCCGGGTAGCCGGCGTCGACGTGCCGCAGCACGCCCATACCGGGGTCGTTCCGCAGCACGCGCGCGATCTTCTCGCCCGCGAGCGCCGTGCCGTCGGCCACCGTCACCTGACCTGCGTGGATCGAACGGCCGATGCCGACACCCCCTCCGTGGTGGATCGACACCCAGGAGGCACCGGATGCCGTGTTCACGAGCGCGTTCAGCAGCGGCCAGTCGGCGATCGCGTCCGAGCCGTCGAGCATGGCCTCCGTCTCACGGTAGGGGCTCGCGACCGAGCCCGCGTCGAGGTGGTCGCGGCCGATCGCGAGGGGGGCCGCGAGCTCGCCAGAGGCGACCATCTCGTTGAACCGCAACCCGGCCACATCCCGCTCCCCGTAGCCGAGCCAGCAGATGCGCGCCGGCAGCCCCTGGAAGTGCACACGCTCCCCGGCGAGCCGGATCCAGCGCGCGAGCGACTCGTTCTCGGGGAACAGTTCGAGCACCGCACGGTCGGTCTTCGCGATGTCGGCCGGGTCGCCCGAGAGCGCCGCCCAGCGGAAGGGCCCCTTGCCCTCGGCGAACAGGGGGCGGATGTAGGCGGGCACGAACCCCGGGAACGCGAAGGCGTCGGCGTAGCCCGCGGCGAGCGCCTCGGTGCGGATGTTGTTGCCGTAGTCGAACACCTCGGCGCCTGCCCGCTGGAAGCCGACCATGCCCTCCACGTGGCGCGCCATCGACTGCCGGGCGCGATCCGCGAATCCGGGATCCTTCCGCGCCTCGGCCCAGTCCTCGAACGCGACCCCGATCGGCAGGTAGGCGAGCGGATCGTGGGCGCTCGTCTGGTCGGTGACGATGTCGATCTCGGCCCCCATCGCGAGCAGCCGCGGCACGAGCTCGGCGGCGTTGCCGAGCAGCCCGATGGAGAGGGCGCGCCGGGCGTCGCGGGCCGCATACGCCTGCTCGAGCGCGTCGTCGACGCCCCGCGCCTCCACGTCGAGGTAGCCGTGCTCGATGCGGCGGCGGATGCGCGAGGCGTCAACGTCGATGCAGATCGCGACCCCGCCGTTCATGGTGACGGCGAGCGGCTGAGCGCCGCCCATGCCGCCGAGCCCCGCGGTGAGGGTGATGGTGCCGGCGAGCGTTCCGGCGAAGCGCTTCGCGGCGACCGCGGCGAAGGTCTCGTAGGTGCCTTGCAGGATGCCCTGGGTGCCGATGTAGATCCAGGAGCCCGCCGTCATCTGGCCGTACATGGTGAGCCCGAGCGCCTCCAGCCGCCGGAACTCGTCCCAGTTGGCCCAGTCGCCCACCAGGTTGGAGTTCGCCAGCAGCACGCGCGGCGCCCACTCGTGGGTCTGCAGCACGCCCACCGGCCGCCCCGACTGCACGAGCAGGGTCTCGTCGCCTTTCAGCGTCTCGAGGCTGCGCACGATGGCGTGGAAGCTGGGCCAGTCGCGGGCCGCCTTGCCCGTTCCGCCGTAGACGACGAGCTCCTCGGGGTGCTCGGCGACCTCCGGGTCGAGGTTGTTCTGCAGCATGCGCAGGGCGGCCTCCTGCGGCCAGCCGAGGGTGTGCAGCGTGCTGCCGCGGTGGGCGGTGATGCGGGGCGCGGTGCCGGACGCGGTGCCGGATGCGGTGTGGGTCGCGGTCATGCGGGCAACTCCTTCACGAGGGTTCCGTCGGCCACGGCGAGCGCCGCCGCGGCGATGTCGGGGGCGAGGAAGCGGTCGGGGCCGGCACCGGGCACCCGGGTGCGGAGCGCCGCGACCACCCGCGAGACGACGGGCGACGAGCCCTCGCCGCGCAGCTCGATGCCGCGCGCGGCCGTCAGCACCTCGATCGCGAGCACCTGCCCGAGTCCGTCGATGGCGCGACGCAGCTTGCGGGCGGCGCTCCAGCCCATCGACACGTGGTCCTCCTGCATGGCGCTCGTCGGGATCGAGTCGACGGATGCCGGCACCGCCAGGCGTTTCAGCTCGCTCACGATGCCCGCCTGGGTGTACTGCGCGATCATGTGGCCCGAGTCGACCCCGGGGTCGTCGGCGAGGAACGGCGACAGGCCGCCGTTGCGCGAGCGGTCGAGGAAGCGGTCGGTGCGGCGCTCGCTCATCGAGGCGACATCCGCCACCGCGATCGCGAGGAAGTCGAGCACGTAGCCGAGCGGGGCGCCGTGGAAGTTGCCGTTGGACTCGATGCGCCCGTCGATCGTCACGACGGGGTTGTCGATCGCGCTCGCGAGCTCCACCTCCGCCACCCGCCTGGCGTGGGAGGCGGTGTCGCGCGCGGCGCCGTGCACCTGCGGCGCGCAGCGCAGCGAGTAGGCGTCCTGCACGCGCGTGAAGCCGTTGGTGCGGTGGGCCGCGACGACGGGCGACCCCGCCAGCACCTCCCGCATGAGACGCGCGGATGCCGCCTGCCCCGGGTGCGGACGCAGCGCCTGCAGATCCTCGGCGAACACCGTGTCGGTGCCGGCGAGCCCCTCGATGCTCATCGCCGCGGCGAGGTCGGCCGTCGTGAGCAGGCGGTCGAGGTCGGCGAGCGCCAGGCACAGCATCCCGAGCATCCCGTCGGTGCCGTTGATGAGGGCGAGGCCCTCCTTCTCGTGCAGCTCGACGGGGGTGATACCGGCGGCGGCCAGCGCCTCGCCGGCGTCGAGCAGCCGACCGCCGACCCGCACCGGGCCCTCGCCCATCGCCGCGAGCGCGATGTGCGCGAGCGGCGCGAGGTCGCCCGAGCAGCCGAGCGAGCCGTACTCGCCGATCACCGGGGTGATGCCCGCGTCGAGCATCGCCGCGTACACCTCGGCCACCTCGGGGCGCACACCCGTGCGACCCGTCGCGAGGGTCGCGAGGCGCAACAGCATCGTGGCGCGCACCACCTCGCGCTCCACCTCGGCGCCCGCGCTCGCGGCGTGCGAGCGCACGAGCGAGCGCTGCAACTGGATGCGGCGCTCCGGCGGGATCTGCTGGGTCGCGAGCGCCCCGAAGCCGGTCGAGATGCCGTAGTGCGGGCGGGTGTCGGCGGCGAGCTGCTCGATGATGGCCCGCGAGGCGCGCATCGCCGCGAGCGCCTCCGATGCGAGCTCGACGCGCGCATCGTCGCGCGCGACCGCCACCACCTCGGCGACCGTGAGCGGCGCGCCTCCCACCCGAACCGGCTGCGACATCCCGGGTCCCCTTTCGACGTTGCGACCATTCCAGCGAGACGGCCGAACCCGCGGGAGGGGGATGCGCGCTAATCTGTCTGAGATCTCAGACGATCGGAGGTTCCGTGCCCACGATCCCCGCGGCCCGCAACGCTCTCGGCATCCTGCGCTACCTCGGCGAGCGCGCGGCCCCCGCGCGCGCCTCGAGCATCGCCCGCGAGCTCCAGCTGCCGCGGTCGTCGGTCTACCAACTGCTGCGCGTGCTCATGGACGAGGGATTCGTCATCCACTACCCCGAGCACCGCAGCTACGGGCCGAGCACCCTCATGGCCGAACTCGGTGCGGCACCCCGCCGCGCCGCACAGCTCACGCGGCTCGCCACCCCGCTGCTCGAGCGGCTCGTGCCGCACGCGCCGATCCCCGTCGTCGCCCATCTCGCCCTCCTCAGCGGGGCGGATGTGATCTACCTCGCGCGCGTGCAGGGGTTCCGGGCACCCACCACGGTCACGGGCATCGGGGTGCGGCTGCCCGCGCACCTCGCCGCGACCGGCCGGTCGATGCTCGCCCTGCTGCCCCGCGACCAGGTGCGCGCCCTCTACCCCGACCGCGGCAGCCTCATCCGCCGGAACGACCGCGGCCCCACCCGCCTCGGCGAGCTGGAGCGGGTGCTGCGCGAGGCCCGCGAGCGCGGCTGGGCCGACGAGGACGGCGAGATCACGGAGGACTACGCCTCGACCGGCGCCGCCGCATCCGACGCCACCGGCTACCCCGCGGCAGCCGTCGGGCTCACCTTCCGCAGCAGCACCGCCGGCGCGGAGCATCGGCGACTCCTCGGCGAGGCCGTCGTCGTCACGGCGCGCGAGATCACCGCGCGCCTCGCCGGACGCCACTGACCCCGCCGCCCGGGTAGCATCGGCCGCGAGGCGCCGCCCGGGCGCCGCACCAGCGGAAAGGGCACAGTGGGTTCCCTCATCTACGGCAGTTCCGGCATCGAGATCTCCTTCGACGATCGGGTGCTCGCGCACCTCGAACTGGTCATCGGGTCGAAGCTGCGCCGTCGCGAGTCGTTCATGCTCAGCTGGCGCGACACCCCCGGTGTGGGCGACGGGCGCAGCTCGATCTGGGTCGACACCGGCATCCCGTTCTACTTCCGCTACTCGGGAAGCCGGATGCCGCTCATCGACAAGGACTGGCTGGACGAGCTCGCGGCGCAGGCCGGTTCCAATCGCGGCCTCGTGCTCGGCGAGGACCCCGCCACCGAACAGCCGGTGAAGTCGGTCGACAACTCCGTCAAGCGCAAGGACCACCCGGCGCGCTGAGTCGCGCGCCCGTTCCGTTCCGAGGCGGCGCGGACGAGCCCCGACTCAGCCGAGGTCGGCCGAGCCCCGCCCCTCGGGCAGCCGACCGGTCTCGAGGTTCTCCGCGGTGAGCTGGATGCCGCCCGTCGTGTTGGCGGAGCGCAGGATCTCCTCGATCCACTCGCGGCGCAGCTGGGGTGCCTGCGCCTCCTCGAACTCGAAGCGCAGCGGGATGGACGCATGCATCCAGATCGTGGTGCGCCCGCTCGGGTGGTTCTCGGCGTGCGCCCACGACAGCGTGAAGCTCTCCCCGCGACGCAACTTCGTCACCACGGCGACCTTCAGATGAGCGAGGGTTCGATCGTCCATCTCGATCGCCTGGTCTGCGTAGTAGAGGGTGCCCATGGGCTCATGCTAGGCGGGCGCGGCCCGCGCGCACGCGCCGCGCTCAGGGCTTCGCCTGCTCCGCGGGATCGGGGTCGGGGATCTCGCCCGGACGGTAGCGCGGCAGCCGCGCCGCCGGCACGATCGCGAGCGCGGAGATCCCCGCGAGGAACAGCAGCCCCATCCGCAGCGCCGAGAGCCGCGCGTCCTCGTTGATGCGCACGAACTCCTCCGTCTGCGAGGGGGTCGCGTCGGTGCCGTCGAGCAGGGTGCGCAACTGGTCGTTGCTGACGAAGTTCGCGTTCTCGAGGCTCACCTTCTCCACGAGCTCCTCCGGCAGGTAGGTGTTCGTCAGCAGCGCCTGCGAGAGGTTGAAGCTCAGGATGCCGACCAGCAGCGCGCCCGCGACGGCCGTGCCGACCGCGGAGGCCAGGTTCTGCGTCGTGCCGCGGATCGATCCGACGTCCCCCGCGAGGGTCTTCGGCACCGCCGTGACGAGCACGTTGAAGACGAGCGTCACAAGGGCGCCCTGGCCGACGCCGAAGACGAACAGCCCCAGGATCGTCGGCAGCGTCTCCCAGTTGTTGGTCACCACGAACGACAGCCAGACGAGCGCCGAGGTCGTCAGGATGAAGCCGAACATGCCGATCGTCTTCGGGTTGAAACGCCCGTAGAAGCGCACGATGACGGTCGCCGTGACGAACACCGTGAGGTTGAACGGCATCATCGCGAGCGAGGTGTCGAAGGGGGTGCGCCCCTGGACGATCTGGATGTAGAGCGGCACCGTGAAGTTGAGCGCCGCCTCGAGCGCCACCACGATGAACATCGCGTAGACCGCCGCGCGCTCGCTGTCGCGCCCCAGCACCTTGAGGCTCACGAGCGGGATCTTGCCCGCGCGGGTGCGGCGGCGCGTCCAGATGAAGAAGATCTGCCCCAGCACGACACCGAGCAGGATGAGCAGCGGAGCGGGCGAGACGCCGCCCACCGAGAACGGCGCGCGGTCGGTCGCCTGCAGCACGCCCCAGCCGTTGAGGTTGTTGAAGCCGAGCGTGAGCGACACGATCGCGAGGCCGATGAACACGGCGGCCACCAGGTCGATCTTGATCGCCGGGTCGCCCTTGTCGCCGCGCAGTCGGAAACTGAGGATGAACACGAGCACCGCGAGGCCGAGCACGATCGCGAACACCGGTCGCCAGCCGACGAGGGTGCCGAGCGCGCCGCCGACGAAGAACGCCGTCATGCCGGAGATCGCGCGGGCCGAGCCGAGCGATCCGACGGCCGTCGCCTGCTGGGTGCCGCGGTAGTTGTGCGCGATGAGCGCGACGAGGCTCGGCACGATGATCGCGGCGGAGGCACCCGCGACGACCTGCGCGGCGATGATCCAGTTGATGGTCGGCCCGAACAGCATCATCAGCGCGGAACCCGCGAACGTCGCGATCACGATCCGGAACATCAGCACCCAGCCGACCCGCTGACCGAGCTTGGCACCCACCATCACGAGAGCCGCGACCGCGAGACCGTAGACCACGATCGCGGTGCTCGCGGTGGTGGGCGGCACATCGAACTCGGCGACCATGCCGCCGATCGACACCGGAAGCGCGGCCACGTTGAACGACATGAGCATCTGGGCGAAGAACAGCCCGACCATGGGCGCCCAGGAGGCCTTGACCTCCGGCGCGGTGCCGGCATCGGTGGTGGTCATGCGGAACCCTTCTCTCGCGTGTAGGGGTAGGGCCCGTGCTCGTGGGCCTCGGATGCGAACACGTCGAGGCCGAGCGCACGGGAGAGGAAGCGCGTGGCCCGCTGGCCGCGCACGCTGTTGCCTGCGCTGTCGAGCCGGGGCGAGAACACGCCGATGCCGCCCTTGCCGGGCGAGATCGTGACGATGCCGCCCGCAACCCCCGACTTGCCGGGCAGGCCGATCTCGAACAGCCACTCGCCGGATCTCTCGTACAGCCCCGTCGAGGCGAGCACCGCGAGGGTGTCGCGGGCGACCGTGGCCGAGACCACGCGGATGCCGGTGACCGGGTTGACGCCGCCGTCGGCGAGCGTCGCGCCCATCACGGCGAGGTCGGCGGCGCTCACCAGCAGCGAGCACTGGCGGGTGTAGACGTCGACCGCGGCGAGCGGATCGGCGTCGATGCGGCCGTACGCCTGCAGGAGGGTGCCGATCGCCCGGTTGCGCTGGTTGGTGTCGGCCTCGGAGGTGTACACCTCTCCGTCGAGTTCGAGGCGGCGGCCCGCGAACGCCGAGAGGCCGTCCTGGATGCGGCCCCAGCGCTCCTCGGCGGACGCGGCGGGCACGAGCGCCGTCGTCGCGATCGCACCCGCGTTGACCATGGGGTTCATCGGGTGCCCCTCGTTGAGCTCGATCGCGACGACCGAGTTGAACGCGAGTCCCGTGTTGTTGACGCCCACCCGCTCGCGCACCGTCTCGTGCCCGAGCTCCTCGCAGACCAGCGCGTAGACGAAGGCTTTGGAGATCGACTGGATCGAGAACGTCGCCTCCGCATCACCCGCGGTGTGCACCGCCCCGTTCACCTCGGCGACGCTCACCCCGAAGAGGTCGGCATCCGCCTGCGCGAGGCGGGGGATGTAGGTGGCGATCTCGCCGTCGGTGGAGACGAGGCCGTAGCGATAGGCCTCCTCGACGAGCCGCTCGACGTCCTCCCAGCCCGGCAGCGAACCGGTGGAGACGCGCGCGGGTGAAGCCGCGAGATCGTCCATGACATCCCCTCAGGGGTGGCGGATGCGCCCCACCGTACTCGCCTCGGCGTCTCCTGGATAGACCGGGCGTTCCGCTCTCGTATGCCGTTCACTTGATGGTTCGGCGCGTACCGTGGACGGATGCGCCGCCTCCTCGCCCGGCTGTTCTGGGCCGCATCCCGCTGGAAGCTCGTGACCGAGCCCGCGCCGAACCGCCCCACCGTGCTGATCGGCGCCCCGCACACCTCCAACTGGGACTTCGTGTTCATGCTCGCGATCGCCTGGCGGCTCAGGATGAACTTCCGCTGGCTCGGCAAGAAGAGCCTCTTCCGGGGCTGGCGCGGCCCCCTCATGCGCGGCCTCGGCGGCATCCCGGTGGACCGCGCCGACCCCGCGCGCGTCGTCGGCGAGGTGCTGGAACGCATCCGCAGCGGCGAGGTCTTCGGGCTCGTCGTGACGCCCGACGGCACGCGCAGCAACACCGGCCACTGGAAGTCCGGCTTCTACCGCATCGCGCGGGAGGCCGAGCTGCCGGTGACCCTCGGCTACGTCGACCGCACCACCATGACGACGGGTCTCGGCCCCACGATCGAGCTGAGCGGCGTGGTGTCCGACGACATGGATCGCATCCGCGCGTTCTACGCCGACAAGGCCGGCTACCGCCCGGAGCTCCGCGTCGAGCCACGGCTCTCGTCGGAGCTCACCGCGACCCCCGAGTAGTCGGTTCAGCCGGCGAGCGCCTGGACGAGGGTGTAGCCGGCCAACAGCAGCACCACGACGCCGACCAGCAGGTCCGTCCAGGTGGCGACCCTCTCCTTCGCGTTCTTGTCCTTCTTCGCGACGTGCATCACGCCCGCGAACAGCAGGAAGAGGGCGCCCGCGAGCCCCGTCGGGAGCGCCCAACCGGGGATGAGCGCGAGCAGGCCCGTGAGCCCCATGGCGATGTTGGCGGTGCCGAGCTCACGCGTGAGCTGCGTCTCCTGCACGCTCGGCGCCGCAGCACCCAGGATCTGCGCAGTCGTCCCCTTGCCCGAAGCCTGCACGATGCCCGCGAGCAGCAGCCGCGTGCCGATGCCCCAGAACACCCACCACATCCCGAACACCGGCACCGGGTCGCCGCCGACGGTGGCGAGCTGGATGCCGCCCGAGAGGAGCGGCAGCACCACGGTCTGCGCGATCACGACGATGAAGTAGCCCATGTAATCCATCCCTCCGAGCTCCCGACGATGTGCGACATCCAAGCAGAGGTGCACCAGGCCCCGCATCACCCAGACGGCAGCAACGACCCGAAGGCCGGCGCGCATCCGGTCGTTTCTGCCGTCTCGATGCGCGGCTCGCGACACGCGGGGCAGTTGAGATCAACCGCGCGGGGAGGAGTATGGTGGCTCCACCGCGGTCATCGACGATCGCGCAACCACGAGGAGACCGGGTGTCTGGATAGGTCGAGGCCACCGCGAGCACGACCGTGCCCGCCCCACTGGCTGAGACCGTATCCCTTCCGCACCCATCCGTCGCACGGATCGGTACGGCCGGATACCCCCGGTCGTGTCACGCCGTGAGACTCCCCATCCGTCTGGAGTTCCCGTGGCAGACACCACCTCCCGCATCCCGCTCATCGCCGACGTCGACACCGGCATCGACGACTCCCTCGCCCTGCTCTACCTCATGGCCAGCCCCGAGGCCGAGATCCTCGCCATCACCTGCACCGCGGGCAACGTGCCCGCACGACAGGTCGCGACCAACAACCTCGCCTGGCTCGAACTGTGCGGCTACGCCGAGGTCGAGGTCGCCCTCGGCGCCGAGGTGCCGATCATCCAACCGCTCATGACCACCGAGGAGACGCACGGGCCCCAGGGCATCGGCCACGCCGAGCTGCCGGCACCGACGCGTGCGCTCTCGCCGCGCCACGCCACCGAGGTGTGGATCGACACCGTGCGCCGCCGCCCCGGCGAGGTGATCGGGCTCGTGACCGGCCCCCTCACGAACCTCGCGCTCGCGCTCAAGCTCGAGCCGGAGCTCCCGCGACTGCTGAAGCGCCTCGTCGTGATGGGCGGCGCCTTCAACCACGCCGGCAACACGACCCCCACCACCGAGTGGAACATCGCGGTCGACCCCGACTCGGCCAAGATCGTCTTCGACGCCTTCTCGGGGCTGCCCGAAGACCGGATGCCGATCATCTGCGCGCTCGATGTGACCGAGCGGATCGAGATGAAGCCCGAGCACATCGCCGAGCTCGCCGCCGCGGCCGGCAGCGAACCCGCGGAGATCATCGCGCGCGAGGACGCGCCGGGGCTGCGCTCAACGGCGTCGAACAGTGTCATCCGGCACCTCTCGGACGCCGTGCGCTTCTACATGGAGTTCCATCTCGCCCAGGATCAGGGGTTCCTCGCGCACATGCACGACCCCTTCGCTGCGGCGATCGCCCTCGACCCGAGCCTCGGCGTGATGCGCCCCGCGACGGTCGACGTCGAACTCGCGGGAACCCTCACCCGCGGACAGACCGTCGCCGACTGGCGTGGCATGTGGGGTCGCCCCGCAAACGCCGCGGTCGTCGTCGACACCGACCCGGCGGAGTTCTTCCGTCGCGTCGTGGATCGGGTCGGCGCCCTCGCACGTCGCGTGGGCTGACCCGGCCACCACCCGAAAAGAATGCAAGGAGGCATTCGGATGTCTGAAACAGCAACGAAGGATCCCCAGCGGATCCGCAACATCATCCTCATCGCGCTCGGTGCGGCCATCATCGTGGCGACCTACCTCTACCTCGTGATCGGCCAGCCGACGGAGGTCGGGGAGAGCAGCACGAGCAGTGCGGGCCTCATCGCGATGGGCGGCTACCTGATCGGCGCCGTGCTGCTCGCGATCGGCTCGATCCATCGCCTGCCCACCGCGACCATCGCCATGATCCCGGTCGCCATCGCCCTCAACATCGTGATCGGCCAGATCGTCGCCGTGATCGGCCTGCCCGTCTACATCGACTCGATCGGCACCGTGCTCGTCTCGGCGGTCGCCGGACCCGCGGCGGGCGTCGTCACCGGCATCCTCACCAACGTGATCTGGGGCCTGACGCTCAGTCCGATCGCGCTGCCGTTCGCGGTGGTGCAGGTCGTCATCGGTGTGCTCGCGGGATACGCGGCCCGTTGGGGCATGTTCCGTCGCTGGTACTTCGCCCCCATCGCGGGCGCGGTCACGGGTGTCGTCGCGGCCATGATCTCCGCACCCATCGCCGCCTTCATCTTCGGCGGCGCGACGGGCGGGGGCACCGGTGCCATCGTCGGCGCGTTCCAGGCGATGGGGCAATCGCTCCTCGGCGCGACGACCCTCCAAGGCCTGCTCTCCGATCCGCTCGACAAGCTCATCACCTTCACGATCGTGGTGATCATCCTCGCCGCGCTCCCGAACCGGTTCCTGCAGCGGTTCCCGTTCGTGCGGCAGTACCGCGTGTTCGGCAAGGCGACCGCGAAGCCGACCCTGAGCGCCGCGCCCGTCGTGCGCGACCAGGAGGCCTGAGCCGTCATGTCATCGACCCTCTACGTCGATCGCCCCACCCCGGTGCACCGGCTCAACCCGGTGACCAAGCTCGTGGCGCTGCTGTCGATCATCGTGGTCGTCTTCGCGCTGCCGTATTGGTGGGTGGCCGCGATCGTCGTGGGGGGCGTCATCGTGCCTGCCGCCGCGGTATCGCGTTGCGGCGGCAGGCTCGCGAGCATCAGCGTCAAGATCCTGCTCCCGATCGTGCTCGTGCTCGTCATCGTGCAGGGGCTCACCTTCCCCGGCGGCAAGTCGCCGGTGTTCGAGTGGGGTGTCTTCACGGTCACCTCCGAAGGGCTCCTGTTCGCGCTCGGCATCGGTTCGCGCATCATCTGCCTCGTGCTCGCCTCGGTGCTGCTCGTGCTGACGACGCATCCGGGCGACCTCATGGGGGCGCTCACCGAACGCGGGATGTCGCCGAAGTTCAGCTACATCATCAGCTCGACGCTGCAGCTGATCCCCGCCTTCCGCGACCGCGCCGACGGGATCCTGCTCGCCCAGCAGGCCCGCGGGCTCGCGATCTCCCGCAATCCCTTCAAGCGGGTCGGCATCATGATGCCGCTCATCGGCCCGCTCGTGCTCGGGATGTTCACCGACGTCGAGGAGCGCTCCACCGCCATGGAGGCGCGCGGCTTCGGCTCCACCGCGAGACGCACGGCCCTCATCCCGGTGCCCGACTCGCTCCCCCAGCGCATCGCGCGCTGGATCATGCCCCTCATCGCGCTCGCCGCGATCGTCGTCCCGATCGTCCTGCCGATCCTCACGAAGGCCGCACTGTGATCCGTCTCACCGACATCTCCTACGCCTACCCCGACGCCGAACGCTTCGTGCTCGAGCACATCGAGCTCGAGGTCGAGCGCGCCACGATCGCCGGCGTCGTCGGCGCCTCGGGCGCGGGCAAGACCACGCTCGCCAAGATCATCTCGGGCTTCATCCCGAGCGTCGACGGCGGCGAGCTGAGCGGCCGCGTCGAGATCGACGGTGCCGACCTCGCCGGCGTCTCGCTCGCGGAGGCGGTCGCGCGCGTCGGCCTCGTGATCCAGAACCCCTTCAACCAGATCTCCGGCGCGCGCTACACCGTGCGCGAGGAGATCGCCTTCGGCCTCGAGAACCTCGGCACGCCACGCGAGGAGATGGTGGAGCGCGTGGCCGAGGTGGCCGAGCTGCTGCGCATCGCGCATCTGCTCGACCGCTCCCCCTACGCGCTCTCGGGCGGGCAGCAGCAGCTCGTGGCGATCGCCTCGATGATCGTGTTGCGCACGCCCGTCATCGTGATGGACGAGCCGACCTCGCAGCTCGACCCCGCGGGCACCCGCATGGTGTTCGACGTGCTCGCGCGGCTGCGGGATGCGGGCATCACGGTCGTGATCCTGGAGCACAAGCTCGAACTGCTGCACGAGCACGCCGACCGGCTGCACGTGATCGCGGGCGGCCGGGTGGCGGCATCCGGGGATCCCACCGAGATCCTCGCCGATCCGCAGATGGCGGAGTGGGGCGTGGGCTCCACGCGCTACACGCAGGCGGGGCGTCGCGCGCTCGAGCGCGGGCTGCTGCCCGACGGCACGCCCATTCCCGTGTCGTTCGACGAGGCCGCGCGGGTGTTCGCAGGAGGTGCGCGATGAGCGGCGAGGCGCCGACCCCGGCGGTGCGTTTCGCGGATGTGCGCTTCCGCTACCCCGGCGGCGTCGAGGCGGTGCGCGGGGTGAGCTTCGCGGTCGCTCCCGGTGAGCGCCTCGCGATCGTCGGGCAGAACGGTGCGGGCAAGACCACGCTCGTGCGGCACCTGAACGGCATCTTCCGCCCGACCGAGGGCGTCGTGGAGGTCGGCGGCGCGGCGACCACCGATCGATCGATCGCCCAGCTCGCCGCCCAGGTGGGCTACGTCTTCCAGAACCCGGACGAGCAGCTGTTCGCCCGTTCGGTGCGGGTCGACGTCGAGTTCGGCCCGAAGAACCTCGGGCTGTCCGCCGAGGAGGCCGCGGCGCGTGCCGAGGAGGCGCTCGCCACGGTCGGCCTCCTCGCCGAAGCGGACGCGCATCCGCACCACCTCTCACTCAGCGAGCGCAAGCGCGTCGCCCTCGCCGGCGTGCTCGCGATGCACACGCCCGTCGTGGTGCTCGACGAGCCGACGACAGGCCAGGATGCGCGCGGGGTCGAGATGATCGCCGGCATCGTGGAGCGGCTCGCGGCCGAGGGGCGGACCGTGATCGCCATCACACACGACATGGACTTCTGCGCCGAGCACTTCGAGCGCGTGATCGCGATGGCAGGCGGTGAGGTGCGCGCCGACGGCGACCCGCGCGAGGTGTTCCGGCAGACCGAGGTGCTCGAGCGGGCGGCGGTCGAACCGCCGCAGCTGCTGCGGCTCGCCGGCAGCCTCGGGTGGGCTGCCGCGCCTCTCACGGTGGAGGGGTTCGTGGAGGCCTACGCGGAGGGCGGCGCGGGGGGCGGCGCATGACCGGCTTCGCGATCCTCGCGCTGCTCGCCTCGGTGCTGCTCGGCGTCTCCGACTTCCTCGGCGGAACGCTCGCGCGCAAGGTGCCGCTGCTCGCGGTGCTCGTGCTCTCGCAGCTCGTCGCGACGATCATGGTGCTTCCGCGCCTGTTCTGGCCGGAGCCGGGCGGCGACGTCGGGCAGGCGGTGCTGTGGGGTGTCGTGGGAGGTGTGGCCGTGGCGGTGGGCGTCTCCTCGCTCTACCAGGCCCTCGCCATCGGCACGATGGGCGTGGTCGCCCCGATCGCCGCGCTGAGCGTGCTCGTTCCCGTGGTGGCGGGAATCGCATCCGGCGACCCGCTCGGCCCGCTGCTGATCGCGGGGATGGCGGTCGCGGTGATCGGCACCGTGCTCGCGAGTGGTCCCGAGGTGCGCAAGGGGGCGGGGCGGGGCGGGGCGCTGCCGATTCTGCTCGCCCTGCTCGCGGCCGCGGGCTTCGGCGTCTCGAACCTCACCCTCGCCTGGGGCAGCGCACACAATCTGACCGCGACGCTGCTCGGCAACAGCGTCACCGCGCTCGTGATCTACCTGATCGCGGCGGCGGCGACGCGCACCGTCCCGCGCGCATCCGGGTGGCCGCTCGTCGGCATCGTGGCGATCGGCGTGCTCGGCTTCGCCGCCAACCTGTGCTTCGCGCTCGCGAGCCTCTCGGGGCTGCTGTCGGTGGTCGCGGTCTTCGCCTCGCTGTTCCCCGCGGTGACGGCCCTCCTCGGCTGGTGGGTGCACAAGGAGCGGCTCTCGCTGCTCCAAGCGGGCGGTGTGCTGCTCGTCTTCGCGGGCGTCGGCGTGATCGCCGCCTCCACCTGAGCGCGGCGGCTCCGCACCGAGACGGCAGCAACGACCCGAAAGACCGCGCGCATCCGGTCGTCTCTGCCGTCTCGATGCGCGGCGCTCGCGCCTAGACGTTGAAGCGGAACTCCACGACGTGACGCTTCTCCGTTCAACATCTTGGGGGCGATCACCCTATCCTCAAGCCATGAGAAGTGCCTCGGTTGTCGCCGTCTTCGCCGTCATGCTGCTGGCCGCGTGCACCGCCGACGACGCAACACCGGAGCCACCCGCAGCCTCAGGAACATCGATCCCGATCCCGACACCGGCACCGACACCGGCACCGACGAACTCACCGGTCGCCGACGACGTCACGTTCACCTTCAAGTGCGGCTACTTCGCAGCCGATGGAACCGCAACAACGATTCCCGAAGAACTGCTCTCCTTGGGTGATGCCTGGGCACACGAACCCGCGACGGCGTGGTGCCAGCCGATCCAGCACGGCACGGAGTTCACCGTGCTCCAGCATGAAGCCGTGGCCCTGGCGGGAGACGTGCTTCCGGACGGGATCACTCAGGTGGGAGGGCTTTACGCCCAATGCGCGATGCGTGCCAACGGCTACCTGAAACTCACGTCGCTCGCACCGAACCAGGCCCAAGAGGTACGCGGGTTCCTGCACATCTGCCCCGATCGGCCCGGTGCGGACTACCTGCGTGCCATGCTGGGCGGCTGATGCCCAACTGTGACGGAACTCGAGCACGTCACCCTTCGTGGACACGCGGCACGATCATGCCCCCGAAGCCGTCGTAAGCTCCGCCGTTGGCCTCCGCTATGCCGAGGGCCTCGCCCAAGAATCGAGCGACGTTCTCCTCGGTGAGTGTCTCGCTCCGGGATGCCTCAACCGTCGTCTTCCACAGTCGCGAATGAACCACGACGGCAAAACCCGCCGCTTCGAATGACCGAGCGGCGGCGGCGGCATGGCTCTTCGTCCTGAACACCACGGCGTGGTCTACCTCTCGAGCCTGTTCGAGGTCGTCACCCAGCTGAAGGCGCTGTGCGCGCTGTTCCGCCCACTTCGACAACTGCTCCGAAAGAGCTTCCTTCATTCTCAATCCATTCTCAATCCTGAAATACCTAACTGTGACGGAACTCCACGACGTCGCCGTCCTGCATGATGTAGTCCTTGCCCTCGATGCGGGCCTTGCCGCGCGAGCGGGCCTCGGCGAGGGAACCGGCGGCCACGAGGTCCTCGAAGGAGGTCACCTCGGCCTTGATGAAGCCGCGCTCGAAGTCGGTGTGGATGACGCCCGCCGCCTGCGGAGCCTTCCACCCCTTCCGGATGGTCCAGGCACGCGCCTCCTTCGGGCCGGCCGTCAGGTAGGTCTGCAGCCCGAGGGTGTCGAAGCCGATGCGGGCCAGCTGGTCGAGACCCGACTCCTCCTGGCCGGTGGAGGCGAGCAGTTCGGCCGCATCCTCCGGGTCGAGGTCGATGAGCTCCGACTCGACCTTGGCATCCAGGAACACGGCCTTCGCGGGCGCCACGAGCGCCGCGAGCTCGGCCTTGCGCGCCTCGTCGGTGAGCACCGCCTCGTCCACATTGAAGACGTAGATGATGGGTTTGGCCGTCATGAGGCCGAGCTCCTTGAGCAGGCCCAGCTCGATGCCGCTCGCGCGCGACAGGGGGGTGCCCGCGTCGAGCGCCGTCTTCGCCTCGAGCGCCGCCGCGAGCACAGCAGGATCCGCCTTCTTGCCCTTGACCTCCTTCTCGAGGCGCGTGATCGCCTTCTCGAGGGTCTGCAGGTCGGCGAGCGCGAGCTCGGTCGTGATCACCTCGAGGTCGTCCTGCGGGTTCACCGCGCCGGCCACGTGCACCACATCGTCATCCGCGAAGCCGCGCACGACCTGCGCGATCGCATCCGCCTCACGGATGTTGGCGAGGAACTGGTTGCCGAGCCCCTCGCCCTCGGAGGCGCCCTTCACGATGCCCGCGATGTCGACGAAGCTCACGCTCGCCGGCAGGATGCGTTCGCTGCCGAAGATCTGGGCGAGGATGCCGAGCCGCTCATCCGGCAGGTTCACCACGCCGACGTTCGGCTCGATCGTCGCGAACGGGTAGTTCGCCGCGAGCACGGAGTTCTTGGTGAGGGCGTTGAAAAGGGTCGACTTGCCCACGTTGGGGAGTCCGACGATGCCGATGGTGAGTGCCACGTTAGGCGATTCTACGGGTACGGATACGGTGCCAGTTATCCCTGGTCAGAGGCGCCCACGCTCTGTTCGGGGATGACCGCTCACCCGAGGCTGAAACCACCATCGCTTGTCATCACCTGCCCCACAACCCAACTTCCGGCGGGAGTCGAAAGCCAGCCGATGAGTTCGGCCGGGTCTGCCGGCAGGCCGAATCTGCCGAACGGTGTTGTCGCTAAGTAGTCGTTGAGTTCATCAAGCGGTCGATCAGTGCTCTCGGGGTCCATGTATCCCGTGTTGACCGGCCCGGGGTTGATGGTGTTCAGGATCACGCCGAGTTCGAGAAGCTCTGCTGCGACAGACCTGGTCACTCCAGCCAGCGCGGCTTTGCTCGCAGCGTAGGCAATCTCGCCCCGCATCGGCCCGTGAAGCTGCCCAGAGGTCATCCAGAACACGTGGCCACGAGGCTCAGCGAACGGTTTCCCGCTCGCGATGCGCTCTCCAGGACGCCGCAATCCAGTGACCACCGTCGATTTTCGGCGAGCGAACTCTGCTGTGAGCAGGAGTGTTGATCGAGAGTTCACCTCCCAGAATGCGTCGAGGCGCTCCGGTGTCATATCGAGGATGCTCCCATCGTCACCGCTCTTTGCGTGATTACAGACAAGAATGTCCACCGACCCGCTGAGAGCGGCGGCACAATCGATCACGCGGCCGATCGACTGCGGGTCCGTGAGGTCAGCAGCAACGTCGTCCGCGCGCGCTCCCGCAATGAGGCTCGCCTTCAGGCCTTCACGTACAGCCTGAAGGTCATCACCTCCCCAAGGCTGCTCAAGGTCGTGCTCGCGGTAATGCTGCGTGACGATGTTCGCACCAAGCGATGCGAGCTTCGACGCGATGGCGAAGCCAATACCCCGGCGGCGAGATACGCCTGTGACGAGTGCGGTTTTGCCTGTGAGGGGTCTGCTGAATGTTTGGGTGACTCCTGACTTGTGGTGGCGCTGGTCGCCGCTGGAAGGATGTTCATCGTGCCGAGGC
>QFQR01000018.1 GCA_003243275.1 Leifsonia xyli | reverse complement strand
CCGCCCGCGCCCTCGTCAAAGACGATAAGCATCCCGGCTACGGCCAAACGGGCAAGGCGGCCCTCAGGCCACGCTTACGGGAGGGCGAGCTCAGAGTCCTCTGCAACCACTCGGTGCTCACCACGGGCTTCGATGCACCCAAGTCGGACATGATCCTGATCTCGCGACCGGTATTCAGTGCGGTCCGATACATGCAGATGGTCGGGCGCGGTCTGCGGGGGCCGGCGAACGGAGGCACGCCGCACTGCGAAGTGGCGACCGTAGAGGACAACATCCTCACCTACCGCGACCGGCTGGCCTACCACTTTTGCAGGCAGTTCTTCGAAGCCGGGCGGGAGCGGGCGGCGGCATGAGCCCGCGGATCCACCACTATATTCGACGCGCATCTATGCTTCCGGAAGCGCGCCCGCCGTGGCAGGCGGCGGGCGTGAGTAAGTCGGGAAAGGGGACTGCCCGACGTCGCGATCGCCCTGCCTCAAGCAGGCACTCGTCGCCTCCCGGCTTACACGACCGGATGGCAGCCACTTGCGTTTCCCTTACAGCCGGCTAGCCTGCGAACGGGAGGGATCATGAGCACTGTGCAGGTCGCCGTCGAGAAGGCGGGCAAGCTCATAGAGACGGTGGAACGTCCGCTCCGGGAAGCCAAGGGCGGACCTGCGGTGATGTATCGTCGTCACCTCTGGCGCCTGCACGAGGGCCGGATCGAGATCAATGGAACTCCACTCGACAACGAGGCGGACGGACCACGGCAGCCGCGCGTCAACAGGCCCGAGCCGGAGGCTCCTCCGGACGACACGGCGGTCCGCAATTGCATCGCAGGAGCCTCGGCTTCAGCACGGATGCTGGTCGACGCGGGTCCGGGTACCGGCAAGACGGAGATCGCGGCCCGGCGGCTCGCGGGGCTCGTCAGACGGGAGCTCTCGCCCTCGCAGCTTCTCGTCCTGAGCTTCTCGCGCAGCGCGGTGCGAACACTGACCCAGCGCATCGGAAGGATCGGCGAAACTGACGCGCGCGTCGTCGAAGAGCTTCGCCACCTATCGATCAGGACCTTCGACTCTTGGGCGTTCAGGATGCTCCGCCTGCTTGGCGAAGCGCCCCAAACGCTTATCACCCGACCACACGACCACAACATTGCCGCGCTCACCGAACTCATGGGAGGCGATCGCCGGGACGACGTGCGCCGCTTCATCGGCGACCGGCGGCACATCGTCGTGGACGAGTTCCAAGACCTGCCCGGTGTTCGCGGCGACCTCGTCCTGGCGCTTCTCGCCCTTCTGGCGCCCCGGGGCCAAGAAGGCTGCGGATTCACGATTCTCGGTGACCCGGCGCAGGCGATCTACGGCTTCGCCAGCGGCGCACGCGAGGATGGAACCCCCTTCCCGACGCCGAAACAGTATTGGGACGAGGTAGGCCGGCTCTACGACGGCGAGCTCACGCATGGGTCACTGGTCAGGAACCACCGGGCGGAGGCATCCCTCGCACAAACGTCGTCGAGCCTTAGAACCGTCCTACTCGGCGACCGTCCCGAACGGGAGAAGCTCCGGGTAATGCTGGCCGCGATCTCGGCGCTGCCGGAGCCAGCGAAGCCGCTGGGGCGCGGCCTGCTGGAGGCCGCCACGGGAGGCAGCCGCGCGATACTGACGCAGACCAACGGGGAGGCGCTACGGGTGCTGCAGGCACTCTACGGCCAAGAAACTGAAGCCACGGCGGTCCCCGTCCGGCTGCACGCCGGCAGGCACACCGCGCTGCCGCCCGCGTGGATCGGAGCGCTGCTCAGGAAGGCGCGGTCCACTTCGGTACCGCGATCGCAGTTCGGCCGCATCCACACCCATCTCGCAGATGCTTGGGGTAAGGAGGGTTGCGCACGGCTGGGATTGCCGGTCGAGGAGGTGGCTTGGCTGCGGCTCGCGCGTGCGAGCGGGGCCGCCGAGGACGCCAACGCCATCGACATGGCCCAGCTTCGCGACCGCCTCACGTGGCCCGACGCCTTCCCAGACGACCAGCCCGTCGCCGAGGGCGGCGTGATCGTCACGACCGTCCACCAGTCCAAGGGCATGGAGTTCGACGCCGTCACCCTGCTCGAGCCGAAAGAGCGCCAGAAGCGAGACGACGGCGTGGAAGATGATCCGGGGGAGCGGGCCAGCGTCGCTTACGTTGGCATGACACGGGCCGGACGGACGCTCGAACGCGCACCCGCGGGTCAGATCTACCGCGTCCCTGTCCATTGGGATTTCGCCGACGGGCGCCGGCGGCTGTCATGCTGGCGCAAGCGGTGGATCAACATGGAGATGGGGCTGCGCGGCGACATCGACCCGCTCGGCTTCGCGGATCCCGAACTGCTAGGAGGAGCTGAAGGCGTGGAGGCGCTGCAGGCACTTCTCTTGACTGAGGCCGCCACCCTGCCGGGGCGTAAGGTCATGCTCTGCAAGCATCGGGCCGGCGACCATGCCGAGTGGCACATCCATCTCCAGGAGGGCAACAAGCCGGGCAGGCTGCTCGGCCGGACCGCCAACCAGCTCTCGAAGGATCTGCTGAAGGTGCTGCACAAGAAAGGCTACAAGCTGCCGCCCACGATCCTGAACCTCAGGATTTCGTCGGTCGGCACGGTCTCCGCCGGCGACACTGACCGGCTTGGCGAACCGGAGCGCACGAGCGGACTGTGGCTTGGCGTCGGACTCTTCGGCACCGGCGATTTCCAAACGTGGAAGGACAAGGATTGACCCGCCTCGACCACCGACCGGTCCGCAGCGACCTCGTGTCCACCGCGACCGCTCTCCTGCTCGGCCCGCTAGCCGACGACGAGGAGATCGCCTCCGCGCCCGTCGACACCTATCTCACCGGCATCCTCTGGCCGGAGGGCGAGATCCTTGGTGCGATCGAGGACGACCAAGACGACGGTGCGCCGCAGGAGATGGACGGCGAGGCCGATGCCGGCGTGCCCGGATACCGGGCCGTCAGGCCATGCTCGCTCGGCCTGACCTTCGCCGCCGACGAGCAGGCTACCATCTTGGTCTCGACCGCGCGAACCGCGCGCTACGTAGCTATTGAGCGCGAACCGCTGAAGGAGGGCGGAAAACCCAGACGCATGTGGTTGAGGCGACAGCTCGACTACCGGCTCGAGATCGCGCCCGGCGCGGCCGGGACGTGGCGGGTCCACCAGTTCTCCGGAGCCGACGGCGCGCCGGTCTCCGATCCCTCCGTCTGTCTGCACGTCAGGCGGCGGATCACCGACGGCCGGCAGGTGCTGACACTGACCCTCATCAACAGGGCGCAGCCGACCGAAGACCGAATGCGCGACGAGTTCTGCCTGCTCCAGTCGGGACTGGAGGTGAAGGCGCTCGCGGCGGACGGCGGCGGGGCGATCAGGCCACGGCCCGCGCCCGCAACGGTCGGGGCGGACGAGGACGCGCTCTCAGCGACCCTCCTTTACCGCGACGTGCTCGAATACGCCGCCGGTCACGGAGTGGCCGTCGAGTGGGAGCCGTCCGAGCAGCGCCGAGTGGCACGTCTCGAGACCGCCTGGATGCCCGCCGCGCTGGTCAAGGGCATGAGCGCATCCGGCCACGGGTCGCTCCGGGATTTCCTCGGCCGGCACGAGCAGGCGCTCTCCGCCTCGTGGCTCTCACGAGAGGAAGGGCGTGAAGAGGTTCTGGCGGCGCTGGAGGACTTCGCCACCACCTACGAGGCGTGGATCGACAGCACGCTGGCAGTCCGGGTCACGACGTTCGAAGGGGATCTGGGGGACGCAGCCGAGCGCAACCTCCAGCGCTGCCGCGACGCGCTCCGCCGGATCAGGGCGGGCATCGCCACGCTCCGGACCGACCGCCACGCGTGGCGCGCGTTCACGCTCTCCAACGAGGCGATGGACCGGCAGTCCCGGTTCGCCTCAAAAGCGGACCGGGCCGGTCCGCTGACCTGGCGCCCGTTCCAGCTGGCCTACATCCTCATGGTGCTTCCAGGGCTGGTCGACGGGTCGGATCCGGATCGCGATCATGTCGACCTTCTGTGGTTCCCTACCGGCGGCGGCAAGACTGAGGCGTATCTGGGGCTGACCGCCTTCCAGATCCTGCACCGCCGGCTCACGAGCGAGCGCCGCCGCGAGGAGGGCGGCGTCGACGTGCTGATGCGCTACACGTTGAGGCTGCTCACCGTGCAGCAGTTCCAGCGGGCCGCCGCACTGATCTGCGCGTGCGACGCGATCCGGATCGAGCGCGCCGACCTAGGCGAGGCGCCGATCAGCCTCGGGCTCTACGTCGGAGGCGACGCCACTCCGAACCGCACGGGCGATGCGATGAACGCGCTTGACCTCGAGCACGACTACCAGAAGCCCAAGTCCACGCCGCGGCAGCTCCTCGACTGCCCCGTTTGCGGGAGCGGGCTGGACGCCGGCTGCTACTCGCGCGCGCCCTCCGATTCCGGCATCGAGATCCGTTGTGCCAACGCCCGGTGCGCGAGCAGAGGCGAACCGCTGCCGGTCATGACGGTCGACGACTTCATCTACGACGCTCCGCCGAGCCTTCTTATCGGCACAATCGACAAGTTCGCGCAGCTTCCGAGGAGGCGCGACCTGCGTGCACTCTTCGGACTCGATGGTGGCACTAGGCCGGGTCTCATCATCCAAGACGAGCTGCATCTTATATCCGGCCCGCTCGGTTCCATGGCGGGTCTATACGAGACTGTCGTCGACTTGCTCTGCACGGAAGATGGCGTCAGGCCGAAGGTGATCGGATCGACCGCGACCATCGGGCAGGCGTCGCGTCAGGTGCGGGCCCTGTTCGACCGGCCGGTGCTGCAGTTCCCGCCATCCGGCTTCGAGGCCGGCGACTCGTTCTTCGCAGTGCGCGACGAGACGGGTGCCGACCGGCTCTACCTAGGCCTGTGCTCCGCGGGACGAAGCCCCAAGTTCGCCCTGCAGGCGGCTGCGGCCGCGCTGCTCCAAGGCATCGCGCATCTCGTCGAGAACGGGGCCAAGCCGCCGCTCGCCGATCCCTTCTGGACAAGCGTGCTGTACTTCAACAGCCTTCGCGAGCTGGGCGGCGCGCACGTCCTCCTGCAGGATGACATTCCACGCCAGATCGCCTTCCTCGCCAGCAGGCTCGGGTCTAGGCCGAGGCGCCTCGAAACCGACGCCATTGAGCTTAGCAGCCGAGTCTCGTCCCGCGATCTTCCGGCCTACCTCAATGAGCTCGCCAATCCGCTGCCCGACGGGTCTGACCCGTTCGATCCCGAGCCCCGCGACGCCGTGCTCGCCTCCAACATGATATCGGTCGGCGTGGACGTGTCGCGGCTCGGGCTCATGCTTGTGAACGGCCAGCCAAAGTCCACGGCGGAGTACATCCAGGCCAGCAGCCGCGTGGGGCGCGGCATCGACGGGCTGGTGCTGACCCTCTACAATTTTGGTCGTCCTCGCGACGTGTCACACTTCGAGCACTTCCTCTCCTACCACGGAGCGCTCTACCGCAGCGTGGAGGCGACCAGCGTCACCCCGTGGGCGCCGCGCGCACGTGACAAAGCGCTACACGCGGTAGTCGCGGCCGCCGTAAGACACCTGAGCGCCGGAATGGACGACGATGACGCGGCAGCCGCCTTCGATCCGGAGGCTCCGGACGTCGGGCCGCTGATCGCCGCGATCCGCTCCCGGGCGGCATCCGCGTCGCTGGGCATTGAGGCGGCCGAATCGGCCGATGACGTGAACGCCATCGTCGCCGAATGGGCGGCGCGCAGCCAGAACGCGCAGGCCTCAGGCACGGATCTAGTCTACTGGAAGAGGGCGGCGCCCTACGGGCGAACCAAGCCGCACCTCATGACCTCCGCCGAGGAGGGCAGCCAGCCCGGAGCCCTCGCTTGGACCACGCCGAACTCCATGCGGGAGGTGGAGCCCTCGACCGCCTTCGCCCTCAAGACCGTGACCAGGAGAATGTGATGGCCAGACGGCCCCGCTTCGCGCCCGCACCGGCCGCCACGGACGCCATCGAGCCGATCGGCAGCGTCCGGCGCTCACAGCTCGTCTCGACCTTCGGGATCGGCGCGATCGTCGATCTCGAAAAGGGATCGTTCATGCCGATGGGGCTCGAGGACTGGGAGCGGGTGAACTCGCTCCCGGCGCTGCGCATCGGCGAGGAGAGGCTCCAGTCCATGCTCGGCGTCAGCCACTTCCGGCTGGGACCCGTGAAGGAGCAGCTCGCGGGTACCACACAGGTGCGCGCGCGCAGCGCGGCGCCGGCAGTCAGGTTCCCAGAGTGGCACGAGTGTCCCAAGTGCCACCGAATCGGGAAGGAGGGCGCTCCCTTCGAGCTCGCCGACGACGGCGCGCGGTTGCGTTGCACGGCGCACGGGAACGCCACCACTTACACCAGTCCCGTCAGGTTCGTCGTCGCGTGCAGAAAGGGCCACCTCAGCGACTTCCCGTGGGAGTGGTGGGCGCACAGGGGGCGGCAGGAGGGCGTCTGCCAGCGACCGCTCCTGAAGCTCGGGTCGCATGGGCAGTCTGCCTCGCTCGCCGACCTCTACGTCACCTGCGAGGGCTGCGGCACGGCCGAGCGGCCGACGCGGGAGTCGCTCGGCTCCGCCTTCGGCGCCGACGCGCTCGGCGGCTGGAGGTGCGACGGCTTCCGGCCTTGGCTGCACGACCGGCAGGCCGACTGCCGCGAGCCGGTCCGCGCCCTGCAGCGCGGTGCGTCCAACATACACTTCGGCGTCGTCGGTTCGGCGCTCTCGATCCCGCCGGCATCCGAGGCGCTGAACCTACTCATCGAGCAGTCTAGGATGTTCCTCGACGGCGTTCCCGACGCCGCGCTGCCATCGGTGCTCGCGGGCGTCTCGCAGACCTACGGCGTGCCGGTCGCACAGCTCCTCGCCGCCTACAGGCGGGTCCGGGCGATCGAGGAGGGCGGACCGGCGCTCACGGAACGGGCTGCGCGCGAGCAGGAATACGACGCGCTGTCGCAGGATAGGAACGATCCCATCGTGGGCGGCATCGTCCCGCAATTCCAGAACGAGGCACTGACTCCTCCTCCAGCTCTGGCGAACTGGTTCGATCTGATCGGGGCCGCCTCGAGACTGCGGGAGGTGCGCGCGCTCGCCGGCTTCTCGCGGATCGAACCGCACCCGGTGAGCGCCGAGCGCGTCGCCGAGGCCATCGCCCAAGGGAAGGTCTCGCCGCTCTCCAAGACTCCACGCTCGTGGCTGCCAGGCGCGGAGATCAGAGGCGAGGGCATATTTCTCCGCTTCCGGACCGAAGCGGTCGACAAGTGGATCGCCGCCAGTCCCGGTGCGGTGGAGCGCGCAAACATCTTGGAGGCACGCAGCAGGCGGATCGCGGAGCAGCGGGGATACGAGCGCGACTACACCATCACGGCGCGCCTACTGCTCGTTCACTCGTTCGCGCACGCCTTGATCCGCCAGATCTCGGTGGAATGCGGCTACTCGGCTTCAGCGCTCCGGGAACGCCTCTACGTCTCGGACTCGAACCGGATCATGAACGGCGTGCTCGTATACACAGGCTCACCCGACTCCGAGGGTAGTCTCGGAGGACTGGTGCGTCTCGCGGAGCCGGAGCTGCTCGAGCCGATCATCTTGCGGACACTCGCGAACGCGGGGTGGTGCGGAAGCGACCCTGTCTGCCTAGAGACAGACCCAAAGCAATCAGGGGACCGGGTGAGCGGTGCGGCATGCCACTGCTGCCTACTTCTGCCGGAGACCGCCTGCGAGCGCTTCAACCGCGAGCTCGACCGCGCCGTGCTGGTGGGCGACGCCGAGAGCACCTTCGAGGGCTTCTTCGGCCCGATCGCTCCGGAGGCCTCATGGCAGTCCTGATCCCCGACGTCCCCGACAAGTGTCCCAACAGCGAGCGGCTCGTCTACGAGCGGCTCGGGCGCGAGCTTCCGGATGATTGGGTGGTGCTGCACTCGCTCGGCCTGCCGGGGCACGAGACCAAGATCTGGGGCGAAGCCGACATGATCGTGCTCTCCACCCTTGGCGTGTTCGCGCTCGAGGTGAAGGGCGGCAAGGTGTCCTGCTCGGATGGGGTCTGGACCTTCTCCGGCGACTTCAGGAGCTACAGCAAGCGCGAGAGCCCTTGGACGCAGGCGTCCGGAGCGATGAACGCCGTCAAGTCGAGGCTCCAAGAGGCGAACGGATCTTTCAAGGACGCGCTGTTCGGCTTCGGGGTCGTGATGCCCTACACCGAATTCAGGCAAACCGGCGCCGAAATCGTTCCGGAGGTGCTGCTAGACAAGCGTCAGTTCCGCGACACGCTAGGCCACTACATCTCGGCCCTGCAGAGGCACTGGCACGAGGTCTGCGCCGACAAGCACGGCAGGAACTACCGCGGGCTCAGGCCGGACGAGATTCGGCTCGCCCGCCAGATCCTTCGCCCGGACCTTGAGACGGCGCTCAGCTTGGGCGGCTACCTGACTGGCGTCGACGCGCGACTGCTCTACCTGTCCAACGAGCAGATCCGCGCCTCGCGCCGGCTCGCGGCCAATCCCCGGACCGTCGTCCGCGGACCGGCCGGCACCGGGAAGTCGGTGATCGCGCTCGAGCGTGCCCGCCAGCTCGCGGCCGGCGGCAAGCGCGTCCTCATGCTGTGCTTCAACCAGCTGCTCGCCAGCCATGTCCGGCAGGGGCTCGCGGCGGAGGCCGACGGCCCGAAGCCGGAAGTCCGCCACGTCCACGCGCTTTACCACGAGCTAATTAGAGCCGCGGGCATGCTCGACCGCCTAGACGCGGAGAATGCGGAGCATCCCAATTTCTTCCCGCGCCGGTTCCCCGAGATCGCGGCCGAGGCTCTGTGCGAGCGCGCCACCGAGCGTTGGGACGTGGTCGTGCTGGACGAGGCCCAAGATCTACTCACGCCCGAGCATCTCGACGTGATCGACCTCTTAGTCGAGGACGGGCTAAGGCGCGGCCGATGGCACTTCTTCCTCGACCCGCTCCAGAACATCTACGGAGTCGAGACGCAGGACGCTGTTGAGCAGCGGCTCGCGGAGGGCGCACCCGCGTTCGACGACCTGTTCGAGAACTGCCGGAACACGCGGCAGGTCGCGGTACAAGCCTCGATCACGTCCGGCATCGACCTCGCGGTCGCGGGGGCGCCGGACGGCCCGCAGTGCCAAGTCCACTACCATGCCGGCGGAGACGACGGCGTCGCGCGGCTGGACGCGATCGTCCGCGAGCTCATCGCGCGCGACGTGCCGTCGCGCGACATAGCGATCCTCTCGACCCGGCGGCATGAGAACTCGATGCTCGCCGGCCGCCGTGAGATCGCGGGCCGAAAGCTCGCCGAGCCGGTCGACGAAGCGGCGCTGAAGGCCGGCGCGCTGCTCTTCACTACGATGCATTCCTTCAAGGGGCTCGAGCGGCAGGTCGTGATCGCCATCGACATGGAGGAGGTGGGGCACGACCGATGGGCCATGCTCCACTACGCGGGGCTGTCTCGCGCGCGGGGACTGCTCCATCTCCTTCTACCGACAACGGCACGGAAGGCATATGAGCGGCAAGCAGAGGCCTTCGGACGCCGTCTTCAGCAACGGGTCGCCTGAAACAGGGCGGAACTACCAGCCGAGGGCGACGCTCGAGTCAGGACCCATTGATGTGAGCGTTGCGATCTGATTCAGACTCCGCAACGAAACCGGAATGGGTGACCTGTTTTGGCTGACGGATGAGCAGGTCGAGCGGCTTCGGCCGTTCTTCTCAAAAAGCAATGGCAAGCCTCGGGTGGATGACAGGCGTGTGTTGAGCGGCATTGTGTTCGTCAACCGGAACGGCCTGCGCTGGAGCGATGCATTCAGCGCCTATGGGCTCCACAAGACGCTCTACAACGGCTGGATGCGTTGGGGTGAGGCGGGCGTGTTGCCCCACGAACCGGGTACTATGTGACTGCGAGGATCACGCACGCGCCAAGACGCAGCGGGACCGCATCTCGGGCGGCTGCATGCGCGGACGCTGCTCCGTCAAGATTTTTCCGCGATCGCGCTGAACGACCGCTATTGGGGGTCGTAGCTCCTATCTGATGGTGGGTGAACGAACGGCGGAAAAGTCACTTTTGTCCTAAAACCGCCGGGCCGCTTTCCACCAAACGCCACTGAAGACTAACACTGCGGGGCTGGTCAATTATGGCAACTCGCACGAACCAGTAGGTCAGGATATGAACCACGGAGGGGTCAGATTGTCAACGGCGGAGCAAAATCCGGCCACGGTGGCGGTGTAAAAGTAGGCCAGCGGTCGAGGTGTGATGACGACATGGAA
>QFQR01000038.1 GCA_003243275.1 Leifsonia xyli | reverse complement strand
TCTAAGGAGCGCGGATAAGCCTCAGGGTATGATTTTGCTGACCCTTAATAGTAAGATGATCGGAATAGCTCGCGCATTGATACGCTTGGATCTTAATTTCGCTGAATTCATTCGGGTGGTGTTACCGATATTATGGACAGGGATTGAAGGATCGCTGGCCCAGATCAGGGCTTTCATCAAGGACGATATCAAATCGCGGATTATAAACGAGTTTGATATCGTGCGCGCGAGGGTCCGGGAGCTGGCAGAGCAGGATGGAGCCTGGCTCGAGTTCGATGCTGCGATGGGAGGTGCATCGAGCGAAGTACAGATTAAACTTGATGAAGTGGCACAATGGTTCGTGCATGCGGACACTTTGCGGCAGCATCGCCTTTTTTCTCTTGAACAAATTCTCAAAATTGGTGTCGATACCGCGCTCAAGTCACAGAGAGGATTTTCTCCGCAGATTAGTCAGAAAGCAGAAGGCGATCTTGAACTTCACGCTTCTAACCTTGTCTTCGTTCATGACGTCGTGTTCGTCGGCTTGGGCAATGCCAGAAAGCACTCAGGATTAAAATCGCCAAAGGTGGACGTGACGGCCAGATGGCACGAAGAAGATTCCACACTGTCACTTGTCGTGGTGAGTGACTGTCGCGCATCACACCGCGCTGACAAAGAGCGTCAGGCGAATGCGATCCGCAAATTGATTGCAGATGGGTCGCATGATCGCCGAACGCGGATCGAGGAGGGGAGCGGCTTTGCTAAGTTAGCTGCGGTCGTGACGCAATCTGAACGTGGCGCAATCGATTTTGGATTCACGCAAGATGGCCGCTTCCGTATGGATGTGACTTTTGAAATCCGCTGGTCGCCCGGAGGCGCAGATGACGAAAATTGAGACGTCTATTTTGCTGGTCGAAGATGAAGCACCCAAACGGCAGCATATAGAGAAGCTTCTTGGAGAGCTAACGCCACACGCGACGCTGTTCTTTGCAAGGTCAGTGAACTCGGCACTTGATATTCTTGAAGCTAACGAAATAAACCTTGTTGTCCTCGACATGTCCTTGCCTACTTTCGATGTCGGGGAACGTGAGCGTGGAGGCCGTCCGCAAGGGTTCGGAGGCACGGAGGTGCTCAGGCATATGGCCATGGCAGAGATCATTCGACCGACAGTGGTGATCACGGGCTATGAAGGCTTTGTACGCGAGGGTGGGAGCACCGTCGACTTGGCGCAGCTACGTTCGGAGCTGATTGACGATGGACTGCCCGCGATAACTGGTCCAGTTGCGTAGTTAGTTGATCTGTGCCTCTGATGCCAGCCTGGGCGGGAGGTGGA
>QFQR01000009.1 GCA_003243275.1 Leifsonia xyli | reverse complement strand
CTTCGGGAGGACGACACGCCGTCGCGCCCCCGGTATCCCTCGCGGCGCGGCGCGTCATCCTCCCGAACGAAACGCTCGTCGCGGCGCAGGCGGTCGTCACCGTAGCTGTGACGCTGCGGGCGGTCACCGGCGAGGCGATGCGGACGGTCTCCGTGCGGGCGGTCGGTGCGAGGGCGGTCGGTGCGGGGGCGGTCGGCGTAGCGATGGTCCGAGCCGCGGTCGTCGCGGCGCTCGAAGCCGCGCTCCTCGCGCGAGCGATCGCCGTATCCGCTGTCGCGCTTGCGGGCCGCGGGGGCGCGCTCGACGGCGTTGCGCGCGTCCTTGCCGCGCGGCTCCCAGTTGGGGCGCCCGTCCTCGGCGCGCTCGGAGCGCTGCCCGCGCGGACGCTCGCCGCCGCGGCCCTGCGCAACCCGCTGCTCGCTCGACCAGCGCGGCTTCTTGCCGCCGCGGGACGCATCCGCCTCGGGCTTGTAGCCGCGGTGCTTCGCCGACGGACCGCCGACCTTCTTCTGGGTGGCCTTGCCGGCCGGGTTCTTCTTGCCGCCCTGGGGCGCGCGCGCGTTGTACGCCATGGATGTGTCTCCGGTGTTCATGAGAGTGCGTCGCGCACGCAGACGCGCGTGCGACGAGAACCCGGGCTCGATCGACCGGGGCCGTTTTCCTCGTGGAATTCCTCGGCGACGGATGCGCCGCCGATCCGGCCCGCTCGACGTACACAATGCAATGACACGGCCTGATGCCGCGATCTGTCGAGAGCCGACCGCACGAGCATAGCGGCTCGACCTGTCTTCGCGCCCGAGCATCCGCCGTGAACTCCGTGCCGCACCGCCGGCGACTCCTCCGCTCGTGTCCTGTCTCGCCTCCTGCCGCCGCTCTCTTGGTCGAAAATGCAGGAGAGTTCGGGCATGTCGAGGCGGACACCCGCGGATACACCGGGAAGCAGGGTGAGATCTCCTGCATTTTCGACATGGCAGTGTCGAGATGCCCTGCGGTCGGCGGGTGACGCAGGCGGTGGATGCGCGGGGTTACGGTAGTGCGAACATGCGCACCGCGAACCCGAGCCGTGCCGCCCTCGCGGCCGCGCTGCTCGGCGTGCTGCTGCTCGGCGGATGCGCCCCCACCGGCGCCGAGGTGTCGAGCGAGATCGACGGGGTCGTCCGGTCGAGCAACCCCGAACTCGCGACCGATCCCACGGTGCCGACCACCGTCGACATCCCCTACACCTCCGCCGACGGCCAGCCCCAGTTCCTCGACGCCTGCACCCCGCCCGACTTCGACGCACTCACCGAGCCGGCGCGCCCGGCCATCGTCGTGGTGCATGGCGGCAGCTGGACCCGCGGCTCCAAGAACGACATCGCCTGGCGCGCCGTGTGCCAATGGCTCGCGAAGTCCGGGTACCCGACGTTCGCGGTCGACTACCGGCTGGCCCCCGCGAACCCCTACCCGGCCGCGATCGACGACCTCGCATCCGCCGTCACCTGGCTGCGCGAGCCGACGCAACTGGCCCGTTTCGGCATCGACCCCGACCGGATCGGTGCATTCGGCGGCTCAGCGGGCGGCAACCTCGCGGCCCTGCTCGGCACCCGCGGCACGGGCGCGCTCGACCGCGGAACCCGCGTCGCGGCGGTCGTCGAGCTCTCCGCGCCCGTCGACCTGAGCGGCGTCGCCGTCACCCAGGACTTCGCGCCGGTGCAACTCGCCTACCTCGGCTGCCGGGCCGGGTCCGACTGCCCGGCGGCGGCAGCGGCATCCGCCGACACCTGGGTCGACGCGAGCGATCCGCCGTTCTTCGTCGCCCACTCCACCGACGAGATGATCCCGCTCGAACAGGCGCAGCTCTTCGTGCGAGCGCTGCGGGATGCCGGGGTCGACACCACGTTCGTCACCGTCAGCGGGCGCCTGCACTCGATCGCGATGCTCGACGCCGGACTGAAGCAGCGCATCCTCGACTTCTATGCACGAACCCTCGCGCCGCGCGTGCTGCCCGCCGAGCCCGCGAATGCGGATGCGGGGGTCGCGCGCGGCTGACAGCGACCGGCTCGGTGGTGCGGGCGAGCGGGGGGGTTTCGATACGCGCGCCGTCGCTCCGCGGCGGCACGCTACTCAACCAACGGGGTGCGCGGACTCCTCAACCCGCGGGACGGTGCGGCCCACGCTCTGCGGCGGGGCGCTGCTCACCGACCGGGCGGGCGCGGCGGCGCGGCCTCGACCCAAGGGCAGGCGCAACCCCTCGCGCGGCAACCCGCCCTCGCTGATCGAGTGCCGCGCGCAGCGCGGCGTATCGAGATCCCCCGCACCCGTGCTGCGCGCGCGAGACAGGGGGCGGGGGGTTTCGATACGCGTGCCGCCGCTCCGCGACGGCACGCTACTCAACCGGCGGGGTGGCGGCACGCGCCTCAACCGGCGGCGGGCGCGGCAGCCGCAGCGCGGCGGGCCAGCCGCCGCTCGCGTGCGCCCTCGACGAGGGTGTAGAGCGACGGCAGCACCACGAGCGTCAGCACGGTCGACGAGATGAGTCCGCCGATCACGACGATCGCGAGCGGCTGCGAGATGAAACCGCTGTGGCCGGTCAACCCGACCGCCATCGGAACGAGCGCGAAGATCGTCGCGAGCGCCGTCATCAGGATGGGCCGCAGACGCCGCGACGCACCGTGCACGACGGCGTCGACCACCCCCATCCCGCGTTCTCGGTACTGGTTGACGAGGTCGATGAGCACGATCGCATTCGTCACGACGATGCCGATGAGCATCAGCAGGCCGATGATCGAGGCGACGCCGAGCGGGATGCCGGAGGCCAGCTGCAGCAGGATCGCACCGGTCGCCGCGAACGGCACCGAGACGAGCAGCAGCAGCGGCTGCCGCAGGCTGCGGAAGGTGGCCACCATCACGGTGTAGACGATGAGGATCGCGGCGAGCAGGGCCAGACCGAGCTGGCTGAAGGCGTCCTGCTGGTCGGCGGTGACGCCGCCGACGGTCGCGGTGACGCCGTCCGGCAGGTCGAGCTTCGCGAGCGCCGCGGTGACGTCGGCGGATGCCGTGCCGATGTCGGCGGTGTCGGGCGTGATCGAGACGGTCGCCGTGCGCACCCCGCGCTGGGTGGAGATGGAGGCGGGGCCCTCCACCTCCTCGACGGTGGCGAGCTCGTCGAGCGGCTTCGGCCCGGCGAGTGTCGGGATGACGAAGGCCTTCAGCTCGTCGACCGTGGTGGGTGCCGCCGTGTTGTCGATGTAGACGGAGAGCGTGTCGCCGTCGATCTCCACCGATCCGACGGAGGCCGGCAGCATCGCCTCGGCGACGATCCCGCCGACCGCGATCTCCGACAGCCCCACCGCCGCGGCCTTCTCGCGGTCGACCTGGATGGCGATGTAGGGCTGCGTCTCCGAGAGGTTCGACTCGACCTGCTGCGAGACCTTCAGCTTCTTCATCGCGTCGACCAGCTGGGTGCTGGCCGTCTGCAGGGTGGCGGCGTCGGGTGCGGTCACCTCGATCGCGATGTCGTTCGAGAACCCGCCACCTCCGGAGCCGGAGGAGACCGACACCTCGCCCACCTCATCCGCGCTCAGGCCGTCGATGACGTCTTGCACATCGGAGCGGATGGTGTCCTGGTTGGCGGAGTCGTCGGTCGTGATCGAGAAGGTGGTGGCACCTGCGCCGCCGAAGATCGCGGCGAGCGCCGAGCTCGAACCGCCGCTGGATCCGACCGACACCTGCACCGTGTCGAGGCCGTCGACGCCCTTGAGCGCCGCCTCGAGCTTCTTCGCGGCCGCATCCTTCGCCGTGAGGCTCGTGCCGGCGGGCATCGTCTGCTGGATGGTGAGGGTGTTCTGCCCGGAGCCGCCGACGAAGTTCGTGGGCACGAGCGGCATGAGCGCAAGGGTGCCGACGAGCACCAGCAGCGCCGCGACGATCGTCACGGCGGGGCGGGCGACGGTCCAGCGGATGACCGGGAGGTAGCCCTTCTGCAGGGCCGAGGGACGCTCGAGCTCGTCGAGCGGATGCTGCGCGTCGGCGCCCGCGGCATCGTGCGCGTGGTGCGGCTTCACCTTGAGGAACCAGTAGGCCAGCACCGGCACGATCGTGAGCGCGACGAACAGCGAGGCGAGCAGCGCGATGGTGACGGTGAGCGCGAACGGGCGGAACAGCTCGCCCGTGATGTCGCCGACGAGCGCGATCGGCAGGAAGACGGCGACCGTGGTGACGGTGGAGGCGGTGATCGCGGTGGCGACCTCCTTCACGCCGGCGAGGATCGCATCCTTCTTCTCCTCCCCGAGACTCAGATGTCGCTTGATGTTCTCGATCACGACGATGGAGTCGTCGACCACCCGCCCGATCGCGATGGTGAGCGCGCCGAGGGTGAGCACATTGAGCGAGTAGCCGGTGGCGAGCATCGCGACGAAGGTGATGAGCACCGACACCGGGATGGAGATCGCGGCGACCAGGGTGGAGCGGATCGACAGCAGGAAGATGAAGATCACGACGACCGCGAAGCCGAGCCCGAGGAGCCCCTCGGTGGCGAGCGAGTTGATGGAGCGCTCGATGAAGGGCGCCTGGTCGAAGACGACCGTGAACGTGGTGTCGCCGCCGAGCTGGGTGGCGAGTTCGTCCAGTTGCGCGGCCACGGCACGGGAGACCTCGACCGTGTTTCCTGCCGGCGTCTTGGTGATGGCGATCGTGAGCGAGGGGTCGCCGTTGACGCGCGAGATGCCGGTGATGGGGTTGTCGACGATCTGCACCGTGGCGACGTCGGCGATCGTGGTGGGGGTGGCGGAGCCGAGCAGCGGCAACGCGCCCAGGGTGTCGGTGGAGTCGATCTTGACGCCCGCCTGCACGGTGAGGGTCTTGTCGCCCTCGTCGACGGTGCCGGCGGCGATCAGCATGCCGTTGGCCTTCAGCGCATCCCGGATGGCCTGGGTGCTGAGGCCGCGCTCGGCGAGCTTGGCGGCATCCGGGGTGATCGTGATGCGCTGTCCGGTCGCCCCGTAGACGGTCGCCGCGCTCACCCCGTCGGTCTGCTCGAGGGCCGGAACGGTGAGGGTCTCGAGGCGGGACGCGAGGTCGGCGGCGTCGAGCTGGCTCGTGACGGCGAGCTGCACGACGGGGAAGTCGCCGATCGAGAAGGTCACCACCTGCGGGTCGACCGCGCTCGGCAGCTGCGACTTGATGCGACCGATCGCGAGCTCCACCTTCTGCTCGGCGCGCGTGAGGTCGGTGCCGTAGACGAAGCTCGCCTGCACCGTGGAGACGCCGGCCGAACTCGTGGCGGAGGTGGAGTCGAGCCCCTCGACGCCCTGGATGGCCGACTCGATGGGCGTCGAGACGTCGTTCTCGACGACCTCGGGGCTCGCACCCGGGTAGCTCGTGACGATCGTGACGTTGGGGAGGGTGAGCGAGGGGAACAGCTCGAGCTTGAGCGCGGTGAGCGCGTAGCCGCCGAAGAGCGCGACGACCACGGTGAGCAGGGCGATGAGCGCGCGGTTGCGCAGGCTGAACACGGAGAGCAGAGACACGGTTCCCCCGGATGCTGTGGAGCGGGATGCCGCTCGCGCGGCTGGGAAGGCGCACGGCCTCGTGCACTGGCTCAGTATCCCAGCACCGGTGCCCCGCTAGCTTCCAATCCCCTGAAGGTCGGCGCCTGCCGCTCCCGAGCGCTCAGCGAGCGTGGGTCACACGACGTGGGCGAGGTCGGCGTCGTCGAGGCGCAGGCCGCGGCGGGTGACCGCGTGCCAGGCGGCGGCGAGCGCGTCGACGCCGCGGTCGAGCTGGTCGGCCGGCATCCCGAACGGGATGCGCAGGAAGCGCTCGAACACCCCGTCGAGCCCGAACCGCGGGCCCGCTCCGATCACGAGCCCCTCGGTGCGCGCGGCGAGCGCGAGTTGGGAGCTCACGGGCGCGCCGAGGTTCACCCACGCGACGATGCCACCCTCGACGTGCGGCATCCGCCACTCCGGGAGCTGCTGGCGGATGCGCTTGGCCAGGTGATCGCGGCCCTGGCGCAGGTAGGCGCGGCGCCCGGCGAGGAGCTGCTCGTAGTTGGGCACGAGTTCGGCCACGAGGAGCTGGTCGAGGATGGGGGTGCCGAGGTCGCTCGCGAAGCGCACCCGTGCGATGCGCTGGATGAGTTCGCGCTCGGCCCGCACCCAGCCGATGCGCAGGCCGCCCCAGATCGACTTGCCGACGGATCCGATGGTCACGACGCCCGGCACGACCGGGAAGGGAGCCGGGCGGGTCTGCCCGTCGAGGCCGAGGCCGGTCATGGTCTCGTCGACCACGAGCGTGGTGCCTTCGCGCTGGGCGAGCTCGAGCACGCGGGCCCGGGTGGGCTCGTCCATGGTGCGGCCGGTGGGGTTATGGAACTCGGGCATCAGGTAGGCGAGCGTGGGGCTGGTGCGTTGGAAGGCCTGTTCGAGGCCGGCGAGATCCCAGCCCTCGTCGGTCGTGACGGCGACCGGCACGAGGCGGGCTCCCGCGGCTTTGAGCGCCTCGAAGGCGTGCGGGTAGCCGGGGGACTCGACGATCGCGCGGTCGCCGCGGCCGAGCAGGGTGCGCGCGACGAGGTGGATGGCGGATTGCGCGCCGACGGTGATCATGAGCTGCTCGGGGTCGGTCGGCACCCCGCGCTCGGTGTAGCGGTCGGCGATGGCGCGGCGCAGCAGCAGCAGGCCGAAGGGGTCGAAGCCGCTGTCGGGGAGGAAGCTCGGCAGCCGCGCGGCGGCGGCGACCGCGGCATCCGCGACGACGGGGAGCGCGGGCAGCGACGCCTTCGAGAAGTCGAGCGGGGCATCCGCGAGCAGGTCGAGGTCGACGCTGCCGTCTTGCGGGAGCCGGGCGGTGCTGCCCGAGCCGCGCACGCTGTCGAGGTAGCCGCGATCGCGGAGCTCGGCGTAGGCGGCGGAGACGGTGGTGCGGCTGAGGTTGAGGTGGCCGGCGAGTTCGCGCTCGGCCGGCAGGCGGGTGCCGAGCGGGATGCGGCCGTCGAGCACGAGCAGGCGGATGCGGTCGGCGAGCGCCAGGTAGGCGGGCCCGTCGGACCTGCGCCAATCGACCATGAGCAAGGCCAATGCACGCGCGGAGAGGGTGTTCACACGGCCAGTCTAGCCAGATTGGACTCTTGCTGGAGGGCCAATCTTCGAGTGGACTTGCTCGTGTGACCCCGCCACTGCTCTGGACCCGCCGCATCGCGCAGCTGCTCGTCGGCCTGTTCCTCTACGGCATCGCCATCGCCATGATGGTGCGCGCCGGCATCGGCGTGGCCCCGTGGGATGTGCTCACGCAGGGGCTCGTGCGGCAGACCGGCCTCACCTTCGGGGTCATCACCGTCGTGGTCGGCGCGATCGTGCTGCTGCTGTGGATCCCCATCCGCCAGAAGCCCGGCGTCGGCACCGTGCTCAACATCCTGCTCATCGGACCGGCGGCCGACATCGGCCTCGCGGTGATCCCGCAGCAGCACGAGCCGGTGCTGCAGGGCCTCATGTTCGCGGGCGGCCTGGCAATGCTCGCCGTGGCCACCGGCCTCTACGTGGGCGCGCGCCTCGGGCCCGGCCCGCGCGACGGCCTGATGACCGGCATCCACGCCCGCTGGGGCTGGAAGATCTGGATGGTGCGCACCGGCATCGAGGTGACGGTGCTCACGGTCGGCTGGCTGCTCGGCGGCCAGGTCGGCATCGGCACGCTCGCGTTCGCGCTGCTCGTGGGCCCGATGGTCGGCGTGACGCTTCCGCTGCTCCGGGTGCCCGAGGCATCCGTGCGACGCCCGGCGGCCGACACGACACCGTCGGGGGAGGTGATCGCATGATGGTCGTCCTCCTCTCCCTCGGCGCGCTCGCCCTCTGGGGAGCCGTCGCCACGGCGGTGGTCGTCAGCACCGACGGCTACCGCCAGGTGCCGGTCGACCCGACGCTGCTGCCGTAGCGCCACCCCTCGCGACCGCGACGCCCCCGGATGAGAACAGGCATCCGGGGGCGTCGTCGCCCCATCCGTCCCCGCCCCTCACCCGCTGCCGCGTGTGTGCGTATGTGCGTATGTGCGTGTGTCGAAAATGCAGGAGTATCCGCGCCGAGTGCCGGCAATCAGCGCCCTCCCTCGCGGGACACGCCCGGGCTCTCCTGCATTTTCGACACACACACACCCACCCCCACCCACGCTCGTGACGGCGAGGCGGGGCGGAGGCGGGAGGGCGCGAAGAACAGCTTGCGGGTTCGACGGACGCGATATATCGTGAGTTCTACGGACGCGATATATCGCGTTGACGGATGCCAGGACACGGCATCCGGGACACGAAGGGAGAGCCGGATGGCTCAGGAGAAGTGGCTGCTCGACGGCCCCAAGACCATCGACGTGGAGAGCATCCGACGCCTCAAGGTGGGCCTCGTCGGCGGACACGTCGACATCGTCGGCCACGATGAGCCCGGCGTGCTCGTGGAGGTGCACTCGGTCGTCGGACGCGAGCTGCTCGTGCAGCTCGACGGCGACCGGCTCGAGATCGACCACCCGCAGCTGCGCTGGGACAACTGGATCGACGTCTTCAAGAACTTCGGCTCGAAGATCACCGCCGAGGTGAGCGTGCTCGTGCCGCGCGACGTGGCCGTCACCCTCGGCGTCGTCTCCGCGAACGCCCTCGTCGCGGGCCTCGACGCCGACGCGCAGCTCAACACCGTCTCGGGCGACCTCGTCGCCGACGGGCTCAGCGGCAAGCTCGCCGCCAACTCGGTCAGCGGCGAGATCACCGTGCGCGACCACACGGGGCACGTCGGCATCAACACCGTCTCGGGCGACGTCATCGCATCCGGCGCCATCACGAAGTTCGACGTCGACGGCGTCTCGAGCGAGGTCATGCTCGACGCCACCGGCATCCCGGATGCCGTGCACGTCAACACGGTCTCGGGCGCCGTCACCGCACGCTTCGACCCGGATGCCCCCGCGAGCTTCACCGTGCAGACGGTCGGCGGCAAGCTGCAGCTCGACGCGCAGTCGATCACCGTCGTCAAGGGCCGCTACACCGCGCGCCACGGCGAGCTCGCCGAACGCTGGACGGATGTGCGCGTCAACACCGTCGGCGGCGACGTCAGCATCCTGCACACGGTGCGCACGTGACCCCGCCGGTCTTCGCCCACGGCCACCTGCGGCTCTACCTGCTGAGCCTGCTCGACGAGCAGCCGCAGCACGGCTACGAGCTCATCCAGGCTCTCAGCGACCGCTTCGGCGGCACCTACGTGCCGAGCGCCGGCACCATCTACCCGCGGCTCGCGAAGCTGCAGGAGGAGGGCCTCGTCACGAAGGAGTCGGACGGACGCCGCACCGTCTACGCGATCACGGATGCGGGCCGTGCCGAGCTGGCATCCCGGCGGGACGAGATCGACGCGATCGAGACGGATGTCACCGACTCGGTGCGGCGCCTCGCCGACGAGGTGCGCAGCTCGGTGAACGATGCCATGCGCTCGCTCAAGGCCGACCTCGCCTCTGCCGCGCGCGACGCCCGCAGCGAGGCACCGCCGCGGGGCGTGCGGGTCGAACCGGGTCCCGACGCGCGCGCGGCATCCCGCGAGCACCTGCAGGTGGCGGATGCGGCGCTCACCGCCTTCCGCGCGGAACTGCGCAGCGAGCTGCGGTCGCAGTACGCCGCGGGGAGCCTCGCCTCGGACGCCGTCGAGCTGCTCACCACGCGGCTCGACGAGGTGCGGCGCGAGGTGACGGCGGCGCTGCGGGGGTGACGGGGTCTCGAGACGCGGCGCTTCGCGGCGCTCCTCGACCACCTGCGGGGCCTGCCTCCGGCGAAGCGCCTCGCGATCACCGACTCAGCGGAAGCCGACCGGGATGTAGAGGTCCTGCACGCGGTCACCGAGCGCGGTGTGATCGTTGCGGGTGTAGATCGCACAGCGGTCCACCGTGCAGTCGTAGCCCTCGCCGACCGGGGCGGCCACCTCCAGGTAGGCCGTGAAGGTGCCCGTGGCGACGTCGTCGTAGGCGCGCGCGCCGAAGAGCTTCCAGGCCCAGTCGTCGTTGATCCAGTTGCTCGGCGCCCACTGGATCTCACCCTCCGCGCCCGCGTTCGCGCCGGCAGAGGCGTCCGTCGACGGCACCCCGCCGAGGCACGGGCCGGGCTTCGTCGCCGGATCGTCGGGGATGACGCAGATGGCGACGTAGATGCCCTGGCCCGCGTCGTATCCGGTGCCGCTCACCACGAGGTGCTCCCCCACCGTCAGCGCAGAGGTGTCGACGACACCGCCCGGGTCGGGTGAGATGACGCTCAGCTCGCGCGTGCGGCCGTCGTCGCCGGTCGCCGTCACCGCGGTCGGCCACTCCTCGCCTGGCGTCTCCTGGTTGGCGGAGCCGCCGTCCTGGTGCAACAGGATCGGGATGCCGAGCACCGCCGCGGGGACGAGGAGCACGACCGCGATCGCCCCCACGATCCACGGCCACCGCCGTCTGCGCCCCGCACTCGTCACCGGACGATCCTAGGGGGAGGGGCGGGAGCCGGGGGCGGCGCGTGCCGAAGTTGACGCGACGCCGTGAAAGCGTATGCTTTCCCGCCGTGACTCACGAGGGCGAAACCGCCTCAGACGACGCGCCGAGATCCGCCAAGAACTGGCTCATCGGCGACCCGCTGCCCACCTCCACGCTCGAAGGGCAGCTGCTCCCGAAGCATCTCGCGCTGCCGATCTTCGCGAGCGACCCGCTCTCCTCGGTGGCCTACGCGCCGCAGGAGCTGCTGATGATCCTGCTGCTCGGCGGCACCAGCCTGCTGCTGCTCGGCCCCTGGATCGCGGCCTGCGTGGTGGTGCTGCTGATCGTCGTGGTCGCCTCCTATCGCCAGCTCATCAAGGCCTACCCCTCGGGCGGCGGCGACTACGAGGTGGCGTCGAAGAACCTCGGCGAGAAGGCCGGCGTCGTCGTCGCCGCCGCCCTCCTCGTGGACTACATCCTCACCGTCGCCGTCTCGGTCGCATCCGGGGTCGACAACATCATCTCGGCCATCCCCGCCCTCAACGGCTGGCGCGTCGAGATCGCCGTCGGGTTCGTGATCGTGCTCGCGGCCATCAACCTGCGCGGGGTGCGCGAGGCCTCGAAGGCATTCGCGGTTCCCACCTACCTCTTCATCGGGTCGATCGCCGTGATGGTGGTGACCGCGATCATCCGGATGCTCCTCGGCGACGCCCCCGTCGCCGAGAGCGCCGACTACGGCGTGAAAGCCCACGAGCTCACCCAGGCCGCGTTCGTGCTCCTGCTGCTGCGTTCCTTCGCGAGCGGATGCGCCGCCCTCACCGGCGTGGAGGCGATCTCGAACGGCGTTCCCGCGTTCCGCCGCCCCAAGATCAAGAACGCGCAGAAGACGCTCGTCGCGATGGGGACGATCGCGATCGTGCTGTTCTCCGGCCTCACCGCGGTGGCCCTGCTCACCGGCGTGCAGTACTCCGAGAACCCGTGCGACCTCATCGGCTGGGCGCAGTGCGCGACCGACCCGCAGCGCAGCCTCATCGCGCAGATCGCCTCCGCCACCTTCGGCAACAACACGATCCCGTTCTTCATCATCCAGGCCGCCACCGCGGCGGTGCTGCTGCTCGCGGCGAACACCGCGTTCAACGGCTTCCCCCTGCTCGGATCGGTGCTCGCCCAGGACGGCTACGCCCCGAAGGCGCTCGCGACGCGTGGCGACCGGCTCATCTACTCGAACGGCGTGCTCGCGTTGTCGGCGGTCGCCGTCATCCTGCTGGTGGGCGCGCAGGCGAACGTCACGGTGCTCATCCAGCTGTACATCATCGGCGTGTTCATCTCGTTCACGCTCGGGCAGATCGGCATGGTCAAGCACTGGATCGGGATCCTGCGCTCCCGGGCCCAGAAGGCGGGCCCGGTCTGGCGCGGACTGCTCATCAACGGTCTCGGCGCGCTCATGACGGCATCCGTGCTCGTCATCGTCACGATCACCAAGTTCACCCACGGCGCCTGGATCGTGTTCGTCGTGATGGCGGTGCTGATCCTGCTCATGATCGGGGTCAACCGGTACTACCGGGATGTCGACCGCGAGATCGCCCCGGATGCGACCACCATGTTCGGCGCGACCGGCGACCACGCGATCGTGCTCGTCGGCCGGCTCTCGAAGCCGGTGCTGAAGGCACTCGACTACGCGATCGCGGCCAAGCACGACACGATCGAGGCGGTGCACGTGTCGATCGACGACGAGGCGAGCGCCGCGCTCGAGAAGCAGTGGGCGGCGCACAACATCCGGGTGCCGCTGCGCATCATCTCCTCGCCCTACCGCGACATCTCGATGCCGCTCATCAAGTACATCAAGAAGCACCGCGAGGAGCACGGCTCGGAGGTCGCCACGGTGTACCTGCCGGAGTACATCGTGGGGCACTGGTGGGAGAACTTCCTGCACAACCACAAGGCCCGCCGCATCCGCCACAAGCTGCTGCTCGTGCACGGCGTCGTGGTGGCGCTCGTGCCGTGGCTGCTCGACTCCTCCGACCTCATCTACGGGCGCCGCTCGCGGCCGCTGCCGGGTCAGGACCGCCGCGGCGAGCCCATCCGTCCGCCGGTGCGCGCCCCGCAGAGTCCGCCGCGCTCACGGAAGAGGTGACAAACGCTGTAGCGCTTGCGCCCGCGCGCCTGCGATACCTGCGGCATGAGGCCAAACGCTGCAGCGTTTGTGCCGCACTCAGCCCTTCTCGCCGCCCTCCGAGGTCGACATGATGCGGCGCTGGAAGACGAAGAACAGCACCGCGACCGGGATCGACATGAGCACGGCCGCCGCGAGCTGCAGCGGGTACTGGTTGCCGCTTCCCAGCTGACCCGAGGTCAGGGAGGCGACCCCCGTCGTGAGCGTGTTGAGGTCGGGGTCGTTGCGCGACACGACGAAATGCGCGAACTCGTTCCACGAGCCCTGGAAGCTCAGGATGAAGAGGGTCACGAGCGCGGGTGCCGCCATCGGCAGCACGATCGTCCAGAAGGTGCGGAACACCCCCGCGCCGTCGATCCGTGCCGCCTCCTCGACGGAGACCGGGATCGACTCGAAGAACTGCTTCATGATGAAGATGCCCGCCGCGTCGATCACGATCGGGATGATCATGCCCGCGTAGGAGTTGTAGAGCCCGAGCTCCTTGAGGATCAGGAAGCGGGGGATCAGCAGCACGACGTTGGGCACGGCCATGATGGCCACGAGCGTCGCGAAGATGACGGCGCGCCCGCGGAACGCGAGGCGCGAGAGCGCATAGCCCGCCAGCGAATCGAAGAAGACCCGGCCGGTCGTGACGATGACCGTGATGAGCAGGGAGTTGCCGGCCCACTGCAACAGCGGCACCGTCGTGAAGAGCCGCTCGTAGGCGGCGAAGCTCCAGGTCTCGGGGATCAGGCCGAGCGGCTGCTGGGTCGCCTCGGCGTCCGTCTTGAAGCTGCCCGCGATCGAGATGAGGAAAGGGTAGATGTAGATGAGAGCGAGCAGCGCCAGCAGCACGTAGCCCGCGATGAGCCCGATGCGGGCCGCCGTGCGGCGTCCGGCATGCATGCGCGTGCTCATCGCCCGCCCCCGTCCCGCTCGGTCGCCGCGGATGCCGGTGCCGCGTGCGCCTGGACCGCCGCCGCGTTGCGTGTGAGCCGCTCCACCGCGCGGGCTTCGCGCCGCTGCCCGGAACGCCCGAGGTCGCGATCCCGCAGCACCCAGCGCTGGAACAGCGTGAGCACCACGATGATGCCGAACAGCACGAAGGAGATCGCCGCGCCCTGACCCCACTTGAGGTCGGAGAACGAGGTGTCGTAGGCGAGGAAGGCGGGCGTCAGCAGTGTCTTGGCCGGGGCGCCGCGCCCCGTGAGGTAGATCTGGTCGAACACCTGCCAGGTGCCGATGAGACCGAGCGTCAACACGGTGAAGAGCGTCGGCTTGAGCATCGGCAGGGTGACGAAGAAGAAGGTGCGGAACGGCCCCGCGCCGTCCACCATCGCGGCCTCCTCGATCTCGGCACCCACGTTCTGCAGCGCCGCGAGGAACAGCAGCATGAAGGTTCCGGAGGTCGTGAAGATCGCGAGGATGATGAGCACGCACATCGCGACCGAGGGTCCGGCGAACCACTCCCACCACGACAGGCCGAGCGGTCCGTCGGCGGCGGCACCCGATCCGTCGATTCCCGCCGTGCCGAGCAGGAGGTGGAGCACCCCGCGCGGATCGGCGAACCAGTTCGGCCCCTTCGCCCCGAACCAGGCGAGCACCGCGTTGACCGCCCCGGACGCCGTGAACAGGAAGATGAAGATCGTCGTGATCGCGACCGAGCTGGTGACCGAGGGGAAGTAGAAGGCGGTGCGGAAGAACCCCTTGCCCCGCAGCAGCCGTCGGTTGACCTGCACGGCGAGGAAGAGCGCGAGCGCCGTCTGCAGCGGCACGACGAGCAGCACGTAGTAGAGGTTGTTGCGGATCGCGGTTCCGAAGTCGCGCTGCGCGAGCCCGGAGTCGATGAGCACCTTGGCGTAGTTGGCCCCGCCGACGAACTCGGAGTTGCCGAGCGGCGAGCCGAGCCCGTTCCAATCGCTGAAGCTCACCCACAGGGCGAGCAGGATGGGGAGCACGAGGAAGACGCCGATGATGAGGATCGCGGGCGCCGTGAACGCCCACCCGTAGCGGGCCTCGTTGCCGCGGATCCCTCTGCTCATCGTGTCCTCCCCGTGCTCCCTGGTGTCACCGGACGGTCGGTTCAGCCGACCCGGCTCAGCCGTTCGCCTCGTCGAGTGCCGCCTGCAGTTGCGTCTGGAACGAGGCGAGGATCGCCTTCAGGTCGACCTTCCCGGAGGACATCCCCTCGAGCTGGGCGTTGAAGTCGCCCACGACGGATGCCGAGCCTGCGAAGTTCACCGGGCTCACCGCATAGTCGTTGCTCGCGACGAAGCTCGCGTAGTCGGGGTACTTCGCGGCGTAGCTCGCAGCCCCCGACTCGGTCGACGGGATGACGCCGAACGCATCCGAGAACGCGAGCTGCTGCGCGTCGGAGGTGAGGTACTCCACGAGCGAGACCGCCGCCTCACGCGTGTCGGACTTCGCGGGGATGCCCCAGCAGTTGCTGAAGGTGAAGGTGGACGTGCCCCCGGGGCCGGCGGGCAGCTCGTAGGCCGCCCACTTGGTGTCGGGGTAGTCGGCCGCGATGCCCTTGATCCACGGGCCTTCGATGACCATGGCGGCCTTGCCCGCGCCGAGAGCCTCGCCACCCCATCCGGCGTCGATCTCGCTCGGGAACTTCAGCACGCCCTCGTCGTGCAGCTTCTGCACGTACTCGAGGCCGGCGAGGTTCTCGGCCGAATCGGCGGTCGCCGTCTTTCCGTCATCGCTCACGAGCGCTCCGCCCGCCTGGTTCATGAACACCCCGAGACGGGCGTACTCGAGGCCGAAGGAGAGCCCGACGGTGCTGTCGTTCGTGAGCTTCTTCGCCACCGCTTCGAGGCCGTCCCAGTCGCTCGGGATGTCGGCGTCCGTCAGCCCCGCCGCCGCCCAGAGCTCGGTGTTCACGATGAGACCGAGGGTCGAGAAGTCCTTCGGTGCGCACACGAACTCGCCGTTGTAGGTGAAGGTGTCCACGAGGGAGGGGTAGAACTGGCCGGCGTTCGAGAGCTTTCCCGCGTAGGAGTCGAGGTAGCCGTTGCTCGCGTAGTTCGCGAACTGGTCCCAGCCCATGTAGAACAGGTCGGGCGCGTCGTCGCCGGCGAAGCCCTGGCTCAGCTGCTGGTTCAGGTCATCGGCGGCGATCACCTTGACGGTTGCGTCGTTGTCCTTCGCCCAGGCGTCCGCGGCGGCCTGCACGGCCGTCGTCTCGGCCGGACCGCTCGATCCGATGAGGATCGTCAGCGCGCTGCTGCCGCCCGAGTCACCGGCATCCCCGCCTCCGGCACAGCCGGTGAGCACGACAGCCGAGGCCGCCGCGAGAGCGACGGCGCCGCCCCACGTTCTCTTGCTCATTGCTCTTCCTTACTCTCTGATGTGATCGCCGGGCCAGGTGCCTTCGGCTTCCTCGACGGGCGCCAGGTGACTCGACCGGCGAACGACAAGCTGGGGGGTGATGAGGCGGTGACCGAGCGCGTCGGCTCCGCTCCCATGCGGGAGGACGCGACGACCGGTCGCTCCCATGAGGAGGTCGAGGATGCCGGTGGCCACCTCGTCGAGGCGCTGATCGACGCTCGAGAGGCCGACGGCCTGCGCGACCGGGGTGTTGTCGAAGCCCATGACCGGGAAGTGGGGCTGCCCCGACTCGCGCATCGCCATCATCGCGCCGAGCGCGACGGAATCGCTCACGCAGACGAGACCGTCCAGGCGCACCCCCGCAGCCAGCTGCTGCTCGACCGCCACCCGCGCCTGTGCGACGGCCTCCACCGTCTCGGTGGAGAGCTCGGCGAGCTCCGCTTCCGTGATGTCGGGGAAGGCCTCGCGCATCGCGTTGCGCCACCCGGCGCGGCGGTCGTCGCCGGTGCCCGAACCCTCGGGCCAGCCGAGGAAGCCGATGCGGCGAAGCCCCCGCCCGACGAGGTGGCGGGTCGCGATCGCCGTGCCCGCGCGTCCGTCCACATCGACCCACAGCCGCTCGGCGTCGTCGAGGCTCCCTGCACCCCAGGGGCGGCCGAACGAGACGAACGGGATGCGCTCGCGCGCGAGCCAGTCGATGCGCGGGTCGTCGTAGGCGGTGGAGGTGAGCACGAAGGCGTCGACGTCGGCACCGTCGCGCAGGCTGCGGTACTGCTCGATCTCCTCCGCGACGTCGCGGGCCGTGAAGAGCGTCACGCGGAAGCCGCGGCCCGCGGCCTGCTCGGTGAGCGCGTGGAGGAAGCGGTCCTGGATCGCGCCGGAGATGCCGCGCGGGAGCGGGTCGAGCCGGATGCCGATCGTCGAGCTCGTGCGGGTGCGGAGGCGGCGGGCGGAGGCGTGCGGGCGGTAGCCGAGTTCGCGCACGGCGGCTTCGACCCGCTCACGCGTCTCGAGGCGCACGATCCCGGGGGTATTGATGACGTTCGAGACCGTCTGCCGTGAGACGCCTGCGAGGCGCGCGACGTCTTCCACCGTGGGGAGCTGCGTCACACCGAACCTCCTTTGGCCCGCTTCTTGATCGATCCAAGCGGGATTCCCGCAATTGAGTTTGATCGATCAAATTGTCGGTGCTATGTTACCTGGCGAGCCGAGGCTGTCAACCGGACCCGGCTCGGTCACCGCAGGAACGAGCAGCGAAGGTCGTCCGGATGCTCCCACCCGAGGCCACCGGCCATCAGCCCCTCCTGCACGACGCGACCGTCGTGCTGCGGGCACCGGCCCAGGCATGGTCCCGCGCCGGCGGCGAGATGACCGCACCCATCGACGGTGTCTACGTCTCGGATGTGCGGGTCGCCTCCGGCTTCACGGTGCGCGTCGACGGTGCCACCCCGGAACCGATCGCGACCCTCGAGGACGCGGCCGACCGCATCCGCTTCGTCGCCCTGCTGCGCGGCCTCGACGGCCCGGGAGCCGATCCGGATGTGCGCCTCATCGTCGAGCGCACGGCGCGCGGCGACGGAGTCGACCATCTGCTGCGCGTCGAGTCCCGGCTGGACCGCGCACTGCGCTTCACGCTCGACGTCGAGCTCGACGCCGAACTGACTCCCGTCGAGGTCGTCAAGACGGGCCGGGAACCCGTCGCGATCACCCCGCGACGACGAGACGCGGGGGCCGGATGGGGCGACGATGCGGTGTCGGCGGAGCTCCACGCCGCAGCGGGGGAGGTCTCCGTCGACGGCTCGCGCATCCGCATCCGCTGGGAGATCGAGGTGCCGGCGCGGGGCGCGGAGGAGCGCGCACTGACGCTCACCGTGCGGGACGCACTCGCCGTGGTGGAAGCGCCCGGATCGCCCGCGCCCTGGAGCGTGCCCGAGCTCGGCGAGGCCGACGACCGGCTCCGGCGTTGGGTGACACGTGCGCTCGACGACCTCGATGCGCTGCGGCTGACCCGCATCGGGTCGAGCGACGAGTTCCTGGGCGCGGGCGCGCCCTGGTTCTTCACCCTGTTCGGACGCGACTCGATCTGGGCTGCCCGGTTCCTGCTGCCGATCGAGCGACGGCTCGTGCACGGCACGCTGCGCACCCTCGCCGGATTGCAGGGCCGCGAGACCGTCGCGGCGACCGCCGAGCAACCGGGCAAGATCATCCACGAGGTGCGCCGTGCCAGCCTCGAGCTGCCCGACGAGGGGATCGAGCTGCCGCCCCACTACTACGGCACCGTGGATGCGACCCCGCTCTGGATCTGCCTGCTCGCCGATGCCCGCACCCGCGGGCTCGGCGACGACGAGACCCGGGAGCTCCTCCCCGCGCTGCGCGCCGCGCTGGCCTGGATGCGCGACTTCGGCGACAGCGACGGCGATGGCCTGCTCGAGTACGTCGACGAGTCGGGGCGCGGGCTCTCGAATCAGGGCTGGAAGGACTCAGGCGACTCCGTGCAGTGGCGCGACGGCACCCTCGCCGAAGGCCCGATCGCGCTCGTGGAGGTGCAGGCCTACGCCCACGAGGCGGCCGTGCGGGGCGCGGCGCTGCTCGAGGAGTTCGGCGACGACGGCAGCGAATGGCGCGCCTGGGCTGCGCGCCTGGCGGCGCGGTTCCGCGAGCATTTCTGGGTCGAGGATGCCGAGGGCCGCTACCCGGCGATCGCGCTCGACGCCCGCAAGCGCGCGGTCGACTCGCTCACGAGCAACATCGGGCACCTGCTCGGCACAGGCCTGCTCGACGAGGAGGAGTCGCGGCTCGTCGCGGCTCGGCTCGTGTCCCCGCGCCTCGACGCGGGCTACGGCATCCGCACGCTGGCAACCGGCTCAGGGGGTTACTGGCCGCTCTCGTACCACGGCGGCAGCATCTGGGCGCACGACACAGCCATCGCGATCCGCGGACTGCACCGCGACGGCTTCGTGGCCGAGGCGGGCATCCTGGCCGAGGGGCTGCTCGGGGCCGCGGCGGCCTTCGACTACCGGATGCCGGAGCTGCACGGCGGCGACGCGGCATCCGAGGTTTCCCGGCCCGTGCCCTACCCGGCCGCCTGCCGACCGCAGGCCTGGTCGGCGGCCGCGGCGATCGTCGTGCTCGACGCACTCAGTAGCCGAGAGCGCTGAGCGCGGAGACCACCTGCCGCGCGATCGTGCGCCCGGCGCGGTTCGCGCCGATCGTGGATGCCGTAGGCCCGTACCCGGCGAAGAACACGTTCGCGTTGCGGTAGGCCGCGCCGCCCGCGACCGTCACGCCACCCGCCTGCTCGCGCAGCTTGAGCGGGGCGAGGTGCCGCAGCTCGGGGCGGAAGCCGGTGGCCCAGATGATCGTGTCGGCGTGCTGGAAGGTGCCGTCGGGCCAGCGCACGCCATCCGCCTCGACCGAGGCGAACATCGGCTTCGGCGTCAGCAGCCCGCGCTCGATCGCCGACTGGATGCGGCGCGTGCGCGGCACCCCGGTCGTCGACACGATCGACGGAAGGGCGCGCCCCTCGCGCGCCGCGGCATCCTGCAGGGTCACGGCGCGCGTGCCGCCCTCGATGTTGAGCTCCTGCTCGTCGAGGAACTCGATCGGCCGTCGGGTTGCCCAGCTGAGGCTGCCGGCTATGCCCTCCAGCTCCATGAGGAAGCCGATCGCGCTCGTGCCGCCGCCCACCACGACGACGTCCTTGCCGCGAAGCGCCTCGGCATCCGTGTAGTCCACCGTGTGCAGGTGGCGGCCCTGGAAGTCGTTCATGCCGGGGTACCAGGGCACGAACGGCGCCCCCCAGGTGCCGGTGGCGTTGACCACGACCTGGGTCGAGAAGGTCTGGTCGCCGTAGGCGTCGTCGAAGGTCACCTCGAGCCCGTCGAAGGTCGCGCGCACGCGCGTCACATCCGCCGGACGCACGACCTTCAGCTCGTAGTGCTGCTCATAGCGACCGTAGTAGTCGGCGATGACCTCGCGGGCGGGCAGCGTGCGATCGGCGGTGTCGAAGCTGAGGCCGAGCTCGTCCATGCCCGGCAGGTCGTTGACGCGGTGCGTCGAGCCGAGCCGCAGGGCCTCCCAGCGGAACTGCCACGCCCCGCCGGTACCCGGCCCACGGTCGAGCACCACGAAGTCGTTGCCCGGATCGAGGCCCAGCTTGCGCAGGTAGTACGCGACCGCGAGCCCCGCCTGGCCGGCGCCGATGATCACGACGGAGGTGTCGGTCGGCCGCTCGGTCACCCGCCCCACGTTACCCGCCGAGACCTGCGAGGGTGCCGGATTCTTCGCATCCGGGGGCGGGCGACGACGGCTGCCGACCAGGGCGGAACTGCGCCTGCGTGATAGACTCCCCGCAGTTTTCTTCGTCACATATCGCTCTGAAACGAGGGGGTCACGCATGGGGCGCGGCCGTCAGAAGGCAAAGCACACCAAGGTCGCACGCGACCTGAAGTACTTCAGCCCGGACACCAACTATGGGGCGCTCGAGCGCGAGCTCGGCGGCAACCCCCGGCTCGAGGAGGACCTCGAGAAGTGGCCGGAGTACGTCGACACCTACGGTTCCGACGAGGACGACGACCTCGACGAGGACGACGCCAAGACCGCCTGAGCTGCTGCTGCCTGAGGCGTCACTTTGTGTCGCCCGCGGGGGTGCTCGCGCGACACAAAGTGACGCCTCGGGTCGGACTCAGTCGGCGTAGACGCCGACCAGGCGCACGGCGCCGCCGTCGACACCCTTCGCGCCCTGCTCGAAGCCGCCGAGGTCGTGGGATGCCGTGGAGACGCGGCCGGCCACCCACGCCGGCAGACCCGCGGCCTCCAGCGCGCGCGTGACCGAGCTGGCGGCATCCGCGGCGACGATCGCGAAGAAGCCGACGCCGAGGTTCCAGGTCGACTCGGTGTCGGCGAGCTCCAGCGCGCCCCACGAGGCGAGCGTGCGGAACACCGGCTGCGGGCTCCAGGTGGAGCGGTCGAGCTCGACCCAGGCTCCCTTCGGCAGCACGCGCGCCAGGTTCGCGGCGATACCGCCGCCCGTGACGTGGCTGAGGGCGTGGACGGCACCCGGCAGTTCGTCGAGCACCCGCAGCAGCGGGGCCGTGTAGAGACGCGTCGGCTCGAGCAGCACCTCGCCGACCACGCCGCCGAGCTCCTCGGATGCGTCGGTGTAGGCGAGTCCGCGCTGGTCGAGGATGTGCCGCACGAGCGAGAAGCCGTTGCTGTGCAGGCCGCTGCTCGCGATCGCCACCACGACGTCGCCGTGCTGCACCCGCTCGGGGCCGAGCACCGCATCCGCTTCGACGACCCCCACCGCGGCGCCCGCGATGTCGTAGTCGTCGGGCGCCATGAGCCCCGGATGCTCGGCCGTCTCGCCGCCGACGAGGGCGGTGCCGGTGGCCTCGCAGGCGCGCGCGACGCCCGCGACGAGGGTGGCGATTCGCTCCGGATGCACCTTGCCGGTGGCGATGTAGTCGGTCATGAAGAGCGGCTTCGCCCCCACCACGACGATGTCGTCGACGACCATCGCCACGAGGTCCTGCCCGATCGTGTCGTGCCGGTCGACGGCGATCGCGATCGCGATCTTGGTGCCCACGCCATCCGTGCTGGTCGCGAGCAGCGGGCGGCGGTAGCCGAGCAGAGCGGATGCGTCGAAGAGCCCCGCGAATCCGCCCACCCCGCCCAGCACCTCTGCGCCCTGTGTGCGGGCGACCGACGCCTTCATGAGCTCGACCGCGCGGTCGCCGGCTGCGGTGTCGACTCCGGCTGCGGCGTAGCTCGCGTCGCCGTGGCCTGTGGTCGCGGATGCGGGGGCGCTCGTCACACGCCCAGCGTACCGGGGCTCACACGCGGGCTCGCTCGCGCCGACGGAGGGTTCGGGATTCGTGCCACATGGTCGCTATCGGGCGCCCGTGGCGACCATATGGCACGAATCTCCGACCTCGAGGATGCGCGCGGGGCCGGATGCGCGGGGGGCGGATGCGCGCGGGGTCAGGCGCGGGCGCGCCGCGTCCGCAGCGAGGTGCGCAGCAGCGCCGCCGCACCGAGCGCCAGCAGCGCGAGCGCCACGAGCGCCAGATCCCCGGCACCGTCGGCACCCGTCGACGCGAGCGCCGCGGCGGGCGCAGCCTCGTCGTAGGCGACCGGTCCGGTCAGCGACACGGCGCCGATCGTGCCGTTGCGCAGCAGCGTGAACCACGCCGTGCGGCTCACCGCCGTGCCGTCCTCCGCGGTCCCGTCGAACACGAGCCGGTGGGCGCCGGCCTCGAGCGAGGCGGGCAGCGCACCATTCCACGAGACGATGCCGCTCGGGCCGACGAGGCCCGTCACGAGCACCACCGGGTTCGAGTAGGCCGTGACGGTGAAGGTGCTCCCCGGCAGCAGGTGGTCGCCGCCCACCGTGAACGGTGCTCCCGCGGCCACGTCACCGGCACCGAACCCGAGGGAGAAGGTGAGCGTCGGCGCGACGGCAGGGGCACGGGTGACGGCGATGACGTAGTCCCGGGTCTCACCGTAGGCGGCGGTGACGCGCACCGTGATGCTCTGGGTGCCGACCGCGAGCGGGAGCGTGCGGGATGCGGATGTCACCCCGTCGATCGCGACCGTCCACGCGGACTCCACGGCCGCCGCGGCGACATCGATCGACGTCGTCGTGTACGGCACATCGAGCGTGTACGCGGTGGTCGCGGCGTCGAACACCGGCGCGAGCGTGCCACCGGTGGCGGTCACGGCGAGGTTCGCGAGGTCGAGGTCGGGCGCGGCCCGCGTCACCGTGATGGTGCGCGTGGTGGCGGTCACGCCGTCCTCGGCCGTGGCCGAGACCACGATCGCGTTGTCGCCGACCCGGAGCGCGACGGGAGCGGATGCGGCACCCGACGCGGTGTCGCGCCCGTTCACCCGCAGGATGGCGGTCGCATCCGCGACCTCACCCGTCACCGTCACCGAGGTGGTGAGGTAGGGAACCTCGGCCGCGTAGGCGGTCGTCGCGTTGTCGAAGACGGGCGCCAGGGTGCCCTCGGACAGCGACAGCGCGGTGAGGTCGGCGTTGGTCGACGGCGGCTCACGCGTGATCTGCACCGTGTAGATCTTCTCGACCTGGTTGGGGGCGGTGACGCGGATGGCGAAGGAGCTTCCGCCGTTGTAGATCACCGGCACGGTGCTCGGCACGCCGTCATCCATCTGCACGTTGTTGATGACCATCGTGTTGGCGGCCTCGGCGGGGGATGCGGTGAGCTGCACCTGGCGCACGGCGTAGGGCACGGTCGCGGTGTACCTGGTGACCGCCGGGTCGAAGGCGGGGGCGAGGGCGCCCACCGACAGCGTCAGCGCATCCAGGTCGACGTTCGCGGTGGGCGCGTCATCCCGCACGATGCTCACGTTGTAAGTGCGCGTCGTCGTTCCGTCGATCGCCGTGACCGTGACCTGCACGAGGTTGCCGCCGATGCCGAGGCGCGTGGTGCCGTCGGTCATCGGGCGACTCGGGTTGGTGATCGTCACGGCGCCGGCGCTGGCGCCGGTGCCGGCCGTGGCGCTGACCGTGGCGCTGGTGGTCGTGTAGGGCACCGCGACGGTGTAGGAGGTGATCGTGGGATCGAAGGTCGGGCTCAGGGTCTCGCCGAGCACGCTGAGCGAGGAGAGCCGCGGATCGAAGAGGGGTGCAGGCGGCGCGGAACGCGTGATCAACATCGCGTACTGCGACGAGGTGTTCGAGCTCACCGAATCGGCGACCGTCACCGTGAAGGTGTTGGTGCCCGGCCGCAAGTCCACGGTGATGGGCACTCCGCTCGTGGCGCCCACGGTGGCCATTCCGTTGTAGACGGCGAGCGTGTAGCTCGGGTCGGCTGCCGTGGGCGTGAAGGTGAAGGAGGTGACCGTGTTGGGCACGGTCGCCCGGTAGGTGGTCTGCTCCGGAGCGAACGCGGAGTCGAAGGAAACCGTCGAGCTGCTCAGGTCGCTGAGCAGCGCCACGACGCTCGCCCGCGCGGCGCTGACGGCGGCGAGGGGAAGCGAGAGTGCGAGGAGTGCGGCGAGGAGGAGGACGAACGGATGACGAAGTCGGGTGGTCACGCTTGTCACCATATGGGGGACACTCGGGGGACAGGCAGCCCCCGAACGGGGCGTGAACGCGGCCGCACCTCCGGGCGGAGGCGCCCGCATCCGGATACCGCGGGGGCGTGTGGGAGGATGACACGTACCCATCCGGTGCGCGTCTCACGAACCCCAGGAGCAGCCCGCGGCATGTGCGGCATCGTCGGCATCGTCTCATCCAGCCCCGTCAACCAGCAGGTCTACGACGCCCTGTCCCTGTTGCAGCATCGCGGCCAGGACTCGACCGGGATCGCGACCTCCGAGGGCTCGGTCGTGCACATGTTCAAGTCGAAGGGGCAGGTGCGCGAGGCCTACCGCACGCGCGACATGCGCGGGCTCCTCGGCACCATGGGCCTCGGGCACGTGCGCTACGCGACACGCGGGGATGCCTCGAAGGAGCAGGAGGCGCAGCCGTTCTACGTGAACGCCCCCTACGGCATCGTGCTCGTGCACAACGGCAACCTCACCAACACGCGCGAGCTCACCGAGGAGCTCTTCCACACCGACCGCCGCCATCTCAACACCAACTCCGACACCGAGCTGCTCGTCAACGTGCTCGCGAACGAGCTGCAGGCGCAGATCCGCGGTGACGAGCTTGACCCCGACCAGGTGTTCGACGCGATCGAGACCCTGCACGAGCGGGTCGAGGGCTCGTACGCGGCGATCGCCCTCATCGCGGGGCAGGGGCTGCTCGCCTTCCGCGACCCCTTCGGCATCCGCCCGTTGATCCTCGGACGGCGCAGCGCCGGGCTCGTGGGCGAGGAGTGGGTCGTCGCCTCGGAGTCGCTCGTGCTCGAATGGGGCGGCTACGAGGTGGTGCGGGATGTGGCGCCAGGCGAGGCCGTGTTCATCACGCGGTCGGGCGAGCTCTACTCCCGTCAGTGCGCGAAGAACCCGCGGCTGATCCCGTGCTCCTTCGAGTACGTGTACCTCGCGCGACCCGACTCGATCATGAACGGCATCTCGGTCTACGACGCGCGGCTGCGGCTCGGCGAGCGGCTCGCCGACACGATCGCGCAGTACACGCCCTCGGGGGCGATCGACGTGGTCATGCCGATCCCCGACTCCTCGCGGCCGGCCGCGATGCAGGTGGCGCGCAAGCTCGGCATCGAATACCGCGAAGGCTTCTACAAGAACCGCTACGTCGGGCGCACCTTCATCATGCCCGGGCAGGAACAGCGCACGAAGTCGGTGAAGCAGAAGCTCAACGCGATGAGCTCCGAGTTCAAGGGCAAGAACGTGCTCATCGTCGACGACTCGATCGTGCGCGGCACGACCTCGAAGGAGATCGTCGACATGGCACGGCAGGCGGGTGCCAACTCCGTCACCTTCACCTCGGCCGCGCCGCCGGTGCGCTACCCGCACGTCTACGGCATCAACATGCCGACGAGGGCCGAGCTCATCGCATCCGGCCGCAAGATCCCCGAGATCGCCACGGCACTCGGTGCCGACTACCTCATCTACCAGGAGGTGGCCGACATGAAGGCGGCGATCCTCGAGGGCTCCCCGATCGAGGACCTCGAGATGAGCTGCTTCACGGGCGAGTACATCACCGGCACGGTGACCCCCGAATACCTCGACTGGGTCGAACGCAACCAGCTCAGCTGAGCGGCGGAGGCGGCAACGTCGTCAACGTCACACGGGCGGACACCCGAAGGTGCCCGCCCGTGTTCCTCTCGTCGGGTCAGTCGACCGCTGCCCCCCGGCGGCGGCGAGACCCGAAGAGGACCGTCACGGCACCCATCAGGAGCAGCAGTGCGCCCCCGACCGCGAACGGGATCATCGTGTCGGACACACCGGTGGATGCCAGTGCTGCCCGGGCGGTCCCGTCGGAGGCGCGGTCGATCTGCAGCGCCTGCCACCCGATGAGTCCACCATTGCGGTCGAGCACGGCGAGGCGGTGACTGCCCTCCAAGCCGTTCGGGAGGGTCAGGGTGATCCGCCGATCCGCCCCGACCTTCTGCCAACCGAGGAAGGTGGGCGAGGAGTGGACGTAGGGGGCGACCCACTCCCCGACCCGTTCTTGCGGGAGCTCCACGACCACGCGCGGTCCGTCGACCGACACGATCTTGATGCCACCGGCACCGGCCGCGTCGAGCTGCTCCGCCGTCTTCGGCGCGGGCACCGTGCCGGGGGCCGGCTCACCCTCGCCCGGCTCGCCCGGGCCACCGGGGTTGCCCGAGGTCTCGCAGTCCGTGGGGAGCGACGCGGGGTCGTCCGCCACGAGCTTGTCGCCTTCGGCGTTCTTGCAGATCTCGAACGAGTCGATCACCTCGCCCGAGTCGTACTTGTACGCCTTGTAGCTGAGGCGCCCCCCGTCGACCGAGACCCGCTGGTAGGAACGGGTGTCCTGGAACGCGGTGACACGGCGTGCCGCGTTGAGCGTCCAGTTGTTCTCGGCGTTCATGTCGAGGTCGTACATCTTCGGGCCGAGCACCGCCACCGTGTACACGGGTCCGGTCTGCAGCTTCGGCTGACCGGGCACCTCGTTCTGGGCGAGGTAGCCGCGGGCGTAGGTGTGGTCGTGGCCCTGCAGCACCAGGTCGATGTTGTGCTTCTCGAACACCGGCAGCCACGCCGCACGGATGTGCGGGTTGTCGCGTCCGACCGAGGTCGAGAAGATCGGCTGGTGGATGCTGGCGACCGCCCAGCGGCCAGGGTTCGTCTCGAGCGCCTTGTCGAGCCAGTCGGCCTGGAGCTGCGCCCACATCTTCACGACGTCGATCTGCGCCTCGGCCGTGCATCCGGCCTCCGCCAGCTCGCCCGCGGTCGGCAGCAGGTCGGACATCGCGAGGGTGCCCGCGAGGCTGATGAACCGCACGCCCTGGTAGTCGACGTAGTAGACCGCGTTCGCGAAGGTGGAGGACATCTTGCGCTGGTACGCCTGCTCGCAGCTGGTCGCGGTCGGGTCGACCTGGGGTCCGTTCTTCGGCAGCGTGAAGTTCTCACCCCACGGCTCGTAGAGCCGACCGTTGAGGTACTCGTGGTTGCCCGGGACGGGAACCTGCAGCACACTCGCCACGCTGTCGGGGTCGGCGCCGAACCACTCACCCCACTGCAGATCGTTGTCCGCATTGTTGATGAGGTCGCCGGCGTGGATCACGAGGCGCGCGTCGGGCGTCTTGTCGTACATCTCCCGCGCAGCCCCCGCCCACTTGGCACGGATGTCGTTCTGGGCATCGCCGACGTAGAGGAACTCGAACGGCTGCGATCCGGCCGCGGCCGTCGTGAACTCGCGCCACGGGCTCCAGTTCGACCCGCCGTCGCCGACCCGGAAGCTGTAGGCGGTCGCCGGGCTGAGCCCGGTGAGCGTTCCGGTGTGCGTGCGCGCCTCGTACTGGGCGGTCTCACCCTTCTGCTCGGCCTTGCGCTCGCTCGTGCCACGGGTCGTCGCCGGCACCTGGACGACCTCGCCACCCGCTGCCGGGCGGTACTCGACGACAGCCGAGGTGACCTCCGGGCTGGTGCGCCAGGTGAGGGTGCGGGTGGTGGCCGCGTCGCCGGTCAGCGTCGTCACGACACGGTCGGGCGTCGCGGTCGGCGTGTAGGAGTCGACCGGCAGGTCGGGGATCTCGGGGCCGCCCGGGTCGGGACCGCCGGGGCCGCCGGGGTTTCCGGGGGTGGCGGGCTCGGGCAGCTCGGCGCCGTTGCGCGCCGCCGCCGTCCGCGCGACCTGGATGCCGATCAGGTCGCCCAGACCGGCGGTCGCGATCTGCGCCGTCTCGATGATGCCGCGATCGACTCCCTGGGTCTCCAGCTCGACCTCGAACTCGGCACGTGCCGTCACGAGGAGGCCGGTCACCGTCGCGGTGTCGTCTTCGCGAGCGCTGGGCTGGCTGACCGTGACGATGATGCGCGCCTTGGCCGAGCCGAGCAGCGGCTCGGTGAGGTAGGAGCCGATGTTGACGCCGATGCGCTCCATCACGACCGCCGGGTCGTCGACCTGCACCACCCGCTCACGGGTGATCGGGGCGGTCAGCCGCCCGTTCACGAAGCCGTCGGCGGCATCCAGCTCCTCGCCGAGCACGCGGAGGGTTCCGATGCGCGCGGTCGTGGTGGTCGAGAAGTCGGTGTCCGAGGGCGCGTAGGCGCTGGCCGTGACATCCGTCGCCGACAGGATCTCATCGAGGCCGAGGAGTGCGCCGATGCGGCCCTTGTCGTCGAGCGCGAGGTGGTCGACCGTGATGCTCGGCACCGTGACGGTGGAGCGCATGCCCTCGGAGTCCCAGACGTTGCGCACGAGCACCTCGCCGTAGCGGGAGCCCGCCTCGAGGTCACCCGAGTCCGGGCCGAGGGCGACCCCGGCGGGGTGCACCTTCTCGAGGGTTCCGGGCGACGCCGGGGTGCCGAGCTCGGCGAGGAAGAAGGTGCCGGGCTCGCCGACCTCGACTCCCTTCGACAGCTCCGCGTTGACGAGTCCCGAGAGGTTGCCTCCCGAGGCCGACCCCGTCGCGACGAGCGCCGAGGCGTCGAGCCGCAGCGGGGATGCCAGGGCCGACAGGCCTTCGGCTCCGGGCTCCGGCTCGGTGACGGCGGGCAGCACGGTCAGTGCGACCGGGGTGCTCGGCACGGTGACGTCGGGCGAGTTGCGGAACATGGCGCGGAACAGCAGTCCGTCGAAGCTCACGAGCGCCGGGATGCTGAGCGTGCCGGTGAGCGCGCTCGGGTAGGCCTCGGAGTCGACGTCGATCCACTCGCCGCCGAGCGGCATCCGGTACTGCCAGCGCACCGAGGGGAGCGGGTTGCCGGTCGCGGCCGCCGTGAAGCTCGCGGTCGCGCCTGCGCGCACCGAGGTGGCGACGGGCTGGGTGGTCACCTCCGGGTCGAAGCCGACCCAGAGCTGTGCGGTCGCCGACGAGGTCTCGCCGATCGCGTTGCGCACGATCGCACGCACGAGGGCGTCGTGGTCACGCGCCTGCACGACCATCGAGAGCTGCGGCCCCGAGGCGTTCGGGATCGCGATCCAGCCGCCTCCGCGGTTGATCTGCCAGCTGACGGTCGCCACCGGGTTCGCGTCGTACTCGACCGAGAACAGCGCGGTGTCGCCTGCGCGCCAACTGCCCGCTGCGGGCGGCGCCGTGATCACGGGAGCGGTCTCGTAGCTCAGGGTCGCGGCGTTCGAGACGACGCTGTCCTTCGCGTTCGTGGCGACCGCACGGAAGCGGGAGCCGGAGTCGGCGAAGCTCGGCGTGAAGCTGTAGCTCTCGCCCGTCGCGCCCTCGATGTCGGTCCACGCGCCGTCGATCTCACGCTGCCAGCGGATGCCGGGAGCCGGATAGCCGGCCGCGGCGGCCGTGAAGGTCACGGGCTGCGAGGTGCGGGTGGTCACCGACTCGGGGTGCTCGGTGAAGCTCGGCGCTCCCATGACCGTGATGGTGCGGTCGCTCGCGCTCGTGCCGACGCCCGTGCGCACCCGGGTGAGCATGAGGCCGGGCTCGGCGGACACGGGGGCGAGGAAGCGCAGGCTCGTGCCGTCGGCCGCGATCAGGCTCGGCGTGATCTCGGCGCCGCCGAACACGACGCGCGCGTCGGAGCTGAAGCCGCGACCGCTGAGGACGATCTCGTCACCGGCGTCGACCAGGTTCGGGGTCGCACGCAGCACCTCGGGTGCGACCGCATCCGGTCGCCCGACGCTCACCTGCGCCACCTGGGCGCTGAAGAAGTCGACGCGGACGCCGTCGCGGTTGCCGCCGGTTCCGTGACGGGCGCGGGTCTTCAGGAAGCCGCCGTTCTCGCCCTCGTAGTTGTACTTGACCGACGCCACCACCCGGAACGCGGATGCCGTGGCGTTGCCCGCCCCGCTCGTCGCGGCGACCGGCTCGACACGCACCCAGAGGGTGGCCGAGGTGGCCGACTTCTGACGGTCGTAGGCCTCCTTCTCGTCGGAGAAGAACAGGCCGTTCATGGCGCGGCGGGCCTTGAGGTCGTTGGTGTCACGGGTGATCGTGAACTCCTGCGCGGTCTGCAGGCGGCCGTCGACGAGCGTCACCGGGTTGCCGAGAACGCGCAGGTTCTGCAGTTGCACGGAGGTGGCGGTCGTCCCACCGGTCGTGACGTTCGCCGCGACCGCGATCCGATCGGCCGTCACGACGTTGCCGGTGTTGAAGAAGGTGCCCCACGCCGCGGGGAGGCCCAGGCCGTAGCCCGTGCCGGTGGCGGTGGCGCGCAACTCGGTGAGCTCACGGGTCACCTGGCCCGCGATGCCGCCGGCGCTGTCGGTGATGTCACCGCGGCCGTCCGCACCGAGCGTGGGCAGGCCCAGCTCGAGCACGGTCTGCGACCCCGAGGGTCCGGCCGGGTTGTTGAGCACGGGTGCCGACCAGGTCATCGTGCCGGAGTTGTCGACGGTGAGCGCCACGGGCGTCGAGGTCGACTGCATCCCGATCACCGCGGCCGAGCCGGTCGAGGGCACGGGCGGGAGCACGCGCGAGACGACCTGGATGCTCGTCTCACCCGACTCGCCGGCGGCGGTGACGCGGATCTTCGCGGTGCCGAGGGCGAGACCTTCCGGCAGGCGGAAGTCGAGGCTGAGGCCGGAGGGGATCACCTGCACGGCGTCGGCGGTGACGCGCGCGACGACGCCATCGGCATCCGTCACCTCGACGCTCGTCGCGTCGGGCGTGAAGCCGGTGCCGCTCACCGTGACGGTGCTGCCGTCGGGTGCGGATGCGGGGGTGACCCCGGTGACCGTCAGCGGCACGACGTCGTCGGCGAGCACCTTGAGGCGGCCGGCGTCGAGGGCGCCGCCCGGCGTCGCCACCCGCACGGTGTACATCCCGCCCGCAAGCCCGGCGGGGATCGTGAAGCGCAGCGAGCTGCCGTTGTCGGCGACCTCGGACACCTCGGCGACGGTGCCGCCGATCGTGACCTCGGTGGCACCGATGACGAGACCGACGCCGGTGATCCCGACGCTCGTGCCGGGCTCCGCCTGCTGCAGCTCGAGAGCGAGGCCGCGCGGGGCGATCGCCGACGGGGTCTGCACCTGGGCGGCGCCGACGAGCACGTCGAGCACGACGTTGTTGGCCTGCAGGTCGGCGGCGCCGAGGCCCGCGACCATCGAGGCGCGGATGCGCATCTGCAGCGAGCCGACGATGCGCAGACCGCCGGTCGCCGGGGTGCTCGCGGTCAGCGTGAAGGTGCCGTCGAGGCTGCTGCTGGAGACGAGACCCGCGTACTGCGAGATGTCCTCTTCGTCGACGCCGAGGCTGCGCAGCAGCGCGACGACGTCGTTGCTCTGCACGGTGGAGGTGCGGGAGACGTCGGAGGGGAGGCGCCCGTCGACGAGCGCGACCTGCTCGCCGAGCAGCGTGAGCCCCTCGACGGAGGTGGTGACCGAGCTCGCTCCGTTGACGTGCGCGGCGCCGCGGGTGATGACGCGATCCGCGGTGGCGATGACGTCGCGACCGAGCACGGCGCCGACCTTGTCGTTGAGCTCGGCGATGTTGAGCGTGAGCCCGCGCAGCTCGGTGGTCGAGCGGAGACCGGCGGGCGTGCGCACGACGCTGTCCGAGCCGCCCGTGATGTCGATGCCGCGGCCCGGATCGCTGTCGACGTCACCGTCTTCGGGATCGGTGATGACGCCGTCGATCGGTCCGGCGGGAAGCTGCGCCTCGGCGAGCCCGTTGCCCGTGGTGTCGCCTGCGGGGGCGGTGAGCCCCGGCAGCACGTAGCTGCCGATGTCGCCGAGGAGCACCGGAAGGTCGACCTTGCCCTTCAGCTGGCCGCTGACGGTGCCGTCCGCCTTGAGGGGGGAGAGCGTTCCCGTGAGCGGTGCGGTGGTGGCGGTGCCATCCGTCGAGGCGATCGCGGCGGGCGCGAGGCTGAGCGGGATGAGACCGGCGAGCAGCGTGAGGCCGAGGGCGCCGGCGATGGCGCCGGTCGTTCGGCGACCGCGGACTGCTTGCGGTGCTGTGGACATTGAGGAGACCTCCGGATATGTGTCGCCTATGCAGCACCTTGGCGGCGCCCATGGGCAAAGTCGGATGCCTCGACCGAACCGGCTCGAACCGAACGACACGCGAGTGCCCGGTGAACCCCGGCGAGCGACATCCGTCCCCCGAATGACGATGAGGTAAACGGGATGGCGTTCTACCCCGTAGGCACGGGTCGACAGAGTTGTCCCCCGATTCGCCCCGCACGGATCACGGGCGCGGTGCCGTCAGGCGCGGCGGGTATCAGGGGCGCCGGGTGTCAGGCGCGCCGGGTATCAGGCGCGCCCGCGAGGCGCTCGATCACCCCGGCGGGGAAGAGCGCCGTCGGCAGCAGCTCCGGGTCGACGGATGCCGTGCTCACCAGCTCGACCGCCTCGCCGAGCACCGTGAACTGACGGACGGTGTCGTAACGCCGGCGAGTCGAGACCCCGCGGTCGAGCACGGCGAACCCCTCCGCATCGAAGCTCGCGAAGATCCGACCACCCCGGAGCGACTGGACGACACGGCGCACCAGCAGCGGGAGCAGCAGCGCGAGGAGGCCGCCGAGGACGACGACCAGGCCGAGCGCGAAGATCGGCCCGAGCCACCACGGCCAGCCCCCGACGATCGGCATGCCGACCGCCATCACGATGAGGGCGATGACCGCAAACCACAGCCCCGGCTCCAGGAAGACGCGCTGCAGGATCCGTCGGCTCACCGCCGAGATGAACCCGCCACCCGGCTCGACCGAACCCGCGAAACCCGCGGTGTCGGGCACCGGCACCGGCGCGTGCCGCGCAGCGGAGATCGCCTGGAACGCCTCCGGCGGGCAGAGCTCCTCCGGCATGACGTACGACGGCTGGGTGGCGATCGCGACGAGCACCGCACCCTTGCGTCGACGAAGCGCCGACATCGCGGGGTACGGGATATGCGACTCGCGCCCCGGCGAGCGCAGCGTCAGCACCGGACCGTACTCGGCCGAGAACTCGGCCCCCGGCACGTAGAGCGCGCGGGCGGCCTCCCGGGTGCGACGGGAGACGGTCGCCGCGCTCGCCGCGCTCGCCGCGCCCAACACCGCGAACACGAGCCCGGTGAGCACGATGAACGGCGCGATGATCAGGATGCCGCCGACCATCGCGAGCAGCGCGTAGCAGCCGAACAGGATCGAGACCACGTAGGCACCCGGCATCCGCAGACGGAACTCGGCACGCGCCATCCGTCGGGCGGTGGATGCGTCGGCGATGAAGGTGTGGCGGGGAGGGGGAGTCACCTCCTCCACGCTAGCCGACCCCGTACCCGCCGGAAAGCCGCCGGATCAGTCGACGCGCTGGTGCTCGACGTCGACCTCACGGGCGCGACGACGACTGCGGCGATCGAACGCGAGGCCGATGAGGGCACCCACCACGACACCGAACGGGATGCCGTAGACGAGGAAGTAGGCGTAGCTCGCCGCGAAACCGATGTTCTCGTCGGCCGGGAAGAGGCTCGTGAGGATGAGCGTCACCAGGGCGCCCAGCGCCGCACCGACCAGGATGAAGACGCCGAGCTTCGGTGCCCGCCGGATGCTGGCCCGCTGAACCTCGCTCGGGCGCGGCTCCGCGGCATCCGCGTCGGCGGGTGCGGGGGTCTCGGGGTCGCTCACCCCTCTATTGTCGCGTACCCCGGAGGCACGCCCGTGCGCGCGGATCAGCCCCAGCGGAGGGGGAGCACCTCCGACAGATCGGCGCGGGTGCCGGAGGCGGCGACGCGGACCTCGGCGAGCGCCGCACCCCACGAGAGGGCGCCGGTGGCGAGCGCGAGCCAGGTGGCGGCATCCGTCTCGACCACGTTCGGCGGGGTGCCGCGGGTGTGCCGCGGCCCCGCGATCGCCTGCGTCGCCCCGAAGGGCGGAACGCGCACCTCCACCGAGTTGCCCTCGTGGTCGCTCGCGAGCTGCTCGAGCAGGAAGCGCACGGCCGTGGCGACGGTGGGTCGGTCGTCGGCACCGCCCTGCCAGGCGCGCACCGCGGCGCGTCCCGCATCCGCCTCGATCCGCCGCCTGACCGCCATGCCCCGACGCTACCGCCCGCCACCGGCACGGCGGTGCGCCGCCAGCCCGGTAGCCTGTCCGGGTGAAGATCCTCGTCCTCGGATCCGGTGCTCGCGAGCACGCCATCGTCGAAGCCCTCCTCGCCGAGGATGCGGGGCACGAGATCACCGCAGCGCCCGGCAACGCCGGCATCGCGGCCCGCGTCGACACGGTCGGCCTCGACCCGAACAACGCCAAGATCGTCACCCAGTTCGCGCTCGACGGCGGCATCGAGCTCGTCGTGATCGGCCCGGAGGCCCCGCTCGTCGCGGGCGTCGCCGATGCGCTGCGCGCCAAGGGCGTGCCCGTGTTCGGCCCAGGCAAGGCGGCCGCCGCGCTCGAAGGATCGAAGGCGTTCGCGAAGCGGATCATGGAGCAGGCGGGCGTGCCCACCGGCCGCGCCGTGCGGGCCACGACCCTCGACGAGCTGACCGCCGCGCTCGACGAGTACGGCGCCCCGCACGTCGTGAAGGCGGACGGCCTCGCGGCGGGCAAGGGCGTGCTCGTCACGAGCGATCGGGCGGCCGCGATCGCCCACGCCGAGTACTACCTGCAGCACGGCCCCGTGCTCGTCGAGGAGTTCCTCGACGGGCAGGAGGTGTCGCTGTTCTTCCTCGCCGACGGCCACGACGTCGTGCCGCTCAGCCCCGCACAGGATTACAAGCGCGCCTTCGACGGCGACACCGGCCCCAACACGGGCGGCATGGGCGCCTACTCTCCGCTGCCCTGGATCGCCGAGCGCTGGGGCGCAGAGGCCGCGTTCGTCGACGAGGTGCTCGACACGATCGCGCTGCCCACGGTGCGCGCGCTCGAGGCGGAGGGAACGCCGTTCGTCGGACTGCTCTACTGCGGCCTCATCCTCACCGACGCCGGCATCCGCGTGATCGAGTTCAACGCGCGCTTCGGCGACCCCGAGACGCAGGTCGTGCTGCCGCGGCTCACCACCCCGCTCTCGCAGCTGCTGCTCGCGGCCGCGACGGGAACGCTCGCCCGGATGCCGTATCCCGCGTTCTCCGAGGAGGCGGCCGTCGTCGTGGTGCTGGCGAGCGAGGGCTACCCCGAGAACCCGATCACGGGCCGCGAGCTCAGCGGGCTCGACGAGGCCGCGCGGGTGCCGGGGGTCACCATCCTGCACGCCGGCACGGCGCTCGCCGAGGGCCGCTACATCGCCACGGGCGGGCGCGTGCTCGGCGTCGTCGGACGCGGCGAGGGTTTCCCGGCGGCGCGGGACGCGGCCTACGCGGCGCTCGACCGCATCCGTCTCGAGGGCGGGCAGTACCGCCGCGACATCGCCGCGCGGGTGATCCGGTGAGCGCCCCCACGGCGCCCGGCGACCCGCGGCTGGAGGCGCTGCGCTGGCGGCACGAGTACTCCGGCAAGGTGCGCGACCTCTACCTCTCGGATGCGGAACCCGGCCGCGCGCTCGTGGTGGCCTCCGACCGGGTGAGCGCCTTCGACCACGTGCTCGACCCCGGCATCCCCGGCAAGGGCGCGCTGCTGACGACGCTGAGCCTGTGGTGGTTCGACCGGCTCGGCGTGCCGAACCACCTGGCGGGGCCGCGCGGCGGTCTCGGCGTGCTGTCGACGCCGCTGCCGCCCGATGTGGCCGAGCGCGCGATGCTCGTCACGCGGCTCGACATGTTCCCGATCGAGGCGGTCGTGCGCGGCTACCTCGTGGGTTCGGGATGGGTCGAGTACCAGGCGACCCGCTCGGTGTGCGGCGTGCCGCTGCCGGAGGGGCTGTCGATGGGCGACCGACTGCCGGAGCCGATCTACACCCCCGCCTACAAGGCGCCGCTCGGTGAGCACGACGAGAACATCTCGTACGCGCGCACCGTCGAGCTCGTGGGCGAGGCGGATGCGGCGGCGATCCGCGAGCTGAGCCTGCGGGTGTTCGCGGAGGCCTCGGCGATCGCGGAGGCGCGCGGGGTGATCCTCGCCGACACCAAGTTCGAGTTCGGACGCGACCCGGGCACCGACGAGATCACGCTCGCCGACGAGGTGCTCACCTCCGACTCCTCGCGGTATTGGGATGCGGAGCTCTACGCCGCGGGCGGCGAGCGCCGGCTCGACAGCTTCGACAAGCAGATCGTGCGCGACTGGCTCGCGGCGAACTGGGACAAGCGGGGCGTGCCGCCCGTGCTCCCCGACGAGATCGTCGGGCGCACGGCGGCACGCTACCGCGAGCTGCTCGAGCGTCTGACCCGCTGACGGCGTCGCCGGTTTCGATACGCGCCTGCGGCGCTACTCAACCAGCGGTGGGTGCGGGCCTCCGGCGCTGCTCGGCCCGCGGTGGGTGTGTGCCGCGCGGGTCGCCCGCTCCCGCTGGTCGAGTGCCGCGCGCAGCGCGGTGTATCGAGACCCCCCGCACCTCAGTTGGACTCGCGGAATAGTTGTTGCATCAAGTATGTTGATCCTGACATGACCGACACCCCTCGCCTCGCCGCCGACACCGCCATGGGCGCGGTCACCCTCAACGTGGCCGATCTCGACGCGATGACCGCCTACTACCGCGACGCGATCGGCCTCGACGTGCTCGACGCATCCGGCCCCCGCGTCTCGCTGGGGCGCGCCGAAACCGGGCGGCCGGTCGTGATCCTCGTGCACACGCCCGAGCTGCGCCACGCGGGCCCCCGCGAGGCGGGCCTCTTCCACACCGCGATCCTGTTCGACACCCGCGCAGCGCTCGCCGCGGCCGTCTACTCGGTCGCCCAGAAGCGTCCGGGCACCTTCACCGGCTCCTCCGACCACACCGTCAGCAACGCCTTCTACTTCGACGACCCGGAGGGCAACGGCGTCGAGCTCTACTGGGACCGCGACCGCAGCGGATGGAGCTGGGCGCACGGCACCGTCGAGATGGGCGTCATCTACCTCGACCCCAACCGCTTCCTCGCCGAGCACCTCACCGAGGAGGGTCGCGCAGCCCCGCTGCCCGGCGACGCGCGCGTCGGCCACGTGCACCTCTCGGTCGGCGACACCGCGACGGCGCGCGCTTTCTACGTCGACGCCCTCGGTTTCGACGAGACCTTCGACTACGGCGACCAGGCGCTCTTCGTGAGCGCCGGCGGCTACCACCACCACATGGCGATGAACGTGTGGAACTCGCGCGGGGCGGGCAGGCGGCAGGCGACGCTCGGGCTCGGCCGGGTCGACATCGAGGTTCCGGATGCCGACAGCCTGGGCGAGCTCGGCGAGCGTCTCGCGCACGCCGGCATCCGCTCGCGCGACGACGGCCGCACGGTCGAGCTCGAGGACCCGTGGGCGAACCGCATCCTCGTGACGGTGCCGGGCCGCGGCTGAGCCCCCGCGGATGTTGCGGTTTCGGCGCTGTGTGCCGCGCGCGCGGCGCACACAGCGCCGAAACCGCAACATCAGCCCGAAGAGCAGGAGTCGACGGCCGCGGGCTCGCCCGCGAAGCGCGCCGCCGTCCAGGCGACCGCGTCATCCGGAAGCGTCGAGGGCGCCGACAGCACCGACATGTGAGTGAAGCCGCGGTACTCGCGGTACTCGTAGGCGAAGCCCGTCGCGCACAGCGCCGCCGTGTACTCGCGCTGCAGCCCGGCCGAGATCACCTCGTCGTCGGATCCCCAGCCGATGAACAGCGGTGAGGGGAAAGGCCCCAGGGTCTCGTTCTCGGCGAGCCGGTCGCCGAAGACCCCCTCGGTGAAGTCGTCGGCGTAGAGCGACTGGTCGCGACCCAGAGCGGATGCGGCGAGCACCGAGGTGAGCAGCTCGCTCGAGCCGCACCTGCTCGCGAACTCGTAGACGAGCCCGCGGCCGGGCAGGGCCACGTAGTCGGCGACCCGCACATCCGGGTAGCTGCGCGAGTACGGCACGAGCACCCACGAGGCGACCACGCCGTACGCGCCTCGGATGCCGGATGCCTCGAGCTGCTTCGCGAGGCCGAGCGGCGATGCCGCGGGCGACATCGCGACGGTGCCGACGATGTCGAGCTCGGGCGCGTAGTCGGCAGCGATGGCCGAGGTCCAGAGCGCCGCGTGCCCGCCCTGGGAATGGCCCCAGACGGCGACGCGGTCGGACAGCGAGAGCCCGTCGAGCTGTCGCGCCGCGCGCACCCCGTCGAGTGCGGAGCGCGCTTCGCCCTCGCCGATCAGATACGGGAAGTTACCCGGCGTACCCTGCCCCGAGTAGTCGGTCGCCACGACCACCCAGCCGCGCGCGATCGCCTCCTCGACCGCCGGGATGCCCTGGATCTCGAACATGTCGGGCATCAGGCTGGGGGCGCAGGAGCGCGCGACGCCCGTCGTTCCGTGGTTCCAGACGAGCACCGGGGCGGGCACCACCGGCAGCACGTCGGGCACCACGACGATCGCGCTCGCGAACGCCGGATCGCCGCGGAGGTCGGTCGTCGTGTAGAGGATCCGCTCGACGGATGCGTCGGCGGGCGGCGTGCCCGGCCAGCCCTCCTCCCGCAGGAGCGCGCCGGGGGTGAGCGGCGCATCCGCCGGCGGGCTGTAGAAGGCGTCCACCACGGGCGACCCGGAGCGCAGTTCGGCGCTCACCCACACGGAACCCGCCGCGAGCACCACGAGCACACCCGCGGCCACCCAGCGCAGCGGGTTCGCGAAGCGCCGCGCCCAGCGCACCGGCACGGCATCCCGGTTCGCGAGCGCGAAGCCGGCACGCACCGCGAGGGTCGCCCCGAAGACGACCGTACGCACCCCGAAGAGCGCCGCGACGACCACGAGGGTGAGCTCAGGCCACAGCACGGTCAGCGCCGCGAACACCAGCTGCACGAGGCCGCCGACGCCGGCCAGCACCCGCTCGGAGGCGCGCCCGCGCAGCACCGCGGTGAGGGAGGCGATCCCGCCGACCGCGAGCACCCCGGCCAGCAGGAACGGCAGCAGCGCGATGCTCCAGGAGAGCCAGCCGAGGATCACGACGCCCACCAGGATCCAGAGCGCCCCGGCGATACGGCGCACCGCGATTCGGCGTGGGGCGGCATCCGGGGCGGCATCCCTCGCGCCGAGCACGTCGAGCAGGCCCGAGACGATGCAGCTGACCCCGATCAGCACCGCGAGCACCATGGCCGAGCTGAGCGGTCGGGTGATCAGCAGCGTCCCGAGCACCACGAGCCCGAGCCCCAGCGCGAGTCGCAACCAGGCGGGCACCCCGCTCAGGAGGCGAGGCAGAGCGCCCCACACGGTGCGGTGCCCCGACCCCTGCGCATCCATACGCTCAGGCTACGAGCGCGGCACAGCGTCCGTCGAGCCCCGCTCACCTACACTCGCAGCGTGACCGACCCCGTCGAACCCCGAGGCCTGCGCGCGAGCCGCGCCTACCTCGTGCTGCACGGACCGCGCATCCTGAGCCAGAAGAAGCAACTCGAAGCCACCGTCGAGCGGCTTCCGGATGCGGCGCAGCCCTGGGAGGGCAAGCTCGCCGGCCCCGACCCGCTGCGACTGCTCGTGGCGGGCGACTCCACCGCCGCCGGCACCGGCGCCGCCACCCAGGACGAGGCGCTGCCCGGCTCGCTCGCGCGCGAGCTGAACGCCCGCACCGGCCGCGGCGTGATCTGGCGGGCGGTCGGCGAGAACGGCGCCGACACGCGCCAGTTCCTGGAGCGGCACCTGACCGACGTGCTCGCCCGGCCCGCCGACCTGGTGTTCGTCACGCTCGGCGCCAACGACGCCCTGCACGCCCGCTCCGCCGTCGCCTTCGCGCGCGACCTGCGCACCCTGCTCGAAACGCTCAGCGACCGCCTGCCGGAGGCGCGCATCCTGGTGGCGAACCTGCCCATCTTCATCCGCTTCGAACTGCTGCCCGAGCCGCTGCGCACCACCCTCTACCGGCACTCGCGCAACCTCGAGCGCGCGGCCCGGCTCGTCGTGGCGCGCGACCCGCGCTGGATGATCACGGATGTGGTGCCACCCCCCTACGGCCCCGACTTCTTCGCGAGCGACCGCTTCCACCCGTCCGCCTCCGGGTACGCCGACTGGGCGCGCTGGGCGATGGACGACGCCTGGCCGCGCGGACTCGACGCGATCGCCGACGCGGGCCACCGCGACGAGAGGTGACCCCCGCGTGACGCCGGCCGAGTTCGCGACGCTGCTGCGGGAGCGCGCGACCACCGGCCAGGCACGCCTCCTCGTCGGCATCGCGGGCGAGCCGGGTTCCGGCAAGTCGACGCTCGCCGCCCACCTCGCCGCCGCGCTCGCACCGGATGCCGTGGTGCTCCCCATGGACGGCTTCCACCTGCCGCAGTCCCGCCTGGTCGAGCTCGGCCGACGCGAGCGGATGGGCGCCCCCGACACCTTCGACGTCGCGGGCTTCCGCGCGGTGCTGGCCGCGGTGCGGCGCGACGCGGGCGAGGTCGCGGCACCCGGTTTCGACCGCGAGGTGGAGGAGGCGGTGCCGGGGGCGGTCGGCATCCGTCCGGAGCATCGCATCGTGCTCGTCGAGGGCAACTACCTGCTGCACGACGCGGACGGCTGGGAGGGCGTGGCTGCCCTGCTCGATGTGCGCGCCTACCTCGCGATCGACCCGCGCATCCGCCTCGACCGGCTCGTGGCGCGCCATGTGGCGCACGGCAAGACCCCCGATGCGGCGCGCGCCTGGGCGACCGGACCCGACGAGGCCAACGCGGCCCTCATCCGCCGCGGTGCCGACCGGGCCGAGGTGCTGCTGGCCGTAGACTGAGGCCGTTCCCCGCCCCTCGAAACCCCGGGAGTCGTCCGTGCCCACCATCGTCGTCGAGGTCATGCCGAAGCCCGAACTGCTCGACCCGGCAGGCAAGGCCACCTCGGGGGCCATCGCCAAGCAGGGCTCGACCACGTTCAGCGAGGTGCGCATCGGCAAGCGCTTCGAGCTGACGGTCGACGGCGAGGTGACGGATGCGGTGCTCGCCGAGGCGCAGCGACTCGCGGAGGAGTTCCTCTCCAACCAGGTCATCGAAGACGTCGTCGCCGTGAAGGTCGCCTGATGGCGGTGCGGATCGGGGTCGTCACCTTCCCCGGCTCGCTGGATGACCGCGACGCGCAGCGCGCCGTGCGGCTCGCGGGCGGTGACGCGGTCGCGCTCTGGCACGGCGACCACGACCTGCAGGGCGTCGACGCGATCGTGCTGCCGGGCGGCTTCAGCTACGGCGACTACCTGCGCTGCGGCGCGATCGCCGCACACTCGCCGATCATGTCCGAGGTGATCGACGCCGCGAACGCCGGGATGCCGGTGCTCGGCATCTGCAACGGCTTCCAGATCCTGGTCGAGGCGCAACTGCTGCCCGGCGGCCTCATCCGCAACGACCACGGCGACTTCGTGTGCCGCGACCAGCGCCTGCGCGTCGAGAACGCGGCGACCGCCTGGACCTCGGGCTTCGCGGCGGGCGACGAGATCGTCATCCCGCTGAAGAACGGCGAGGGCGGCTACATCGCCACCGAGGAGACCCTCGACCGGCTCGAGGGCGAGGGGCTCGTCGCGTTCCGCTACCTCGACGTGAACCCGAACGGGTCGCTCCGCGACATCGCCGGCCTCACGAACGAACGCGGCAACGTGGTCGGCCTCATGCCGCATCCGGAGCACGCGACCGAGCCCGGCTTCGGCCCCGACACCGCGGATGCGATGCGCTCGGGCGTCGACGGACTCGTCTTCTTCCGCTCGGCGATCGAGTCGGTGCTCGCCCGCGTCTGAGCGGGCCGCGTCAGCTGGTCCAGCGCTCCCACGCGCGGCGGGTGAGGCGCTCGAGCACCTCGGGGTCGACGGCGTCGAGGCGCTTCAGGGAGAGGCAGCTCCTGCCGACCGTGTGCGGGCCGAGCTCGTCGAACAGCGGATCGCGTTCCGCGTAGTCGTCGTGCACGCCATAGCTGGTGAGCGACGCCTTCCGGGGTGAGAAGCCGATGAACCACTCGTTCGTGCCCGTGGTATTCGTGTAGGGCATCGAGGAACGCGGTGACGTCGGCGTCGGTCGGGCGGGTCTTCGGTGCGGCGGCCACGCGGGCATGGCTACGCCGCCGCGGCGACCGAGGAGACCCCCGGCCGCCGCAGCGGTGCGGTCAGACGGCGGCGGGTGCCGACTCCGCCGCCAGGTGCGCATTGGCGAGCGACAGACCCTGGTTGCGTCGACGGAACAGCAGACCCGACAGCACCGCGCCGATCGCGAAGAAGCCCGCGCCCCACCAGTACGCGGTCGCGTAGCTGCTGAGCGCCGCCTGCACCGCGACGTCCGGAGTGACCGGGGCGTTCGCCGCGAGGTAGTCGGCCGCCGCGGTGGCGGCGAGCGTGTTGAGGAGCGCCGTGCCGATCGATCCGCCGACCTGCTGGCTGGTGTTGACGAGCGCCGAGGCGACCCCCGCGAACTGCCGGTCGACGCCGAGCGTCGCGGTCTGCATCGACGCGGGCATGATCGTGCCCATGGCCGTACCGAGCACCATGAGCGGCACCAGGATGTGCGGCGCGTAGCTGCTGTTCTCGTCGAGCGAGGTCAGCAGGATCATGCCGATCACGCCGAGCGTCATCCCGGAAGGCACCATCACCTTGGGGCCGAGGCGTGGCACGAGCAGGTTGGTGCCGAGCTGCGCCGCGAGCACGAGCATGCCGATCATCGGCAGGAACGCGAGGCCGGTCTGGATCGGCGTGTAGCCGAGCGTGACCTGCAGATAGTAGGTGACGAACAGGAAGATGCCGAACATGCCGGCGCCCGCGATGAGCACCGAGCTGTACGCGGCGGCGCGGTTGCGGTCGAGCGCGATCGAGAGGGGGAGCAGCGGATGCGTCGCCCGGCGCTGCCAGAGCACGAAGGCGACGAGCAGCACGGCGGCGCCGGAGAGCATCCCCCAGGTGAGCGGCGAATCCCATCCCTCGGTCTCCGCGTTCGAGAAGCCGTAGACGATGCCGAAGAGCGCACCAGAGACGAGCACGGTGCCGGGCAGGTCGAGCTTCGGCCGCGGGCCGGTGCGCTGCACCGAGGGCACGAAGACGAGGGCGCCGACGAAGGCGACAAGCGCGATGAGGACGTTGATGTAGAGGTTCCAGCGCCAGTCGAGGTACTCCGTCAGGAAGCCGCCGAGCAGCAGACCGAACGCGCCACCCGCACCGGCGATGGCACCGAAGACGCCGAACGCGCGGGCGCGCTCCTTTGGGATGACGAAGGTCGTGGTGAGCACCGCGAGGGCCGTCGGCGCGAGCAGCGCACCGAAGGCGCCCTGCAGGGCACGGGCCGCGACGAGCAGCTCGAACGAGCCGGCCGCACCTCCCAGCGCGGAGGCGAGGGCGAAGCCGACGAGTCCGATGACGAAGGTGCGCTTGCGGCCGATGAGATCGGAGAGACGCCCGCCGAGCAGCAGCAGGCTGCCGAATGCGAGCGAGTAGGCGGTGATGACCCACTGGCGGCCGCCGTCGGAGAAGCCGAGGTCGGCCTGGGCCGACGGGAGGGCGATGTTCACGACGGTGGCGTCGAGCACGACCATCAGCTGGGCGAGCCCGACGACGACGAGGGTGATCCACCTGCGGCGGTCGGGCGCGGCGGCGGTGGGCGGGGTGGAGGATTCAGGCATGCGGGACAGCATATACGATACTATTGAGTTCCGGATATCATTCGTTTCGAAATTAATCAGCGGGTAGTCTCGTGTTCGGCGAAAGGAGGCGGCTGCAATGACGCAGATCGACCTCGTCGACGACCGACCGAAGCTCGGCCGCAAACGCGACCCCAGCCGCGACCAGGACATCCTGGACGCCGCCCTCGACGTGCTCGTCGAGTCCGGATACGACGGGATGACGGTCGACATGGTCGCCGCCCGCGCCAAGGCGGGCAAGGCCACCCTCTACCGCCGCTGGCCTTCGAAGTCGGCCCTCGTGCTCGACGCCGTCGCATGCCTCAAGGCCGGCGAGTTCGACCCCGACACGCTGCCCGACACGGGCACCCTGCGCGGCGACCTGGTGGCGATGATCCGGCCCCCCGCCATCCGCGACGGCGAGCGCAAGCTGCGCATCATGTCGGGGTTGGTGTCGCTGCTCGCCGACAATCCCGAGCTCGCGGATGCGGCGCACGCCGCCCTCGTCGAGCCCCGCGCCGCGGTCAACCGGGTCTTCTTCGAACGCGCGATCGCCCGCGGCGAGGTGGCGCCCGACGTCGACGTCGAGAAGCTGATCCTCATCGGGCCGGCGCTCGTGTCGTACAACGTGCTCATGCTGCAGCGCCCCGTCACGCGCGAGTTCCTGATCTCGAACATCGACAAGGTGATCCTGCCGGCGGCCGGGGTGCGTCCGCCCTCGACCGCCTGAGCGCGGGTCGGCCCGCCGTCAGCCCGCCATCAGGCCGAGGGTGTCGACCACGCGGTTCGAGAACCCCCACTCGTTGTCGTACCAGGACGCCACCTTCACGTGGCAGCCGAGCACCTTCGTGAGCTCGGCGTCGAAGATCGACGACGCCGGGTCGCCCACGATGTCGGTCGAGACGATCGGATCCTCGGTGTAGCTCAGCACGCCCGCGAGCGGAACCCGGATGGCGTAGCCGTCGAGGCGTCCCGCGAGCTGCGGCAGCACGAGGCCGATCGCCGTCGCGGCGTTGGTGGTGGTCGGGGCGATGCGCGCGATGCGGGCGTGTGCGGCACGCAGGGCCTCGAGCGCGCGCGGATCGACCGGGCGCACGGGGTCGCGGTAGCCGGGCACGATCACGGTGTCGGCACGTGCGAGCGCCTCGACGCCGTGCTCGACGAGGTACGACATCCCCTCGCCCGAGCGCACGGCTCCCGGTTCGACCCCGCACATGAGCACGTCGTAGGGCAGCTCGTCGCGCGCCTGGAAGGTCTGCGCGGGGATGCCGACGTCGAGCGGCTGCGCTCCGTCGAGCACGAGCACGACGACCCGGTGCCGTCGCATGCCGCCTCCCGTCCCGGCCGCGGGCGCGGCCTGGTTCAGCGTGCCGGACGCATCGGTCGCGCGACAGTGGCCGGAACGCCAGTCAGCGCAAGATTACCGCCAGCCTCACGTGCGGGCGGCGAGCGCCACCGTGAGGGTCGAGGCGAACAGCAGGATCGCGAACGGCAGCCAGATGGCGCGTTCGAGGGCGCTCGGGGTGATGGCGTTCATGACGATCGCGACCGCCGCGAGGGCGACGACCACCCAGATCGCGACGGGCAGCCAGCCGTCGGGCAGCGGGGACCATCCGATCACCCCGGCGCGGCGCAGCACGACGAGCGCGAGCGCGCTCCAGACGACCACGGCGACGGCGCTCGAGACGCGCAGCGCGGTGGGGAGCTCGGCGCTCTGCCCGCCGTAGGCGGCGCGGCCCCAGGGGGCACCGAGCGCGAGCGCGAGCTGGAACGCGACGAGGGCGACGAAGAGCACGGCTGCCACGATCGCGGCGACGCGGGCGATCAGGGCGGGGTCGAGGGACATCGCAAACCTTTCTGTCAGATATATGGATATGTCTAGCAGATATACTCCTCGCATGCCACGCGCCACCCAGACCGACCTCGCGGTGCTCGCCGCCCTCAGCGTCGAGCCGATGAGCGGCTACGCGCTGCGGGAGGCGATCCTGACCCACCTCGGCGCGTTCTGGAGCGAGAGCTTCGGCCAGATCTACCCCGCCCTTGCGCGGCTCCGCGAAGACGGGCTCGTCGAAGCGGGCGACGGCGGGCGCACCGGCTCCTCCACCTACCGGCTCACGGCATCCGGTCGCACCCGGCTCGTCGAGCTCATGCGCGAAAGCCCCACGCGCATCCCGCCCCGCAACGGGATGCTGCTGCGCCTCTTCTTCGGCGAGGTGCTCGGCGCGCGCGCCTGTCGCGAACTCGTGGCGGAGTACCGCGGGATCGCCGAGCAGCAACTCGCGACGCTCGCGGAGGCGCGGCGCGAGACCGACGCGGAGGCGAGCGCCCCCCAGCGCCCCTACCAGCTCATGACGATCTCGGCGGGCGAGCACTCCGCCCGCGCGAGCCTCGCCTGGGCCGACGAGACCCTCGCCGCGCTCGACGCGCTCCTCGCCGCAGGCCGCTGAGCGGGGCGGTCGCGCGCGTCGAGAGGGCGCGATCCGTGGTTCCCGGGCGCGGATGCCACGTTTTGCGCCCTTTCGGCGACGCTGTGGAGAGATTCGACGGGCGGATGGCGCGGCGCGCGATGATCGGGCGTGCCCCGCCGCGTGCCGCTCGACCCGCATCTCGCCTCGGGCGCATTCCGGATCGCGGATGCGCTCGCCGCGGGGATGGGGGAGAGCCGGCTGCGCAGCCGCGACCTCGAGCGCCCGCACCACGGGGTGCGCGTGCGAGCTGATGGCGCCGAGCGGGATGCGACGACGGCCGCGCGGCACTACGCCCCGCTGCTGCGCCCCGGCGACCGCTTCTCGGGCCCCACGGCCGCCGCGCTGTGGGGCGCGCCGCTCCCGCACGACGCCTTCCCCGTGCACGTCACCGCGGGCTCGGGGCTCACGCGCGTGCGGCGCCCCGGCGTCGTGGGGCACGCGGGACCGGATGCGGCAGCCGCCCTCCGGCGCGCGCTCCCGGTGTCTCCCCCCGCGCTGGCATTCCTCGAGTGCGCGGGGGTGCTCGCACTCCCCGACCTCGTGGCCGTCGGCGACCACCTCGTGCTCGACCCGCGCATCCTCGACCCTCTCGACCTGCGGCCTCACCTGACACTCGACGAGTTGCGCGCCTTTCTCGCCACCGCCCGCGGGCGACACGTGCGGCTCGCGCGCGACGCCGCGGCCCTCGTGCGGAACGGGGTCGAGTCTCGGCGTGAAACGCTGCTGCGTTTGCTCATCCACGAGGCAGGACTCCCGGAGCCGCAGTGCGGGGTGCTCGTGCGCGATCGCGCGGGACGCGAGATCGGCTGGTTCGACCTCGTCTGGCCGGATCGTCGCGTCATCGCCGAGTACGACGGCGACCAGCACCGCACCTCGACCCACCAATACGACCGCGACATCCGCCGCTTCGACCGCGCCACCGAGGCCGGCTACCGCGTCATCCGGGTGCGGGCCCGCGGTCTCGGCCCCGATCGCACCGAGACCGTGGAGCGCATCCGCCGCGCCCTGACGCGCTGAGAGGGCGCGAACCGTGGTTCCCGGGCGCGGATGCCACGGTTTGCGCCCTCTCGGCGGGAGTCGAGCCGGGAAGGCGCGCCGGTAGGATGACAGGGCTGCCGCATCCGCCCCGCCCGCAAGGAGCACGCCCCCGTGAGCATCCCCTCGACGCACGTCGTCGACACCGTCGAGAACGCCGCCGCGACGCCGGAGAAGGAGCAGCCGTACGCGGCGCTCGGGCTGAAGACCGACGAGTACCAGCGCATCCGCGAGATCCTCGGGCGCCGCCCCACGAGCGGCGAGCTCGCCATGTACTCGGTGATGTGGAGCGAGCACTGCTCCTACAAGAGCTCCAAGGTGTGGCTGCGGCAGTTCGGGCAGAAGGTCAGCCCCGAGATGACCAAGAACCTCATGGTCGGCATGGGCGAGAATGCGGGCGTCGTCGACATCGGCGAAGGCTGGGCCGTCACCTTCAAGATCGAGAGCCACAACCACCCCAGCTACGTCGAGCCGTTCCAGGGCGCCGCGACCGGCGTCGGCGGCATCGTGCGCGACATCATCTCGATGGGCGCGCGACCCGTCGCGGTGATGGATGCGCTGCGCTTCGGCGCGCTCGACCATCCCGACACGGCGCGCGTCGTGCCCGGCGTCGTCTCGGGCATCAGCTTCTACGGCAACTGCCTCGGCCTCCCCAACATCGGCGGCGAGACCTGGTTCGACCCCATCTACCAGGCCAACCCGCTCGTCAACGCGCTCGCGGTGGGCGTGCTCCGCCACGAAGACCTGCACCTCGCCAACGCCCGCGGCATCGGCAACAAGGTGGTGCTGTTCGGGGCGCGCACGGGCGGCGACGGCATCGGCGGCGCATCCATTCTCGCCTCGGAATCCTTCGACGAAGGCTCCGGCCGCAAGCGCCCCGCCGTGCAGGTGGGCGACCCGTTCATGGAGAAGGTGCTCATCGAGTGCTGCCTCGAGCTGTACCGCGAGGGGCTCGTGGAGGGCATCCAAGACCTCGGGGCGGCCGGCATCTCGTGCGCCACCTCCGAGCTCGCATCGAATGGCGATGGCGGCATGCACATCGTGCTCGACGAGGTGCTGCTGCGCGACCCCACGCTCACCGCCGAGGAGATCCTCATGTCGGAGAGCCAGGAGCGCATGATGGCGGTCGTCGCCCCCGAGAAGCTCGAGGCCTTCCTCGCGGTCATCGACAAGTGGGATGTCGAGGCGAGCGTGCTTGGCGAGGTCACGGGCGGCGGACGGCTCGTCATCGAGTGGAAGGGCGAGCGCATCGTCGACGTCGACCCGCGCACCGTCGCGGTCGACGGGCCCGTGTACGAGCGGCCCGTCGCCTACCCGACGTGGATCGACCACCTGAACGCCGACACGGCATCCGGGCTCGCGCGACCGGCATCCGGCGACGCGCTGAAGGAGCAGGTGCTGCGGCTGCTCGGCTCGGCGAACCTCGCCGACAAGAGCTGGATCACCTCGCAGTACGACAAGTACGTGCTCGGGAATACAGCACTCAGCTACCCCGACGACGGTGGCATGGTGCGCGTCGACGAGTCGTCGGGGCTCGGCTTCGCGCTCGCGACGGACGCCAACGGCCGCTACTGCTACCTCGATCCGTACCAGGGGGCGCAGCTCGCCCTCGCCGAGGCCTACCGCAACGTCGCCGTCACGGGCGCCACCCCGGTCGCGGTGTCCGACTGCCTCAACTTCGGCAGCCCGGAGAACCCCGAGGTGATGTGGCAGTTCTCCCGCGCCGTCGAGGGACTCGCCGACGGATGCCTGCAGCTCGGCATCCCGGTCACCGGCGGTAACGTCTCGTTCTACAACCAGACCGGCGACGTGCCGATCCACCCGACCCCGGTCGTCGCCGTCATGGGCACGATCGACGACGTCGGGCGGCGCGTGCCGTCGGGCTGGCAGGACGCCGGCGACAACCTCTACCTGCTCGGCACGACAGCGCTCGAACTCGACGGCTCGGCCTGGGCCGGCATCGTGCACGGCCACCTCGGCGGACGCCCCCCGGTAGTCGACCTCGACCGCGAGCGCGACCTCGCCTCGCTGCTCTCGGCGGCCGCCTACGAGGGGCTGCTGAACGCCGCGCACGACCTCGCCGACGGCGGCCTCGCCATCGCGCTCGCCGAGGGCGTGCTGCGCTTCGGTGTCGGCGCGCGGGTGTTCCTCGACGAACTGCTGGTGCGCGACGGGGTGGATGCGGCGACCGCCCTGTTCTCCGAGTCGACCGGGCGCGTGCTGGTGGCGGTGCCGCGCGAGGAGGATGTGAAGTTCACGCGCCTCTGCGAGGGCCGCGGCTACCCGGTGCTGCGCATCGGCGTCACCGACTCGGAACCGGCGCTCGAAGTGCAGGGGCTCTTCACGGCATCCGTGGACGAGCTCGCGGCGACCTTCCGCGAGCCGCTGCGGGCGCGCTTCGCCTGAGCGGGGGGCCTGGGGGTTTCGATACGCCCGCTACGCGGGCTACTCAACCAGCGGAGTAGTGCGGCTGCGCGGGGGAATCAACTAGCGGGTCGTGCAGAGGAGCGGGGGAATCAACCGGCGGGTCGCGCGGCTGCGCGGGGTACTCGGCCGGCGGGGGGTCGAGGAGCGCCGCCGCAGGCGACGCGTCGAGACCACCGGGCGCTCACACGGGGAAGCGGATGCCGCTCTTCGCCTCCGCGTCCGCCCACAGCGCCGCGCCGAACGCGGGGTCGGCGGAGGAGGCGACCGGTCGCGTCGGCACCGGAACCCCGGCGAGCTGGCGGCTCGGGCCGAAGTACATGCCGTTCACGGCATCCGGGTCGGCTGCGGCGCGCACGACCGGCCAGGCGCCGCGATCCTTGCCCTGCCCGATCCAGCCGGTGGCCGACTCGAAGAAGCGCCCGCCGAGCGGATCGCGGTCGGTGATGCCTGGGCGCTTCTCCGCGTAGCCGTTGGTCGCCCATCCCGGATGCGCGAGCAGCGACTCCCGAGAATCGGCCGCAGCGGCGAGGCGCCGGGCGAGCTCCAGCTGGAAGCCCTGCACCGCGTGCTTCGAGAAGGCGTAGGCGCGGAACGGCCGATAGCGGCGCTCCGACCACAGATCGCCCGCATCCAGCCGCACCATGCGCGTCGAGTCGCTGCCGAGCCCGACCACCCGGCCGCCCCCCGCGAGCGCCGGGAACAGCAGCGCCGTGAGCGCGAAATGTCCGAGGAAGTTGCCGCCCACGGTGAGCTCGAAGCCCTCGGCGGTGAGCTGCCGGTGCCGCGATGCGACCACGAGCCCCGCGTTGTTCACCAGCGCATGCAGCGGACGGAATGCAGCGAGCTCCTCCGCCGCCTCACGCACCGAGGCGAGCGAGCTGAGGTCGAGCCGCACGTGGGCGAGCGCGGCCTCCGGAACCCGCTCGCGGATCGACGCGATCGCGAGTTGCGCCTTCTCGCTCGAGCGGGCCGCGATCACCACCCGGGCCCCCGCGCCCGCGAGCTGCTCCGACACGAAGTAGCCGATGCCCGCGTTGCCGCCCGTGACGACGACGGTGCGCCCGGCGAGCGAGGGCAGCGCCCGCGGGTCCCAGGCCTCGCTCACTCCTCCGCGCCGCCCGCGAGCCGCTCGTGGTGGTGGATCACCTCGGCCACCACGAAGGTGAACCACTTCTCCGCGAACTCCGGATCCAGATGCGACTCGGAGGCGAGCGCCCGCAGCCGCGCGATCTGCTCCTTCTCCCGCCCCGGGTCCGACGCCGGCATCCCGCTCGCCGCCTTCAACCGACCGACCGACTGGGTGGCCTTGAACCGCTCGGCGAGCAGGTGGATGAGGGCGGCGTCGATGTTGTCGATGCTCTGCCGATAGCGCAGCAGCTCGTCGCGCGGATCCTGAGGGGCGGCGGCGGGCGCGTCGGCGGTCATAGGGCGAGAGTACCGGGCACGGGCGGGCGTAGCATCGGGATCCGTGTCCGCCTCACGCGACGGCTTCGCCGCATCCGCCTCCCCCGACCCCCGCCGCTGGGTCGGCCTGGTGTTCATCTCGCTCGCCGTCGCGCTCATCATCGTCGACTCGACGATCGTCAACGTCGCGATCCCCTCGGTGGTCGACGAGCTGGACATCAGCTCGACCCAGGTGCAGTGGGTGCAGGAGTCGTACACGCTCGTCTTCGCGAGCCTGCTGCTGGTGTTCGGCACCCTCGCCGACCGCTTCGGCCGGCGGCGGATGCTGCTGATCGGCGTCGCCCTGTTCGCCGCGTCGAGCGTCGCCGCGGCCCTCGCCCCGAACGGCGAGCTGCTCATCGCGGCGCGGGTCGTGCAGGGTTTCGGCGGCGCGATGATCCTGCCTGCCACCCTCTCGCTGCTGAACGCCACCTTCTTCGGCCGCGAGCGCGGCATCGCCTTCGCCGTCTGGGGCTCGACGATCGGCGGCATGGCGGCGGTCGGGCCGCTGCTCGGCGGCTGGCTCACCACCGACTTCTCGTGGCGATGGGCCTTCGGCATCAACCTGCCGCTCGGCATCCTGATCGTGGTCGGGGCGCTGCTCGTGGTGCGGGAGTCGCGCGCCGACGTGCCGCGGCGCGTCGACCTGGTGGGCGCGGCGCTCTCGGTGCTGCTGTTCACGAGTCTCGTGTTCGCGCTCATCGAGGGCCGCAGCTACGGCTGGTGGAGCTCCGAGGCCGGCACGCCCGACTTCTGGACGCTCGAGGTGTCGCCCATCCCCTTCGCGTTCGGCCTCGCCGCGCTCGCGCTCGTCGCCTTCGTGGCCTGGGGCGTGCACCGCGAACGTCGCGGCCTGCCCACCATGATCGCGTTCCCACTGTTCCGGCTGGCGTCATTTCGCAACGGCAACATCGCGGCGCTCATCGTGTCGCTCGGCGAGTTCGGCATCATCCTGTCGCTGCCGCTCTGGCTGCAGAACGTGCTCGGCTACGACGCCCTGCAGACCGGGTTCCTGCTGCTGGCGCTCGCCGGCGGATCGTTCGTGGCATCCGGATTCGCGGGTGCGACCTCGGGACGCGTGCCGCCCGTGTGGGTGGTGCGGGCCGGCATCCTGGCCGAGATCGTGGGACTCGTCGTCATCGCGCTCGTGATCGCGGTCGACACCCCCTGGTGGCAGACCGCGATCGGCCTGCTCGTCTACGGCTTCGGCGTGGGACTCGCGACCGCGCAGCTCACCGGGGTGGTGCTCGCGGAGGTGCCGGTGGCGCAGAGCGGGCAGGCCTCGGGCACCCAGTCGACCTCGCGGCAGGTCGGTTCGGCGCTCGGCATCGCGATCCTCGGCACGGTGCTGTTCACCTCGCTCGCGAGCCAGCTCGACGACCGGCTGCCGTCGGAGCTGCCGAGCGCGGTGCGGCAGCAGGTGATCGACGCGGTGGTCGACTCGGCGGGCTCCGCGATCCCGGGGCTCGAGGCGCGCTCGCCGGAGGCGGCGGAGGCGGCGCGTGCCGCCTTCAGCGAGGCGACCCGCGCATCCGCGTTCACGGCGGCGGGGTTCCTGGGCGTCGGCCTGCTGGCGACGCTGAGTCTCGGCTCGGGGCGGCGGCCGGAGGAGACGGATGCGGATGCCGTGCCCGCCTCGCCCCCTCAGCCCGACGGCACCGAGCGGTAGAGCACCGGACGCTCGCCCCAGTCGCCGAGGCGGCGCTCGAGGCCCGCGCGCACCTCGGGCCACTCCGTGACGAGCACCGAGAAGATCGCGGCGTCGCGCCAGGACCCGTCGGCGCGGCGCTGGTCGCGGCGTGCGATGCCCTCGAAGGAGGCGCCGAGCTTGGCGATCGCGGCGCGCGAGCGCTCGTTCGCCGCATCCGCCTGCAGCTTCACCCGGCCGAAGCCGTGGTCGAAGAGGTGGCCGAGCATGAGCAGCTTCGCCTCCACGTTCACCTGGGTTCCCCAGACGCGCGGGTCGTAGGCGGTCCAGCCGATGTGGGCGGTCTCGCGCGCCTCGTCGAAGTCGGCCATGCTGCTCGCGCCGACCACCTCGCCCCGGTGGGGTCCGGATGCGATGCGCACCACGTAGGTGATGCCCCGCTCGTGCGGGAAGTAGCGCGGCGCCCACTCGGCGTAGGCCGCCTCATCCGCGGGGAGCCCTGCGGGGCCGCCGCCGTATCCGCCCGCGTGCACCTCGGGATGCCCGAGCGCCCGCCAGAGCGCCGGCAGCTCGGCATCCGTGTAGGGGTCGAGCCGCACGTAGCGCCCGACCAGCGGCACCCTCCCGGGTCGCGTCGCAGTCACCTGCCCATCCTGGCAGGGTGCTCGTAGCTCCAGCTACGACCTCGGCGCCCCCGTACCGTCTGGGGCGGCGAGACTGTAGCTGGAGCTACGAGCACCCCCACCACGCGCGGGGATTCGGCGGGGGCGGCGCCAGGCACTGCATCCGCCCCCGCCTGGTCTCAGTGCTGGGTGGCGCCCTCCGCCCCGATGCCGGTGAGGGAGCGCACCTCCATCTCCGACTGCTTGGCCGGATCCTCCGGCGCACGCTGGGTGAGGGATGCGAGCCAGCCCACCAGGAAGGCGAGCGGGATCGACACGATGCCCGGGTTCGACAACGGCCAGAGGTCGAAGTCGGCCGTCGGGATCATCGCCGTCGGCCCGCCCGACACGACGGGCGAGAACACGATCAGCACGATCGACGAGAGAAGCCCCGTGTACATGCTCCACAGCGCGCCGCGCGTGTTGAACCGCTTCCAGAACAGCGAGTAGACGATCGTCGGCAGGTTCGCCGCCGCCGCCACCGCGAACGCGAGCGCCACCAGGAACGCCACGTTCTGTCCGTTCGCGAGGATGCCGCCCGCGATCGCCACGATGCCGATCACGACGACCGTGCGCCGCGCCACCTTCACCTCGGTGGTCGGGTCGGCCTTGCCCTTCTTCACGACGCTCGCGTAGATGTCGTGGGCGAAGGATGCCGCGGCCGTGATCGTGAGACCCGCCACGACCGCGAGGATCGTCGCGAAGGCGATCGCCGAGATGAGCCCCAGCAGGATCGGCCCGCCGAGCGCGAAGGCCAGCAGCGGTGCCGCCGAGTTCGCCCCGCCTGGCGCTGCCGCGATCGTCTCCGGCCCGATGAGGGCCGCCGCGCCGTAGCCGAGCACGAGCGTGAACACGTAGAAGATGCCGATCAGCCAGATCGCCCACACGACGCTGCGCCTGGCCTCCTTCGCGGTCGGCACCGTGTAGAACCGCATCAGCACGTGCGGCAGAGCCGCGGTGCCGAGCACGAGCGCGAGGCCGAGCGACAGGAAGTCGAGGCGCGCGACATCCGACACCCCGTACTTCATGCCGGGGTTCAGGATGTCGGAGGTGCCCGCGGTGGCGACCGCGTTCTCGAGCAGCGTCGACAGGTTGAAGCCGTTGATGGCGAGCACCCAGACCGACATGACACCGGCGCCCGCGATCAGCAGACCCGCCTTGATGATCTGCACCCAGGTGGTGCCCTTCATGCCGCCGACGAGCACATAGACGATCATGAGCGCGCCGACGACGGCGATCACGACCCCCTGGCCGACTTTGTCGGGGATGCCGAGCAGCAGCGAGACGAGGCCGCCCGCGCCCGCCATCTGAGCCAGCAGGTAGAAGAAGCACACGACGAGCGTCGTGGTGGCGGCGGCGATCCGCACCGGGCGCTGCTTCAGGCGGAACGAGAGCACATCCGCCATCGTGAAGCGGCCCGTGTTGCGCAGCAGCTCGGCCACCAGCAGCAGCGCCACGAGCCACGCCACCAGGAAGCCGATCGAGTAGAGGAACCCGTCGTAGCCGGTGAGGGCGATCGCGCCGCAGATGCCGAGGAAGGATGCGGCCGAGAGGTAGTCGCCCGCGATCGCGGTGCCGTTCTGCGGGCCGGAGAAGGAGCGACCGGCGGCGTAGTAGTCGGCCGCGGTCTTGTTGTTCCGGCTGGCGCGGAACACGATGATCATCGTCACGAGCACGAACACGCCGAAGATGGCGATGTTGAGGATCGGCTCGCCGGGGGAGGTGCTCGTCTCGAGCAGCGCTGCGGGGGCCATCAGCGCGCACCCCCCGCCGCGGCGGCGTCATCGCGGATCTCCTCCGCGATGGGGTCGAGCCTCCGGTTGGCGTACCAGACGTACCACATCGTCACGATGAAGGTCGTGGCGACCTGGGCGAGCCCGATCAGGAGGCCGATGTTGACGAGCCCGAAGACGGGTGTCGCCATGAACTCGGGGGCGTAGCCGGCCAGCAGCACGTAGGCGAAGTACCAGACGAGCGCGAGCCCGAGCACGGGGAACACGAACGATCGGTGTCGTTTCTTGAGTTGCTGGAAGGGTTCGGAGCGCTGGATGCCGGCAAAGTCGACATCCGTCGCCGTGACCGAGGTGGGGGCTTCGTCGCCCATCGTCTCTCCTCATCCCGGGCCCGCACCGTTGCGCACCCGTCTCGACGTGACTGCCGAACACTCTCGGACCTCCCCACCCGGTGCGTGCGCCCCTGCCGCTCGTCGTCGCCGGGCGGCGGTCACCGTGCGACGAGCGGCACTGTGCCGACGACGAGCGAGCGATTAAGGTCGAGGGATGGCCGAATCGCTGATGAGCGGCCTCGTGATCGTCGCGGCCGTCGCGCTGCTCGCGGTCGCGGGGTACCTCGTCGCGCGCCGGCTGGCCCGCGGACCGCGCGAGCTCGGCACCGAGGCGGAGCGCACCCGGTTCACGACCCTGCACCTCGCCACGCGCGCCGCCGAGCACCTGCGGGCGGGCCTCGAAGCGGGCGACACGGCGCGCGCCGCCCGCGAGCTGCGGGCCATGCTCGACTGCGAGGGACTCGCGATCGCGGGCGCGGACGGGGTGCTCGCGGTCGACGGACCGGAGGCCTACCGGGAGGCGGCGGCGCGGGCGATCGCCACCCGATCCGGCCCCAAACCGCAGTTGCACCGCGCGATCCTCGGCCAGGGGCGGGATGCGGTCGACGCGGTCTCGGCCCCCATCCTGCCGAGCGGCGTGCGGGCCGGCACCCTCGTCGCGTTCGCGCGCGGTGCCCGACCGGGGCTCGTGCGGGCGACCGGCGAGGCCGCGCGCTGGGTGTCGACGCAACTCGAACTGGCCGAGCTCGACGCATCCCGCGCCGCCCTCGCGGAGGCCGAGGTGAAGGCGTTGCGGGCCCAGATCAGCCCGCACTTCATCTACAACGCGCTCACCGCGATCGCCTCCTTCATCCACACCGACCCCGCGAAGGCGCGCGAGCTGGTGGTCGAGTTCGCCGACTTCACGCGTTACAGCTTCCGCCGGCACGGCGACTTCACGACCGTCGCGGAGGAGCTGCGCAGCGTCGACGGCTACCTGCGGCTCGAGCGGGCGCGCTTCGGCGACCGACTCGAGGTGACGCTGCAGATCGCGCCCGAGCTGCTCGCGACCGTGATCCCGTTCCTCTCGGTGCAGCCGCTCGTGGAGAACGCGGTGCGGCACGGGCTCGAGTCGGCCGAGCGCGGCGGGCGGGTCACGATCACGGCGAGCGATGCGGGCGCCTGCGCCCTCATCACGGTCGAGGATGACGGCGTCGGCATCGACCCGCAGCTCGCGCGCGAGGTGCTCGCCGGGCGGGCGGGCGGCGAGCACGTGGGGCTGCGCAACGTCGACACGCGCCTGCGGCAGGTGTACGGCGACGACTTCGGGCTCGTCGTCGAGACGAACCTCGGGGCGGGCACGCTCGTCACGATGCGGGTGCCGAAGTCGCAGCCGCTGCGGGCAGGCGGCGATGTGCAGGGGAGGCTCGCCGGATGACGGAGGCCCGCACGATCAGCGTGCTCATCGCCGACGACGAGCCGCCCGCCCTCGACGAGCTCGCCTACCTGCTCGGGCAGGATCCGCGGGTGGCCGGCATCCACCGCGCCTCCTCAGGCGCGGAGGCGGTGCGGCTGTTGTCGGAGCAGGCCGTCGACGCGGCCTTCCTCGACATCCACATGCCGGGCCTCTCGGGCTTCGACCTCGCGCGGGCGCTCGGCCGCTTCGAGCACCGGCCCGCGCTCGTCTTCGTCACCGCCGACGAAGACCAAGCCCTTGAGGCCTTCGAGTTCGCCGCCGTCGACTACCTGCTGAAGCCGGTGCGCGCCGAGCGGCTCGAACGCACCCTCGACCGGGTGATCGACGGGATGCGCGCCTCCCCCGCCACAGGACCGGTTCCGCGCCCCGAACTGGTCGCGGTGACGCTCGGCGCGACCACCCGCATGATCCGCCGCGATGACGTGCGCTACGTGCAGGCGCAGGGCGACTACGCGCGGCTGCACACCGAGGAGTCGAGCTACCTCGTGCGCATCCCGCTCAGCGACCTGGAGCGGCAGTGGGCTGAGGCCGGGTTCCTACGGGTGCACCGCTCCTACCTCGTGCAGCTCGACCACGTGACGCGGCTGCGCGGCGGGCCGGGGCACGCGACCGTCACCATCGGGGCGGTCGAGCTGCCGGTGTCGCGCCGGCTGCAGCCCGCGCTGCGGGAGGCGCTCGACGCGCGGCGGCTGCGGGCGGGCGGATGAGCGAGTCCGACCCGCGGAAGGCAGCACCGCTCCCGCGGGTGCGCGTCACCGCACCGCGGCGCGACGAGGCGGCCGGGCGAGGCGCCGGGGTCGCGACGGGCGAGGCACCTGCGGCGCTCTACATCCGCTCGCTCATCCGCTCGCAGCTGCGGCTCGCGATCGTCTGCGCGCTCGCGTTCGTGGCGGTGCTGGTGGCGGTGCCGCTCGTCTTCGCCCTCGTGCCGGGGCTGGATGCGGCATCCGTCGGCGTCGTGCCGGTGTCGTGGATCGTGCTCGGCGGCGGGCTCTTCCCCGTGCTGATCGCGATCGCGGCACTGTACGTGCGCACCTCCACCCGCAACGAGGCGCGCTACCGCTCGCTCGCGGACGACGCATGACGCCGGCGATCGGCTACGCCTCGATCGCGGCGGTCACCGTGGTGACCGTGCTCATCGGCTTCTTCGGCGTGCGCCTCTCGCGCACCACGAGCGACTTCTACGTCGCGAGCCGCACCGTGAAGCCGTGGCTGAACGCCTCCGCGATCGGCGGCGAATACCTCTCGGCCGCGAGCGTGCTCGGCATCGCGGGACTCATCCTGCTGCAGGGCGAGCGGGCGCTGTGGTTCCCGATCGGCTACACCGCGGGCTACCTCATGCTGCTGCTGTTCGTGGCGGCACCGCTGCGGCGCTCGGGCGCCTACACGGTGCCCGATTTCACGGAGGCTCGGCTCGAATCGCGCGGGGTGCGGCGGGTGACCTCGGTGCTCGTCATCCTGATCGGCTGGCTGTACATCGTGCCGCAGCTGCAGGGGGCGGCGCTCACGGTCGGCATCACCACGGGGCTGCCGCGCTGGGTGGGCGCGGTCGGGGTCGCGGTGATCGTGGGCGTCGTCGTGGCGGCGGGCGGGATGCGCTCCATCACCTTCGTGCAGGCGTTCCAGTACTGGCTGAAGCTCACCGCGGTCGCGGCACCCGTCGTGTTCGTGCTGCTGCTGCAGCCGGGGGCGGGAGCGGATGCGGGGGCCGCGCTCGAGGGGGCGTTCCCGCCGTTCGCGGTCGCCGATCCCGACACCGTGTACCGTGCGGTGTCGCTGCTCGTGGCGCTGCTGCTCGGCACGCTCGGGCTGCCGCACGTGCTCGTGCGCTTCTACACGAACCCCGACGGGCCGGCGGCCCGCCGCACCACCTTCATCGTGCTGTGCCTGCTGTCGGCGTTCTACGTTTTCCCGATCGCGATCGGGATGCTGGGGCGGGTGTACCTGCCGGAGCTGGTATCCGGCGACACCGACGCGCTCGTGCTGCTGCTGCCTGGCGCGCTGCTGCCCACGCCGTGGGCGGAGGCGGTGACCGCGCTCGTGATCGCGGGCGCCTTCGGGGCGTTCCTGTCGACCTCCTCTGGGCTCGTGGTGTCGCTCGCCGGGGTCGTCTCGCAGGAGCTGTTCGCGGGCTCGGTGCGGGGGTTCCGGATCGCGGCGGCGCTCTCGGTGGTGGTGCCGCTCGCGATCGCGATCGTCACCGAGAGCGCGGGGCTCGCCGGCTCGGTCGGGCTCGTGTTCGCGTTCACGGCGTCGACGCTCTGCCCTGCGCTGCTGCTCGGGATCTGGTGGCGGGGGCTCACCGCGCGCGGCGCGATCGCCGGCATGGTCGCGGGGGCGGTCGCCTGCGGGAGCGCCATCCTGCTGGGCTGGGCGCTCCCGGATGCGGGACTCGCGGCCGCGCTCATCGACCAGCCCGCCGCGTGGACGGTGCCGCTCGCGACGCTCACCATGGTGTTGGTGTCGCGCCTCGACCGGCGCGGGGCGCCCCGCGGCACCGACCGCTTCCTGGCCCGCCTGCACCTGCCGGAACCCTGAGGCGCGGGGGGATCTCGATACACCGCGCTGCGCGCGGCACTCGATCAGCGGTGGTGCGCGGCGCGGCGCAGCCGCCACCCCGCTGGTTGAGTAGCCGCGCAGCGGCGTATCGAAACCCACCACGCGACGCGACGCTCCCGCGGCTCAGGCGAGCTCGTGGCGCACGACGATCGCGTCGCGACCCGGGCCGACGCCGATGGCCGACATCCGCGATCCCGACATGCCCTCGAGCGCGAGCACGTAGTCCTGCGCGTTCTTCGGCAGCTCCGCGAAGCTCCGCGCCCCGGTGATGTCCTCCGACCAGCCGGGCAGCTCCTCGTAGATGGGCGTCGCGTGGTGGAAGTCGGACTGGTTCACCGGCACCTCGTCGAAGCGCACGCCGTCGACGTCGTAGGCGACGCACACCGGGATCCGCTCGAGTCCCGTGAGCACGTCGAGCTTGGTGAGCACGAAGTCGGTGACGCCGTTGATGCGCGCCGAGTAGCGGGCGATGGGCGCGTCGTACCAGCCGGTGCGGCGGGGGCGTCCCGTGGTGGTGCCGAACTCGAAACCGGCCGAGCGCAGGAACTCGCCGGATTCGTCGAACAGCTCCGTCGGGAACGGCCCCGAGCCGACGCGCGTCGTGTAGGCCTTGACGACGGCGATCACCCGGTCGAAGCGGTTGGGGGCGACCCCGGATCCGGTGGCAGCACCGCCGGAGGTCGCGTTCGAGGAGGTGACGAAGGGGTAGGTGCCGTGGTCGACGTCGAGCATGGTCGCCTGGCCGCCCTCAAACAGCACCGTCTTGCCGTCGTCGAGGGCCCGGTTCAGCACGAGGCTCGTGTCGGCGACCATGGGCCGCAGGCGCTCGACGTAGCCGAGCAGGTCGTCGACCACCTCGGCGACGGTGATCGCGCGGCGGTTGTAGACCTTCAGCAGCAGGTGGTTCTTCTGGTCGAGGGCCCCTTCGACCTTCTGGCGCAGGATGTTCTCGTCGAAGAGGTCCTGGATCCGGATGCCGACCCGGTTGATCTTGTCGGCGTACGCGGGGCCGATGCCGCGGCCGGTGGTGCCGATCTGACGCTTGCCGAGGAAGCGCTCGGTGACCTTGTCGATCGTGCGGTGGTACTGGGTGATGACGTGGGCGTTGGCCGACACGAGCAGCCGCGAGACGTCGACGCCGCGGGCGCTGAGCGCTTCGAGCTCGCTGAAGAGCACCTCGATGTCGACGACGACGCCGTTGGCGATGACGGGCACGACGCCGGGGCTGAGGATGCCGGAGGGCAGCAGGTGCAGGGCGTACTTCTGGTCGCCGACGACGACGGTGTGGCCGGCGTTGTTGCCGCCGTTGAACTTGACGACGTAGTCGACGCGGTCGCCGAGCAGGTCGGTGGCCTTGCCCTTGCCTTCATCGCCCCACTGGGCGCCGATGAGCACGATCGCGGGCATAGCTCTTCTCCCTGGGGTCGACGGGGGATTACACCCCATTCTATCGGGCACCCCCGTTTTCTGAGGCGTCAGTTTGTGTCGCCTGGGATGGTGCGCGCGCGACACAAAGTGACGCCTCGGGAATTGGGATGCTGGGGGCCGGCTGTAAGTTGCACATGCGTGTGCAGGTTAGGAGTAGCATCGCGGGGTGACCCAGACCCTGGAACCGGCGCGCGACGCCGGCCCGGCACCCCGCAGCCGCCGGCGCGACGCGGAGGCGAACCGGCTCGCGCTGCTGGCCGCCGCATCCACCGTGCTCAACCGCGACCCCGACGCCTCCCTCGACACGATCGCCGCCGAGGCGGGCCTCAGCCGCCGCGCCCTCTACGGGCACTTCGCGACCCGCGACGATCTCATCCGCTCGCTGCTCGCCCGCGGGGTGCGCCGTGTGCTCGCCGCCACCGATCGCATCGAGCACCCCGACCCCGCGACGCTGCTCACCCTCATCGGCGTCACCCTCTGGCGCGAGGTCGAGGCGATGCGGGTGACCGCGCAGTTCACCGTGCGCGGTCCCTTCCAACCCGAGCTCGCCCTCGCCCTCGCGCCGCTGCGCGACCGGGTGCGGCACGCCGTCACCGTCGGCGCCGCGAGCGGCCGCATCCGCGACGACATCGAACCCGCCATGCTCGCGCGCCTCGTCGAGGGCGGCGTGCTCGCGGTGCTCGACGCGGCCACCCTCGCGGCGACCGACGCCGCCACCGGCGAACGGCTCGTCGCCCTCACCGTGCTCGGCACCCTCGGATTCGGTGCCGCCGAGGCGCGCGAGCTGCTCGCCGCCACCCCGGAGCTGCGCTCATGAGGATCGAGCTCGACGGCGTCAGCAAAGGCCGCGCCGCGCTCCCCCGCACGAGCCTCTCCTACGCGAGCGGCGAGCTGACCCTCGCCGAGGCGGAGACCACCGAGCGCCCCACCGTGCTCGGCCTCATCGCGAGCGGACGGATGCGCCCCGACACCGGCGAGGTGCGTGTCGACGGCGCCCCGGATGCCGCGCGCCTCCGCCGCGAAGTCGCCCTCGTCGACGCGCCCGTGGTGAGCGAGCCGCACCCCGGCGTGACGCTCGCCTCCGTCGTCGCGGAGGAGCTCATGTTCGCGGGGCGGCGGAACTCGCGCGCCGCGGTGCGCGCCGAGCTCGAACGGCTCGGCGCCGCATCCGACTCCGCGACCCGGATGGCCGACCTCGCGCCCGCCACCCGCATCCGGGTGCTCGCCGAACTCGCCCTGCTGCGCCCGGGGGTGCGCGGGCTCGTCGTGGTCTCCCCCGACCGGCACGGCGGCGAACCGACCGCCTGGCACGCCCACCTCACCGCGATCGCCCGGCGCGACCTCGCCGTGCTCGCCCTCATCGGCCGCCCCGCCTGGGCAGCCCTGGACCCCTGGAGCGCCGAATGAAGATCCGCGCCATGATCCGGGCCGAGCTGCGTCGGCTCACCGCCACCCCGATGGCGGTCATCGCGCTGCTCGCGCTGTGCATCGTGCCCGTGCTGTACGGGGGGCTGTACCTGTGGGCGAACCAGGATCCGTACGGCAGCTTCGACCGCATCCCCGTCGCCCTCGTCGTGGAGGACACCGGCGGCACCCGGAACGGCGAACACGTCGTCGTCGGCGACGAGGTCGCGGCGCAACTGCTCGACTCGGGCACCTTCGACTGGCGCGAGGTGTCGGCGGCGGAGGCGAAGAGAGGACTCGCGGCGTCGCGCTACGACTTCGCGGTCACCATCCCGTCCGACTTCACCGAGGCCCTGCTCTCGGTTGCGACCGACTCCCCCCGGCAGGCGCAGCTCGAGCTCGCGACCAACGACGCGGGCAGCTACCTCGCCTCCACGATCGGCAAACAGGCCGCCGCGAAGCTGCTCGCCACCATAACCCAACAGGTGACGGAGCAGGCGGGGCAGCAGATGCTGGACGGCATCGCCGACATCCGCTCCGGCATGGCGGATGCCGCGGCCGGCGCGACGCAACTCGCCGACGGTGCGAGCACGGCATCCACCGGGGCCACGGCGCTCGCGAGCGGCACGGCGCAACTCGCGAGCGGCGCATCCCAGGTCGCCGACGGCAACGCGCAGCTCGCAGCCAAGGCCGACCAGCTCGCGACGGCGGCGCAGCGGGTGGACGACCGCCTTCCCGAGGCGCGCGCCGCGATCGCACAAGCGCTCGCCGATCAGGGGCTCACCCCCGACCAGATCGCAGAGGTGCTCGCGAAGCTCGACCCGCTCGCGAGCGCCGTCGACACCGCGAACGCGCGCGTGCAGTCGACGGTCGGGCAGATCGACCGGCTCGCGACCGGAGCGCGGCAGGTGTCGGACGGGGCCGCGAGCGCCGCATCCGGGGCCGCGACGCTCGCCGACGGACTCACCCGACTCGACACGGGCGCGGGCACGCTGCGCGACGGACTCGCATCCGGACTCGCGTCGATCCCCGACACGGATGCCGCCACCCGCGCCGCCCAGGCCGCCGTGATCGCCGACCCGGTCGCCCTCGAGACCTCGAACGTGGCCGCCGCCGACAGCTACGGCGCGGGACTCGCGCCGTTCTTCGCGGCACTCGCGGCCTGGATCGGCATGTACGCGCTGTTCCTCATCGTGAAGCCGGTGTCGCGGCGCGCGATCACGGCACTGCACTCGCCCATCAAGGTGACGATCGCCGGCTGGCTGACGCCCGGGCTGCTCGGGATGGCGCAGATGGGGGCGCTGTTCCTCGTGCTCGCGGTGGCGCTCGGGTTCACGATGGCGGTGCCGTGGGGGGTGCTCGGCGTGCTCGCGCTCGCCTCGCTCACCTTCGCGGCGATCATCCTCGCGCTCAACGTGTGGTTCGGATCGGTCGGGCAGTTCCTGGGGCTCGTGCTCATGGTGCTGCAACTCGTGACCGCGGGCGGCACCTTCCCCTGGCAGACGCTGCCCGCGCCGCTCGCGGCGCTGCACCAGGTGCTGCCGATGGGCTACGCGGTGGATGCGATCCGCCAGTTCATGTACGGAGGCGACGCCGGGCGGGCGCTCACGGATGCGCTCGTGCTCGGCGGCTGGCTGCTCGGCGGGCTCCTGCTCGCGGTCGCGGGCGTCACGCGCATGACCCGCTTCCGCACCCTCCGCGACCTGGAGCCCTCGCTCATCGGGTGAGCGGGGCTCCGGTACGCGCCGGCGGCGGCTTCCGCTCCCGCACCGCACCCGCTCCCGCGCCACTCCGCTGGTTGAGTAGCCCGCGCAGCGGGCGTATCGAAACCCCCGCCTCCGCACCCGCACCCGCAGGCACTCCCGCTGGTTGAGTAGCCCGCGCAGCGGGCGTATCGAAACCACCGCCCCCGACACGCTCACGCGGCAGGTTTCGATACGCGCCTTCGGCGCTACTCAACCAGCGGAGTGCGGCACGGCGCGCGCCTCAACAGCGGGGTTCGGCACGACGCGCGCCTCAACAGCGGGGTTCGGCACGACGCGCAACCTAACGAGCGGGGTGCGGAGTGGGCGCGACGCGCACCTCAACAGCGGGGTGCGGGGTGCGGCACGGGCGCCCGCAGCGGCTCACCCGTGCTGCCGCACCCACTCGTGCATCACGATGGCGGCGGCCGCTGCCGCGTTGATCGAGCGGGTGGAGCCGAACTGCCGGATCTGCACGTGCGCGTCCGCGGCGGCGAGCGCCGCATCCGTCAACCCCGGGCCTTCCTGACCGAAGAGCAGGATGCAGCGCTCCGGCATCCGGAACTCGTCGACGTCGACGGCCCCCGCCGTGTTGTCGACGGCGACCACCGGCAGCGTGCGCTCGCGCGCCCAGCCCACGAGGTCGTCGATCGACGGATGCTGCACGAGGTGCTGGTAGCGGTCGGTGACCATGGCGCCGCGGCGGTTCCAGCGCCGGTGGCCGACGATGTGCACCGCCTCCGCCGTGAAGGCGTTCGCGGTGCGCACGATGGAGCCGATGTTGAGGTCGTGCTGCCAGTTCTCGATCGCGACGTGGAACGGATGCCGCCGCGCGTCGAGGTCGGCGACGATCGCCTCGAGCCGCCAATAGCGATAGCGGTCGACGACGTTGCGGGCGTCGCCCTGCTCCAGCAGCTCCGGGTCGTAGCGCGCATCCGCCGGCCACGCCGCACGTCCGCCGGGCCACGGGCCCACCCCGATCGGCGCGCGATCCGTCTCGTCCACGGGAACGATCATCCCTGTTAATCTCGCCCCATGCCCACCGATGCGAGCTGGAGCGAGGGATCGTGGGATGCGGCCGGGCCCGACACGATCGTGCACGGCGACAACCTCGAGGTGGCGCGCACCCTGCCGGACGCGAGCTTCCGCCTCATCTACCTCGACCCGCCGTTCAACACGGGCCGCACGCAGCGGCACCGCGCCGTGCAGACGGTGCGCGATCCGGAGGGGGATCGCGCGGGCTTCGGCGGCGAGCGCTACCGCACCGTCATCCGCACCCTGTACGGCTACGACGACCGCTTCGAGGACTACTGGGCCTTCCTCGAGCCGCGGCTCGCCGAGGCCTGGCGGCTGCTGGATGATCGCGGCACCCTCTACCTGCACCTCGACTACCGCGAGGCGCACTACGCGAAGGTCGCGCTCGACGCGCTCTTCGGGCGCGACTGCTTCCTCAACGAGCTCATCTGGGCCTACGACTACGGCGGCAAGTCGAACCGGCGCTGGCCGGCGAAGCACGACACGATCCTGGTCTACGTGAAGAACCCGGATGCCTACCTCTTCGACAACGCGGCCGTCGACCGCGAGCCGTACATGGCGCCCGGGCTCGTGACCCCGGAGAAGGTGGCGCGCGGCAAACTGCCGACCGACGTGTGGTGGCACACGATCGTCGCGACGGGCGGGGCCGAGCGCACCGGCTACCCGACGCAGAAGCCGGAGGGCATCCTGCGGCGCATCGTGCAGGCCTCGAGCGCGCCGGGCGATGCGGTGCTCGACCTGTTCGCGGGGTCCGGCACGACGGGCGCGGTCGCATCCGCTCTCGACCGCCGCTTCCTGCTGGTCGACGCGAACCCGGATGCGGTGGCCGTCATGCGCGCCCGCCTCCCGCACGCGCGCTTCCTCCGTGCTGGTTCTGCACAAACGCTGTAGCTGTTGGCGCGGGGCGACAGACATCCCCGCCGCCCTGGGCCGAAAACTGCAGCGCGGCCGGCAGCATCGGGCGAACGCTGCAGCGTTTGGCCAATACCCTGGAGCCATGAATCCGCGCCACGACGCCCGCCCGCACATCACGAGCTGGCTCACCGACATGGACGGCGTGCTCGTCCACGAGAACAGCCCGCTGCCGGGCGCACCCGAACTCATCCAGCAGTGGGTCGAGTCGGGCACCCCGTTCCTCGTGCTCACCAACAACTCGATCTTCACGCCGCGCGACCTCGCCGCGCGACTGCGCGCATCCGGGCTCGAAGTTCCCGAGGAGCGCATCTGGACGAGCGCCCTCGCCACGGCCGAGTTCTGCAAGAGCCAGATCCCGGGCGGATCGGCGTTCATCATCGGCGAGGCGGGGCTGACCACGGCGCTGCACGAGGCGGGCTTCGTGATCACCGAGACCGCCCCCGACTTCGTGGTCGTCGGCGAAACCCGCAACTACTCCTTCGAGGCGATCACCAAAGCCATCCGGCACATCAACAACGGCGCGCGCTTCATCGCGACGAACCCGGATGCGACCGGCCCCTCGGCAGACGGCGTGCTTCCCGCGACCGGCGCGATCGCGGCGCTCATCACGAAGGCAACCGGCAAGGACCCGTACATCGTGGGCAAGCCGAACCCGATGATGTTCCGCTCCGCGATGAACAAGATCGGTGCGCACTCGGAGACCACGGCGATGATCGGCGACCGCATGGACACCGACATCGTCGCCGGCATCGAGGCGGGCCTGCACACGGTGCTCGTGCTCACCGGCATCAGCGACCAGGCGGAGATCGAGCGCTACCCGTTCCGTCCCGACGAGATCCTGGCGGGCGTGCACGAGCTGCTGCCGTAGCGCGGGCCGGATCCGCGGCCCGTTCTCCCCAGCCCCATCCGCCGGCCGGATCCGCCGGCCCGGCTCAGCCCGCGGGCGCCTCGGTGGGCGCGGGCGCCGGCACGGCGAGCGACCCGGTCAACGGTTCGCCGGATGAGCGGCTGACGAAGCAGTAGTAGTTGCGGTTGCCGGCATCCCACTGCGCCTGCGTGGCCGGGTAGCTGCCCTGGAACTGCACGTCGGTGTACTGCCCGGCCGCCGCGAGGTCGACGACACCGGCAGCGGTGCAGAGCACCGAGAGCTGCGCCTGCAGCGCCTGCGTTCCCGGGAAGGGCGCACTCGCCGGATCGGTGCCCTCGGTGGTCGGGAACGTGCCGCGGTACACCAACTGCGCCGGATGCGGGCTGGCGCAGTCGACGACGGTGAATTTCTCCGCCCACGGGCTCTCGAACGGGTCGAGGCACTCGCCGCCGAGCAGCGCATCCCACGCCCACACGCCGGGCGCGACCGGTCCGACCGGAGCGACGGTCGCGCTGGGGCTCGGGCTCGGCGATGTGCTCGGCGACGCGGGAGCGGCAGGTCCGATGAGGGCGGACAGGCGCGTGCCGAGCAGGAACAGCGCGAAGAGCGCCAGCAGCACGACGAGGCCGCCGGCCACCCCGAGCAGGATCTTCTGCGCGCGCGTGACCTCGCCCCGCGCGGCGGGTCTCGGGGCCGGTTCCTCGCTGCGGGAGCGCGCGAACGGCGCCTGCGACTCCCCCGGTTCGGCCTCGTAGTCACGGAAGTTCTCCTCGGAGAACAGCGATTCGAGGGCCGAGGTGGTGCCTGCATCGTGGGCGATCGCGGCGGAACCCATCAACTCGGCGGCGGCCAACTCGGATGCGGCGGGCTCCGGGAACGGGGTCGCCTGCGGCGTCGCGGGGGCGGGCGGCTCCGTGGGAGCGGGCACCGCGTCCATCATCTGGGTCGGCTGGTCCCAGCTGGCGGCAGATGCGGGGGGCTCCTCGGGCGCCTGTCCCGGCTCGCGCGAACCGGGCGCGGGGGGTGCGGGCTCTGCGGGCGGCGGGGTCCACGCGAACGTGGGCGGAGCGGTCGGCTCGACGAGCGGCGGCGGCACCGGCGGCGCGGATGCGGGCACGGGAGCGGCTGGCGGCGCGGACTCCGGCGGCGGAGCGGATCCGGGCACGGATGCGGGAGCGGCGGGGGGAGCGGATGGCGGCGCCCCGAACGGCAGCGGAGCGGCGGGCGGCTCGGTCGCCGCTACGGCGCGCCCGTCATCGGGGGCGGGTGCGCCCGCGGGTCCGGGCGTCACGGGCGGGACGGATGGGACAGGTGCGGCCGGCGGGACAGGTGCGGCCGGCGGGACAGGTGCGGCCGGCGGGACAGGTGCGGCCGGCGGGACAGAGCCGACAGGCGAGACTGGAAGGACGGGCACCGCAGGAGGGACGGGTGCCGCCGGCGAGACAGGTGCCGCGGGTGGGACAGGTGCCGCGGGTGGGACAGGTGCCGCGGGTGGGACAGATACTGCCGGCGAGACAGGGCCGACAGGAGAGACCGGTACCGCAGGCACCGCAGGCGGGACGGGTGCCGCGGCCGAAGGCGGCACCGGGGCCGCAGTCTCGGCGAACGGCGGGGTCGAGGCTGCGAGCGGCGGAACGACGGGCGGCGGCGCAGCAGACGACGGACTCGCGGGAGTCGGCGCAGCAGAGACCGGCGCAGCAGGCGCTGCCGCGGGAGACTCCGACGGCAGCCCGGGCGGCGGACCGGACGCAGCGTCCGGGGAAGCGCCGACACCTCCTCCCGGAGTCAGCCCCCAGGCGAATCCTCCGGCGGGTGGTTGCGGAGCCGGCTGCTGCGCAGGCGGTGTCGCGGATGCGGGCGGCACCGATGCAGGCGGGGGAACGACGGGCGCGCCCGGCACCGCGGCGACGGGCGCAGCAGACGGCCAGCCCGGCGGCGGAACAGCGGGCGGGACGGAAGCGGCGGGCGGGACGGAAGCGGGCGGCGGCGCGGCATCCGCATCCGGCTCCTCGGCGGCACCGAACTGCGCTGCGAGCCAGTCGCTCGGCGACTGCTCGTCGTCGCCCGGGTGTCGGTCGTTCATGGCCGTGGGCGGTTACTGCGGCTCGAGTCCGAGATCGGCGAGACGGATCGCGGCGAGGTAGGGGTATCCGGCGGCCTCGATGCGCTCCTGCGCCTCGGTGGCCCGGTCGACGACGACCGCAACGGCGGCGATCTCCGCACCGACCTTGAGGAGCGCCTCGATGGCCTTGAGCGGCGAACCGCCCGTCGTTGAGGTGTCTTCGAGCACGATCACGCGCTTGCCCTCGAGGTCGGGGCCTTCCACTTGGCGTCCGCGGCCATGATCCTTCGGCTCCTTGCGCACGACGAAGGCGTCGTAGGCGAGCCCCCGGGCGGCGGCCTGGTGCAGCACGGCGGCCGCGACCGGGTCGGCGCCCATGGTCAGGCCGCCCACGGCATCCACCTCGGGCACGCCGGCGATGAGGTCGACCATCACCTGACCGATGAGCGGCGCGACGCGGTGGTCGAGGCTCACGCGGCGCAGGTCGATGTAGTAGCTGGCCTTCTTGCCGCTCGTGAGCGTGAAGTCGCCGTGGAAGACGGCCTCGTTCGAGATGTACTCGATGAGCTGGGTGCGGGCGTCGGTCACGGCGTCCAGCCTAGGGCCGGTGGACAAACGCTGTAGCGTCTGCCCCCACGCGGCGCGGATGTCCGGCGCGCGGGGCGAAACGCTACAGCGTTTGGCATCCCCCCATCCCCGATAGCGTGGGCGCATGCGCATCGCGACCTGGAACATCAACTCGATCCGCACCCGGCACGCCCGCGCGATCGACTGGATGCTGCGCGAAGACATCGACGTGGTCGCGTTCCAGGAGATCAAGTGCAAGCCCGAGCAGTTCCCGATGCAGGCCTTCGAGGACGCCGGCTACGAGGTGGTGCTGCACGGCCTCAACCAGTGGAACGGGGTCGCGCTCGCCTCCCGGCATCCGATCGAGGATGTCGAAGTGGGCTTCCCCGGCCAACCCGGCTTCCTCAAGGGGCACGAGGGCCCGGATGCGCCACTCGAGGCCCGCGCGATCGGCGCCACCGTCGAGGGTCTGCGGCTGTGGAGCCTCTACGTGCCGAACGGGCGCGGCCTCGACGACCCGCACTACGCCTACAAGCTCGACTGGCTCGCCACCCTCGCCGCCGACACCCGCGACTGGCTCGCCGCCGACCCCGAGCTGCCGCTCGCGCTCATGGGCGACTTCAACATCGCCCCGCTCGACTCCGACGTCGGCGACCCCACCTTCGTGCCGGGTGTCTCCACCCACATCTCGCCGCCCGAGCGCACCGCGTTCACCGCGCTCGAGAAGGCGGGCCTGACGGATGTGGTGCGCCCGATCCGCCCAGAGGGCTACACCTACTGGGACTACACGCAGCTGCGTTTCCCCCGCAACGAGGGCATGCGCATCGACTTCATCCTCGGCTCGCGCACCTTCGCCGACCGCGTCGTCGACGCATCCATCCACCGCGAGGAGCGCAAGGGCGACGGCCCGAGCGACCACGTGCCCGTCGTGGTCGACCTCGACCTGGGCGCGGATGACGACGACGACCGCCCGATGATCTTCTGACGCGCGCCGAGAGGGCGCAAACCGTCGAAAGCTCGCGCGGGAACCACGGTTCGCGCCCTCTCGGCGTGGCGCGGCAACACGCCCCGCTCAGACCGTCGGGATCGCGGCGACCGCCTCGATCTCGACGAGCACGCCGGGACGCGACATCGGCACCGCGACGACGGTGACCGCGGTGCGGGCGGTCCACTCCGCCGCGCTCGCCGCATACGCCTCGGTGGGGTCGACGCCCGCGGTGAGGTAGATGGTGAGCTTCGCGACGTGCTCCGGCCCGGTGCCCGCCTCGGCGAGCACCGCCTTCACATTGCGCAGCGCCTGCTCGATCTGGGGCACCGCGCCCGAGAGGAGTGTCCCCTCGCCGTCGATGCCGTTCTGTCCGCCCACGTAGAGCACGGGGCCGGGCGGCAGGATCATGCCCTGCGCGAAGGCGGGGCTCGTGACGAGTTGGGGCGGGTCGACGGGGGTGACGAGGGCGTTCATGAGGGGATTCTGCGCGCACCGGCCGACACCCGCCAGGCCCCCGGCCTGGCCCCCGCGACACACCCGCCCAGCGCATCGCCCCTCGCGGCCCGCCCGCATCCGGCCTAGTCTGGCGACGTGTCCACGGTCGAGGTTCCGGGCGCGACGCTCTCCTACGACGTCGCGGGGCCTGAGGGCGCGCCCGCCGTGCTGTTCGTGCACGCGGGCGTTGCGACGCGCGCGATGTGGGATCCGCAGTTCACCGCTCTCGCCTCCGATCACCGCGTCATCCGCTACGACACCCGCGGATTCGGCGGCTCCCCCGGCGAGGCCGTCGCCTACGCCGAGGTCGACGACCTCATCGCTGTGCTGGATGCGGCGGGCGTCCAGCGGGCGAGCGTCGTCGGCGCCTCCCGCGGCGGGCGGTTCGCGATCGACGCGGCCCTCGCGCATCCGGATCGGGTGGCGGGCCTCGTGACGGTCGGCTCGAACCCGAGCGGCATGAGCGACGCGGGCATCGAGTACACCGAGAGCGAGCGCGCCCTCGAGCGGGCGATGGATGAGGCGGAGGCCGCCCAAGACCTGGACGCGCTCGTGCGCATCGAGGTACAGCTCTGGGATCTCGGCCCCGACCGCGACTCCGACGAGGTCGACCCGGCGTTCGTGCAGCGTGCGATCGAGCTGAACGTCGGTGCCGCGCACTGGGATTTCGCGGGCACCGCGACCCCACCCGCGCGGCCCGCGGCCGAGCACCTCGGCGAGGTCGCCGTGCCGACGCTCGTCGTGATCGGCGACCACGACGTGACGGATGCGAAGGTCGCCGCCGCGCTGCTCGTGGCCGGCATCCCGGATGCCGAGGAGGCGCGCTTCACCGACTCCGCCCACCTGCCGAGCGTCGAGCATCCCGAGCGCTTCACCGCGATTCTGCGCGACTGGCTGACCCGCCACGGGCTCTGAGCCCGGGCTCCGACCCGCGAACTGCGGCGGCCCACACCTCGCGGTGCTCGCGCACGTAGGCGGTGACGGCGCGCCAGTGCGCGCCGTGCCCGTCGCGGTACATCGAGCCCCACGGCTCGACCCCGTCGCGGTGACCGCTCTCGAGCAGTTCGAGCATCGCGCTCGCCCGGGCGGCGAGCGCCTCGGGGAGCGCGGACCGCAGGCCGGCATCTGCCCCGTATCCGTCGACGAAGGCGGCGAGCCGGGCCGCGGCATCCGCAGCGTGCCGCTCGACCTCGTTGAGGGCGAAGGCCTGCGCCGCGTAGGCCAGATCCCAGAGCCGCGTGCTGGGTGCGGCGGCGTCCCAGTCGATGAACACCCAGCGCTCGCCGAGCACGAGGTTCCACGGCGCGAGGTCGTTGTGGCAGACGAGTTCGTCGGCGGGTGAGGGGATCGCGCGGCTCCAGCGCGCATCCGGTGCGGGTTCGAAGCCGGCACTCGCGTCGTGGATGGCGCGCACGATTCCGCCGACCCGCCGGAGGCCGTCGAGGTCGAGCGGCGGCGCATCCTTCGCGAGCACGCCGGGCACGAACTCGAGCACCTGACGGCCCTGCGCATCGCGCGGCAGCACCGCGGGCACGGGGGCGCCTGCGGCCCGCACGGCGGCCATGAACGCGTGGACGGATGGCGTGCTCGCCTCCCAGGGCTTGCGCACCGTGTCGCCGACACGCACCACCCCCGTGGTCGCGTTGCCGCCCGCGAGCGGCTCCTCGTGCTGCACGATCCGAGGCTAGCGGGGTCGCCGCAGCGTTCCCCTGCGTCGAATCGTGCGCGCACGCAACATCCATGCGTCGTTTGCACCCCTCCGCACAACGATCCTGCCTAGGCTCGAAGGTTGAAAGGAGGCGCCATGACCACGCTCGCCCAGTCCCCGTCCATCATCGGAGAACCGGAGGTCGTCGAGGACGCCTCCACCGCCGAGCAGTCCGCCGCCTGGGCGCAGCTCAAGCAGGCCGCCACCGCACTCGCCGAGCTGCAGGAGAAAGACGGCTCGATCCCGGATGCCGCCCGCCACCCCGAAGCGCGCGCCCACCTCGCCGCGATCGTGGCCGGCATCCGCGCCCTCGCCCCCGCGTTCCCGCACGACGCCGCCTACCTCGCGGCGCTGCCCGGCGACTTCGCGCGCTGGGAGGAGGGCGGATTCGGCGAGCCCGACTTCCTCGACTCGCTCCTCGCCTTCGACCCCGCGAGCCACCGCGAGAACGGCCTGCGCCACCTCGTCGTGTTCCCGATGTACACCCAGAACGGCTCGCCCGACCGGCACGTCGAGGCGCTCATCGTGGAGGTGATCTGGCCCGAGTTCATCGCGCGGCTCGAGGAGCGCTACACGAACAAGCTGTTCGTCTCGCTGCGGCTGATCGACTTCACCGCCGGCTACGACACCAACTCCGCCGTGCTGTTCCCGGAGACGGTGGCGATGCGCGAGATCCCGCCGTTCACCTGGGGCGCGATCTTCCAGGATCGCGAGGCGGCGCGCTTCCGCGTCGTGGTCGAGGCGGCCGCCGAGATCACCAAGCTCGAACTGCTGCCCTCGCAGCGGCGACTGCTCGACGACCAGTCGCTCGCGGAGGAGGTCTTCGTGATGTGGGATCTCATCCACGACCGCTCCCACATGCGCGGCGACCTGCCGTTCGACCCGTTCATGATCAAGCAGCGGATGCCGTACTTCCTCTACTCCCTCGAGGAGCTGCGCTGCGACCTCACCGCGTTCCGCGAGTGCGTCGCACTCGCGCGTGAGGAGGGCGTCGACGAGCACACCCGCGACCGGGCCGTGAACGTGCAGCACGCGATCCTGTTCGACCGGCTGTTCCGCTTCCCGCTCACCGGCTCGCGCGTCCGCAACTACGACGGGCTGGGCGGCCAGCTGTTGTTCGCCTGGCTGCACCAGCGCGGCGTGCTGCACTGGACCGACACCCGGCTCGCCTTCGACTGGGATGCGGTTCCGGATGCCGTGATCGCCCTCTCCGACGCCATCGACGAGCTCTACTGGCGCTCCATCGACCGGCCGAAGACGGCGCACTGGCTGGCCGCCTACGAGCTGGTGCGGGGCACGCTCGCGCCGAACCCGGCATCCGTCTGGGCGCGTGGGCTGCCCGACGAGGTGCTCGCGGGGCCGCCGAAGGGCTACACGGATGCCGTGCTCGACGACGAGTTCCCGCTCTCGATGTTCTACGAGGCGCTGTCGAAGAAGATGACCGACGTCATCGAGTCGACGAAGGGGATCACCGGGTGAGAGTCGTCGTCACGGGGGCGAGCGGCGCGGGCGGCCGCGCCGTGTGCGCGCGGCTTCGCGAGCGCGGCGACACCGTGCTCGCGGTCGGCACGGATGCGGGGCGCCTCGCCACGGTCGATGCGGACGAGCACTGCGTGGCCGAGCTCGGCGACCCGGATGCGGCGCGCGCCCTCGCGGCGGAGCTCGGCCCCGTCGACGCGGTGCTGCACCTCGTCGGCGGCTGGCGCGGCGGAAGCACCCCCGAGGCGGATGCCTGGCTGAGGCCGCGCCTGGTCGACACCCTCGCGAACGTCATCGCGGCCTTCGAGCCGGCGCTCGCCGCATCCGAGGGGCGCCTCGCGATCGTCAGCTCGAGCTCCGTGACGCCCGGCGTCGAACCGGCCAGCTCCTACGCGCGCGCGAAAGCGGATGCGGAGGAGCTCACGGCGGAGCTCGGCGACCGCCTCGGGGCCGCGGGCGGCGCGGCCACCGTGTTCGTCATCCGCTCGCTCGGTGAGGACGGGACCCCTGCGGCCGTCCTCGCCGAGCGGCTCGCCTCGTGGCTCGCGGCCGACCCCGAGGCCGTGAACGGCACGCGCATCCGGCTCTAGCCCCCAGTCGCTGAGTGGTCGGTTTCTGGCCTCAAACCGTCGGTTTGAGGCCAGAAACCGACCACTCAGCGAGGGGGCTCGACGGAGAGGCGGGCATACTGAGCGCATGACCCGGACACGCGATGTCGTCATCGTCGGCGGTGGCCACAACGCGCTCGTCGCGGCCGCCTACCTCGCCGGGGCCGGCCGCAGCGTCACCCTGCTCGAGCGGCAGCCGCACCTCGGCGGCGCCGCCGTCTCGGCCGAGGTCTTCCCGGGCGTCGAGGCGCGCCTCTCCCGCTACTCCTACCTCGTCAGCCTGCTGCCCGAGCGCATCCGCCGCGACCTGAAGCTCGACGTCGAGCTCGCCCGTCGCCGCTTCTCCTCCTACACCCCGCTGCCCGGCACCGACCGGGGCCTGCTCGTCGACACGGGCGACGCGGATGCCACCGCCGCGAGCTTCGCGGGAATCGGCGCGGCATCCGACCACGCCGCCTGGGGTGCGTTCGGCGACGACACCGCGCGCCTCGCGGCGGCGATCTGGCCGACCGTCACCGATCCGCTGCTCACCCGATCCGAGGCCCGCCGGGCGACCGGCGACGACCGCGTCTGGGCAGAGCTCGTCGAGGCCCCGATCGGTCAGACCGTCGAGCACCGCTTCGCCGACGACCTGGTGCGGGGGGTCGTGCTCACCGACGCGCTCATCGGCACCTTCGCGCCGGCGATCGATGCGAGTCTCGCCGCGAACCGCTGCTTCCTGTACCACGTGATCGGCGGCGGCACCGGCCACTGGGATGTGCCGGTCGGCGGCATGGGCGCCGTCACGGGCGCGCTCGTGCGGGCGGCGCGCGCGGCCGGCGCCGAGCTCGTCACGGATGCCGAGGTCACCTCCGTGAGCCCCGACGGCGAGGTCGCCTACCGCACCGGCGACGCGGAGCTGCGGATCGCGGGGCGCCTCGTGCTCTCGGGCGTCGCCCCGTATGCGCTCGCGCGGCTGCTCGGGGAGACCGGTGCCGAGGCCACGGAGCGCCCCGAGGGTGCCCAGGTGAAGGTGAACCTGCTGCTGGGTCGCCTCCCCCGGCTGCGCGACGCATCCGTCGACCCCGCCGCCGCGTTCGCCGGCACCTTCCACGTGCACGAGAGCTTCACCGCGCTCGACACCGCGCACGCCGCGGCGGCCGCGGGCCGCATCCCGAGCCCGCTTCCGCTCGAGAGCTACTGTCACTCGCTCACCGACCCGAGCATCCTCTCGCCCGAGCTGCGGGCCTCGGGCGCGCAGACCCTCACCGTGTTCGCCCTGCAGACGCCCGACCGGCTGCTGGAGGGGCGCGATCCGGATGCCGTCCGCGCCGAACTGCAGACCGCGGTGTTGCGCTCGCTCGACTCGGTGCTCGCCGAGCCGATCGAGCCGCTGCTGCTCACGGATGCGAACGGTCGCCCCTGCATCGAGACCGCGACGACGCGCGACCTGGAGCGCAGTCTCGGGATGCCGGGCGGCAACATCTTCCACGGTGCGCTCGACTGGCCTTGGGCGGAGGATGACGAGGCGCTCGGCACCCCCGCGGAGCGCTGGGGTGTCGCGACCGCGCACGAGCGCATCCTGCTCTGCGGCTCCGGCTCGCGCCGGGGCGGGGCCGTCTCCGGACTCGGCGGCTACCACGCCGCCATGGCCGCGCTCGAGAGTTGAGGCGTCACTTTGTGTCGCTCGCGCGGGGCGCGGGGCGACACAAAGTGACGCCTCAGGGGGATGCGTCGCGGGCGTGGGAGCGCGCGCGATCCGCCGCGAGCTGACCGGCGACCACCTGCGCGCCGCTCGTGAGCAGCGCCCGCCGCCACGGCAGCACGCCGTCGATCTCGATCTGGATCGACATCGACAGCACGGTGCGGATCAGCACGATGACCCCGAGGATCACCGCATCCTCGAGCGAGGGCTTCGAGGTGATCGTGCGGATGAGATCCGCCGCCACCAGCACCTCCAAGCCCAGCAGGATGGCACCGCCGAGCGTCGTGCGCAGCACCTGGAACGCGGTCGCGCCGCCGTTCCCCCGAGCGAGAGCACGGGCACCGAGCACGACCGCGATCAGGAACCCGACGATCATCGCCGCGGCGCCGATCACCTCGAACACGACAGCGACCACCGTGAACACGCTCTCGACATCCATGGGGTCATGCTAGAGCTCCCTCCCCCTCGCTGAGTGGTCGGTTTCTGGCCTCAAAACGGCGTTTTGAGGCCAGAAACCGACCACTCAGCGACAGGGGGCTCAATCCCAGGTGGAGGGCGCGGGGGTGCGGGTACTGGGGAGGCGCACCTGGCCGGCCCAGTCGTGCAGCCAGGCGGGGAGGGGATGGGTTGCGGGGTCCATGCCGCTCACCCGCGCGAGCTCATCCATCGGCACCGTTCCCCCACGGTCGTACAGGAAGCGCCCCTGCACGTAGGCACGCGCGTACACCTCGCCGTCGACCACGAAACGCTGCTCGAGGTAGGCCGCCCGCTCGTCGAGCCCGAGGAACCGCGACTCGATCACGTAGCGCTGCCCGAGGGTGAGCGACTTACGATAGGCGATCGTCTGCGCACCGACCACCGGGTACATGCCGGCGTCGCGCATCCGCTTCCAGAGGCCGGTGCGCACCACGAGCTCCTGCCTGGCGTGGTCGAGCAGGGCGAGGTAGGCGCCGTTGTTCATGTGGCGCAGCTCGTCGAGATCGCCGAGCATCACCCGGCGCGGCGAGCGGCAGACGTCGTAGATGTCGAGCGCCGGCAGCTTCGGCGCACGCGTCGAGAGCCAGGCGAGACGGGAGAAGCGGCGGATGAATCCCACCCCGGCACGCTAGACCTTTCGTGAGCGGATGCGGGACACGTTTGTCGCGAGGCGACAACTCAGCGGCGGTACGCATCCCGTCGATGCGTGATGGCGACGACCTCGATCACCAGCATCCGGTCCCGGATGCGGTAGACCACCCGGTAGTCGCCGCGGCGGGCCGAGTAGAGCGGGGCGAGCGGCTCGCGCAGCGGCTTCCCAACCCGGCGTGGGTTCTCGCGGAGCGCGCCGACGATGAACTCGAAGGCGGCGGCCGCGATCTTCTCCGGAAGCTCGATCTCGAGCGCGCGGCGCGCGGACGCCGAGAAGATCACCTCGTAGCGGTCGGTCACCTCGAGATCCTGCCGCGCGCGACCATCGCAGCGCGGACATCATCCACAGTCGAGCTCTCTCCCGCGTCGAGCTCGGCGAGGCCCTGCCGGATCGCGGCGACCTCCTCCGGGCGGCTCAGGATGTCGACCGTCTCGAGCAGCGCGTCGTAGTCGTCGGCGCTGAGCAGCACCACCGCACGGTCGCCGTTGCGGGTGACCTCGAAGCGCTCGTGCGTCGTCACGGCCGATTCGACGAGCTTGGAGAGGTTGGCGCGCGCGTCGGCGAGGGAGAGGGTGGTCATGTACAGAATTCTAGCGCGTCAGTGCGCGCGATGCTCGGGGATCGCCAGCCGCGGCCCGTGCCGCTCGTAGCCGATGCCCGCCGCCTCGATGAGCCGCACCACGCGCTGCCGATGCCCGCGCCAGGGCTCGAGCAGCTCGAGCATGCCGTCGTCGTCGACCCGGCGCCCCGCGAGCGCCGTGCCCACCCGCTTGCACAGGTGCAGGTCGCCGACGCTCACCGCATCCGCGTCGCCGTGCGAACGCTGCAGCGTCTCCGCCACCGTCCACGGGCCGACGCCCGGCACCGAGCGCAGTCGACGCCCCGCCTCCGCCGAGGGCAGCGCCGCGCCGCGCTCCAGCCCGGCCGCGACGGCGAAGACCCGCATGAGCGTGTCCGAGCGCTGCGGCCCGACCCCCGCGCGATGCCACTCCCAGGAGGGGATGCGCCGCCAAGCCGCCGCCGCCGGCACCACGCGCATGCCGAGCGGCGCAGGCCCGGGAGCCGGCTCACCATGCCGAGTCACCAGCGTCCGCCAGGCGGATTTGGCCTCGACGCCCGTGACCTTCTGCCCCAATACGCTCGGAACGAGGGCGGGCAGGATGCGACCCGTGCGCGCGAGGCGCAGCCCCGGGTTCTCGCGGTGCAGGCGGGCCACCAGCGGATGCCGCCTCGGCTCGAATCCTGCGTCGTCGTCTCCATCACCGAGCAGCGCGGGCACGCCCGCGATGACCTCCTCGGCGCCCCGCCCCCACGCGTGCGCCTCCACCCCATCCGCACGCTCACGCAGCAGCAGGGTCGCCGTGGCGTCGGCACATCGCACGGTGAGCCACCACCCGTCGGCATCGTGGCGGATGGTGGGGTCGGTGCGGCCCTGCATGAGCGATCCCAGCACGAACCGGAGCGCGAGCTGCCGCCGGGGCGTGTACCGGGAGGTGATCGGCTGCATGCTGGTCAGGCTAGCCCCGGCATGCGACACACCCGGGCACCGACGCCGGATGCAGGGAGGGCCCGCACGACGAATCGTGCGGGCCCTCCCTGCATCCGGACTCAGTTGCTGGTGACGACGCCTGTGCCGATCGCGGCCAGGACGATGACGATCCAGATGACCGCCACGATGAGTCCCAGCGCGAGGAAGACGATGCCGAGGATCACGCCCACCTTCGCCGGGGTGTTCTGGAAGCCCGCCTGCTTCGACTGGCTGAGCGCGACCGCGCTCAGGATGAGGCCGACGATGCCGGTGAAGAAGACGAGGACGAGGCCGACGATGCCGAGGGTCTTGCCTGGGTAGTCGGTGCCGGCGGGCGCGGGCTGCAGGTTCGTCATGATGCTCCTTGTGAGGTGGTGATCCGGATGCGGCCACTCGGAAGCCTAGCGAGGGTGCCACTCACGAGGAAGACCGGACTGCGGTGACGCCAAGAGGGCCGGGCGGATCGCTCCGCGCCGGCCCTCCGAGAATGTGCAGCTCAGCTGCAGGTGACGCTGACACCGTTGTAGTCGTGCGTGCCCGGACCGAGGTCGCTGCAGAGGCCCGCCGCGGCGGCGATTCCGGCGATGACGGTGATCCAGAAGATGATCCAGCCGACCGAGCCGAGCGCACCGACGATGATGCCGACGACGGCGGGAACGTTGCCGAAGCCCGCCTTCTTCGACTTCCGCAGCGCGACGATGCTGATGATGAGGCCCACGATCGCGGCGACGAAGCTCACGATGAGGCCGACGATGCCGAGCGTGCCTCCGGGGTTGACGCCCGCGGGCGCCGCTGCGGGTGCGGCGGGCGCGGCGTAGGCCGGCGCGGCCGGTGCCGCAGGTGCGGCCGGCTGCGCGGCGGGGTCGGGGATGTTGGGGTCGGTCATGACGCTCCTTACGGTGGTGGTGGTCGAAGTTGTCGACCTCTCAGGAACTCTACCCAGCGCCACGCCGGACCGGCGAGAGCCCGCCCCGAAAACAGGGCATGATGGCTACGTGAAGATCGGAATCCTCACCAGCGGCGGCGACTGCCCCGGACTGAACGCGGTGATTCGCGGGGCGGTTCTCAAGGGCCTGACCCAGCACGACGACATCGAGTTCGTCGGCATCAAGAACGGCTGGAAGGGCCTCGTCGACGCGGACCTGCATCCGCTGGGCCGCCCGCAGGTGATGGGCATCTCGAAGCAGGGCGGCACGATCCTCGGCACCTCGCGCACGAACCCGTTCGAGTACGGCGGGGTTCCGCGGGTGAAGGAGGTCATGGCGGATGCCGGCCTCGATGCGATCGTCGCGATCGGCGGCGAGGGCACCCTCGCGGCCGCCAAGCGCCTCACCGACGAAGGCGTGCAGATCGTGGGCGTGCCGAAGACCGTCGACAACGACCTCTCCGCCACCGACTACACCTTCGGCTTCGACACGGCGGTGCAGATCGCGACCGAGGCGATGGACCGCCTCCGCACGACGGGCGACTCGCACGGACGCTGCATGGTCGCGGAGGTCATGGGGCGCCACGTCGGATGGATCGCGCTGCACTCGGGGATGGCCTCCGGCGCGCACGCGATCCTGATCCCGGAGCGCAAGACGAGCATGGACGAGATCTGCGGATGGGTCGACTCGGCCCGCGCGCGCGGTCGCGCTCCGCTCATCGTGGTGGCCGAAGGCTTCCAGCTCGACACGATGGACGACGCCCACTCCGAGCGCGGCCTCGACGCCTTCGGACGCCCCCGCCTCGGCGGCATCGGCGACCAGCTCGCCCCCGAGATCGAGGAGCGCACCGGCATCGAGACCCGCGCGACGACCCTCGGCCACATCCAGCGCGGCGGCACCCCGACCGCCTACGACCGCGTGCTCGCGACCCGCTACGGCATGGCCGTCGTCGACATCGTGCTCCAGAAGCAGTGGGGCAAGATGGTGGCCCTCCGCGGCACCCAGATCGTCACCGTCCCCTTCGAAGACGCGCTCGGCCGCCTGAAGACGGTGCCGCAGTCGCGCTACGACGAGGCCGCGATCCTGTTCGGCTGAGCGCGGCGCCCCCTCCACCCACCCGGCATAGGCTCGAGCCATGGTGCGCGCGCTGCAGGTGACCCGAGACGGTGAGGGCGCGAGCGCCCGGTTCGTGGAGCTCGACGAGAGCGAGCTCGGCGACGGCGAGGTGCTGCTCGATGTGGCGTACTCGAGTCTCAACTTCAAAGACGCGCTCGCCCTGCGCGGTGACCGCGGCGTCGCGCGGATCAGCCCGCTCGTGCCCGGCATCGACCTGGTCGGCACCGTCGTCAGCTCCTCCGACGCACGGTGGAGCGCGGGCGACGAGGTCGTGCTCACGGGCGCAGGTCTCGGAGAAACCCGCAATGGCGGTTACAGCGCGCGAGCCCGCGTCGACGCCGAATCGCTCGTGCGGGTTCCCGCGCGGATCGGGATGCGCCGGGCCGCCGCCATCGGCACCGCCGGCTTCACCGCCGCGCAAGCCGTGCTCGCCCTCGAACAGGCCGACATCCCCGACGGCGACGTCATCGTCACCGGCGCAACGGGAGGCGTCGGCTCGATCGCGGTCGCGCTGCTCGCCGTCTCCGGACGTCGAGTGGTGGCCGCCACCGGGCACCCCGACGACCGCGGCTACCTCGAACGGCTCGGCGCATCCGAGCTGCTGGAGCGCGCCGAGCTGCAGCAACCGGGCAAACCGCTGCAGGCGAGCCGCTGGGCGGGCGCCGTCGACGTCGTCGGGGGCACCACCCTCGCCAACCTGCTCGCGCAGACCCGCTACGGCGGCGCGGTCGCCGCGTGCGGACTCGTCGAGAGCCCCGAGCTCGCGACCACCGTCATGCCGTTCATCCTGCGCGGAGTGAACCTGCTCGGCATCAACTCGGTCGAGGCGCCGCTCGTGACCCGCGACCGGGTGTGGACCCGCCTCGCCCGCGACCTCGACCCGGGACTGCTCGACGGCCTCACCACCGAGATCACCCTCGATCAGGTGCCCGCCTACGCCAGCCGCATCCTCACCGGCGACACCCGGGGAAGGATCGTCGTGCGCGTGGGAGACTGACCGCATGGATGCCCTCGCCACCGCCGCCGTCGGCTCGGTCTTCGCCGGGATCGCCGCCGCCATCCACGTCTACATCTGGGTGCTCGAAAGCGTGCTCTGGACGCGCGAATCGACCCGCCGCACCTTCGGCGTGAAGACCGCCGAGGAGGCGGAGACGCTGCGCGGCATGGCCTACAACCAGGGGTTCTACAACCTCTTCCTGGCGCTCGGGGTCGTGGTCGGACTCGTACTGCTGTGGTCGGGGCTGCGGCTCGCCGGGCTCGTGCTGGTGCTGTTCGCGTGCCTCAGCATGGTGCTCGCGGCGCTCGTGCTGCTGAGCGCCAACCGCCGGATGCTGCGCGCCGCCCTCGTGCAGGGCGCGGCGCCGCTCGTCGCCGTGGTGCTGCTCGCGGTGGCGATCGCGGGCCTCGCCGCCTGAGTCGCTGCGCGCGGGTTTCGATACGCGTCGCGCCTGGCGGCGCGGCGCTACTCAACCAGCGGGGTGCGCGCGGGGCGCGGCGGCAGCCGCGCGGGCGGCGGCCGGCAGCGCCGCGCGGATGCGGTCGAGCGCCGCGTCGTCGTGCGCGGCCGTCAGGAACCACGCCTCGAAGACGCTCGGCGGCGGCGCGACCCCCGCATCCAGCAGCGCGTGGAAGAAGGGTGCGTAGCGCCAGGTGTCCTGCGCCTTCGCGTCCGCGTAGTCGCGCACCGGCTGCTCGCGGAACGCGAGCGAGAAGAGGCTGCCGGCGCGCGGGATGACGTGCGCGACCCCTGCGGCATCGAGCGCCTCCGACAGCCAGCCGGCCACGGCATCCGCGGTCGCATCGACGCGCGCGTACACCGCGGCATCCGCGAGCCGGAGCGTCGCGAGCCCCGCGGCCACCGCGAGCGGGTTCCCCGAGAGGGTGCCCGCCTGGTAGACGGGGCCGAGCGGGGCGAGCAGCGTCATGAGCTCGCTGCGCCCGCCGAGCGCCGCGAGCGGCATCCCGCCCCCGACGACCTTGCCGAAGGTGAACAGGTCGGGCGCCCACCCTTCGGCGGCGCCCTCGATCCCCCACCAGCCGGCCGGCCCGACCCGGAAGCCGGTGAGCACCTCGTCGAGGATGAGCAGCGCCCCCTCGGCGCGCACCAGCTCGCGCAACTCGCGGTTGAAGCCGGGAGCGGGAGCGAGCACGCCCGCGTTCGCCCCTGCGGCCTCCGTGATGACGGCCGCGATGCGTCCCGGATGCGCGGCGAACGCCGCGCGCACGGCGTCCAGATCGTTGTAGGGCAGCACGAGCGTGAGCGCCGCGACCCCCTCGGGCACGCCCGCCGACCCCGGCAGCCCCTGGGTGGCGACCCCCGAACCGGCTTCGGCGAGCAGCCCGTCGGAGTGGCCGTGGTAGTGGCCGGCGAACTTCACGATGAGCTCGCGCCCGGTCGCCCCGCGCGCGAGCCGGATCGCGGTCATGGTCGCCTCCGTGCCGGTCGACACGAGACGCAGCCGCTCGACCCCGCTCGCCGGCCCCAGCCGCTCGCGCACGAGCTCGGCGAGCTCCGTCTCGGCGGGCGTCGAGGCCCCGAAGGAGAGCCCGCGCGCGGCGGCCTCCTGCACGGCGGCCACGACCTCCGGATGCGCGTGCCCGAGCAGCGCCGGACCCCACGACGCCACGAGGTCGACGTACTCCCGCCCCGCGACATCCGTCACGTACGGCCCGCGGGCCGACACCAGGAACCGCGGCGTGCCGCCGACCGAGCCGTAGGCCCGCACGGGCGAGTTGACGCCGCCCGGCAGCGCCGCCCGCGCCCGCGCGAACGCGGCGTCGTTCGCGTCGCTCACGCGCGCACCCAACGCTCGGCCGCATCCACCGCGAAGTAGCTGAGCACGGCATCCGCGCCCGCACGCACGATCGACACGAGCGACTCGTCGACGGCCCGGTCGCCGTCGATCCAGCCCTGTTGCGCGGCGGCCGCGATCATCGCGTACTCCCCCGACACCTGGTACGCCCACACCGGCACGGGCGATGCCGCAGCGGCATCGGCGAGCACGTCGAGGTAGCTCATCGCGGGCTTCACCATGACGATGTCGGCGCCCTCGGCGACATCCAGCGCCACCTCGCGCGCGCCCTCGCGGCGGTTCGAGGGATCGAGCTGGTAGCTGCGCCGATCACCCACGAGCGAGGACTGCACCGCCTCACGGAACGGCCCGTAGAACGCGGATGCGTACTTCGCCGCGTAGGCGAGGATCGGCACCTCCGGCGCCCCCGCCGCATCCAGCGCCGCGCGCACCGCGGCGACCTGGCCGTCCATCATCCCCGAGAGCCCCACGAGCTGCGAGCCGGCCTCGGCCTGCGCGATCGCCATCTCGCGGTAGCGCACGAGGGTCGCGTCGTTGTCGACCAGGCCCGAGGCGTCGAGCACCCCGCAGTGGCCGTGGTCGGTGAACTCGTCGAGGCAGAGATCGGTCTGCACGACGAGCGCGTCGCCGACCTCCTGCACGGCGATGCGCGTGGCGAGGTTGAGGATGCCGTCCGGATCGGTCGCCCCCGAGCCCGTCGCATCCTTCGACTCCGGCACCCCGAACAGCATGACGCCGCCGACACCGGCCGCCGCCGCCCGCTGCAGCTCCGCACGGAACGAGTCGAGCGAGTGCTGCACGACCCCCGGCATGGACGCGATCGGACGCGGCTGATCCGCCCCCTCGGCCACGAACATCGGCAGCACGAGCTGCGCGGGCGAGACCCGCGTCTGCTGCGTGAGCCGCCGCCAGGCCGCGCTCTGCCGCAGCCGCCGCGGACGGATGAGGGGCGCGCCGTTCATTCGGCCTCCGCGTATTCGACGAGCGCCGCGATGAGCGAGTCGGCGCTGCGCTCGTCGGCGATCACATGCACGGGCAGACCCGCGGCGCGCGTGTCGAACGCGGTACGCGGGCCGATGCACGCGACGACCGTCTCCTCCGGCAGAGGCGCGAGCTGCTCCGCCACCTGCCTGCCCACCGAGCCCGAGGTCACCAGGATCGCCCGGATGCGACCAGAGGCGACATCGCGCGCGACCTCCGCGGAGGCGGGCACCCCGACCGTGCGGTAGGCGGTGACGAACTCGACCGCGAAGCCGAGCTTCGACAGCCCCGCCACGAGGGTCGGCTCGGCGAGGTCGGACTGCGGGATCAGCACCCGCCCGCGGATGCCGGAGTCCGGCCACTCCTTCACGAGCCCGCGCGCCGAGTTGTCGGAGGTGGGCGAGAAGTCGACCCGGTAGCCGGCCAGCTGCAGCGCCGCCGCGGTCGTCTCGCCGACGGCGGCGATGCGGGTGGCATCCGGCACCTTCACCCGCTGGCCGTTCAGCACATCCACCGTCGTGGCGCTCGTCACGACGAGCCACGCGAACTGGCCGTCCTGCAGCTCGTGCAGCGCGTTGGCGAGAGCCACCGGGTCGTCGGTGGAGGCGAAGTTGATGAGCGGGGCGATCACCGGGATGCCGCCGTGGCCGCGCACGGTCGCCGCGACCGAGTCGCCCCACTTGCCGCCGCGCGGCACGAGCACCCGCCACCCGCTGAGCGGCTTGCCCGGTTTCGCGGTCGCGGCGTTCATCGCCCGAGCTCTCCGGCCGGGATCAGCTCGGCGGCACCCGCCGCGAGCAGCTCCTCGGCGACCCGCGCGGCGAGCTCGCCCGCCGGGTCGGACGCGTCCTCCGGGTAGAGGGCGTGGGATGCCGTCAGCTGCACCTGGCCGTCGAGCGAGTAGACGCGGGCGGAGAGGAACAGCAGCCCGTCCTCGACGATCGCCGATGCGCCGAGCGGCGCGGCGCACCCGGCTTCGAGCCGGGCGAGCACCTCGCGCTCGGCCCCCGCCGCGAGTCGGCTGGGGGCGTGGTCGAGTTTCGCGACCGTCTTCGCGTCGCCTGCCCGCGTCTCCACGGCGAGCGCCCCCTGCGCGGGAGCGGTCGGCCAGGAGGCGAGGCTCAGCAGCTCGCTCACCGCGTCGCTGCGGCCGAGCCGGTCGAGGCCGGCGGCGGCGAGCACGACCGCGTCGAGGCGCCGCTCCGGGTCTTCGGCGTCGAGTCGCCCGAGTCGGGTGTCGACGTTGCCGCGGATGTCGACCACCTCGAGGTCGGGACGACGGCCGAGCAGTTGCGCGCGGCGGCGCGGCGAGCCGGTGCCGACCCGCGCCCCCGACGGCAGGGCATCCAGGCTGCGGCCGCCGGATGCGCACAGCGCGTCGCGCGCATCCGCCCGCTTCGGCACGGCGGCCACCACGAGCCCCGGCAACGCGGCGGTGGGCAGGTCTTTGTAGGAGTGCACGACCGCGTCGACCTCGCCCGCGAGCAGCGCCTCGCGCAGCGCCGCGGCGAAGACGCCCGCACCGCCGAGCTCGGCGAGCGAGGCATCCGTGCGGTCGCCCTCCGACTCGATCACGACGAGCTCGGCACCCAGGCGCGCGGCGACCGTTCCGGCCTGGGCGAGCGCGAGCGCGCTCCCCCGGGTTCCCAGCCGCAGCGGACTCACGACACGTGCTCCGCGGCTGTCGTGACACTCGCGTGCACGCCGACACAGCATCCGGGACGGCACACGTCGAACCACGGACCCAGCTCGGTGAGGGCGGGTCGCTCGGCGACCGGGGTTCCGTTCACCCGCTCCAGCACGAGATCCACGAGGCCCGCGACGAAGGCCGGATGCACGCCGGGCGTCGGGATGCGCAGCGCCGCGATGCCCGCCTCCTCGGCGGATTCGAGGGCCTCGTTGTCGAGGTCCCACATGACCTCCATGTGGTCGGAGACGAAGCCGAGCGGCACGATCACGATCGCCTCCACCCCCTGCGCCGGCAGGCCCTCGATGACGTCGTTGATGTCGGGTTCGAGCCACGGCTGGCTCGGCGGGCCCGACCGCGACTGGTAGACGAGCTCCCAGTCGACACCCGCGCCTGCCTCCCGCATGATGACCTCGGCCACCGCCAGGTGCTGCGCCTCGTAGGCGCCACCCGGACCGAACTCCGGGCCCGACTCGATCGCGGCGGTCATCGGGATCGAATGGGTCGCGAACAGCACCCGCGTGCGCTCGGGCGCGTGGCCGGCCGCCGCGAGCTCGGCGAGCGCGCCGCGCAGCCCCTCGACGAAGGGGGTCACGAAGCCGGGGTGGTCGAAGTAGGGGCGCACCTTGTCGAGCCGCACCTCGCCCGCGAGACCCGTGTCGGCGAGGGCCGTCACGAAGTCCTCGGTGTACTGCCGGCAGCTCGAGTAGCTCGCGTAGGCGCTCGTCGCGACGCCGATGAGCGTGCGGTGACCGTCGGCGTGGGCCTCGCGCACCGCATCCGCGAGGAACGGACCCCAGTTGCGGTTGCCCCAGTACACCGGCAGCGCGATGCCGCGCGCCGCGAGCTCCGCCTCGAGCGCGACCTTCAGCTCGCGGTTCTGCTGGTTGATGGGGCTCACCCCGCCGTAGTGGCGATAGTGGGTGGCGACGACCTCGAGCCGCTCGTCGGGGATGCCGCGCCCGCGCGTCACGTTGCGCAGGAACGGGATGACGTCGTCCTGCCCCTCGGGACCGCCGAAGCTCGCGAGCAGGATCGCGTCGTAGGCGACCGGGGTCTCCACGTGCTCCGGGCCGCTGGCCTCCGTCGTCTCGATCATGAGAGCACCTCCGCGACCTCGTCGATGTCGAGGCGCCGACCTGTGAAGAACGGCACCTCCTCCCGGATGTGCAGGCGCGCCTCCGTCTTGCGCAGGTGACGCATGAGGTCGACGAGCTCGGTGACCTCGTCGGCCTCGAGCGCGAGGATCCACTCGTAGTCGCCGAGCGCGAAGCTCGCCACCGTGTTGGCCTGCACGCTCGCATACTCGGAGCCCTTGCGGCCGTGATCGGCGAGCATCGCGCGGCGCTCCTCTTCGGGCAGCAGGTACCAGTCGTAGCTGCGCACGAAGGGGTAGACGGTGACCCAGCCCTTCGGGGGGAGCCCGCGCAGGAAGCTCGGCGCGTGCGACCGGCTGAACTCGGCATCCCGATGCACGCCGAGCGCGTTCCAGGTGGGCAGCAGGGCGGCGATCGCCGGGACGCGGCGCAGGATGCGCAGCGCCGCCTGCAGCGACTCGGCGGTGTCGCCCGTCAGCCACACCATCAGGTCGGCGTCGGCACGGAGCCCCGAGACGTCGTAGAGGCCGCGCAGCACCACGCCGGACGCCTCGACGGCGGCCACGGCATCCGCGAGTCCGGCGGTGTCGACCGGCCCTCGGCTCGCGGGGTCACGTCGCCAGACGGCCCACAGGGTGAATCCGGACGGGTTCTCGGGGGTCACCCGTCCATCCTCCCCCTATCGCGCGAGCCGCGCGAATCGGCCGATCAGGCGGGGGGCGAGCCCCACGCCGTACCGGTCAGTCGTCGTCTCCGCCGAAGATCGCCCAGGCGACGAGGCCGATGACGACCACGCCGACCGCGGCGGCCCCGACGATCCACGGCACGGGGTTCTTCTCGTAGGAGGCCTTGGCGTTCTCGACGAGCTCGCCGGCCCGCTTGGGCACGTCGAACTTGTCCTCGATGCCGTCGAGGGTGTCGGCGAGCTGGTGGCGCGCGCGGGTCGCTGCGGCCTTGGCGGCCGCGGTGGCGTCATTCATCGGTACCTCGTCTCCCCTCGCCCTTGATGGCGAGGATGTCCTTCTTGATGGATGCGATGGATTCGGTGGGAACGGGCGGGATGCCGCGCTTCAGGATGCGGTAGCCGACGAGCCCGAGGATCACGGCGACGATCAGCAGCACCCCCGCGACGATGAGGGCGGCCGCCCAGTCGGGGAGCAGATAGCTGAGGCCGATGATCGCGAGGGTCAGCAGCACCCCGATGAAGAAGAGCGCGGTGACGACCGCACCGAGCAGCAGGCCGGCCCCGGTGCCGAGCGCCTTGAGCTTCTCGACGACCTCGGTCTTGACGAGCTCGATCTCGCGCTGCACGAGTTCCTGCACCTGCTCGGGCAGGCTCGCGAGCAGCTCGACGAGCGAGCGCTTGCGAGGGGCCGGGCGGGTGCCGGTTTCGGTCATGGCCGGACGCCTCTCAGGAGCCGGAGCCGGTCGCCGGCTTCTTGGTGGTGGAGCGGGCCGCCGGCTTCTTCGCGGGGGTGGCCGCCGACCGGCCCGAGACCTGCGCGACGACCTTCTTGGCGTTGTCGGCCACGAACTCGGCCACCTCGGGCGCCTTGTCCTTCACGAACTCCTGCACGTCGTCGACGCGACGCTGCACGACGGGCGCGTTCCACAGCTTCGAGGTGCACGTCTTGATCTGCTCATAGCGTTCACGACCGGCCCGTGTGCCGAGCAGGTATCCGACGCCGAGCCCGGCGACGAAGAGGATCTTGCCTTTCATGGGGTGCTCCGTTCTTCGCGAATCAGCACGCACGGTGAAGCGCTGAGACCGCCTCCAGACTAACCCTCGGCGTCGTCAGAGCCCGAGGGGATTGCATTTGCCACCGATCGCGCGTAGGCGACGACGGAGGCGAGTCCGGTGCCCGACTCAGCCTCGCCTACCCGATGCATTCCGTCAATGGCATGTTCGGCATCCTGACGGCGCCCGACCCGTTCCCATTCGACGATCGCGACGTCGAGCGGAGTCGGGAGGGTGCGCCCGAGCAGCATCTGGGCGTCGCGGTGAGCGAGGGCGCCCGTCACCTCGACACCCGCGTCATACGAGAGACGGATGAGCTGCAGAGGCGTGGCCTCGGCGAGCCAGGCCCACTTCGCTGTCAGGTGGGTGAGGGCGCGGGCCGCCACCCCGGGAACACCCTCGGTGACGAGCACACCCGTGCCGCGAGGCGCTTCCGCGAGGAACGGGGCATCGACGGCGATCGTGGCGACCGTCACCCGGGTGCGCGGGGACTCCGGGTCGAGCGGAGCTGCCACCACCACCTCGCCCTCGATCCGCTCCCCGGCGGCGGTGACCACGGCATCCGGGTCCGCCCGGGCGATGCGGGTGCCGAGCCGCACCTCGACGCCGAAACGCGCGAGGTCGGCCGCGAGCGCATCCACCATGCGGAACATCCCGCCGCGCACGGACGCGACGAGCGACCCGGCGGGGGCGCGGGACCGCAAGGAGCGCACGGCGCCCGCGAGGTTGCCCTCCCGCAGCAGCGCGGCACGAAGGCCGGGGTTCGCGCGGTCGAGCGGCAGCTCGTCGGGGTGCACCGAGTGCACGCCGCGCACGACGGGGGCGACGAGGGCGTCGAGCACACGGGCACCCATCCGGCGACGCACGAGTTCGCCGAGAGTGGCGGACTTCGCCCCGATGAGCGAGGGAAGCATCGCGTCGAGCTGGGCGCGCATCGCGGAGCGGGCGCCGATCACATCGATCACGTCCTGCGCGAGCGGCACGCCGGGGATGCCCAGCAGGCTCGTCGCGGGCAGGGGCACGGCGCTGCCGTCGGCGCGGTACAGCCACGCGGGATCGGGCTCCGGCAGCACGACGTCGCCGTCGAGCTTCAGGGTGCGCAACAGCGCAGGGATGTCCTCCCCGCGCGTCGCATACGCTTCGGCCCCGGCGTCCAGGTCTATGCCTGCAACGGAATGTCGTGCGATTTGACCGCCGAGCCGGTCGCGTTCCTCGAGCAGCACGACATCGTCGCCGGCGAGCACACGCTCGCGCGCGACGATCAGGCCCGCGATCCCACCTCCCACCACGATCCGTCGGATGCGCGGTTCACCCTCGGGCATGCACGAGCTCCACGATGCGCGTGAGCACCTCCGGGTCGGTCTCCGGCGGCACCCCGTGACCGAGGTTGGCGACGTGGGCGGGCGCAGCGAGGCCCCGGTCGAGTACATCCTCCACGTGCGCCTGCAGCACCGGCCAGGGGGCGGCGAGCAGCGCCGGATCGATGTTGCCCTGCAGCGGGATGCCGCCGCCGAGTCGTGCGCTCGCCTCGTCGAGCGGCAGCCGCCAGTCGATACCGACCGCATCCGCCCCGATGCCCGGCAGCAGGTCGAGCACCTCGCCGCTGCCGACCCCGAAGTGGAGCTTCGGCACCTCGAGCCCGCGCAGCACGTCGAGCGCGCGCTTCGAATGAGGCGCGACGCGACGCTGGTAGTCGCGGCGTGAGAGCGAGCCGATCCACGAGTCGAAGAGCTGCGCCGCGCTCGCGCCCGCCTCGATCTGCGTGCGGAGGAAGGCGCCCGTGACATCGGCGCACCAGTTGAGCAGTGCCGCCCAGGCATGCGGGTCGGAGTACATGAGCGAGCGGGCGCGCAGCTGGTCCTTCGACGGCCCACCCTCGACCAGGTAGGAGGCGAGGGTGAAGGGGGCACCGCCGAAGGCGATGAGCGGCGTGCCGCCGAGCTCGGCGACGGTGAGCCGCACCGCCTCCGCGATCGGCGCGAGCGCATCCGGGTCGATCGGGCGCAGCTTCAGCACCTCGGACGCCGTGCGGATCGGTTGGTCGAGCACCGGCCCACGCCCCGGCACGATGCGCACGTCGACCCCCGCGAGCAGCACGGGCACGACGATGTCGCTGAACAGGATGGCGGCGTCGACCCCGTGCCGCCGCACCGGCTGCAGGGTGATCTCGGCGGCGAGCTCGGGCGTGAGGCAGGCGTCGAGCATGTCGACCCCGGCGCGCGATTCGCGGTACTCGGGCAGCGAGCGGCCCGCCTGCCGCATGAACCAGACGGGCGTGCGCTCGGGCCGTTCACCGCGCACCGCGCGGAGGAACGGTGCGTTCGCGAGTCGGCCATCGGTCAAGGGGTGTCCGGGGGGCAGCACGTGTCCATCCTCCCACCGGATGCCGGGAGTGCCACCGCCAGCCGGATGCCCGGTGGAGCACTGGCGTCGCACACCCGAAGGCACCCCCGAAATGGGGGTAGGGCGAGTGGTTAACTCTTGGTCTTCGCTCTGGACGAGCTGGGTCGAGGATCGCTAGCTTTCGAGCAATCGCGATCCTGGTCGCGGGCCTATCGGGACTGTGGATCTTGAGTTTCCCGGGGACGTGTAGGTGCGATCGCTGGATCCGACGCCAGGAAGCGCAGTACCCGGCCATCTCGCCTGATCCCTTGGCTGGTGATGGTTCCTGCGGGGTCGGTGACCGAATGGCCGATCTTCGAGATTCCGACATTGAATCAACAACTGGACAGCCACCTACTTGGCGGAATCGGTGACGGCGAGTGGAAACTTGAAGCCGCGCATCCATCGTCGCCGAACTCCTCCCACGCAGATTTCCCGACAGACCGCAATGACGGAAAAGCGGTAGATATTGAGGTCAGCAAGAAGGGTGATGTGCGCATCAAGGGGAGCGACGAGATCCTTGATCCGGGCTTTGGAACATATGTAGAGGAATCTCGAGTTGCCGAACTCCAAAGAGGTGCCATGCTCAATAGTTCCGGTTTTAGGTTTGAGCCCTGGATGGGACTACTCATGCCATGTGGAGGGATCGGGATATCGCTCGTGGCAGGGGTGTTCAGCTTTCCAGCGCAGGCGACTACGGTCTCTGTCCCCGGTGTCAACCCGTTGGCTCCCCCGCCGGGCGACCCGACGATTTCGTTTAAGGTGATGTCTTGTCATTCAGCGTGGTAGTCAGCTCAGATTTTGTGGTGGACTTGGGCGAAGGTGAGGCAGCGCCAGCGGGTTTCTACCGTAGGGATTCGTGGCGAGCGGGCATGTACGCCCTGAGCACCAAACCAACCAGTCTTGAGGATGACGACTTGAGCCGTCTTTCGGAGGCGTTCTCGCAGGCTCTTTTCAAAGAGTTGGCGTTCTTTGAAGCCGTTGCCGCTGTCCTCGAGTTTCGTGCGAACGATCGTGGTCGTCTGCAACTTCTTATGACGCTTGAACCCCAGCAAGGAGCTGTTGTGGTTCCCGCCTCGTTCATGCGCAGGTGGGGAGAACTCGGAGGAACGCTCTCTATCGACATCCCGCTCAATCCTTAGCGGCCCCTCCGTGGATGACTACTTGAACGTGAACGGCTTGCGGGGTGCCACCGACGCGATGACGTGGGCGTTCCCCGGGTCTACGGGGACCGATGCCGTCACGCGTTCGCAGTCGGGCAGGATCACCCTCACCGACAGCCTGTCTCGCGGGCCGGAGACCTCCACCTACAAGTTCAATGCGGCGGGCCGGTTGACGGCACGATCATCGAATACACAAGGGATGCGACCAACCGGATCGTGCAACGCACGGTGAAGACCAGCGCCAGCGACCCGTCGCCGCAGGTGACCAGGTACCTCTACGCCGGCGGTGGGGACTCCGCGTGGGCGGTCGCGACCGGTGCGAGCGTGGTCATCGAGGCCACGTATGGCCTCCCGGGCGGTGCGACGGTGCGGGTGAACGGTGCCGGTGCCGCGACCGGGTGGGCGTATCCGAACCTGCACGGGGACGTGATCCTGCAAGCCGACACCACCGGCACCCGGGTCGGTGCCCGCGCCACCTATGACCCGTTCGGTCAGCCGATCGACCCGACCACCGGCCGCATCGGCACCACCACGGCGGATGACGCGGTGCCCGACACGATCCCCGGCACGGATGCCGACTACGCCTGGGTCGGCGGAGCCCGCAAGCTCTACGAACACCAGGGCTCGATCGCATCCATCGAGATGGGCGCCCGCGTCTTCGTGCCCGCCCTGGGCAGGTTCATGTCGGTCGACCCGATCGAGGGCGGCGTCACCAACACCTACGACTACCCGAGCGACCCCATCAACAAGTTCGACCTCACCGGCAACTGCGCAGGGGATGCCGATGTCGGCTACAACATCGGCATGAACATCTCCGCGATCTTCGTCGGCATCGGCGATGCGGTCACGTTCTGCCCTGTGTGCAGGCTCGGTGGCGAGATGAGTCTCACCGGAATCATCCGGAACGCCATCGGGGGCGAGGGCGCGAAGAACGCGGCAGCCGAGATCCAATCAAACGGGTTCTACACGTTCGGAGCAATATGAGGTGAGGCAGCCGCCGGCGGAGTGGGTGGAGGCGTCGGATCAACTACAGCAGGCATATATGTCGTGACGGATACAGCCACAGGACTTCCATACGTTGGGCGCTCGTTCAACGTAGCTAAGTGGCTTTCGCAGCACGTTGCTTCGGGCAAATAACTCCGGCGGCAGCAGCCAGTGCGCGCATCACGCCCATGGCCTCTCCCACTCTTAGGCAGCTGCGGGTGAGTGAGCAGATCATGATCAATCGGTATGGTCTTAGGAATCTTGCGAACAAGAGAAATGAGATCGCACCCTCGAAATGGGCCAGCTTTGGGATTCGGTAGAGGAGTGTCAGAGACGATGGACACGGTCCATAGCCCTCGGACAGGTAGGTCGATCGCCGTCATCGACGGTGTGCTACCGAGTCGTGCCGGTTGGCGTCGAATCCGCGGCAACGGATGGGGCATCAATATCCTGAGCCTGCCAGGCCGTAGTGCGTCGCTTGAGCCCATTCGTGAGCAGTTGGAGTGGTTACCCGAGGTCTGGGTGAATTCGGCAAGTTGCGTGCTGCTAGAGGCGTTGTCCAGTGCGCGGCGATTGCAGGCTCTCGCGGTCGGAGGGCTGGTTCAGGATGTGGTCGACGTCGCGATGCTCCGCTCTCTCGAGGACTTCGCTGGCCCGGTCAGTCGATTTCCTGGCGTGCTCGCATTGCCCAACCTGAGGGTTCTTTTCACGTCGGCGGAAGAGGTCGGCGGTGACGAGATCACGGCACCGCTGGCCGCGTTGAGGATGGATCTTGGCGGATCAACGCGGATACCGACAATTCGGTCGAGCAGTTTGAGCGAGATCGATCTGTTTTCGAGCTTGGCTTTCGACGTAGGACAACTCGAACCCTTCAATGATCTTGGAGTGGTGAGGTTTCATACGATCGCTGAACTGCGCAACGCGGATGCGCTGCTGAGCCTCCCACGCCTTGAGCAGCTCGTCTTCGAAGAGTGTTCTCGCATAGACGGGTTGGAAGCGCTGCTTGAACTTCCGCGAACGGCGAGGGTCGTCGTCGTCGGCAAGAACCCTTTCGTGGCTTCGTTTAGGTCAGCCGCGAAGCTGGCTTCGGCGTCGTGGTCGTTCCCGCCGGGAGCGAAGTATCTGCCGCGACAGTAGTGCCGCATCGACAGTTCCTCCTTCAGCCTGTTCCTGAACGATGTGCTGCAGGTCACCAGCACCGGCACCCCGATCAACAGCCCGGTCATCATCGGGGTGGCCGCGGGGGAGCGGCGTCGTATCCGGGTGGACTACGTCGAGCTCACCGGCAACGCGTCGCTGCAGTTGCAGTGGTCCCTCAACAGTGGCGCGTTCGTCAACATCCCCGACTCCGCCCTCACCCCGGGCTACAACCTCACCACCTCCTCCGTGTCTGCAGGCTCGGCGGCGAAACCAGCCTGACAGGCATCATCCGGTACGACATCGGGGGCGAGGGCGCGAAGAACGCGGCAGCCGAGATCCAATCAAACGGGTTCTACACGTTCGGAGCAATATGGGGTGGGGCAGCCGCCGGCGGAGTGGGTGGAGGCGTCGGATCGGCGGCGAGCTACGCGGCGGCACACGCGTCCGAGACCATCGTCGCAGGCGGAGTGGCGCGGCCAGCGGTTACGACTCTCGGAACTCTCCTGGCGCGAGGATCGTGGATTTCGCAGTCGTCTACGCTTTTCGCACGAGGAACCGGATTGCTGAACAAAGGCAAAGTCAGGATCGGTTGGAACTGGATGGGCACGAGTGCCAACGGGACGAACGTTTTTCGGATCGGAATCGGGCCCGCCCGCACCCGTCACATCAACATCGGGATGTATCGATGAATTCGCTCACTGGTGACGCGATCCGCGGAGAGGTGATGCGCGTCGCGCGCGAACTCACCGAGGTTGGCAGTTCAATGCGGGGGCTGCCTCCGCCTATGGCCTGGACTGCATGGAGTACGCCGAACTGCTCAACACGCAGGCGCACACGTCCGTGCGAGTTTGGTGGGCGCAATTCGAGGTTCGAATCAGTGCGGTTCTGGGCGTCCCGTACGAGGCGTCGGACGAGGTGATCACAGACTCCCTGCAATTGATCGGAGACGTCGTGTTCGCCCTGTGTTCAGGTCGCTACCTCCGAAGCGGTGGAACCGTGCAGGTAACCGTGGGGAAGAAGGTGGTCTCGCTCACCGAATGGAGAGGCGACCCGATCAGTCTGCCGGGGTAGGGCAACGAACCACCGCCGTCGCGGGCGCGGGTGCGGGCGCGTCGCCGCTTGCGGGCGGCAACCTGGCTACGACCGACCCGTCGGCGACGCTCGCGTATGACGTGGCGGACCGGCATGTGTCCACCACGCTGGATGACGGGACGGTGGTCATTGAATCGGCCTGACTTTCGTTCGCATGTCCAGCGGGAGTCGGATCGGCTGATTCGAGGTCAGCGTAATACGCCTGCTCGGCCTCGACGGGGGTGCGCATATCGGGTTCTCTGTGGAGGCGCCGGCTGTTCCGCTACCAGACCCACTCGCCGGCAAGATCAGCACCATCAGCGCGGACGATGCGGTTCCGCACACGGTCAGGGGCCGAGAGCCGCTGCTTCGCCAGACGAATCCGCCCTGTCTTCGTAGGTCACCGTGGGTAACTATGGGTGTGCCACCTCCTTCGAGTGGGACGCTGGGCACAAAGACGGAGGTGGACACGTGGTGAATCGAGCGCACCGCGTCCTGTTGTCCGCGGTGATCGTCCCTGCCGTCTTCCTCTCCGGTTGCGGACCGGACGAATCGCCACGGGCGCGGTTGGATGGCGACGTACCTGTGGTCGCGATCTGCGAGAGCGTGCGGGCCACCGAGGTCGAGTTCCGGGTCGGGCGAGGTCACACCAACCCCTATCGCGGTGATGTGTTGTGGCGCCTGACGGGCGCGCACCGATTTGAGGTTGGCGACACCATCACCTTGGGAGTTCTGCCCTCAGACATGACCGCTGAGGCGGACCCCGGAGTATTCGATCCCGCGGAAGATGACCTCGTCGTCACCCTCACACCAGCAGCCGCCGATGAGGACACGCAAGCAAGCTGGTGGGGGGCAGGCTCGCTTTCTAGCGCCACATGGTCGAACGGGGACAAGACGAATCCGTGCGGTTGACGCGTGAACTCGACCCGATCGGAATCCATGGGACGGCGAAGCAGCGTGCCGCGGGCTGGTCATTGCTGGTCGAGTACGCCACGTAGCAGGCGTGTCGAGACAGTGACAAGCGGACTGTCGGTGCCGGCGATGCTCGTGATCGGCAGACGCCCAGTGTCAGAACGACGAAGGCCAGCCATCGAACTCTGCCGAGGAACGCGGCGACGAGGCGGCCAAGTAGGACGCAGATGAAGCACGCCGCGGCGGCCATGAACCCGCCGACGATGATGTAGGTTCCCAGACCGTTCAGGTCCTGTCCCACGAAGCTCCGGGGGCCGAGGGCACCGATCAGCCCGATCAGCAGCCCTCCGGGGATGCCAACCAGTGTGCTCGTGATCGCCGCCAGCAGCGCCTCGATGAAGGCGTTGGGCGCGCGGCGGCGAATCCGTCTGAGCAGCAGCAACTCGAGCGGCGTCAGCGCAAGTGTGATCGCGGCCCCGACCGCGAAGTAGGGCGCCTGCAGCAACCAGAGCGGTGCCAGGCCGCGGAACTGCGCACAGAACACCACCGCCAGCAGGGCGACCGCGACGAGATTGCCCGCGAGCAGCGTCAGGAAACGCACTCGATCGCGGGCAATCTCCATCAAGTACCCACGGTACGGGGTCAGTGCGTCTCATTCAGGATGATCGGGTCGCCGCTGGTCGTCGACGCCGACGCTGCCACCGGCATGCCCGTCAAAGCGATCACGACGGCGAACACGCCCGCCAGTACCCGCGGTGGTTCCTGTTCGGTCCGCGGCGCTCTGGCCGACGGTCTTGTCCAGCCCGGTGGTTCATGGTGAATACCCCAGCCCTCTCGCGATCGGCAGCACGGCTGCGACGTGACTCGCTCAGGAGGCGTGGCACCAGTGCGTAGCACTAGGGCCATTTCATGACGGCGGCGAAGCCTTACAGATCTCCAAGCCCTTCTGTCCCGCGGCGCAAGGTTCCGCGGCTGCCCGGCAATAGATGAGGTAGGAGCTCCCCGAGCCCTCGCAGCGGTCGGAACTTACCCGTGCGGGGACCGGGCATCGAATGGAGGTCAAGCATGAATCTCGATCGAAGGACCGTTGGTGAACAGTCACTGCCGCACACACACGGTGCCCGAGCTGGAGGCGTCGCCTTGTCGCGGTCGCCGCGGCGCTCCTCACATCGCGGGCCTCGTCGCGGTGCCGTCAGCAGCGATGGCCTACACGACCACGGGCTGCAAATGGGAATCAACCTCACCGACCATCGACCATCGATACGTCAACGGCAACTTCCGCACGGCGCTGACATCGGCGCGGGGGAACTACAACGGCTCAACGGATGTCACGCTGTCGGCGACCGGCTCGCTGGGTCCGAGCTTCACCGCCACGAACTCCAACTACGGCGCGGATGGCGAAGAGGGCTACACCACTTGGAGCTGCTTCTTCGGGACGACTACCGCGGCGAACGTCACGCTCAACCAGTAGAACCTGTTCGGTGCCGCGCCCATCAACCGCCTCAAGGTGGTCTGGCTGCACGAGTTCGGCCACGGGCTCGGCCTGGATCACATCAGCGTGAACACGCGCGTGATGTACATGAGCGCGTCGACCGCCTACTTCAGTCGAGGCGGCCGACGTCGACGACGTGGTTCACTTCACCCTCTCGACGCTCGAGCTGCAGGGCACGCCGGCGAAGGGCGAGGGCCTCGAGCCCAGCGACAAGGTCAGCGTCCGCCTGCTCGGATCCGCCGATCAGGCAGGCCCTGCACCGCTGCTGAAGGTCGGCGGGATCTATCTGCTGTACCTCACGCCATCGGGTCTCGACGGCGAACTGGCCAGCCAGTTCAACGTCACCGGCGGCACCGCCGGGCTCTACGGCATCGAGCCCGCGGCGACCTCAGCCATGCGGTCTTCGTGCCGCTCCAGCCCGACGAGGGCGACGAGCTGCCACGGAGCTGCCACTCAGCGAAGCCATCGGCTGCCACCGACAACAGGTAGCCGGGCAAGGACTCTCGGCTACCCGGTCGGCTTCCGAAACGCCCGCACGAGGGCGAACGCCGCGGCGGAAAGGAGCCACCTCCATCGCACAGTTCGGCCGCTCCTCATGGCCCACGCGGTACTCCGGCATCGGCTATCGCTCTGCCCCCAAAGCGGCTGACAGTGGCGGACCGGATCGGCTAGAGCCCGCTGTAGGCATGCCAGCCCTTGAAGAAGAGGTTGACGACGGTGAAGTTGAACAGCACCGCCGCGAATCCCACGATCGCGAGCCACGCCGACGGCGCACCGCGCCATCCGCGGGTCGCCCGGGCGTGGATGTAGCCGGCGAAGATCACCCAGATGATGAAGGTCCACACCTCTTTGG
>QFQR01000037.1 GCA_003243275.1 Leifsonia xyli | reverse complement strand
CGCCGCCGAGGCTGCCGAGCGTCCAGAACAGGAAGGTGCGGATCTGGTCGTCGCGCGCGAGGAAGATCAGCACGCCGGTCACCGCGTTGGCGAAAGCCCCGAGCGCGACGCCCGCGAGCAACGTGGTGGCGATCTCGGTGCGCCCGTCCCGCGTCGCGATGCGGGCGAGCAGCGTGGTGGCGGCGAGGCCGCCGAAGAAGGCCGAGACCGGCAGCGCGAGCGTCGCGAGCCCAGGCGGCAGTCCTGCGACCACGCCCTCGCCCAGCACGATCACCGACACCGCCGCGAGCGCCGCGCCGCCCGAGACGCCGACCAGCGTCGGGTCGGCGAGCGGATTGCGGAACACGCCCTGCATCACCGCGCCGCCGAGCGCGAGCGCCGCCCCGACCAGCGCCCCGAGCGCGGTGCGCGGCCCGCGCACGTCGATCAGGATCGCGGCGTCGCGCGCCATGTCGGCCGGCAGGCCGGCGCGCCCCTCGCGCAGCACGGCGGCCAGCACCTCGATCGCGCGCGCGGGCGGGATCGCCACCGGCCCGACCGCGAGCGAGGCCAGCGCCGCGACCGCGAGCAGCGCCGCGGCGACCGCCACGCCGAAGGATCTGGTCATCGCTTTGCGGCGGTCCGGTCGACGGTCCAGGCCCGCTCGGGAAGCGCCGGCAGCGACGCCTCCGGATAGATCCCGGCCGCGACCGCGCGCGCCGCCTGCGCGACGCGCGGCCCGAAGCCGATGAAGCCGAGCGCGTCGGCCGCGATCACGCGGTTTTCCCGCACGGCGGGGGACCCTGAAAGTCCGGGATGGCGGGCGATCTCCTCGGGCGACAGCGGCGCGCTCGTCTGCAGCACGACGATGGCGTCCGGGGCCATGGCGTAGGCGGCCTCGTCGGACAGCGGCTTCCAGCCGGACAGCGCGGAGGCGGCGTTGTCGGCGCCGGCGAGCGCGAGCGCATGGGCGCCGCTCGACCCCGCCCCCGCCGCCATCAGCCCGCCGCCGCGGGGCGGCCCGAGCAGCACGAGCGCGTTGCGCCGCTTCGAAACGCTCGCGAGCGCGGTCTCGAGCGCCGCGAGATCCTCGGCGACGGCGCGGGCGACCTCTTCGCCCCGCTCCCTCTCCCCGATCGCCGCGGCCACGAGGCGGATCCGTTCGGCCGCGTCCGCCGCGGTCTTCGCTTCATCGAGCTGCACGAGGCGCACCGAGGCGCTCTTCAGCACGTCGAGGGCCTCCTTCGGCCCGGCGCCGTCGGTCGCGACGATGAGGTCGGGGCCGAGCGCCAGCACGCCCTCGGCCGAGAGCGAGCGGTAGTAGCCGACATTGGGCTTCGCCCGCGCCGCGGCCGGATAGC
>QFQR01000036.1 GCA_003243275.1 Leifsonia xyli | reverse complement strand
CCCCGGCGTCGGCGTCTCGGTGGCCACCGGGCTCATCGGTTAAGGTGGAAGTGTCGAGCTTCACCAACACCCGAGGAGTTTTTCCCGATGACCGACGACAGACTACCGCTTGCCGAACTGATGGCGAAGACCGGAGACGGCGATTTTCTGCGCAGCGTCGCCGAGAGCGTGTTGCAGATCATCATGGAGGCCGACGTCGACGGCCTCATCGGCGCCGGTCGCCACGAGCGCTCCGGCGAGCGCAGCACCTGGCGCAATGGCTACCGCGACCGCACCCTGGATACGCGACTGGGCACGCTCAACCTGAAGATCCCCAAGCTGCGCACCGGCGCCTATTTCCCCGGCTTCCTCGAACCCCGCAAGACGGTGGAGAAGGCGCTGGTCAGCGTCATCCAGGAGGCCTGGATCGCCGGCGTCAGCACGCGGCGCGTCGATGATCTGGTGCAGGCGATGGGGATGAGTGGCATCTCGAAGTCGAGCGTGTCGAAACTGTGCAAGGACATCGACGAGCGGGTGAACGCCTTCCTGAAGCGCCCGCTCGCCGGCGAGTGGCCGTATCTCTGGCTGGACGCGACCTACCTCAAGGTGCGCGAGGGTGGCCGCATCGTCAGCGTGGCAGCCATAATCGCCGTCGCCGTCACCACCGAAGGCAAGCGCGAGATCGTCGGCCTGCACATCGGCCCCAGCGAGGCCGAGCCGTTCTGGTCGACCTTCCTGCGCGACCTCGTCCGGCGCGGCCTGAAGGGTGTGAAGCTGGTCATCTCCGATGCGCATGAGGGCTTGAAGGCCGCCATCACCCGCGTCGTCGGCGCCACCTGGCAGCGTTGCCGCGTCCACTTCATGCGCAACGCGCTGGCTCATGTGCCCAAGGGCCAGAACACCATGGTGGCTGCCGCCATCCGGCAGGTCTTCCTCCAGCCCGATCATGCCGCAGCCACCCAGACCTGGCGTCACGTCGCCGACCAGCTGCGCGCCCGCTGGCCGAAACTCGGCGCCTGCATGGACAACGCCGAGCACGACGTGCTCGCCTACATGACCTTCCCCGAACAGCATCGCACGAAGTTGCACTCCACCAACCCATTGGAACGGCTGAACAAGGAGGTGAAGCGCCGCGCCGACGTGGTCGGCATCTTCCCCAACGAGGATAGCATCACCCGCCTCATCGGCGCCGTGCTCCTCGAGCAGAACGACGAATACCAGCTCCAGAACCGCTACATGCAGATCGAAGGCATGACCGCTCTCGCCACACCACAGATCGAGGAGGTACCGCCCCTACAGATTACACCCAAGGCCGCCTGAACGATGCGGCCCGGTGGCACACCTGAAATTACACCACGTTGACGGACACGACCATGCATCGCCCGCCTTGGTCACGTGACCACGCCGGTCGATCTGCCCGGACTGGTAACGTGTGGGCGTCAGGCCGAGCCA
>QFQR01000002.1 GCA_003243275.1 Leifsonia xyli | reverse complement strand
AACCGTCCGCGGCGATGTTCAGCGTGCCCGAGGCCGGCGGCGTGAAGCCCGTCACCGTCAACCCCGTGCCGAGGTCGTCGCCCAGCACACCGGCACCGCTCGCGCGGGTGATCGGGGTGCCGACGGTCGTCGAGTCGGTGTCGTTCACCGCGACCGGCGTCACCGTGATGGTGAGCGTCGCCGTCGTCGTCTGACCGGACCCGTCGCGCACCGTGTAGGTGGAGCTCACCTGACCGGAGAACCCGGCGGCAGGCGTGTACGTGTACGAACCGTCCGCGGCGATCGCGAGCGTACCCGAGGAGGGCGCGGTGGCGGCGGTCACCGTGAGCGAGCTGCCGCGGTCGTCGTCCAGCACGCCCGCCGCAGCGTTCCGCGTGATCGCGGTGCCCGCGGTCGTCGCATCCGTGTCGTTGACCGCGACGGGGGTCACCCGGATGGTGAGCACGGCGGTGTCGGTCTGCGCGTCGTCGTCGGTGACCGTGTAGGTCGAGGTGACGGCGCCCGAGAACCCGGCCGCCGGCGTGAAGGTGTAGGAACCGTCCGCGGCGATCGTGAGCGTGCCCGAACTGGGCGCGGTGAAGTCCGTCACCTCGAGGCCCGTGCCGCCGTCGTTCGGCAGCACACCCGCCGCGGCATCCCGCGTGATCGGCGAGTCGACCGTGGTCGAGTCGTTGTCGTCGACCGCGGCGAGCCCGACGGCGATCGTGAGGGTCGCGGTGTCGGTGCGGCCCGCGGTGTCGCGGATCGTGTAGTCGGAGGTCACGACACCCGAGAACCCGGGCGCCGGGGCGAAGGTGTAGGAGCCGTCGCTGTTGATCGTGAGCGTTCCGCGCGTGCTCGAGACGGGAGTGTTGCCCGTGACGGTGAGCCCGGTGCCGAGGTCGTTGCCCAGCACGCCGTCGCTCCCGGTGCGGGTGACCGTCTGCTCGAACGGGGTGGAGTCGTCATCGTCGACCGCGAGCGGGTTCACCCGGATGCTGAGCGTCGCGGTCGTCGTGCGGCCGGCGGCGTCGGTGACCGTGTAGGTCGAGCTCACGTCGCCCGAGAACCCGGCGGCAGGCGTGTAGGTGTACGAGCCGTCCGCCGCGATCGTGAGCGTGCCGGAGGCCGGCTGCGTGAAGCCGGTGACCGTGAGCCCGCTGCCGAGGTCGTCGGCGAGCACACCCGCGGCGACGTCGCGGGTGATGGCGAGGCCCGCATCCGTGACATCGGTGTCGGCGACGGCCACGGGCGTCACCGTGATGGTGAGCGTCGCGGTCGCGCTGCCGCCGGCCGAGTCGGTGACGGTGTAGGTGGAGACGACGTCACCCGAGAATCCGGTGGCCGGCGTGAAGGTGTAGGAGCCGTTCGCCGCGATCGAGAGGGTTCCCTCGCCGACCGGGATCGGGGTGAACCCGGTCACGGTGAGGCCGGTGCCCCGGTCGTCGGTGAGCACGCCCGCCGCCGCGTTCCGGGTGATCGCGGTTCCCGCGGTGGTGGAGTCGGTGTCGTTCACGGCGAGCGGGCTCACGGTGATCGTGAGGCTCGCGACGTCGGTGCGACCGCCCGCGTCGGTGACGGTGTAGTCGACCGTGAAGGTGCCCGAGTAGCCGCCTGCCGGGGTGTAGCTGTAGTCGCCGTTCGGCTGCACCGTGAGGGTGCCGACACCGGCCGGGGTGGAGGAGACGCCCGTGACGGTGAGGCCGGTTCCCAGGTCGTCGCCGAGCAGGTTGTCGGTTCCGGTGCGGGTGATCGAGGTGCCGGCGGTGGTGGCATCCGTGTCGTCGACGGCGAGCGGGTTCACCGTGATGGTGAGCGTCGCGGTCGTGGTCTGACCCGAGCTGTCGGTGACCGTGTAGGTCGAGGAGACGACGCCCGAGAAGCCCGCAGCAGGTGTGTAGCTGTAGGAGCCGTCGGCGGCGATCGTGAGCGTTCCGGATGCCGGCAGGGTGAACCCCGTCACGGTGAGGCCGCTGCCGGTGTCGTCGGGCAGCACACCCGCGGCGGCGGCGCGGGTGATCGGGGTGCCCGCCGTCGTCGAGTCGGTGTCGTTCACCGCGACCGGGGTGACGGTGATCGTGAGCGTCGTCGAATCGGTGAGGCCGTTGCCGTCGGTGATGGTGTAGTTCGCGACGGCCTGGCCCGAGAAGCCCGCGGCCGGCGTGTAGCTGTACGAGCCGTCGGCGGCGATGGTGAGCGTTCCGGAGGCGGGCTGGGTGTAGCCCGTGACCGTGAGCGAGGGGCCCAGGTCGTCGGGCAGCACGCCGGCGGCGGCGTTGCGGGTGATCGGGGTGCCCGCCGTGGTCGAGTCGGTGTCGGCCACCGCGAGCGGGCCGACGCGGATGGTCAGCACGGCGGTGTCGGTGCGGCCCCCCGCATCCTGGACGGTGTACGTCGAGGTGACGATGCCCGAGAAGCCGGCGGCCGGCGTGTAGGTGTAGGAACCGTCGGCGGCGATGGTGAGCGTTCCGGAGGCGGGCGGCGTGGCGCCCGTGACCGTGAGGCCTGTGCCGAGGTCGTTGGCGAGCACGCCCGTCGCGGCGGGGCGGCTGACCGCGGTGCCGTAGGAGGTCGAGACGGTGTCGCTCACCGCATCCGGGTTGACCGTGATGGTGAGGGTCGCCGTGGTCGTCTGCCCCGCGGCGTCGGTGACGGTGTACGTCGAGGTCGTCACGCCCGAGAACCCGGCGGCGGGGGCGAAGGTGTAGGAGCCGTCGAGGGCGATCGTGAGGGTGCCCTCGTTCGACGGGAGGGCGGTGAAGCCCGTGACCGTGAGACCGCTGCCCAGATCGTCGTCGAGCACGCCCTGAGTCGCGTTGCGGGAGATCGTGGTGCCCGCTGAGGTCGTGTCGGTGTCGTTCACGGCCGCGGGGGTGACCCTGATGGTGAGCGTGGCCGTCGCCGTGCGGTTGTTGCTGTCGCGCGCCGTGTACGTCGTGGTCGCGACACCCGAGAAGCCGGCGGGCGGCGTGTAGGTGTAGGAGCCGTTCGCGTTGAGGGTGAGGGATCCGGTGCCGGCTGCGAGGGGCGTGTTGCCGGTCACCGTGAGCGAGGTGCCCACGTCGTTGGCGAGCACGCCGTCCGTCGAGGTGCGCACGACGGGGGTGTTCACCGGTGTCGTCGCGGTGTCGTCGACGGCACGCGGCGAGATGGTGATGGTGAGCACCGCGGTGTCGGTCTGGCCGGCGTCGTCGGTGACCGTGTAGGTCGAGGTCACCGTGCCGGTGAAGGTGCCTGCAGGCACGTAGGTGTAGGAGCCGTCGGGGTTGATCGTCAGGGTGCCGGATGACGGCGCGGTGTGCCCGGTCACGGTGAGGTTGCTGCCGGTGTCGTTGGCGAGCACGCCCTCCGCGGCGGTGCGGGTGCGGGTCACGCCGAGCGAAGCGGTGTCGGTGTCGTTGACGGCATCAGGCGCGGTCGGGAGCGGGAGCACATCCGCCGAGGTGGTGCGCATCGCGCTCGGGAAGTAGGTCCAGATGTCGAGGCCCTTGGAGTCGCCGAGGGTGCCGAGCGAGGCGGCCGCAGGACAGAGGGCGTTGGCGTTGGCGGCGGTCTGCGCGCCGAAGGAACGCTGGGCGCTCGTCGAGTCGAAACCGGTCACCGGGTCGCTGAACAGCGGGTTCGGGACCTTCCCGTAGAGGTTCGGGCAGAGCGCACCTCCCGGGGTTCCCACCGAGGTGCCGTTCGCGGCGACGTAGCCGCGGTCGTCGTAGAAGGCGCGCGTGCAGTTCGTGCCGTCGCTCGTCGCGCCCGAGAACGGGCAGATGCCCGACGGCGGGTTCATGAGGGTGATCGACGGGCCGCCGTAGTACGAGCTCTCGACGTCGAGCATCGGCGCGTGGTACTCACCGCCGCGCAGGCTCGAGTGCACGGCGTAGTCGTCGCCGACCGGGAAGGCGTTGCCCGCGTTGTCCTTGCCGTCCCAGTTGACCGTGTAGACGCCCGCGGCGTTGACCTGGCCGCGGATGGTCGCGTTGGTGGTGAGGCCCGGGTCGAAGTTGGTGCCGTTGCGCGACACGACGATCTCGTAGGTGCCTGCGGTTCCCGTGTCGACCGTGAACGTGCCGCCCTGGTTGAGGTAGCTGCCGGATGCGGTCTTCTTCCCCGCATAGCTCACCGAGTTGAGCACCGGGTTGACCGGCGTGGTCGGGATCGAGAGCGCCGCCAGCACCTCGGGGGCGAGCGGTTCGACGGAGAGCGGGTACTCCGGAGCCGTCAGCTGGGTGTTGCCCACGGTGCTCGTGAGCAGATACGGGGTGCTCCCGTTGCCGAGGATGTCGCGGTTGAGCGGGGTGCCGTCCGAGTCCACGAAACCGGTGCGGTTGCCGTAGAAGACGAAGCCCGCCGGGTCGATGCCGTTGGTGTCGATGCGGTACTTGTAGCCGTCGGTGGTGTTGAGGTACAGGTCGGCGTCGAAGCGCTTGCCGCCGCCACCCATCGAGAGCGCGAACGAGTAGGTGAAGTAGCGGCCGGCCGCGGCGGCGGCGGTGCCCGAGTTGTCGGCCGGACGCACCGAGACGTCCCACGCGTAGACCCAGCTGGCGCTGCCCGGGTTTTCGAAGTTGGTGGTGGTCGGCACGACGAGACCGTTCGGGCTGGGGGTGTCGCTGTCGACGTTGTTGCCGCCGGTTCCGTAGAAGGCGAGCCGGTAGATACCGGTGCTCGGCGCGACGTAGTAGCAGGGGGTGTAGCCGGTCGGGTTCGCGTTGCCCGTGATCGAGTTCGCGCCCGCGAGCTCCTGGGTGCGGGTGAAGATGCTGCCCATCGTCGTCGAGGCGCCGCGCTGCGTGCGGCAGCTGTAGTTCGGGGTGGGGAGGGCCGAGTTCGCGACGGTCTTGACATCCGTCTCGCTCAGCACGCCCGGGTTCCACATGACGATGTCGGCGTTCTGACCTGACCCGGTGCTGAGGGGCGCCATCGAGCTCGAGCCGAGCAGGATCCGCTCGCCCGCGACCGCGTAGACGTTGAAGAAGGTGCGGCGTTTGATGTTGGTTCCGGACGCCGGACCGTAGGCGCTCGTGCGCCACTCGATGGTCGCCCGGCATCCGTTGGTGTCGGTGGCGGCGCAGGTGGTGCTCGTGTTGCTCGCGGGGTAGAGGCTGCCGGTCCCTGCCGCGGATGCGGCGGTCACCTCGCCCACCGTCGCGGGGAGCACGAGGGCGCCGAACACGAGCGCGAGCGCACTGATGGCTGCGATGACAGGACGAAGCATGGAGAAACCGTTTCGGGTCAAGGGAAGAGGCGTTCCGGTGACCGCTCGACGGCCAACCTCACTCTTCTCTCAGGGTACTGAGGTAGACAGGTCTGTCTGTCGGGGTGTGTTGCCCCCAGTTCGGGTCGAACCGCACGTCCCGTCCCCCGAAAACAGCCGCTAGCGCGCGATTGTCCCCCGGAGGGCGCGAGCGAGCCGTGGGGCTCCCCGGGGAGCCGGCCTCCGCGCTACCCCGCGTCGGGGCGCCAGCGACGCAGCAGCGACGGAGGCAGCAGGAACGCCCGCAGCCGGGGACCCCACGCCGCAGAGCGCAGGATCGCCCGACGCACGGCCGCGAGGTCGGCGGGTGACAGCGCCGTCGCATCCGGTGGGCCGTAGGCCGACACCTCCACCCTCGCGCGGAAGTCGCCCAGCACGGTGCTCTCGCTCACCAGCTCACGACCGAGCCGATGCACGAAGTCGCGCGGCGTCTCCGACTCGGGCGCCGACCACCCGATGTCGCGCGCGGTGTCGCGCACCTCATCCCACGCCGCCGCCGCCGCGTCGCGCCCCTCGCGGATCCGGCGGATGCGACGCCGACGCACCCCCGCACGGACACCCGCGGGGGTCATGACGAGCAGCAGCACCCCGGCGAGCACCGCGAGCGAGACGAGCGTCGAGGTGCTCTGCCGCGCCGCGACCTCCTCCGCCGTCTGCGGCGCGTCGTCGACGTCGGGACGCGCACCCGGGCTCGAGCTCGGGAGCGCGCTCGGCTGCGTCGAGCTCTCATCCTGCGGGGTGGCCGGGTCGTCGGCGGCCGCGGTGCCGTAGCTCGGCACGACACCGCGCCCGGGCGTCGGCTCGAAACGCAGCCACCCGATCCCCTCGAAGTACAGCTCCGGCCAGGCGTGCAGGTCGTCGGTCGTGACCGAGAAGACGGTCTTCCCGTCCACGAGACTGCGCTTGCCCGGCTGGAAGCCGACCGCGATGCGGGAGGGGATCCCCAGCTCCCGCGCCATGACCGCCATCGCCGAGGCGTAGTGCACGCAGTAGCCCACCTTGCGGTCCAGGAACACCGCGAGCGCATCCATCCCGCTGCCGTCGAACCCCTCGTCGACGGGCGCCTCCTCGGAGTAGCGGAACGGCGGGCTGCGCAGGTAGGTCTGCAACGCGAGCGCCTTGTCGTAGGCGCTCGGCGCGGCATCCGCCACCTCGTGCGCCGTCTGCGCGATCACGGGGGGCATGTCCGCAGGCAGCTGGAGCAGCTCCGGGTCGACCACCCCCGCGCCGATCTCGGATGCCGCGAGCTGCGCCGCCGTCGGGTTCACCTCCAGGAAACCCACCCGGTAGTCCTGCCCGCGGGCCTCAGAATCGGCGCTCCGCACCGTCAGATCCGCCGGATCCCAGAACCAGTCGCCCGCGACCCCGCTCACGCTCGTCACCGGGTACGGCGTCGGCAGCCAGCGCGTCACGATGTCGGCGACCTTCACCTCGACACTCGTCTCGGTGAACGGCGTCGAGGGATCGAGCCCGGCGGGCGCGGGGAACGACGACAGGTCGGTCCCCCGGTCCTCCCCCACGACCGGGCCCCAGGTGTCGCCCGTGAACGTCTCGAGCGTCGTGAGCCGCAGATAGACCGGGTCCTCGGCCGTGGTCGTGTAGGTGATCGCGAGCGTCGGGTCGCCCCGGCGCAGGTCGTCGCCGAGGGTGATGAACGGGTTGATGCCGGCGCGGAACCCGCCGGTGCGCGGCGCGTCGTCGCGGTCGATCGCGGGCAGTGCATTCGGCAGCACCACCGAGCCGATCACCATCGCGGCGCCGGTCAGGAACACGATGCGGCGACTGTCGAGCGCGGCACCGACCCGGAGGAGCACGAGGTACAGCGCGGCGACCACCAGGAACCAGAAGGCGTCGGTGAGCTCGGGTTTGATCACCGTCGGCACGGCCAGGATCGCGGCGAGCGGGAACGCGACCAACGCCCGGTAGGGCGTCGCCAGCAGCACCGCGCACACCCACGCGCACAGCACCATGAGCACCGCGATGAGCAGCACGATGCCGAGCTCCGGCGTCGCCGGAACCCGTTGCTCGACGATCGAGGCGACGCCCGAACCGATGAGTGCACCGAACCGCTCGAGGGTGGCGGGGGTCGGGATGACGCCGAGGAGTGCGGTGTCGGCGGCGTAGCCGAGGGTCAGGAGTGCGATGCCTGCCGCGAGCGAGACGGCCGGCGCCCAGAACCAGGACCGCAGCAGACGACGGGAGAGGAACGCCACCACGAGCACGACGACCGCATACGCGGAGCCGATGAACCACCACGAGGTGCCCTGCAGCGTCACGTGAAGTCCGGCGAGCGCCGCCGACAACGCCCCGGCGACCAGCAGCGTCGGCGACCAGCGGTCCGCGGTGGCGCGCGCCGAGGTCCGCTCCCGCCGCGGTGCCTCCGGGCGCGCAGCCGCCGACGTGCGGCGGGTCTCAGTAAGCGCCACGGATGTATCCCGCCTCGGTCGCCGAAACCCGCCAGATGTCGAGGATGTCGTCGAACGGTGCGACGTCGACGACCGACCAGCCGTTCTCCAGGAACCGCTCGCGGGTGCTCGCACCCATCCGGACGGCGAAGACGGCACCCGACTGCCCGGGGTGCCGCTGACGCAGCACCCAGTCGGCGACGTCGCCGTCGGGGTCCGCGAGGATCGCGAACGTCGGGCCGATGGCATCCGAGCCCACGGTCGGCAGCTCCTCGTGCCGCTCGATCAATCGCACGGCGGCGAGACTCGTGAGGAACGACTCGATGCGCTGGCCGCCCTCCCAGCGCTCACCGATCTGCTCGATCTGCGGGGCGCACGACTCCACGACGTCGACCCGGAAGCCGCTCGCGTCCAGGTGCACGGCGAGCGAGGCCAGCATCCGCACGCCCCACTCGAAGCCCTCGCTGTGCGGGGCGGGCGGCCAGCTCTCGGTGTCTGATTCGGCATCCGGATGCCCCGTGAGCCTGGTGTCTATCAGGATGCGGGCGTCGGGGTGGCTGCGCGGTTCCTCCTGCCGCACCATGAGCTCGCCGTGCCGCGCCGAGGCGCGCCAGTGCACGCGGCGAAGCGCGTCGCCCGAGCGGTATTCGCGGGTCGTCAGGTCGTCGTCGTTGCCGGTCGCGCGCCGCTGGATGAGCTGCGCGGCACCGTCGCCGTCGATCAGCACGGGGCCGCCGTCCGGCAGGTCCACGACCGCGGGCACGACCGTCAGCCGATCGACGTCGCCGCACGCCGTGTTCGCTCGCGCCATGCCGAACGGGTCGGCGTACTCGATCACGAGCGGGCCGATCGGGAACAGGCCGCGCCGATGCGGGTGCACCTCGTGGTGCAGGGTCGCGGTGCGCTTGCCGACCGAGACGACCCCGAGCGGGGCGAGCTCCTGCGCCTCCTGCACCTCCCGCCACGGGATCGCGTCGTTCCAGAACACGGCGGGCGTCGTCACCGACCCCGCGTTGCGCACCCGCAAGGTGATCTGCACCGTCGCGCCGACAGCGGCCACGGGCGGCGAGAACAGCCGGATCACCTCGAGCTTCGGACGCCGCAACCGCGTCAGCAGCAGACCGCCGAGCGAGAGCAGCAGCGCGAGCACGGCCACCACGAGCAGCTCGGCCCGCCCCGCCGGGTAGGCCAGCAGCAGGCATCCGACGCCCGCGACGAGCGTCACCCAGCCGCGCACGGTCAGTCGGACGCGACGCGTGCGGCGGAGGGATGAGTGCGGTTCGGACACGGCGCGCGGCGGGTCGAGGCGGGTCAGGCGGGGCCGGATGCGCCGAGCGGCACCGGTGTCGACCGCACGATGCGGGCCGCGATCTCGGCGAGCGCCTCGCGTCCGAACCCGGAACCCGAGGACTTCGCCGGCATGAGGCGGTGGGCGAGCACCGGCACGGCGAGCGCGTCGATGTCGTCGGGCAGCACGAAGTCGCGCCCGTCGAGTGCGGCGCGCGCCTTCGCGGCCCGCACGAGCTGCAGGGTCGCGCGGGGGCTCGCGCCGAGCCGCAGCTCGCGGTCGACCCGGGTCGCGGCGGCGATCGCCACGACGTAGTGCTCGACCGCGGGGCTCACGAACACCTCGTGAACTGTCAGGATCATCCGCTGCAGCCGGTGGATCGTGACGACGGGCCGCAGCTCGTCGAGCGGGCTGCCCTGCTCCCGCTGGCGGAGCATCGCGGCCTCGTTCGCGGCATCCGGATACCCCATCGAGATGCGGGCCATGAAGCGATCGCGTTGCGCCTCGGGCAGCGCGTAGGTGCCCTCCATCTCGACCGGGTTCTGGGTGGCGATGACCGTGAACGGCGAGGGCAGCCGGTGGGTGGCGCCGTCGACCGAGACCTGGTGCTCCTCCATCGACTCGAGCAGCGCCGACTGGGTCTTGGGGCTCGCCCGGTTGATCTCGTCGCCGATGACGATGTTGGCGAAGATCGGGCCCGGCTTGAACTCGAAGTCGCGCGTGACCTGGTTGTAGACCGAGACGCCGGTGATGTCGGAGGGCAGCAGGTCGGGGGTGAACTGGATGCGGTTGACGGTGCAGTCGACGCTCTTCGCGAGGGCGCGGGCGAGCATCGTCTTGCCGACACCCGGCACGTCTTCGACGAGCAGGTGGCCTTCGGCGAGCAGCACCGTGGTGGCGAGCTCGATGACGTCGCGTTTGCCGTCGATCACCGTCTCGACCGCCGCCATCACGGCGCGCGCGTCGAGCAGGAACTCGGGGGCGGACAGGGGTCCCGTGGAGCTGTCGACGTCGAGGTCGACGTCCTCCCCGGCATCGGGCGAGCGTTCCATGTTCCGAGTGTCGCACGTGCCCGGTTATCCGTCACCCTCCCGCCGCCACCTCCGCCTCCCGCCGGCCCCCGTGTGGTGCGGGTGGGGCAAACGCTGTAGCGTTTCGCCCCGCGCTGCTGAGATTGCTGGGGCGCGACGCCAAAAGGTGTCGCGCGAGGCTCAGCCCTCGCGAGCGGCGGCGAGGCCCGCCGCGTAGCCCTCCGCATAGGCCTCGCGGCTGCCCTGGCGGAACATGTCGCGCTCGGACGGGCGGATGAGAGCCCGCGCGCCCGGCGCGTCGAGCCCCGTCACGAGGTGGGCGAGGCCACGGATGACGGCCACCGGCCGGCCCGCGGCCTTCCCCTTCACGAGCTCCGCCGCGGCGGCCAGCTCATCGGCCAGCGCGGGGGCGGTGACCTCGAGCAGCTTGCCGTTCGCATCCGAGGTGCCCGCCAGGTCCTGCAGCACGACGACACCCGCGGCGCCGATCGCCGCATCCGTCTGCCCCTCGCGCCAGGGGCGTCCCAGGGTGTCGGTGAGGATGACGCCGAGACAGATGCCGAGCCGGTCACGCAGCGCCTCGGCGATGCGGCGGGCGGAGGCGTCGGGGTCGGCGGGCAGCAGCAGCACGTGCCCCTCGGGCGCGTTCGAGGCGTCGACCCCGGCCGCCGCCATGACGAGCCCCTGCCGGTTCTCGACGATGCGCGTGATGCCCGAGCCGTCGGCGAGTGCGCGCTCGGCGACCACCCGCACCGTCTCGGCGGTGATCGCCTCCTCCCGGTCGGCCGCGGCGACGATGCGCCCCTCCGCCTTGCTCACGATCTTGCTCGTGACCGCGACGATGTCGCCGTCCTCGGCGACGCCGACGAGCGCATCCCCGAGCATCCCCGCGAGATCGTCCCCCGCCCGGAACTCCGGCAACCCATCGAGCGCGAACACCCTGAACCCGTTCATCCGCTCCATCCTCTCAACCCGGCAGCCGCTGAGTGGTCGGTTTCCGGCCTCAAACGGGCGGAATGGGGCCAGAAACCGACCACTCAGCGATCAGGGGGTGAGCCGCGGCAGCACCTCGCGACCGAAGACGTCGAGGAAGCGCTGCTGGTCGCGGGAGACATCGTGCAGGTACACCCGATCGAAGCCGAGGTCGAGGTAGCGCTGGATGTGCGCGCGATGCGCATCCGGATCCTCCGAGATGAGCACGCGCCCCTCGAAGTCGTCCGGCCGCACCGTGCGGGCGATCTGCTCGAGCTCGAACGGCGAGCGGATGTCGGACTTCGGGAACCGCATCCCCGCGTTCGGCCACTCCCGCAGCGCGTTCCGCGTCGCCTCATCCCGCGTCGGAGCCCACGACAGGTGCAACCGGATGATCCGCGTCTGCGTACGCGGATCCCGCCCCACCTCGCGCCCGCCCTCGGCGAAGCGCTGCAGCAGCGGTGCCACCTTCTCGACCGGTGCCCCGTCGACCACGATCCCGTCGACCGTGCGCCCCGCGCGCTTCGCCGTCACCGGCCCCGCGGTACCGATCAGGATCGGCGGGGCGACATCCGGCATCGTCCAGAGCCGCGTCGACTCGAGCTTGTAGAAGCGGCCCTCGTGCCGCACATCACGGCCCGCGAGCGAACCCGCGAAGAGCTTCTTGATGATGTCGACCGCCTCGAACATGCGGTCGATGCGCTCCGGCGCCTCCGGCCAGTAGCGCCCAACGACGTGCTCGTTGATCGCCTCGCCCGAGCCGAGCCCGAGCCAGTGCCGCCCCGGGTACATGGCGGCGAGCGTCGCGGAGGCCTGCGCCACCATCGCCGGATGCCAGCGGAACGTCGGAGCCGTCACCCCCGTGCCGAGATCCCCCGCGGTCACCTGCCCGAGCGCCGACAGCACGTTCCAGACGAAACTCGCCTGCCCCTGCTGCGGCACCCACGGCTGGAAGTGGTCGGCCGCCATCACCCCCGTGAACCCGGCCAGCTCCGCCCGCTGCGCGAGCGCGATCACCTCGCCCGGCGCGAAGCGCTCGAGCATGGCGGCGTAGCCGATGTGCGGATGGCTCACGGCATTCACGGACGCAGCAGCACCTTGATCGCGCGGCGCTCATCCATCGCCGCATAGGCCTCCGCCACCTGCGACATCGGCAGCTCGAGATCGAACACGGCACCCGGCTGCAGGCGCCCGTCCCACACCTCCGGCAGCAGTTCCTCGATGTAGTTGCGCACCGGGGCCACCCCGCCGCGCACCCCCACATTCGTCTCGAACATGCGGCGGATCGGCAGCTCCGCCCCGCCGTTCGGCACCCCCACGTAGCCCACCTGGCCGCCGGGGCGCGCCGACCGCAGCGCCTGATCCATCGACTCCGCGGTTCCCACGCACTCGAGCACGACATCCGCGCCGACACCGTCGAACAGCTCCCGGATGCGGGCCACACCCTCGCGCCCGCGCTCCGCCACGATGTCGGTCGCCCCGAAACGGCGGGCGAGCGCCTGGCGGTCGGCGTGCCGCGACATCGCCACGATGCGCTTCGCCCCGAGCCGCGCCGAGGCGAGCACGGCGCACAGACCGACCGCGCCATCCCCCACCACGACGACCGTCGTGCCGGTGCCGACCCCGCCCGAGACGGCGGCGTGGTGGCCGGTGCCCATTACGTCGGAGAGCGTCAGCAGGTGCGGGATGAGCGCGTCGTCCGGCATCGAGGGGGTCGCCACGAGCGATCCGTCGGCGTGCGGAACCCGCACCCGCTCGCCCTGGCCCGCGTCGGCGAAGGCGCCCATCCGGTCGTCGCTGCCCCACCATCCGCCGTTCAGGCACGAGGTGGAGAAGCCGTTACGGCAGTTCACGCACTCCATGTCGCAGTCGTAGAAGGGGGCGATCACGAAATCGCCGACGCGGATGCGGCGCACTTCCGGCCCGACCGCCTCGACGACGCCCACGAACTCGTGCCCGATGCGGTGCGGCTCGTGCGTCGGCGTGACGCCGCGGTAGGGCCAGAGGTCGGAGCCGCAGACGCACGCCGCGACGACGCGCACGATCGCGTCGCCGCCCGTCGACAGCTGCGGGTCCGGCACCTCCTCGAAGCGGATGTCGCCGGGCGCGTGGATGAGGGTCGCATGCATGTTCAGAGGCTACGCGGCAGGAGACTCACGCCGCCGCGCTGTCGCAGAAGCAGGACGAATCGACACGTCGAGCCCGCAAGCTTCCCGGACACGCCGATTCGTCCTGCTTCTTCCACATGTTCGCCCGGCAACCGTCGCTACAGCGCCCGCAACCGCGGGGCGAGGTCGCGCTCGAAGAGCTCCATGAAGCGACGCTGGTCGGCTCCGGGCGCGTGGAAGACGAGGTGGTTGAGGCCCCAGTCGACGTACTGCGCGATGTCGGCGACCACGGCATCCGGGTCGGAGCCGACGATCCACCGCGACGCGATCTGCTCGATCGGCAGCGCATCGGCCGCCCGCTCCATCTCGATCGGGTCGGTGATGTCGTGCTTCTGCTCCTTGGGCAGCGCGAGCGGCGCCCAGAAGCGGGTGTTCTCGAGGGCGACCTCGGCATCGGTGTCGTAGGAGAGCTTGATCTCGATCATGCGGTCGACGTCGTCGAGGGTCTTGTCGGCCTTCGCCGCCCCCTCCTCGACGGCGGGCATGAGCTCGTCACGGTAGAGCTCGGCACCCTTGCCCGAGGTGCAGATGAAACCGTCGCCGGCGCGTCCGGCGTAGCGCGCCACCATCGGGCCACCCGCCGCGATGTACATCGGGATGGGGGTCTCCGGTCGGTCGTAGATCGAGGCGTCGACGGTCTGGTAGTACTCGCCGTCGAAGCTCACCCGGTCGTCCGTCCAGAGCGCACGCATGAGGTCGACCGACTCGCGCAGCCGCGCGAACCGCTCCTTGAACTCCGGCCACTCGCCCCGCCACCCGGTGGCGATCTCGTTGAGGGCCTCGCCCGTGCCGACGCCGAGGAAGATCCGGCCCGGATACAGCACCCCCATCGTCGCGAACGCCTGCGCGATCACGGCCGGGTTGTAGCGGAAGGTCGGCGTCATGACGCTCGTGCCGATCAGCACGTTCGAGGTGCGCTCGCCGACGGCCGTCATCCAGGCGAGCGAGAACGGCGCGTGCCCGCCCTCGTGCCGCCACGGCTGGAAGTGGTCGGAGGTCGTCACCGACTCGAAGCCGTGCCCCTCCGCCGCCACCGCGAACTCGACGAGCTCTCGCGGGGCGAACTGCTCGGCGGAGGCCTTGTATCCCAGCTTCAGAGCACGCGTCATACGCCCATTGTGCCCGTGGACATTTCGCGATGGTTTCCGGATGCCGGATGCCGTGGCACCACAGCCGGCACCGCGGCTACGGCGTGATCTCGTCGAGGTAGGCGTGGGCCTCCTCGAGCAGGGCGACCCAGTCGGCGTCGGATGCCGTGTCGGGCATCACGACCCACTCGCGCAGTTCGCGGTCGCGCATCACCATCCGCTCGACCGCACCCGCGGCGACGAGCTCGTCGGCGCGGGCCGCCGGCACCTTCACCATGAGCGCACCGGCGTGCGGGATGACGGCGAAGATCTTGCCGCGGACGCCGAGCCCCTCGGTCGAGAACATGCGGCCCCACCTCACGCCCGGCCGCCCGAGGAAGGGGGCCGCGAGCCGTTCGAGGCGGGCGCGCGCCGCATCCGCCGCCCGGCGCTCGTGGTCGGTGATCATGCGGGAAGTGTGGCACGCGGCACCGACGGCGCAGAGCTCCCCGCGCGACGCGCACCCATTTCGGGGGCTAGAAGACACCCCACCGTCTCGGTGACGGTAGTCATATGGAATCGAGCAATGCGCCCGCGGCCGGATGGTTCCCCGACCCCGACGACGCATCCACCGAGCGCTGGTGGTCTGGGCACGACTGGACCGACCACACGCGCGCGCCGCTCGGAAGCGAGGCCCCCGCGAGCTTCGCGGCGCTCGTCGAGACGCTCGTCGCTGCCCCGCCCGCGCCCGAGGAGCCCGCGCCCTTCGTCTTCGCGATGACGCCGACCCCGACGGCTGCGGCTCCGGCATCCGCTGCCGCTGCGCCCGTGGCGGTCACCGAAGCCGCCCCGCTCGCCGAGAACGGTGCCTGGGCATTCACTCCGAATCCCGAGCCACGGCTCGTCGACGGATTCGTGCTCCCGAGCGAGACGCCTGCCGCGCCCATCTTCGCGGTCCCGAGCTCCGCGGAGCCCGTGCACGCTGCGCCCGGGCTCACCGTGCCCGAGTTCACGGCGCCCGCGTTCCCCGCGCCCGAGTTCGCCGCGCCCGCGTTCACGGCGCCCGAGTTCGCCGCGCCCTCCCCGGCCGTTCCCGCTCCGGATGCCGTGGCCGACTACGCGCCGCGTGCCTACGGAGCGCCGGCCCCTGTGGCATCGGAGCTGCCCGTGGCGGCACCGGTCGCCGCGCCGGTTCCCGCGGCGGAGCCCGCCTACGCCGCGGCCGCGTATCCGGCACCCGCGTATCCCGTGGAGAGTGCGCTGCCCGCGCAGCCGGCGTCGGCCGAATACGCCGCACCTGCCGCGGCCGCGCCGCTGCTCGCCACGGTCACCGCTCCCGCACCTGCACCTGCACCGCCCGTTGATGCACCTGCCGCCGTCGCCGCACCCGCTCCGGCGACGGCACCCGCCGCAGCCTCCGCGCCCGCTCCCGAAGCCGTCGCGGCCTCACCCGTTCCGATGGCGGAGGCGACCGCGGCCGCCGCGCCGGCACCGGCACCCGCGGCCCCGCTGCCCGCCCCCGCGGCTCCCGCCCCGCTCGACGGCTTCGCGCTCCCCGGCACCGCCGCGCCGTTCGCACCGACGCTCGCCGACGCGCCGGAGGCTGCCCCGCGTCCGGGCCGCCACGCCGACGTCGTCGCCGAGCCGCCCAAGCCCGTCGCAGCACCCGCGGCGCGCCCGGTGGGCTACACGGCATCCGCCGATCCCGACGTCGCGAACCGCTACCGCGCGGTCATCCACGCCGCCGACCTCACCGAGCAGGTCGCCGCGAACCCCGCCCCGGCGGCGAGCGGCCGACCCGCCGCGCAATCGGCACCGTACGCGATCGCGAAGGCACCCGCCTACGCCCCCTACTCCTCGCCCCAGAACCGTCCGGCGAAGGCCGCACTGACGAGTGGGCTCATCGCGATCCTCGCCTCGGCGCTCGTCGTGGTGACGAAGCTCGTCCCGCTTCCGGGGCTGCTCGGACTCCTTCCCGCAGCCCTGGTGGTCGTCGCCTTCGTGGCGGGGCTCGTCGGCATCATCGTCGGCATCGTGGGTCTCGTCGTCGCCCACCGGGTCGGTGCGGGGCGCGGTGCCGCGGTCGGCGGGTTGCTGCTCGGCACGCTCGTCTCGATCGTGCTGCCCGCGGGCTTCTTCGTGCTCGCGCTCATGCTCGCGAAGTCGCTCGGGGTGCTCGTCGGCTGACGGCTCCCTCGCACACCTCAGCGCGGCTGCTCGAGGAAGGCGGCGACCGCCCGCGGAACGTACGGCGAGACATCCCCGCCGAGCGACGCCACCTGCCGCACGAGCGAGCTCGAGACGTGCGCGTGCGCGGGGTCGGGCAGCATGAAGATCGTCTCGACCTTCGCGAGGTTGCGGTTCACGATCGCCATCGGCGTCTCGTAGGCCACGTCGACCTGCGAGCGGATGCCCTTCACGATCACGCTCGCCCCGACATCCGTGCAGTAGTCCACGAGCAGGCCGACGCTCCAGCTGGTCACCAGGATCTGGCCGGGGATGCGCGCCTCGGCGACGGCTTCCTGGATGAGCGACACCCGTTGCGCGATGGGCAGCAGCGCGGACTTGTCGGGGTTGTGCACGACGAGCACGTGAAGTTCGTCGAAGATGCCCGCGGCGCGCTCGATGACGTCGAGGTGCCCGAGCGTCACGGGGTCGAAGGATCCGGGAACGACGGCGATCCTGGTCATGGTCGCGATCCTATCTGGCCGATGTGACCGTTCTGTTACATGACGGACGCAGGTGCGCCCGTCAGGCCTTCCCGAGGAAGGCGCGCTCCGACTCGTCGAAGCGGCGGGCGACGGCCTCGCGCAAGCCGTCGTGGGCGGCGAGCGCAGGATCGGCGTCGAGCAGCGTCTCGGCGACGGATCGCGCATCCGCGATGAGCTCGGCATCCTCCACGACGCGCAGCAGCTTGAGCGAGGAGCGCCGTCCCGACTGGGTGCCGCCGAGCACATCGCCCTCGCGCCGCAGCTCGAGGTCGGCCTGGGCGAGTTCGAAGCCGTCGAGCGTCGCCGCGACGGCCTCGACCCGCTCGCGCGCGAGCGTCGCGGCCTCGGCTCGCGTCACGAACAGCGCGATCCCGGGAACCCCGCCGCGCCCGACCCGCCCGCGCAACTGGTGCAGCTGGGCGACGCCGAAGCGGTCGGCGTCGAGCACGATCATGGTGGACGCGTTCGGCACGTCCACGCCGACCTCGATGACGGTCGTCGCGACGAGCACGTCGATCTCACCCGCGGCGAAGGCGCGCATCGTGCGGTCCTTCTCGTCCCCCGGCATCCGTCCGTGCAGCGGCTCGATGCGGCGGCCACGGAGCGAGGGATGCGTGCGCAGCCGGGCGAGCACCTCCAGAACGGAGGACGGCGGCGGCGCGTCGGGCTCGGCGTCCGGTTCCTGCGGCGTGTCGTCCTCCCGAACGGAATCGCCCGAGGCCGCCACCTCGATCGCGGGGCACACCACGAAGCCCTGACGGCCCTCGGCGAGCTCCTCCGCCAGTCGCTCCCAGACGCGCGCCTCCCAGCCGGGATGCTCGGCGAGCGCCACCACGTGCGAGACGATCGGAGCACGGCCCGCGGGCAGCGTGCGCAGCGTCGACACGTCGAGATCGCCGAACACCGTCATCGCGACCGTACGCGGGATGGGCGTGGCACTCAGCACGAGCACGTGCGGTGCCCGCCCCTTCAGGCGGATCGCCTCCCGCTGCTCGACGCCGAAGCGGTGCTGCTCGTCGACCACCACGAGCCCCAGATCGGCGAAGGTCACCTTGTCGCCGAGCAGCGCGTGCGTGCCGACCACGATCGCAGCACCGCCGGATGCCGCGGCGAGCAGCGCCTTGCGGCGCTCGGCCGTCGGCAGCTGGCCGGTGAGCAGCGTGACCCGCAGGCGCGCCGCGAGATCCGGGCCGAGCATGGCGACGATCGAGCGGAGGTGCTGCCCGGCGAGCACCTCGGTGGGCGCGAGGAACGCCGACTGGCCGCCCGACTCGGCCACCGCGAGCATCGCTCGCAGCGCCACGAGCGTCTTGCCGGACCCCACCTCGCCCTGCAGCAGCCGGTTCATCGGGGTGCCGTCCAGGAGCTCGGCCTCGATCTCGGCACCGACCGCGCGCTGATCGTCGGTGAGCGGCCACGGCAACGACGCGTCGAAGCCCGCCGAGAGCGCCCCCGGGATGCGCGACTCGCCCCGCACCGCGCGCCGCTCGGCGCGCTGACCGAGGAGCGCGAGCTGCAGCACGAGCGCCTCCTGGAACCGCAGCGCCTCGCGCGCCTCGCGCCAGTCGGCATCCGTCTCGGGTCGGTGCACCTTGCCGAGCGCGTCGCGGAAGCCCAGGATCCCGCGGGCGGCGCGCACCTCATCCGGAATCGGGTCGGGCAGCGGCGGCAGCACATCGAGCACCGTCTCGACGCACTTCTGCAGCTTCCAGCTGGGGAAGCTCGCCGTCGCGGGGTAGAGCGGCACGGGCGTCTCGGCCCAGCGCATCGCCTGCTCGGCGTCCATCGTGGCCGCCTCGTCGGGGTCGAAGAGCTCGTAGTCGGGATGGGTCAACTGCCGGGTGCCACGGTAGGCGCCGATCTTGCCGGAGAAGATGCCGCGCACTCCCGGCACCAGCTCGGTCTTGCGGAAGGGCTGGTTGAAGAAGGTGAGGGTGAGGATGCCGTGGCCGTCGCTGATGGTCGCCTCGAGGATCGAGCCCTTGCGGTTCTGCATCCGCCGTTCCGACACGGAACGCACCTCTGCGACGATCGTCACGGGCTCGTCGATGCGCAACTCGCTGAGCGCGGTCAGCTCACCTCGGCGCGCGTATCGGCGCGGGTAGTGCGCGAGGAGCTCGCCGACCGTGCGCATGCCGAACGCCCTCTCGAGCACCTGCGCCGTGCGCCCGCCGAGGGCGGACGCGAGCTTCCCATCGAGCGGCGAGTCCACCCTCCGAGGGTACCGAGCACGGGCGACGGAGGCCGCGCCGCCGACCACCGGGCGAGCCTCCGCATGCCTTAGCCTGGGCGCGTGACGCGTATCATCGCCGGGTTCGCCGGATCGCTCGCCCTGACGGTGCCGAAGACCGGCACACGCCCGACGAGCGACCGCGTGCGCGAGGCGATCTTCTCGGCGCTCGACGCACGCGGCCTGGTGGCGGGCGCGCGCGTGCTCGACCTCTACGCGGGATCCGGCGCCCTCGGGCTCGAGGCGGCGTCCCGCGGCGCCGCCGAGGTGACGCTCGTCGACCACTCGCGGGATGCCGCGACCGTGTCGCGCCGGAACGCCGAGCGGGTCGGTCGCGCAGCCCCCGCGGCAGCCGTGCCGGCGGTGCGCACCGTGGTGCAGCCCGTGCAGGCCTTCCTCGCGGGAGCTGCCGGGGGCTGGGATCTGGTGTTCCTCGATCCGCCCTACGAGCTCACCGGCGCCGAGCTGGTCGACGATCTGCTGCTGCTCGCGCCGCGGGCGGCCCCGGATGCGGTGATCGTCGTCGAGCGCGCCGCTCGCGATCCGGAGCCCGCCTGGCCGGCGGGTGTCACCCTCGAGCGGCGCACCTCCTACGGCGACACCGCGGTGTTCTGGCTCTCGCCCGCGCCCGGTCAGCCGACCGCGCCGTCCCAGTCGGCGTAGGGGTCCCAGCCGCCACGGGCCTCGAAGGGGCGGCCATCGACCCACAGGGCGGGTTCTCCCCCGCGCACCAGGCCGAGCGCGCGAAACCCGGACGGCAGAGGTGCCCCGGCCGGGAACGTCGCCAGCAGCGCATGATCCTCGCCCCCCGTCAGGGCGAGCGGGGAGCCGACCGCAACCGCATCGAGGTCGAGCACCACCCCGGATGCCTCGGCCAGCCGGCGGGCGTCGAGCGCGAGCCCGTCGCTCACATCCAGCATCGCGGTCGCCCCGCCGAGGGCCGCCGCAACCCCCGCACCGATCGGCGGGCGCGGCGCGAGCTGTGCGTCGAGCTCGACATCGAACTCGGGGCGGAGAGCCGCCGCCGCCCCGGCGTCCGGAGCCCCCGCTGCATCGATACCGCGAGCGAAGAGCAGCTCGAGCCCACGTGCCGCGAGGCCCAGCTCGCCGCACGCCGCCACGACGTCGCCCGCGCGCGCGCCCGAGCGCAGCACCGGCGGCCGCCCCTCGAGATCACCGAAGGCGGTCACCGCGATCATCAGCTGATCCGCGACCGAGAGGTCGCCACCCACGACACCGCACCCCGGCGCGAGCGCCGCGCATCCCTCGCGCAGGCCGTCGGCGAAGCCCTCGATCCACACGAGCTCCGTCGCCGCGGGTGCGACGAGCGCCACCACGAGCGCCGTCGGCCGCGCGCCCATCGCCGCGACATCCGCGAGATTGCTGGCCGCGGCCTTCCAGCCGAGCTGGAACGGGCTCGACCAGGCGTGCCGGAAGTCGGGGCCGTGCACGAGGGTGTCGGTCGTCACGACGAAGCGTCCGTCGGGGGCGGCCACGACCGCGGCGTCGTCCCCCGGGCCGACGAGCGCGGATGCCGCATCCGGCAGTCGCGGGAAGATGCGCCGCAGCACCGCCGACTCCCCCACCGAGCCCAGGGTCTCGTGCGGTGCGGTCACCGAGCCAGGTTAGCCTGGAGCGTGCGCATCTCCCGAGCCCTCGCCGCCGCCGCCGCATCCCTCGTGCTCGCGGCCACGCTCGCCGGATGCGTCTCGATCGTGCCGATGGAGCCGGCGGCCGACGCCAACAACCCCGGATGCGCGGACGTCGTGGTGCGCCTCCCCGACACGGTCGCCGACCAGCCGCAGCGCGAGACCAACGCGCAGGCGACCGGCGCGTGGGGCTCGCCCGCGTCGGTGCTGCTGTACTGCGGCGTCACGGTACCGAGCGCCTCGACGCAGCGCTGCGTGCAGGTCGACGGCCTCTACTGGCTCATCAACGACGACAAGGCGCCCACCTTCGTGCTGACGAGCTTCGGTCGGGAGCCAGCGATCGACGTCGTGATCGACAGCACGACGATCTCCTCGACGGCGGCGCTCCAAGACCTCACCAACGCGGTGTCGTACACGAAGCCCAACGGCCACGAGTGCACCGATCTGAGCGATGCGGACATCATCGCGGGCGAGTCGGGGTCGGGTTCGGGGTCCGGGTCCAGCTCGGGCTCGGGCTCGGCGGGCTGAGGGGGCGGGCGCTCCCGGGCTAGCGGCGCGCGGCGAGCCCCAACTCGATGAGCTCGGTGATGAGCTCCGGATACGCCACCCCGCTCGCCTGCCAGCAGCTCGGGAACATCGAGATCGGCGTGAAACCGGGCATCGTGTTGATCTCGTTGACGACGAAGCGCGTGCCGTCGAAGAAGAAGTCGACGCGCGCGAGCCCCGCGCCGCCGATCGCCTCGAAGGCCTGCGCGGCCACCCGCTGCATCTCGCGCAACTCCCCCTCGCGCAACTCGGCGGGGCAGATCAGGCGGGCGGCATCCGGTTCGAGGTACTTCGCGGCGAAGTCGTAGAACTCGCGCCCCACCACGACGATCTCGCCCGCCACGCTCACCCGGGGGGCCGCGCCGTCGCGCCCCTCGAGCACCGCGCACTCCACCTCGCGGCCGACGATCGCCGCCTCCACGAGCACCGTGCCGTCCTCCTCGAAGGCCAGCTCGACGGCGGGCTCCAGCTCGGCCCAGTCGGCGACCTTCGTGACGCCGACCGACGATCCGGCCCGCGACGGCTTCACGAACACCGGGAGCCCGAGCGAGCGGATGCGGCGCTCGAACAGCTCGCGCTGCCCGTCCCAGCGCGCCCGGGTGAGCGACACCCACGGCGCGACCTCGATGCCGGCGCCCTCGAGCACGGTCTTGGTCATGTGCTTGTCCATCGCGAGCGCGGAGGCGAGCACCCCGTTGCCGACGTACGGGAGGCCGAGCAGTTCGAGCTCGCCCTGCACCGTGCCGTCCTCGCCGAAGCGGCCGTGCAGGATCGGGAAGAACACGTCCACCTCGCCGAGCGAGCTCACCGTGCCGTCGGCGGCCACGAGGGTCAGCTCGCGCGAGCCCGCCGCATCCGGAAGCCGCACCCGGGTGCCGTTGTCGCGCACCTGCGGCAGCTCGGCGCGCAGCGCGAAGAGCTCGGGGTCGTCGGGCTGGAGGGTCCACGACCCGAGCGGGGTGATGCCGATCGGCAGCACCTCGAAGCGCTCCCGGTCGATCGCCTGCAGCACGCCGGCCGCGGTCGCGCACGAGATGCCGTGCTCGCTGGAGCGTCCGCCGAACAGCAGGGCGACGCGGATCATCAAGCCTCCGGGGTGAGGACGTCGCGGGTCATTCGCCCTGCGGCACGTCGGTGTCGGTGGTGAGGTGCGGGGCGATGTCCCGCGGCTCCAGCGTACCCGCCAGCACCTCGGCGACCTGGCTGACGATCGGCATCTCGACGCCGACCGAGGCGGCGAGCTCGAGGATGGGCGCGACGGAGGCGATGCCCTCCGCCGTCTGATTCATCTGCGCGATCACCTCGTGGTAGGCGTAGCCCTGGCCGAGCAGGCGACCCGCGGTGTTGTTGCGTGACAGCGGTGATTCGCAGGTGGCGATGAGGTCGCCGAGCCCGGCGAGCCCGCTCATCGTCTCGGGCAGCGCACCGAAGGCGACCGCGAAGTCCGTCATCTCGACGAGGCCGCGGGTGATGATCGAGGCCTTCGTGTTCTCGCCGTAGCCGACGCCGTCGACGATGCCGATGGCCACCGCGATGAGGTTCTTGAGCACCCCGCCGAACTCGGTGCCCACGACATCCGTGTTGACGAAGGAGCGGAAGTAGGGGTTGCGGGAGGCGAGGGCGACGGCGGATGCGGTCTCCAGGCTGGCGGACGACACGACCGCAGCGGTCGGCTGCTCCTTGGCGATCTCGAGCGCGAGGTTGGGACCGGAGACCACCGCGATCCGCTCGGGGCCGACGCCGAGCTCCTGGGCGATGACCTCGCTCATCCGGTAGCGGGTGCCCCGCTCGACGCCCTTCATGAGCGACACGACGGGCACGTCGTCGGGGATCAGCTCGCGCACGATCCGCAGGTTCTCGCGCAGCGACTGGCTCGGCACCGAGAGGTAGACCTGGGTGGCGCCCTCGAGCACATCGGGGAGGCGGCTGGAGGATGCGAGGCCGAGCGGCAGGTTGATGCCGGGCAGGTAGTCGGAGTTGCGGTGCGATTGCATGATCTCGCGCGCCACCTCGGGGCGGCGGGCCCAGATCGAGACGCGGGATCCGCCGTCGGCGAGGATCTTCGCGAAGGTGGTGCCCCACGAGCCGGCACCGAGCACGGCCACGCGGCGCGGCGCGGCGCCCTCGTCGACATTCACCGGGCCATTCTCCCCCATGGCCGCATCCCCCCTTCGCTGACCGGTCGGTTTCTGGGCTCAAAACCGAGAAATGGGGCCAGAAACCGACCGGTCAGCGAAGGGGGGATGCGGCCGCGGGGGCCGGGGCTCGCCCCCGGTAGGCCTCGGTAGGCTCGGGTCATGGGAGCCAGGACGGATGCGGCCCGCCGCTGGATCGGCGAGGTCGCCCGCGGTTTCGGCTCGATCCGGCACGGGTTCGCGTTCTGGCGCATCCGTCCGGGGCTCATGGCGCTCGGATTCGTGCCGGCGATCTTCGTCGCGGCCGTGTTCGCGGTGCTGCTCGTCGTGCTCGCGATCAATCTGCCGAACCTCACCGACGCGCTGACGCCCTTCGCCACGCGCTGGTGGGAGTGGGCTCGCTGGGCGTTCCGGCTGACCTTCGGCCTGGCCCTGCTGGCCGGCGCGCTCGTGCTGACCGGGTTCGCCTTCACCGCCGTCACCCTGCTGATCGGCGAGCCGATCTACGAACGGATCTGGCGCGCCGTCGAGGAGCACGCGGGCGGGGTGCCCGAAGGCCGCGAGCCCGGCTTCTGGCGCACGGTGGGCGACTCCGGGCGACTCGTGGCGCAGGGGGTGGTGTTCGGCCTCGGCGTCTGGGTGATCGGCCTCATCCCGGTCGTCGGCGTCGTGGCACCCGTCGTCGGCTTCCTGGTGGCGAGCCGCCTGGTCGCGCTCGAACTGACCGCCCGGCCGCTCGAAGCGCGCGGCCTCGACCGCGCCGAGCGCACCCGGATGCTGCGCACCCGCAGCCCGCGACTGCTCGGCCTCGGGATCGCGGTGCACCTGTTCTACCTGATCCCGGGTGGTCAGATCGCGGTGATGCCTTCGGCCGTCGTGTCGGCGACGCTGCTCGCGCACGAGGCGCACGCCGCGACGCCGTGAGCTCGACGCCCCCACGGGAACGACTCGCTCAGCGCTCGACGCTCAGTGCTCGAAGCGGCCCGTCTCGGTCTGCCCGTGGGCGGAGGGGTCCCAGCGCTCGAGCGGCGCGGACTCGCCGCGCAGCTCCTCGAGCAGCCGCGTGATGTCGGCCATCACGGCATCCGTCGCCTCGGCGAGCAGCTCGTGCGTGATCGGTTTGCCCCGCCAGCGCGACAGGTCGACGGGCTCGCCGATGATCGCCTCGACGTTCTTGCGCGGAAAGACGCTGAGCTTCTTCGAGTAGCGCGGCAGGATCTGCTGCACGCCCCAGTGCGCCATCGGGATGAGCGGCACATCGTGCTCGAGCGCCATCCGCACCGCCCCCGACTTGCCGCGCATCGGCCAGAGCCCGGGCTCCCGGGTGAGGGTGCCCTCCGGGTAGATGATGACGGCGAGCCCGTCCTCGACGAGGTTCGCGGCGGCGGCGAGCGGCTGAGGCCCCTGCCCCGAGCCCCGCCGTTCCACCGGGATCTGCCCCGTCCGGCGCAGCACCCACCCGACCACCGGCACCCGGAACAGGCTGCCCTTCGCGAGGAAGCGCGGCACCCGCCCGAGCTTCCAGACGTAGTAGCCGGTCGTCACCGGGTCGAGGTTCGAGTAGTGGTTGGGCGAGAGCACGAAGGCGCCCTGCTTCGGCAGCAGCTCCGGGTTGCGGATGCGGTAGCGCGCCAGCAGCAGCAGCCACGGGACGACGATGGCGGCGAGCACCCGCCATCCGAAGGTCTTCTCCCGCTTCCGGCGTGAGGGCTGCGCCTCGGCCATCAGGCGATCGTGAACTCGGCGCCGAGCTGTTCGAGCTTCTCGACGAAGCGCTCGTAGCCGCGGGCGATGATGCCGACGTTCGACACCGTGGAGCGCCCCTGCGCGGTGAGCGCCGCGATGAGGTAGCTGAAGCCGCCCCGCAGGTCGGGAACCTCGACGTCGGCGCCGTGGAGCGGCGTCGGACCGGTGATCACCGCGACCTGTTCGAGCGGCCGGCGCGGCACGCGCCAGGTGGGCGAGTCGAGACCCCGCTCGTGCACGACGATGTCGGCCCCCATCTCGATGAGCGCCCGGGTGAAGCCGAGCCGGTTCTCGTAGACGGTCTCGCGCACCATCGAGGTGCCTGCTGCCTGGGTGAGCGCGACGATGAGCGGCTGCTGCCAGTCGGTCATGAAGCCGGGGTGCACATCCGTCTCGACGACGACGGGCTTCAGCTCGCCCGCCCGGAAGAAGCGGATGCCGTCCTCCTGGATGTCGAAGCCGCCGCCCGCCTTGCGGAAGATGTTGAGGAAGGTCATCATCTCCTGCTGCGCGGCGCCCTCGACGAAGATATCGCCGTCGGTGGCGAGCGCCGCGGACGCCCAGCTCGCGACCTCGTTGCGGTCGAAGATCGCGCGGTGGGTGTAGCCCTGCAGACTGTCGACGCCCTCGATGAAGATCGTGCGGTTGGGCTCGACCGAGATGATGGCGCCCATCTTCTGCAGGATGGCGATGAGGTCCATGATCTCGGGCTCGATCGCGGCGTTCTTGAGCTCGGTCACCCCGTCCGCCCGCACCGCGGTCAGCAGCACCTGCTCGGTCGCCCCGACGCTCGGGTAGGGCAGCTCGATGTGCGCGCCGCGCAAGCCCTCGGGGGCGGTGATGCGGATGCCCTCGTAGCTCTTGTCGACGATCGCCCCGAAGGCGCGCAGGGCGTCCATGTGGAAGTCGATCGGCCGGTCGCCGATGCGGCAGCCGCCGAGGTCGGGGATGAGCGCCTCACCGAGCCGGTGCAGCAGCGGCCCGCAGAACAGGATCGGGATGCGGCTGGACCCCGCGAGCGCGTCGATCTGCGCGAAGTGCGCCTTCTCGACGTTCGCCGGGTCGAGCAGCAGCTCGCCTTCGGCGGGCTGCGTGACGGCGACCCCGTAGGCGCCGAGCATCCGGGTGACGACCTGCACGTCGCTGATCTCCGGCACGTTCTGCAGCAGGCTCGGGGTGTCTCCGAGCAGCGCCGCGACCATCGCCTTGGTGGCGAGGTTCTTGGCCCCGCGCACCTCGATCCGGCCGACGAGCGGCTTGCCGCCGTCGATGGTGATCGTGTCGGAGGTGAGTCCCACGCGCGCTCCTGCCTTCTGGGCGTCGCGCGCGAGCTTCATCGCGACTGAATCCACGTGTTACCTATTGCCTTGCCTGGTGCCGTGTGGGGCTAGCGGACGGGGAGAGTTCGGGGCCGCCAGCTCTCGCGGGTGGTCTCGAACTCGCTGATCCGCGCTTCGTTGCGCAGCGTGAGGCCGATGTCGTCGAGCCCTTCCAACAGTCGCCACCGAGTGTAGTCGTCGATGTCGAAGGGCATCGTGAGCTCGCCCACGGTGACCGTCTTGGCGACCAGGTCGACGCTCGCGTGCATCCCGGGCTGAGCCTCCAGCGCGGCCCACAGCCGGTCGACGGTCTCCTCGGGGACGACGCCCGTGAGCAGGCCCTGCTTGCCCGAGTTGCCGCGGAAGATGTCGCCGAAGCGCGGCGCGATGACGGCACGGAAGCCGAAGTCGCGGAGCGCCCAGACGGCGTGCTCGCGGCTCGATCCGGTGCCGAAGTCGGGGCCGGTGATGAGGATGCGGGCGCCCTGGTAGGCGCTCTGGTTGAGGATGAAGTCGGGATCCTGGCGCCACGAGGAGAACAGCGCGTCGTCGAACCCGGTCTTGGTGACGCGCTTGAGGAACTGCGCGGGGATGATCTGGTCGGTGTCGACGTTCGAGCGGCGGAAGGGAACCGCGACGCCCTCGATCGTGGTGATCTTCTCCATGTCAGTTCTCCAGGTCCCAGGGGCTCGAGAGGGTTCCGCGGATGGCGGTGGCGGCGGCCACGAGCGGCGACACGAGATGCGTGCGACCGCCCTTGCCCTGACGCCCCTCGAAGTTGCGGTTCGAGGTGGAGGCGCATCTCTCACCCGGCGCCAGCTGGTCGGGGTTCATGCCGAGGCACATCGAGCATCCGGCGAAGCGCCACTCGGCCCCGAAGGCCTCGACGATCTTGTCGATGCCTTCGGCCTCCGCCTCGATGCGCACGCGGGCCGAGCCCGGCACGACCATGACGCGCACGCCATCCGCCTTCTTCTGCCCCTGGATGACGGAGGCGAAGGCGCGCAGGTCCTCGATGCGCGAGTTGGTGCAGGAGCCCATGAACACCGCGTCGACCCGGATGTCCTTCATCGGGGTGCCCGCTTCGAGGTCCATGTACTCGAGGGCGCGTTCGGCCGCCGCGCGGTCGTTGTGGTCGGCGTACTGCTCGGGGTTCGGCACGACATCCGAGAGCGAGACGCCCTGACCGGGGTTGGTGCCCCAGGTCACGAAGGGCTCGAGCTCGTTCGCGTCGAGGAACACCTCGGCGTCGAACACGGCGCCCTCGTCGGTGGCGAGCGTCTGCCAGTACGCGACGGCGGCATCCCAGTCCGCACCCTCGGGGGCGTGCGGGCGGCCCTGCACGTAGTCGTAGGTGATCTGGTCGGGCGCGACCATGCCGGCCCGGGCGCCCGCCTCGATCGACATGTTGCAGATCGTCATGCGGCCCTCCATGGAGAGCGAGCGGATGGCGCTGCCGCGGTACTCGAGCACGTAGCCCTGCCCGCCTCCCGTGCCGATCTGGGCGATGACGGCGAGGATGATGTCTTTCGCGGTGACGCCGGGCCGCAGCTCGCCCTCGACCGTGATGGCCATCGTCTTGAAGGGCTTGAGCGGCAGGGTCTGGGTGGCCATGACGTGCTCGACCTCGGAGGTGCCGATGCCGAAGGCCATGGCGCCGAAGGCCCCGTGGGTGCTCGTGTGCGAGTCGCCGCAGACCACCGTGATGCCCGGCATGGTGAGGCCGAGCTGGGGTCCGACGACGTGAACGATGCCCTGCTCGATGTCGCCGAGCGAGTGCAGGCGGATGCCGAACTCCTCGGCGTTCTTGCGCAGCGTCTCGATCTGGGTGCGGCTCGTGAGGTCGGCGATGGGCCGGTCGATCGCGAGGGTGGGGGTGTTGTGGTCTTCGGTCGCGATCGTCAGATCGGGCCGGCGCACCGGGCGACCCGCCTGACGCAGACCATCGAAGGCCTGCGGGCTCGTGACCTCGTGCACGAGGTGCAGGTCGATGTAGATGAGGTCGGGTTCGCCGTTCTCGCCCTTGGCGACGACGTGCGCGTCCCACACCTTCTCGGCGAGGGTGCGGGGGGATGCGGGGATGGTCTCGGCCGCCGAGATGGCGGGCTCGGCCTGGATGCTCATAGCTGTTTCGATTCCTTCATCGGTCTGGATCGGCCGCAGCGCCTCGGGGACGGGCGAACTCCGCGACGAGGAAGGCCGGGGCTAGACCTCGTCGCGGCGACGAAGGAGAAGGCGCCGAGCGAGCATCCCCCGAGGATATCACCGCGCGGCGCGGGCTGCCGTCGGGGCCGGGTGCGGGTCTCAGCCGTGCCGCACGGTGAGCACGTAGTCGCCCAGCTCGATGCCGGATCCGGCGGGCACGCCGAGCCGACGCCCTGGCACGACCTCGGTGACGTCGTCGCCGTGCACCACCCAGACGCCGTTCGTGGAGTCGAGGTCGTGCACCCAGAGCCCGGAGTCGTCGACCTCGAGGGCGGCGTGGGTCTTGGAGACCGACTGCGTCGTGTCGTCGACGGGCAGCAGCACGGCCCCTGGCCACGCGTCGAAGGGGGCGGGGTTGCGGCCGATGAGCAGCACGCCGTCCACCCTCGCCGAGGTTCCGTCGGCGAGCACGAGCGTCCAGCCGGGAGACGCGGATGCGGGTGCCGGCGGCGCGACGACGGGCGTCTCGGCCGTCACCGCGGCCGGCTCGGGCACCACCGGCTGCGCGTACGGCGAGTCGCCCGGGTCGGGGATCGCGCGCTGCGTCTCGTAGGAGACCGGCGTCGGGGCGGGCTCCTGCTGCTCCCCGTCGGACTCAGGCACGGACTCCGGCACGGACTCCTGCACGGACTCCGGCACGGGAACGGGCATTCCAGGCACGGTCGGCACGAACACGATCTCCTCGCGCTCGACGCGCGGCCGTTCCGCCTTCGGCGGCAGCTTGAAGGTGCCCGAGTCGAAGATGCCAGGCGGCATGCCGATGAAGCCGTCGTCGTCTGTGTCCGCCACCGCCACCTCCGCGCTCAGCTCACGTCCCCGTCGAGGCTAGCGGAGCGGGATCATCCGGATGCTGTCCGGCAAGCGAAACCGCGGCCGGAGAACGCCTCGACCGTCGACATCAGGCCGTGCGTGACGACCCGCAGCGCATCGGGGTCGGATCGCCGTTCGCTCATCGCTGCTCCGCGGCCACCGGAGACGGCCAGCGGAGGGTGGAGACGACGGCGTCGAACAGGGCGAGCATCTCGTCCTCGTACTCGGCGAGCGCCGTGGAGAACGTCAGCAGAGCGATGCGATTCGGATCGCGGGCGGCGAGCCAGTAGTCGGCCTCCACGAACTCGAAGCGCGCCTCGACCTCGCCCTCGACGACGTCGGCGACGCGACGCCAGGAGTGCCGCACCGCGTGGATCTGGCCGTCGGGGCCGGTCGTGCCGGAATGGACGGCCGCGTTCGCGTCGCCCCAATCCTGCATTCCCTGGTCGAGGAACTGCGCGAGCTCACCGAGTCCCAGCGCGGCGAAATCCGTCGACTCGATCTCGGGCGTGAAGACGGCCACCCACGCGGGCAGCGGGATGGTCGGAACCAGTTGGAAGGCGACGTAGAAGTCGGTCGCTCCGCCCTCCTTCGCGAGCTCGGCGGCCCTCTGGAAGCGCCGACGGAGTTCCGCCCGAGGCTCGACCAGGTCGTCGCGACGCCGGGTGACCTCGTCGAGCACCCGGCGGATCGAGCGCTGAATGCTGGCCTCGCTGCGCAGGTTGATGCGCCCCCACTTGCCGGGCAGGGCGAAACGGGGGGTCGACTCCGTGCTCACGATCTCTCCTCGGTGACGGTGGGGCGCTCCCCCGACGCGAGCGCCAGGAGGTAGCTCCCGGCGTCGTCGAACAGCGCGAGGTTCTGGGTGAGCAGGGTGAACTCCACCGCGGTCTCGTACCCCTCGGGGAAGAGGGCGAGGAAACAGCGCTCGAGCACCGGATCCGCAACTCCCTCCCGCTGCACGGGAAGGGTGAAATCGCGGCTCAGGATGCCACGACCGGTCGGCAGCCGCACCGGCTCCACGACCCGGTTGACGACCTCGACACCTGCGTCTCCGGCGTAGCCGCGGGCCGCGTCGAGATAGTTGTCGTAGGCCTCGGGGGTGACCCGGCTGAGCCGGATGCTGAGGAGCGCCTGCACGCGTCCCGACGCGGGATTCGTGATCAGGACATGGCTCGTGCGCGTCCCGGGTGCGAGCGACTCGGTGAGCCGGAAGACGGCGTCGAGACCCCCGAGCAGTTGCCGACGCGCCTCGGCGTCGATGGGCGCGAACCCGTCGAGCAGCGCGCCGGTCGACGCCTCGAACTCTTCGCGTGCCGCGGGGAGGGCGAACCAGGACTCGCCCAGTTCGATGCGGAGCAGGTCATCCTCGAGGTTCGTCACCGGAGCGCCCTTCTGTCTGCGGGGAGCCATCGCCCGCCTCGTCGCCGATGAGGCGATGACCGCCGGGGAGCACCGTGAGACGCTCCGGCGGGGCCATCGGATCGATCAGCACCATGTCGGCCATGCGGTCGAGATCGCCGCCGCCGAATGCGCCTCCGTAGGAGAATCCGATCGCGTACCGCACGACCTTCGCCGCCCGGCGCAGCTTCCGCTCCGGCCAGCCGGTGAACCACGCCCCCTCGACGCCGAAGCCGCGCGGCCTCGCGAGCACGGCGGACACCTTGCGATAGGAGTTCAGCGGTGCGTAGCCGTAGAAGTAGAGGGCTCGGGTGCGCTTGAGCGGGTAGTCGTTGAGCGTCAGCAACCGCCCCTCGGGCAGGAGGAACTGGTAGCCGGCGGGCGCGGCGAGGTATGCCGAGTGGAACTCGAGCTGCAGCATCACGCGGGCCGTCAGGGCATCCTGCACGCCCGGTGACAAGGGCGGCGCTGCCGTCAGCGATGCTCCCCGTCTCACGTCGCGGGCACCGCGTACATCTGGCTCCACGTGTCGCCTACCTCCCCGAAGTTCGCGATCATCGAGTTCCAACTCTCACTCACATCGAACATGCCGGCGATCGGGCTCGTCATGCCGAGGGTCGGGCTGTCCATCAGCCCGGGCAGCATCTCACGTCCGTCCGCGCCGCTCATGTCCCAGGCGGGCGACGCATCCGCGCCCCAGGCGGGGCTCGTCTGGCCGAGCTGGAAGTCGAGACCTTCGCCGACGACGAAGGCGATGGGCGTGACGTTCGCGCTCAGGGTTCCCGACTGGATGCCCCCGACGGCGAACTCGGCGACGGCCTGCCCGTAACGCTGGGCCGACTCCCCGCCCACCGCGAGTCCCAGGTTGATCATGGTTCCCCGGGTCACGAAGAGGGCGGCAGGGGTGCGCACGGCGGCGATACCGTCCTTCATCATCGCCCCCAGGGTCCCGCTGCCTCCGAGCTTGGTCGCCACGACACCGACCACCGCCATGATCCCGTCGGCGATGACCCGGCCGAGAGTCTCCCGACCCATGAGGAAGAGGACGAGCGAGGCCGCGAAGATCGCGATGCCGAGGACGGCCGACAGCGCGGAGAGGGCGAGCGCGATCGGGCCGAGCGCGGGGAAGAAGATCGCCGCGATCGTGACGATCAGCGCGAGCACGTCGACGATCTTCTTGATGATCTCCATGATGTCGCGCAACGCCGCGATCACGGGGCCGAGATACTCGGAGATCAGCTCCCATGCGACCTGGAAGTCGCCCGCGATCGCCTCGAAGAAGTTGTCGTTGAGCCCCGCGGCCTCCGCGGCGGATGCGAGACCGGAGACCGCGTTGGTCACCGCCGTCTCGAAGTCCTGGGTCGCACGCTGGTAGTCGGACAGGTAGCCCGCGAACCAGGTGTCGTACTGGGCGGAGCGCCGCACCGCCTCGGCCAGATCATCCAGGAACTCCGGGTCGGATCCCCGCGTCCAGCGATCCTGCTCGAGTTCGCGGCGGCGGTGCCGCCAGTAGCGCGCGTTGCTGTTGTTGGTGTCCATGTGGTTGCGCGCCGTGTCGACGCGCGACTGGACATCGGCGAGCGCACCGGCGTAGTTGGTGAGGGTGGTGGCCGCGCCCTGGTAGCGCGTCGCCACGGCGGAGGCGTTGCTCGTCGCCTCGGACGCCTTCTCCCGCACCTCGTCGATGGCCACGCTGATCGTGACCCCCTCGTTGGCGAGGTTGCCGAGTTCGACGGCCGCCTGGCGAAGCGCCCGCGCGGTGTCGTCGAAGGCCTTCGCGTGGGCACGGACGCGATCGTCGTCGCCACCGATCCGATCGGGGATCACATCGTCGCAGAGATAGCACATGGTCAGACCGCCCGCGCAGTCGTTCGGCCGCCACCGGAGGTGCCGGCCTGAGGGTTGGCGAGACCGTTCGCGAGGTCGGTGTCGACCTGGGCGAACTGCTCCTGGATGTTCTTGATGGAGTCGTGCAGCCATTGCAGGCGGTCACGGATGTCGAGCCGGTGCTTGTCCCACGAGTCGCTGAAGTCGCGGGCGGCCCGCCCGAGTCGGGCGTCGCCGACCACGCTCTGCAGATCCCATGCCGACTCGACATCGTGGTTGAGCACCGTCAACGCGGTGTTCAGGTTTCGCTGCAGTTCTCCCATGCGCTCGTAGTCGAGCTTGAGGTCTCCGGCCACGGACGGCTCCTTGGATCGGCGGGGTGGGTGTGAGAGGTGGCCGAGGCCGGCCTCCGTGGTGGGGGAGGCCGGCCGCGTGGCGGTCTTAGCCGCGGATGGCGTTCGCGAGGCCCTCGTCGGTCTGCTGCAGCGCGTCGGCCGCCGAGACGAGGAAGCTGGCGAGGCCCTCGAGGCCGTCGATGGCCTGGCCGGTGCCGGTGCGGAACTGCTCGAACGAGTCGCGGTAGGCGGCCGAGGACTGCTCGGCCTGGAAACCGGAAGCGGTGAGGTTGTTGACCAGGTTCGACAGCTCGGTGAGCTTCGCGTGCAGGTCGTCCTTGCCGGCCTGGAGGCGGCGGGCCGCGTCGCGGAGGTCGTCGTAGGTGACGTTGAGGTTGGCCATGATGCTCCTTCTGTGGTTCCCGCGCGGACGCGGGGGCTGGTGTCTTCGACTGTATTGAGTTGTTGAGAAAGCGTCGATGGGGATCACTCCCCATGGGTCTCGATGCGCGGCGACGCCGCTACTCGACCAGCGGGGCAGGGGGCGGTGCGAGCGGCAGCTGCACCCGCACCGCCTTGCCGCGTGCGACGAAGAAGCCGCGGCCAGGCGGGAAGTCGCCACGCGAGACACGGGGCAGAGAGGTCTTGAGGATCGTGTCGCCCTCCATCGACTCCGGCTGCAGCAGGAAGCCCGTGCGGGAGGCCTTGACCTCCTGCAGCAGCGGCCAGGAGGAGCCCCATCCGCCGCTCTCGTTCTCGGCGATCAGCAGGTGGTCGCTGCGCTTGACGGCCTTGATCATCTCGACGAGCGCCGAATCGGCCGAGGTCGAGAGGAAGTCGCCGATCTGCTCGATCACCACGATGATCTTCTCGCTGCCCGCCGTCTCGGCGACCGTCGCGGCGACCTCCTTGGCGAGGGATGCGGCATCCTCCACCGTGAGCGCCTTCGCCTCCCAGCCCGGCTGCTGGCCGACGGCGGAGCGCGGCGAGCCGAAGTAGTAGCGGGTGGCGCCCGGGTGCGCACGCTCCACGGAGGCGACGAGCCAGCGCAGCGCGTTGCTACGACCCGAGGCGGGCGGCCCGGCGAGCACGATCGCGCCCGAGGGCTCGAAGGCGATCGGCTGCAGGGTGTCGTCGGAGATGCCGAGCACCGGCAGCCCGCCGAGCTCAGCAGGCAGCGAGGCGGCCGGGATCTCGGTGCCGAGGGTGCCCACCTCGCGCGCCTCGCCCCGTCCGGTGCGGCGGATCGCCTCCGCGAGGGCGCCGAGCGCCTTCGCCTGCTCGGCCACCCCGACCTCACCGCCGACGATCGCGAGCTGCGCCTCGGCCCCGTCGATGACCGCACGCCCGGGGGGCGAGGCGGGCGAGAGGATATCGGCGGGCGCGTCGAGCAGCAGGTAGCCTCCCTCGTCGGCGAGCCGCAGCGCGACGCGGCGCTGGAACGCCGAGGCGACCCCCGTCGGCACGGCCCCCGGCCGGTCGGCCGTGATCGCGACGTGCATGCCGAGGCCGCGACCCTCCGCGAGCAGCTGCTGGAAGACGCCGTACCAGGGGGCGCGCGAGGCGCCGATCTCGAACTCGTTCTTGAACGACGGGAAGTTGTCCACGAGCAGCAGGATGCGGCGCTCGTCCGGGCGGTTCGCGATGCGCCGGTAGTCGCCGATCGAACCCGCGTCGACCGCCGTGTAGGCGGCGCTGCGGCGTTCGAGCTCGTCGCGCAGCATCCGCAGCAGGCGCACGACGCGCTCGGGGTCGTCGCCCGACACGATCGAGCCGACGTGCGGAAGCGTCTCCAGCATCCGCAGCCCACCGGTGCCGAAGTCGAGACCGTAGACGTCGACGGGGCCGCCGCGCGGGGTGATTCCCGCGGCTGCGGCGAGCGAGCGGAGCGCGACCGTCTTGCCGGCACCGCCCGCCCCGTAGACGGCGATGTGACCGTCGACGTCGGGCCGGAACACGACCTCCTGCTGCCGCTGCAACTGCGGCAGGTCGGCGACACCGAGCACGAGCTCGGCATCGGTGCGCTGGTGCAGGCGCGTGAGGTCGAACACGGGCGCGAGCTCGTCGAGCCACGGGCGCCGCGGCGCGGGGATCTGCGCCTCGACGGCCGCTCGCACGAGGTTCGCCACGAGCCGCGCCTGGTCGGTCGGGCCGGGGTCGGCCTGGGTCTCGGCCGCGACCGCGTCGTCGCGGCCCGGAAGCTCCCACAGCTGCTCGGCGCCGAACCGCAGCTCGGCGACCTCCACGCCTGGCGCCGCCGGGGTGTCGCTCGTCCAGCCGCCCGCGTAGGCCGACTGGAACGGGGTGAGGCGCCCCGGCCCGGTCTTGGCGATGCCGCGACCCGGGATCGACGGATCGAAGGTGCCCGCGACCTTGTCGCCCACGACATCCATCGAGTCCGACTCGTCGGCCATCCGCAGGGCGATGCGCAGGTTGGTGTTGGCGCGCAGGTTGTCCTTGATGACGCCCGCCGGGCGCTGGGTGGCCATGATGAGGTGGATGCCGAGCGAGCGGCCGCGCTGGGCGATGTCGACGACACCGTCGACGAACTCGGGCACCTCGCCGGCGAGCGCCGCGAACTCGTCGATCACGAGCACGAGCGCGGGAGGCGCCTCCGGGTCGCCGCGCTTCTCGAGGTCGAGCAGGTCTTTGGCCTTCTTGCGGTTGAAGAGCAGCTCGCGGTGGTGCAGCTCGGCGCGCAGCGAGGTGAGCGCGCGGCGCACCAGGTGTGGGCTGAGGTCGGTCACGAGGCCGACGCAGTGCGGCAGCAGCACGCAGTCGGCGAAGGCCGAACCGCCCTTGTAGTCGACGAACAGGAAGGTGACCCGGTCGGGGCTGTACTCGGCCGCCATGCCGAGCACCCAGGCCTGCAGGAACTCCGACTTGCCGGATCCCGTGGTGCCGCCGACGAGCGCGTGCGGTCCCTGGGTGCGCAGGTCGAGGTGCATCGCGTCGACCCCCGCGGAGCCGACGATGGCCCGCAGCTTGCCGGGGCGCCTGCGCACGAGCGGCCCACCCGAGCGGTCGTGGATGGAGTCGTTCTCCCGCCAGCGGCCGACCGCGGCGGAGGGGCTCGTCGCCATCGACGGGCCGACGAGAGAGAGCATCATGATCGAGCGGGGCAGATCGCTCGAGTCCGCCACGAGCGCGCCGGCATCCGTCACGGGTGCGAGGCGCTTGGCGAACCACAGCGCCTGCTCGCGCGTGACCGACTCGGGCTGCACATCGGTGATCTGGTCGCCGAGTCGCACGAGTCCGACCCGGGCTCCCGCGGAGTCGACGGCGAGGTAGGTGCGGGCGACTGCGGGCAGCTGCGCCTGGGTCGCCGAGACCCAGATCGGGTAGATGCCCGCGTCGGCCGCCCGCTCGGCCACCTGCACGAGGCGGGCACGGTCGACGGGGGCATCGTCGGAGATCAGCAGCACGACGGCGGGGGTCGCCGCGGGCGGGGGCGCCACGTCCTCCGCTCCGTCACCGGCAGAGGCGCCCGCCACGAGCGCCGAGTTCTCCAGCATCTTCGCGCCGCGCAGCTCGCGATCCTTGGTGCGGGAGGCGATGAGCTCCTCGATCGCGGAGAGCAGGGCCCCGCCGGTCGCCTGGCTGTTGGCGAGGTGCACCGCCTCGAGCGGGCTGTGCGGGGAGGCCGTGTGCGGCAGCCACTTGAGCCACTCGAACTCGTTCGTCCAGGTGTTCGAGACGACGGCGGCCACCACGAGCTCGGCGGGCGAGTGCAGCCCCGTGAGCTGCACGAGCACGCCACGCGCGGCATCCGCGGCGAGCGGCTGCGCACCGGCGATGCCGAGCGCACCCGAGAAGTACAGGTTCTCGGTGACGGGCACCCCCGCGACATCGCGGAAGGCGTTCTGCGTCGCCGTGATGCGCTCGACGTACTCGGGGAGGCCGGTGTCCTCCTTGCTGCTCGTGACCGTGTTGCGCGACTCCATGGTGCCGAGCCCCAGGTTGAGGGAGAGGAACTGCCAGTGCTCGGGGCGCCGGGTCCAGAGCAGCGGGCCGAGCTCCACCGCCTGCTGGTAGACCTCCGCGGTCGACGGGCTCTCGGCACGACGGATGGCGCGCTCGCGCTCCGCCTCCTCGGCGAGGGTCGCCTCGAGCTCGGCGGCGCGGGCATCGAAGCGTTCGATGTCGAGTTGGCGTTTGCGTTTGCGCGTGGCGCGGGTGGTGAGCCAGGAGCCGATCATGAGCAGCGGTGAGGCCGCCACGAAGATGAGCATCTGCACGCCGCGGTCGGGGAACAGCAGGAACATCACGCCCCCGACGAGCAGCGGCGCCACCAGGGTGAGCCACGGGAACGGCTGCGCGTCCTGCTCGGACGGCGGCGCGGGGGCTGTGTACTCCTGCCCCGGATAGCGCGACTCGACGCGAGGCGAGCGGTTGAAGGCGATCGGGCCCACCGGGCGCGATTCCGCGGCCGCCGCGGCGGGCGCGGCGATCGCGGCGCGCAGCACCGTGTCGCCGAGGCGCACCGTGTCGCCGTCCTCCAGGTCGATGCGGCTCACGAGCCCGCCGTCGACCTCGATGCCGTTGGCGGAGTTGAGGTCGACGAGCCGGATGGCGTGGCTGAACACGTCGACGCGCGCGTGCCGCTTCGAGACCAGGGGGTCGTTCAGCACGAGCTCGGCCATCGCGCGGTCGCGCCCGAGGTAGCTCGTGCCTGGCACCACCGGGAACTCGGTGCCCGCATCCGGCCCCTCCACGACCACGAGCCGTGCGGCGAGCTGCGGCGCGGCGGGTGCGGCCGTGCCCTCCGGCACGATCGTGATGCTCGCGCCCGAGGCGAGCGGCGCCTCGGCGATCGCGAAGTCGGCCTCGAGCACCCGGGCGGCGGAGGCCCCCGCATCCGTGACGGCGAGGGTGACGGGAGCGGATCCCGCGACGCCGAGCTTGGCGAGGTAGGGGTCGCGCGCGCGGATGCCGCCCGCGACGTCGCCGACGGTCGCCCCGGCATCCGCGGTGACGACGATGTCGGCCTCGGGACCGGAGGCGCGCTGCAGGGTGAGCTTGAGTTTCAGCGGTCGCTCCTTCGCGGTGCGGTGGTGGTGAGACGCGCGGCGAGATCGCGCGCCGAACGGATGCGGTAGCGGCTGAGCAGCCGCACCCGGGACGGGGCGCTCGCGCGGGCCAGCGCGACGGCGCCCAGTGCGGAGCTCCACACCGCCTCCGCCTCGGCGCTCTCGCCCTCACGACCCGAGAACACGAGCTCGTCGGCGTCGGCGGCGAGCACCCGCAGCCGCGGCGGCGCCTGCTCCTCGCTCGCCGGGAACTGCCCCTCGAGGCGCGTCGCGAGCATCGACCTGGTCAGCTTCGGGGGCACCGTGTAGCCGAGCTCCGAGTAGCGGTCGGCGAGCTCCTCCCAGGCGCCCGCCGCCTGGTCGGCGATCGGGCCGGCGCGACGCTTGCGCATCCGGCGCGCCTTGACGCCCGCGATGATGAGCAGCGGCAGGAACACGATCACGAGCAGCGACAGCAGCCCGATCCCCGCACCCCACGCCCAGCCGGGGATCGCGAACGGCGCCTCGTTCTCCTTGTCCTCCTGCTGCTCCAGCTCGACCGGGGTCAGCAGGTCTTCGGGCTCCTTCTCGGTGCGCGGCGGCTGCCGCACCTGCGGCTGCGGCTCGCTCTGCGGCTTCGGCTCCTGGTCCTGCGGGATGTCGGTCTCGTCCGGGGTCGGATCGAACGGCACCCAGCCGACACCGTCGAAGGCGACCTCGACCCAGGCCGTGACGTCGTCGCCCGTCACCGTCACCGTGCCGCCGCCCTCCGGAACCTCGGGGGCGAAGCCCATCACGACGCGGGCGGGGAAGCCGAGGCTGCGCGCCATGAGGGCGAAGGCCGAGGCGTACTGCTCCTCGTCGCCCACCATCTGGGTTCCCGTGAGCAGCTCGTCGATGCGGTCGGCGCCGTGGCCGGCGCGCGACGGGGCCGAGTCGGAGGCGCGACCGTGGCTCAGGAACCCCTGCGTCACGAAGGCCTGCCGGATCGCCTCGAGCTGCGCGGCGGGCGAGGTCGCGGTGCCCGCCCACTCCTGCGCCTTCGTCGCCACCGAGTCGGGAACGCTCTGCACGGGGGGCAGCTCGACGGCCGCGACCGGCACGTCGGCGAGCTCCTCGATCGACGGCACCTCCTGGGTGACGACGTCGATGCGGTAGCGGTCACCCTCCTTGAGGCCCGTGGTGAGCACCATGCTGCCGGTCGAGGCGTTGTAGCGGAGGTCGTCGGAGAGCGCGGCGGACGGGCCGCCCGTGAGCTGGAAGTCGCGGGGGTAGCCGACGCCCGGCACCCAGACATCCGCGTACTGGTCGATCGTCACGTCGACCTCGGGATGCGGGACCGCGGTCACGAGGGGGGCGGCCGGGAGGGTGCGGCCCACGAGCTCGTAGGAACCCGATCCGCCTACCGAGGCCTGGGAGCCGGTCACGTTCCAGAGCTTCCCGGTGAAGGAGTCGAGCGTCGCCATCCGGATCTTGTCACCCGGCTGCAGGCCCGTGACGGTGAACATGTCGTCGTCGATCGCCTGCTTCGAGAAGTGCCGGAAGCCGGCGAGCGGGCTCGGGTAGTCGAGCGGATCGAAGGGCGGCTCGATCTCGTCGCGCAGCACGAAGCGCTGATCCTTCGCGGGCGAGGCCCAGAATCCGACTCCCCCGCCGACGACGACCGCGACGAGCACGACGAGTGCCGTGCCGATGAGCTTCCGCGTGCGCAACGGCGCGACGGCGCTCGCCGCGACCCCGCCCACGGGGCGTCGCCAGCCGAGCCAGACGAGCACGAGCACCGCGAAGACGACACCGCGGATGCCCGCCTGGTAGGCCTCGGCGGTTCCGGTCAGGATGCCCGTGAGGTAGAGCGCGAGCGCCGGGATGAGCGCGACCGCGAACCGCCACGCCGTGCGCGGTCTGCGTGCGAGCCACCGGGTCGCGAGCAGCGTGGAGACGAGCGCCACGAGCCAGCTCGCGGCATACGGCACGACCGCGATGTAGGCGGGCGCCCCCACCGGGGTCGACAGCGTGAGCAGATCGGCCCAGCCGTACACGGTGCCGACCGCGAGGCTCGAGAACGACTGCAGGGTCGGCACGACGCCGAACAGGGTCTGACTCGGCACCGCGACCGCAGGCCCGACCAGGAAGTAGCCGACGACGGCGACCGCGAAGGTCAGCAGGCCGCCGAGACGGAACATCGTCGTGAGGATGCCGGTCGCCGCCCCTAGCGCGAGACCGCCGAGGCCCGCGAGCAGGAAGCTGTAGCCGCCGTAGGAGGGGGTGAAGCCGAGCACGCCGAGGGTCGCGAGCGTGAGCAGCACGGCGACGTCGGCCCAGGTGCGCCCGCTGGGAAGCGCGAGGCCCGCACCCGCGGCGCGAGGCGCTGCGGGGGGTGCCGGGGTCGCGGTCGGGGCTGCGGCGGTCACGAGGTGATCCCCTGGAAGAGTGCGGGCAGGTCTTCGAGGCGCCCGAGGGTGAGCAGGAGCGTGCCGCCCGCCGAGCCGAGCCGCGGCTGCGCGTCGCGCTCGACGACGACGCCGAGGTGGCTCGTGTCTGGCCCGAACAGCGTCTGCACCGATCGGATGTCGCCTGGCGTCACCGCGGAACCCCCCACCGTCACGACGACGCTGGGGGCGGGCAGGCGCCGGGTGCGCTCGCGCACCAGCTCGCGCAGCGTCGCGAAGCCGGCCGACTCGCCGAAGGCGAGCCGCGACGAGGAGTCGAGCATCGAGGTGACGGTGCGCGTGCGCCAGACACCCGTCTCGCTCACCACATCCAGCTGGGTTCCGTCGCGGATCACCTGGGCCGCGATCGAGGCACCCGCCGAGACCGCGAGCTCGAACTCCTCCTCGTCGGCGTAGTAGCGCGCCGCCGTCGGCACGATCACGACGATCTGCGAGCGACGCGTCTCCTGGAACTGCCGCACCATGAGCTGGCCGATGCGCGCCGAGGTGCGCCAGTGCACGTAACGGCGGTCGTCGCCAGGCACGTAGGGACGCAGCGCGTGGAAGGCGAGGTCGTTGTTGGTGATCTTGGAGGAGACCTGCCCCTCGAGGTCGCGCACGAGGCCCGCAGCCGAGGAGGCCAGCCGCACGGTGCGCGGATGCACGAACAGGTCGACCGGGTCGGCCCAGCGCACCGCGCGCCGCAGGAGGCCCAGCTGGTCGCCGCGGATCGACTCCGCGGGACCGGCGACGATCACGGCCCGGCGGTTCGTCGGCACCTGGAAGAGCTCCTCCTCCTCCTGACGCGGATCCATGCCGGGCAGCTGGAACTCGGCGACGCCCTTGCCGACCGGCAACTCCATCCGGGTCGGCGGCAGCCGCCGCGCGCCCGTGTTGCTGACGACCATCCGCCCCATCGCCCGCTCCCCCACGACGACGCGACGCGGGTTGAGCTCGATGAGCACGCCGTAGCTGGAACGGCCGATGAGGAAGAACGCCGACGCCACGACCGCCGCGAGCAGCACGAAGCCGACGAAGGTGAACTCCTGCCAGCCGTACACCGCGCTCAGCACCAGGGCGAGCGCGCCGAGGCCCAGCACGACCCAGCCGACAGGGGTCACGACCCGCAGCACCGGCCCGATCACCCGCCACACGAGGCGCCCGATCGGGGTCAGCACGTTGCGCATCCCCAGCGCCGCACGGCGCGCGCGAACCCCCGCCGGCCGCAGCAGGGCGGAGGCGGTGTCGAGCGGGGCGGCGGTCACGACCGTCAGGCGGCTCGGTAAGCGGGCGGTTCGATGTCGACGAGGATGCGCGAGACGACGTCTTCCGCCGTGACCCCCGCGAACTCCGACTCGGGGTCGATCACGAGGCGATGGGCGAGCACCGGCACCGCGAGACCGCGCACATCGTCGGGGGTCGCATAGCTGCGGCCCTGCGAGATCGCCCAGGTCTTCACGGCGCGGGCGAGCGCCATCGCGCCGCGCATGCTCACCCCGAGCACGACGTCGCGGTGCTTCCGGGTGGCATCCACGATATCCGAGAGGTACTGCATGACCGCCTCGTCCACGTGCACCTCGGAGGCGAGCGCCGCCATCGCGACGATCGACTCGGGCTTGATGATGGGCGAGACGAGGGACGCCCGGGCGCGCGTCGAGGAGTCCATGAGCAGTCCGACCGCGGTCTTCGCGTCCGGGTAGCCGAGGCTCGTCTTGATGAGGAAGCGGTCGAGCTGCGCCTCGGGGAGCTTGTAGGTTCCGGCCTGCTCGACGGGGTTCTGGGTCGCGATCACGAGGAACGGGGCGCCCACCGAGTGGCCCTCGCCGTCGATCGTGACGACGCCCTCCTCCATGACCTCGAGCAGCGCCGACTGGGTCTTCGGGCTCGCACGGTTGATCTCATCGGCGAGCACGATGGAGGCGAAGATCGGACCGGGGTGGAACTGGAAGCGCCCCTTGCCCTGGTCGTAGATCTGCACGCCCGTGACGTCCGAGGGAAGCAGGTCGGGGGTGAACTGGATGCGGCTCGTCGTGCCGTCGAGGGTGTTGGCGAGCGACTTCGCGAGCACCGTCTTGCCGGTTCCCGGGTAGTCCTCCAGCAGCACGTGGCCGTCCGAGATCAGCGCCGTGAGCACGAGCTTGATGACGTGGTCCTTGCCGACGATCGCCTTGTCGACGTTCGCGACGAGCTTCTGGAAGGCATCGGCGAACCAGGTCGCCTGTTCCTGGGTGACGGGCATGTGTCTTCTTCCTCGGATTCCGGATGTCAGTAGTTGGCGCGGTTGATGCGCATGTCGTCCCATTGGGCGGTGTTGAGCCACGGCGAGTAGAGCGTGCCGTCGGGGCCGCCGGTCGCGACGACGCGGATCTGCCACCCGGCCGGCATCGATGCCTGAAGGCCGTTGGTGAGCCGCACACCGGATCCGGGGACCGAGTTGCTGCTCGAGGTGCCGCCACTCGTCTCGATGTAGATCGCGTAGTTGCCGCTCGTGTCGGTGAACTGCACGGCGACCCTCTTGCACGCGAAGTTGCCGTTCGAGCACGTGTAGGTCGTGGAACTCGTCCCGACGATGTTGATCGACGGGTTCCGCGGCTCGGCCGCGATCGATGCGCTCACCGGACCTGCCTGGCCGCCGGCCCCCGACTTGTTCACGGCGCGCACGCTCAGCGAGTAGCTGCCCTGGCCGAGGTTGGCCGCGGTGCCGTACGAGAGCGCTGTTCCGACGTTCTGCCAGCCGCCGCCGTTGAAGCTCACCTCGTAGCTGAGGTTCGCCGTGCCGCCGGTGGGCGCGCTCGTCGCGTTCCAGGTCCAGTTGATCCGCCCGTTCGGCGCGTCGCCGTCGAGCGTGTTCGCGGTGAGCCCGCTCGGCGCGGTCGGCACCGACTGAAGGGTGATCGTGCCGGGCGTCGAGGCGGCCTCCGCGCTGCGCTTGTTGCCCGAGTTCACGGCCGTCACCCGCACCGTGTAGGTGCCGGCGTCGAGTCCCGTGATCGCTCCGGTGTTCGTCACCGTCGTCGTGCCCGACTTGCCCGAGACCGCGCTGCCGCCCCGGTAGAGCTGCCACTCGTAGCGCACCGTTCCGCCGTTGGCACCGGATGCCGTCCACGAGGCACTCAGGGATCCGGTGTTCGCGTTCGAGCCGGTTCCGGTCCACTGATCCGACACCGTGATCGCCACATTCGACGGCGTCTGCGGGGTGCCGTAGGGGATCACCGCATCCGACCAGGCGGACCAGGCACCCGGCCCGTGCACGTTGATGGCACGCACCGAGAACTGGTAGCTCGTGCCGTTGTCGAGGCCCGTGATGACGCACGACGGCGGCGTGCAGTTCGTCGGCATCGTCACGGCGGGCGTCGAGCGCACCTCGTAGGAGGTGATCTCCTTGCCGTTGGACGCGGGTGCCTGGAAGCCGAGCTCGACGGTTCTCTCGTCGCCCTGACTCGGCACGGTCGGCTTCTGCGGCTGGTCGGGCACGTCGCTCACGACGACCGTGATGGTGCCCTTCGTCTCGCGGTCCGGATCCTTCGTCGCATCCTGGATCGTGTAGACGACCACGATGGTGCCCGCCTTCAGGCTGGGGCTCGGGGTGATGCTGACGGTCGAGTCGGTGAAGGTGACCCCGGCCGGCTCGCCCGAGTTCTGCACCTCGGTGCCGACGATCGTGAGCGGCTCCCCGGTGGAGGCGTACGGGTTCGAGTCGTTGATGAGCGGGCTCGCGATGACGGCGCCGTCGCCACGCTGCGTCTCGTAGCTGTCAGGCGCGGCGAGCGCGGGGGCGCGGGTGGAACCGACGACGGTCACGGTGATGGTGCCCGGCACCGTGAACTTGTCCCAGCGCAGCGTCACCCCGAGCGTGAAGCTCGTGCCCTTGGGGGTGCTGCGCGGCGTGGTCACCGTCAACGTCGAGCCGGAGAGGCTGCCCGTGATCTTGCCGCCGAGGCCCGTGACGTCCGAGTAGGTGACGTCCTGCAGGATCTGCGGGTTCGGGTGCCCGGTCGCCGACCGCAGGTCGAGGCTCGCCTCCTCGCCGACCTCGAGCTGGATGTTCGGTGTCGTGAACGTCGGCGGTGTGTCGCGGAACTCGGGGTCGCCGACGACGATCCGCAGGGTGAGGGTCTGCGTGTTGCCCTTCGGGTCGTCCTTCGAGGCCCCGTCGGTCACCGTGAAGGTGACGGATGCCGGGCCGCGGTAGTCACGCGCGCCCTGGAAGCGGATGGTGCCCTTGTCGACGTAGTTCGAGGTGCGGTCGCTCTGGATCGAGCTGACACTCGTGGCATCCGGGATCCACGCCTCGCGACCCGAGGGCACCTGCAGGATGTCGGAGAGCTTCCACTCGCGCGACTCGTTCATCGACACGTACTGCACGGGAAGGTTCGGGTCGATGCGCGGCGGGTCGTCGAAGGAGTCGTCGACCGCCGCCGGCACCACGATGAATGCGGTGGCCGAGAGCTCGTCCTGCTCGTTCGTGACCCGGTAGGCGATGGCCTGGCGGGTCTCGCCGGGCGTCACCGTGATCTTGCCCTGCTGATCGGGCACGAGCTGCCCGCTGCTGGCGTTCGGCCCTTCGAGCGAGACGACGAGCTCCGAGTTGCTGCCCGAGGGGTTGAAGGCCGAGCCGTCGAACACGTCGACCGTCACCGACTTCTTGCCGGCGATCTGCTTGAGCGTGAGCGTCAGATCGCTCGCCGACGGCGGCAGCAGCGGCGCATCCTTGCTCACCTGCACCTGCACGTAGCTCTTCTGCGAACCGCCGAGCGCGTTCAGCAGGGTGTAGCGCAGCGCGAACGCCCCCTCTGCGGCGGGAGCCTTCAGCACGAGGTACTTCTTGTCGACCACCTTCGCCTCGACCCCCGGCGGCACGTCGATCAGCTCGGGGGCGACCCGGATGGGCGAGCCCTGCGGGTCGGAATCGTTCGCCGTGAGGTCGATCTGGGCGATCCGTCCGGGGCGCACCGAGATGCTGTCGGGCACCGGGTTCGGGTTCATGAGCTGTCCCGGCGGCGGGATGACGGCGATCCGCACCTTCGCGGTGCCGGTCTTGCCGTACGCGTCGTACACCTGGTAATCGAACTCGTCGGTTCCGGAGACGCTCTGCGCCGCCGTGTAGCGGATCCAGTTCTCGCCGCCGTCGTCGATCGTGCCGAGGGTGGCACCGGTCGGGGTGCGCAGCAGATAGGTCGAGTCGCCGTCGGGGTCGATGCCGTCGAGCGGCAGATCGATCCGGATGCTGCCCCCCGCGAGCACCCGCGCCGTCACGTCGACGGGACGCGGGGCGAGGTCGCCCTTCTCGTCCGGCGGGGTGACCGTGAAGCGCACGGTGGCCGCCGCGCTCTCGCCGTAGGGGTCGAGCACGCGGTACGAGGCCGTGTACTGTCCCGGCGTCGTCGGGGCCTGGAAGCGCACGCTGTCGCCCGAGACGAAGGCGATGCCGGCGGTCGGCTCGGTCACGAGGGTGTCGTCGAGGAACATCCGCGAGTCGTCCGGGTGCGTGTCGTTCTTCAGCACCGGCACCGTGACGATGTCGCCCGCGCGCACCGTGGCGAGATCGTCGACCGCGATGGGCGGCTGATGCTTGGTGAGCGCGGGCACCGGCACGATCGTGACACCTGCCGAGGAGGAGTTCAGGCCGTCGGAGATCGTGTAGGTGAAGCTGACCTGCTCGGTGAGCGCCTGCGGCGAGGTCACCCGCACGAGCGTCGCCTCCAGCAGCTCGACGACGACGCCCTTCGCCTGCACCTCGGGCGGCACCGTCACCGACTGCACCGCGAGGATGCGGCCCGTGGGGCTCACATCGTTCGAGAGCACCGAGACGACCGTCGGCTGATCGGGGCGCAGGTAGGCGGTGTCCTTCACGGCGACGGGCGGGATCGCCAGATCCGCGGGGATGTCCTGCACGTCCACCCGGATGATGCCGACGCTCGGCGCCGAGCCCGCCGTCAGGTTGTAGGTGAAGTAGTAGATGCCCGCCTTCGACGCCTGGAACGTGACCGTGTTGTCGTCGGTGTCGAGGGTCGCCGACGCGCCCTCGCCCGGATCCTGGATCGCCGTCACGGCGAGCACGCCGCCGTTGGGGCTCAGGTCGTTCTCGAGCGGCTTGATGACGACGCTCTCCCCCACGAAGACGGAGGCGAAGTCGGGCGTGCCGACCGGTGTCAGAGACCCCGCGGGCTTGACGTCGATCGTGAGGGTGCCCGTGACCGGGTCGCCCTGGCTGTCGGTGACCTGGAACTGCACCTCCTTCTCGCCGAGCTCGGAGGTCTGGTGCGTGAAGGTGATGACCCCGTCTGGCGTGAACCGCACCAGGTCGCCCGAGAGCGGCGCCGCCCCCACCAGGAACAGCTCGTCGCCGTCGGGGTCGCGCCAGTTGGCGAGCACGTTGTAGTCGATCGTCTGGTTCGCCTCGACGCTCACCGCCGACTTGCGCAGCTCGATCGGCTGCTGGTTGGTGCCGTCCGGCACGACGCGGGCAGTGACGTTCGCGGTCGCGGTGCCACCGCGTCCGTCGTCGACCGTGTAACTGAAGTTGACGCTGCCGACGTAGCCCGGTGCGGGCGTGAACTGCAGGGCACGCCGCCCGTCGATGTAGTCGAGGGTTCCCGTCGTCTCGGCGATCGCCGAGTGGTCGCTGATGACGAGCACATCGCCGTCGGGGTCGGTGTCGTTGTCGAGCACCGAGAGGATCGTGGTGCGCCCCTCGCGGATGCCGAACTCGTCGTCGATCGCGGTCGGTGGGCGGTTCTCGTCGGTGCGTTCCGCGAGGGTGTCCTCGAAGGACTGCAGCGCCGACTTCTCGTCGCCCTCCTCCTCGGTCTCCTCCACCTTCGGCGGGATCACGTCGTCCCAGTTGTCGACGAGGCGCATGTTCTCGGCAGGCAGCCAGACGTTGCCGTTGTCGAGGTTGTTGAGCACGACGATGTCGCGGTTGACCCGGAACTCCAGACGCGCGCCCGCGGTCGGCTGGTCGATGTCGTAGCTCGCGGGATCCTGCCCCGCGCAGGCGAGCAGGTAGCGCTGCGCCTGCGCCCAGGCGCCGTGCGCGCAGCCGGCCACGTTCGCGGGGGCCGCCACGTCATCCGCGTTGCTCGTGGGAGAGGCGAGCTCGGCGTCGATCGTCTGCACCTCGCCCGAGCCGAGGTTCACCCGCAGCAGCCCCGAGCCGGTCGCCAACACGGCGGAATCGGATGCCGGACCGCTCAGCTGCAGCCGCAGCGCACGTTCCTCACCGAGCGGGCGCACCGTGCCGTCGTCGAGCACGAGCTCGTTGGTCGAGGTGTCGAGCGCGACCACCCGCTCCCCGATCGCCGCGAGCTCGAAGGCGCCGATCTTCGGGAACGCCGACTCGATCGGCACATCCGCGAGCGTCGGGATGCGGTAGAGCTTCTTCTCGGTGGGCGAGACGGCCACGATCGCCCCGCTCGCGGTGACGACCGCCTTCCCCTCGGGGCCGAGGTCCAGGAGCGGCGGCTGCGACACGACGTCGAGGCGCAGGTCGCCGACGGCGGACAGCGCCCAGAGCTTCCCCTTCGCGACGACCGCGATCACATCGCCGCCGTAGCTGACCTCGGCATCCGGGGGCAGGTCGACCGAGCTGGTGATCGAGGTCGTCGCCGGGTCGACCGACTCGAGACGGTCGTTGTCGGGGTCGACCACGAAGACCGAGTCGCCCTGCTGCAGCAGTTCGGTGGCGGCGGAGCTCGTGGTGATCGAGGCGTTGAGCTCGTCGATCTGCTTGTTGAGGCGACCGCCGAGCAGCCGCTCGCCGTTCGTCACCCAGACATCTCGCGAGGTGAGATCGACGTCGCTCACCGGGAAACCGGGGTGCAGAGCCGCGACGGTGAGCGTGCCGCCCGCGACGAGGGCGATGACGACAGCGGATGCGATGGTCTTGCGGCGCGTGCGCCAGACCTCCGCGATCACGCTGAACCCGCCCCCTGAATACCGTGCCACGCACCGAATGGGGTACGAGCCGGATCAGGCTAACACGGGGCGATGAACGGGGATCATCCCCGCGGGTGGGGACTACTCCCCATCTTCTCCGGGCTCGCCCGAGCCTCCCGGCCCGGTCGACGACGCCGCGTTGCGGTCCAGCAGCATCAGATCGTCGCGGCTCACGAGGCGACTCGCGACCGCGTACTCGACGAGCCGAGCGCGCCGGTTCGTCGCGAGCTTGCCCCGGCCTCCGCGGAGCCCCCGCACGCCCACCTTGTCGAGCTTCTCGCAGACGTTGTCGAGTTTGCGGTTGAAGGTCGTGAGCGGCCAGCCGAGCCGCTCAGCCGCCTCGGCCGAGCTGGGGATCAGGCCCCGGCCGGGGGAATCCTGGGCGAGCACATGCTCGGAGAGCGACAACACGAGCAGCCGCTGGGAGCTCGTGAGCGGCACCGCCCCGATCGTCGTCGTGCCCGACGCGCCCGCGTGGATGTTGGTGGTGGAGAAGTACTCGGCGTCGTTCTCGATCGTGAAGTCGTAGGTGGTCGCACCGGCGCTGAACAGCACCTGCACCACCGGGAAGACGATCGGCAACCGGGCGCCGGGAGGCAACCAGGCCTGCACCCCACCCGAGCCGTCGGTGATGGTCGCCGAGAGCAGGCTGCCGACGTTGGCGATCCACCACATCCCGTGGTCCTCGGTGATGAGCAGGAACCGCCGGTGCAGGTAGGGGTTGTCGTCGATCTCGAGGTCGCCCTCACGACCGATCACGAAATCCGCTCCAGGTGCGGCCGTGTACTTCTCGCCGCAGAAGTCGATGCGCAAGCCGTTCATGCCGCACTCAACTCGGGTAGCAGGTGGTCAGCGGGGCGGAGGTCTTGCCCTTGCGCACGACGAACACGTCGACGCAGAGCGGGGTGCCCGTGAAGCCCTCGACGCGCACCACGCCGTCGTCGGCGACGGGACGCTGGTCCGGCTGATCTGGGCGGTTGCTGAGCTTCCAGATCAGCGTGTCGCCCTTCTGCGGCACCGGGTTCTCGACCGGGAACGAGACCGTCGTGCCGTCGAGGGTCGCCGCACCGCCGAGCACGGGCGGCTCGATCTTCTGAGGGACGGCGGGAGTGTTCCCCGGCTGCGGTGCGCTCGAGGGCCCAGGCGCGGGAGCCGATCCCCCGAACAGCACGATGGAGACGATCACCGCCGCCACCACGAGCAGCGCGATGCCGCCCACCACGAGGCCGACGACGAGACCGCGACGGGAGCCCGGCGCCGGGGCCGCTGCCGGAGCGGGCCCGTCCGCGGGGGTGGGGGCGGGCGGCGGCGGCACGACCGGCCCACGCGGGCGCACGACGGTCTCGTGGCTCACCGCCTCGTTCGCGACACCCGTGGCCGGCCGCGGAGGCACAGCCGGGCTCGGCTGCGCCTCGACCGTCGTCGTCGAACGCACCCGCGTCTCGTCCGCCGAGGGAGGCGGCGGCTGCATCGGGGGGAGCCCCACCGGCTGCGCGTCGATCGTCGCGACCTGACGCACCCGTGTCTCGTCGGCGCCCCCCGCATCCGCCGGACGCTCGGGGGCCTCCAGGTGCATGTTCGGCACCTCGAGCTCGGTGCGCGCGTAGCCGAGCTCCATCTCGACGCGCTGCAGGGCGCGACCGAAGTCGAGCGCACTCGCGAAGCGGTCCTCGCGCTCGGTCGCCATGCCCTTCTGCAGCACCGCGATGAGCGAGCGGGGCACATCGGTGCGATCCATCGGCGTGATCGCGCCGCGCTCGATCCGGCCGATCAGGTCGAGGGTGCCGTTGCCGCGCCCCGGCACCTCGAACGGCGTCTGGCCCGCCAGCACCGTCCAGATGGTCGCGGCGAGCGAGAACACGTCGCTGCGCACATCCGGATCCGGGTCGTCCTCGAACATCTCGGGCGGCGACCACGGCACCGAGAGCCCCACCTGGCCGCTCGTGCCGCCCGTGCCGGTGTCCGCAGGGCTCAGCGCATCCCCGAGCGAGGTCGTGTGCGTCGGAATCGCATCGTCGACCGCGGAGGAGATGCCGAAATCGGTGAGCGCGGGCCAGCCGTAGTCGTTGCCGAGCACGTTGGCCGGCTTGATGTCGCGGTGCAGGATGCCTGCCTGGTGCGCGGTCTGCACCGCGCTCGACAAGCGCACGCCGGTGCGCAGCGCATCCGCGACCGCCAGCGGGGTCTGCTTGTAGCGCTCCGCGAGGCTCGGCCCGGATGCGTACTCCATGACGAAGTAGGGGCGGTCGTCGGACGCCACATCGGCGTGGTAGATCGTGACGATGTACGGATGCGCCGAGAGCTGCGCCATCAGGTTCGCCTCGGCGACGAACGCCGCGCGGTTGGCAGGCGTCAGCTCGTCCAGCAGCAGTACCTTGACCGCCACGCGGCGCTTCGGAAGCTCCTGCTCGTAGAGGAAGACGTCCGAGAACCCGCCCGAGCCCAGCAGGCGCACATGGTTGTACCCGGGAAGCTCGGGCGGTGTCGAGGTCTGGCGCCGCATCAGACCTCCTCGACCCGCAGCTCGACGCCGCCGCCGAGATCGATGACCGTGCCGACCATCACGGGTGTCGGCTCGCCCGCCCGCAGCTTCTGGGTCTCGCCGCCCGGGAGCACGATGGTCGTGCCGTTGCGGGAGTGCAGATCGGCGACGACGACGGTGCCGCCCTCGACCGCGATGCGCACGTGCGAGCGCGAGATGTCCTGGTCGCCGCCGGAGATGGTCACGAGCCGCGGCAGCTGCCCGCCGGGAACGCCCGCGACGCTCGGCGAACGGCCGAGCACGATGGCCTGGTCGAGCGGCTCCCGCACACCGCTCGGCAGCACCACGACGAGCGAGGGCGCGGCGGGCGCCGCGGTCTTCTCGCCACGCGGGCGACGGGTTCGGCCGCTGCGGGTGATCGAGGACGCCAGCACGGTGTTGCCGTCGTGGTCGCCCGCGGCGGCGGATGCCTCCTCCGCGACGTCGTCCGCCGGTTCCTCGGCACGCACCGCGGCATCCTCGACCGAGCGGTACATCGTGGCGCCGAAGAGGTAGTCGTAGCCCTCGCCTGCGGGTTCGACCGGCGGCTCATCGGCGGCGTGCGCCTCCGCCCGCCGGCTCTCCTCGGGGAGCGCGGCGACCGTCTCCTCCGAGACGACGGCGAACGGCGGCACCGTCACCTCGACGGGCTGCGCCGGTGCGGGTTCCGCCTGCGGCGCAACTGCCGCGGCGACAGCCGGCGGCACGCTCGCGGGCATGACGCTCGCGCCGGATGCGAAGGCGGCCGCGCGGACCACACCTGCCTCGATCGGCAGCTCCAGCGCCCCGGTGCCGGCGAGCGTCACCCCGACCGACCCGCCGGGGAGCCGGCGTTCGATCCAGGTGGTCGCCCCCGCGCCCGACACCTGCTCCGCACCGGAGCGCACCACCGCCGCGCCGCGCACGATCACATCCACCCCGCCGTCGCCGAGCTCGACGAAGGCGAAGGGCGGCGTCGCGAAGAGGCCGTCGGCGGTGAGCGCTTCGAGCACGCCCGCCGGACCCCGCTCGTCACGGATGCGGATCCACAGCCGGTCGACGGCCGCGGTCTCGAGCGGTGCGCCGACGAAGAGCTGGCGCGCGGGCGTGATGAAAGCGAGCCAACCGTCACCGGCGGCCGTGTAGCGGTGGGTCACGGTCACGCCCTCGGCATCGTGTCTTCGAGGAGCCGCAGATCGCGATCGATGGTCTCCTCGGGATCGGCGGTGTCCTCCGACACCTCGGACTCCACCACGACGACGGTCACGTTGTCGCGCCCGCCCGCCGTGACGGCGGCACCCACGAGGCGCTCGGCGAGCGTCGGCCCGTCCGGCTCGCGCGAGGCCTGCTGGTCGTCGAAGACGATGATGCGGGCGATCTCCTCGTCGTCGAGCTCCTTGGTGAGCCCGTCGCTGCAGAGCAGGAAGGTCTGGCGCGCGCGCACCGGGACGAGCCAGACATCCGGCTCCACGTCCTCTTCCGCGCCGAGGGCACGGGTGATCACGTTGCGCTGGGGGTGCACGGCCGCATCCGCCGCCGTGATGAGTCCGGCGGCCACCAGCTCCTGAACGGCCGAATGGTCGATGCTCTGCTGCTGCAGGGTGCGACCGTCCCAGATGTAAGTGCGGGAGTCGCCCACGTTGAAGGTCATCCAGTGCGGACCGGCCCCGTCGATGTCGATGAGCGCGACCCCCGTGAGCGTCGTGCCCGCGATGGTCTCCTCCCGCAGCCGACGGACGGCACGGTTGGCCTCCTGGACGGCCGCGAGCACGCCCCGCGCATCGGCGGCACCCTCGCCGCGTGCGCGATCGAAGACCTCGACGGCGGTGCGGCTCGCCAGGTCGCCGCGGGCGTGGCCGCCCATCCCGTCGGCGACGATCCAGAACGGCGAGGCGGCCAGGAAGCTGTCCTCGTTGTTGGCACGCACCGTGCCGACGTGGCTCGCCGCGGCGTGACGGAGGCGAACCACCGTCTCACCGATCGCGAACTCCTCGCGATGCTCCACCGGCACTCCCCCGTCTCTGCGCACCCTCTGCAAACGTAGCAAGGCCGCGAGGGCGGCGGGCACCGACGGACGGGGACTTCTCCCCATGGGGTCAGCCGGCGGGGGTCTCGGCTGCGGGCACGTGGTCGGCACCCAGCAGGTAGGAGCCGAGCTCGATGACCGCGCCGTCGGGCACCGGCGCGAACTCCGTCGAGGTCACCGGCGTTCGCCGGCGGTTGGCGACGACCGAGACGCCGTTGGTGGAGTTGAGGTCGAGCACGAAGAGCCCGCCGTCGTAGGGCAGCAGGATGGCGTGGTTCTTCGACACCGTCTTCTCGCGATCCTCGACGGCCACGAGCTTCGCGCCGGGGAACCCCTCGACATCGAACGGCTTGCGGCCCACGACCACCGGCCCCTCGACCGTCACGCGCTGGCCGTCGGCGAGCAAGAGCACCCATCCGGTCTCCTGCGTCGGCGGGCCGCCGGGGAAGAAGACCGGCTCGGAGGGGTCACGCGGCGGGAGGCCGCGGCCGACGAGCTTGGTGCGGGTGTCGACCAGACCCGGCTCGAGATCTCCCCCGCCGTCCTGGAGCCACGGCGGGCGCAGCACAGGCTGGTCGGGCTCGAAGAAGCCGGGGGTGCGGTCGTTCACCCTCTGATCATTTCCGCGCCGGGTGACGACGTCAAGCGCGCTCGCCGGGGTTCGCCGACTTCGCCGCCGTCACGCGCATCCGGATGAGGCTCGCGATCACCGCGACCGCCATGGATGCCACGATCACCGCGAGCGAGGTCCAGGTGCTGATCGCCGGCGCCCAGGCGATCGGCTCACCACCGTTGATGAACGGCAGCTCGTTCTCGTGCATGGCCGTGAGCACGAGTTTCACGCCGATGAAGAACAGGATGAAGGCGATGCCGTACTTGAGGTAGACGAGCCGCTCGACGAGGTCGCCGAGCAGGAAGTAGAGCTGGCGAAGACCCATCAGCGCGAACACGTTCGCCGTGAAGACGATGAACGGGCTCTGGGTGATGCCGAAGATCGCCGGGATCGAGTCGAGGGCGAACACCAGATCGGTGGTGCCGAGCGCGATGAGCACCATCAGCACGGGGGTGAAGACCCGCTTGCCGTCGATCGTGGTGCGGATGCGGGCGCCGTCGAAGTCGTCGGTGATGGCGACGCGCTTGCGCACCCAGCTCAGCATCCTGCTCTCCCGCTCGACCTCGTCGTCGTGCCCGGTGCGCACCTGCTGCACCGCCGTGTAGACGAGGAAGGCACCGAAGATGTAAAACACCCAGCTGAAGTTCTCGATGAGCGCGGCTCCCAGCAGGATGAAGATGCCGCGGAACACGAGCGCGAGGATGATGCCGATCATCAGCAGCTCCTGCTGGTACTTCTTGGGCACGCTGAAGCGGGCCATGATCAGCAGGAACACGAACAGGTTGTCGATCGAGAGGCTGTACTCGGTGAGCCACCCCGCGACGAACTGACCCGCGTGCTCGGCGTCGCCGAGCCAGAGCATGAGCCCCGCGAAGACGACGGCGAGCAGCACGTAGAACCCGATCCAGAGCGCTGATTCGCGGTTGGAGGGGACGTGCGGGCGCTTGAAGGCGAGGATCAGGTCGAACGCGAGGATCAGGAGCAGCACGACGTAGGTGCCGACCTCGAAGAAGACGGGCAGAGCGAGCATCGCGGGGAGCCTTTCGGGGTGGATGTGGTTCAGCCTCGAACGTCTCTCCCGCGCGGCCCGCCGGTCTGAACCGACTCGGATGCCGCGGTCGCGACCGGGGCTGCGGCATCGGAGCCCGTGATGACGGTCGCGACGAGGTGGGATACTCCCCTTCGCGCGGCCAGTCTAGCCCCACGCGGGTCGCGAGCGTGTCACCGCTCCTCGACCGCACCTCAACCTCGCCGCCTCCGACACCCCTCGATCGCTGACCGGTCGGTTTCTGGCCCCATTTCACGGTTTTGAGGCGGGAAACCGACCGGTCAGCGATCGGGGGATGAGGGGGCGGGGGGATCGGTCGCGGCGGCGGCGGCATCCGCTGCCGCTGTGCCTGCGCGGTTCGCGGCCACCCAGCCCTCGACGTTGCGCTGCGGCGCGACCGTCATCGCGAGGGCACCGGCGGGCACATCCTTGCGGATGATGGTGCCCGCTCCCGAGTAGGCCCCGTCGCCGATCGTGACGGGCGCGACGAAGACGTTGTGCGATCCGGTGCGCACGTGCGACCCGACGCTCGTGCGGTGCTTCGCGACCCCGTCGTAGTTGGCGGTGATCGTGCCCGCGCCGATGTTGGAGCCCTCCCCCACCTCCGTGTCGCCGATATAGGAGAGGTGCGGCACCTTCGAGCCGCGCCCGATCTTCGCGTTCTTCGTCTCCACGAAGGTGCCGATCTTGCCGCCGCCCGCGAGCTCGGTGCCTGGGCGCAGATACGCGAACGGGCCGACCTCGGCGAAGGCACGGATCACGGCGAGCGTCGCATCCGTGCGCTTGATGACGGCGCCCTCGCCGACCTCGCAGTCGACGAGGGAGGTGTCGGGTCCGATGACGGCGTCGCGCTCGATGCTCGTCGCGCCCGCGAGCCGGGTGCCGGGCAGCAGCACGGTGTCCTCGCCGATCGAGACCGTGAGGTCGATCCAGGTGGTCGCCGGATCCTGCACGGTGACGCCGTTCAACTGGTGGCCGCGCACGATCATGGCGTTCAGCCGCGCCGCCTGCTCGGCGAGCTGCGCACGGTCGTTGACGCCCGCGACGCGCCAGTTCTCGCTCACCGGGACCGCCGCGACGGGAGCGGATGCCGCGCGCAGCAGCGCCACGACATCCGTGAGGTACTTCTCGCCTTGCGCGTTGGCGGTGCCGATCCGCGGCAGCAGTTCGCGCAGCGCGGATGCCGCGAAGACGTAGCTGCCGGAGTTGACCTCGGTGATGGCGCGCACGAGCTCGTCGGCGTCCTTGTGCTCGACGATCGAGACCACCCCACCAGAGGCGTCGCGCACGATGCGCCCGTAGCCGGTCGCGTCGTCGAGCACCGCGGAGAGGATGGTGGCGGATGCGGAGGCCGCCCGGTGCTCCTCGACGAGGGCCCCGAGTGTGACGGCGTCGAGCAGCGGCACATCGCCCGAGACGACGACGACCTCGCCGTCGAAGTCGGCAGGCAGCGCCGCGACGGCGAGCTCGACGGCACGCCCGGTGCCTGGCACCTCGTCCTGGTCGACGACGATCGCGTCGTCGAGGTGTTCGAGCACGGCGGCGCAGACCTCGTCGCGCTGGTGCCGCACGACGACCTCCACATAGGCGGGCTCCAGGTGGCGGGCGGTGGCGAGCACGTGAGCGATCATCGGCAGCCCGGCGATCGGGTGCAGCACCTTGGCGCGACGGGAGCGCATCCGGGTTCCCTCGCCTGCGGCGAGGACGATCACGGCGAGACGAGGGTCGGTCATTCCTCCATTGTGCCGCCTGCCACCGCAGATGCCGGGTCGCACGTCAAGGGGGACACCTCCACCCCCGCCGGGAAACGGAACGGACACACCCGTCGGGTAGGGTGCACAGGTCGTACCACCACGAAAGGAACCTCATGAATCGCCGCCTTCTCGCCCTCGCCGCGATCGCCCTCGCGGGCGTCACCCTCACCGGGTGCTCCTTCAGCATCGGCACCCCGAGCGGTTCGAAGTCGTCGAGCTCCTCGCAGGCACCGAGCGATGAGCCGGCCGACGACAGCACCGGATCGGATGGCGGCTCCGTCGACGAGTTCGGGTTCACGGCCGACCAGCGCGTGATGCTCGACAAGATGTTCATCGCGACCGCCGGCCAGGACTTCGCGGCCGTCGCCGCGGTGGACGCCGATCAGGCCCAGAGCATCGCCCAGCAGTATCTGAGCGGCGCCGAGAGCCTCTGCTCCCTCGACCCCACCACGCGCGAGGCACAGTCCACGCACGACGGATTCATCAGCTCGTTCACGTCCACCTCGAAACTGGATGAGGCGGCGGGCCAGGCCGTCTGGGACGCGATCATCGAGTACTGCGCCACGACCGACTGACGACATCCCCGCCCGGTCTCGGGCCATACGGGCCCCGCGATAGCTCTTCTCGCGGGGCCCGTGCCATGCTCGATCCGTGAGCACCGCCACGCCGCCACCCGACGACGCCCGCCCCCGCGCCCCGTTCCAGGCGGAACGGGTCGGCGCGTTCGTGGACGCCGTCGTGGCGATCGCGATGACGCTGCTGATCCTCCCCCTGATGGAGAGCGTGAGCGACGTCGCGTCCGCGGGCGACGACACCCTGCGGTGGCTCGGTGCGCACGAGCAGCAGTTCCTCAGCTTCCTCGTGAGCTTCGTGATCATCGCGATGTTCTGGATGATCCACCACCGTCTGTTCGTCGGCGTCCACGCCGTGACGACGACCCTCATGTGGATGCTCGTCGGCTGGCTGCTGACGATCGTCTGGCTTCCCGTCGCGACCGCCATCTCGGGCGCCATGCCGGGAGACGACAAGCTCGCGAAGGTCGTCTACATCGGCAGCATGATCGCCACCTCGCTGTTCTCGCTCGCGATCAGGCTCTACCTGCGCCGCAACACCTGGCTGCACGAGCATCCGCCGTCGTATCTCCTGGCCGGGATCGCAGCCGACATCACCACGGCCACGCTGTTCGGCGTCGCGCTCGCGCTCTCCCTGGTGATCCCCGGCATCGGCTACTACTCGATGTTCGTGATGCTGCTCGGCCCCTTCGCACAGCGCCTGACGCGCCGCATGCTGGCCGCCGCCTGAGCGGATGCGGGGGCGCGCCGCCGCTCCGCCGCCAGGATTCGAACCTGGACTGTACGGCTCCAAAGGCCGACGTGCTGCCGTTACACCACAGCGGATCGCGCGATGCGCCCGACAAGTCTGGCAGACGCCGCCGAGGCGTCACGCCCCTCAGCTGCCGGGCAGGACCGTCTCGAGGAACAGCTGCGCCACCCGCTCGGCGTCCACCCCGAGGGCGACGTCGGCCGTCGCCCAATCCGCGGCGAGACCGTGCACGCCATCCTCTCCGGGGTGCTCGCGCCGGTCGACGACCGTCTGGCCACGCCCGTAGCCGGCCAGCTCGACACGCACCGGCCAGCGCTCGACGCGGAACGCATCCGGGGCCACCAGGGTGCACACCGCCCCCGCATCGCCGATCCAGCCGAGATAGTCGCCCCGGATGCCATCGGGGCTGGAGATGCGGTGGTCGAGCAGCCGACCGACCGCCTGCCGACGCGGATCGTCGGATGCCGTGAGCGCTGCCGCGCGCTCCTCGGGCACCGCGACCCGGGTGAACACGTCGAGCCCGTACATGAACAGCGGAACGCCCGCCCCGAGCACGATCGCGGCGGCCTCCGGGTCGTGCCACACGTTGAACTCGGCGAGTGCGGTGGCGTTGCCGACGCTCGCCGAGCCGCCCATGAACACGATGCGCGCGAGGTTCGCGGCGACCTCCGGGTAGCTGCGCAGCAGCAGCGCGAGGTTGGTCTGCGGGGCGAGCGCCACCAGGGTCACCGGCTCCGGATGCGCCAGGATGCGGCTGCGCAGGAAGTCGACGGCCCGCTCGGGCTCCGCGGCGCGCGCGGCGGGCGGCAACCGCACCCCGGCGAGCCCGTCGGCGCCGTGCACGTGGCTCGCATCCCGCGGCTCCTCGATGAGCGGCCGACGCGCGCCGGCCGCGACCGGCACCTCCGTCACACCCGCGAGCTCGAGCACGCGCAGGGTGTTGTCGACGACCCGCTCGAGGCTCGCGTTGCCGGCGACGCAGCTCACCCCGAGCAGTTCGATGCCGGGGTGCGCGGCCGCGAACAGCAGTGCGAGGGCGTCGTCGACACCCGTGTCGACGTCGAGCAGCACGGGGATGGCCATACGACCATCCTGCCGGTGCCGTGCGCCAAGATGGGTGCATGCCCGAGAACGACGAGGTCGACCGCATCGTCGACGCCTGGGAGCGTGCGCATCCCGAACTCGACTTCTCGCCGCTGCAGGTGCTCTCGCGCGTCGCGCGGCTCTCGAAGCACCTCGATCGCGCGCGCCGGGATGCGTTCGCGAGCTCCGGGCTCGAACCGTGGGAGTTCGATGTGCTGGCGGCACTCCGACGCGAAGGAGCGCCCTACGAATCGAGCCCGAAGGCGCTGTTGCAGCAGACGCTCGTCTCGAGCGGCACGATGACCAACCGCATCGATCGGCTCGTCGAGCGCGGTTTCGTCGAGCGCCGCACCGATCCGCACGACGGGCGTGGTGTCGTCGTCGCGATGACGATCGCGGGCCGCGCCGCCGTCGACGGCGCGATGCGCGACCTGGTGGCGCGCGAGGCGGAACTGCTGGGCGCGCTCTCCGCATCCGACCAGGAGCGGCTCGCGGGACTGCTGCGCAAGCTCAGTCTCGACTTCGACTGACGGTCCGCGTGGTGCCGCTTCGACTCCTTCACATGGGGTGTCACCTGCAGCTTCTCCACGGATGCGGGAGTGTGTCTGCGGTGACGGTGCAGGTGTGCGGGAGGATGGTGGCGCCGCCCGACGACGAACCGCAGAATGGAGCCGTGTACGTGTCGACCGAAACCCTCACGACGCTGATCAGCGGTGCGGCTCTGCTGCTCAGCCTCGGCGCCGGGTTCGCGTGGATGATCCGTCGGATCGACGCCGTCGAGGATCGGCTGGAGACCCGCATCGATCGCGTCGAGGAGCGGCTCGGAGCGCGGATCGACAGCGGCGACGCGCAGCTCCGAGCTCGGATCGACGGCGGCGAGGAGCGGCTCGGCGCACGGATGGACGGCGGCGACGCGCAGCTCGGCGCGCGGATGGACAGCCTCGAGGAACGACTCGCAGCACGGATCGACAGCGGCGACGCGCAGCTCGGAGCTCGGATCGACAGCCTCGGGGAACGAGTCGACGCGCTCGACGACAAGCTCACCAAGCGGATCGACGCCGTCGCGCACGAGCTGGTCGAGGTGAAGATCGCGATCGCGCGTCTCGAAGGTCCCCGCCCGCGGCTCATCACGGGCACCTGATCCGTGCCCGTCGCCGCCGAACAGGACGCCGCCCCGCGCGAGCGCCGCATCCGTCTGATCGTCGACGGCATCGGCTCAGGGGCCGCCGCCCATGAGCACCGGCTGCTGCGGGCAGCGCGGCCCGCACTCCCGATGCTCAACTGGCTCGGCCAGTTCGCCCGGCCCCTCATGCGAGTTCCCGGCCTCGGATGGATCACATCCGACCCGGTCGTCGCGCGGCAACTGCTCAACGACCCGACGCACCTCACCCTGCTCTCGGAGGGTGGTGTCGGGCACCTCTGGGCACAGATCCTCGGCGACTGGGTCTACGAGCTGTTCGACGGGCCCGGCCATCACGACCTCCGCACCCGCAGCAAGGAGCTGTTCACCGAACGCACCTCGGCCGCGTTCGTCGAACACGCCTGGGGCACGCGGCTCGCCGAGGCACGCACGGCGTTCGACGCCGGCGAGCCGCTCGATCTCGCCGATCTCTCGCGCATCCTCGTCGGGCGGATGGTCACCCAGCTGCTGGGTCTGCCGGTGGACGACGCTCGCGGCGACGACGCCTACCGCGACATCTTCGCGACCGGTGAGCGACTCGCCTCCATCGCCCTCGGCACCACCGCCGACACCGAGCTGCCGCCCGAGAAGATCGCGCTCGCCCGCGACATCGTCGACGAGCTCACGGCCCACATCGATGCGGTGTTCGCGGAGGCGCACCCCGACACGGTGATCGGCCGGTGCCGCGAACTCGGACTCAGCCTGCAGGAGACCAAGGGCCTCTCGACGCTGCTCATGGTCGCCGGCACCGAGACGGCGGCTTCCGCCATGGCACGGATGGCGGCGATCCTCGCCGACTCGGGCGAGCTTCCGCGATTGCTCGCGCATCCCGAGCACCGCGATGACACGGTGCGCGAAGCGCTGCGCGTGACGAGCCCGGCCCCCCTCATCGGACGCTCGGTGCTGGCGGATGTGGAGGTCGCGGGGCGCACACTCCGGGCGGGCGAGCGGGTCATGGTGCTGACCTGGACGGCCAACAACGTCGCGGGGGCGTTCCGCGTGGATCGCCCCTATCTTCCGCACAACCGGCAACTGTGGTTCGGGGCAGGACGGCACCTCTGCCTCGGCGGACCCCTCGCGCGTGCCGAGCTGTCGGCGATCCTCGAGCTGCTGATCGGCGACGGGCGAGCGTACCGAATCGTGTCACGGCGCTACGGGCGCCGGGTGCTGATCCCGGCATACGCCGAACTCGTCGTGCGGAAGGTCTGAGCTCGGCCGCAGCGTCGTCCCCTCCTCCACAGGCACGGGCGTGCGCAAGCTGTTCACCGAAGCGGGGATGACGCCGCACAGCGTCGGCGACGCCGAGCAGAATCGGTGGTGTTCGGCACCGTGCCGACGCAGAATGGCGGTGTGTACGTGTCGGTAGAATCCCTGACGACGATCCTCAGCGTCGTCGGCATCCTGCTGAGCTTCGCCGCCGGCTTCGGCTGGCTGATGCGGCGCATGGACGCGGGCTTCCAGCAGCTGATCGAGCGGATCGACGGCGTCGATGCGAAGCACACCGCTCGGTTCGACTCCCTCGACACGAAGTTCACCCGCCAGTTCGAAGCGTTCGACACGAAGTTCACCCGCCAGTTCGAGTCGTTCGACAGCAAGTTCACCCGCCAGTTCGAGGCGTTCGACAGCAAGTTCACGGCACAACTGGCCGCTCTCGAGACCAAGCTCACCGAGCGGATCGACACCGTCGAAACCAAGCTCACCGAGCGGATCGACACCGTCGAAACCAAACTCACCGAGCGGATCGACACCGTCGAAACCAAACTCACCGAGCGGATCGACACCGTCGAGAGGCAGCTCGGAGACCGGATGAGCTCGATGGAGCACGAACTCGTCGAGGTGAAGATCGCGATCGCCCGTCTCGAAGGTCCGCCGCCGCGCGTGCTCACCGCACGCTGAGGCTCCCCCTGGTCACCAGTGCTCCGCGCCGGAGAGACTGGTCGGTCCGGGTGCAAAGCCGAGACGTTCGCGCGCGGCCGTGAGGTCGAGCGTGCGTTCGAGCCCGAGTTGACTCACGGCATAGCGGGTCACGCGCGGGCGACCGCCGCGGATGCCGGCGACGCTCTCCGCGAGCGCCGCGGCACGGAGCGCAGCCCCGTACGGCAACCGCACGATCCGCGCCCGCACCCCGCGACGCCGCACGAACTCCTCCAGCACCTCCGAGAGCAGCACGGGTGCGGCATCCGCGATGTTGTAGACACCTGCAGGCGCGCGCAGGGCGAGGCGCACCGCCTCGACGAGCTGATCGACGTGGGTCAGCGAGTGCCGCACGCGCGCGCCCTCGGGCAGCACGAGCCGCCCGCGACGCACCGCGGTGAGCACGCGCGGCAGCAGCGTCGTGTCACCGGGTCCGTAGACGGCGTGCGGGCGCAGGATCACCGCATCCGTTCCCCGCACCTCGAGCTCGGCGAAGGTCTTCGACTCGGAGTAGCTCGACAGGAAGCGGTTGACGGGTGCCGCGTCCTCGCGCGCCATGACCGTCGGCGCGAAGGCGTCGTACACCGACGACGTCGAGAGATGCACGATGCGTGCCCCCGGGAAGCTCGCCACCACGTTCCGCGTTCCCGTGCGGTTGACCCGCATCGCCTCCGACAGCGGTGCCCAGTCGTCGGCGAGCGCCGCGCAGTGCACCACCGCGTCGACGTCGCGGTCGCCGAGGAGCGGACCGGCGGCGAGGTCCCAGACCCGGTAGCGCGCGTGCGGATGCGTCCAGCCGCCAGGGGTGCGCCCGAATCCGGTGACCTCGTGCTGGTCGTCGGCGAGCGCGGTGGCGACCGCCCCGCCGATGAAGCCGGAGGCCCCCGTGACGGCGATCCTCACGACCGCTCCCCCGCATCCACGAACGGCGCGAGCATCGCCGCGAGCGCCGCGCGGTCGAGCTTGCGTGACCGGCCCGCACGCGGGAGACCGGGAAGCGCGACCACCGCATCCGGGAGCACTCCCGCGTCGAGGAGGCCAGGCAGTCGGCGCACGAGCTCCGCGATGAGCGGATGCGTGTCGCTCGCCTCGGCGGGCGGAGCCTCGGTCGGCACCACCGCGACGACGATGCGATCGTCTCCGATCGCATCCGGCACCCCCGCCATCGCGGCATCCGCGACACCGGGGAGCCCCGCGATGAGCGGCTCGTACAGGCCGGGGTAGACGTTCTGGGTGCCGCGGATGAACATGTCCTTCGCCCGCCCGCGCAGCACGAGCCGGTCGCCGTCGAGGGTGGCGAGGTCGCCCGTGCGCAACTCGACGAGCGGATGCGCGGGAAGCTCCGCGAGGTAGCCGCGCGCGAGCCCGGGCCCGGCGAGCACGAGTTCGCCGTCGTCGATGCGGGCGACGACGCTCGGCGCGATCCGGCCGACGGGGTCGCCCTCGCCCGCATGGGCGAGCTTCTCGGCGCCGTCGGCGATCGCCACCGGCAGGATCTCGGTCATGCCGTAGACGGCACGGATGCGCACCCGCGGCATCCGCTGGATGGTGCGACGCAGCAGCGGCGGAAGCACGGGAGCGCCGCCGAGCACGATCGTCTCCGGCTCCGGGGTGAGCTCGGGGCGCGCCTCGAGCGCGGTGAGGATCGCGTCGAGCGCGGCGGGGCTCACGAACAGCAGCTCGGCCTCCCCCAGGTGCGCGAGATACGCCTCGGGGCGGGCGCCGGGGTCGAGACCGGGATCCGGCATCGTCCAGTGCGCGCCGCCGATGAGCGCCGGGATGCCGACCATGAGCTGATCGGTGAGCACCCGCAAGCCCGCGCGGATGCCGACGCCGGCCGCGAAGTCGGCGAGGCCCGCACCGAGCGAGCCGCGGGTGTGCACGACCGCCTTCGGCGCATCCGTGGTGCCTGAGGTGAAGACGACGAGCGCCTCGTCGTCGGCGTGCCCGGCGCGGACGCCGTCTGCCTCGCCCCGCATCAGCCGGTCGAGCCCGAGGGAGCCAGCCGGCACCCCCGGCAGCCAACGCCCCGCGCGGATGTGCCGGGCCTCCGGCACAAGGCGCGCGTAGGGGGCGAGTTCGAGCCCGCGCCGCCGGGCGAGCGGGCGCAGCGGGCCCGCGCTCGCCAGGTAGAGCAGCGACTCGGCGGCGACCCAGCGCGGGGCCGCGAGCTGCGCACGGGCCCGGAAGAGCGCCTCGCCCGCACCGGGGTCGGCGAAGACGACCGTGCCTCCCGCGCCGACGATGCCGAGGGCGAGCGCCACCGCATCCGCACCGGGTCGCACCGAGAACAGCACCCGGTCGCCGGGGGCGAGGCCCGCATCGCGCAGGCCCGCCGCGATCGCCCGGATGCGGCGCCCCAGCTCGCGGTAGCTCCAGTCGCGACCGCGCGCGGTGAGCGCGACGGCGTGCGGCTGGGCCGCGTCGCAGGCGTCGAGCACCGCCCGCACCAGGTCGCTCACGCGCGCACCACGAGCTCGGCGTAGGAGGGGATGAGCACCCCGCGGGCGGCACGGCGGCGCTCGATGCGCAGCCCCGGGTGGGCGAGCAGCACCTCGAGCGCGAGCCGGATCTGGGCCATCGCGAGCGGGGCTCCGAGACAGTAGTGCGCGCCCGCGCCGAACCAGAGCTGTTTGAGGGATGCCGCAGGGTGCGCATCCGGGTCGAAGACGCCGAGCGCCGTGTCGGCCCAGTAGGTGCCGAGGATGACGCGGTCGCCCGGCCGCACCGCGACCTCCCCGATGCGCGTCGGCGCCGTCACCGCGCGCAGCATGACGGGCGAGGGGGTGGTCACCCGCAGCCCCTCGGCGATCGCGGCGTCGATCAGCGCGGGGTCGGCGGCGAGCCGCGCGTGCCAGCCCGAGTCGACCAGCAGCGCCACGAGCCGCGGCAGATACGACACGATCGTCTCGGTGCCGGTCAGCACGAACGCGCCGACCGCCCCCAGCGCCTCCCGCTCCGCGAGGCCGAGGGCGCGCATCCGGCCCGGCACGGTCGATCCGTCACCCGCGTAGGCGCGTGCGGCGTGCTCACCCAGCTCACCGAGGATCGCGCGGGCGGATGCGAGCTGCCGCTCGCCGAGGCGCGGCTTGGCGAGCGTGACGTAACCGGTGACGGCCGAGACGCGGGCGAACATCCGCTCGTCGAAGGCGCGCTCGTCGAGGCCCACGAGCCGGGAGATCACGTTGCTCGCCGCGCTGCGGGCGTGCGCGACGAGGTCGATCGACTCCCCCGCGGCGAGCGAATCGGCCAGCGCCGAGGTCTGAGCCCCGAGGCTCTCGGTGACGAAGCCGTCGACGAAGGTGGGCGAGAACAGCGGTGTGAGCTGCCTGCGCAGGGCCAGGTGGTCGGCGCCCTCCATGTTGAGCAGCACCTTCTCGCCGAGCACGGGCGTCCAGAGCTCGCTGGGTGCGCCGGGGCCGTTCTTGCTGAAGTGGGCGGAGTCCAGCAGCACGCCGCGCAACAGGGCGGCGTCCTTCACCACCACGCCGAGTCCCGGCACCCGGCGCGCGGGCCCCGGGATCGCCGACACGAGCGGGAAGGCGAACGGATGCGCCGCCCGCACCACGGCGCGGTCGCGGCGGGTGGCGCGCGCGGCACTCCCCGCGGTCATCGGATGTCGACCACCTCGGGACGATACGCGTGGTCCTTGTACCAGAGCAGGGTGCGCCGCAGCCCCCACGCGCGCACGCGACGGCTGGAGCCGTAGACCACGACATCCGCTCGGCGCGCGTAGTCGGGCGTGATGCGGCGCACGGCGTTCACGAGGGCGCGGTCCTCGTGGAGGTCTTCGATCGCGGTGCGCGGGAAGCCGCCTGCGGCGAGATAGAGCTCGGCCGTGATGCCGACGTTGCAACCGGCCGCCATCAGATAGGGGCCGAGGTAGCCTTCGCCGCGGTTGCCGGGACGGATGCGGCCGAAGGCCTCCGCGAGGTGCACCGCCGCGCGCAGCAGCGCCCGCGTCGGCCACCGCACCCCCTCATCCCGCCGCGCGAGGAGCTCGCCGCCGACGAGTCGCAGCCCGAGCCCGCCCGAGCCCCGCGGGGTGAGCGCGCGGCGCACGGCGGCGGTCCAGTCCTCCCGGGGCAGGCAGTCGGCATCCGTGCGGGCCAGCAGCGTCGCGCCGGCCTCGATCGCGGCGCGCATGCCGGTGTCGGCGGCGGCGCCCGTGCCCTTCTGCGGCTCCTCGATCACCCGCCAGCGGCTGAGGCCGCGCGCCTCGGCGAAGGCCCGGATGACGTCGGCCGAGCCGTCGCTGCACCCGTTGTCGACGAAGACGACGTCGATGTCGGCATCCCGCTGCGCCGCGAGCGCGAGCAGGGTCGGCCCGATGCCCGCGGCCTCCTGGTAGACGGGAACGACGACCGCGAGCCGGCTCACCACACCACCTCGACGAGGCCGAGCGAGATGCCGCCCGCGAGCCCGATGAGCAGCACGCGCGAGCCCTCCCGCAGCATCCCGCGTTCGCGGGCGAGCTTGAGCTGCAGCGGCAGGGTCACCGAGGCGAGGTTGCCGTGGTCCCGCACGGTGATGACGGTGCGATCGCCCGGCACCCCGAGGCGCTCGAAGATCGGCGGCAGGAAGGGCAGGGCGACCTGGTGGATGGCGACGAGGTCGAAGTCGTCCCAGCTGAGGCCGCGGTCGCGCAGGAGGCCGAGCACGGGCTCGGGTCCGAGTTCGAGGAAGGCCTGCTGCAGGCCGTGGCCGTCCATGTCGAAGTACTCGGCGTCGAGGTCGCGCGGGCGCATGGTGCCGCCCCCGGGCAGCGTGCCGATGTCCCAGTGCCGGGAGACGGCCTGGAAGCGGGTCGAGCGGATGCCGCCGGCGGCATCGTCGGATGCCTCCAGCACGAGCGCCGCGCCGCCGTCGCTCATCGTGTAGCCGGGGAAGGAGCGGAGGAAGCGCTCGTGACTGTCGAGCTCCCAGCGCACCGCGACGGTCGGCGCCTCGCCGCTCGCGATGAGCACCCGCCGGTGCTGCCCGGTGCGGATGAGCGCGTCGGCCACCTGCATCGCGTTGACGACCGAGTTGCAGGCGTTCTTGATGTCCATGACGGGCACGTCGAGGCCGAGCTTCGCGGCGACGATGTGGCTCGTGGCCGGCTCGACGAGGTCTTGGCTCGCGGAGGCGAAGAGCAGCAGGTCGATCCCGCCCGGCGATTCGGCGAGCGCCTCGCGGGCGGCGGCGACCGCGAGATCGGAGGCGTCCCATCCTTCGGGCCGCAGGTGCACGGTCTCGACGCCCGTCATCCGGCGGATGAGGCCGGTCGGCAGCCGCACTCCCGCGTTGCGCCGCCGCAGCTCGACCTCGGTCTCCGCGGTGGTGCGCATCCGATCCGGGAGGTGCACTCCGAGCCCGGCGATGCGGGTGGAGACGGGCTGCGGCACGGATGCGAGCCTACCCAGCGCGCGAGCCGCATCCGTACCGCGCCCGTGCGCCGCGAGTGTTGCGGTTTCGGCGCTATGTGCGCCGCGCGCGGGCAACATAGCGCCGAAACCGCAACAGGGAGGTCGTGAGCGCCGGGGTCAGCGCGCCGACCAGGCTCCGTCGGTGAGATGGGTGAGCCCCGACACGAAGGAGGCCTCGTCGGAGAGCAGCCAGGCGACCGTGTTGGCGACCTCGATCGGCTCGCCGATGCGGCCTCCGGGCTGCCCCGAGGCGTACATGGCACGCACGTCGTCCGGGAGTCCCGCGACGGCAGGCGTGTTGATGACGCCCGGTGCGATCGCGTTGACGCGGATGTTGTCGGTCGCGTACTCGATGGCGGCCTGCCGGGTGAGCGCGATGACCCCCGACTTCGCAACCGCGTAGGCGGGCTGGCCGGGTGTCGCGCGCGTGCCGGCGACGGAGGCCATGTTGACGATCGCGCCGCCGCCGTTCTCGAGGAAGTGGGCGAGCTCGGCCTTCATGCAGAGCCAGACGCTCTTCAGGTCGACGTTCATGATGAGGTCCCAGGTCTTCTCCTCCATGTCGTGGAGACGCGAGGGCACGTGGCCGATGCCGGCGATGTTGGCGGCGTAGTGCAGCCCACCCCAGGTGTCGACGGCGAGCTGCACGGCGGCAGCGGATGCGGCGCCGTCGGTCACGTCGAGGCGCACGAAGCGCGCGGTGCCGCCCGCCGCCTCGATCTCGGCGACGACGCGGGCGCCCGCGTCGTCGGTGACGTCGGCCACGAGCACCTTCGCACCCTTCGCCGCGAGCAGCTTGGCGGTGGCCTCACCGATTCCGGATGCGCCACCGGTGACGAGGGCGACCTTTCCTTCGAACGACATCGTCCGTTTTCCTTTCCGTGGGAAACTTTCCCGGAGAAAGGATACGCCCGCTAGCGTGGTCTCGTGCAGGTGGATGTCGCGGACGCCGGTGAGCTCGGCTACGAGCTCGAGCTGGCGCGCCGCCTCGCCACCCTCATGGAGCTGTGGGGCTCGCCCCGCTTCCGCAGCGGCATCGTGTCGACCACGGGAACGGGCCTCGGCGTCACCGAGAGCCGGATGCTGTGGGAGCTCGGATTCCGCGGCCCGACCCGACCGGGGGTGCTCGCCGTCGAGATCGGCATCGGCGCGCCGAGCATCACGAAGGCGGCCGCCCGGCTCCGCGAGCGCGGGCTCCTGACCACCGGGGCGGACCCCGCCGACGGCCGTGCCGCGCTGCTCGAGCTCACCCCGGAGGGGCGCGAGACGACGCACGAGCTCTACCGGCTCGGCGACGACATGATGCGCCGGCTCACCGCATCCTGGAGCGACGCGGAGGTGGCCGCGCTCACCGGGATGCTGGCCCGCCTGACCGACGACGCGCTCGCCTTCGCCGACGCGCTCGACGCCGACGCCGAGCGCTGACGCCTCAGCGGCGGGTCTGCTCCGAGCCGGAGAGCCGCTGCGCGATGTAGATCGGCACGATCGACACGACGACGAGCACGACGGCGATGACCGCGACGATCGGCGCCTGGTTCGGGCGGAACATGTTGTTGAGGATGAAGATCGGCAGGGTCGTCACCCCCGATCCGGCCGTGAAGGTCGTCACGATGATCTCGTCGAAGCTCAAGGCGAACGCCAACAGCCCGCCGGCGAGCAGCGCCGAGCGCAGCTGCGGGAAGGTGACCAGCCGGAACGTCGTCCAGACGCCCGCACCGAGATCCGCGGATGCCTCCTCGAGGTTGGTGCCGAGGCGCCGCAGCCGCGCGATGACGTTGTTGAACACGGTCACGATGCAGAAGGTCGCGTGGGCGATGATGACCGTCCAGATCGACAACGGCACACCGGCGATGGTGCGGAAGAAGTTGTTGAGCGCGATGCCGGTGATGATGCCGGGCAGCGCGATCGGCAGGATCACCAGGAGCGACACGGCATCCCGACCGAAGAACGCGAAGCGCTGCAGCGCCAGTGAGATGAGGGTGCCGAGCACGAGGGCGATCCCGGTCGAGACGACCGCGACGAGCACGCTCGTGGTCACCGCGTCGAGCGCACCCTCGCTGCGGAACGCGCGCCCCCACCACTCGAGCGTGAAGCCCGGCGGCGGCCACGAGAGCGAGGTCGAGGTCGAGAACGAGTTCGCGAGCACGACCAGCAGGGGCACGTACACGACCACGAGGATCGCGGCGGTCACCACACCGAGGGTGACCCGGCTCGCTCGTCCCAGTCTCATCCGCGTTCCCTACAGGTTGTTCAGCGCACCCGTGCGACGCACGAGCGCGAGATAGCCGAAGATGATCACGATCGGGATGAGCGCGATCGCCGCAGCGAGCGGCAGGTTGTTGGCGGCCCCGACGTTCGTGTCGACGAGGTTGCCGAGCATCTGACTCGCCCCGCCCACGATGTTGACGGTGATGTAGTCGCCGAGCGACAGCGAGAAGCTGAAGATGGTGCCCGCGATGATCGCCGGGAGCGCGAGCGGCAGCACGACGCTGCGCACCGTGCGCCAGGTGCCGCCCCCGAGGTCGGCGGATGCCTCCAGCAGCGAGTCGGGCACCCGCTCGAGCCCCGCGTAGATCGGCAGGATCACGTACGGCAACCACAGGTAGGAGAGCGTGATGATGGTCGCCTCCAGGCCGTAGCCGGGGGTGTGCAGTCCGAGCGGCGACAGCAGCCACTCGAGGATGCCGTCCTGCGAGAGCACCGAGCGCCAGGCGTAGGCCTTCACGAGGTAGCTGGCCCAGAGCGGCATGAGCACGGCGATCACGAGGATGCGCTGCAGCCGCGGCGAGGCGACCTTGGCCATGAAGAACGCGATCGGCAGCGCGAGCGCGACGTCGATCGCGGTGACGGCGAGCGCCACCCCCACCGTGCGCAGCGTGACCGTCTGATACAGCGCGCCGGTCACGACGGTGACGATGTTGTCGAGGGTCCAGTCGATGCGGATCTCGCCCGTGAAGCTGTCGACCGTCCAGAAGGCGGTCACGAGCAGCAGCAGGAGCGCGACGATGTAGACGACGACGAGCCAGAACAGCGGAGCCGTCAGCAGCAGGGCGAGCCGCGCCCGCGGATGCCGGGTGAGGAAGGCCGAGACCCGGCGCGCCGGCGTCCGCCGAGGTGGCGGCGCGAGACGCGCCACCTCGGCGGACGGTGTGGACCGAAGCGTCAAGCTCAGCCCTTGATCTCGGACCAGGCCTGGGTCCACTTGGCGTAGTCGACGCAGGTGACGTCGGTGCGGCCATCGAGGCACTTGGCGATCGGCGTGGTCCAGTACCAGATCTGGGAGGCGTAGTCGGCGTCGCCGGCGTGGTACGCCTCGCAGTCGTTGCGGTAGTCGCAGGCCTTCTGGCTCGACGGCGCCTCACCGAAGTAGGCGGTCGCCTGGGCGTTGACCTTGGGGCTCGAGATCCAGTCGAGCCACGCGTATGCGCAGTTCGGGGCCTTGGCCTTCGAGGCGATCATCCAGGTGTCCGACCATCCGGTCGCCCCCTCCTCGGGCAGTACGACGGCCGTGTTGCTGACCTCGCCCGCGAGCACGTTCTGGATGACCTGCCAGGTGGTTCCGATGACCGAGTCGCCCGACTCGAACGCCTGGATCTCCTTGAGGTAGTCGGACCAGTACTCGCCGATGTTCTGGCGCTGCGCCTTCAGCAGGTCGACGGCGGCCGCGAACTGCTTCTCGTCGAGCGCGTAGGGGTTCGTGATGCCGAGCTCGGGCTGCGTGGCCTTGAGGTACAGCGCCGCGTCGGCGATGTAGATGGGCGAGTCGTAGGCGGTGACCTTGCCTGCGTACGGGGAGGCCTTGTCGAAGACGGCGCTCCACGAGGTCGGGGCGGGGGTCACGACATCCGTGTTGTACAGCAGCAGGTTGGCGCCGTAGCCGTGGGGAACGCCGTAGGACTGCCCGTCGACCGAGTTCCAGGCCTGGTTCTTCAGGAAGTCGAAGACGCCCGCGTAGCTCGGGATGAGGTCGGTGTTGACGGGGGCGACGTCGCCTGCCGCGATGAGACGCAGCGTCGCGTCTCCTGAGGCGGCGATCACGTCGTAGTCGCCCGTCTTCATGAGGCTGACGGCCTCGTCGGAGGTGCCGTAGGACTTGGAGACGACCTCGCATCCGGTCTTCTTCTCGAATCCGCTGACCCAGTCGACGGTCGGGTCGTTGCTGCCGTCCTCGACGTAGCCGGGCCAGGCGAGGATCGACACCGACTTCTCGAGATCGCCGAGCGTGGTCTGCTCTGAGGCCTTCCCGCCGCCCGGGCTGCCGCTCGTGCCGCAGGCGGCGAGCAGGGCGATCGCACCGATCGCCGTGATGGATGCGGTGGCTGCGCGCCGTCCGCGGGAGATGCTCCTCATGCTGTGTTCCTCTCGGTGTGGTGGGTGGTGCTGGTGGGTGGTTCAGGCGACGGGTGAGGTGAGCACCACGACGTCTTCGTCGTGCCAGCTCACGTGGACGCGGTCGCCGCGCGTCTGGTCGGCGCCGCGCGAGCGGTCGTTGGGTTCGAGCACGCTGATCCGCGGGCCACCCTCGAGGTCGACGACGCGCCTGATGCCGCTGCCGAGGTAGATGGACTCGACGATCGTGCCGACGGCGCTGCGCATCCCGGATGCCGTGGCGGGTGCCGCGGAGAGGGCGAGCTTCTCGGGTCGCACCGAGAACTCCCCGTCGCGACCGAGGATGGTGCGGGCGTGCTCGGGCCCGAACAGGTTGGTGGTGCCGACGAAGTCGGCGACGAAGCGGGATGCGGGACGCTCGTAGAGCTCCCGCGGGGAGCCGAGTTGCTCGATGCGCCCATCGTGGAACACCGCGATCCGGTCGGAGAGCGTGAGGGCCTCCTCCTGGTCGTGGGTGACGAAGATGAAGGTGATGCCGAGGTCGCGCTGCAGCTGTTTGAGCTCGACCTGCATCTGCTCGCGCAGCTTGAGGTCGAGCGCCCCGAGGGGTTCGTCGAGCAGCAGCGCCTTGGGTTCGACGACGGTCGCGCGCGCGAGGGCGACCCGCTGCCGCTGCCCGCCCGAGAGCTGGGCCGGCTTGCGGTCGGCGAACTGCTCGAGCCGCACGGCCGCGAGCGCCGCGCGTGCGCGCTCCCGTCGCTCGGCCCGCTTGACGCCCCGCACCCGGAGGCCGTAGGCCACGTTGTCGAGCACGCTCATGTGCGGGAAGAGCGCGTAGTCCTGGAAGACCGTGTTGACGTCGCGGTCGAACGGGGCCGCGCGCGTGACGTCCTGCCCGAAGAGCTCGACGGTTCCCGAGCTCGGCTGCTCGAAGCCCGCGATAAGCCGCAGCACCGTGGTCTTGCCCGAGCCGGAGGGCCCGAGCATCGAGAAGAATTCGCCCGCCGCGATCTCGAGGTCGACGTGGTCGACCGCCGTGACCGCTCCGAACTCCTTCGTGAGTCCGGTCAAGCGGATGGCCGGTTGCTCGGTCATCGTCCTCCTTGCGACGTCGTCGTCATCAATTCATATAGAACCATATGTCTAACTGAGGTCGCGGGTGTTACGGTCGTGTCACGACTCGGCGAGGAGCCGAGCACCTCGACAGGACCGACGCCACCATGCCCCGCTCCACCGGACACCGGGACGCCACCCGGACCGTGGTCTTCGCGCCACTCGACGACGGCAGCGCGCGATCCGAACTCGTCGCCCGGCGTCTCGGCGACGCGATCGTCAGCGGCCTGCTGCACGACGGCGAGCGCCTGCCGAGCGAGGCCGAGCTCTCCCGTGCCCTCGGCGTCGCCGTCGTGACGGCGCGCGAGGCACTCGAGACGCTCCGCGTCGAGGGCATGGTGCAGACCCGCCGCGGACGGGACGGCGGCAGCTTCGTCACCTACGACCGCGAAGCCGCGGCCCGGCTGCTCGCCGCGCGCCTGCACGGGCATTCGCGCATCGAATTGCGCGACCTCGCGGTGCACCTCGCCGCGATCGCCGGTACCGCGGCGGAACTCGCCGCCGACCGGGCGAGCGACGACGACGTGGAGAGCCTCGCCGCCATCCACGCGGATGCCGACCTCGGCACCGAGGGCGGCGCGCGCCGCGCCCTCCTGCGCTTCCAGCTCGAAGTCGCGGCCATCAGCCAGTCGCCGCGGCTCGTGCGCGAGGAGGTGCGCCTCCAGTCAGAGGCGGGCCCGCTCGTCTGGCTCTGCCTGCGCGAGGAGGAGTACCGTGAGCGCACCGCAGACGCGCGCTCGGAAGCCATCTCCGCCATCCGGCAGGTCGACCCCGTCCGCGCGCGGGCGGCCATCCTCGGGCTCATCGACGATGCGACGGAATGGCTCATCGACGAGAAACTGCGCCTCGAAGCGGGCGTGCCCCACGACACGGGAGGGAACGGATGACGACGATCACGACCGAGCGAACCACGCACGCGGCAGCGGAGGTCGCGGACACGATCGAGGATCTCTTCACGATGGTCGACGGATGGCGCGCCCGGGTCGCGGCCCGGTTCGACGAGCCGGGCGACCAGACCGCTGCGGCGCTCGACCCCGTGGTCGAGGACTTCGCGGTGCCCGCGGTGCTCGGCGATCCGCTCGTGACCGGCGCCGGGTTCGTCGCCGCACCCGGGCTGCTCGCCGACGCCCGCTGGCACCTCGCCTGGTGGCTCGGCTCCCCCGGTGCCGGGGTACGACGGCTCGCGACGGTCGACGACGAGTCGAGCGACCAGTTCCGCGACTACACGGCACTCGAATGGTGGCGGATCCCGTTCCGCACCGGCGCGCGGCACCTGACCGGGCCGTATGTCGACTACCTGTGCACCGACGACTACACCGTCACCATCACCGTGCCGGTCACCGCCCGCGGGGATTTCCTCGGGGTGGTCGGCTGCGACGCGCTCGTCGACCGACTGGAGTCGCGGCTGTTGCCGGCGCTTCGCTCGCTCGACGCTCCCGCGGCGCTCGTGAACGCATCCGGGCGCATCGTCACCGCCACCGACGCCCGCCGCGAACCGGGCGCGATCCTGCGGCTCCCCGGACTCGCCGAAGCGCTCGCCCCGCTGCGGGAGGCGCACCCGCCGCACCTGGACGCCGTGCTGGCGGACGGCGTCCAGGTGCGCTCGTGCGGTGCGAGCTCGCTCGCGCTCGTGATCGGCGGCTAGCTCTCAGCGAGGCTCAGGCGGTCGTGCCGAACACGTGCGCGCCACGGATGGAGACATCCGCGCCGCCGTCGACGTAGACCGTCTGGCCCGCCATGTGGGTGTTCTCCTCGCTCGCGAGCCAGGCGAGCGCACGGGCGATGACGACCGGCTCCGCGGGGCCGTTGAGGGGCATGGGCACGAGCTGCAGGATCTGCGCGCGGCCCTCCTCGGTCTCCAGCAGCGGCGCCGTCATCGGCGTCAGGATGACGCCGGGGCCGACCGCGTTGAGCGGGATGCCCGCGCCCGCCCACTCGGGCGTGATCGACTGGGTGCGCACCCACTCCGAGATGGCGCGCTTCGTGGAGGCGTAGATGAGGTGGCCGAGCTGCTGCTCGGCGAGCACCTCGGAGCGGGCGACGGATGCCGCCTCGTCGCCGGAGAGGAGCAGCTCGACGAGCTCGGCGTCGTTGTCCTGCAGCGACGAGAACGACGAGACGACGACGGCGCGCGGTGCATCCGACCCCGCCAGCAGCGGCTTGAGGTTCTCGAGCGTCGCGACGGTGCCGAAGTGGTTGACCTTCGCGGTGAGCGGGGTGAAGAGCGCGACGCCCGCGACCGCGAGGATCGCGTCGATGCCGTCGGGGGCGACCGCGCGCACCGCATCCGCGAGACCTGCGCGCCCCTCCTCGGTCGAGAGATCGGCGTCGATGTCGGAACCCTTCAGGTCGATGCCGACGACGCGGTGGCCGCGCTCCTCGAGCAGCTCCTTGGTGGCCTTGCCGATGCCGGATGCCGCTCCCGTGACGACGTACGTACGCATGTTGCCGTTCCCTTCCGGCGGCGACCCCTGCGCCGCTCGCTTCAACGCTAGGCGGGGTGCGCCGCGACTCGCTAGGGACCTCCGTCCCATGAGGCGCGGCGGATCAGTTCTCGAGCTGCTCGCTCAGCTCGAGCCAGCGCTCCTCCAGCGCGGACGCCTCGTCCTGGAGCGCGGCGAGCTCCTCCTGGAGGCGTTGCAGGCCCGCGTAGTCGGACTGATCGGCGGCGGCGAACGAGGCGTGCTGGGCGACGATCGCCTCCGCCACCTTCGCCATCCGCCGCTCGACGGATGCCAGCTCCTTCTCGGCGGCGCGGCGCTCGGCACCGGCGAGGGCGGGCGGGGCGGGGGGTCTCGATACGCCGCCTTCGGCGGCTACTCGACCAGCGGAGGGGGCGCCCGCGGCGGCTACTCGGTCGGAGGGGGTGCCCGGAGCGGCTACGCGGCCGGCGGGGGTGGCCGCGGTGGCGCCGAGACGCAGGTACTCCTCGACCCCGCCGGGGAGGTGGCGCATCCGTCCGCCGATGACGGCGTACTGCTGGTCGGTCACCCGCTCGAGCAGATAGCGGTCGTGCGAGACGACGAGCAGGGTGCCGGGCCACGAGTCGAGCAGGTCCTCCATCGCGGCGAGCATGTCGGTGTCGAGGTCGTTGGTCGGCTCGTCGAGGATCAGCACGTTCGGCTCGTCGAGCAGGATGAGCAGCAGTTGCAGCCGCCGCTTCTGCCCGCCCGAGAGGTCTTTCACCGGGGTCGAGAGCTGCGCGTTCGAGAAGCCGAGCCGTTCGAGCAGCTGCCCGGGCGTCAGCTCGGCACCGCCGCCCACCCGGTAGCTCGTGCGCTGGCGGCCGATGACATCCGCGACCCGGTCGTTCGCGATCTCGTCGAGCTCGGAGAGGCGCTGGTCGAGCACCGCGAGCTTCACCGTCGTGCCGGTCTTCACCCGGCCGGTGTCGGGCCGCACGGTGCCCGCGACGAGCCCCAGCAGCGTCGACTTGCCCGCGCCGTTGACGCCCAGGATGCCGGTGCGCTCCCCCGGCGCGATGCGCCAGGTGACGTCGTGCAGCACCTCGCGGCCGTCGTAGGCGACCGAGACGCCCTCGAGGTCGACGACGTCCTTGCCGAGGCGCGAGGTGGCGAGCTTCTCGAGCGCCACCCGGTCGCGGATCGGGGGCACGTCCTCGATGAGCTGGGTGGCGGCGTCGATGCGGAACTTCGGCTTCGAGGTGCGGGCGGGTGCCCCGCGGCGCAGCCAGGCGAGCTCCTTGCGCATCAGGTTCTGACGCTTCGCCTCGGATGCGGCCGCCATCCGGTCGCGCTCGACGCGTTGCAGCACGTAGGCCGCGTAGCCGCCCTCGAAGGGCTCGATGATCCCGTCATGCACCTCCCAGGTGTCGGTCGAGACCTCGTCGAGGAACCAGCGGTCGTGGGTGACCACCACGAGCCCGCCCTGGTTCTTCGACCAGCGGCGGTTCAGATGCTCGGCGAGCCAGGCGACCCCCTCGACGTCGAGATGGTTGGTGGGCTCGTCGAGGAACACGACATCCCACTCGCGCGAGAGCAGCGCCGCGAGCGCGACCCGCCGCCGCTGGCCTCCCGAGAGCTCGCCGATGAGCGCCTCGAAGGGCAGATCGCCGAGCAGCCCCCGGATGACGTCGCGCACCTTCGCGTCGCCCGCCCACTCGTGCTCGGCACGGTCGCCGACCACCGCGTGGTGGATGGTCTCGTCTTCCGGCAGGCGGTCGCTCTGGTCGAGCATGCCGATGCGGGTGCCGCCGCGCACGGTGACACGGCCGGCATCCGGCTGCTGGCGTCCGGCGAGGATGCGCAGCAGGGTGGATTTGCCGTCGCCGTTGCGCCCGACGACGCCGATCCGCGCGCCCTCGTCGAGGCCGACGGTGACGTCGGTGAAGACGTCCTTGGTGGGGAACGAGAGCGAGATGTGTTCGGCGCCGAGCAGGTGTGCCACCCGTCGAGCCTAGGCGGCGAACGGCGTCCTCTCCTTCACAGGCAGCGCGCTCGCGAGCTTTCCCAGGTTTCGCCCTGTGCCCGCCAGATCCCCGCGCATCGCCTGACACCATCGGTGACACAACGGGCACAATGAGGGAGTGGAGCACATGAACGAACCGCAGGTCTGGACCCTGATCGGGGTCTTCACGGCCATGATGCTCGGTGGCCTGACGCTCTCGACCACCCTGACGATGCGCGCCTTCAGTTCGTCGATCGACGGCCTCCGGGGCGAGATGTCGAGTCTTCGGGGTGAGATGTCCGGTCGGTTCGAGAGCGCGGCCGGTGAGATGAACGCCCGCTTCGACACCGTCGAGTCGAAGATCGGGCACCTCGACCGCGACGTGGCGGCGCTCACCCGCAAGGTGTGGGGCGAGCCCGGAGGCTGACCCGCGGGGCGCGTCAGCCTCCGGCGCGTTCGCGCTCGATGTGGCTGCGGGCGTGCTCGATCGCGGCCGGGAGCTCCGCGAAGAGGTGCTTGTGATGCCGTAGAGCACCCAGCACCCCGACCGTGCGGAACAGTTCCACGTGCCCCTCGCGCACCCCCTTGATGAGCACCGTGATGCCGCGCGCCTCGAGCCGTTGCACGATCTCGCTCAGCACGTGCGCCCCCGTCGCGTCGACGAGTTCGAGTTGCGACATCCGCAGGATCACGACCGAGACGCCGTCGAGCGCCGTCACGGTCTCGAACACGCGGTCGGCTGCCGCGAAGAACAGCGGCCCGTCGAGCCGCACGATGGCGATGCGTTCATCGCCCGCGACCGGGTCGCCCGGCAGCGCCTCGCGCGTCACGCCCGTTGCCCGCGAGAGGCTGCGGATCGCGAACACGCCCGCCACGAGCATCCCGATGACGACTGCGACGATGAGGTCCACCGAGATCGTCACGAGCGCCGTGATGACGAAGGCGAGGGCATCCGCGCGCGTCGAGCGCAGGATCGAGCGCACGGTCGCGGCGTGCACCATCCGCACGGCCGTCACCATGAGCACCCCGGAGAGCGCGGCGAGCGGGATGAGTCCCACCGGCTGCGCGGCGACGAGCACCACGAGCAGCAGCACGAGCGCGTGCGTGACGGATGCGAGACGCGTCTTCGCCCCCGAGCGCACGTTGACGGCGGTGCGGGCGATCGCACCGGTGGCCGGCATCCCGCCGAAGAGCCCCGCGGCGACGGAGGCGAGCCCCTGGCCGACGAGCTCGCGGTCGGGGTCGTAGGGTCCGGTGTCGGCGAGCGACGCGGCGACCCGCGCCGAGAGCAGCGACTCGATCGCCGCGAGCGCCGCGACGGTGAGCGCGGGCAGCGCGAGCTCGCCGAGGGTGCCGAGGTCGAGAGCCGGAAGCGACGGTGCGGGCAGGCTGCGCGGGAGCGCACCGATGTCGGCGAGCGGGGTCGGGAGCCAGAGCGCGAGGAGCGTGACGAGCACGATCCCGATGAGCGACCCGGGGATCGCCCGATGGAGTCTGGGGAGCAGGATCATGCACAGCGCGACGACGGCCACAGCCCCGAGCGCCCAGGCGAGGTAGCCGGGGTCGGCTTTCGCGAGCGCCCCGACCGCGGTGACGACGACGTTCGTGTGGGAGGCGCCGTCGGCATCCGCTCGGGTGAGTGCGGGCACCTGCTGCAGGAAGATGATCACGGCGATGCCGAGGGTGAAGCCCTCGATCACCGGCCACGGGATGAACGACACCGCACGCCCCAGCCGCAGCACCCCGGCCACGAGCACCACCACGCCCGCCATGAGGCTCACGAGCGCGACCGCGCCGATGCCGTGGCTCGCGACGATCGGGGCGAGCACGACCACCATCGCCCCGGTCGGCCCGGAGACCTGCACGTTCGAGCCGCCGAACACCGCGGCGACGACGCCTGCGACGATCGCGGTGATGAGCCCCGCCTCCGGCCCGGCACCCGAGGAGATCCCGAAGCCCAGCGCGAGCGGCAGCGCGACGATGCCGACGGTGAGGCCCGCGAGCAGGTCGGCACGCCAGCTGCGTCGCAGCGGCCGGTAGTCGGATGCCGCGGGCAGCAGGCGCCGCGCGCCCGTCGGCGCGCTCACCGCGGCAGCTCGGGCAGCGCGGCGACCTGCGCCATCCGCTCCCCGTCGGCGGCGACGATGTCGGCGAGCAGCCGACGCGCGACCGCGAGCAGCTCGGCGACATCCGCGTGAGCGAGTCGGTAGTAGACGTGGCTGGCGCGGCGATCGGAGGCGACGAGCCGATGCCGGCGCAGCACCGCGAGGTGCTGGGAGAGGTGCGAGGCCTCGAGCCCGGTGGACTCCTGCAGTTCGGCGACCGTGTGCTCCTCGCCGTCGGCGAGCAATTCGAGCAGCCGGATGCGGAACGGATGCGCGAGCCCCTTGAAGAGCCCCGCCTTCACCTCGTAGAGCGGCCGCTCCCCCTGACTGAATGGCATGATGGAATCATCATACCGAGAGCGAGAGGCGAGTGCTCCCTGGTCAGCACCCGGACTCAGCCGAAGCGGCCGTTGACGTAGTCGAAGGTGCGCGCGTCGATCGGGTCGCTGAACATCGCATCCGTGTCGCCGTATTCGACGATCGCGCCGGGCTTGCCCTGCGAGGCGAGGAAGAACGCGCACTGCGTCGACACCCGCTGCGCCTGCTGCATGTTGTGGGTGACGATCACGATCGTGACGTCGTCGACGAGCTCGAGCATGGTCTCCTCGATGACGCGGGTCGAGGTCGGGTCGAGCGCGGAGCACGGCTCGTCCATCAGCAGCACGCGCGGCATCACCGCGAGCGAACGCGCGATGCAGAGCCGCTGCTGCTGTCCACCGGAGAGCCCACCGCCGGGAGCGCGCAGGCGATCCTTGACCTCTTTCCAGAGCCCGGCGCGCTGCAGGGAGGTCTCCACGAGCTCGTCCTTGCGGTCGCGGTCGACGCTCACCCCGGTGAGCCGCAGCCCCGCGACGACGTTGTCGTAGATCGACATCGCCGGGAACGGGTTCGGCTTCTGGAACACCATCCCGATGCTCTTGCGCGCATCCGTGAGCGGACGGTCGGCGCGATAGATGTCTTCGCCGTCGATGAGCACCTCGCCCGCGAGCGAAGCCGACGGCACGAGCTCGTGCATGCGGTTCAGGATGCGCAGGAAGGTGGACTTGCCGCATCCGGACGGCCCGATGAGCGAGGTGATGACGCCGGCGGGCATGGTGAGCGAGACCCGGTCGAGCACCTGGTGGTCGCCGAACCACGCGGTGATCGCTCGCGCCTCGAGCGTCGCGAGTTCGCGGGGCGCGTCGAGCACGGAGGTCCCCCCGCGCGGACGGGACAGCGCGGGAACCCGCTCGCGGATGCCGCCCACGACCGAGAGGGATCGGGTGACGGCGTTCCGCCAGAACGGCGCGCCCGCATCGGGGGCGGGCAGCACGGCCGTGACCGGGCGGTCGTCCGACACGGTCTCGGGAGCGTCCTCCGGCACCTCGGTGTCGAGGACGACGGTCGGCGCGTCCGAATCCGCCGCGGGTGCGGTCTGGAACTCCTCCTCGAACGCGGGATCGAACTCGAGCTCCTCTGCGGGCGCGGGCTCCTCGGCGGGCTCGGGCTCCGCTTCCGCCTCGATTTCCGGCTCGACTTCCGACTCCGGCTCCGGCTCGGCCTCAGGCTCGGCCTCGGGCTCGGGCTCGGGCTCGGGCTCGGGCTCGGGCTCGGGCTCGGGGCCAGCCTCCGCCTCCGCTTCGGCGTCAGCCTCGGGCTCGGCCTCCGGCTCCGCTTCCGGCAGCGGCTCGGCGTCCGCGTTCCACTCGTCCTCGAACTCGTGATCGGCAGCTTGATCGGCGGGCATCTCATCCGCCTGGTGCTCGAGAACGGCGTCGTCGACGCGGGTCTCGTCGGTGTCGGTGTTGTCGGTCATGGGGGTTCCGTTCACAGCAGGTTCGGGAGCAGGTTCACGAGTTGGGTGGCGACCCAGAGACCGCCGATCGCGACGATGGGCACGAAGACGATCCAGATCTTGCGCCCGCCGATCCGCGGCACGATGAGCACGATCGCGAGCTCGGCCGCGATGAGGAACTGCAACGCGAAGACGAGCGCCCAGACGCTCGAGGTGTCGATGCCCATCGCGAGATCGGAGGCCGGGAGGCTCGCCCAGGTGGTCTGCCTGGCGCCGCGATCCTGCACCTTGCTGACCAGCTCGGCGTCGAGGTACAGCACGCCGCTCGGCACGAACGGAAGCCCACGCGCCGTCTGCAGCACGAGCCGCGATTGACCGGATGCGAGCACGGGCGGGGTGGGATCGCCCGCGTACCGCACGCCGATCACCTTGAACTGCTGCTCACCCTGCCCCGTGACGACGGTGATCTTGGTGCCGGGTGCGAGCTCCTGCAGTCGGCTGAAGGGACCGCCGTAGGCGGCGGCGCGGCCGAGCAGGACGCTCACACCGGGTTGCCCTGGCAACACCGTGTCGCGCCGGTGGCCGGGGCCTGCCATCAGGGTGGCCGAGTTGGTGCCCTCCACGACCACCTCGTCGAGTCCGATCTGCGGGATCTTCAGCAACGCCACGGGCACGCCGTCTGGCAGCAGCACGTTGTCGGTGTCGCCTTCGCTCACCGGGAGGGTGCCGGCGGCCAGCTGCTCCTTCAGGGTGTTGTAGCCGAGCTGCTGAGCGACCGCGTGCTGCAGCTGGCTCAGCACCGTCACGTTGGCGACGAAGGCGAGCAGCACGATCGCCGCCATCTGGAACGAGGCACGGGCGAGGGCGCGGCCGGGGGTGAGCGGCAGGTACTGGACGGGCGGACGGACGGGCGGACGCACCGGCGGCGGCGCGCTCGTGGAGCGATCCGGCTTTGCGCCCTCACGACCCGCGCCGCCCCCGCGACCCGACCGTGCCACGCGATTCAGCATGGCCAGAGGGCTCACGGCCGACTCCAGGGCCGAAGCCGCACGATCACGCCCACCGCCGCAGCCAGCACCGCGGCCACGAGCACCAGCCACGGGAAGGTCAGCACCCACGACTCGCGCACGATGGGTGTCTTCGAGTCGGTGCCCTCGGGGGCGAAGCTCGCCGTCACCCGCACGAGCGGCCACTGGCCGACATCCGGCAACCGCGCCTGCAGCTTCAGGACGTCACCGGGTTTGAGCGTGCCCACGTCGCGCGTCACCGCGGGGCCGAGCTGCGCACCGAAGGGGCTGAACAGGCGGAAGGTCACCGTGCCTTTCGCGACGGCGGCCTTCGAGCGGTTCGCGATGGTGATCGTCGCATCCACCCACCCCCGCAAGGGGTTGAACTCCGCGTGGGAGGAGGAGTCGAAGCCGCTGACGACGATCCAGCCGTTCGGGTCGGGCACGGGCGTCGAGCTCGGCTGCGGCGTCTCGACGGGAGGGGTGCCTGTTCCGCCGCCCCCCGAGCCTCCTCCGCCGGTTCCACCACCGCCGCCGCCCGGTGTGGCCGGGGTCGGAGAGGGGGTGGGCGTCGCGCTCGGATCGATGACGGTCACGCCGAGGGTCGCGGTGTCACCGCCGGGGTCGGCGGCATACGCCGGCTGCACGCCGACGAGGAAGACGAGGATGCCGACGACGGCGAGTGCTCCTGCTCTAGGCACCCCGGCTCGCCTCGCTCTCGCGCGACTCCTCGCTCTCGACGAGGGCCGCCTCCCGCGCCCGCTGCTCGGTGAGCTCCATCCACTCCAGGGCCCGCGTGTTCTGAACGAGTCGACGCCGGCGCACGAGCAGCACGATGCCCACGAGCACGATGAGGGCGATCAGCACCGTCCACGGCATCACGAACAGCGCGGTGTCACGCGCGCTGGGCGCGGCCGAGACGTAGGACGACACGTCCTGGCTGTCGACGAACGGGGTGACGCGCAGGAAGGGGCCGAGGTAGAGCCATTGGCCGATTCCGCGCAGCTCGAACTGATACGACGCGGAGTTGCCCGGCAGGATCTCCTTGATGGCGCTGCTGCTCTGGCGGGCGAGGTTGATGCCGAACCAGGTGTTGACGCCGCCCTCCACGTTGGCGGCGAGCGCCACGTTGCCTGGGTTGCTGATCGTGTACTTCACGGTGACGGTGCCGTCGGCGGGGTTCCACCAGTCGCCCGAGTAGTCGGCGCTGAGCGACGTGATGGTGAGGTTCGGCTGCAGGTCGCCCGAGACGCGGGCGTACAGCCGGATGGCGACGCGGCGATCGACCTGCACCTGACCTTCGGTGCTCAGCACCGACGCGACGATTCCTCCGACGTGGTCGCCGGGCGTGGCGTCGGCGGGAAGCGTGAGCGTGAACGGCACCATGCGACCCTCACCCGGCTGCAACGTGATCTTCATGCGGTTCGTGCCGTTTTCGAAGGTGACCCAGCGGCCGAGCAGCTTGGGCTCTTCATCGGTCGAGAGCAGCGCGAAGTCGCCCTTCTCGTCGTTGAACGCGTCGGTGCCGATCAGGGTGAACTCGTTGGCTTCGGTTCCCGTGTTGACGACGGCGGCGTAGTCCTGGACGGACTGGCCCGGGTCGATCTTGTAGCGGAAGTTGGTGCGTCCGTCGAAGGCGCCCGTCGCATCCGCGGGGCGCAAGGAGACACCGGTGGCATCGTCGCCGTCCGCAGCGTGCGCCGGGGTGGGAGCGAGGACGACGCCGGCGAGAATCGCCGCCGCGACCAGGGAGATCAGGGCGGCGGCGGCACCGCGGAGGGCGCGCGGGAACCACGTCGGGGTAAGCACAAGCAATTTCCGCACGGCGGGGAGAAGGAGGGGACGCCGGGATCTGAATGCCCGGTGAACGCGGATCGGACGAGAGCTTTCGCCGGGTTCGCCGGCGCTGCCCGGAGACGACGGTGCGGGAGACCCGAGGGCCTCCCGCACCGCCTGTTCAGTTGTGTCTCGGGCCGGTCACCCGACCCGATGGGTTACTTCGAAGCGAGCGTGAGCGTGAGCTTCGAGGTGTAGGTGCCCGCCTTGGCCGTGGTCGGCACGGCGAAGGTGAGCTTCGCGTCGAACTGCGTACCGGTCGACGGCGTCGACGAGTTGGCCGCACCCGTGGCGAACAGGTTGCTGGCACCCGCCACGTACGAGCTCTGCGCAGCGATGCCGGCGATGGTGCCGCCGACCTTGCGCGGCTCGACGGTGAGAGCCGCCTTGTCGATGGTGTCGTTGCCCGCCGCCGCGTTGACGAAGTCGTCAACCTTCGACGTCAGGTCCCAACCCGGGAGCAGGTTGCGGTCGTCGGTCACCGTGAAGGCCGGCAGGGTCGCGCTCGTGCTGGCACCACGCGCCGCCGAACCGAGGTTGACCGCCGTGGCGACACCCTCGAGAGCGAACTTGTTGGTCGTGGTGACATCCACCGTGAGGTCGGTGTTGCTGACCAGCGGGAAGGTGGGCGCGGGGATGGTGAAGGTGACCCAGCCGATGACCGTCGCCGAGTTGACCGCGGTGAGCGCGATGGTGTGCGCACCCGGGGCAAGACCGGCGATGTTGATGGTCACGTCGCCGTTGGAGGCGACGGTGGCGTTCGGGAGCTGGGTCGGGGTCGACCAGGCCCACACGCTGTACGTGCCCGCGGCGATGCCGGTGCCGGTGAGCGTGAAGCTCGCCTGGCCCTCGGTGAGCGTCGGCGAGGTCAGCTTGCCCGTGTCAGAGCCGGAGGGCTCGTTCGGCACGGTGGAGTTGACTGTCATGACGGCGATGTTGGAGGTCACGGAACCGGCCGAGTTGGTGAACACGGCGCGGTACTGCGTGCCCGTGTTCGCCACCTGCGCGTTGTTCACCGTGAGGGTGGCCGAGGTGGCACCCGCGATGTCGGTGAACGTGCTGGAGGCCGACGGAGCCGACTGCCACTGCACGGTCGGCGCCGGCGTACCGGATGCCGCAGCGGTGAAGGTGGCGTTGGCACCGACGAGCACCGAGGTGCTGGTCGGCTGCGTCGTCATCGCCGGGGCGGTGGCGGCCGCGGCCGGGGTGTCGAACGTCCAGGTGGCGAGGTTCGGGTTGGCGTTGCCGACGACCGTGATGTAGGTGTAGTCCGCCTCGATCACCTGCATGCCGTTGAAGAACGCAAGACCGAGCGAGTAGTCACCGCCCGCCATGGCGACCGCGATCGTGCCCGAAGGGGTGCCCTGACCGACGCTGGTGTTTCCACTCAGCATGAGGTTCGCGAGCTGAACCTTGGCGAGGTAGCCGATCGAGCCGTACGCGTTCCAGACGTTCGGGTTCTTCTCCTGACCACGCGGCGAGATGAAGGCGCGGATCTCGGAGGTTCCGGCCGGCGACACGTAGTGGCTGTTGTAGTCCTCATCCGAGGGCTCGGGAGAAGCGAGGACACTGTCGCCCCAGTTGAGCACGGAGCCCGGGGGGATCTGAGTGCCATCGAGGTCCGAGATCAGGTACACCGGGTGGGTCGACCCGACGGTCGGGACGACCGCCGCGCTTGCGGCGAAGGCCGGCGCGAGCACGAGGGCGGCGACAGCCGTGACCCCGACGAGGCCGTTGCGGCCACGCTTGATGAGCTTGTTCATGATGTCTGCTATTCCTTTCTTTCGCTGGATCAGTTGTTGGCAGTGAATGCGGGGTCCTGCGGCTGGCCGAAACCGAACTTGATCTTCACGGCCTTGGTGGTCGACGGTGCGCCCGAGGTTCCCCAGTAGGTGAGGCTCGTGGTCGACGCCGGGTTGGTGAGGTTGAAGACGCCCTGGTCGAACGCCGCGTTGCCGCTGGTGATCTTGGCGGTCGGCACGACGATGAAGACCGTGCGTCCCCAGTCGGAGCTGTTGTAGAACGCGGTGCTCGGCTGCAGGTTCGGGACGCTTCCGGTGAAGGGCGCGACACCGCCGATCGATCCCGCCGTGACGCCCGCCATCGTGTTGATACGCGAGGCACCGTTGGCCTGCCCGATGTAGTTCGCCACCGAGAGCGGGATGATCTGGATCTCGTCGGCCGCGGGCGTGAGCACCGTGCCGTCGTTCTCCGGGATCGTGTTGTTGCGGGTCTCGACACCGGTTCCTGTCGAGGAGACGCCGATCTTGCCGAGGAAGGTGCTCCAGGTACCCGAGGACGACTGGATCGCGAGCGGCTTGACCTTGTAGTCCGTTCCGGGGACCGAGACGAGCCCACCGCTGGTCGCGGTGTAGATCGACGCGAGCTCCGCCTTGGAGAGGTCGGAGATCCAGGCCGTCGCCGCAGCCGCGTCACCGTTGCTGTTGGCGTCAGCGCCCACCTTGAAGATGTACGAGATCGCGTCCTGACCGAACGGGATGTAGCTCAGCACGCCGCCGGCCACCGAGGTGCCCTTCGACGAGCTGCGCGCGAGGTCGACCTGGTTGGCGACGTCGACGCCGTTGAAAACGGTGCTGCCGTTGTAGTTGATCGACCGGAGGAGGGAGGTACGACCGGCACCCGACCCGTTCGGACGGTCGAAGACCGGACCGTAGGGCTTGGTCTGGATCTTGCCGACACCACCCGAGACGCCGAGGGTGAAGGCATCCCACGAGCCGAGGACCTTGCCTGCACCCGACACCTTGATGGGCGAACCCGTCACCGAGGTGCCGTTGGCGAGCGCGCCCACCGCGTCCTGCAGCGTGTCGGAACCGACGATCGAGTAGCCATCGCTCACCGGGTCTGCGTAGGCGGGAGCAGCCGTGAAGGCGATCCCGGCAAGTGCGACCGCGGCGGTGGCGCCGAAGGCGACGACCTTCTTGGACTTCATTGCATTTCCTTTCGTGGTGGGGCCGAGTCGCGAAGCAGCGATCGGCTCGGGCGACCTAGCGGCGTGCCCAAGTTCTGATGGCCCGACGGCGCGACGCGACCAGGCTGATGATCGCGCCGACGATGCCGGCGAGGAGGCTGGCGATGACGACGCCTCCGGTGGCCGATTGGGGGTCGGCGGGAGTGACGCTGGAGCTGAGGAGCGGGCTCGCCGAACCGGATGGATCGGGTTGCGGAGCCTCACCGGACGCCTCCGGAGTGCCGGAGTTGCTGAACCCCCCGGATCCGGAGTTGCTGGACGAGGGTTGCGACGCCGGAGGATTCGTGGTTCCCGTCCCGCCCGCGGCGATCGTCGCAGCCGCCGCGTTCGCGGCCGTCGCCCACGCCGCCGGAATCGGCGCGTACCCCTCGGGAAGCTGCCCCACTTCGGTCCCCAGGGTCTGACCTGCCGTACTCACCGCGTAGCGGATGAATGCCGCGTAGCCCGTCCGGAGTGCTGCGTCGCTTTCGGCGGGGTTCGCCGCCGCGTACACCGGCAAGGTGAGCGGGTACGCGTCGGTGGCCGCCTTCGCCGCGGGGGTCACGGGAACGAACCCGACCACGCGGCCCGCCGCGTTGACACCGGTCATCGCGGCCGCGGCCGCCAGCATCCCCGCCTTCGACGGTGCGACGAAGACACCTGCGGGATTGCGCATCGACGCGGTGACCACCTGATATCGCGCCGCAGCCGCCGTATCGGTGAGCCCCAGCACCGCCTGACCGCCCGGCAGCATGCGCGAGCCCTTGCCATATTTGGGCGGGAACGAATACGGATCCCAGAGTCCGAGAGTCTGGCCGTCGCCACGCAGGGTGAGGTAGGCGACCGTGCCCAGGTCGTTGGAGTAGGGCCGCCAGGTGACCATGTTGACGGGACCTGTATTCGGCGGGGTCACCTCGACGGGGTCCGCCTTCGGGAAGTCGTCACGATCGAGGGAGAACGCGGAACCACTGGGATTCTTGCTCGCATCCGTGGAGTACCACGGGTTGACCACCATGCCGTTGGAGTCGGGCTTGCTCGCCATGAAGTCGCGCGCGTCCGGATCGGAGGCGATATAGGCCCAGACCGCCCGCGCTGCATCCGACCGCCCCTGCGGCACCATGACGTCGGCGATCGCGGGGCCGGAGAGATCCTGGGCCGCCCATTCGGGATCGTTGATCGCGAGGAACTCCTTGTCCTTCGTGACCGTGTCGGGGTTGGCCGCCGGGAGATGGCTCGTGTCGGCACCGTTCGGGAGCGACGAGCGGTAGGAGCCCGTGAGCAGCTTGGCGAGAAGCCGGGGGGTGAGATTCACCTTCGTGAAGGGTGTGCGTGCAGCATCCAGATAGTCGGCCGGGAGGTCCTTGAACGGGTCGGGGCGGCGGTCGATTGCCACGGCGATCGTCACCCCGGTGAGGGCAATGGGCGCGTACTGGAGCGGATCGGTTCCCTCCGTCTTCAGCGGGTAGCTCGTGAGCGCGAGGGGTGCACCTTGAGCGGTCGCAGCGGCCGAGGTCGCGTCGGATTCCGACATCGTCAGGAGCGAGTACACCGACGCGCCTGATTGATTGCAGACCGCGGGCTGCCAGGAGTTCACGGCGAGTGAGACCAATTCGCTGCCGGCCAGCTGACGCTCGGCAGCACCTTGCGGGCAGCGGTTGCCGATGGGCTCGAAGCCGAGCTTGACCGACAACGCGTGGCGCCAGGAGTCGATGAACAGCCCGGACTGGGTGATCGTCGAGGCGCCGTTGTCGGAGACCCCGCGCGGCAGGATGACGAGCCAGCACGATGCGCCCGTGGTGACATTGCCCTGGACCACGGCGTTTCCGCATCCCAAGCCTGAGGACTGCGCCGCCGTCTGCACTTCGAACGACACGGCGCCCGTGCCGTTGTCACCCGAACCCGCCCAGGGGATCTCGTTCGTCGAGTACGCGGTGAAGTACTGATTGGCGTTGAGATTCACGGTCTCGTCGATGGTCTTGGCCTTCGTGACCGGATCCGTCTTGATGCCGTCGACCCGCTTGCCGTCGCGGCCGACGAACGGGATGCCCGTGAAGGGGGGGAGGAAGGACACCGCGGTGAGCGCCGAATACGGCTGGTCCTCTTCGGGGATCTCATCGATCGTCATGTTGCGGAACGCGTCGCGCGTGGCTCCGGGCGTATTCGCTCCGCCGTATTGGCATGTGGTGCGATCGGGGCGGGTCGGGTCGGTCGGGTCGTCACCCCAGCACATGAAGATCTGCAGGAAGTTGGTGCCGCCGTTGCCGGAGCTCGGGGTGGTCGACTTCTTGCCGCCCTTCCACGAGACACGGATACCCTGTGCCACGAGGTTGCTGGTCTGGGATACGGTCACCGCCAGATCCGGCATCGGCGCGTTCGCGAGATCCTTGTCCTGCTCCGCTGCGGTGACGGTGACCGCGGATGACGCGGCGGCGTTCGCCGGCGCCGCCGGGATCGTCACACCCGCCGCGGTGAGCGCCGCCCACATCAACGAGCCGGCGATGAGGCCGGCGAGGCCCGATCGGACGACCGTACGGCGCTCGGCACGGGGGGATACAGCGGTCATCAGCGGGTGGCTCCGGGGGGTGGTGTGAACAGGAATAGCCAAGGGATCGCCGGTGGCCGTGAGATGAACGCAGAGGCAACGAGCGTGCCCCGGCGGGTTGTCTGCCGCTACTTCTTGGTCGAGCCGCGCAGTCGGCGCGACAGGAACGGCGGCACGAGAACCGCCGCGAAGAACAGCACCGCGGCACCGACCATGAGCCACTGGGTCGACCCCATCCCCTGGTCTTCGACCGTGAAGGGTTTCGAGACCGCACCGTTGGCCGAGGCGTTGTCGCCGCCGAGCGGGTTGCCGTTCTCGTCGACCTGCGTGGTGCCGCCGGTCGTGCCGCCGGTGCCCCCCGTGGTGCCTCCGGTCGTGCCGCCGCTCGTGGACTTGCCGCCCCCGCCGGTGCCCGAGACCGGGGTGTCCTGGGTGGCGCCCGCGGTGCCGGTGGTGCACTGCGTCGTGCCGACCTTGTCGCAGTCGGCGGGCTGGGCAGCGGTCGCGGCGAGACGGTTGCTGCTGGGCGAGTCGCCGGCCTTGAAGGTGGGGTTGTTGCAGGAGGTGAAGTCGATACCCTGCGATCCGGCACCCGGGATGCGCTTGATCTGGTCGGACCCCGCCTGCACCAGGTTCATCGGCAGCGGCGAATAGCCGAGCGCCGGCGCCTGCTGCTGCCCCTCGCAGAGCATGTATCTCGTGAACGCGCCGAGGGTGGCGCCCTTCTCCTCCGTGAAGATGCCGCCCACCTGGGTGGGAACGATCATGTACGAGTAGCTCGAGAGCGGATACGCGCGCTTGTCGCCCGAGTTGTAGACGTTGTCGAGGTTCTGCGTGAGGTCGGAGTTGATGCCGGCGCTCAGCAGCGCTACCGCCACCGAGTTCGCGGTCGGCTCGATGTAGTAGCCCTGCTTGTTGAGCACCTTCGCCACCGGGAAGCCCGACTTCAGTGCGTAGGAGTACTCGACGTAGGTGATGGCGCCCTCGCCGTAGTCCTGGCTCACGTAGCCGGCGACACCGAGCGAGCCGTTCTGCGCCTTCCCTCCCTTCGGCGTCGGGAACTGCGAGCGCATCCCGGCTGTCCACAGCGACGGGAACTGCTTCGACATCCACAGCGTGAACTGGGCGCTCGTGCCGGAACCATCCGATCGCACCACGGGGGTGATCGTCTTGTCGGGCATCGCGAGGCCCGGGTTGTCCTTCTGGATGGCGGCGTCGTTCCACTTGCTGATGGCGCCGGTGAAGATCTTGGTGATCACCTCGCCGGAGAGGCGCAGGTTGGTCACCCGCTTCCCGCTGATCTTCAGGTTGTACATGAACGCCGTCCCGCCCGCGACGATCGGCATGTAGGCGTAGCCGATCGTGGGGGTCTCGGGCGCCGAACCGTCTTCGGGTTTCGACTGGAACGGGATCTCGCTCACCGCGAAGTCGACGGTGCCGGCGATGAAGTCACGGCGTCCCGCCGAGGAGCCGACGCCCGAGTAGTTGATGGTCATGCCGTAGTTCGCGGCGACGTTCTTGCGCCACTGGTCGAGCGCGTTCTGCGACCAGGTCGACCCGGTTCCGGTGATCGGGATGTAGCTGGCGGCCGTGGCGGCGGGAGCGCCGATCGAGGCCATCACCACCACGAGCGCGCCCGCGAGCAGGGCGCGGAGGGCACGGTGGGCGCGGGTCACGCGAGTCGAGCGGGTCACGATGCTTCTGCCTCCGCGGTGGGGGTGGGAGTGGGAGTGGGTTCGGCCGTGGGGCGACGACGGCGGTCGAAGCGTGCGGCATCCCGTTCGGATGCGGCCAGCGTGCGCCGCTGCTGCCCAGGCGACAGCTGCCCGGGGGGACGCCCGCCGATGACACGCGCGATGCTGAACAGCAGCAGCACGAGCAGCAGCAGCACCGCCGCCGTGCCGAAACCGCGCGCGATCATGGTCGGCTCGGGCGACTTCACGAAGTCGAACACCTGTAGCGGCAACGAGATCATCGGCCCCGTGAACGGGTTGAAGGTCAGCACCGCGGTCACGCCCGAGGTGAGCAGCACGGGTGAGGTCTCGCCGATGCCACGCGCGGTTCCGAGGATCACGGCGGTCACGAGTCCCGACCGCGCGGTCGGCAGCACCACCTCCCACACCGTGCGCCAGCGCCCCGCCCCGAGCGCGTACGAGGCCTCCCGAAGGTTCCCCGGCACGAGCCGCAGCACCACGTCGGCGGCGCGGATCACGATCGGCAGCATCATCACCGTGATCGCGAGCGCCGCCGCGAACCCGGAGCGCTGGTGCGTGACGAGCTGGATGACGGCCGCGTACACGAACAGGCCCGCGACGATCGACGGCAGTGCCGTCATCGCATCGACGATCGTGCGCACGAAGCGCGCGAACGGGCCGCCGATCTCGTTGAGGAACACCGCCGTCGCGATCCCGAGGGGGATGGTGATGGCGAGCGCGATGCTGATCTGGATGAGCGTGCCCACGATCGCGTGCAGGATGCCACCCTGGGTGAGCGGATCGAGCGGGCCGGCGAACTGCATCGACTGGGTGAAGAAGTTGAGGTTCCAGAGCGCTTCCTGGCCGCGCAGCAGCGCGAAGATCACCACGAAGACGAGCGTCAGGAACAGGGTGACCGCCGCCGACACCAGGAGCACGGTGACCACGCGGTCCGCGATCGTCTGGCGGTCGGAGTTCAGCGACGTCAGCAGCACGTAGTAGCCGATGAAGGCCAGATACGACACCGCTATCCAGCCGACAACACCCGTCAACGGCGTCAGCCATCCGAACAGCAGCGTCGCGGTCGCGAGCCCCGCGGCGAGCGCCCCGAGCAGGTCGAAGCGCTCCTCGAAGGTCGCGCCCCGCAACCGTCGGCGCTCGCCGACCTCACCCTCGACCTGGCGCGTCGCCGTGCGGCGCACACCGGATGCGGTGGCCGGCTTCTCGATCAGAACCTGCGACATCATCCCTCCGATTGGGCACCAGAACGCGAGCGCGCCACGATCGACGACGCCGAGAAGTTGATGACGAGTGTCAGCAGGAAGAGCACCAGCCCCGCGGCCATGAGCGCCGACAGCGCGAAGTCGCTCGCCTCGCCGTAGCGCAGCGCGATGAGCGCCGACACCGAGTTGGTGCCCGAGCTGAGCACCTGCCAGTTGATGGTGAAGATCGGCGAGATGATCATGTAGACGGCGATGGTCTCGCCGAGCGCGCGGCCGAGCCCGAGCATCGTGCCGCCGATCATGCCGCCGCGGCCGAAGGGCAGCACGACCGTGCGCACCATCCCCCACCGGGTGGCGCCGAGCGCGAGCGCACCCTCGCGCTCCCCGACGGGCGCCTGCGAGAACGCCTCGCGCATCACCGAGGTCATCGTCGGCACCACCATGAGGCCGACGACGATGCCGGCGATGAACGCCGAGGAGGTGAACGCGCTGTCGGCGGTGAGCGTCTCGCCGCCCTCGCCCGACACCCGGAAGATCGGGATCCAGCCGAAGTAGGTCGAGATCCACCGCGCGACCGGGATGACGTTCGCCTGCAGGAAGAACACGCCCCACAGCCCGAACACGATCGACGGCACGGCGGCCATCAGGTCGACGAGCGAGACGAGGGTTCCCCGCAGTCGGCCGCGCACCACCTCCGAGAGCAGGAGCGCGGTGCCGAGTGCGAGCGGGAACGCCACGCAGAGCGCGATGACGCCGATCGTGACCGTGCCGAACAGCACAGCGGCCACGCCGAACTTGCCCGTCTCTGGCGACCAGTCCTGCTCCGTCAGAAAGCCGAAGCCCGCGACCTTCAGCGCATCCGCGGCACGCAGCGAGAGGAAGATGCCCACCGCGAGCATGATCGCCACCGTGATGCCGCCCGCCGCGAACGCGGTGCGGCGGAAGATCGCGTCGGATGTCGAGGGCTTCGGTGCGATCGCGCGCGGGCCGGCGGGCGGGTCGGGCAGCATGATCTGCTCGACGACCTGCGAGCGCCCGCTCATCGGCCGTCCTTCGTGGTCACGAGCCGCGGGGCGGCGAGGTCGGTTCCGCCGTCGGCGAGGTGGTCGAGCTCGAGCCGTGCGCTGCGCAGCGACTCGCGACGATCACGCTCGAGGGCGTACCAGCGGGCGCAGGTGAGCACAGGCACGGCGCCGTCGAGCAGCAGCCACCCGTAGGCCCTGCTCGACTCGAGGCGCACCATCCGCGGCACCAGCCGCTCACGCGCCGCCACCACCGAGGCGACGTCGTCGTGCGCCTCCTCGACCGACGCGGAGGTGGTCGCGCCGCGCGCCAGCACCCGGTGGTTGCCCGCCGTCAACTGCCACACCACGACGGGGTGCGCCGGGGTCGGCGTAGCGGGCGCGCCGGTCAAGCGCGAGATGTGGTGGATCCAGGACGCCATCCGCACCGGATCCGTAGGGTCGACGCGGATGAACTGGACCCGTGCACCGGTCGACATCGTTTATCGGCCTCGGGAAGCTCGGGTTCACCCCACCGGGGGCGATGAGGCGATGAGAGTCAAGGGCAGCACGCTTAACCGGGTCATCCAGCCGAATGCACGCGCCCCCTCGCCCAGGTGAACAACGAGTGCCACAGCGCGTTCTGAGGCGTCACTTTGTGTCGCCCAGGCCGCCACTGGGGCGACACAAAGTGACGCCTCAGTCGCCGACGATGCGAGCGCCGTGCACGGGACCCGTGGCGCGCACCACGTTGAGGCGGGATGCCGAGAGGGCGACCTGCAGTTCGAGCGCCGAGTCGACATCCGCGGTGAGGAAGGCGACCGTCGGCCCCGAGCCCGAGACGATGCCCGCGAGGGCCCCGTTCTGCTCACCGAGCTCCAGCACGTCTGCGAGCGACGGCTCCAGGTGCAGCGCGGGAGCCTGCAGATCGTTGTGCAGCGCCTCAGCCAGCATGTGCGGGTCGCCCGCACGCAGCGCCTGCAGCACGCTCGCCTCGACCGTCGGGCGAGCCGAAGCGGGGAAGATGTCGAGCGCGTGCCGCCGACGATGCTCGTCGAGCTCGGCATACACGGCCGGGGTCGAGAGCCCGAAATCGGCGAGCGCGAGCACCCAGTGGAACGTGCCCTGGGCGAGCGCGGGCGAGAGCTCGTCGCCGCGGCCGGTGCCGATCGCGGTGCCCCCGGTGAGCGCGAACGGGACATCGGCGCCCAGCTTGCGGGCCAGCTCGAGCAGTTCCTCGCGCGGCAGCTCGGTGCCCCACAACGCGTCGCACGCGACGAGGGTGGCCGCAGCATCCGCCGAGCCACCCCCCATGCCGCCGGTCACGGGCACATGCTTCTCGACGCGGATGTGCGCGCCGCCCGCGAAGCCGGTGCGCGCCGCCAGCAGCCGGGCCGCCTTGACGGCGATGTTGCCGCCGTCGAGCGGCACCCGGGAGAGCTCCACCGAGCCCGTGACCTCGACGGAGAAGTCGGATGCCTCGTACACGCGCACGTCTTCGTAGAGCGACACCGCCTGATAGGCGATCGCCACGTCGTGGTACCCGGTGTCGTCGATCGCCCCCACCTTGAGGAAGACGTTGATCTTCCCCGGGGCCTTGACGTGCACCGATGCGCGCCCGGAGGTGGTCATTGCTCCACCCTACGGGAGGTGGAACGCCCCGTTTACCGCGCGCGGGCCACCCGCAGGAAGTCGCCGACGCTCAGCTGCTCACCGCGCGAGGTCGGGTCGACGCCCGCCGCCTCGAGGATCGCGGATGCTGCGGCCGAGCCGCCGAGCACCTCCGCGAGCGACTGCCGCAGCATCTTGCGGCGCTGACCGAACGCGGCGTCGACCAGGGCGAAGGTGGCGACGCGCTCGGCATCCGTTCCCGGAAGCTCGGCGCGACGGAATCCGACGAGCACCGAGTCGACGTTCGGCACCGGCCAGAACACCTGACGGCTGATCGTGCCGGCGATCGACCAGCGGCCGTACCAGGCCGCCTTGACGCTCGGCGAGCCGTAGACGCGCGACCCGGGGGCGGCGGCGAGACGGTGGCCCACCTCCGCCTGCACCATGACGAGCGCGCTCTCGAGGCTCGGCACCACGTGCAGCAGATGCAGCAGCACGGGAACCGAGACGTTGTAGGGCAGGTTCGCGACGAGCGCCGTCGGCTCCCCCGGCACGGATGCGACGCGCAGCGCGTCGGCCGCGATCACCTCCAGCGGGGCGCCGGGCTGCATCGCCTCGACCGTGCGGGGCAGCTGCTCGGCGAGGCGCTTGTCGATCTCGATCGCCGTGACCCGGGCGCCCGCCTCGAGCAGGCCCAGGGTCAGGGAGCCGAGACCGGGGCCCACCTCGACGACCTGCTCGCCGGACGCGAGGGATGCCGTGCGCACGATCTTGCGCACCGTGTTGCCGTCCACGACGAAGTTCTGGCCGAGCTTCTTGGTGGGCTGCAGCGCGAGTGCGTCGGCGAGGTCGCGGATCTCCGCGGGGCCGAGGAGCGCGCTGGAGCTGGGAGCGGCGGTCATCGTTGCACCTCGAAGGGTCCGCGCGGGGCGTCGACGGGCTCGTCGTCCCAGTGGCCGTAGACGAGCTCGGTGGTGGAGGCGATCTGCGCGGCGAGCATCGACGCATCCGTTCCGAGGTGCGCCGCCATCGCCCGCAGGGTGTGCGGGATGAGGTAGGGGGCGTTGGACCGCCCGCGGAACGGGGTCGGCGTCAGGTAGGGCGCATCCGTCTCGATGAGGATACGGGAGCGCGGGATCACCTCGAGCGCGTCGCGCAGGTTCTGTGCGTTCTTGAACGTCACGGTTCCTGCGAAGGAGAGGAACCATCCGCGCTCCGCGACGAGCTCGGCGAACGCGGCATCCCCCGAGAAGCAGTGGAAGACGACCCGCTCGGGGGCGCCCACCCGGTCGAGCGTCGCGACCACCTCACGATGCGCGTCACGATCGTGGATCTGCAGCGCGAGGCCGTGCGCCTTCGCGATCTCGATATGCGCCTCGAGGGAGCGGTACTGCGCGTCGATGCCCGCCTGCCCCTCCGTGCGGAAGAAGTCGAGACCCGTCTCGCCGATCGCGCGCACCCGCGGGCGGGAGGCGAGCTCGTCGATGCCCGCGAGGTGCTCGTCGAGCAGTCCCTGCTCGGCCAGCTCGGGGGCGTCGTTCGGATGCAGGGCGACAGCCGCGAGCACGCGCGGCTCGACGGCCGCGACCTCCGCACTCCACCGCGAGGTCGCGAGGTCGGTGCCGACCTGCACGACCCCCTTCACCCCCACGGCGGATGCGCGGTCGAGGTGCTCGCGGTAGTCGAGCGGGGCGACACCATCGGCCATCTCGAGGTGGGTGTGGTTGTCGTACACCGGCACCACGAGCGCCTCCGGCAGGGGCGGGTAGTCCCGGGGCGGCCCGTCCGGAGCCTCCCTCGCGCGCAGGAACGCGTCGGTCACGCGGCTCCCGCGTCCGGGGTGTCCTCGATGCGCGGGAACAGCGGCTCGAGCGCGCGCACCGCCGAGCCCGGCTGCAGCACACCCCAGGAACCCGCCTCGCGGATGCGCTGCGCGCCGAGCGGACCGAGCGCATCCTCGCCGCCGAGCGCCGCCCACAGCGTCGCCGTGGCCCGCGGCATGACGGGGGCGAGCAGCACCGCGAGCGCGCGAAGCCCCTCGGATGCCGTGTACAGCACGGTGCCGAGGCGCGCGCGGGTGGCGTCGTCCTTGGCGAGCACCCACGGCTCCTGCTCGGTGATGTAGCCGTTCAGCTCGTCGACGATGGTCCAGATCGCCGCGATCGCCTCGTGGATCGCGAACCGCTCGATCGCGGCATCCGCATCCGCCGCCGCCTTCGCGACGGTCGCCTGGATCGCGAGGTCGGCATCCGTGTACCCGGCGTGCGCGGGCAGCACCCCGTCGTAGTAGCGGCCGACCATCGCGACCACGCGCGAGGCGAGGTTTCCGAAACCGTTCGCGAGCTCGGCCTGGTAGCGGGCGGAGAGGTCCTCCCAGCTGAAGGAGCCGTCCTGGCCGAAGGTGATCGCGCGCAGGAAGTAGTAGCGGAACGCATCCGAACCGAAGGTGTCGGTGATCTGCTCGGGCGCGATGCCCGTGAGCTTCGACTTCGACATCTTCTCGCCGCCGACCAGCAGCCAGCCGTGGCCGAAGACGCGGTGCGGCACGGGCAGGCCGGCCGCCATCAGCATCGCGGGCCAGATGACGGCGTGGAAGCGCGCGATGTCCTTGCCGACCAGGTGGGAGGCGGGCCAGCGGCGCGCGAACTGCTCGTCGTCGGTGCCGTAGCCGACCGCGGTGATGTAGTTCAGCAGCGCGTCGAACCACACGTAGACGACGTGCGAGTCGTCCCAGGGCACCTTGATGCCCCAGTCGAAGCTCGAGCGGGAGATCGACAGATCTGCGAGCCCCTGCCGCACGAACTGGGTGATCTCGTTGCGCACGCTCTCGGGCTGCACGAAGTCGGGCTGGGTCTCGTAGAGGTCGAGCAGCGCGTCCTGGAACTGGCTCATGCGGAAGAAGTAGTTCTTCTCCTTGAGGATCTCCACGGGACGCGAGTGGATGCGGCACACGAGCTGACCCGCGAACTCGCCGCTCTCGGGGGTGTCGAGGTCGTCGAGCTGCTTGTACTCCTCGCAGCCGACGCAGTAGTAGCCCTCGTACTCGCCCGCGTAGATGAAGCCGTCGTCGTAGAGCTTCTGCAGGAACAGCGCCACCGCATCCTCGTGCCGCGGTTCCGTGGTGCGGATGAAGTCGTCGTTGGCGATGTCGATCGTCTGAAGCAGCGGCAGCCAGGCCGACTCGACGAGCTGGTCGGCCCACTCCTTCGGCGAGGTGCCGTTCGCGACGGCGGTGCGCAGGATCTTCTGGCCGTGCTCATCCGTGCCGGTCAGCAGCCAGGTGTCGTCTCCGGCCTGGCGGTGCCAGCGCGCGAGCACATCCGCCGCGACCTCCGTGTACGCGTGCCCGATGTGGGGCACGTCGTTGACGTAGAAGATGGGCGTCGTGATGAAGAAGCTCTCGCCGGACGACATGGGCTCGAGTCTAGTTGCGCGCCCCGACGCGTGACGGCGGCGCGGGCGCCGGGCTGCGGGGCGCGGCTGCGGCTGGGTGCGGGACTGTTGCGGTTTCGGCGCAATGCTGCGGTTTCGCGGGCCACATTGCGCCGAAACCGCAACACCGGCGGGTCTCAGGCGCGCAGCGCGGCCTCGTAGAGCTCGCGGCGGCTGAGGCCCGTCGCCTCGGCGACCTCGGCGGTCGCCTCCTTGAGCCGGACGCCGGATGCCGTGAGCGCGCGCACCTGCGCCAGCGCGTCGTCGAAGGAGGCGGTGGCCGGCGCGGCTCCCGCCACCACGATGACGAGTTCCCCCCTGGTGCCGTCGGCGAAGCGTTCGGCGAGCGCGGACACGGTTCCGCGCGCGACCTCCTCGTGTAGCTTGGTGAGCTCCCGGCACACCGCGGCACGGCGCTCGGGGCCGAACGCCGTGACCAGGTCGGCGAGCGCATCCGCGATGCGGTGCGGCGACTCGAAGAAGACGAGCGTGCGCTGCTCGGCGGCGAGCGGACGCAGCGCCGCGCGGCGGCCCTTGCGCGGCAGGAAGCCCTCGAAGCAGAAGCGGTCGGTGGGCAACCCCGACACGGCGAGCGCCGTCAGCACGGCGCTCGGGCCGGGGATCGCGGTGACGGTGACCCCCGCATCCGCCGCCGCGGCGACGAGCGGGAAGCCGGGGTCGGAGACGGTCGGCATGCCGGCGTCCGAGAGCACCAGCACGTCGCCGTCGCGGGCGAGCTCGACCAGCTCGGCCGCCCGCGCGGTCTCGTTGTGCTCGTGCAGGGCGAGGAGCCGCGGCCGATTCTCGACGCCGAGCGCGCGAAGCAACTGCACGGTGGTGCGGGTGTCTTCCGCGGCGATGACCTCCGCGTTCTCGAGCGCCTCCACCAGCCGCCGCGACGCGTCGCCGAGGTTGCCGATGGGCGTCGCCGCGAGGATGATCACCCCCTCATCCTCCCGTGCCCCGCGCCCCCTGTGTCGAAAATGCAGGAGTTCTCGCGAGTGTCGGCCGACCCGTCCCCGACAGCAGGGGGCACCCGCACAGAATCTCCTGCATTTTCGACACAGGGCGGGATGCGCGGCGCGGCCCGGCCCGGCGGCGGGCGGGGCGCAGGAATGCGGATGCGCGCGCGGCTACGATTCCCGCATGGATGAGCGCGCGGTCGAGTTCGAGCGCGCCGTCCGTGGGAACCCCCGGAGCGGGACGGATGCGGCGGCGAGCACCCCCGTGCCCGCCCACGCCGACGCCCACACCCCCGCACCCGCCCCGCGCCCGCCCGAGCCGATCGGCTCGCGCCTCGACGACACCTGGCAGCGCTGGATGAGCGACCCCCGCATCCGCCGCGCCTGGGAGTGGGGCGCCCCCGCCGCCGTGCTCGCGGTCGCCGCCGCGACCCGGCTCATCGGGCTCGACGAGCCGCACAAGATCGTCTTCGACGAGACCTACTACGTGAAAGATGCCTATACGCTCTCGCACCTCGGCTACGAGGCGCGCTGGCCCGACACCGCGAACGACTCCTTCGAGGCGGGCAACCCCGACGTCTACCTCACCGACGGCTCGTTCGTCGTGCATCCGCCGCTCGGCAAGTGGATCATCGCGGCAGGCATGGCCGCGTTCGGCACCGACAACGCCTTCGGCTGGCGCATCGGGATGGCCGTCGTCGGCGTGCTGCTGGTCGCCCTCACGATGCTCGTGGCCCGCACGCTGTTCGCCTCGACCACGCTCACGGTGCTCGCGGGCGGTCTCATCGCGATCGACGGCAACGCGATCGTGATGAGCCGGGTCGCCCTCCTCGACACCGGGATCGCGTTCTTCGCCCTGCTGGGCAGCTACTTCATGCTGCGAGATCGCGGTTGGTCGAAACGCCGCCTCGACGAGTGGCTCACCCGGCGGGAGGGCGCGGGGAGATCGACCGCGTGGGGTCCCGTGCTCTGGTGGCGACCCTGGATGCTCGCGGCCGCCGTCGCATTCGGTGCCGCGGCGAGCGTCAAATGGAACGGCTTCTTCTTCCTCGCGGTGTTCGGCATCTACTCGGTGGTGTCGGATGCTCTGCTGCGCCGACGCGCGGGCGTCGAGTTGTGGGGAACCGGGGCCGCGATCCGCCAGGGCCCGGTGAGCTTCCTGCTGCTCGTGCCGCTCGCCCTCGCGGTCTACGTGACGAGCTGGTGGGGCTGGTTCGCCACCGACGGCGGCTACTACCGGCGCTGGATCGAGGGCGGCGGCGAGGCCTGGACGGGCGCGCTGTCGTGGGTGCCGACGGCCGTGCAGAACTGGTGGCACTACCAGGTCGCCATCCTGAACTTCAACGTCGGGCTGCACACCCCGCACGACTACCAGGCGAACCCGCTCACCTGGCTGTTCCTGGTGCGCCCCACGAGCATGTACTACGAGAAGTTCGGCGACACCTCGGCGGGCGCGATCCTCGACATCGCCAACCCGCTGATCTGGTGGGGAGGCACCGCGGCGCTCGGCTTCCTCGTGGTGCGCGTGGTGCGGAATCTGCGGCGCGGCGCTCCGGTGTGGCGGGATGCGTTCATCCTGACGGGTATCGCGGCCGGCTACCTGCCGTGGCTGATGTACCTCGACCGCACCGTCTTCCAGTTCTACACGATCGCGTTCGAGCCCTTCATGGTGCTCGCGTTGACCGCGGCGCTCGCGGCCGTCGCCGGTTCGCGCACCGACCCGGAACGCCGACGCGTGGCGGGCCTGCGCACCGTCGGCATCTACCTCGCGCTGGTCGTAGCGCTGTCGGCGTTCTTCTGGCCCCTGTGGTCGGGGATTCCGATGCCGGTCTGGTTCCAGCAGGCGCACTACTGGTTCCGCAGCTGGGTCTGAGATCATCCTCCGCGCGAGGGCGGTCATCCTCCCGGGTGACGATCCCGCGCGCCCCCGTTTCCTAGCGTGAAGGCATGCCCGCTGCCGCCACCCTCCGCATCGACGGAGACGCCATCGCCGAGAACACGCGACGGATCGCCGCCACCACCTCCGCCGAGATCATGGCGGTCGTCAAGGCCGACGGCTTCGGGCACGGGCGCGCGGCCCTGCGCGCGCTCGAGGCGGGTGCGACGCGACTCGGGGTGACGAGCATCGACGAGGCCCTGCCGCTGCGCTGGTTGGGGGTCGACGCGCCCATCCTCAGCTGGCTGAACCCCGTGGATGCCGACTTCGCGGCCGCCATCCGGCACCGCGTCGAGCTGGCGGTGCCGAGCATCGCGCACCTCGGCGCGATCGCGGAGGCCGCGGCGCACGTCGGCGCACCGGCGGCCGTGCACCTGCACGTCGACACCGGACTCGCGCGGGACGGCGCGAGCGCCTCGGAGTGGCGGGCGCTGTGCGAGCTCGCGCGTGCCTACGAGCTCCGCGGACTCCTCCGCGTGGTCGGCATCATGAGCCACCTCGCCCGCGCCGACGAGCCGGGGCATCCGCTCACCGTGCGGCAGCGGCTGCTGTTCGACGCGGCCGTGCGCACGGCCCGTCGACGCGGGCTCGCCCCGCGGCATGCGCACCTCGCGGCGACCGCGGCGACGCTCACGGATCCGTCGACGCACTTCGATCTCGTGCGCATCGGCGCGGGGCTCTACGGCATCGACCCCTCGCACAGTTCGGAGCTGCGGGGCGCGATGACGCTGAGCGCCCGCGTGACGACGGTGCGGGATGTGCGCGCCGGCACCGCCGTCGGCTACGGCTCCCGCTACCTCACCGACCGGCCGACGCGGCTCGCGCTGCTGCCGCTCGGCTACGCCGACGGGGTGCCGCGGGGTCTCGCGGCGGATGCCTCGGCCGCCGTCCGCGGACGCCGCGTGCCGATCGCGGGCGCCGTGTCGATGGATCAGCTGGTGGTCGACGTCGGCGAGCTCGGGGTGCAGACCGGCGACGAGGTGGTGCTCTTCGGACCGGGAGACGCGGGCGAGCCGACCCTGCGCGACTGGGCGGGCTGGGCGGGCACGATCGAGCACGAGCTGGTCACCCGGATCGGCCACCGGGTGCGGGTGGAGGAGGCTGCGTGAGCGGGGCAGCCGAGGTCACCCGCCGCATCCGCGTCGTCGTGATCGGCGGCGGCACCTCGAGCGAGCACGAGGTCTCGCTCGCCTCCGCCGCCGCGATCGCGGCCGCGCTCGACCCGGACCGTTTCGACGTCGTGCGCCTCACCATCCGCGTCGACGGCTCGTGGGCGCTGCCAGACGGCAGCGATCTGGCGGGCGATCTCGCGGGCGCGGTCGCCCTGCTCGAGCGCGCGGATGCGGCGGTCGCCGCCCTGCACGGCCCGCGCGGCGAAGACGGCACCCTCGCCGCGCTGCTCGATCTCGTGGGGGTTCCCTATGTGGGCTCCGGGGTCGCCGCGGGGGCGCTCGCGATGGGCAAGCACGTCACCAAGCTGCTCGCGGCGGATGCGGGGGTCGCGACGGCGCCCGGGCTGCTCGTGCGGGAGGCGGACGACCCGCGACTCGATGCGCTCGAGCTGCCGCTCGTGGTCAAGCCCGACCGCGCGGGCTCGAGCCACGGGGTCACCGTCGTCACCGAGCGCGCCGCCCTCGAAGCCGCGATCGAGGCAGCGTTCGCCTTCGGACCCGAGGTGGTCGTCGAGGCCTTCGTGCCCGGACGCGAGCTCGACGTGGGGGTGATCGAGCATCCCGACGGCCGCCTCGAATGCCTGCCGCCGCTCGAGATCGTGGTGCCGGCGGGGGCGATCTTCGACGCGGAGGCGAAGTACGCCCGCGAGCCGGAGTTCCGCATCCCGGCGCCCGTCGATGCGGCGCTCGGTGCCGAGCTCGAGCGCGCGGCCCTCGCGATGTTCCGCGCCGTGGGCGCGAGCGGACTCGCGCGTGTCGACTTCTTCGCGACCGAGCACGGACTGCTGCTCAACGAGATCAACACCTTCCCCGGGTTCACCTCACGTTCGCAGGTGCCCCGGATGGCGGCCGCCGCGGGCATCGGCTACCCGCGGCTCGTCGAGCTGCTGCTCGACACCGCGCTCGCCCGCTCCGACCCGCACCGGGTGCGGCAGCGCCTCGCGCCTGTGCCCGCATCCGCGCCAGCGCCAGCGCCGCAACACACCGCAACACTCTGAGCCCGCCGGTAGCCTGAGCGGATGCCAGACAGCGACGCCGCCGAGCCTGCCACGTCCGCCGACAACCGGACCCACGGCGCCGACCATGCCTGGGGCTTCCGCACCCGCGCCATCCACGCCGGCAACATCCCCGACGCCGTGCACGGCGCACGCGCCCTCCCCATCTACCAGTCGAGCGCCTTCGTCTTCGACGACACCGCGGATGCCGCCGCCCGCTTCGCCCTGCAGAAGTACGGCAACATCTACTCGCGCCTCGCCAACCCCACCGTCGCGAGCTTCGAGGAGCGCATCGCCTCGCTCGAGGGCGGCCTCGGGGCGGTCGCCACGGCGTCCGGACTCTCGGCCGAGTTCGTGACCTTCGCCTCGCTCGCGGGCGCCGGTGACCACATCGTCGCGGGCGCGAGCCTCTACGGCGGCACCGTCACCCAGCTCGATGTGACGCTGCGCCGCTTCGGCGTCGACACCACCTTCGTCACGGGCACCGACCCGGCCGACTACGCCGCCGCGATCACCGATCGCACCAAGCTCATCTTCGTCGAGTCGGTCACCAACCCCTCCGGCGACATCGCCGACCTGGAGGGTCTCGCCGAGGTCGCGCACGCGCACGACCTGCCGCTCATCGTCGACTCGACAGTCGCCACCCCCGCACTCAACCGGCCCATCGAGTGGGGGGCGGATGTCGTGATCCACTCCGCCACCAAGTTCCTCGGCGGCCACGGCACGACCCTCGGCGGGGTCGTGGTCGAGTCGGGCCGCTTCCCCTGGGCGAACGAGCGCTTCCCGCTCTTCGACCAGGAGGTGCCGCACTACGGCGGACTCAACTGGCACGGCAACTTCGGCGAGTACGCCTTCCTCACCCGGCTGCGGGCGGAGCAGTTGCGCGACATCGGCCCCGCGCTCGCGCCGCACTCGGCCTGGCTGCTCGCGCAGGGGGTCGAGACGCTGCCGTTCCGGATGCAGGCGCACGTCGAGAACGCCCGCAAGGTCGCGGAGTTCCTGGCGGCGGATCCGCGCATCGAGTTCGTCAACTGGGCGGGGCTGCCCTCGCATCCGCACCACGAGCGCGCCGGGCGCTACTTCCCCGCCGGCCCCGGATCGGTGTTCAGCTTCGGCGTGAAGGGCTCGGCGAGTCGCGACTCGCGCGCGGTCGGCCGGGGCTTCATCGAGTCGGTCGAGCTGGCCAGCCACCTCGCCAACATCGGCGACGCGAAGACCCTCGTCATCCATCCGGCGTCCACCACCCACGCGCAGCTCAGCGGACAGCAGTTGCAGGATGCGGGGGTGCTGCCCGGCCTCGTGCGCATCTCGGTCGGCATCGAGGACGCCGACGACATCCTCTACGACCTCGACCGGGCGCTCGGCGTCGCGGTGAAGGGAGAATAGGCGCATGTCCGCTGCCGCAGAGGAGCTCGCGAGCGACGAGGTGACCGTCGCCCTGCAGAACGGGCTCTCGTGCTCGCTGCCCACCGACTCGCCGCTCGCCAAGCTGCTGCGCACCCAGCGCACCTGGATCGGGCCGAGCGCGCAGGAGCGCCGCGACATCCTGCGGCGGGCGAAGACGGTCGCGATCGTCGGCGCCTCCCCGAACCCGGCGCGGTCGTCGTACTTCGTCGCCACCTACCTGCAGCAGTCGAGCGACTACGAGCTCTACTTCGTCAACCCGAACGCGACCGAGATCCTCGGGCAGCCGGTGTACGCCTCGCTCGCCGAGCTGCCCGTCGTGCCCGACATCGTTGATGTGTTCCGCCGCGGCAGCGACATCCCCTCCGTCATCGACGAGGTGGTCGCGGTCGGCGCGCCGACCATCTGGGTGCAGCTCGGCATCTGGAACGAGGAGGCCGCCCGCTACGGCGAGGCGCAGGGCCTCACGGTCGTCATGGACCGTTGCATCAAGGTCGAGCACGCGCGCTTCCACGGCGGCCTGCACCTGCTCGGCTTCGACACGGGCCAGATCACCAGCCGCCGCACCCAGCGGTAGCGCGGCGCCCGCGCACGCGCCCGCCCCATCCGCGCCCGCCCCGCGCCCGCGCCATCCGCGCCCATGAGCCTCGTGCCCGTGTCGAAAATGCAGGAGATATCGGGCGTGTCGGCGGCGCGAGCCCTGCAATCCGGGGCCTGAGCACTCAGCACTCCTGCATTTTCGACACGGATGGGCGGCGGCCGGCGGCGCGGATGGGGGACCCGGTGGCGCGGATGGGCGGGGCCCGGCGGCGCAGTGGGTTGCGCCCTGTTACCGAGCGCTGCGAGAGTGCGGCCGCACGCGGCTAGCGTGCTGGCATGAGCACCGACTCCCCCGCACTTCCGGGCATCCTCGTCTCCACCCAGTGGCTCGCCGACCACCTCGGCGCGAGCGGGTTGCTCGTGGTCGACGCCTCGGTCGCGAGCTTCACCCAGCCGACCGGACCCATCGGATACCTGAGCGGCCACGAGCAGTACCTGCTCGACGGGCACGTGCCGGGCGCGGTGTTCGCCGACCTCATCGAGGAGTTCTCCGACCCCGCCGGCGACTACCCGTTCACCCGTCCGGATGCGGAACGCTTCGCCGCCGCGGCCGGCGCGCTGGGCATCGGCCCGGACACCGCGGTCGTCGTCTACGACACCGCCGTCGGCCAGTGGGCCGCGCGCCTGTGGTGGCTGCTCCGCGCCTTCGGTTTCGACCGGGTCGCGGTGCTCGACGGCGGCTGGCGCAAGTGGCACGCCGAGGAGCGCACCGTCGAGCTCGGCCATGTCGCGCCGGTCGCGACGGAGTTCACGGCCACGCCGCGACCGGAGCTCTGGGCCGACAAGGCCGAGGTGGAGGCCGTGCTCCGCGGCGAGCGCGCGGCGGCACTGGTCTGCTCGACGCCGCTGAAGGAGTTCACCGGCGAGGTGGTGTCGCGCCCGCGCGCGGGTCACATCCCCGGATCGAGCTCGGCCCCCGCTGCGCTGCTCGTCGACCGCGATCTCAACACCGTGCTCGGCCCAGAGGCACTCCGCGAGCGGCTCGCGCCCGCCCTCGGCGCCCCGCGCATCATCACCTACTGCGGTGGCGGCATCGTGGCGGCCGCGAGCGCTCTCGCCCTCACCCTGCTCGGCGAGCGGTCGGTCGCGATCTACGACGGCTCCCTCAACGAGTGGGCGGCCGACCCGCACGCCCCACTCGCGACCATCGCGAGCTGAACCCGCGGGGGCACAGCGCGCCTCAGCCCAGCTGCGCCTCGAGCACCGCGGCATCCGTCGTCGGCAGGCGGCAGGTGAAACCGGTGCAGAGGTAGGCGGTGGGGCGGCCGTCCCGCACTCCGCGGTCGGCGAAGAGCGCGAACCCGGATGCGGCGAGCGCGCCCGCCTGCGCCTCCGTGACGATCGCGAGTGTGCGCCCCGGTTGCGCCCAGCCGCGGGCGACCGCGAGCAGCGGATCGGCGTCGGCGACCGCATCCGGAACCAGCACGACGAGCTCGGTCGCGGGCGCCGCGAGCCGGGTCGCGAGCGTCAGGGTCGCGCCGTACCCGATCGGTCGCTCGAGAGCCGGCGGCAGGCTCGGCGCGAGCGAGCGCTCCGCGACGCCCAGGTAGCGGGGGTCGGCGACCTCGCCGAGGCGCGCTGCGGCATCCGCGAGCAGGGCGAACCCGGATGGCGCGGCCCCCTCACTGCGGTCGGCCGCGACGGCGATGCCGCGTGTCGCGAGCACCGGATCCCCTCCGCCGGGCGCGCGGATCTCGTCGCCGTCGAGGCAGGCGTCGACGAGCTCGCGGGCGACGGTCGCGAGCTCTGCATCGCCGGTCGCGAGCGCGAGTCGCAGCAGTCCGCCCGCGAGCGCGCCGTAGTCCTCGAGGGTCGCCGCGGCATCCGACACGCGTCCGTCGCGGCTCGCGCGCCGCAGTCGCGGGCCGCTCGCGTCGCGTCGCAGGTGCACGGCGAGCACGGCGTCCGCGGCTGCGCGAGCGCCCGCGATCCAGTCGGGGCGCGCGAATCGCACCCCGGCATCCGCGAGCGCGCCGATCGCGAGACCGTTGAGGCCCGCGAGCACCTTCGTGTCGAGGGCGGGGCGGGGTTGCCGGGCGCGTGCCGCGACGTCCAGTGCGTAGTAGCCGCCCTCGCGGCGCTCGCCGTCGACGAGGCTCTCGGAGTCCTGCGCGGACGCGAAGGCGCCGCTCGGCAGACGCAGCACCTCGAGCAGGAACCCGGCGACGGCCGCTGCGCCCTCCGGGTCGCCGTGCGAGCTCGCGAGATCGAGGAGTTGGGCGTTGTCCGAGAGCATCCGCTCGTAGTGCGGCTCGGTCCAGTCGCGCCGCACGGCGTAGCGGAAGTAGCCGCCCTCGACCGGATCACGGAGCGCGGCGGTCGCCACGGTGAGTCGGGTCCCGAGCGCATCGGCGGCGGCGTCGCCCTGCGCGGCGCGCGCGGCCAGGAACGTGAGCACGGGCGCGTTCGGGAACTTGGCGTCGGCACCGAAGCCGCCGAACTCGGGATCCTCGAAGGCGGCCAGCTCGGTGACCGCGGATGCGAGCTGCGCCTCGGAGGGGAGCAGCGCATCCGGCGCAGCCTCAGCCGCCGCGAGCGCCTCGGCGACGGCGGCGCCGGTCGCCTCCACCTCGTCGCGGCGTTCGTCCCAGGCCTCGGTGACGGCGTCGAGCACCTGGCGGAACGAGGGCATCCCGTGCGAGGGCTCGGGCGGGAAGTAGGTGCCGGCGAAGAAGGTGCGCCCCTCGGGCGTCGCGAAGACGGTGAGCGGCCATCCGAGTTGGGTGGTGAAGGCGGATGCGGCGGCGAGGAACGCGGCATCGACCTCCGGATGCTCCTCCCGATCGACCTTGACGGCGACGAGTCGCTCGTCGAGCACGGCGGCGAGGGCGGGGTCGGAGAACGTCTCGCGCGCCATCACGTGGCACCAGTGGCAGGTGGCGTAACCGATGGAGATCATCACCGGCACGTCGCGGCGCGCCGCCTCGGCGAACGCCTCAGCTCCCCACGGCCACCAATCGACCGGGTTGTCGGCGTGCCCCTGCAGGTACGGGCTGATCGCGTCGCGGAGTCGCTCGGCCATGGTGCTCAGCCTACGTGCGGTGCGGGATGCGGCCTGGCGCACGTGGTCGGCTCCTGCACCGCCTGCGGTTGAACGACTTTTCCACAATTGGCGATTTTATGTAGCCATACGGCGTGTTTTATTGGTAGACAGACCTGTGCACGCTTCGTGCACCTCTCCACCTCTCAGTGCCGAAAGGAAAAACATGACCATCCTCGCCCCCACCACCGCCCTCGGGGCGGCGGTCCACGTCGAGTTGCTCGCGCGCACCGCGTTCGAGCGCCTCGCCGACACCCTCGCCGCTCCCGGCCGCGCGATGCAGCGCGCACGCGCCGACGCCCGCGTGCGCAACGAGATCGCGCCGCTCATCCTCATCGCCGTCATCGCCGTCGCGGCCGCGCTCGCGCTCGTCGCGCTGATCGGCGCGGCCGCCGCGTGGCTGTTCTACTGCCAGTCCCAGTTCGGCCGCAACTACTGGCCGGCCGTCAACTGGCCCGGGCAGAAGGGCGGCCTGTTCTACCTCGCCTGCGCGCGGGTCTGACCATGACCGTGCTGCTCGACGCCACCCGGATCACGCTCACCCGCGGATCCCGCACGGTGCTGCAGCCGGTCGACCTGCGGGTCCGAGCGGGGCGGTCCCACGCCCTGCTCGGGCCCAACGGCGCCGGCAAGACGACGACACTCGACATCCTCGTCGGGCTGCTCACGCCGACCGCCGGCCGGGTCGAGGTCGGCGGCATCGACATCCGCGAACCCGCGGCGCGGTCGCTGCTCGGCTTCGCCCCCGACGACCTGCCGCTTCCGACCTCGCTCACGGGTCGCGAGTTCCTCCGCCTGCACGAGCGACTCCGGCGGCGCGACGACGCGGAGCGCGCCGACAGCCTCTGCACGCTCCTCGGCATCGGCGACGCGCTCGACCGGCAGCTCGCGGAGTACTCCCACGGGATGCGCCGCAAGATCCAGTTCGTCGCCGCCGTCGCACACGATCCGCTCGTGCTGGTGCTCGACGAGCCGTTCCGCGGGCTCGACCCCCGCGCCGCCGCCTTCGTGCATCGCTACCTCGACAGCCTCGTCGCCGCGGGGCGTTCCGTGCTCATCGCGACCCACGACCTCGCCCGAGCCGAACGCGACAGCGACGAGGTCTGGCTCATCGACGGCGGCGTCATCGTCGCTGCCGGTACGCCCGCAGCGGTGTGCGCCGCCGCCGGCACCGCCGACCTCGAGACCGCCTTCGCCGAGCTCACCCGCAGCGAGCTGGATCTCGAGACCGAGACCCGGCTGCTGGCTTCGGTGCTCCCGTCGCGTCGAGCAATCCCCGCCGAGGGCGGTGAGCAGCGATGACGCGCACCGTCGTCGGCGCCATGATCGCGGGACTCGCCACGGGCGTCTTCGGGCTCATCATCGCGTGCGTCGCCACGCTCGCGATCGCGTTCACCACCCGCAGCAGCGCGGACCTCCCCGGCATCTTCCACGCCGAGTTCGTCGTGATCGACGGAGCACCGCAGATCGGCTTCCTCCCCGACCTCGGCGGCATGGGCATCGCCCTGCTGGTCTGGACGGTGCTCGCCGGACTGCTCGGCGTCGTGCTCGCGCGGGGTGCCCGCGCGCGCCGCGAGCGGGAGGGGAGCGCACGTGTCGAGCAGTGACAGCCTCGCGGGCGCCGGCACGATCGCCCGCGCATCGTGGACGATCTGGCGGCGCCATGTCGGCACCTCCCTCGGCGTGGGCCGCCGGGCGGTCGATGCGGGCATCGTCGGCGCCGTGGTGCTGTGCGCCGCACTCGCGGCACTCGTCTCCGCGCTCGTCATCGGAACCATCGGCGCGGCGGGCGCGCTACCGGCATCCGTCGACCACCTCCCCTTCACGCGGATCACCGCCGCCGGTGTGCTCATCGGCGGCACTCTGCCGCAGCTCCTGCTCGCCGCCACCCGACCCCGGAGCACAGCGCTCGGCGACCTCGCCGCCGTGCTCCCCGTCGGGCGGTCAGCACTCGCGCTCGGCGAGCGGATGCCGTCCGTGCTGCTCGGCGCAGGTTTCGCGCTCGTGCTGAGCGCACCGCTCGCCGCATTCCTCGGGCTGCTGTTCCAGACCGAGCCGGCGCGCGCGGTCGGGGCGATCGGCGCGCACCTGGTGCTCCTGGCGTTCGCCGCCGTCGCCTGCCCGGTCGCGTTCGAGCTCGTCTACGCGGGCGCGTGCCGACTGCGACTGCCGCACGCCTACGCCACCGGCGCGGCCGCCATCGTGCTGATCGTGACGCTCGTCGCGGTCGCCGGGCCCGCGTTGGTTCCGCGCCCGTATGAGACGAGCGGCCTCGCGACCCTCTCGCCGGTCGAGGCCGTCGCGGTGCTCGCCGCCTCCGATCCGACCGCGCCGATACTCGCCGCCGCCGCATCCCTCATCGCCTGGACCCTGCTCGCCGCAGCGCTCGCCGTGCTCGTGGTGCGGCACCCTCCGCGTGCCCGCCCCGTCGACATCACGCGGGCACTCGTGGGCATGCGGATGCCGCGCAGCGAGCGGGCCGCCGCCATCGCGCTGCACGCGCTCCCCCTGGCACGGCTGCCCCAACTCCTGCTGCTCGGCGCGGGCCCGGTGCTCGTCTCGGTGGCCCTCGCGACGCCCGCGGCGCGGGACTTCCCGGCGATCAGCGAGCCGCTCACGGGCGTTCCACTCGTCGCACCCTTCGCCATCGCGATGTTCGCCTTCGGCCTGACCCACCCGAACTCCTGGTGGGTGCGCGCCACGGGACGCACCCACCGCACGATCGCGGGCGAGCGGCTCGCGGCCGGAGCGCTCGTCGCGGCCCCGAGCGTGCTCGCATCCGCCGTCCTGCTCGTCGCGACCGGTGTCGTCGACCCGGGCACCGCCGCACTCCGGGTGAGCCTGGGGCTCGTGCTGTGGCTCGCGGCGTCGGTCGCGGGCATCCTCACCCCGTGGTCGCAGCTGAGTCCGCTCGCGACGACCATCACGAGCGCGGTGTCGTTCCTCCTGTTCGCCGCCGCGGCCATCCCGCTGCAACTCGCGGTCGACACCTGGTTCCCGGGTTCGGTGCTCGCCACGGCCGTGGCCGTCACGGTGTCGGCTCTGCTGCTGCTCGCGCTGTGGGCGGGGCTCACCCGCCGCCGAGGCGACGACGACCTCGAGATCGCGTGAGCACCGACCTCGCCCTGCCACCCCGACTCCTGCCCGCGCTCGCCTCCGCAACGCTCGCCCTCGCGCGCGCGGATGTGGTGCTCACCGCGGCGCTCGCGCTGGCCGCGACGGTGACGGCGCTGCTCGGGCTCGTGGTCATCGCCCACGGGATCGCCATCCTGCTGCTCGTGCTGTTCGCGAGCGGGCTGCACGAACTGGCACATCTCGCCGTCTACCGCACGTTCGCGCCGCACGGCTGGGCGCGGCTCGAGTGCGGCGGGCTGCGCGCCGCACTCGAGCGCGACCGGCTCCCGCGAACCGCCGACCGGATGGTGACCGCCGCCGGCCCCCTCGCGCCGCTCCTGCTCGTCGGAGTCGCCGTGCCGCTCGCCCCGGTGCTGCCCGCCGAGGCGGTGGCATCCGTGGTGATCGCGCTCGGTCACGCACTCGGACTCCTGCTCCCGACCGCCGACCGCCGCGCCTGGCAGGCTGCCGCCCTCACCCCACCGTCGCCCGAGCGGGGTTCTACACTCGGCGCATGAGCACGACGCAGGTGACGTATCTCGGCGGCCCGACCGCCCTGGTCGAGTATGCGGGGTTGCGCATCCTGCTCGACCCGACCTTCGATGCGCCCGGCTACTACGAAGACGACGAACTCACGAAGACGGCGGGGCCCGGCCTTCCGGTCGCCGAAGTCGCCCCGGTCGATCTGGTGCTGCTGTCGCACCACGGTCACGCCGACAACTTCGACAACGCAGGGCGGGAGCTCGCGATGCGCTCCCCGCTCGTGCTGTCGCTTCCGGAGGCGGAGGCCGAGCTCGGAACGCCCGTCGTCGGCCTCACCCCGTGGGAGTCGTATCCGCTCGGCGAGGTCACGGTGACGGCGCTGCCCGGGCGGCATGGTCCGCGCGCGCTCGCATCCCGCATCGGGCCGGTGACCAGCTTCCTGGTGACCGCGCCGGGCGAGCCCTCGCTCTACGTCTCGGGCGACAACTCCTCGCTGCGCTTCGTGCGCGAGCACGCGGAGCGGTTCGGACCTGTCGACATCGCGGTTCTCTTCGCCGGCGCGGCGAGGGTGTCGCCTCTGCCCCTCGCGCTCACCCTGACCTCGCAGAAGGCGGCCGAAGCGGCGCACCTGCTCGGGGCGCGCGCGGTCGTGGGGGTGCACGTCGAGGACTGGGCGCACTTCTCCGAGAGCCGGGCCGATCTCGAGAAGGCCTTCGCCGATGCCGGTCTCGCCGAACTCCTGCTCGCAACCCCGCGCGGCGAGCGCGTCGCCATCGACCTCTAGCCTCTCGCCTCTTGCCCGATCCCTGAGGCGTCAGTTTGTGTCGCGCGCGGCACTCCCCTGGCGACACAAAGTGACGCCTCAGCTCAGAAGGTGGCGGTGTCGGGGTCGGCGCCGACACGGAGGCCGCGGTCGAGCGCGTCGATCGCCGCCATCTCATCCGCGGTCAGGGCGAAGTCGAAGACGGCGAAGTTGGTCGCCATCCGCTCGCGGGAGTTGGTCTTGGGGAACACGATGATGTCGTGCTGCAGGTGCCAGCGGATCACCACCTGGGCGGGGCTCACCCCGTGCGCGGCCGCCGCATCCTGCACCGCCGCCTCAGCGAAGAGCTCGTACTTGCCCTGCCCGAGCGGCCCCCATGCCTCGGTGCGGATGCCGAGCGGCTCGCTGAAGGCGCGCAGCTCACGCTGCTGGAACGCCGGGTGCAGCTCGACCTGATCGACGGCGGGCACGGTTCCCGACTCGGCGATGACGCGCTCGAGGTAGGGGCGGTGGAAGTTGGAGACGCCGATCGAACGGGTCGCGCCGTCCGCGCGCAGCTGCTCGAGTGCGAGCCAGCTCTCGACGTAGCGGTCGAGGTCGGGGCGCGGCCAGTGGATGAGGTAGAGGTCGACGTGGTCGAGGCCGAGCTTCTCGCGGCTCAGGTCCATGGCATCGAACACCGAACGCGTTCCCTGGTCGGAGTTCCACAGCTTCGTCGTGATGAACAGCTCCTCGCGCGGGATGCCGGATGCCGCGATCGCCCGTCCGACCCCCACCTCGTTGCCGTAGACGGCCGCCGTGTCGATGTGCCGGTAGCCGACCTCGAGTGCCTCCGACACGATCCGCTCGGTCTCGTCGGGGTCGACCTTGAACACCCCGAATCCGAGCTGCGGGATGGTGTGGCCGTCGTTGAGCGTGAGCTGGGGAACCGTCATGGCTCCCATCCTGGCACCGTGCGCTCCGCCCGCGCCGGGTGCCACGGGCTCAGCGGAAGCGGCGCCCCTCGTCGCGGCGGTAGAGCAAGAGCGCGATCGCGAGCAGCAGTGCCGTCCAGGCGGCGAGCCCACCCCACGCCCACCAGGGCACCTCGCCGCCCTGCACCGCGGCGATGACCGCCTCGCGGGCCTGGCGGGAGGGCAGGAAGCGGGATGCGACGTCCAGCCAGTCGGGGAACAGCACGGGCGGGAGGAACAGGCCGCCGCCGAACGCCATCCCGAACATCACGATCTGCACGACCGCGATCGCGACCTTCATCGGCATCGCGTAGCCGATCGCGATGCCCGCGAACAGGAACGGCAGCGCGGATGCGCCGAGCGCGAGCAGTCCGAGCACGAAGCCCCCGGCATCCGCGTGCGCCTTCGTGAGCGTGCCGCCGAGCACGGCGACGGGCACGAGCGCCGCGAGGCCGAGGGTGCCGGTCGCGAGCACCTGGGCCAGGATGCGGGCCACGGCGGGCGCCGGCAGGGTGCGCAGGTAGGGATCCCACGGGGTCTCGCGGGCCTGCGAGATCGAGATGCCGAAGCCGAACAGCGCGTTCGACATGAGCGCGAACACCATCAGCTGGATGACCGCCTGGGTGGCGAAGCTCGGGTCGTCGGCGACGGTGCGCTGCGGCACGATGAAGAACAGGAACGCGAGCGCGGGGAAGGCGAGCGAGCCGATGACCGCGATCGGCACCCGGAAGGTCTCGACGAGCGAATAGCGGGTGTGCAGGGCGGTGAGCCGCAGCGTGCTCATGCCGCGCTCCTCTCGGTGAGGGCGAGGAAGGCCTCCTCGAGGGTGGCGCCGCGCACCTGCAACCCGGAGAACGGGATGCCGGAGGCGACCAGTTCGCGCACGAACGCGTCGGAGTCGTGCACGGCGAGCGCGACGCCCGACTCGTCGCGGGAGGCGGCCACCACCCCCGGCAGGGCGTCGACGCGGTCGGGGTCCGGGGTGGCGAGCCGCACCCAGCGGCTGCCGACCCGCGCGAGCACGGCCGCGAGCGTGTCGTCGGCGACGATGCGGCCGTCCGCGATCACGACCACCCGCTCGGCGAGCGCCTCGATCTCTTCGAGGTAGTGGCTCGTCACGATGACGGTCGCGCCCGCGGCGTGCTGGCGCCGGATGGCATCCCACAGCGCGCGGCGTCCGTCGACGTCGAGGCCCGTGGTGGGCTCGTCGAGCAGCACGAGCCGCGGACGGCCCACGAAGGCGAGGGCGACGCTCAGCCGTCGCCGCTGCCCGCCGGAGAGCGCACCGGTCTGGCGGCGCAGCAGCTCGCCGAGTCCGAACTCCGCGGCCAGCTCGGCGGTCGGCATGCGCTCGGCGAAGTGCCCGCCGACGAAGTCGATGACCTCGCCGACGCGCAGCGTGTCGGGCAGGGCGGTGTCTTGCGGGGTGCAGCCGAGGCGGGTGCGGGCGGCGGCATCCCTCGGATCCTTCCCGAAGAGGAGCACCGTGCCCGCCTGCGGGCGACGGAGCCCCTGCAGCAGCGAGAGCAGGGTGCTCTTGCCTGCGCCGTTGGGCCCGAGCAGTCCGACGAGCTCGCCCTCGCCGACGGTGAGGTCGACGGCGTCGAGGGCGGTGACCTCGCCGTAGCGGCGGGTCACGGCGGTGAGTGTTGCGGGGGATGTCATGGGGTTCCTCCGAGGAGCGTGCGGAGTTGGGCGGTGTAGTCCTCGAACGCGCGGCGGCCTGCGCGGCTGAGCGAGAGGTAGGTGACGGGCGAGCGGCCCTGGTAGGTCTTGTCGACGTCGAGATAGCCGGCGTCTTCGAGCTTGCGCAGGTGCGTGGAGAGGTTGCCCGCGGTCATCGCGAGCAGTTCCTGCAGGCGGGGGAACGAGATCCGATCACCGGTGTCGAGGGCGGCGAGCGTCGCGGTGATCCGCAGTCGTGCGGAGGCGTGGATGACGGGGTCGAGTTCGTCCATCCGGCGTCACATCCTGCGCAGCCGGATGAGGGCGACGACTCCCCCGACGAGCAGGGCGGGGCCGGCGATGAGCGCCATGGCGAGCATGTTGGCCGGTGCGCCGAAGAAGCCGGTGACGATGGCCGCGACGATCATGACGATCGCGATGATGAGCTGGTCGGGCGAACGCCACAGCATGGTGCCCGCAAGGTACATGGCGCCGACGATGAGCGCGTAGCCGGAGGTGTAGTAGATGGCCGCGGCGTCGTTCGGCATGCCGGCGCGGATGAGGGCGTAGCCGATCACGCCGACCGCGAGGCCGAGCACCCCCCAGGAGATGCCGTAGACGGTGCCGACGAAGTCGCTCGTGCCCTTGATCCCGCGGTTGGCGCGGGTGCCGACGACGCCGGAGGTGGCGGCCGCGCCGATCATGAGGGCCGCGAAGAGCGGTCCGGCGAGCGCGGCCGGCACCGCGATGGGCGAGGGGCTGCCCGGCCAGGCCGCCCAGAGCAGGAGGTAGCCGATCAGCCAGGCGCCGCCCCACACGAAGTAGTAGACGGGCGCCTGAGCACTGCGGAGCCTTTTGATGCCGCGGGTCTCGCCGTCGATGAGGGCGAGCATCTGCTCGGGGGCGAGTGCGTCGTCCCGGTCGAGTGCGTCGTCGTGGTCGCGATCCGTCATGAGTACTTTGTAACACAAAGTACTCTGCGAGGCAACCCTCGGCATCGGATGCCGTTGACACGCGGGGCGCACGGTCGTAACCTACAACCAAATGGTTGCACAACTTGAGTTGAGCGAGGCGGAGGTCGACCGCGTCTTCCACGCGCTCGCCGACCGCACCCGGCGCGACATCGTGCGCCGCACCCTGCTCGGCGAGCGCTCGGTGAGCGAACTCGCCGCCGACTACGCGATGTCGTTCGCGGCCGTGCAGAAGCATGTCGCCGTGCTCGAGAGCGCCGGACTCGTGGCGAAGGAGGCACGCGGTCGAGCCCGCATCGTGCGCGCCGACCCCGAGCAGCTCGCGCGCGCACGGGCACTGCTCGACGCCTACGCCGAGCTCTGGCGCGGGCGCATCGAACGCCTCGACGCGCTGCTCGCCGAAGGCAGTTGACCAGAACCGCGCCCCGAACCCCCGAACCGAACCGAGGAGACCCCATGCCCGTGACATCCGTCACCACCGACACCGACGCACTCACGCTCACCGTCGTCGCCGAGTTCCCGGTGCCCGTGGAACGGCTGTGGGGCGCCTTCGCCGACCCGCGCCAGCTCGAACGCTTCTGGGGGCCGCCCGGCTACCCCGCGACCTTCGCGCGCCACGAGGTCCGCCCCGGCGGCGTCTCGCACTACTGGATGACCTCGCCGGAGGGCGAACGGTTCTTCGGCCGCTGGGACTTCGTGGAGGTCGAGGAGCTACGCCGTTTCGTGGTGCGCGACTCCTTCGCCGATGCGCACGGCGAGGTCGACGCCTCGGTGCCCACGGGACGGATGACGCTCACCTTCGAGAGCACCCCGTCCGGATCGCGCTTCACCGCGGTATCCGAGTCGCCGAGCGCCGAGGCGCTCGAGCAGGTGCTCGCGATGGGCCAGGCCGAGGGGATGGAGCAGGCGTTCGGCCAGCTCGACACCGTGCTCGCCGAGCTGCGGGAGTACGCACTCGGCAAGGGCACCCGCACGGAGGTCCTCGACGACACGCACGCACGCATCACCCGCGCATTCGAGGCACCCCGCCACCTCCTCTGGCGCGCGCACACCGAACCCGAGCTCATGCGACGTTGGCTGCTCGGCCCCGACGGCTGGACGATGACCGTCTGCGAGAACGAACTGCGGGTCGGCGGCTCGTACCGCACCGCGTGGGCACCCGAGGAGGGGCACCCAGGCGAGCCGTTCGGTTTCGAGGGCGAGAATCTCGTGATCGAGCCGGAGCGGCGCATGGTGACGACCGAGCGGATGTCGGGCACCGACTTCCCCGGCACCGTCAACGACCTGTCGTTCGACGAGGTCGACGGGGTGACGCTGCTCACCCTGCTCGTCAGCTACGCGAGCCTCGAGCAGCGCGACATGATCCTCTCGACCGGCATGACCGACGGGATGGAGGCCTCCTACGCGCGCCTCGAGCGGGAGGTGCTGCCCGGGCTGTGATCCCCGCAGGCGCCCGCCGGCGGTAGCCTGGAGGGCTCATGTCCGAGGCTGCCACCCCCGCGTACCGCATCGTCTACCCGCCCGAGCTGCCCGTCAGCCAGGCGCACGACGAGCTCGCGCGCGCCATCCGGGAGCACCAGGTGGTGGTGGTCGCCGGCGCGACGGGCTCCGGCAAGACGACCCAGCTGCCGAAGATCTGCCTCGAACTCGGACGCGAGCGCATCGGGCACACCCAGCCCCGCCGGATCGCGGCGCGCTCGATCGCGGAGCGCATCGCATCCGAGCTGGGGGTCGAGCTCGGCACGACCGTCGGCTACCAGGTGCGCTTCGACGACCGCACGAAGTCCGACACGGCGATCAAGCTCATGACCGACGGCGTGCTGCTCGCCGAGCTCTCGCGCGACCGCGAGCTCCGCGCCTACGACACGATCATCATCGACGAGGCGCACGAGCGCAGCCTCACGATCGACTTCCTGCTCGGCTACCTCACGCGCCTGCTGCCCCGGCGGCCCGACCTCAAGGTGATCGTGACCTCCGCCACGATCGACCCCGAGAGCTTCGCGCGGCACTTCGCGGGGCCCGATGGCGAACCCGCGCCCGTGATCGAGGTCTCCGGGCGCACCTACCCGGTCGACATCCGCTACCGCCCGCTCGTCGCCGACGCGGCCGCCCCCGACGACTTCGTTCGGGAGGATGACACGCCGCCGGCGGGCACTGCGTCCCGGGCTCACGGCGCGTCATCCTCCCGAACGGAGAGTGCGGAGGCGGATGCGGGAGACGTGCAGCAGGGCATCGTCGCCGCGCTCGCCGAGCTCGAGCGCGAGGAGCCGGGCGACGTGCTCGTGTTCCTCTCCGGCGAGTCCGAGATCCGGGATGCGGCCGACCTCGTGCGCGGACGGTTCCCGAAGGATGAGGTGGTGCCGCTCTACGGGCGACTCTCGGCCGCCGAGCAGCACCGGGTGTTCGACACGCGACGCTCCCCCGGCGTGCGGCGCCGGGTGGTGATCGCCACGAACGTGGCCGAGACGAGCATCACGGTGCCCGGCATCCGCTACGTCGTCGACGCCGGCACCGCGCGCATCAGCCGCTACTCGCCGCGCGCGAAGGTGCAGCGGCTGCCGATCGAGGCGATCAGCCAGGCGTCCGCGAACCAGCGCTCGGGCCGCGCCGGCCGCACCAGCGCGGGCATCGCCATCCGGCTCTACTCCGAAGACGACTTCGCGCGCCGCCCCGAGTTCACCGACCCCGAGATCCTGCGCACCGGGCTCGCGGCCGTCATCCTGCAGATGCTCGAGCTGCGCCTCGGCGAGATCCGCGAGTTCCCGTTCCTCACCCCGCCCGATTCCCGCGGCATCGCCGACGGGCTCGAGCTGCTCCGCGAGCTCGGCGCGCTCGATGCCGGCAGCGGCATCACCCGGGTGGGGCGCGACCTCGCGCGCCTCCCCGTCGACCCGCGATTCGCACGGATGCTGGTCGAGGCGGGGCGGCAGGGCGTCGTGCGAGAGGTCGCCGCGATCGTCGCGGGGCTCTCCATCCAGGACCCGCGCGAGCGCCCGCTCGAGAAGCGCGCCCAAGCGGATGCCGCCCACGCCCGGTTCCGCGACCCCGGCTCCGACTTCGTGTCGCTGCTGAACCTCTGGAACCACCTGGAGGACCAGCAGAAGGCGCAGTCAGGCAACGCCTTCCGACGTATGTGCAAAGCGGAATATCTGAACTATCTGCGCGTGCGGGAGTGGCAGGACCTCTACCGGCAGCTCCTGCGTGCGGCGAAGGCGGTGAAGCTGACGGTCGGCGAGCGCTCCACGGATGCCGACGCCATCCACCGCTCGATCCTCGCGGGCCTGCTCTCCCGCCTCGGCATCCGCGATCCCGACAAGAAGGACTACCTGGGCTCCCGCGGGCAGCGCTTCGTGGTCTTCCCCGGATCGGGGCTCGCCAAGAAGCAGCCCAACGCGGTGATGGCCGCCGAGCTCGTCGAGACCAGCCGCCTGTTCGCCCGCACCGTCGCCGCGATCGACCCGGCGTGGGCCGAGCCCATCGCGGGCGACCTCGCGAAGCGCAGCCACTCCGAGCCGCACTGGTCGAGCACGCAGGGCGCGGCGCTCGTCTGGGAGAAGGTCACCCTCTACGGGGTGCCCATCGTGCCGCGACGCCGCTCGCAGCTCTCCCGGATCGACGCGCCGCTCGCCCGCGAGCTGTTCCTCCGGCACGCCCTCGTCCAGGGCGACTGGCCGCGCGAGCTGCAGCGCTCGGCCCTGCTCGGCTTCGACCGCGACAACGAGACACTGCGCCGCGAACTCGCCGAGGTGGAGGAGCGCACGCGCCGCCGCGACATCCTGACGGGCGACGAGGCGGTCTACGAGTTCTACGAGCGACGCATTCCCGCCGAGGTCACCGACTCCCGCCGCTTCGCGAGCTGGTGGAAGAAGACGAAGGCCACCCAGCCCGAGCTGCTCACCATGTCGCGCGCCGACCTCCTCGAGGATGAGGCGGGCGATGCGAGCGGCTTCCCCGACGAGTGGGTGCAGGGCGACACGACCTTCCGCATCCGCTACCGCTTCGAGCCCGGCGCCGACGACGACGGCGTGACCGTGGTGATCCCGGTCGCCGTGCTGCCGCGCGTCGAGGCACGCGGCTTCGACTGGCTCGTGCCTGGCCTCCGCGAGGAACTCGTGACGGCGCTCATCAAGGCGCTCCCGAAGGCGATCCGCCGCCATGTCGTGCCGGCGGGCGACTGGGCGAGGCGGCTGCTCGCCGAGCTTCCCGTGCGATCGGATGCGCCGGTCGCCGAAGCGCTCGCCGATGCCATCCGCGCCTCCACCCATATTCCGATGACGGCATCCGATGTCGAGTGGGAGCGGGTACCCGCCCACCTGCGGATGCGGTTCGAAGCCGTCGACGCGCGCGGGCGGGTGCTCGGCGCGGGACGCGAGCTCGCCGCGCTCCAGGGTCGGCTCGCCGAGCGCTCGCGCACCGACGTCGCCGTCGCCACCACACGCGTCACCCCCGGACGTGAGCTCGAACGCAGCGGCATCACCGGCTGGGATCTCGACACCCTGCCCGAGCAGGTGTCGGCATCCCAGTCCGGCTCGACCGTCGTCGGCTACCCGGCGCTCGTGGACGAGGGCATGAGCGCCGCGGTGAAGGTCTTCACCTCACGCCCCGAGGCGGATGCCGCCCACCGCCGCGGCGTGCGGCGGCTCGTCGCGCTCACCCTGCCGAGCCCCCTCGGGTACGTGCAGGAGCAGCTCACCACCCCCGAGAAGCTCGTGCTCGCGACGGCCCCCTACCCCTCCAGCAAAGCGCTGCTCGACGACGTGCTGCTCGCGGTCGTCGACGAACTCGCGGGCGACGCGGCGCCGCGCGACGCCGCCGGATTCGAGGCGTTGCGCGAGCGGGTCTCGGCGGGGCTGATGGACGGGCTGTTCCGCGGCGCGGGCCTCACCGCCCGCGTGCTGACCGCCGCCAAAGAGGTCGACAAGGCGATCACCTCGGCCTCCAGCCTGGCGTTCATGGGCCCCCCCGCGGAGGTGCGCGCACAGCTCGCCGCCCTCGTGCATCCGGGGTTCGTGCGCGTCACCGGACTCGCTCAGCTCGCGCGCGTGCCGCTCTACCTCGCCGGCGCGCGCCACCGCGTCGAGAAGCTCGCCGACAACCCCGCCCGCGACCGCGCCTGGCAGACCCAGATCGAGGAGGCGACGGCCCTCTACCGCGTCGCCGGCGGTGAGCTCCCGCTCACCCCTGACACCCCCGCGCGGCTGATCCCCGTGCGCTGGATGCTCGAGGAGTTGCGCCTCTCGCTCTTCGCCCAGCACCTCGGCGCCGCCGGTCCCGTCTCGGTGCAACGCATCCGCAAGGCGCTCGAGTAGCGCGGTCACGGCCACAACCGCTCCCGCAGCCAGACGCCCTCGTGGCGGCGGTAGCGCAGACGCCGGTGAGCACGATCGTGCGCGGCCTGCCAGAACTCGACACTGCTCGGCGCGATGCGCCACAGCGCCCAGCTCTCGGGTACGAGCCCCGGATCCGCCGCGATCCGCGCGCGGGCATCGGCAAGTGCGGCCGCGAACGCGGCGTCGTCACCGAGCACGGCGGTCCCGCGCCCCACGAGCGCGGTGGCGCGTGCCTCCGCGGGCCGCGCGAGGAAGTCCGCAGCAGCCTCCGCGTCGTCCGCACGCTGCACCTCCCCCTCGACACGCACCTGGCGGCCGAGCGCGGGCCAGAAGAAACTCAAGGCGGCACGCCCGGATGCCGCCATCGCCGCCCCGGGACGGCTGTCGCCGGGCGTCGCGATCATCCATCCCTCGGCCCCGACGTCCTTCAGGATGAGCACCCGCGCACTCGGCCCGGTCGCGTCGACCGTGGCGAGGGTGGCCGCATGCGCGGCGAGCACCCCCGCACGCACGGCCTCATCGAGCCAGACGAGGAAGAGCTGCTCCGGTGTCGGGGGCACCGCCTCCGGGTCGAAAGGCGGCAGCTCAGCGGGGAACGACGGGAGTGCGCGCAAGCGAGCCCTCAACTCTTCGACCATGGCTCCATTGTGCGCCGCACGGGACTCTGGCCCCTTCCCCGTGCCGGGCACCCCGACCTAGCCTGTCGGTATGGGACGTGGAGCCGAAGAACTGGATGCCGACACCTGCTGGGAGCTGCTCGCGGAGGAGTCGATCGGGAGGGTCGTGTTCGCCGAGGGCGACGACATCGAGGTGTTCCCGGTGAACTTCGCGGTCGGCGGGCGCAGCATCCTGTTCCGAAGCGCGCCCGGCTCGAAGCTCGAACTGGTCGCCGCACATCCGCGGGTCGCCTTCGAGGTCGACCACCACTCGGACACCGTCGCGTGGAGCGTCATCGCGTGGGGAAGCGCGGAACGGCTCGCCATCGACGACGAGATCGAGCACTCGGGGGTGCTGGAGCTCGTCTCGTGGAGTCCGGCCGAGAAGTTCAACTACGTGCGGATCACGCCCGACCGGGTGAGCGGACGCCGCTTCCGGCGCGCGGACGCGTAGGGGTCTCGATACACCGCGCTGCGCGCGGCACTCGACCAGCGGGCAGCATGCCGCTTCGCGGCTGCTCGACCAGCGGAGGAGAGCGGGGGCGCTACTCCTTGCGGTCTCCCGTGGATGCCTTCGCGTTCGCCTCGTAGGAGGTGTTGGTCGACTCGAAGAAGTTGACCAGCTCGAGGGTGTCGTTCGCGGTCGCCATCCACTTCGCCGGGTTCACCACGTTGTAGTGGGTGCCGAATCCGAGCTCCTCGAGTCGGCGGTCGGCGAGGTACTTCACGTACTGGTTGATGTAGTTGGCGTTCAGCCCGAGGATGCCGTTCGGCAGCAGGTCGTTGTTGTACTGCTCCTCCATCTCGACCGCATCCAGGATCATCTGCTTGATCTCGGCCGCGAACTCCGGGGTCTGCAGGTCGGGGTTCTCGTCGAGCACCGTGAGGATCAGGTTGATGCCGAACTTGAGGTGCAGCGACTCGTCGCGCACGATCCAGTCCATGAGCGAGCCGAAGTTGCGCAGCAGGTTCCGCTGCCGGAACGACAGCGCCACCATGAAGCCCGAATAGAACCAGATGCCCTCGAGGATGATGTTGTAGGCGATCAGGTTGCGGATGAAGTCCTGCTTGCCTGCCGTCGTCGTGATGTCGAGGGTCTCCTCGGTCATCCGCCGGATGTAGCCGACCTCGAACTCCTCCTTGCGCTGCATCGAGGGGATGTCGACGTGCGAGTTGTAGGCCTCGTTGCGGTCGATGGGGAAGGTCTCGAGCACGTACTCGAACGACATGCAGTGGTTGGCCTCCTCCCACATCTGCTTCGCGAGGTAGAGGTGCGCCTCGGGTGCGTTGACGTACGGGTACACGCCGAAGGCGAGCGCCTTGTTGACGAGCAGCTCGTTGGGGTTGAAGTAGGAGATGAGGAAGGTGACCGCGTGACGTTCCTCATCCGTCATCTTCTTGAAGTCGGCGAGGTCTTCACCGAGCTGGATCTCGTTGGGGAACCAGGTGTTCGCGACCGCCTGGTCGTAGAGGTCCATCGCCCACTGGTAGGTGACGGGCTTGAGGAGGAGTCCTTCCTGGACCCCGGTGCCGAGGATGGCCATGTCTTTTCAGTCCTTCGTCGCGCGGTGGCGGGTTATTGGCAGCTCTCGCACTGCAGCTCGTCCATCGGGTCGACGGGCACCGAGTACTCGTCGACGGCGGTGTAGCCGTTCATCCGAGGCCCCCGAACCCGCGGCGCGGCGCGGACGCCGGCGCGGCGACCGGAGCCTCGGATGCCGGGGCTGCCTCCGAGGCGGCACCGAACCCGCGCTTGGCACCTGCCGAGATCTCCTCGGCCTTGTTGACCTTGACGGTCGACTGCTCGGCCTGGTGGCGGGGCTTCACGTGCAGGTAGTAGGTCGTCTTGACGCCCTTCTCCCACGCCGCGTAGTAGATGTCCATCATGTCGCCGAGGTCGCGCGTCTCGAGGTACATGTTGCGGCTGATGGCCTGGTCGATCCACTTCTGGGCGCGCGCGGCCACCTCGATGAAGGCGTGCGGCGAGAGCTGGAAGCTGGTCTTGTAGACCCGCTTGAGCTCGTCGGGGATCTCGGCGATCACCTGGATGTCGCCCTGGCTGCGCAGCACCTGCTCGCGGGTCTGCTCCCAGATGCCGAGCCTCTGCAGGTCGGCGACGAGGTTGCGGTTGACCTCGAGGAACTTGCCGTTGGAGGTCGAGCGGCTGAAGATCTGCGCGAACTGCGGGTCGAGGCCGGGCGTCGTGCCCGCGACGAGGCCGATGGATGCGGTGGGCGCGATCGCCATCAGGGTCGCGTTGCGCATGCCGCCCTTGACCTTGGCGCGGAGCGCGTCCCAGTCGAGCCGCATGGTGCGGTCCACCGTGATCGGCATCCCCCGGTCTTTCTCGGTGAGCTCGATCGAGTCGAACGGCACGAGCCCCTGCGACCAGCGGGAGCCGGCGAAGTTGTCGTAGGAGCCGCGCTCGCGGGCGAGGTCGGCCGACTCGTCGATGGCCGCGTAGGAGACGTGCTCCATGATCTCGTCCATGAGTGCGTACGCCTCCTCGGACTCGTAGGAGAAGCCGAGCTTCTCCACGACATCCGTGAAGCCCATGACGCCGAGCCCGATGGCGCGGTTGGTCTGGTTGGCGTGGTCGGCCTCCGCGACGCTCGACTCGGTGATGTCGATGAGGTTGTCGAGCTGACGAACGGCGCTGCGCGCCGAGGCCTCGATGAGCGACCAGTCGAATCCGAGGCCGCCGTTCTCGTCCACCTTGAGGTGGGTGGAGAGGTTGATGGAGGCGAGGTTGCAGACGGAGATGTTCTCGGCGTCCTGCGGCAGGCAGATCTCGGTGCAGAGGTTCGAGAGGTGGATCGTGCCCGTGTTGTTGTTGAGGGCGCGGTTGTTGATGGTGTCCTTCCAGGTGAGCCAGGGGTGGCTCGTGGTCTGGAGCGACATCAGGATGTCCTTGAACTGGGAGCGTGCGGAGATCTTCTTGAACATCCGCAGCTCGCCGGCCTCTGCCTTCGCCACGTACTCGGCGTAGCGCTCGGAGAAGGCCTGGCCGTAGAGCTCGTTGAGGTCGGCGACCTCGAGCGGGTCGAAGAGGTACCAGTCGCCGTCGTTCTGCACGCGCTTCATGAACTCGTCGGAGATCCAGACGGCCGTGTTGGCGGTGCGGGTGCGGCGGTAGGGGTCGCCCGAGTTCTGCCGGAGGTCGAGGAACTCGGGGAAGTCGAGGTGCCAGTTCTCCATGTAGAAGCACAGGGCGCCGAACTTCTTGCCGCCGCGGCTGACGGCGCGCAGCACCGAGTCGATGGTGTGCATGAAGGGGATGGGGCCCGTGCTCGTGGTGTTGTTCGAGCGGATGGGCGAGCCCTGCGAGCGGAGCTTGGTGACCGAGAGGCCGATGCCGCCGGTTCCCTTGGTGAGCCACATGACATCCCGCACCGACTTCGCGATGTGCTCGATGTCGTCCTGCATCTCCATGACGAAGCAGTTGGACAGCTGCGGGTAGGAGGTGCCGGCGTTGACGAGGGTGGAGCCCGCGGCGAGGTATTCGAGCTTCGACATCTTGTCGTAGAACTCGATCGCGTGACGCGTGGGGTCGGCCTCGTTGAGCGAGAGGCCCATCGCGATGCGCATCCAGAAGAACTGCGGAACCTCGAGCGGCTCGCCGTTGCGGGCCTTGATGCTGTAGCGGTTGTTGAGGGTGACGACGCCGATGTACTTGAGCAGGCCGTCGCGGCTCGGCTCGAGCGCGTCGGCGAGCCGGTCGAAGTCGAAGAGCGCGGGGAAGCGGGAGTCGAGGAGGTTCTCGGCGACGCCGCGCTCGATGGCTCCGCGGAAGTGGCTGCGGTGCAGGGCCTTGAGCTCGTCGGCGGTCTCGTAGTCGCCGAGCACGCGCTTGTAGATGGTCTTGAGCAGGAGGCGCGCGGCAACGGTGTCGAACTGCGGGTCGTCCTTGACGTTCTGCAGGGCGACCTGGATGACGGCCTCGTCGAGCTGCTGGGTGGTGATGCCGTCGAAGAGCGTCAGCTCGAGCTCGGAGGCGATCTGCGTGACCCAGGTGATGTTCTCGTCGAGCCCCTGGCTCGCGTGCTCGATCGCCAGGTTGATCTTGTTGGCGTCATACGGCTCGCGCTCTCCGTTGCGCTTCACGACGGTGATGGTCACGTGTTCCCTTTCCCTCCGGCGCAATCCTGCGCGCCCCGCATTGTGATGAAAAACCCTGGTGAGGATCGACCTCGACGGACCGATCGCCAGCTTCGTCGCTCTCCCCCGGCCCGGAGGTTTCACCACTATATATCGGGCCACCGACCGCGAGCCAACCCTAGATATAGTGGGCGTGTCATCCACAGATGTGCATAACTTCACCCGTGTTATTCACACTTTCCACACCCTAGGCAGCGCCTCCGACACCCGGCGCGTGCGCCGTCCGGCCCACCCTCGCAGCGCCCGCCGGGCGGTAGGCTCGGATGGCTGTGAACGCCTATCTCGACCTGTTGCGCACCCGGGGGGTGGCGCGCATCATCAGCGCGCAACTGCTCGCGCGCTTCCCCGGCGGGATGCTGTCGCTCGGCTTCCTCATCCACATCGAGCAGCTCTTCCACAGCTACGGCGCCGCGGGCCTCGTGCTCGGCGCGACCTCGGTGGGCCAGGCGGTCTCCGGCCCCGTCACGAGCCGCTGGATGGGCCGCTGGGGGATGCGGCCCGTGCTCATCCTCACGACCGCGGTCTGCGCCGTCGCGCTCTCTGTCGTCGCCCTCGCCGACATGCCGCTCTGGGGCTTCATGATCGCCGGGCTCATCGCCGGGCTCAGCTACCCGCCCGTGCAACCCGCGGTGCGCACCATCTACCCCAAGATGGTCAACTCGCGACAGCTGACGCCGCTGTTCTCGCTCGACGCCTCCGCCCAGGAGATCATCTGGATCGCCGGGCCCGTCGTGGTGACCTTCGTCTCGATCCAGGTCTCGAGCGTGCTCGGCATCTTCCTCTCGGTGTTCTTCCTCGTGGCGGGCGGCGCCTGGTTCATCTCCTCCCCCGAGCTCGGCCGGGTGCGCATCCCCCGGTCCAAGCGCAGATTCGGGGTCGTGCTCAAGCGGCCCGCCGTGCTGCTGTCGACGGTCGTCGGATTCCTGCTCGTCGGCTCCTGCGCCGCGATCGAGGCCGGGGTCGTGGCGACCTTCGGCGAGGGGGGAGCGGATGCCGGCATCGTGCTCGGCATCTGGGCCGTCGCGTCGCTCGTCGGCGGACTCTCCTTCGGGCACATCCCGATCGGCCCGTGGGCGCTCGCGCGCCGGATGTTCATCGTCTTCATCGGCTCGCTGCTGGCGGTGTTCGCGTTCGAGTTCTGGTCGATCTCGGCGACCCTCGTGATCGCCGGGCTCGGCATCGCCCCTGCCCTCGCCGTGATGTTCTCGATCGTGTCGGCGAGCGTGAAGTTCTCCGACACCGCGGAGGCCTACGGCTGGGTGGGCACGGGCCAGCTCATCGGCGCGGCCCTGGGCTCCGCGATCGCCGGCTTCCTGATCGACGGATACGGACCAGACGGCGGCTTCGTGGCGGCGGCGGTGCTCGCGCTGCTCGGCTTCCTGGTGCCTGTGGTGTTCCGCCGGGCGCACCCCGACCTCCGGGGCAGGGATGCCGCGCCGCTCCCCGACACCGAGCCGGTTCCGCTCACCCCGAGCTGAGCACCGCAGCCCCCCGCGCCCTCATCCCTCAACCCCTCATCCCCCTCAAGTGGGGCCCTGCCAACTGAGGCGTCACTTTGTGTCGCCTGGTGAGCGCCTCAGGCGACACAAAGTGACGCCTCGGGCTACCAGCGGGGGTGGATGGCGGCGCGGAAGTGGCGGTCGTAGAGCTCGCGCACGGATGCCGTGAACCCCTCCGGCAGGGACGGCACCGCGCCCGCGGCGGCGTTCGACTCCGCCTGCGCGACGTTGCGCGCGCCCGGGATCACCGTCGAGACGCCCGGCAGCTGCGCCACCCAGGCGAGCGCGGCCATCGCCGGGGTGAGCCCGGCATCCGCCGCGAGCGCCGCGAACTCGCGCGCCGCCTCCACCCCGTCGGCGTAGTCGACGCCCGAGAAGGTCTCGCCCTGATCGAAGGCCTCCCCGTTCCGGTTGAAGCTGCGGTGGTCGTCCGCGGCGAAGCTCGTCTCGATGCTGTAGCGGCCCGAGAGCAGCCCGCTCGCGAGCGGGACCCGCGCGATGATGCCGACCCCCGCCTCCCGCGCCGCAGGCAGCACCGCATCCAGCGGCTTCAGGCGGAACGCGTTGAGGATGAGCTGCACGCTCGCGACCCCCGGCCGCGCGATCGCGGTGAGCGCCTCATCCGCGGTCTCGACACTCACGCCGTAGCTCCTCATCACGCCCTCCTCGACCAGCAGATCGAGCGCATCGAACACGGCGTCGGATGAGTAGACGGGCGTCGGCGGGCAGTGCAACTGCACGAGGTCGAGGGTGTCGACGCCGAGCTTCTCGCGGCTGCGGTCGGTCCAGCCGCGGAAGTTCGCGAGCGTGTAGTTCTCGGGAGTCTGGGCGAGGCGGCGGCCCATCTTCGTGGCGACGGTGACCTGCGCATCCGGGTTCGCGCGCAACCAGGAGCCGATGAACGCCTCGCTGCGTCCGTCTCCGTAGACGTCGGCGGTGTCGAAGAAGGTGACCCCGGATGCGAAACTCGCGTCGAGCACGGCCCGCGCGTCGGCCTCGCTCACCTGGCCCCAGTCGGCACCGAGCTGCCAGGTGCCGAGCCCGATCACGGAGACGTCGCGGCCGGTGCGGCCGAGGGTGCGCTGCTGCATGGCTCGAGCCTAGGCGGGGTCGATGGCGGCGGCCACCGCCTTCGCCAGGCGCTTGTTGATCAGGTGGTCGGCGCTGCGCACCCGGGTGACGTTGACCCCGCGGATGCGCTCCGCGATCCGGATGCCGCCAGGCGAGGCGAACTCGTCGAGGGTGCCGTAGACGATCTCGACGGGGATGCGCAGCGCCGCGAGGTCGCTGATGGTGGTCTGCGACTCGATGGTGTGCTCGAGCGACTTCACGAACGGCACCCAGGTGCGCTCGTTGATGTCCATGACCTTCGGGATCTCGAGCATCCGCCCGACGATCCCGCCGTTGCGCAGCGTGAACTCGCGGTTCTCCCGGATGTAGCGGTAGGCCTTGAGGTAGAAGTCCTGCACGACGCGGTCGCGATCGTCCGAGAGCGCCGAGGGGTTGACGTAGATGGGCGGGCTGACGAGCACGAGCCGACGCACCCGCTTCGGGTTGCGGGCGGCGTAGCGCGGCGCGATGAGCGCGCCCATCGAGTGCCCGACGAGCACGAACGGCTCGCGCAGCTTCAAGGAGTCGATCGTGCGGGCCACCGCATCCACGTGATCCTTGAGCGTGTATTCGGAGTCCTCGGGCATGGGCGAGCCGCCGAAGCCGAGCAGATCGATGCAGATGGTGCGATAGCGATCCTGCAGCAGCGGCACGACGTAGGTCCAGGTGAGCGACGAGGAGGCGATGCCGTGGATGAACACCACCACCGGGCCGTCGCCGACATCCTGGGCGACATGCAGCAGCGGTGCGCGCCGGAACGGATTCCACCCCATGCCCCGAGGCTAGCCGGGACACGGGGTGGCGTGGGAGTTCGCGTCAGTGCTCGTCCCGCAACTTCTCCTTGTACTCGTTCTTCGCGTGCACGCTGTCGCGCTCGGCCTCGGCACGTGTGACCTCGGCGTCGGCCTTCACCTCGTCGACCTTGTCGCCGATGCGCTCCTTGGTGTCGTCGACCCACTCCCCGACCTTCTTGCCGGTGGCTTCGGCCGCATCCTTCGCGTCGTCCATGAACCCCATGTCGTCCTCCTTCTCACGTCTCGTGCTGCCATCCCACCCCGGATGCGGCGGGCGCGACACGGGGTTGACACGGCGTCCGGCGCGGCCTACCGCGTGACGGGCCTGAGACTCCTCCGACGTCTCAGGCGGCGCCTCCGAGCTCAGCGGGAGCGACGGATCGCCGCGTTGAGCCAGAGTGCCGCGGCACCGCTCACGAGGGCGAGCACGATCGGCGCGACGATGAACAGTGCGTCGCCGCGGATCACGCCGACGACGGTGTCGAGCACGTTGACCAGCGCGATCGCGCCGGCGGCGAGCACGGCACCGGCCGGCCAGCGGGCGATCGAGACGGCGATCGCGATGAACAGGAAGACCAGGCTGCGCCCCGTCGCGTAGAGGAAGCTCTCGCTCCATCCGGATGCGACGAGGTCGTAGATCGCGAGCCCGAGCCCCGCGAAGGCGGTCACGAGCGTGGCGCCGACCGTGACGCGGAACGGCACGGCCACCGAGGGTGCGAGCGCGGGGATGTCCATGGCGCCCATTGTGCACCGCACCCGCGATGCCGCGGCAGGGGCGCGCGCCTGGCATCCGATCCGAACCGCGCGCGCCGCGCAACACGGCGTCACGAAAGGCAACCTCGGGACGTATTGCGCGGGCGCCGCCCCGTCGGTGACAGGATCGGGACGCCGCCGCGGATCGTTCGCGGAGGGAGGAGCAGCGCATGAGCGACACCATCCGCGTGGTCGGGGTGAGCGGGAGTCCGACCGACCCGTCGCGCACGACCGCCCTCGTGCGCCGGGTGTCCGAGGCGTTCGCAGGCAAGCTCGGCGGACGGGCCGAGATCATCGAGCTGGCGACCGTGCTGCCTGCCCTCGCGACGGGCGGATACCGTGCGAACCTCGGAGCCGCGGCGCGGGAGGCGCTCGACGCGGTCGAGACCGCCGATGTGCTCGTCGTGGGCTCGCCCGCCTATCGGGCCACCTATTCGGGCCTGTTCAAGCTGTTCTTCGACTACGTCGACCAGTACGCGCTCGTCGACACCCCGGTGGTGCTGACGGCGACCGGCGGATCGGATCGGCACGCGCTGCTCGTGGAGCACCAGATGCGGCCCCTGTTCGGCTTCTTCCAGTCGCTCACTCTGCCGCTCGGCATCTTCGCGAACGAGCGCGACTTCACCGACTACCGGGTGGACTCGGATGAGTTGGAGGAGCGCATCGAGACCTCCCTCTCCCGCGCGCTGCCGCTCGTGCGCAGCCAACTGGCGGCGAACTCGGCCACCCGGGAGCCGGCGCTCCTCGGCTGAGGTGCGCAGGCGGTCACATGTAGGCCTTGCCCTCCCGCCAGTACCCGACGAAGGCGATGCGGTCCTTGGGCACGCGGTGCTCGGCGACGAGCCAGCGCCGTAGCGCCGTGGGCAGTGCCTGCTCGCCCACGAGGTAGGCGGTGAACGGCTCGCTCGGCACGGGCTCCGCCTGCACCGCGGCGAGCACGGTCGAACCGGGCTTCGTCCCCGGCTCGCGCACGATCCAGCGCACCTCGACGCCCTCGGGCGCCTCGTGCGGCTGGGCGTCGGCGGCATCCGGGATCTCGACCCATGCCGCGCCCCGATGGTGCCGGGGCAGCGAGCGCAGGATGCCGAGCACGGCAGGCAGACCCGTGTCGTCGGCCACGAGCAGGTGGTGCTCGATGCCCTCGCGCAGGTCGTAGCCGGGACCCTGATCGATGATCGCGAGCCGCTCGCCTGGCTGCGCCGCGCGCGCCCACGGTGCCGCGACCCCCGCATCCCCGTGCACCACGAAGTCGATATCGAGCTCCCGCTGCTCGCGGCGCAGCTCCCGCACGGTGTAGCAGCGCATGACGGGGCGGGCGCCGGCCGGCATCCGCATGAAGGCCAGGGTGCCGAGCACATCGACCTTCTTCGGCAGGCGCCCGAGCGCGTCGTCGTGCGCAGGGCGCGGCAGGAACAGCCGGAACCACTGGTCGAAGCCGTGGTCGGGGAAGGTGGCGAGGTCATCGCCCGCCACGGTGACGCGCACCATGTGGGGGCTCAGCTGCTCGGTGCGCACCACCTCCAGCAGGGCGTGCGCGTCGTACTTGCGGGCATCGCGGAAGCTCATGCGGGTCCTGTCGTCGAGAGGAAGTAAGGCTTACCTTACCAACCAGGATCTCAGCCCCGCGCGGCCTCCGCGGGGCACCGCAGGATGGTGCGACCGTCGCTCATCCCCTTGCTGTGCTCCGACATCGGCGCGCCGCACAGGGGGCAACCGCGCTCGGCCGCTGGGACGGCCGCGGGCTGGTCGTACGGTCCGAGCGGCGGCGGCCCGAGCCAGGGGAAGAGGCGCCGGTTCAGCCGGTTGAAGAATCCCCGGCCGCCGCTGAAGTCGTTGCCCCGGCTGAATCCGCCGGTTCCGCCCTCATTCGTTCGCGCCATGATCGTTAGTGTACTAACTAATTGCGTACGATGGTGACCATGGCCGACGCCCCCGATCTGCTCGCCCTCGAGAACCAGGTGTGCTTCGCGCTCGCGGTCGCCTCGCGCAGCGTCAACGCGGTCTACCGACCGCTGCTCGAACCGCTCGGACTCACGCATCCGCAGTACCTCGTGATGCTCGCCCTCTGGGAGAAGAGCCCCCGCTCGGTACGCGAGCTCGGCGAGGAGCTGCAGCTCGACCCCGCGACGCTCTCGCCCCTGCTCAAGCGTCTCGAATCACTCGGCTACCTCACCCGCCGACGCAGCGTGAGCGACGAACGGATGCTCGAGATCACCACGACGGATGCGGGAGCCGCCCTGCGCGCGCAGGCCGAGACCATCCCGCCACGCATCGTCGAACGACTCGGGATGAGCCTCGACGAGCTCGACGCGCTGCGCAAGGCCCTGCACCGCGTCATCGCGGCGACCCGCTGAACCCCGAGCCGAGCCCCGGCACCGAGCCCCGGCCCCGCCCGCTCGGCGCGAGCGGCGTCAGGCGCGAGCGCGCGGAACGAGGCGTTCGAGCTGCGTCACGTGGGCGGGTTCGAGCTCGGCGAGCGAGGAGGCCCCCAGCAGCTTCATGGTGCGCACGAGCTCGCCCGTGAGGATCTCGAGGGTGCGGTCGACGCCCGCGCGACCGCCCGCCATCAGCCCGTAGAGGTAGGCGCGGCCGATCATCGTGAATCTCGCACCGAGCGCCACCGAGGCGACGATGTCGGCCCCGTTCATGATGCCGGTGTCGACGCCGATCTCGACATCCCCGCCCACCTCGCGCACCACATCCGGCAGCAGGTGGAAGGGGATCGGCGCACGATCCAGCTGGCGACCGCCGTGGTTGGAGAGCACGATGCCGTCGACGCCGCGGTCGGCCAGCAGCCGCGCATCCTCGACGTTCTGCACCCCCTTCACGACGATCTTGCCCGGCCACATGCCGCGGATCACGTCGAGGTCGTCGAAGGAGATCGTGGGGTCCATGGCGGCATCCAGCAGCTCGCCGACCGTTCCGCCGGTCGTCGAGAGCGAGGCGAACTCGAGGGTCGGGGTGGTGAGGAAGTCGAACCACCACCACGGCCGCGGGATCGCGTTGACGATCGTGCCGAGGGTCAGCTGCGGCGGGATCGAGAAGCCGTTGCGCTTGTCCCGCAGCCGGGCACCCGCGACGGGGGTGTCGACCGTGAACTGGAGCGTGTCGAAGCCGGCCGCCGCCGCGCGCTCGACGAGCCCGTAGGAGATCTCGCGGTCGCGCATCACATAGAGCTGGAACCAGTTGCGTCCCGTCGGATTCGCCGCCTTCACGTCTTCGATCGAGGTCGTGCCGAGGGTCGAGAGGGTGAAGGGGATGCCGAGCGCACCCGCCGCACCCGCTCCCGCGATCTCGCCTTCGGTCTGCATGAGGCGCGTGAACCCGGTGGGCGCGATCGCGAGCGGAAAGGCCGACGGGCCGCCGAGGATCGTCGAGCTGGTGTCGACGTCGCTCGCCGGCCGGAGGATGCGCGGGCTGAACTCGACATCCTCGAAGGCCTGGCGGGCACGCGCGAGCGAGAGCTCGCCCTCGGCCGCGCCATCCGTGTAGTCGAAGGCCGCCTTGGGTGTTCGCCGCTTCGCGATGTCGCGGAGGTCGGCGATCGTGAGCGCCTTCGAGAGTCGCCGCTTCTTGCCGTCGAACTCGGGCGAGGCGAACTTCATGAGGCCGAAGACCTCACGCGGGCGGGGGAACTGACGCTTGACCATCGGGGTCACCTTCCGGGGTCGGAGTCGAGGTGCGCGAGCAGGCGGTCGCGCGACGCGAGGATGTGGGCACGGGTCAGGCTTTCGGCGAGCGCGGTGTCGCCCGCGGCGACCGCGGCGAGGATGCGGCCGTGCTCGGCGGCCACCTCGCGCGTCGAGCGCAGGCGGTGGGCGTCGACCTGGGCGAGGGCGAACTCGATCTCGCCCATCAGCTGGTCGTGCAGCCGCGGCAGCCGGATCGATGGCGCGCCCTGCACGAGCGCGCGGTGGAAGGCGAGATCGATCGCCCAGTAGGAGGAGTCCGAGTCGAGTGCGAGCAACTGCTCGTGGGCGGCGGATGCGGCCTGCGGCACCGTGGCAGTGGTGGCGAGCAGTTCGACGGCTGCGGACTCGACGGCGGCTCGGGCCGCGAAGAGGTCGGCGAGATCGTCGCGGTCGAGTCGGCGCACGCGCGCCGCGTGATGCGGTTCGCGTTCGAGGATGCCGTCGGCGACGAGCCGGTCGATCGCGATGCGCGCGGTGGGGCGGGCGACGCCGAAGGTTTCGGAGATGAGCGCTTCGGTGACCGCCGCGCCGGGAGAGAGGGTCCCCGCGAGGATCGCGGTGCGGAGCGAGGCGACCACGGCATCCGGGCGCATCGCCACTGTCGCATCCGTCGCCGTCATGATTGTCAGACAATATCAGATTGTCTGGCAATGTGAGGGCGGGTGAGCGGGCTGCGCGGGGTTCCCCGCTACACCCAGCGCTCGGCACGGTAGTCGGCGGTGATCCGCCGCACCGTGCCCGAACGACCACGCACCACGATCGACTCGGTGCGCACGATCGAACCGAGCTTGCGCACCCCTTCGAGCAGCGCGCCATCCGTCACCCCGGTCGCCACGAAGAAGGTGTTGTCGCCGCGCACCAGGTCGTTCGCCTCGTAGACCCGATCGAACTCGAGCCCCGCAGCCTCACCACGCGCGCGCTCGGCATCGTCACCCGGCACGAGCCGCCCCTGGATCAGCCCGCCGAGCGCCTTGACGGCACATGCCGTGGCGACCCCCTCCGGGCTGCCTCCGATGCCGACGCACATATCGAGATCGCCGTCCTCGGATGCCGCCGCGATCCCACCCCCGACATCGCCGTCGAGCAGCAGGCGGACCCCGGCACCCGCCGCACGGATGTCAGCCACGAGCCCCTCGTGGCGCGGTCGGTCGAGCACGCCCACCGCGAGATCGCCGACCATCTTGCCCGAGGCCTTCGCGAGCGCGCGCAGGTTGTCGCCGATCGGACGACGGATGTCGACGATGTCGACGCCCGCCGGGCCCGTGACGATCTTGTCCATGTAGAACACGCTCGACGCATCCAGCATCGTGCCGCGGTCGGATGCGGCGATCATCGAGATCGCGTTCGGCCGACCGGCCGCGGTGAGCGCCGTGCCGTCGATCGGGTCGACCGCGATGTCGCACTCGGGTCCATCACCCGTGCCGACCACCTCGCCGTTGAAGAGCATGGGGGCCTTGTCCTTCTCCCCCTCGCCGATCACGACCGTGCCGCGGAACGCGACCGTGCCGAGGAAGGCGCGCATCGCATCCACCGCCGCACCGTCGGCGGCGATCTTGTCGCCGAGGCCGATGAACGCCGAGGCGCGGATGGCGGCCGCCTCCGTCGCGCGCACCAGCTCGAGCGCGAGGTTGCGGTCGGGCACCGCCGTGCCGAGGACGAAGCTCACGCGACGGCCTTCTTCCCCGCCGGTGCGCCGAGCCGTTCGCGCAGGCCCGCGAGCTGGCGGCGGAGGGCCTCCGGTAGCCTGTCGCCGAATCCGTCGAGGAACGCCTCGGTGTCATCCGCCTCCGCGAGCAGAGCAGCCTCGTCGATGCGGAACAGCTCCTGCCACTGCTCGTCGGTGACGCCCGCAGCCCGGAAGTCGACGGCGCCCACGGCGGGCACCTTGCCGAGCGCGGTGTCGGATGCGGCGGCCTCGCCGGCGATCCGCTCGATGATCCAGGCGAGCACCCGGCCGTTCTCCCCGAAGCCCGGCCACAGCCACGCCCCGTCGGCATCCTTGCGGAACCAGTTCACCTGGTAGACGGCAGGCACCCCGCCGGTGCGGCGCAGGCGCTGACCCACCTCGAGCCAGTGGTTCATGTAGTCGCCCATGTTGTAGCCGCAGAACGGCAGCATCGCGAACGGATCGCGGCGCAGCTCGCCGAGCGCGCCCTCGGCCGCCGCGGTGCGCTCGGAGGCGATCGTCGCGCCGAGGAACACGCCGTGCTCCCAGTCGCGCGCCTCCACGACCAGCGGCACATTGCTCGCGCGGCGACCGCCGAAGATGATCGCGTCGATCGGCACCCCGTTCGGGTCGTCCCAGTCGGCGGCGATCGAGGGGCACTGCGCGGCGGAGACCGTGAAACGCGAGTTGGGGTGCGCGGCCGGGCGGCCCGCATCCGGGGTCCACGGCCGGCCCTGCCAATCGGTGAGGTTCTCGGGCGGGGTGGCGGTGAGCCCCTCCCACCAGACGTCGCCGTCCTCTCGGAGCGCGACGTTGGTGAAGATCGTGTTGCCCCAGAGGGTGTCGATCGCGGTGGGGTTGGTGTCGACGCCGGTGCCGGGCGCGACGCCGAAGAAGCCCGCCTCCGGGTTGATGGCCCGCAGTCGGCCGTCGGATCCGAGGGCGAGCCAGGCGATGTCGTCGCCGATCGTCTCCACCTCCCAGCCGGGCAGCGCCGAGCGCAGCATCGCGAAGTTGGTCTTGCCGCACGCGGACGGGAACGCCGCGGCGATGTGGAAGCGGCGCCCCCGCGGATCGGTCACCCGCAGCAGCAGCATGTGCTCGGCGAGCCAGCCCTCGTCGCGGGCCATCACGGAGGCGATCCGCAGCGCGAACGACTTCTTCGCGAGGATCGCGTTGCCCCCGTAGGCCGAGCCGAAGGAGACGATCTCGCGGGACTCGGGGAAGTGGCAGATGTACTTGACCGGGTTCGACGGCCAGGCGACGTCCTCCTGCCCGGGCTCGAGCGGAGCGCCGACCGAGTGCAGCGCCGGCACCCAGCGGGCGCCAGCCCGGATGCGCTCGAGCACCGCGTCGCCCACGCGCGTCATGATCGACATCGAGGCGACGACGTAGGCCGAGTCGGTCAGCTGCACGCCGTACCGCGACAGCGCGCCCCGCACCGGACCCATCGAGAACGGCAGCACGTACATCGTGCGGCCGCGCATCGCGCCCGCGAAGAGCTCGCGCAACTCCGCGCGCATCGCATCCGGGTCACGCCAGTTGTTGGTGGGGCCGGCATCCTCCTCCTGCTGCGAGCAGATGAAGGTGCGCGCCTCGACGCGCGCCACGTCATCCGGGTCGCTGCGGGCGAGGAAGCTGTAGGGCCGGTGCTCGGGGTTGAGGCGGATGATGCGCCCCTCGGCGACCATCTCGTGCAGCAGGCCGTCGAGCTGGGCGCGCGAGCCGTCGATCCAGACGACGCGATCCGGTTGGAGCAGTTCGACGTTCTCGGCGACCCAGTCCTCGAGCGAACGGACGGCGGCGACGGGGGTGGGGGATGCGGCCATGAGATCCTCCTGAAGAATCGGCGTGATTCCACCCTGCGCGCACTTCACGCCTCGGAATGAGAGATATCGGTGGAAATAATGTGCAAAATTGCCATATCGTGCATCCATGCCCGATCTCTCCACCCTCGGCCAGCGGATGCGCCACTTCCGCACCGCCGCCGGCCTCACCCTCGGCGAGCTCGGCGACGCCGTCGGGGTCTCCCCCAGCCAGCTCTCCCTCATGGAGAACGGCAGACGCGAACCGCGGCTCTCGCTGCTGTCCGCCGTCGCGGGGCGGCTCGGCATCCCGGTCGGCGAACTGCTCGACGACACGCCCCCCACCGAACGCGCGGCCCTCGAGATCGAACTCGAGCGCGCGCAGACCGGCGCCCTCTACGCGGAGCTCGGCCTGCCCGCGCTGCGCGCCGGCCGCTCCATGCCCGACGAGGTGCTCGAAACCCTCGTCGGGCTGCATCGCGAACTCGACCGCCGCTCGCGCGAGAAGATCGCCACCCCCGAGGAGGCGCGCCGCGCCAACACCGAGCTGCGTGCGGGCATGCGCGAACGCGACAACCACCTCCCCGCGATCGAAGAGCTCGCGGAAGGCGTCATGCGCGACGCCGGCTACGAGGGCGGGGCGATGACCCACCGCATGGTCGCGGTCATCGCTCAGCGGCTCGGTTTCGAGCTCGTGCACGTGGGCGACCTGCCGCACTCCGCCCGCTCGGTGATCGACCTCGAGAACGGACGGATCTACCTGCCGCCGGCATCCATCCCGGGCGGCCACGGCCTCCGCTCGATGGCGCTGCAGGCGATCGCGCACCGGCTGCTCGAGCATCACGCGCCGCGCGACTACGCCGAGTTCCTGCAGCAGCGGCTCGAGATCAACTACTTCGCGGCCGCCTGCCTCATGCCCCGCAGCCACGCCGTGCGATTCCTCAGCCAGGCGAAGGCCGATCGCGACATCGCCATCGAAGACTTCCGCGACGCCTTCGGGGTCACCCACGAGGCGGCGGCGCTGCGCTTCACCAACCTCGCGACCGCGCACCTCGACATGCGGGTGCACTACCTGCGGGTCGACGACGGAGGCGCGGTCGCGCGCGCCTACGAGAACGACGGGCTGCGACTGCCGACGGATGTCACGGGCGGCATCGAGGGGCAGATCGTGTGCCGCTACTGGGCCGCGCGCACCGCGTTCGCCCGCACCAACCGCACGACCGAGTTCTACCAGTACACCGACACCCCCGAGGGCACCTTCTTCGAGTCGAGCCAGACGGGGACGAGCGCGACCGAGGAGTTCTCGATCACGATCGGGGTGCCGTTCGCCGAGTCGAAGTGGTTCCGCGGGCGGGAGGAGACGCGCCGCGAGCAGTCACGGTGTCCGGATGCGGCCTGCTGCAAACGCCCGCCGGCCGAGCTCGCCGCGCGCTGGGCAGGCCGGGCCTGGACGAGCGCGAAGGTGCACGCGCACATCTTCAGCCCGCTGCCGTCTGGCACCTACCCGGGCGTCGACGACCGCGAGCTCTACGAGTTCCTCGAGGCTCATCGCGCGAACGACTGACCCGCACCCCCTGAGTGGTCGGTTTCTGGCCTCAAACCAGCGGTTTGAGGCCAGAAACCGACCACTCAGCGATCACCGAGGTGCGGGGCGGCGGGCTCGGCGACGGGCGCCCGGAACAGTCGCTCCATCCACAGCCACACCAGGATGCCGGTGCCGACCGTGACGGCGACCGATCCGATCGTCGTGAGGGCGATCCCGAGCGCGGCGTTGCCGAGCACCTGGCCGACCGTCTGGGCCGTGCCGAAGATGAGGCCGGTGAGCGCGCCGACGGTCGCGGTGAGCAGGGTCGCGATGACGAGACCCACGGTCACGCCGAAGCCGGTCACGTAGCCCGGGCGGTCGATCCTGTGGGCGCGCAGCACGAGAAAGCTGACGAGCCACCCCGCGACCACGAACACGAGACCGACGATCGCGAAGCCGAGCGTGACCCCGCCGAGCGCGGCCGGGTCGATCTGCCCGAGGGTCGAGTTGGCGTCCTTCGCCGCCCCCGAGCCGCTCACGATGTTGGCGACCACGACGACGAGGGTGCGGATGACGGTGCTGAGATACCAGACGGCGAGCGGCACGGCGAGCAGGATCACGCCGAGGGTCACGAGCGGAAGGGCGAGGGCCCCCGCGATGATCGTGCCGCGGCGGGCCTTCTTCCGCGCGGCCGCGACGGCGTCGGGCGGTGCGGCGACGGACGGTGTTTCGGGCACGACAGCTGCCGCCTCAGGGCTCTGCGGGGTGGTGGGATCGCTCACCTGCTCATCATGCCGTCCAACGGGTTCGCGGTCGACTCCCCCGTGACGAGGAGCTCGACCCTGCGCCCGTCGACACGGTGCTCAGTCTGCCCCTACTGCGACGAAAAGGCGGCATCGAAGGATGCCTCGGGAAGCTCCCAGAGCAGGGAGCGCACAAAGCCCACCGCCTCGCGCGCCCCGTGCAGCCGATCCATCCCGGCGTCTTCCCACTCGACCGAGATGGGGCCGCCGTATCCGATCGAGGCCAGCGCACGGAACGCGTCCTCCCACGGAACATCACCCCGCCCAGTCGAGACGAAGTCCCATCCCCGGCGCGGGTCGCCCCACGGCAGATGCGAACCGAGAACGCCCGCGCGACCCGTGGACGGCCGCACGCGGGTGTCCTTGCAATCGACGTGGTAGATGCGCTCGGCGAAGTCCACGATGAAGCCGACAGGGTCGATGCCCTGCCACATCATGTGGCTCGGATCCCAGTTGAATCCGAACGCTTCACGATGGTCGAGTGCCTCGAGCGCCTTGACGCTCGTCACATAGTCGTAGGCGATCTCCCCAGGATGAACCTCATGTGCGAAGCGCACCCCCTCCGCGTCGAACACGTCGAGGATCGGGTTCCATCGCCGCGCGAAGTCCTCGTAGCCCTCATCGATCGCCGAGGATGGCACAGGCGGGAACATCGCCAGATACGGCCAGATGGAGGAACCGGTGAACCCGACCACGGTGTCCACGCCGAGTTTCCGTGCTACCCGTGCGGCGCGCTTCATGTCGTCGGCGGCGCGACGACGCACTCCCTCGGCGTCGCCATCACCCCACACATAGGGCCGCAGAATCGCTTCATGGCGAAAATCGATCGGCGAATCGCACACCGCCTGGCCTGAGAGGTGGTTCGAGATGGCGAAGAGATCCAGACCGTGGTGATCGAGCAGCTGTCTGACACCCCGGAGATAGGCCTCGTCCTCATCGGCACGCTGGAGATCGAGGTGGTCACCCGAGCAGGCCAGTTCGAGCCCGTCGTAGCCCCAGCCTGCTGCGAGCGCCGCGACCTCGGTAAGGGGCAGGTCCGCCCATTGGCCCGTGAAGAGTGTCACCGGTAGCCGTGCTGTGCTCATGCGATCCTCCTGTGCGGCTGCGACGAGGGCTCCGTCTCCACCCAGCGCGCCCCCTGGGACGATTCGATCACGGCTTCCGTGAGTCGCGCGGCCCGAGCGCCGTCGGCGAAGGTGGGGAGCCCGTCTACCGCTTCTCCGGCGATCGCCCGATGCACGTCCGTGATGAACGAAGCGAAGCAATCCTGGTACCCCTGTGGGTGGCCGGATGGCACCGTGACATAGCGAGCGACATCGGGGAAGGACGTCGTCTCGACCCCCTTGGGGATGACGGACACACCGGTGCTTGCACCGACCCAGAGTTCGTTGGGTGCTTCCTGATCGAAGGCGTAGGAGTGCGACTCGCCGTCGACGGAGAGCCACAGGCGGTTCTTTCGACCATGCGTCGCCTGGGAGACGACGAGCGATCCGGTCGCACCACGGTCGGTCTCGAAGAGCATCGTGACGCCATCTTCGGTCTCGACGGGAATCTCCTGCGCGCCGCGCACGCGTGTCTCATGAAGTCGAGAGCGTTGCGCGAGAAGGCGACTGATCCGGTGGCCGGTGACGAACTCGAAGAGGTCGCACCAGTGCACGCCGATGTCAGCGAAGGCCCGCGAATCACCATCCGCGACCCGCCAATTGTAGGAAGAGCGTTCCGCCAGCCAGTCCTGGAGATAGTGGCCGTGCGCAAGCCACACGCGTTCCCCGCCCTCGCGAATGCGGGCACGTGCCTCACGTGCGGTCGGGTAGAACCGGTAGACGAAGGGCACGGCGGCCACCACACCCGCTTGTGCGGCTGCCTCGACCAACTCCCGCGCGTCGGCCTCACTCGCGGCGAGTGGCTTCTCGCACACCACATGCTTGCCCGCGGCGATCGCCGCACGCGCCAGCTCAAGATGCTGAGCGTTGGGCGTGCAGATGTGCACCAGATCGATCTCGGGGTGAGCGATCAACTCGTGTGCGCTGAGCACTTGCGGAACGCGCGCCGCAGCGGCGGCCTCCGCCACACGTCCGAGGTCTCGTCCGGCGTAGGCACGCACCTCGCCACCGGCGGCGCGCACGGCCCGGGTGTGCGCCGTGCCCATGAAGCCGGTGCCGATGATCCCGCTGCGCACCGGTGCCGCCTCGAGGCTCACTTCTTCCTCGACAGAGCGACCGCCGCGATGATGATCGCGCCCCGCACGACCTGCTGCTGCGCCACATCGAGCCCGGCGAGGATGAGACCGTTGTTCACGAGTCCCATGAACAGCGAACCGAAGAGGGTACCGATGATGGCGCCCCGCCCGCCGAAGAGGCTCGTTCCGCCGAGGATCACCGCGGCGATCACCGTGAGCTCGTCGCCCTGGCCCCACTGGAAGCGCCCGGACTCAAGTCGACCGGCGTAGAGCATTCCGGCGAGTGCCGCGACGATGCCGGAGACGAGCAGCACCATGAACTTGATCCGTGCTGTGCGGATACCGGTGAAAGCTGCGGCGTTCGGGTTACCACCCGTCGCAAGCACGCGGCGGCCGTAGCGGGTGCGATTCATCACGACCCAGCCGATCGCGACGGCGACCGCGGTCCAGACGAGCAGCCCGGGGATGGGGCCGAAATCGCCGCCGCCGAAGATCATGACGTAGATCGGGTCGGTGATCGGCTGGGGTGCGGATGAGGTGATCCACTGTGCGACGCCCGCCGCGAGCCCGAGCATGCCGAGCGTGACGAGGAAGGACGGGATCTTGAGCCAGGCGACGAGTCCACCGTTGATCGCACCGACGACAGCACCCGAGGCGAGACCGGCGAGGATGCCGGGCACCAGCCCGAACTGCGTCACCGTCATCGCGGTGACGACGGACGAGAGGCCTGCGATCGAGCCGACGCTCAGGTCGATCTCGGCGTTGGCGATGACGAAGGTCATGGCCACCGCCATGATCGAGATGGTCGCGGTCTGACGGACGATGTTCAGAAGGTTGGTCGAGGAGAGGAACCCGTCGCCGCCGAGGAGCACGGCGAAGAGGAGGAACACCACCGCGAACGCGATGTAGATGATGTTGCTGCGCCAATCCATCCGCGCCCGAAGGCGGGATAGGACGGAAGGGCGTGCCGTGTCGACGGCGGTCATGCTGCTTCTCCTTGGATGATGAGTTGAAGTTGCTCTTCTGTGCTGATCTCGGATCGGCTCAGCTCGCGCACCGAGCGCCCGCCGCGAAGCACCACGACGCGGTCGGCGACGGCAAGCAGTTCGGGGAGTTCGGATGAGATGAAGACGACCGCATTTCCCGCCGAGGCGAACTCGCGCACCATCTCGAGGATCTCGGTCTTGGTGCCGATGTCGACCCCCGCGGTCGGCTCGTCCATGACGAGTACGCGGGGGTCGGTGTTGATCCACTTGGCCACGACGACCTTCTGCTGGTTGCCTCCCGAGAGCAGCCCGACCGCGGCATACGGGTCGGCCACCTTCACCGAGAACCGTTGAACGAGCTCCCCGGTGAGAGCGCGAACCTTCGACGTGCTCACCAACAGCCCAGCGCGGAGCCGATCGATGACGGGCAGCACGAGGTTGTCGGATACCGAGTGCTCGAGCACGAGTCCCTGATCTCGGCGGTCCTCGGGGATGAGCGCCACCCCGGCGCGCTGAGCCGCGAGCGCATGGGGGAAGCCGCCACGATGGTCACCGACGACGAGCTCACCGCCGCTCATGCGATCCATCCCCGCGACGACGCGTGCGAACTCGGTGCGCCCGCTCCCCATCAGCCCGGCGAGTCCGACGATCTCGCCCGCGCGCACCTCGAGGCTCACCGATTCGAGCACCTTCCCGCTCGAAAGCTCCCGTGCGCGAAGCAGCACGGGCGCGTCGGCAGGGCGCGACCGCTCACGATAGACAAGGTCGCTCGCCAGACGACGCCCGATGATCGCCTCGATGATGGCCGCGGGACTGAGCGCGGACACGGCATCGCTCAGCACGACGCGTCCGTCCCGGAGCACGGTGATCTCGTCTGCGATGCGACGGATCTCGTCCATGCGGTGCGAGATGTAGACGATCGCGATCCCACGCCCACGGAGCATGCCGATCAGCTCGAACAACCGCTCGACCTCATGAGAGGCGAGGCTCGCCGTGGGTTCGTCCATGACGAGCACGCGCGCATCCTTGGCGATCGCCTTGGCGATCTCGACGAGCTGCCAGTAGGCGGTGCCGAGGTTCTCGACGCGCTCGGCCGGATCGATGTCGACACCGAGGTCGCGGAACAGCTCGCGTGCACGCCGCTCAGCCGCGCGATCGTCGATCAGCCCGCTCCGCCCGCGAAACTCGCGGTTCAGAAAGATGTTCTGCGCCACGGTCATCGAGGGGATGAGGCTGAACTCCTGAAACACCATGCCGATCCCGGAGGCCTCCGCATCCGCGGTGTCTTGGATGTCGACCTCGACACCGTCGATCTCGATTACCCCCGAGGTGATGGGATAGACCCCCTGCAGGATCTTCATGAGCGTCGACTTGCCGGCGCCGTTCTCTCCGGCCAGCGCATGTACGCGACCCGCATGGATGTCGAGATCGACAGACTTCAGCACCTCCACCGGCCCGAAGTTCTTGACGATGCTACGCATCCGCACCGCAGGCGATGCGCTGGTGGGTTCAGCCATCTGCGCGGACATACTGCGGCACGCTCACCCAAGATCCTGTGCGCCCCGACTCGAGGATCGCCTCGTCGACGAGAGCGGTCTGGTAGCCGTCGGTGAAGTCGGGACGCACCCGGCCGCCCTCGACGATCGCCGTGACGAAGTCGTGCGCCTCGATGATCTTCGTCTCGGCATAGCCGATTCCGAGCGCGGGGATCGGCCACAGGTGCTCCCCGTAAGGGGTGTTGGGTCCCGTGTAGATCGTGCGGAACCCGCGGCGGTCTGCTGCGTCGCTCTTGAACACCACCTGAAGCTGGTCGCGGTTCTCATAGTTGAAGAAGAGCGACCCCTCCTCGCCGTGGATCTCGAAGGTGATGAAGTTGTTGCGCCCCCAGGCGTTGCGTGTCGCCTCGATCGAGCCGACGGCGCCGTTCGCGAAGCGCACGAGGCTGATCGCCTCGTCGTCGACGTCGACAGCGCCACGCGGCCCGTCGGACTTCGTGGATGCGCCGAGCGCGTCGAATCCGCCCGCCTGCAGCGGGCGTTCGGCGATGAAGGTCGACACGATCGAGGTGACGTCGGTGATCTCGCCGACGAGGTACCGGGCGAGGTCGACCACGTGCGAACCGATGTCACCCACCGCACCCGAGCCGGCGATGTCCTTCTGGAAGCGCCAGCTGAGCGGCGAGTTCGGGTCGGCGCTCCAGTCCTGCAGATAGGTTCCTCGGAAGTTGAGGATGCGCCCGAGGCTGCCCTCCTCGATGTACTTCTTCGCGAGCGCGACAGCGGGGGTCCTGCGGTAGTTGAACGCCACGGCGGTCACGACCCCGGCCTTCTCTGCTGCCTCGACCATCCGGCGCGCGTCCTCGATGGTGGAGGCCAGCGGCTTCTCGCAGATGATGTGCTTGCCTGCTTCGGCCGCCGCGATCGCGATCTCGGCGTGCAGGTGGTTCGGAGTGGCGATGTCGATCGCGTCGATGTCGGGATCGGCGACCACGTCGCGCCAATCGGTCGCGTAGCGCTCCCAGTCGTAGCGTTCCGCCGCCGTGCGCGCGAGATCCTCGGTCACGTCGACGACGACCTTCTTGACCGGCTTGGCGGGCGCCGGCCAGAAGTGCATCGGCATGGCTGCGTAGGCGATCGAGTGCGCCTTGCCCATGAAGCCGCCGCCGATCATGGCGATGTTGATCTTGTCCATCTTCTTCTCCTGCTGGGTTGCGGTGGGGCGGCCGAACCCGGCCGCCCCACCGAGTGATCACTCGACGAACGCGTTCGTGATGCTCGCGGGCGGGTCCGCGCGGTAGACGGTCTTCCACGCCTCGAGCACGTTGTCGTGGTCGACGGGCAGCGAGCTGAGCGCCACATACGCGGGCACCTCGATACCGAGAATGTTCAATGCAGCGAGGTCGGCCTCAGCCACTCCCTGGTCGTAGGGCAGCTGGGCACCGAGCCCGACGATCATCTCGTTCTTCGCCAGAGCGATGGCGACGTTGGTGCCGAGGTCCTGCGTGGCGATCTTGATGTCGGTGCGGCCTGTCGCGCGAGCTGCGGCCATCACGCCTTCAGCGGGGACATCCCACACCGCCCAGATGCCGTCCAAATCGGGGTTGCGGGTCAGCATGGCATTCGCCACACCCTGCGCGTCACCAGCGAAATCGGGGCCGGCGATGCCCTGCTCCTGAACGATCTCGATGTCGGGGAACTTCTCGGTGATGGTGGCGCGGAAGCCGTCGTAGCGCTGCTGAGTGACGAAGAAGTCGGCCTCGTGGTAGATCACGCCGATCTTGCCCTTGCCGCCCAGGGAGCGAGCGAGCAGGTAGGCCGAGGTGACGCCGTTGCCGTAGTTGTCCGCCGAGACCATCGAGACGTAGTCCTTGCCCGCGACGAAGCCCGAAGGCACATTGTCCATGAATACGAGCTTCACGCCCTGGTCGACGGCCTTGCGGTAGGCGCTGGCCGTCGCGACGGTGTCGGTAGGGATCGAGACGATGATGTCCGGGTTCTGCGCGAGGACGGTCTCGATGTCGGAGACCTGCTTGGCCGGGTCGAAGTTCGCGTCGGTGGTCGCGATGATCTCGATGCCGAGACGGGCGAACTCAGCGGTGAGGCCCGCGATCTGCGCGTTGGCCCAGTCATTGCCGCCGTAGTGCATGACGATGGCAGCGGTAAGTCCGAGCTTGGCGACTTCGGCGGCCTGTTCATCGCTCACCTTGGTCTCGCTGACCGGTGCCGGGTCCTCACCGTTCGGCCCCTTGCTGAGCACCTGACCGGTGATCTCCTTGAGAGCCGCGTCGATCTCGGCGGCGATGGCGGGGTCGACCTCTTCCTTGGTGGTGCTGCCGGCGGGTGTACAACCCGCCAGGGCGACCATACTCGCGAGCGCCGCGAGGGCGACGAGCGACTTCTTGAACTTCATGGCGTGCACGTGCTCCTTTGCTGTGTACTTCAGGTGCGCAGGGTGATGCGCGATGGTGTCTGCTCGCCGGCCGATCAGCCGGCAAGTCTCCCGTTCCGAAGGAACTGGAAGCTCGTGGCCGCGGCCTCGTCGAGGTCTCCCGCATAGCCGTCGACCTCGACCACGAACCAGCCGTCGTATCCGGCATCGATCACGGCGTCGACGACGGCATCCAGATCGAGATCACCCGCGCCGAGCGGCACGAACGACCCGCTCGCCCGGTCGAGATCCTTGAGATGCACGTAGTGCAGCCGCTCCGCGTAGCGGCGGATGATGTCGGCCGGGTCACCGCCCGCGGCCGCGATGTGGGCGACGTCGGCGCACAGCCCGACCTTCGAGGCGGACAAGAGTGCGTCGATCTCGTCGGGACTCTCGGCCAGGCTCCCCAGATGGGGGTGGTAGCTCACCGTCATCCCCGCGTCCGTCGCGGCATCGACGACTCGGTCGAGCAGTTCGGCCATGACCCGGAAGTCATCGGAGCGACGACCGTCGTGACGCACCGCTCCGCCTCCCAGGACGTAGTGCTGCGCTCCCGCCTCGGCTGCCAGCGCGATCGAGCGAGAGAAGCGGGCGAACTCGTCGGCGTGTGCATCTGCGTAGATGAAGTGGCCGCCCGAATACACCCCCGTGAGGGCGAGTCCGCGATCGTCGAGTTCACGTCGGAATGCGGCCAGATCGTCGCCATAGGCAAGGAGGTTGCCGTCGAAGAGCTCCACACCGGTGAAGCCCGCGCGGGCGATTGCGTCGAGACTGAGCCGCAGGTCCCCGGGGGTCAAATAGAACCCGGAGCCGATGTCAGTCACGGCGCCCGGGGTGCCGACCACTCCACCCCATGCGTTCGCCTCGTAGGCCAGCATCATCTCGTCTACCTCCGCGTAGCTCGTTACGACATCGAACATAATCCTTTTGACTTTTATGTGTCAAATGAAGCCGTACTTCTCCCGTAGACAAGCCTGTTTCTGTATATTCTTCGGCAGTTCCATTTCGCACCCAGAGAAAGGGCACTCATCACCAGCACAGGGGTCGGAGGGCTGTTTCAGCTGCTCCGCGATGGACGACCACGCACCCGGGCGACTTTGATGGAGGAGACCGGCCTCGCACGCACGACCGTGGTCATGCGTCTCCAGGCACTCGCCGAACTCGGGCTCGTCGAGCCAGTCGGGCACGACGCATCTTCAGGCGGACGACCAGCGACGATGCTGGCGTTCAACCAAGGATCGCGAGTGACAATCGGGGTCGATCTCGGCGCCACCCATGGTGCCGTCGGAGTCACCGATCTCGGCGGCAACATCCTCGTCGAGGATCGGACCGAGCTGCTCATCTCCGACGGACCCGAACCGATCCTCGGATGGGCGGCCGAGACCGCACAACGTCTGCTCGCGAAGTCCGGATACTCAGCCTCCGATGTGATCGGGATCGGGATCGGCGTCCCCGGGCCGGTTGAGCACTCGACCGGCCGACCGGTACGCCCGCCGATCATGCCCGGATGGGACGGATTCGACATCCCCGAGTTCGTGCGCGCACGCCTGGACGCGCCCGTGCTGGTCGACAACGACGTCAATCTGCTCGCACTGGGCGAACGCGCGACGACGTGGCCGCAGGTCGACGACCTGCTCTTCATCAAGGTCTCCACGGGGATCGGTGCCGGGATCATCTCGGGCGGCGTGCTGCAGAGAGGCGCTCGGGGATCGGCGGGCGATATCGGACACGTTCAGGTGCCCCATGGTGACGACGAGCGCGATCTCGAGGCGACAGCGAGCGCGGTCGCGCTCGCCTCGCAACTGGTGGGCGACCCGACGGAGCAAGCGATCGGCACGAGCGAACTCATCAACCGCATCCGCACGGGTGACCCCGTCGCCATCGATGCCGCCCGCGCGGCGGGACGAGCCATCGGCGAGGTCACAGCGACGTGTGTAAGCGTGCTCAATCCGTCAACCGTCGTGATCGGCGGTCGCCTCGGCATCAATGTGCAGGAGATCATCGCGGGCATCCGCGAGGTCGTCTATCGGCGCTCAATCCCTCTCGCGACACAGCACCTCGATATCGTTCCCGCGCGAGGCGGTGCCGGCGCTGGCATCCGCGGGGCCGCGATCATGGTGATCGATGACCGCCTCTCGACGAAGGCGATCGACGCGCTGGTGGCTGAGACCCAGAGCAGCTGAAGACCACTCAGAGATGGGGGGATGAGCCGGCGCTCGAGTCGCGGATGACGAGTTCGGGCTGGAAGACCACCTGCCGCGGCGCGAGCTCGGGATCGTCGGCCTCCTCCAGCAGGATGCGGAGCGCGGTCTGGCCGATGAGTCGGCTCGGCTGCCGGATCGAGCTGAGCGGCACCACGGTGGCGCTCGCGAAGTCGATGTCGTCGAAGCCGACGATCGCGACATCCTCGGGCACGCGCACCTCCCCGCGCATCACGAGCGCCTGCAGCAGCCCCACGGCCAGCAGGTCGTTCGCGGCGAAGATCGCGTCCGGGCGCGCGGCCGCGGGGCGCGCGACGAGCTGCTCCCCCATCCGCCGCCCCTCGAGCACCGAGAGCGCCGCGCCTTCGAGCGTCTCGAGGCTCGCCCCCGGCACAGCCGCGACGGCCTCCCGGGCGCCCGCGAGGCGGTCGGCGACCTGGCGCAGCGACAGGGGTCCCGCGGCGAACGCGATGCGGCGGCGACCGAGACCGAGCAGGTGCGTGACCGCGGTGCGGCCGCCCGCCAGGTCGTCGACCGAGACGGAGCTGAGGGCGGCGCCGTCCGCCATCCGGTCCACGAGCACCACGGGCGTGCCGAGCGAGCGCAGGCGTTCGAGCCGCTCGCCGATCTCGCCGAGCGGCGAGACGAGCACACCGCGCACCCGCTGCTCCTCGAAGAGGTCGAGGTAGGCCGCCTCGCGTTCGGGCTTCTCGTCGCTGTCGCCGAGCAGCACGGCGACGCCGTGCTCGGTCGCCTCCTCCTCGGCACCGCGGGCGATGTCGGTGAAGAACGGGTTGCGGGCGTCGAGCACGACGAGGCCGACCGCGCTCGATCTGCCGGCGCGCAGCTGTCGCGCAGCATCATTGCGCACGTAGCCGAGCGCGCGGATGGCGTCCTGCACGCGCGTGACGATCGCCTCGGAGACGCGGTCGGGGCGGTTCAGCACGTTGGACACGGTGCCGACGGAGACATCGGCGCGCTCGGCGACGTCGCGGATCGAGACCGCCATCCGGCCCTCCCTCCACACGTAGCTGACCGGTCGTCACGATAGCGGATGACTTGACGCCCGCCCCGTCGCCGCCTACGTTGTTCCTGAACGTGAATCGTTTCAACGATGAGACCTAAGGATATCGATGACCGACCTCACCGCGATCGCGCCCCTCCTCGACGAGCAGGCGATCGAACTGCCCTCCTGGGCCTTCGGCAACTCCGGAACCCGCTTCAAGGTCTTCGCCCAGCCGGGCGTGCCGCGTGATCCGTTCGAGAAGGTCGCGGATGCCGCCCAGGTGCAGAAGTTCACGGGCCTCGCCCCGAGCGTCGCCCTGCACATCCCGTGGGACACGGTCGAGAACTACGCCGACCTCGCGAAGCACGCCGAGGACCACGGCGTGACCCTCGGCACCATCAACTCCAACACCTTCCAAGACGACGACTACAAGCTCGGCTCCGTCACCCACTCCGACCCCCGCATCCGCCAGAAGGCGATCGATCACCACTACGCGTGCATCGACGTCATGAACGAGACCGGCAGCCGCGACCTCAAGATCTGGCTCGCCGACGGCACCAACTACCCGGGCCAGGACGACCTGCGCGCCCGCCAGGACCGCCTCGCCGACTCGCTGCAGCAGATCTACGACCGGATCGGCCCCGAGCAGCGGCTCGTGCTCGAGTACAAGTTCTTCGAGCCGGCGTTCTACCACATGGACGTTCCCGACTGGGGCACCAGCTACGCGCAGGTGGCCGCCCTCGGCGAGCGCGCGCTCGTGTGCCTCGACACCGGCCACCACGCGCCCGGCACCAACATCGAGTTCATCGTCATGCAGCTGCTGCGTCTCGGAAAGCTCGGCTCCTTCGACTTCAACTCGCGCTTCTACGCGGATGACGACCTCATCGTGGGCGCGGCCGACCCGTTCCAGCTGTTCCGCATCCTCGTCGAGGTGGTGCGCGGCGGCGGCTACGGCACCGACTCCGGGGTCGCGTTCATGCTCGACCAGTGCCACAACATCGAGGACAAGATCCCGGGACAGATCCGCAGCGTGCTGAATGTGCAGGAGATGACGGCGCGCGCGCTGCTCGTCGACCGTGACGCGCTCGGGGCCGCGCAGGCCGCGGGCGACGTGCTCGCCGCCAACGGCATCCTCATGGACGCCTTCTACACCGACGTGCGTCCCGGCCTCGCGGCCTACCGCGAGTCCCGCGGACTGCCGGCCGACCCGATGGCGGCCTACGCCGCATCCGGCTACGCGGCGACGATCGTCGACGGCCGCGTCGGAGGTGCCCAGGCGGGCTGGGGCGCCTGATCCCCGGCTGAGGCGTCAGTTTGTGTCGCCTCCAGCGCCGCCGAGGCGACACAAACTGACGCCTCAGGAGGAGAATCGCCGCATGGCTGTGCGCGTTGACCTCAACATCTCCCTCGACGGATTCGCGACGACGACGGATCAGACCCCCGAGAACCCCTTCGGCGCCGACTGGGCGCGGCTCACCGCGGCCTACGTCGACACCCGCACCTTCCGCGAGCGGGTGCTGCACGACGACAGCGGCGAGGGCACGACGGGGGTCGACGACGCCTATGCGAAGGCCTACTTCGCGGAGGTCGGGGCCGAGATCATGGGGGCAGGCATGTTCGGGCTGCACACCTTCCCTGGCGACCCCGAATGGCGCGGATGGTGGGGCGAGGAGCCCCCGTTCCACGTGCCGGTCTTCGTGCTGACGCACACGCCGCGCGCCGCGATCGAGTTCCCGAACGGCACGAGCTTCCACTTCCTCGAGGCGACGCCCGAGGAGGCGCTCGCCCTGGCGACGGATGCCGCCGCCGGCGGCGACGTGAGGATCGGCGGCGGGCCCAGCACCATCCGTCCGTTCCTCGCCTCTGGCCTCGTCGACCGGCTGCACGTGGCGATCGCGCCCATCCTGCTCGGCCGCGGCATCCGACTCTGGGACGAGCTGCGCGGACTCGAGGCGGGCTACACCGTCACGAGCGAGACCGCCGAGAGCGGCACCATCCACCTCACCTTCTCGCGCTGAGGCACTCTGCCCGGTCACTCTGCCCGCGAGCTGTGAGGCGTCACTTTGTGTCGCTCGCGGCGCCCGCCGCGCGACACAAAGTGACGCCTCAGCTGTGGTTGCGCGGGACGGCACGCACCGATACGCTTTGAAACGATTCACTCCGCTAGCCAGAGGACCTCCCCCATGACGAAGAAGTCGCCCGCCGCCGAGCTCATCGCGCGCAGCAACCGGCTGGGCTCCGACCCCAAGGTCACCAACTACGCGGGCGGCAACACCTCCGCCAAGGGCACCGCCACCGACCCCGTCACGGGCGAACCCGTCGAACTGCTCTGGGTCAAGGGATCCGGCGGCGACCTCGGCACCCTCACCGAGGCCGGCCTCGCCGTGCTGCGCCTCGACCGCCTCCGCTCGCTCGTGAACGTCTACCCCGGCGTCGACCGCGAAGACGAGATGGTGGCGGCCTTCGACTACACCCTGCACGGCAAGGGCGGCGCGGCTCCGAGCATCGACACCGCCATGCACGCCCTCGTCGACGCCGACCACGTCGACCACCTGCACCCGGATGCCGGCATCGCCTTCGCGACCGCCGCCGACGGCGAGACCCTCACCGCGAAGGCCTTCGGCGACAAGGTCGTCTGGGTGCCGTGGCGTCGCCCCGGCTTCCAGCTCGGCCTCGACATCGCCGCGATCAAGGAGGCGAACCCGCAGGCGATCGGCTGCATCCTCGGTGGCCACGGCATCACCGCCTGGGGCGACACGAGCGACGAGGCGGAGCGCAACAGCCTCTGGATCATCGAGACCGCCCAGAAGTTCATCGACGCGAACGGCGCGGAGGAACCCTTCGGCGCACCCGTCGCCCAGAACGCCGCCTTGCCGGATGCGGAACGGCGGGAGAAGGCCGCGGCACTGTTCCCCACCATCCGCGGCATCGCATCCCACGACAAGCCCATGGTCGGCCACTTCACCGACGACCCGCGCGTGCTCGACTTCCTCGCCTCCGCGAATGCCCCCGCGCTCGCGGCGCTCGGCACGAGCTGCCCCGACCACTTCCTGCGCACCAAGGTGAAGCCGCTGCTGCTCGACCTGCCTGCGGACGCATCCGCGGAGGACTCCATCGCGCGCCTGCACGCACTGCACGAGGCCTACCGCGCCGACTACACCGCCTACTACGAGGCGCACGCGACGGCCGAGAGCCCCGCGATCCGCGGCGCCGACCCGGCGATCGTGCTCGTGCCGGGGGTGGGCATGTTCAGCTTCGGCGCGAACAAGCAGACCGCGCGGGTGGCAGGCGAGTTCTACCTCAACGCGATCAACGTCATGCGCGGCGCCGAGGCGATCTCCACCTACACGCCCATCTCGGACGCCGAGAAGTTCCGCATCGAGTACTGGGCGCTCGAGGAAGCCAAGCTGCAGCGGATGCCGAAACCCAAGTCGCACGCGACCCGGGTGGCATTCGTGACGGGCGCCGCGTCGGGGATCGGCAAAGCCATCGCGACGCGGCTCGCGGCCGACGGGGCGTGCGTGGTGGTCGCCGACCTCGACCTCGCGAAGGCGCAGGCCGCGGCATCCGAGCTGGGCGGCACGGATGTCGCGGTCGGCGTGCAGGTGAACGTCACCGACGCCGCGCAGATCGACGCCGCGATGCGCGACGCCGTGCTCGCCTTCGGCGGGGTCGACCTCGTGGTCAACAACGCGGGCGTCTCGCTGTCGAAGCCGCTGCTGGAGACCACCGAGCAGGACTGGGATTTCCAGCACGACATCATGGCGAAGGGTTCCTTCCTCGTCGCGAAGGCCGCCGCGAAGGTGCTCATCGAGCAGCAGCTCGGCGGCGACATCGTCTACATCGCCTCCAAGAACTCGGTGTTCGCGGGCCCCAACAACATCGCCTACTCGGCGACGAAGGCCGACCAGGCCCACCAGGTGCGCCTGCTCGCGGTCGAGCTCGGCGAGCACGGCGTGCGGGTCAACGGCATCAACCCGGACGGCGTGGTGCGCGGCTCGGGCATCTTCGCCGCCGGCTGGGGAGCCAACCGCGCCAAGACCTACGGCATCGAGGAGGAGAAGCTGGGCGAGTTCTACGCACAGCGCACCATCCTCAAGCGCGAGGTGCTGCCCGAGAACGTCGCGAACGCCGTCGCCGCCATCACGGGGCCCGACTTCTCGCACACCACGGGCCTGCACATCCCGGTCGACGCGGGCGTCGCCGCGGCGTTCCTGCGCTGAGGCCACCGTGGCAGCATCCGGCACCGTCGCCGCCGTCGACCTGGGGGCGACGAGCGGCCGCGTGATCCTCGGGCACCTCGACGACGGGGCGCTGCGCCTCGAGGAGGTCGCGCGCTTCGGCAACGCCCCCGTGCGCACCCCCGACGGGCTGCACTGGTCGGTCACCGAGCTCTACCGCGACCTCGTGGAGGGGCTCGCCGAGGGCGTGCGCCGCTCCCCCGGTCTCCTCTCGATCGGCATCGACTCGTGGGCCGTCGACTACGCGCTGCTGCGCGAGGGCCGGATGCTGGGCGAGCCGTACTCCTACCGCGACGAGCGCAACCTCCCGGCCGTCGAGGCCGTGCACGCGCGGGTCGATGCGCGCGAGCTGTACGCCCGGAACGGCCTGCAGCACCTGCCCTTCAACACGCTCTTCCAGCTGACCGCCGACCGCGTGGCTGGCGCCCTCGCGCAGGCCGACTCCTTCCTGCTGATCCCCGACCTGCTCGCGTTCTGGCTCACCGGCCGCAGCGTCGCCGAGCGCACCAACGCCTCCACGACGGGCCTCGTCGAGGTCACGAGCGGCCGCTGGGACACCGCCCTCATGGAGCGCCTCTCGATCCCGACCCATCTCGCCCGCGGTCTCGTCGACCCGGGCACGGTGCTCGGCCCGCTGCTGCCGAGCGCGCTGCGCGGCACGGGGGCGACGGATGCCGTGGTGACGACCGTCGGATCGCACGACACGGCGTCCGCGGTCGTCGCCGTGCCCTCGACCGACCGCGACATCGCCTACATCTCGTGCGGCACCTGGTCGCTCGTGGGGGTCGAGCTCGACCGACCGGTCGTCACGGAGGCCGCGCGTCTCGCCGGGTTCACGAACGAGGGCGGCGTCGACGGCCGGGTGCGGTTCCTGCACAACGTGATGGGGCTGTGGCTGCTGTCGGAGTCGGTGCGCGAGTGGGAGAAGGCGGGCGAGCGGGTCGACCTCGCTGCGCTCCTGGCGGCCGCCGAGGCGGTCACGGGCGAGGTGCCGGTCTTCGACGCCGACGACCCGGTCTTCCTGGCACCCGGCGGCATGCCGGATCGCATCGCCGCCTGGTTCGGCGAGCGCGGTCTGCGGGCACCCGGCTCGCGGGCGGAGCTCGTGCGCTCGATCCTGGTGAGTCTCGCGCGCGCCTATGCCGCGACGATCCGCGCCGCATCCGAGCTCTCCGGGGTGCCGGTGCGCACCGTGCACCTCGTGGGCGGCGGCTCGCAGAACGAGCTGCTGTGCCGGTTGACGGCGGAGGCGACGGGCCTGCCCGTGGTGGCCGGCCCCGTGGAGGCGACCGCGATCGGCAACGTGCTCGTGCAGGCGCGCGCGCACGGGCTCGTCACGGGCGAGCTCGAGGAGCTGCGCTCGCTCGTGGCGCGCTCGTTCCCGGTCACCCGCTACGAGCCCGCCACCTGACCGCCGCCCCCGTCAGCCGGCGGCGACCGGCGAGGTCCCCTCGAGCTGTGCGAGGAAGCTGTTACGCTCCGCCTGTGCCGGGTAGTCGGCCGACGAGCGCACGCACACGGGGCACCAGTGGCCGCCGGTGAGGATGAGTCGCGGGCTGCCCGCGAAGACGTGGCCGCCCGCGCACCGCCAGACGAGCGGGGTGGCGATGGCGCCGCGCTCGACATCCGTGCTCAGCAGCTCGCCGCCGCGGAAGGCCGCGACCTCGAGGTAGTCGAGCCCCGTCCAATCCGACGCGGCCTTCGACTCGTCGTAGCCGTGGTCGAGCAGGCTCGGCTCACGCGAGGGCTCCGGCGGCACGAAGCTCGACCAGTCGCCGATCGCGCGCCACGCCTCGAGCGAGCCGAAGTGCGCCGCGATCTCCTCCCGGTTGCCCGAGCGGATGGCGTGCATGGTGCCACGCGGCTGGCGGCTGAGCGGCTTCATGACGAGGTTCTTGACGATGAACGCGGGCACCTTGCCCGCCGAGCGCACGGAGGCCGGTGCCGCCGCGATCGCGCGCGCCAGCGCATCCGCGAAGGTGTCCTGGCGGAACGGCACGAGCTCCTCGAGACGGTCGGAGTCGGAGTACCACTGGCCGTGGAAGTTGCCGAGCGCGAACCAGTTGCGGTCGTACCAGGCGCGCACGTCGCGCACCCCCATGGCGCCCGCGATGGCCTGCTGCAGCTGCCAGTTGGTGAGACGCCAGCCCTCGCCGCCGCCGATGTTGTAGATGCCACCCCAGAACTCCTCGGGAGCCCCTTCGGCGATCCCGGCGAGCAGCCGCGCGGAGTCCTCGGCGGAGGCCCACTCCATGACGCCGGTGAACGGCGAGTGGGTCATGATCGGGTCGCGGAGGCCGAGCATCGCGGGGTGGAAGATGCCGGTCTGACGGATCCACGCCCAGGTCGGCAGGCCCGACTCCACGAGGAGCTTCTCCGCGACGACCTTCGACTGCCCGTACTCGTCGAAGCGTGAGACGCGGATGGGGTCGCCGACGCGCCCCCAGTGGTTCGGCTCCTGCCGGTCGCCGGTCTCGGCGACCGACCCCACGCCCACGACCGCGACGCGCGAGGGGTCGGGGAGCGCCTTGACGGCACGGATGATGTTCTGCATCGAGCCGACGTTGACGCGTCGGGCGAGGGCCGGGTTGCTGTCGGCGAGCGGCGAGACGACGGCCCCGACGTGCAGCACGACGTCGACGCCGTCGACGGCGCGCACGACATCCGCCTCCCTGGTGAGGTCGCCCCAGACGACCTGCAGGTTCGACATGTCGGCGAACTCGGCGAGCACCGCCCGATCGGTGTCGGTGGGCATCGCGAAGGCGACCACGTCGACCCGGTCGCGATCCCGCAGCTCGCGCAGCGTCGCGCGGCCCCAGTTCCCGGTGGCACCGGTGAGGAGGATGCGGCGACGTGCGGCCATGGGGGGTGTCCTTTCCGAGCAGAAGAGCTGCGTTGCACGCCCGACACGCGCCCGCGTATACTGATACTAGCGCGTGCTAGCTATGAGCCCGCGCCCACCCGTCACCGTCGACACTTCGGCGGGACGCACCGACGAAGGGACCCAGGTGGAGATCGCGGAGCTGCTCGCACGCGCCTTCGTCGACCCGGAGCCTCGCAAGATTCCCCGTCCGGAATGGACCGCCTCCTACCTGCGCTCCCCGCTCGAGCTGCGCGGCGACGAGCGCCGCGTGACGCTCGCGGTGACCGCCCTCGGCAGCTACCGGCTGAGCGTCAACGGCACCCCGGCATCCGAGCGCCTCTTCGCCCCCGGCTTCACCAACTACGCCCACCGCCTGCAGTACCAGCTGTACGACCTCACGGATGCCGTCATCCCCGGTGAGAACACCGTCGCCGTCGTGCTCGCGAACGGGTGGTACCGCGGATGGAGTGGCGCGGCCGGCGGTCGCGGCGAGAACTTCCCCGTCTTCGGACGCCGCCTCGCCCTCGCGATCGTCGCCGAGGTCGAGGATGCCGACGGCGGCATCCGACGCAGCATCCTCACCGACACCGCCACCCGCGCCACCCAGCAGGGCCCGATCGGCAGCAACGACATGCGCGGCGGCGAGCACTACGACGCGCGCCGCGAACAGCCCGGCTGGGACCGCCCCGGCTTCGACGACGCCGCCTGGCATCCGGTGCGGCCGAGCAGCTACCGCGGCGAGCTGATCCCCGACGAGGGGCTGCCCGTGCTCGAGCACGAGCAGCTCACGCCGACGCTCCTCACCACGCCCGACGGATCGCGCGTGCTCGACTTCGGCCAGAACTTCGCGGGGCAGGTGCGCTTCACGACCGAGGCGGAATCCGGCACCGTGCTCACCCTCATCCACGGCGAGACCCTCGACGAGCATGGCGACTTCACCCAGAAGAACCTCGTCGAGGGCGACGACCCGGATGCCGTCTTCGGCCAGGTGGTGCGCTACACCGCAGCGGGGGGCCACGCGCACTACCAGCCCTCCACCTGCTACATGGGCTTCCGCTATGTGAAGCTCGAGGGCTTCCCCGCCGAGGCGAGCGCCGACGACTTCCGCGGAATCGCGATCTACTCCGACCTCACCATGAACGGCGAGTTCTCCTGCTCCGTCCCCGAGCTCGACCGCCTGGTCGAGAACACCCGCTGGAGCTTCCGCAGCAACGCCGTCGACATCCCCACCGACTGCCCCACCCGCGAGCACAGCGGCTGGACCGGGGACGCCCAGGTGTTCTCCGACGCCGCGCACTGGCTCGCCGACGCCGGGCCGTTCTGGCGCCGCTGGATGCGCGAGGTCGCCGCCCAGCAGACCGCCGCGGGCCGCGTCTCCTGCATCGTGCCGGACGCCAACCCGAGCAACGGCGCCTTCATCGACGGGGCCGCCGGCTGGGCGGATGCGATCGGCATCGTGCCGCTCACGATGTACCGCTTCTCGGGCGACCTCGGCATCATCCGCGAGTTCTTCCCGCACGTGCGCCGCTGGGTGGAGTTCACCCGCCGCCGGGCGCGTCGCAGCAATGTGCGCAACCTCGCGAAGACGGGCGCGCACCGCCGCTTCATCGTCGACACCGGCTACCAGTGGGGCGAGTGGCTGGAGCCGGGGGCGGACCTTCGCAACATCGTCGTGAAGAACATGTTCTTCCCGGATGCCGAGGTGGCCACCGCCTACTTCGCCCACTCCGCGGGCATCGCCTCGCGGATGGCCGGGCTGCTCGGCGACACCGCCGCGGAGCGGGAGCTCTGGGAGTTGCGCGAGAACGTCGCCGCCGCCTACCGCACCGAGTTCCTGGCGGATGGGCTCCCCACCGACCCGACGCGCCAGGCGCGTTTCGTGCGCCCCATCGCCCTCGACCTGGTGCCCCAGGAGGGCAAGGTGCGCCTGGCGGCAGCACTCGCCGAGCTCGTCCGCGAGGGCGGCTACCGCCTCGGCACGGGTTTCCTGTCGACGGGGCTCATCCTGCAGGCGCTCTCCGACCACGGCCAGACCGAGACCGCCTACCGGCTGCTCGAGAACCCCGAGCTGCCCGGCTGGCTCTACCCGGTGCGCCGCGGCGCGACGAGCATCTGGGAGAACTGGGATGGCATCGACGAGGCGGGGGTGCCGCACGCCTCGCTCAACCACTACTCGAAGGGTGCGGTCGTGGCGTGGCTCTTCCGCGGCGTCGCGGGCCTCGACGTGCGGCCCGACGGCAGCGTCGCGATCACCCCGCAGCCGGGCGGCAGCCTCGAGTGGGCGCGCGGCAGCTACCGGCTGCCGACCGGCCGGGTGGAGAGCGGATGGACGCGGGAGGCATCCGGCATCCGCTACCACGTGACGATCCCCGCGGGCGTCACCGCGACGGTGACCCTGCCGGGCCGCGACCCGGTGACCGTCGCAGCAGGCGAACACGAATGGCTGGAGGCAACAGCATGACGACCCGAACGATCCGACCGGGTGCCGTGATGCGCGACACCGCCGGCAACCGCATCCAGGCCCACGGCGGCGGTATCTTCCGCGACGGCGACACCTTCTACCTCTACGGCGAGAACAAGGAGCGCACGGTCGAGGGCGCCGACATCTGGCACTGGGGGGTGCGCGCCTACTCCTCCACCGACCTCGTGAACTGGGAGGACCGCGGCCTCATCATCCCGCCCGAGCCCGACGACGAGACCTCGCCGCTGCATCCGACCTCGATGATGGATCGGCCGCACATCCTCTTCAACGAGGCGACCGGAAAGTACGTCTGCTGGCTCAAGATCATGGGCCGCAACAACGTGCAGACGTACACGATCATGACGGCGGATGCCTTCCTCGGCCCGTACCGGCAGGTCGCCACGGGCTACCGCCCGTTCGGCTACAGCTGCGGCGACTTCGACCTCGACGTCGACCCGGAGACGGGCCGCGCGTACATCTTCTTCGAGAAGATCCACACCCACGTCATCACGGCACCGCTCAGCGACGACTTCACGCACGCCGTCGAGCCGCACCGGCTGGAGCTGTACCGCGAGCTGCCGCCCGACACGCGCGAGGCGCCCGTGCACTTCACCCGGAACGGCAAGCACTACCTGTTCACCTCGGGCACCACCTTCTACCACCCCAACCCGAGCGAGGTGGCGATCGCCGACGAGATCGGCGGCCCCTACGAGACCCTCGGCGACCTGCACCCGGCGGATGTGAAGCGCACCTCCTACGGCACCCAGATCAGCGACGTGGTGCGGGTGCCCGGCACCGACTTCTGGTTCGCGCTCGGCGACCGCTGGCTGCCGCAGGTGACCGATGCCAGGCCCTACCTGCGGCGCTATCGTTTCGGGCTCGGCATGATCTCGAAGATCATCGGACTGGAGCGCACCCAGGCGATGTTCTCGCGCGAGAAGACACCGCCCGCGAAGCGCAAGAAGCTGAAGAACTGGAACACCGCCACGGCCGACTACGTCTGGCTGCCGATCCGCTGGGAGGGTGAACGCCCGGTGATCGACTGGCACGACGAATGGGAGATGCCGGATGTTGCAGGCGACTGAGCTCCGTACCGACTACCTGGTGGAGCCGATCGGCCTCGGCACGACCGAACCGCGGCTCTTCTGGACCTGCGCGGGCGGCCTCGCCCAGACCGCCTACCGCATCGTCGCGCACCGCGCGGGCGAACTGGTCTGGGACACGGGGCGCGTCGACTCGCCCCGGATGACCGGCATCCCGTGGGAGGGGGCGGCGCTCGGCAGCCGCGACCGCATCGAGTGGAGCGTGCAGCTCTGGGATGAGGACGGCGCGCCAGGCACCCCGGTCGCGAGCAGCTTCGAGCTCGGGCTGCTCGCCGCCGCCGACTGGAGCGCGAGCTGGATCACGGGCGACTACCGCCCCGTCACGCGCGAGCGCTACCCGGTCGACTGTTTCCGCACCGAGTTCGCGAGCGGCGACGCCGCGGGTGCCGAGGTGGCATCCGCGCGCCTCTACATCACCGCGTGCGGGCTCTACGAGGCGAGCATGAACGGCGAGCGCGTGGGCGACGCCGTCATGGCACCCGGTTTCACCTCCTACGGCGAGCGCCTGCACTATCAGGCCTACGACGTGACCGAGCTGGTGCGCCGGGGCACGAACACGCTCGAGGTGCAGCTCGCCGACGGCTGGTTCCGCGGTGCGATCGGCGCCATGGGGCGGCGGAACGTCTACGGCCGCGAGACGAAGCTGCTCGCCCAGCTCGAGCTGCGCCTCGTCGACGGCACCACCCGCACGATCGGCAGCGGCGGCGACTGGCACTGGTCGAACGACGGTGCGCTGCGCTTCGCCGACATGAAGGACGGCGAGACCGTCGACCTCCGGATGCGGCCGGGCTACGGCGGACGGGCGAAGGCGACGAGCTATCCGGTCGTGCCGAGCGCATCCGGCAACGTGGTGGCGCGCGAGCAGGAGCGCTTCACCCCGGAGGTCACGCGCACCCCTGCCGGCGCGCAGCTCTTCGACTTCGGGCAGAACATCGCCGGCTACGTGGAGCTCGAGTGGGAGGCGCGCGCCGGGCAGCAGCTCGTGCTGCGTTTCGGCGAGGTCGTGGGCGAGAACGGCGAGCTCGACCTCTCGCCGATCCAGGTGCGGGCGGGCAAGGAGAACGCGAGCCCGCTGCAGCGGATCGAGCTGCATTCCGCTGACGGCATGAACCGTTACCGCACGCGCTTCGCGGTCTTCGGGTTCCAGTACGCCGAGCTCGTCTCCGAGCTGGAGCTCGCACCCGAGCAGCTCACCGCGATCGCCGTCTACTCCGACATGCGCACGACGGGCGCGTGGGAGAGCTCGCATCCGCTCGTGGACCGCTTCGTCGAGAACACCAGGTGGAGCATGAAGGGCAACTTCCTCGAGGTGCCCACCGACTGCCCGACCAGGGAGCGCGCCCCGTGGACGGGCGACGTGCAGATCTTCACCCGCACGGGCACCTTCCTGATGGACACCTCCGCCTTCCTCGGCAAGTGGCTCGTCGACCTGCGCGACCGGCAGGGTGCCGACGGCAAGGTGCCGTGCCACGCACCCGACGTGCGCAACAACGAATACCTGCCGGGCTACGACGCGATCAAGCGGATGGATGGCGCGGCCGGCTGGGCGGATGCCGCGGTGCTCGTGCCGCTGCGGCTCTACGAGCTGTACCGCGACGAGCAGCTGCTGCGCGACTCCTACGCCTCGATGAAGGCGCACGTGGTGTTCCAGATCGGCCGCACCGGTCGCACAGGCTTCATGGGGAAGCGCGTCTCGGGGCCCGACCACCGCTACATCTCGAACGTCGGGCAGGCCTTCGGCGAGTGGCTGGAGCCGAAGGACGTCTACCAGCCGAAGTTCATGGACTTCGTGGCCCCGCACCCCGAGGAGGCCACCGCCTACCTCGCGCACGCCTGCGCGATCATGGTGCAGGTGGCGACGCTGCTCGGCCACGACGAGGATGTGGCGCTCTTCGAGGAGTACCGCGACGGCTGCACGCGCGCCTACGTCAACCAGTTCACGCCCGTCGACTCGACCAGGCAGAGCAAGCTCGTGCGCCCGCTCGCGCTCGGGCTGCTCGAGGGCGAGCTCGCCGAGAGCACCCTCGCGCAACTCGTCGCCGCGATCGAGGAGCGCGACTACCGGGTCGGCACGGGCTTCCTCTCGACCCCGCTCATCCTGCCGCTGCTGAGCCGCATGGGTCGCAGCGACGTCGCCTATCGCATGCTCGAGAACGAGAGCTCGCCCGGTTGGCTGCACGAGGTGCTCGCCGGTGCGACGACCGTCTGGGAGGACTGGGAGGGCGACTCGAGCCGCAACCACTACTCCCCCGGTTCGGTGTGCCAGTGGCTGTTCGAGACGGTCGCGGGCGTGGATGTCGTGGGCGAGCGCGCCTTCCGGCTCGCGCCCGTGCCGGGGGGAACCCTGGAGCACGCCTCGTTCCGCTACGCGAGCGTCTTCGGCGAGGTCGCGTCGTCCTGGCGGCGGGACGGTGGCACCGTGCACTACCGCTTCGAGGTGCCGGCCAACACGACGGCCGAGATCGCCCTGCCTGGCGGCACAACGGCCTCCGTCGGCGCGGGGGTCTGGGAGTACGCAGAGGCTGCCTGAGCCGGGGCGGCCGCGCCCATCCGCGCGACCGCCGCCCCGCTCAGTACTTCCGGCGGAACGCCGCGAGCGCCTTGATCGGGTGCCCGGCCGCGAGCAGCGCGAGCCCCTCGGCCACCTCGTAGCGGAACTGCCCGCCCGACGACATCGCCATCGAGCGCGGGGTGTTGAAGGGCATCATCCGCCACACGAAGTGGGTGTTCTTGACGCGCGTGTCGCGTTCGAGCGAGTCGGGTTCGGCGAGCGCGGCACGGTACTGCTTCTCGACGTGCCCGACGACCGCGCGGAACATGATGCCACCGAGGAAGGTGTGGCGGGAGTCGCCGAGTCGGGTCTCGAGCGCCAGCCGACGTGCCGCGGGTTCGGCGGGAACCGGGCGTCCGATGAGGGCCGGGAAGGCATCGGGGATGCCCACAGGCGGCATCGCGTAGGCGCGGTCGACGGCGAGCGGATACGGAGAGCGCGGCTCGGCGTGGCCGTCGACCCGCAGGGGCAGCCGCGCCCGGATGTCGGCCCCGGATGCCGCGAGCAGCACCTCGTACTCGCCGTTCTCGAGCACCCAGCCGTGCTGCGCGACGTCCCAGTAGGAGAGATCGTCGAGCGCGAACTCGAGTCGCGCCTCGACCGCGGCCCCGGCCGGAACCCGCACCTTGGTGAAGGCACGCAGCTCCTTCTCCGCCTTGAAGACCGGTCCGGCGTTGTTGCGCACGTAGAGCTGCACGACCTCGGCCCCGTCGCGGGAGCCCGTGTTGGCCACCTGCACGGTCACCACGACCCGGTCGCCGTCTCGCACGAGGCGCGCGTCACGGTAGTCGAAGCTCGTGTAGCTGAGCCCGTGCCCGAAGGGGTAGGCGAGCTCGGTGCCGGCCTTGTCGTAGTAGCGGTAGCCGACGTAGATCGACTCGGCGTAGCGCGCGATGATGCCGCGGTCGTAGTCGGCGTAGGCGCTCGTCTGCGACTCGTCACGCGTCCAGCTCTCGGTGAGCTTGCCCGAGGGGTTCGCCTCGCCGAACAGCAGGGCAGCGCAGGCTTCGCCTCCGTGCATGCCCGGCAGGTACATGTCGAGCACGGCGGCGAGCCGGTCGGCGAACGGCAGCTCGACGGGCGCGCCCGCGAAGAGCACGAGCACCACCCGGCGCCCGGCGTCGAGCAGCGCCTCGAGCAGGGCCGTCTGGTTCTCGCCGAGCCGCAGGTGGGTGCGGTCGAAGCCTTCGCTCTCGTCGAGGTCGGTGAGGCCGCCGAAGAACAGCACGGTCTCGGCACCGGCGGATGCGGCGAGCGCCTCCGCCTCGAGCGTCGCGTCGCGCGCGGGGTTCATCGCGCGGAAGCCGGTGACGTAGCGGTACTCGAGCCCGCGGGCATCGAAGGCGTCGCGCGGTGTGAGCACCTCGGGCGGGTTGATGAGCGAGGAGCCGGCCCCCTGGAACCGCATCCGCTCGAAGAACTCCCCCACCACGAGCAGCCGCCCGGATGCCGCCCCGAGCGGCAGGGTGCCGTCGTTGGCGAGCAGCACGGCTCCCTCGGTGGCGATCTCCCGCGCGAGCGCGGCGTGCGCGGCGGCGTCGTACCCGGACGCATCCGGTGCCTCGGGGTAGCGGGCGACGAGCTCCAGCACCCGCGCGACGGAGGTGTCGAGCGCCGCGGCATCCAGCTCTCCGGAGCGCACGGCCGCGATGATGCTCGCCCGGTTGTGGGCGACCTGCCCCGGCATGTCGAGGTCGCAGCCTGCCGCGACCCCGGCGACCCGGTTGCGGGTGGCACCCCAGTCGGTGATGACGGCGCCGTCGAAGCCCCATTCCTCGCGCAGGATGCCGGTGAGCAGCGCGTGGTTCTCGGAGGCGAAGGTGCCGTTCAGCTGGTTGTAGGAGCACATGACGGTGTGCGGGGCGGCCTCGGTGACGATGCGTTCGAAGGCCCGCAGGTAGATCTCGCGCAGCGCCCGCTCGTCGACGACGCTGTCGCCGACGAAGCGGTAGTTCTCGTTGGAGTTGGCGGCGAAGTGCTTGAGCGAGGTGCCGACGCCCTCCGACTGCACCCCCTGCACGAAGGCGCTGCCGAAGATCCCCGAGACGAGCGGGTCTTCGGAGTAGTACTCGAAGTTGCGTCCGCACAGCGGGCTGCGCTTGATGTTGACGCCGGGTGCGAGCAGCACATCCACATCGAGGGCGCGGGCCTCACGACCGATCGCGGCGCCCATCCGCTCGGCGAGCTGCGGGTTCCAGGTGTTCGCGACCGTCGCCGACGGCGGGAACGCGGTCGACTGCGCGTTGTCGGCGAGGTCGAACCCCCCGCCGACGCTGCGCACCTTGCGCACGCCGTGCGGCCCGTCGGTGAGGTAGATCGAGCGGATGCCGAGCCGCGGGATCGCGTTGGTGCGCCAGGAGTCGACCCCCTCCAGCAGGAGGGCCTTCTCCTCGAGGGTGAGCTGGGCGAGCAGTTGCTCGGTGGTCGTGGCCTGTGCGGTCACCGGACTCCCTTGATGAAGAGCGAGGCCGCTCCGACCCCGAGTGCCGCGACCGCTCCCGCGAGGAAGAGCGCGGTGTAGTTCTGCCCGGCGGGCGAGCTCATGAGCAACAGGCTCGCGCCGGCCAGCGGGCCGATCGCGGTCGAGAGGGTCGCCGCGAGGTTGTAGATCGACATCCAGCGGCCGGCCTGGTCGCGGTCGGGCACGAGGTCGCTCGCCATGGCGACGTCGACGGAGCCGAAGATGCCCGCGGAGCCGAGGATGCACATGACGGACGCGACGAAAAGCCCGAAGCCGTCGGTGATGGAGAGGAGCGAGAGCCCGGTGGCGGCGAGGACCGCGGAGACGAGGATGAAGATCTTGCGCCGCTTGAGCTTGTCGGAGAGGATGCCCGACACCACGGCGAAGGTCATGGTGACGAGGATGCCGATGCCGCCGACCGTCGCGAGCTTGGCACCGGCCTCCTCCGCCGTGAAGCCGAGCCGGTCGATGACGAAGTAGAGCTGGTAGGTCGTCAAGAAGGCGAGTGCCGTCTGCATCAGCAGCTTGCCGAGCCAGACGAGCGCGAAGTCCGGGTAGCGGCGCGGGTTGAAGACGAGGGTGCGGAAGGTCTGGGCGAGGGTGGCGCTCGGCAGCGCCACCATCTCTTCGCGGATCACGATCATGTAGATGATCGCGGTGACCGCGAGCACCGCCACCGGCACGAGGAAGAGCGCGAGCATCGAGCTGGTCAGCGAGCCGCCGATCACGTAGCCGAGCACGCCGGCGAGCTGGGTGGTGACGCCGACGATCGCACCGACGGTGCCGCGCTGCGCCTCGGGAACCCGCTCGGCGACGACGGGCGTGATGGCGGCGGAGGCGCAGGCGATGCCGACGGAGATGAGTCCCCATCCGAGGAGCAGCACGGGCACCGACGGCGCGATCGCGACGATCGTGGAGGCGATCGCGAGCACGATGACTCCCGCGATGAGCCACGGACGGCGGCGGCCGATGCGGGTGCGCGTGCGGTCGCTGAAGACTCCCGCGATCGGGCCGGCGACGATGCCGACGAGCGCTCCGACGGTGGCGACGAGGCCGAGCAGGGCCACCTTGTTGTCGGGGTCGAGCTGACCGATCTTGTAGGGGAGGCTGAAGAGCGCCGGCATCATCACGACGAGCAGGAGCCCGAAGTTGAGCACGGCGTAGAGGGTGATGAAGAGGGGGCTGACCTTCTTCTCGGGTGCGGTGAAGCCCGAGGTGGCCGCTGCGGCGGCAGGTTCGTGATCAATGGCCATGATGACTCCGTTGTCGGGATGAGAATGCGGCACTAGCGCGCGCTACCACAGCGTAGATTATGACGTGCCCGCTTGCAACAGGCCGCCGAGAGGAATCCCGTGACACCCCCGCGCAGAGTCACCGCCGCCGATGTCGCGCGCTCCCTCGGCCTCTCCCGCGCCACCGTCGGCTTCGTGCTCAACGACACCCCGGGCCAGACCATCTCGGCCGCCACCCGCGAGCGCGTGCTCGCCGAGGCCCGGCGTCTCGGCTACCGCGCCAACCCCGCGGCCCGTGCCCTGGCGAGCGGTCGCAGCCGCATCATCCTGCTCGTGCTGCCCGACTGGCCGCTGGACTTCACTCTGCGCCGCAACATCGAGGAGGCATCCCTCGCCCTCGACGAGGCCGGCTACGCGCTCATCACCTACACACCGCATCCGACCGGCCACGCGCGCCCCCTCTGGGAGACCCTGCAGCCCGACGTCGTCATCTCGATCCTGCCGCTCTCGCCCGAACGGCTCGCCGAGATCCACGGCGCCGGGGTGCCCCACGTCGTGCCCGACCCGGAGACGGTGACGATCGAGGAGTACCCCGAGCAAGGCCCCGGTCTGCAATTGCGCCATCTCGCCGGTCTCGGGCATCGCCGTGTCGCCTTCGCCGGCTCGACCGATCCGCGCATCGCCGACCTCGTGCAGTCGCGCCGCTTCCACGCCGCCGAGGCCGCGCGCGAGCTCGGCATCGAGCTGGTCTCCTCGATCGACCTGGGTGACGACGAGGAGCAGCTCGCCGAGACGGTCGGCGGATGGCGCAGCGCCGGGGTCACCGCGGTCGCCGCCTACAACGACCAGGTGGCGACCGCGGTGGTGGGCACGGCCCTGCGGCTCGGCATCCGCATCCCCGCGGAACTCACCGTCATCGGCCACGACGATACCCCGCTCGCCTCGCTCATGCAGCCGCGGCTGTCGACGGTGCGGCTCGACACGGTGGGGCTCGGGCGCTATCTCGCCGACCTCGCGCTGAGCCTCGTCGAGGGCACCGATCCGCCCGACGGCGAACCGATCCGGCACATCGAGATCATCGAGCGCGACACGACGGGTCGAGTCGGGTAGCCTGGGAATTGCTAGCGCGCGCTAGCGTCAGACGACGGAGTCCCATGTCCCCCTCGACGATCCTCGCCACGCGGCTCACCACCGAACTGCGCGCGGCACCCCTCGGGATCGACGAGCCGCATCCCGAGTTCGGGTGGCGGATCCACGGCGCCCCCGCCCAGAGCGGCTACGAACTCGAGGTGCGCGACGCAGGCAGCACCGTCGTCTGGCAGCAGACCGGCGGCGAGCGCAGCTTCGGCATCCGCTACGCCGGCACCGCCCTGACCGGCTCCACCCGCTACCTCTGGCGCGTGCGGCTGGGGGACGGCGAGGGGCGCCTCGGCGCGTGGAGTGCCGACGCCCCCTTCGAGACCGCACTGCTCGACCCCGCCGACTGGAGCGCGCGCTGGATCGGTCACCCCGCCGACGCCGAGCACCGCCCGATCTACCTGCGGCACGAGCTGCGGCTCGTCGAGGCCCCCGTGCGCGCCCGCGCCTACGTGAGCGCGCTCGGCTGGCACCGCCTCGTCGTCGGCGGCCACGACCTCACCGGCTCGGCGCTCGTGCCGCGCTTCACCGCCTACGACCGCGAGGTGGAGTACCGCAGCTACGACCTCGACGGGCTCCTCGCCGCCGGCACCACGACGCTCGGCATCGTCGTCGCCGATGGACGCTTCCGGGGCGCGCTCGGCATCGACAGCCACCGCAGCACCTACGGCGACCGGCTCGGCGCGATCGCCCAGCTCCGCCTCGAGTACGCGGACGGACGGATCGAGACGCTCGGCACCGACGGCGACTGGCTGGGCGGCAACGGACCCCTCACCTCCGCCGACCCGAAGTTCGGCACCACGATCGACCTGCGCATCCCCGACCCGTTCGCGGATGCCGCAGCCCCCGCCGCGTTCACCCCGGTCGAGCTGATCGACGCGGGCGCGCGCCGCCTCGTCGCGGAACGCATCCCGCCGTTCGGCGAGCAGGAACGGCTCCCGGTCACGGTGCGCGCCGGCGTCGAACCCGGCACCCAGCTCATCGACGTCGGCCGCAACATCGCGGGCGTGCTCCGCCTCCGCCTCGACGGACCGGCCGGCACCCGGGTGACGCTGCAGCACAGCGAAGACCTCCGCGCAGACGGCAGCCTCGCGTGGGAGCACCTCGACCGCACGGGGGCTGCGGCGAAAGACCGCGAACAGCGCTTCCAGCGCGACGAGATCGTGCTCGACGGCAGCCCGCGGACGGTGCAGCCCGCATTCACCTTCCACGGCTTCCGCTACGTGCTCGTCAGCGGCCTCGACCGCGAGCTCAGCCCCGACGACGTCGAGGCGATCGTGCTCTCCTCCGACACCCCCGCGACGGGAGTCTTCCGCAGCTCCGACAGCCGCCTCGACCGGCTCTGGGAGGCCTCCTTCGCAAGCCTCCGCGGCAACTTCCTCGACACCGCGACCGACTGCCCGACCCGCGAGCGCGCCGGGTTCACGGGCGACGCGCAGGTGTTCGCCCCCGCCTCGACCATCCTGAGCGACACGCAGGCGTTCTTCCGCCGCTACCTCGCAACCCTCGCCCTCGAGCAGCTGCCAGACGGCTCACTGCCCACCGTCGTGCCGAGCGAGTACTCGAGCTTCTCGGGCGGGCCGACCAAGCAGCAGCGGCAGTTCGCGCAGTCGGTCGGATGGGGGGACGCCTCCGTGTTCATCCCCGCGGCCCTCCTCGAGAGCTACGGCGACGAGCGCGTGTTCGCCGAGCAGTACGACAGCATGCGCGCCTGGGTCGACTACCTCGACGCGCGCGCCAGGCGCGGAGGGCTGCGCAAGCTGCTGCGCTATCGCACGCGCGGCATCGACGCGAGCCGCATCGTCGACCACGGCTTCATCTGGGGCGAGTGGGTGCGCGCCGGGGAGAACGGCATCCTGGGCCTCGTCCGCGACATGCAGGTCAACCGCGGCAACATCGCCACCGCCTACCTCAGCACCTCGAGCCGGATGCTCGCCGACGCCGCGGGGCGGCTCGGGCGGCAGGACGACGCCGCGCATTACACGCGCATCGCCGACGACACCCGCGCCGCCTGGCGCCGGGCGTTCGTGCGGCGGGGAGGCGCGCGGATCGGCACCGACAAGCAGGACGACTACGTGCGCGCGCTCGCCTTCGAGCTGCTGCCGGACGAGCAGCGCCAGGCGGCGGTCGGGCGACTCGTCGAGCTGATCCGCGCGGCCGACACCCACCTCGGCACGGGGTTCCTCTCCACCCCGATGCTGCTCCCGGTGCTCGCCGATGGCGGCCACCCGGAGCTCGCCTACGAGTTGCTGCTGCGAAACACCCCGCCGTCGTGGCTCGCCCAGATCGAGGCGGGCGCCACCACCATCCACGAGAACTGGCGCATCTTCGACGCGAAGGGGGAGCGCACGGGATCCTCGAACCACTACGCCTTCGGCTCGGTCGTGGAGTGGATGGCGTCGGGCATCGCGGGCATCCGGCCCGACGCACCCGGCTACCGCCGCATCCGCTTCTCCCCCGTGATCGGCGGAGGGCTCACGCACGCCTCCGCCACCATCTCGACGCCCTACGGCGAGGTGGGCGCCGGGTGGCGGATCGACGGCGACCGCGTGCGCTACGACCTCGAGGTGCCGCCAGGCACCACGGCCTGGACCGACTTCGTCGACGGAGAGAGCCTCGAACTCGGACCAGGCACCCACACGCTCGAGAGGAGCACCCCATGAACGCCGACATCCGCTTCCCCTACCAGGACGCGAGCCTCCCCGTCGAACAGCGCATCGACGACCTCCTGTCGCGCATGTCGCCCGAGGACAAGGCCGGCATGCTGTTCCACCCGCACGGGGTGTTCGGCGACCCCGAGCAGCCCGACCCGTGGGGGCGCCCCTCGATCGGGCACGCCATCCGCGAGGCACGCATCACCCACTTCGCGGTCATGGGCTCGGCGGAGGATGCGCGTGGGCTCGCCGAGTTCCACAACCAGCTGCAGCGGATCGCGCTCGAGCATCCGCTCGGCATCCCCGTGACGCTCTCGAGCGACCCCCGGCACTCGGCCGACGACAACGTGCTGACCTCGAACGAGTCGGGGGCCTTCTCGCGCTGGCCCGAGCAGCTCGGTTTCGCCGCGCTCCGCTCCGAGGAGGTCATGGAGCGCCACGGCGAGATCGTGCGGCGCGAGTACCTCGCCACGGGGCTGCGCCTCGGGCTGCACCCGCAGATCGACCTCGCCACCGAACCCCGCTGGGCGCGCATCGTCGGCACGCTGGGCGAGGATGCCGAGCTCGCGGGCCGCCTCGGGGCCGCCTACATCCGCGGGCTGCAGGGGCCACGCCTCGGGCCGGATTCGGTCGCCGCGATGACCAAGCACTTCCCGGGCGGCGGTCCGCAGAAGGACGGCCTCGACCCGCACTTCGGTGACGGCCGCGAGCAGGTCTACCCCGGCGGGATGTTCGACTACCACCTGAAGCCGTTCCTCGAGGCGATCGAGGCGGGCACCGCGCAGATGATGCCGTACTACGGGATGCCCGTCGACACCGAGTGGGAAGAGGTCGGCTTCGCCTTCAACAAGGGCATCATCACGACCCTGCTGCGCGAGCGGCTCGGCTTCGACGGGGTCGTCTGCACCGACTGGACCGTCATCACCGGCATCGAGGGCATCTTCCCCGCGAAGGCGTGGGGGGTCGAGAGCCTCAGCCACGAGGAGCGGGTGCTCAAGCTGCTGGACGCCGGCGTCGACCAGTTCGGCGGGGAGGACGCCGTGCAGCTCGTGACGGCGCCGCTCGGCGACGGCCGCATCGACGAGGCGCGCATCGACGTGTCGGTGCGGCGCCTGCTGCGCGACAAGTTCCGGCTCGGGCTCTTCGACGAGCGCCGTCTCGTCGACGCGGATGCCGCCAACGCGCTCGTGGGCGCCCCGGATGCCGTCGAGGCGGGCCTCGACGCGCAGCGCCGCTCGCTCGTGCTGCTGCAGAACGACGGGGAGCTGCTCCCGCTCGAACGCGGGATCACCGTCTACGCGGAGGGGGTCGCGCCCGAGGCCTTCGCGGGCTTCGCCGAGGTGACCGACGACCCGGCCGCCGCCGATGTCGCGATCGTGCGCCTGGCATCCCCCGACTCCAGCGACCCGGCACTCGGCTTCCTCGGATCACTGCACAAGGGCGGTCTGGACTTCTCCGACGAGCAGAAGGCGCACCTCGCCGAGCTCTCGGCGGCCGTGCCGACCGTGCTCGACGTGTTCCTTGCGCGGCCCGCGATCCTCACCGGGATGCTCACCCCGCGAAGCGTGCTGGGCTCGTTCGCGACCGCCGACCGCCCCTTCGTCGAGGTGCTGTTCGGCGAGGCCGCACCGGAGGGCGCGCTGCCCTTCGAGCTGCCGCGGTCGATGGCCGCCGTCGAGCAGAGCCGTTCGGATGTGCCCTTCGACAGCGCCGACCCGCTCTTCCCCTTCGGCCACGGCCTCCGCTACGCCCGCTGACCCCGGCCCGCTCCACTCCACCCCGGGCCGTGGCGCTCAGCGCTCGATGTGGTCGAGGTGCAGCATCCGGGCGAGGTTCTTGTCGAGCTCCTCGTCCTCGAAGACGCGCTTCCAGTCGGGCTTCACGATCATCTCGCGGCCGTAGTCCATCGCGATGAGGCACGCGTCGCTGAACGGGTTGTCGCCCTTCAGCGTGTTCGCGAGCGCCACCTGGGTGTGACCGAGCAGGATCGCGCGGGCGGCCGGCTCGGGGATGCCGATCCTCACCGCCTCGTCGAGCGACTCCTTGAGCAGCGCCCCCACCATGCAGGCGATCGTCTCCACGAGGGTCGGCTCGAGCTGCGCGAGCTGCTTCACGCTCACCCAGTGCACGTCGACGACGGGCGCGAAGATCGCGCGCACCACGGCCTCGACGAGCGCGCGCGCGGCCGGGTCGTCCGACTCGATCGCGGCGATCGCGTCCTGCTTCGCGGCGATGCCGCCGAAGGTGTCGGCGTACTCCTCCGGCGTGTGACGCTCGACGAACACCGAGGGGTGGCACGGATGCGTCACCGCCTGGATCACGTCGTCGCGCCGGGTGAGCAGCCCCGCGTACGCGGCGGCCGGGTCGAGCGTCAGCAGCACCGCGCCCGCCTTCAGCTGCGGCACCACCTCGGCCGAGACCGCCTTGAGCGCGAGATCGGGCACGGCGAGGATCACCACGTCGGCATCTGCCACGGCATCCGCGGTCGCGGTGAGCTCGCGCCCCGCCGCCCTCACGCGCTCCTGCCCCGCAGGCGAGTTCTCGGAGTAGTGGACGGTGTGCGCCGTCTTCACGAGGTTGTTCGAGACGCGCATGCCCATCTTGCCGCCCGCGCCGATGACGGCGATCGTGGCGAGGGGGGTCGAGGCGCCGGCGTCGACGAGGTTCAGGGTGTCGGTCATGGTGATCAGTGCTCCTTCAGATAGCGGACGTTGTGGGCTGTCCAGTCGCGCTCGAGCGCGACCGTGGTGTCGAGGTCGCCCTGCCAGGGCAACCAGTGCTCGATGATGCGGGTGATCCCGCGCTCGGCCGGGCGCACCGTGTCGACGAGGTGGGCGTAGTCGAGCAGCCCCTCCCCCATCCGGGCGCCCGCGAGGGTGAAGCCGACCCAGCCGTCGCGGCGGCTGAACGCGAAGTCCTTCACGTGGATGCCGGTGACGTAGGGCGCACACCTGGCGACCACCTCACGCGGGTTCTCGAGGGCCGCGACCGTGTTGGCGGGGTCGAGGCAGACGCCGAGCGCATCCGAGCCGATCGACTCGACGAGCGCGACGAGGGCTGTCGAGGGCACCTGCTCGTAGGTCTCGAGGCCGAGCTGCACCCCCGCCGAGGCGAACGCGGGCAGGCTCTCGCGCAGCATCCGCTCCGCCTCGACGAGCGTCGGGCGCGAGTCCGGCGCGAACACCATGCTGCGCACGTGCCGCGCGCCGAGGGTCTCGGCGAGGTCGAGGAAGGAGCGCAGATGCCCGGGCCCGACGCCCTTGGTGCCGAGTTCGAGCCGAATGCCGAGGTCGTCGGCGGCGGCCCGCAGTTCGCGCAGCTCGGCCGCCGAGAACCCCAGCAGCGGCGCATAGTCGCAGATCTGGAAGAGCCCGAGGCCGAGCTCGGCGGTGCGCGTCAGCATGCCGGACAGCGGCAGCGGCTCGGGGTTCGCCCCCGAGGGGAGCGAGGCGGCACCCTCCCAGAAGAAGGAGTAGGTGCCGAGGCCCAGTTCGCTCGTCATGCGCGCACCCCCGCCGCCTCCGCGAGCACATCGGCGAGCGCCGCCGGATCGTGCGCGAAGCGCCCGAGGAAGACCCCGTCGACGTCGTCGCCGAGCTCCGTCAGCAGCCCGGGACCGGCGCTGCCGCCGTAGATGACGGTGCTGCCGCCACGTCCGGGGAGCTCTGCGAGCAGTTCGCGCAGCCACGAGGTGATCCGGCGGATGTGCCGAGCAGGCGCGGGCGCGGGCGCACCGATCGCCCACACCGGCTCGTAGGCGACGATGACCCGCCCGGCGGGAGCTGCGGCGAGCGCCGACAGCAGCTGGGCGGTCACGTACGCGACGGCGTCCTCGTCGGCGAGCTGCTCGGGCTCGCCGACGCAGATGAGGGGCACGAGACCGTTGCGGAGGGCGGCAGCGGTCTTGCGGGCGACCACGGCATCCGTCTCCCCGTAGAGGCGGCGGCGCTCGGCGTGGCCGATCTCGACCAGCCGCACCCCGATCTCGGCGAGTTCGGCGGGGCTCACCTCGCCCGTGAACGCGCCTGCGTCGTGTTCGGAGGCGTCCTGCGCGCCGACGAGCACCCGGGTGCCGCCGACCGCCTCGAGCGTCGGGAGCAGTTGCAGATACCCGGGCACCACGAACAGCTCGACGGTGCCGTCGGCGACGGCGGGGTTCGTCGCGGCGAGGTCGGCGACCTCGGCCGCCCACTCGCGCGCCGCGCGATGCCCGAAGTACATCTTCAGGCTCACCCCCACCGTCACCCGGGCCATCAGCAGGCGCCCGTGGTCTCGTACTGCGAGATGACGGCGACCTTCTCCGCGGAGGCGGAGGCCGGGTCGAAGCGGTAGCCGAGCCATTCGCGCACGAGGCGCCGGGCGAGCTCGAGGCCGATGACCCGCTGGCCCAGCGTGAGCACCTGCGCGTCGTTGGAGAGCACGGCGCGCTCCACCGAGAAGGAGTCGTGCGCCGTGACGGCGCGGATGCCCGCCACCTTGTTGGCCGAGATCGCGACCCCGAGCCCGGTGCCGCAGATCAGCAGCGCCCGGTCGGCTTGCCCGGATGCCACGAGCTCGGCGGCGGCGATCGCGACCCGCGGGTAGGCGGTGTGTCCGTCGGCGTCGACCCCGACATCCACCACGGATGCCACGAGCGGGTTCGCCGCGAGGTCGGCCGCGAGCGCCTCCTTGTACTGGTAGCCGGCGTCGTCGGCGCCGATCACGATCCGCAGCGGCTGCAATTCGGTCATGAGACGAGGTCCTTTCGGGGGAGGGTGGCGGCCACCGCGGTCGCGATGAGGCCGAAGGAGTGGGCCCCGGCGTCCGGGGTTCCGAGGCTGCGCTCGGCGTGCGGGCGGGCGCGACCCATGCGCGGCAGCAGTTCGGCGGTCGCCGCGGCGGCCTCGGTCGCGGCGGCGGCGGCCGCGGTCCACGCGGTCGCGAGCTCATCCCCCGCGGCGACCCGGGCCCCGAGGGTGTCGACGAAGGGCACGATCGCGTCGACCATCGTCTTGTCGCCGACCTCGGCCTTGCCGTAGGAGCGGATGCCGGCGAGCGCGTCGCGGCATCCCTCGGCGACCGCGGCGGCATCCGGGGCGGCCTCGTCGCCGAGTCGTGCGCCGAGCGCGCGCAGCATGACGCCCCACAGCGCGCCCGAGGTGCCGCCTGCCCGGTCGGACCAGGCATCCGCCGCCCGCGCCAGCACCGTGCCGGCGCCTGCACCGGCATCCGCGGCACGGCACGCGGCCCCCGCGGCGGCGGTCGCGCCGCGCTGCATCCCGATGCCGTGGTCGCCGTCGCCGGCGATCGCGTCGATCCGGCCCAGCTCGTCCACGTGCGCGTCGATCACCGCGGCGATCGCCTCGACGGCGACGGCCACCCGGGCCGCTGCGGCGCGGGACTCCTCGGAGGCAGGTGCTGTCACTGCCTCCGAGGAGGGCCCCGCGGGCTCCGCCACCCGCACCCGCTCGCGGGGCGCCACCGACCCCTTCCGGTAGCCGGGCGCATCCGCCGCGGCCGACCACAGGGTCTCCAGTTCCTCGGTCAACCAGAACATGGTCAGCGAGACGCCCGCCATGTCGAAGGAGGTGCAGAACTCGCCCACCTCCGGCTCGACGAGCTCGATGCCGACCGCCTCGAGCCGAGACGCGATGCCGCCGTAGACCACGAACAGCTCCTCGTACTTCACGGATCCGAGTCCGTTCAGCAGCACCGTGACCCGCTGCCCGGCCGGCGCATCCACGCCCTCGGGCAGCTCCGCCAGCAGCCGCTCGACGAACAGCTCCGCGAGCCCGTCCGCGGTCGGGATGTCGGTCTCGCCGATCCCGGGTTCCCCGTGGATGCCGAGCCCGAGCGCCATCCGCCCCGCCGGCACCGTGAACAGGGGTTCCGAGGCGCCCGGCAGGGTGCAGCCGGTGAAGGCGACCCCGAAGCTCCTGGTGCGCTCGTTCGCGAGCCGCGCGACCCGCACCACCTCCTCCAGCGGATACCCCGCCTCGGATGCCGCACCGGCCACCTTGAACACCGTGAGATCCCCCGCGATCCCCCGACGCTTGTGCCTCTCGGCCGCCGGTGCGCTCGCGATGTCGTCCGTCACGACCACCGTGCGCGCCTCGATGCCCTCGGCGGCCAGCTGGGCCTCGGCGGCGTCGAAGTTCAGCACGTCGCCCGCGTAGTTCCCGTACGAGAGCAGCACCCCGCCTCCGTTCGAGGCCGCCCGCGCCACCGACACCACCTGCTGCGTGGAGGGCGAGGCGAACAGGTTGCCCATCGCCGCGCCGTGCGCGAGTCCCGCCCCGACCAGACCGCCGAATGCGGGGTAGTGCCCCGAGCCTCCCCCGACCACGAGCGCCACCGTGCCTGGTGCGCTCACGGTCGCGCGCACCACGCCCCCCGGCACCGCGCGCACGCGGTCCTGGTTCGCGGCGACGAAGCCGGCGAGGAGCTCATCGGCGAACGCGGTCGGATCGTTGAACAGGCGGGTCATGTGTCCTTCTCCTGGGAGGGGGTGCGGCGGCGGCCGGTGCACCCCAGCCGCCGCCACACGCTCATTTGCTGTCGACGGTCTCCACGGCGACCGGCGCGGCGGGGGCTGCGGCGACCGCACCCCGTCGGGCCAGCAGCACCATGAGCAGCGCCGAGAGCAGCATGAAGCCGCCGACGATGAACATCGGCACCTCGTATCCGCCTGTCCAGTCCTTCACCACGCCCGTGATGATCGGGGCGCTGAAGCCGGCCAGGTTGCCGATGGTGTTGATGAGGGCGACCCCGGCTGCGGCAGCGGCACCCGTGAGGAAGCGGGTGGGCAGCGTCCAGAAGTTCGGCAGCGCCGAGAAGATGGCCATCGCGGTGAGGGCGATGAACACGATCGTGAGCGCCGCGCTGCCCGCGAACAGGGCGACCGGGATGCTGATGCCCCCGACGATCGCCGGGATGACGATGTGCCAGGTCTTGAGGCCCCTGCGGGTCGCGTCACGCGACCAGAGGTAGAGGGCGACGGCGGCCGGCAGGTACGGGATCGCCGTGATGAGCCCCTTCTGGAACACGTCGAAGGTGACGCCGAACTGCGCCTGGAAGCCCTCGATGATCGTGGGCAGGAAGAAGGCGAGCGCGTAGAGGCCGTAGATGAAGCCGAAGTAGATGAAGGCGAGCACCCACACGCGACCGGAGCCGAAGGCCGACTTCCAGTTGTGGTTCGGGTTCGCCTTCTGGGTCTCGGCCTTCTCCTTCGCGAGGGCCGCGGTCAGCCACTCCTGCTCGGCGGCGGTCAGCCACTTGGCGTCGGCCGGCTTGTCCTTGAGGTAGAACCAGGCGATGACGCCGACGACGATCGCGGGGATCGCGACGCCCAGGAACATGAAGCGCCATCCGTCGAGCCCGAAGAACACGCCGTGCTGCTGGATGAGGATCCCGGCGAGCGGGGCGCCGATGACGGTCGTGAGGGGCTGCGCCAGGTAGAAGAGGGCGAGGATCTTGCTGCGGTGCTTCGCGGGCACCCAGAGCGAGAGGAAGAGGATCGCGCCGGGGAAGAAGCCCGCCTCGGCGACACCGAGCAGGAAGCGCAGGCCGACGAGCTGCTCGAAGTTTCCGACCCAGGTGAACAGCAGGGCGACGATGCCCCAGCTGACCATGATGCGGGCGAGCCACTTGCGGGCGCCGAACTTGTGGAGGGCCAGGTTCGAGGGCACCTCGAGCAGGATGTAGCCGATGAAGAAGACGCCGGAGGCGAACCCGAACTGGGCCGCCGAGAGGGCGAGGTCGTCGTTCATGCCGTTGGGGGCGGCGAACCCGATCGCGGTGCGGTCGAGGTAGTTGATGAAGAACATCAGGGCCACGAACGGCACGAGCCGCACCGCGACCTTTCTGATCGCCGACTTCTCGATCGGCGATGCGGTGGAGGTGGTGTCCACGTCGACTCCTTTTGAATGTGACGTCGTTGTCACGCGCCGGGTGCGCGTTCGACGATCAGTATTGGTCAACCGGTTCGAGAAGTCAACCGGTTGACCAATATTGTGAGTCCCTCGATATTGCTAGCGTTGCTCGCATGCCGGCATATCCCAAGGACGAATCGGACGACATCTCCGCATCCTTGGCACGGCTCCCCTCCGGAAGCCCCGTCTCGGCGGTGACGACGAAGCTGCTCGAGCTGTTCACGAGCGGCCAGATCGCGCCGGGCACGCGCCTCCCCCCCGAGCGTCAGCTCGCGGCGAGCCTCGAGGTCGGGAGATCCGCCGTGCGCGAGGCCCTCGCCGCGCTCGAGGTGCTCGGCGTCGTCGACGTGCGGCCCGGATCCGGCACCTACCTGCGCTCGTCGACGAGCGAGCTGCTCCCGCAGAGCCTCAGCTGGGGCATCCTGATCGGGCAGCGCTCAACCGAGGAGCTGCTCGAGGTGCGCGGCGCGCTCGAGATCTACGCGGCGCGACTGGCCGCGGAGCGGATGACCCCGGATGCCGCGGCCCGGCTCGACGCCCACCTCGCCGAGATGGCCGCCCGCATCGACGAGCTGCCCGCGTTCGTCGAGGCCGACCTGCAGTTCCACCTGGAACTCGCGCACGCCACGGGCAACAGCGTGCTCGTGGACCTGCTGCAGATCGTGCGCTCGCTGCTGCGGGTGTGGGTGGATCGCGCCGTGCACGACCGCGCTCAGGCCGAGACGGCGCTCGCCGAGCACACGGCCGTGCGGGATGCGATCCGCACGGGCGACGGCGACGCCGCCGCATCCGCGATGGCGGCCCACATGCTCACCGCAGGCCGCCGCCTCGCCTCGAGCCCGAGCTCCTGAGCGCGGGCGCGGGTCTCAGCCGCGACCCGCGCGACGCTTGTTGTAGACGTCGAACGCCACCGCGAGCAGCAGCACGAGACCCTTGACGGCCTGCTGCCACTCGATGCCGATGCCCATGATCGACATGCCGTTGTTGAGCACGCCGATGATCAGACCACCGATGATCGCGCCGCCGATCGTGCCGACACCGCCCTGCACCGCGGCACCGCCGATGAAGGCCGCCGAGATCGCCTCGAGCTCGAAGCCGTCACCGGCCTTCGGCCCGGCGAGGTTGAGGCGCGCCGTGAAGATGAGGCCCGCGAGCGCCGCGAGGGTGCCCATGTTGACGAACAGCCAGAAGTCCACCCGACGGGTCTTGATGCCGGAGAGCTCGGCCGCGTGCCGGTTGCCGCCGATCGCGTAGATGTGCCGGCCGAACACCGTGCGGTTCATGACGATGCCGTAGATCAGCACGAGCACCGCGAGCACGATGAGCGTCACCGGGATGCCCTTGTACTGCGCGAGCGAGTAGGCGAAGAAGGCGATGGCCGCAGCGACGAGCACGAGCTTGGCGATGAACCACGCCATCGGCTCGACCTCCTGGCCGTACTTGACGCGACCGCTGCGGGTGCGCAGCTGCTGGATCACGATCAGCACGATCGCGAGGCCGCCGATCGCGAGGGTCAGCGGGTCGATCTCGAACTCGCCGAAGACGTTCGTGAGGAAGCCGTTGCCGAGCGCCCGGTACTCCGGAGGGAACGATCCGATGTTGGTGTTGCCGAGCACCACGAGCGCGAGCCCGCGGAAGATCAGCATGCCCGCGAGCGTCACGATGAACGCTGGGATGCCGACGAACGCGATCCAGAACCCCTGCCAGACCCCGACGAGCGCGCCGATCGCGAGCGAGAGCACGATCGAGAGCCACCACGGCAGCCCCCAGGTCACCGCGAAGACACCCGAGCAGGCGCCGACGAAGGCGGCGACCGAGCCGACCGAGAGGTCGATGTGGCCGGCGATGATGACCATCACCATGCCGATCGCGAGCACCAGGATGTAGCCGTTCTGCACGATCAGGTTCGAGATGTTCTGGGGGCGCAGCAGGATGCCGTTGGTCGTGATCGAGAACAGCACGACCACCGCGATGAGCGCGATGAAGATGCCGTTCTTGCCGAGGTCGGCGAGCACGTGGCTGAGCCAGGCGGTGAACTTGTTGTCTGCCGGGTTGACGTTCCCGCCGACCGCCTGCGACTCCGTCGGAGTCGGCGTCTGAGCATTGGACATGGGTGCGGTTCCTTACTCTTCGCCCGCTGCTCAGCGGGGACGTTCCTGGGTCATGAGGGTCAGCACGGCTTCGGGCGTGGCCTCGTCGATGGGCAGCTCGCCCGTGATCCGCCCCTCCGAGATCGCGTAGACGCGGTCGGAGATGCCGAGCAGCTCGGGCAGCTCGGAGGAGATGACGATGATGCCCTTCCCCGCGGCCGCGAGCTTGTTGATGATCGTGTAGATCTCGTACTTCGCCCCGACGTCGATGCCGCGCGTCGGCTCGTCGAGGATCAAGACCTCGGGATCCGAGTAGATCCACTTCGACAGCACGACCTTCTGCTGGTTGCCGCCGGAGAGCTTGCCGGTCTTGGCGAGCACGCTGGGAGCCTTGATGTTCATCGACTTCCGGAACTCATCCGCGATCCGGTACTCCTCGTTGTCGTGCACGAGCCCCCAGCGCTCGAGCTTCTTGAGCGAGGCCATCGAGATGTTGCGCTTGATGTCCTCGATGAGGTTGAGCCCGTAGGTCTTGCGGTCCTCCGTCGCGTAGGCGATGCCGTTCTGGATGGCTTCGGCGACCGTGCGCGTCTTGATCTCCTTGCCGCGGAGGAACACGCGCCCCGAGATGCGGCTGCCGTAGGAATGGCCGAACAGGCTCATCGCGAACTCGGTGCGGCCGGCGCCCATGAGCCCCGCGATCCCGACGATCTCGCCGGCGCGCACGTTGAGCGAGACGTTGTCGACGACGACGCGGCTGGTGTCCTGCGGGTGGTGGGCGGTCCAGTCCTCGACCCGCAGCAGCTCCTCGCCGATGTGCGGCTCGTGGTCGGGGTAGCGGTGCTCGAGGTCGCGCCCGACCATGTCCTTGATGATGCGCTCCTCGGAGACGTCCTGGCGCGCCATCGTCTCGATCGTCTTGCCGTCGCGGATGACGGTGACCGAGTCGGCGATCTTCTTGATCTCGTTGAGCTTGTGGCTGATGATGATCGACGTGATCCCCTGCTCCTTGAGGTGCAGGATCAGGTCGAGCAGGTGGTCGGAGTCCTCGTCGTTGAGCGCCGCGGTCGGCTCGTCGAGGATGAGCAGCTTGACGCGCTTGGACAGCGCCTTCGCGATCTCGACGAGCTGTTGCTTGCCGACGCCGATCTCGCGGATCTTCGTGGTGGGGTTCTCGCTGAGGCCGACGCGGGCGAGCAGCGTCTGCGCCTCGAAGTTCGTCCTGTTCCAGTCGATGAGGCCGAGCGGCCCGCGCACCTCGTTGTTGAGGAAGATGTTCTCGGCGATCGAGAGGTAGGGGCTGAGCGCCAGCTCCTGGTGGATGATGACGATGCCCTTGGCCTCGGAGTCCGAGAGGCCCCGGAACGCGACCGTCTCGTCCTCGAAGACGATGTCGCCGTCGTAGCTGCCGTGCGGGTAGACCCCGGACAGCACCTTCATGAGCGTCGACTTGCCTGCGCCGTTCTCGCCGCAGATGGCGTGGATCTCACCGCGCGCCACCTCGATCGTGACGTTCGACAGCGCCTTGACGCCCGGGAATGTCTTGGTGATGCCGCGCATCTCCAGGATGTTCGTGGTCATCTCGTCCTCTCGTGGACCTCGTCGTCCCCCAGCGGCAGGGGTGCCACCGGACGCGTCCCATCTTGCTCGGGTTGCGCATCCGGGGCACCCCCACCACTCGGGGATGTCGGACTAGTTCAGCGACTCAGCCCTTGATCTCGTCGGCGGTGTAGTACCCGCTGTCGACCAGGATCGAGGTGATGTTGTCCTTGACCACGATCTGCGACTCGAGCAGGTACGACGGCACGACCTTCTTGCCGTTGTCGTAGTCCTTCGTGTTGTTGACCTCGGGCTTCTCGCCCTTCAGCAGGGAGACGGCCATCTTGACCGCGACATCCGCGAGCTTGCGGGTGTCCTTGAAGATGGTCGCGTACTGCTCGCCACGGTTGATGGCCTTGACCGAGTCGAGCTCGGCGTCCTGGCCGGAGATGATCGGCCACTCGGCGCCGACGGTGTAGCCGGCGTCGGTGAGGGCCGAGATGATGCCGCGCGAGATGCCGTCGTAGGGCGAGAGCACCGCGTTGACCTTCGAGCCGTCGGAGTAGGTCGAGGTGAGGATGTTCTCCATGCGCTTCTGCGCGGTCTCACCGTCCCAGCGAAGGGTCGCGGCCTGCTCGAACGCGGTCTGTCCCGACTTCACCTTGAGGGTGCCCGCGTCGATGAACGGCTTCAGGGTGTCGGTCGCGCCGTTCCAGAAGAAGGTGGCGTTGTTGTCGTCGGGCGATCCCGCGAACAGCTCGATGTTGAAGGGGCCCGCGGGGGCGCCGTCGATCTTCTTGCCGTCGAGGTCGACGAGTCCGAGCCCGTTGAGCACCGAGTTCGCCTGCTGCACGCCGACCTTGTAGTTGTCGAAGGAGGCGTAGTAGTCGACGTTCTCGGAGTCGCGGATGAGGCGGTCGTAGGCGATGACCGGGATCTTCTGGTCGGCCGCCTCCTGCAGCACGCTCGTGAGGGTGGTGCCGTCGATCGAGGCGATGATGAGCGCCTCTGCGCCCTTGGTGATCATGTTCTCGATCTGCGAGACCTGGGTGGGGATGTCGTCCTCTGCGTACTGCAGGTCGACGGTGTAGCCCTGGTCTTCGAGGGACTTCTTGACGGCGTCGCCGTCCTGGATCCAGCGCTCCGAGCTCTTGGTCGGCATGGCGACGCCGATGAGGCCACCGTCGCCGCCGCCCGTCGAGCCACCGGTGTCGCCGGTCGGGGCGCACGCGGCGAGGGCGAGCATCGAACCGGCCACCACGGTGGCGAGTACGAACTTCTTCGTCTTCACGGTTGTTCCTTTCACTGTGTTCTGGTGCGGACGTCGTTGTCGGGGATGAAGCCGTTCGAGCCCGGTGTCGTCCATGAACCGGTCTCGCCGCTCGGCCGGGTTTTCCCGGGCCGGGAGGTCGGATAGGAGCCCGCCGTGGCGAGCTCGGCGTCGCGCTCCGCGGCGCGGCGTCGGGCGTCGACACGCAGCCGCTGTTCGCGGATGCGGTCGATCTCGTGTGCGTCGAGGGGACGGATGTCGGCGCCGCCCGCACCGCCGGCGCGGGCGAGCTGCACGGCGCGTGCGGCGTCCTCGAGCAGCACGGCGGCGCGCACGGCGTCGCGGGCGCGCTCGCCGACGGCGTAGGAGCCGTGCCGCTCGAGCAGCACGGCGCGGCTCGGCTGGGAGTCGAGCACCGCGGCGATGGCGTCCGCGACCTCGGTGTCCGGGCCCGCGTAGGGCACGAGCGGCACGGGGCCTCCGAACTCGTCGGCGACCGTGGTCGAGAGCACGGGCACGGCTTCGCCGCGGAGCGCGAAGGCGCTCGCATACGGCGAGTGGCTGTGCACGATGCCGCCGATGGCCTCCGAGTGCCGGTAGAGCGCGGCGTGCACCGGGGTGCCTCGCGAGGGGAGGTGCTCGGCACCGGGGGTGCCCTCGACGACGCGTCCGTCGAGGTCGACGAGCACGAGGTTGTCGGGGGCGAGCTCGGAGTGGTCGAGTCCGCCTGGCTTGATGACGAACAGCTCGGTGTCGGGCACCCTGGCCGAGACGACACCGCTGGTCCAGCTGGTGAGTCCGCCGCGCACGAGCAGCTTGTGCAGTCGGGCGACCTCGGAGCGCACACGCGCCACGGCCACCTCGATGCGCGGCTCGAAGCGGTTCACAGCCTGGCCTCCCGACTCCGTTGTCCTCGATGTGACCGGTCACTGTTACCGGTCACATCGAGCACTATACGTGCCGCCGGGCGAGGTGTGTCAAGTCGCCCAGGTATCGAGACGGTAACGGCGCTCAGCGGCGCGGGGCCGCCGTCGACGAGCGCACCACGAGCTGCGGCGGGATCGTGAGGTCGGCATCCAGCTCCCCCAGCAGGAACGCGACGGCGCGCTGCCCGAGCTCGGCGAAGTCCTGCCGGACGGTCGTGAGCGGCGGCCAGAAATGCGCGGCCTCCGGGATGTCGTCGAAGCCGATGACGCTCACCTCGCCCGGAACCTCGACGCCGCCGTCGCGGAAGGCGTGCAGCAGCCCGAGCGCCATCTGATCGTTCGAGGCGAACACCGCGGTGAAGTCCCGCACCCGCAGCAGCTCCTGGCCGGCGAAGTACCCGAAGTCGGCCGTCCAATCGCCGAGGATGGGCGCGGTCGTCGGGGCGTCCCACGCGTTCATCTCGTCGAGGAAGCCCTGCATGCGGGCGTCAGCCTCGATCCAGTTCTGGGGGCCGGTCAGGTGGTAGATCGCCCGATGGCCCAGCTCGAGCAGGTGCCGCGTCGCGAGCCGCGCGCCCGCGTACTGGTCGAAGAACAGCGCGTGCCCGTCGTCGCCTGTGGCCTGCAGGGTCACGTAGGGCACGTCGAACGGGAGCGTCGCGAGGGCCTCGAACACCCGCTTCTGCGGTGCCACGACGACGATCGCCTCGACGGCCTGGGCGCGCAACTGGTCGAGCGCATCCGAGATCGAGCCGTCGAGGCTCGGGTCGATGTTGGCGATGCTCACCCAGTAGCCGTTCGCGCGGGCCGCGGCCTCGATGCTCGTCATGATCGACGCCGGGCCGTAGTCGGTGCTCATCGCGGAGAGGATGCCGATCGTGCGCGAACGGCTCGAGGCGAGTGCGCGGGCCGCCCGGTTGGGACGGTACTGCAGCTCGGCCATGACCTCGAGCACCCGCTGGCGGGTGGTGTCGCGGATGCTCGGGTGGTCGTTGAGCACGCGCGACACGGTCTGGTGCGACACCCCGGCGAGCCGCGCCACATCGCGGATGCTGGGCGGGCGACCGGGTGCCGGTTCGAGTGTCACGGGATTCCTCGCGCGGAAGTCGGCACCGGGCGATTCGGGGTACCGTGCGGCCATCCTGGCACACCACGAGCGGTGAATGTGACAGTCACATTCGGATCCGGCATATGCTGAGCGCACCATGTCGGACCTCTGGCGCGAGCTCCCCCTGTTCGGCCGTCCGCGGGTCGACGAGTCGAGCCTGTCTGACGGCTGGGAGGCCGACCTCGCCGCCGTGCGCGAGGCCGCCTCCGCCGCGCTCGCCCGGCATCCGGATGACGCCGCCGCCGCGGCCTTCGCCGCCGCCACGCCGCCCCCTCCCCCGCGCCGCGACGGACGGCCCCGGCCCGTGAAGCTCGCCGAGCTCGACCGCGCCGTCTACGCCTACCTCGAGCTGTGCGCGCGCCTGGAGCTCGAGCCCGAGGTTCCCGCGCGCGCCGGCGGCGCGGTCGCGCTGGCGCGTGCCGCGTCGGCACCGACCGCGATCCGTGCCGTCATCGCCGGCCACTCCCTCCGCGCCACGGACGCCGACTGGAGCTTCGGCCGCGGCCCGGTGCTCGAAGACACCGCAGCCGCCCTGCTCGCCTTCCTCGGCGGCCGGAGCCTCCGCGCCCCGCACCCCGGCTCGCCCCCGCAGCCCTGATCGCATCGTCTTCTCCCAGGCGCCTCACACCTTCGCTGGTACCCTGGACACCGCGCCGCCTCCCCCGAAGGAGCGACGCCGGAACGCCTATGACTCAGCTGCCCAACGTCTATCGCACGCTCCGCGAGAGGTTCGATGCCTCCCGTGCGGATCGGCGCACCCGGAGTGTGCTGACCTTCGGCGCGATCGCGGTGTCGTTCGGCCTCACGGCATCCCTCTCCCTCGCCCCGCCCGCGCCGCCGAGCCAGGCCGCGGCGCTCGCGGCCTACGCCACCGAGAACGCGCAGGAGGTCGACGTCTCGGCCAGCGCGACGACCGAGCACCTGGTGGCATCCGGTGCCGTCACGCGCGACGCCTACGAGGCGACCGACGGCGAGGAGACCTACATCTCGGGCGGCACCAACTACGACTGGGCCAAGCTCGTGCTGCTCTACGCCGGGTTCCCGGTGAGCGACTCGAACGTGGTGGTCTTCGTGCGCTGGATGCGCCAGGAGAACTACACCGACAGCTGGTGGAACCGCAACAACCCGCTCAACAACGGCTGGGGCGCGAGCTACGGCCCGGGCGGCACGGGCAGCAACATCGACCTGGTCGCGGCGGCCCGCAACGCGGCGGATGCGCTGCGCAGCCACGCGGGCTACGCGGGCATCGTCGCGGCCTTCGAGGCGAGCGTCGACAGCGCCACGGTCGAGCAGGCGATCTGGGACTCCCCCTGGGCGTCGGGCCACTACGGCGGCGGCACCCGCTGGCACCGCAGCGAGGTGCCGGTCGTCAGCGCCCCCGCCTCCGCCTGGGGTCGCTGACCCTCAGGCGCCTGCCCGTTCAGTACCCGAACTGCGCACGCGCCCAGGTGGAGAGCGCGAACCGCTCGTCGTCGCAGCTCTTCGCATCGGGGATCGGCACCCCCAGGAACTCGAGGCGCACCTCGGCGGTCGTCGGCGAGGAGCTCTCCTTGCCGGGCGTCGAGTCCACCTGGATCGAGGTGTCGAACGACGGGACGACGATGCTCGTGCCGCGCTCCTCCTTCGGCGCGGAGTAGGTCCCGATCCCGGTGAACACGACATAGGGATCGACCCGCAGCACGTCGACGTCGATGTCGGTGGCGTTCTGGAAGTTCACCACGACGTAGTTGTCGGTGCCGAGCGCGAAGGCGCGCGGGTCGCCGTCGTAGGCGCAGGAGAAGCCGATGACGGCGTGGCCGTCGGCCGAGCCCGTGATGAAGTAGTCGTTGTTGTCGAGGTCGTCGGAGAGCCACGGCAGGTTCTGGTAGCGCGCCTTCCAGCCGTCGAGCGTGGTGGGCGTCTCGGGCGGGAACGGGTCGCCACCGTCTCCCCCGCCATCGTCGCCGCCGTCATCGGTGGTGCCGCCTCCGCCGCCGTTGTCGAGCGCCGTGTTGGTGGGCACGGGTGCCGGGGCGATCACGCATCCGCTCAGCAGGAGCGCGGTGGCGGCCGCGATCGCGGCCAGGGTGGGCAGTCGTCTCATGGTCTCGTCTCCCACCTCGTTCAGCCGCAGGATGAGGTGTCGTCGGCCGGTGCGATCGTGAAGTGCACCGGTGCCGATGCGACCGGGGTGATCGAGGGGCTGATGGTGCCGGCGCCCGTGATCTCCATCCCGCTGACCGTCCCGTCGATGGCGGTCGGTGCGCCGTCGTCGTCCTTCGTGAGCGACCAGCTGCCCTGCAGCGTCACGAGGTGGCCGCCTCCGCTGTCGTAGGACAGACCCAGCGAGCTCCCGCCGAAGGTGTAGCCGCCTCCCCCGCCGGTGAGCTCGAGCCCCCAGGCGGGCGTCGCGAAGACGTCGGCGCTGCAGATGGTCGTGTCGACCGTGTAGGCACCCCACCCGCCCGTCACCCGGTAGGCCGCCTGCGTGCTGAAGGTGTGGGTCTTCTTCGCGCCACCCTGTTTCGAGGTCGAGACGATCGTCAGCTCGCCCTTCGTGCCCTGCTTGCCTGAGGTGTAGTGGAATCCGCCGGTCGACACGCTCTTCTTCGGGTCGACGTTCTTCTCGCCCGCGAGCGTCAGCGTGAGCGGACCGGTCACCTCGGCGTTCGTCGCCTTGCGCAGCACCCGGATGGTGAAATCGGTCTGGCTGTTCGGCTTCACCTGGGTGGGCGCATCCGTGTCGATCTTGACGCAGCCTCCCTCGGTCCAGAGACGGTAGAGGTTGGGGATCATGCCGACCGCCATGGCAGCGGCGCGCGCCTGACCGTCGGCGACCAGGCCGGCGACGGCCGCATCCGAACCCGCCGAGTCTTCGACCTTGCGCGGCGGGTTCTTGCCGGGGTCGAGGCCGGGCCCGCCGTACCAGTTGGTGGCCTGCGCGGTCGTGGCGGCGGTCGTCGCTCCGCTCGCATCCGTGCGGGTGGTGCGCTGGCTCGTGGTGACCTCCATCGCCTCGGGGAAGGCCTCGTCGTTGAGCGTTCCGCTGACCTCCACCCGCACGCTCTGGGCGTAGCTCGCGGTGCCCGCGCCCCCCTGCGCCGTGACCGCGCGCTGGGTCTGCAGGATCGCGTCGAACTTTCCGTCAGGCCCCGGGCAGTAGGTGCCGTCGTAGCTGACGCTCGAGGTGGAGGCCGCCGCGGTGCCGCCGCTGGACGCGGAGCTGTCGTGCTCGACCTTCACCGAGATGTCGCCGTTCTCGTCACGCGTCATGGTGACGCCGTTGTTGGAGACGGAGTCCTGATCGCCGAAGGACCCGGCGTCGGCCTCGTTCATCGCGCCGCCGACGGCGCCGGGGGCGAGCGCGCCCACCGTGAGGTTGCCGATCGCGTCGCTGTCGGTGATCGTGGCGGCCCCCCGAGACAGGTGGCCACCCTTCGGGAGCGTGGTGGCGAGCGCCGTCGGGTCGATGCCGAGCATCGTCATGACGGTGGCCCCGTAGGCGGCGTCGTCGGCCGTGAACTGCTCGCGCAGCGGAGCGATGTCGGGCAGCATCGCGGCGACGTCGTCGAACACGTCGACGATGCCCGTGGACCAGTGCACCTCGCTGAGCCCGGTGAGCCGGGATGCGTCGGGCACCTCGAAGTCCACATCGACCGGATCGCCCTGGATGCGGGGGCCGGAGGAGGGCGCGACGCAGGCGGTGAGGAGCAGAGCCGCCACGGGGATCGCCACGACGGCACCGAGTCGGGTGCGCATGCGCTCACGGTAGTACCGGGGTGCGTCCGGACGCGCCGTGCGGAGACCCGAGACCTGGAAGCTAGGGCACTAGCGTGTCGGCGAGAGAGGCGGCGCGGATGAGCGAGGTGTCGGAGGTCAGGTTCCGGATCGCGGCGCCGCCGCGCGTCGTGCGCGACCACCTGAGCGACCCGCACAGCTATGTCGGGCTGTCGCCGCTCGTCGTGGAGGTGCGCGAGCTCCGCACGGACGACGCCGGGGTGGTGCACTACGTGGCGGTGGAGCGGTTCCGCTTCCTCGGGTTCGTGCGCTACGACAACGCGATCCGGGTGACGATCCGCACCGAGGAGCGTGGCGAGGCGCTCTGGGTGGGCGGCGACGTCGACAGCCCAGGCGGGGTGACGCTGCGCTACGGCTACACGATCGCCGCGGACGGTGCGGGAGGTTCGGCCGTGACCGACCGGATCGAGGTGTCGGCGCCGTTCGGGCTGCGCCGCTTCAGCATCGGTCGCGCCTCCGCCGTGCAGGCAGCCCGCGCGCGCATCCTCGCCGAGCGCCTGGACCCGCCCCCTTCTCGCTGACCACGCCCGGCCTCCCCTCCCACCGATCGAGTAGCCGTAACGCAGCACCACCCCTCCCCGATCGAGTGCCGTGCGAGGCTCCCGCCCCCTGACCACGTGCCGCGCAAAGCCTCCTCCCGCTGATCGAGTGCCGCGCAAAGCGGCCTCTCGCTGATCGAGTGCCGTGCGAAGCCCCTCCCCGCTGACCACGTGCCGCGCAAAGCCCTCTCCCGCTGATCGAGTGCCGCGCAAAGCCCCCTCCCGCTGACCACGTGCCACGCAAAGCCCTCTCCCGCTGATCGAGTGCCGTGCGAAGCACGGTGTATCGAGATCCCCCGCACGCCCGCTACGCCCCGCGTCACCCGGTTCGCAGCAGGCGCGCCCGGGCCGGGCTGCGGGAGGGCAGCGGCGTGCGCCGCAGGATCCCGTGCGCGTCGGGCTTCTCGAGGAAGTAGTCGCCCGCTCGCCGCCGGATGCGCCACCGGTTGTTGTGCACTCGCAGGTGGCAGAACCGGCAGAGCAGCACGCCGTCGTCGACGTCGGTGCGCCCGCGATGCTCCTCCCAGTGGTCGATGTGGTGCGCTTCGGCCCAGGACGGCGGTGCCCCGCACATGAGGCATCCGCCGTCGCGGGCGGCGAGTGCGATCCGCTGCTTCTCGGAGAAGAGTCGCTGCGCACGGCCGAGGTTGAGCACTCGCCCGTCGCTGTCGAACACGATCGGGATCGCACCGGACGCGCAGATGTAGCGTTCCGCCGTCGCGATCGACACCGCATCGGCGTGCCCCTCGAAGAAGGCGGCTCCGGCGCGGTTCCCGTCGGCGTCGGCGGGCGCCTCCAGATCGGCGCGGGTGACGAGGAGTCGCACGGCGGGCGTGCGATCGCCCAGCAGGGTGCCGGGTTCGACCCGCGCCCCGAGTCGCACCAGTTCCACGAACACGTCGAGGGCGAGCTGCTCGGTGGTGCGTTCATCGCGCGCGATGTCGTCGGCGCGCTGCACGGCCTCCGGGTCGACGAATCGTGGACCACCGCGCCGCGGTGAGGTCGCCGCATCGAGGATCGGCACCACGATCGCCGCGGATTCCGGATCCAGCAGACCGCTCACCCGGGTCGTGCCGTCGAGTTGCCGCGTGATCCGGAGGAACCGCTTCTCCCGCAGCGCTCTCTCGCGCTCGGCGATGCCGACGAGGTCGAGCTCGTCGCGGAGCCGGGCGGCACGGGTGGCGAGGTTCTCGATCGTGAGACCGGGAGCCGCCTCGATGAGCGCGGCAGCCGCCGCGTGCAACGCCTCATCGGCCACCCCGTCGGATGCCTGCCCCAGCCGGGTGCGGATGAGGTCGGCCGCCTCGACGGAGATCACGGCGCTCGCGACGGCCTCCCCGATCGCGGTGCGCCAGCGAGGCGCGGGCGGTGCAGGCGGAACCCCTTCGCGCTCCGGCGTGGGCAGCAGCTCAGCCGCCTTCACGAGCGTGTGCGCTGCGCGCCGCGATCCGGCGGTGACCGTCGCGATGAGATCTTCCGCGGATCGCAGCCCGTTCGCCTGCGCCAAGCCCGCGTGCCCCAACTCCCGGCGCGAGCGGTGCGCGATCTCCCCCGCGAAGGCCGCGGCGATCGCATCCACCCGCCGCCGCAACTCGGCGAGTGCCCGTTGCCCCTCCAGCAACTCCGCATCCGCGAGCCCCGACACCGCGGGCACCGCGAACGGCGTCGCGGCATCGCCCAGCGTGGCGAGGTAGTCGGGGATCGAAGGCATGCTCCATTCTCCCACAGATTCGAACATATGTTCGAGAAAAATGGAGAATGTGGAGAAGTCGTGTCCCCACCCAGACGTGCGGAGAGGAGGCGGATGCCGCCGCGATCACTTGCCCCCGGGCGGTCCGATCACGAGCAGCACCGTGAAGAGCGCGACGACGGCGAGCAGGATGAGCAGCGCGAGCACCCAGGGACGACGCAGGAACCAGGCGAGGGGCGCGTCGTACCAGCGACGATCCACGGCATCCGCGGCGGCGTCGGTGCGCCACGCGCCGTCGAGCCGGCCGCTGCGGGCGAGCCAGAGCTCGGTGGGGATCGTGGTGTAGGGCACGACGGCGCTCACGATCGCGACGATCGCCGGGCCGGGGCGCCAGCGGTTGTTGAGGGTGACAAGCACCGCGGTCGCGCCGTAGGAGAGGAACACGAAGCCGTGGATGGCGCCCCCGATCGTGACGGCGATCGCAAGGCCGGCGGTGGCGCGCAGGATGAGCGCGGTGATGAGCAGCGTCCAGGAGATCGCTTCGGCGATGGCGAGCGTGCGGAAGAGGGTTTTCGGGGTGCGGAACACACCTTCAGTCTAGCTGAAGCCCGTCACTCACCCTGGGGATGTCCCGTGAACGGCTCCTCGTGCAGCCCCTCGAGCCCGGCGCTCAGGCTCGGCGCGCCCGAGCTGAACTCCGCATCGAGGCGCGCCAGCATCCGGTCGGCGTCGCCGAGCACCCCCACCCCGACGCGCGTGACCTCGAGCACGGATGCCGCACCCGCGTGCGCCGTCGCATCCGCCACGAACCCCGCGTCGACGAGCGAGCGCACCGCCGTGTGCGCCGACTGCACGGTGATCTGCGAGCGGCGGGCGAGCTCCGAGAACGAGATGCCGGGCGTGCCGCGGATGTGCGCGAGCAGGCCGTACTTGCGGGTCGTGAGGCCGAGTCCGCGCAACTCCGCGTCGAGCCGCGCCTCCCACACCGCCGACACGGTCAAGAGCGACACCACCGGGCTGAACGGCGGCCGCTCGGTGCTGCCCTCGCTCACGCGCGACGCAGCTCGATCACCGGGATCGTGCGACCCGCGCGCTGCTCGTACTGCGCGAACGCGGGGCTCGCCGTGAGGAAACGGGCCCACGCCGCGTCGCGCTCGGCGCCAGGGAGGTCAACCGCCCGCACCGCGACCTCGCCCTCGTCGGGCGTCTCGATCACCGTCTCGGGGTGCGCGAGCAGGTTGTGGTACCAGGCGGGGTTCTCGGGAGCGCCTGCCTTCGAGGCCGCGATCAGCCATCCGCGCTCGCTCGGGAGGCCCATCAGCGGGGTCACGCGCTCGCGCCCCGACTTCGCGCCCGTGTGGTGCACGAGCACGAGGTCGCGGCCGAAGCCGGCCGTCTCGACCGTGCCGCCGTTGGCCCGGAACTCGTCGATGATGCCCTGGTTGAAGTCCGCCATCTCTCTCCCTCTCGCTCGCGCCAGCCTATCCGCGAGCGCCGACGCGCGCCGTCAGACGAGCATCCCGAGCGGGTTCTCGATGCGCTTGACGAACGCGGCGAGCCACTGGGCGGCGAGCGCGCCGTCGAGCACACGGTGATCGGCCGAGAGCGTCACGGTCATGACGGTGCCGACCGCGAGCCCGCCGTCCACGACGACCGGCTGCTGCCGCGCGGCGCCGACCGCGAGGATCGCCGAGTGCGGCGGGTTGATGATCGCCGAGAACTCGGTGACCCCGTACATGCCGAGGTTCGAGACGGATGCGCTGCCGCCCTCCAGCTCGTGCTGCTTGAGCCGCCCCGCGCGGGCGCGCTCGGCGAGGTCGGCGACGTTGCGCGCGAGCTGCGTGAGCGTCTGGGTCTCGACCGAGCGCAGCACGGGCGTGACGAGTCCGCCGTCGATCGCGACCGCGATGGCGAGGTCGACGGTGGGGAAGCGTCGGATGGCGGTCTCGGCCCAGATCGCGTTGGCCTCCGGAACGTCGACGTAGGCGGCGGCCGCGGCCTTCATCACGAAGTCGTTGAGCGAGACCTTCACCTCGGTCGACTCGTTGATGCGCCGACGCAGCGCGACGAGCTCGTCGACCCGGCAATCGGCGACGAGGAAGAAGTGCGGCACCGTCGAGGTGCTCTCGGTGAGTCGGCGCGCGATCGCCCGACGCATGGGGGTGAGCGGGATGTCCTCGGCAGTCGTCTGGGCTGCGGCGGGGGCGGATGCGGGCGCGGGCGCGGCAGGCGCAGCCCCCTCCGCGACCGGCACCCGCGCGAGGTCGGCGCGCACGATGCGTCCCCCCGGCCCGGTTCCGGTGAGCGTCGCGAGCTCCACCCCGCGCTCCCGCGCGAGCCGCCGCACGAGCGGGCTCGCGAAGAGGCGCGCGGCGCTCCCGGCCCGCGGCGCGGGATCGCTCGGCGCGACGGCCTCGGCGGATGCCGACTCCGCCTCGGCGGGAACGGCCACCGCATCCGGCATCGCCTCCGGTGCAGGCACAGCCTCGCCCGGAGCACCGACGACCGCGATCGGCTCGCCGACGCTCACCGAGACCCCCTCGGCCACGAGCAGTTCGAGCACGGTGCCCTCGACCTCGGCGGCGTACTCGACGGTCGCCTTCTCGGTCTCCACCTCGGCGAGCGGCACGCCGACGGCGATCTCCTGGCCGACCGCCACGAGCCACGCCGCGATCGCGCCCTCGGCGCTGCCGGCGAGCACCTCCGGCATCCGGATGATCGTCGCCATCAGCGCGCCCCCAGCCCCGCGCGGATGCGACCCAGCCCCGCGACGACCTCCTCGGTGCGCGCGATCGCCGCACGTTCGAGCACGCGCGAGATGCTCGGGCTCGCCTCGCTGCCCGTCACCCGCTCCACCGGCTGGTCGAGCCAGTCGAAGAAGCGGCGCTGGATCTCGTCGGCGAGCCAGCCGCCGTAGGAGGTGCCCTGGGCGCCCTGCTCGACGATGAGCACACTGCCCGTCTTGCGGATGCTCTCGCCCACCGTCTCCCAGTCGAGCGAGGCCCGGTCGAGCCAGCGCAGATCGATGACCTCGGCGTCCATCCCCGAGAGCTCGACGGCCTCGAGGCAGTGCCGCACCATCGAGAGGTAGCTGATGACGGTGACGTCGTCGCCCGTGCGGCGCACCCCCGCTCTGCCGAACGGCAGCTGGTAGTCGAGGTCTCCCGCGGGGATCTGCTCTGGCTGGCCGTACAGGTCGACGTGCTCGATGACGAGCACCGGATCCTGCAGGGCGAGGGCCGCGTTCATGAGTCCGATGTAGTCGGCGGCCGTCGACGGTGCGACGATGCGCCAGCCGGGGCTCGTGGCGAAGATGCCCGCGGGGTCCATGAGGTGCTGCGAGCCGTAGCCCGAGCCCATCGCGACCTTGGTGCGCAGCACGAGCGGAACCGGGTTGACACCGCCGAACATGTGGCGCGCCTTGCCGATCTGGTTGAAGACCTGGTCGGCCGCGACCCACATGAAGTCCGGGTACATGAACTCCACGACGGGGCGGAAGCGGCCGTCGAGCGCCATGCCACCGCCGAGCCCCGCGAAGGCGTTCTCGCTGATCGGGGTGCCGAGCACGCGATCCGGGAACTCCTTCGCGAGTCCCTTGGTGGCGCCGTTGGTGCCGCCGGCCAGCCGGTGCACGTCTTCGCCGAGGATCACGATGCGGGCGTCCTCGCTCATCCGACGCCCCATCACGGCGGCGACCGCATCCACGAACTTGGCGCTCTCGGTCTCGCCCGTGTAGACGAGCGGGTCGAGGGTGCGCGCCCCGGCGAGCTCGGAGAGGTCGCCCCGCAGCCCGACGTCGACGAAGCCCGGGTCGGGCCAGAGCTCGGGACGGATGCGGCGCTTGCCCGAGGACTCCGGGTCCGGTTCGAGCAGCTCGCCGACCGCGGCGCCCATCGCCGCCTGCGCCTGCGCGCGCACCGCGTCGACGCCCGCCTCGTCGATGAGTCCGAGGGCGATCAGCTCGCTCGCGACCCGCAGCAGCGGGTCGCGTTCGCGCCAGGCTGCCTCCTCCTCCTTGGTTCGGTAGCCGAAGGCGCTGCCCGGGTAGGGGCCGTTCTGGTGGAAGAAGCGGTAGACCTCGGCCTCGATGACGACGGGTCCGCCTCCCGAGCGCATCACCTTCTCCGCCTCGGCCATGGCGAGGTGCACGGCGAGCGGGTCCATGCCGTCGATGCGCCAGGCGGGGATGGCGAAGCCGAGTCCGCGCGCGGAGAGCCGGGGTTCGGCCGTCGACTCGCCGACGGTGGTCGAGACGGCGTAGAGGTTGTTCTCGATGAAGAAGGCGAACGGCAGCTTCCAGGCTGCGGCGAGGTTCATGGTCTCGAGCACGGAGCCGATGTTGGTGGCGCCGTCGCCGAAGTAGCTGACGGTGACGTCGGTGGTGTCCGCGTGCTTCTGCGCCCAGGCGTTGCCCGCGCCGAGCGGCACGCCGCCGCCGACGATGGCGTTGGTGCCGAGCGCGCCTGCCTCGAACCACTGCAGGTGCATGGAGCCGCCGCGTCCGCTGCAGTAGCCCTGGGCGAGCCCGAGGATCTCGGCGAGGGTGCGCTGCAGCACCTGCTGCACGGGCGCGGGTGCGATGGCGGCGAGGTCGAAGGTGCCGCCCGTGACGTGGGTGAGGGCTTTGGCGAGGAACTGGTGGTGCCCGCGGTGCGAGCCGTTGATGGCGTCGCTCGAGCGCAGGCCGATGATCGAGCCGACGGCGCCGCCCTCCTGGCCGATGCTCGAGTGGGCGGGGCCGTGCACGAGGCTCTCGCCGGCGAGTTCGAGCACCGTCTCCTCGAAGGCGCGGATGAGGTGGAGCTCGGCGAGCATCCCGCGCAGCAGGGCGGGGTCGGCGGCCGCCCAGTCCTCGGCGGTGGTCGTGAGTTCGACCCAGGGTTCGGCCGGGTCGAGCCTGCGCGTCTGCGGCATGGTCCCTCTCTCCATTGACGGGTGCGTCTGCCGAGACTAACCCCGGATTGAATACAATTTCAAGCGCGTGGGGGTGAAATGCCCGCGATATCCGGCATAATTGCGGTGATTGAATCCAGCAAGGAGACAGCGATGGCGCTTCCCGGCCTGCGTGGCACCGACCACATCGGCTTCACCGTGCCCGACCTCGACGCCGCAGACGACTTCCTGGTGCGGGTGCTGGGCTGCCGGTTCATCTACTCCCTCGGCCCCTTCGCGCGCGAGGAGGGCGACTGGATGCGGGAGCACCTGGGCGTGCATCCGCGCACCGTCATGCGACGCCTCAACTTCTACCGCTGCGGCAACGGCACCAACTTCGAGGTGTTCGAGTACGAGGCAGCCGACGGCCAAGCCCCCCAGCCGCGCAACAGCGACCTCGGCGGCCACCACCTCGCCTTCTACGTCGACGACCTCGACGCGGCGCTCGCCTACCTGCGCGCCGAGGGGGTCGAGATCCTGGGCGAGCCGACCGCGAGCGGCAACGCGAGCCTCGGCCAGCGCTGGGTCTACTTCCTGAGCCCGTGGGGCATGCAGTTCGAGCTCGTGAGCTACCCGCGAGGCAAGGCCTACGAGACGGATGCGCCGGTGCTGCTCTGGCATCCCGCGCGACCGGCAGAATGAGCGGCGTGAGCACCACCGACGACCTCGTCAGCCACGGCAACTCGAGCGCGCGCATCGCCGAGCTGCTGCGCACGGCCGTGCTGCGCGGCGAGTACCAGCCCGGCCAGCGCCTGCGGCAGGAGGAGGTCGCGCAGCGTTTCGGGGCGAGCCGGGTTCCCGTGCGCGAGGCGTTCCGCACCCTCGAAGCCGACGGGCTCGTGACGCTCGTGCCGAACACGGGCGCGTGGGTGTCACGGCTGAGCCTCGCCGAATGCGACGAGGTCTACCAGACGCGCGAGCGCGTCGAGCCGCTGCTGCTGCGCTACGCGCTGCCCCAGCTCGACGCCGCGCGCATCGACCGGCTCGCGGCGCTCTCCGAGCAGATGGAGAGCGCGGACGGCGTCGAGGAGTTCCTGCACCTCGACCGCGAGTTCCACCTCGGCTCCTACGAGGTCGCCGAGACGACGGTGCTCGGGGATCTCGTGCGCCGGCTGTGGAACACCACCCAGCACTACCGCCGCGCCTTCACCCTGCTGCTCGACGAGCACGCCACCCGCGTCGTGCACGACGAGCACCACATGCTCGTCAGCGCGATCCGCGCGGGCGACGCCGACGACGCCGAGCGCATCCTCGCGGGGCACATCAGACGCACCCGGCTGGGACTCACCCGCCACCCCGAGGTCTTCGACCCGATCCCCTCCACCATCCGCATCACCGTCTCGAAAGGCTGACCATGGCACGCATCGGATTCCTCGGCATGGGGAACATGGGAAGCGCGATGGCGGGTCGACTGCTCGAGTCGGGCCACGAGCTCGTGGTGTGGAACCGCACCACCTCGGCCTGCGACGAGCTCGTCGCGCGCGGCGCGATCCGCGCGGCGTCGGCGCGGGAGGCCCTCGCGGAGGCGGTGTCGTTCTCGATGTTCGCGAACGACGAGGCCTCGGAGGCGGTGCTCAGCGCCGAGAACCTCGCGGGCGCGAGCGGACGGATGCACATCAACACGGCGTCCATCAGCGCGGCGGCCGCCGACCGCATCGCCGCGGTGCACGCCGCGGCGGGCGTCGGCTACCTCGCCTCCCCCGTGCTCGGGCGGCCCGCCGTGGCCGCCGCCGGAAACCTCAACCTGCTGGTCGCGGGACCGGATGCGCTCGTGAAGACCGCGGCGCCGTACCTCGAGGTGCTCGGCGCGCGCGTCTGGCGCTTCGGCGACGAGCCGCGGCGCGCGAACGCCGTCAAGATCGCGGTGAACTTCACCATCCTGCACGCACTCCAGGCGATGGCCGAGGGCATCACGCTCGTCGAGGCGCAGGAGGTCGACGCGGTCGACTTCGTCGAGCTGCTCGCGGGCACCCTGTTCGGCGGCGTCGTCTACTCGGGCTACGGCTCGATGATCGCCGAGCGCCGCTACAGCCCGCCCGGGTTCTCGATGCCGCTCGGCCTCAAAGACCTGGGACTCGCCGAGGACCTCGCGGCCGAGACCGGAACGGTGCTGCCGACCGCTCCCGTGCTGCGCGAGCGCTTCGCCACGGCCCTCGCCGACCCCGAGCTCGCCGAGCTGGACTGGTCGGCGGTCGCCGAGGTCACCCGCCGCGGTTGAGCGGGCGCGCGCCCCGCACCGCGCGGGGCGCAGGGCTCACGCCTCGCCGCGGCCCCACACCGTGTTGAGGTGCGACTGCGCGTCGCGGGTCTGGTCGAGCACGCCGCCGACCGCGTAGTAGCGACGACCCGCCACGAGCAGTTCCTCGGCCGGGAACTTCGTGATGACCTCGCATCCCTCGGCGGTCACCACGACCTCCTCCTCGATGCGGGCTGCGCCCCAGCCGTCCTTCGAGGGCCAGTAGGTCTCGAGGGCGAACACCATGCCCTCCTTGAGCTCTTCGGGGTGCTCGAGCGAGACGAGGCGCGAGAAGATCGGCTTCTCCCAGATCGAGAGCCCGACACCGTGCCCGTACTGCAGGGCGAACGCGGCCTCCTCGTCTTCGAAGCCGAACTCCTGCGCGGTCGGCCACACCGACACGATGTCGGCGGTCGTCGCACCGGGCTTGACGAGCGCGATCGCGCGGTCCATGTATTCGCGCGCCCGGGTGTAGGCGTCGCGCTGGGCGCTCGAGGCCGACCCCACCGCGAAGGTGCGGTAGTAGCAGGTGCGGTAGCCGTTGAAGCTGTGCAGGATGTCGAAGAACGCGGGGTCGCCCGGCCGGATGATGCGGTCGGAGAAGACGTGCGGATGCGGCGAGCAGCGCTCCCCGGAGATCGCGTTGACGCCCTCCACGTACTCCGAGCCGAGGTCGTACAGGGTCTTCGCGACGAGCCCGACCGCCTCGTTCTCGCGCACGCCGGGACGCAGGAACCCGTAGAGCTCGTCATAGGCGGCATCCACCATCGACGCCGCCTGGGTGAGCAGCCGGATCTCGTCGTGGGTCTTGATGCGACGGGCCTCCATGAACACCTGCTGGCCGTCGACCACCTCGATGCCGAGCCTCTGCAGCGCGAAGAGGATCGGCAGCTCGATGACGTCGACGCCGAGCGGCTGGTCGGCGACGCCGAACTTCTCGAGCTCGCGCTTGATCTTCGCGGCCACCTTGTCGGCGATCTCGGCGTCGGGCGTGAAGGCTCCGCGGAGCGTCGAGATGCCGGCGCGGGCGCCGCTCTCGAGGCGCGGGCGGGTGGCGCCCTCGTGCGGCGAGTGCGGGTCGGCGTCGAGCTCGGCGGTGGTGCGGTCGAGCCATGGGTTGTAGAGCTTGTGGTGCTTGGCCGCCGATCCGAAGTCCCAGGAGATGGGGTCGGTGTTGCGGGTGAGCAGGCTGAAGCGGATGAGCTTGTCCATCGCCCAGGTGCCGATGTGGGTCGCCGTCATGTAGCGGATGTTGGAGAAGTCGAAGGCGAGCACGGCGCCGAGGCTCGAGAGCTCGAGTTCGGCCTTGAGACGCGCGAGCCGCTCGGAGCGCAGCCGGTCGAAGTCGACGCGCGCCTCCCAGTCGACGCCGTTCGTGCCGGTGGTGCCGGTGCTCTTCATCGAGGCCTCCTCGGGGCGGTGCGCGTGCCGTTCAGTACGGCACAAAAGGTGTTTAGCATAGATTAACACCTGCGTCCACGCCGCGGTGATAGTGTCGCGACAAACCTGGGGCGCTGGCCCCACGCTACGCGGAGGACGGATGAGGGCGGACATCGGCGCGCGACTCCGCGAGGCCCGGCTGCAACAGGGACTCAGTCTGCGCAGCGTCGCCCAGGCGCTCGGGGTCTCCGCGAGCCTCATCTCGCAGGTCGAGACCGGCAAGACGCAGCCCTCCGTCTCGACGCTCTACGCGCTCGTGACCCACCTCGGCATCTCGATCGACGACGTCATGGGAACCCCCGCGCGGAGCGCGGGCGAGGGTGCCGAGCCGACCGTGCTGCCGAGCTACTCCCCCGGCCCACCCGTGCAGCGCGCGGCCGACAACCCCGTGCTCGAGATGGAGAACGGCGTGCGCTGGGAGCGCCTGGCGGGCGAGAACGGCCCGGCCGACGGCATCCTGGTGAGCTACGAACCGGGCGCGTCGAGCTCGGTCGAGGGCAAGCTCATGCGTCACGCGGGCATCGAGTACGCCTACCTGACCGAGGGCCGCCTCACGCTGCAGCTCGACTTCGACACCTATGTGCTCGAGCCGGGCGACTCGATGTGCTTCGACTCGGTGCGACCGCACCTCTACTCCAACCAGGGCGATGTCGTCGCGCGCGGCGTCTGGTTCGTGTTCGGCAGGCGCCAGCAGAACCAGGTGATGCCGTCGGCATCCGGAGGCGATCCCCGCGGCGCAGGCGCGCCCCTCACCTCGGCGGTCGACGTGCTGCGCGCCATGGACGAGCTGTAGAGTCCCGCTCTCCCCGCCGCGGGTCGCCCCCGGCATCCGCGCATCGGCGTGCCCGTTTTTCAGCCTTAATGGACACCCGTTTCATTGTTGGTGCACGGTGTGTATAGTCACACTGAAAATGCACCAGCCGGGCTCGACGACGATCCCGGTCAGCCAGCGGTTTCAAAGGAGAAATCACCATGAGGCAATCACGGTCGGCGAAACGGTTTCAACCCTGGGCGTGGGGGGCGGCGGTCGCCACCACAGCGCTCGTGCTCTCCGCCTGCTCCACCCCCGCCACCCCCTCCTCGAGCGGCAGCGCCGAGGGCAAGCAACTCCAGATCGCCTACATCTCGTTCGCCGTCGCCAACACCTACGACGAGCCCATGCTCGCCGCAGCCCAGAAGGTGGCCGACGAGAACAACGCGGTGCTCACCGTCTTCGACGGCAACCTCGACCCGAACCTCCAGGTGACGCTCATCCAGGACGCGATCACCTCCGGCCAGTACGACGGCATCATCACACAGCCGATCTACGGCCCCGCGATCCTCGACGTCGTGAAGCAGGCCATCGACGCCGGCATCACCGTCGTCAACATCGACCAGATCCTCGGTGACGACTTCACCACAGGGAAGACGCAGCTCGACGGCCTCGCCGCCAACGTCGTCTTCGTGCCCTCCGAGCTCGGCAAGAAGTTCGGCGAGCAGACGGTCGCCGCCTGCGCCTCGATGAAGCTCGACCCGTGCAACGTCGCCTACCTGCACGACGTCAAGGCCTCCGCGATCGGCGTCGCCCTGTGGGACGGCTTCCAGGCCGCCACCAAGGGCAGCCCCGTGAAGGTCGTCGCCGAGGGCGAGACCTTCTACAACCCGGCGGCCGCGCAGACCGCGGTCACCGACATCCTCACCGCCAACCCCGACGTCGACCTCATCGCGACCTCCGACCAGGGGCTCCAGGGTGCCGTGCAGGCCATCGACGCCGCGGGCAAGAAGGTCAGCGACTTCCTGCTGGTCGGCTACGGCGGATCGGTGTGGGGCCAGGGCAAGGTCGCCGACGGCACCGTGTTCGCGGATGTCGTGCAGGCACCCGCCACGGAAGGCCGCCTCGGCATGGAGGCGATGATCGACGCGCTCCGCAACGGCAAGAAGCAGGGCGATGTCGACCCCTTCAAGGACTTCCCGAACAACGGGGTCATGACGAAGGACACCGCCAGCAAGTTCACGGGTGAGTGGGCCGGATAGTCCATGCCCGAAACGGCGACCGCCGGCGCCCCGCAGCTCCTCGTCGAGCTGCGGGGTGTCGGCAAGTCCTTCGGCGGCATTCCCGTGCTCGCCGACATCGACCTGACCCTGCGGCCCGGATCCGTGCACGCGCTCGTCGGCGAGAACGGCGCGGGCAAGTCCACGCTCGCGAAGATCGTCGCGGGCCTCTACACGGCGGATGCCGGCGAGCTGCTCGTGAACGGCGAACCGCAGCGCTTCACGAGCCCGCGCGAGGCGCTCGACGCGGGCATCGCCACCATCGCGCAGGAGCTCGCGCTCGTGCCCTCGCTGACCGTCGCCGAGAACGTCTTCCTCGGCCGCGAGCCCCGCTCGCTCGGCTGGATCGCCCGCCGTGCGCTGCGCGCCCGCTTCCTCGAACTCGCCCGCGAGACGGGCTTCTCTCTCGACCCCGACGCGCCGCTCGGCTCGCTGCGCACCGCCGACCAGCAGAAGGTCGAGATCCTGCGGGCGCTGGCCCGCGGCGCCTCCCTCATCATCATGGACGAGCCGACCGCCGCGCTCTCCGGCCACGACGCCGAGCTGCTGCACGGGGTGGTGCGCCAGCTCGCCGCAGGCGGGCACACGGTGCTGCTCGTCTCGCACTTCCTCGGCGAGGTGCTCGAGCTGTGCGACACCGTGACGATCCTGCGCGACGGCCGCCACATCCGCACCTCCCCCGCGAGCGAGGAGACCGAGGCCTCGCTCATCGAGGGCATGCTCGGGCGCACGCTCGGCTCGGTCTTCCCCGAGAAGCCCGCGGCCCCGGCGGGCGAACGAGCGGTGCTCACCGTGCGGGACCTCGTGGCACCGGGCGTGAACGGGGTCTCGTTCACGATCGGCGAGGGCGAGATCGTCGGGCTCGCGGGCCTCGTGGGCGCGGGTCGCAGCGAGATCGCGCACGCCGTCTTCGGCGCGGTGCCGCGCACAGGCGCCGTCGAGCTCGACGGGCAGGCGTGCGGCGCCTCGGTGCCGGCGGCGCTCGCGAGCGGCATGTTCCTCGTGCCCGAGTCGCGCAAGGAGCAGGGGCTCGTACTCGCGCGCCCGGTGCGCCAGAACGTCACCCTCTCGAATCTGCGGATGGTCGCCTCCGGCTCCTGGATCTCCCCCGCCCGCGAGCGCCGCGCCGCGCGCGACATGCTCGAGCGGGCGACCGTAGCCGGCGACGACCGCCGCGACGTCTCCGCCCTCTCGGGCGGCAACCAGCAGAAGGTGCTCTTCGCGCGCGCCCTGCAGCGCACCCGCCGCCTGCTCATCGCCGACGAGCCCACCCGCGGGGTGGACGTCGGATCGCGCCGCGCCGTCTACGACCTCATCGTCGAGCAGGCCGCCGCGGGCATCGGCGTGCTGCTCATCTCCTCCGACGTCGAGGAGGTGCTGGGGCTCGCCCACCGCGTGCTCGTGGTGCGGGGCGGCCGGATCGTCGCCGAGCTGACGGGCGAGGAGCTCACCGAGCAGAACATCATCACCGCGGCGTTCGCCGACCCGACCCCGACCGGAAGCAGCAGATGAGCGCGACCACGACCCACCCGACCCCGCGGCCCCTCGCCCAGCGCATCCCGTGGCGCTCGCTCGCGATCGTCGTGCCCTTCCTCGCGGTGTTCATCGCGCTCGCGGTGGGGAGCCCCGCGTTCCTGAGCTTCCAGAACATCGGCAACGTGCTCGACCGGCAGGCCGGCATCCTCATCGTCGCCGCCGCGAGTACCCTCGTGCTCATCTCGGGCGGCATCGACCTCTCGGTCGGCGCCACCTACATGTTCACGGCGGTCGTCTGCGGCACCCTCATCGTGAAGGTGGGCGGGGTGGCGGGGGTCGCCCTCGGCATCACGGCGGGCGTGCTCGCGGGCCTCATCGTCGGCATCGTCAACGGCGTCATCAGCACCTACCTGAAGATCAACCCGCTCATCGCCACCCTCGCGATGAGCTTCATCATCCTCGGCGCCACCAAGCTCGTGTCGCAGTTCGGCAAGCAGGGGGTCGGCCAGATCCGCGTCGACTTCCCCGAGTTCCGCTGGCTCGCCACGACCAAGCCGCTCGGGGTCTCGCTGCCCACCTGGATCGCGCTCATCGTGCTCGTGATCCTCGGCGTCGTGCTCTGGCGCACCACCTTCGGCCGCTACGTGTACGCCGTCGGCGGCAACGCGGAGGCGGCGCGGCTGGCCGGCATCCGGGTCAACCTGGTGCGGGTGTCGACCTTCGCGCTCGCCGGGCTCGCCGCCGGGATGGCGGGCGTCATCGACCTCGCGCGCACGCCGTCCGTGCCCGAGAACGACGCGATCGCCACCACGCTCACCTTCACGGTGCTGGCCGGAATCGTCGTGGGCGGCACCTCGATCCTGGGCGGCGAGGGGGCCGTGTGGCGAACGGTGCTCGGCATCCTGTTCATCGCGATGCTCTACAACGGCTTCACGCTGCTGCGCATCGATCCGCTGTTCCAGGGCATCGCGCTCGGCGTGATCATCCTGCTCGCGGTAGGTTTCGACGCGTGGTCGAAACTGCGGCGGCGTTGAGCTGAGCGGCACTCCGGGCGCAGGCTGGGCTGCGCGCGTCGCGGCCATGGCGGTGATCTCCGCCGTGGGCGTGTCGATGATCTACGTGCCGCAGCCCATCCAGACGCTCGCCGCTGCGGAACTGGGCGTGCCGCTCGGCGCGTCGTCGAGCCCCGCGATCGCCGTGCAGGCGGGCTACGCCGTCGGGGTCGTCTTCCTGGTGTCGCTCGGCGACCGGCTCGCGCCGCGCCTGCAGGTGTCGGTGCAGCTCGCCGTGACCGCCGTCGCCGTGCTCGTCGCGGCGGCGGCCGGCAGCTTCGGCCTGCTCACCGGGATGATGTTCGTCGCGGGTGCCGCGGCGACCGTCGGGCAGATCCTCGTCTCGGCGGCGCTGCGGCTCGCACCACCCGAGGTGCGGGCGCGCACGGCCGCCGTGCTGGTGGGCTCGTTCCTCGTGGGACTGTTCGGGGTGCGCACCCTGCTCGGCGCCTTCGCGGAGACGCTCGGCTGGCGCACCGTGCTGGTCGGGGCGGCCGTGCTCGTGCTCGCCTGCATCCCGCTGACGCTCGCGTTCGCGCCGGCCGAGCGCCCGCCGGGCTCGGTCGGCTACCGCGCGATCCTGGTCTCCATCCCGCGCATCGTCTCGCGCTCGCGCCCCCTGCGGATGCTGACCGCGACCCACGCGCTCGCGTTCTCGGCGTTCATCTCGGTGTGGTCGATGGTGACGCTCTACGGCGTGGCGGAGTTGGGCCTCACCGTCGCGCAGACGGCCGCCTTCGGTCTCGCCGGGCTCGTGGGCGGTGCCGCGACCGTCGCCTCTGCCCCCGTGCAGTCGCGGCTCGGCCCGCGCCGCGCGCTGCCGCTCTCGCTCGTGGCGCTCATCGCGGGGGCCGCCGCGATCGCGGTGTTCAGCACGGTCGTGCCGCTCGTGTGCGCGGGGCTGTTCCTCGTGTCGTTCGGCATGAGCAGTTCGCAGGTGTCGAGCCAGGCGACGGCGCTCGCCTCCGTCGCGCCCGCCGAGTCGGGTCGCGCCAACACCGTGTTCATGGCGACGACCTTCTTCGCGAGCGCGGGCGCCACCGCACTCGCGGGGCTCGCGATGGGCGCCGCGGGCTTCGCGGGGGTCGGGCTGCTCTCGGCCGTGCTCGCAGTGGGCTCACTCGCGGTGAGCGCGCTCGCGAGCGCTCGGGATCCGGCGCGCCCTTAGCTGATGCGCCAGCCGCGGTCGACGTAGAGGTTCGTGGCCGACACCCCGCGGTTGTCGAGCAGGAAGCGCGTCGCACCGACGACATCCTCCATCGTCGCGAGCTGCCCGCCCGGGGTGCGCGACTCGTAGCCGTCGAGCACGCCGGCGGGCTTCGCCGCCCAGAACGGGCTGTTGCCGATGATGCCCGGGTGGATGGCGTTGACGCGGATGGGCGCGAGCTCGAGCGCGAGCGTCGTCACGAGCCCCTCGACGCCGCCGTTGATGGTCGAGACGGTCGTCGATCCCGGATACGGCGCATCCTTCGCGCGGCCGCCGAAGAGCACGATGCTGCTGCCGACGCTCGGCTCGATGCGGTCGATGAGGGTATGCACGACCTCGGTGTAGCCGACGAGCTTGAGGGTGACGAGGCGCACGGCGCGCGCGATGTCGTAGTCGCGCACCGTGTTGGCGTCGCGTTCGATCGCGGCGAGCACGAGCCCGTCGACACGTCCGACCTCGGCGAGGCTCGCGGCGATCGCCTCCGGTTCGGAGATGTCGACCGCGAGACCCGTGGCGCCGTCCCCGAGGGATGCGGCGACCGCGCGCGCGTTCTCGGCGTCGCGTCCGGTGAGCACGACCTGCTCGCCGCGGGCGAGTGCGTCGCGGGCGATCTCGAGACCGATCCCGCTGGTTCCCCCGATCACCACGATGGTGCGCGTCATTGCTGCTCCTCCAACTTGTCGGTGAGGTAGTTCCAGTCGCGGGCGAAGCGGTACGCGTGACGGGCCGGCATCTGCGGCGCCTGCGTCTCGAGCCAGCGCACGGGGGCGCCGGGAGCGGAGAAGGAGTGCACGCATCCGACGCCCGCCCAGGCGATGTCGCCCGTCTTCAGCCGCACGGCGACGCCGTCGAAGGTGGCGTCGACCTCGCCGTCGGTGATGAGGTACGCCTCCTCGAGCGGATGATCGTGCGGCCCGGCGACACCGTCGGGTTCGTACTGCACCATGAACATCGTCGAGAGCACGGCACCGAGGTCGGAGTCGACCATCATCTTGAGCGAGATGCCGCTGTAGACCAGCAGCGCCGTGCGCATGCTGGCCGACTGCGCGAGGTTCTTCTGCGACTGCTGGGTCGGATCCATCTGCTGCGCGGTGATCGCGCCGAAGGAGCGGGTGCGCGGGTCGCGCGCGTCGACGCGCACCGGCTCGCCCGCGGCGATGTCGGGCACCCGGTAGGTGTCGTGGTGGTGCGCGGCGCGCGGCACCGGGCTGAAGGTGTCGGCCCAGGCTGCGTCGGTGTCGCCCGTCGCCTGCCAGGAGTGCGGAACCCCGATCGGGATCACGCCGTAGTCGCCCGCGACGAGTTCGACGGTCGCCTCGGGGGTGACGAGGATGACGCTGCCCTCGAGCACGTGGAAGCTCTCCTCGAAGGAGTGCAGGTGGGTGGGCACCGTGCCGCCCGGGGCGAGACGCGAGATGCCGAATCCGGTGTGCACGGCACCGTCGTCCTCGGTGACCGCGGCCCAGCGGGTGAGCCCGTGGGAGTCGGGGGCCAGCTCCCCGGGGGCTGCGTACTCTGCTTCGCTGGCCGCTCGCACGACGTGGCGCGCACTCATCCGGGAACCTCCACCAACACCATCGTTCAATATTGCTTAACGCAGGCTATGGCGCACGGCCCGCCCGCGTCAAGCGGGGTCAGGGGCCGAACGACGACTTGCGAAACGCAGTCGCACTGGACAAGATGTGCAGCACTGTTTAACCTGAGTGAAGTCAGATCGCCCCATCAAGGAGGATGAGCGTCTCAATGTCCGGTACCCCAGCAACCCCTCAGCCCGGCCAAGCCGTCGTGTTCCGCAACGGGATCGTCCTGACCATGGACGACGCCCACACGGTGCTGCCGAAGGGCGACGTGCTCGTCGTCGACGGGAAGATCGCCGAGGTCGGTGTCGGCCTCACCGTTCCCGACAACACCTTCGAGATCGACGCCGCGGGCGGCATCATCATGCCCGGCATGGTCGACACCCACCGCCACATGTGGCAGACCGCGATGCGCGCCTACGGCGCCGACTGGACGCTCACCCAGTACTTCGTCTGGTACTACCTGCAGCACGGCGCGAAGTTCCGCCCGCAGGACTACGCCGCAGGCAACCTCATCTCGGCCCTTGACGCGATCGAGTCGGGCGTCACCACGAGCGTCGACTGGTCGCACGGGCTGCGCACCCCCGAGCACGGCGAGGCGGCGTTCGACGCCCTCGTGAACTCGCCCGGTCGTTTCGTCTTCGCCTACGGCAACATCCACCAGTCGCCGTGGGAGTGGACGGCCGACCCGGCGGTGCAGGCGATCCTCACGAAGTCGCGCGACGACTCCCGGATGTTCGGCACCCAGATCGCGTTCGACGTGCCCAACCAGGACGAGAACTTTCCCGAGCTGGCGGCGTACCGCGTCGCCAAGGAGCTCGGGCTGCGCGTCACCACGCACGCGGGCGTCTGGGGTGCGACCAACGACTGGGGCATCCGCAACGCCTACGAGGCGGGCGTCATGGAGGAGGGCTTCACCTACGTGCACGCCGCCTCGCTGAGCACCGACTCCTACCTGAAGATCGCCGCCACCGGCGGCAACGTCTCGCTCGCGACCGAGTCGGAGGACACCTGCGGCCAGGGCTACCCGCCCGTGCACCAGCTGCGAAAGTACGGCATCCCCGCCTCGCTGTCCGTCGACACGAGCGTCTGGTTCAGCGCCGACCTGTTCTCGGCGATGCGTGCCACCGTCAACGCCGACCGCGCGCTCGAGCACTACCACGCGCACAAGCTGGAGCCGGCCGAGACGATCACCCACGTGAAGCTGCGTGCGGAGGATGTCGTGCACATGGCCACGCGCGGTGGCGCCCAGGCGATCGGCAAGGACAGCCAGATCGGCTCGCTCGAGAAGGGCAAGCTGGGCGACGTCGTGCTGCTGAAGAACGAGGACTCCCCCTCGTGGGCGCCGCTCATCAACCCCTGGGGCCAGGTCGTCTACCAGGCGCAGCGCGGCGACGTGCACACGGTGCTCGTCGGCGGCGAGGTCGTGAAGGCCGAGGGCAAGGTCGTCGCGGGCGACCTCGCGGCCGTCAAGGCGAAGCTCGACGACACCGTCTCCTACCTCGAGCGCGAGGTCGGCGACGACTGGGTCGCGGGCCAGTTCCCCGAGATCCCCGAGTCCGAGGTGCTCTTCAACCCGTACCAGTACAAGAAGTAGCGGCACGGATCACGGCGTCGCACGAGAAAGGCCTCACCCCGCGGGGTGAGGCCTTTCTGCATGACGGGAACGGGTGGACCCTAGGAGATTCGAACTCCTGACCTCCTCGATGCGAACGAGGCGCGCTACCAACTGCGCCAAGGGCCCGTACTGCCTCAAAACGATATCACCTCGCGCGGGGCGCTCCGGACGCGCGGTTGCGCTCAGCCGGAGCGGCGGCGGCGCAGCACCTCGTCGAGGTCGGGCATCGTGGAGCCTGCCTCCTCGACGATGCCCATCGAGGCGAAGCGGCTCGGCACGGATGCGGGGGCCGGCACCGCGGCAGGCGCGGCAGCGGCCACCCGCGGGCGGAACGGCACCACCTCGGGCTCGGCATGCGCGGCGACGAGCGCGCGGCGCGCCTCCTCCTGCGCGGCGCGCAGCAACTCCTCCGCGCTGACGGGCGGTGCCACCGGCACCCGCGGGGCCTCACCGTTCTCGAGGTACAGCGGCTTCGGCACGGGCACGGGCGTCCACTCGCGGGTGCGCTCCACGACCGGGGTCTCCGCGTCGATGAGGGTCCAGGCGCCACGTCGCGTGGCAACCACCACCGGCGCACCCGAGATCGCACGGGCGCGCGCGGCGATGCGGGTCTGCAAGCGCACCGAGACGCCGGCCGCGATCACGCATCCGCCGAGCACCAGCCACGACCCCAGCACGATGCCGGTCGTCGCCATCAGCCAGAGCTGCACACCGCCCACCGCGACCGCGGCCAGCAGCAGCAGACCCGACACCCGCCGCGCACGACGCAGCCGGGCGAACGCGAGCACGGTGGCGGGCACCATAGCGGCGGGGGCCGGGATGCGCGCACGGCTCGCACGTTCCAGCTGCGCGGCCTGCGCCTCCGCCGCCCGGGCACGCAGGGCGGCCGCGTGCACCTCGGCGCGCGCCGTCGCCTCCGCTCGCCGCTGCTCCTGCGCCACCAGTCGCTCGGTGTGCGCCACCTCGCGCGCCGTCGCCTCGACCCGCAGCTCGGCCGGCGCCTCCGCCGACTCCGCCATCACCCGGATGGCGCGCTGCAGCCGCGTCGCGTTGCGCTCCGTCGCGAGGAACTCGCGGCGCCGTATCCAGCTCGGCAGGAGGTAGAGGAACCACAGCAGAGCCGCGAGCGCGAGCATGATCGCGGTGCCCGCGCCCGAGAAGTCCATGCCGTCAGGCTAGGAGCGGATGCGGCGGATGGCGGGGAGGCGGGGCCGGTGGGTCTCGATACGCCGCTGCGCGGCTACTCGACCAGCGGGGTGGGGGCGGCGGGGCGGCGACTCGACGAGCGGGGTGGGGTGCTGCGCGGCTACTCGACCGGCGGGGCGGGGCGGGGCGGCAATAACTTGACCGGCAGGGTGGGGCGCGTCAGTACCGCAGCGGGTGCGTCGCCGCCTGCAGATCGGCATCCGGGATCCGCGCGGCGCTCTCCGGCGCACGCCCGTCCTTCCAGCGCCGCAGCACCCCGAGCGGCACCTCCTCCACCACGAGCCCGAAGCAGAAGTGGTCGCGCCAGTCGCCGTTGATGTGGATGTAGCGCCGCCGGAACCCCTCGTAGCGGAACCCGAGCTTCTGCACCACCCGCAGGCTCGGCGCGTTCTCCGGCCGGATGCAGATCTCCATCCGATGCAGCCCCAGCGCGAAGAAGCAATGGTCGGTCGCGAGCGCCACCGCGGTCGGCGTGATGCCCCGCCCCGCGAAGCGCTCCGAGACCCAGTAGCCGATCGTCGCCGAGCCGAGCGAACCGTAGCTGATGCCCGACACGTTCAGCTGCCCCGCGAGCTCGCCGTCGTACTCCACCACGAACGGTACCCCGCCGCCCGTGCGGGCGTGCGTCTGCAGCGAGCGGATCGAGGCGCGCACGTCGAACCCGGCCGGTCCGTGCGGGTTCGTCGCCTCCCACTGCCGCAGCCACGCGCGATTGCTCACGAGCTCGCTCTCGAGCGTGCGGGCATCGCGGATGCGGATGGGACGGATCGTGACGCGTCCGTCCGTCAGTGTCGGCGTGGCCATCTCGGCGTCAGACTACTGCCCGCGCGGGCCCGCGCCCAGGTGCGACGCTCGCCGCGACGCGTCAGCCGTCCTCGCCGCCCGACCAGCCGGTCTCCTCCGACGGCAGGGTCGCCACGAACTCCTGCAGCCACGGCCGGAACTCGGGCCCCAGATCGTCACGGTCGCTCGCGAGCCGCACGATCGCCTTCAGGTAGTCGAGCCGGTCGCCCGTGTCGTAGCGGCGCCCGCGGAACACCACACCGAACACGCCACCCGCCCAGGTCGGGCCGGTCGCGAGCTCCTGCAGAGCATCCGTCAGCTGGATCTCGCCGCCCTTACCGGGAGGGGTGCGCTCGAGCACCTCGAAGATCTCCGGACGCAGCACGTAGCGGCCGATGACCGCGTAGTTCGACGGGGACTCCCCCGGCGGCGGCTTCTCCACGAGCCCCGTGATCCGCACGACGTCGTCCTCGGCGGTCGGCTCGACCGTCGCGATGCCGTACAGGTGGGTCTGCGAGGGATCCACCTCCAGCAGGGCGACGACCGTCGTGTTCTCGCGCTGCTGCACCTCCAGCATCCGCGTCAGCAGGGTGTCGCGCACGTCGATGATGTCGTCGCCGAGCAGCACCGCGAACGGCTCGCGCCCCACGTGCATCTTCGCCCGCAGCACCGCGTGGCCGAGGCCCAGCGGATCGCCCTGCCGCACGTAGTGCACATCGGCGAGGTGCGTGGAGTAGTCGACCTTCTTCAGCTTCTCCGAGTCGCCCTTGCTGGAGAGCACCGCCTCGAGCTCGCCGGCGCGGTCGAAGTGGTTCTCGAGCGCCGACTTGTTGCGGCCGGTGACCATGAGCACGTCGGTGAGGCCGGCGGCGACCGCCTCCTCGACGACGTACTGGATGGCCGGCTTGTCGACCACGGGGAGCATTTCCTTCGGCATCGCCTTCGTCGCCGGGAGGAAACGGGTTCCGAGCCCGGCGACCGGGATGACGGCTTTCGTGATGGGGAGGGGGGAGGCCATGCCGTTCAGGCTATCGACACCTCCCCCCGCGCGGGTTACCGGTCTTTTACAATCGGAGACGTGCCTGATGAATCGGAGAACCGCAAGCGCGCGCTGCGCGCCGAGCTCCGGGAGCGGCGACGCATCCGCACGGCGACCGAACGGGAGCGCGCGGGGCAGGCGATCACCGAGCAGCTGGTGCAGCTCGCGGGCGACCTCGACGTCGGGTTCATCGCCGCCTACCTCTCGACCCCCGACGAGCCCGGCACCCGCGACTTCCTGCGCTGGGCGGCCGACCGCGGCATCCGCATCCTGCTGCCGGTCTCGCGCGAAGACGGCCTGCTCGACTGGGCACCCTACGACGGGGAGGACGAGGAGCAGGACATCCTCGGCATGCCGACCCCCACGAGCGAACTGCTCGGGCCGATCGCGATCAACGGTGTCGACCTGATCCTGGTGCCTGCGGCGTGTGTGGCCCGCAACGGGATGCGACTCGGATGGGGGCGCGGCTACTTCGACAAGACCCTCGGTTCGATGGAGGGTTGCCCGCCCGTCTACGCCGTGATCTACGATGACGAACTCGTGGACGAGGTTCCCACCGAGCGCCACGACATGCCCGTGAACGGCGTCGTGACCCCCGGCGGCATCGTCTCGTTCGCGAGCAGCTGACCACCACCCACCACCCACCCCCGACAGAAGGAGCACCCGTGAAGGGCTTCAGAGACTTCATCCTCCGCGGCAACGTCATCGACCTGGCGGTCGCCGTCGTGATCGGCGCCGCGTTCACCACGATCGTCAACCAGATCGTGGGCGCCGTCATCAACCCGGCGATCGGGGCGCTCTTCAAGGCGGACTCGCTCGACAAGGCGCTCGGGGTGCCACTCCCGACCGTCGGCGGTGGCACGACCTACCTCTACTTCGGCGCGGTGCTCGGGGCGATCATCAACTTCCTCATCATCGCGGCCGTCGTCTACTTCGTGCTCGTGATGCCCGTCAACAAGCTGCGCGAGCGTCAGGCGGCGAAGAAGGGCATCGCCGAGGAAGAGGCTGGCCCCACCGAGACCCAGCTGCTCGCCGAGATCCGCGACCTGCTGGCCGAGCGCAAGTAGCGCGGGCCGCCGGGCGAGCACCCGCGCAGCGGCACGCCCCGCGCCCGCTAGTAGTGCGGCGGTTTCTCGCGCCGCATCCGCTCATCGTTCTCGGTGCTCGTGTGCCGCGGCGGCTCGGGAGCCGGATGCGGGTCGCTGCCGGGCGCGGGCTCGGTCGTCACCCGGCGCCTGCGCCGAGGTCGCGGCGCGGGAGGCTCGGCGTCGTCAGTGCGCGGTGTATCCGGCAACGACCGGGATCTCCTCGGTGACGGGCCCGCCCGCGAGCCCCGCCATCCGTGCGATGCGGTCGGCGACGGCATCCGGATCGGTGAACAGCTCGAAGGCGTGCACGCGCGCGTAGTGCCACCCGAGTCGCCGCAGCACCTCGGGCCGCAGGCGGAGCGCCTCGCGCAGGCTGCGCCCCGTGAACACCGCGTCGGTGTCGACGATGACGCACATGCCTCCGTTGGCGGCCACGAGCCCCAGCTTGCCGCGGTGCCCGAGTGCGACCCGCAGGCCGCGCGCCTCAAGGCGCTGCGAGAGGTCGACGAGCATCGGGTCGGAGTCGTCGGGCAGCGGCGGTTCGGCACGGCGGGTGGCGATCTCGCCTAGCAGTTCGGCGAGCGCGACGGCACCGTGCTTCATGCGGGTCTCGTCGAGATCCTCCGGCTGCACGCAGGTGAGGATCACGAGCGAGCGGCGGGCGCGCGTCATGGCGACCGCGAGCAGGCGTTCGCCGCCGGGGCGTCCGAGTGCGCCGAAGTCGCTCAGCACACGTCCGTGCGGGGTGCGACCGTAACCGAGCGAGAACACGACGCGGTCGCGGCTCTGCGCGACGGCGCGTTCGAGCGGCAGCACCGCGAACGGCTCGGACCGCTCGCCGAGCACGAACTCGCTGAGCTGCGGATGCGTGGCCATCTTGGCGAGCACGGCGTTCATGACGCGAACGGCATGCTTCTCGGAGGCGCTCACCACCATGAGCGATTCGCGCGGGCGGGTCTCGGCGTGCGCGACGACCAGTTCGAGCGCGCGCGCCACCTCCGCGTCGACCGACTCGACGGCGCCGGTCTCGGGGTCGGGAAGGCCCGTGCCGTTCTCGATGTAGTCGAGCGAGAGGCTGCCGTGGCCGAGGAACGAGCCTGCCCAGGGCAGCGCGTCGATGCGGCCGCCGTAGAAGCGGCGGTTGACGAGCTCGGCGAGGTCTTCGCCGCCTGCGCGGTAGCTGCGGGTGAGGCTCAGCGTGGGCAACACGCTCGCGAGGCGTGCGAACGCCGACTGGCCGTGCAGGTCGCGCTCGGCGGGGACGGCAGTCGGCTCGGAGGGCGCGTCGGCGGCGGTGTCCGCCGCACCGGCCTCGCCATCCGCTGTTTGCGCAGCCTGGGCGGCGGGCGCATCGACATCGTCGAGCTCACGTTCGTCGTCGGCCTCGACCGCGACCGCATCCGCGACGACCCGCACCGGCATCGTGTACGCCGAGGGGTAGGCGACCGCGACGGGCGACTCCTCGCCCTCGTCGAGGCCGATGCGGAAGGGGGCGGGCGTCTGCGTCACGGGGTCGCCGAAGGCGATCACCTGACGTGCACGTCGGATGGCGCCGACGTTCTCGGCGATGGTCGTCGCCCCCGCGTCGACGAGCACGACGACGTCGATCGGCAGGGTGTCGCTGACCTCGTCGACCTCGTAGGGCGAGGCGAGCCAGATCGGCGCGACCGTGCGCGAGAGGTGCGGTGCCAAACGCTGCAGCGTTTCGGAGTCGAGCGCACCCGAGGTGATGAGCTGCTTGAGGGCCGCGGCCTCGTCTGGCCAGTCGATGATGCCGATGCGCCAGCTCTCGGCGAGCTGCCAGGCGAGCTGACCGGCGCTTCCCTGCTGGTGCGCCTCGTCGACGAGCCGGAAGTCGGCCTCGAGCCGCTGCAGCACATCCGTCTTCGCGCCGAGCAGGGCGCGGTCGCCCGCGAGCATCCCGTCGAGCGCCGAGCGCCACCAGGCGAGCTCGAGCTCGGCCGGCACCTGCTGCTCAGGCACGTGCCGGGCGGCGAGGTCGGCGATGAAGTCGTCGAGGTCGAGGGTGCGCAGCTCCTGCATGAGGGCGCTGCGCTCCTGCAGGTTGCTCAGCACATCCGACTCGGCCGCGAGCTGCTCGAGCAGCGCGGAGAGCTGGTGCAGCGGCAGGCCCGCGAGCCGGGTCTCGGGGCTCGTGCGCCCGAGCGGATCGTCGAGATCGGCGAGGTCGGCGGTGACCTGCTGCCAGGCGACCTGCACATCAGAGATCCCGGTCGGCACCTCGGGGGTGACGCCCGCCGTCACATAGCGCTGCCAGAGGATGCGCTGCTGCTGGATCGCGGTGAGCGCCTCGTGCAGATCGCCGACGTGCATGCCGGGACGGACATATTCCCGGGCGAGCTTCTTGAGCCGCCGGCGGTTGGCTCCTGACATCTCCGGGGCGTCGCGACGCGGTGCGGTCGCCACGATCAGCTCCGAGAGGGAACGGTCGAACACCGCCGGCTCGAACTTGTCGAGGGTGTCGCGCAGATCGGCCAGCAGCCGCAGGTAGACGCCGAGCTCGGCGACAGTCGTGAAGGGGCGCATCCGGGTCTTCCCGACCACCTCGTTCGCCTTCACGAGCAGGCGCGGGAGCAGTTCGGCATGCAGCTTCTTCGCCAGCGCATGGGCGCGCGCGGCGTCGGCACCGTTGGCGAACTGGGCCCCGTACCAGGGGGAATCCCCCGGTCCGTAGCGGAACTCGCCCATCCGCGCCGCCTCGACCATGGTGGCGGCGACCCGCGCGCGGTCGCCCGCGAGCGCACGCACGGCGTGCGGGCTCAGCCGGGCCGTCGTGGTCGGCGGATGCGGCAGCAACGCGAGGCGCGACAGCTCGGCCACGCAGTCGAACACCGACACCCACAGGCTCTCGTCGGTGTGCGAGAGCGCCTCACGGTAGTCGATGAGCACGCTGCGCAGCCGCACGAGCGCCTCGTCGACGTCGGCGAGCTGCGGCTGGGTGGCCTTCTCGTTGCGGGCGATGCCGCGCACCACATCCCGTCGCAGGCTCGACGGCGACACGGCCATGCCGGCGAGGCCCACATCCCCGAGCCGCTGCGCGATGCCGCGGAGGCTCGCCCGGCGAGGCCCCACGACGAGCACGCGCTTGTTCTGCCCGACGAGCATCCCGAGCGCGTTGACGATCGTCTGGGTCGCCCCGGTGCCTGGCATGGTGCGCACCACGAGCGAGTTGCCCGCGGCGATCTGCGCCACGATGTGCTCCTGCTCGGCGTCGGCGTCGAGCAGCAGGGAGTCGGTGGAGGGGTCGCGCCGGTCGGGGTCGACCGCCTCGACCGCCTGGAAGCCCTCCTCGAGCGCCCACTTCGCGGTCGCGTCACCCGCGACCGCGTCGAGCACCGGATGCCCGAGGTTCTTCGCATCGGCGACGAGCGCCGGGGCGACCTCCTCGAAGCTGGAGACGACCAGACGCGGCTGCACGGCGATCTCGCCGAGGTGCCCGGTGAGGCGGCGCAGCTGGTCGATGACCGCGTTCGGCTTGAAGGTGCCGTCGTCGTCGGAGAGCGCCACGAAGGTGGCGGCGTCGAGCGAGATGCCGTACTGGGTCTCGAGCGCGCGGGCGAGCGCCGGGTTCAGCGCGGCGGCCCCCCGCATCCGCAGCTCGAAGTCGCGACCGTGGCGCCGGATGGCGAGCGGACGCAGCAGCAGCGGTGCGCAGTAGTCGACACGGTCGTGGGTCCAGCGCACGAGGCCGATGCCGAGGTGCACGACGTCGATGCCGCGCGTCGTGGCGAGGTCGAGGCTGCGTGCCGTGATGCGCTCGGCGGCGATCCGCGCACCGCGCAGCGCGAGGTCGTCGCGGATCAGCTGGGACAGCAGCGTCGACTTGCCGGTGATGAACCGGGCGAGGCCGCCGGGGTGGGTCGTCGACAGCTCGATGCGCGTCGTCGGCGAGTCGACGAAGTGCAGCAGCGGCGAACTGCCGCCGAGCTGGGCGAGTTCCTCGCGCCAGTCGTCGCGCACAGGCTCCGCGACGTCTCGGGCCGCGGGGGCGGGAGCGAGCAGCGGCGCCGTCGCCGGCTGCGGGGACGCGTTCGGGCTCACCGGGATCTCCCCGGAGTCGTCATCCCGTCGATTGGCAGGCCACACATGGCCACGATAGGTCGCGCAACCCCGCGAACCCGGGAGCGAAACCCGGTCTATCCGAAGTATCCGCGGCCCAGCGCCTTCGATTTGAGGGCGTCGAACTCCCCCCGGCTGATGGCGCCGGCGTCGAGGAGGGCCTTCGCCCGGGTGATGTCGTCGACGGGCGACGCGGATGCGGCGGGCTTCCACTCCTGTTCGGGCACCACCGCGCGCGCCCTCGTCCAGCGCGACGCCATGCCGCGCCCCCGCACGATGATGTAGGCGAGGGTGCCGAGCAGCGGCAGAAGCAGCAACACGATGAGCCAGGCAGCCTTCGCGACACCGGGGAGCGCGTGATCTCGGAACAGGTCGACGATGACGAGGAAGAGGATCAGCAGCGTCGCGACCCACACGAACGTCTCGAACATGACCCACAGCCAAGTCACGGTCCACTGGAAGAAGTCCATCGTCGTCTCCTCGCCTCGGGCGTCGCGTCGATTCTGCTCCGCGAGCGCCCCAGCGTCGAGCACCCCGCGGCCACCCGCCCCGGTCGAGTACCCCGCAGCAGCCCCACCCCGCTGGTCGAGTAGCCGCGCAGCGGCGTATCGAGACCCCCGTCAGCCGAGTTCGAGCGTCAGGTACACCGAGTTCACATCGAGCACGTAGTCGGCGAACGGCCCGGTCTCCACGAACCCGGCGCCGGCGTACAGCGCGCGGGCGGGACGGAAGAAGTCCTCCGTGCCGGTCTCGAGGCTGAGCCTGCGGTATCCGCGGGCGCGCGCCTCGCCCACCACGTGTGCGAGCAGCATCCGGCCGAGTCCGCGCCCGCGTGCCGCGGCATCCGTGCGCATCGACTTCAGCTCGCCGTGCCGGGCGTCGAGCTCTTTGAGCGCGACGCAGCCGAGCAGTTCGTCGCCGTCGGCGAGCACCCAGAAGGTGATGGCCGGATGTTGCAGCCCCGACACGTCGAGCGCGTGCACGCTCTCGGGCGGCGAGGTGGCGTGCATGTCGGCGAGGTGGGCCTCGAGCAGGCGCAGCACGCGCGGGTCGTCCAGCTCGCCGAGGGCGATCACGGGGGTGCTCATCGCATCCATTCTCGCGCGGTCGTACGCTCATCCGGTGCGTCTCGCGATCGTCGGTGCCGGTCTGCTGCTGGTCGGCGCCGTCGCCGTCGCCGCGGGCGTGCTGCCGCTTCCGGATGCGGTGGCGGTCGCCGCGCGCGTCTGGCCGGTGCTGCTGTTCGCCGTCGCGGTGACGGTGGTGGCCGAGCTGGCGGATGCTGCGGGGCTGTTCTCGGCGGTCGCGGAGCGCCTGGCGCGGCTCGGACGCGGGCGCGGCTGGATCCTGTGGCTGCTCGTCGTGCTGCTCGCCACGACCTCGACGATCTTCCTCTCGCTCGACACGACGGCCGTGCTGCTGACTCCCGTCGTCGTGCTGCTCGCCCGACGCCACGGCTATCCGCCGTTGCCGTTCGCGCTCACCACGGTGTGGCTCGCGAACACCGGCTCGCTGCTGCTGCCGGTTTCGAACCTCACCAACCTGCTCGCCGAGCACGCGCTCGGCTTCTCCGACCCCGGCCGGTTCGCGGCGCTCATGGCGGCCCCTGCGATCGTTGCGATCCTGGTGCCGTGCGCGGTGATCGCGGTCCTGTTCCGCCGCGAGCTCGGCACCAGGTACACGCCGTCGGCGGCGGAGGAGCCGCAGGATCGCGTGCTGTTCTGGGTCGCGGCGACGGTCGTCGCGGTGCTCATCCCGTTGCTCGTGAGCGGACTCCCGGTGTGGGTTCCGGCGACGGGGGCTGCGCTCGTGCTGGTGGCCGTCTTCGCTGTGCGCGGGAGAAGCCGGCTGCGCGTCGGGTTGGTTCCGTGGGGGCTCCTGCTGTTCGCCTGCGGACTCTTCCTCGTGGTGGAGGCGGGGCATGCCCTGGGCCTGGGCGTTCTGCTCGGCACCGTCACCGGCACAGGTGACGATCCGCTCGCGCTGCTGCGGATGGCGGCATCCGGATTCGTCGGCGCCAACGCGGTCAACAACCTCCCCGCGTACCTCGCGCTCGAGCCGCTCGCCGATTCGCCGGCGCGGATCGCAGCCCTGCTTGTCGGCGTCAACGCGGGTCCGCTCATCACCCCGTGGGCCTCGCTCGCCGTGCTGCTGTGGCACGACCGGCTGCGCGCACTCGACGTCGAGCTGCCGTGGCGTCGCTACCTGCTGCTGGGCCTGGTCGCCGCCCCGCTCACGGTGCTGCTCGCCACTCTCGCCCTCGCCCTCACTCCCGCCCACACCTGAGGCGTCACTTTGTGTCGCCGCGCAGGCGCCCGGCGCGACACAAAGTGACGCCTCAGGGCAGCACTTGAGCTGTGCCCGGGGGCAGCAGCGCGTCGATGAACACCTCGATCTCATGCTCGGCGCTCGTCGGCCAGGGCTCATCACCTTTGTGCACGCGCAGCGAGGTGAGGCCGTGGAGTGCCGTCCACAGCCGGATCGCGAGGACCTCGGATGCGTCGCCGTGCGCAGCCGCGAGGCCCCGGGTGAGCAGCTCGATCAGGTCCCAGCCGGGGGCACCGGGGCCGGCGACGTGGCCCAGCCGGTCGGCGCTCTCGAACAGCAGCCGGTAGGCGCCGGGGTTGGCGGTGCCCCATCGCAGGTAGCGCCGGGCGAGGGTCACGAGCGCGGCGCGGTCGAGCGCGGTGCCGCCGAGTTCGAGGGCTTCGCGCAGTTCGGCGTTGCCGTCGACGAGCACCGCCCGGATGAGCTCGTCGACGGAGGCGAAGTGCCGGTAGACGGCCGAGGGCGCCACGCCGACCGTCTTGGCGACCGCGCGCAGCGAGAAGGGGGCCGCATCCGGGGTCGCCGTCAGCAGCTCACGGGCGGCGAGCACGAGTTCGCCGCGCAGCCGCTCGCCCGCGCCTCGCGGGTTCGGGATGCGTGGGGGGCTGTCGGCGGAGGCTTGCGTCATCGTGCGGTTCAGTGTACACATGTTCACAGACCTAGGTGAACGGCTGTTCACGAATGGAGGATCCCGTGTACAACCCCACCCGCGTGCTCGTGACCGGCGCCAGCTCCGGGCTCGGCGCCGCCTACGCACGCGCCTTCGCCGCCCGCGGCGCCGACCTCGTGCTCGTCGCGCGGCGGGTCGACCGTCTCGAGGCGCTTGCGGCCGAGCTCGAGGCCGCGCACGGCATCCGCGCCGAGGTGCTGCCCGCCGACCTCTCGCTCCCCGGTGCGGGGCGCGCCCTCCGCGCGGCGGTGAGCGGCGAGGTCGACGCCGTCATCAACAACGCCGGCTTCGGCAGCCACGATCTGCTCGTCGATGCGGACCCGGAACTGCTCGAACGCGAGATCGCCGTCGATGTGACGGCCCTCGTCGATATCACGCGCGCCTTCCTGCCCGAGCTGCTGCAGCGCGGGCGCGGTGCCATCGTCAACATCGCGAGCACGGCGGCCTTCCAACCGATCCCCCGGATGGCGGTCTACGGTGCCGCGAAAGCCTTCGTGCTGAGCTTCACGCGCGCGGTGTGGGCCGAGGCGCGCCCGCACGGGGTGAAGGTGCTCGCCGTGGCACCCGGCGCGACGCGCACCGAGTTCTTCGACGTCGTCGGCACCGAGGCTGCCGCCGTCGGGCGCGTACAGCAGCCGGACGACGTGATCCGCGTGACCCTGCGCGCGCTCGACCGGCGCCGCACGCCGTCGACCGTGGTGTCGGGCGCCGCCAACGCGTTCACCGCCTGGGGCACCCGCCTGGTGCCGGCCGACGCGCTCACGCGCATGGCGGGACGGCTCGTCGAGATCCGCTGAGCGTCGCGCCGCTCAGAGCCGCTCGAGCAGCTGCGCCACCTTGGCGAGCCGCTCGCGCGGGAGGGCGGCCGCCGCCTCGGAGGGGGCGCTCTTCACCGCGCTCGCGAGGATGTCGTAGATCACCAGTTGTGCCCAGCGCGGCGCATCCTCGTCGGACTGGGCACGGATCTGGTGCTCCATCGTCGAGGTCACCTGGCCGGTCGCGGGGTCGTACTGCACGAGGAGCCCGCGCCAGCTGTCGCCATCCGGGAAGCACACGGCCTTGAGGCCGGGCAGCACCTCGAACTCGGCGGCGTGCTCGAGCCCGTCGGGGTTCGGCGGGAGGGTGCCGAGGCGCGGATTCATCTCAGGCAGATCCCAGACGAGCGTGTCGACGAGATCGCGTGCACGCTTCTTGTCAGCCCGGGTCGCCATGCGACAAAGGTACCGGCTCGGACCCCGCGCCACGCGTCGCCTGTCCTGGGGTCACGCCCCTCGCCGCGCGCCGCACGTCGACGGCGGGCGAGCGGCTACGCGGGCACCTCGAGGCGCATCACCCAGCGCCACTTGGCGATGCGTCGCACACGCGTGAAACCGAACCCCGCGTAGAGCGATTCGGGTCCGGTCTGGAAGTAGGCGCCCCGCTGGGGCGGCCGACCGTCCTCCTGCTCGGGGTAGGCCTCGACGAGCCCGCCTCCCGCGTCCGCGATCGCCGCCAAGGCACCCGCGACCGCGGTGCGGGCGACGCCGCGCCCGCGGTGTCTGCTCCCGGTGAAGATGCAGCCGATGCGCCAATCGGGCGCACGGTCGAGCTCCTTCTCGTAGACCTTCCGGTTCTTGATCTGAACGATCTCGGATGGCGGACCGAACTGGCACCATCCGACCGCCCGCTCGCCCTCGTAGACGAGCAGCTGGTGGATGCCGCGATCGACGAGCTCGCGCTTGGCGCTGCGGTTGGCCTCGCGGCCGCCCTGGAAGCCATCCGCGTGGAATGCCATGCACCAGCACCCGCCCCACACCCCGTTGTTGGCCTCCACGAGCTCCGCGAAGTCGTCCCAGGTCGCGGAGCTCAGCAGTCGTGTCGTGTAGCGCGCGGCGTCGCCCATACCGCGAGTGTGCCCCAACCCACCGACGGCGTCGAGGGTTGGGATAGCGTCAACCCCGCGGGCCGGTGCGTCGCACGGCGCGTGACGGATCGTCGAGGAGGCAGAGCATGCTGCTCACGTGGCTGCAGTTCGCGGGGGTGTTCCTCGCGGGGATCCTCGCCGGCGAGGAGCTCATCGTGCGCTGGGGTGTGCAGCCGGCGCTGCACCGGCTCGACGACCGGTCTCACGTCCACGCCCGGATGGCGCTCGTGCGGCGCCTCATGGTCGCGGTGCCCGTCATCATGATCCCGACCGTGATCGTCGCGATCCTCGTCGTCGTCTTCGCCGGCACGGGGCCAGGTCTCGCATTCCGCATCGCAGGCATCGCATCCCTCGCGGTGTTCCTCGGCTGCTCGTTCCTCGGCACGGTGCCGATCAACATCACCATCAACGAGACCTGGAACCCCGACGCCCCACCCACCGACTGGAGGGAGGTGGTCCGCCGCTGGGAGGTGCTCGACACGTTCCGCTCGAGCGCAGCCACACTCGCGTTCGCGTGCTTCCTCGCCGCGGTGGCGCTCGAGTCGAGCGCCTGACGTAGATCGCGCAAACCCCACCAACGGGGCCCGCCGTGTCACGTGATCGGCCGCGAGAGCAGGCGCAATCCCAGGCTGCACGAGCGACCCTCGGCTGATGTCGGGCCTGGTGCAGGAAGGGACGACACCGCGACCTGCACCGACCAGCCGGAGTAGGGAATGGGACGCCTTCACGGCGGGACTCCGCATCATGTCGATCCCGACCATCTCCTCTCGGATCCGACAGAACCCCACGCGCCTGCGCCCAGAGAGCCCCGAGGCCTGCTGGCGAATGGGTGGAGGTTCATCGCGACGCATCCTCGGCGAGCGCGACTGCCCGGCGTAGATCCGCGGCGTACTCTCCCGGTCTCTCCCATGCGGCGAAGTGGCCTCCCGAACCGTGGTGCACGTACTCGGCGAGGTTGACGAACAGCTCGAGATACGGGCGGGGGGCGGGCATGATGTCGTGCGCGAATGCCGAGTAGACGGTGGGCGTGTCGATGCGAGCCGGGAGGGGCGTCGGGCTGACGTAGGTGGAAAGCGCGGTTCCGGCGGTTTCGGTGTGCCAGTACGCGCTGACCCAGGTGAGCAGCTCTTCGGCGGTGAAGGCGTCGTCGCCGTCCGACCAGCCGACGAGCTTCTCACCGATCCAGGCGAGCAACCCTGCCGGGGAGTCGGCGAGCGCCGCGATCAGGGTGTTCGGCTTGGTCGACTGCTCGGCGACGAACCCGCCTTCCTGTCGGCGCCAGGACGACACCTCGCTCGCGTAGGCGGAGACCTCGGGAGCTGCGGCGCTCGGATCGATGCTCCCCACCCGTGCAGCGGCGAGGTTGGTGAGGTGCAGGGCCGCGACGTGGTCATGCGCGCTGGCGGCGAGGGTCTCGGCGACCAGACCTCCCACGTCACCACCCGAGACCACATACGAGTCATAGCCGAGCCGGGTCATCGCCGCAGCGACCCGTGATGCGATGTTCGCGATCGCGACCGTCGTGTCGCCGAGCGGTGGCGAGAAGGGGAATCCAGGGAGGGCGGGGATCACGACGTTGAGGTCGGTCAACAACGGCAGCACCCGCTCGAATCGAAGGACCGAGTCGGGCCACCCGTGCAGCAGAACCACGGCGGGTGCCGCGGGATCGGCGGCGCGCTGATGGATCAGCCGGAGCACCCCCTCCCCCGTGTCGCACAGTTCCCACGGGAGCGATCGCACGCGCGCTTCCTGCGCCGGCCAGTCGAGTGTCGACCAGGCCCGCAGGAGTGCGTCGAGAGCGGGGCCGGTGATCCCGCGCTCCGATTCGAGCGACCACGGGTTGGGGATCCGGCGGGTGGCCTCGATCCGCCGGGCGAGCTCGGCGAGCGCCTCGTGCGCAGTCGCCGGCGGTGCAGCAGTGGTCGTGAGGGATCCGTCCGGTGAAAATGGGCTCATGTGCCCACTCAAGCGCCTCCAAAATGGGATGTCAAGCCCAATCTCTTGCTACTCTGTCCGGATGGATGCGACAAGACCGGTGACCGCGAAGGGGAGGGCCACCCGGGAGCGCATCGTGGACGCGGCGGCGGAGCTCGCACACCAGCGCGGGATCCACGGCACCACGAATCCGGAGGTGCGGGCCGCTGCGGGGGTGAGCGGTTCGCAACTCGGCCACTATTTTCCCGACAAGGAAAGCCTCATCCGTGCCGTCCTGGCAAAGCGCGCCGGCCAGGTGGTCGAGCTGACGCGCGGCGCGGATGGCGGCGGTCTCGATAGCATCGACGCCCTCCGCGCCTGGGCCGACAGCTATACGCGTATTCCCGACGTCTGGGAGGGCGGCTGCCGCTTCGGCTCCCTGTCCAGCGAGATTCTGAAAACCGATCCGGAGATCGCGGGAGACGTGCGGGCCGGCTTCGACCGCTGGTTGGCGCTGTTCAGCGGCGGCCTGACGGCGATGCGCGAGCGCGGGGAGCTGAAGGAGCACGCCGACCCGAACCGACTCGCCGTCGCCCTCCTCGCCGCGTTCGAAGGCGGCATGCTGCTCGCGCAGGCCCAGCGGGACACCGCACCCTTGACCACCGCGCTCGACGCGGCGATCGACTACATCCGCACCTTCACCGACCAGTCCTGATAGGCACGGTCTGCGCGATCCCGGTCATCGCGGCGTCGTCATCCGCGATGGCGGTCGGCCAGGGGCGAGCTGCGGGTGACCTGGAGGAAGCGCAGGAGCTCTGCATCCTTCGAGCCTTCGGCCGCCGTGTACAGGAGGATATGCAGATCCGCTCCGGGGACGGTGAGCGTGTCGCAGTCGAGTGTGATGTCGCCGAGCGGGTGGGAGATCAGCTTGCGCACCGCTTCGTGGTGCGCGACGGTGCCGCGATTCCAGGCGGCAGCAAATTCCTGGTTCCGGCGCAGATCGAGGATCAGGGCCGACAGCCCCGGGTCGGCCGGGTAGCGGCCGGCTGCGGCGCGGAGATCTGCGACCAGGGCGTCGCGATCCTGAAGCGGATCGCCGAGGGTGCGGATCGTGTGATCGCCGAACCCGTGGGAGCCGCCGCTCTCGCCCAGGAACGTGATCCGCAGCAGGTTCCTTGGTTCCGCGTTGGAGGACACACCCATCAGGGCTCCCCACAGCGGCGACCAGGTGATGAGTGTCCAGTCGGCGCTGAACACGGCGATCGGCACGTCTCCGAGCCGGGTGAGGAGGCGCTGCACGCCTGCCGGGATGTAGTCCGAGATCACGCCGCTACCGGTCGGCTCGTGCCCGGCCAGACGGAACAGGTGGTCGCGTTCGTCCTGCGACAGCAACAGTGCGCGCGTCAACGCGCCGAGAACGGCTCGCGAGGGTCTGGCCCGTCCTTGCTCAAGCCGGGTCACGTAGTCGACGGAGACGTCGGCGAGGGCGGCGAGTTCTTCGCGGCGCAGCCCAGGGGTGCGCCGGAGGGCCGTCGTGACCATCCCGACGTCTGCGGGCGTCAAGCGCTCGCGCCAGGTGCGCAGGGTCGCGCCGAGGGAAGCCAGTTCACGCACGATCATCACCCTCCGCAGTTGCTCAGACGATCCGATCAGTGGAGACGGACAGCGCGTGCCATTCTGCCGCGCTCTCGCGGAGTTGTGCCGCGCGCGCCTCGAACGAGCCGAGTGCGTCGCTGCCCGCGGCCCACCGGTCCGGCGGCTGCTCGAGGGAGACGAGCTCCACGACGGCGGCCGCGAAACGTCGGGGGTCGCCGGGCTGCTCGTGGTTGCGGTCCGCGACGAAATCCCGCCGGTCGTCGTCGAGCTGGCGGTAGTCGTCGATGCGCTGTTCCGTCAGTGCGAGCGAGCTGGGGTCAAGGAAGTCGGTGCTGAACTGGCCGGGGTGGACGGCGGTGACCCGGATGCCGAACGGCGCCAGCTCCTGGCTGAGGGCCTCCGACCAGCCGGAGATGGCAAACTTCGTGGCGCAGTAGACCGACCACCAGCCGCTTCCGATGACGCCCAGAAGCGATGAGATGTTGAGGATGCGGCCGGAACGCTGCGCCCGCATCGTCGGGAGCACGGCCCGCGTCACATTGAAGGCGCCGAAGACATTCGTCTGGAACTGCCTCTCGATGAGCTCCGCCTGGAGCTCCTCGAAAGCCCCCGCCTGACCGTAGCCGGCGTTGTTCACGAGCACATCGATGCTCCCGAAGCGCTCCACTCCCGCGCGAACCGCCGCCGCAGCGGCATCCTCGTTCGTCACATCCAGCGGTTGGACGAGCAGCTGTTCGCGATACGCGACCAAGCCCTCCTCGATGTGCTCCGGATTGCGGGCCGTCGCGATGACCTGGTCGCCATGCTCCAACGCCGCTCGCGCGATCTCGCTCCCGAAGCCGCGTCCCGCTCCCGTGATCAGCCATGTTCGTGCCATCGTCGTCTTCCCGTCCCTGAGTCTCGCAACACCTTCTACGTTGCCAACCCTGCACGTGAGGCTCCGAAAGTGTGTAGGAGTTCTTGTGCCACCCTGCGCTAGAACCAGCTGAACCGCGGCACGGAGAACGACCTGACGCGCCCGGGCATGTCCGTTCAGCGCCCGATCCGGCCGGGCGCATGGTCCGCCCATCCGGCTCTCGAGGGCGATCACGGAGCAGCGAATGCGACCAAGACCCGAACCGCGGCCCCTGCTTCGTCGGGCCAAAGTTCGAGCCTTGTGCGGTGGGTGCCCCTGGAGGGACTCGAACCCCCAACCCTTTCCTTAGGACGGAACTGCTCTTCCATTGAGCTACAGAGGCTGACCGCTCGAGTCTATCGAGCGGACGCGCGGCTCCGACGGAGGCGGCTCAGGACGAGGGCGGCGCCAGGTAGAGCACGCTGCTCGCTGGGATGATGCGCTGGTTGTAGACGTCGTCGCCCCAGTTGTACTCCTCGATGAGCACGGAGCCGTCGGCGAGCACGCTGTTGACGTAGGCGACGTGGTTGGCGTTCGGGAACCAGGCCACCCATCCGGGTGCCGGAGTGGTGCTCACCGCCCAGCCGTGCTTCTCCCACTGGCTCTTCCAGGAGCGGGCGCTGCCGCCGCCGGGGGTCAGGGTCGACCAGTCGTACTTGAACGGAGCGGAGGTCGATCCGGCGTCGCGGTTGAGGCGCCACGCGACGAAGTCGGTGCACTGGCGCACGAAGTAGCGCAGTGGGGAGAGCCCGCCGCCCTCGTCCATGCCCAGCTCAGTCGCCCACGGGTAGTCGTCGCCGAGCGCCAGGGCACCCGAGGCGAGGTAGGAGGCGATGCGCTGCTGGCGCAGGGCGTCGCGGTAGAGGCGCTTGAGGTCGGCGGCGCTCGTGGCGTCGTAGCCGTCGCGCGTATCGGCGACGGCCGCGACCTTGTCGACCGCTGACGCGTCGAGGGCGAGCGCCTGCCCGTCCACCGCGGCAGCCGCCTCGGGCGCGTCGCCCGTGTAGTTCACGGCGGCGTAGGCGGGAAGGGTGAAGGTCGCGAAGAGCCCCGGCACCAGAAGCATCACGCCGACGGTGCTCAGCCGACGGCGTGGGCTCGGGCCGGCCTGCGATTTCCGGGTCGAGCGGCCGGCGACGCCACGCCCACGCGCCTGTGTGCGGGGCGCGGCATCCGCGGATGCCGGGGCCTCGAACATGCCGAACGGCGCGGCGACCTGCGGCGCGACCGGAACCGCGGGAACGACGGGGGCCGAAACCACCTCCCGTGCCTCGCGGGCGGCACGACGGGAACCCGGATGCGCGGGAGCGACGGCGGCGCGCACGACATCCGACTCGACCGCGGGCGAGGCCGCGCGAAGCGAGCGACGCGACGGAAACTCAGCACTCTCCAGCGCAGAGGATGCCGCGTCGGGGCGGGCCTGCTGCGAGAGCGAGTCAGCCTCCGAGTTCTTCGCGTCCGGCCGGCTGAAGCCTGGCCCCGCGAGGTTCTCGTAGTCAGTCACGTCGATGAAAGGTCTTCCGGGTTGGGTACAACCCGATCGACGTTACGCGATCCCCCGCAGATTGTCACGTCTCGATAACGGCCCCTCTTTCAGGGGCAGGCGGGTCAGGTGCCCAGGGGTTTCCCAGCTTGACGGGGACTCACGCATCGGAACCGCGGTCACGCGGCCGGCGCGAGGAACTCACGCCACTCGGGCTGCGCCCGCTCGACACCCCGCACCAACCACGCCGTGCCGTGCGGCGCGCGCGGCGAGAACCGCAGCGTCCACCCCATCTCGCGCGGAGTGCGGTCGCCCTTGACGTTGTTGCATCGCAGGCAGCAGGCCACCAGGTTCTCCCAGCTGTCGGCCCCACCGCGCGAACGCGGGATGACGTGGTCGATCGTCGAGGCATGCACGCCGCAGTAGGCGCAGCGCTGGTCATCCCGGCGCAGCACCCCCCGCCGCGACACCGGCACGGCTCGCCCGTTCGGCACCCGCACATAGCGACGCAACAGGATCACCGAGGGGCGCTCCCACTCCCCGGTCGTGCCGTGCACGGGGTTGTCGCCGTCGATCGCGACGACGACCGCCTTCCCCGACAGCACGAGCACAAGGGCTCGTTTGAACGACACCACGGCGAGCGGCTCGTATCCGGCATTCAGCACCAGGGTGCGCAACGGGTCTCCTCTCGAGGGGGCCTGCATGGCGTGCAGGCCGTTCGAACACCTCGGGGGTTCCGCGGATTCGGGGGTGAAGACAGAAAAAGGCGCCGTCGCGAACGACAGCGCCTCACACGTCCACGACGTGACAGTGCACGTCGGGCCGACTGCTGAGCTGTATGCGGAACAGCGCGCGCGCATCCATGGTGCGGATGGTGTGCGCGGTTCGCATGATGCCCTCCCCGATCCGAAGATCTCCGAGAGCACCAGGGTAACCCGCGCATCCTGACCGGCAGGTAAACGACACCGAACGTGTCTGCACCACCCGGCAGGCACCCGCATCCGCCCGGAGGCGGTGAGGCTCAGACCTCGACGTAGATGTGCGAGGCGACCTCGGCGGGCAGCTCCAGCCCGTCGCCGCGCCCCTCGACCCGCACGATCACATACGAGCCCGCCGCCGACAGGATCGCCGTCGCCCCCGGCACGACGCCCGCCTCGAGCAGCTGCGCGAGCAGTTCCGGCTCGAACTGCACCGGCTCGCCCAGACGGCGGATGACACCCCGCGTCTCGCCCTCGAGGCCGGTCGTGCGCGTCACGATGTTCTCGACCCCGTCGAGGAAACGGCCCGCGGGCTCGTCCCCGAGCTCGTCGAGCCCTGGGATGGGGTTGCCGTAGGGCGACTCGGTGGGGTGACCCAGCAGATCGAGCAGGCGACGCTCCACCTGCTCGCTCATGACGTGCTCCCACCGGCAGGCCTCGTCGTGCACGAACGCCCAGTCGAGCCCGATGACATCCGACAGCAGCCGCTCCGCGAGCCGGTGCTTGCGCATGACGTGCATCGCGCGCTTGCGGCCCTCGGTCGTCAGCGCGAGGTGGCGGTCGCCCTCGACCACCACGAGCCCGTCGCGCTCCATGCGGCCGATCGTCTGCGACACGGTCGGACCCGAATGCCCGAGGCGCTCGGAGATCCGGGCGCGCAGCGGCGTGATCCCCTCCTCCTCGAGGTCGAGGATGGTCCGAAGGTACATCTCCGTCGTGTCGACGAGATCGGTCATCGTGGCCTCCCAGCACGTCGACTTCAGCCTACCCGGCGGCTCAATAGACTCGTTGCGTGCCCGACATCGTGATCCCCCAGGAACTGCTGCCCGTCGACGGTCGATTCGGATGCGGACCCTCCAAGGTGCGACCCGAGCAGCTCGCCCATCTCGAGGCGAACGCCGCGCTGCTCGGCACCTCGCACCGGCAGAAGCCCGTCAAGCAACTGGTGGGCCGCGTGCGCCAGGGGCTCGCGGAGCTGTTCCGCATCCCCGACGGATACGAGGTCGTGCTCGGCAACGGCGGCTCGACCGCCTTCTGGGACGCCGCCGCCTTCTCCCTCATCGAGCGCCGCAGCGAGAACCTGACCTTCGGCGAGTTCGGCGCCAAGTTCGCGCAGGCCGCCTCCGCCCCCTTCCTCGAGGCGCCGCACGTGATCTCCGCGGACGCCGGCTCGCGCGCGGAGGTCGAGGTCGTCGCCGGTGTCGACGTCTACGCCTGGCCGCACAACGAGACCTCGACGGGCGTGATGGCGCCGGTCGCGCGCGTGCACGGCGACAGCGGAGCGCTCACGGTCATCGACGCGACGAGCGCCGCGGGCGGGGTCGACTTCGACGTCACCGAGACGGATGTCTACTACTTCGCGCCGCAGAAGAACTTCGCCGCAGACGGCGGCCTGTGGTTCGCTCTCATGAGCCCCGCCGCGACCGAGCGGATCGACCGGATCGCCGCATCCGAGCGGTGGATCCCCGAGTTCCTCTCGCTGAAGAACGCGGTCGACAACTCGCGTCTCGACCAGACCCTCAACACCCCCGCGATCGCGACGCTGCTGCTCATGGAGGCGCAGCTCGACTGGCTGAACGCGAACGGCGGCCTCGCCTTCGCGGATGCGCGCACGCGCGAGTCGTCCGGCCACCTGTACGCCTGGGCCGAGGAGCGCTCCTTCGCGACCCCGTTCGTGACGGATGCCGCCCACCGCTCGCAGGTCGTCGTCACGATCGACTTCGACGACACGGTGGATGCGGCGGTCGTGGCCTCGGTGCTGCGCGCGAACGGCATCGTCGACACCGAGCCCTACCGCAAGCTCGGCCGCAACCAGTTGCGGGTGGCGACCTTCGCCGCGGTCGACCCTGCCGACATCCGGGCGCTCACCGCCTCGATCGATCACGTCATCGGCGCGCTCTAGCTACCTGAGGCGTCACTTTGGGTCGCCCCGCTGCGCTCGCGGGCGACCCAAAGTGACGCCTCACCCAGCGCGCTAGGCTCGCGGCATGCGGTTCTGGCTGAAGGATGACGAACGGCGTCCGGATCCGGAGCCGGTTCCCACAGACGACCGCGCGGCGATCCTCGCCGGGCTCGTGCTGTGGGTGCTCGCACTCGGCGGGCTACTCCTCTTCGTCGCGCCCCTCATCGAGGCCGGACGCGTCTGGTGGCTGTGGACCTGCCTCGTCGGCATCGGGCTCGGCCTCGCCGCCCTCGTCTACGTGCACCGCTTCCGCCGCCGCCGCGACTGACTCCTCGAGCTCGAAGTCGATCCCGTCGTCGGGATCGACACCGAAGTCGTCGCCGTGCTCGTCATCGTCTTCGTCGTCGTCTTCGTCATCGTCGTCGAACTCGTCGTCGAGTTCCTCGTCGTCGTCGCCTTCGTCGTCGGAGTCCTCGTCGTCGGAGTCCTCGTCGTCGTCGCCCTCGTCGGCGACGCCGTCCTCCAGCTCCCCCTCGCCGGCCTCCGCGGCAGCAGCCGCCTGAGCCGCACGGTACTCCTCCAGTCGCTCCGACCACGGCACCCAGTCGGGTGCGAGCAGGGCGCCCTCGCCCGGCAGCAGCTCCGCCTCCAGCACCGACGGCGCCTCGCCAGGCAACTCCGCGACGCTCACCGTCCAATGCCAGCCCGGGTATCCCGACATCGTCGCCGCAAAGAGCAGAGTCGTGACGCCCTCGCCCTCGTCCTGCTGCGAGACCAGCTCGCCGATCGTCGCCTCCGGGGTGATCTCACCCAACGCCTCGCGGGCGACCCGGGCGCGCTCGTCGTCGGTCACGATCCGCTCACGCGTCCAGGTCGTCGGCGACCTTGCGCAGCACCGCCGCGATCTTCGCGCCGTGCGCGCGGTCGGGGTAGCGCCCGCGGCGCAGGCCCGCGCCGATGCCGTCGAGCAGCTTCACGAGGTCCTCGATGACGATGGCCATGTCATCCGCCGAGCGACGATTCAACTTGCTGAGGCTCGGCGGCGCATCGAGCACGCGCACCGAGAGCGCCTGCGCACCCTTGCGGCCGTCGGCGATACCGAACTCCAGGCGGGTGCCCGCGCGCACGACCGCGCCCTCGGGGAGCGCCGAGGCGTGCAGGAAGACCTCCTGGCCGTCGTCGGATGCGACGAAGCCGAAACCCTTCTCCTCGTCGTAGAACTTCACCTTGCCGGTAGGCATCGCAGGCCTCTTTCGCTGATCGTCGGTGCGGGGGTGCGGGGCCTAGTGTTGTCTCGTGCCCGAGAACGCCCCCGTCCCGCTCAATCGTATCGAACGCGTGCTCGCCGCCATGATCGCCTCCGTCGTCGGCATCTCGATCGTCGCGATCGCCGCCACGATGATCGCCAAAGCATCCGGTGCCGAGATGGGGAGCGGCATCTGGCCCGCCGCCGTGCTCGTCGGGCTCATCGGCCTGCCGCTCGGCTTCCTCCTGATCGTGACCTTCCTCATCGTCAGCACCGTGCGCCGTCGCCGGCTCGCCCAGGACGGTGAGCGCTAGCAGCTCAGCCCTCGCGCTCGCGGCTCGGCTGCGGGCGCTGCCCGACGACGCCCTCCTCGCACTGCTGAACGTGCGCCCGGTGCGGGAGGGAGGCATCCGCGACGTCTTCGACCTCGCCGACGCGCTGCTCGAACCCGGCTCGATCCAGGCCGCGCTCACCCGCCTCGACCGACCGACGCTCGCGGTGCTCGCCGCCGTCACCCTGCTGGGGGCACCGGATGCCGATGCCGTCGCGAGGCGCGTCGGGCGGCCGGCCGCCGAGGCGAGGGCTGCGCTCACGCATCTCGCCGAGCTCGCCCTCACCATCGAGGCCGACGGGCACTCGAGCGCACCGGACAACGTCTCCCGCGCCCTCGCGGGCTGGCCGATGCTCGGCCTCCCCTCCGTCGAGGAGCTGATCGACACGGTGCCGCCCGCTGCGCTCGAACCGGTCGACGGCGACGACCGGATCGCGGCCGACCGCGCGGCGGGCGAACGCGCCTTCACCGCGGTGACGGCGGTGGGCGAACTGCTGGGCAGCCTCGAACGGGAACCCGCGCGGCTGCTGCAACGCGGTGGCGTGGCGCTCCCCGACTGGCGGCGGCTGCTCGCCGTGACGGGAGCGGCCGATGACCCTCAGCTCAACGCGCTGCTCGAGCTGGCCGAGGGCGCGGCCCTGGCGAGCCCCTCCGACGGCGCCTGGCGGGTGACCCCGGAGGCCGACGCGTGGGCGACGGCCTCGCGCGTCGACCGCTGGAGGTCTCTCGCATCCGGCTGGCTCTCGCGCGTGCCCGCCGAGCTGCAGCAGCAGTTGCGGGCCAGATCCGGTGCGCGGTGGGGCGAGGGGCTGCTCGACTACCTCGGCTGGCTCTACCCGGCGGGCGGCGACTGGCTTCCCGAACGCACCCGCGCCGTGATCCGCTCCGCCGAGCTGCTCGGCATCGTCGGGGCGGCGGTGCCCTCGACCCCCGGAACGGCCCTGCTGAGCGTCGGTCCGGATGCGGCGGGCGCGGCCGTCGGCACGCTCTTCCCGCCCGATGTGCGGCAGGTGTACCTGCAGCACGACCTGTCGATCATCGCCCCCGGCCCGCTCGCCGCCGACATCGACCGCCGCCTGCGCGCGACCGCCGAGGTCGAATCGGTCGGGCTCGCCTCCAGCTACCGCGTCACCTCGGCATCCGTCACCCGTGCGCTCACCACGGGGGCGACCGTCGACGAGGTGCGGGCGCTGCTCGCGGAGGTGTCGCTCACCGGGATCCCTCAGCCGCTCGAGTACCTGCTCGCGGAGACGGCGGCGAGGTTCGGCAGCCTGCGGGTCGGCGCGCTGCCCGCCGATCCGGGCGCCCTCGACGGGAACGCCCACGCCTACGTGCGGGCCGACGACGCGGCGCTGCTCGGCCAGCTGGTGATCGACCAGACGCTCGGGCCGCTCGCGCTGCGTCGTGCCGACGACCACCGCGCGGTGAGCCGCTTCGACGCCGAGACCCTCTACTGGGCACTCGTCGACGCGCGCTATCCGGCGGTGTTCGAGGATGCCGCCGGCACCATCCACGCGGTGCAGCGCCCGTCGGCGCGGGCGCTGCCGGTGGAGGCGCCGACGGATCCTGCGCGGCGGCTCGTGGAACGCATCCGCAACGCCGCGGCCGCGCAGCCGGAGGAGAGCGGATCGGCGTGGAACGCGCGCCAGTTGGAGCTCGCCATCCGGGGCAAGCTGCAGGTGACGGTGGTGGTGCGGATGCCGGACGGCAGCGAGGTTCCCTACCTGCTGGAGCCCGCCGCGCTCGCGGGCGGGCGGCTCCGCGCCCGCGACCGTCGCGCCGACATCGAGCGCACCCTCCCGCTCTCGCACATCGTCGAGGTCACGCCGGCGCCGACCGCCGCCGAGTGAGCGGGGGTTTCGATACGCGCCTGCGGCGCTACTCAACCAACGGGGAAGGGCGCCGCGCCTCCCCGCTGATTGAGTAGCCCGCGCAGCGGGCGTATCGAAATCCCCCGCCGCCCCGCACCCGCCACCGACCCCGCCCCACCCGGCGGCGAGCGCGGCGTCGCCGCTAGGCTTGCTCGGTTATGAACGGACCGCTGATCGTGCAGAGCGACCGCACCGTGCTGCTCGAGGTGGCGCACCCGGATGCCGAGGAGGCGCGGCACGAGCTCGCCGTCTTCGCCGAGCTGGAGCGCGCCCCCGAGCACGTGCACACCTACCGCATCACCCGGCTCGGCCTCTGGAACGCGCGCGCCGCCGGCCACACCGCCCAGCAGATGCTCGACACCCTCGAGCGCTACGCCAAGTTCCCGGTGCCGCAGACGGTCGCCATCGACATCGAGGAGACGGTCGGCCGCTACGGGCGCCTCGTGATCGACCGCGACGAGGAAGGCGAGCTCGTCATCCGGGGTGCGGATGCGGCGGTGCTCGCCGAGATCACCCGCAACTCGAAGGTGGCGCCGTTCCTCGGCATCCGCCGAACCTCCACCGAGTGGACGCTGCAACCGTGGGCGCGCGGACAGGTGAAGCAGGAGCTGCTCAAGATCGGCTGGCCCGCCGAAGACGAGGCCGGCTACACCCCAGGAACCCCGCACGACATCGAGCTCGTCGAGGACGGCTGGGGCCTGCGCCCCTACCAGCAGCAGGCGATCGATAACTTCTTCGCGGGCGGCTCGGGCGTCGTGGTGCTGCCGTGCGGCGCGGGCAAGACGCTCGTCGGGGCGGGCGCGATGGCCGCCGCCGACACGAACACGCTCATCCTGGTCACCAACACGGTCTCCGCCCGGCAGTGGCGTGCCGAGCTGCTCAAGCGCACGAGCCTCACCGAGGACGAGATCGGCGAGTACTCCGGTCAGTCCAAGGAGATCAAGCCGGTCACGATCGCGACCTACCAGATCCTCACCGCGAAGCGGAAGGGCGAGTACGCGCACCTGGCCCTGCTCGACGCGCTCGACTGGGGCCTCATCGTCTACGACGAGGTGCATCTGCTGCCCGCCCCCGTCTTCAAGCTGACGGCCGAGCTGCAGGCCCGCCGCCGACTCGGCCTCACCGCGACGCTCGTGCGCGAGGACGGCCGCGAATCCGACGTCTTCAGCCTCATCGGCCCGAAGCGCTTCGACGCGCCGTGGAAGGAGATCGAGGCGCAGGGCTTCATCTCCCCCGCCTCCTGCTTCGAGGTGCGGATCGACCTGCCGCAGTCGGAGCGCCTGGAGTACGCGGCGAGCGCCGACGACGAGCGCTACCGCCTCGCCGCGACCGCCCCGGCGAAGCTGCAGGTCGTGAAGGATCTCGTGGCCAAGCACGCGGGCGAGCGCATCCTCGTGATCGGTCAGTACCTCGACCAGATCGACGAGCTCTCGGATGCGCTGGGCGCCCCCCAGCTGACCGGCGCGACCCCGGTTCCCGAGCGCGAGCGGCTCTACCAGGAGTTCCGCGACGGCACCACGAAGGTGCTCGTGGTGTCGAAGGTGGCGAACTTCTCGGTCGACCTTCCGGAGGCCACCGTCGCCGTCCAGGTGTCCGGTTCCTTCGGCTCCCGTCAGGAGGAGGCCCAGCGCCTCGGCCGGCTGTTGCGCCCCAAGGAGTCGGGCCTGCCCGCCAACTTCTACACGCTCGTCGCCCGCGACACCGTCGACCAGGACTTCGCGCAGAACCGCCAGCGCTTCCTCGCGGAGCAGGGCTACAGCTACACGATCCTCGACGCACACGAGCTGGCCGCGTAGGCCGTCGGCGGCGCTCCTCGACCACCAGAGCGCGGCTCAACCCAGGGGATGATTCGGGGGTTGACCCGATGACGCACCCTCCGGCGATTCCGTAGGGTCGAGTGCATGAGGTTCATTCGATGATCGAAGCCACCGAGCTGACCAAGCGCTACGGCGCGAAGACCGCTGTCGACAACGTCACCTTCCAGGTGCGACCCGGGATCGTCACCGGGTTCCTCGGCCCGAACGGTGCAGGCAAGTCCACCACGATGCGCATGATCGTCGGACTCGACCGCCCCACGAGCGGCCGCGTCACCCTGAACGGCGCCCCGTATTCGACGCTGGCCGCCCCGCTCCGCGAGGTCGGCGTGCTGCTGGATGCGAAGGCCGTGCACCCGGGGCGCAGCGCCCGCGGGCACCTGCGCGCCCTCGCGGCCACCCACAACATCCCGAACCGCCGGGTCGACGAGGTGATCGGCATGACGGGTCTCGACGCTGTGGCCGGCAAGCGCGTGAAGGGCTTCTCGCTCGGCATGGGCCAGCGGCTCGGCATCGCCGCAGCCCTGCTCGGCGACCCCGCCACGCTCATCCTCGACGAGCCCGTCAACGGCCTCGACCCCGAAGGCGTCATCTGGGTGCGCAAACTCGCCCGCCACCTCGCCTCCGAGGGGCGCACCGTGTTCCTCTCCAGTCACCTGATGAGCGAGATGGCACAGACCGCCGACCACATCATCGTGCTCGGCCGCGGGCGGGTGATCGCGGATGCCCCGGTCGCCGAGATCGTCGCCTCCGCCACGGGGCAGGGCGCCGTGCGGGTGCGCAGCCCGCACGCCGACCGCCTCGCCGCGGCGATCGCCGCCGAGCACGGCAGCGCGACCGCGGATGCGAGCGGCCTCACCGTCACCGGCATCCCCTCGGAGCGGATCGGCGAGCTCGCCGCCCGCGACGGACTCGTGCTGCACGAACTCACCCCGATCACGGGCTCGCTCGAAGAGGCCTACCTCGCCCTCACCCAGGACGAGGTCGAATACCACGCAGGAGGTGCGGCATGACCGCGACCACCCAGACCAGCCGTCCCGCCTCGCCCACGGCATCCGGGCTCGCGGATGCGCGACTCACCACGGTCGGCATCGTGCGCTCCGAGTGGGTGAAGCTCGTCACACTGCGCTCCACCTGGTGGTGTCTCGGCATCATCCTGGTGCTCACGGCCGGCATCCCGCTGCTCGTCGCCTTCGCCCTCGGCGACGTGCAGGCACCGACGGGTGTCGACGCGGGCGACTACGGCTACTACAACTGGCTGAACGCCACGGTGCTGCCGGTCGGCTTCAGCGTGCTCGCGGCGGCCGTGCTCGGCTGCCTCGTGATCACGGGCGAGTACGGCACCGGCATGATCCGCTCCACGATGACCGCGGCCCCGAAGCGGCTCTCGGCGCTGCTCGCCAAGGCGGTCGTCATCGGCGCCGTCGTGTTCGTCACCGGACTCGTCGCGCTCGGTCTCGGCGCGATCCTCAGCGGCGTCGTGCTCGCGGGCAACGGCTACACCATCGACCCGGCGGACCCTCGCGTGTGGGGCACCCTGCTCGCCGCGGCCGGCTACCCCGCGCTCGTGGCGATGTTCTCGGTCGGGGTGGGCACCATCATCCGCAACTCCGCCGGCGCGATCGCGGCCGTGCTCGGGCTGCTGCTCGTGGTGCCCACGATCTTCGGCCTGATCGGCGGACTGCTGAAGGCGGAATGGGCGTTCAACGTGGGCGCGTTCCTGCCGTCGAGCCTCGGCAGCACGATGTACACGCCGGTGATCGCGGGAGCCGAGGGCTTCACGCAGGGCACCGTCTCGCTCGAGCCGTGGCAGGCGGCGCTCGCACTGCTCGCCTGGGTGGTCGCGGCGCTCGTCGGCGGCGCGGTGCTCATCAAACGCCGCGACGTGTAGCGGGTGCTGCGCGGGCCGCCCCGCCGCCCGCGCAGCACCCCCGCCTGCTCCCGCGCCCCCTCCGCCGCCCGCTCCCCCGCCCCCTCCCCTCCCCTCCCGCGCCCGCTCCCGCTCCCGCACCCCCTCCCGCACCTCCTCCCGCTCACGCGCCCGCACCCGCTCTCGCACCCCCTCCCGCTCACGCGCCCGCACCCCCACCCGCTCACGCGCCCGCACCCCCACCCGCTCACGCGCCCGCGCCCCCTCCCGCTGGTCGAGTAGCCCGCGCAGCGGGCGTATCGAGACCCCGCGCCGCGCGAGTTCCCGCGCGGCAGACGCGTCGAGAGGGCGCAAATCGTGGTTCCCGAACGCGGGAACCACGATTTGCGCCCTCTCGGCTACCCCGAGGCGGGAGACACGCACACCCACACGTGCGTAGCTCGCGGGGCGGTTGGTTTCGATACGCCGCTTCGCGGCTACTCAACCAACGGGAAGGGGTGCGACGCGGGCTACTCGCCCAGCGAGATGGAGAGGAACCCGTCCGCTCGACCAACGCGACGGAGGGGCACAACGTCCGCTCGACCAGCGAGACAGAGGGGCACCACGTCCGCTCGACCAGCGAGACGGAAAGGGGCCGACGCGGGTCGCTCAGCCAGCGGATGGAGTGGGCGAGGCCTCCCCTCAGCCAACCGACGGGAGGGGACGACGCGTCCACTCACCCAACGGGTAAGGGTGCGACGCCAGCCGCTCACCCAACGGACGAAAGGGGACACCGCGGACTACCCGCCCCGCGCGAGGGAAGGGCGCCGCGTCCCTTCAACCAACGGGACGGAAGGGGCGCCGCGGCCGCTCGACCCGCGCGATGGAGGAGCGCGACCCGGGGCGCCGGGGCCACTCGACCAGCGGGAGCGACGGAGCGCGACCCGGCGCGCCTCAGCCGGCGGAGGCGCGGGTGTAGCGCAGCAGCAGGGTCGAGCCCGCGCGCAGCACGTGCGCGAGTTCGAGCGCACGCGGCTGCGGCAGCGACCCCGTCGCGATGCGGCGTGCCTGCCCCGCCTCGAGGCTGGGCTCGACCGTGATGCACAGCTCGTCGACGACATCCGCCGCCAGCAGCGTGCCGAACAGCGTCGGCCCGCCCTCGCACAGGATGCGCGCAAGCCCGCGGGCGCGCAGCGCCGCGACGGCGGCCTCCGCGTCGATCCGGTCACCCGCCCCCACCTCGATCACCTCGGCCCACTCGGCGAAGGCGCGCGTGTCGTGCCCCGCGGTCGTCACCACCACGGGACGGATGGGCGCCTCGGTGAAGATGCGGGAGTCCGGGTCGAGGTCGAGGGCACCTGACACGATCGCGAACACCGGATGCGGGGTCAGCCCGTTCGCCGAGCGCCAGGCGGCCGAGGCGGCCGATACCCGGAGCGGGCCGTAGCCTTCGGCGCGCACCGTGCCTGCGCCGACCAGCACGACATCCGCGACCCGGCGCAGCAGCTCGAAGTAGCGTCGGTCGGCCGCCTCGCCGAGTCCGCCGGAGAGCCCGTCGCGGGTGGCGGCTCCGTCGACGGAGGAGACGAAGTTGACCCGCAGCACCGGCGCAGCGCCCCGCAACGCGGCCGTCAGCTGCTCGTCGGCGAGGTCGGCGGCGGGCTCGGGCCACACCCGGTCGATGCTCACATGTTGTGCTTCAGCCACGCCGGCTCCCGCCATCCGAGGATCGCCTCCGTCATCCGCACGGCGGCCACGCTCGCCCGCACGTCGTGCACGCGCACGATGCGGGCGCCGTTCAGGATCGAGACGACGGCCGCCGCGAGCGAACCCTCGAGCCGCTCGTACTGGGTGCGGTCGAGGGTCTCGCCGATGAAGTCCTTGTTCGACAGCGCCACGAGCACGGGCGGGCCGAGCGCGGCGATCTCGCCGAGACGCCGGGTGAGCTCGAGCGAGTGCAGCGTGTTCTTGTTGAGGTCGTGCCCGGGGTCGACGATCAGGTGCTCGAACGGCACACCGGCCGCGAGCGCCGTCTCGATCCGAGCGGCCAGGTGGGCGCGAACCGCCTCCACGACGTCGTCGTAGCGGGGGCTCGGATGCGGCGTGCGAGGCGGCGTGAGCGAGTGCGTCAGCACAAGATGGCCGCCGCCTGCCGCGACCGCGGGTGCCATCTCGGGATCCCACAGCCCCGAGGTGTCGTTGACGACGTCGGCCCCGGCGGCGAGGGATGCCGTCGCCACGGCCGCCGCGAAGGTGTCGACGGAGATCACCACGTCGCTCACCGCACGGATCGCCTCGACGAGGGGCACGATCCGCTCGAGCTCTTCCGCGAGTTCGACGACGGGACCGCGCCCGAAGGGCACCCCGCCGACGTCGACCCAGTCGGCGCCGTCCGCGACGGCGGCGAGCGCCGCATCCCTCGCCGCGTCGAGCGCGAAGGTGGCGCCCCTGTCGTGGAAGGAGTCGGGGGTGCGGTTGACGATCGCCATCACGGCGACCCGGCGCGAGAAGTCGAACTCGCGCGCGCCGATCCGCCGCACGGACGAGGATGCGTCTGCCGCCGAGGAAGCCGCAGGCACGACCGCCGAGGGCACGGCCGCCGCGGAGACAGGCGCCGCGGAGACGGCCGCCGCCGAGACGGGCACCGAGGACGAGGTCACGCGCTCGATGCTAGGCCGCGCGCCGGAGATTCGTGCGAAATGGTCGCCAAAGCCCGCGGATGGCGACCAGTTCGCACGAATCTCCACAATCAGCTAGCATTCAGGGAACATGCAGGATACACTGGCGGCATGAGCGACGGACCCAAGATCCTGATCGTCGATGACGAGCCCAACATCCGCGACCTCCTGACCACCAGCCTCCGCTTCGCCGGCTTCGCCGTGCGCGCGGTCAGCAACGGCGCCCAGGCGATCTCCGCGGTCCTCGACGAGGAGCCCGACCTCATCATCCTCGACGTCATGCTGCCCGACATGAACGGCTTCGGCGTCACCAAGCGGCTGCGCGCCTCGGGCTACACGGCGCCCATCCTCTTCCTCACCGCGAAAGACGACACGGAAGACAAGATCACCGGCCTCACCGTCGGCGGCGACGACTACGTCACCAAGCCCTTCTCGCTCGACGAGATCGTCGCGCGCATCAAGGCGATCCTCCGTCGCACGATGCAAGACGAAGAGGATGCGATCATCCGCGCCGGCGAGCTCACCATGGACCAGGACACCCACGAGGTGACCGTCGGCGACATCCCGGTCGAGCTCTCCCCCACCGAGTTCAAGCTGCTGCGCTACCTCATGCTCAACCCCAACCGGGTGCTCTCGAAGGCGCAGATCCTCGACCACGTGTGGGAGTACGACTTCAACGGCGACGCCGGCATCGTCGAGAGCTACATCTCCTACCTGCGCCGCAAGATCGACCAGCACTCGGTCGAGCCGATGATCCAGACCAAGCGCGGTTTCGGCTACATGCTCAAGACCGCGAAGGCGTGAAGCCGGCCCCGGCGGCGGACACGCGGATGCGGGGCGCCTGATGGCGAAGCTGCACGCCACGTTCGACCGGTGGTGGAACGGCATCTCGCTGCGCACCAAGATCACCGGTGTGACCGTGCTGCTGCTCACCTTCGGGCTCGCGGTCGCCGGCATGGGGACCATGACGGTGCTGCGCACCTACCTGTTCGACCAGCGCAACACGACGGTCTCGGCATGGTTCCAGCAGGTGCAGGGGATGGATGCCAGCCAGGTCGTCACGTGCAACGTGCGCTACCAGCCGAACGGCTACCTGGTGACGCTCGTCGACGCGCACGGCAAGGAGCTCTGCAGCAACGTGCCGCAAGGCTACGCCCGGCCCGACGTGTCGGAGATGACGCTGCCGTGGAGCTACCTCCACGACGGCGGCATCACCGACATCTCCGACGCGCGCGGTGCATCGCAATGGCGCGTCATGACGAGCCTCTTCAGCACCGCCGACGGGAGCTTCGTGACGCTCGTCGCGGGCATGGACGTCACCGACATCGACGCCACCATCACGCGCTACGCGCTCATCTTCTTCCTGTTCGCCATCGCGGTGGTGCTGCTCGGCGCCGCCGTCACGCAACTGCTCGTCACGAGCACCTTCACCCCCCTCCGCGATGCCGAGCGCACGGCGGCCCGCTTCGCCGCGGGCGACTACAGCCAGCGCCTCGGCGGGGCGACCCCCAACACCGAGGTGGGCCGGCTCAACCGCTCCCTCAACGCGATGCTCGCGCGCATCGACCTGGCTCTCGCCGACCGCCAGCGGACGGTCGAGCAGATGCGCCGCTTCGTCGGCGACGCGAGCCACGAGCTGCGCACCCCGCTCGTGTCGCTGCGCGGCTACGCCGAGCTGTACCGGATGGGCGCGCTGCAGAACCCGGAGGATGTCGCCCAGGCGATGGACCGGATCGAACGCGAGGCGATCCGGATGGGCGGCCTCGTGGAGGATCTGCTCGAACTGGCCCGACTCGACGAGCCGCGGAAGGTGGCGTACCAGAGCGTCGACCTGCTTCCCATCGCGCAGGATGCGGCACTCGACGCCTCCGCCTCGGCGCCGCTGCGCCGCATCACGGTCGCGGTCCCGGTGCCGATCGAGCTCGACGAGCCCGCGCCGGGTGACGGCACGGGAGCCGCAGGTGCTCCCGTGGCGGAGCCGACCGCGACGACTCCCCCGTCGACCACGATCACCGGCCCGATCGCCTTCGCGGGCTCCGCCCTCGCGCGGCTGCGGCGGAGGCGGCCGGCCGCGGTCGAGATCACCGCGGGCGAGTCCTCGACGACGGTCCCGCTGCCCGAGGTCGGCCCGATCGTGCTGGGCGACGAGAACAAGCTGCGTCAGGTGATCACGAACCTCATGGGCAACGCGATGCGTTTCACCCCCGACGACAGCCCGATCGAGCTCGAGGTCGGTGTGGATCACGCGGGCGGTTTCGGCGTGATCTCGATCATCGATCACGGCGAGGGCATCCCGCCGCAGTTGCGGGAGAAGATCTTCCAGCGCTTCTGGCGCGCCGACACCTCGCGCACACGCGAGACGGGCGGTTCAGGTCTCGGACTGGCGATCGTGGCGGGCATCGTCGCGAAGCACGACGGCCACGTCGAGGTGCTCGAGACTCCGGGCGGCGGGGCGACGTTCCGCGTCAGCATTCCGCTCCTCCCCAGGCCCGACGAGGCCGCGGAGTCCACGGATGGCGCTCCCGCGGATCCGGCGGTCCCGCCGCGTCCCTAACGTGGCGGCATGAGCACCTTCCAGGTAGACAGCGAAGCCGTCCTCGCGCATGCGGCGGCCGCCCGACAGACCGTCGGACGCATCCAGGGTGAGGTCGGCGCCCTCCACTCCCAGCTCGAGCAGCTGCAATCCTCGTGGACGGGTGGCGCGGCCGCCGCGTTCCGTTCCGTCGTCGAGGAATGGCGGATCACGCAGCAGCGCGTCGAGGAATCCCTCACCGCGATCGGCAGCGCCCTGGCGCAGGCCGGCCAACAGTACGCCGAGATCGAGGCGCAGAACACGCGCATCTTCCTGCGCTGAGTGGGGCCGCGCAGCGGCCGTACCGAAATCCCCCACCCACGACGAAGCGGGCGGCTCCTTGTGGGAGCCGCCCGCTGGTCGTTGTGGTGCTGAGGAGGAGGCCGCGAGACGCGGCGCGCAGCCTCCTCGACCCTGACCCTTCGGGTCAGAAGTCCATGCCACCGCCCATGTCGCCGCCCGCGGGGGCCGCGGCCTTCTCGGGCTTGTCGGCGACGACGGCCTCGGTGGTGAGGAAGAGGCCCGCGATCGAGGCCGCGTTGAGCAGCGCCGAACGGGTCACCTTCACCGGGTCGCTGATGCCGGAGGCCAGCATGTCGACGTACTCGCCGGTCGCGGCGTTGAGGCCCTGACCCACCGGGAGGTTGCGCACCTTGTCGACCACGACACCGGGCTCGAGGCCCGCGTTGAGGGCGATCTGCTTGAGCGGCGCGTCGATCGCGACCTTGACGATGTTGGCACCGGTGGCCTCGTCGCCGGTCAGCTCGAGCTTCTCGAACGCCGTCTTGCCCGCCTGGATGAGGGCGACGCCACCGCCGGAGACGATGCCCTCCTCGCCGGCCGCCTTCGCGTTGCGGATGGCGTCCTCGATGCGGTGCTTGCGCTCCTTGAGCTCGACCTCGGTGGCCGCACCCGCCTTGATGACGGCGACGCCGCCCGCGAGCTTGGCGAGACGCTCCTGGAGCTTCTCACGGTCGTAGTCGGAGTCGGTGTTGTCGATCTCCGCACGCAGCTGCTTGACGCGGCCCGCGATGGCGTCGGCCGAGCCGGCACCCTCGACGATCGTGGTCTCGTCCTTGGTGACGATCACCTTGCGCGCCTGGCCGAGCAGGTCGAGGGTGGCGTTCTCGAGCTTGAGACCGACCTCCTCCGAGATGACCTGGCCGCCCGTGAGGATCGCGATGTCCTGCAGCTGGGCCTTGCGACGGTCGCCGAAGCCGGGAGCCTTGACGGCGACCGACTTGAAGATGCCGCGGATCTTGTTCACGACGAGCGTCGCGAGGGCCTCGCCGTCGACATCCTCGGCGATGATGAGCAGCTGCTTGCCCGCCTGGATGACCTTGTCGACGATCGGCAGCAGGTCCTTGATGTTGGAGATCTTGCCGTTGACGATCAGGATGTACGGGTCTTCGAAGACCGCCTCCTGGCGCTCCGGGTCGGTCACGAAGTAGGCCGACAGGTAGCCCTTGTCGAAGCGCATGCCCTCGGTGAGCTCGAGGGTCGTACCGAAGGTGTTCGACTCCTCGACGGTGACGACGCCCTCCTTGCCGACCTTGTCGATGGCCTCGGCGATGAGCGCGCCGATCTCGGGGTCGGCCGCGGAGATGGATGCGGTTGCCGCGTACTCCTCCTTCGTCTCGACCTCCTTGGCGTTGGCGCGCAGCTCGGCCTCGACGGCCTCGACGGCCTTCTGGATGCCGCGCTTGAGGCTGATGGGGTCGGCGCCGGCCGCGACGTTGCGCAGGCCCTCGCGCACGAGCGCCTGGGCGAGCACGACGGAGGTCGTGGTGCCGTCACCCGCGACGTCGTCGGTCTTCTTGGCGACCTCCTTGACGAGCTCCGCGCCGATCTTCTCGAACGGGTCGTCGAGCTCGATCTCCTTGGCGATGGACACGCCGTCGTTGGTGATGGTGGGGGCGCCCCACTTCTTCTCCAGCACGACGTTGCGGCCGCGGGGTCCGAGGGTGACCTTGACGGCGTCGGCCAGGGTGTTGAGGCCGCGCTCGAGGCCGCGACGGGCCTCCTCGTCGAAAGCGATGATCTTAGCCATGGGTGAGTGTCGTGCCTTCCGGACGGGATCCACAGTGAATTGGCACTCACAGATGACGAGTGCCAGAGATCAGTCTGGCACTCGACCGTGGGGAGTGCAAGCCGACCGGGGCGTGTTCGCGGAGGGCGACCACGGCATCCGGGGTCAGGCCGCGGGCACCTGCGTGACCGAGCCGGCGTTCGGCACGAGCTCGATCCAACTGTTGCCAGGCGCGAGCCGGATCACCGCCCCCGTGTCGTCGACGAGGCGGATCGGGCTGGTCCGATCCGGCTTCGACCAGGTGGCGTGCACGATCGCGCCACCCGACAACGCCCAGGCGTCCCCGCCGCCGATGAGCTCGGTCTTGGGCACGCCGCCGTCGTTGGAGACCGCCACCCGCACGATGACGACATTGACGGCCGAGAGCTGGCCGCCCGCCGAGTCGAGGTCGGCCGCCCCGTCCTGGAACCGCAGCCACCTGGCCGATGCGGCATCCCACCGCCACGACGGATGCGCGGAGCCGCCGAGCACCAGATCCACGCCCGCGACGGGCGTGCCCTCGCGCGCCGCCGTGGCACCCGCCGGCTCATCCGCGTAGGCATACTGCTGGGGCGGCGGCGCGAGGTCGGAGTGCATCGCGATGAGCTCGGGCGCCTTCACGAGCACGTTGTGCGGGGCCGCCTTGGTCTTCGTGCGGTACATCACGTCATTGGTGTCGGATTGGCCGTGGATGGCGTTGTAGACGTCCGTCGATCGCATGAGCTGCACGAAGCGCTGCTGGCCGCCCGAGTAGGCGACGATGCCGCCGAACGGGGAGATGATGTCCGGATCCATCGGCCGGATCGAGCGGATGGGGCCGATCTCGGCAGGCACCCGCGAGTGCCAGACCGCGACGTAGCGGGTGAGGCCGCCCTCGACCAGCTCCTCGAAGACGAGGTCGGTGCTTTCGAGCCCGATCTGCGGTCGCGCCGCGGGATGGTTGTCGATCTTCGCGGCGAGCGACGGATGCGCGAGGCTCGCCGGGTCGTCGACCGGCAGCCCGGTGAGCGGCGCGTACGACACCGGTGCCGGCGTCTCGTAGTCGGAGGTGTAGCTCGGCGTCGGAGTCGGGGCGGGCATCGGCGTGGTCGTGCACCCCGCGAGCGCAAGCGCCGACGCGGTGAGCAGGGCGACCACCGGTATCCGCCGCCCCCTCAGCACCATGCGCTCATGCTAGGGCGCGAGGTCGGCGTGCGAGCCGCCATCCGCGGCGCGTCCCGCGGGGTTCGGCCGAGACGGCCGGCGGCTCAGGCGAGACGCACCGTCTCCGCCTGCGGCCCCTTCGGCCCGCTGCCGATCTCGAAGACGACGCTCTGCCCCTCCTCGAGCACCTTGTAGCCGGCCATGTCGATGGCCGAGTAGTGCACGAAGACGTCCTCTCCTCCGTCGGCGGTGATGAAGCCGAAGCCCTTCTCCGCGTTGAACCACTTCACGGTTCCGTTGGCCATCGTCGTACTCCCTGCTGTGTTCCGTCGCGCTCGGCCACCCGACGAAGGGTGGCACATGGGCGATGGTAGCGACCGCATCCGTGCCCGATCGGCGCGGAAGCGCCCCAGAGGGCCCTCGTGCGCAACATTCAACGCAGATTAAACATCCGCGTAACACCGGGGCCGCGCCCGGCTTCTCGCGGAGCGCTCAGCCCGCGGGCGGCGCCACGTAGTCCGCGCCCAGCACGACCGTGATCACGGCCGTCGGGAAGGCATCCGAGAGCTGCACGTCGCTCGCGCCGATGAGCTGCGCGATGCCGCGTGCGACACCCTCGGATTCGGCGGTCTGGTAGTAGACGATCGTCTTCGGCTCTGCGGTGTTGGACGCACCGGCACGACTCGGGTTGGGCCAGCCCGCGGCGGCGATCTGATCTCCGGCGATGTTCGACAGGCCCGAGGTGGGGGTGCCGTTGAGCACCGAGATGGTGAGCGCGGCGAGCACGGCCGGATCGAGCGTCGTCGGGTCGGTCACCGGCTCGGCCGGGGGTGCGGTCGACGGGGCCGGAGCGGACGGGGACGGCGTCTGCGGGGCGAACGGCACCTGGAAACGCGGATCGAGGGCCGCGAGCGCGAAGAGCCCCACGACGACGAGCACGGCGGTGGCGAGCAGCGCCCAGGAGAATCCGATCCAGCCGCGCCCGCGCTTGCGGGGGCCGCGATGCGCTCCGACACGGTCGAGGTCGGAGGGGATGTCGTCGAAACGGTCGCGGGGGAAGCTGGCCATCTAGTCGGTCGGGTCCTCGGTCGTCGTGCGGAAGGTTCGGGAGGCGCGGGCCGCCACCCGGGCGTCTCGCATGCGCTGCAGTCGACGCACCAGAAGAGGGTCGTGGCGCAGGGCTGTCGGCGAATCGAGTATGGCCGACAGAAGCTGATAGTAACGTGCGGGCGCGATATCGAACTCCGCGCGGATGGCCGACGCCTTGGCTGCGGTGCGACCGGTCCAGGCGCTCTCGAACTCCAGCACGCGCAGCGAGAGCGCGTCGAGCCGTTCGCCCGCGGGGGTCTCCGGCATGCGCGCGGCACCGGAACTGGTCGACATCCGGCACCTCCCTCAGCTGGGCCGATGCTCTCCGGCGACGGCCACGGCGGCCGCAGAAGGTGCGGACGCCGCCGTCAGCCTACGAGGCGCATCGCGCCGCATCCGCGCGACCCGCGGGCCTCCCCGCACTCGGTCAGGAGGGCGCGGTGACGGCGGCGAGCCGGGTGCCGTGCGCTGCGCCGGAGGCGAGGGGTTCGCCGTCGAGGGCGAGCACGAACCGGGCCGCGGGGTCGACGCGCCCCTCGGCCGCGAGCGCCTCCCAACGCTCGGCGACCTCCGGCAGCGCGGAGCGGGTCTCGAAGGTCACGGCCCGTCCCCCGAGCTCCCGGATCGCGCCGAGCAGCCGTGCGCGCTCAGCGGGCGCGAGGTAGACGGCGGTGCCGAGCGAGGCGACGACGAGCGTCGCGCCGGGCGGTGCCGCGGCGGCGAGGCCCGCGAGCGAGGCGAGCGCATCGCCGGCGACGAGCTCGGGCGCCCCCGCGCGGGCCGTCGCGACCGCATCCCGCAGGCGGGCGAGCCGCTCGGGGTCGTCGGGCGGCAGCGAGGCCTCCAGCCATCGCATGTCGTCGGAATCGCCCACATCGAGCGGCGCGAGGTCGACACCCCGACGCCAGCGGATGTCGGGCAACGCGCCCGGCACGAGCGGGGCGTCCAGGTGCGCCGTCAGCACCGGTGCGCCCGCACCGAGCTCGACCGCGGCGCCCCCGGTGCGGAACCGGTATCCGTAGCGATCGACGAGCAGACAGAGCCCCGCCGACGCCCCCAGCTCGACAAGCGCGATCGGCCCCGGGATGCGCGCCAGCGCGACCAGGAGGGGCACGCAGCGGTTCGGCTCGTTGGTCTGCACCCGGCGCGTCGGCAGTTCGGCGAGCACGGCATCCCGATGCTCGAGCACCCACTCCGCCCACGCCGGGTAGTCAGCATCGGGTGCCCCGAGATACCCGGCCACGGCGAACAGCAGCGAAGGCTGTCGGGCGGGACGCGGCAGCCGTTCGAGCAGCTCCCGCATCCGCGGGTCGTCGGCGACGCCGAGACACCAGGCCACCTGCCGGGCGGAGGTCGCGGCGAGCTCGCCCGCGGCCCGCAGATACCAGTCGCGGGTGGTCTCGGTCATCCCCACATCATCCGGGACGTCGCCGGGAACTCCGGGTCGCCCCGCGACGTTGTATCGAGCGGGTCCTCCACCGAGGACCCTACGATTGCTGCGGAAAGGGAACGTGATGAGCTACAAGGTCACCAAGACAGACGACGAGTGGCGCGAGGAGCTCGGCGACGACCGCTTCCGGGTGCTGCGGCAGGCAGGCACCGAGCGCGCCTGGACGGGCGAACTGCTCGACGAGCACCGTGCGGGCCTCTACACCTGTGCGGCGTGCGGCGCCGAACTGTTCAAGAGCGGAACGAAGTTCGATTCGGGCTGCGGCTGGCCGAGCTTCTACGACTCGGTGAACCCGGATGCCGTGGAGCTCATCGAGGACCGCTCGCTCGGCATGGTGCGCACCGAGGTGCGCTGCGCCAACTGCGGCGGGCACCTGGGCCACGTCTTCGACGACGGCTTCGGCACCCCCACGGGGCTGCGCTACTGCATGAACTCGCTCTCGCTCGGCTTCCAGGCCGAGGAGACACCGGCGGATTCCGAGGGCTGAGCGTGGGATCGAAGGGAACCGTCGCCGAGGCGATGCTGCGGCGGCGTTCCCACTCCTCGGTGGACGACACGGCGCCGAGCGACAAGGAGCTGCTGTCGCTGCTGGAGATCGCGGGAACCGTCGCCGATCACGCGGCGCTGCACCCGTGGCGGGTCATCGCGATCCGCGGCGACGCCCGCGAGCGCGTCGGCCGCGCCATCGCCGAGGCAAGCGGGGTGACCGGATCGGATGCCGACAAGCTCGCCCGCAAGCCGTTGCGCGCGCCGCTGCTGCTCGCCGTCGTCGCCTCGCCCCGCCCGAGCGGTAAGGTGCCGGACTGGGAGCAGGAGGCCGTGGCATCCGGGGTCGCCCATGCGCTCAGCCTGCTGCTCGACGAGGCCGGCTGGGGCGTCATGTGGCGCACCGGGCACTACACGCGTTCCGGCGCGGTGCACCGCGCCCACGAGCTGGGGCCGGACGAGCTGCTCATGGGGTGGCTCTACGTCGGCGCGAAGCCCGAGAAGAAGAGCGGACGCCGGAAGCCGATCACCGCCAAGAAGCACCTGACGAGCCTCTGACGGCGACCGTCGCGGTGCGGTGGAGCCTCCTGTCGGATTCGAACCGACGACCCTCGCTTTACAAGAGCGACGCTCTGGCCATCTGAGCTAAGGAGGCGCGCCGACACGCCGTCCGTCACCGGGAGCGGGTGTCCGCGTCCACTTTACGGGGCGGTCGTCGCGCTCGGTGACGGCGACGGCTCGGCGGGCTTCGCGAACTGCTCGCCCGCCGCATCCGTCACGAACTGTGCGAGCTCTTTCGCGTCGAAGTCCTTCGTGTACTGGAACTGCTTGCCGTTGACGATGATCGTGGGCGCGGTGGTGATCGCGGGGATGTCGGCGTTCGGGATCGGACCGTTGAGCGCCCGCACCGTGGCGGCCTGCACCCAGGAGCTGAAGCGTCGTTTCTCGATGCAGGACTTGACCTTCGCCGTGTCGGTGACGCCGGCTTGGGTGGCACGGGCCAGCAACTGCTGGTCGGTCAGCCCCTCCGAGCCTTCCGCGGGCTGGTCGACGAAGAGCGACTCGTGGAAGTCGAAGAAGGCGTCGGGCGCGTATTCGGCGACGCAGGCGGCGGCGTTGGCCGCGCGGAGCGAGTACTGCGTTCCCGCGGACTTCGTGGTGAGCAGGGCGATCGGGTGGATCTCGAGGGTCGCCGCCCCCGAGCTGACCCACTTGCGCAGCTGCTCGCCGTTGTTCTGCTCGAAGGTGCCGCAGTTCGCGCACAGGTAGTCGACGTAGAGTTGGATGTCGATGGTGTCGGCGGCGTTCGTCTGCGAGGGGATCGGGGTCGCGGACGGGGCGAGACCGACCGTGCGGACCGCCTTCAGCTCGCTGCCGATCTTGATGCCGTCGCTCGCCATGTTGAGCGGGCCACGCTGCGGCGCCTGGTTCATCGTGATGAGCGTCACCGCGACGACCGCGATGATGACGAGCGCTCCGCCGAGCACGCCGAGCTGGAGTCCGAGGCGCCGCCGCCGCTCCTGCTTGCGATGCAAGGTGCGCAGTTCGCGGGCGCGCTCCTTCGCGGCAGCCCGGGCCTCTGTGCCTCCGGACTCCGGGCGATCTGACTCGCCGTAGGTCATCGATCCTCGTTCTCGGGTATGGGGAGCGCGTTCGAGAGACTACGACGCGCGCGCGGGAGACGCCAATCCGGGCGCTCCGTCTTGCGATGGTAGGCAGCAAATCTGGGAAGCATCCGGATGAGGGCTGAAGACGAGCGGCCCGTCGCGCTATGCCATACTGGGCGGGATCGTCGCCACCGACGCCGACGGTCATTCCATTCACAACGGATCGTCCGGCACGTACCTGCCGGTGAAGGAGAACGAATCACCATGGCATCTGTCACTTTTGACAAGGCCAGCCGGATCTACCCCGGCTCGACCAAGCCCGCCGTCGACAAGATCGACATCCAGGTCGAGGACGGCGAGTTCCTCGTCCTCGTCGGCCCCTCGGGCTGCGGCAAGTCCACGACCCTGCGGATGCTCGCGGGCCTCGAAGAGGTCAACGACGGCCGCATCCTGATCGGCGACCGCGACGTCACCGACGTGCCGCCGAAGGATCGCGACATCGCGATGGTCTTCCAGAACTACGCGCTCTACCCGCACATGACGGTCGCCGAGAACATGGGCTTCGCGCTCAAGATCGCCGGTGTCGGCAAGGAGGAGCGGGCCGCTCGCGTGCTCGAGGCCGCGAAGCTGCTCGACCTGGAGCCGTACCTCGGCCGCAAGCCCAAGGCCCTCTCGGGTGGTCAGCGTCAGCGCGTCGCGATGGGCCGCGCCATCGTGCGTCAGCCGCAGGTGTTCCTCATGGACGAGCCGCTGTCGAACCTCGACGCGAAGCTGCGCGTGCAGACCCGCACCCAGATCGCCTCGCTGCAGCGTCGCCTCGGCGTCACCACGGTCTACGTGACCCACGACCAGACCGAGGCGCTCACCATGGGTGACCGCATCGCGGTGCTCAAGGACGGTCTGCTGCAGCAGGTCGGTTCGCCGCGCGACCTCTACGAGACCCCGAACAACGTGTTCGTCGCCGGCTTCATCGGTTCGCCTGCCATGAACCTGTTCCAGGCGGATGTCGTCGACGGCGGCGTGCGCTTCGGCTCGGCGGTCACCCCGATCGAGCGCGACGTGCTCGGCTCGGCCACCGGCGGCAAGGTCATCGTGGGTGTGCGCCCCGAGGATGTCATGATCGCGAAGTCGGGCGAGGGCCTGAGCGTCGAGGTCGACGTCGTCGAGGAGCTCGGTGCCGACGGCTACCTGTACGGCCACACCGAGCTCGACGGTCACCGCGTCGACATCATCGCCCGCGTCGACGGCCGCAACCACCCGGACGCCGGCGAGAAGGTCGTCGTCACGCCGGTGCCGAAGCACGTGCACGCCTTCGACGTCGAGTCGGGCGACCGCCTGAACGCCGCGCCGATCGCCGCGTCGACCACCGCCTGACCGCACGCAGTTCACCCGGAGGCCGCATCCCGCTGGGGGTGCGGCCTCCGTGGTTCGCGGGGCGGGGGTCTCGATACGCCCGCTCCGCGGCTACTCGACCAGCGGTGGGCTGCTGCCGGTCGGCCATGACATCGATCACAAACTCGGCCGCCGCGCCGCGCCGCCCCCACCACCGCCGCACCCACCGCCGGTCGAGTCGCCCCGCCACCCGTCCACCTGTCACCCGTCCACCCACCACCCGTCCACCTGTCACCCGCTGGTCGAGTAGCCGCGGAGCGGCGTATCGAGACCACGCACCGCGCGACGACCGTCTCGGCTGGCGGCGGCTCGCCGCTTCAGACAGTCGAGGAGCGCCGTCCGGAGGACGGCGCGTCTCGAGACCCGCCCGCTCACCCGCCGACGAGCCGCCGGTAGACGGGCGATTTCGACGGCAACGGGATCGCTCGCTGCGCGGGGTCGATCGAACTGGGCGGGATGAGTTCGTAACGGATGCTGCCCTCGTGCACCCGGTGCCGGAACTCCCAGCCCTGGTCGTGCACGAGCCGGTGATGGTGTCGGCACAACAGGATGCCGTCGTCGATGTTCGTCTCCCCCCGATCTCGCACGACGTGCCGGATGTGGTGGGCCTCCGTCCAGGACGGGGGCCTCGAGCAGCCCGGGAACCGGCATCCGCCGTCGCGGGCGTGCAGGGCGAGTCGCTGCGCGCGGGTGAACAGCCGCACGGTGCGGCCCAGGTCGAGGGGACGCTTCTCGGCGTCGAAGAGCAGCTGCCGCAGGCCCGAGACGCACAGGTGCCGTTCGGCGGTCGCGAGCGACACGGGTGCCGTCTGGCCTTCGAGGAACGCCGCGCCGACACCGGAGATCAGCTCGGCGGCGGTCACGAGCACCCGCACCGCGGGCGCCCCCTCCCCGACCAGCAGCTCAGGGTCGGCGGCGCGGCCGGCGCGCAGCAGGTCGGCGAATGCATCCGAGGCGTACTGCTCCGCCGTGCGCGGGTCACCCTCGATCCGCTCGGCGCGGGCGTGCTGCTGCGCGTCGACGAATCGCGGCCCGCCGAGCTTCGGCGAGGTGACCCGGTCGTACACCTCACCCACCACGGCAGCGGTCTCCGGATCCATCATCCACACCAGGCGCGACATGCCGTCGGCCTGCCGGAACACCCGCAACGACCGTGCCTCGTAGCGCCGGCGCTCTCGCACGGCGACGCCCGCGACGTCCAGCTCATCGCGCAGCTCGCGCGCCCGAACCAGCAGACGGTCCGCATCGAGCGACCGAGCCTCGGCCGCGAGGCTGCCGGCCGCAGCGGCGAGCTGCTCGACGGTGATGCGGGACGCATCCTGATCGGCGTCTCCGGTAGCTCGATCGGGCTCACCCAGCCCGCGACGGATCGCGTCCGCCTGCTCAACCGAAACCTCGCCCGTGCGCACCCGCGCCAGCACGGGCGCCATCCACGGCCGTGCAGGCGTGACCGGCTCGGGAACGAGCACCTCGAGCACCTCGCCGGTGCCGGGATCGACGATCGCCTGCGGCTCCACGGCGCGCTCGGCCTCGTCCGCCTCGGCGAGCATCGTGCCCATCGCGACGCCGCGCTTGGCCTCCGCCAGCGAGGATCCGGTCGTCACCCGCATCAGCTCGGCCGGGGTGCGATGCCCGCGGGACTGCGCCATCCCTCGCAGCCCCAGCTCGGGTCGGGAGCGGCGCGCGACCTCCCCCGCGATCAGCGCCGAGTGCGCCCGCACCATCCGCTCCTGCGTCGCGACCAGCTCGGCCAGCCGCATCAGTTCGTCGTCATCGAAACCGCGCAACCGCTCCGTGTCGCACCCCGCCGACATGATGGCGCTGATCGCGAGAAGCTGATCGACCACGGCATCAGGCAGCGCCGGGATCTCGCCCTCGCGATCCCACGCGACCAGGTCCGACTCCAGAATCGCATCCGTCTCGGCCCGCGCGTCGGCGCAGGCATCGGCGCCGACCGGAGGCACCGATTCATCGAATACAACTGCGGAATTGATCACACATTCATTCTATTCAATGTCGTATATCTATGCGAGTAAAGAAGCACGATCCGTGGATAAGCCGTCGAAGCCCGAGAGGGGAATGAGGCGACCGACGCGTGCGCCGACGCGCGTCGTTAGGCTCGACCCGTGGCCTCCACCCTCTCCATCACCTCCGCCGTGCCCGACCCGGCGCTGCTCGACCTGCCGTGGGACCTGCCCCTGGAGGTGTGGCCGGAGGAGACGATCGCCGCGCTGCCGAAGGGCATCTCCCGCCACCTGGTGCGCTTCGTGCACCTCGAGGGATTCGTGGTGGCGATCAAGGAGACCACCGCCGAGCTCGCCCGCCGCGAGTACGACATGCTGCGCACCCTGCAGCGGCTCGACGTGCCGTGCGTCGAACCGGTCGCCGTCGTCACCGGCCGCGTCACCCCCGAGGGCGAGGAGCTCGCCCCCGCCCTCGTCACCCGGCACCTCAAGTTCTCCCTCCCCTACCGGGCGCTGTACTCCCAGGCGCTGCGCCCCGATACCGCCACCCGCCTCGTCGATGCGCTCGCGCTGCTGCTCGCCCGCCTGCACCTCATCGGCTTCTACTGGGGCGATGTGTCGCTCTCGAACACGCTGTTCCGCCGGGATGCGGGCGCCTTCGCCGCCTACCTCGTGGATGCCGAGACCGGCAAGCTCTACGAAGGCGGCCTCTCCAACGGGCAGCGTGAGAACGACCTCGAGGTGGGCCGGGTCAACATCGCCGGCGAGCTGCTCGACCTGCAGTCGGGCGGGCGCCTCGACGAGAACATCGACCCGGTCGAGATCGCCGACGGCATCGTCGCGGCGTACCGCTCCCTCTGGCGGGAGCTGACCGCATCCGAGACCTTCCCCGAGGCGGAGCGCTGGCGCATCCGGGAACGCGTCGAGCGCCTCAACGACCTGGGCTTCGACATCGAGGAGCTGTCGATCCGCAAGGGGGAGGACGGCACGACGGTGCGGATCCAGCCGAAGGTGGTCGACGCCGGTCACCACTCGCGCCGCCTGCTGCGCCTCACCGGACTCGACGCAGGCGAGAACCAGGCGAGGCGCCTGCTCAACGACCTCGACGCCTACCGCGCCACCCGCAAGCGGGCCGATGAGGACGAGGAGATGGTGGCGCACGAGTGGCTCGTCTCGGTGTTCGAGCCGGTGGTGCGGTCGATCCCGAAAGACATGCGCGGCAAGTTGGAGCCCGCCGAGGTGTTCCACCAGCTGCTCGACCATCGCTGGTATCTCTCGCAGGAGCAGAAGCGCAACGTGCCGCTCGCCGAGGCGCTCACCTCGTACGTCGACACCGTGCTGCGCCACCGCCGCGACGAGGTGACCGTGGTGGGGCCGCCGACCTCGGCGATCACCCTGCCGATCGCCGTCATCGACGACGGAGAAGAGGACTGGAGGGCGAAGGTCTGATGAGCGAGTTGCCGGAGTACACGCGGGCCGAGCTGGAGCTCGAGGATGCGTTCGAGGTCCCGTCGTTCACGAACGACGACGCGGTCGACCTGGGGCTCGCGGCGCTCGAGGTGATCGACGAGCGGGCACTCGACCTCGCGGTGCGCATCGTGCTGCGCGGCGACGTGGTGTTCCAGGCGAAGCTCGGCACGACCGGGCCGGGCAACGATGTCTGGCTCGCGGGGAAGGCGGCCGTCGCGGAACGCTTCGGCGAGCCATCGCTGCTCGTGCGGCGCCGCCACGAGGAGGCCGGCACCCCGTTCGAGGAGCGCACGGATGTCGACCACGGCATCCTGCGCGCCCACGGTGGCGCGATCCCGATCTTCGTCGCGGGCGAACTCGTCGGCACCATCACCACCTCGGGCGAGCCGGATGTGGTCGACCACGCGACCGCGGCGGAGGCGGTGCGCCGCTACCTCGACGCGCGGAGCTTCGCGACCTCGTAGAGGGCGACCGACACGGCGATGCCGGCGTTGAGCGACTCGGTGTCGGAACTGATCGGGATCGAGACGACCGCGTCGCAGCTCTCCGTGACGAGCCGCGAGAGGCCCTTGCCCTCTGAGCCCACGACGATCACGATCGGCCGGTCGGCGAACGAGATGCCGGGCAGCGGGGTGTCGCCTCCGCCGTCGAGCCCCAGCACGAACACGCCCTGCTTCTTGAAGGCGGTGAGCGTCTGCGTGAGGTTCGCCGCCATCGCGACCGGCACCCGCGCGGCGGCGCCGGCCGAGGTCTTCCAGGCGGATGCCGTCATGCCCACCGAGCGGCGCTGCGGCACGATCACGCCCTGCGCGCCGAACGCGGCGGCCGAGCGCACGATGGCGCCGAGGTTGCGCGGGTCGGTCACGCCGTCGAGCGCGACGAACAGCGGCGTCCTGCCGGCATCCACCGCCTGCTCGAGCAGATCCATCGGGTACGCGTACTCGTAGGCGGGCACCTTCAGCACGATGCCCTGGTGCACGGCATCCGGACCCGTCATCCGGTCCATCTCCTGGCGCATCACCTCGAGCACGGGGATCTCGCGCTTCGTCGCGAGCGACAGCGCCTCCTTCATGCGGTCGTCCATCTCGGCGCGGGCCGCGATGTAGAGGGTGGATGCGGGGATGCGGGCGCGCAGCGCCTCGACGACCGAGTTGCGTCCGGTGACCAGCTCGGAGTCGTCGGACTTCTTGGGCCGCGGCGGACGCTTGCCGGCCTCGGGCTTGCCGTGCCGGGCACGCGCCGCCTCGAGGCGCTCGTTGGCGGCCTTCCGCTTGCCGGCGACGTGCCAGCTGCGGTCGGTCGCCTTCGGGGTGGGGCCTTTGCCTTCGAGCGCCTTGCGGCCATGACCGCCGGTGCCGGTCGTGGCACCTTTCTTGGCCTTGCGCGCTCCGGGTCGTCCGGGCTTCGTCATGAGGGGCTCCCCTGCGTCGTGATCGGAGTCGGATGCGGGCTCACGCGAGGCTCCAGCGGGCGCCGTCCGGGGTGTCCTCGATCGCGATGCCCGCGGTGGCGAGCTCGTCGCGGATGCGATCGGATGCCGCGAAGTCCTTCGCCGCGCGCGCCTCCGCCCGTTCGGCGAGCAGTGCCCCGACGAGCGCGTCGAGCGCGGTGTCGGCTGCGCCGGATGCGGCATCCGCCCACTCGGGAGCGGTCGGGTCGACGCCCAGCACGCCTGCCATCGCCTTCACCTGCTCGCGGAGCACCGCCACCTGGGCGAGATCGCCCGCGTCGAGCGCGCTGTTGCCTGCGCGCACCGTCTCGTGCAGCACCCCGAGCGCCTGCGGCACGCCGAGGTCGTCGTCCATGGCCGCCGCGAAGGCATCCGCCACCCGCCCGTCGCCCGGGCCGGCCGGCCCCGCCTCGAGCGCCCGTTCGGCACGCTCGAGGAATCCGGCGATCCGGTCGAGGGCGGCCTCCGCCTCCTCCAGCGCGCCGGGGTGGTAGTCGATCACCGAGCGGTAGTGGGCGCTCGCGAGGTAGTAGCGCACGACGACGGGGCGCGCGAGGGCGAGGAACTCGGCGGCGAAGATCGAGTTGCCGAGCGACTTCGACATCTTCTGCCCCTCGACCATGACGATGCCGTTGTGCACCCAGTACTGCGCGAACCGGTCGCCCGCCGCGGTCGACTGCGCGAGTTCGTTCTCGTGGTGCGGGAAGCGCAGGTCGAGGCCGCCGCCGTGGATGTCGAACTCGGCCCCCAGGTAGCGCTTCGACATCGCCGAGCACTCGATGTGCCATCCGGGGCGCCCTGCCCCCCACGGGGAGTTCCAGGAGGCCGACTCGGGCTCGCCCTCCTTCGACCCCTTCCACAGGGCGAAGTCGCGCGGGTCGCGCTTGCCGCGGGTCTCCGCGTCGGGCGATTCGGCCATGTCGGCGAGGCGCTGCCTCGTGAGCTCGCCGTAGCTGGGCCAGGTGCGCACGTCGAAGTAGACGTCGCCCGTGCCGTCGTCGGCGACGTAGGCGTGACCGCGCTCGATGAGGGTCTCGATGAGCTCCTGCATCTGGGGGATGCTCGCGGTGGCTCGCGGCTCGTAGCTCGGGGGCAGGATGCCGATGGCCCGGTATCCCTCCGTGAACTCGAGCTCGACGCGGTAGGCGACCGCCCACCAGGGCTCGCGCTCGGAGGCGTTGGCGAGCACCTTGTCGTCGATGTCGGTGACGTTGCGCACGAAGGTGACGTCGTAGCCGCGGTAGCCGAACCAGCGCCGCCACAGGTCGTAGGCGAGGGCCGAGCGGAGGTGGCCGACGTGGGGCGAGGACTGCACGGTCGGACCGCAGACGTACATGCCCACACGTCCAGGCTCGAGGGGCTCGAAATCACGCGGCGCCTGGGCGCGGCTGTCGTAGAGGCGGATCGTCACCCGCCGAGTTTACCGGCGGCGCCGATCCAGGTGCCCGGATGTCGCCGGCGGCCCGCAAACCGCACGGGTTCGACAACGGATGCGAGGTTCGGTAAGGTAAGGCTTACCTGAGTGTCAGCGATGGTGCGCGTCGCATGACTCGATCACACCCAACCCACGGAGATTCTCTCTTGTCGTATGCGCCTGACCGCGCGCGCTCACGCGCGCCCTGGATCGCCTTCCTGCTCGTCCCCCTGCTCGCGCTCGCGAGCGTGCTCCTGCCCACCGCATCCGCGACCGCCGCACCCGGCGACGTCGCCGGCGCGACCCTGCAGTGGGGCGTCAAAACGAGCTTCGTCAACTACATCAACGGCTTCGCGGGTGGCAGCGTGACCGCCACCCAGGTGGGAACCGCGACCCCCTACACATGGTCGAACGGCACCGGGTCCACGAGCGCGGGCACCGGAACGGTCGCCTACCCGGGCTCGCTGCGCTTCACCGGCCACTCGGGCCAGCTCGACCTGAGCTTCAGCGACGTCAAGGTGCGCATCACCTCCGCCACGACCGCCGAGCTCGTGCTCGACGCCGCGTCCCTTCCGCTGGGCGGCAGCGAGCCGACCACCTACTCGGATGTCGTGTTCGCCTCGCTCGACCTGGCGGCCGGCACCAACAACTCCACGGCGACCACCGTGACCTACAGCGGCGTTCCCGCAACCCTCACCGAGTCGGGCGCCCCCGCCTTCGCGGGCTTCTACGCGGCAGGCACCGCCCTCGACGCCGTGTCGTTCAGCTGGCCCGTCGAGCAGGCGCCCGTCGTGCCGACGCTCGGTGTGGCGGTCACCACGGCCACACAGGCCGCCGGCCTCACCGTCCAGGTGTCCGGAACGGACTTCGCCGGCATCACCGCGAGCTACCTCTCCCTCATCGAGAAGGGCAGCGACACCGCCCTCGTCGGCGCCCCCGCCCAGCTCGCCATCACCGACGGCGCCTTCACCCAGACTCTCACCGCGTCCGCGGCCTCCCTCGACAAGACCAAGCAGTACGAGGTCATCGCCTGGAAGACCCGCAGCAACCCGGGCTCCGCCACGACCTACGCCCGCGCCGACGTCACCCTCACCGACGCCCAGTGGGACGCGCTCATCCCGCCCGTGCCCACGCTCGGCGCGACGGTCACCTCCGCGACGCAGTCGGGCGGCCTCACGGTCGAGGTCACCGGAACGGACTTCGACGGCATCGCCGCGAGCTACCTCTCCCTCATCGAGAAGGGCAGCGACACCGCCTTCGTGGGTGCCGCGGCGCGCCTCGACATCACCGGCGGCACCTTCACCGCCTCGCTCACCGCGCCCACCGCATCCCTCGACCGGGCGAAGCAGTACGAGGTCATCGCGTGGAAGACCCGCAGCTACCCCGGCCCCGACACCACCTACTCGCGCGCCGACGTCGCCATCACCGACGCGCAGTGGAACGCGATGTTCCCGGCCGCGGCGCTCACCGCGACCGTGCGCGACGCGAGCACGGCGGGCGGGCTCACCGTCGAGGTGACGGGCACCGACTTCACGGCGGCGACGAGCTACCTCTCGATCATCGAGAAGGGCAGCAACACGGCGTTCCTCGGCGCCCCCGCGCAGCTCACCATCACGGGGGGAACCTTCACGCAGACGCTCACCGCGCCCACGGCCTCCCTCGACCGGGCCAAGCAGTACGAGGTCATCGCCTGGAAGACCCGCAGCAACCCGAGCGATGCCACCACCTACGCCCGCGGTGCCATCACCGTCGCCGACGCCCAGTGGAACGCGATCTTCCCGCCCCCGGTCGTCGTGCCGACCCCGACGGCGGGCAGCCTCAGCTGGGGCGTCAAGGCGAGCTTCCGCTCGTACGTCACCGGGCCCATCGCGACCGGCGCGATCTCCACGACCGGCGCGAGCGCATCGGGGGGCGCCTTCGTGTTCCCGCAGACGGATGCCGCCCTGCTCGTGAACGGCCTCGGCACCGCCTCCTACGCGGGCACCGTGCGCTTCACCGGCCACAGCGGCGTGCTCGACCTGCGGCTCTCCGACCCGCAGGTGCGCATCGACTCGGCGACCAGCGGCACCCTGCTGCTGCGCGTGAACGGCGGCACCCGCGTCGCCTTCGCGAGCCTCGCGCTCGGCTCCGGATCGCAGTCGACGGATGCCACCGGCGCCGTGCGCTACGCGAACGTTCCGGCGACGCTCACCGCGGCGGGCTCCAGCGCCTTCACCTTCGGAGGCAGCAGCTTCTACCCCGCGGGCACGGCGCTGGATGCGGTGACCTTCACCGTCGGTTCGGCGAACAGCACCTCCGCCGGAACCGTGGTCGTGGCATCCGCCACCACGAAGACCGCCAACACCCCCGACGCGACGCCGCCCGCCACCGAGGGCCTCACCGTCACCGCGGGCTCGCTCGTGGAGGGCGGCGAGGTCACGGCGGAGGCCGAGGGCTTCCAGCCGAACGAGACCGGCATCCTCGCGGTGATCTACTCGACCCCGACGGTGCTCGCCGAGAACCTGACGGCGGATGCGTCGGGCCGCGTCACCTGGACCGGCACGCTGCCCCGTGGCCTCACCGGCGAGCACACGCTCACCTTCCAGGGCTCGGTCGACCGCGGCACCGTGCTGACGATCGCCGCCGCCTCCGAGCTGCAGTGCACGGTGTCGGACGCGACGCTCGTGTGGGGCTTCAAGGAGACCTTCCGCGCCTACATCGACGGCTCGATCGCCAACGGCGAGTGGACGACCGACGGCGGCGTCAGCTACGCGACTCCGGTCTTCACCTGGACCGCCGGAACCGGCGGCGCGGATGCGAACGGCGCGCTCGACGTGCAGTACTCGGGCTCGGTGCGCTTCACGGGGCACTCCGGCGCCCTCGACACGACGATCGCGAACCCGCGCGTCGTGATCGACGGCGACCGCGCCGTGCTGCTGCTGGACGTGAGCGGCACGACGCAGCAGGGAGAGGCGGTCGCGCAGACCGGCGTCGAGTTCGCCGAGCTCGACCTCTCGGCGGTGACGAGCACGCGTGACGGCGACACGATCACCTGGGCGGACGTTCCCGCGACCCTCTCGGCCGCCGGTGCCGCCGCCTTCGGCACCTACCCCGAGGGCGAGGCGCTCGATCCGCTGACGATCACCGCGACCGTGGACAGCGGATGCGGAGCCGCCGCTGAGAAGCCGACCGCCGAGGCGACGGACGACGTCATCGCCCCCGCGCCGGCGTCATCCGAGTGGCCCGTCTGGGCGACCGTGCTCATCGCCCTGCTCGTCGCGGCGATCATCGCGACCGTCGCCATCGTGCTGGTGCGTCGCCGCCGCGCCTGACCCACGGCACGACTCCGCCCGTCCGGCCCCGGCGCACCCGGGACCGGGCGGGCGGTTCCGCATCCCCTCCTCTCTCGGGAGGTGGGGCCAAACGCTGCAGCGTTTGGCACCCTGCGGCAGTGATCGGTGGCGCGCGGTGCGGAGAACTGTCGCGCGGACGGATGCTAGCGCGAGAGAAGCGCGGTCGCGACGGCGAGCAGACCCTCGCCCCGACCGGAGAAGCCGAGCCCATCGGAGGTCGTCGCGGCGACGCTCACCGGCGCACCGAGCAGCCCGCCCAGATGAGCCTCGAGCTCCACCCGGCGCGCCGCCAGCCGTGGCCGGTTCGCGACCACCTGCACCGCGACGTTGCCCACCCGGAACCCGGCGCCCGCGACGAGCGCAAGCGTCTCGCGCAGAAAGACCTCGCTCGCAGCATCCGCGTACTCGGGGGCCGCCGAGCCGAACCGGGAGCCGATGTCGCCGAGGCCGGCCGCCGAGAGCAGCGCGTCGCAGATCGCGTGGATCACCGCATCCCCGTCGGAGTGCCCCGCGAGCCCCGGCTCGTCGGGGAAGTACACGCCGCCCAGCCAGAGCGGCACCGTCTCGTCGTAGCGGTGCGCATCGACCCCGAGACCCGTGCGGATGCCGCGGTCGGCATCCAGCAGCTGCTCGGCACGGCCGAGATCCCACGGGGTCGTGATCTTGAACGCCCGCGGCTCGCCTGGCACCGTCAGCACGGGGCCGCCCGCAGCCGCGAAGAGCGCGGCGTCGTCGGTGAACTCCTCGCTCGCCGCCGCGTAGGCCGCCACGAGCTCCGCACGAGGGAAGCCCTGCGGGGTCTGCACATGCACCAGCTCGCTGCGATCGACCGCCTCGAGCACGCGGTCGCCATCGACGCGCTTCACCGTGTCGATCACGGGAAGCGCCGGGATGACACCGCTGCCACCCCGCACCGCCCCCGCGACGCGATCGATGAGGGCGCTCGGTGCCAGCGCACGCGCCGCGTCGTGCACGAGCACCACCTCGACCCCCTCGGCGAGCACCGCGAGTCCCGCCGCCACAGAGCGCTGCCGGGTGTCGCCGCCCGCCACGACCGTCAGGTACCCGGATGCGGCTCCCGCGGCGTGCTCCGCGATCGTCCGGGCGCGCGCGACGAGAGCGGCCGGCGCGACCACGATCACCTGCGCCGGATGGGTGGCCCCGAACACCCCGCGCAGCGCGTGCTCGAGGATCGTGACCCCGTGGAGCTCCACGAAGGCCTTCGGCTGCCCCTCGCCGAGGCGGGTGCCGTTGCCGGCCGCGACGACGATGACCGCGAGGCGCACATCCGGGCGTGAAGGCATGAGACGAGCCTAGGGGTGCGGGGGTTTCGAGACGCGTCGCCCTCCGGGCGGCGCTCCTCAACCGGCTGGGTTGGCGCACCCTCGCCGGGCGGCACTCCTCAACCGGCTGGGTTGGCGCACCCTCGCCGGGCGGCACTCCTCAACCGGCTGGGTTTGAGCACCCTCGCCGGGTGCCCCTCAACCGGCTCGCGTCAGGAGGCGAGAACCTCGTCGAGCACGGTCGAGGCCTTCTCCTCGTCGGTCTTCTCGGCGAGCGCGAGCTCGGAGATGAGGATCTGGCGGGCCTTCGCGAGCATCCGCTTCTCCCCGGCCGAGAGGCCGCGGTCCTGATCGCGACGCCACAGGTCGCGCACCACCTCGGAGACCTTGATGACGTCGCCCGAGGCGAGCTTCTCGAGGTTCGCCTTGTAGCGGCGGCTCCAGTTGGTGGGCTCCTCCGTGAAGGGGGCGCGCAGCACCTCGAAGACCCGGTCGAGGCCCTCCTTGCCGATCACGTCGCGAACGCCGACGAGGTCGACGTTGTCGGCCGGAACCTCGATGATCAGGTCGCCCTGAGTGACGTTGAGCTTCAGGTATTTCTTGGTCTCACCTCTGACGACCCTGTCCTTCACCTCGATGATGGTTGCCGCACCGTGATGGGGGTAAACGACGGTTTCGCCGACCTCGAAGAGCATGGAGTTGTTCCTTCCGCAGACCTCTCATTTTATCACAGCGGGCGTCCCCCAGCCGGGGGCGACGGCATCCGCGGCCGGTGCCTGCCGCTAGGCTGGCAGTGCTCGTCGTCTACGCCTGGAGGAACCCCGTGAGAGCACGTGCCGTGGCCGCCATCGCCCTGAGCGGAGCGCTCGTCTTCGGACTCGGTGGGTGCGCGCTCTGGACCGAACCCGAGACGAACCGGCCGATCGACCCGAGCGACGGCGCCAACATCAACGTCGGCAGCCTCGAACTGCGCAACGTCATCGTGCTGAGCGAGGACGGCGATCTCGGCAACCTGATCGGCACGGCCGTCAACACCACCGGCTCCGCCATCGACTTCACCGTGCAGTGGGCCGTCGACGGCACCTACTACGAGGTCGATCTGACGGCGGCGGCGAACGGCAGCACGCGTTTCGGCACGGATGGCGACCAGGTCACGGTGCAACCGCTCGGCGAGAAGCCCGGGGGTCTGCTCTCGGCCGTGGTGCACACGAGCGACGGCCAGCAGCCGCTGGGGATCCCGGTGCTCGACGCGACGCTCCCCGAGTACGGGTCGCTCATGCCGACCCCGACCCCGACCCCCACGCCCACTCAGAGTCGCACGCCGAGCCCCTCGGCGACCGAGACGCCTGCCGGCTGATCGCACGCCCGGCTGATCGCGCGCCCGGGCCACGCGGGCCGGGCAGCGGCGTCCGTCAGTTCTCGAAGCGGTAGCCGAGGCCGCGCACCGTCACGAGCAGCCGCGGGTTGGCGGGGTCCGGCTCGATCTTGGCCCGGATGCGCTTGATGTGCACGTCGAGGGTCTTGGTGTCGCCGAAGTAGTCGGAGCCCCAGATGCGATCGATGAGCTGACCGCGGGTCAGCACACGCCCGGCATTCCGCAACAGGAATTCGAGCAGCTCGAACTCCTTGAGGGGCATCGCCACCTCCTTGCCGCCGACCGACACCGCGTGCCGTTCCACATCCATCCGCACGAGGCCGGCCTCCAGCACCGACTCGGCGGGGTCCTCCTCGATCTCCACCCGGCGACGCAGCACGGCACGGATGCGCGCGAGCAGCTCGCGGCTGGAGTAGGGCTTCGTCACATAGTCGTCGGCGCCGAGCTCAAGCCCCACCACGATGTCGACCTCGGAGTCCTTCGCGGTGAGCATGATGATCGGCACGCTCGAACGGCTGCGCAGCTCGCGGCACACCTCGGTGCCGGAGAGGCCGGGCAGCATCAGATCGAGCAGCACCAGATCGGCATCGTTGCGATCGAACTCGGCGAGCGCCGCGCGACCGTCGCCCGCGATCGCGGTCTCGTATCCCTCACGCCCCAACAGGAACGCGAGCGGTTCGGCGAGCGAGGGCTCGTCTTCGACGATGAGAATGCGGGTCACGTACGGGCTCCACGGGATGAGGTTGCGGCGACCTGATCGGCCTCCGGAAGACGGATGGTGAAGGTCGAGCCCCGGCCCTGCTGCGACCACACGCGCACATCGCCGCCGTGGTTCTGCACCACGTGCTTCACGATCGAGAGACCGAGACCGGTGCCCCCGGTCTGCCGGCTGCGCGCGGAGTCGACGCGGAAGAAGCGCTCGAACACGCGGTCGCGTTCGGCTTCCGGGATGCCGACCCCCTGGTCGGTGACTGCGATCTCGATCGCCCCGTCGCGGCGCGTGACCCCGACCCCGACTCGTGTGCCGTCCGGGGAATATTGGATCGCGTTCGCGATGAGGTTGTGCACGGCCGTCACAAGCATCGCCTCATTGCCCCAGACGATCGCCGAGGCGTCGGCGTGCGCGACGATCGTGATGCGGTGGGACTCGGCCGCGACCCGGTTGGCGTCGACCGCCTGCGCGATGATCGTGTCGACGTGCACACGGTCGGCGTTCTCCAGCGCATCGGCGGCCTGCAGCCTGCTCAACTCGATGATCTCGTGGGTGAGGCTGCGGAGGCGCTCGGCCTCGATCGTGAGGCGCTCGGCGAAGCGGCGCACCGCATCCGGTTCGCCGGCGGCCGACTGCAGCGCCTCGGCGAGCAGCCCGATCGCGCCGATCGGCGTCTTCAGCTCGTGCGAGATGTTGGCGACGAAATCGCGGCGCACGTCTTCGAGGCGGTGGGCCTCGGTGCGGTCGTCGGCGAGCACGAGCACGAAGCGGCTGCCGAGCGGCGCGACCCGCACCAGCAGGTGCACCTGAGCGTCGCCGAAAGGCCCGCGCGGAAGCTGCAGCTCCTCGTTGACGGCGACACCCTCCGAGCGCACCCGGTCGACGATCGCGGCGAGCTCGCCGTGCACGAGCGCGTGGTTCCACACCAGGCCGAGGGCGACCGCGGCGGTCGAGCAGCTCATCACGTTGTTCGACGCGTCGAGCACGATGCCTGCGGTCTCGAGCGCGTCGATGACCTCCTCGACCCCGTCGGGCACCGTGGGGGTGACGACGGCGGCGGCGCGCTGGCCCCGGGCGTGGGCCGCGATCACCGCGGCACTTCCGCCGACACCGACGGCGAGCCCGAAGCCGAGGGCGGCGGGCACGAGCCAGGCGGCGTCCATGGGACTAGATTAGGGCGGGCCGTCGGTCAGCCCGACGGATATGCGGAGGCCTCCACTTCCCTTAGGTGGACGTTCACGACCCGGACACCACTCGTTAACCTTCCCGCGGGACGGTTGCAGCGCGGTCGCCGGGAGGCCCGAGCCGCTGCATGCCGACAGTGCCGGTCACCGAATCCGGCCAGGAAAGGATCGAATCCGATGCGCGAGGTTTTCCAGCAGGAGCTGCGTGAGGTGCAGGAGCGCCTCGTCGAGATCTCCACGCTCGTGGCCGACTCCATCGAGAAAGCCACGCGCGCCTTCAACGAGTCGGATGTCTCACTCGCCGAGGAGGTCATCGAGGATGACCGCCGGATCGACGTGCTGGCGGCCGAGCTCGACGAGCTCGCGATCACGATCCTGGCTCGCCAGCAGCCGGTCGCGCGTGACCTGCGCATCGTCGTGTCGGCGCTGCGCGTCTCCGCCTCGCTCGAGCGGATGGGCGACATGGCCGAGCACATCGCGCAGCTGTCGCGCTACCGCTTCCCGGAGAAGGTCGTGCCGAAGGGCCTGCGTTCCACCTTCCGCGAGATGGGTGCCCTCGACGTCGAGATCGCCCGCAAGCTCACCCAGCTGCTCGAGACCGAGGATCCGGCGATCGCTGAGCAGATCCGCAACGAGGACGACAAGGTCGACGCCCTGCACCTCGCGGTGTTCGACAAGGTGCTCGGCGAGACCTGGAAGGGCGAGACGGCCGACACGGTCGACGCGACCCTCGCATCCCGCTACCACGAGCGCTTCGCCGACCACGCGGTCTCGATCGCCAAGAAGGTGCAGTACCTCGCCACCGGCGACTGGACGCCCGCCGACTCCTGAGCTCGAGACCCGGTCGACAGGAGCAGCTTCCCGCCGAGCGGTCAGTCGTCCGCCCTCGCCCCGTCCCGCACCCAGCGGTAGCGCACATCCGGCTCCCGCTCTTCGTTGCCGGTGCCGTCCGTGAACTCGACGGCGACGAAACCGCTCGCCTCGTAGAAGCGCCTGGACCGGGTGTTGCGCTGAAACGCCCACAGCTGCAGTTCGCCGTCGGATGCCGCCCGTGCCTCCGCGAGCAGCGCCCGCCCGATGCCGGCACCCTGCGCCTCCGGTGCCACATACAACTGATCGATCCACCCGGGTGACGTCGCGAGCACCGCTGCGAGGCGGCCGCCGTCGCGTACGACGCGCACCTCGTGCTCGGCGAGCAGCACGTCCGCCACCCAGCTGCGGTCCTCCTCCGGCGTATGCACGACCGTGAGCCAGGGCATGGCGTCCTTCTTGGATGCAGCGATCAGCTCGGCGATCGAAACCGCATCCTCGGCGCGCGCCCGCTCGACGCGATACGCGCGGCCCACCTCAGGAGCCGAGCTCGTCGATGGCGGCCTCGAGCCGCTCGACCTTGCCGTCCAGCTCGCCCGAATAGCCGGGACGGATGTCGGCCTTCAGCACGAGCGAGACGCGCGAACCGTAGGCGGCCACCGCATCCGTGGCGCGTTTCACGACGTCCATCACCTCGTCCCACTCCCCCTCGAGCTCCGTGAACATCGAGGTGGTGCGGTTGGGCAGGCCCGACTCGCGCACGACCTGCACGGCCGCGGCGACCGCGTCGTGCACGGAGCCATCGGCATTGCCGGTGCCGCTCGGGGCGACGGAGAAGGCGACGAGCATGTTCAGGCCTTTCGCTTGAGGAAGGGGAAGAGAGTGGTCGGCTTCGGCGTAGGCCCCAGTCGCGTGCCGGTTCGCGCGTCGATCGTGAACGGCGCGTCGATACCGTCGAGACCCCGGCACTCCAGCACTACTCCGTCGACCCGGACGACGCGTGCGTCATCCGTCGCGACCTGGCCCGATGCCCACACCTGGTCGAGCGTGGCGCCGGGTGCGCGTCGGCCTACGCCGACGAAGTCATTGAAGTCCGCGAGCACCAATACCTCGGCCTCAGGGACCTCGACGAGCTGCTGCACGGGGAAGGCGTCAAGACGCCGCGAGGTTCGGGATCGGACATCCACAAGGTAGGCACCTCCACCGGCAAGCACGCACGCGATGTCGGGATCCGGTGTCGCACGGACGCCGAACCCAGGACCGTAGCCTTCTCCTCGAACCGCAGCCACCCATGACTCGCCCGTCTCCGGGATAAATCGGATGTTGTGCTCGACCGAGTTGGCGGATCCGATCTCGATCACCGGGAACGCCGAACCGTCACCTGGCAGTTCGGGGTCGAGCTCCCAGGTGTAGTCAGCGCGGAAGGTGGCCGTGACCTACTTCTTCCCCTGTGCGGCGACCGCGGCGGCGCCGGCGGCGGCGGCCTCGGGGTCGAGGTAGCGGCCGGGGCCGGTGGGGCGGAAGTCGTCGTCGAGCTCGTAGACCAGCGGGATGCCGGTGGGGATGTTGAGCTCGGAGATCTCGTCGTCGCTGATGCCGTCGAGGTGCTTCACGAGCGCGCGCAGCGAGTTGCCGTGGGCGGTGACGAGCACCGTCTTGCCCGCCGCGAGATCCGTCGTGATGTCGCTCTCCCAGTAGGGCAGCATCCGGTCGATCACGAGCTTCAGGCTCTCGGTGCGGGGGAGCTCGGCGTCGGGGAGGTCGGCGTAGCGCTCGTCGCCCACCTGGCTGTACTCGGCGTCGTCGGCGAGCGGCGGCGGAGGCGTGTCGAAGCTGCGACGCCAGATCTGGAACTGCTCGGGGCCGTACTTCTCGAGCGTCTCGGCCTTGTCGAGGCCCTGCAGCGCGCCGTAGTGGCGCTCGTTGAGGCGCCAGCTGCGCTTGACCGGGATCCACAGCCGGTCGGCCACCTCGAGCGCGAGGTTCGCGGTCTGGATGGCGCGGGTCAGCAGGCTCGTGTAGAGGATCTCGGGGGTCAGACCCGACTCGGCGAGCAGTTCGCCTGCGCGCTTCGCCTCGGCGACGCCCTGCTCCGAGAGGCGCACGTCCACCCATCCGGTGAACAGGTTCTTCTGGTTCCAGTCGGAGTTGCCGTGGCGCAGCAGGATGAGGGTCGAGGTCATGCCGTCAGCCTACCGATCCTGGTTGTCGGCCAAACGCTGTAGCGGTTCGCGCCGAGCGGCAGGAATTGGTGGCGCGGCTCGGCAACCGCTATAGCGTTTGACACGAGATGGCGAGGACGAGCAAACCCGAGGGGCGCATCACCCGGGGGACCACGGGGGTCAACCGGCTGCGGCGGGTGGATCGGTGGATCGCGGCGCTGCCCGTGCTGCGCGCCGCCGACGATCCACTCGTGGTCGATCTCGGCTACGGCGCCTCCGCCACCACGAGCAACGAGCTGCGTGCGCGGCTCGCGCGGGTGCGGCCCGCGGTCGAGGTGCTCGGCATCGAGATCGACCCCGAGCGGGTGCGGCGCGCCACCGCCGACGCCCACCCCGGCGTGAGCTTCCGGCTCGGCGGCTTCGAGGTGCCGACGGATGCCGGACGCCGCCCCGCCGTCATCCGGGCCATGAACGTGCTGCGCCAGTACGAGGAGGCGGAGGTCGCGGAGGCCTGGGCCAGGATGCGCGCGCGCCTGGCCCCAGGCGGGCGGCTCGTCGAGGGGACCTGCGACGAACTCGGCCGCATCGCGAGTTGGGTGACCCTCGACGAGGGCGGCCCGCAGCTCTTCACGGTGTCGCTGCGGCTGGCGCAGCTCGAGGCGCCCTCGATCGTCGCGGAGCGGCTGCCGAAGGCGCTCATCCACCGCAACGTGCCCGGGGAGCGGGTGCATACGCTGCTCGCCGGACTCGACCGCGCCTGGGCGGTGCACGCGCCGCTCTCGGTCTACGGACCGGTGCAGCGCTGGCAGGCGAGCATCGCATCCCTCGCGGAGGCCGGCTGGCCGTTGCTCGACGCGCCGCCCCTCGGCGGGAAGGCCCGTCGCCGTCTCGGCGAGCTCACCCTGCCCTGGGCCGCCGTCGCCCCCGCCTGAGCCCCGTGATCGAGGTGTCGCCTCAGGCCGCCTCGGGCCGCGCCGGGACGGCAGGGGCCGAGCGTCAGGCGAGAGGCGGCAGCAGGGCGCGCGCGGCGGCAGGGTCGAGACCGGATGCGTCGAGCAGGTCCACCACGAGCGGGCGCAGCAGCACGACGATGGCCGCCTCGTTGACGGAGGAACCGGGAAGCAGCTCCGCCGGGTCGAGGAGCGCGGCGAGCCGCGACAGCTCCACGCGCGCGGCCCCCGCGAGCTCCGGGTCGTCCTGCTCGAGGCCGAGCAGCCGCACGCCGCCGCCCAACTGCGAGATCAGGCCCGCGAGCACCGGCCGCGGCCTCCCGTCGCCCACCAGGTACTCGCTACGTCGCGCGATCGTGCGCAGGTGCCGTGCCGCGAGATCGGCGCCCCGCAGCACCCGAGTGGCGCGGCGCAACTCCGGCAGATGGCGGTGCACCCACGGCGAGATCCGCGCGACCCCGATCGCCGAGTCCAGGGAGGTTCCCCAGGCGTCGATGAGCGGCTGCGTGCGCCGCAGACGCGTGAGGGCCAGCTCGGCGGCCGCCGGATCCGCCTGGCCGAGGGCGTCGACCACCGAGCCGATCGACTCCGTCAGCACCGAGAACAGCGTGCGCCCGTCGCGCGCCGCCGCCCGCCGCGGGTCGCGCGGGATGAGCGCCGTCGCCACGAGGGCGACGATGCCGCCCACGAGCGCGTCGAGCGAATAGCTGAACGGGCCGCCCGCCGGGGGCGGCAGCATCACGACGATCGCCGACGGCACCGCGGCCGCGACCGTGAAGGCGGGGTTGGCGGACACCGCACGACCCACGACGAACACGGCGGCGAGCACGAGCAGGAGCTGCCAGATGCCGTGGCCCACGAGCAGCGCGAGCGCATCGCCGAGCGCGACCCCGAGCAGGATGCCGATCACCGTCTCGGCGACCCGCGCCGGCCGCGCGTCGCGCGCGAAGCCGAGCGAGTTGATGGTGACCGTGATCGCGAGCAGCGGCACCGCGTGCCCGAGCCCCCACCGGGCGATCGCGAAGGCGGCCGCGACCGCGGCGAGGATCTGCAGGATCGCCGGCAGCGACTCGACGACGCGACGCCACGCCATCCGCGCATCCAGCTGCCGACGCACGCGCCGTTCGAGCCGGCGCAGCTCGGCGCTCACCCCGTCGGATGCGGGCCCGGCCACCTCAGCGCCGAACCGCACCGAGGCGCGGGATGCGCGGCACGTCGGCGGTCGCCCCCGCATCCGGCGGCACGATGAGCTGCTGCGCGGCCGGCACGAGCACCCCGTCGGCGTCGACGGTCAGCTCGGATGCCGGATCGCTCGCGCGCTTCACCACGGCGAGCGCAATCGGCCCGAGCTCGTGGTGCCACGCGGATGCGGTCACGCGCCCCACGACGGAACCCCCGGCATCCGGGCGCCCGAGACGCACCTCGGCGCCGGCGCCGGGCAGGGCCGCGTCGGAGCCGTCGAGGTGCAGCAGCACGAGTCGCCGCGGCGGGTGCCCCAGATTGTGCACCTTCGCGACCGTCTCCTGCCCGCGGTAGCAGCCCTTGCTGAGGTGCACGGCCGAGCGCAGCCAGTCGAACTCGTGCGGGACGGCGGTGGCGTCGAGCTCGGTCGCCGCGCGCGGGCGCCAGGCGGCGATGCGCAGCGCCTCGAGCGCGAGCGTTCCGACGGCAGGCAGCTCGGCCGCCTCGCCGAGCCGCGCACGCTCCACGAGCGCCTCGCGGTACCCCCACTCGGTGGAGGGATGCGGGCCCTCCGCGTACTGGAACCCGCCCGGTTGCACGGTTCCCCACGGGTCCGTCCAGACCAGCGGCAGCCCGTGCGGGGCCGCGGTGGCGGCGGGCACCTCACCGAGCGTGCCGATCGTCGCGAGGTCGGCCGAGCGCTCCGCGACCTCCACCTGCAGCATGAAGCGCATCCGGTCGAGGAAGGCCGCGAATCCGGCGCCCGTGCCTGCGTCCATCAGCAACCAGGTGGTCTCGCCGTCGTCGAGCACGCGCGCGACGTACTCGATGCGGCCGCTCGGGTCGAGCAGCAGGGTCTCGGCGGAGGCGCCGGGGGCGAGCTGGGCGAGGGCCTGCGAGGTGAGCGAGTCGAGCAGCTTGAGGCGGTCGGGGCCGGTGAGCGCGACCACCTCCCGGTCGGAGAGGTCGACGATCGCCTCCCCCGCCGCGAGGGCGCGCTGCTCGCCGATCGGGTCGCCGTAGTGCTCGGGCGGGTCGCCGACGGCGCCCGCTCTCGACGCGAACGGGCTGGTCACTCGACCCGCCCCAAGCGCCCCGAGGCGTGGGTGCGCAGATCCTGTCCGAGCGCGGCGATGTCCCAGGCCCACAGCAGGTGGTCGTCGACGAGGCCGTAGAGCCGGGTCGCGGCGCTGTACTCCTTCGCGGTGGCCGAACGCAGCACGGCATCCGTGGCGAGGTCGATGCGCGGCCCGTTGATCTCGCCGAGATACAGCTCGCTCACCCCGCCTGGCTGCACGAGCAGCACCTCGAGATCGAAGGCGCCGTGGCCGTTGCGGAGGGTTTCGACCGCCTCGGCGGTCTGGAAGATCGGGGCACCGGTTCCCGGCAGCATGGCGGGGCCGTCATCCGCGTCGACGAGGGGGCGGGCCAGCCGCCAGTAGCCGATCTCCGAGAAGAGGCGTCGCGGATGCGGTGGCTCGGCGCCGTCGGCGACCTCGGCATCCCCCGGCACCAGCCACGCCGTGCACGAGTACTGCAGCTGCGCGCCGCCGTCGTGGCTGAAGGCGATCCGCTGGCCGAACTCGTGCTCGCGCACCTCGTCGCCGATGCGGTACGCGACGATGCCGCTGCCCTCCCAGACCCCGATCAGCCAGGAGAGCGGGACGAGTTCGGCCGGCAGGTCGACGTCGAGCTCGAACACGGCCTCAGCGCTGGCCGCGGAAGAGGTTGTAGAGCACCACGACGGACACGGCGCCGATCGAGAGCGTCGCGAGGCCGAGCAGACCGATGAAGAAGAGCTCGAGCGCCAACATCATGCGGTCGAGTCTAGTCGTCTCAGGCGACGCCGACCGGCGCCAGCAGCCAGAGCACGAGCGTGGCGAGCACCAGGATGCCGAACGCCCCGCCGAGGCTCGCCATGATCCGCTCGACGAGCCCCTCCTTGCGCGCCAGCCTCAACTGGATGGTGAAGGTGAGCAGCACGGCCACCGCCATCACGACGGGAAGCCAGACGAGCGGCGCCATCGGCGCGAACACCGCCACAGCGACCGCCCCGAGCACTGCGGCGACCCACACGGGGGCGACACTGCGCAGCGAGATGGTCACGCGCGACAGCCTACGGCGTCCGCCCGGTCCCGAGTCGTTCCGCGACGGCGGATGGGATGCCGGCCCGCGGCCTGCGTACACTCATCCCTAGCGACGAGGCCCGAGATCCGAGACGGCGCGAAAGGACGTGGTGTGGCGCAACTGCTGATCCTGAGCTCCGCCGCCGACACGGATGTGCTGCCGGCGCTCGGACTGCTCAGCCACCGCGTGCGCGTCATCCCCGCGGAGCCGGTGTCGCTCGTGAACGCCCCGACCTCCGACCTGGTGTTCGTCGACGCCCGCCAGGACCTCGCGAGCGCCAAGTCGCTGTGCAAGATCCTGCGCACGACCGGCCTCGGCGTTCCTCTCGTGCTGGTGCTCACCGAGGGCGGCCTCACCGCGGTGTCGGGCGACTGGGGTGTCGACGAGGTGATCCTGTCCACGGCCGGTCCCGCCGAGACGGATGCCCGCATCCGGCTCGTCGTCGACCGTCTCGCCAAGGAGAACTCGGTCTCCAAGATCCAGGCCTCAGGGGTCGTGATCGACGAGGCGAGCTACTCCGCGAAGGTGCACGGTCGCCCGCTCGACCTGACCTTCAAGGAGTTCGAGCTGCTGCGGTTCCTGGCGACGCATCCGAGCCGCGTCTTCACCCGCGAGCAGCTGCTCTCCGAGGTGTGGGGCTACGACTACTTCGGCGGCACCCGCACGGTCGACGTGCACGTGCGGCGGCTGCGCGCCAAGCTCGGCGAGCTCGACTCCCTCATCGGCACGGTGCGCAACGTCGGCTACCGCTTCAACGTCTACGAAGACGAGCAGGTCGGCTCAAGCCTCGATCGCTGAGTGGTCGGGTCTCGGCCCCAAACCCGGGAAATGAGGCCAGAAACCGACCGATCAGCGGATGGGCGAGGCTGTTGGATACCCGGCAGACATCTGCGGTTCACGTGCTTACTGACAGGATGGTGCGATGGAGACGAACAGCCCGTTCGGTGACGCAACTCTGGCCGCGGATCTGCTCGACGACTACGAGGCAGACCCCGCCCCGATCGACGACGGCACCCTGCCCCCCGACCGCTTCCTCGACCGCGAGATCAGTTGGCTCGCGTTCAACCAGCGGGTGCTCGAGCTCGCCGAGGACCCCGCGCTCCCGCTGCTGGAGCGCTCCAACTTCCTCGCCATCTTCGCGTCCAACCTCGACGAGTTCTTCATGGTGCGCGTCGCCGGCCTCAAGCGCCGCATCGACACCGGGCTCGCCGTTCCCACCAATGTCGGCCGCGCGCCCGTCGACGTGCTCGCCGACATCTCCGACCGCGCCCACGACCTCCAGGAGCGCCACGCCCGCGCCTTCCGCGACCTCGTGAAGCCCGCCCTCGATGCGGCAGGCATCCACATCGAGACCTGGGCCGACCTCGACGAGGACGACCGCGAGCGCGTCCACGAGCTCTTCCAGAACCAGATCTTCCCCGTGCTGATGCCGCTCGCCGTCGACCCGGCACACCCCTTCCCCTACATCTCGGGCCTCTCGCTCAACCTCTCGATCCGGGTGCGCAACCCGAAGACCGAGAAGGTCGAGTTCGCGCGCCTCAAGGTGCCCACCAACCTGCCGCGCTTCGTGCAGTTGCCCGACACGGCCGGCTCGATCCGCCGCTACATCCCCCTCGAAGACCTCATCTCGAACCATCTCGGCGAGCTTTTCCCCGGCATGGAGGTGCTCGAGCACCACGAGTTCCGGGTGACGCGCAACGAGGATGTCGTCATCGAGGAGGACGAGACCGAGAACCTGCTGCAGGCCCTCGAGAAGGAGCTGCTGCGGCGGCGGTTCGGCTCGCCCATCCGGCTCGAGATCTCCGACGACATGGACGAGGTGACGCTCGAACTGCTCATGCAGGAGCTCCGGATCACCGACCGCGAGGTGTACCGCCTCCCGGCGCCCCTCGATCTCGGCGGCCTCTTCGAGCTCTCCCGCATCGACCGGCCCGACCTCAAATACCCGCGGCGGGTGCCCACCACCTCCGTCGCGCTGCAGCCGGCCGAGCCCACCGAGAAGCCCGACATCTTCGCCTCGATCAGCCGCGGCGACATCCTGCTGCACCACCCCTACGAGTCGTTCGCGACGAGCGTGCAGTCGTTCCTCGAGCAGGCGGCCGCCGACCCGAACGTGCTCGCCATCAAGCAGACGCTCTACCGCACGAGTGGCGACAGCCCCATCGTCGAGGCGCTCATCGACGCCGCCGAGGCCGGCAAGGCCGTTCTGGCGCTCGTGGAGATCAAGGCCCGCTTCGACGAGCAGGCCAACATCTCCTGGGCGCGCAAGCTCGAGCGCGCGGGGGTGCACGTCGTCTACGGCCTCGTCGGCCTGAAGACCCACTGCAAGCTCGCGCTCGTCGTGCGCCAGGAGGGCGGCACCCTCAAGCACTACAGCCACATCGGCACCGGCAACTACAACCCCAAGACCAGCCGCATCTACGAAGACCTCGGGCTGCTCACCGACGACGACACGGTCGGCAAAGACCTCACCCGCCTCTTCAACGAGCTCTCCGGCTACGCGATCGAGAAGAAGTTCAAGCGCCTGCTCGTCGCACCGCGTTACCTGCGGAAGGGGCTGCTGAAGCTCATCGACGACGAGGCCGAGAACGCGCGGGCCGGCAAGCCCAGCGGCATCCGCATCAAGGTCAACTCGATGGTCGACGAGGTCATCATCGACGGGCTCTACCGGGCGAGCCAGGCGGGCGTGCCTGTCGAGATCTGGGTGCGCGGGATCTGCTCGCTGCGCCCGGGGGTCCCCGGGCTCAGCGAGAACATCCGGGTGCGGTCGGTGCTCGGCCGCTACCTCGAGCATTCGCGCATCTTCCACTTCGCGAACGACGGCGACCCGCAGGTCTACATCGGCAGCGCCGACATGATGCACCGCAACCTCGACCGCCGCGTCGAGGCGCTCGTGCGACTCGTCGAGCCCGCGCACATCGCCGAGACGAGCGCGCTCATCGACCTCGCGATGGACGAGGGCACCTCCGCCTGGCAGCTCGAGCCCGACGGCGACTGGGTGCGACACGATCGGGATGCGGACGGCGAGCAGCTCGTCGATCTGCAGGACGAGACCTGGCGGCAGGTGTCGACGAGACGGCGCGCGGGCGGCAAGCGGTGACCGCCGCGCCCGTGCTCGCGGCCGGTGCCGTGTGCTGGCGGGTGTCGAAGAAGGGCAAGCCGAAGATCCTGCTCGTGCATCGCACGCAGCACAAGGACGTGTCGCTGCCGAAGGGCAAGCTCGATCCCGGCGAGACCCTCCCCGAGACCGCGGTGCGCGAGATCGCCGAGGAGACCGGCCTCATCATCGGGCTCGGGGTGCCGCTCGGCGTCGTCGAGTATCAGCTTCCCGGCGGCCGCGACAAGCAGGTCTACTACTGGGCGGGCGAGGTGAGCGAGGATGCGATCGCCAACTCGACCTTCGCGTCCAACGAGGAGATCGAAGAGCTGCGCTGGGTCACCCTCGAGAAGGCCGCCGAGGTGCTGAGCTACCCGCACGATGTCGACATCGTCGACCGCTTCGCCGAGCTCTACGCGCAGGGCAGGGCGCGCACCTTCGCCATCGTCGCGCTGCGGCACGGCAAGGCGGTGCCCGCCGAGGACTGGGACGGACCGGATGCCACACGCACCCTCATGGAGCGCGGCACCCGCCAGTCGTTGAGCGTCGCGCACGGCGTCGCGGCCTTCCGTCCCCGCCGGCTCGTGAGCTCCACGGCGGAGCGCTGCCTGCGCACGATCGCACCGACCTCGCGCGTGACCGGGCTGCCGGTCACGGAGGAGCCGGTGATCAGCCAAGATGCCTACCGCTCGGGCGGCAAGGCCGTGCGCGAATTCGTGGCCGACCTCATCCGCAGACGCGAGAACGTGGTGCTCTGCAGCCACGGTCCGGTGCTGCCGCAGATCATCGCGGCTGTGGCCGAGGAGACCGGCACACCGGGCAGCGCCAAGCTGCAACGCGCCGCAGCTCTCGCCACCGCCGAGTACGCCGTGCTGCACGTGCCGGTCGACGATCCGGCATCCGGAATCGTCGCCGTCGAGGTGCACGGGCCAACCGCGTAGTTCCCGTCTCGTTCACCTGCTGTTCACCATTCACCACGGACTTGGTCACTGTCGCTTTCTAGCCTCGCTCCGGGGCCGCCAAGAGCCCCGACACCTGACCGACATTCCCGAAGGGAACACAGTGAAGATCACGCGTACCGGCGGCTTCGCCGCACTCGCGCTCGTGGGCGCGCTCGCGCTCACCTCCTGCGCCTCGAACGAGGCGCCGTCCGGCGACGGCTCCTCGGCGCCGACCAGCAACCTCTCCGGCACCTTCAACGGGGCCGGCGCGTCGTCGCAGGGCTCCGCTCAGGAGGCCTGGATCGCCGCCTTCCAGACGGCCAACCCCAAGGTCACCATCAACTACGACCCGACCGGTTCGGGCGCGGGCCGCAAGACCTTCGCCTCCGGCGGTGCCGACTGGGCCGGTTCCGACTCGGCTCTCTCCGACGAGGAGCTCGCGGGCACCTTCGGCAGCTGCGCTGCGGACAGCAAGGCCATCGACATCCCGACGTACATCTCGCCCATCGCGGTGATCTTCAACGTCGAGGGCGTCAAGGAGCTCAACCTCGACGCCGCCACCCTCGCCAAGATCTTCAAGGGCGAGATCACCAACTGGAACGACCCGGCGATCGCCGCGCTCAACACGGGCGCGAAGTTCCCCGACCTCGCCATCACCGCCGTGCACCGCTCGGACGACTCCGGCACCACCAAGAACTTCGCGGACTACCTCAACCAGGTCGCCCCCGAGGTGTGGGACCAGAAGCCGGCCGACACCTTCCCGTACCAGACCGGTGAGGGCGCCCAGGGCACCTCGGGTGTCGTCGACGCGGTCAAGAACGGCACCGGCACCATCGGCTACGCCGACGCCTCGAAGGCCGGATCGCTCGGCACCGCCAAGATCAAGGTCGGCGAGAAGTTCGTGGCGTACAGCCCCGAGGCTGCCGCCAAGGTCGTCGCGGAGTCGCCGCTGGTCGAGGGCCGCGAGGCGAACGACCTCGCCTTCAGCCTCAACCGCAAGACCACCGACCCGAGCCACTACCCGCTCGTGCTCGTCTCGTACAGCATCGTGTGCACCCAGTACGCGGATGCCGCCAAGGGCGAGTTCGTGAAGGCCTACATCGGCTACATCACGAGCGCCGAGGGCCAGAAGGTCGCCGCCGAGTCGGCGGGCGCCGCCCCGCTGTCGGAGGACCTGTCGGCCAAGGTCGCCACGGCCGTCGCGTCGATCAAGTAAGCACCCGCACCATCCGTCGGGCTGCGACCTCCGCGCATTGCGCGGGGCGTCGCAGCCCGACACACTCTGACTACGACCCCCGAGCAACGAGGAACGCATGACCGCCGTACCGGCCCGGATCACTGCCAAGAAACGTCTCGGCGACCGCCTCTTCTCCGGCGGCGCGCTGGCGGCGGGTGCCCTCATCCTCGTCGTCCTCGCCGGCGTCGCGATCTTCCTCGTGGCGCAGTCGATCCCCGCATTCCTGATCGACCCGTCCGAGATCAAGGGCGAGCCCGACAGCTTCTGGGCCTACGTCGGCCCGCTCGTCTTCGGCACCGTCTGGGCCGCAGCCCTCGCCCTGCTGATCGCCGTGCCGATCGCGCTCGGCATCTCCCTCTTCATCTCCCACTACGCCCCGCGGCGTCTCGCGATGGGGCTCGGCTACACGATCGACCTGCTCGCCGCGGTGCCGTCGGTCGTCTTCGGTCTGTGGGGCGCCGGCGTACTCGCCCCGGCCATCCAGCCCTTCTACTCGTGGCTGGTCGAGAACCTCGGCTGGATCCCGCTGTTCGCCCCGCCGGTCTCCGGCACCGGCCGCACCATCCTGACCGTCGCGATCGTGCTCGCCGTCATGGTGCTGCCGATCATCACGGCCCTCTGTCGCGAGATCTTCCTCCAGGCCCCCAAGCTGCACGAGGAGGCCGCCCTCGCGCTCGGTGCCACCCGCTGGGAGATGATCAAGCTCGCGGTGCTGCCGTTCGGCCGCCCCGGGATCATTTCGGCGATCATGCTGGGTCTCGGTCGAGCGCTCGGCGAGACCATGGCCGTTGCCATGGTGCTCTCGCCCGCCGCCGTCATCAGCATCATCCTCACCGGACCGCAGAACCCGACGACCATCCCGGCGAACATCGCCCTCAACTACCCCGAGGCCCACGGGAGCTACGTCAACGTGCTCATCGCGACCGGCCTCATCCTCTTCGTGATCACCTTCGCGGTGAACTCGCTCGCCCGCTGGGCAGTCGCCCGCCGCAAGGACTTCTCGGGAGCCAACTGATGACGACCGACACCGCGGCGCCGCGCGCCGTCGCCAACTCCTACACCGCGGGCAAACTGCCGCGCTGGATCCCGTGGCCGATCCTGATCGGCGCCCTGGTCGTCTCGCTCGGCGCCTTCGCGCTCATGGCGGGCGCCTCCGGTGACGAGCTCAACTGGATCGGCGGCATCATCGTCGGTGTCGTGCTGTTCATCATCGCGAACTGGATCATCGCGCGGCTCGTCGAAGGCTCGCGGCCCGCGGCCGATCGGCTGGTCACCTCGCTCGTGACCTCGGCATTCGTGCTCGCGCTCATCCCGCTGATCTGGCTCACCGTCACCGTCGCTGTCAACGGCGCACCCACCTTCTTCGACGGCACCTTCCTCAGCGAGTCGATGCGCAACGTCGTCGGCCCCGGTGGCGGCGCGCTCCACGCCATCGTCGGCACGCTCATCATCACCGGCTTCGCCGCGCTCATCTCGATCCCGATCGGCCTCATGACGGCGATCTACCTCGTCGAGTACGGCAACGGCAAGCTCGCGCGCGCCATCACCTTCTTCGTCGACGTGATGACCGGCATCCCCTCGATCGTCGCGGGCCTCGCGACCTACGCGCTCTTCGCGCTGCTGTTCGGCGACGGGGTGCGGATGGGCTTCGCCGGCTCGGTGGCGCTGTCGATCCTGATGATCCCGGTCGTGGTGCGCTCGAGCGAGGAGATCCTCAAGCTCGTGCCGAACGAGCTGCGCGAGGCCTCCTACGCGCTCGGCGTGCCCAAGTGGCGCACCATCGTGAAGGTCGTGCTGCCGACCTCGATCGCCGGCATCACGACCGGCATCATGCTCTCCATCTCGCGCGTCATCGGCGAGACGGCCCCGCTGCTGATCGTCGCCGGGTTCACCGCATCCATGAACTACAACCCGTTCTCGGAGCGGATGATGTCGCTGCCGGTGTTCGTGTACACCCAGTACGTGAGCCCCGGCACCGAGGCCGACGCCTACATCGCGCGGGCCTGGGCCGGAGCCCTCACCCTCATCCTCATCGTCGCGCTGCTGAACGCGATCGCCCGTCTCGTCTCCCACTTCTTCTCGCCCAAGCTCGGGCGCTGAGCCAACCCGAAGGAACCCACGTGTCCAAGCGCATCGAAGTCCGCGACCTCGACGTCTACTACGGCAACTTCCGTGCGGTCGAGGGCGTCTCGCTCACGATCGAGCCCCGCACGGTGACCGCCTTCATCGGCCCGTCCGGCTGCGGCAAGTCGACGTTCATCCGCACCCTCAACCGCATGCACGAGGTGATCCCCGGCGCGCGCGTCGAGGGCGAGGTGCTCGTCGACGGCAACAACCTCTACGGGCCGGGGGTCGACCCGGTGCTCGTGCGGCGCCAGGTGGGCATGGTGTTCCAGCGGCCGAACCCGTTCCCGACCATGTCGATCCGCGAGAACGTGCTCGCCGGGGTGCGCCTCAACGACAAGAAGATCTCCAAGCCGGATGCCGACGCGCTCGTCGAGAAGTCGCTCCAGGGCGCGAACCTGTGGAACGAGGTGAAGGACCGCCTCGACAAGCCGGGCTCGGGCCTCTCGGGTGGTCAGCAGCAGCGTCTCTGCATCGCGCGCACCATCGCCGTCTCGCCCGAGGTGATCCTCATGGACGAGCCGTGCTCGGCCCTCGACCCGATCTCGACGCTCGCGATCGAGGACCTCATCGAGGAGCTCAAGTCGGAGTACACGATCGTGATCGTGACCCACAACATGCAGCAGGCCTCGCGCGTGTCCGACAAGACGGCGTTCTTCAACATCGAAGGCACCGGCAAGCCGGGCAAGCTCATCGAGTACGACGAGACGACGAAGATGTTCTCGAACCCGTCGATCAAGGCCACCGAGGACTACGTCTCCGGCAAGTTCGGGTAAGTCGCCTCGCGCGGGGCGGCGCGCTTGCGGCGCTGCTGCGGTCGTACGGGGTTCTGCTGCGCCCGGCGGCTCGCTCGCGCTTGCGGGGCATGCTTACGGGCTGGCTCTGGCATGCGCGGCATGCTGGCCGGCCGGTTGACGGCTCCTGCGTGCAGGGCGTTCCGCGATCTGCGGGAGCGGATGAGACGTCGACGTTTGCGGTCGACCCCGCCGCCGGGTGCGAGAGCGCCGGGCCGCAGAAACGCCTCTCGGCGCGAGGCCGCTCGAAGCGGCGAATATTGGAGCCCGGGGTTACTGCGGCCCGGCTCCGCAAGCTTACGCGAGCACCGCATCCGCTGCTGTGCCCCTCTGCCACGTCTCCCGTGCCACGCGCCGCGTCGAAAATGCAGGAGATGTCGGGCGCGCCATCCGCCTGCACCCGCTCAATCGGGGACTCAGCCGCCACTTCTCCTGCATTTTCGACGTGGCGAGGGGCGAGGGGCTGGCGGGATGCGGTGGGCAGCGGACGGCGGGCGCGGCGCGGGCTGGGCGGGCAGCGGGCGCGGCGCGGGGAGCGGGGGATGCGGGCTGGGCGGTCAGTCGAGCGAGTCGTCGCGCGCGAGGCGGGCGCAGGTCGCGAGTTCCTCGGCGATGGTGGCGAGGCGCGCGGCGCGCGTGGTGAGCGTGGTCGAGCGCTCGGGGGATGCCGCGTCCTGGTCGTCCGCGACGGATGCGGCCCCCGCCGCCTCGATGCGGCAGAACGCCGCGGCGCGCTCGAGGGCATCCGCGAGGTCCCCGTCGAAGACGCCCCGCAGGATGCGGTCCGAGAGTTCGAGCACCTCCTGCGGTCCGGCGGGGGTCGGTGCGCCGGCGACGACCGGGTCGATCGTCACGAGCACCTCGGTGCCGCGCCGAAACAGCAGGGCGACGCCATCCGGGTCCTGCCGGATCATCGTGCGCAGCAGGTAGACGCGCCAGAGCGCCCCCGGCAGGCTGCGTTCGCTCGAGCGCGCCCACAGTTCGGCGACAGCATCCAGCCCGTGCTCGTCGCTGAATCCGACCACCCGGTCGAGCACCTCCGGATCGCCGCTGTTACGCACCCGCGCAACGAGGGCGCGCGCCGTGTCGTGCGCGATCCGCCTGCTGGCGGCGGGGTCGGGCTCGGCGCCCTCGTACGCCTCGAACTCGCGCCCGCCGAAGAGCGTCGGCTTGTGGAAGTCGTCGGCCATCGCACCATTCTCCCCTGGCGTCGAGGCCCGCGCCGGACGACTACCCTGGAGGGATCGGGCCTGTAGCTCAGTCGGTAGAGCATCGGACTTTTAATCCGCGGGTCGTGGGTTCGAGCCCCACCGGGCCCACCACAACGCCCTTATTCGAACAAACGACCGTGAGATAGAGGTTGCTGGGTGTTCGGTCTAGAGCGTCGGAGCCATCTCCGGCGCTCTCTGCGTTGGCGGACTTCCACTCGGTTTGAGCAAGCTGGATGAGCACGATCGGGTCGTGGAACTCGACGTGGGCGAGGAGCTTATGCTCGTCGTCCTCGATCCAGATGCGTGTGAAGAAGGCTTCGAGAATCCTGCGCTTAATGTCATCGGTTGCGGACACGTAGAAGCTGTAGGGACGAGCGAGCAGGTCGAGGTAGGCCAGGACGGTGGGGCGTGAGGAACGGATCGGTGACAACTGATCGTTAGCGCCCGGAGGTGCTGACGGGGAGGATGTCATCCCGCCCGTGAGTCCAGGCCCGGCACGCCAGCGAACCCGCGGCTGTTCACCCTCGTGGCTCTCGCGCTGGCGCTCGACGTAACGACAGCGGAGCTAATCCCGTACGGCTAGCGAACTCGGGTCAGCTCATCGAGACCCGACTGAGCTACCAAGCGGCTCGAGCGAGGGTCCGCGCAGCGCCTCACTCATCCCGTTTCTCGAAACTCAATCGGCTCTCCCGCTCCGGCCCGTACTGCAGGAACACCCGCGCCGGATGATGGTTCTTGTCGACGAGGAGCCTGACCATGGCACCGTCGAATCCCTCCTCCTCGCTTGGCTCGAATATCAGGTTGACATAGGGGTAGCCGCTGGTGCGATGGTCCGTGATTGTCCACTTTCCTGTCGTCGTGACGGCAACTGACCAATCAAGTCGTTCCTGATCGACAAGCGCGGGAGACACGGCACCCAGCGGGATGCTCTCTAGCTGCGCAGTTCCATCACCGATGAGTTCAATCGACGCCGACTCCCCGTCGGCGACAGCAACCCACGTCCCGATGAGCTCCGACCCGTCAGAAATGGCGGGCGACGGCGGGGGGAATCCGCAGCCCGTCAAGATCATCGGGATGGCGAAGAGCCATGCCAACCTTGCTCGCCTCAATAGTGGATCGTCTCTGTCCATCCGAAGTCCATTCTCACCGCGGAGAGGGGGCCCGACGCCGGAGCGTACTGATTTGCCACCTCCCGCAACCCTCCCGCCGACGCCATAGCCGAGCCAAGGGTCATCTCGTTCCACCCTACGAAAGCAACAGTCGCCGTCCTCGTTGTGGGGTTGATGTCGGACGCGAACACCTGCATGTGATAACTGCCTAGCGAGGCTGTAGCAGCCGCCCTGTTAGAGGCGAGTTCTGGGAACGAGAGGGCAAGCCCATCTGTGACCACCTTACGGTTGAACGAGCCATCCTCGAGGGTGAATCCTCCCGCGTCGTAATAGGCGTCGAGCCCTTCTGCCGTGAAGGATCCGTCGCGCAAGTACTCCCGGACTCTCGACCGCGTTTCCTCGATGTGGGTCGTGGTTTGTAGACCTTGAACAAGTGCGGCGTCAGGGCCATACGTCATCTCCTTGTCGCTCAGCCCGTATAGCCAAGCGCCTACCGTGGGGCCGAACACCGGGTGTCGCAGCAGGTTAATGAGCCGTTGCACACCCGGAGTGCAGCGCAACTTGCCGAGAGCTGCGCCTATTCCGTTATCGGAACACCCGGCTTCCGCAGACTCGAGATCGTCGGCCTTTGCATTCACCTGCTTGAGGATCGACCAGTAGGACTCGGAGGTGTTGAAGGCGCAGCCAGCGCCAATGCACACTTTGGGAGCCCCGCCCTTCGGCGCTGTGGGCGCCGCGGAGGGCGGCGACCCGTCCTTACCTAGCGAAGCCCGCGCGGTATATATATATGGATCAAAGCTTATATAGGAGGAACGATGGCCATCACGAGCGTCGACATCGACACCGAAACCCTCCGACTGGCGAAGTCGTCGCTCGGTGTGCGCACCAACCGCGAAGCGATCAACCTTGCTCTGCGGGACGTCGTGATGCGCCGACGCCAGATCGAGGCGATCGACTTGCTGGCCACAATCCCGGTCGACGGCGACGCCACGACCATCACCTATGGCGACTAGCTCCCGCACCGTTCAGAGCCCCTCACGAGTGCGAGCAGCCCGCCGGGTTGTTCGCGCTCCGAAGCGCCCAACCCGGTTCCTCGTCGACACGAGTGTTTGGGCCCGGCTCGCAACAACGCCAGAGGTTGTGGACGAACTCAAGAAGATCGTCGACCTGGTCCGTCCGGGCGATCTGTTGGTGTGTCCTCCCGTTGCTCTCGGGTACGGCTTCACCGCACCAATGCCGAAGGCTCACGCAACTCTGGCGGACCAGCTCGAAGCGTTCGGACAGTGCGACGCCCACCCGACTCAGGACGAAGTGTTGAACATTCAGAGCCGCCTCTGGAGCGGGAGTCTGCTGCGGGCTGCCGGCGCCGTAGACACCCTGATCGCGGCGTACGCGATGAAGAACGATGCGGCCGTCCTGCACTACGCCCGCGGCTTCGAGCACATCGCGTCGGTTGTTCCCGGATTCGTTCACCGGTGGATAGTGCCGCGAGGGTCCATCTAGCCGCGCGGTCGGGCAAGGTTGTCGCATGGATCACGCGCTCGACGACGATCTCCGCAGCGAGTTCGAGCCGGTGTTGTCCGATCTCGCCGCGTTCCTCAAACACCAATACGGCGACGGGGTGTTCGTGCGGATCGCCCCAGCGATCCAGCCGTGGGATCCCGCGCTTCGCCTCGAGGCCTACGCGCCGAACACCTCGACCGCTGCGATTGAGATCGACCTCAACAGAACCAACGGGCTCTACATCACGTTCAGCAACGGCATCGATTGCGTGCTGGCTGAGCACCACGGGTGGGACGACGAGTCAATCCGCGCGGTCAAAGAGCGATTGGCACAGGTGTGCGACGCCGGTATCGAGCTGTGGCGCGATCGGCGCCGGCACGTGTTCGGCGGACGCAACATCGCCCGAGTCGTCGGTGCTCCGTTTCCGGAAGATGTGACGGAAAAGCACGCCAGCCGACTCACGCTCGCGGAAACCACGGAACCCTGGAGCTCGCCCGGCACGCACCTCGTCGCAGACCCCATCGCCGACGTTGGACAGACGGCGTACCTCGTTGATGATCGCCTCCCCGCACCGCTCCTTCTCATTGCGAACGAGATGCGCAGCCGCTTCGGTTCGGCGATCTCGATCGTGACCCGAACCGACGCCATCAATCGGCCGCCATCGATCGAGATCCTTCCGAACGACGAGCGCGCCGCGCAGGTCCGCGTCTAAGCCGCCGGCGACGACAAGGTCGGCATCGGCGCCGGCCAGCACCAGTACTTCGAATACGAGTTCACGGAAAAGCCGCTCGAGGAGGCAGTCGCCTGGCTTGGAGACGTCGGCGCGAACGGGTTGTTGGAGACGGTGCGCGGCAAGACCGTCTACTACTTCGTCAACCACGCCGCGACGCCCGATGCCATCGAGGCTGTAGAGGCCGACGGCAAGGTGACGTTCAGTGAGATCTCGCCGCCGTGGGTCTGACCCGCGCCCACAATGTGCCCACACCCACGCGGTTCTTGTCGGCGTTGTTCGACTCGGTGTAGTCAATCTCAATGACCCGCGTCGTGCCGTCGTCTGAGACTTCGCGAGCAGCATTGAAGGACATGTTGCGGTGGAAGCCCTCTTCATCGCCCCACTTCGGGTCGCTCGTCTTGAGATTGACTTTGAGAGTGTGGGCGTTCGTGTCGACGTTGAAGTTGTAGTCACCCTGGAGGTCATCGCGGGACTGCCAGTCGTCGATGTAGGTCGCCTGAGCGTAGAGCGGGGGATATTGCGCCCCGATTGCGTCCACGAACTCACCGTTCTCGCCAGACTGTCCGTCGAGCCACTTCTGCCGAATCTGCTCGTTGTCCGTCACGGCGTTGATTCAGTCGTCGTAGCGCTCAATGATGCGCTGACCAACGCTTTTCGACTTCAAGTCCTGCAGGAATCTCCAACTGCTCAACGGTCACTTCTGGACTCCACTCGCCCTCCGGCGTCGGCCCGGTCGTTTCACTAGGGTCGACAGGCGCCGAGGCGGTCGGTCCATTCTTCGGCACCTCGCCGGCCGCGTTGATGCCAATGATCGATCGGGCAGCGATGGCGGCTCCGGCGAGCCCGCCGGTGATCCCGATTGCGAGACCTTTCTTGGACTTCTTCCTCTCGGGTTGCGGCTCAAGCGGCGCTTAGGGCTCGCTCATGGCAGCACTCCGATCCGGGGCGATGACATGGACGAGGTTGGGGTTACGGGGCTCTGAAGATTCAGGCGTGAAAGGCATGGCGATGGTTCCTTGCCGCAAAACGCGGCCTGAGTGATATCGACGCTGAGCTTCGGGAGGGGCTGGCCTGCAACCGAGTCCTGCATGCGGTGATGAGATTGTATCTCAAACATGATGAATCGTCAATCCCGGGACAGCACCCCGCGTGCGGCGGGGTCGGGCTGACCCTGCAGCGCCTTCGCATCGAGCGAGGGTTGAGCCAGGAACGCTTGGCACACATGGCCGGCATCTCGGCGTACACGTATCAGAAGTTCGAGAAGGGCGAGTCACGCCCTGGGACACCTGCGGTTGTTCACGCTGCTGGCTCTGGCCGAGGCGCTCAGCGTATCGGTGAGCGATGTGCTGACGCCTGGACCCAAGGTCGGCCACTCTGGAACGTAGGTCGACCTCTTGTCTTCATCGACCCCGGTAAGGGCTACTTGCGGAAGGGGTTCCAACGCGGCTTCGCTCGCGCCGACGCATCGGTCGGCGTCCCAATCTCCTTCATCGCGCTGACAAGCATTTCCCAGGTCTTCTGAGCTTCCGCGTCTTCACCGATGGCCACGAGGTCTGCCGGGAAGTACACGTAGTCCCAACCCGACTCGGTTGTGGGGCGAACCAGGCGCGAGAAATAGTCGATGACGCGATTCATGATCTCGTCGTCAGCGGTGTTCGTGGACTGCGTCGCCTGAATGACCACCGATCGCAAGTCCTTCACTAACAACACACCCTCGGGAAGCACAACGCTCTCACATCGGTATCCCTGAAACTGACAGTCCCGGAACAGTGCGTCCGCGAAAGAGACGGCGCGCATCGGCTTAACCCCCTGCGGTCGGCCGTCCGCGGGGCGTGCCTCGAGCAGCACGCGATCGAGGAGGCCCTCGAAGATCACCTCCTCGAAGTCGACATACTCGAATCGGGTTTTGCGAAGCTTCGCCCCACGAAAAGTGCAACGCGTCAACTCCCCCTGCCAGAAGTGGGCCGCATCGAGATTTGCGCCGTCGAACGACACCGATCTCCATAACGTATGCCCGTTCACCGATTCGTCGGCCGCTGCCAGCGCGGAACCCCGAAGATCCGCCGCAACGAAGCTGCAGTCGATAACCTCGGTATGCCACAGCCGCCAGTCATCAAGCTCTGCGCGCTCGAACAAGCAGTCCTCGATGCGAGCGCCGACGAAACGCGCGTTCCTGATAGTGGCGCCGCTGAGATCGATGCCTTTCCACGTCACACCCGTGAACTCAGGAAATCCGTCAATGCTCCGAAAAGATTGGTTACCGGCGGAGTGGGAACCCAACGAGCGGGCATCCGGAAATGGAAGCCCCCGCAGGTCTATTCGACCCCCACTTCGATCCAGCCATTCTGGAAGGGGACCTGATCCCGCCAACCATCGGCACGCCGCGAGAGCACGATCACGACCGTCCGGACCTACCCATCGACTCCGGAACTTCTTGACTTCTGCAGGCGTCATCCCGTGAACAAGCCTACTTCTGGCCCCATAGTGGAGTACTTGCTCAGATGACCCGGGAATGCTGCCTCGGTGGTGATGTCATACCAAATGCCGTTGGCGACATCGACGAAGTCAGGTCCATACAATCCCTTTGCCGTCGAGAGCAGATGACCAAGCTGCGGGTTGTTCGCGGCAGCCGCTTTGACCGCGTCATCGATCGCTGTTCCTCGGAATGCCTGGAAGAAGGGAAGTCGGCCCCACCTGACCCAGCCAAGTCATCGCGCATCGGACTTTACATCCGCTGGCCGTGGGTTCGAGCCTCACCGGGCCCACCGCGTCGCCCTGTGAACGCTCGCTCTCGCAGCGTCGACCGACCGTGCGAGCATGTCGGCCGCCGGCCGCCGACTCGGCTGCGACCTCTAGGCTCGGCCGCATGGAGATTCGGGATGCGACCTCGGAGCGGTTCGTGCGGCTGGAGCCCGTTCGCTACGAGTTTCCCGACCTCGTCGGCGTGGAGTACGACTCGGACTGGCTGGTCATCCGCGGACGGGCTCGGTCGGACGACGGAGAGTGGTCGTTCGAGGACCCGTCGCTGCTCGTCGATGAAGCCCTGTCGTTCGGGGAGTGGATGCGCTCCGCGGCCCGAGGCGACGCTCCCGTGCTCGAACCCGACGGCAACGGGCACACCGAGCCGACCACGACGACGATCGAGCCGAACCTCGGCTTCGGGGTCGCTGGATACACGCGCGACGGCCTCACAATCCGGGTCTTCCTTGTGCACGAGTCCGCGCCACCGCACGAACCGGACGGCAGACCACGCTTCTTCCTCGACCTCACGACGAGCTCCGCGGCCCTCACGCAGGCTGCGGCCGACTGGCAAGCCGCGCTCGCCCGCTTCCCGAAGCGCAGCTGACGCCCGCGCGCGTCAGCGCCCGAAGACGACGTCCCCCGAGCCGCGGGGCGGGTCGACGGTGACGTCGAGGCGCTCGTGCGCTCCGCCGAGGGAGGACCACTCCGAGGCCTCGCCCTTCGCCGCGTGCTGGGATGCGCGCACCGCCCGCTCGTCGGCCCACGAGTTGAGGCGGTGGCCGGCGTGGCCGCGCACGTGCTCGAGCACGACATCCGGCAGACCCGCGGCGCGGCGGGCGTCGCGCACGGCGATGAGCTGCTCGAGGATCTCGCGGTTCGCCACCGGCTTCTTCGCGGCGGTCACCCAGCCGCGACGCCGGTGGCCGTCCATCCACGACGAATAGGTGTCGATCGCGTACTTCGAGTCGGCCTGCACCACCAGGTCGCGCACCTGGGGGTGATCCCGGATGGCGTGCAGCAGCCCCAGCAGCTCGCCGATGTTGTTGGTGCCTTGCGGCAGCGAGCCGGCGGCCCACTGGCCGTCCTCCCCCACCCAGGCCCAGCCGGCGGGGCCGGGGTTGCCCTTGCAGGCACCGTCGGTGGCCAGCACATAGCGATCGAGAGAGCTCACCCTCCGAGTCTGCCAGCCGTCGGCGCTACGCTCATGCCATGTCGACCGCATCCGCACTGCCGCCCAAGAGCGTCGGAACCGCCTACCTCTTCATGCTGTTCTCGCTCATCGGCGTCTGCGGCATCCAGCACTTCTACCTCGGCAAGATCGGCCGTGGCATCCTCTGGCTGCTCACCGTCGGGCTCTTCGGCATCGGCACGATCATCGACCTCTTCACCCTGCCGTCGCAGACGAAGACCATCAACGCCCGCCGCGCCGTCGGCATCGGCTGAGCCCCGCCACCGACCACGGCGCCCAGACTACGGCCCGACCGCGCCGACCGCGCTGTCGCGCACGTGGTCGGCGGCGCGCTGCGCGTTCGACTTCGAGGCGAACGACTCACCGGGAACCGCGACGATGTTGCCGCCGCGCCGGGCACGCCAGCGCCAGGCACCGCCCGCATCCTGGAAGACCTCGTAGCTCGCGGCCGTCGCTCCGCTCTTGAACGATTCGGCCGCACGGGTGGCGTTCGACTTCGAGGCGAACGACTCGCCCGCCCACGCGATCGTCTGACCGTTGCCCGCGATGAGCCACCACGAGTAGTTGCCGCCCTTGTCGGCCTTGACATCGAAATGCACGACCATCCGCTCCTCGCCTCCCGGCTCGGGGGGCCGGATGCGGCTCAGTATCCTCGCGCGCCGTGACGGTGTCCAGAGCGTGTCCTCGGCGGGCCCGGGAGGCGAGTACCGTGGCGCGCATGACCGCCCCCGACCCGCTCGTGGCACGCTTGCGCGCCGCCGGATGCGTGTTCGCGGAAGACGAGGCGGCGCTGTTGCGGGATGCGGCATCCGGCGACGCGCTCGAGGCTCTCGTCGTGCGGCGGATCGCCGGCGAACCGCTGGAACCCCTGCTCGGCTGGGCCGCATTCGCGGGACTGCGGGTGGCGGTCGCGCCGGGCGTCTTCGTGCCGCGGCTGCGCAGCGAGACCCTCGTCGACGCGGCGCTCGACGGGCTGCCGGATGACGCCGTCGTCGTCGAACTGTGCTGCGGCGTCGGGGCGATCGCCGCGGCGATCCGCGCGGCCCGCCCCGACGCCGAGGTGTGGGCGGCCGACATCGACCCGGATGCCGTCGCCGTCGCCCGGCGGAACCTGCCGCCGGAGCGCGTGGTCGAGGGCGACCTCTACGACCCGTTGCCCGATCGCTTGCGCGGCCGGGTCGACCTCATCGTGGCGAACGCCCCCTACGTGCCCAGCGAGGAGATCGCCTTCATGCCCGCCGAGGCGCGCGAGCATGAGCACCGGGTGGCGCTCGACGGCGGACGCGACGGGCACGCGGTGCAGGCGCGCATCGCATCCGGGAGCCCTGCGTGGCTCGCCCCGCGCGGTCGCGTCATCATCGAGACGAGCGAACGGCAGGCGCACCGCACGGCCGCGCTCATGGAGGGGTGCGGGCTCACGGTGCGCGTCGTGTGCGACGAGCAGCGGGACGGGACGTGCGTCGTGGGGGTTGCGCCCTAGCCGAGCGTCGCGCCGAACAGCAGGCCCAGCACGTAGGTGGCGGCCGCCGCGCCGTAGCCGATTGCGAGCTGACGCAGCGCGCGCGACAGCGGCGAGGTGCCCGAGAGCACCCCCACCACGGCGCCCGTGCCGAGCAGCGCGATGCCGACGAGTGCGGAGCCGAGCGCCACCGCACCGAAACCGGTCATGCCGAACAGGTAGGGCAGCACCGGGATGAGCGCACCGGATGCGAAGAACATGAAGCTCGACGACGCGGCCTGCCAGGCCGAACCGACCGCCTCATCCGGGTCGACCTCCTCGGGCGGTACGTCCGCCTCGAGATGCAGGGTCGCGAGCACCTCGCGGGCGTGGGCGTCGGCCTCGTCCTCGTCCATGCCGCGGGCGCGATAGACGAGCGCGAGCTCGTTGGCGTCGACGTCGAGGTGCGGCAACGCGGACTGCGACTCGGGGTCGGGGCGGGATGCCGCGAGCAGTTCGCGCTGCGACTTGACGGAGACGTACTCGCCTGCGCCCATCGAGAGCGCCCCCGCGAGGAGCCCGGCGATGCCGGTGAACAGCACCACCTTCGGGTCGGCCCCCGTCGCGCCGATGCCGAGCACGAGCGCGAGGTTCGAGACGAGTCCGTCGTTGGCACCGAAGACGGCGGCACGGAAGCTGCCGGAGAGCTGGGTGCGACCGCGAGCCGCGAGCCCACGCAGCACCTCGCCGTGGATGCGCTCGTCCGCCGCCATCTGCTCGGTCGCATCGTCGTCACCGTCGTAGGGCGAGCGCCCTTCGGCGCGCTGCGCGAGCGCGAGCACGAAGAGGAAGCCGAGGCGCTTCGCGAGGAACCCCAGGAACCGGGTGCGCGCATCCGTTCGGGGGGCGGGGAACTGGTGCTCGCCCAGCAGTTCGAGCCAGTGCTCTTCGTGGCGGCGCTCCGCCTCGGCGAGACCGAGGAGGATCTCGCGCTCGCGACCCTCGCGCCGCTGGGCGAGGTCCTGGTAGATCTCACGCTCCGCGCGTTCGGCCGCAAGGTAGCGGCGCCAGCGTCGGATCTGGGCCTTGGTGGGGGTGTTCACCGAGTTATTCTGCCCGGCGCATACGTTTTGCGGGGAGCCGAATCGTCGCGACCGCTGCCGACCCCATCCCGCCGCCCGCCGGCCCGGTCCCGCCGCCCGCCGGCCCGGTCCCGCCGCCCGCCGCATCCGTCCGGGCGCCTGCCGCATCCGTCCGGCCGCATGTCGATAATGCAGGAGAAGCCGGGCGTGTCGGATGCGGGAGACCAGCAGACAGCGGATGCGGCGGCAGAATCTCCTGCATTTTCGACAGAGGGGCGGGGCCGCAGGCGGGCGGGGGGCTCAGGCCGGGCGGTAGCGGAAGCCCCAGCGGCCCTCGTACGATGCACCCGGCTCGAGCCAGATGAGGTCGTCGCCCGAGTTGAGGGCGTCGGGCGGGGCCGTCATCGGCTCGATCGCGACCGCGGTGCCGAGCCCGTCCGCCTTCGGGAAGATGGGCGTGGTGAACACCTGCAGGTAGCGCCAGTCGGCGTCCTGCCACACCTCGAGACGCGATCCGTCGGGCGCGGTGAGGGTCGCCGTCACCCCATCGGCCGGCCGCAGCGCGCGGAACGCCGTGTCGAGCGCGAGCTCGCCCACGCGCACGCCGCCGCGCAGATCCGTGCCACCCGACACCGGGTGCCAGGCGATCGGGTCGAGCACCTCGTCCACTTCGAGGTACTCGTCGGCGGGCACCGTGAGCACGAGCTCGGCCACATCGAACCCGCCGATCCGGGGATACGGATGCGTGCCCGCCGCGAACGGTGCCCGCACCTCCGAGAGGTTCCGCGCCCCGTGCGTGACCGTGATCCCGTCTGGCACGAGTTCGAAGCGCACCCAGGTGTCGAGCAGGAACGGCCAGCCGTGCTGCGGGTGGATCGTCGCACCCAGGGTGAGCGTCGCATCCGTGCGCTCACGCACCCGGTATTCGGTGAACTCGAGCAGGCCGTGCAGGGCGCCCCCTCGCGCGGGCTCGGTGATGTCGAGCTGCTGCACGGCACCGTCGAGCACCCAGCGCCCGGCGCGCACCCTGTTGGGCCACGGCGCGAGCGCGATGCCCGAGCAGAACGGCGGCGGCGCCGTCTCGGCGGGCAACGGCTCCGTCAGCTCGACCTCGCCGACGCGCAGGGCGCACAGCACCGCCGCGACCGTGCCGACCTGGGCGTACGCCTCCCCCGCGCGTAGCTCGAACCGCTCGCCGACTCCCGTGTACTCGCTCATGCCTTCTCCTCGTGACGGACGCCCCACGACGCCTCCCAGCTCTCCCCCTGCGCCAGCCACGCGAGCCCCTCACCCGAGTTGAGGGCGTCGGGAGCCGCGCTCATCGGCTCGAGCGCCACCGCGAGCGCGGGGGTCTCGGTGCCGTCGGCATCCGTGTGGGGGAAGTCGCGCGGGGTGTAGACCTGCAGCCAGCGGAAGGCCGGATCCTGCCAGAGCACGGTGCGCGCGCCGTCGGGGGCGGTCAGCACGGCGGCACCCGCGGGGCCGGTGGCGACGTCCTGGTAGGCGACGTTGAGATCGAGCTCGCCGAGGCCGCGCGGGGTGGCGAGGTCGAGGTCGCTGCCCGGCGCCACCTCCCGCACCGCGACCGGCACGAGGCGGTCGTCGAGCTCCAGATACCGGGTGCCTCCGCGCACTTCGAGCGTCAGCTGCTCCACCGGGGTCGCGCCGACGCGGAGGTACGGATGCGCGCCCACCGCCCAGGGTGCCGCTGCCGTGCCGCGGTTGCGGGCGGTGTGGGTGACGGTGAGGGCGTCGTCCGCGAGCGCGTAGTGCACGCGGGTCTCGACGAGGAACGGCCAGCCGTGCTGGGGGTGGATGACGGCGCCGAGGGTGACCGCGTCGTCCGCCCGCTGGAGCACGCGGTAGGCGGTGTTGCGCAGGAGCCCGTGGATGGCGTTGCCGCGGCTGGGGTCGGTGACGTCGAGCTGCTGCACGACGCCGCCGTGGTTCCAGCGGGCGTCGCGCACCCGGTTCGGCCACGGGGCGAGCACGATGCCGTGCCCGTGGGAGGGCAGGCGCGTGGGCGGGGTGCGCTCGGCGAGATCGATCCCGTCGACGTCGAGGTGCAGCAGGGCGGCGGCGAGGGAGGCGATCCGGGCCGTGGAGCGCGCGGTGCGGAGCTCGATGAGCTCGCCGAGGGGGGAGGGCACGGGTCGAGCCTAGCGACGGGTGGTCTCGGGATGCGGCGCTTCGCGGCGCTCCTCGACCACCTGGGCGCCGTCCGCGCGCAGCACCCGTGCCCCGAGCGCCGTGAGCGCGGCGGCGGTCGCGGCGCTCACATCCGTCCAGGGCCCCGCGGTCACGAGGGTGGTCGCGGCGTCGGCGAGCGCGATCGTGCCGAGGTGGCGCGCACCGAGTTTGGCCGACTCGGCCACCACGAGGTGCGCGGCGGATGCGGCGATCATCGCCCGCTTCACCTCCGCCTCGGCGAGGTTGAGGTTGGTGATGCGGCCGCCCTCGTCGATGCCGTTGCAGCCGAGGATCGCGAGGTCGACGTGCAGCCCGGCGATCGACTCGGAGGCGCCGGGGTCGACGAGCGAGTGCTGCAGGGGCCGCAGGGTGCCGCCCGTGAGCACGACGGTGATGCGCGGCACCGCGGGCTCGAGGGCGAGGGCGATCGTGAGGCCGTTGGTGACGACGACGAGCTCGCCGAGCTCGCCGCGGTCGGCCCGGTCGACGAGCGCGTGCGCGACCGCGAGGGTCGTCGAGCCGACGTCGAGCAGCACGCTCGTGCCGCTGTCGACGAGTGCGGCGGCGCGACGGCCGATGGCGCGCTTGGCGGCCGCATCGCGCGCCGATACCCGCTCGACAGGTTCCTCGCGCGGTCCGCCCGGCACCGGCAGTGCGGCGCCGTGCACGCGCCGCACGAGGCCGGCCGCCTCCAACTGCCCGAGGTCGGAGCGGATGGTGACCTCGCTCACCCCGAACTCGGCGGCCGCGTCGGCGACCCGCAGCAGGCCGCCCTCGCGCACCCGTTCGGCGAGGCGGGCGCGACGGAGCTCGGCGGGGAGGGCGGCATCCGTCACTTTCGATACCTTTCGATTCTGCAAGCATCCCTTCCGTTATCGTAAACCCATGACCGGTGTCACCCGCCGCACCGCCCGCATGGCCGACGGGCGCGAACTCATCTACTTCGACGACCCCGACACGACCCTCCCCGCCGAGCGCCGCCTCGACGAGCGGCAGCTCGACCCGCGCCCCGCCACCGCCACCATGCGCCAGGACGTGCTCACCGGCGACTGGATCTCCGTCGCCTCCGGCCGCAACAACCGCGTCTTCCTGCCGCCCGCCCACCTCGACCCGCTCGCCCCGCAGACGCCCGACAACCCCTCCGAGATCCCCGACCTCTACGACGTCGTCGTCTTCGAGAACAAGTCGCCCTCCTTCGGACCCGAGACCGGCGGCCCGCTCGCGCCGGAGGGCCGCGACTTCGACCGCAGCTCCCCCGCGGTCGGCCGCTGCGAGGTGGTGTGCTTCAGCCCCGAGTCGAGCGGCTCGCTCGGCACCCAGTCGGTCACCCGCATCCGCACCGTCATCGAGGCCTGGGCGGATCGCACGCGCGAGCTCTCGGCGCTGCCCGGCGTCGCGCAAGTGTTCCCCTTCGAGAACCGCGGCGAGGCGATCGGGGTGACCCTCGGGCACCCGCACGGGCAGATCTACGCCTACCCCTTTGTCCCCCCGCGCACCCGCTCCACCCTCGACGCGATCCGCGAGCTCGGCCCCGAGCTCTTCGCGCGCATCCTGGAGCGCGAGCAGGCGGGACCCCGCGTCGTGCTCGCGGGCGAGCACTGGACCGCCTTCGTGCCGTTCGCCGCCCGCTGGCCGATCGAGCTGCACCTGCTGCCGCACCGCCACGTTCCCGACATCGACGCCCTCGACGAGGCCGAACGCGCCGAGCTCGCGACGGTCTTCAAGCGCCTGCTGCTGGGCCTCGACGCGCTCTACGACAGCCCCACCCCCTACATCGCCGCCTGGCACCAGGCGCCCGTGCGCGAGGGGCGCGATGCGGTGCGGCTCATGCTGCAGATCACCTCGCCGCGCCGGGGGGCAGACCGCCTCAAGTTCCTCGCGGGCTCGGAAGCGGCGATGGGCGCCTGGGTGGCGGATATCGTTCCGGAGGATGCGGCCGCACGGCTGCGGGAGGCGGTGGCATCGGTATGAGCGAGGATCTTCGCGAGATCGTGGCGCGGGAGTTCGAGCAGGCGTTCGGTGCGGCGCCTGAGGGCATCTGGTCCGCTCCGGGGCGCGCCAACCTGATCGGCGAGCACACCGACTACAACGAGGGCTTCGTGCTGCCATTCGCGATCGACCGGCGCACCTTCGCCGCCGCCGACCTGCGCAACGACCGCATCATCCGGGTCGCCTCGACGCTCTCCGACGAGGTGGCCGAGATCCCGCTGCCCGAGCTCGCGCCGGATGCCGTGAGCGGCTGGGCCGCCTACCCGCTCGGCGTCGCGTGGGCGCTCGGGCAGCTCGGGCACGTCGAGCTGCGGGCAGCCCCCGGCGTCGACATCATGCTCGAATCGGATGTGCCGGTCGGCGCGGGGCTGTCGTCGTCCGCCGCGATCGAGGGGGCGGTGGCGCTCGCCCTCACCGAACTGTGGGGGCTCGAGCTCGACCGCCCCACCCTCGCGCGCGTCGGACGCGTCGCCGAGAACGACTTCGTGGGCGCCCCCACCGGGATCATGGACCAGCTCGCCTCGCTGCTCGGCCGCGACGACGCCGCCGTCTTCATCGACTGCCGCAGCGAGCACGCCCGCGCGGTCGAGCTGCGGCTTGCCGAGAACGACCTCGCGATCCTCGTGATCGACACCCAGGTGGAGCACCAGCACGCCTCGGGCGGCTACCGGGAGCGCCGCGCGTCGTGCGAGGCGGGCGCGGCGGCGCTCGGGGTGCGATCGCTGCGCGACGTCACGGTCGACGACCTCCCGCGCGCGAAGGAGCTGCTCGACGACGTCACCTTCCGCCGGGTGCGGCACGTGGTCACCGAGAACCAGCGGGTGCTCGACACGGTCGCGGCGCTCGCCGAGGCGGGCCCGCGCGCGATCGGCGAGCTGCTCGACGCCTCCCACCGCTCGATGCGCGACGACTTCGAGATCTCGGTGCCCGAGCTCGACCTGGCCGTCGAGACGGCACAGGCGGCCGGCGCGATCGGCGCACGGATGACGGGCGGCGGCTTCGGCGGCTCGGCCATCGCCCTCGCACCGCGCGAGCTCGTCTCGCAGCTGCAGGTCGCCGTCGACGGGGCGTTCGCGGAACACGGCTTCGCGCAGCCGGTGACCTTCGTCGTGACGCCGTCGGCGGGGGCGCGGCGGGAGCGGTAGGGGCGGAGGCTACAGCCCGAGAGCCGCGGCCACCGCCGCGTTGACGACCACGCCACCGCGCACGTTGAGCCCCGCGGCCAGCGCCGGGTCGGCCGCGGCAGCAGCATCCCAGCCGCGGTCGGCGATCGTCTGCACGTAGGGCAGCGTCGCGTTGGTGAGCGCGCGGGTCGAGGTGACGGGAACGGCTCCGGGCATGTTGGCGACGCAGTAGTAGAGGGTGTCGTGCACCGCGAAGGTGGGCGCATCGTGCGTCGTCGGGTGCGAGCCCTCGAAGCATCCGCCCTGGTCGATCGCGATGTCGACGAGCACGGCACCCGGCTTCATCTGCGCGACCATCTCGTCGGTCACGAGCTTGGGCGCCGCAGCCCCGGGGATGAGCACCGAGCCGATCACGAGATCCGCATCCCGCAGCGCCTCGGCGATCGCGTAGCGGCTCGACACGAGCGTCACGATGCGCCCGTCGAAGCGGCGTTCGAGGTCGCGGAGGCGCGCGAGCGAGATGTCGATGACGGTCACCTGTGCCCCGAGTCCGAGGGCGTTGGCGGCCGCGTGCTCCCCCGCGACGCCGCCGCCGATCACGACCACCCGCGCGGGCGGGGTGCCGGCGACGCCGCCCAGCAGCATCCCGCGGCCACCGCCGGTGGCGAGCAGCGAGCCCGCGCCGACGACGATCGAGAGCCGCCCCGCGACCTCGCTCATGGGCGAGAGCAGCGGGAGGCTGCGGTCGGGCAGTTGAACGGTCTCGTAGGCCACGGCGGTGGTGCCGGATGCCATGAGCGCCTCGGTGAGCGGGCGATCCGCCGCGAGGTGCAGGTAGGTGAAGAGCACCTGGTCCGCGCTCAGCAGCCCGTACTCGGAGGCGATGGGCTCCTTCACCTTGATCAGCAGTTCCGCGGAGCCCCACACCTCCTCGGCCGTCGCCACGATCTCGGCGCCTGCCGCGCGGTACTCGTCGTCGCTCAGTCGGGCGCCGAGCCCCGCCCCCTGCTGCACGAGCACCTCGTGCCCGCGCGCGACGAGCGCGTCGACACCCGCGGGGGTCAGCGCGACGCGACGCTCATTGTTCTTGACCTCTGCGGGAACACCGACGCGCATGCTCGACTCCTTGGGAACACCGCCGCGCCCACGGCACGGCACTCTGGCGACCAGAATCGCGGAAGTTTCATCGATTCGGGGCCATGAGTGCCGAATCGTCGATCTATTTCCCTGATTTGCTAGATTGCGACAATGAACGAGGCAAACGAGCCATCGTCGTCGAACATCCTTCGACCGGATGGCCTGGACGAGGTCGACCACACGATCGTGTCCCGCCTGAGCGACGACGCGCGCATGACCAACGCCGAACTCGCCGCCCACGCCGGCGTCGCCCCCTCGACCGCGCATCTGAGGCTGAAGGGCCTGCTCGACCGCGGGATCATCGGCGGGTTCCACGCGAGCATCGATCAGCACGCCCTCGGCCGCGGCCTGCACGCCATCATCGGGGTCGCCCTGCGACCGGGGTCGCGCCAGGAGAGCATCACGGCGTTCGCGGAAGATGTCGGGCGACTCCCCCCGGTGATCCAGCTGTTCTTCCTCGGCGGCGCGGACGACTTCATCATGCATGTCGCCGTCGAGGACTCGAGCGCCCTGCGCGCCTTCGTCGTCGAGCACCTCTCCGCACAGCGGAGCGTCGCCTCCACCCGCACCAACATCGTGTTCGAGTACCAGCGGAACTCGGTCGTCACCTCGTTCCGCTGAGCCGCGGCGCCGGATGCGGGCGCGCCTCAGCGGGCGACGGAACGCTCCGCCGCATCCACGACGTTCGAGATGAGCAGGGCGCGGGTCATCGGGCCGACGCCGCCGGGGTTCGGCGAGAGCCATCCCGCCACCTCGGCGACCGCCGGGTCGACGTCGCCCGCGAGCTTCGCCCGGCCCGACTCGGTGGTGCCGACGCGCGTGACGCCCACATCCAGCACGGCCGCGCCCGGCTTCACCCACTCGGGCTTCACGAAGTGCGGCACGCCGACGGCGGCGACCACGATGTCCGCGCGGCGCACCTCCGCGGCGATGTCGGGGGTTCGTGAGTGGGTGAGGGTGACGGTCGCGTCGACGCCCTTGCGGGTGAAGACGAGGCCGAGCGGGCGACCCACCGTGAGGCCGCGCCCGATGATCGTGACGTGCTTGCCGGCGATCGGCACCTCGTGGCGGCGCAGCAGCTCGACGACGCCCGCGGGGGTGCACGGCAGCGGCGAGTGCAATTCGCCGTCCACGCCGAGCACGAGGCGACCGAGGTTGGTGGGGTGCAGCCCGTCGGCGTCCTTCGCGGGGTCGATCAGCTCGAGCATCGCGTTCTCGTCGATGCCGGTCGGCAGCGGCAGCTGCACGATGTAGCCGGTGACCTCGGGATCGGCGTTCAGCCGCGCGATGGCGGCACGCACATCCGCCTCGGTCGCATCCGCGGGCAGCTCTTCGCGGATCGAGCGGATGCCGACCTCGGCCGAGTCGCGGTGCTTGCCGGTGACGTAGCTCACCGATCCGGGGTCTGCCCCGACGAGCAGCGTGCCGAGCCCCGGCACGACGCCCCGTGCCGCGAGCGCCGCGACCCGCTCACACAACTCCCCCTTGATCGCGCTCGCCGTCGCGATCCCGTCGAGTACCCGTGCGCTCATCCCTGAGGCGTCACTTTCTGTCGCGTGGAGGCGCGCTCAGGCGACACAAACTGACGCCTCACTTCCAGGAGCCCGGGGAGGTGAGGCCCTCGTAGAGCGGGAAGGCGGTCGCGAGGGTGGCCACGCGGGCACGCAGGGCCGGGATGTCGGCCTCCGGCTGCAGGGCGAGCGCGATCACGTCGGCCACCTCGGCGAACTCCGCGTCGCCGAAGCCGCGGGTGGCGAGCGCCGGGGTGCCGATGCGCACACCCGAGGTCACCATCGGCGGGCGCGGGTCGTTCGGCACCGAGTTCTTGTTGACCGTGATGCCGACCTCGTGCAGGCGGTCCTCCGCCTCCTTGCCGCTGAACTCCGAGGTGCGCAGGTCGACGAGCACGAGGTGCACATCGGTGCCCCCCGTCAGCACGTCCACGCCCGCGGCCTTCGCATCCGGCGCCGTCAGCCGCTCGGCGAGCAGCTGCGCGCCGCGGATGGTGCGCTCCTGACGGTCGCGGAACTCCGGCGTGCCCGCCAGCTTGAACGCCGTCGCCTTCGCCGCGATCACGTGCATGAGCGGCCCGCCCTGCTGGCCGGGGAAGACGTTCGAGTTGATCTTCTTGGCGAGCTCCTCATCGTTGGTGAGGATGAAGCCCGAGCGCGGCCCGCCGATCGTCTTGTGCACGGTCGAGCTCGTGACGTGCGCGTGCGGCACCGGCGAGGGGTGCAGGCCCGCGGCCACGAGCCCCGCGAAGTGGGCCATGTCGACCCAGAGCTTCGCTCCCACCTCGTCGGCGATCGCCCGGAAGGCGGCGAAGTCGAGCTGACGCGGGTAGGCCGACCAGCCGGCGATGATCACCTGCGGCTGCACCTCGAGCGCCACCCGACGCACCTCGTCGAGGTCGACGCGGAAGGTCTCCGGGTCGACCTTGTAGGAGTGGGCCTCGTAGAGCTTGCCCGAGAAGTTGAGCTTCATGCCGTGGGTGAGGTGGCCGCCGTGGGCGAGCTCCAGACCCAGGATGCGGTCGCCCGGCTGCGCGATCGCGGCGAGCACCGCGGCGTTGGCGGAGGCACCCGAGTGCGGCTGCACGTTGGCGAAGGCCGCGCCGAAGAGCTGCTTGGCGCGCTCGATGGCGAGCGTCTCGACCACGTCGACGAACTCGCATCCGCCGTAGTAGCGACGCCCGGGGTAGCCCTCGGCGTACTTGTTGGTGAGCACGGAGCCCTGCGCCTCGAGCACGGCGCGCGGCACGAAGTTCTCGGATGCGATCATCTCGAGCGTCGTGCGCTGGCGGTCGAGCTCGGCCTCGAGCGCGGCGGCGACCTCGGGGTCGACCTCGGAAAGCGGGGAAAGGAAGGTGGATTCGGCGGACACTGGCGCTCCTCACGTCACGTAAAAACTACCCGGTACTGCGGGGGCGGCCCAGGCGTACGGCCGCCGTTCACGTGTGCGTCGCTCCCCGATGGTGACCCATCCGAACGCCAGTCGCGACGGGTTCAGTGTAGGCGATGCGGGATGCGGCCGTGGCGCTAGTGGTGCAGCGCCATCCGCCGCCGGTCGGTCGCGAGCACGAAGCCGAGCGCCACCGCGACGACCGCCGCCGCGATCCACGGCAGCACCTCGATGCCGAAGCGGTCGAGCAGAACACCGCCCACGAGCGCCCCGGTGCCGATCGCGAGGTTGAACGCGGTCGTCAGCCACGCCGCCGCGAGATCGCGGATGCGCTCGGAGGCCGAGTGCAGCACCCGCGAGTGCATGAGGGCGGGGAAGCCGCCGAAGAAGATGCTCCAGATCACCATGCCGATCACGATCGGGATCACCGAGGTGCCGAACGCCGCGAGCGCGAGCACGCTCACCACGACGCCCGCGAGCGCGAGGTTGACGGATGCGCGCGGGAACCGGTCGCCGAAGGCCCCGCTGAGCGCGAGGCCGATCGCCCCCGCCGCCCCGTAGGCGAACAGCAGCCCGCTGACGCCCGCCTGATCGACCCCGCCGACCTGGATCACCCACGGCGCGATGTAGGTGTAGAAGAGGTTGTGCCCCGTGATGACGAGCACGACGGTGATGCAGACGATGACGACCGCGGGGAGGGAGCGGTCCTTGCGGGCCGGGATCGCGATCTCGCCCGTCGCGAGCGGCACGAGGTGGGAGACCGGCGGCAGGTACAGGATCACGAGCACCATGAACACCACGACCACCGCCGCCATCGCCGCGAAGGCGAGACGCCATCCGAGCGCGTGCCCGAGGAAGGTGCCGAGCGGCACCCCGAGGATGAACGCCATCGTGCCGCCCGCGTTGGTGATCGAGATGGCGCGTGCCAACTGGTGGCGGGGCACGAGGCGAGCCGCGTAGGGGCCGGTCACGGCCCAGAACAGGCCGTGCGCGAGCCCGCCCAGCACGCGCGCGCCGAGCAGGAACCAGTAGCTCGGGGCGATGGCGCACAGCACGTTGGCGAGGGCGAACACCCCGAGCAGCAGCACCATGAGCCACTTGCGCGAGTAGTTGCGGGTGAGCACCGTGAGCGGTGCGGTCGAGAGCACCACCGTGCCGGCGAAGACGGTCACGAGCAGGCCGATCTGCGACTCGGAGACCTTCAGCTCTGCCGCCATCTCGGGCAGCAGACCGGTGGGCAGGAACTCGCTCGAGACGGATGCGAAGATCGCCCCGGTGAGCACGAGCAGGCGGAAGAAGGGGAAACCGGTGGTGCTGGCGCTCACCCGTCGAGCCTAGACGCCCCCGCCGACGCCCTACGCTGGTATCCCATGACCTCGACGCACTGGATCCTCACGCTGGTCTGCGAGGACCGGCCGGGCATCGTGCACGCCATCAGCGGCGCGATCGTCGAGGCGGAGGGCAACATCACCGAGTCGCAGCAGTTCTCCAGCGACGACACGGGCACCTTCTTCATGCGACTGCAGGTCGAGTCGGCCGCGAGCCGCGAGCGCTTCGAGGCGGCGCTGGCACCCGTCACGGCGCGGTACGGGATGACGTGGCAGCTCGACGTGGTCGGCCGGCCGCTGCGCACCCTCGTGCTCGCGTCGAAGGCCGCGCACTGCCTCAACGACCTGCTCTTCCGCCAGCGGGCGGGCCAGCTCGCGGTCGACATCCCGCTCGTGCTGGCGAACCATCCGGATCTCGGGGAGCTCGCGGCGTTCTACGGGATCCCCTTCGAGGCGCATCCGGTCACGAGCCCCGGGCAGAAGCTGGCGTTCGAGGACCGCGTGCTCGAGCTCGTCGAGGAGCACGACATCGAGCTCGTGGTGCTCGCGCGTTACATGCAGATCCTCTCGCCGGAGCTCTGCGAGGCGCTCAGCGGGCGGATCATCAACATCCACCACTCCTTCCTGCCCGGGTTCAAGGGCGCGAACCCCTACAAGCAGGCGCACGCACGCGGGGTCAAGATCATCGGCGCGACCGCGCATTTCGTCACGAGCGACCTCGACGAGGGACCGATCATCGAGCAGAACATCGTGCGCGTCGACCACACCCGCACGCCGGCCGAGCTCGTCTCGATCGGTCAGGACGAGGAGAGCCGCACGCTCACGCAGGCCGTCAAGTGGTTCTCGGAGGATCGCGTGCTGCTCGACGGGGCGCGCACCATCATCTTCCGCTGAGGGATCCTCGGTCGGTCTACCCCCGATGGGGGCCAAACCCTGGGAGCGCTCCCATCCGGGGGACAGCCGCGGCTAGTATTCGGGGTACACACATCCCGCATTCCGGCGCCCGAAAAGCCGGAATCGCACTCGCCGCCGTCGGCGCCGCTCGAGTGCACCACTCTTGGAGTCCATTCCCCCATGCCTGCCCACAGCTCTGCCCCCCGTCGCCCGCGCGGAACCCGCGCCAGCCTCCGCACCCTCGGCGCGCTCGTCGCAGCCACCGCCGTCGCCGCGGGAGCACTGCTCACCGCCACCCCGGCGCTCGCGGCACCTTCGACCGTCAACCCGCTGGCCGGTGCGAGCGGCTTCACCGTCGTGTCGCTCGGCGACGCCGAACTCTCCAACCACGAGATCGAGGGCAGCGTCGCGGCCGCGGGAGCCGTCTCGTCCAAGTCGCCCTACGGCCCGTACAACCTGATCCACGCGGCCGCCGGCTCCTCCGCCTACACGCTGCCGCAGCACAGCAACGGCGAGTACGTGCGCCTCGTCGCCGGGTCGTACGACCGCGCAGGCTCGACCCAGCTGATCCGCGTCTCCTCGGGCGGCAATCCCGGAACGGCGGCGACCCAGGGCCTCGTCATGGTCGGCGACACCACGGGTCTGAACGTCGCGTCCCGTGGCAACGGCGTGTGCGTGCAAGCCGCAGGCGCGACCGACTGCTCCGGCGCCGTGATCGAGCAGTCGAACTTCAGCCAGACGCCCGCATCGGTCACCCAGCCGGGCGCATTCTCCGACTTCGTCAGCGCTGCCGACGTCACGGCACTCACCTCCGCGGCGAAGGGCATCGCGGATGGCGCGCTCGTCGGCACGGTCGCGACACCGGCGCTCTCGGGCTCGGGGATGGAACGCGAGCTGACCCTCACCGCGGGACGGGTCAACGTGTGGACCGTCGACGCCGCCACGCTGCCCAGCGGCGACTGGAAGCTGCGCTTCGACGCGGCGAAGCCCTCGGCGACCACCACGCTCGTGATCCGCCTGCTCGTCGCCGACGGCGCCACGGCCAACCTGCCCATGGAGACCATCGGCGCCTACGACGCGCCGGGCGGCCAGACCGACAACAACTTCGCCCGCTACATGCTGTGGAACGTCGAGCAGCCCGCGGGGAGCACCGCGACGCTCACCGGCAACGGCATCATCCCCGGCAGCTTCCTCGCACCGCAGAGCACGCTCATCACCGCACCCGGCGCCAAGACGCTCATCGAGGGCCAGATCGTCGCGGGCACGCTGGCGCTGCGCAACAGCGGTGAGGTGCACCACTACGGCTTCGCCGCGACGCTCGACATCGATGCGGGCACGGCACCGGCGACCGGCGGGTTCTCGATCCGCAAGGCGCTCTCCGGCCCGGCCGGTCTGGTGCCGAGCACGACGATGTTCACGATCGCCTACCGCGTCGACGGAGGCGCAGAACAGACACTGACCGTGCCGGCGGATGGATCGACGCGCACCGTCACCGGCCTGCCCGACGGCTCCGTCGTCACCTTCACCGAACCCGGCTACCCGGCCGTCCCCGGCGTCACCTGGACGGGCCACACCTTCTCGACGAGCTCGCTGACGATCGACGCGACGGCCCCCAGCGCGCAGGCCGTCACCGTCACCAACAGCTACACCGCGACGGCGAGCACCGCCATCGCCCTGTGGAGCCAGGCCTACGTCGGAGCCGTCGCGAACGGCGTCGTCACCCCGAGCAGCCGCGAGGTGCGCGACCGGGTCTTCTACGCCAACCTGGAGCCAGGCACCGCCTACCGTCTCGCGGGGGAGCTGGTCTACCTCGACGGCGGGGCGATCGTGTCGACCGGGATCACCAACTCGGTTCCCTTCACCACCCCGACCTCGACCGATCCGACGGTGTCGTCGTCACTCGACTCGACGTTCGAGATCCCGGCGAACCGCCTCGCCGAGCTCAACGGACGACGCGTGTTCATCTTCCAGACACTCTTCGACGCCGCGGACATCCGTCGTGCGGCCGATAACGGCAGCACGGCGACCGATCCGTGGTTCGCGACCACCGCCGAGTGGTTCACCGTCGCGGTGGGCGGCGGCAGCGGAGGCGGCGGCACCTCGACCGACCCGTCCGCGGGCGGCGCACCGCGCCTGCCCGACACGGGAGCCGGCGGGATCGCCGCGCTCGGCACCGCCTCGATCGCGCTCCTGCTCTCGGGCGCGGCGCTCGCCGGGTTCGCCCTCGCGAAGCGCCGGATGGGGGGCGGCACTCCCGCCAGGCACCGTGCCTCCGGGAGTGCCCGCCCCTAGGCTCGGGGCATGACGCTGCTGCTGCATTCGGCTCTCGTCACCGACGCGCGTGGCGAGACCCCGGATGGCTGGGTGCTGTTCGAGGGCGACGCGATCGCCGCCGTCGGTGCCGGCGAGGCACCACATGCCGTGGAACGCATCGACCTCGGCGGGGCGCGCCTCGTGCCGGGCTTCGTCGACATCCACGGGCACGGCGGCGGCGGTCACGCCTTCGACGACGGGGGTGAGCAGCTCGCGGGGGCGCTCGCGACCCACCGCGCGCACGGGACCACGCGATCCGTCGTGTCACTCGTGGCGAGCCCGCTCGCCGCGCTGCGCACCCGCCTCACCGAGGTGGCGGCGCTGGCATCCGCCGACCCGCTCGTGCTCGGCACCCACCTCGAGGGGCCGTTCCTCGCGCCGGAGCGGCGCGGGGCGCACCATCTCGACTACCTGCGACAGCCGGATGCGATCGCGGTCGACGAGTTGCTCGACGCCGCCTCCGGCACCCTCAGGCAGCTCACCATCGCCCCCGAGCTGCCCGGAGCCGACGACGCGATCGACCGGCTCGTGGGAGCGGGGGTGCGGGTCGCGGTCGGGCACACCGAGGCCGACTTCGACACCACCGCGCGCGCCTTCGACCGCGGGGCCAGCATCCTGACGCATGCCTTCAACGCCATGAACGGCATCCACCACCGCGCGCCGGGTCCCGTGATGGCGGCGCTCTCGGACGAGCGGGTGACGCTCGAGGTGATCCTCGACGGACACCACGTGCACGACGCGGTGGTCGCACTCGCGTTCGACGAGGCACCGGACCGGATCGCGCTCATCACCGACGCCATGGCGGCCGCGGGCAGCGCCGACGGCGACTACCGTCTGGGGGTGCTCAACGTGACGGTGCGCGAGGGGCTCGCCGTGCTGTCGGGCACCTCGACGATCGCCGGCTCGACCCTCACCCTCGACGCGGCGCTGCGGCGGGCCGTCGACGTGGTCGGGCTGCCCTGGCCGGATGCCGTGGGCGCGGTGACCGCGGTGCCCGCCCGCGCGCTCGGCTACGGCGACCGTCTGGGCCTGCTCGAGCCCGGCTACGCGGCGGATGCCGTGGCGCTGGGCGCCGAGGGCGCCGTGACGGCCGTGTGGGCCGCGGGCGCGCGCATCCGCTGAGGGCCCCGCCCTCGACGGCGGCTCAGAGCGCCCAGTCGGGCCGGTTCTCCCAGGCGTAGCGGTAGTAGTCGGCGAAGCGCAGCTTCGACGCCGCCGCCTCGTCGAGCAGCACCGTCACCTCGGGGTGCAGCTGGATCGCGGAGCCCGGCAGCGACGCCGACACGGGCCCCTCGACGGCACCGGCCACGGCATCCGCCTTCGACTCCCCGAAGGCCAGCAGCACGAGCGCGCGCGCGTCGAGGATCGTGCCGAGCCCCTGCGTGAGGCAGTGCCGCGGAACCTCGGAGGCGTCGGCGAAGAAGCGCGCGTTGTCGGCTCGGGTCGCCTCGGTCAACGTCTTCACGCGCGTGCGGGAGGCGAACGACGAACCGGGCTCGTTGAAGCCGATGTGCCCGGTGCGTCCGATGCCGAGTACCTGGATGTCGACACCCCCGGCCGCCGCGATCGCGGCCTCGTAGCGGTCGCCCGCGGTGCCGAGCTCGCCGCCGTCGTCCCCAGGCACGTGGACGAGCGAGGGCGTGAGGCCGAGGGTGTCGACGACTTCGCGCGTGATGACCGCGCGGTAGCTCTCGGGGTGCCCCGCGGGGAGCCCGACGTACTCGTCGAGCGCGAAGCCGCGCACGCGCGACCAGCCGAGCTCGCGGGCCGCGAGGGCGCGCCACACCGGCAGGGGCGTCGAGCCGGTCGCGAGGCCGAGCACGGCATCCGGCTTCTGCCGCACGACGCGCTCGATGAGGTCGGCGGCGAGCTCGCCCGCGGCGGCCTTCGCCTCGTCCGGGGTTCCGGGGAGGATCACGATCTCGGCCATCAGACCACCTCCAGCGTGTTCGCTTCTGGGTCGCCGACGAACGCGGCACCGACGGCGGCGGCCGGGAAGTCGGGGGGCAGCAGCCGCAGCCGGGCACCGAGGCCGAGCGAGGCGACGAACGGCGAGGCCGCCTCCCAGCGCGCGATGACGGCATGCACACCGTCGATGAACTCGTCGCCGAGGCGGCTGATGCCGCCGCCGATCACGACGTCGTCCACGTCGACCGTGAGCACGAGCAGGCGGGCCGCCTCGGCCACCCCCTGCAGCAGGCGGTCGCGCACCTGGCGCGCCACCCGGTCGCCGGATGCCGCGGCCGCGAACAGCGCGCGCACCGGAAGCGGGTCATCGCTCGGCCACTGCCGCGCGACCGCCGATCCGGACGCGTACAGCTCGATGCAGCCACGCTGTCCGCACGGGCAGAGGGGACCGGCCGGGTCGACCGGGATGTGCCCGATCTCGCCGGCGACGCCGCTCACGCCGCGCCACAGCTCGCCGCCCAGCACGAGGCCGGCGGCGAGGCCGGTGCCGACGTTCAGGTAGGCCATCGACTGGCCGGAGCCGAGCCCCTGCAGGTGGAAGGCGCCAAGCGCTGCAGCGTTCACATCGTTCTCGACCCGCACGGCGTGCCCGAGTCGGCGTTCGAGCTCCGCCCCCAGCTCCAGGTCGGCGAGCCCCAGGTTGACGGCGTGGCTGACGCGTCCGGTGCCCGGATCGACCGAGCCCGGGATGCCGATGCCGATCGATCGGAACGCCTCGACCGGGGTGTCCGTCGCGAGCGCCAGCTGCCGCACGGCCGCGACCGCGGTGCCCAGCACGGCATCCGCCCCGAACCCCGTCGGCAACCGCAGCGTCTCGACGACGCGGCCGTCTTCGCCGACGGCGACGGCATCCGTCTTGGTGCCGCCGATGTCGAGCCCGAGCCTCACGATGCGCCTCCCTCGAGGAGGGCGCGAAGCGCCGCCGCGACGCTGCGCGAGGCGCCGAAGGTGGCGATGTCGGCGTAGGCGCGGTCGGGGGCTGGCCAGCCCATGTCGATCACGACGGTGCCGGGCCGTGCGGCGCGGGCGTCGTCGATGAGCGCGCGCGTCCACGCGTGACGGTGGTTGTCTTTGCCGACGATCAGGTACGGCGCGCTCGATGCCGGCAGCTGTTCGCCGTCGTGCACCGGGAGCGGCGCGAGCCCGACGCTCGCGAGCCCCCACGGCACGTCGGGGCCGACCGCCATGTTGGCCCGCGTCTCGAGGCTCAGCAGGAGCGCACCCCGCGGGATGACCACCCCCGCTCGCACGTCGAAGGCGGAGGCGATGCGCGCCGGATCGGTCACGAACGGCTCGGGCGCGACGCCCGGCGGCGCGACCGACGGCTCCGCCGCGAGCGACTCGGCGAGCGCGCGCACACGGGCCACGGCCTCCGCGAGCAGCTCGGTGCTCAGCTCGCCGCTCGCGACCGCGGCGGCGATCGCGTCCTCGATCTCGCCGAGCTGCGCATCCGTGTTGCGGGTGCCGATGCACAGCAGCTCGCAGCCGCCCGCGAGCGCGCGCACGGCGGCCGCGGGGATGCCGATCTCGCCCGAGGCGCCCACCATGTCGAGCGCATCGGAGACGACGACACCCGTGAAGCCGAGCTCGCCCCGCAGCAGCTCGCGCAGGATGCGCGAGGAGAAGGTCGCGGGCGCGTGCGGGTCGAGCTGCGGCAGCAGGATGTGGCTCGACATGATGGTGCGCGCCCCCGCGGCGATCGCCGCCCGGAACGGCACGAGCTCGCGCGCACGCAGCGCCTCGAGCGGCAGGTCGACGACCGGCAGCGCGTGGTGCGAATCGGCGGCCGTGTCGCCGTGCCCCGGGAAGTGCTTGGCGCTGACCGCGACCCCGCCCGCCTCGTGCGCGGCGACCCAGGCGCTCGTGTGCCGGGCCACGAGCTCGGGATCGGTGCCGAAGCTGCGCACCCCGATCACCGGGTTGTCGGGGTTCGAGTTGAGGTCGACGTCGGGCGCGAAGTTGAGGTTCACGCCCGCAGCACGCAGCTCGGCCGCGACCGCCGCACCGACGGATGCCGTGAGCTCCGGATCGTCGAGCCGTCCGAGCACGGCGTTCCCCGGATACGGCGAGCCGCTCCCCGCGAAGAGCCGGGTGACATCCCCGCCCTCCTCGTCGATCGCGATGAGCGCGAGCGGGTTCGCCGCACGGATCGCCGCGGTGAGCTCGCGCAGCTGCGCGGGCGAGACGATGTTGTCGGCGAACAGGCACACCCCGCCGAGGCCGCCGCGCAGGCGGGCGGCGAGCCAGTCGGGCAGCGTCGTGCCGACGAAGCCGGGCAGCAGCAGCTCTCTCATCCCTTGACCGCGCCCCCGACGATGCCGCTCGTCATCCGGCCCTGCACGATGAGGAAGAACACGATGACGGGGATCGCGACGATCGTCGAGGCCGCCATCACCTGGCCCCAGTCGGTCTCGCGGGTGGCGGAGGCCTGCACGAAGCCGCGCAGCCAGAGCGGCAGCGTCTCGGCCGACTCCGCGGGCAGCAGCACGACCGCGACCGTGAACTCGTTCCAGGCCTGAAGGAACGCGTACACCCCGGATGCCACGAGCCCGGGGGCCAGCAGCGGGAAGGTGATGCGCATGAAGGCCTGGAAGCGGCTGAGCCCGTCGACCATGGCGGCCTCCTCGAGCTCGGCCGGCACGCCCGCGACGAAGCCGCGCAGCATCCAGATCGTGAACGGGATGACGGCGGCGATGTAGATGACGCTCACCCCGATCACGGTGTTGAGCAGCCCCACCGACGACACCATCTTGTACTGCGCGATGAAGAGCCCCTCGGCGGGCAGCATCTGGATCAGCAGCAGCGCGAGCACGAAGCTCTTGCGCCCGCGGAACCGGAAGCGGCTGATGGCGACGGCACCGAGGAAGGCGAACACGAGGCAGAACGCCACCACGATGAGGGTGATCGTGACGCTCATGCCGAGCGCCCCGAAGAAGGAGCCGTCGGCGATCGCACCGCTGAAGTTCGACCAGGTGAAGTACTGCCCGGGGAAGAAGTGCGGCGTGAACTGCTGCAGCACCGCGGTGGAGATGAAGGAGGAGTTCACCATCCAGTAGACGGGGAAGATCCAGACGATCGCGAGGATGATCGCGAGCGTGCTGAGGGCGAGACGCCGCACCTTGACGCTGTTCACTGTGCCTCGTCCTCCTTGATCAGCTCGCGCACGTAGGCCCAGCTGATGGCGATCGTGATGATGAGCACGATGATCGAGACCGCGCTCGCCATGCCGAAGTCGTTGGATGCGGCGCCGAGTTTGTAGATGTAGGTGCCGAGCAGGTCGAAGTCACCCGACTTGGAGCCGGCGTCTTTCAGCAGGGTGATCTGCGCGAACACCCGCAGGTCCCAGATGAGTTGCAGCAGCAGCACGATCGAGAGCACCGGACGGATCATCGGCAGGATGATGCCGCGGAAGCGCTGCCCGGCGTTCGCGCCGTCGATCTGCGCAGCCTCCATGACCTCCTCGGAGATCTGGGTGAGGCCCGCGTAGACGGCGAAGGAGACGAACGGCACCGACATCCAGACGATCAGGATGCTCGCCACCAGGAAGAAGGTGAGCGGATGCCCGAGCCAGTCGAAGCGGTTCATGTCGACGCCGGGGATGGCGTCCAGCAGGTAGTTGACGACGCCGCGGCGGCGGTCGAACAGCCAGATGAAGACGGTGGTGGCTGCCGCGACGGGCATCGCCCAGGCGAACAGCAGCGAGATCTGCAGGATGAGGCGGGCGGCGCGGGAGACGGCGTTCATGAGCACCGCGAGCAGCACCCCGATCACGAGGGTCACCGCCGCGGTCACGACGCAGAACAGCAGGGAGCGCACGAGCACGGTCCAGAACTCGCCGTTCCAGAGCAGGTCGGCGAAGTTGGCGACGCCGACCCACTCGGGCGGCTTGCCGAACTGCTGGGAGAGCCCGTACTTCTGGAAGGCGGTGATGAACTGCCAGACGAGCGGATAGCCGAGGCCCAGCAGCAGGGCGACGACGGCGGGCACGATGAGCACGTACGGGACGGGCGTCGTACGTCGCGGCTGGATGCGCGGGCCGGGGGTGTGGGTGGACATGCGGGATCCTCCCTTCGAAGGCTACGGGTGGGTGAGGTGGGATGGGATGGTGCCGGTCGGGCGGCGGCAGCGCGCGCCGCCCGACCGGCGGGATCGTCAGCTCTTGTTGATGAGCGCGTCGATCTTCTTGTCGTATTCGGCCGCGAGGGAGGCGATGTCGCCGCCGCCGTTGACCTTGCCGAAGAACTCCTCGAGCAGGCCGGAGCCTTCGACGCCCGCCCAGCCGACCGCGGCCGGGGTGAGCTTGGACGCCTGGGCGGACTCGATGAGCGCCTTCGCGAACTGGTCGTCACCGAGCGAGGAGGTGAAGTCCGAGTTGGCGGGGCCGAGACCGTTCTCGCCGAGCATCTTCTGGTACTTGTCGCTGAAGATGATCTTCATGAGCTCCCGCGCTCCGGCCTGCTTGGTCGAGGCCGCCGAGATCGCGATGTTCGAGCCGCCGGCGAACACCGGGGCGACGCCGCCGTCGACACCGGGGAGCACGAAGTTGCCGAAGACGGCATCGTTCCAGGTCGCGATGGTCTTGGTGGCGTCCTTCGGGTCGGGGGCGACGTCCCCGATCGACCAGTGCGCCCATCCGGGTGCGATGATCGTCGCGGCCTCGGGCGCGGCGGCACCGGGCTGGGTGTTGATGTTGACCCACGGGGTGCTGTCGGCCTCCGTGACGGGCGCGTTGGACGCCGCCTTGTAGAGCTGCTGCAGCGCGGTCAGGCCCTCGATCGACTTGGGGTCGGAGAGGGTCGACTTCCACTTGTCGCCGTCCTTCTTGGCGAGGTCTCCGCCGTAGGCGAAGATCCACGAGACACCGTTGCGCCAGTCCTCGCCGCCGATGTAGAACCCGGAGAGCGAGTCGCTGCGGAGCTTCGTGGCGACCTCGGTCAGCTGCGGGAGCGTGGTCGGCACCTGGACGCCGGCTGCCGCGTAGAGGTCCTTGCGGTAGAACATGTAGCGCGAGCCGAAGTAGTACGGCAGGGCGTAGTTCTTGCCGTCGACGGCCCCGACGTCGACGAAGGACTGCAGCAGCTTCTTGCCGCCGAGCTCGTCGTACATGTCGGAGATGTCGCTGAAGGCGCCGACGTTGGTGAAGGTGGGCGACCAGGTGTTCCCGATCTCGGTGACGTCCGGAGTATTCTTTGCGTCGGGCAGCGCTGTGGTGAGCTTCGCGAGAGCGTCACTCCAGTCTTGCTGTTCGATAGTGAGGGTGCCCCCGGTCGCCTTGTTGTACTCAGTCTTCAGGTAGTCGCGCAGAGCGTCCGGGGTGTCACCTCCCATCACCCAGAAGGTGATGTTCTGGCCCTTGGCGTCGTCCGGGTTCGGCGCGGCCGGCGTGGTCGAGCAGCCCGCGAGGACGACGAGCGCAGCGGTCGCGGCGGCGACGGCTCCGATCTTTCGCTTCATTCGTGCATTCCTTCTTCTTCGAATTGCGGTGTCGCCGGATGGCGCTCCCGCTGGTGCAGGTTGGTGCTGGGTGGTGCGTTGTGGGCTCGGGTTCAGGAGACCCCGAGCCTCCCCGACAGGACCATGGCGGCGGCGCCGCGCATGACGATGTCCTGACCGAGGTCGGACATCCGCACCGTCAGATCGCCGTGGAACTCGGCCATCGTGCGGGCGCGGAAGGTCTCGATGGCCGCCTGGGTGAGCGGACCGTCGAGGAGTTCGACGGGGCCGCTGATGACGACCTCGTCGAGGTTGAGGGCGCCGACGACGGGCGCGAGGGCGATGCCGAGACGTTCTCCCGCCCGACGCAGCACGGCGTCGCGTGCGGATGCGGTGGGCGCGACGGCGAGTCCGGCGCGGAGCCGCGGCACCGAGAGCCAGGTCTCGAGGCAGCCTCGCTTGCCGCACACGCAGAGCTCTCCCCCGTCGGTGCCGACGACGACGTGGCCGAGCTCGCCCGCGGCGAAGCGGCTGCCGAAGAGGGGTGCCCCGCCGAGGATGAGGCCGGCCCCGACGCCGCGCCCGACCCGGATGAGCATGAAGTCGCCGACCGCGCCTCCGAAGCTGTGCTCGGCGAGGGCGGCGGCGTTGGCGTCGTTCGCGACGAGCACGGGGAGGCCGGTCGCGCGCGACACGAGCTCCTGGAGCGCGAGGTTCGACCAGCCGAGGTTGGGCGCGGAGAGCACGGTTCCGGCGAGGTCGACGATGCCGGGCGAGCCGATGCCGATGCCGAGCACGGGGGCGTCGGCGGCGGAGACGAGGTCGCGCACGAGCTGCACGGCGAGGGATGCGACCTCCTCTCCTTCCGCACCGTCGGTCTCGGCCTCCATCCGGGTGACGATGCGGCCGTCGATGTCGAGCACGGCACCCCGGAAGACTCCCGTGTCGGAGAGGTCGATGCCGATGATGCGGTGCCCCGCGCGGTTGAGGTCGAGCAGGATGGCGGGCTTGCCCGGGCGGCCTTCCTCGCGGTGGCCGGTCTCGACGACGAGGCCGTCTGCGATGAGCTCCGCCACGAGGTCGGAGATGGTGACGCGGGTGAGGCCGGTCTCGCGGGCGAGATCCGCGCGACTCTGCAGGCCTCCCCGGTAGAGGTTCTGCAGCACGAGCGAGCGGTTGTGGCCGCGCGCGTGCTCGGGCAGCACCTTCGCGGAGGGGCGGAGGGCGCGGAGGGGAGCGCTGCGATGCGCTTCCGGTGCGGACATGTTTGTTAGTAAAGCGTACGAACAAACATGCCGCAACATCCGCTCGGATCGGTTATCAAGTCGTGACGAAGCAGGCGCCCGATTTCTCCATGCGGATTCATAGGAACTGCCAGGCGCGCCCAAGGAACCGCTGTCAGGGTTGACCGCATGACGACCTCCCCTCAGACACATCGGATCCTCGGCGTTGTCGGCATCGCCGGCATCGGACTCCTCACCCTCGCCGGCTGCAGCACGGCGGCCGACGCCGCCAACAACGCGAGCGACGCGCAGAGCAACAGCTCGAGCAGCAGTCCGAGCAGCGACTCGAGCAGCGACTCGGGCACCACCGACAGCAGCACGGACAGCAGCGGCGACAGCAGCTACAGCGACGGCACCTACACCGCGGAAGGCAGCTACGTCTCCCCCGCCGGTGAGGAGTCGGTCAAAGTCGAGATCACCCTCGCCTCCGGGACCGTGACCGCGGTCACCGTCACCCCCGAGGCCACCGACCCGCAGGCGAAGGGCTTCCAGCAGAAGTTCGCAAGCGGCATCGCCGCCGAGGTCGTCGGCAAGAGCATCGACAGCCTCAACGTCTCGCGCGTCGCCGGATCCTCGCTCACGAGCGGCGGCTTCAACGAGGCCATCGACGCGATCAAGGAACAGGCCTCGGCCTGAGCCGTCGCCCGAACCACCGCCACGCCCGTGATCGCCGATCCGCTGCCGCACACGTGGCACTTCGACGCACTCGGAACACCGTGGCGGATCGACACCGAGCAGCCGCTCCCGGATGAGGTGCGTGCGGTCGTCACCGACCGCATCCGCCGCTTCGACGCCGACTGGTCGCGCTACCGCGACGACTCGCGCGTCGCGCGCATCGCGCGCGAGCCGGGTCGGCACCGTCTCGCGGACGACGCCGGCCCCCTGCTCGGGCTCTACGCCGAGCTCTACGCGGCGACCCGCGGGCGGGTGTCGCCGCTCGTCGGGGGCGCGCTCTCGGCATCCGGGTTCGGACCGCGGATCGCGGGAGCCACGGATGCGGTGCCGCGGTGGGAAGACGCCCTCGCCTGGGACGGTGAGCACCTCGACACCGCGCGACCGGTGCTGCTCGACGTGGGCGCGGCAGGCAAGGGCTACCTCGTCGACCTGGTGAGCGGGCTGCTCGCGGAGGCCGGGGTCGCCCGCTCGGTCGTCGACGGCTCGGGCGACCTCCGCCTGCGCGAGGTGCCCATGCGGATCGCGCTCGAGCATCCGGCCGACGCGACGATGGCGGTCGGCGTCGCGGAGCTCTCGAACGGCGCCCTCTCGGCGAGCGCCGGCAACCGCCGCCGCCACGCCGACGGTCGCCACCACGTGCTCGACGCGATCACCGGCCTGCCGACGCGCGAGGTGCTCGCCACCTGGGCGGTCGCCTCAGACGACCTCACGGCCGACGGCGCCGCCACCGCGCTCTTCTTCGATGTCGACCCCAGCTGGCTCGAGCGGCGGGGCGTGGAATGGGTCAGGATGCTGTCCGACGGCTCGCTCGAGCGGAGCCCCGGATTCCCCGGAGAGGTATTCGCATGACCGCACTCACCGCACGCGTCGACCGGCTGCTCGGCCGCGTCACCATGTACCTGCTCGTCGTCATCGTGCTCGTCGTGCTGGCGCTGCTCGCCCTCGTGCTCGCGCTCAGCGGCGCGATCGCGACCGACCCGCTCGCGATCCTCGCCTCCGCGGTCGTGCTCGTCGGCGCATCGTGGCTCGTCAATCAGCTGCTGGGGCTGATCTTCCGCACGCGGCCGCTCACCGAATCCGGCATCATCACGGCGCTCCTGCTGCTGTTCGTGCTCGACCCGACGCTCGACCCGACGGGCCTCGCCATGCTCGCCCTCGCCGCGGCGATCGCGGCGGCATCCAAATACCTCATCGCCTGGCGGGGCCGTCACCTCGTGAACCCCGCGGCCTTCGCGGCCGTCGTGGTAGGGGTGAGCGGGCTCGCCTTCTCGTCGTGGTGGGTCGCGACGGGGCCGATGCTGCCGGCCGTCGCGCTCGGCGCGCTGCTGATCCTCTGGCGCACCAGGCGGCTCGGGATGGGGTTGCTCTACATCGCGGTCGCGGGCGGCGTGCTGTTCGTGCGGTTCCTCAGCTTCGGCTCGGATGTCGCGAGCGCGCTGTCGTTCACCTTCCTCTCCGCGCCGGTCGTCTTCGCGGCGGGCTTCATGCTGAGCGAGCCGCTGACGATGCCGCCGCGACGCTGGCAGCGGCTCGCCTACGCGGTGATCGTGGCGCTGCTCACGAGCGTCCCCTTCACGCTCGGGCCGTTCCGCAACACCCCGGAGCTGGCGCTCGTGATCGGCGGGGTGCTCGCCTTCCTCTTCGGCCAGCGGCGTGCCGTGAAGCTCGAACTCACCTCGAAGCGGCAGCTCACCCCGACAGCGTGGGAGTTCCGCTTCCGTCCGGTCGCACCCGTGCGGTTCGCGCCCGGGCAGTACCTCGAGCTGACGCTCCCGCACCGGCGGCCCGACGCGGGCGGCATCCGGCGGGTGTTCTCGATCGCCTCGGCACCCGCGGATCCGCAGCTCGCGGTCGGCGTGCGCATCCGCGAGGAGGCGTCGAGCTTCAAGCGCACCCTCCGCGCGCTCGAGGTGGGCGCGCGGGTGCGGGCGACGGGCGTCTGGGGCGACTTCACGCTGCCGCGCGACCCGGCCGCGAAGCTCGCCTTCGTCGCCGCGGGCATCGGCATCACGCCCTTCGTCTCGCAGCTCGGCGCGCTCGCGGCAGCCGGGCGGGCGGCGGATGCCGAGCTGCTGTACGCGGTGCGCGCGGCATCCGACCTCGCCTTCCGCGAGGAGCTCGCGGCGACCGGGGTGCGGGTCGCGGTGCTCTCCCCCGACGACCCCGGCGAGCTCCCCGCGCACTGGAGCTGGCTCGGCCCGGATGCGCTCACCGCCGAGCTCGTGCACGCCGCGATCCCGGACGCGGCGAGCCGGCACGTGTACCTCTCGGGAGCCCCCGGCGACGTCGCGCGCCTCAGTCGGGCGCTGCGTGCTGCCGGCACCCGCCGCATCCGCACCGACGTGTTCCTGGGCTACTGACCCCTGGCCAAACGCTGCAGCGTCTGCCGCCCCGCGCCGGCTATCTCGATCGCCCCGCGCCAAACGCTGCAGCGTTTGAGCCACCTGCCGAGCGGAGGTCGCCCCTAACCTGGGCGCATGTCGTCGTTCGCGGAGAAGCCGATCCTGCCGTTCACCGACTGGCGCGAGTGGGAGGCGTTCCTCGCGAACGACCCGCCGGGGGAGGGTGTGCGGCTGAAGCTGCTCAAGGCGAAGGCGACGGTGCCCGGCATCACCCGGCAGGAGGCGCTCGACGTGGCGCTGTGCTTCGGATGGATCGACGGGCAGGTGGGTGCCTTCGACGACGACTTCAGCCTCCAGGCCTACACGCCGCGCCGCGCCCGCAGCCCGTGGTCGCAGATCAACCGCGAGCACGTCGCACGCCTCGTCGCGGAAGGACGGATGCGCCCCGCCGGCCAGGCCGAGGTCGACCGCGCCCAGGCCGACGGCCGGTGGGACGCCGCCTACCGTCAGAAGGAGGCGCCCGTTCCCGCGGAGTTGCAGTCGCTGCTCGACGGCAGCCCCACGGCATCCGCGTTCTTCGCGACGCTCAGCGCGCAGAACCGCTGGGCGTTCATCCTCCGGATCACGCAGGCCGTGCGGCCCGAGACCCGGGAACGCCGTGCGCGGCAGTTCCTCGAGATGCTGGAGCGCGGCGAGAGCTTTTACTGAGTGCATGTTGCGGTTTCGGCGCTGTGTGGGCCGCGCGCGGCGCACACAGCGCCGAAACCGCAACATGCGCTCAGGGCAGGAGGCCGAGCGCGCGCACCGCGTCACGCTCGGCGGCGAGCTCGGCCACGGATGCGGCGAGCCCCGTGCGCACGACATCCGAGAGCTCGAGCCCCTCGACGACCCGCCACTCGCCCCCGACAGAGGTGGCCGGCACCGAGCTCACGAGCCCCGCGGCAACCCCGTACTCGCCCCGGCTCGGCAGCGCGACCGAGACCCAGTCGCCCTCGCGGGTGCCGAGCGCCCAGTCGCGCATGTGGTCGACCGCGGCGGATGCGGCGCTCGCCGCCGACGACGCCCCGCGCGCCGCGATGATGGCCGCCCCGCGGTTCGCCACCGTCGGCACGAACTCGTCGGCGACCCAGCCAGGGTCGAAGCCGACCGGCTCGCCGTCGAGCAGCACCTGCGAGGGGTCGGGCACCTGGGTGGAGGAGTGGTTGCCCCAGACGCTCATGCGCGAGAGCCGGCCGACGCCGACCCCCAGCTTCGCGGCGAGCTGCCCGAGCCCCCGATTGTGGTCGAGGCGGGTCATCGCGGTGAACCGCTCCGGCGGAACCTCGGGGGCGTGCGCGGCGGCGATGAGGGCGTTGGTGTTGGCGGGGTTGCCGACCGCGAGCACCCGGATGTCGTCAGCCGCGTGGTCACTGATCGCCCGCCCCTGCGGACCGAAGATGCCCGCATTCGCCGCGAGCAGCTCCCCGCGCTCCATCCCCGCGGTGCGCGGCCGGGCGCCGACCAGCAGCGCGACGTTCGCGCCCGCGAAGGCGGCATCCGCATCGTCGAAGACGTCGACCGAGTCGAGGAGCGGGAACGCGGCATCCGCGAGCTCCATCGCCGTCCCCTCCGCCGCGTGCACGGCCTGCGGCACCTCGAGCAGCCGCAGCCGCACGGGGACGTCGCCGAGCATCTCGCCCGCGGCGATGCGGAACAGGAGTGCGTAGCCGATCTGGCCGGCGGCACCCGTGACGGTGACGGTCGTGGGGGCGGTCATGCGTCCACGCTACGCGGCGGAGACGGGGAAGGGCCGGGCCTTTCGGCCCGGCCCTTGGTTTCGATACGCCCGCTCCGCGGGCTACTCAACCAGCGGAAAAGGGCCCCGCGGGGTACTCAACCGGCGAACGACGACGACTCAGCCGGCGAGGCGCGCCGCGAGGTTCGCGTCGAGCGAGGCGAGGAAGTCCTCCGTCGTCTGCCACTCCTGCTCGGGGCCGACGAGGATCGCGAGGTCCTTCGTCATCTTGCCCGACTCGACCGTCGTGATGACGACGTCCTCGAGGGTCTCGGCGAACTCGATGAGCGCCTGGTTGCCGTCGAGCTTGCCGCGGTGCATGAGGCCGCGGGTCCACGCGAAGATCGAGGCGATCGGGTTGGTCGAGGTGGGCTTGCCCGCCTGGTGCTGGCGGTAGTGGCGCGTGACGGTGCCGTGCGCGGCCTCCGCCTCGACGACCTTGCCGTCGGGGGTGGTGAGCACTGAGGTCATCAGGCCCAGCGAGCCGTACCCCTGCGCGACGGTGTCGGACTGCACATCCCCGTCGTAGTTCTTGCAGGCCCAGACGTAGCCGCCCTCCCACTTGAGCGCGGAGGCGACCATGTCGTCGATGAGGCGGTGCTCGTAGGTGATGCCCGCTGCCTCGAACTTGTCCTTGTACTCGGCGTCGAAGACCTCCTGGAAGAGGTCCTTGAAGCGGCCGTCGTAGGCCTTCAGGATGGTGTTCTTCGTCGAGAGGTACACCGGGTACCCGCGGTTCAGGCCGTAGTTGAAGCTCGCGCGCGCGAAGTCGCGGATCGACGGGTCCTGGTTGTACATGGCCATGGCGACGCCGCCATCCGGCGCCTGGAACACCTCGAAGCTCTGCGCCTCGCCGCCGTCGGCCGGCTGGAAGGAGAGCGTGAGGGTGCCGGGGCCGTCGAATACGAAGTCGGTGGCGCGGTACTGGTCGCCGAAGGCGTGGCGGCCGATGATGATCGGCTTGTTCCAGCCGGGCACCAGGCGCGGGATGTTGGAGATCACGATCGGCTCGCGGAAGATCACGCCGCCGAGGATGTTGCGGATGGTGCCGTTGGGGCTCTTCCACATCTTCTTGAGGCCGAACTCGGCCACGCGCGCCTCGTCGGGCGTGATGGTGGCGCACTTGACGCCCACACCGTGCTTCTGGATGGCGTGCGCCGCGTCGATCGTGACCTGGTCGTCGGTCGCGTCGCGGTTCTCGATGCCGAGGTCGTAGTACTCGAGGTTCACATCGAGGTAGGGATGGATGAGCCGGTCCTTGATGAACTGCCAGATGATGCGTGTCATCTCGTCGCCGTCGAGTTCGACGACCGTGCCTTCTACCTTGATCTTGTCGACCACGTGTTGTCCTTTCGCGTCGTACGCCGCGGAACAGCCTACCGCGCATCCGAGATATCTTGACATCGAGATATCTGCCCGCGTGACGGCGCGGCGGGTTAGCCTGTCTGAATGGCGGATCTGAGACTCGAAGAGCTGACGGCGCAGACCGTCGTCGCGGCACGCAATCTCGCCCTCAAGCCGGGTCAGGCGGCGTTCATCGCCCCCGAGACCTATGAGCACGCCGAGCAGGATCTCGATCCCGCCGGCTCCTGGCCCCGCGTCGTCATGGACGGCGACCACCTGGTCGGCTACGTGATGGGCGCCTTCGACCCCGACGCCACCGAGGACTTCCTCAAGGCCGCACTCTGGCGGGTGCACGTCGAAGCCGACGCCCAGGGCATGGGTGTCGGGCGCTTCGCCGTCACCGCCCTCGCGGACGAGGCCCGCCGTCGCGGGTTCCCCCAGCTGACGGTCGTCTGGGCGCCCGGCGAGGCCGGCCCCGAGCAGTTCTTCCAGGCGGTCGGCTTCACGGTCGTGGGCGAGACCCCCTACGGCGAGAAGCTCGGCGCCCTCGCCCTCTGAACCGGCCCGGAACCCGACGACGCGGATGCCGCTGCCGCCCGAGGACTTCCTGGCCGCGGTGCTCGACCAGGTCGCGCAGATCCCCGAGGGCCGGGTGATGAGCTACGGCGAGGTCGCGGCCGCGATCGGCTCCCGCTCCGCGCGCGGGGTCGGGCAGGTGATGGCCTACGCGGGAGGCGAGGTTCCCTGGTGGCGCGTGGTGCGCGCGAGTGGGCACCCGGCGATCGACCACGAACGGCGCGCCCTCGAGCACTACCGGGCCGAAGGCACGCCGCTGCTCTGGTCGCGCGACGGCACCGTGTTCCGCGTCGATCTCGCCACGGCGCGCTGGTGGCCGGAGGAGCCTCCGAGCTGAGCGCGTGGCGGCATCCCCCCGAATGGGCGCGTTCGCCGAGACGTCACCCGCCGGTACCCTCGTCGCCATGACCCGTACCGATGACCTCATGGCGATGATGCAGAGGCATATGAGCGGCACCGCCTTCGTCTTCGCGCGCACCGCCACCGGCTTCACGATCGACCTCGACCTCGCGAACCGGCACTGGTGGCCGCTCATCGCGCAGACGAACCTGTCCGCGACCTCGAGCTTCCGGATCGTGACCGACGAGATCGACTCGCGTTTCACGATCGTCGAGCTTCCGCGTCACGTGGAGTGGGGCGGCGACGACGCCCCCCGCTTCGTGCAGGGGGCGGCCGTCGGCCCGAAGCAGAGCATGAGGGACGAGGTCGACCTGCGGGTCAGCGCCGAACCCATCCGGCGCCTGGTGCGCCGCGAGGCGGGCGGACTCGGATTCCGCGAGACCCTCGAACGCAAGAAGCTCTTCACGATGCTGGGCGTCGCCGCCGGCGGGGTCGCCGCCGTGATCGTCGTGCTCGTCGTGATCGTCAACGCGCTCGGCTGAGCAGCACCCCGGTGGATCACCGCGGTGCTGCGCCGCGGTGATCCACCGGCTCACACGAGCGAGTCGCGCCAGGCCTTGTGCAGCGTCGCGAAGCGCCCCGTGCCCCCGATGAGCTCGGCGGGCGCGCCGTCCTCCACGATCCGGCCGTGCTCCATCACGAGCACCCGGTCGGCGATCGCGACCGTCGAGAGACGGTGCGCGATGACGATCGCGGTGCGGTCCGCGAGCAGTGTCGTGAGGCCCTCCTGCACGAGCCGCTCGCTCGGGATGTCGAGGGATGCCGTGGCCTCGTCGAGGATCAGCACCGCCGGATCGGCGAGGAAGGCGCGCGCGAACGACAGAAGCTGGCGCTGCCCGGCCGAGACGCGTCCGCCGCGCTTGTTCACATCCGTGTCGTAGCCGTCGGGCAGCTCCTCGATGAACGCATCCGCACCCACCGCGCGCGCGGCGGCCCGGATCTCCTCGAGCGAGGCACCCGGCTTGCCGAGGGCGATGTTGTCGGCGACGGTGCCCGAGAAGAGGTACGCCTCCTGGGTGACCATGACGATCGCCCGGCGCAGATCCTTCGGATGCAGCTCCCGCAGGTCGATCCCGTCGAGACGCACCACGCCCTCGCTCGGGTCGTAGAAGCGGGCGACGAGCTTCGCGAGGGTCGACTTGCCCGCCCCCGTCGAGCCGACGAGCGCGATCGTCTGCCCGGCCGGGATGCGCAGCTCGAACTCGGGCAGCACGACGCGGTCGCCGTGGTACGCGAAACGCACCCCGTCGAAGTCGAGCGCGCCCTTGGCCTGCCATAGGTCGACCGGACGCACCGGGTCGGGCACGCTCGGGTTCTCGTCGAGCACGCCCGAGATCTTCTCGAGCGCCGCCGAGGCCGACTGGTAGGAGTTGTAGAACTGCGCCATCTCCTCCATCGGGTCGAAGAAGCGCCGCGCGTACATGAGCGCCGCGAGCAGCACGCCGACCGCGAGGCCGCCGTCCGCCACCCGCAGCCCGCCGACCAGCAGCACCACCGCGACGACGATGTTGCCGACCACGACGAGGCTCGGATCGAAGACCCCGAAAACGCCGATCGCCTTCGCGTTGGCTTCGCGGTAGTTCTCGACGTGCTCGCCGAACTCGCGCTCATTCCGGGCCTCGGCGCGGAACGCCTTCACGGCGCGGATGCCGGTCATCGTCTCGACGAACTTCACGATGAGGCGCGCCGAGTGCACCCGGGTCGCGCGGAAGGCGCGCTGCGAGGTCACCTGGAACCAGCGCGTGAGCAGCGCCAGGATCGGCAGCGAGCAGGCGATCACGAGCGCCGAGATCGGGTCGAGCAGCACGAGGGCGATCGCGATGAACACCATGTAGAGCACGCCGCGGATGAGCCCCTGGATGCCGGAGTCGAGCAGCTCGCGGATCGAGTCGAGGTCGTTCGTCTGGCGCGCGATGATGCGGCCGGAGGTGTAGCTCTCGTGGAACTCGAGGCTCAGCAGTTGCGCGTGCCGGTAGATGCGGCCCCGCAGGTCGAACAGGAACGCCTGGCTGATGCGCGCCGCGAGCATCGTGTAGTGCCACATGAGCACGGCGCCGACGATCGCCGCCGCGAGGTAGAGCAGCACGACGAGCGCGAGCGGCATCGCATCCCGGTTCTGCATGATCGCGGGCAGTCCCGCGTCGATGCCGAACGCGATGAGGGCCGGCCCCGCGGTCTGCAGAGCGGTCGAGACGGCGACGATGATCATCGCCACGATCACCCGTCCGCGCAGCGGGCGCAGCAGCGAGCCGAGCAGTCGCGAGGAGCGCTTCCGGATGGCGCGGCTCTCCTCGCGCGAATAGTCCTGGCGGTCTTCGCCCTCGACGCCCTCGAGCGTGCTCATGCGGTCACCTCCTCTGTGTCGGTCTGCGTGCGGTGGTCGTCCTCGAGCGAGGAGATCACGTGCCGGTAGTGCTCATTGCGCGCCAGCAGCTCGGAGTGGCGCCCCACGTCGGTGATGCGGCCGTGTTCGAGCAGCGCCACCCGGTCGGCGAGCATGACCGTCGACGGGCGGTGCGCCACCACGAGCGCGGTGGTCTCGGCGAGCACCCGCCGCAGCCCCTCCTCGACCCGTGCCTCGGTGTCGACGTCGAGGGCCGAGAGCGGATCGTCGAGCACGAGCACCGAGGGACGCGCGGCGACGGCCCGGGCGAGCGCGACGCGCTGCCGCTGGCCGCCCGAGAGGCTCATCCCCTCCTCACCGATCGTCGTGTCGGCACCCATCGGCAGGCGCTCCACGAAGTCGGCCTGCGCGATCTCGAGCGCCTCGGCGAGCACCGCCTCGCCCTCCGCGGAACGGGGGTCGAGCTCGGGACGCCCCAGCAGCACGTTCTCGCGCACCGACGCCGAGAACAGCGTCGCCTCCTCGAACGCCATCGCGATCCGGGCGCGCAACTCCTCCCGGGTGAGCTCGCGGATGTCGACGCCGTCGAGCAGCACGCGACCACCCGTCACGTCGTAGAGCCGCGTGGTGAGCGCGGTGAGCGTCGTCTTGCCCGAACCGGTGAGCCCGACGAGCGCCATCGTCTCGCCCGGCTCCAGCTCGAGCTCGATGTCGTCGAGCAGGTCGGGAACGGATGCCGGCGAGTCCTGGTAGCGGAAGTGCACCCGCTCGAACCGGAGTCGCCCGCGCGGCTCCGCGACGTGTCGCGGGTTCTGCGGGTCGCGGATCGGGTTCGGCTCGTCGAGCACCTCGAAGATGCGCTCCACGGCGGTGCGGGTCTCGAAGGTCATCGACAGCAGCCAGCCGATCGACTCGATCGGCCAGCGCAGCACGGCCGCCGCCGCGAAGAAGGCGATGAGCCCGCCCACGGTCAGCTGGCCCTGCGCGGCGAGCACGACGCCGCCGAGCAGCGACAGGGCGAACGCCACATCCGGGATCAGCAGCAGCCACAGCCAGAGCCCCGCGATCGAGCGCGCCTTCTCGAGCTCGGTGCCGCGCAGCTCCTCCGCCTGCCGCAGGAAGTTCTCGAGGCTGTGCCGACCGCGCCCGAAGGCCTTGAGCACGCGGATGCCGTGCACCGACTCCTCGACGGTCGTCGCGAGGTCGCCCTGCTGGTCCTGCGCGCGCCGCGAGACCAGCGAATAGCGGTGCTCGAAACGGAAGCCGACCACCCACATCGGGATCGACGCGACGATGAAGACCAGCGCGAGCTGCCACGACCAGGTGAACAGGATGCCGAATCCGACGACGATCACCACGACGTTGCCGACCAGCAGGATCACGCCGAACGCGAGCCAGCGGCGGATCGTGCCGAGGTCGCCCATCGAGCGCGACAGCAGCTGGCCCGACTGCCAGCGATCGTGGAAGGCGACCGGCAGATCCTGCAGCTTCGCGTACAGGGCGCCCCGCATGTTCGCCTCGATGTGGGTGCTCGGCGCCAGCACGAGCCAGCGGCGCACCATGATGAGCAGCCCCTCGGCGACGCCGAGCGCGAGCACGATGCCCGCGGCAGGCCAGACCTGCGCGGTGTCGCCCGAGGCGAGCGGGCCGTCGATGATCCACTGCAGCACGACGGGCACGCTGAGCGAGACGAGCACGAGGGCGACGTAGACGAAGAGGCTGACGATGGTGCGACCGAGGAACGGGCGCACGAAGGGATAGAGGCGCGCGAGGGTGCGCACGGTGCCGCGGCTCGGCGCGGCGGAGGTGGTCTGTTCAGGCATGAGTCATCCGAAGAAGCGCGCGCCGACGACGGCGCGAGAGGTGGGACGTGGAGAGAGGTCGACGGATTCCGGATCCGTCGTGAACGGCGGGCGGTCGCTGCCGCTAGCGGTGTCGCGGGTGGGAGGCGGCCGCCGGCGTCGCAGCCTCGACAGGGCTCGTGGTGCCGATGTTCGTCATGATGCCTCCTCGGGGTGCGAACCGATGTGCCCGGTGCCGGGCAGCCTTACAGGCTATGCCCGCATCCGGCCGAGTGCAACATCCGATCAGCGCGGATGCTCGGATCGCCGCGCCGCTAGAATCGGCGCCACGGCAGCGACGCTCTGCGCACCGAGAACCGGAGGATCTGTGACCACCACCACGCCCACGCGGCCCAGCGCGGCCCTCGACCGCTTCTTCCAGATCAGCGAGCGCGGCTCGACGATCGGCACCGAGATCCGGGGCGGACTCGTCACCTTCGTCACGATGGCCTACATCGTGATCCTGAACCCCATCATCCTGAGCACCCCGGATGTCAACGGCGACACCCTGCCGGGTGCGGCGGTCGCCGCGAGCACCGCCCTCACCGCCGGCGTCATGACGATCCTGTTCGGCATCATCACGCGCCTGCCGTTCGCCTTCGCCGCGGGCCTCGGCATCAACGCCTTCCTCGCCTTCACCGTGGTGGGGCAGGTGAGCTGGCGGGAGGCGATGGCGCTCGTCGTCATCAACGGTCTCATCATCGTGCTGCTGGCCGCGACCGGTCTGCGGAAGCTCATCTTCGACGCCGTGCCCGTGCAGCTGAAGCTCGCGATCACGGTCGGCATCGGCCTGTTCATCGCCTTCATCGGCTTCGTCAACGCCGGCTTCGTGACCCCGACCGAGGGCGGCTCACCGCCCGTCGACCTCGGCCAGGGCGGTTCGGTCGCCTCGCTCGCGACCGTCGTGTTCGTCATCACCCTGCTGCTCGGCGGCGTGCTCATCTCGCTCAAGGTGAAGGGCGCCATCCTGATCGCCCTCGTCGCGGGCACGGTGCTCGCCGCGATCCTCAACCTGATCTGGCCGTTCGGTCTCGACTTCGGCTTCGCGAACGGCATCGTCGCGCTGCCCGACCTCAGCCTCATCGGCGCGGTCGATTTCGGGTTCGACCTCGGCAAGGTGGGCGTCGTCGCGCTCATCATGTTCGTCTTCACGCTCGTGTTCTCGAACTTCTTCGACGCGATGGGCACCATGACGGGCCTCGCCAAGGAGGCGGGCCTCGCGGATGCGAAGGGCGACTTCCCGCGGATCAAGTCGGCCCTCGTCGTCGAGGGCGTCGGCGCGGTCGTCGGCGGCAGCACCTCGTCCTCCTCGGCGACGGTGTTCATCGAGTCGGGATCGGGCATCGGCGAGGGGGCGCGCACCGGCTTCGCGACCGTCGTGACCGGTGTGCTGTTCCTGCTGGCGATGTTCATCACCCCCATCACCTCGCTCGTGCCCGGCGCCGTCGCGGCGGCCGCGCTGGTGCTCGTCGGGGCGATGATGCTGTCGCAGATCAAGCACATCGACTTCACCGACTTCCGGGTGCTGCTTCCGGTGTTCCTCACCGCCACCGTCATGCCGATGACCTACTCGATCGCCAACGGCATCGGTGCGGGCTTCGTCAGCTGGGTGGTCGTCAACGCGCTGAGCGGGCGCGCAAAGACCATCCATCCACTGCTGTGGGTGGTCGCCGCGGGCTTCGTGCTCTACTTCGCGCGCGGGCCCCTGGAGGCGCTCTTCGCCGGCTGAGCCGCCGCACCCCGCACCCGCATCCCCGCCGCGCGCCGCGCCCGCATCCGATGCGCCCGCATCCCGTGCGCTTGTGTCGAAAATGCAGGAGAAGCTGGCCCGTGTCCCCGTATCCGCGCGGATGCGCGAAGTGACACGCCCGGTTTCTCCTGCATTTTCGGCACGACCAGGCGGGCGGATGCGGACACGGGCGCGGGCGGGTGCAGCGCCCGACAATCAGTGGAAGAAGTGGCGCTCGCCCGTGAGGTAGAGGGTGACGCCGTACTCGGCGCAGGCCGCGATGACATCCTCGTCGCGGATGGAGCCGCCCGGCTGCACGATGGCCTTCACGCCCGCCTCCAGCAGGATGCGGGGGCCGTCGTCGAAGGGGAAGAAGGCGTCGGATGCGGCGACCGACCCGGCCGCCCGCTCCCCCGCCCGCTGCACCGCGAGCGTGCACGAGTCGACACGGTTGACCTGCCCCATGCCGACGCCGACGGAGGCGCCGCCCGAGGCGAGCAGGATCGCGTTCGACTTGACCGCGCGCACCGCACGCCAGGCGAACTCCAGGTCGGCGAGCGTGGCGGCATCCGCGGCCTCACCCGCCGCGAGCGTCCACGTCGACGGCTCGGCGAAGCGGGCATCGAGCTCCTGGATGAGCACACCGCCCGAGATCTGCTTGAGCTCGGCGGGCTCACGGCGGTACCCGGCCGGCAGCTCCAGGAGGCGCAGGTTCTTCTTCGCCTGCAGGATCGCCAGCGCCTCCGGCTCGAAGCCGGGCGCCACGACGACCTCGGTGAAGATCGGGGCGATCGACTCCGCCGCCGCCTTCGTGATGACGCGGTTGGCGGCGATCACGCCGCCGTAGGCGGACACCGGATCGCACGCGTGGGCGAGCGCGTGCGCCTCCGCGATCGTGTCGGCGGTCGCGATGCCGCACGGGTTCGCGTGTTTGATGATCGCCACCGCCGGGGCCGCATGGTCGTAGGCGGCACGGAGGGCGGCATCCGCGTCGACGTAGTTGTTGTACGACATCTCCTTGCCGCCGTGCTGGGTCGCCTGGGCGATGCCGGCGGAACCGGGCACCTCGTAGAGCGCCGCGCCCTGGTGCGAGTTCTCGCCGTAGCGCAGCCCCGCCACAAGGGTGCCCTCGAGCCGGAACGACTCACGGAACTCCGGCGAGCCCGGCGCGGCGGATGCGGGGGGCGTCGCACCGAGCTCGATACGCCAGTCTGCCTCCGCGGCGAGCGGTGCGCGGCTCTCGAACCAGCCGGCGACCGCCTGGTCGTAGTCCGCGGTGTGGCGGAACGCCTCACGCGCGAACCGGTAGCGCTCGGCGAGCGTGGTGCCGCCCGCGGTGAGGGCGGCCACGACCTCCGGATACCGTGCGGGCGAGACGACGACCGCGACGTTGGCATGGTTCTTCGCCGAGGCCCGCACCATGGCGGGGCCGCCGATATCGATCTGCTCGATCACGGCATCCGGTTCGGCGCCCGAGGCGACCGTCTCGGCGAAGGGGTAGAGGTTGACGACGACGAGCTCGAAGGGCTCGATGCCGAAGCTCGCGAGCTCGGCCTCGTGGCTCTCGAGCCGCAGGTCGGCGAGCAGGCCCGAGTGCACCTTCGGGTGTAGGGTGCGCACGCGGCCGTCGAGGTGCTCGGGGAAGCCCGTGAGGTCGCCGATCTGGGTGACCGGGATGCCGGCATCCGCGATCGCCTTCGAGGTGCCGCCCGTGGAGACGATCTCGACGCCGGCGTCGGCGAGGGCACGGGCCAGCTCGACGAGGCCGGTCTTGTCGGAGACGGCGACGAGGGCGCGACGGATCGGCACCCGGTCGCGTTCGCGGTAGAGGGCGGGGTCGATGGCGGGGCCGCTCATGAGTAGTCCTTCAAGGTGATGGCGCCGGTCGCGATGTCGCGCACGGTCTGGATCAGCAGCTCGCGCTCGACCGGCTTGATGCGTTCGTGGAGGGTGTGCTCGGTGTCGCCCGGCTCGATCGGCACGCGCCGCTGGGCGAGGATCGGACCCGAGTCGACCCCGTCGTCGACGACGATGACGCTCGCGCCCGTCTCGGTGACGCCCGCCGCGAGCGCGTCGCGCACCCCGTGGGCGCCCGGGAACTCGGGCAGGTACGCCGGATGCGTGTTGATGATCGCCGGCGCGAACTCGGCCACCACCTGCTGCGGCAGCAGCTTCATGAGCCCCGACAGCACCACGAGATCCGGCTGCCACTCGCGCAGCTGCTCGAGCAGCTCGTCGCCCCACGCCTCGCGGCTTGCGAACGAGGTGAACGGCACGACGAAGCTCGGGATGCCGAACGCCTCCGCGTGGGCGAGCCCGTCGGCCTGCCGGTCGGCACCGACCGCGACCACACGGGCCGGGAAGTCGGCATCCTGCGCGACGTCGAGGACGGCGCGGAGGTTGGAGCCACCCCCGGAGATGAGGACGACGACCCGCAGCACCCGGCCAGCCTACCGGCTGGGGGTGGGGGTGCCCCGCGCGTGGTTTCGATACGCCCGCTTCGCGGGCTACTCAACCAGCGGGGTTCTGCCGGGTCGCGGGCGGGAGGGCGGGGCGGGCTCTGCCGGGCCGCGGGCGGGAGGGCGGGGCGGGCTCGGCCGCGTCGCGGGCGAGCAGGCGGGGCGGGTTCGGCCGCGGGGCGGGCGGGGCGACTAGTCGGCGGCGGGAGGGCGGGCGCGGCGCAAGGAGGGGAGCGTGACGGAGCCGGCGGCGAAGCCGAGCGCCAGCCCGATCGCGAACTCGAGAGCGGAGGCCAGCCCCACCGCGACCGGGTCGGGGCCGAGCTGGCTGAAGCGGCCGGGGCCGAGGCCCCCCGCGGATGCCGCCGCGAGCGCGCCGAACAGCAGCCCGCCGACCAGCGCCCCGGCGAGCGTGACGAACGCCGACCAGGCGAGCCGCGATCCGTCGCCGAGAGCGCGCACGAGAGCCGGCCGCACGGCGACCGCCGCGAGGAACGCCGCGACGATCGGCACCGCGAGCCCCACGAAGCCGAGCGACAGCTCGCCCTGCGGCAGTGCCCCGAGAATCGGGATCGTCGGCAGCGGCCCCACCGTCGTGCCGAGCGGCGACACCTGCGAGCCCACGCCGAGCGCGAAACCCGGCCCGGCGAACCACGACGCGGTCCAGATGACGAGGTTCGGGATGAAGGCGAACTGCCCCGCCGTCAGCACCGCACCGCCGAGCACCTCCGTGTGGAGCGCCTCGTACATGCGGATCATCTGCGCGTAGCCGACCGCCACCACGACGGTCGCCGCCACCGCGCTCGCGACGAGCACGAGCATCACGGATGCCGTGCCGGCCTTGAGGGATGCCACGAGCGAGGCGCGCACCCGCGGGCTCCAGGCCGCCGTCCACCGCGCGAACCGGCCTCCCGCCGTGACGCCGTGGTCGGCATCCGAGCGGAGCACCCCGAGCACGAGTCCCCCCCCGAACACGAGCGCGGGCAGCAGCGCGCCCTGCCAGATCGAGGGGCGCGCCGCCGGATGCACGGCCGAGAGGGTGAGCAGCAGCGAGAGGGCGCCGAAGACGAAGAGCGCGGTGAGCTCGCCGAGCAGCCGGTGGCCCGTCTCGGCGACGCGGGCCCCCGCCCGCACCCCGAGCGCGAGGGTGAGCAGCGCGAAGCCGAGCGCCGCGATCGACACGAGCACCACGGTTCCGGCGGGGGCGCCGATCGTGACCGCGGTCAGCTCGTCGAGCACGAAGGTCACGTCGACGCCGTGACCGATGAGCCACACGTCGACCGCGGCCCGCCAGAACCCGATCCAGTCCGGGCCGAAGCCGAACTGGACCGCCCACAGCACCGTGGCGAACAGCAGCGGGATCGCGACCCCGATCGCGACGACCAGCAGCGCCTCGAAGGCCGCGAACAGGAGGGTGAGGCGGCGGCTCACCGCATCCGCTTCCGGAGCCTCAGCACTGTGGATCCGCGCGGGGAACCGTGCCCGAGATCAGGTAGGCGTCGACGGTGTCGTCGATGCAGCTCACGCCCTGCGCGTAGATCGTGTGCCCCTCGCCGTTGTAGGTGACGAGGAAACCGCTCGAGAGCTGCTTCGCGAGCGACTTCGCGTTCGCGTAGGGGGTCGCGGGGTCGTTCGTGGTGCCGATCACCATGATCGGTGCCGCGCCGTCGGCCGTGAAGGTCGTCGGCAGCTCGGCGCGCGGTGCCGGCCAGTTGGAGCACACCGCCTTCAGGATCGCGTAGTCGTCGTAGGCGGCGTAGCGGCCGAGGATCGGGGCGGCCGCGTCGATCTTGTCGAGGCCCGCGAACACGTCGACGCCGTCGGTGGCGAGGGTGCCCTCGTCGCAGGTGACGGCGGTGTAGATGTCCATCGAGTTGTCGGGGTAGCTGCCGTCGGACTGGCGACCGTTGTAGGCATCCGCGTAGCTGAACACCGTGTCGGCGTCACCCTTGCGCAGCTGCGTGAACAGCTCGGAGAGGTTCGGCCAGGAACTCTCCGAGTAGAGGTTGTAGATGATGCCGGTCGCCACCGTCGCCGAATCGAGCACGCGCCCGTCGGATGCCGTGAAGCGCCGCGCGTCGACGGTGTCGAGCATCTGCCTCACCGACTTCAGCGCCGCATCCGTGCTCCCGGCGAACGGGCAGCCCGACTTCGCGAGACACGACTCCATGTAGGCGCGCAGCCCGGAATCGAAGCCCGCCATCTGGGTGGCGAGGGCGTCGAGGTCGCCGACGGTCGGGTCGACCGCGCCGTCGAGCACGAGGCGTCCCACCTTCTCGGGGAACAGTTCGGCGTACATCGTGCCGAGGTAGGTGCCGTAGGAGTAGCCCAGGTAGCTGAGCTTCTTGTCGCCGAGCACGGCCCGGATGACGTCCATGTCGCGTGCGACGGATGCGGCGTCGAGCTGGCCGAGGAGCGCCCCGGTGTTCTTCTCGCAGGCGGCAGCCCAGGTCTTCGCGCGCCCGGTGAGCTCGTCGAACCAGCCCTGGGTGCCGTAGGCGGAGGAATAGGTGCCGTAGAGCCACTCGTCCTGGTCGGCCGAGTCGGTGTAGCAGGCGATCGGCGTGGACTGGTTGACGCCGCGAGGGTCGAAGCCGATCACGTCGTACTTCGCGAGCACATCCGGGGTCACGATGTAGTCGACCGAATCGCGCACGAAGTCGTAGCCGGAGCCGCCCGGGCCGCCGGGGTTGATGAGCAGCGAGCCGAGCGGGGTGCCGTCTGCCTTGTGCCGGGCGACACCGAGCTCGATGGTCTCGCCCGTCGGGTCGGCCCAATCCAGCGGCACCATCACCGTGGTGCAGTCGATGCCGCTCCCGCCGCATCCGGACCAGTCGAGCTTCTGCGTGTAGAACTTCTCAAGCTCGGCCGCGACCTGCTCGCCGGTCGGGCCGGGGCGGTCGTCGCCGCCGCCCGCCTTCGGGATGAACGGCAGGATGCCGCATCCGGAGAGCAGGAGAGCGGCCGAGAGCACCGCCGCGAGGGCACCGAGGCGACGGGATGAGGTCATGCGCTCAGCCTACGGGCTGCGCCTCCACGGGCTCGGGTGCCGCGACGGGGCGCTCCAGGATGCGCGCCACGAGCACCACGAGCAGGGCCAGCACGAGCGTCCAGATGACGATCGCGGGGGTCAGCGGCCGCACGAACAGGATGATCGCCGCCGCCACGAGCCCGACGGCCACCCGGATGCCGAGCCGCGCCCGGTGCACCAGCTCGCCGAAGCGCGCGGTCGTCACGCCGTACCGCTCGCCTGCCTCGCGCAGGGACTCGGCCCCCGCATCCGCGAAGCCGCGGAGCGCGCGACTGGAGCGGTACGGGCCCGACAGGTAGGCCACGAGCGCGACGCAAAGGCCCACGACGACCGCAGCGGCCACCGAGTTCACGATCGAGGCGACGAGGGAGTCGTAGATCGCGTTGATCGCATCCGTGGGCACGGTGCCCGCCGTCGCACCCAGCGTGAAGACGCGACCCGCGGCGATTCCGGCGCCGAGCACGCCCGCCGCGATCGCGAGGGCGATGCCGACGCCGAGGATCGCCGTGGCCCAGCGGCGGGCCACCAGCACCGCCCCGAGGAACAGCGCCACCACCACCCATTGCAGCCACGGACCCACCGCGATCGCGAGCTGGTAGAGCCAGACGAGCTGGGCCAGCTGGGCCGACTTGGCGATCACGATCACCGCATCCGTCGTCGGGATGAGCGAGCCGAGCGGGATGCCCGCCTCGCCGAGGGCGGTGCGCACCCGATCGAGGATGGGGTCGAGGGCGATCCCCACCTCGCCCGTGCCGCTGATCTGCAGCACCTCGCCGTTGCCGCCGAGGGCGGCGATGAGCTGCTCGTGGGTGATGCGCAGCGACTGGGCGATCACGTCGGAGAAGGCGTCGGAGGTCACCACGCGGGTCACCACGCGCTCGACGAGCGCCCCCACCCCGTCAGTTGCGGGCCCCTGCAGCAACTGCAGCGCCGTGATCGCCCGCGGCGGCAGATCGAGCTGGTCGAGCCCGGCGAACAGATCGGCGACGAGCTGATCGAGGCCCGCCTGCTGCCGGATCGCCTGGGTCGTGCGGTCGATGATGAGCTGCTGCACGGCCCCGTCGTCGACGATCGGCTCGAGCGTCTGCACGAAGAAATCGGTGTCGGTGAGCAGTTTCTGCGTCGTGTTCGCGACGAGGGCGACCGGCGCGAGGATGGCCGCGATCACGATGAGCACGACGGATGCGACGGCGCGCCCCCGAGCCCGGCCACGCGGGGCGGGTGCGGGGCTGGCGGGCGGCGGGGCGGCATCCGCGGTGACCCGCTCCTCGAGGGCGACGCGCGCGGCGTCGAGCTCCTCCCGGAGGCGCGCGTTCTCCTCCTCCATGCGCGCGATGCGCTGGGCCTGGGTCTCACGGGGCATGACGGATCCTCTCCTCGCTGCGCCCATCATGCCGTGCCGGGTGCGCGAACGACACCTCGACGGGCGAGCGTCGCGGACTACGGATGACGCTGGTGCCGGACGCTCTCGCCGTGCAGCGGCTCCGTCACCCAGCGCACCCGCGCCGACCCGTCCGCGTGACAGCTGACGGCGAGCGTGTGCGGGGTGTCGAGGAGGAGCACCTCGGCGCGGAACTCGTCGCCGACGAAGCCGCCGGCCGCCGCGAGGGGAACGCCCGCCGGCGTCGAGGCGGCCCAGGCATCCGTGCCCACCGGGAACACGAACCCGCCCGCCGCGTCCACGAGCTCGAGCGCCCAGCCGGAACCGTCGCGGGTGAGCCGCACCTCGCGGATGCCGTGGCGGCCGCCCGGGGTCACCGCGAACGCGGCGGGCCATCCGTCGCTCGGCGGATCCGGCCGCACCCCCGGCGGGAGCGGGAACGCCGCGGCCGACAGGCGCGCCGCGAGCACCGCATCCGCCGCCGGGTCGAGCGGGCCGTCGAAGGCGGGCAGCAGGTGCCGCCAGACGAGGTCGAGCACGCGCTGCATCTGCTCGGTCTCGGAGGTGATCGCGAGCACAGCGTCGTGCTCTGGCAGCACGACGCAGAACTGGCCGAAGGCGCCGTCGCCGCGGTAGCCGTGCCGCGACATCCAGAACTGCAGGCCGTAGCCCTGGCCCCAATCGGCGCCCCAGTCGGCGGTGTTGGTCACCTGGGTGCGCGTCGCCTCGGCCACCCAGTCGGCGTCGAGCAGCTGCTGCTCGCCCCAGCGTCCGCGCTGCAGGTACAGCTGGCCGAGGCGGGCCACCGCATCCGTCGTGGCGTGCAGTCCGCTGAAGGCGAGGTTCACGCCGGGCGGCTCCTCGATCCAGAACGCGTCGCGGATGCCGAGCGGATCGAACAGCCGCGGGCGCAGGTAGTCGACGAGGCTCTGCCCGGTGGCGCGCTGCACGATCACGCCGAGCGCGTAGGTGCACGGCTGGTTGTAGGCGAAGATCGTGCCGGGTTCCGCGTCGAGCGGGGTGCGGAAGAAGCCGAGGATGAGGTTGCCCTCCCCGGCGACGAGCGCGCGCTCGAGAGTCTCCGCGGCGTGCCCGCTCGCCATCGCGGCGATGTGCCGCACGGTCATGGTGCGCATCCGCGGGTCGGCGAGCTCGTCGGCGTACTCCGGGAAGTAGTCGATGACGGGCCGGTCGAGCTCGATGAGTCCCTCCGCCCGGGCGAGACCCACGGCGGTCGCGGTGAAGCTCTTGCTGATCGAGTAGAGCAGTTGCACCCGGTCACTCGCGTACGGCGCCCACCATCCCTCGGCGATGACCGCGCCGTGCCGCAGGAGCACCATCCCGTGCGGGCGGATGTCGGGGTCGGCTTCCAGCGCATCGAGCAGCGCCGAGATGCCGCGCGCGTCGACCCCCTCATCCGACGGGGTGGAGTGGCGGAGGTCAGCGGTGCCCATGGCTCGACCCTATGGCTGAGGCGTCACTTTGTGTCGCCTGGCGCGGCACTCGCGCGACACAAAGTGACGCCTCAAGAATCAGCCCGCCGATGCAGACGCGCCCCGCCCGGCGAACCGGACGGGGCGCGTGCGAAGCGGATGCGGCTCAGGCGCCCGCGAGCACCTCGCGCAGCAGCGCGGCGGTCTCCGAGGGGGTCTTGCCGACCTTCACCCCGGCGGCCTCGAGGGCCTCCTTCTTGGCCTGCGCGGTGCCGGCGGAACCGGACACGATCGCGCCCGCGTGGCCCATCGTCTTGCCCTCGGGAGCCGTGAAGCCCGCAACGTAGCCGACGACCGGCTTCGTGACGTTGGCCTGGATGTAGGCGGCCGCGCGCTCCTCGGCGTCGCCGCCGATCTCGCCGATCATGACGATCGCCTTCGTCTCCGGGTCGGCCTCGAACGCCGCGATCGCGTCGATGTGGGTCGTGCCGATGATCGGGTCGCCGCCGATGCCGATCGCGGTCGAGAAGCCGAGATCACGCAGCTCGTACATCATCTGGTAGGTCAGGGTGCCCGACTTCGAGACGAGACCGACCGGGCCCTTGCCGGTGATGTTCGCCGGGGTGATGCCGACGAGCGCCTCGCCCGGCGTGATGATGCCGGGGCAGTTCGGCCCGATGATGCGGGTCGTGTTGCCCTTCGCCTTCGCGTAGGCCCACGCCTCCGCGGTGTCCTGCACGGGCACACCCTCGGTGATCACGACGAGCAGCGGGATGCCCGCGTCGATCGCCTCGATCATCGCGTCCTTCGTGAACGCGGGCGGCACGAAGGCGATCGACACATCCGCCCCCGTCTTCTCGATGGCCTCGGCGACCGTGCCGAACACGGGCAGGCTCACGCCGCCGTCGTGCTCGACCGTCGTGCCCGCCTTGCGGGCGTTCACGCCGCCCACGACCTGGGTGCCCGCCTTCAGCATGAGTGCGGTGTGCTTGGTGCCCTCGCCGCCCGTGATGCCCTGGACGATGACCTTGGAGTCCTTGGTGAGGAAGATCGACATTTCTCTAGTCCTTACGCGGCGAGCTGGGCCGCAGCATCCGCGCCCTGGTCCATGGAGGTGGCGATGGTCACGAGCGGGTGGTCGGCGGCCGCGAGAATCGCGCGACCCTCCTCCACCTGGTTGCCGTCGAGACGCACGACGAGCGGCTTGGTGGCCGCGTCGCCCAGCATCTCGAGGGCCTTCACGATGCCGTTCGCGACGGCCACGCAGGAGGTGATGCCGCCGAATACGTTCACGAAGACGCTCTTCACCTGCGGGTCGCCGAGGATCACGTCGAGGCCCGCGGCCATGACCTCCGCGGATGCGCCGCCACCGATGTCGAGGAAGTTGGCCGGCTTCACGCCGCCGTGGTTCTCGCCGGCGTAGGCCACGACATCCAGGGTGCTCATGACGAGCCCCGCGCCGTTGCCGATGATGCCGACCTCGCCGTCGAGCTTCACGTAGTTGAGGCCCGCGGCCTTCGCCTTCGCCTCGAGCGGGTCGGCGGCCGCCGCGTCCTCGAGCTCCTCGTGGTCGGGATGCCGCACCTCGCTCGCGTTGTCGTCGAGCGAGATCTTTCCGTCGAGCGCCACGATGTCGCCCGCACCCGTCAGCACGAGCGGGTTCACCTCGACGAGGGTCGCATCCTCGGAGGTGTAGACCTCGTAGAGCTTCACGAACACGGGAGCGACCTTGTCGACCAGCTCGGCCGGGAACTTCGCGGCGACCGCGATCTCCTTCGCCGTCTCGAGCGTGATGCCGGCGAGGGGGTCGACCTCGACGCGCGCGAGCGCCTCGGGGCGCTCCTCGGCGAGCTGCTCGATCTCCATGCCGCCCTCGTAGGAGGAGAGCGAGAGGTAGGAGCGGTTGGACCGGTCCAGCAGCACCGAGAAGTAGTACTCCTGCGCGATGTCGGCGCCGGCTGCCACCATGAGGCGCTTCACGACGTGACCCTTGATGTCGAGGCCGAGGATCGCCTCGGCGGCGGCCTCCGCATCATCCGGGGTCTTCGCGACCTTGACGCCGCCGGCCTTGCCGCGGCCTCCGGTCTTCACCTGCGCCTTGACGACGGTCACGCCGCCCAGCTTCTCGGCCGCGGCGCGAGCCTCGGCGGGGGTGTCGGCGACGATGCCGGCGAGCACGGGAACCCCGTGCTTCTCGAACATGTCGCGGGCCTGGTACTCGTAGAGATCCACGCTTGTCGCTTCTTCCGGTGCGTTGGGGATGGAGAGCGGCCGAACTGTCTCGACGCCGAGATAGTTCGATGTCGAGATAAATGACCAGTGCCATGCTACCGGCAGATTCGAGGAGGGGTGACCGGGTGACGACCGCCGACGACTCCCTCGCCGAGTGTTCACTCGTGCGGGGCGGCGGGGCTGCTCAACCCCCAGCCGCTGAGTGGTCGGTTCTCCGCCTCAAAATCGGGAAATGGGGCCGGAAACCGACCACTCAGCGATCAGGGCGTGAGCTGGGGGCGGATGGGCTAGAGCTTCTCGATGGGGGCGATCTTGATGAGCAGGCGCTTGCGGCCCGCCGTGTCGAACTGCACCTCGGCGACCGCCTTCGGGGCCTGGCCGGTGACATCCACGACGCGCCCCTCACCGAAATCGGTGTGCCGGATGCGGTCGCCCGCGACGAGCGTCAGCTCGCCGTTGTCGCGCACCGTGTTGGTGACCGCGCTCGTCCACTCCCGCTTCTCGCGGTTCGGCGCGGGCGGCAGCGAGGTGGCGTAGCTGAAGCGCTGCCGCGACTCGGGCGCGTTGAGCGGACGCGAGCGGCTGCCGCCGCGCGAGTTCGCCATCCCCGGCGACTGCCGCCACTCGATGAGGTGGCCCGGAACGTCCTGCAGGAAGCGGCTCGGCATCGCGACCGAGGTGTCGCCGAACTGCGAGCGCGTCATCGCAAGCGACAGGAACAGCCGCTTCTTGGCGCGCGTGATGCCCACGTAGAACAGCCGCCGCTCCTCCGAGATGCCGCCAGGCTCACCCGCCGACATGCGGTGCGGCAGCAGGTCCTCCTCGATCCCGGTGAGGAACACGGTGTCGTACTCGAGGCCCTTCGCCGTGTGCAGCGTCATGAGGGTGACGGTTCCGGATGCGTCGTCGATGTCATCCGCTGCCGCCACGAGCGCCACCTCGGTGAGGAAGTCGATGAGCCGCCCGTCCGGATTGCGCTTCGCGAACTCCTTCGTGAACGAGAGCAGCTCCTCGACGTTCTCGGCACGCACCTCGTCTTGCGCGTCGCGCGTCGCCCGCAACGCCTCCACGTAGCCGGTGCGCACGAGCAGCTCGGTGAGGATGTCGGCGGGCGGCTTGCTCGCCACCATCGCCTCCACCTCGTCGAGGATCGCGCCGAGGTCGACGATCGCCTTCGTGACCTTCGGCCCGAGGCCCAGCTCGCCAGCATCCCGCAGCGTCTCGCGCAGCGGCACCCCGAGCCGGTCGGCGTGCGCCTGCAGCGCCGCCTCGGTGGCCGGGCCGATGCCGCGCTTCGGGGTGTTGAGGATGCGGCGCAGCGCGAGGTCGTCGGCCGGGTTGGCGACCTGCACGAGGTAGGCCATCGCGTCCTTGATCTCGGCGCGCTCGTAGAACTTGGTGCCGCCCGCGATGCGGTACGGCACCGCCGAGCGGATCAGGATGTCTTCCAGCGCACGGGTCTGCGAGTTGACGCGGAAGAACACCGCCATGTCCTTGTAGGCGGCGCCCGCCTCGTGCAGCTTCTGCACCTCGTCGGCCACGAACTGCGCCTCGTCGTAGGCGGAGTAGCCGGTGAAGCCGGTGATCTTCTCTCCCGCGCCGACGACCGTGAAGAGGTTCTTCTCCTGCCGGTCGAAGTTGCCCGCGATCACGGCGTTCGCCGCGTCGAGGATGTTCTGGGTCGAGCGGTAGTTCTGCTCGAGCAGGATCACCCGCGCGTCGGGGAAGTCGCGCTCGAACTCGACGATGTTGCGGATGTCGGCGCCGCGGAAGGCGTAGATCGACTGGTCGGAGTCGCCCACCACGGTGAGCGAGGCGCCCGGGATGCCGCCAGATGCATCCAGCCGCATCCGGGTGCCTGCGGGCACGTGCTCGGGCGCGACCGCACGGGTGAGCTCGCGGATGAGCGCGTACTGGGCGTGGTTGGTGTCCTGGTACTCGTCGACGAGGATGTGCCGGAACCGCCGCTGGTAGAGCGCCGCCACCTCGGGGAAGGCCCGGAACAGGTGCACGGTCTCGGCGATCAGGTCGTCGAAGTCGAGCGCGTTCGCCCGCCGCAGCCCCTCGGTGTAGCGCCGGAACACCTCGAGGAAGGCCGCATCGGCCGGGTCGTCGGCGTTGACCTGCCTGGCGAAGCTGTCGGCATCCGCGAGCTCGTTCTTGAGCTTCGAGATGCGCCCCGCGACGCTCGGCACGGTGAGGCCGAGGGTGTCGACCTCGAGCTCCTTGATGATGCGCTTGAGAAGCGCCCGCGAGTCGGCGGAGTCGTAGATGGTGAAGGCCGTCTTCAGCCCCATCGCCTCCGCCTGGCGTCGCAGGATGCGCACGCACGCCGAGTGGAAGGTGGAGATCCACATGCCGGAGGCCTCTCCCCCCACGAGCTGCTGCACGCGCTCGCGCATCTCCCCTGCCGCCTTGTTGGTGAAGGTGATGGCGAGGATCTGGCTCGGCCACGCCTCGCGGGTCTGGATGAGGCTCGCGATGCGCCGGGTGAGCACGCTCGTCTTGCCGGAGCCCGCCCCGGCGACGATCAGCAGCGCCTTCGCACGCGAGAGCACCGCCTCGCGCTGCTGCGGGTTCAGGCCCGCGAGCAGCTCCTCGTCGACGGCGGGGGTGGCGGTGGGCAGGCCCGAGTCACCGGGGTCCGAGTCGAAGCCGTCGAGGAGGAAGGTCATGGCGCATCGAGTCTAGGCGGCGCCACGGACGCCGCTCCGGCCGCTCAGCGCTCGTCGCGCGCGGAGACCGCGAGGTCGGGATGGTCGGCGAAGACGCCGTCGACTCCCGTCTCGAGCACGGTCTCGAACTCCGCGCGCCAGTCGCCCCACTCGCGCGCACCCTCACCCGAGCGGAAGGGCTTCGTGAGGAACTTGTTCTCGGGGCGCAGCGTCCAGGTGTAGACCTCGAGCCCGGCCCGGTGCGCGCGATCGACGAGCTCGACCCCGGCGCGCGCATCCGGTTTCAGCAGGCGCCCCTTGTCGACGCTGATGCCGTCGACCCGGCCGGCGAGATCGGCGAGGCCGTCGTCGCCGAGCTGCGCGCTGTAGTCGGGGGCGGATGCGCCCATCCGCATCGCGAGGTCGACCGCGGTTCCGCTCGCCTCGAGCAGATACACGTACCGCGCGTCGAGCCCGCGCTGCCGCACCTCCCCGAGCACGGTCTCCTCGAAGCTCTCCACGATGAGCGGTCCGGGGAAGCGGGAGAGCGCATCCGCGACGAGCTCACCGAGCGGCAGCCCGATCGAGTCGAAGTAGACCGCGTGCTTGATCTCGGCCACCAGCCCCAGCGCGCGGCCGTGCCGCTCCGACGCCTCGCCGATGAGCTGCAGCAGCTCGTCGAGCCGCAGGATCGGGTAGCGCCCGTCGAAGGTGGCCGAGCCGGGCCGGATGCCGGGCAACCGTTCGACCGCCCGCAGCGTCGACAGCTCGGCCCAGGTGAAGTCCTCCGTGAACCAGCCGGTCAGGGTAACGGGGCCGAAGCTCTTCGTGGTGCGGCGCGCGGCGAACTCGGGGCGGTGAGCCACATCCGTGGTTCCCGAGATCTCGTTCTCGTGCCGCAGCACGAGCACCCCGTCCTTCGTGGCGACGATGTCGGGCTCGACCGCGTCGGCCCCCAAGGCGAAGGCCAACTCGTAGGCCGCCCGGGTGTGCTCGGGCCGGTACCCGCTCGCCCCGCGGTGCCCGATGACCCAGGGACGCCGCTGCGCGCTCATGCGCCCATCCTCCCCCATTACGCTCCGATCATGGATGCGTTCACCGAGCCGACCGCTCGGTTGCCGCTGCGCTTCGGCGACCACGCGACGCGCCTGTGGGCGGGAACCTGGCTCATCGTGGGCGGCGGCACGGCGATCGCCGGCTCGAACACGGTCACGCTGTGGCTGCTCGGGGTGGCGACCGGGGCGCACGTCGCGGGGTGGTGCATCCTCCCCTCCGCCGGGTGGCGTCGGGTGGTCGCGGTCGGCCCCGCGACCCTCACCATGTGGCTGTTGCTCGCGGGACCGCGCTTCGTCATCGTGCTCGTGGTGCCCTACCTGCTCTGGCTGCTCGTGCGGCACCGCCCCCCGCTCGCCGCTCTGACGGCGCTCCCGGTCGCGCTCACGGCATTGCTCGTGGGCGAGGCCTTCGGGCTCGACTACGCCCGGATGCCCGCCGCACTCGCGGTGGTCGGGGTCACCATGTTCGCGTGCGCCTGGGCGGCGCGGCTCATCGCGCGCATCCGACCCCGACGGCGGGAGCGCACCGTCACCGATCCGTCCGACACGCCCTGAGTCCTCCCCCATTGGGGGGTCATTAATCCAGGGTGTGCACCCCGTTCACCGTGCGTCAGTGTGCGACTGGTGGCGTGGAGCCGCGACACGCTCCACCCCCCACCCCACGAACGGAGAGACCATGTCCATGATCCCCAGCCGCCGCACGGGCACCGCAATCGGTGCCGTCGCCCTGGCAGCGCTGCTCGTCACGACCGCGGCCGCGACCGCGGGCGCCAGCTCCACCCTCACCCCCGACCAGAACGGCGGCGCCGCCCGCCACGCCGGCCTCACCAAGGTGCCCGCCGACCTCAAGGACTCGCTCAAGGACGGCAAGGTCGAGAACGTCATCCTGCTGATCGGCGACGGCATGGGCGACAGCGAGATCACGGTCGCCCGCGACTACCTCGTCGGCGCCGGCGGCACGCTGCCCGGCATCGACGCACTGCCCGCGACCGGTCAGTACACCACCTACTCGCTCTACAAGGACGGCCCCTACGCCGGGAAGCCCGACTACGTGCCCGACTCGGCCGCGACCGGCACCGGCTGGGCGACCGGCACCAAGACCTACGACAACGCGGTCTCGGTGGACATCTACGGCACCCCGCAGGAGACGCTGCTCGAGCTCGCCAAGGCGAACGGCTACAAGACCGGCAACGTCTCGACCGCCGAGATCCAGGATGCGACCCCGGCCGTCCAGGTCGCCCACGTCGCCCAGCGCTCCTGCTACGGCCCGGACTCCACCAGCTGCGGCGCGAACGCGCTCATCAACGGCGGCGCAGGCTCGATCAGCGAGCAGCTGCTCAACATCCGCCCCGACGTCACCCTCGGCGGCGGCGCGGCCACCTTCGCGCAGACCGCGAAGGCCGGCGACTGGGTGGGCAAGACCCTCCTGCAGCAGGCCGCCGAGCGTGGCTACCAGCTGCCGACGGATGCCGCGAGCCTCGCCGCGATCACCACCGCGAACCAGGACGCACCGGTGCTCGGCCTCTTCGCCCCCGGCAACTTCCCGACCCGCTTCGCCTCCAGCACGGCGACGATCGGCGGATCCGGTGGCACGCCCACCAGCTGCCAGGCGAACCCCGCCGCACTCGGCAACGGCCTGAAGCTCGCCGACCTCACCTCGAAGGCGATCTCGCTGCTCGACGAGAAGAAGTCGAAGGGCTTCTTCCTGCAGGTCGAGGGCGCCTCGATCGACAAGCGCGACCACGCGGCCGACGCCTGCGGCCAGATCGGGGAGACCCAGGACCTGGATGAGGCCGTCAAGGTCGCGCTCGACTTCGCCAAGAAGGACGGCCGCACCCTGGTGCTCGTGACCGCCGACCACGCCCACACGAGCCAGATCGTCGACGGCACCACTCCGAGCCTCGGCACGGCGCTGCTCACCACCGAGGGCTCGCCGCTGCGCATCTCCTACGGCACCGCGGCGGCCGGCGGCTCGCAGCAGCACACCGGATCGCAGCTGCGCATCGCCGCCTACGGCCCGAACGCCTACCAGGTGATCGGCCTGAGCGACCAGACCGACACCTTCTTCACGATCGCGAAGGCGCTGGGGCTGAACCGCTAGCGGATCCCCGCACCGGCCCGTCAGGGGTGACTCCGGTCTCCCTGGCGGGCCGTCCTCGTTCACGGGCACCCGGCCGGGGCCTCACGCGTGGATCGACTCCGCCTGGCGCGCGCGGAGCGCGGCCGCGATCTCCTCGAGCCGTTCGCCGGCCGGAACCGAAAGACCACCGAGGCCCGCGCCGACCACCGCGAACGGCAACTCGGCGATTCCTGCGCCCTCGAGCACGCTCACCGTGATGCCCCTGATCGAACGGCCCCAGCGCGTCACGCCGGCGACCCGGATGTCGACCACGGCATCCCACGGGGCGCGCCCGAGCCGCACCGGATGCTCGGCGGACCCCGCCCAGACCTCGATCCCGGTCTCGTCGGCCAGCAGCGTGAGACCGATGGGCACGAACGACACCTCGGCGCCCAGAGCATGGACGGATCGCGACAGATCCCGCGTGCGGGTGGCGCCCAGCACGAGAGCCCCCGGGCGGGCCGCGGCCAGTGCCGCCGCCCGCTGACGCGCACGGGTCGACCAGATCATGACCCCCGCGAACAGCACGAGCACCGCGCCCGTGACGATCGAGGCGAGCAACACGAAATCGACGGCCGAGCGGATGTCGATCCCACCGCGGAACGCCGCGACCACCGACAACACGAGCGCGGAGACGTAGGCGAGGAAGAGCGGCGTGGGCGCGACCGCGCCGGCATCGTCGTCGAGTCGCCGACGCGCGACCGCGATCCTCATCCGCTCCATGCCTCGAAGCGTATGTGCCGACTCAGCGCCGCGGCAGTCCCCTGAAGGGGTAACCCCACAACGGGGTCAGACCCTCGGGCTCACTCCCACTCGATGGTGCCTGGCGGCTTCGAGGTGACGTCGAGCACGACACGGTTGACCCCCGCGACCTCGTTCGTGATGCGGTTCGAGACGCGCGCGAGCCACTCGTACGGCAGGCGCGTCCAGTCGGCCGTCATGGCATCCTCGGACGACACGGGACGCAGCACGATGGGATGCCCGTAGCTGCGGCCGTCGCCCTGCACGCCGACCGAGCGCACATCCGCGAGCAGCACGACGGGGCACTGCCAGATCTCGGCGTCGAGGCCCGCTGCGGTCAGCTCGCTGCGCACGATGAGGTCGGCGGCCCGCAGCGTCTCGAGACGCTCCTCGGTGACCTCGCCCACGATCCGGATGCCGAGGCCCGGCCCCGGGAACGGGTGCCGGGCGACGATCACCTCCGGCAGCCCCAGCTCGCGCCCGATCGCGCGCACCTCGTCCTTGAAGAGGGTGCGCAGCGGCTCGACCAGCTCGAACTGCAGATCGTCCGGGAGGCCTCCCACGTTGTGGTGCGACTTGATGTTCGCGGTGCCGGTTCCGCCGCCCGACTCCACGACATCCGGGTACAGGGTGCCCTGCACGAGGAAGCGGATCGGGTCGCCCTCCGCCGCGAACTCGGCGATCAGCTCGGCCTGCGCCGCCTCGAAGGTGCGGATGAACTCGCGCCCGATGATCTTGCGCTTCTGCTCCGGGTCGGTGACCCCGGCGAGCGCCGTGAGGAAGCGCTCGCGCGCATCCACCGTCACGAGTCGCACGCCCGTGGAGGCCACGTAGTCCTGCTCCACCTGCTCGCGTTCGCCCGCGCGCAGCAGGCCGTGGTCGACGAAGACGCACACCAGCCGGTCGCCGACCGCCTCGTGCACGAGGGCTGCCGCGACGGCGGAGTCGACGCCGCCCGAGAGCCCGCACAGCACGCGCCCGGTGCCCACCTGGGCGCGGATGCGCTCCACCTGCTCGGCGATCACGTTGCCGCTGTTCCAGTCGGCGTCGATGCCGGCCGCCCGGTGCAGGAAGTTCTCCAGCACCCGCTGGCCGAACTCGGAGTGCTTCACCTCGGGATGCCACTGCACGCCGTAGAGCTTCCGCTCGTCGCTCGCGAAGGCGGCGACCGGGGTGGAGTCGGACGACGCCAGCACGGTGAAGCCCTCGGGCGCCTTCACGACCGAGTCGCCGTGACTCATCCACGCGGTCTGCGCGCTCGGCTGCTCGGCGAGCAGGGTGCCGCCGTCGCTGCCCGTGGCGAGGCGCACCTCCGTCGAGCCGTACTCGCGCGCGCCCGTCTTCGCGACCTCGCCGCCGAGCTGGGTCGCCATCACCTGGAAGCCGTAGCAGATGCCGAGGGTGGGCACCCCGAGCTCGAGGATGCCGGTGTCGAGATCGGGGGATCCGGGCTCGTAGACGCTCGACGGGCCGCCCGAGAGCACGATGCCGACCGGGTTCTTGGCGGCGAGCTCGGCCGCGCTGATCGTGTGCGGCACGATCTCGCTGTAGACGCCGGCCTCGCGCACGCGGCGCGCGATGAGCTGGGCGTACTGCGCGCCGAAGTCGACGACGAGCACCGGACGCTGAGCGGTCTCGCTCACGCGCTCACCTCCTGCGCGGCCCCTGCCGCATCCGTGGTCGCCCGGATGCGGCGCTCGATGTAGGGCGGCACCTGGAACTCGAAGTAGTAGCTGAGGAACGGCACGACGCCGCCGAGCGCGATGAACAGGAAGCGCCCGAAGCTGTAGCGGGCGAGGCGCCACATGATGAAGTCGCAGGCGAGGTAGAGCACGTACAGCCAGCCGTGCACCGTGAGGATCACGAGCGAGAGGTTGATCGCCGTGAGGGCATCCTTCGGCGTCAGCGCGAGGAAGCCGAACGGCCCACCGAGCTCGATGTCGACGCCGAAAGGGTAGCGGAGCACCATCATCACCACGAGCAGCAGCAGGAAGGTGCCCGTGATGGCGGCCGAGACCCGGTACACCTTGAGCGCCATCCGGAGTCGAGGCACGTCAGAAGCACGGGGACCAGCGGGCATGCCCCTAGCTTATGTGTCGGGAGGTGGGTCAAACGCTGCAGCGTCTGACCCCGCGCGGCACAGATCAGCGGCGCGGAGGGGCAAACGCTACAGCGTTTGGCCCTCAACCTCAGAGCGCTCAGCCTCCCAGACGTCGCGCACCAGCCGGTACCAGAGGAACACCGCGAAGCCCGCGAAGAGCACCCACTCGATCGCATAGAACACGTTGAGCCAGTTGAGGCTCGCATCGCGGATCGGCGGCGGCTGATCGATGGCGGTGAGCCCGGGCGTCGCCGTGGCCAGCACCACATAGCCCGCGTAGACCGGGCCCGGCTCCGCCCAGAGGTTGACCAGCTCGCCGATCGACAGCGCTCGCCGCTCCCCCGCCTCGAGGTCGTTCACCTCGGGCGACTCCGGCGGCAGGTAGCGCCCGGCGACCTCGAGCGTCGCGGGCACCCGCGCCTCGGCCGCGCGCGCAGCCGCCGCATCCGGCGCCCAGCCGAGCCCGACCGCGAGCGAGGCGCCGTCATCGGTCACCACATGCGCCACGAGCCAGGCACCCTGCGCGCCGTCGTTCTCCCGCCCGGTCAGCACCGAGAAATCTCCCGGCACCACCGAACCGGATGCCGTGACCCGCTGCCCGATCGTCCGATCGGTCATCGGCTTCGCGGGCGTGGCGACGCTCGAGAGCGGCACCGGCGTCTCGGTCTCGTACTCCGGCGGCGTCACGTTCTGCACGCTCCGGTCGAGCTGCCACTGGCCGAGCGCCGCGAACGCCGCCGCGATCGCGAGCGACAGGAACAGCGCACCGATCCAACGCGGACGGCGCGCCACCCGGAAGAACTCGGCCGCGGACGGACGCGGGGGACGCGCGCCCGGGTCACGGTCGGATGCGTCGGTCACCCCAGTACTCTGCCACCTGGCCGCTGGGCGTCCGATCCACGCGGCGCATCCGGTCAGTACTCGGGGTCGACCTCGCGCGCACGCGGCACCTCGTCGGCCCGCAGCACGTCGGACTGGCTGCGCGCCTGCTCCGCGAGACGGGCCTCGCGCTCGAGTGCCGCATCGACATCCGGCGCCGTGTCCTCCAGCAGCGCGACGGGAACCTCGGGCTCCCGCACGTGCGCGGCCTCGCCCGCCGCGATCTCGGCCGCGGCCTCCTCCGCGAGCGGCTCACCCGACATCGCCGCCTCCGCGAGCGCGAGCGCCCGATCGCGCTCCCGATCCAGCTCGTGAGGCACCTCGGCCACCCGGCGGCGACGGAGGAAGAGTGCGCCGATGCGCTCCGAGTTGACGGCGAGCACCGGGCCGACGAGGGCCATGACGAGCACGTAGAGGCCCGCGAACGGCGTGAGCCGCGCATCCAGCCCGCCCGCGGCGGCGAGGGTCGCGAGGATGAGCGCGAACTCGCCGCGATTGACCAGGATGACGGCCGTGTTGAGACCCGCCTGCGGGCCGAAGCCGTTGATCCAGGCCACGAACTGACCCGCCAGGATGTTGAGCACGATCGTCATGACGATCGCGCCCGCCACCGGCAGCAGCACCTCGCCGAAGGTGGACGGGTCGAGCGCCAGCCCGAAGTTGAGGAAGAAGAACGCCCCGAACACATCGCGCAGCGGGGTCGCGAAGGCCTCGATGCGCGCCCGGAACCGGGTGGCGCCGAGGGCGAGGCCGATCAGGAAGGCGCCGATCGCATCCGTCACCCCGAGCAGTTCGCCGATGCCGCCGAAGGCGACGGCGAGCGCGAAGATCAGGATGGTGAAGAGCTCGTCGTCCTTCGTCTGCACCAGCCGGGAGACCACACGCCCGCCCCAGCGCGCGACCGAGAACATCACGACGAGGAACACGAAGGCGATCGCGAGTTTCAGCACGACGGCCCAGAAGTCGGTCTCGCCCGAGATGACGACCGAGACGATCGCGAGGTAGATCGCGATGAAGATGTCCTCGACGACCGTGACGCCCAGGATCATCGGCGTCTCGGGGTTCGCGAGACGGCGCAGCTCGATGAGCAGCTTCGTGACGATCGCGCTCGAGGAGGTGGCCGTCATGCCCGCGATGACGAGCGCCTCCCGCGTGCCCCAGCCGACCATGAAGCCGAACGCGAAGCCGACCCCCATGTTGATGAGCACGTAGCTGCCGCCCGAGAGCAGCAGCTTGCCCGCGTTGCCGAAGAACTCGTCCTGGTCGAACTCGAGACCGAGGTTGAACAGCAGGAACAGCAGGCCGAAGATCGCGATGAGCTCGACGTAGCTGGACTCGATGTGCAGCGGGAAGAGATGGAAGTGCGGGCTCGCGAGCAGGCCGACCAGCATGTAGATCGGGATCGAGGGCAGGCCGACGAGCTTTCCGAGGCGCCCCAGCACATACGCGATGAGGAACAGGACGCCGAGTACGAGGAGTTCTTCGCCGAGGTGCCCGTCCACGCCTCAGCCCCCCGGTGGCGCGTCGCCCGAGCGCGGCTTGAACTCGCCCGTGCGGTAGAACTGGAACGCCTTCGCCACCTTCTCAGGGGCGCCGGCGACGACGAGGGTGTCGCCCGGGAAGACCTTGAAGTCGGCGTCCGGGCCGGGATTCGCGGAGTCGCCGCGCACGACCGCGACGACGGTGACGCCCGGCAGGCCGCGCTCCGTCATCGAGCCGAGCGGCTGGCCCGCGACGTGGTGGTCGTAGTCGACGTGGAACCAGTCGATCGAGAGGCCCGGGATCTGGTCGAGTCCGGACAGCGACTCGGTGATGCGGGTGCCGCCGAGCAGCTCGGCGAGCGTGTGGGCCTCATCCTCGTCGAGCCGCAGCGAGACCTTGCGGCCGTCGCCGTCCTCGGCATCCGCGAAGGAGATCAGGTCGGATGCGCCGGAGCGGTGGGTGATGACGCCCACCTTGCCGCCGTCATCCGTGACGAAGGTGTGCAGCACCCCCACCCCGGGGAGCTTGACCCGTCGTACGTCGACCATCGCCACTCCTCACGCTCGTCGGGACTCCTCCACCCTACCGGGAGCCCTCGGCGGGGCGCTCAGACCTCGCGGGCCTCGAGGCGCACCCTCTCGGCGGAGGCGTCGTCCGGTTCGAGCTGGCTCGCGCGCTCGGCGGCGACCCGCTCGACGTAGCGCTCGACCTCGTGGGCGATGCGGGCCTCGTCCCAGCCGAGCACCTCGCCCATGAGCCGCGCGGCGACCGGCGCCGCCGACACCCCGCGATCCCATGCCTCGATCGACATGCGGGTGCGGCGCGCGAGCACGTCGTCGAGATGCAGCGCCCCCTCGTGGCTCGCGGCGTACACGGCCTCCGCGGCGAGGTAGTCCTCGGAGCCGGGCAGCAGCTCGCCGAGCTCGGCCCGCGCGGCGACGAGGGCGAGCACCTCGCGGGCGTGCGTGCCGTACCGGTTGAGCAGGTGGCCGACCGCCCCCGCGGTGAGCCCGTGCCGCCGCGCGATCCGGCCCCGCCGGTTCCAGGCGGCGGGGTAGCCCTCGGCGCCGGTGAGCCCGATGTCCTCCGTGACGGATTCGGGGGTGGGGCGGTCGAGTCCCCGCGCCACCGCGTCCACCGTGTCCTTCGCCATGACGCGGTAGGTGGTGAGCTTGCCGCCCGCGACGACCGTGAAGCCCGGCACCGGGGTCGCGACGATGTGCTCGCGGCTCAGCTTGCTGGTCTCCTCGCTCTCGCCGGCGAGCAGCGGGCGCAGGCCCGCGTAGACGCCCTCGACGTCATCGCGCGTGAGCGGTGTCGCGAGCACGGTGTTGATGTGCTCGAGGAGGTAGTCGATGTCGGCCGCGGTCGCCGCCGGATGCGCGAGATCGAGGTGCCAGTCGGTGTCGGTCGTGCCGATGAGCCAGTGGCGCCCCCACGGGATGAGGAACAGGACGCTCTTCTCGGTGCGCAGCAGCAGGCCGATCGTGCCGCGGATGCGATCCCGCGGCACCACGAGGTGGATGCCCTTCGACGCGCGCACCCGGAACGGGCGCACGCCCGCCATCTCCTGCAGTTCGTCGGTCCAGACGCCCGTCGCCGACACGACCTGGCGGGCACGGATCTCGAAGCGCTCGCCCGACTCCCGGTCGAGCGCCTGCACGCCGACGACGCGGGCGCCCTCGCGCAGCAGTCCCTCGACCTTCACGCGGCTCGCGGCGTGGGCGCCGTACTCGGCCGCCGTGCGCACGAGGCTCGCGACGTAGCGGGCGTCGTCGACCTGCGCGTCGAAGTAGACGAGGCCACCGCGGAACGCATCCGGATGCAGGTCGGGCGCGGCCTTCGCGAGCTGCCGCTTGGTGAGGTGGCGATGGTGCGGCACGCCGGGCTCGCGTCCGCCCGTCCAGGAGAAGAGGTCGTAGAGGGTCATACCCGCGCCGATGTAGGCGCGCTCGACGAGCGGCACCGTGACGGGGTAGAGGAACTTGACGGGCTTGACGAGATGCGGAGCGATCCGCTGCAGCAGCAGGCCGCGCTCGATGAGGGCCTCGCGCACGAGACGGAAGTCGAGCTGCTCGAGGTAGCGGATGCCGCCGTGCACGAGCTTGGAGCTGCGGGAGCTCGTGCCCGAGCCCCAGTCGCGCGCCTCCACGATGCCCGTGCTCAGCCCGCGCGTGACGGCGTCGAGCGCCGTCCCGGCCCCCACGATGCCCCCGCCGACGACGAGCACGTCGAGCTCCCGGGTCCTCAGCGCCTCGAGCGCCGCGATCCGCCCCTCCGGCCCCAGCTCACCCACGCTCCCACCTTACGTCGGCAGGCGCGGCCGAGGCGGGTACGCGTCGCGCCTGATGAGCACGAGCACGAGCGCGATGAGCAGCGGCACGGCGGTCGCGCCCGGCAGCAGCCGCAGGCCGAGCGCGTCGATGGCGAGGCCGCCGTAGACGGCGCCGAGAGCCACCCCGCCCTGGGTGACCACGACGAGCACCGTGGTGGCGGCGTCCTTCTGCGAACCGGCGACGCGCAGCATGGCGCTCTGGTTGAGCACGGAGCACGCGGCGGTGCACGCCCCCCAGACGACCACGACGCCGAGCGTCAGGATCTCTCCCGATGGCACGAGGAGGAGGGTTCCCAGCGCCAGGATCCACACGCCCATGGACGCGAGCATCGCGCCTCTCGGTCGCATATCGGAGTTCGCCCCGGCGACGAGCACTCCGATCAACCCGGCGCATCCGAACATCGAGAGCGCGATCGCGTCGAGCGGCTGCCCGAGGTCCCTCTCGCGAACGAGGGGGGCGAGATAGGTGAGCGAGGAGAAGTTCGCGAGCAGCAGCAGGGCGCCGACCGCGGCGATCCCCGGCATCCCGGGTCGTCGGAGGGCATCCCGGATCGAGAACTCCTGCGATGGCGACTGGATGTGCGGCAGCACGGTCGAGACGAGGACGACCATCACCGCGGCGGTTGCGGAGAGGATGACGAAGACGGCCCTCCACCCGACGAGGCCGCCGAGGAGGCCGCCGAGGGGTGCACCGACGGCAAGGCCCAGGGTGTTGCCCGTGAACACCACCGCGAGAGCCCGGCCGAGGCGCGCCGGCTCGACGAGGCGGGAGGCGAAGGGCGCGAGCAGTGCCCACACCATGCCCTGTGCGATGCCGCCGAGGAGCCGACCCCCGAGCGCGACGACGAACCACGGGCTCGCCGCGATGAGGAGGTTGCCGAGGATGGAGACGAGCAGGGCGACAGCGAGGAGGAGCCGTCGGGGAGCTCGCCGCGTCACGGACATGAGCGGGACGATCGTGACGACGATCACCCCCGCATAGAGGGCTGTCATCAGACCCGCTACCGACTCGCTCACGCCGAAGTCGTGGGCGATGTCATGGAGGAGTCCGACCGTGACGAGACCATTGGTGACCGTGAGGAACCCCACGCTCGCGAGCACGAGGAGTCGGACCATCGTGACGTACCGCGACCCGCCACCCATGAGCACCCCTATGTACTGACAATAGATAATAGGGACATGCTAACGAATGGCGCGCCATCGTGCCGCCCGCTCGCGCGGGCGGCGACATCGCCGCGCCCTCAGCTCTGCAGGTAGGGCGCGACGACGACCTCGACGCGCTGGAACTCCTTGAGGTCGGAGTAGCCGGTCGTCGCCATCGAGCGACGCAGAGCGCCGATGAGGTTGACCTGCCCGTCCGGATGCGACGACGGTCCGAACAGCACCTGCCCGAGCGGGGCGATCGTGCCCACCTCGACGCGGTTGCCGCGCGGCAGCTCCGGGTGGTGCGCCTCGGCGCCCCAGTGCCAGCCGCCACCGGGCGCCTCCTCGGCGCGGGCGAGGGTCGATCCGAGCATCACGGCATCCGCGCCCATCGAGATCGCCTTCACGATGTCGCCGCTCGTGCCGAGCCCGCCGTCGGCGATGACGTGCACGTAGCGGCCACCCGACTCGTCGAGGTAGTCGCGACGCGCCCCCGCGACATCCGCGACGGCCGTCGCCATGGGTGCGTGGATGCCGAGGCTCGTGCGCGTGGTGCTCGCGGCGCCACCTCCGAAGCCGACGAGCACGCCCGCGGCACCGGTGCGCATGAGGTGCAGCGCGGCCGTGTAGGTCGCGGCACCGCCGACGATGACCGGTACGTCGAGCTCGTAGATGAACTTCTTGAGGTTGAGCGGCTCGACCGTCTTGCTCACGTGCTCGGCGCTCACCGTGGTGCCACGGATGACGAAGAGGTCCACCCCGGCGTCGACGACCGTCTTGTAGTGCTCCTGCGTGCGCTGCGGGCTGAGGGCGCCCGCGACCGGCACGCCGGCGGCGCGGATCTCCGCGAGCCGGGCCTTGATGAGCTCGGGCTTGACCGGCTCGGCGTAGAGCTCCTGCATGCGGGCGGTGGCGCCCTCGGCCGGAAGGCCGCGGATCTCGGCGAGGACGGCGCGCGGGTCCTCGTAGCGGGTCCACACGCCCTCGAGGTCGAGCACGCCGAGGCCGCCGAGACGTCCGATCGCGATCGCCGTCTCGGGGCTCACCACGGAATCCATGGGGGCGGCGAGCACCGGGATGTCGAAGGTGAACGCATCGATCGTCCAGCTCACGCTGACGTCTTGCGGGTCGCGCGTGCGGCGGCTCGGGACGATCGCGATGTCGTCGAATGCGTACGCGCGGCGCGCGCGCTTGGCCCGCCCGATCTCGATGTCGCTCACCGCTTCAGCCTATCGGGCCCGCGCGGTCGTCCCCAGGGCGCCCAGACCCCCGCGGCGCGCTTGTGGCGAGATGAACGCCACTCATGCCACAATGTCCTTACATGAATCAGGAGGCCTCGTGGCGCAACCGGTCGACGTGCAGTTCCCGTCGGATTTCTTCATCGACCTCGATCGCTCCGGCCCCATCCCGCTGTACTTCCAGGTGACCCAGCGCATCGAGGCGGCGATCACGAGTGGCGAGCTGCCGCCGGGAGCCTGGATCGAGAACGAGGTGTCGCTCAGCAAGCGACTCGGGCTCTCGCGCCCCACGGTGCGGCGCGCCATCCAGGAACTCGCCGAGAAGGGACTCATCGTCCGGCGACGCGGGGTCGGCACGCAGGTCGTCCAGGGCCCGGGGGTGCGACGGATGGCCCTCACCAGCCTCTACGAGGACCTGGCGGCCGACGGACGCCACCCCAGCACGCGGCTCCTCGATCGCGACGTCCAGCCCGCCTCGGCGGACGTCGTCGAGCGACTGGGGGTGGAGCCGGGCACCCCGGTGCTGCACCTGCGCCGGCTTCGGCTCAGCAACGACAAGCCGGTGGCGCTCATGGAGAACTACCTCGCCGCGTCGTACGACGACCTGACCGACCAGCAGATCGAGAGCCGGGGCCTCTACCAGCTCATCCGGGCTCGCGGAGTGACGATGAAGATCGCGCGGCAGCGCATCGGAGCCCGTCGTGCGACCTCGGCCGAGAGGCGCCTGCTGGACATCTACGCCTCCGACCCCGTGCTGACGATGGACCGGGTCACCTACGACACGACGGGAGCGGCCATCGAGGTCGGCCACCACGTCTACCGCCCCGATCTGTACAGCATCGAGGTCACCCTCGTCGACCGCTGAGCTACTCGGCCCAGAACGCGATGCAGCTCGGTGTCGCGACGGCCGTCCTCGAGCGCAGGCGGAGCGCATCCCCGACGAACTCGAACACGGCGATCTCATCGGACTCCTGGTGCGCGACCAGCACCCGGGCGCCGTCCGGGGTGATGGCGAAGTGCCGGGGGTTCACCCCGCCCGCGTCGATCGAGGCGAGCTCGGCGAGCGTCCCCCGGGCGTCGATCGCGAAGACCGTGAGCGAGTCGTCCCAGCGGTTCGCCATGATCGCGAGCCGGCCGGCCGGATGGACGGCGATCTCGGAGGGGACGACCCGTGCGCGTCCCGACCCCGAGGTCGTGAGGAGCTGGCGGAGCGAGAGACGATCCGCGTCCAGTGCGACGGCGGCGACCGCACCCGTGTTCTGGGCGCTGACCAGCACCTGCGACGTCGCCGCGTGCCACGCGAGATGTCGCGGCCCCGTCCCCGCCGGGAGCACCAGCACGTCGAGGAGCTCGGCCGCCGCGGTCTCGGCGCGCCACCGGTAGAGCAGCAGGGTGTCCCGGCCGCAGTCGGCGACGAGGAAGGTGCTCCTGGTGCCCGGCAGCCACAGCGTCGAATGCGGGCGCGAGCGCTCGCCCGAGCGGTCCCATCCGGATCCGCTCGCGGGAGGCTCGACGATCGCGAGCAGACGCGACGGACGACCATCCGGAGCTCTGCCGATGATGGAGACCGCACCCCCGTGATAGTGGCTCACGAGAGCCGCCTGGGGGGCCACCGTGAGGTGACAGGGCGCATCCCGCGCCGTGACGACTCGATCCGGGGCTCCGTTCACCACGCCGCGCTCGTCGACCGGGAACGCGAGCAGCTCGCCGCCCTTCTCGGGCTCGGTGATGGCCCACAGCAGTCGCGCCTCGCGGTCCGCGACGACGAAGGAGGGGTTGGTCTCGCCCAGGCCGGCAGGATCCATGAGGAGGGAATCGCCCGCGAGAACGCCTGCGACGATCCCCCCACCGTGCCCGTACGGCGTGCCCGTCCACTCGGAAGGGACGCTGTACGAGCCGACGACGACGCGAAGACCAGCCATCAGTAGAGCAGGCTCTTCCCGCCGTCGACGAGGATGTCCTCCCCCGTCGCGAAGCCGAGCGCGAGCACCGAGACGACCGCCTCGGCGATGTCGTCGGCGTCCGCGACCCGCTTGAGGGGCACGAGCTGCCCCTCCGCGTCGGCGCGAGCACGAGCGGCCTCCTCGCCCACGAGCCGATCGTGCCAGCCGGTGCGGACGGTGCCGGCCGACACCGCGTTCACCCTCACCTCGGGGGCGAGGGCGACCGCGAGCGAGCGTGTGAGCTGGACGACGGCCGCCTTCGTCACCCCGTAGGGCACGGAGCTTCCCACGGCCCGACGGCCGGCGATCGACGCGATGTTCACCACGGACCCTCGGGCCGCCCGCAGCAGCGGCGCTGCGGCACGCGTGACCGAGAAGGTGCCGATGACATTGGTGCGCCAGAGCCGCTCCCACACCGCGGCATCCACCGCCTCGAGATCCGGGAACGGGATGAGCTGCGTCACGCCGGCGTTGTTCACGAGATGGTCGAGGCGCCCGGCCTCGGCATCGATGCGCGTCATCATCGCTGCGATCGCATCGTCATCGGTCACGTCGGCCCGAACCGCCTCCGCCTCGACGCCGCTCGCGCGAAGCGCCTCCACGACCTCCTCGGCCGCGGAGGCCGAGCGCGCGTAGTTGACGTAGACGCGCTCGGCCCCCGCAGCCGCCAGGCGCTCGACGACCGCGCGCCCGATCCCCGTTCCGCCGCCCGTGACCAGCGCGACCCGGCCGATCCCGCTCACCCGGGCTCACCGCCCGACACCCGGTCGGCCTCCCGGCGATCCTCCGCGGACATCGGGAGGCTCACCGGCGCATGCCGCGCCTCGGAGAGATACACGGCCTTCACGACCTCGAGCGCGCGGTAGGCGTCGAGGACGCTCACCGTCGGCTGGCGCCCCTCCGCGACGGCGTGCGCGAAGTCGCGCAGCTGGTCGGAATGGAAGGCGGGGAAGCCGCTGCGATCGCCCTCCTGCTCTCCCCACTCGACGATGGACGCCTCCTCGCCGTCGAAGGTCCACTGGTCGGTGATGGCCTGCGCCCCTTCGGGCGACTCCAGCATCCCCACGGTGTGCCCGCCCGTGCCATGCACCGCGAGGCGGAAGCCAGGCGCACGATGGGCGGTCACGGGCGAGGGTTCCCTCGTCGCCATGCCGTTCTCGAACGTCGTGAGCGCCTGGATGGTGGCGAGGGCCCCGCTCTCGAAGGTCACCACGGCGCTCGCGACATCCTCGACGTCGATGTAGTCGCCGTGCTTGAGCAGGTTCCAACGCCCGTAGACCTCGACGGGGGTGCCGACCATCCAGAGGAGCATGTCCACCATGTGGATGGCCTGGTTCATCAGCACGCCCCCGCCTTCGCCCCGCCAGGTCCCCCGCCAGTCGGCCAGGTCGAAGTACGCCTTGTCCCGGCCGAGATGCGCGATGCACTCGGCCGCGACGACTCGTCCGATGCGGCCGTCCTCGATCGCCTCGTGCATCCGCTGCGCAGACGGGAAGAAGCGCCGCTGGAAGATGCCCCCTGCGACGACCCCCGACTCCTGCGCGGCTTCGAGGAGAGCGTGCGCGGCATCGAGCGAGCTCGCGAGCGGCTTCTCCACGAGGACCGCCACCCCGTGCCGGATCGCCGCCAGCGCCGGATCGACGTGATTCTTGTGATCGGTCGCGATCGAGACCGCGTCGAGCTCGACCTCGTCGAGCATGCGTTCGACGTCGGTGTACACCGGGACGTCCCCGTGCAGCGCGGCGACCTCGCGGGCCTTGTCCTCGTCGACGTCGCACACCGCGACGAGCTCGATCTCGTCGATCAGCGCCATGGCGTCGGCGTGGGTGCGGCCGATCCCGCCGCATCCGATCAGAGCGAACCTCTGAGTCTTCATCGTGTCTCCTCCAGCTGGGCAGGGCGCGGAGGACGGACGACCCCCGCGACGTCGAAGGCGTCCGCGAGGACGCGGTAGGACTGGCGGGCGGCTTCGACGGGATCGAAGTCCCGCGTGGAACTGCGCTGGCGCATGACGCTGATCTCGACGGCGATGCTGTCGTCGTAGCCGGCATCGGCCATCGCGCGGACGAAGTCGGCGTAGTCGAATCCCCCCTCCCCGGGGATCAGGAACTCGAAGTCCGGCTCGACGCCGAGCTCGTCCTTCACCTCGCTCACGATCGCGTGAGGCCCGAGGAGTCGCACGACCTCGCGGATGTCCATGCCCTGCACGTCGTAGTGGCTGATGTCGAGGTTGAGGCCGAGGTGGGGGCTGCCCACCCCCTCGATCACCGCGAGCGCGCGCTCCGGCTGGGAGACGACGGCACCGACATGCGACTCGAGTGCGACGCGTACCTGCCGCGCTGCCGCAGCCTCCGCGAGCTCGCCGAAGCGGTCGATGATGAGTCCGCGATGGCGCTCCCAGAGCGCGGCGCCGCCCGCGGGCATCACGTGGGGGGCGGAGGCGTCGATGGGCAGCAGCGCGCCCAGACTGACAGGGATCCGCTGGCCCGGATGCTGCAGTTCTGCCGCCAGGTCGAAGGACCGCACCAGCCGGGTCCGGACCGCGGGCCATTCCGCGGCGTCCACGATGATCGGGGTGTTCGCGGTGACGCTCGAGAGGTGCAGTCCGGCGTCGTCTGCCATCCGCCGCCAGATCGCGCCCTGTCCCTCGGGCGCGAGCATCGCGTCGGTCGGCCAGCCCTCGCAGACCGTCAGCTCGAGGCTGTCGAACCCGATCTCGCTGAGGAGTGCGACCGACTCCTCGTAGGAGAGGGTCGGCATCGACCAGGTGTTGTATCCGAGTTTCATCGATCTCCTCCATCGGTGCCGCCATCGGGCGACAACAGGTACTTCATGCCTTCACCCTTCGCCGTGCCGTCGAAGGCCTCCCGCCACCGACTCAGGCCCAGACGATGCGTGGCGAGGCGGTCGAACTCGACGGCACCGGTCCCCAGCAGGGCCATCGCCCGCCGCCACGAGGTGGGAGTGCTCGCGAAGCCGCCGGTGATGGTCAGCTCCTTGAACGAGACCAGGGCGAGCGGCACCTCCACGGGCCGCCCCGTCTGTCCCATCTGCACATAGCGGCCCCGTTTGCGGATCAGCTCCAGGCCCGCCGCCATTCCGGGCCCGCTCCCCGAGCACTCGACGACCACGTCGGGGCCGGAGGCCCAGCCCCCGGGAATCGTCTCGCGGGAGACCGGTGCGACGGCGGTCGCGAAGCCCAGCTCCTCGGCGATGGCGAGCCGGGCGGTGTCGCGAGACGTGCCGGAGACCACCACGTCGGCGCCGGCCGCGCGCGCGACCTGAGCCGCGATCAGCCCGACCGCTCCCGGCCCGATGACGAGAACCCGGTCGCCCGGGCTCACCGCGGGGCTGGGGTCGAAGAGCGACTGGCAGACGCAGGCGAGCGGCTCGGCGAGCGCGCCGAGCTCCACCGGCATGCCCTCGGGCAGCCGGTGCAGGTTCGCGACCGGCACGACGAGCGACTCGCCGAAGCCGCCGTCCGCGCCCGAGCCGATCGAGACCCGCAGCTCGCAGAGATTGGGCCGGCCCGCTCGGCAGTACTCGCACGTGCCGCATGTGGAGTAGAAGGTCTCGAGCGCCACGCGCGCTCCCCTCCATGAGGCGTCGACGTCGGCGCTGAGCTCCTCGACGACCCCGGACACCTCATGGCCGAGCGTCACCGGGGGCCGGGACGAGTAGCTGCCGTCGAGGATGTGCAGATCGGTTCCGCAGATCCCGGCGGCGGCGACCCGCACCCGCACGTGCCCGGAGGCCGGAAGCACAGGCGGCTCCCTGTCCTGCAGCTCGACGTCCTCGGGACGCGGACCGGTCTTGACCAGGGCGATCATGTGGACTCCTCCTGAGTGATGCGATGGTGGACGAGCTCGATCTCGACCCCCGTGTCGATGCTCTCGCCGGGTTCGAGCAGCGGATGCACGAGGGCGTCGCCGTCGCGACGCAGCGTGGTGGGCTCGAGAGCGACCGCGTAGTGGCCGGCGCCCGCGAGCAGCCGCCACTCGACGAAGCCCGGGAGCACCGCGCCGTCCCAGCCCACCCGCATCCCGACGACCTCCTCGGGTCCCAGGCGACTCGTGATCGATGCCTCGGCCGCGGCCGGCGCCACCTCGAACAGCTCGACGTGCTCCATCGTCTCGGACGACGGTGGCTCGAGCGGCGCGCCGAGCCCTCCGTCCGGCCGGCGGATCCGGGCACCGGGCACCGCGACCGGCCATCCCGCGTTGACGTGGTAGAGCACGGCGGCCGGGCTCGTCGCGTAGCCGAGATTCCGGACGCGGTCCGCGACGCGCACGGTCGTCTCCCCGAAACGCAGCTCGACCCGCCGCTCCACGAGCAGGTTCTCGCCGAACACCGCGACCTGCGCGATCTCGCCGAGCACCCACGCGAGGGCGACGCCGCTCGTGTCGACTCCGTAGCCGCGCAGCACGGCGGGCGAGCCGCTCCACCTCCCGTGCATCGGGAAGCCGTCCTGCCGGCGAGCCGGATAGCGGAAGCGCTCCGCCGACTCGGTGGACGGAGCCCCGATGTGGTCGGGGCCGCCCGTCGTCAGCAGGCCGCCGAAGAACGCGCGGTGCGGGCCGAAGCCGCTCTGCTCGACGAACCAGGGCGCGACGATCGGCGTCGGCGAACGCCACCCGACAGGGATGCCGTCGACGCGGGCCGCCGCGAGATCCATGCCGCGGTCGACGACCACCTCGACCGAGACCCGGTCGTTGGCGAGCAGCACGGATCGCGTGCCGCGTTCCCACCCGTCGCCGCGCGTGACGAGCTCCGCGGCCATCGTCTGGCGGATGACGCCTGCGTCGCCGGCGGACCCGGCGGACCCCGCCCAGCCTCTCGTCATTGACGCGCCCGGGTGCCGAGGTACGAGTCGATGTAGTCGAGGTAGCCCTGGGCGACGCGCTCGATCACCTCGGCGGAATCCGCCGCGCCGACGCTCCACCTCCGCAGCACCTCCCGCCAGATGTTCCGCCCGAAGGCGAAGCCCGCGAACCCGTGCGTCGATGCCGCCACGTCGAGCCAGTCATCGACCCGACCGGGGTCGGCGGCGGCGCCCAGCACGATGCAGATCGCGTCCGGGTTCGCCGAGCGGGCCTGCTGCGCGATGGCGTCCGCGTCGTGCTGGGTCGCGATGCCCTGCAGCTTCCAGACGTCGACGGCGATCCCGGCCTCTTGGACCAGGCGCATCGTCTCCCGCACGGTCTCGGGCCGCAGCTCGTCCTCGAAGCGCCGCGGGTCGCGGTCCACCCGCTGCAGCTCGCGCCCGCTGGGCCGCACGATGAGCTCGAACATGAACCCGATGTCCACCGATGCGAGAGCATCGGCGAGGCGCCGCAGACGCGCCAGCTGGAGGTCGATGGATTCCGCCTCGTCGTTGATGCTCAACCGCACGAGCGCCTTCGCGTAGTCGGGCGAGTATCGCGTGATGTGCTCGAGGAAGTCGTCGCCGTAGTCGAACTCGAAGATGCGCTGATCCGCTCGTTCGACGGGCACGGCGAGCAGGTAGTCCCGCTCCTGACTGCGGTCGAGCACGGCGCCTCCGAACTCCTCATCGGCAAGGATCCCCCCGCGCACCCTCCCGAGACGGGGAAGCGCGGCCAGGAAGCCCTCGAAGACGAGCGACTTCGCCCGGCTGAGCATCGCGAACTCCTGGGGCGGGAGCTGTTCGGGGTCGCGATCGAACACCGAGCGGCTGAACTCGGCTCGGTGATCGAACGCGAGGATCGCGATCGGGGGCTCAGTCATGGTGGATCCTCACCGTGCCGGGGCGCCAGCGGGAGCGGAACGAGGTGCGCGCCGACGCCTCGGGCGTGATCATCGTGAGACCGCCGTCGACCGGGAGCACGATGCCGGTGACGAACGCCGCCTCATCGGATGCGAGATACACGGCCGCGTGCGCGATGTCATCCGGGACCCCCCACCGCCCGACGGGGTAGCCGTCGAGGATGGTCTCCCGTTCGAGCTCGTCGAGTTCGGCCTCCGCCTCGGGGGTGAAGATGGCGCCCGGAGCGATCGCGTTGAACCGGATGTTCTGGAGACCGAAGTCGAGAGCCATGTTGCGGGTGAGACCGTTGAGACCTGCCTTGCTCGTCGCGTAGTCCACCATTCGAGGATTCGCGATCATGCTGTTGATCGAGGTGATGTTCACGAACGATCCGCCGCCGCGCTCGATCATCCGGGGGATGAAGGTGCGGAAGCTGTGGAACGCACCCGTGAGGTTCACGTCGAGGGTGTGCCGCCACTCCTCGAGGGTGAGCTCGAGGATGTTCGCGAAGTGCGCGGTCGCCGCACTGTTGACGACGATGTCGACGCCGCCCAGCCGCTCGACCGCGACCTCGTCCGCGCGATGCCAGGTGTCCTCGTCCGCGACGTCCCCGACGATCGTGTGGGCGGCGCGGCCCAGCGCGGCGACCTCGGCGGCTGTGCGCTCGAGCGCCTCGCCGCCCCGGCTCACGAGCACCACGTCCGCCCCCTCCCGCGCGAACGCCACCGGGATGGCGTTGCCGATCCCCGGCCCGACTCCCGTGACCACCGCGACCTTGCCCGCTAGCCGACCCATGTTCCGTCCTCTCCTGTGCCGTTCCTGAGCGATCCGTTCATCCCTTGAGCGCCCCTTCCGTGAGTCCGCCGATCACGCGGCGCTGCGCGAACACGAAGGCCACCAGCAGCGGGAGTCCCGTCATCACCACATGGGCGAACACGAGATTCCATCGCAGCGTCTGCGCGGAGCTGTTCGCGAAGCTGTAGAGCGACAGCGGAAGCGTCTGCCGATCGGTGCCCGGGAGCAGGAACTGCGCGAAGAAGAAGTCGCCCCACACCGTGATGATGAGGATGACCCCGCCGACGAAGAGGACGGGCGCGAGCAGCGGCAGGATGATCTGGACGAACACTTGGAACCTGTTCGCGCCATCGATGGCGGCCGCCGCCTCCAGGTCCTCCGGCATGCTGCGGATGAAACCCGTCGCGAGGAAGACCACGATCCCCATCCGCGTCCCCACGAGCACGAGGATGTAGCCGAACGTCGTGCCGTTGAGGCCCAGCTCCCGCAGGAGGTAGATCGTCGGGATGAGCGTCGGCGGCATGAGCATCGAGAGCGCGATCGCGTAGAACGCGAACTGGAGTCCGCGGCTGCGACTGCGACCGAACGCCCAGGCGGCGGCCGCCCCGATCAGCACGACCGCGATGATCGTGGGGATGCTGACGAGCAGGCTGTTGCCGAGCGCCTTGAGGTAGTTGCCCTGGGTGAAGACTGCCGCGTAGTTCGCGACGATGTCCCACTCGGCGGGAAGTCCGAGGCTGAGGAGTGAGGCCTCGCCCGCGGGCTTGAACGAGTTGACGAGCACCATCCACAGGGGCACGAGGATCCACGGGATCGCGAACAAGGTGAGCCCCGCATAGCGGATGCCGTCGAAGATGCGGGTGCGGCGGTTCACAGTCGGGCCTCCCGTCGGCGCAGCCACCAGACGAGCGGCACGGCGACGACCACGACGAGGATCGCGACCGTGAGTCCCAGCGCGCTGCCGGTTCCGAAGTTGCCTTGACCCCACTGGAGTCGCAGCACGATGTTGAGCGCCTGCGTCGCATCGCCCGGTCCTCCGCCGGTCGTCGCGGCGATCACGTCGTAGGCGCTGAAAGCGCCGACGAGCGTCACCGCGACGTTGAAGGTGAACGCGGGGGCGAGCATGGGGAAGGTCACCTTCCAGAAGCGCTGCCAGGCGTTGGCGCCGTCGATGATGGCGGCCTCGATGGATTCGCGGGGAACCGAGTTGATGCCGGCGATGTAGACGAGCGTCGTCAATCCGATCCACTTCCAGGCGTCGATGAATGCCACGGAGATGAGCGCCGTCTGCACCTGCCCGAGCCAGGCCCAGTCGAAGCCGGGCACGAAGATCCCGATGAACGAGTTGACGGGCCCCTGCGGCGCGAGCAGTCCGCGCCAGATGTATCCGGCGGCGAGCGGCGAGAGCAGCACGGGGACGAAGAACAGGGAGCGGAAGAAGCCGTTGATCCGGGAGGTGTCCTTGAGCGCGTACGCGAGCGCGAGGCTCACGGTGTTCTGGACGACCATCGCCACCAGCGCGTACCCGACCGTCACGCCGATGCTGTGGAACAGGTAGCCCTGCTCGATGAGCGCCTGGAAGTTGTCGAGTCCGTTCCAGGCGATGGTCGAGCTGTACGAGGTCCAGTTGGAGAAGGCGAACCGGAGGTTGAGGACTTGCGGGACGAGGAAGAAGAGGCCGACGAAGGCGATGGCCGGCAGTGCGAACCAGAACCAGGTGCCGGTCAGGCGGCGCCGGAGAGGAAGCCGGCGCGTGCCCGGCTTCCTCTCCGTGGGGTCCGCCTCCACCGTCACGCCCGCATCAGGGGTGCTCAGCGCAGAGGACATCCGACGACTACCAGCCCTCGAGCCCCTGGGCCTTCGCCGCGGTCGCGAGCTGCGACTGCAGGGTGGCCGCCATGTCCTGCGGCGATGTCTGACCCACGATCAGCTCGGACATGAGCGGGATGACGCCCCCGAGACCGCCGGGGAGGTTGGCCGTCTGCATGCCCACGATGGGTCCCTGGTCGTACGCCGCCTTGATGTCGAGCAGCACGGGAGTCGCCGTGGTCGGATCGGCCACGCCCTCGATCACGGGGAACGTGCCGGACTCCTCGATATAGCTCGCATAGTGCTCGCCGGTCGCGAACTCGATGAACTCACGGGCCGCCTGCTCCTTGGCGGAGTCGCCGGTCTTGGGCAGGAGGTAGCTGCCGATCGGCCCGGGGTTGATGACGGTCATCGGCTCGTCCATGGCGAACGCCGTGAACCCGACCGCCGCACCGAGCGCTTCGGCGTCCCCGCCCGCTGCATCGAGATAGACAGGCGCGATGTTCGAGTGGATCGCCTGGTAGGCCGCGGTGCCGCCGTAGACGGCGGCGACGGACGTCTCGAAGGTGGCCGTCGTGATGTCCTTGTTCATGCAGCCGGCGTCGAGCAGCTCCTTGTAGTACTCGAGGCCGCCGAGCACCGGGGAGTCCGGCGCGTCGAGTGTCGTCTCCTGGTCGAGGATCTCCTGAACCCAGCCGTCGGGAGTCGAGGTCGCCGCGGCCATGAACGGCACCGCGACGGGGGGCCACAGCGAGGCGCCCGACTCGGCGAGCGTCGGAACGCCCGCGGCGGACAGCACCTTGCACTGCTCGAGCAGCTCGTCGGCGGTCGTGGCGGGCTCGAGACCGAACTGGTCGAGCACGCTCTTGCTGTAGTAGAGACCCCACACCTCGGGGAAGTTGGTGATCGCCGCGTAGACCTTGCCGTCGGCGCCTCGGCCGCCGAGGTCGTAGAGCGAACCCGACTTGGCGACGAACGCCATGTCGCTGAGGTCCTGGAGGTTCTCGGCGGGGTTGAGCATCGTGATGTACGCCTGGGTGGCGTGGAACTCGAGGATGTCGGGCCGATCACCGGATGCCCACTTCGTCAGCGTGGCGTCCTCGAAGCCGTCGGATGAGATCGGGACGAGCTCGATCTTGTTGCCGCTGGCCTCTTCGTACGCCTTGTAGACGTTGAGGATCGCCTCCGGGTCCTGGGTGTTGTGCCAGAGCGTCAGGGTGACACCCCCTCCGCCTTCGCCGCTGTCTGCCGAGCAGCCAGCGAGGATGAGCCCGGTGGCCGCGACCGCGGCGGCCACGGCCAGTGCGCGTCTGTGAGTCATGGTGCAGTTCCTCTCCTTTGAGTCAATGCCTCTCGAATCGCCGCTCTGCGATCCGTGGCCACACGATATCCCATGTTGATAGAATGTGTCTATGTCAGAACAAAATAGTTCTTCCGACGATGGGGTCGACCTCCCTCACGAGCTCATCTGCATGGGACGGATCGGCGTCGACCTCTACCCCCTCCAGGATCGCGTACCGCTCGCCGAGGTCACCTCGTTCGGCAAGTACCTCGGGGGATCACCCTCGAACGTCGCGGTCGCCGCGGCCCGGCACGGGCACCGCACGGCGATCATCACCCGCACGGGCCGAGACGCGTTCGGCGAATACCTGCGATCCGAGCTCTCCCGCCTCGGAGTCGATGCGCGCTGGGCGGTGGCGCTCGACGACGCCCGCACGACCCTCGCGTTCTGCGAGATCTTCCCTCCGGACCACTTCCCACTGACGTTCTACCGGGACCAGACGCCCCCCGAGCTGCGCATCGCCCCCGCCGAGATCGACATCGCCCGCGTCGCGGCGGCCGAGGTGCTCTGGGTGACCGCGACGGCCTTCAGCGCGGAGCCCTCTCGTGAGGCCCACCATGGGGCCCTCGCCGCCCATGCGGGTCGCACGACGATTCTCGACCTCGACCATCGACCGGGGTACTGGGCCGACGAGGCGAGCGCGGCCGCCGAGCTCGACCGGGTCTGGGGCACGGTACGGATCGCCGTCGGGAACCTCGAGGAGTGCCGCGTGGCGGTAGGCGAGAGCGACCCGGACCGGGCGGCCGATGCGCTCCTGGCTCGCGGGGTGGAGACGGCCATCATCAAGCTGGGTCCGCTCGGGGTCCTCGGTGCAACGCGCGACGAGCGGGTCCTGGTGCCGCCCACTCCCGTCGAGGTCGTCAACGGCCTCGGCGCGGGCGACGCGTTCGGCGGCGCCCTCGTCCACGGCGTCCTCGCGGGCTGGACGCTCGAACGACTGCTGCGCTTCTCGAGCGCCGCCGGCGCCATCGTCGCGGGACGACGCGAATGCTCGACGGCCATGCCCACGACCGATGAGGTCGACCGACTCCTGACGAAAGGAAGCTGAGATGACGGAGATCCTTGACCATTGGGTGGACGGGGGCGCGTTCACGGGAGCATCCGTGCGCGTCGCACCCGTCTACGATCCCGCACGAGGCGTCGTGCAGAAGGAGGTGCGTCTCGCCTCCGTCGCCGACGTCGACCACGCCGTGCAGGCGGCCGGAGCCGCGTTCGCCGCCTGGGGACAGGCGAGCTGGGCGAAGCGGCAGGTCGTGCTCTTCGCGTTCCGGGAGATCTTGAGCGCGCGCCGGCACGAGCTGGCGGCGATCCTCACGGCGGAGCACGGAAAGGTGACCTCGGATGCCTTGGGCGAGATCGCGCGGGGTCTGGAGGTGGTCGAGTTCGCGTGCGGGATCCCGCACCTGGCGAAGGGCGAGTACGCGCAGAACGTCTCGACCGGCGTGGACGTCCACTCCGTGAAGCAGCCCCTGGGCGTGGTGGGAATCATCAGCCCCTTCAACTTCCCGGCGATGGTGCCGCTGTGGTTCTTCCCGGTGGCGATCGCGGCCGGCAACACCGTCGTGCTCAAGCCCTCGGAGAAGGATCCCACGGCCGCGATCTGGATGGCCGAGGCGCTCAAGGAGGCGGGGCTGCCCGACGGCGTGTTCAACGTGGTCAACGGCGACAAGGAGGCGGTCGACGCCATCCTCCACCACCCCGACGTGGCATCGGTGTCCTTCGTCGGCTCGACGCCGATCGCCAAGTACATCTACGAGACGGCCGCAGCCGCCGGCAAGCGCGTGCAGGCGCTGGGCGGTGCGAAGAACCATATGCTCGTGCTCCCCGACGCCGACCTGGACCTCGTGGCCGATGCGGCCGTCAACGCCGGCTTCGGCTCCGCCGGAGAGCGCTGCATGGCGATCTCCGTCGTGGTCGCGGTCGAGCCGGTCGCCGATGAGCTGGTCGCCAAGATCTCCGGGCGGATGGCGAGCCTCACGGTCGGCGACGGCACGCGCGGCTGCGACATGGGTCCGCTGATCACGAAGGAGCACCGCGACAAGGTCGCCGGATACCTCGACGTCGCCTCTGCGGACGGCGCCGAGATCGTCGTCGACGGGCGCGGGATCCAGGTCGACGGCGACGCACAGGGCTTCTGGCTGGGTCCCACGCTCATCGACAGGGTGCCGACCGACTCAGCGGTGTACACCGAGGAGATCTTCGGCCCCGTGCTCTCGGTGGTCCGCGTCGCGTCCTACGACGAGGGCCTCGCCCTCATCAACGGCAGCCGCTACGGGAACGGCACCGCGATCTTCACCAACGACGGCGGAGCGGCGCGCCGCTTCCAGCACGAGGTCCAGGCCGGCATGGTCGGCATCAACGTCCCGATTCCCGTCCCCGTCGGCTACTTCAGCTTCGGCGGGTGGAAGGATTCGCTGTTCGGCGACACCCGGGCCTACGGCCCCGACGCCATCCACTTCTTCACCCGCCAGAAGGCCGTCACCACCCGATGGCTCGACCCCACCCATGGCGGCATCAATCTCGGCTTCCCCCAGAACGGCTGACGGCGAGGGGCCGGACGGACACCGTCCGGCCCCGTCTCCTGCCGCGCACCGCGCGGCGGCGGCCTCAGGCGGCCGTGTCGGGCCAGAAGGCGGGCGCGAGCACCGGCGCCTCCGGGTCGAACTCGGCGTCCTCGGCGCTGCTCCGCGTGCCGATCGCCATCAGAGCGGGCGATGCCGAGGTGTACGGCGGCCAGTCGGGGAGACTCCGGGACGAGGGAGCACCCGACTCCGCGAAGGCGATCCAGGCGTCGCTCATCGCTTCGGAGACCGCGAAGCGCTCCGGACGGTTCCCGCTCAAGGGGATGCGGTCGACGGTGCGGAACACGAACGCGAGGTCCGAGCTGTGGGTCGCGCCGAGCAGGCCGCCCATCGCCTCGCTCGCATAGTCGAACCGGTACCCGAACGCCGGTGAGCCGGCGTCCGACCATGCGCGCAGGGCCCCGTGGACGGACCGGGCCATCGTCTCCTCCGTCAGCACGCGGGCGAGCAGCAGCTGGGGGGGCTCATCCCCGTGGGCCGTGGCGACGCGACGCAGCACGTCACCCGCCACCCCGTCATGGGTCTCCCGGAGCACGACCTCCACCGCTTCGCGATCCAGCGAGGCGTAGTCGGGGCGCTCGCACAGGAACAGGGAGAAGTCGTGCGCGGTGTAGCCCACCAGCAGCGGGATGCCCTTCGGAACGGAGTCGTAGGGCCGGCCGGTCACGAGCCCGCCGTCGACGTACGGACGCCACGACACCCCGGCCTGCTCGGCTGCGCGCTGGATGTGGAGGAGGTGGCGGAGAGGCAGCTCCAGCAGCACGTCGGCGTCGTGCTCCGGGATCCGCGCGAGTTCGAGGACGAGCGCGGTCTGCTCACGAGCGGAGGCCTCGTCGCCGATCCATCGCATCGGGCCGCTCTGGATGATCGCGCTGCGGAACAGGCCCCTCGCATCCGGCGTCGCGGTCAGGGTGGCGACCTTCGCGCCTCCGCCTGACTGGCCGGCGATCGTCACGCGCGAGGGATCGCCGCCGAACTCGGCGATGTTGTCCGCCACCCAGCGCAGCGCGAGCACCAGGTCGGCGATCCCCGCGTTGCCCGAGCGGCCCCACTGGGGGCCGAGCAGATGATCGAGGGCGAGGAAGCCCGAGATCCCGAGCCGGTGGTTGACGGAGACGACGACGACGCGCCCGGTGCGGGCGAGCTGATCGCCCGCGAAGACCTGCTCGCTCCCCGCACCGTGGACGAAGCCGCCGCCGTGCAGCCAGACCAGGACGGGCAGCCCCTCCGCACCCTCGGGAGACCAGACGTTGAGAGTCAGGCAGTCTTCGCCGACGGTGCCGTTCTCGGCGGGAGACCCCCCGCGAGGGTAGAGCTCGTCCAGCACGGCGGGCATGATGCCTCCCGCGGCCAGGCGGGTGTCGAGCTGCGGTGCGACGGGGCCGTAGGCGCTCGCGTCGGCCACTCCACTCCACGTCGCGGGCTCCGCGACCCGCCAGCGCCGCTCGCCGGTCGGGGCTGCACCGTACCTGATGCCGAGATGGCGCTCGACGCCGTGGTGAACGACTCCCCTGACGCGGCCACCCGTCGTGGAACGAAGACTGATCGTTTGCATGTCCTAAATGTTAGGACATTTGTATGTTTATGCAATAGTCCCGGATTAGCGGGAGTAGTTGGGGGCCTCCACGACCATCTGGATGTCGTGGGGGTGCGACTCCTTGAGGCCGGCGGGGGTGATGCGCACGAACTTGCCGCGCTGCTTGAGCTCGAGGATGGTGCGGGCGCCCACGTAGAACATCGACTGCCGGAGGCCGCCGACGAGCTGGTAGACGACGGCGCCGAGCGAACCGCGGTAGGCGACGCGTCCCTCGATGCCCTCCGGGATGAGCTGGGCGTCCGAGGGGACGTCCGCCTGGAAGTAGCGGTCGCGCGAGTAGGAGGTCTTCTTGCCGCGGTCGCTCATCGCGCCGAGCGAGCCCATGCCGCGGTAGTTCTTGAACTGCTTGCCGCCCACGTACACGAGGTCGCCGGGCGACTCGTCGGTGCCGGCGAGCAGCGAGCCGAGCATGACCGTGTCGGCGCCCGCCACGAGCGCCTTCGCGATGTCGCCCGAATACTGCAGGCCGCCGTCGGCGATCACCGGGATGCCGTGCTCGCGCGCCGCGAGCGAGGCCTCGTAGACGGCGGTCACCTGCGGCACCCCGACGCCCGCGACGACGCGGGTCGTGCAGATCGAGCCGGGGCCGACGCCCACCTTCACGGCATCCGCGCCCGCCTCGACGAGCGCCTGCGCGCCCGCCCGGGTGGCGACGTTGCCGCCGATCACGTCGATGTGGGCGAACGCCGGGTCGGCCTTCAGCCGCCGGATGATGTCGATCACGCCCGCCGAGTCGCCGTTCGCGGTGTCGACCACGATGATGTCGACCCCGGCGTCCCGCAGCGCGCCCGCGCGCTCCCACGCGTCGCCGAAGAAGCCGATCGCGGCCCCCACGCGCAGGCGACCCTCCTCGTCCTTGGTGGCGTTGGGGTACTTCTCGGTCTTCTCGAAGTCCTTCACGGTGATGAGGCCGCGCAGCCGCCCCGCACCGTCGACGAGCGGCAGCTTCTCGATCTTGTGCTGCGCGAAGATCGCGACCGCGTCATCCGGGTCGATCCCCTCGGGGGCGGTGATGAGCGGCGCCTTCGTCATGACGTCGCGCACGAGCGTCGTGGCCGCCTCGAACGGCGAGACGAAACGCATGTCGCGGTTGGTGATGATGCCGACGAGCGTGCCGTCGCCCTCGACGACCGGGAGGCCGGAGACCCGGAACTGCCCGCACAGCGCGTCGACCTCGGCGACGGTGGCATCCGGGGTCGTCGTGACGGGGTTCGTGATCATGCCCGACTCGGAACGCTTCACCTTGTCCGCGTGGGTGGCCTGGTCGTCGATCGAGAGGTTGCGGTGCAGGATGCCGATGCCGCCCTGGCGCGCCATCGCGATCGCCATCCGCGACTCGGTCACGGTGTCCATCGCGCTCGAGACGAGCGGCGAGTTCACCCGGATGCGCCGCGTCAGCTGCGAGGAGGTGTCGGCCTCGCTCGGGATGACGTCGGTGTGCCCGGGCAGCAGCATGACGTCGTCGTAGGTGAGTCCGACGAAACCGAACGGATCGGGCTGTTCCATGGTGTCCCCTGGGGTCGCGATGAGCTGAGCCCGGCTGCTGCGTCGAAGACCGGTGATCCATCTTAACGCCCTGCGCCCCATAACATTCCGGCCACCCGGAGCCCAGGCGGTTGGACGGATGCCCATGACACACCCATACTGTTCCCACGCGATGCTGCGTTCGAAACACGAAGGCAACATCGAGCAACTACCGTCAAGGTCGACGAAGCGCCGGGTGCCTCGTCGTTCCCGATGTTCTGGAGGTTCCGTGGCCCACGCTCGAACAGCGCCCGTCCCACGGCTGCGTCGCACGATCGGCGCGATCCTGGCTTTCGTGGCCACCACGTTCGCCGTCGTCGCCCTCACGGCAGGCCCCGCCGTCGCAGCGGTGTCGGCCGATCCGCCGGACACCCCCGGCGGCGACCAGGAGGCGACCGCCTTCTACTTCGGTGGTGTCATCACCTTCAAGGACAAGCCCGTGCCGGATGTGCGCGTGACGGTCAGCGGCAACGGTTTCGATGCCGAGACGCTCACCGGCACCGACGGGCGCTGGCGCCTCTACGTGCCAGAGAAGGCGAAATACACCCTCACCGTCGACGAGTCCACCCTCCCCAAGGGCGTCATCGTCGATGGCGAGTCCGCCTCGCAGGAGGTCGAGTTCGGGTTGACCGGCTCGAAGATCGTCAACCTCTTCCTCGGTGAGGGCGAGCGGGTCACCCAGTCCTTCCTCGACCAGTTGCTCGTACGCCTCGTCAACGGCCTCAACTTCGGCCTGCTGCTGGCCCTCGCCGCGATGGGCGCGGCGCTCATCTACGGAACGACGGGCCTCTCGAACTTCGCGCACGGCGAGATGGTCACCTGGGGCGCACTGGTCACCTTCACCGTCGCATCGCTCTGGACGATGCCCCTCTGGCTGGCCCTCATCGCGGCGTTGCTGAGCGGCGGCCTGCTCGGCCTCGCGCTCGACGCCGCCCTCTGGCGCCCGCTCCGCAAACGCGGGCTCGGGGTGGTGCAGCTGATGATCGTCAGCATCGGCCTCTCGCTCGCGCTGCGCTACACCTTCCAGTTCCTGGTGGGCGGAGCCACCTCGCAGCTGCCGGGCGCGAGCCCCACGCCCATCGACATCGGGCCGATCCAGCTGTCCTACATCGACATCATCAGCATGGCGGTGAGCATCGTCGCGATCCTCGCGGTCGCCTACTTCCTGCTCGGCACCCGCATCGGCAAGGCCACCCGCGCGATCTCCGACAACCCGCAACTGGCTGCGGCATCCGGCATCAACGTCGACCGGGTGATCCGGATCGTGTGGGTGCTCGCCGGGACGCTCGCGGCTCTCTCCGGTGTGCTGTGGGCCTACTTCCGCCCCGGCGTGCGCTGGGACATGGGCACCCAGATGCTGCTGCTGGTGTTCGCTGCGATCACGCTCGGCGGCCTGGGCACCGCCTTCGGCGCGCTCATCGGCTCGCTCATCGTCGGCATCGTCGTGGAGACCTCGACGCTGTGGATCCCGTCGGACCTGAAGTTCGCCGGCGCCCTCATCGTGCTCATCATCATCCTGCTCGTGAGACCGCAAGGCCTCCTCGGACGGAAAGAGAGGCTCGGCTAGCCATGGACTGGGGAGCGATCTTCGGAAACACGCTCGGCTACCTGCTGAGCCCCGTCACCATCGCCTACGCGCTCGCCGCGACGGGCCTCGCGGTGCACTTCGGCTACGCCGGCCTGCTCAACTTCGGCATGGCGGGCTTCATGGCCCTCGGCGGCTACGGCTACGCCATCTCGATCCTCACCTTCGGCCTGCCGTGGTGGGGCGGGATGCTCGTGGGGCTCGCGCTCGCCGCGACCTTCGCGGTGATCCTGGGGGTGCCGACGCTGCGCTTGCGCGCCGACTATCTCGCGATCGTGACGATCGCGGCGGCCGAGATCGTGCGGTTGCTGTTCACCACCCAGCTCTTCGACGCGTGGACCAACTCCGCCGACGGGCTCGGCGGCTACCACGAGAGCTTCCGGAGCGCGAACCCGTTCCCGGAGGGCACCTACGGCTTCGGTCCGTGGGTGTGGAACCAGGACGGCCTCTGGGTGCGCGTGTTCGGCCTGATCCTCTTGGCTGTCGCGATCCTGCTCGTCTGGGCGCTCATGCGCAGCCCGTGGGGGCGGGTGCTGAAGGGCATCCGCGAGGACGAGGATGCCGTGCGTGCGCTCGGGAAGAACGTCTTCGCCTACAAGATGCAGGCGCTCGTGGTCGGCGGTGTGATCGGCGCGATGGGCGGCATCGTCTACGTGCTGCCCTCGGCGGTCGTGCCCTCGAGCTACACCACCTCGCTCACCTTCTTCCTGTGGACCATCCTGCTGCTCGGTGGCGCGGCCACCATCTTCGGACCCTCGATCGGCGCGGTGCTGTTCTGGATGGTGATGGCGCTGCTCGGCAACCTGCTGCCGGAACTCGCTCAGGCCGGCATCCTGCCCATGACCGACATCCAGGCGGGAACGCTCCGCTACATCCTGGTCGGCGTCTCGCTCATGCTGATCGTGATCTTCCGGCCCCAGGGCATCTTCGGCGACAAGAGGGAGATGACCTTTGTCAAGTGAATCGCAAGCTCCGGTGACCGCACCCACGACGAAGCCCGTGAAGACCACGGGCCTCGCGGTAGGCGAGCCGTCGCCCGGCGTGAAGAAGAAAGACCCGATCCTCGTGGTCGACCAGGTGACGCGCCGCTTCGGCGGCCTCGTCGCCGTGGACGTGGAGCACCTCGAGATTCCTCGGGGAGCGATCACGGCCCTCATCGGCCCGAACGGCGCAGGCAAGACGACCCTGTTCAACCTGCTCTGCGGCTTCGACAAGCCGAACACCGGAACCTGGTCATACAACGGGAAGAGTCTCGCCGGCATCCCCGCGTTCAAGGTGGCGCGGATGGGGCAGGTGCGCACCTTCCAGCTCACGAAGGCCCTGTCGCTGCTGACCGTGCTCGAGAACATGAAGCTCGGGGCACCGAAGCAGCGGGGCGAGCGGTTCTGGCAGGCGTTCATCCCCGCCCTCTGGCGCCCGCAGGAGCAGGCGAACGAGGTGAAGGCCCGCGAACTGCTCACCCGGTTCAAGCTCGACGCCAAGGAGAAGGACTTCGCGGCCTCGCTCTCCGGCGGCCAACGCAAGCTGCTCGAGATGGCGCGCGCGCTCATGAGCGACCCGAACCTGGTGATGCTCGACGAGCCGATGGCGGGCGTCAACCCGGCGCTCACCCAGTCGCTGCTCGACCACATCCTGGGCCTCAAGGAGGACGGGATGACCGTGCTCTTCGTCGAGCACGACATGCACATGGTGCGCCACATCGCCGACTGGGTGGTCGTGATGGCCGAAGGGCGCGTCGTGGCCGAGGGCCCGCCGGAGACGGTCATGCAGGATCAGGCGGTGATCGACGCCTACCTCGGCAGCCACCAGGATGTCGACCTCGGCGTCGTCACGGGTCGGATCCCCGGCGAGTTGGACGCGGCGGCCCGGGAGCTGCTCGACGAGATCCGTGAGGACGAGGCCGAGGCTGTCGCCTCGGCTGAGGAGGAGAACAAGTGAGCGCCACCGCATCCGCTCCCCAGACGGCGAGCACGGGTCGGGACGACGACGTGGTCGTCCGCGTCACCGAGCTCGTCGCGGGCTACCTGCCGGGCGTCAACATCCTCAACAACACCAACCTCATCGCGCGGCAAGGCGAGCTCATCGGCATCATCGGCCCCAACGGCGCCGGCAAGTCGACCCTGCTGAAGGCGATCTTCGGCCTCGTGAAGGTGCGCGGCGGCGACATCACCGTCAATGGCGAGTCGATCGTCGGGCTCAAGGCCGACCGTCTCGTGCAGCGTGGCGTCGCATTCGTGCCGCAGACCAACAACGTCTTCCCCTCGCTCTCGATCGAGGAGAACCTGCAGATGGGGCTCTTCCAGAACCCGAAGATCTACGCGGAGCGGCTGGAGTTCGTGACCGGCATCTTCGCCGAGCTCGGCAAGCGCCTCAAGCAGCGCGCCGGCTCGCTCTCGGGCGGCGAGCGTCAGATGGTGGCGATGTCGCGGGCCCTCATGATGGACCCCTCGGTGCTGCTGCTCGACGAGCCCTCAGCGGGCCTGTCGCCGGTGCGCCAGGACGACGCCTTCATCCGGGTCTCCGACATCAACAAAGCCGGCGTCACGACGATCATGGTGGAGCAGAACGCGCGGCGCTGCCTGCAGATCTGCGACCGGGGCTATGTGCTCGACCAGGGACGCGACGCATACGAGGGCACGGGTCGCGAGCTGCTGAACGACCCGAAGGTCATCGGCCTGTACCTGGGCACGCTCGCCGAGGGCTGAGTTCGCGGCACGCACCGCACACGAAGAGGGGGCCCGCGCAGCGCGCGGGCCCCCTCACGTTGATCGAGCGACTAGTTGATGCGGGTGTGCATGTTGTCGGCGCCGAACTGGAAGATGCCGATCGTCGCCTCGGTCGGGTCACCGTTCTTGTCGAAGGTGATCGGGCCCGAGTAGCCGTCGTAGTCGGCCACGCCGCCACCGAGGATGATGTCGGCGCACTCCGCGAACGAGGTGCACTTCTTCCCCTTGCCCGAGCCGCCGGAGACCTCCTGCAGCTTGCCGGCGATGTCGGTCGCAACCGTCGACTTCGCCGCGAGCGAGGCGAGCGCGAGCAGCACGGTGGCATCGTAGGACTCAGCCGCGTAGGAGTAGTCCTCGAGCGCGGCGTTGCCTGCCTTGGTCCAGTCGTCGTTCAGACGCTTCTGGAAGTCGTCCGTGAGCACCGGTCCGGGCGTGGTGCCCTTGGCACCGGCGAGGTTCACCGAGACCTTGTCACCCCACTGCTTGAGGTTGCCGTCGACGAGGTAGAAGTTGGCCGCCGGCTGACCCGCGTTGACGAGCAACGGGGCGATGGTGGCGAACTGGTCGAAGGTGATCAGCACGACCGCGTCGGGCTTCGCCGCCGCGATGGTGGCCACCTGCGCGTCGAAGGAGGCGTCACCGTCGTTGTACGAGGCCTCGGCCACGACCTTGCCGCCGGTGCTTTCGAAGACCTTCTTGACGACCCCGTAGAGGCCCGTGCCGTAGGCGTCGTTCTGGTAGATGATGCCGATGTTCTTGTGGCCATCCTCGGCGATCAGGTTGCCGAGCACCTCACCCTGGAGCAGGTCGCTCGGAGCGGTGCGCCAGTAGAGGCCTTTGTCGTCCCAGGTGGTGAAGTCGGGCGAGGTGTTGGCCGGCGAGAAGGTGATGATGCCCGCCGAGACGTTGCTGTCGAGGAACAGCTTGGTGACGCCGGATGCCGCAGCACCGATCATCGCCGAGACGCCCTCGCTCTGGAGCTTCGGGACGGTGGTCTCGAAGGCCTTGTTGTCGGTGTCGCCCGAGTCACCCGTGGTCAGGTCGATCTTGATCGACTTGGCCGCGGCATTGATCTCGTTGGTGGCGAGCAGAACGCCGGCCTCCTCGGGCGGGCCGAGGAAGGCGAGGCTGCCCGTCTGCGGCAGGACCGTGCCGATCTTCAGCGTGAGGTCCTTGGCCGGCTCGTTCGAGGAATCGGACCCGGGGGACGAGGCACAGCCACTCAGCGCGAGAGCCGTTGCGCTGAGAAGCGCGGCTCCGCCGAGGACAGCCTTGGCCTTCCGAGAGCGAGTGGCCTCAGCGGCCCGGGAAAATGCACCCATGATGCTCCTTGGAGTGTGAACAGGTCGCGTGCGTCAGGTTACGCACACGTGGGTGTCACGGTACGGGTACGGGGATGCGTTCACAATACGAAGGCGTTACAGGGGTGTAACGCGACTAAATCGTTACATCCCGACCGCTGGCACCCCTCAGCCGCTGACGGAGCCGGTCGCCGCGTACTTGTTCTCGCCGGTGTAGGCGAACACGGTGTAGCCGGCCCGGGTCGGGTCTCCCGCGTCGTCGAGGCGCAGCGCACCCGTGACGCCCTCGTAGGCGATGTCGGGCTCGGTGGTCAGCACGTCCGCGCACTCGCCGAAGCTCGTGCAGCGGATGCCGGTGCGCGTCACCCCGGTGAGTTGCCGCGCGATCGAGGCCCCGCCGTCATCCCCCGCCACGATCGCCGCGAGGGCCGCGATGACGGTCGCGTCGTACGCCTCCGCCCCGTAGCGCGGATCGGCGAGCCCCGGGTCCTCCACCTTGAGCTTCGCGAGGAAGGTCGCGTCGGGCTGCACCCCCTCGAGGATGCCGTTCGCCCCGTTCAGCGTCCCCGCAGGCAGCGCCTGGGAGTAGTCGGCGAGGTTCTGACTCGTGAGCCAGAGCTTCGCACCGCCGTACCCCGCCTGGGTGAGCGCGGTGATGAGCGCCTTCGTGACGTCGCCGTTGTCGGGTGTCGCGAGCACGACCGCGTCGGGCTTGGCCGCGGTGACCGCCGCGACCGCGGATGCGACACCTGCGGCGTTCCGCACGGTCGCCGTCGTGGCGAGCTCCGCCTTGTTCTCGGCGAGCGAGCTCTCGAGCGGGGTCGCGATCGAAGCCGAGACGTCATCCGCGCCGACCACGAGTGCGACGGAGGTCGCCTTCTTCTCGGGGAGCAGCTGTCCGAGCACCACCCCCTGGTGCGGGTAGGCGGGAATGGTGCGCGCGAAGAAGCCGTCTGCGGCGTCGCCGATCCCGGGGAAGGTGGCGGCGGGCGAGACGAGCGGGATGCGCGCCTCGATCGCCTTCGGCAGCAGCCGCTCCGTCAGCACGGAGGAGCTCGGCCCGATGATGACGTCGACCCCCTTCTCGACGAGCGCGGCGAAGGACGCCTCCGCCGTCTCGGTGGAGGCGTCGCCCGAGTCGCGGTTGATGACCTCGACGGGCTTGCCGAGCACGCCGCCCGCCGCGTTGATCTCCCGGATCGCGGCGTTGACGCCCGCGACCTGAGCCGCGCCGATGAAGGCCGTGCCGCCGGTCGTGGGGAACAGGGTGCCGATGCGCAGCACCCCGTCGCCGCTCGGGGCGAGGGTCTCGCTCGCACTCGGGGTCGGGGTCGGCATCGGTGCCGCCGTGCATCCGGCGAGGGCGAGACCGAAGGATGCGAACGCGGCCACCACCGCGAGGCGTCGGCGGTGCGGGAACGCGCTCGGCATCCGGGATCCTCCTCCTGGCACCGGCGGGGGCCGGCCACGCCGTGACCCTACCGCGCGCTCACGCCGGGGGAAGGGAGGCGCGGCGACCGGCGCGGGCTGCCCGCACCATGTCGATCGTCAACAGCACGAGCGCGAACCAGACCAGCCCGAAGCCGACCCAGCGGCCGAGCGGCATCGGCTCGTTCAGCAGGAAGACCCCCGTCAGGAACTGCAGCACGGGTGCGAGGTACTGGGTGAGACCGAGCGCCACGAGCGGCAGGCGCCGGGCGGCCGCCGCGAAGAGCAGCAGCGGCGTCGCGGTGATCACGCCCGTGGCGATCATGAGGAAGGTGTGCACGGGGCCAGCGCTGCCGACCGTGAGGCCCACCGTTGCGCCCGTCACCACGAGCTGCACGACGGCCACCGGAACGAGCCAGGCGGTCTCCAGGGTGAGGCCCGACACCGCATCCACCTGCGCGCCGACACGCTTCTTGATGAAGCCGTAGATGCCGAAGGAGAGGGCCAGCGCGAGGGCGATCCACGGGAAGGCGCCGTAGCCGACGGCGATCACGACGATCGCGAGAAGCGAGACGCCGACCGCAGCCCACTGCAGCGGACGCAGCCGCTCGCGCAGCACCACGACCCCGAGCGCGACCGTGATGACCGGGTTGATGAAGTAGCCGAGCGAGCCCTCGACGACGTGCCCGCCGAGCGTCGCGAGCACGAAGACCTGCCAGTTGACGTAGATGAAGACGCCGGCGAGCCCCATCGTGAAAAGCACCCGCGGCTGGCGGGCGAGCCCGAGGAAGCCGCGCCAGCCGCGCGTGACGGTCAGCAGGATGGCGCAGAAGCCGAGCGACATCAGGATGCGGAAGGCGACGATCTCCCACGGGCTGGCGGGGTCCAGCAGCAGGAAGAAGCCCGGCAGGAAGCCCCACAGCAGGTATGCCGAGACGGCGTAGGCGAGCCCGGCGCCCTGACCGCTGCGATGCGGGGACGGGGCGGGCGGGCTCACCCTCCGAGGCTAGTGCGCCGCATCCGGCTCCGAAGACGAGAAAGGCCCCGATGGCGACGCCACGGGGCCTTTCTGCGAATCATCGAACTCAGCGGACGACGACCGCCAGCACGTCGCGGGCCGACAGCACGAGGAACTCCTCGCCGCCGAACTTGACCTCGGTGCCGCCGTACTTGGAGTAGAGCACCTTGTCGCCCACGGCGACGTCGAGGGGCACGCGGTTGCCGTTGTCGTCGATGCGGCCGGGGCCGACGGCGACGACCTCGCCCTCCTGCGGCTTCTCCTTGGCGGTGTCCGGGATGACCAGACCCGAGGCGGTGACCTGCTCGGCTTCGACCTGCTTGATGACGATGCGATCCTCGAGCGGCTTGATGGAGACCGACACGTGTGACCTCTTTCTGAAGACTTTGGGGTTTGGCACACTCCGGTCGAGAGTGCCAGGACAACTATAGGCCCGGATTAGCACTCATTCAATCCGACTGCCAGCGCGGGTGGTTGTGGTGGTGGGTCAAACGCTGCAGCGTTATGCCCCACGCGGCGCAGATCCCCGTAGCGCATCGCCCAGCGCTACAGCGTTTGGCGGATACGGTGAGGGCATGACGCCCGAGGAACTGCGCGCGCTGCTGACGCCCGACGGGCTGCGACTGCTCGCGGAGCTCGGCCCCGTGCGAGCGGATGCCGACGTCGTGCGGATCGTGTCGCAGCTGCGCGCCGCGGGTCACGCCCCCGAGCTGGTCGCCGCGGTGCTCACCCAGGCGCGGCTGCGCACACGGGCCCGCGCGCGCTTCGGCGAGTTCGCCGAGCGGATGCTGTTCACCCCCGACGGCCTCGAACAGGCCACCCGCCTGCAGGTCGCGGCGCAGCACGCCGGCCGGTTCTCGCGGGCAGGGGTGACCTCCGTCGCCGACCTCGGCTGCGGCATCGGCGCCGACGCCCTCGCCGCAGCGAGCCTCGGGATGCGCGTGGTCGCCGTCGAGCGCGACGAGGTCACGGCCGCGATCGCCGCCTACAACCTGGCCCCGTTCCCGGAGGCACGCGTCGTGCACGGCGACGCGCTCGCCGACGAGCCCGCGGATGTCGACGCCCTCTGGTTCGACCCGGCACGACGAGGCGGCGGCAGGCGCCTCGCCGACCCCGCCGACTGGTCGCCGCCCCTCGACGCCGTCTTCGCGCGGGCCGCCGCGAAGCCGACCGGGGTGAAGCTCGGGCCGGCGCTCGACCACGCGCTCATCCCGGAGGGGGTCGAGGCGCAATGGGTCTCGGTGGACCGCGAGGTGGTCGAGCTCGTCGTCTGGACGGGCGCGCTCGCCCGCGACGGAGTCGGGCGCGCCGCCCTGCTGCTGGGGGAGGCGGGCGCGCACGAGCTCACCGCGCCGGGCCCGGCACCGGATGCCGAGGTCGGGCCGCTCGGCGAGTACCTCGTGGAACCGGACGGTGCCGTCATCCGGGCGCGCCTGATCGGGGAACTGGCCCGCGGCATCCGGGGGCGCATGCTCGACGCGACGATCGCCTGGATCACCACGGATGCCGCACCCGAGACGGCGTTCGGCCAGGTGTTCCGGGTGCGGGAGGAGCTGCCGTTCGACGAGCGCACGCTCAAGAGGGCGCTGCGGGAGCGCGGCATCGGCACCCTGGAGATCAAGAAACGCGGGGTCGATGTGGACCCCGCGTCACTGCGCACGCGCCTCGCCCTCCGCGGCACGGAGTCGGCGACGCTCGTGCTGACGAGGATCGCCGGCAGACGCACGGCGATCCTCGTCGAGCGAACTCAGTAGTAGTCGGCCGTCGCGAAGGTGACGCCCCACAGCACGAACGACAGGAGGGCGGCACCGAGTGCCACGAACCCGAGGATGAGCCCCGTCATCCAGAGCCCCTTCGCCGCGAACGGCTCCTTCGCCTTGCCGAGGAAGCCGAGCACCACGGCGGCGGCGGGGATGAAGAGCCCCAGGACGCCCCCGATGAACGGGAGGAAGACGATCCAGATGCCGAGGATGCTGATGATGCCCGCGACGAGCGAGATGATGCTGAGCACGGGTGCCTTGCCACCGGATGCGGCGGGCACGCCGGCGGCCGCCGGGGCGACCGGCGCGGCGTAGGGGTTGGCCGCCGGGGGCACGGGAGCCGCCGGAGCCACGGGGGGCGCCGGAGGCACGATCGACTCGGCCACCGGCGCAGCAGGCGCCACGGGCGCGGCGGGCACCTCGGGCGCAGCAGGCACCTCGGGCACGACGGGAGCCGCCTCCGCGGCGGGAGTCGGCTCCTCGGGAGCGGCAGGGGTGGTGGGATCGGTCATGTCAGAACTCCTTCGACGGGTGACTCGCCCATGCTCCCAGCGGGGTGCGGGCCTGTCAACGCGACCCTCAGTAGCCGGTGCCCCACAGGCTGAAGCCTGCGAACAGGACGATCATCAGCAGGACGTAGAGGAGGAAGAAGCCGGTCACCACGTAGCCGACGACGAGGCCGCCGATCGCCATCCCGCGCCCACCCTCGCCCGTGCGCTTGATCTGGCTGAGCGCGATGTGCCCCGTGATGACACCGCCGATCGCCGTGATCCCGGTCACGAGGCCGACGAGCGACAGCACGAGGGACACGATGGCGAGCGGATTGGTGCGCGGCGCGTACGCGTACGCGGCACCGCCGGGCGAGTACGGGGTGAGCGGGAGGGAGGTCGGCATCGGCTGGTAGGGCGGCGGTACCGGGGCGCCGGGTGCCGACGCCGGAAGGTTCGGCGCCGCGTACGGATTCGGCGCCAGGTACGGGTTCACCGGCTCGGATGCGGCGGTGCTGGTGGGGTCGGACATCAGGCTCCCTCGGGTGTCTCCGTCATGGTCTCAGTCGCGCGCGGCGCGAGCAAGTCGCCCGATCGGGTGGGGCGGCATCCGCGTCAGGCCTGGATGGTGGTGACAGGCAGCGTCGAATCCGCCCCCACCTCGAGGCTCGACGGGGGGTGGCCTGCGACGATCAGCTGGGCCGCGAGCGAGGCGATCATGGCGCCGTTGTCGGTGCAGAGCGCGAGCGGCGGGATGCGCAGTTCGACACCCGCGGCGGCGCACCGTTCGACGGCCGCATCCCGCAGCCGCCGGTTGGCGACGACACCGCCGCCGAGCAGCAGCCGCGGCACGCCGAAGTCGCGGCAGGCGGCGAGCGCCTTGCCGAGCAGCACGTCGACGACGGCCTCGCGGAAGCTCGCCGCGACATCCGCCACCGGCACCTCCTCGCCGGCCGCGCGGGCCGCCTCGACGTGCCGCGCCACGGCGGTCTTGAGCCCGGAGAAGGAGAAGTCGTAACGATGGCGCTCGAGGTCTTTCGGGGCGGTGAGCCCGCGCGGGAAGCGGATCGCGGCGGGGTCTCCGGATGCGGCCGCCCGGTCGATCTCGGGGCCGCCCGGATACGGGAGCCCGAGCAGGCGGGCGACCTTGTCGAAGGCCTCCCCGGCGGCGTCGTCGATCGTCTCGCCGAGCAGTTCGACCTCCGAGACGAGGTCGCGCACGATGAGCAGGGAGGTGTGCCCACCCGAGACGAGCAGTGCGATCGTGGGCAGTTCGAGCGTGCCGTCGCCGACGAGCGGCTCGTGGTTCAGCACATCCGCTCCGACGTGGCCGACGAGGTGGTTGACGGCGTAGAACGGCTTGCCGGTGGCGACGGCGAGCGCCTTCGCCGCGCCGACGCCGACCATGAGCGCGCCCGCGAGACCCGGACCGCTCGTGACGGCCACCGCATCCAGTTCCGCGAGGCGGATGCCGGCGGTGCGCAGTGCCTCCTCGATGGCGGGGGTGAGCGCTTCGAGGTGGGCGCGGGCGGCGATCTCGGGCACGACGCCGCCGTAGCGGGCGTGCTCGTCCATGGAGCTCGCGACGACGTTGGCGAGCAGCTCGGTGCCCCGCACGATGCCGATGCCCGTCTCGTCGCAGCTCGTCTCGATGCCGAGCACGAGCGGCGCGCGGGGGGCCGGAGATTCGTGCCAAATGGTCGCCACCGCCGGGGTTTGGCGACCACTTGGCACGAATCTCCGCATCACGAGCGCGTCGACGCCGTCGGGTTGGTAGTACGCGGGGCGGATGGCGATGCGCGAGAAGTCGCGGGTCGCGTAGAGCGCCTCGGCTCCGGGGTTGTCGGCGCGCACCTCGAGGAAGACCTCCTCGGCCCCGCGGGCGGCGGCCTCCGCGAGCAGCGCGTCGAGGAGGGCCGCGCCGATCCCGCGGCGGCGGGCGGATGCGGCCACCGCGATCGTCTGGATGTCGCCCTGGCCGCTGCCGCGCGGCGCGAGCAGCCCGGCGTAGCCGAGCACGGCATCCGCGGCGTCGACGGCGACCAGATAGTGCCCGTGCTCCCCCGCGAGTTCCGCCTCGAGCATCGCGCGCGACCAGGCGTCGCTCGGGAACGTCGCGTGCTCGAGGGCGTCGATCGCGTCGAGGTCGGATGCCGTGGCCGGCCGCAGCGTCCAGCTCACGGGGTGACCTTCTTCGGCGCCGAGAGCGTCACGTCGGGTGCGCGCAGGTAGACGGGCCCTGCCGCGGCGGGCGCGAGTCCCGCGTCGAGTCGGGCGAGGGCGAGCAGCCCCAGCAGACCCGCGTCGATCGTGGCGGCGTCGATCCGGACGTAACCCTCTATGGAAGTTACCTGGTCGAACCCGGCGAGCGGGGTGAGCTCGGGCCCCGCGACACGCACGGGCAGGCCGTCGGCGCCGGGTGCCGCGTAGCGCGACCAGGCCAGCTCGCGGCGGCGCGCATCCGTCACGACGAGCACCCGCTCGGTGCGCCCGAACGCGACCGCGTCGTGCGACACGACCGGCAGCACGGGGCGCGCGATGCCGAGTGCGAAGGCGCGCGCTGCGGCGATGCCGACGCGGAGACCGGTGAACGGACCCGGCCCCATCCCGACCGCGACGCCCTCCAGCTGGGCGGGGGCGACATCCGCTTCCTCGAGCACCTCGCGCAGGAAGGTGCCGATCAGCTCGGCGTGGCCGCGCGTGTCGGCGCTCGTGCGCTCGACGAGCGTGCCGCCCCGGGACACCACGGCGACGCTGGTCCCCGTGGAGGTGTCGATCGCCAACAGCACCGACCCAGCCTAGGTTGTCAGGTGCAAACGCTGCAGCGTTCAACCTCCCGCGACAGCAACCGGTGGCGCGGGGGGCCAAGGGCTACAGCGTTTGACCCAACCACCGGGGACCACGGGGGGTGAGGCGCACGTGGCGGGGGGCGGCGTCGGATGCGGGGTCGTCGGATGCGGGGGCGTCGTCGGATGCAAGGGCGCCGGATGCGGGGGCGCCGCCGAGCGGGCGCGCGATGTCGAGCTCGAGCCAGGAGTCGAGCACCCCCTCGAGTTTGCCCGCGCCCCACTCGACGACCGTGATCGAGCCCTCGAGGTCGAGATCGAGGTCGTCCACCTCGGCCGCCGTCGCCAGCCGGTAGGCGTCGACGTGCACGAGCGGCACCCCGGATGCGGTCGGATGCGTGCGCGCGAGCACGAACGTCGGACTCGTCACGGCACCCCGCGCGCCGAGCGCCGCACCGAGTCCGCGCGTGAGGGTCGTCTTGCCGGCGCCGAGCTCACCGTTCAGCAGCACCACGTCGCCCACGCGCAGCAGCCCCGCGAGTCGTGCGCCGAGCGCCTCCATGGCCTCGGCATCCGGAATCACCAGCTCGACCGGCACCCCCGGCTCCCCCGACCCCACGGGCACCCCCGCCCCCGCCTGCCGCCCCGGCTCGCTCACACCGGCACCCGCGCCACCCGCGCGCCGACACGCGTCACGAGCTCGTAGCCGATCGTGCCGGTCGCGGCCGCCAACTCGTCGGCACCCGGCTCGCCCCGCGCGGTGTCGCCCCACACGACGACCCGGTCACCCGGCGCCACCGCATGCTCCCCCACGTCGACCACGAACTGATCCATCGCGATCCGCCCCACCTGCCGGTGCAGCGTATCGCCGATCTGCACACGCAGCACCCCAGAGGCGCTGCGCGGGATGCCGTCCGCGTAGCCGAGCGGCACGAGCGCGAGCGTCGTCTCCTCCCCCGTGCGATGCGTGTAGCCGTAGGAGACCCCGGTGCCCGGCGGCACCCGACGCACCGCGGCCACCTCGGAGACGAGCTGCATGACGGGCCGCAACCCGAGCGCCGCGGGCGAGACGGAGGGGTCGGGGCTCAGCCCGTACATCCCGATGCCGATGCGCACGAGGTCGAAGCGGGCCTCCGGCACGGTCAACGCGGCGAGGCTGGAGGCGAGGTGCCGCAGCTCAGGGGCGAGCCCCGCCGCCTCCGCCGCGGCCACCGCCTCCGCGAACGCTGCGCGCTGCACCGCGTCGTCCGCGGGCGAGGCGCCCGAGAGGTGGCTCATCAGCCCCCGCACGCGGAGCCGTCCGGCCCGCTCGAGTTCGGCGGCCCGGGCGAAGACCTCGGGCGCCTCCGCCGGCGCGAAGCCGTTGCGGCTGAGGCCCGTGTCGAGCTTGAGGTGCACGACGGCACCCGCCTCGGATGCCGCCTCCAGTTGGGCGCGCGTCGAGACACCGAGGTCGACCCCGGCCTCCGCGGCGGCGCGGAAGTCGGGCGAGGCACCGTGCAACCAGGCGAGCACGGGCATCTCGATGCCCGCGGAGCGCAACGCGAGCGCCTCGTCGAGGTCGACGACACCCAGCCATGCCGCACCGGCCTCGATCGCGGCGCGCGCCACCGGCAGAGCGCCGTGCCCGTAGGCGTCGGCCTTGACGACGGCCATCACCCGCGTCGGCGCCACCGTGCGCGCGATCACCTCGACGTTGCCGGCCAGCGCCTCGAGGAGGATGCGCGCCTCGCGCCGCGGGGTGCTCATCCGCGCGCCTCCGCGACGACGGTCGCGACGGCGACCCCGGAGTCGTGGCTCATCGAGACGTGCAGGGCGGCGATGCCGCGCCGCTCGAGCAGGGCCGCGAGGGGGCCGTCGACGACGAAGGAGGGGTTGCCGGTGGCATCCGCCGCGATCGCCATGTCGACCCAGTGCACGTCTTCGGCGTCGCCGAGGGCCTTCACGAGGGCTTCTTTCGCGGCGAAGCGCGCCGCGAGCGAGCGCAGCGGCAGCATCCGTTCGCTCTCGGCGAACAACCGCTCGCGGAGCCGCGGGGTGCGCGACACGGCGCGGTCGAATCGGGCCAGATCGACCACGTCGACCCCCAATCCGACGATCACGCTCACTCCACCGTGACGGACTTCGCGAGGTTGCGTGGCTGGTCGACGTCGAGGCCCTTCGCCGCGGCGAGCTCCATGCCGAAGATGTGCAGCGGCACCACGGCGAGCAGCGGCTCCAGGAACGGCGCCGCGAGCGGCACCCGGATCACCTCGTCCGCGAACGGCACCACCGCCACATCCCCGAGCTCCGCGATCGCGATGACACGCGCGCCGCGGGCCCGGATCTCCTGGATGTTCGAGACGACCTTCTTGTGCAGCGACGACGGATCGCGCGGGCTCGGCACCACGACGAACACGATCTGCCCCGGCTCGATGAGCGCGATCGGGCCGTGCTTGAGCTCGCCCGCGGCGAAGCCCTCGGCGTGGATGTAGGCGAGCTCCTTGAGCTTGAGCGCACCCTCGAGCGCCACCGGATACCCGACGTGACGCCCCAGGAACAGCACCGACTGGGTGTCGCTCATCCAGTGCGCGAGTTCCGCGATGCGCTCGGATGCCGACTCCACCACCTGCTGGATCTTCGCCGGCACCGCCTCGAGCTCGGCGATCTGCGCGCCGATGCCCTTCGCGTCGAGCGTGCCGCGCAACGCCGCCAGGTGCAGCCCCAGCAGATAGAGCGCCGTCACCTGCGCCACGAACGCCTTCGTCGAGGCGACCGCGACCTCCGGGCCGGCGTGCGTGTAGAGCACCGCATCCGACTCACGCGGGATCGTCGCACCCTGCGTGTTGCAGATGGAGAGCGTGCGCGCCCCCTGCTGCCGGGCGTAGCGCACCGCCATCAGGGTGTCCATCGTCTCGCCCGACTGGCTCACCGACACCACCAGGGTGCGCTCGTCGAGCACCGGCTCCCGGTAGCGGAACTCGTGCGAGAGCTCGACCTCCACGGGAACCCGCGCCCACTTCTCGATCCCGTACTTGCCGAGCAGTCCCGCGTAGGCAGCGGTGCCGCAGCCGAGCACCACGACGCGGTTCACTCCGGCCAGCATCTCGGCCACCCCGTCGAGCTCCGGCAGGGTCACGGCGCCGTCGTGCACGCGCCCGCGCAGCGTGTTGGCGACCGCCTCCGGCTCCTCCGAGATCTCCTTCTTCATGAAGCTCGGCCAGCCGCCCTTCTCGGCGGCGGAGGCGTCCCAGGAGATCTCGAACTCCTTCGCCTCGGCCGGGGTGCCGTCGAATCCGATCACCTCGACCGCATCCGGACGGATGGTGACGATCTGGTCCTCGCCGATCTCCATCGCGCGGCGGGTGTGCTCCACGAAGGCCGCGACATCCGATCCGAGGAAGTTCTCCCCCTCGCCCAGCCCGATCACGAGCGGCGAGCTGCGGCGGGCGCCGACGACGACGCCGGGGGCGCTCTGGTGCACGGCGAGCAGGGTGAAGGCGCCCTCGAGCTGCTGCACGGCGAGCCGCATCGCCTCGGTTAGATCGCCCACCTCGCGGAAAGCCCGCCCCACGAGCAGGGCCGCGACCTCCGTGTCGGTCTCTGACTCGAAGGTCTCGCCCGCTGCCGCGAGCTCGGCCTTCAACTCCGCGAAGTTCTCGATGATGCCGTTGTGGATGAGCGCGAGCCGACCGCCGTCGCCGAAGTGCGGATGCGCGTTGACGTCGGTCGGGGCGCCGTGCGTCGCCCAGCGGGTGTGGGCGATGCCGGTGCGGCCGTCGGCCACCGGATTCTCGGCGAGCTCCTCGACGAGCATGCCCAGCTTGCCTGCGCGCTTGCGTGCGCCCAGCTCGCCCTCGGCCGAGAGCACGGCGACGCCGGCCGAGTCGTAGCCGCGGTACTCGAGGCGCTTGAGGCCCCCCATGAGCACCTCGAGGCTGCTGCCAGGACCGACGTATCCCACGATTCCGCACATGGACTCGATCCTAGGCGACCGCGCCTGGAGGAGCCGGATGCGGGACTACGCTCTGAGGGATGACCGAGCACGGCGAACGAGACGCGCACGCGACCCCGTTCCTCGAACTCGATCGCGCCGACTGGGCGGCCCTCGCCCCGGCGACCGCGCACCCGCTGGGCGAGGAAGAGATCGTGCGGCTGCGCGGGCTCGGGGATGCGCTCGACCTGCGCGAGGTCGCCGAGGTCTACGTGCCCCTCAGCCGGCTGCTCAACCTCTACGCCGTCGGGGCGAAGGCCCTGCACCGCTCCACGCGCACCTTCCTGGGTCAGCAGAGCCTCGGCCAGGACGAGCCGCCGACCCCGTTCGTGATCGGCGTCGCCGGCTCGGTCGCCGTCGGCAAGTCGACCACGGCGCGCCTGCTGCGCGAACTGCTCGCCCGCTGGGAGGACACGCCCCGCGTGGAGCTCGTCACCACCGACGGCTTCCTGCTGCCCAACGCCGAGCTGGAGCGCCGCGGGCTCATGGAGCGCAAAGGCTTCCCCGAGAGCTACGACCGGCGCGCGCTGCTGCGCTTCGTGAGCCGCGTCAAGAGCGGTGTCGGCGAGGTGCGCGCGCCCGTGTACTCGCACCTCGTGTACGACATCGTGCCGGATGCCGAGATCGTCGTGCGGCGGCCCGACATCCTCATCGTCGAGGGCCTGAACGTGCTGCAACCGCCCGCCCCCGGCGCGCGGCTCGCGGTGAGCGACCTGTTCGACTTCACCGTCTACGTCGACGCCCGCACGGTCGACATCGAGCGGTGGTACGTGGAGCGCTTCCTGCGACTGCAGCGGGGCGCGTTCTCCGATCCGCGCTCCTACTTCCACCGCTACGCGGCGCTCAGCGAAGAGGATGCCGTCGCCCGCGCGCGCACCATCTGGGGTCGGATCAACGGGCCCAACCTCGAGCAGAACATCGCCCCGACGCGGGCGCGCGCCTCGCTGGTGTTGCGGAAGGCATCCGATCACACGGTGTCGAACGTGCTCATCCGCAAGGTCTAGCGGGAGTCGGCGCCCTCGAGAGGCTCCAGCACGAACACCGGGATCACCCGGTCCGTCTTCTGCTGGTAAGCCGCGTAGTCGGGCCACACCTCGTTGGCGCGCGCCCACCACTCGTCGCGCTCGGCACCGGAGGCCTGCCGCGCGCGGTAGTCGCGCTTCACGGCACCGTCCTGCAGTTCGACGTGCGGGTTCGCGACGAGGTTGTGGAACCACGCGGGCTGCTCGGGCGCCCCGCCCTTCGACGCGACGACCGCGTAGACGCCGTCGTGCTCGACGCGCATGAGCGCGTTCTTGCGGAGCTTGCCGCTCTTGGCCCCCATCGAGGTGAGCACGATGATCGGCTTGCCGCGCATCTCGCCCGCCTCGGTGCCCCCGGATGCCTCGAAGGCCTCCGCCTGCTCGCGCGCCCACTCGGAGGTGCTGGGTGCGTATTCGCCCGTCAACGGCATGGTCTCCCCTTCGTCGTCTCGCTCAGGACAACGCGAGGCGCTCGCGCACGATTCCCGCGAGTTCGTCGGCGAGTCGCTGCGCCACGATCTCGTCGCGCGCCTCCACCATGACCCGCACGAGCGGCTCGGTGCCGGAGGGGCGCAGCAAGACGCGCCCGGTGTCGCCGAGCTGCGCCTCCCGCTCGCGCACCGCATCCGCGATGACCTCGTCGGAGGCGAGGGCGTGATGGTCGACGCCGCGCACGTTGACGAGCACCTGCGGGTAGACGGTCATGACGCTGACGAGCTCGGCGATCGTCTTGCCGGTGCGGGCCATCTCGGCCGCGAGCTGCAGCCCGCTCAGGATGCCGTCGCCCGTCGTCGCGTACTCGCTGAGGATCACGTGCCCCGACTGCTCGCCGCCGAGCGACAGGCCGTGCTCGTCCATCGCCTCGAGCACGTAGCGGTCGCCGACCGCCGTCTCGACCAGGCGGATGCCATGCTCGGCCATCGCGACCCGCAAACCGAGGTTGCTCATGGTCGTCACCGCGAGGGTGTCGTGGGCGAGTCGGCCGCGGTTCTTGAGCGAGATGGCGAGAACCGCCATGATCTGATCGCCGTCGATGACGTTGCCCTCGGCGTCGACCGCGAGGCAGCGGTCGGCATCGCCGTCGTGGGCGACGCCGAGATCGGCACCCGTGAGGCGCACCGTGGCCTGCAGCTTCTCGAGGTGGGTCGAGCCGACGCCGTCGTTGATGTTGAGGCCGTCGGGGTCGGCACCGATCACGGTCACCTGGGCGCCGGCGTCGGCGAACACCTGCGGCGAGATGCCGGCGGCGGCACCGTGCGCGGCGTCGATCACGATCTTGAGACCGTCGAGCCGCACGTCGAGCGAGCCGAGCAGGTGCAGCAGGTAGCGGTCTTCGGCATCCGCGAAGCGACGGATGCGCCCCACGCCCGCGCCGGTCGGTGCGAGCTTCGGCTGCGTGAGGGCGAGCTCGATGCGGTCTTCGACCTCGTCGGGCAGCTTCACGCCGCCGATGGCGAAGAACTTGATGCCATTGTCGGGCGCCGGGTTGTGCGACGCCGAGACCATCACCCCGAAGTCGGCGTCGACATCCCCCACGAGGAACGCGGCGGCCGGTGTCGGGATGACGCCCGCGTCGAGCACGTCGATGCCCGAACTGGCGAGACCCGCGGCGACCGCGGCGGCGATGAACTCGCCCGAGACCCGGGGGTCGCGTGCGAGCACGGCGCGGGGACGACGCCCCTCGCCGCGCACCTGGTCGGCGTGCCGCCCACGCGTGAGCACGTTGGCGGCGGCCTGGGCGAGGCCGAGAGCCAGGTCGGCGGTGATCACCTCACCGTTCGCCAGGCCCCGGACCCCGTCCGTGCCGAAAAGTCGCGCCATACGCGTTCGACCCGCAGACGCGCTTAGCGCTTCGAGAACTGCGACGCCTTGCGGGCCTTCTTGAGACCGGCCTTCTTGCGCTCGATGACGCGGGCGTCGCGCGAGAGGAAGCCGGCCTTCTTGAGGGAGGGGCGGTTGTTCTCGCGGTCGATCTCGTTGAGCGCGCGGGCGATCGCGAGACGCAGGGCGCCCGCCTGGCCCGAGGGGCCACCGCCCGTGATCTTCGCCGTCACGTCGTAGGAGCCGAGCAGGTCGAGCACCTTGAAGGGGTCGTTGATGAGCTGCTGGTGCAGCTTGTTCGGGAAGTAGTCCTCGAGGGTGCGACCGTTCACGGTGAAGGTGGTGCCGCCGGGGACCAGGCGCACGCGCGCGATGGCCTCCTTGCGGCGGCCCACGGCCGCTCCGGAAACGTTGAGGACGGCGCGCGGGGCGCGGGGCGCCTCGTCAGCCGGGGTCTCGGTCGAGAAGGAGGTGAGCACCTCGTCCGACACGGTGTCTTCGATCTTCGCCATCAGTGATGTCCTTGGAAGTCTCTCGGCGCTTACTGCGCGACCTGGGTGAGGGTGTAGGGCGTGGGCTGCTGCGCGGCGTGCGGGTGCTCCGCGCCGGCGTACACCTTCAGCTTCTTGATCTGGGCGCGACCCAGCGAGTTCTTCGGCAGCATGCCGCGGATGGCCTTCTCGACCGCGCGGGTCGGGTGCTTCTCCAGCAGCTCCGAGTAGCTGGTGGCCGAGAGGCCGCCCGGGTAGCCCGAGTGGCGGTAGGCCTTCTTCTGCTCGAGCTTCGCACCGGTGAGCGCGACCTTGTCGGCGTTCACGATGATGACGAAGTCGCCCATGTCCATGTGGGGGGCGAAGGTCGGCTTGTGCTTGCCGCGGAGGATGGCGGCGGCGTGGCTCGCGAGGCGGCCGAGCACGACGTCGGTGGCGTCGATGACGACCCACTCGCGCTTCACATCCGCCGGGGTGGGGCTGAACGTACGCGTCATGGAAGACTCGTTTCTGGTCGGTGATGTTCGTGAATCCCGCTCCGGTGTGCGTTCCGCGGCCGATGGCGCGGAACCCGACGGTGGAGGGCCCAACTGGTCGTCCGCGCGGCGCGCAGACAACCTGTACAGACTAGTCGACGAAACCCTCGTCCGGCAAACCGCGCTTCGCCCGGGTCTGCTCCGCGCGGGCCGCGAGCTCGGCATCCGGGGGATACCCGACCTCCATGAGGGTCAGGCCCCGGGCCGGGAGCACGATGAACTCGCTCGTGCGTTGCGCCTCGTCGCGGATGCCGGCGGCGCGATCCGGGGAGAGACGGCCCTCGCCCGCGGCGACACAGGCGCCCACGAGCGAGCGCACCATCGAGTGGCAGAAGGCGTCGGCGCGCACCTCCGCCACGAGCACCCCGTCGGGGTCGCGTCGCCAGCCGAACTCCTGCAGGGTGCGGATGGTCGTGGCACCCTCGCGGGGACGGCAGTAGGCCGCGAAGTCGTGCAGCCCGAGCAACGAGCGGGCCGCCGCGTCCATCGCGCGGGCGTCGAGCGCGGCCGGATGCCACAGGGTGAAGGCGCGCGTGCGCGGATCGCGGAGCGCCGCGGCGTCCGCGATCCGGTACTCGTAGCGCCGCCAGACGGCCGAGAACCGCGCATCGAAGCCCGCAGGCGCACGGCTGGCTCGCAGCACCTGCACGTCGGCCGCCTGCCCGACGATGCCGTTGATGCGCCGCGCGAGCGACTCGGCCCCCGCGGCACCGGCCCCCCGCCCGCGGGGACGACGGTCGAGCCCGGCGAGCTGGGTCGCATCGAGCTCGAGGTGCGCCACCTGACCGATCGCGTGCACGCCGACATCCGTGCGGCCCGCGACCGTCAGCCGCGGCGGCTCGGCACCCGAGCGGCCGAACAGGGTCGCGAGCGCCTCCTCGAGCACGCCCTGCACGGTGCGCAGCCCCGGCTGCTTGGCCCACCCGGTGAAGTCGGTGCCGTCGTAGGCGAGGTCGAGCCGGACGCGGGTCGTCGCCTCCGGGGTGGTCACGCCCCGAGTGTAGGGCCCCGCGCGGGAGGGAACGCTCAGGGCGGACGGATGCGCGACCTCCTACGCTGGAGCTACCGTCATGACCGCCCGCACCCCCACCCCCGATGACGCGCGCCCCGACGCGGCGCACGGTGCCGACGCGCCCGGAAGCGCCCGGAAGTCGACGAGGACGACGGGCGCGAAGAAGCCCGCCGCCGCGAAGACGGCTGCCGCCACGAAGAAGCCGGCCGCAGCGAAGCAACCGGCTGCCGCGAAGAAGCCGGTGTCATCCGTGAAACCTGCTGCGGCGAAACCGGCCCCCGCGAAACCGGCGACTCCCGCGAAGCCCGCATCCGTGCCCGCACCGCCTCCCCCCGTGCGCGCACGCGTCGCCGGGCTCGACGGGCTGCGGGCGATCGCCGTGATCGTCGTCGTGCTGTTCCACCTCACCCCGGGTGCCGTGATCGGCGGCTACCTCGGGGTCGACATCTTCTTCGTGGTGAGCGGGTTCATCATCACCCGCCTGCTGCTCGTGGAGCACGTCAGCACGGGCCGCATCCGCCTGGGCTCGTTCTGGGCACGGCGGGCACGGCGCCTGCTGCCCGCGCTCGTCGTGCTGCTCGTGGTGTGCAGCAGCGCGGCGCTGCTCGTCGGCGGGGACGTGCTCCTCGGTCTCGGTGCGCAACTGCTGACCGCGATGACCTTCTCGAGCAACTGGTACCTGATCGCGAACGGCTCCGACTACTTCGCGGGCACCGCCCCCGAGCTGTTCCGCAACCTGTGGTCGCTCGCGGTCGAGGAGCAGTTCTACCTGCTCTGGCCGCTCGTGCTGCTGCTCGTCGTGCTGCGGCTGCCGCGCGGAGGACGGATCGCGACCCTCGCTCTCGCAACCGCCGCATCCGCGCTCGCGATGGCGCTGCTGCTCACCCCGGGATCCCCGACCTCCGTCTACTACGGAACGGGCACGCACGCCTTCGGGCTCACCCTCGGCGCCCTGCTGGCGATCGTGAGCCGGTGGTGGTCGACGCGGCAGCTCGAATGGTCGCGCGGCGCCCGGCGCGCACTCGGCGTCGCGGGAGTCGTGGCGCTGGCCGGGCTGCTGACGCTCGCGGCGGTCATGCCGGGGGACGCCGACTGGACCTACCGCGGCGGGCTGTTCGCGGTCGCCGTGCTCACGACCGTGCTGATCGCCGCCTTCCTGGTGCCCGACTCGCCGCTCGCCCGGGTGGTCGACATCGCGCCGCTGCGCTGGGTGGGCGAGCGCAGCTACGGCATCTATCTGTGGCACTGGCCGGTGTTCGTGCTGCTGGCGGCCGCGCTGCCGCGCTGGACCACGGATGCGGGCCTCGCCTGGGCGCTCGGCGGGATCGCGGCGGCGATCACCGTGGTGGCCTCCTGGCTGAGCTTCCGCTTCGTGGAGACGCCGATCCGGCGGGACGGCTTCCGCGCGAGCGGCCGCCGCTGGGCGACCGGATGGAGTCGGTCGCGCCGGGCCGCGGTCGCGAGCACAGCGGTGCTCGTGCTGCTCGTCGCCGGCATCGCGGGCACCACGACCGCGATCGTCGTGCAGCCGTCCGAGAGCGAGGTGGAGCAGCGCGTGCGGGCGGGCGAGGAGGCGATCCGGCAGACGCCCGCACCGAGCCCCTCGGTGGATCCGAGCGCGGGCCCGACCCCCGCGCCGCCCCCCGCGCCCGGCGGGCCGCCGATCCAGTTGCAGGGCGACCACATCACCGCGATCGGCGACTCCGTCATGCTCGCGGCGGTCCCCGAATTGCAGGGGGCCTTCCCCGGCATCCAGATCGACGCGGTCGTCTCCCGCCAGATGTCGACCGCGCCCGGGCTGCTGCAGGGGCTGCGCGACGCGGGTGCCCTGCGCGACGTCGTGATCGTCGCCCTCGGCACCAACGGCTCGGTGAGCGATCAGACGCTCGACGGCATCCGGGCGATCATCGGGCCGGATCGGGAGCTCGTGCTCGTCACGGCGCAGGCACCGCGTGGCTGGATTCCCGGCGTCAACGCGAAACTCGCGGCCTTCGCCTGGCAATACCGCAACGTCGAGCTCGCCGACTGGTACACGGCGATCCAGCCGCAGCTCGGAGAGCTCGCGCGCGACCAGGTGCATTTCGGCCCCATCGGCGCATCCATCTTCACGGCCACCATCCGGGAGGCGCTGACCCGGCTCGCGGCGCTTCCGCCGCTGCGCGACGAGGTCGCCGACGAGTCGCTCCCCCGTCCGGTGTGAGGGTGCTCGTAGCTCCAGCTACGACGTCGCGGCACCGGATCGTTGGGGGGCGCCGAGGCCCGAGCTGGAGCTACGAGCACCCCCGGGGAATGCGTGAGGCCCCGCTCGAGCTGAGCGGGGCCTCACGACGGAATGCGGATGCGGGGAGTTACTTCTCCTCGGACTCCTCGGCCGGAGCCTCGGCGTCGGCGGTCTCCTCGGCCGCGGTCTCCTCGACGACCTCCTCGACGGGAGCCTCGGTCTCCTCGACCGGAGCCTCCTCGACCGGGGCGGCCTTCGGGGTCTCGACCCGGGCGGCCGACTTCTTCGACGAGGCGGGCTTCTTCACGACCGGCTCGAGCACGAGCTCGATGACCGCCATGGGCGCGTTGTCGCCCTTGCGGTTGCCGATCTTCGTGATGCGGGTGTAGCCGCCCTCACGCTCGGCGACGAGCGGCGCGATCTCGGTGAAGAGCTCGTGCACGACCGTCTTGTCGTGGATGACGGAGAGCACCCGACGGCGGGCGTGCAGGTCGCCGCGCTTCGCGAAGGTGATGAGGCGCTCGGCCAGCGGACGCAGGCGCTTGGCCTTCGTCTCGGTGGTCGTGATGCTCTTGTGGGTGAACAGGGCCGCGGCGAGGTTCGCAAGCAGCAGGCGCTCGTGCGCCGGACCGCCGCCGAGACGGGGACCCTTGGTGGGCTGAGGCATGATCAGTCGTTCTCCAGAAAGTGGTTCAGTTCAGAAAGGCGGGACTCAGACGGTCTCGTCGTCGTCGTATCCGCCGTAGAAGTGCGCGCCGTCGAAGCCGGGCACGCTGTCCTTGAGCGAGAGGCCGAGCTCGACGAGCTTGTCCTTCACCTCGTCCACGGACTTCTGACCGAAGTTGCGGATGTTCATGAGCTGCGTCTCCGAGAGGGCGACGAGCTCGCTGACGGTGTTGATGCCCTCGCGCTTGAGGCAGTTGTACGAGCGCACCGAGAGGTCGAGGTCTTCGATCGGCATCGACAGCTCGCTCGAGAGCACGGCGTCGACCGGGGCGGGCCCGATCTCGATGCCCTCGGCCGCGGTGTTGAGCTCGCGGGCGAGGCCGAAGAGCTCCACCAGGGTGCGACCGGCGGATGCGATGGCGTCACGCGGGGTGATGGCCGCCTTCGTCTCGACGTCGACCACGAGGCGGTCGAAGTCGGTGCGCTCACCGGCACGGGTGGCCTCGACGCGGTAGGTGACCTTGAGCACGGGCGAGTAGATCGAGTCGACCGGGATCTGGCCCGCCTCGCTGAACTCGCTGCGGTTCTGGGTCGCCGAGACGTAGCCGCGGCCGCGCTCGATGGTGAGCTCGAGGTCGAACTTCGCCTTGTCGTTGAGGGTGGCGATGACGAGCTCGGGGTTGTGGATCTCGACCCCGGCCGGTGCCGAGATGTCGGCGGCGGTCACCTGGCCCGCACCCGTCTTGCGGAGGTACGCGGTGATCGGTTCGTCGTGCTCGCTCGAGACGACCAGGTTCTTGATGTTGAGGACGATCTCGACGACGTCCTCCTTGACACCCGGGATGGTGTCGAACTCGTGCTGGATGCCGTCGAGGCGGATGCTCGTGACCGCCGCGCCCGGGATGGACGAGAGCAGCGTGCGACGCATCGAGTTGCCGAGCGTGTAGCCGAAGCCGGGCTCGAGGGGCTCGATGACGAACGCGGAGCGGAACTCCGAGATGACCTCTTCGGAGAGGGTGGGACGCTGTGCGATGAGCACGTGGTTTCCTTTCGGCGAGGGCGTCCGCCATATGACGCCCACGACAGATGCGGCGGGTGGCTGGGCCGCCGGGTGTTGAGTTATGAGAAGACGTGGCGCATCCGGGCGACCGTGCCGCGAGGGCCGGTCACCCGGATGCCGGGATCACACGCGGCGGCGCTTCGGCGGACGGCATCCGTTGTGCGCCTGCGGCGTCACATCGTTGATGGTGCCGACCTCGAGGCCCGCGGCCTGGAGCGAGCGGATCGCGGTCTCGCGACCCGAACCCGGGCCCTTGACGAAGACGTCGACCTTCTTCATGCCGTGCTCCTGCGCCTGGCGCGCGGCCGACTCGGCGGCGAGCTGTGCGGCGTAGGGGGTCGACTTGCGCGAGCCCTTGAAGCCGACGCCACCGGACGAGGCCCAGCTGATGACGGCGCCCGAGGGGTCGGTGATCGAGACGATGGTGTTGTTGAACGTCGACTTGATGTGGGCCTGGCCCAGCGCGATGTTCTTCTTCTCCTTGCGACGCGCCTTGCGCGCGCCGGCCTTCGGAGCAGCCATTACTTCTTACCTGCCTTCTTCTTGCCGGCCACGGTGCGCTTCGGGCCCTTGCGAGTGCGTGCGTTGGTCTTGGTGCGCTGACCGCGCACGGGCAGGCCGCGACGGTGGCGCAGGCCCTCGTAGGATCCGATCTCCACCTTGCGGCGGATGTCGGCCTGCACCTCGCGGCGCAGGTCACCCTCGACCTTGTAGGTGCCCTCGATGTAGTCGCGGAGGGCGACGAGCTGGTCGTCGCTCAGATCCTTCACGCGGATGTCACCGGAGATCCCGGTGTCCTTGAGGGTTGCGAGGGCGCGAGTGCGGCCCACGCCGTAGATGTACGTCAGGGCGACCTCGACGCGCTTGTCGCGCGGGATGTCGACGCCGGCGATACGTGCCATGGCGGCTTCTCCTTTGGGGAGTCGTTCGGAGGTGTGGGGCGCCGCCGGTGCCCGGGCCTCCGACCCGGGGTGTCCCCTCTCGCGGGGTTCTGGCGGTGCTTGGGGTGTGTTGAGTTATGTGCGGTCTTCCGCGGCCTGGCAGCGTGTCCGAGGCCGAGACGGCCTCGGCGTCAGGGGAAAAAGGTCCGAAAGGACCTTTTTCTTATCCCTGACGCTGCTTGTGGCGCGGGTTCGACTTGCAGATGACCATCACGCGGCCGTTGCGGCGGATGACCTTGCAGTGGTCGCAGATGGGCTTGACGCTCGGGTTGACCTTCATGTTTCCTTCTCGCTGTCCTCGTACCTGCCTGAGCAGGCCGTTACTTTCCGAGCTGTTACTTGTAGCGGTAGACGATTCGGCCGCGGGTCAGGTCGTAGGGGCTCAGCTCCACGATCACGCGGTCCTCGGGGAGGATCCGGATGTAGTGCTGACGCATCTTGCCCGAAATGTGGGCGAGAACCTTGTGCCCGTTGCTCAGCTCGACGCGGAACATCGCGTTCGGCAGAGCTTCGAGGACGGATCCCTCGATCTCGATGACGCCGTCTTTCTTGGCCATACCCTCTAAATCGCTATCGGTAACGCTCGGTCATGCGGGTGATTGATTCGGTGCAGACGGCCACGAAGGCACAAGGCACCAAAGGTCGATCCTAGACCATTAATCTCACCCGCGCCAGCCGGGCGTGTCGCGGCCGAACGGTCACTCCTCGTTGACGGCGGAGATGATCGCGAAGAGGGATGCCGCATCCGGCGCCGCGAGCAGCGCCTGCACGTCGTCGTCCTCGGAGAACAGCACCGCGATCCGTCCCAGGATCTCCAGGTGCTCGTTCTCGCGGCCGGCGATGCCGACCACGAAGCGCACCTCGTCGCCGTCCCAGTCGATCGCCTCCGGGTAGCGGATCACGGCGAGGGCCGTGCGATCGATGAACTCGCGGCCCTCGTTGGTGCCGTGCGGGATCGCGAGGAAGTTGCCCATCGACGTCGACACGGTCGCCTCCCGCGCCAGCATCGAGTCGACATAGCCGGGCCGCACGGCCCCGGCCTCCACGAGGAGGCGTCCGACGTCGCGGATCGCCTCCTCGCGGCTGGGGGTCCGGTCGGCGAGCACCACGCGCTCGGGTGTCAGGATGTCGTCGCTCATGGTGTGTGCTCCTCTCGCGGCCGGACCCGTGGGCCTACTGCGCGGCCTTTTCCTTCTGCTCGGCCACCAACTGCACGACCTCGTCGTACTTGGGGCTGTTCATGAAGTTGTCGACCGAGACGTGGATCGCGTTCGGCGCCTTCTGCCTGGCGCGCTCGGTCAGCTCATTCTGCGTGATCACGAGATCCTCGTCGCCCGTCAGGTTCGCGATCGCGGCGTTCGTGACGTCCGCCTCGACACCCGCCTTCTTGAACTTGTTGCGCAGCACGGATGCGCCCATCGCGCTCGAACCCATGCCCGCGTCGCACGCGAACACGACCTTGTTGATGGGGCGCCCCGCGACCTCGCCGACGGCGATCGTCGCAGCGAGACCCGAGAGCACGGAGCTGGACTTGCCCTTGTTGGCCTCGGTCTGGGCGATCGATGCGGCGAGCCTCGCGTCGGCGTCCGCCTCGGAGGCGAGGTCGCGCTTGCGGCTTGCCAGCAGGATCGGCATCGCGATGACGAAGGTCACCGCTGCCGCGAGCACCACCGACAGGATCACCCCGACGTAGCTGTCTGGCGCTGTTTGGAACAGCACCGCGAAGATCGACCCCGGTGCCGCAGGGGCTCGCAGGCCCGAGTTGAAGATGACGTTCGTCAGAACACCCGTGGCGCCGCCGCCGATCATGGCGAGGATGAGCAACGGCTTCGCGAGCACGTACGGGAAGTACACCTCGTGGATGCCGCCCAAGAACTGGATGATGAAGGCACCCGGGGCGGTCGCGCGGGCCGCACCCACACCGAAGATGGTGATCGCGATGAGCAGCCCCGCACCCGGCCCGGGGTTCGCCTCGACGAGGAACAGCAGACTCTTGCCCTGCTCCTCGACCTGCGCCGTTCCGAGCGGGGTGAAGACCCCGTGGTTGATGGCGTTGTTGAGGAACAGCACCTTCGCCGGCTCCACGAGGATCGATGCGAGCGGGATGAGGTGGGTCGAGATCAGCCAGTTGACCGCCGTTCCGAGCGCCTCACTGAAGATCTTGATGAGCGGAGCGAGCCCGAAGAACGCGGCGAGTGCGAGCAGGAAGCCGAGGATGCCGGAAGAGAAGTTGTCCACCAGCATCTCGAACCCGGGCTTGATCTTGCCCGCCCAGATCTTGTCGACCTGCTTGAGGATCCAGGCCGACAAGGGACCGCAGATCATCGCGCCGAGGAACATGATCGTCCCGGCGGCCCCGATCACGACACCCATCGTCACGACGGCACCGATCACTCCACCGCGGACGCCGTACACCATCCGCCCACCCGTGTAGCCGATGAGCAAGGGGAGCAGGTAGGTGATCATGGGGCCGACGAGGCCGACCCAGGTGGTGCCGTCAGGCGTCGTGCCGCCGCCCAACATGGCGGAGTCGGCCCAGCGCCAGGCGGCGACGGGGCTGTTGTTGCCCAGCCATCCGTTGTCGATGAACATCGCGGTCACGATGCCCCAGGCGATGAATGCGGCGATGTTGGGCATGATCATGCCCGACAGGAAGGTTCCGAATCTCTGGACGGCGACGCGGGCTCCCCCAGCCCGCCGTGCCGTCGTCGGTGACGTCGTCGTCATGGTGTTGTGCCTCCTGGCTCGGATGCCGGGCTAGCGCCCGGCGGTGATGGTGTCGGCGGCCGACCGGGCCGCCTCTCGGGCATCGGCGGCCTCATCGGCCGCCAGCGCTGCCTCGGCGATCGCACGCGCGTCGCCTCGGCTGTACCGCGCGAGGGATACGCGGACATCTGCGAGGGCTGTGGGCGACATCGACAGGCTCGTGACCCCGAGCCCTGCCAGCACCACGGCGAGAAGCGGGTCGGCGGCGGCTTCACCGCACACGCCGACCGGCTTGGAGAGGGCGGCGCCGGCAGCGCCGACCTCCCGCACGAGCCGCAGCACCGCCGGGTGCCACGGGTCCTGAAGGGCCGCGACCGAGCCGAGCTGGCGATCCGCGGCCATCGTGTACTGCGTCAGATCGTTGGTGCCGATCGAGGCGAAGTCGGTGCGCGAGAGCACCCGGTCGGCGATGAGCGCCACCGAGGGGATCTCGACCATGACGCCCGCCGTGCGGATGCCGACCTCGTGGATGGCACGCGTGATGAACGCGGTCTCCTCGACCGTGGCGACCATCGGCGCCATCACCCAGAGCTCCGCCTCCGTCTCCGCCTGCGCGGCGGCGAGCGCCGCGAGCTGATCGCGGAGCACGGACTCCGAGGCACGCAGCGCCCGCAGGCCGCGCAGTCCGAGCGCCGGGTTCTCCTCCTCCCCCGGCGAGAGGAACGCGAGCGGCTTGTCGGCACCCGCGTCGAGCAGGCGCACCACCACCCGCCTGCCGGGGAAGGCGGCGAGCACCTCGCGGTAGCTCGCCTGCTGCGCCTCGACGCTCGGCGCGGTCGCGTCGTCGTCGAGGAACAGGAACTCGGTGCGGAACAGCCCCACGCCCTCGGCACCGAGCCGCACGGCCTCCGCTGCTTCGCCCGGCTTGCCCAGGTTGGCGAGGAGCTTGATCGCGGTGCCGTCGGCGAGCGCCCCTGGGCCTGCGGGAAGCTCGGCGGCCGCCTCGCGGGCGGCGATGCGCGACTGGGCGTCGGCGAGCTCGGCGGCATCCGGGTCGACCCACACCCGCCCGCGCTCGGCGTCGACGATGAGCTGGGTGCCGTCGGTGAGCGCCTCGATGCCGGCCGCCCCGACGATCGCGACGATGCCGCGCTGGCGCGCCAGGATCGCGGTGTGCGAGGTCGGGCCACCCTCGCTCGTGACGAACGCGAGCACGCGCTCCAGGTCGAGCACGGCGGTGTCGGCGGGCGCCAGATCGCGCGCGACGAGCACGTAGGGGTGCCCCGGGTCGACCACGAGCTCCGTCGAGCGTCCCTGCAGCACGGCGACGGTGCGGTCGGCCAGGTCGGTGAGGTCGGCGGCGCGCTCGGCGAAGTACTCGCCCGCGTCGGCGAGCAGCGCCGCGAACTCGCCGAAGGCATCCGTGACGGCCTTCTCCGCGGTCACCCCCGCGCCGAGGCGCCGCTCGACGCTCGCGAGCAGTTCGGGGTCGTCGGTCATGAGCGCCTGCGCCTCGAGCACGTCGCGCGTCGCCTCATCCGCGGCCTCCGCGCGCTCGCGCAACTGCGCCGACACCGCCGCGAGCGCCTCGCGCGCCCGCCCGAACTCGGCATCGGCCCCGATCGTCGTCGGGGTGTCGGCCGGGGCCGCGACCGGCTGCCGCGACACGTGCAGCACGGGACCCACGACGACACCGGTTCCGACGCCGACGCCGCGCAGCTCGCGGACCTCGATCATCCGGCGGCCCCGTCGTGGTCGGTGGTCAGGAACTCGGCGAGCTCGTCGAGCACGCGCTCCGCCTCGTCGCCGTCGACGTTCAGCACCACCTGGTCGCCGTTCTCGAAACCGGCGGCGATGATCCCGAGGATGCTGGCGGCGTTGATCTGCTTGCCGTCGGGCCGCGCGATGGTGACCTGGTGACCCGAGGCGGAGACCGCCTGGGTGAAGAGCTTCGCCGGGCGCGCGTGCAGGCCGTTTCCGGAGGCGATCGTCACCGTGCGTTCCATCATCAGAGGGTCCTTCCGTCTCGGGCGGCCGTGGCCGCCAGGATCGTGTCGAGCAGTACCTCGCCATCCTCCCGCGCGGCGTCGGCGAGCACCACGAACGGAACGCCGGCGGATGCGGTGGAGGCTTCCAGCGCCGCGAGCGCGTCGCCGAGGTGAGCCCCGGCGAGCACGAGGTCGACGCCGGAGAGGAGGTCAGGGGCGGCAGCGGCCGACGACGGCACCGGGGTCATGTCGAGGCCCCTGGCGGCGGCGGATCGCCGGATGCGCTGGGCGAGGAAGGTGCTCGACGCTCCCGCACCGCACACGATGAGCACCCGCATGGCGTTCCGTCTCCCGTTCCGACCATCCGCGTGATCCGCGGCGGCGCTGCCGTCCCGAACCGGGTTCGGGGCCCGCCGGTTCCCTCTCCCGGCGGGCGAGGCCAGTGTGCCCCCTGGTCGCCCGGTCGTGCCACCCCTGCGGCTTCCGCACCCCCGGAAATCTGCGGCGGAACGGCCCCACCACCGCGCGCATTTTGCTTGACTGGTGACGCGCGCACGGTGGCGGGGCGGGAGTCGGATGGTCGAGAGACACGAACAGCTCACGGACGCCCTCGCCCAGCACGGAGGCTGGGTGACGGCGGCCGACCTCGCCGCACGCCTCGGGGTCACCGACCGCAGCATCCGCGGCTATGTGGCGGCGCTGAACGCGGCGGCCGCGACCCCGCTCATCGACTCGGGCCCGAGCGGCTACCGGCTCGACCGCACCGAGTGGGCACGCCGCATCCGCGACGAGCAGGGGGAGCGCGTCGCGACCCCCGCCGCTCGCGTCGCCGCGGTGCTGCGCGCCCTGCTCGACACCGCACCCGACTCCGAGGGGGTCGACGTCTACGCCCTCGCCGAGAGCTTGCACGTGAGCGACTCGACGCTCGAATCCGACCTCGCCCGTGCCCGGTCGCGAGCCGGGGCGGTCGGTCTCACGATCGTGCGCACGCGCGAGCATGCGCAACTCGAAGGCCCCGAGACCGCACGCCGACGCCTGATCGGCGCGCTGTTCCGCGACGAGGCGACCAGGGGGATGCGCGAGGTCGACCGCATCGAGAGCTGGTTCGCGGCCGGCGACCTCTCCGCGTTCAAGACCGAGCTCGTGGCGCGTCTCGTCGCGGACGGCTACGAGATCAACGACTACGGTCTCGGCACGGTGCTGCTGCACCTCGCGATCGCGGTCGACCGCACGCAGGCCCGCCACAGCCTCCCGGACCGCACGGGCGGCGATGACGGCGTGTTCGTCGCCCTGCTCGACGAGCTCGTCGAGGCGCACTTCGGCGTGCGGTTGCCGCCCGGCGACCTCGACTACCTCGGCTTCCTGCTCAGCACGCGCGTCGCGGTCGAGGTCGGCCCGTCACCGCTCGACGACGAGGAGCTCGCACGCGTGCGCGGCATCCTGGAGAGGGCGGCGCGGGAGTACCTCGTCGATCTGGAGGGCGACGACGACCTGCTGCTGCGCCTGGCCATGCACATCCGGCAGCTGCAACGGCGGGCCGAGGAGGGGTCGTTCTCCCGCAACCCGCTCACCCGGTCGATCAAGTCCGGCTATCCGATGATCTACGAGCTCGCCGTCTACCTCGCGCGCGAACTGCAACAGGACTCCGGCATCGCGGTGCCCGAAGACGAGATCGCCTACCTCGCCATGCACCTCGGCGCGCGCCTCGAGGAGCAGCGGCAGGCCGAGCAGGCGGTCACCGCGACGATCGTCGCCCCCGCCTACCACCGGCTGCACCTCGAGCTGCTGCGGCGCGTGGAGGCGGCGGTCGGCACCGAACTGCGCATCGAGCAGCTCGACACGCGCTCCGACGTCGACTGGGACACCCTCCCCGGCGACCTCGTCATCTCGGTCATCGACCCGCCCGCCCCCAGCGAGCGCGTGCTCGTCGTGCACCCCTTCCTCGGCGAGACGGACGCGCAGGACATCCACGCCGCGATCGCGCGGGTGCGACGTCTCCGGCGGCGCACCCGCCTCGCCGAGCGGCTCGCCTCCTACTTCGACGAGCGGTTGTTCTTCCGCGAGTTGTACGCCCCGGATGCCGAGAGCATGATCCGCACCCTCGGCGGCCGGATGGCGGAGGCCGGCATCGTCGATGACGCGTACGTCGCGGGCGCGATCGAGCGCGAGCGGCTGTCGTCGACGGCCTTCACCGACGGCCTCGCGATGCCGCACGCGATGGCGATGACCGCCGAGCGCACGGCGATCGCGCTCGTGCTCAACTCCACCTCGATGCCGTGGGGGGATGCGCGGGTCGAGGTGATCGCGTTCATCGCGTTCAGCGAGTCGGGCCGCGCCTCCTTCCAGGAGGTCTTCGACCAGCTCGTCGAGGTGTTCTCCGACCGCGACAACATCCGCGGCCTCGTCGCCCGCGCGACCGATGTGCCGACGCTCGTCGCCGAGCTCACCCGCCTCATCGACGGCTGACGCAGCGGCGCCGGAGCGCGCACCACCGCTTCGAGTGCCGCGCACAGCGCGGTGCATCGAGACCGCGACGCATGCCGCCCGAGCACGCGAGGCGGCCAGAGCCGGAAGCCTAGGCCGAGACCTCGGGGGTCGTGCCTCCGATGCCCGCGGCCGCGAAGGCGGCCCAGATGCGCTCGGTCACCTCGTCGACGCCGCCGAGCCCGTCGACCTCGATGAGGAGGCCCTGCTCGCGGAACATCTCGAGCACCGGCGCGGTCTCGCGCTGGTACACCTCCTGGCGGTGGCGGATCGCCTCCTCGGAGTCGTCGGCCCGCCCCTGCTCGAGGGCGCGCTTGCGCAGCCGCCGCACGATCTCGTCCTGGTCGGCGACGAGCCGCAGCACCGCGTCGAGCTTGTGCCCGTGCGAGGCGAGCAGCTCGTCGAGGTAGCGCACCTGCTCGGGCGTGCGCGGGTAGCCGTCGAGCAGGAAGCCGGTGGTGGCATCCGCCTCGGAGAGCCGGTCGGTCACCAGTTCGTTGGTGAGCGAGTCGGGCACGTAGTCACCCGCGTCGACGATCGCCTTCACCCGCAGCCCGAGCTCGGTCTCCCCCGCGATGTTGGCGCGGAAGATGTCGCCCGTGGAGATCGTGGGGATGCCGAAGCGCTCCGCGATCCGCGCCGCCTGGGTGCCCTTCCCTGCCCCGGGAGGGCCGACGATGAGCAGCCGGACGGTCACCGCAGCAGGCCCTCGTAGTGACGCTGCTGCAGCTGCGAGTCGATCTGCTTGACCGTCTCGAGACCGACGCCCACCATGATGAGGATCGAGGTGCCACCGAACGGGAAGTTCTGGTTGGCGCCGACGAGCACGAGCGCGATGAGCGGCACGAGCGCGATGATGCCGAGGTAGAGCGAGCCGGGCAGCGTGACGCGGGTCAGCACGTAGTCGAGGTACTCGGCCGTCGGACGCCCCGCACGGATGCCGGGGATGAACCCGCCGTACTTCTTCATGTTGTCGGCGACCTCGTCCGGGTTGAACGTGATGGCGACGTAGAAGTAGGTGAACCCGACGATGAGCAGGAAGTACAGCAGCATGTAGAGCGGGTGGTCACCGCGCGTCAGATAGCTGGAGATCCACTGCACCCACGGCTGGGCGACCTCGCCCTGCTTCGGCTGGTTGAACTGGGCGATGAGCGCCGGGAGGTACAGCAGCGACGAGGCGAAGATGACCGGCACGACGCCCGCCATGTTGACCTTGATCGGGATGTAGGTGTTGTTGCCGCCGTAGGTGCGACGCCCCACCATCCGCTTGGCGTACTGCACCGGGATGCGGCGTTGGGACTGCTCGACGAAGATGACCGCGAACATGATGACGATGCCGATCACGATGACGAGCAGCAGGGTCTCGATGTTGTGCTGCTGGGCGATGGCGCCGAGCGAGTTCGGGAAGGCCGCGACGATCGAGGTGAAGATCATCAGCGACATGCCGTTGCCGATGCCGCGCTCGGTGATGAGCTCGCCCATCCACATGATGACGCCGGTGCCGGCCGTCATGGTGATGACCATGAGCAGGATGCCGTACCAGGTGTCGCCGCCGGGGACGATGAGCTGCGAGCACTCGGCGGTGCCGGTGCTGCCGAACAGTGCGCCGGAGCGGGCGACCGTGATGAGCGTCGTCGACTGGAGCACGCCGAGCGCGATCGTCAGGTAGCGGGTGTACTGCGTGAGCTTGGCCTGACCCGCCTGGCCCTCCTTGTAGAGGGTGTCGAAGTGCGGGATGACCACGCGCAGCAGCTGCACGATGATCGACGCCGTGATGTACGGCATGATGCCGAGCGCGAAGATCGAGAGCTGCAGCAGCGCACCACCTGAGAACAGGTTGACGAGGTCGTAGAGACCGGATGCGCCGGCATTGCCCGCGAGGCATTTCTGGACGTTGCCGAAGTCCACGAACGGCGCGGGTACGAACGACCCGAGCCGGAACAGGGCGATGATGCCCAGCGTGAACGCGATCTTGCGGCGGAGGTCCGGCGTGCGGAAGATCCGCGCGACGGCACTGAACACGACGCCTCCCGGGTGAGATTCTGTGCGTGCCGCACCGGGGTCGGTGCGGCGAGGAGGTGGCCCCGGGTGGGGCCACCTTCCCGATGGCTACTTGACGGAGCCGCCGGCGGCGACGATCTTCTGCTCCGCAGAGCTCGAGACCTTGTCGACCGCAACGTTCAGCTTAACCGCAATCTCGCCGGCGCCGAGCACCTTGACCTTTTCGTTCTTGCGAACAGCACCCTTCGCCACGAGGTCGCTGATGGTGACATCGCCGCCCTTGGGGTAGAGCTCGGCGAGACGCTCCAGGTTCACGACCTGGTACTCGACACGGAACGGGTTCTTGAAGCCGCGGAGCTTCGGGGCGCGCATGACCGAGTTGAGGTTTCCGCCCTCGAGTCCGACGCGCACCTGGTAGCGGGCCTTGGTGCCCTTGGTGCCGCGACCGGCGGTCTTGCCCTTGGAGCCCTCACCGCGTCCGACGCGGGTCTTGGCCTTCTTGGCCCCCTCCGCGGGACGGAGGTGGTGGGCCTTGAGCACCTGCGGGCGCGCTGCGGGCGCGTCGGCCTTGGCAGCCGGCTTCTTGGCAGCGGGCTTGGCCGCAGCCTTCGGAGCCTCGGCCGCGGCAGCGGATGCGGCGGCCTTCGGCGCGGCAGCCTTGGCCGGTGCCTTCGCGGCGGCCGGCTTCGCGGCGGCCGGCTTCTCGGCGGGAGCAGCCTTCGCGGCGGTCGCCTTGGGGGCGGCCTTCGCGGCGGCGGGCTTCTTCTCCGCGGCGGCAGCAGCCTTCGCGGGAGCAGCAGCCTTGGCAGGCGCCTTCTTCTCGACGGCAGCCTTCGGGGCGGCAGCCTTCTTCTCGGCTACGGGCTTCTTCTCGTCAGCCATTAGTCAATCTCCTCGACCTTCACGAGGTGCGCAACCGTGCGGACGTACCCACGGTTCGCCGGGGTGTCCTCGCGCACGACGACGTCGCCGATGCGCTTGAGGCCCAGGCTGCGCAGGGTGTCGCGCTGGTTCTGCTTCTCGCTGATAACGGACTTGATCTGGGTCACCTTGAGTCGGGCGGCCATCAGGCACCAGCCTTCGCGGTAGCGGCGGCACGCGCGTCGGCCTCGGCGCGCACCAGGCGCTCCGGGGCGACGTCCTCGAACGCCAGGCCGCGGCGAGCGGCGACGGCGAAGGGCTCCTCGAGCTGCTTGAGGGCAGTCACGGTCGCGTGGACGATGTTGATGGTGTTCGACGAGCCGAGCGACTTCGACAGCACGTCGTGGATGCCGGCGCACTCGAGCACGGCGCGCACCGGACCACCGGCGATGACCCCGGTACCTGCGGCCGCGGGACGCAGCAGCACGACGCCGGCGGCCGCCTCACCCTGAACGGGGTGGGGGATGGTCGCACCGGAGCGCGGGACGCGGAAGAAGTTCTTCTTCGCCTCCTCGACGCCCTTCGAGATCGCGAGCGGCACCTCACGGGCCTTGCCGTATCCGACGCCGACCATGCCGTTGCCGTCACCCACGACGACGAGCGCCGTGAAGCTGAAGCGACGACCGCCCTTGACGACCTTCGACACGCGGTTGATGGTCACGACACGCTCGAGGAACTGGCTCTCCTCGCGCGCTCCACGGGCACCGCGGTCGTTGCGCGGGTTGCGCTCACGGCTGCCGCGACGCTGCTCGCGGGGCTCGCCCTGCGACTGCGTGCCTGCGGCGGTCTCGACGACCTGCCCCTCGGCGATCTCCTCGGACTGCACGTCCTGGTTCTCCTTGTTCTCGGTTTCGGTGCTCACAGCTCGAGCCCTCCCTCGCGGGCGCCCGAGGCGACAGCCGCGACGCGTCCGGCGTACTTGTTGCCGCCACGGTCGAACACGACCGCCTCGACGCCCGCCTTCTTGGCGCGCTCGGCGACGAGCTCGCCGACCTTCTTGGCCTTCGCGGTCTTGTCACCGTCGAAGCTGCGCAGCTCGGCCTCGAGGGTCGAGGCGGAGGCGACCGTGTGGCCCTTGCTGTCGTCGACGACCTGCACGAAGACGTGGCGGGCCGAACGGGTGACGACGAGCCGCGGACGCTGCTCGGTGCCCTCGATGCGCTTGCGCAGACGCGCGTGGCGGCGGTTGCGCTGTGCGGACTTGCTGATGGAAGCCATGATCACTTACCACTCTTTCCGGCCTTGCGGCGGACCACTTCGCCCGCGTACCGCACACCCTTGCCCTTGTAGGGCTCGGGCTTGCGCAGCTTGCGGATGTTGGCGGCCACCTCGCCCACGGCCTGCTTGTCGATGCCGCGGACGTGGAGCTTGTTGTTGCCCTCGACCTCGAAGGTGATCCCTGCGGGCGGGTCGACGGTGATGGGGTGCGAGTAGCCGAGCGCGAACTCGACCGAGCTGCCCTTGGCGGCGACACGGTAACCCGTGCCGACGACCTCGAGGCTCTTCGAGTAGCCGTCGGTCACGCCGACGATCTGGTTCGCGATGAGCGTGCGGGTGAGACCGTGCAGCGAGCGCGAGTCGCGCTCGTCGTCGGGGCGGCTCACGAGCACCTGACCGTCTTCGAGCTTGACCTCGATGGGGGTCTTGACGGTGAGCGCGAGCTCGCCCTTGGGTCCCTTGACGGTGACGTCCTGGCCGTCGATCGTCACGGTGACGCCGGCGGGCACGTCGATGGGAAGGCGTCCGATACGAGACATCTCAGCTCACCACACGTAGGCGAGGACTTCCCCGCCGACGCCCTTCTTGTTCGCCTCACGGTCGGTCAGCAGACCCGAGGAGGTGGACAGGATCGCCACGCCGAGGCCGCCCAGCACGTGGGGGATCTCGGTGGACTTCGCGTAGACCCGGAGGCCCGGCTTCGACACGCGCTTGATCCCGGCGATCGAACGCTCGCGGTTGGGACCGTACTTGAGGTCGATCGTGAGGGTCTGGCCGACGCGCGCGTCCTCGACCTTCCAGCTCGCGATGTAGCCCTCGCGCTGGAGGATCTCCGCGATGTGGGTCTTGAGCTTGCTGCTCGGCAGCGACACCGTGTCGTGGTAGGCACGGTTCGCGTTGCGCAGACGGGTCAGCAGGTCTGCGACCGGATCTGTCATCGTCATTTCGTTGTTTTCCTTTTCCTGAGCGGTTTCGGATCCGGTACACCGGAATCCGACCTTCTTCGGTTGTGCGGGTCTTACTCGGCCTTGAACGGGAAGCCGAGCGCACGGAGCAGAGCCCGACCCTCGTCATCCGTCTTGGCGGTGGTGACGACCGTGATGTCGAAGCCGCGGACGCGGTCGATCTGGTCCTGGTTGATCTCGTGGAAGATCGACTGCTCGGTGACACCGAAGGTGTAGTTGCCGTTGCCGTCGAACTGCTTCGGGTTCAGACCGCGGAAGTCGCGGATGCGCGGCAGCGCGAGCGAGAGCAGGCGGTCGAGGAACTCCCAGGCGCGGTCGCCGCGGAGGGTGACGTGCGCGCCGATCGGCATGCCCTCGCGCAGCTTGAACTGCGCGATCGACTTGCGGGCCTTCGTGACCTGCGGCTTCTGGCCGGTGATCAGGACGAGATCCTTGATGGCGCCGTCGATCACCTTGGAGTCGCGAGCAGCCTCGCCGACACCCGTGTTCACGACGATCTTCACGAGGCCGGGAACCTGCATGGGGTTCGAGTAGCCGAACTCCTCGGTCAGGGCCTTCGTGATCTCGCCACGGTACTTCTGCTTGAGGCGGGGCTGGTTCGTGCCAGCCACCGCAGCAGTCGCGTTCGCCATCAGATCTTCTCTCCGGACTTCTTCGCGTAGCGCACGCGAACGGTCTTCTTCACGCCGTCCTTGTCGACGGTCTCCTCGCGGTGACCGACGCGGGTCGGCTTCTTGCTCTTCGGGTCGACGAGCGCCACGTTCGAGATGTGGATCGGGGCCTCGTGGGTCTCGATGCCGCCCGTCTTCGTGCCGCGCTGGGTCTGACCGACGCGCACGTGCTTGGTGACGTAGTTGATGCCCTCGACCACGACGCGGTTCTGGTCGACGAGCACCTCGATCACACGACCCTGCTTGCCGCGATCTCCGCCGCGCGCCTGGGTCGCTCCGGTGATGACCTGGACCAGGTCACCCTTCTTGATCTTTGCAGCCATGACTAAATGACCTCCGGGGCCAGCGAGATGATCTTCATGAACTTCTTGTCACGAAGCTCACGACCGACCGGGCCGAAGATGCGGGTACCGCGGGGGTCCCCGTCGTTCTTCAGGATCACGGCGGCGTTCTCGTCGAACTTGATGTACGAGCCGTCGGCGCGGCGCGTCTGCTTCTTGGTGCGGACGACGACGGCCTTGACCACGTCGCCCTTCTTCACGTTGCCGCCGGGGATCGCATCCTTGACCGTGGCCACGATGACGTCACCGAGGCCCGCGTAGCGGCGGCCGGAGCCACCGAGCACGCGGATGGTGAGCAGCTCCTTGGCGCCGGTGTTGTCGGCGACCTTGAGGCGGGATTCCTGCTGGATCATGGGTTACTTCGCCTTCTCCACGATCTCGACGAGACGCCAGCGCTTCGTCGCCGAGAGCGGACGGGTCTCCGAGATGACGACGAGGTCGCCGATGCCGGCGGTGTTCTGCTCGTCGTGTGCCTTGATCTTCGAGCTGCGGCGGATGACCTTGCCGTACAGCGGGTGCTTCACGCGGTCCTCGACCTCGACGACGATGGTCTTGTCCATCTTGTCGCTCGTCACGTAGCCGCGGCGCACCTTGCGGTAGCCGCGAGCATCCGCGTCCTTGACGTCGTGGGCGGCGGACTCGTGGCCTGCGGCCTTCGTCGCCGGCTTCGCGGCGGCCTTCTTGGTCTCAGCCATTACTTGTTCGCCTCCTCAGCGGTCTCAGCGGCGGGCGCCTCGGCGGCCTCCGACTTCTTGGCCTTGGCCTTGCTGGCCTTGGCGGGCACCTCGATGGGGGCGGGCGTGGCACGGATGCCGAGCTCGCGCTCACGGATGACGGTGTAGATGCGCGCGATGTCGCGCTTCACGGCACGCAGGCGGCCGTGGCTCTCGAGCTGACCGGTGGCGGCCTGGAAGCGCAGGTTGAACAGCTCCTCCTTGGCCTTCTTCAGCTCGTCGACGAGACGCTCGTCTTCGAAGGTGTCGAGCTCGACCGGGGCGAGCTCCTTGGATCCGACGGCCATTACGCGTCGCCCTCCTCGCGCTTGATGATGCGTGCCTTGAGCGGCAGCTTGTGGATGGCCCGGGTGAGCGCGCCGCGGGCGAGCTCCTCGCTGACACCGGAGACCTCGAAGAGCACCCGGCCGGGCTTGACGTTGGCGACCCACCACTCCGGCGAACCCTTACCGGAACCCATGCGGGTTTCGGCCGGCTTCTTGGTGAGCGGACGGTCGGGGTAGATGTTGATCCACACCTTGCCGCCACGCTTGATGTGACGGGTCATGGCGATACGAGCGGACTCGATCTGGCGGTTGGTCACGTAGGCCGGGGTGAGGGCCTGGATGCCGTACTCGCCGAAGCTGACCTTCGTGCCGCCGGTGGCCTGCCCGGAACGACCCGGGTGGTGCTGCTTGCGGTGCTTGACCTTACGGGGAATGAGCATGATTACGCCTCGACTCCTGCGGCGGCCTCGGCCCGGGGGCCGCGACGTGCGCCGTCACGACGCTCGGGGCGGGACGACTTCTGGGCCGCCTGCTCGCGAGCGAGTTCCTTGTTGGTGATGTCGCCCTTGTAGATCCAGACCTTCACGCCGATGCGGCCGAAGGTGGTCTTGGCCTCGTAGAAGCCGTAGTCGATGTTCGCGCGCAGCGTGTGCAGCGGCACCCGACCCTCGCGGTAGAACTCCGAACGGCTCATCTCCGCGCCGCCGAGACGGCCCGAGACCTGGATCCGCACGCCCTTGGCGCCGGCGCGCTGCGCACCCTGGAGGCCCTTGCGCATGGCGCGACGGAACGCGACACGGGCGCTGAGCTGCTCCGCGATGCCCTGAGCGACGAGCTGGGCCTCTGCCTCGGGGTTCTTCACCTCGAGGATGTTGAGCTGGATCTGCTTGCCGGTGAGCTTCTCGAGGTCGGCGCGGATGCGCTCGGCCTCGGCGCCACGGCGGCCGATGACGATGCCGGGGCGAGCCGTGTGGATGTCCACGCGGACCCGGTCACGGGTGCGCTCGATCTCGATCTTGGCGACACCGGCGCGGTCGAGCTTCGACTTCAGCAGGTTGCGGATCTTGACGTCCTCAGCCACGAAGTCGGCGTACCGCTGACCGGGCTTGGTGGAGTCCGAGAACCACCGCGAGGTGTGGTCGGTGGTGATGCCCAGACGGAAACCGTAGGGGTTGACCTTCTGTCCCATTACTTACCTGCCTTCTTCGCCGGCTTGGCGGCCGGGGCCGCCGCCGTGAACTCATCCGGTGTGGCGAGCACAACGGTGATGTGGCTCGTGCGCTTGTTGATGCGGAACGCGCGGCCCTGGGCACGCGGCTGGAACCGCTTGAGCGTGGTGCCCTCATCGACGAACGCGCGGGCCACGACGAGGTCGGACTCGTCGAGGAACGTGTTCGACGCATCCGCCTTCACGCGGGCGTTCGCGATCGCGGACGCCACGAGCTTGTAGACCGGCTCGCTCGCACCCTGCGGGGCGAACTTCAGGATCGCGAGGGCCTCCTCGGCCTGCTTGCCGCGGATCAGGTCCACGACACGACGGGCCTTCTGAGGCGTCACGCGGATGTGTCGCACGCGGGCGATCGACTCCACCATTTCTCTTCCTCCTCGTTGTCGCCGGGGTTAGCGGCGACGACCCTTCTTGTCGTCCTTCTCGTGTCCACGGAAGGTGCGGGTCGGCGCGAACTCGCCGAGCTTGTGACCCACCATGGTCTCGGTCACGAAGACCGGGATGTGCTTGCGTCCGTCGTGCACGGCGATCGTGTGGCCCAGCATGGCGGGCACGATCATCGAGCGACGCGACCACGTCTTGATGACGTTCTTCGAACCGGCCTCGTTCTGAGTCTGAACCTTGCGGTACAGGTGCTCGTCGACGAAGGGGCCCTTCTTGAGACTGCGCGGCATCTTCTACTACCTCTACTTGCGCTTCTTGCCGACGGTCCGGCGGCGGACGATGAGCTTGTCGGATTCCTTGTTCGGACGGCGGGTGCGGCCTTCCTTCTGGCCCCACGGGCTGACCGGGTGGCGACCACCGGAGGTCTTGCCCTCACCACCACCGTGCGGGTGGTCGATCGGGTTCATCGCGACACCACGGACGGTCGGGCGCACGCCCTTCCAGCGCTTGCGGCCGGCCTTGCCCCAGTTGATGTTCGACTGCTCGGCGTTGCCGACCTCGCCGATCGTGGCGCGGCAGCGCAGATCGACGTTGCGGATCTCGCCCGAGGGCAGACGCAGCTGGGCGTAGGGGCCGTCCTTGGCGACGAGGCGCACCGAGGCGCCGGCCGAGCGGGCCATCTTCGCGCCACCACCGGGCTTGAGCTCGATCGCGTGGATGACGGTACCGACGGGGATGTTCTTGAGCGGCAGGTTGTTGCCCGGCTTGATGTCGGCGCCCGCGCCGCTCTCGACGATGTCGCCCTGGCTCAGCTTGTTGGGGGCCAGGATGTAGCGCTTGGTGCCGTCCACGAAGTGCAGCAGCGCGATGCGCGCGGTGCGGTTCGGGTCGTACTCGATGTGCGCGACCTTGGCGTTGACGCCGTCCTTGTCGTTACGACGGAAGTCGATGACGCGGTACTGGCGCTTGTGGCCACCACCGATGTGACGGGTCGTGATGCGACCGGTGTTGTTGCGACCACCGGTCTTCGGGAGCGGACGCAGGAGCGACTTCTCGGGCGTCGAGCGCGTGATCTCCGCGAAGTCGGCGACCGACGAGCCACGACGACCCGGGGTCGTCGGCTTGTACTTGCGAATAGCCATGATTCTCTTCCTGGTCCTTAGCCGACAGCCGTGAAGATGTCGATCGAGCCGGACTTGAGCGTGACGATGGCGCGCTTGGTGTCCTTGCGCTTGCCCATGCCGAACCGGGTGCGGCGCGTCTTGCCGACGCGGTTGATGGTGTTCACCGAGGCGACCTTGACGCCGAAGATCTTCTCGATCGCCAGCTTGATCTCGGTCTTGTTCGAGCGCGGGTCGACGATGAAGGTGTACTTGCCCTCGTCGATGAGCCCGTAGCTCTTCTCGCTCACGACCGGCGCGAGGATGATGTCGCGCGGGTCCTTGTTGTAGCCGCTCACTGGGCAGCCTCCTCGGTCTTGGCACCCTTCGACGCGACGAAGGCGTCGAAGGCCGCACGGGTGAAGACGATGTCATCCGACACGACCACGTCGTAGGCGTTGAGCTGGTCGGCGTAGAGCACGTGCACGTAGGCGAGGTTGCGCACGCTGAGCGCGGCGTTGTCGTCGCCGCGGTCGAGCACCACGAGCACGTTCTTGCTGGCCCCGAGGCCCGCGAGCACCTCGGCTGCGGCCTTGGTCGAGGGGGCGTCGGCACCGAACGAGGAGATGACGTGGATGCGCTCGCCGCGCGCGCGGTCCGAGAGGACGCCGAGCAGGGCCGCACCGATCATCTTCTTGGGGGTGCGCTGCGAGTAGTCGCGCGGCACCGGTCCGTGCACGATGCCACCGCCGGTGTGCTCGGGGGCGCGGATGGAGCCCTGACGGCTACGACCGGTGCCCTTCTGCTTGAACGGCTTGCGGCCGGCGCCCGAGACCTCACCACGACCCTTGGTCTTGTGGGTGCCCTGGCGCGCCGCGGCGAGCTGGGCGGTCACGACCTGGTGGATGAGCGGGACGTTGGTCTGCACGTCGAAGATCGCGGCGGGCAGCTCGACCGAGCCGGCCTTCTTGCCCTTCGCGTCGACGACGTCGAGGTTGGCGGTCGCCATGATCAGGCTCCCTTCACGGCGTTGCGGACGAAGACGATGCGGCCACGCGCGCCGGGGACGGCGCCCTTGACCAGCAGGAGGCCCTTCTCGGCGTCGACCGAGTGGACCTTGAGGCCCTGCACGGTGACGCGCTCGCCACCCATCCGGCCCGCCATGCGCATGCCCTTGAAGACGCGGCTGGGGGTCGAGGAGGCACCGATCGAGCCGGGCTTGCGGTGGTTGCGGTGCGCACCGTGCGAGGCGGAGACACCCTTGAAGTTGTGGCGCTTCATGACACCGGCGAAGCCCTTGCCCTTGCTCGTGCCGACGACGTCGACGAGCTGGCCGGCTTCGAAGATGTCGACCGCGAGCTCCTGGCCGAGCGAGTACTCGGCGGCGTCGGCGGTGCGCACCTCGGTGAGGTGACGACGGGGCGTCACGCCCGCGGCCTCGAAGTGGCCGGCGGCGGGCTTGTTGACCTTGCGCGGGTCGATCGCACCGTAGGCGATCTGGACGGCCTCGTATCCGTCCTTCTCGACGGTGCGGAGCTGGGTCACGACGTTCGGGGTGATCTGGACCACGGTCACGGGCACGAGCTTGTTGTTCTCGTCCCAGACCTGGGTCATACCGAGCTTGGTGCCCAGCAGACCCTTGGTCGTCTTCACTGCAGACATGGGTTTCCTTCTGGCTTCCGGGGTCAGCTCGGGTTAGAGCTTGATCTCGATGTTGACGTCGGCGGGCAGGTCGAGACGCATGAGCGAGTCGACGGCCTTGGGCGTCGGGTCGATGATGTCGATGAGGCGCTTGTGGGTGCGCTTCTCGAAGTGCTCGCGGCTGTCCTTGTACTTGTGCGGCGAACGGATCACGACGACCACGTTCTTCTCCGTCGGGAGAGGCACGGGGCCGACGACGGTCGCTCCGGCACGGGTCACGGTGTCGACGATCTTGCGCGCCGATGCGTCGAGGCCGGCGTGGTCGTACGACTTCAGCCGGATGCGGATCTTCTGTCCCGCCATGGTCAGCTCTCTTCCTTGTTCCCGTGCGGCACCGATCCCGGCCCGCACATCCGCGCATCCTTCGATGCGCACCGCTGTTCTTCTGTCAATCACCGCACCCTCGGCGCGACGCGCGCAGGACGCACGTCACCCCGGAGGGTTTCGGGATTCGAGTGAAGCTGTGTTCTGCTCCCCGCGGCCCAGCCGCTTCCGATCCAGAGGATCGGGGGCTGTGCACTGCCAGGGGAGTGAGCCGCACACGAGTGCGCGGCGTGTTGAACCATGAAAGTCTGCCACACCCCGGCAATTGCTGCAACCCGGGCGTGTCGCGCACCCCTGCGCCCCCTCCGCCCCCTCCATGTTGCGGTTTCGGCGCTATGTGCGGCGCGCGCGGCGCACATAGCGCCGAAACCGCAACAGCTACTGGATTCGCGGGCCGCGCAGGCCGACAGGCACCCCGAGTTCGAGCATCCGCACGCGCAGGCGGTCACGGTTGAGCCCGACCGACATCGGCCAGCGCCCGAAGGTGCGAACGAGGCGACGCAGATCGTCTTCGCGCACCTTCTCGTCGTAGACGACCTGCTCCGTCGAACGACCGCCGCGGTAGCGCGGGTCGAGGTACTTGATCTTCCCGTCGACCTCCCCGACCGCGTCCTCATCCGCGAAGAAGAAGTCGGTCTCGTAGTGGCCGTGCTCACCCGCGAACGGATGCTGCAGCGACGGCGGCGGCGTGCCGATCTGCGCCATCGTGACCCGGCTGCCGGTCTCGGCGATCGTGGATGCCCCGGTCGCCGCGAACTCGATGCGGCTGCGTGCGCGAACCCGGCCGCGAAGGGGCCCGAGCCCCTCGAGCACCGTCAGCAGATCATCCCGCACGAGCCCGGTCCTCGGCCCGCGGAGCCGGTCGACGTAGAGCACGTGGTCGAGCCCGGCCATCCCGTTGACGACCTCCGCGGTGGCCGCGAGGTCGACGACGGTGCGGGCGAGGGACGTGACCCACACCCCGTCGCGCACGGTGACGTCCTCCGCCGCGAGCGGCTCGAGGTGGCTGCGCACCCCCGCCAGCGAACGCGAGGAGGTGAGGGAGTCGGTGCTGACGTGCACCGCATGGGGAGGCGGGCCGAGGCGCGGCAGGCCCCAGATCGCCGCGGCCGATTCGTGCGAGAGCACCGGCTGCGGCGAACGGCTGAGCGCGAAGCCTCGGCACACCGCGAGGTACTTCTCGTCGGGGCTCAGCGCCTCCCACTCGAGCGCATCCGCGTAGATCCCCCGACGGATGCGCACGAGCTCCCCGCGCGCGGCAGCTCGGCGCGCGGCCGGGTCGTCGTAGACGATGCGGCTGAGCTCGCGCGCGAGCACGAGCGGAGTCGGAGCGGGGGCTTCCGCGGGTGGGGTGGGGTGCATCCCGCCAGTCTCGCGAGACGCAGCGCCGCAGCGAGTCGCGACCGCGCGATCCGGGGATGGATCGCACGGCGGCGCAGGTGGGGAGGAGCGGCCGTTCGCTCGCGAGTGTTGCGGTTTCGGCGCTATGTGCCGCGCGAGCGGCGCACATAGCGCCGAAACCGCAACACAGCGGGAGGGGGACACGAGAGGGGCCCGGATCCAACGGATCCGGGCCCCTCGCGCGCTCGTGTTACTTGATGATCTTGGTCACCTTGCCGGCGCCCACGGTGCGGCCACCCTCACGGATGGCGAAGCCGAGGCCCTCCTCCATGGCGATCGGCTGGATGAGCTCGACCGTCATGTCGGTGGTGTCGCCGGGCATGACCATCTCGGTGCCCTCGGGCAGCGTGATGACGCCGGTGACGTCGGTGGTGCGGAAGTAGAACTGCGGGCGGTAGTTGCCGTAGAACGGGTTGTGACGGCCACCCTCATCCTTGGACAGGATGTAGGCGGTGCCCTCGAACACGGTGTGCGGCGTGACCGAACCCGGCTTCACGACGACCTGGCCGCGCTCGACGTCCTCGCGCTTGGTGCCGCGGAGGAGCAGACCACAGTTCTCGCCGGCCCAGGCCTCGTCGAGCTGCTTGTGGAACATCTCGATACCGGTGACCGTGGTCTTCTGCGTCGGGCGGATGCCGACGATCTCGACCTCGGAGTTGATGGCGAGGGTGCCGCGCTCGGCGCGACCGGTGACGACGGTGCCACGACCGGTGATCGTGAAGACGTCCTCGATCGGCATGAGGAAGGGCTTGTCCTTGTCACGCACGGGCTCGGGGATCGACTCGTCGACCGCCTCCATGAGCTCGACGATCTTCTCGGTCCAGGTCGGGTCGCCCTCGAGCGCCTTGAGGCCCGAGACGCGCACGACGGGGGCGTTGTCGCCGTCGAAGTCCTGCGAGGAGAGCAGCTCGCGCACCTCGAGCTCGACGAGCTCCAGGATCTCCTCGTCGTCGACCATGTCCGACTTGTTGAGGGCCACGAGCAGGTAGGGCACGCCGACCTGCTTGGCGAGCAGCACGTGCTCGCGGGTCTGGGCCATCGGGCCGTCGGTCGCCGCGACCACGAGGATCGCGCCGTCCATCTGGGCGGCACCGGTGATCATGTTCTTGATGTAGTCGGCGTGACCCGGGGCGTCGACGTGCGCGTAGTGGCGCTTCGGCGTCTCGTACTCGACGTGCGAGATGTTGATCGTGATGCCGCGCTGACGCTCCTCGGGAGCCGAGTCGATCGACGCGAAGTCGCGCTGCACGTTGGTGGCCGACGGGTACTTGTCGGCGAGCACCTTCGAGATGGCGGCGGTGAGCGTGGTCTTGCCGTGGTCGACGTGACCGATCGTTCCGATGTTGACGTGCGGCTTGGTCCGCTCGAACTTGGCCTTAGCCACTTTGGGTCCTCCTCAGGACTCGGTTGCAATCATCCGGATGGCTTTCCGGATGCGGTTGCGGGGTTTGGATTTACTTTAGTGGGTGGTCTCGATACGCGCCTACGCGCTACTCGACCGGCGGGTGGAGACCACCCAGGACGATTTACTCGCCCTTGCTCTTCTGGACGATCTCGTCGGCCACAGCCTTCGGAACCTCCGAGTAGGAGTCGAACGACATCGAGTAGACGGCGCGACCCGAGGTCTTCGAGCGCAGGTCACCGACGTAGCCGAACATCTCCGACAGCGGCACGAGGGCGCGCACGACCTTGACGCCGGTCGCATCCTCCATGGCCTGGATCTGGCCGCGGCGCGAGTTCAGATCGCCGATGACGTCGCCCATGTACTCCTCGGGCGTGCGCACCTCGACGGCCATAAGCGGCTCGAGCAGCACGGGGCTGGCCTTGCGGGCCGCCTCCTTGTAGGCCATCGAGCCGGCGATCTTGAACGCCATCTCCGAGGAGTCGACGTCGTGCGCCGCGCCGTCGATGAGGGTCGCCTTGACGCCCACGGTCGGGAAGCCGGCGAGCACGCCGACCTGCATGGCGTCCTGGATTCCGTGGTCGACCGAGGGGATGTACTCGCGCGGCACGCGACCACCGGTGACGGCGTTCACGAACTCGTACGAGGTCTCGGCGGTGACCTCCATGGGCTCGAGCGAGATCTGCACCTTGGCGAACTGGCCGGAACCACCGGTCTGCTTCTTGTGGGTGTAGTCATACTTCTCGACCGTCTTGCGGATGGTCTCGCGGTACGCCACCTGCGGCTTGCCGACGTTCGCCTCGACGTTGAACTCGCGCTTCATGCGGTCCACGAGGATGTCGAGGTGCAGCTCGCCCATGCCCTTGATGACCGTCTGACCGGTCTCCTGGTTCTGCTCGGTGCGGAACGTCGGGTCTTCCTCGGCGAGCTTCTGGATGGCGGTGCCGAGCTTCTCCTGGTCGGCCTTGGTCTTCGGCTCGATCGCGACCTCGATCACGGGCTCCGGGAAGGTCATCGACTCGAGCACGATCGGGTGCGCCGCGTCGCTCAGGGTGTCACCGGTGGTGGTGTCCTTGAGGCCGATGACGGCGTAGATGTGACCGGCGGTGACCGAGGGCACCGGGATCTCCTTGTTGGCGTGCATCTGGAAGATCTTCCCGATGCGCTCCTTCTTACCCTTGGTCGAGTTGACGACCGCGGCACCCGACTCGAGCGCGCCCGAGTAGACGCGGATGTAGGTGAGGCGACCGAAGAAGGGGTGCACGGCGATCTTCGAGACGAGGGCCGAGAACGGCTCCGTCGCATCCGCCTTGCGCTCGAGCACGATCTCGGCGTCCTTGACGTCGTGACCCTGCACCGGCGGCACGTCGAGCGGCGACGGCAGGAAGTCGATCACGGCGTCGAGCATCGGCTGCACGCCGCGGTTCTTGAACGCGGAGCCGCAGAGCACGGGGTAGATCTCGGAGGCGATGGTGAGCTTGCGGATGGCGCCCTTGATCTCGGCGACCGTGAGCTCCTCGCCGCCGAAGAACTTCTCGAGCAGCGCGTCGTCGGTCTCGGCGACGGTCTCGAGCAGCGCCTGACGGTACTCCTCGGCCTTCTCCTTGAGGTCGGCGGGGATCTCCTGCACCTCGTACTTGGCGCCCATGGTCACGTCGCCCTTGGCGTCACCCGGCCACACCAGGGCACGCATCTCGACGAGGTCGATGACGCCGACGAAGTCGGACTCCGACCCGATCGGGAGCTGGATGACGAGCGGCTTCGCGCCGAGGCGGTTGATGATCGTGTCGACCGTGAAGTAGAAGTCGGCGCCGAGCTTGTCCATCTTGTTGACGAAGCAGATGCGCGGCACGTTGTACTTGTCGGCCTGACGCCACACGGTCTCGGACTGGGGCTCGACGCCCTCCTTGCCGTCGAACACGGCGACGGCACCGTCGAGGATGCGGAGGCTGCGCTCCACCTCGACCGTGAAGTCCACGTGACCGGGGGTGTCGATGATGTTGATCTGGTTCTTGTTCCAGAAGCAGGTGACGGCGGCGGAGGTGATGGTGATGCCGCGCTCCTTCTCCTGCTCCATCCAGTCGGTCGTCGAGGCGCCGTCGTGCGTCTCGCCGATCTTGTGGTTCACGCCCGTGTAGAAGAGGATGCGCTCGGTCGTCGTCGTCTTACCGGCATCGATGTGCGCCATGATGCCGATGTTGCGGACCTTCGTGAGGTCGGTGAGCACGTCTTGTGCCACGGGGTGTTCCTTCTTTCGGAGGTGAGTGGTTCGGCCGGCCCGGATGCCGCGGCGCAGAGGCTACGGCATCCGGGTGACCGTGCGGTTTACCAGCGGTAGTGGGCGAACGCCTTGTTCGACTCGGCCATCTTGTGGGTGTCCTCACGGCGCTTGACCGCGGCACCGAGGCCGTTCGAGGCGTCGAGGATCTCGTTCTGCAGACGCTCGGTCATCGTCTTCTCGCGACGCGACTTCGAGTAGCTCACGAGCCAGCGCAGCGCCAGGGTGTTGGCACGGTGCGGCTTGACCTCGACGGGCACCTGGTAGGTCGAGCCACCGACGCGGCGGCTCTTGACCTCGAGGGTGGGGCGCACGTTGTCGAGCGCCTTCTTGAGAACGACGACCGCATCCTGGCCGGACTTGGTGCCGACACCGTCGAGCGCGCCGTAGACGATGCGCTGGGCGAGGTCCTTCTTGCCGTCGAGGAGGATCTTGTTGACGAGCTGGCTGACGATCTGCGCGCCGTACACCGGGTCGGCGACGACGGGGCGCTTCGGGGCGGGTCCCTTGCGAGGCATCTAACTCAACCCTTCTTCGCGCCGTAGCGGCTGCGGGCCTGCTTGCGGTTCTTGACGGCCTGGGTGTCCAGGGCTCCACGGACGATCTTGTAGCGCACGCCGGGGAGGTCCTTCACACGCCCGCCGCGCACGAGCACCATCGAGTGCTCCTGCAGGTTGTGGCCCTCGCCGGGGATGTAGGCGGTGACCTCGGTGCCGTTGGAGAGCTTGACACGGGCCACCTTGCGGAGGGCCGAGTTCGGCTTCTTCGGGGTGGTCGTGTACACACGCGTGCACACGCCGCGCTGCTGCGGGTTCGCCTTGAGGGCGGGTGCCTTGGTCTTGGTGACCTTCGGCGAGCGGCCCTTGCGGACCAACTGCTGAATAGTGGGCAAAACTGCTCCTTGTTCGCGCTGCACGGTGACAGCTCATGGTGGGATCCACCGGAATCCGCCCCCGCAGCTGATCGGCTGCGGGACTGCTGACGGACATGCCGTGGGGGTCAGCCGCGGCGGGTGCCGAGGCCTGGCCCTGTGGGGCGTTCGGCGCATCTCCGCCCTGCGGCGCGCTCCTCGGGAGCGGTTCTCAGGGAAGGGAGACGTGCGCGAATGCACACACGCGGTCAAGTGTAGCCGCGCGTGTAACCTGCCGCAATCTGAGCGGGGTCAGGGTGTGCATCCCGCCTGTTCGAAGCTGACGGGGAGGAGCGGCTCTCCCGGAAGCGGGTCGATCGCGAATCCCACCACCGCCGCCGCGACGAGCACCGTCACGAGCACCACGTTGACGGCGGTCATGGCCGCACCCCGAGGCCGCACCGAGACCAGGGGCGCCGCCGCGATGCCGCCTGCATAGGCGGTGACTCCGATGATCGCCGGGTAGACCCAGTCGAAGTCGAAGTGCATGTGCACCAGCGCGAGCACCAGCGCGACGAGGGCGCCCCAGCGTGCCGGGTCGGCCAGCACCTCGTCCCGCGACGGCACGAACCGGAACCGACGCTCGTCACGCGCCCCGGTGCCGAAGCTCCGCAGAACGATCAGCACGACGCCCACGATGATCGCGAGGAACGGGATGAGGCCGACGATGCCGGTCTCGGCCCACGCGAGCAACGACTCGTTGTGCGCGTTGGACGAGTAGCGGTCCGCGTCGACGCACTGGAGCAGCCGGCCGAACGACTTGAGCCCATGACCGGTGAGGGGCGCCTCCGCGCCGAACCGCACGGCGTTCTCCCAGAAGGTGATGCGCCCGGCGATCGAGGCACCGGCATCCTCGACGCGACGGGTGATGCCGAAGACGTTGCCGCTGTTCGAGAAGAAGATCGCGCTCGTCATGAACATGGCGGTCGCCGGGATGGCGAGGGCGAGCACGACGGCACGGACCGCCCCGCGCCACCCGCGCGCGATGATCCCGAAGAAGAGGCCCGCGAGCAGCGCCACCCCGAGCAGGAGCAGACCCGCCCGGGATCCGGAGGCCAGGATGCCGGCCCCGGCAAGGCAGGTGACCACGAACGCCGCGAACACGAACAGGCGGCGCCCGGCGACGACGAGCACGATCGCGACGGCCGCGCCGATGACGAGCGAGGTCGCGAACACGTTCTGCGTGTAGTAGTTGCCGAACATCGACTTGATGGCGTCGTTCGACCCCCACCAGGGCCACCACGCCGTGAGGTAGTCGTCGGCGGTGAGCAGGATGACACCGGAGGCGGCGACGAGCCGCCTCGCCGGATCCCGTGCCCACGCGACGACCGCGAGCAGGATCATCGCACCGTAGGCGTAGCGCGAGGCGCGCGCTGCTCCGTCACCATAGCCGCTCACCGCGGAGGCGAGGAGAACCGCGGACGCCAACCAGGCCGCGCCGAGGTGAAGCCACCAGGGCAGTCGCCAGCCTCGCCCGACGAGGTAGAGGGGGATGGCGCTGCCCACACCCACGAGCACCCAGGCTCCCGACAGTCCCGCATCGAAGCGCGCCACGAGGGCGGCGCCCACGAATGCGATCAGGACGGCGACGACCTCCGCGACGGAGGCGAGCCGCGAGCGTGTGCTGAGATCCGACATCGTGATCACCCTAGGAGGGCCGGCGGCCGCGACGGGAGGGGCGCGGCCGCCGGCGGTCTATCAGCCGGCGGCGGCGGTCGTGCCGCCGGCCGTGTCCGCACCCGTGGTGGTTCCGGCTGCTGCCGGCGCCTGGGGGCGGATGAGCACGTAGATCGTTCCGCTCAGCGTGGCCTTGAAGGTTCCGTTCTCACCCGAGGTGTCCACCTTGGTGACGAGCATGAGCCGATCACCGGTCTGGATGCCGTGCGTGAAGGCGAGCACCTGATCCCAGTTGCCGCTCACCGCGACGGTGACCGGCACGAGCAGGAAGTTCGCTCCCGTGATGCGGCTGTCGGTGAGCGGTGCCGGGGCACCGCTCGACGTCGTGGCGGCGGCCGGCGCGTCGGCCGTGGTGGCACTGTCGGTCTTCGCACCGTCATCGGTCTTGGCGTCGTCGCTCTTGCTGCCGTCGGTCGCCGCGGCATCGGGGGCCGCGGCCGGCGGCGTATACGGCACGACGTCGTTGAGCGAGATCTGCTCCACCACGACACCGGTCGAGCTCGCGAGGTCGTTGATCGTCTGGATGAACGCGGCGCCGTCGATGCCCGAGGGAATGATCTTCTCGATCTCCGCGGAGCGCTTCTCGTAGCTCGCGAGGTCGGCCTTCTTCTTCTTGAGGTCGGCGATCGTGGTCTCGATACCCTGGTTCTGTGCCACGGCGGCGGCACGCTGCGAGTCGGCCTGTGCCTGAGCGGTCAGCTGGGGCGAAACGCCGAGGAACCAACCCGCGGCGAGCACCCCGATCACCACCACCACGGTGATGAGGCCCCATACCTGTGTTCCGAGCTTCACTTTCCCGCCTCCTGGTCGGTCGTGCCGGATGCCGCCGAGCCATCAGCCGTCTTGCTGCCGTCGGCAGTGAGACGGTTGCTGTAGGCCTGCGCATCGATGTGCATCTGGACGCTCGCGTCGTACTGACCATCGCTTCCCAGCGATACGTTGCCCGGCGTCACATCGACGAAGCCCGGGAGCTCCTTCAGACGGTCCAGCCACACCGGGAGTTCCGGCAGGGTCGGGCTCTTGGCGGAGAACTCGAGCGTCGCGATGCGCGCGCCCTGCAGCGGGATCTGCGACTGCGGGTACTGCGAGGTGGCAGTCGCCGCGTCAACGGTGAAGCTCACCAGCTGCACCCCCTCGGGCAGAGAGGCCTGCACCTTGGTGAGGTAGTCCTGCCAGTCGATCTCGGTCGAGCCGCCGACACGGAGCGCGGCCTCGCCGAGGTCCACGCCGCGGACGGCGTACTGAACGTCGGCGTACTTCTGCTGCTCGAGCATCAGATCGGTGGTCCGCGCCTGCTCCGCCAGCGCCGCGGCGTTCGCCGAGAAGGCCAGATACCAGGCACCTCCGACGGCGGCGATGACGAGCACGACGGCGGCGAACATGATGAGCCGAAGGCCGCGCTGCACGCCGAGCTGCTTGACGCGCTCGCCGACCTCGGGCGGCATGAGCGAGACGCGTGGCGTCGAGCTCAGCGGCACGGATTTGCGGGACACCGGCGCCTCACGCGTCTGTGCGGGTGCCGCGACGGTGGCGGTCATGCCTTGCTCCCGAGGGTCAGTCCGGCTGCGACGGGCAGCGCGGAGATTCCAGCAGCCATCTGGTCGGTGTCGACCGATCGGGCGACCGCGAAACGGTCGACCGGCGCGGGCGCACGAACCGGGAGGCGGGTCGCGTCGGCGAGTGCCGTCGCGAAGCCGTTGAGTTCCGCACCGCCACCGGAGAGCACGATGCGCTCGACGGTCGCGCCCGCCCGGTTGGACAGGTAGAAGCTCAGCGTGTTGCGGATCGCCACCACGATGTCACCCGTGGCCTCATAGATGACCTCGAACGCCGGGCGAAGCTCCGGGCCGGCACCCTGGGTCGCGAGACCGAATCGGCGCTTGATCTGCTCGGCCTGGACCTCATCCATTCCGAGACGCGAGACGAGCGCACGGTTGATGTCGTCGCCACCGTTCTGGATGATGCGCACGAAGTGCGGCACGCCGTTGACCGCGACGGTGACCATGGTGGTCTCCGCACCGATGTGCACGAGCGCGACCGCTCCTTGGGCGACCGGACCGGTGAGCAGCGAACGGCTGAGCGCGAACGGGATCAGGTCGACGTCGACGGCGATCAGCTTCGCCTTCTCGACGGCGTCGACGAGCCCGAGCACGCTCTCCTTGATGGCCGCGACGAGGAGCCCGTGGATCACCGGCTTGCCGTCCTCATCGGACTCCGCGATCGGATAGAAGTCCAGCAGCGCCTCGTTCACCGGCACCGGCAGCACGTCCTGCACCTGGAACGGCAGGGTCTCGCGGATGCGGTTCATCGGCATCCGCGGCACCGAGAGCTCACGAACGAGCACTCGCGCGTTGCCGACGCCCACGATGACCTTGCGCGTCTTGAATCCCGCCTGTGTCCAGAGCTGCTTGAGCGCCGCGACGACGGTGTCTTGATCCGTGATCTCGCCACGGTTGACGGCCGAGGTCGGGACCGCGATCTGGTGGTATCTCACCAGTGTCGGCCTCGACGAGGCAGGCCCGGAGACCTCCGCAGCTCTGATCACCCCCCGACCGAAATCGAGACCAATGATGGTCGATGCCATTTCTTCCCCTTCTCCCGTTGTCTCCGCCGTCAGCCCAGGCCGACGAAACGGAGATAGCCGGCGGCGATCGACTCGCCCCCGATGATGCCGATCCAGGCCCCGAGGAACATCCAGGGCCCGAACGGCAGTCGACGGTCTTTGAGGGAGCGCCGTGCGATGAGCACGACCACCCCCGCGACCGCTCCGACGGCGAACGCCGCACCGACCCCGACCACGAGCGGCGCCCATCCGAGCGCGCCGAGGTAGAGCCCGAGGACGCCCGCGAGCTTGACATCTCCCCATCCCATGCCGCCGCCCGGAAGCACCGCGAGCACGAGGTAGAAGAAGAAGGATGCGGCGGCACCGACGCCCGCCGAGACGAGCCGCGCGGGCTCCCCGGCGAGCAGCATGGCCGGCACGAGCAGCAGCAGCCCCGCGATGAACGCGGTGAGCACGATCGGATTGGGAAGCCGCTTGAGCTCCAGATCGATCGCCGAGAGCGCGATGCTCACGGCGGCGAGCACCAGGTAGGCGACCAGCTCGAGCGACGCACCGACGACCGCGGCGGTGCCGTTCGCCTGCGCGATCGCGGGCGCGAAGACGAGCGCGACGAACACGAAGGCGAGCCCGGTGAGCACCTCGACCATGGGGTAGCGCGCCGAGATCGGGGTGCGGCAGTCACGGCAGCGGCGTCCGAGCAGCAGCCAGGACAGCACCGGCACGTTGTCGCGCGCGCGGATCTCGCTGCCGCAGCCGGGGCAGGCCGAAGCGGGACGCACCACCGAGAGGCCGCGCGGCACCCGCCACACGACGACGTTGAGGAACGAGCCGATCGAGAGTCCGGTGACACCGGCGACGGTCGCGAGCAGCGGAGTCATCAGTTGACCACGCTCCCATCCGCCTTGAATGCGGCAGGCGCACCCGCGATCTGGGTCGCCGTGTAGGTGACCGAGGTCGGGGTCAGGTACTTCGGCGGAGCCGAGTAGGTGAGCCGCGTGTCGTAGTTGTAGTCCTTCGCGTAGCCCGTGGTCGAGCTGCCGGTGCCGACCGGGCCGCGGAACTTCTGGGCCATGCTGCCGACGATCTTGAGGGTTCCGCGCGAGGAGCCCTGGTCGTAGTTCTGCACCTGGATGGTGTGGGCCACCGACAGCAACGAGGCGTAGACGGTGCGGTTGTTGCCGAGCATGGCGTAGTAGTTTCCGCCGCTGGTGCGCATCGGGTTCCAGATCCACACCGCGTTCTGCCCGACGAGACCGAGGAGGTCTTCGTTGTTGTCCTTGTAGGTGAGATCCCCCGTGATGTAGACGTAGTTCTCGGCGGCGACGGTCATGTGACCCTTGATCTGCCCGCTGATGTAGAGGTCGCCGTTGCGGCATCCGTACGCGGGTGTCGTCGAGGTGGAGCTCGACGGCATCGTCTCGGTATTGCCGCCGTTGACCCACGGGAACTTCTGCGCGTAGGTCGTCGTCGTGCTGCTCGCCGCGATCTTCCAGCCCTGGCTCGATCCCGACCCGACGCAGTAGAAGTTGCCGAACGAGGTGGTCGAGGTGGCGGTGTAGTTCGGGTCGGTCGACCCGGCCGGCACGTTCTGCACGAAGATCAGATTGAGGTCGAGCACCGGGATGGTCGCGCCGGTGGTGCTGCCGAGCGCGTTACCGCTCGTGCCGATGTTGCCGCATTTGGTCGGCGTGGTGCCGGTGTTCGCCGCGGTGGTCTGCGTCTTCTTCGTGTAGGGCGACCAGACGGTCATGGTGCCGTCGCCGTTGAGCTTGATGACGGTGGGTCCCGTGTACAGACACCCGGGATCCGGAACCTCGGTCGGCAGGTCGCTGCGCGTCTCGGAACGCATGGCGGCGTTCGTGTCGGGCATCGTGACCGCACCGACGAGTTGCGGCACCCCGGCGTTGAAGACCGCCGCGGGGCAGCCGCCGCCGGTGCCATAGAGCGGCGTCGTCGTGCTCGCCGTGGTCACGCCGCCGTTGAAGGTGGCCCCGCAGGTGAGGATGCGGTCGTTGCTGTGCACCTTGCCGGTGATCTTGTCCGCGGCGGCGAACTGGATGTCGGCGCAGGTCGGGCTGACCCCCGCCGTGTATCCCGGCACGCCGCTCGTCTTCTGGGGCGGACGGTTCCACCAGTAGGCCTCACAGTAGGCGTCACTCCCGGAGGTGATCTGCGGGTCCTGCACCTCGTAGTCGGTGAAGTAGACGAAATCGGTGAAGCCGTCCTGCCGCAGGTCGGCGATCACCGTGCGGGTCTGCTTGCCGACCTTTCCCGTCGAGCGGATGCGCACGACGCCCGTCGAGCCGTACTTGGCGGTATTGACCTCGTAGCGGAACTGCGACTTGCCGTCGGATCCGGCGACGGTGGCCCAGGCACCACCCGTCGCCACAGTGAATGCCTTGTTGGCGTTGGTGCCGGTCGGAAGCGTCAGGCTCGGGCTGCCGCTGCTGAAGGCCGACGCCGTGTTGCCGTACTTGACATACGAGGGGTCGTTCTCGACACGGCTCGAGTAGTCCTCGATGCCGGCGTAGGCAGCGGCGAGCGCCGCGTTCCAGTCAGTCTCGGTGTCGGACTTGACGCTGCCGCTCGAGGTCGAGGTGAGGGCGATCGCCGTGATGAGCACGAGCACGAGTCCCAGGCCGATGACCATGGGAAGGATGTAGCCGTCTTCGCGACGGATGAGTCGACGCAGCATTGTCAGCTCCCTGCGGCCAGGTCCATGTTCGGCATGCCGATCGTGTTGTCGAGCACGACGGTCTCCTTCGAGCGGTCGGCCTTGACCTTGACGACGAAACGCACCGTTGTCACGGCGCTTCGCTGGGTGAGGGTCAGGTCGCCGCTCCCGCCGAGCTGCGCGCCGCTCGTGGAGTAGTAACGGAACAGGGGATCGCTCGTCCCGTTGACGACGACGTTGCCGAGCACGCGCGTGCTGGTCGGTGTGGTCGACATGCTCGGGAAGACCGCGTAGCCGTTGGTCTTGGTCGCCGACCAGCGATCCTCCAGCATGCGCCCCTGAGCGTCGATGCGGTAGCGAAGCCGCAGCGGGGTCTCGAAGACGTTGCCGACCGTGCCCGCGACGCCCGCATCCGTGTAGGAGATGATGGTGATCGAGGTCGCGTTGGCGGCGACGATCGCGGGGTCGGGAGTCGTCGAGGTCGACACCGCGTTGTTGACAGACGCGCGGATCGCGTTCGACACCGTGTTCATGATGTTGCTCGCATCGGCGGTCGACCGCCGGATGTTCTCGGACTGCGTCGTCTGCTTGGTGACAGCGACGAAGAAGCCGACGGTGATCGACATGAGCAGCGCGCTCAGCATCATCACGACGAGGGTCTCGACGAGCGTCACGCCGGAGTCGTCGTGGCGCAGCCGCCGCCGCACGGCGATCATCCCGCGGTCCGCGGGTCGAGGGTGACCTGGTTGCCCGTCACCATGCCGCTCGTGACGACATTGTTGAGCGGGATGATCGCGGACTGGCCGATCGCACCCGTCGTGCTGTTGTTCGTCGTGGACGAGTACAGCTTCCAGGTGCCGTAGGGCAGCATGATCGTGCGATCCGAGCTGCTGTTGCTCGAGCTGCTCAGCCGGTCGAAGGTGTAGGTCATCCCGACACTGCACCGCGGCTCACCCGCGACTGCCTGGACATCGACGCTCACGGCCGTGATGTAGTTCTTCTGCGGGATGCTCTTGACCTGCAGGGTCGGCAACGGCACGCTCATCGCGGCGGCTCCCCCGGGGGTTGCAGCCACCGGATCGGTGGCGACGCCGTCGGCGAGAGCGGTCGTGCCGACGACGCCCGCCTGCCACTCCGCGGGATCCACGACCGGGCAGCCGCCCGCACCCGTCGCGTCCGGGGCGACGTAGTGGCCGGCGATTCCGCGGTAGCCGGAGCTCCACGGGAAGAGCTTCTGGGTGCCCAGCTGGCTCGAGTAGTAGACCCCGTAGGTGTTGACGTAGCTGGTCTCGAAGTTGGTGGCCTTGGCTGCTGTCGACCCGCCGGCGAAGGTGAGTCCGAAGCTGCCCGCGTTGTCGAAGGTGAAGGTCGAGGTGACGGTGGCACCGGCCGTGACGGTGACGCTCGCGGTCGGCGAGGTGCTCTGGGCGGCACTGATGTAACCGGACTTGCTGAGCGCGACGGTGTAGACGCCGGGCACCACCTGCAGCGCGTAGGTGCAGCCCTCGGCGTTGGTGGGATCGGGCTGCGTGTCGAGCGTGGCGGAACCACCGCCGTTCGGGGTGATCGCGACGGCGATGGCGCCGGCACCCGTGCCGTCGGCCTTGCTCACCGCCACCAGGATGGTGCCGCGGGTCGGGTCGTTGAGACGCCCGTCGGGCGCGAGGATCGTGTCGGAGGACACCGGCGAGATCGGCGCGACCTGCCCGCCCCAGGTGACGCGGACGTTCACGCGCTTGTACTGGAGGTTGCCTGTGCCGCCCGCACCGCAGGGGATGTCGAGCCCGGTGCCGGTCACCCAGGAGGTGTCGCGGTGGATCGTGTAGTCGAGGCCGTCGACGGTCACGACCACCTCACGGTCGAGCACCTTGAAGGGGTCGCCGAGCGAGCGGACGAGGTCGACCTCGCCGGCCGCAAGGCTGAGCGCCGTGACGCGGTGGCGCTGGTCGCCCGCGAGTCGCACCACGGTGACGGCGGCCTGGGCGGTGCCGATCGAGAGCACCAAGAAGATGAGAGTTGCGGCGAGCACCTCGATGATCGAGACGCCCGCCTCGTCGCGTGCGACGGTGCCGAGCATGCGGCGGAGAATGCCGCGTTCGGTTCGTGACTTCATCTCCGCCCCCTCAGCGATGTCGTCGGTGGATCCTGCTACCGGGAGGTGGGGCGCCGCTCGCGCGACGCCCCACCTGGTCGCCGGCCGGAGCCGGCAGTTGGACTTACGGAATCTGCTTGACGCCCGAGGAGTCGGTCGCCTGGAACTTGTTGCCGGTCGGGCTCGTTCCGGTGATGGTGAAGTTGCTGCCGGTCGAGGTGAAGGTCATGGTCTCACCGGTCTGGCTGACGCCGGGGTAGCCGTAGTCGCTCAGGCCCGTCAGGTCGGTCGGGTAGGCACCCTTGGCCGTGAAGTACGCGACGACCGCGGTCTTGGCGTTCTGGATGTCCGACTGGGTGGCCGAGTCCTTGGCCGAGTTCTGCACCCCGATGTACACCGGGATCGCGATCGCGGCGAGGATGCCGATGATGATGACGACGACGAGGAGCTCGATGAGGGTGAAGCCCTCGTCCTTCTTGGCGAGCTCCGCACGCTTGGCCTGGAAGGCCTCCATGATGCGAGTCATTGCTTTTCCATTTCCACTTGGTTTGTTTGGGTTTGCGAGCCGTCCCCCCCAACGGTTCTGACTCGACTTCTTGATGTTGGCGTGTGTATTCCCCGCGCGGTATCCCACGATGGGGGGGTAATATCAGCTGCCGCCGACGACGTTGATCATGCTGAAGATGGGCATGTAGAGCGCGATGACCATGCCACCGACCACGACGCCCAGGAAGGCGATCAACAGCGGCTCGATGATCGAGGTGAGCGCCTCGGTGGTGGCCTTGACCTCGTCGTCGTAGAAGTCGGCGACCTTCGACAGCATCGTGTCGAGGGCTCCGGCATCCTCGCCGACGGCGATCATCTGCGCCGCCATGGGCGGGAACACCTTCTCCTCGGCGAGTGGTGCCGAGATCGACTTACCCACGCGCACCGAGTTCGCGATGTTGTTGGCCGCCTGCTCGATCACCCAGTTGCCGGAGGCCTCACCCACGATGTTGAGGGCCTGGAGGATCGGCACGCCGGCCTTCACCATGTCGGCGAGGTTGCGACAGAAGCGCGTGATCGCGATCTTCGAGGTGAGCTTGCCGAAGATCGGCACCTTGAGCTTGATCGGATCGACGCGGCTGCGCACCCGTTCGGTGTTCTTGTTGGCTCGCCACCAGATCGAGAAGACGATGCCGACCACGATGCCCACCGGCACGACGTAGACCATCGCCTGGCTGAGCCAGACGAGCATCAGGGTCGGCAGCGGCAGCTCGGCATCGAAGCCCGCGAACATGTCCTTGAAGATCGGCACGATGAACAGCAGCATGATGACGACGGCGACGATCGACATGATGAAGACCATCACGGGGTAGGTCATCGCCGACTTGATCTGCTCGCGGAGTTTGGCTTCCTTCTCGTAGTTCACCGCGATCGTGTCGAGCGCGCCGTCGAGGAAGCCGCCGGTCTCACCCGCCCTCACCATGTTGATCATGAGCGGCGGGAAGACCCGTGGATGCTTGCCGAGCGCATCGGAGAACGACCAGCCGACCTCGACGTCACGCGCCACCACGGCGAGGGTCGACTTGAGCTTCTTGTTCTCGGTCTGCTCGGAGAGGATCGCGAGCGCCTTGAGCAGCGAGAGTCCCGCGCTCACCATCGTCGCGGCCTGACGCGACAGCACCGCGAGATCCTTGAGGCCGACCCGGGCACCGCCGCCGAACTCGATCTCGCGGTTGAGGCCCGTGCCGGCCGCCGCCTCGCTGACCTTGACGGGGCTCAGCCCCATGGTGCGCATCCGGTCGACGGCCGCGCTCTCCGTCGGCGCCTCGAGCTTGCCCTTGACGAGCTTGCCCCCGCTGTCACGGCCTTGGTAGGACCAGTTCCGCGACGGTGATCCGACCGCTGTTGCCGTTGACATCAGATGCTCCTCGCTGCCGGGGCGTTGTTGTTGAGATCGCGGCGCGTCACGAGACGGTTGAACGTCTCGGGATCCTGCACCTTCTCGATCGCGTGCTCGTAGGCGACCTCGCCACCGTTGACGAGCTCGGCCAGATGCTGATCCATGGTGTGCATTCCCTGACCGGCACCCGATTGCAGCGCCGAGGTGACCTGGTAGGTCTTGCCCTCGCGCACGAGGTTCGCGATGGCCGGCGTGATGAACATGATCTCCGTCGCAACGGCACGCCCACGGCCGCTCGCGCGCTTCACGAGCGTCTGACAGACGACGCCCTGGAGCGTCGCGGCGAGCTGCACCCGGATCTGGTCCTGCTGGTGCGGCGGGAACACGTCGATGACACGGTCGATCGTGGAGCCCGCGCTCTGCGTATGCAGCGTGGCGAATACGAGGTGACCGGTCTCGGCCGCGGTCAACGCCACCGAGATCGTCTCGAGGTCACGGAGCTCACCGATGAGGATGACATCCGGGTCCTGACGCAGCACGTGCTTGAGCGCGTTGCCGAAGGAGTGCGTATCGGCACCGACCTCGCGCTGGTTGATGAGCGACTTCTTGTTCTGGTGCAGGAACTCGATCGGGTCCTCGACCGTGACGATGTGGTCGCGGCGCGTGTCGTTGACCTGGTCGATGAGCGCGGCGAGCGTCGTCGACTTGCCGGAACCGGTCGGGCCGGTCACCAGCACCAGTCCACGCGGCAGCTTCGCGAACTCCCCCACCTGGCCGGGAACGCCCAGCTGCCCGAGGCTCTTGATCTCGGTCGGGATGATACGGAACGCCCCGCCGATCGCGCCGCGCTGCTGGTAGAAGTTCACGCGGAATCGGGCGTTGGCCGAGAGCGTGAAGGCGAAGTCGAGCTCGAGCACCTCGTCGAACTTGGCGCGCTGCGTGGGCGACAGGATGCTGTAGAGCGCCGTCGCGGTCTTCTCGCGATCCCAGAGCCCCTGCTCGTGCACGGGCGTGAGCGTGCCGTCGATGCGCAGCAGCGGTGCCGTGCCCGTCGAGATGTGGAGGTCGGAGGCTCCTGCGAGCAGCACCTCCTGGAGGCAGTGCAGCAGATCGGGGTCGGCGTTCGCCCGGGCGGCCCGCGCGAACTGGTCATCGATGAGCGAGTCGGCGGGGGCGGCCACCGGGGCAGGCGGCGCAGGCGGCGGCACGAGCCCCGGCCCCATCGACGCGGCCGTGTCGAAGCCCGGCGCCGGCATCGGCATCTCCATCACGGGCGGCGCGGAGTAGCCCGGCATCGCGGGCGGTGCCGCGTACTCGGGCGCAGGCGCCGCCTGCTGGGGAGGGTAACCCGCCCCCGGCGGCACCGGCGACGGAGTCTGCAGGGGCGACTCCGTGGCCGGTGCGCTCGCGCCGGGCGGCGGGAGTTGGGAGAAGTCGACGCTGGGAACCGCATCCGGCGGCAAGACGCCGTGCGGGGGCGGCAGCGTGCCGCCCGATCCAGGCACGCCGAACGGCGGTGCCGCGGGATCCGTCAGCGGGATCTCGTAGATGTTGTTGTTCACGCGGTGGTCCTCCCCCTCCGTGCGGAACTTCCGATACGCCTCGTCAGGCGACGACGCGCAGGATCTCCTCGATGCTCGTCATGCCGAGCAGAGCTTTGCCCCAGCCGTCCTGACGCAGGGTGTACATGCCCTGCGCCACGGCGACGCGCCCGATCTCGGCGCTCGAGGCCCGCGACACGGCGAGCCGCTCGATGTCCTCGGTCACCGTCATCACCTCGTGCAGCGCCATGCGGCCGCGGTATCCGGTGTTCGAGCAGTGCTGGCAGCCGATCGGACGGAACAGGGTCGGGATGCCCATCCGCGGGTCGAAGGCGAAGCCGAGCGCCTGCAGCTCCTCGGGCGGGTGGTGATACGGCTGCTTGCACTTGTCGCAGAGGCGACGCGCAAGACGCTGAGCCACCACGCAGTCGAGCGCGGAACCCACCAGGAACGGCTCGATGTCCATCTCGATGAGACGCGTGACGGCGCTCGGCGCGTCGTTGGTGTGCAAGGTCGAGAGCACGAGGTGACCCGTGAGCGAGGCCTCGATCGCGATCTGCGCCGTCTCCTGGTCGCGGATCTCACCGATCAGCACCACATCCGGGTCGGAACGCAGGATGCTGCGCAGCGCGCTCGCGAAGGTGAGACCCGCCTTGACGTTCACCTGCACCTGGTTGATGCCCGGCAGCCGGTACTCGACCGGGTCCTCGACGGTGATGACGTTGATCTCGGGCTTCGCGACCTCGTTGAGGGTCGTGTAGAGCGTCGTCGACTTTCCGGAACCGGTCGGACCGGTCACCAGGATCATGCCGTACGGCTTCGAGTACGACTTCCTGAACCGCTCCAGGTTGTGATCGAGCATCGCCATCTGCTGGATGCCGAGCTGCGTCGAGGAGTTGTCGAGGATACGCATGACGACCTTCTCGCCGTGCACCGTCGGCAGGGTCGCGACACGGAGGTCGATCTTCTTGCCGCCGTGCACGACCGAGAGCCGGCCGTCCTGCGGCTTGCGCCGCTCGGCGATGTCGATGTCGCTCATGATCTTGAGGCGGCTGATGACACCGTTCTGGATCGTCTTCGGCGCGCGCTGCATCTCGTGCAGCACGCCGTCGATGCGGTAGCGCACGTTGAGCTCGTGCTCGGCCGGCTCGATGTGGATGTCGGAGGCGTGGTCCTGGATCGCCTGGCTGATCAGCAGGTTCACGAAGCGCACGATGGGCGCGTCGTCCTCGACCTCGGCGCGTTCCAGCTCGGACCCGGCGCCGCCGGCATCCTCCTCGATCGCGCTCGAGAGGTCGTTGAGCTCGCTGTCGGCGCGCACGAAGCGGGCGATCGAGTTGAGCAGGTCCTGGCGTTCGGCGACGACCGCACGCACCGAGATGCGCACAGCGGCACGGATGTCGTCGAGCGCGACGACGTTGTTCGGGTCGGCCATCGCGACGAGCAGGCGGTCGCCGTCGCGCCCGATCGGCAGCACCTCGTGGCGGCGCAGCAGGCCGATCGGCACGAGTGCCACGGCGGCATGGTCGACGGGGTACTCGGTGAGGTCGACGAACGGCAGGTTCAACTGCGCGGCACGCGCAGACGCGACCTGGCTCTCGCTCAGCAGACCGGTCGAGACGAGCTCGCGGATCTGGCTCTCGTCATCCTCACCGGATGCCGTGTCGATCGACGTGATCGGCAACTGACCGCGGATGATCAGGATCTCGGACAGGGAGGCCATGCCACCCCCCTAGGTGTCTGCACGGTGATCCGGGATGCCGTCCCCCCGAACGGCACCTCGATCAGGGACCCCACATCCCTGAGATCGTCAGGCTAACCGCAGGGATGCCGTCAGGACGATACCCGCGTGCGGGGGGTATCGGAGCCGCGTCCGCGGAAATATGCCCAGCAGGCGATCGGCGGTGCGAGCGCGAGGAACGCCGCGACGAGCACGAACGGGCTGCTCGCCTGGGCGAACGCGAGCGAGAGATCGACGAGCGCCGCCGTCGCGACGATCACGAGATAGACGCCCGCGGCCGTCGCGAGCGCGCCGAGCCACGGACTCCGGGCGGGCACCGTCAGCACGATGCCGAGGTAGACGACGCCCATCGCCAGCAGGATCGCCACGAGACCGAAGTAGGGGCCGACCGGCTGCTCGACGGGATCACGGTCGAGCAGCACCGAGAGCATCCCGAACACCGCGAAGACGAGCGCAGCCCAGCTGACCGCGACGAAGAGTCCCGCGACGCGCTCCGGATGCCGAAACCGCTCAGGCCGGGGGGTGGGCGCGCTCATACTCCGCACGACGATCGGCGACGCTCTGCTCGAAGACGGCGCGCTCGGTCGTGTTGCGCTCCTTCACCCGGCGCCCGCGCGAGGCGATCGCCAGCCCGAACCACAGCGCGCACTCCCGCGCGAGCACGAGCGCGGCGATCAGCAGCGGCGATCCGAAGACCTCTGCCGCCTTCCTCACACCCTCCTCGGGCGTCATCCCGATCACCCCGAGGGCCAGCAGGATGATGCCCGCCGACAGCCCGTAGCTGAGCACCGCGACGAACAGGCTGCCGAGCACATGCGCCCACCAGGCCGCACGGTTGACGATCAGGGCGAAGACGGATGCCATCACCGCGTAGACGGCCACCGGAACCCAGAACGAGAGGCTCACGACGAACTGCGAGAGCGAGTGGTCGACGGAGCCGCCCGCGAGCGCGACGAGCACCGCGACGACCCCGATGTACAGCAGCGCGAAGGCGAGAGTGCCCAGCAGCGAGATGAGCACGCCGAACCCGCGGTTGTGGCGCGACTTCGGCGGCGTGGGCGCCTGCACGTAGACGACCTCGCGGGGCGGCTCCGCCGCCACGGCGGCGACGACCGGCACGGGGGCGGGGGCGGGCTCCGGCTCGGGCTCCGCGGGGACGGGGACGACGGGCGCGGTCACGACGGGCGACGCGACGTCGTCCACGACCTCCGCGTCGTCGGCCTCCGGCGTGACGAGCTCGGGCACGACGGGCTCGGCACCCAGGTGCCCGGCGGCCGACACCGGGGTGACGGTCTCCGGCTCGGCGGGGGTCTGCGGATCCGTGGGGTCGGCCATGGGGGCTCCTTCGCGTGGTGGCATCCAGCCTAGAACGCGGGCGGGGGTTTCGATACGCGGCCTGCGGCCGCTACTCAACCAGCGGCCTGCACGGCCTGCGGCAGGACCGCTGGTCGAGTGCCGCCGCAGGCGGTGTATCGAGACCCCCCGCGCGCAGACGCGAAGCGGCCCCCGCCGCCGGTCGAGCCGCCCGCGAACGGGCGCATCGAACCGGCGGCGAGGGCCGCGCGACTCAGTTGTAGGTGCCGGGCTGGAAGTCGTCCGAGCTGAAGCTGTCGAAGTCGACGAAGCTCAGGTCGGCCTCCGAGAACGCCGAGTCGTCCGCGAAGATGCGGTTCGGGTAGCGCTCCGCCTTCGCCTCCTCGGTCGCCTCCACCGCGACGTTCCGGTACTTCGAGAGTCCGGTTCCCGCGGGGATGAGCTGACCGATGATGACGTTCTCCTTGAGACCGACCAGCGGGTCGGAGCGACCCTCCATGGCCGCCTGCGTGAGCACGCGGGTGGTCTCCTGGAACGACGCGGCACTCAGCCACGACTCGGTCGCCAGCGACGCCTTGGTGATACCCATGACCTCCTGACGCGCCGACGCCGGCTTCTTGCCCTCGACGATCGCGGCGCGGTTGAGCTCGGTGTAACGAGCCCGATCCACCAGCTCACCCGGCAGCAGCTCGGTGTCGCCGTGCTCGACGACGGTCACCTTGCGCAGCATCTGGCGCACGATCACCTCGATGTGCTTGTCGTGGATCGGCACACCCTGGCTGCGGTAGACGCCCTGCACGCCGTCCACCAGGTGCTGCTGCACGGCGCGCACGCCCTGAACCCGCAGCACCTCCTTCGGGTCGAGGTTGCCCACCACGAACTGCTGACCGAGCTCCACGTGCTGGCCGTCCTCCACGAGGAGGGTGGCGCGCTTGAGCACGGGGTAGATCTGCGGCTCGTCGCCGTTGTCGGGGGTCAGGATGATGCGGCGCTGCTTGTCGGTGTCCTCGATCTCGATGCGACCAGCGGCCTCCGCGATCGGGCTCGCGCCCTTCGGAGTACGGGCCTCGAAGAGCTCGGTGACACGCGGCAGACCCTGCGTGATGTCATCCGCACCGGCGGTACCACCCTGGTGGAAGGTACGCATGGTGAGCTGCGTGCCGGGCTCGCCGATCGACTGGGCGGCGATGATGCCGACCGCCTCGCCGATGTCCACGAGCTTGCCCGTCGCGAGCGAGCGACCGTAGCAGGCGGCGCAGACGCCGACCGCAGCCTCGCAGGTGAGCACGGAGCGCACCTTCACGGTCTCGACGCCCGCGGCGATGAGCTGGTTGATCAGCACGTCGCCGACATCCGAGCCGGCATCCGCGACCACGACGCCCTTCGCGTCGACCGCAGCCTCCGCGAGCGAGCGCGCGTAGACCGCGTTCTCGACGTTCTCGTCGCGCAGCAGCTCGTCGCCGACCTTCTGCGCGATCCGCAGCTCGAGGCCCTTGGCCGTGCCGCAGTCGTCCTCACGGATGATGACATCCTGCGAGACGTCGACCAGACGACGCGTGAGGTACCCCGAGTCGGCGGTACGCAGCGCCGTGTCGGCGAGACCCTTACGGGCACCGTGCGTGGCGATGAAGTACTCCGCCACCGAGAGGCCCTCGCGGTAGGACGAGATGATCGGACGGGCGATGGTCTCACCCTTCGGGTTCGCGACGAGGCCGCGGATACCCGAGATGTTGCGCACCTGCAGCCAGTTACCACGGGCCCCCGACGACACCATCCGGAAGATGTTGTTGTCCTTCGGGTAGCTCGCCTGCATCGAGGCGGCGATCTCGCCGGTCGCCTCGGTCCAGATGTCGATGAGCTCCTTGCGGCGCGTGGCGTCGTCGATGAGACCCTTGTCGTACTCGGCCTGCACCTTGGCGGCCTGCTTCTCGTGCTTGGCCACGATCGCCGGCTTGTCCTTCGGCGTGACGATGTCGCTGAGCGCGACCGTCACACCCGAGCGGGTGGCCCAGTAGAAACCGGCGTCCTTGATGCGGTCGAGCGCCGCGGCGACCTCCACCTTCGGGTAGCGCTCCGCGAGGTCGTTGACGATCGCGGAGATCGTGCCCTTGTCGGCGACGGCATCCGTGTACCAGTAGTCCACGGGCAGCGCCTGGTTGAAGAGCGCGCGACCGAGCGTGGTCTCGAGCACCTTCGTCGAACCCTGCACGAAGTCGTCATCCGCGTTCTCGAGGTACACGCCCTCGAGACGGATGCGCACCGTCGCGTTCAGGTCGAGGGTGCCCTCGTCCTTCGCCAGGATCGCCTCGGCGATCGACGCGAACGCACGGCCCTCACCCACGGCACCCTCGGTGACCGTCGTCAGGTGGTGCAGACCGATGATCATGTCCTGGCTGGGCAGGGTCACCGGGCGGCCGTCCGACGGCTTCAGGATGTTGTTCGAGGCGAGCATCAGGATGCGGGCCTCGGCCTGCGCCTCCACCGACAGCGGAAGGTGCACGGCCATCTGGTCACCGTCGAAGTCGGCGTTGAACGCCGTGCAGACGAGCGGGTGCAGCTGGATGGCCTTGCCCTCCACGAGCTGCGGCTCGAACGCCTGGATGCCGAGACGGTGCAGCGTGGGCGCGCGGTTCAGCAGCACGGGGCGCTCGCGGATGATCTCCTCGAGCACATCCCACACCTGCGGGCGCGAACGCTCCACCATGCGCTTGGCGGCCTTGATGTTCTGCGCGTGGCTCAGGTCGATCAGGCGCTTGATGACGAACGGCTTGAACAGCTCGAGCGCCATCTGCTTCGGCAGACCGCACTGGTGCAGCTTCAGCTGCGGGCCGACGATGATGACCGAACGGCCCGAGTAGTCCACGCGCTTGCCGAGCAGGTTCTGACGGAACCGGCCCTGCTTGCCCTTGAGCATGTCGCTGAGGCTCTTGAGCGCGCGGTTGCCGGTGCCCGTGACCGGGCGGCCACGACGACCGTTGTCGAACAGCGCGTCGACGGCCTCCTGCAGCATCCGCTTCTCGTTGTTGACGATGATCTCGGGAGCCCCGAGGTCGAGCAGACGACGCAGACGGTTGTTGCGGTTGATCACGCGACGGTAGAGGTCGTTCAGGTCGCTGGTCGCGAAGCGGCCACCGTCGAGCTGCACCATCGGGCGCAGCTCCGGCGGGATCACGGGGACCACGTCGAGCACCATCGCCGCCGGCGAGTTGCCGGTCTGCAGGAACGAGTTCACGACCCGCAGACGCTTGATCGCGCGGATCTTCTTCTGCCCCTTGCCGTTGGCGATCTGCTCGTGCAGCAGCTCCGCCTCGGCCTCCAGGTCGAAGGCCTGCAGGCGACGCTGGATCGCCTCCGCGCCCATGTGCGCCTCGAAGTACAGGCCGAAGCGGTCCTGCAGCTCGTGGAACACCGAGTCCTCGGGCTTCAGGTCGCCGACCTTGAGGTTGCGGAACTGGTCCCACACCTCCTCGAGCTGCTTGATCTGCTCGTCGAACGACTTGCGGATCTGGGCCATCTCCTTCTCGCCGGCGTCCTTCACCTTGCGCTTCTGGTCGGCCTTCGCGCCCTCCTCCTCGAGCGCGGCGAGATCCGCCTCGAGCTGCACGAGACGCGCGTTGATGCGGTCGTCGCGCTGCTGGTCGAGGTTCTTGATCTCGAGCCGCAGCTCGTTCTCGAGGCCGGGGAGGTCGGCGTGACGGCCGGCCTCATCCACGTCGATGACCATGTACGCCGCGAAGTAGATGACCTTCTCGAGGTCCTTCGGCGCCATGTCGAGCAGGTAGCCGAGACGGCTCGGCACGCCCTTGAAGTACCAGATGTGCGTCACCGGGGCGGCGAGCTCGATGTGGCCCATGCGCTCACGACGGACGGAGCTCTTGGTGACCTCCACGCCGCAGCGCTCGCAGACGATGCCCTTGAAGCGCACGCGCTTGTACTTGCCGCACGAGCACTCCCAGTCGCGGCTCGGCCCGAAGATCTGCTCACCGAACAGACCGTCCTTCTCGGGCTTGAGCGTGCGGTAGTTGATCGTCTCGGGCTTCTTGACCTCGCCGTACGACCACTCGCGGATGTCCTTGCTCGTGGCAAGGCCGATGCGCAGCTGGTCGAAAGTGGTTGCGTCGATCACGTGTGTTCTCTCTCGCTTCTTCTTCTACGAATCCTGTGTGCGTGCCCGGCTCAGATGTCGTCGATCGACGACGACTCGAAGCGGGTGGAGATGTTGATGCCGAGCTCCTCGGCGGCGCGGAAGACCTCGTCATCCGTGTCCTTCAGGCTGATGGCCGAGCCATCCGCCGCGAGCACCTCGACGTTCAGGCACAGCGACTGCATCTCCTTGATGAGCACCTTGAAGCTCTCGGGGATGCCGGGCTCCTGGATGTTCTCGCCCTTGACGATGGCCTCGTACACCTTCACGCGGCCCAGGATGTCGTCGGACTTGATCGTCAGCAGCTCCTGCAGCGCGTAGGCGGCACCGTAGGCCTCGAGCGCCCACACCTCCATCTCGCCGAAGCGCTGGCCGCCGAACTGCGCCTTCCCACCGAGCGGCTGCTGGGTGATCATCGAGTAGGGGCCGGTGCTGCGCGCGTGGATCTTGTCGTCCACGAGGTGGTGCAGCTTCAGGATGTACATGTAGCCGACCGAGATCGGGTGCGGGAACGGCTCACCGGAGCGGCCGTCGAACAGCACCGTCTTGCCGGAGCTGTCGATCATGCGCACACCGTCGCGGTTCGGGATCGTCGAGTCGAGCAGACCCTCGATCTCCTCCTCGAGCGCACCGTCGAACACCGGGGTCGCGACCTTGGTGTTCGGGGCGGCCTCGTGCGCCTCCTGGGGCAGACGGCCGGCCCACTTCGGCGAACCGTCGACCTTCCAGCCCTGCTTGGCGACCCATCCGAGGTGGGTCTCCAGCACCTGGCCGAAGTTCATGCGGCCCGGGATGCCGAGCGGGTTGAGGATCACGTCGACCGGGGTGCCGTCGGCGAGGAACGGCATGTCCTCCACCGGCAGGATCTTCGAGATGACGCCCTTGTTGCCGTGACGGCCGGCGAGCTTGTCGCCCGCCGTGATCTTGCGCTTCTGCGCGATGAACACGACGACCCGCTGGTTGACACCCGAGCCGAGCTCGTCGTCACCCTCGAGCGCGTCGAACACCTTGACACCGATGACGGTGCCCTCCTCGCCGTGAGGGACCTTGAGGCTCGTGTCACGGACCTCGCGGCTCTTCTCGTTGAAGATGGCACGCAGCAGGCGCTCCTCCGCGGAGAGCTCGGTCTCACCCTTCGGGGTGACCTTGCCGACCAGGATGTCGCCCGGACGCACCTCGGCGCCGATGCGGATGATGCCGCGCTCGTCGAGGTCGGCCAGCAGCTCGGGGCTGACGTTGGGGAGGTCACGCGTGATCTCCTCCTTGCCGAGCTTCGTGTCGCGGGCGTCGACCTCGTACTCCTCGATGTGGATCGAGCTGAGCACGTCGTCCTTCACCAGGTTCTGGCTGAGGATGATCGCGTCCTCGAAGTTGTGACCCTCCCACGGCATGAACGCGACCAGCAGGTTCTTGCCGAGCGCGAGCTCGCCGTTCTCGGTCGCGGGACCGTCGGCGATGACCTCGCCGACCTCGACGCGGTCGCCCGCGTTCACCACGACGCGGTGGTTGTAGCTCGTGCCCTGGTTGCTGCGGTCGAACTTGCGCAGGAAGTAGGACTGCGTGCCGCCCTCGTCGAGCTGCACGACCACCTCATCGGCCGACACCTCGGTGACGACACCCGCCTTCTCGGTCGTGATGACATCCCCGGCGTCGACGGCCGCGTAGCCCTCCATGCCGGTGCCGACGAGCGGCGACTCCGAACGCAGCAGCGGCACGGCCTGGCGCTGCATGTTGGCACCCATGAGGGCGCGGTTCGCGTCGTCGTGCTCGAGGAACGGGATGAGCGAGGTCGCCACCGACACCATCTGGCGCGGCGAGACGTCCATGTAGTCGACCTGGTCGGCATCCACGAGCTCGACCTCGCCGCCCTTCTTGCGCACGAGCACCTTCGCCTCGGCGAACTTGCCCGAGGCCTCGAGCGGTGCGTTCGCCTGGGCGACGACGAAGTCGTCCTCCTCGGAGGCCGTCAGGTAGTCGATCGTGCTCGACACCTTGCCGCCCGAGACGCGGCGGTAGGGCGTCTCGATGAAGCCGAAGGAGTTGATGCGCGCGAAGCTCGCGAGCGAGCCGATGAGGCCGATGTTGGGGCCTTCCGGGGTCTCGATCGGGCACATGCGGCCGTAGTGGCTCGGGTGCACGTCGCGCACCTCGACGCCCGCGCGCTCACGGGAGAGACCACCCGGGCCGAGCGCCGAGAGGCGACGCTTGTGGGTGAGGCCCGCGAGCGGGTTGTTCTGGTCCATGAACTGGGAGAGCTGGCTCGTGCCGAAGAACTCCTTGATCGCGGCGACGACCGGACGCACGTTGATGAGCGTCTGCGGCGTGATCGCCTCGATGTCCTGCGTGGTCATGCGCTCGCGCACGACACGCTCCATGCGGCTGAGGCCGGTGCGCACCTGGTTCTGGATGAGCTCGCCGACCGCGCGGATGCGACGGTTGCCGAAGTGGTCGATGTCATCCGTGTCGAGACGGATGTCGACCTTCTTGCCGTCGCGCACCCCCGCGAGCGTCGTCTCGCCGGCGTGCAGCGCCACGAGGTACTTGATCGTCGCGATGATGTCGTCGATCGTCAGCACCGAGTCGCTGAGCGGCGCGTCGAGGCCGAGCTTGCGGTTGATCTTGTAGCGACCCACCTTGGCCAGGTCGTAGCGCTTCGGGTTGAAGTAGAAGTTGTCGAGCAGCGCGCGGGCGGCCTCGGCGGCCACCTGCTCGCCCGGACGGAGCTTGCGGTAGATGTCCTTGAGGGCCTCCTCCTTGGTGAGGATGGCATCCTTCTCGAGCGTCGAGGCGATCGACTCGTAGCCGGGGAAGGCCTCGAGGATCTCCTCGCTCGTGAGGCCGAGCGCCTTCAGGAACACGGTGACCGACTGCTTGCGCTTGCGGTCGATGCGCACGCCCACCTGGTCGCGCTTGTCGATCTCGAACTCGAGCCACGCACCGCGGCTCGGGATCACGCGGGCCGAGAACACATCCTTGTCGGAGGTCTTCTCGGGGGTGCGCTCGAAGTAGACGCCAGGGCTGCGCACGAGCTGCGACACGACGACACGCTCGGTGCCGTTGATGATGAAGGTGCCCTTCTCGGTCATGAGCGGGAAGTCGCCCATGAAGACCGTCTGGGTCTTGATCTCGCCCGTCATGTGGTTCATGAACTCGGCGTTCACGTAGAGGGGGGCGGCGAAGGTCTTGCCGCGCTCCTTGCACTCCTCGATCGTGTACTTCGGCTCCTCGAGCTCGGGGCTCGAGAAGCCCAGCTGCATCGTCTCGCCGAGGTCCTCGATCGGGGAGATCTCCTCGAAGATCTCATCGAGGCCCGTGGTGGTCGGGGCGGTCGGGTCGCCCGCGATCCGCGCCTTCCACGCCTCGTTGCCGACGAGCCAGTCGAAGCTCTCGGTCTGGAGGGCGAGCAGATCCGGAACCGTCAGGGTGTCCGTGATCTTGGCGAACGAGAGTCGCGATGCACCGCGACCGTTCTTAGGGGAGTTCTTACTGGATGCGGAGCGCGCAGCAGCCAAAGGAAAACAACCTCCGTGAGACCCGTCGGTCTCAATTGGTGTCGGTCAGTGAGGAGGCGCTCCAGCCTGTCGTGGGGGATCCCGCCATCATTTTCGGGATCCGCCTCCGGGCACACACCGGCCGACCGCAATATGAGGGCAGGGTGAAAGGGGGAGCGCAAAGAACAACTATAGGTCGGAACGACGCGCCATGTCCAGCTGTTCCTTGACTTTCTTTTCGCGCGGGTCTATACGCGGGGCGCGCGCTCGGCTGCTGGATGTTGCGGTTTCGGCGCTATGTGGCGGCTTCGCCGGCCACATAGCGCCGAAACCGCAACATCCGCGGGCGCGACCGGCGGGGCGGGGGTCAGCGTTCGATGAGGTCGCCCGAGCCCGGGGTGTCGCGGGTGATGCGAGGCGAACCGGAGACGAACATGTCGCCGGAGCCCGAGATGCGGGCGCCCAGGGTGTCGGTCGCGTGCACCGAGAGGTCGCCCGAGCCGGAGACCTCCGCCTCCGCGGTGCGCAGCGCGAGCCCGGATGCGTCGAGATCGCCGGAGCCGCTCACCTCGAACTCGCCGCGGTCGGCTGCACCGTCGATGCACACATCCCCCGAGCCGCTCACCTCGATCCCCACCTCGGCGGCATCGACATCCGTGCCGCGCACATCTCCCGAGCCCGAGACCTCGATCGACACGGTCTGGGCCGAGGAGAAGTCGGCGCGCACGTCGCCCGACCCCGTCAGCTCCACCTCGTCGAAGGAGCGCACGGTGAGCGTGTACTCGATGCGGCCGACCCACATCCCGGCCCCGCTCATCCCGAGCACGAGGGTGCCGTCGTCCTCGGATGCGGTGAGCCGATCCATGATCGCCTGGGGCGCGCGCACCGTGAGGCCCGGCTGATCGCCGAGCATCACGACGACGTCGCCCGCGTTGTCCAGGCGCAGGGCGTGCACGGCGTCCGAGACCTCGTGCTCCGCGGTGACGCGGGGGCCGGATGCGGGAACGGTCATGCAGCCGGCCAGGGCGAGGGATGCGGCGGCGAGCGCGGCGAGCGGAAGCAGGACGCGACGGGGGGTGGTGGTCATGGGCGACTCCTCTGATCGTGATCCAGCCTGCTGCCGTGACGGCGGCGCCGGCATCCGGGAGTCCCGCCGCGTGGGGTGGGGTTGACCCCCGCATCCGGGTGCGGGCCCCGGTGCCGCGAGGGCGGGCCGGCTCAGGTGTTGCGGTTTCGGCGCTGTGTGGGCCGCGAAGCCGCAACACCTCGCCGAAACCGCAACATGACCGCACGGGGTGCGGCGGGAGGCGGGGGAGAATGGAGGGGTGGAGGAGAACCCCGCCGTGCGCCTGTCGAACGGGATGCGAGCCGAGGTGCGCCCGGATCGGCTGACCAACGGCTACGAGCTCGTGGTCGACGGCACCCCGCAGTCGCACGTCGACCTCGGCGACCCCACGCACCTCTTCTACGAGTACATCGCCCGGATGGGCCACGTCATCGACGAGCTCGGCGACCCGGGCGAGCCGATCACGGCGCTGCACCTCGGGGCGGGCGCGCTCACCATCCCGCGCTACATCGCCGCGACGCGGCCCGGATCCCGGCAGCAGGTGGTCGAGCTCGAGCCGGCGCTCGTCGACCTCGTGCGGGAACGGCTGCCGCTGCCACGCGACGCCTCCATCCGGGTGCGCTACGGCGATGCGCGCGAGGTGCTCGGGCGCCTGCCGAAGGGGCTGCTCGGGCAGGTCGATCTGCTCGTGGTCGACGTGTTCTCGGGGGCGCGCACCCCGGCGCACGTCACGAGCGTCGAGTTCTACCGCGAGTGCGCCGCGTTCCTCGCGCCGGGCGGTGTGCTGCTCGCCAACATCGCCGACGGGCAGGGTGCCGCGTTCGCGCGCGGGCAGGCGGCCACCTTGGCTCTGGTGTTCGCGGATGTCGCGGTGCTCGGCGAGGCGCAGGTGATCAAGGGGCGCCGCTTCGGCAACTTCGTGCTGGCGGCATCCGGGTCGGATCTGCCGCTGGACTGGATGCCGAGGCTGCTGGCAGGCGGTCCGCATCCGGCTCAACTCGTGCACGGGACGGCGCTGCGAGCGTGGATCGCGGGGGCACCCGTGGTGACGGATGCGACGGCCGTGGCCTCCCCTCCCCCGGGTCGCGGGATCTTCCAGATTCCCCCGAAGCGCTGAGACGCCGCCCGCACGTCGGTGCACGGTGTTGGAATAGAGGCATGGCCTCCCCGACCCTGAACGCGTCGCCCGGCCCGGCGCAACAACTCGCCCGGGTGCGCACCTGGGCCGACGCCCTCATCCGACTGCACCTCGATGGCGAGTGGACCTTCGCGTTCGACAACGCGAAGACCCGCGCGGGCCTGTGCAACTACACCGCCAAGCGCATCTCGGTCTCGCGTCACATCGCCCTGCGCTCCGACGACGACGACATCCACCAGACGCTGCTGCACGAGGTGGCCCACGCGCTCGCCGGGAAGTCCGCGGGGCATGGGCCGCGCTGGAAGTCGGTGGCGTCCGAGCTGGGCTACGTGGGCGGCCGCACCCACGACGGCCCGGTGCCCAACGAGTTGGCGCCGTGGGTGGGCACCTGCCCGAACGGGCACGTGAGCTACCGCTACCGTCGGCCGACGCGCGTCACCTCGTGCGGGGTCTGCTCGAGGCGCTTCGATCCTGGCCTGCGGATCGTGTGGGTGCGGCGGTAGGAACGTAACTTTCTATACTGGTTACGTGAGCACGGGACAGCGGATGACGCCCGCCGACGGCGGTGTCGCCTGGCACTTCGACGCGGGGGCCGAGAGCCTCGACTTCGCCTACTCGGGGGCGCTCGGCTCACCCGCCGTCGAGCGGCTGCACTCGCCCGCCGACCTCGGAGCATGGCTCGTCGGGCACCTCGGCCAGCCCACCCTCACCGAGGCGGGCGAGCGCGATCTCTCCGACGCCCTCATCCTGCGCGAGGTGCTCGGGCGGCTCTACCCCGCGGCCGCCGATGCCCGCGCGCTCGACCCCGACGACGTCGACACGCTCAACCTGTTCGCCGCGACCCCCGACATCCCGCCCACGCTGCCGGGCGGACGCCGGCAGGCCGGCGCCGGCCGCATCCGCATCGCGCAGGCGCTCTCGACGCTCGCCCGTGAGGCGGTCGCGAACCTCGCGGCGTGTGAGGAGGGCCGCATCCGTCGCTGTGCCGCCGCCGACTGCCGACTGGTGTTCCACGACGAGTCGCGCACCAGCACCCGCCGCTGGTGCTCCATGCAGCGCTGCGGCAACCGGGCGAAGGTGCGCGCGCACCGGGCGCGGGCGCGGGTCGCGAGCTGACGGGGGCTTCGCGGCGCTCCTCGACCACCCGAGCGGTCAGGCCTGGGTGACCTGCACGTCCTTCCAGAACGCGACGTAGTTGCTGAAGTCGCGGCCGACCTTGTCGATGCCGCTCGGATACGGATGCGGGTACGTCCAGGCGCGGTCGGTGAGCCACTGCTCGCCGTCGCGCACGCTGAAGTACTGGCACTCGCCCTTCCACGGGCAGGTGTAGGGGGTGGGCGAGTCGCGCAGCACGCCCTCGACGACGGCCGAGGGCGGGAAGTACACGTTCCCCTCGATGTGGATGACGTCGGCCTCCGCGGCCTCCGCGATGAGCTGGTCTCCGAGCTTCGCCTGGTACATGAGGCGAGGCTACGCCGCGAGGCGCGCGGACGCTCGGGATGTTGCGGTTTCGGCGCAATGTGGCCCGCGAAACCGGCACATGTCGCCGAAACCGCAACACGTGCAGGCTCGCCACCCCTCGGCGCCCGCGGGTCGGGGGTCGGGGGGCGGGGGGCGAGGGGTGCCGGGCGGAGCGCGGTCAGCGGGCGGAGGCCTCGGGGGTGACGCCGCCCAGCTCGCGCGCCGAGACGGATGCCGACACCAGGTGGCGGGTCGCGTTGCGCAGACCGGCGTACGCGGATGCGGCTGCCGCCGCCTCCGGGGACTGGTGGTCGATGCCGAGCGCGGCGATCGCATCGATCACGGCACCCGCGGCGAGCAGGTCCTCGACCGCGAAACGCAGCGAGCCATCCGGCTGCCGGGCACCGGCCGCCACGACCGCCACGACGAACCGGCCCTCCAGCTCGGCCTGACGCTCGAGCGCCCAGCGGGCCACGGCATCCGCACTGCCGAGCGCCGCCGCGACCACCTCGACCTCGAGCTGCGGCAGCTGCTCCGCACCCAGCTCGTCGACCCAGACCACCGCGTGCACGCCATCCGCGACCGCCGAGGCACCCTCGGCACCCCACTCGAAGCGAACCTGGTAGTAGCTCTGACTGCGCGGCGAACCCATGCCTTCGAGGGTATCCGCGGCTGAGCATCCGCCCGGAAGCCGGGCGTCACACACCGACATCCGCTAGGGTTGCCGAGGCGCAGCTTCGCGCCCGCGTCGTCGAACGCATCCCTCGTCGCCCGAACCCGCAACGGATCCGGCGCTGACATTCCTTCACGGCGAACCGACGTGCCGACCGGCACGCTCGCCCTCCCGCGTGTGCACGCATGCCCGCGGACCACCCGAAAGACACACCCATGACATCCGTCACCTTCGGCACGCTCGGCGTGCCCGCCCCCCTCGTCGCGGTGCTCGCCGCCGACGGCAAGACCGAGGCGTTCCCCATCCAGGCCGACACCCTCCCCGACACCCTCGCCGGACGCGACGTGCTCGGACGCGGCCGCACCGGATCCGGCAAGACCATCGCCTTCGCACTGCCGCTCGTCGCGCGGCTCGGCACGAAGCTCGCCGGCGGGGGACGTCGCAGCGGCCTGCCGCTCGCGCTCATCCTGGCGCCGACCCGCGAGCTGGCCACCCAGATCGCGGCGACCGTCACCCCGCTCGCCGACGCCTACGGCCTCACCGTCACCACCATCTTCGGCGGCGTCTCGCAGAACCGTCAGGTGACCGCGCTCAAGGCCGGCGTCGACATCATCGTCGCCTGCCCCGGCCGCCTCGAAGACCTCATGGGTCAGCGCCAGGTGCGCCTCGACGCGATCGAGATCACCGTGATCGACGAGGCCGACCACATGGCCGACCTGGGCTTCCTGCCCGGCGTCACCCGCATCCTCGCGGCGACCCCCGCGGGCGGTCAGCGGCTGCTCTTCTCGGCGACCCTCGACAACGGCGTGGACAAGCTCGTCACCCGCTTCCTGCAGAACCCTGTGCTGCACTCGGTCAACGAGATCGACCAGCCGCCCGTGAAGATGACCCACCACGTGTTCGGCACGGCCGACGTGGAGACGAAGAAGCAGCTCGTGCAGACGCTCGCCTCGGGGCGCGGACGCCGCATCCTGTTCATGCGCACCAAGCACCACGCGAAGAAGCTCGCGCAGCAGCTCACGGCATCCGGCATCCCGGCGGTCGACCTGCACGGCAACCTCTCGCAGCCGCAGCGCGACCGCAACCTCGCGGCGTTCGCCGACGGATCGGTGCGGGTGCTCGTGGCGACGGATGTTGCCGCGCGCGGCGTGCACGTCGACGACGTCGAGCTCGTGGTGCACGTCGACCCGCCCACCGAGCACAAGGCCTACCTGCACCGTTCGGGCCGCACCGCCCGCGCCGGCTCCGAGGGCGACGTCGTCACCCTCGTGCTGCCCGCGCAGGAGAAGGATGTGGCGCAGCTCATGCGCAAGGCAGGCATCACCGCGAACGTGCAGCGGGTGGTCGCGGACGCGGCCCCCGTCACCGCGCTCGTCGGCGAGGTCGCGGCCTACGTGAAGCCCGAGCCGCGCGCACCGCGCCAGCAGCAGGGCGGCGGCGGACGCAGCCAGGGCGCCAACGCGCAGCGCAAGCGGGCCGCGCGCGGGGAGCGGGATGCGGCGCAGCAGCCGCGCTCGGATCGCCCGCGCCGCGACCGCTCGGGGCGGCCGGCGCAGGGGGCGGGCTCGGGGCAGGGCTCGGGCTCGGGCTCGGGCTCGGGCCAGCGTTCGGGTTCCGGCTCCGGTCAGCGTTCGGGGGCGGGTCAGCGCTCCGGCGCAGGGTCGGCATCCGGCTCGGCGCGCGGCGGCCGCAGCGGCTCGGGCCGCTCGGGATCCGGCGCGAGCACGACCCGCTCGGGAAGCACGCCCGTCTACAGCTCGTCGTCGGGCGCCCCCCAGGGCAACCCGCGCCAGGGCGGACGCCGCGCGGCTCGCCCCGCGGGCTGAGCTCGTCGGGGGCGGGCCTCGATACGCCGCCTGCGGCTAACCCAGCACCCCGACCGAGGCGAGGGCCGCGCGCAGCAGCGTGCCGCGTCCGCCCTCGAGCTCCGCGTGGAACGCCGGGCTCGACGCCTCGGCCGGCGTCACCCAGGTGAGTTCGAGCGCATCCTGCCTGGGCTCGAAAGTTCCCGTGACAGGAACGACGAAGGCGAGCGACACCGCGTGCTGGCGTTCGTCGACGTAGGCCGAGAGCCCCGGGATGGGGAAGTACTCGGCGACCTGGAACGGCACGGGGCTCGCCGGCAACTGCGGGAAGGCCATCGGTCCGAGATCCTTCTCGAGGTGGCGGAAGAGCGCATCCCGGATCGTCTCGCCGTACATGACGCGGCCGGAGACGAGCGTGCGGGTGATCTCGCCCTGCGCGTTCGCCCGCAGCAGCACGCCCACCTGGGTGACGACGCCGAGCCCGTCGACGCGCACCGGCACCGCCTCGACGTAGAGCAACGGCATCCGTCCGCGCACCCACTCGAGCTCGGTGTCGTTCAGCCACGCCGAGTTCGGCTCGTCGCGCGGAGGTTCGGGGATGCCGGCGCCCACGGTGCTCATGGCTTCATTGTGGCGCACCGGGGCCTCCTCCCCCTCCGCTCCTGTCGAAAATGCAGGAGAACTCGGTCGGCAGCTGCGGTGGACCCCCGCGAACACGGGCACCGGCCGCAGAATCTCCTGCATTTTCGACAGAGGCGGGAGGAGCGGGCGGGCGGGGATGCTGCGCGATGTGGCCGGCCTCCGGACGGCACGGCCGCGGCTACATCGCGAGGTGCTGGATGCCGAGCGCGATGCCGAGCAGCAGCCCGAACACCGAGACACCCAGCAGCGCGAGGTGGATGACGAGCGGGATGCGGTCGGCCCCGTCGACACGGGCCCTGCGCACGAGGTAGGCGATCGGGGTCGCGAGCGCCCAGAGCGGGCTCGGCACGGAGGCGAAACCGCGCCCGCGGAGGGTGCGCGCATCGAGCCAGGCGACCACCGTGAGCACGAGCAGCATCACGCCGAGGAAGGTGAGCTTGATGAACGGACGTTCGGCGAACGGCATCCGGATGAGGAACGGCACGGTCAGCATCGAGACCGCCCAGTAGAGCGCCCCCACCCACACGGGCGAGCCGACGATGACGGAGAGCGCGCGGGTGGCGTCGTCGGGGCGATGCACGAGGGGGGCGCGCTCCACGAGTCGGCGGGCATCATCCGGAACCACGTGGCGACGGAACTCCGTCCACGCCACCCCATCCCACCAGCGCTCGGCGCCTCCGCGTTCGGGGTCCGGATACCAGCCCTCCGGGAGCCGCCCGCCTCCCGCCTCGCTGCCGGTCATCGCGTCCCCCAGGTCTCCTCAGGCGGGAGCACGCGCACCCGCCTGCCACGCCCGTGCGTCCCGATCCTGCCACAGCCGGTGCGGGCACCGGAGGCGGCACGGCACGGCGTGTAGCGCTCGGAGTTGACGGCTCCGGACCGGGTGCGCGATAGCCTGATCCGGGACGACGGATCCGGACGGGCCCGCCTGGGAGGGGCCGACCATGCCACGCGACCTCGTGCGACGCGAGTCCCAGCACCTCTACGCCGAGCCGCCCGCGAGCCCCTTCGTCGAAGACGTGCTGCACACGATCCTCGATCTCGTCCGCGTGACCGAGCTCGAGGTCGAGCACGCGCGGGCCGCGAGCGGGCTCGGGCACAACGAGTTCCTGGCGCTGCGCTTCCTGCTGCAGGCCCAACGGGAGGGACGGTTCGCGAGCCCCTCCGAGCTGGCGATCATGCTCGACGTGACGACGGCGTCGGTGACCAAGATCGTCGACCATCTGGAGGAGAAGGGCGATGTGCGCCGGCTCCCGCACGGCACCGATCGGCGGGTGCGGCTGCTCATGCCGACGGCGGCGGGCGAGGCCAAGATCCGGGCGTCGTACGGCGCGTTCCATCAGGCCGTCTCGGATGCGGTGGGCTCCGCGGGGGTCGCCGATCTGCGCGGCCTCGAGCGGGTCGCGAAGGACATCATCGAGAGGATCCAGCGCGACTGGCCTGCCGAGCCCGCACCGCCCCGCTGAGCGGGTTCCCGCGGTCGCGAGTCGCGAACTGTTTCGTCAACTTAACTAGCGATTTCGCCGCGCGTCGGCACGGCCATCGACTATTCCCTGGTCAGAGACGCCATCCGGTAGCGCGTCGTGGGGGCGGCGTCGCCCCGGACGGGGGCATCCGGCACCCGGTCGCCGAACCGGGAGTCACCCTAGCGTGGAGACGGAAGCGCACGACCGCGGCATCCGCCCGGCTCCCTTCCGCCCTGAGCACCCACCCGCACACGACCCCGGAGACGACCATGTCCAGCCTCACCGAATCCCTCGAATCCCTGCTCACCCTCGACGGCGCGATGATGGCGGCGGTCGTCGACAGCGGAAGCGGCATGGTGCTCGGGTCGATCGGCGGCGGGATCGACCCCGACGTCGCCGCGGCCGGCAACACCGAGGTCGTGCGCGCGAAGCTCAAGACCATGAAGGCGCTCGGACTCAGCGACTCGATCGACGACATCCTCATCACCCTCACGAGCCAGTACCACGTGATCCGCCCGCTCGCGGCGAACCCCGAGACCTTCGTGTACCTCGTGCTCGACTCGAACAAGGCCAACCTGGCGCTCGCGCGCATCAAGGTGAAGGACGTCGGCAACGACCTCGCCCTCTGAGCCGTCCCCCGACGAGCGTCGGGGGTGAGCGCGAAGATGGGGGGATGGATGCGGCCCTCGAACGCTTCTCCCCGGCGACGCGGGAGTGGTTCGCCGGCGCGTTCCCGCAGCCGACCGCTGCGCAGGCCGGGGCGTGGGAGGCGATCTCCTCGGGGCGGCACGCGCTCGTGGTGGCCCCCACCGGATCCGGCAAGACGCTCTCCGCGTTCCTCTGGTCGCTCGACGCGCTGCTGACGGCATCCGCGCCCGACCCCGCGAGGCGCACCCGCGTGCTCTACATCTCGCCGCTCAAGGCGCTCGGGGTCGACGTGGAGCGCAACCTCCGCTCGCCGCTGGTCGGCATCACGCAGACCGCGAAGCGGCTCGGGATGACACCCGCCGCGATCACGGTCGGCGTGCGCTCCGGCGACACCGACTCCGCCGAGCGGCGACGGCTCGTGCGCGAGCCCCCCGACATCCTCATCACGACGCCCGAATCGCTCTACCTGATGCTGACAAGCGCCGCTCGGTCGACCCTCGTCGGCGTCGACACCGTGATCGTCGACGAGATCCACGCGGTCGCCGCCACCAAACGCGGGGCGCACCTCGCGGTCACGCTCGAGCGGCTCGACGCGCTGCTGCCGAAACCCGCCCAGCGCATCGGGCTCTCGGCGACCGTGCGGCCGCTCGAGGAGGTGGCGCGCTTCCTCGGCGGGCGCGAGCGGGTGGAGATCGTGGCACCCCCCATCCAGAAGACCTTCGAGCTGCGAGTCGTCGTGCCAGTCGAGGACATGACCGAGCTCGGCGCGCGCGCCACGGAGGCGGAGCTCGACGATGACGAGAAGGCCCTCGCCTCGGGCGGCTCGATCTGGCCGCACGTCGACCGCGCGATCGTCGACGAGGTGCTGCGCCACCGCTCGACGATCGTGTTCGCGAACTCGCGGCGGCTGGCGGAGCGGCTGACGGCGGCGATGAACGAGCTCTACGAGGAGGAGCTGGAAGGTGGTCGAGGAGGGGCGCGACCGTCTCGCGTCCCCGCGCAGCTGATGGGCGCATCCGGCTCCACGAGCGGTGCGGAGCCCGTGCTCGCCCGCGCCCACCACGGCTCCGTGTCGAAGGAGCAGCGCGCCCAGATCGAAGACGACCTCAAGTCGGGGCGGCTCCGCTGCGTCGTCGCGACGAGCTCGCTCGAGCTCGGCATCGACATGGGCGCCGTCGACCTCGTGATCCAGGTGGAGTCGCCGCCGAGTGTGGCATCCGGCCTGCAACGCGTCGGCCGCGCCGGGCACCAGGTGGGCGAGATCTCGAAGGGCGTGCTCTTCCCGAAGCACCGTGCCGACCTGCTGCACACCGCCATCGCCACCGAGCGGATGCGCGAGGGGCTCATCGAGGCGATCCGGGTTCCGCAGAACCCGCTCGACATCCTCGCGCAGCAGACCGTGGCGGCTGTCGCGCTCACCGGATCCGACGGGCACGGCATCGATGTGGAGGAGTGGTTCGCGACCGTGCGTCGGGCAGCGCCCTTCGCGACGCTGCCGCGCAGCGCCTACGAGGCGACGCTCGACCTGCTGGCGGGGCGGTATCCGTCCGACGAGTTCGCGGAGCTGCGGCCCCGCATCGTGTGGGATCGGGTGGCAGGCACGATCAGCGGGCGCCCAGGCGCGCAGCGGCTCGCCGTGACGAGCGGCGGCACGATCCCCGACCGCGGCATGTTCGGCGTGTTCATCGTGGGCGCCGACGACGGCGCGCGACGTGTCGGCGAGCTCGACGAGGAGATGGTCTACGAGTCGCGCGTCGGCGACGTGTTCGCGCTCGGCGCGACCAGTTGGCGCATCGAGGAGATCACCTCGGATCGGGTGCTCGTCTCCCCCGCGTTCGGCCAGCCGGGGCGCGTGCCGTTCTGGAAGGGAGACGGGCTGGGGCGGCCCGCCGAGCTGGGGCGGGCGATCGGGGCCTTCGCGGGCGAGCTGGCATCCGGTTCGGTCGATGCGGCACGGCTCGACGAGGGCGGTCTCGACGAGCGCGCCGCCCGCAACCTCACGGCCTTCGTCGCCGAGCAGAAGGCCGCGACCGGTGTCGTGCCCACCGACCGCACGCTGCTGGTCGAGCGGTTCCGCGACGAGCTCGGCGACTGGCGGCTCGTGCTGCACTCGCCCTACGGCACCCCGGTGCACGCGCCGTGGGCGCTCGCGGTGGCGGCCCGCATCCGGGAACGGCTCGGGGTTGACGGCTCCGCCATGGCGGGCGACGACGGCATCGTCGTGCGACTGCCCGAGACGGATGCCGACCCGCCCGGCGCGGAGCTGTTCGCCTTCGAACCGGACGAGCTCGAGACCCTCGTGACCGAGGAGGTCGGCGGCTCCGCGCTCTTCGCCGCCCGGTTCCGCGAGTCGGCGGCGCGCGCGCTGCTGCTGCCGCGCCGCAACCCCGGACGCCGCTCGCCGCTCTGGCAGCAGCGGCAGCGCTCGGCGCAACTGCTCGAGGTGGCGCGCAAGTATCCGAGCTTCCCGATCATCCTCGAGACGGTGCGCGAGGTGCTGCAGGACGTCTACGACCTGCCGTCGCTGCGCGAGCTGACCACCGAGATCGCGAACCGGCGGGTGCGGCTCGTCGAGGTGGAGACGGATGCGCCCTCCCCCTTCGCGCGCACCCTGCTGTTCGGCTACGTGGCGGCGTTCCTCTACGAGGGCGACTCGCCGCTCGCGGAGCGGCGGGCGGCGGCACTCTCGCTCGACCCGGCGCTGCTGGCCGAGCTGCTGGGGCGCGCGGAGCTGCGGGAGCTCCTCGACCCGGAGGTGATCGCGCAGACCGAACGCGAACTGCAGCGGCTCACGCCGGAGCGGCGGGCGCGCGACGCGGAGGGCGTGGTCGACCTGCTGCGGGTGCTCGGTCCGCTCTCGGTGGCGGAGGTGGCGGTGCGCTTCGCGGGTGCGGGTGCTGCATCCGAGGTGTCACTTTCTGTCGCCCCATCGGGTTCGGGGGCGACAGAAAGTGACACCTCGGGGATCGAGAGGATGCTCGTCGAGCTCGCACGCGCGAACCGCGTGCTGCGGGTGCACATCGCGGGACGTGAGCGCTGGGCCGTCGCCGAAGACGCGGCCCGCCTCCGCGACGCGCTCGGGGTGCCGCTGCCGATCGGGGTGCCGACGGCGTTCCTGGAGCCCGTCGCCGACCCGGTCGGCGACCTCGTGAGCCGCTACCTGCGCACGCATACCCCGTTCGCGGCGGCGGAGGCGGCATCCCCTCTCGGCCTCGGCGTGGCCGTCGTGACGGATGCGCTGCGCCGCCTCGCCGCCGACCGACGCGCGGTCGAGGGGGAGTTCCGTCCGGGGGCGGCGGGCACCGAGTGGGTCGACCCGGAGGTGCTGCGGCGGCTGCGCGCCCGCTCGCTCGCGGCCCTGCGGGCGGAGGTGGAACCCGTGCCGCAGGCGGCGCTCGGACGCTTCCTGCCCGACTGGCAGCACGTGCCCGCGGGGCTGAGGGGCGTCGACGGACTCGTCTCGGCGATCGACCAGCTCGCCGGGCTGCCGCTGCCGGCGAGCAGCTGGGAGAGCCTCGTGCTGCCCGGACGGGTGCGCGATTACTCCCCCGCGATGCTCGACGAGCTGATGGCATCCGGCGAGGTCATCTGGGCGGGGCGGGGCGAGCTGCCGGGCGGCGACGGCTGGGTGAGTCTGCACCTGGCCGATGCGGCACCGTCGACCCTGCCCGAGCCGCTCGCGCTCGAACCCGACCCGCTGCGGGATCGGCTGCTCGCCGCGCTCGCGGGCGGCGGCGGCTACTTCTTCCGCCAGCTCGCCGGCGCGGTCGCGCTGCCGGATGCCGACCCGCTCACCGACACGGAGCTCGCGCGCGCACTCTGGGAGCTCGTCTGGGCGGGCTGCGTGACGGGCGACACCTTCACGGCGCTGCGGGCGCGGCTCGGTGCCACCACCACCCGCACCCGGGCGGCACCGCGAGGGCGGGCGCACCGGGCTCGGGCGCGGGTCGCGGCCTCGCTCGCCGCATCCGCTCCTCCCACCGTCGCGGGGCGCTGGAGCCTGCTGCCGCATCCGGATGCTGCGCCGACCGCGCGCGCGACGGCGCTCGCCGAGCAGCTGCTCGAGCGCTACGGGGTCGTCACGCGCGGTGCCGTGCAGGCGGAGGGGGTGCCGGGCGGTTTCGCGCTCGCCTACCGGGTGCTGTCGAGCCTCGAGGAGGCGGGCCGGGTGCGGCGCGGCTACTTCGTCGAGGGGCTCGGGGCGGCGCAGTTCGCGACGCCGGCGACGGTCGACCGGCTGCGCGCGTTCGCCGGCGAGCGGGTCTCGGATGCGGCACCCGTCGCGCTGACGCTCCCGGCGACGGATCCGGCGAACCCGTACGGGGCGGCGCTCGGGTGGCCGCGGGGCGCGGGCGGCGACGGCTTCGGCACGCCGTCGGGCGGTGCGGGTTCCACGGGGGACCCTTCGGGACGCCGGTCCCCGGCCTCATCGACGCCCGCATCCGCACCCCCCGCCGCATCAGCCCACGCATCCGCACCCCCCGCTGATCGAGTAGCCCGCGCAGCGGGCGTATCGAGATCCCACCGCCCCGGCCGCAAGGCGGGCGCGCTCGTGGTGCTCGTCGATGGCGCGCTCGGACTCTACGTGGAGAAGGGCGGCAAGACGGTGCTCGACTTCCTCGATCCGGATGCCGCGGCCGCCCGCGAGGCCGCCGCCGTATCCCTCGCCACCGCCGTGCGCGCCGCCGGCGGTCGGCTGCGTGTCGAGCGCGTCGACGGTGCGTTCGCGCTGGGAACCCCCCTCGGCGACGCCCTCATCCGCGCGGGCTTCGCCCCCACCCCGCAGGGCCTGCGCCTGCGGTAGCCGCCGCGGTGCCCTCTCGCCGCGCTGCCGCGGCGTCGCACCCACCCCGTCGAGATCCGTGCGACGCCCCATGCCGACGACCTCCTCCCGTGTCGAAAATGCAGGAGAACTGGGGACGACCCGCACCCGGGGTCGCGACCGGACGGGTGAGCATCCGCAGAACTCCTGCATTTTCGACAGGAGCTCCTGCATTTTCGACATACGGAGACACACAACGAGGTGCGGCGAGCCGGACACGGGCGAGGGGGACGCAGGTGGGGTACGTTTCGAGGGTGCCCGAGGGTGACACCGTCTACCGCACGGCGCGGCAGCAGCACGACGCGCTCGCGGGACGTGTGCTCACCGCGTCGGATTTCCGCGTGCCGGCGTTCGCCACGATCGATCTGAGCGGTGAGACGGTACGCGAGGTCGTGTCACGCGGCAAGCATCTGCTGCACCGCATCGGCGAGGTGACCGTGCACTCGCACCTCAAGATGGAGGGGGCGTGGCGCCTGTTCCACCGCGGCGAGCGCTGGGCGCGGCCCGCGCATCAGGTGCGCGCCGTGCTGACCTCGGGCGACACCCAGTCGATCGGCTTCGAGCTCGGGGTGCTTGAGGTGCTTCCGACGGCTGAGGAGGAGCGGGTGATCGGGCACCTCGGCCCCGATCTGCTCGGCGCGGACTGGGATGCGAACGAGGCCGCCCGGAGGCTCGCGGCCGACCCGACCGTTCCCGTGTTCGCCGCGCTGCTCGACCAGCGCAACCTCGCGGGCATCGGCAACGTCTACGCCAACGAGCTGTGCTTCGTGCGCGGGATGCTGCCGACCCGGCCGATGGGCGAGGTGGATGAGGTGCCCGCACTGGCCGCACTCGCGCGGCGGATGCTGTTCGCCAACCGCGACCGCTGGACCCGCACCACGACGGGCGATCTGCGTGCCGGACGCCGCACCTGGGTGTACGGACGCCATGGCCAGCCGTGCCTGCGCTGCGGCGCCTCGCTGGAGAGCGGCGAACTCGGGGCGACCGAGGGGCAGGAGCGCTCGGTCTGCTGGTGTCCGCGCTGTCAGAGCTGAGCCTCACCCGCGACGCGCGCCGAGCAGCTCAGACGGACTCCGCCGCCTCGACGGGTCGACGTGCCCAATATGCCGCGCAGAGCATAAGAACGGCGACCAGGATCGCCACCCCGAGGCCGACGAAGATCGGCGCGGCGATCATGCCGATCTGCAACACGAAGTAGTCGTTCGTGGACTGCGGCCCGCCCGACGCGGACACATCGACGATCCGCATCACCTCCTGCAACGTCCAGATGCCGACCCCCAGCACCGCGACGCCGACGATCGCCACGACGATCGCGAAGGGGTTGGTCCAGGGCGGGCGGAGCGCGGGCGGCGGCGCGTGCACGACCGTCTGCGGCTGCGGCTGCGGGTCCGCGGAGGCGGGGTGGGCGGCCACGGCATCCGCGTCTGCCACCTCGGCGGTGGGCGAGAATCCGAGGTCGGCTAACCCCTCGACCGGCCGCCGCGAGACGGGGTCGGCAGCGGACGGGCGTTGCAGCGCGGTGACGACGTGCGGGGCGGCGCGGCGGGGGGCGGCATCCGTGCTGCTGCCGGTGGCCGCGGCACCGGCGTAGCCGCGCTGGAAGGCGGGGTCGTACCTCGGATCGATCGACTGCTCTGCCATGCCTCGAGCATATGCGGGCCCTCGTGCTCGACGATGTTGCGGTTTCGGCGTTATGTGGGCCGCACGCGGGCCACATAACGCCGAAACCGCAACATCCAGCGAGGCCGGCGGCGAAAGTCGACGGGGCGGGCCGCCCGACGCCCCACAATGGGGAGGTGAGCCAGCCCCCGGATGCGACGCGTCGCCGCACCGTCGTCGGCGCGGCCACCCAGGTGGGCACCGAGGTGTCGATCAACCTCGGGTCCGCGCTCGCGGGGGTCGCCATCCCCTCGGTCGGTTCGCCGATCGTGGTGGCCGTGCGCCAGCTCGTGATGCTCGCCGTGCTGCTGCCCTTCTACCGGCCGCGGAGGTCGCTGCTCACCTGGCGGCGCCTGTGGCCGGCGGTCGCCCTCGGCGTCACCCTCGCCGTGATGAACCTCGCGTTCTACGAATCGGTGCACCTGCTGGGGCTCGGCATCGCCGCGACGGTCGAGTTCCTCGGGCCGCTGCTGCTCGCGCTCGCCACCTCGCGGCGCCTGCTCGACGTGGCGTGCGTCGTCGTGGCGGGCGCGGGCGTCGTGCTGCTCACCGGACTCGAGGGGCAGGTGGATGCGTGGGGCATCGTGCTCGCGCTCGTCGCGGCCGCCGCGTGGGCGGCCTACATCCTGCTCACCCGGCGCGTCGCGCTCGGGCTGCCGGGACTCGAAGGGCTCACGGTGGCGAGCATCGTGAGCCTCAGCCTCATCCTGCCGTTCGCGGCGATCACCCTGCCCGGGGCCCGATTCTCCTGGCCGATCGTGGCGCTGCTCATCGGCATCGGCATCCTGTCGTCGGCGCTGCCGTATGCGCTCGACACCTTCATCCTGCGGCGGATCACGCCGCGGCTGTACGCGATCATCACCTCGTTCGGGCCCGTGGTGGCGGCCGTGTTCGGGTGGATGGTGCTCGACGAGCGGCTCGGATGGGTGCAGCTGCTCGCCATCGCGCTCGTGTGCGCGGCAGCCGGCACCGCGATCGCGACGCAGCGACCGGCCCCGGCATCCGAGCTCGAACAGACCGCGGAGGGGCTCACGTAGCGCTGCCTCATGTTGCGGTTTCGGCGCTATGTGCGCCGCGCGCGCGGCACATAGCGCCGAAACCGCAACAGTCAGGGCAGAAGCGCCGCACGCACCTCGGCGCAGTGCGCGAGGAAGCCGGGCAGGTCGGTCTCGTCGTCGAGCGGCTGCAGCAGCAGGGATGAGGCACCCGCATCGACCCAGCCGCGCAGCTGCTCGGCCACCTCGGCGAACGACCCGGCCACGCCCGCCGCGCGCTCACCCTGGTAGCCCCAGGCCGCGAGTTCGGCGGCGAGGCGCGCATCCGCTCCCGCCCCGAAGGCGGTCATCACGAAGGCGGCGAGCGGCTGGATGCCCCCGCGCCCCGCGAGCTCCCGCCCCTCGGCGATGAGCGCCGCGGCGGCGGCCACGGCCTCCGGCGGGGTGCCCGTGGTGAGGATCGTGCCGTCGGCCACCTCGCCCGTGAGAGCGAGCGTCTTCGGGCCCTCGCCCGCCGCCCACACCGGCAGAGCGGATGCCGGAGGCCAGTCGAGCTGCACCCCGTCGAGGGTCACATAGCGGCCGGCCGCGTCGACCTTCTCGCCCGCGAGCAGCGCCCGCAGCGCCGCCACGTACTCACGCATGAGGGTGAGCACCGAGGCGGGGCGCGCACCGACCTGGCCCATCCAGTCCTGCACGCCGTGGCCGACGCCGAGGCGCAGCCGACCCGGGAACATGCGCTCGATCGTGGCGGCCTCCATCGCGAGCAGGGCGACGTTGCGCAGCGGCATCGGCAGCACCCCGATCCCGACGCGGATGCGCTCGGTCGCGGCGAGCGCGGCGACGGCTGCGGCGATGCCCGACTCGCGGAAGCAGTCCTCGAAGACGAGCACCTCATCCAGTCCGAGTCGCTCGGCCTCGACGACGTAGTCGCGCAGCGCCTCGGGAGGACGGGATGGGGTGAAGATGACGCCGACGCTCGTGCTCATGCCCCCATCGTGGCAGGTGCGCGCGGGCGGCGACCCCGTGGGTGTGTTGCGGTTTCGGCGCTATGTGCCGCGCGCGCGGCGCACATAGCGCCGAAACCGCAACATGAGCTCAGTCGAGCGCGCGGATCTGCTCGCGCAGGCGCGCCATCTTCGCATCCAGGGCGTGCGCCGCATCCGCCGCCTCGGTGAGCTCCGCGACGAGCGCCGCCGGCACCTCGCGGTCGTACTTGTAGTAGATCTTGTGCTCCAGGCTCGCCCAGAAGTCCATCGCGATGGTGCGCAGCTGGATCTCGACCGGCACGATCTCGGTGCGATCGGAGAGGAACACCGGCACCGTCACGATGAGATGCAGGCTCTGGTATCCGTTCGGCTTCGGGTGCGAGATGTAGTCCTTGATCTCGAGCACCTCGAGGTCGGACTGCGCCATGAGCATGTCGGCGACCCAATAGGCGTCGGCGACGAAGGCGCAGGTGATCCGCACCCCGGCGATGTCGCGGATGCGGGCGCGCACGCTGTCGACATCCGGCGGCGTTCCGGTGCGCTGCACCTTCTCGATGATCGAGTCCATCGATTTGAGCCGCGTGCGCACGTGCTCGATGGGGCTGTAGTCGTGGGTGTGCTCGAACTCCTCCTGCAGGATCTCGATCTTGGTGGTGAGCTCGTCGATCGCGAACTTGTAGGAGAGGTGGAACTGGGCCACCCTCTTCTGCAGGTTCTTGATGACCTGCAGCGGCACCTCGCCGTCGGGGGCGGCGGCGTTCGCGTCGTAGCCGGTCATCGACTGGAAGAGCCCGCGGTACACCTCGAGGTCGGCGCTCGAGGTGCGCTCGGGGGATGCGGACAGGCTGGCGGATGCGGCGGTCGGGTCGGCGACGGTGTCGGTCACGGATCCGACGCTACGCGGCCCGGTCGGCTCGCGCTGTGCGCGGCCTGTGCGCCGGCTCGGAGTCCGGAGCTGCTCTGCGGGTGTGTGGACAAACGCTGTAGCGTTTGGCGTCACGCGGCGGTGATTGCTGCGTCCCGATGGAGGAATGTGTCGCGCTGCGGTGCGGGCGGGACGGGGGCGCGGTCAGCGGCGGGCTGCGGTCGGCGGGCAGCGGTCAGCGGTCAGGACGCGGATGCGGGATGCGGGCTGCGGACAGGACACGGACGCGGACGCGGACTGGGACTGGGACTGGGACTGGGACTGGGACTCGGACTCGGACTCGGTCAGGAGGCGGCCGCCGACTCGGCGACGGACGCCGATGCGGACACGGGCACGGACACCGGCACCGGCGCGGGCGCGCCGAGCAGCATCCGGTCGGCGTTGCGCGCGATCCACTCGACGAGCGGCAGCATCCGCTCGACGAGCTCGCGGCCGGATGTCGTGAGCGAGTATTCGACGTGCGGCGGGATCGTGGGGCGCGCGTCGCGCAGCACGAGCCCGTCGGACTCGAGGATGCGCAAAGTCTGAGCGAGCATCTTCTCGCTGATGCCGTCGACCGCTCGGCGCAGTTCGCCCCAGCGGTGGGTGCCGTCGCTGAGGGCGAGCAGCACGAGCACGCCCCACTTGCTCGTGACGTGGTCGAGCACGATGCGCGTGGGGCACCCGTCCGCGAGGAGGGTGTCGTCGAAGCCGGGCAGTGCGCGCAGCTCTCGGATACTTACCACCATGCCAGTACCTTACCCGAAAGTGGGTACTCTCTCCCGGGAAGTACTCAGCCGCATCCGCTGTTCTGTTCGGGAGGACGGCGCGCCGACCGAGCGCCTCACGGAACCCGCGTACGGCGTGTCGTCCTCCCGAAGAAAGAACGAAAGGACACCCCATGACCATCCTCGTCACCGGAACCTCCGGCCACCTCGGTCGCCTCGCCGTCGAGGCGCTGCTCGCGCGCGGCGTCGCCGCATCCGACATCCGCGCCGGCGCACGCGACACGGCGAAGATCGCCGACCTCGCCTCACGCGGCGTCGAGACCGTGCGCCTCGACTACACGGATGCCGCCTCGGTCGCGGATGCCGTGGCCGGCGCCGACAAGGTGCTGCTGGTGTCGAGCTCGGAGGTCGGCCAGCGCGCCGCCCAGCACCGTGCCGTGATCGACGCGGCCGCAGCCGCGGGGGTGGGCCAGCTCGTCTACACGAGCGCGCCGCACGCCGACACCTCGGCGCTGCTGCTCGCCCCGGAGCACAAGGCGACCGAGGAGGCGATCGCCGCATCCGGGATCCCGGCGACGATCCTGCGCAACAACTGGTACACGGAGAACTACCTCGGCACGCTCGGCCAGGCTGCGGCCACCGGCGTCGTCGCGTCGAGCACGGGCGACGGTCGCGTCGCGAGCGCGTCGCGAGCCGACTTCGCGGAAGCGGCCGCGGTCGTGCTGACGACCGAGGGCCACCTCGGCGCCGTGTACGAGTTGGGCGGCGACGTGGCCTGGACGCACGCCGAGCTCGCGGCGACCATCGGCGAGGTGCTGGGACGCGAGATCGCGTGGGTGTCGCAGACCCCCGAGGAGCAGGCGGCGGCGCTCGCAGCCGTGGGGCTCGACGCGGGCACCGTCGGCTTCATCGTGGGACTCGACGGCAACATCCGCGACGGCCTGCTCGCGGAGGTGACCGGCGACCTCGCGCGGCTCATCGGCCGCCCGACGACGCCGATCGCCGAGACGCTGCGCGCGGGAGCGTAGGCGGCGGGGGCGGTTCGCATCATCCGTGCGGGCCGCGGGCGTCAGGGGGGGTCGGCGGCGTAGCTGCCGCCGACCCGAGGTGGTCGCCTTTGGCGAGTCCGCCATCCGCGGCCCCCTCATAACACCTCGAGAACATGCGGCTCCCCGCGACCGTCGCGAGATCGACAGGCATCACCTCGAGTGCCGCGGCTGGCGCGACCGCCGGTGGGGCTGCTCCTGCGGCAGGCCGAGGCCCGGCCCCCGGCCAGGTGCCGCGGCAACCGCCGACCGCACGGGCGACACCCTCGGCACCCTCGTGCGCGCGAACTTCGCGCGCACGAGGAGCGGGGCGGACGCGACAGAAGCAGGACGGATCGGCGCGGTTGGCCCACCGCGGCGGCGAAAGGCGCGATTCGTCCTGCTTCTGTCACGCGGCTCGGGCGTGACCGGCACTTCCACACCCCGCAACACCACGAGGGCCGCGGACGTGCCAGGCATGCCCTAGCGTCGAGGGGTGCGCGGGCTCGAGGCGATGCTGGATGCGCTGTCGCGCGCGCCCGATGCCGAGGGCGCGGGGCTGCGGGCCTGGGACGCCGCCGATCGGTACCTGCTCGACTACGCCGCTGAGGAGTTCCCGGATGCCGTGGGCGGCGAGGTCGCGGTCGTCGACGACACCCATGGCGCGCTCGCGCTCGGCGCTCATCTGCTCGGGGCGCGGGAGGTGCGGGTGCACCAGGACTCGGTCGTCGGGCAGCGCGCACTCGCCGGGAACGCGGCACGCGCCGGCGTCGCGGAGCCGGCGCAGCATCCGCTCCCCTCCGTGGTGACGCCCGGCACCTCGCTCGTGCTCGTGCGGATGCCGCGCTCGCAGGGCCGCCTGGATGCGATCGGGCGCGCCGTGGCGCGAGCCGCGGGCCCGGAGGTCATCGTGCTGGCGGGCGGCCGCGTGAAGCACATGACGCCCACGCAGAACGCGGTGCTCGCCGCATCCTTCACGCGCGTCGACGTGGCCCACGCCCGCGCGAAGTCGCGCATCATCGTCGCGCGCGGACCGCGCGCCGGCCTCGCACCCGCCCTGCCGATGGTGTCGCAGCTGGAGCTACGGGCTCGGCGCGGGAGAAGCATCCCCGGCGGCGGGGCCCTAGCTCCAGCTACGAGCACCCCGGATGCGGCGATCACGGTCGTCGCCGTGCCCGGGGTGTTCGCGGGCGCGAGCCTCGACATCGGCACGCGCGCACTGCTCGCGACCTTCGACTCCGCGGCGCCCGACGCGCTGCCGCACTACGAACGGGCGATCGACCTCGCGTGCGGCACCGGCATCGTCGCGGTCGCACTCGCACTCCGGAACCCCCGCGCGCGCATCCTCGCGAGCGACGTCTCCGTCATCGCGGTGGAGTCGGCGCGACTCACCGCGGAGGCCAACGGCGTGCGCTTCGAGACCCGCCACGACGACGGCCTGAGCACCGAGCCCGACGCATCCGCCGACCTCGTGGTGCTGAATCCGCCGTTCCATGCGGGTGCCGCCGTCACGACCGAGATCGCCCACCGCCTCTTCGCGGATGCCGCCCGCGTGCTGCGCCCGGGCGGCGAGCTGCGGGTGGTCTGGAACTCGCACCTCGGCTATCGCCCGGTGCTCGAGCGGCTCGTGGGGCCCACTCGGCAGCTCGCCCGCACCCCGAAGTTCACGGTGACCGCGTCCCGCCGCGCCTGACCCGCATCCCCCCGCACCCGCCGAGAGGGCGCAAACCGTCCCAAACTCCGCGCGGAACAACGGATCGCGCCCTCTCGGCGCGGCAGCACACTTCCGCGACGCCCCTCGGCGGGGCACAATGCTCCACATGAGCCTCGGGACGCGGACGACATGATCGAAGGCGCATCCGACTTCTTCGTGGCGGCCGCCGGCGCCGCGGCGGCGCTCGCCGGCCTCATCATCGTGGCGCTCTCGGTGAGCGTCGAGGAGATCATCAAGATGCCCGGGATGACGGCGCGCTCGGCGGCATCCATCGCCCTGCTGGTGGCCGCGACCCTCATCTCGCTCGCGGGGCTCATCCCCGGGCAGACGGCACTCGCCTTCGGCCTCGAGACCCTCGTGGCGGGACTCGCCGCGCTCGCGTTCAGTCTCATCGCCGCCTTCCGGATGGCGCGCGGTCGCGGTCCGTACTCGATGATGAGCGGCGTGGTGCGCGGTGGCCTCGGCGTCGTGCCCTCGCTGCTGTTCATGGTGGGCGCGGTGCTCGCGGTGCTCGAGAACCCGGCGGCGATGCAGCTGCTGGGCATCGGGATGCTGCTCGCGATCGCGATCGCGGTGACGACGGCGTGGGTGCTGCTCGTGGAGATCCGGCGCTGAGCGGGCACACGCGCGGTGCCGCGACAGCCCTCGGACGGGGCGGAAGGAGAGGACGATCATGCGCTTCCTCATCAACGTGATCGACAGCCGCAGCGGATCGGGCACACCCGAGGAGGCGACGGCGATCGACGCGTTCAACGAGAGGCTCGTCGCGGGCGGGCACTGGGTTTTCGCGGCCGGCCTCGCCGATCCGACGGTGTCGACGGTGATCGACGGCCGAGGCGACGCTGCGGTGTTCACCGACGGCCCGTTCGCGGAGACGAGCGAGTGGGCGGCCGGCTTCTGGATCATCGAGGCGGCGGATCGGGATGCCGCGCTCGCGCTCATGGCGGACGGATCGCGCGCCTGCAACCGCCGCCTCGAGGTGCGCCCGCTGCTCGGAGCGCGCGAGTAGCGGACGAGCGGACCCGATGTTGCGGTTTCGGCGCTATGTGGCCCGCGAAGCGGCCACATAGCGCCGAAACCGCAACATCGGCGGCGGGGATGCGCACCTCGGGTCTCGACCATCGCCGCGCGTCCGTTAGACTCGTCGGCGGTACCGTGTCCGAGCGGCCGAAGGAGCATGTCTCGAAAACATGTGATGGTTCACGCCATCCGTGGGTTCAAATCCCACCGGTACCGCCAACGCCCTGTCACAGGACGACGGAAACCCTCGGATCCCGCATCCGAGGGTTTCTTGTTGCGGGCGCCAGCGCCCGACACGGGGCGTCATCTCGGAACGCGAGCGGAGCGGGCACCGCGCCGCCGGGCCATACTCGGTGCCGTGGCGATCAACGACCTCGGCAACTACCTCCGCGCCCGTCGGCACACCTTGAGCCCCGCGGAGGTCGGCCTGCCCGCCGACGCGGGGCGCCGCGTCGCGGGGTTGCGCCGCGAGGAGGTCGCGCGGCTCGCCGGCATCAGCCCCGAGTACTACCTGCGACTCGAGCAGGGGCGCGACACGCATCCCTCCGACCAGGTGCTGCGGGCGCTCGCCGCCGCGCTGAGCCTCGACGAGACGGCGACGGCGTACCTGCACCGGATCGCGGACCCGCCCCCGTGCGTTCGCTGCCGGGCTCCCGCGGCGGCGGGGTCGGCGTCACAGAAGCAGGACGGACCGGCATGCGACGGCGCCCCGAAGGGCGGAGCGGCCGATCCGTCCTGCTTCTGTGACCGGCGAGCTCGGCAACGCCCCCCTTGACACCTCCACTTGTTTTTTGCAAGCATGGGCGACGTCCCGATCGGAACCCACGAAGGAGCCCCCATGACCTCGATGTTCGTCAACCTGCCGGTGACCGACCTGGACCGCGCGAAGGCCTTCTACACGGCGCTCGGGTTCCGCATCAACCCGATGTTCACCGACCACAACGCGGCCTGCGTCGTCGTCGAAGACGACCACAGCTACTTCATGATCCTGGTGCGCGACTTCTTCCAGACCTTCACCGACCGACCCATCGGCGACCCCGCGGCGGCCGTGTCGGTATCGACCGCGATCTTCCTCGACACCCGGGATGCGGTCGACCAGGCGGTTGCGAACGGCCTCGCCGCCGGCGGGACCGAGGATCGTCCGGCCGCCGACTACGGCTTCATGTACCAGCGCCAGCTCACCGACCCCGACGGCAACATGCTCGAGTTCGGCTGGATGGACCCGGTCGCCGCCGAGAAGGGTCCGGAGGCGTTCCTGGCCGATCAGGCCTGAGCGTGGCCGCGCGCGACTACGGGCAGTACTGCGGCGTCACGCGAGCGCTCGAGCTGGTCGGCGAGCGCTGGGCCATGCTCATCGTGCGCGACCTGCTGGTCGGGCCGCGGCGCTACGGAGAGCTCGCCGCGGGGCTGCCGCGCATCCCGAGCAACATCCTCGCGACGAGGCTCAAGGAGCTGCAGGAGGCGGGCATCATCCGCCGCGCCCCGCGCTCGCGCGTCGTCGTGTACGAGCTGACCCCCTACGGCCGCGAGCTCGAGCCCGTGGTGCTCGCGCTCGGCGCCTGGGGGTTCAAGGCGATGGGCGAGGCGCGCGACGATCAGGTGATGACGGCCGACTCGATGACGATGGCGCTGCGAACGGCGTTCCGGGCGGAGGCCGCTGCGGCGCTGCCCGCGACGGCCTACGCCGCCGCCCTCGGGCCTGCCGAGCTGCTCATCCGGGTCGACGGGGCGCACCTCGATGTGGCACGCGGGGGCGGATCGGCCGACCTCGCCTTCGCGGCCGGGCCCGGCATCCGGCGGCTGATCTCGGGCGAGCTGGCGCCCGCGCGCGCCATCGCCTCGGGCGTCGTCGAGGTGCTGCACGGCCCGGACGCGCTGCTCGACCGTTTCGCGACGACGTTCCACCTCGCGGCGTAGTCGCGCCCCCCCTTCGCTGAGTGGTCGGTTCCTGGCCTCATTCTGAGTATTTGAGGCCAGAAACCGACCACTCAGCGAAGGAGAGAGGGCGGGAGGCTAGCCCAGCTCGAAGGGGTGGGTGAGGCGCCACCACTGGTCGGGCGGCGCGATGGTCTGGTCGAGCACGACCGGCACCGTCACCGTGCGGGAACCGGCCGTCCAGGTGAGCTTGCCCACCTGCTCGCCCTTCTCCCCCGTCACGAGCCGCAGCTCGGTCATCGTGGCGGTCACCGGGGTGTCCGACCAGGTCAGCAGGGCGGCCTTCTCGGGCAGCACCACGCGCGCCTTCGCGCCCCAGGGGGTCGTGTAGGTGCCGACCACGGCATCCTGCTCGTTGGCCGTCACCTCGTGAAAACCGGCCCGGATGCTGTCGAGCCAGGCGCGCACCTCGGCGTCGAGACTGTCGCGGGAGAAGGCTCCGAGCACGACGCCGGTCAGCTCGAGCGGCTCGCCGGTGCCGACATCCAGTTGCGAGGAGAACAGCAGGTTCGCGGTGTCGAGCGTTCCCGTCTTGATGCCGCGGATGCCGTCCACCCCCAGCAGGGCGTTGGTGTTGCTCTGCCCGGCGAACCCCGGCACGTCGAGGGCCGGCATCGCCACGAGCGCGGCGATCACCGGGTTGGCCATCGCGAGCTTGCCGAGCGCGATGAGCTCGCTCGGGGTGCTCGTGTTGCCAGGGTCGATTCCGGTCGGCTCGACGACCCGCGTCTGAGCGAAACCGTTCGCGGCGAGCCAGCTCTTCGTCGCCACGAGGAACGCCGAACGGGAGCCGAATGCCCAGGTGGACACGGCATCCGCGTAGTTGGTGGCGGAGACGACGAGCATCAGCTCGAGCGCGTCGTGCAGCGACATCGTGCTGCCGGTGGGCATCGCGGCGATCGTCGCGCCCTGCACGTAGTAGGCGTCGTAGAGGTCGTGGTCGGCCTTGCTGAAGGTGATCGTGGGGCCGGGGTCGTCGGGGCCGCTGAGCGGCTTCTTGTCGAGGATGACGAGGGCCGTGATGATCTTCGTGATGCTCGCGATCGGGAGTGCCTGGTCGGCGCTGATGGTGGAGAGCGGGCCACCGCCCGGGCCGAGGAAGTCGGCGCCTCCCGTGACGCTGAGGCCGTAGACGCCGTCGACGGGCAGCGCGACGGCCGCCGCCGGGCCGGGGGATGCGGTGGGCAGCGTCACCGCGCCGACCGCGCCCGGGAGCGGGGCGGTGAGGGCGTAGCCGACGTAGCCGCCGAGGAGTCCGAGCAGCACGACGGCGACGATCGCGGTGGTGAGTCGGCGGCGACGGCGTCTGCGGCGGGCCAGCGCGGGGTCCACCGGCGCGGGTGAGTCGAGCTCGGCAGCGTACTCAGCCTGGGACATCAGCTCGGAGAGGCGGCCGACGCCATCCGACGGGTCACCGCGATCCGACACTCCGCCACCTCGATCCCGAGTCAGGGATCCCATCCTGCCACCGTCGATGCCGGGAGCTCCCGCGCGCCCCGGCCCTGAGTGGTCGGTTTCTGGCCTCAAACCGGCGGTTTGAGGCCAGAAACCGACCACTCAGCGAGGGAGGGGTGAGCCGCGCGGGCCTCGAGCAGCGGCGGGGTCAGGCGTGCATCCGGGCACCCTTCACGATCCGGTCGACGACGTTGCGCGGCCCGCGCATCCCGATACCGACGAGATCGAGCGAGCCAGGGGCGACCGCGGCCACGGCCGCCCGGTTCGCCGCGTCGTGCCCCGTCGTGAACAACTCGCGGGTGTAGATCGCGAGCGGGATGCCGCGCCCGAGCGCGCGCTCGCGGGCGGTGGCGAGCACCTCGCCCGGCGCCGAGAGCACGAGCACCGGCTGACGCAGCATCGGCAGGTAGCTGTTGCCCTCGGCGTCGCGGTAGGGCTCCCCGACGAGGTCGGCCTCGCTCGTCGCGATGCCGCTCATCAGGAACGCCGTCACGTTGAGCTCCTGCCACGGGGCGAGCCCCTCCCGCAGCACGACCACCGCCTTGGTGTCGAAGCGTACGGTCTGCTCATCCGGCTCGACGGTCACGTCCATCTGCCCAGCATGGATCGATCACGCGCCTCGGGTCTTGTACGTTCCTTGCATGAGCGAGTCGGTGCGGGCCTGGCACCCCGATGTTCCGGGGGTCAACGAGGTGCTGCACGCCACCTTCGCGCACCACGCCTACCCGGCGCACGTGCACGACGACTGGACGGTGCTCCTCATCGACGAGGGCGCGGTCGCCTACGAGCTCGACCACGGGCGACACCACGCGACCCCGACCGCCGTCACCGTGCTGCCGCCGCAGGTTCCGCACGACGGCCGCTCGGCCGTCGACGGGGTGCCGTTCCGCAAGAGGGTGCTCTACCTCGACCGGGATTGGCTCCCGCAGCGCGCGGCCGACGCCGCCGCCACCTCCCCGGTGCTGCGCGACCCACGCACCCTCGCGATCGTCGCCGCGCTCCACGACGCGCTCACGCATCCCGCCGACGCGATGGCGGCCGAGTTCGGCGTGCTCGCTGTGCGCGAGGCCGCGGCAGCACAGTACGGAGCGGCCACGACACCACGGCTGCGCGATGCACCGCTCGCCCGTCGGCTGCGGCGGATGCTCGATGAGCGCCCGCTCGACAACCTCACGATGCGGGAGGCGGGACGGATGCTCGGCGCGCATCCGAGCCACCTCGTCCGGGTGTTCTCGCAGAGCTACGGCATCCCCCCGCACCAATACGTGACGGGCCGTCGCGTCGACCGGGCCCGCCGTCTGCTGCTCGCCGGTGTCTCACCGGCCGAGGCGGCTATCGCCGCCGGCTTCCACGATCAGGCCCACCTCACCCGCCACTTCCGCCGCGTGCTCGGCACCACCCCCGGTGCCTTCGCGGCGTAGCGGGGGATTGTCGGGCGAAGGGGAGGGTCAGCTAGCGGCGGGCGAGACGCGCACGAGGCGGGCGAAGCGCACCGCGAGGTCGTCGGCGCCGGAGGTGAGCGAGATGCGCAGGCGGGCCGGGGATCCGGCGGATGCGGCGAGGGCCCCGTCGGGGAGCGCGATCGTCGCGGTGCGCCAGGTGCCCGAGCCGGTGCGCGCGACCGCCGCTGACGGCCCCGCGGCCGTGTCGATGACGAACGACCCGGAGCCCGCGTCGAGGTAGGTCACCTTGAGCACCGCGCGACCGGATGCGGCGGCCGCGAACCGCGCATCCACGTCGAGCGCGAAGCCCGTGTCACCGGCCGCGACATCCGTCGACAGTCCCTCGTAGGCGGTGCCGTTGTCCTCCTCGAACACCTCCCGGTGAACGTCGACCTCGGTGCGGTGGGCGACCGAGCCCGGCTCGTCCACCTGCACGAGCCAGCGCTCCAGGTTGCGCACGTAGGGGCGACTCGGCCACGAAGCCGGGTCGCCGAACGGGCCAGACTCGGGGTCGGACCAGTAGGTGTCCTCCGCGTCGCGGAACGCGGCCCAGGCATCCGCCGAGGTCGCCGCGGTCTGGCCGAGCGACAGCCGCAGCCAGTCCCACTGCTCGGGATACTCGGCCATATAGGAGGGGCCAGGCACGACGTACATCCAGTTCATGCGCAGCTGCAGCGCCTTCAGGTTCGCCTGCCGCACGGCGTAGTACGGGTCGTCGGTCGTGTAGCCGCAGTCGGTGAAGCACTCGTTCTCGGTCGCCACGACGTAGCGCCCCGAGTGGATGGGAAGCGTCTCGTCGACGACCAGATGCCCGTTCGGCTGGATGCTCGAGCCGTAGGCGGGCGCCTCGCTCAGATGGAAGTTGGAGAGCTCGGTGATCCCGGTGCGGATGCCCATCCCGGCATCCACCGCCTGCTTCGCGAGCAGGTCGTCGGCCGCGCCGAAGGGCCCGAACGGGTAGTCCTCGCCCGTGAAGACGAGCTTGTTCGCGTTGTCGCCGAAGAGCGTCACGAGGTCGCTCCAGGCGTGGGAGTACCAGTCGAGGTAGGCCTGCTCGTCGAGCTGGCCCGCGTCGACGGCGGCGCTCACCATCTCGTAGTCGAACTCGGCCCAGGTGAAGGCGCCAGGCACGTAGATGAACCGCAGTCGCGGATCGGCGGCGAGCCCGCGGTTCACGAACAGCTCGCGGTAGGTGTCGAGCAGCGCGCTCCACACGCACTCGTTCCAGATCGGGAGGTGGCGCTGGCCGTCGTAGTCGGGGCCGACGCTCGCAACCTGGCATTTCGTGGCGACCCACTCGGGCGCCCAGTCCTCGCCGCTCGCGAAGATGCGCATCCAGAAGTCGCCTGGCTGGCGCAGCTGCGCGTCGAGCGAGTCGAAGTCCATGCCCTGGGCGGAGCCGGATGAGGTGGTGTCGAGCGCCGTCGCCTCGGTCGGCCGCAGCTGCCGCCAGCTGAGGTCGACGCTCCGCACGGCGACCAGCTCGGATGCGTCGGCATCCTCCGAGAAGTAGCCCGAGTTCGGGGCGGGACGCACCCAGTCGGGCAGCGACCAGTCGTCGCCGTCGGCGATCGTGACGCCGGCGGCGCCCGCGTCGACGAAGGGATGCCGTGGCCCGACGTCGAGGTCGATGCCGTCGCCGCCCGCGGTGGGCAGCGGCCCGGGCGCGCTCACCGTGCAGCCCGCGAGCGCGAGCGCGGCCGCCGCGGCGATCGCGAGGCCGAGCCGGGTGCGTGTGTTGCGGTTTCGGCGAGATGTGCCGCGCGCGCGGCGCACATCTCGCCGAAACCGCAACACACGCGAGTGCTCACGCATCCGCACCCGCCTCCGCGGCGGCGGCGAGGAAGCGCACCTCGATGCGGGCGGCGAGCGGCGCGGCATCGGCGGGGTCGAAGACGGCGGCACCCGGCCGCAGCGTGTTGGCGGCGGCGACCGCGGATGCCGAACGCAGCGCCTCGGGGAGCGCGATGCCCCCGTCGAGCGCGAGCAGCAGTCCGGCGAGGAAGGTGTCGCCCGCGCCGACCGTGTAGCGGCCGACGGGCGGCGAGGTGACGCGCCAGGCGCCCTCGGCATCCATCCCGAGCGAGCCGGATGCGCCATCCGTCACGATCGCGACGGCCGCGCCGCGCTCCCGCAGGCGGCCGGCGAGAGCGCCGAGCTCCCCCGCACCGACGGCCTCCTCCGCCTCGGCCCGGTTGACCTTCACGAGCTGCGGGCGGGTGCGCGCGAGCACCGCGGCGAGCGCAGCCCCGCGCAGGTCGACCGCGATCCGCACCCCGCGATCCGCCGCGTCCGCGAGCGCCGACGCGAGCGCATCGGCGCGCGCGTCGGGCACCGAGCCCGAGACGGCGAGCCAGCCGGTGCGCACCCGCGCGAGCGCGAGCGCGACCGCCGCCCAGGCGGCATCGTCCAGCTCGGGCACGCGCTCGTAGAACTCGGTGATGCGACCGTCGGCGGCGTCGACGACGCTCACGCACATCCGCGTCGCTTCGCTCGCGGGCACCGGTTCCACGAGCACACCGAGCTCGTCGAGCGCCTCGCGGATGCCGTCGCCCACCGCCCCGCCGAGCGGCGCGATCGCGCGCACCCGGCCGCCGAGGGTGTGCAGGGCGCGAGCCACGTTGAGCGACTTGCCGCCCGGCAGCGCGAGCTTCCACTCGGGCCGGTGGATGCCGCCCACCTCGAGCGCGGGCACCCCGTAGCTCACATCCAGCGCGGGCGAGAGCCCGAGGCAGGTGATCACGCGGCGGCCTCGACCTCGGCGAGGGTGGCCTGCCCGCCCGTGCCTCCCGCGCCGCGCGTGGAGAGCGAGCCGGCGACGGCGGCCCAGCGCACGGCCTCCGCGAGGGGGCGCTCGCCGAGCCAGGCGGCGAGGAAGCCCGCGTCGAAGCTGTCGCCTGCCCCGGTCGTGTCGACCACCTCGAGCGCGAGGCCGGGCGCACGCACGACACTCCCGTCGGGGGTGACGACGAAGCCCCCGGATGCGCCGTCCTTGACGACGACCACCGGCCCGCGGGCGGCGAGCGCGGCGGCGGCCGCCACGGCATCCGCGGGGTCGTCTCCGAGCGAGCGCGCGAGCGCGACCGCCTCCTGCGCGTTCGGCAGCAGCAGATCGAGGTGCGGCAGGCACTCGGCGACCCCGACCCAGCGCTCGGCCGGGTCCCAGTTGGTGTCGAGGCTCGTGGTCACGCCGCGCGAGCGCAGCTCGGCGAGCACCCCCGGCAGCTCGGATGCGAGCCCCGGCACGAGGAAGAACGACGCCACGTGCAGGTGCGTGGCGGTGGCGGCGGCCGCGCGCACCTCGTCAGCAGTGAGCCCCGCGAGCGCCCCCGTGAGCGTCAGGATCGCGCGGTCGTCGGGTGCCGACAGGATCACCGAGACCCCGGTCGGCTCCGCCTCGACCACCGCGAGCGCGCCGGTGTCGACGCCCGCCGCATCCAGCAGCTCGCGCGTGCGCGCTCCGAACACGTCGGCGCCCACGCGCGCCACGATCGCGGTGTCGACGCCGAGCCTGGCGAGCCCCGCCGCGCAGATGCCCGCACTCGAACCGAGCACCAGATCCGCGCCGTCGAGCAACTGCTCCGCCTGGCCGAAGCGAGGCGCGACGTCGCCGCGCAGCACCAGGTCGAGGTTCGCATCGCCCACCACGAGCACGCGCGGCGTCATCCCTTGAGCCCCGACATGCTCATGGTCTGCACGAACTGCTTCTGCGCGAACAGGAAGAACAGCACGAGCGGTGCGGTCGCGATCACGTTGCCCGCCATCAGGAGATCCCACTGGGTGCGCCGGGTGCCCTGGAAGTTGGCGATGCCGAGCTGCACCGTGAACCAGTTGTCGTCATTGATCGCGATGAGCGGCCAGATCAGGTCGTTCCACGAGCTCAGCAGGGTGAAGATCGCGAGCGTCGCCATCGCGGGCTTCGCGAGCGGCAGCACGATGCGCAGGAAGATCTCGAGCCGGTTCGCCCCGTCGATCGCCGCGGCCTCCTCGATCTCGGCCGGGATCGAGAGGAAGAACTGCCGCATCAGGAAGATGCCGAACGCGGATGCCAGCCACGGCACGAACGCCGCCGCGAGCGTGTTCACAAGGCCGAGCTTGGAGAACATGATGTAGGTCGGGATCATGAGCAGCTGCGTCGGGATCATGATGGTCGCGACGATCGCGAAGAAGCCGACATTGCGCCCGCGGAACTGCAGCCGCGCGAAGCCGTAGCCGGCGAGCGAGCAGAGCACGACGTGCGAGGCGATCGAGATGACCGCCACGATCGTCGAGTTGAGCAGCCAGCGCAGGATCGGGGTCTGCGTGAACAGCGCCACGAAGCCGTCGAGCGTGAGGCGCGAGGGGAAGAACGGCGGCGGGAACTTCACGAGCTCGGTGGCGGGCGAGAGCGAGGCGAGCAGCATCTGCGCGAAGGGGATGAAGAACAGCAGCGCGATCGGGGCGAGCACCAGGTGCCACAGGCTGAAGCGACGCTTGGGGCGGCCGCGGGCCGCATCCGTGCCGTTCAGACGCGGCGTGCGGGTGAGCGAGGTGAGCGCCATCAGAACGCCTCCAGGTTGCGGCGGCGGGCGTAGACCACCATGCCGATCGTGATGAGCAGGGTCACGGCGAACAGCACGTACGCCGCGGCGGATCCGGTGCCGAAGTCGAGCGCCTTGAACGCCTTCTCCCACAGGTAGTAGACGATCGTCTTCGTGGAGTCGAGGGGGCCACCGCGGGTCGTCGTGTACACCAGGTCGAACAGTTGCAGCGCCCCGATGGTCTGCCAGATCGTGACGAACACCGTCACGGGGCTGAGCTCGGACCACACCACCCGCCAGAAGGTCTGCCAGCGGTTCGCGCCGTCGATGCGGGCCGCCTCCAGCAGCTCGTTCGGGATGTCCTGCAGCGCCGCGAGGTAGATGACGGTCGTGAACGCCGCCTGCCCCCAGAGCGACATGATCGCGATCACGATCATCGCCTGCGCCGGATCCTCGAGCCAGCCCTGCGCGGGCAGCCCGACCACGCGCAGCACATTGTTGGCGAGTCCGTACTGCGGGCTGAAGAGGTAGGTGGAGAGGATGCCGGTGGCCGCCGCGGATGCCACGAACGGCACGAAGATGGCCGTGCGGTAGACCCCGATGAGGGCGATGTTGCGGTTGAGCGCGACCGCGAGGAAGAGCCCCAGCAGCACCGAGGCCGGCACGAACAGCAGCACGTAGAGCCCCGTGTGCGTGATGGCAGCCCAGAACTCGTCGTCGGTCATCAGTCGCGCGTAGTTGGCGCCGCCGACGAACTTGGGCGGCGCGAAACCGTTCCACTTCTGCAGCGACAGCAGGAACGCCCAGACGGCCGGGAAGATCGAGAGGCCGAGGATGAGCACCATCGCGGGGGCGACGAACGCCCAGCCGGTGAGCGTGCTGAGCCCGCGACGTCGGCGCGCGCCGGCGCGCGACTCCGGGGCGGAGGGGCGCGCCTGGCGCGGCGCGTCCTCCGCGGGCGCGGGCTTCTCGGTCACAGTCGTCATCCTCGGCTCCTCGACCATTCTGGGCTCAGGAGAGCACGATGGAGCGGGTCAGGTGGCGCGGGTTGTCGGGGTCGAGCCCGCGGTCGCCGGCCGTGCGCACGGCGAGCTGCTGCGCGAGCGCGAGCTGCACGAGCGGGTCGGCGCTCGACTGCACGACGCGCGCGCCGGTGGCCTCGACGTCCCGTGCGAGGTCGTCGTCGATCGCACCCAGGAACCAGACGAGCGACCCGGGATGCGCGACCGCGAGCGGCCCGTGCCGGTAGTCGAGCAGCGGATACGACTCCGCCCACGCCTGCGCCGCCTCGCGGATCTTGAGGGCCGCCTCCTGGGCGAGGCCGTAGCTCCAGCCACGACCCAGGTACACGACGTGGTCGAATCCCTCGGGTGCCTCGGGCGCTCCCGCGGCGAGCGCCGCCTCCGCCTCCGCGGGGAGCGCCGCGACATCCTCCCCGAACGCGGCGCGGGCCAGGAAGAGGAACGTCGTCGGGAAGCGGGTCTGCACCACCGAGCGCTCGTCGGCGAAGTCGAGCAGCAGCACCTCGTCGGCGAGCAGGGCGCACGGCGAGTCGGCGACGCCCGTCACCACGACCGTGCGCACGCCATCCGGCACCGCGCGCAGCGCCTCGATCACCTCGGTGGTCGTGCCCGAGCGGGTGATGCCGATGACCGCGTCATACGGACGCCAGGGGTGCGGCTCGGAGGCGTAGGCGGCATCCGTCTCGCCGAAGCCGGCGCTCTCGCGCAGCAGCGCGAACGACTCGGCGACGAAGGCGGAGGTGCCGCATCCGATCACGAGCACGCGCTCGCCGGGGCGGGTCAGCATCCGCACGGCGTCGGGGAGCAGATCGAGCGAGCGACGCCAGATCTCGGGCTGGCTCTCGATCTCGAGGGTGGTGAGGTTCATGGTGGGCTGCGCTCCTGCTGCAGGGTGGGGGCGGGGCGACCGGGTGGGCCGCCCCGCCGGGATGGTTCGGTGCCGGGTGTCGGCGATCAGTTGCCGGCGAGGGCCTCGTCGGCCTTCTTGGCGGCGTCTTCGAGTGCCTGCTTCGGCTCGCCCTGGCCCTGCAGCACCTGCGAGATGGCCGAGCCGATCGCCTCCGAGAGGCCGACGTAGCCCTGCACGGTGGGCCGCGAGTTCTTCGCGTTGGCGCTGTTGGCGGCCATCACGTCGAGCCCGGGAAGTGCCTTCACCTGCGCCTGGAACTCGGGGGTGTCGATCTCGCTCTCGCGCAGCGGCAGGTTGCCGAACGCGACGTTCCAGCGCAGGTCTTGCGCAGATGAGGTGAGCCACTTCATGAGCTCGAACGACCAGTAGTCCTCGTTCACGTCGCCCGTGTCGAACATCGCCCAGATGTCGGGGCCGGAGACCGTCTGGTGGTCGCCGTCGGTGCCCGGGAGGATCGTGACGCCGTAGTCGGTCTTCGCGGTGCCGAGGTCGTACAGCTGCCACGGGCCGGAGGTCATCATGCCGATGCGGTCGGCGGCGAACAGCTGCGCGAACTTGGTGTCGGTCTGGTCGAGGTAGACGCTCTTGTCGTCGACGGCCATCCCGCGCAGGAACTCGAGCGCCTTCACGCCCTCCTCGCCCTGGAAGGCGGCCTTCTTCTGGTCGTCGCTGAGGATGCTGCCGCCGTTCTGCCAGAGGTGCGGCCAGAACTGCCAGGTGGTCTCCTCGGATCCCGAGACGGAGTAGGCGTAGCCGTAGGTCTCGGTGGAGGCGTCGGTGAGCTTCTTCGCGGCGGCGCGGAAGTCGTCCCAGGTCCACTGGTCGGTGGGGTAGGCGACGCCGGCTTTGTCGAACACGGTCTTGTTGTAGATGAGGGAGAGGTTGTCGACGAGGGCCGGGAAGCCGATGATCTTGTCGCCCGTCGGCTGAACGGTGGCGCGTGCGGCGGCGGGGAACTCGTCCCAGCCGAGGGCGGGGTCTTTCACCTTGTCGCGCAGGTCGACGGTGCGGCCCGAGGTCTCGAGCTCGCTCGCCCAGGAGCCGAAGGCGTAGGAGATGTTGGGGTAGGTGTCGCTCGCGAAACCTGCGGAGAGCTTCTGCAGCAGCTCCTCGGTGGAGGAGGCGCCGGATGAGATGTTGATCGTGACGTTGGGGTTCGCCTTCTCGAACTCGTCGGCGAGTCCTTCGAGGATCTTCTCGGCATTGTCGGACTGGCCGGTCCACCAGGTGAGGGTGACGGGGGCCTTGGGGTCGAGCTCGGTGGCTTTGCCCGCGCCGGTGCAGCCGGCCAGGGCGAGGGCGGTGCTGACGGCGGCGATGCCGGCGGCGACGCGGACGATGCGGCGGGTGCGGAGTCTCATGGCGTCCTCTCGGTGCTGTGGGAAGGTTTCGCCCATCCTCCCGCCGAATGATCATGTGTAAAGCAAAATGCGCGAATCGCTCACTCTAAGTGAGCGGATCATTGCCAGCCGCGCACCCCGCGACCAGGCTGGTGCCGTGAGCATCGACGACATCCGACTCGGCGACTGGACACCCCGCAGCATGATGCGCGTGCGGGAGACCCCGATCGAGACGCCGCAGACGCCCTGCATCGACATCCACAACCACCTCGGCCGCTGGCTCAGCGACGACGGCGGATGGATGATCGACGACGTCGAGGCGCTGCTCGCGATGATGGACGCACGGCACGTGGAGACGATCGTCAACCTCGACGGCATGTGGGGCGACGAGCTCGACGCCAACCTCGAGCGCTACGACCTGGCACATCCGGGGCGGTTCGTCACCTTCTGCCAGCTCGACTGGGCAGAGCTCGCGGCGGATGACGGCGTGGAGCGCCTCCGTGCCTCCCTCGACGACAGCGCGGCACGTGGCGCCCGCGGGCTCAAGATCTGGAAGAACCTCGGCCTCACCGTCCGGGACTCCGCGGGCGCGCTCATCCTGCCCGACGACCCGCGGATCGTCGCCGTCGTCACGCGGGCCGGCGAGCTCGGGCTGCCCGTGCTCATCCACACCGCCGACCCGAAGGCGTTCTTCGAGCCCCTCGACGCGCGCAACGAGCGCATCGACGAACTCATGCAGATGAAGGAATGGTGGTTCGGCGACCCCACCGTGCATCCGAGCTTCGACGGCCTGCTGCTCGCCCACCGCCGCCTCGTGGAGGCGTGCCCCGCGGTGCGATTCATCGGCGCCCACGCGGGCTGCGCGGCGGAAGACCTCGACCTGGTCGAGAGGCTGCTGGAGGACTGCCCCAACTACACGATCGACATCGGGGGACGCATGGCCGAGCTCGGCAGGCAGCCCCGTCGCTTCAGGCAGCTGCTGGAGCGCCACCCCGACCGTGTGCTGTTCGGCACCGACATCTACCCCGCGACCGCCGAGCAGTACCGGCTGCACTTCCGCTTCCTCGAGACCGACGACGAGGCCTTCGCGTACGCGCCGGACTCCGAGGTGCCACCCCAGGGCCGCTGGACCGTTTCGGCGCTCGGGCTGCCCGCCGAGATCCTCGAACGGGTCTACCGCGCGAACGCGCTGCGGGTGCTCGGCGCCTGAGTTCTTCGTTCGGGAGGATGACACGCCGCATCCGGTCGCATCCGCGGCTCCCGACCGCGTGTCGTCCTCCCGAACGGAAGTCAGCGCGCGAGCAGGCGCGCGAAGTGCTCGACGGTGTCGGCCATCGCGGCGCGACCCGTGCGCAGGTACGGGCGCGGATCCACGGCATCCGGATGCGCCGCGAGCTCCGCGCGCACGGCCGCCGTGCCCGCGAGGTTGAGCGCCGTGCCCACGTTGACCTTGCGGATGCCGGCCGCGACCGCCGCCCGGATGGTCTCATCCGCGACCCCCGAGGAGCCGTGCAGCACGAGCGGCGCACCCACCCGCGCCGCGATCCGCGCCACGAGCTCCGCGTCGACCCCGGCGGTGCGCTCCCGCATGGCGTGCGAGCTGCCGACCGCGACCGCGAGACCGTCGACCCCGGTGGCGGCGACGAACGCGGCCGCCTCATCCGGATCGGTGCGCACGCCCGGCGCATGTGCGCCGTCTTTGCCGCCGATCTCGCCGAGCTCCGCCTCCACCCAGAGTCCCGCGTCGTGGGCGCGCCGCACGGCGTCGGCGGTCGCGGCGATGTTCGCCGCGTAGTCGAGCCGCGAGGCGTCGACCATGATCGATCCGAGACCCCAGGACTCCGCGTTCGTGATCGCGAGCGCGATGAGCGCCGCGTCCTCGATGTGGTCGAGGTGCAGCGCGAGCGGCACCTCCGCCGCATCCGCGACCGCCCGGCATCCGGCGAGGATCGGGCGCGGGTCGCCGCCGTGGAAGCGGATGGCGTTCTCGCTCAGCTGCAGGATCGCACCCGTTCCGGCGCGCGCGGCCCCCTCGGCGATCGCCTCCGCGTGCTCCAGGGTGATGACGTTGAACGCGGCGACCGCGCGGTGCGCGGCCACGGCATCCGCGACGAGCTGCGCCGTCGGAGCGAGCGTCATCGCGGCCCCTCGAGCGTGCCGCCGAGCTCGATCGGCAGCAGCGCGGCGTGCGCTGCTGTGAGCTCGTCGCACAGCTCCCAGATCTCGGCCGGGGTGAGGCTCGAGGAGGCGTTCGGGTCGACGAGCACGGCGCGGCGCACGAGTTCGGGATCGCCGTCGGCGGCGGCGCGGATGGTGAGCTCGGCCACCGAGAGGTAGGCGCGGTTGAGCGCGGCGCCGGCGGCGGGCACCGAACCCCAGGCGATCGGGTGCACACCCGAGGCGTCGACCGTCGCCGGCACCTCGACGACGGCGCCCTGCGGCAGGTTGTCGATGAGGCCCGCGTTCGGCACGTTGGCGTGGATCTCGCGCACCGTTCCGGTGAGCATCGAGTGGATGATCTGCGGGGCGTACTCGGCGGCATCCCCCTCCTCGTGCAGCGCCACGTGCCCGCCCGCCGCGAGGGTCTCGCGCGCCTGGTCGAACTCGCGCACGTTCTCCTCGGAGATGCCGATGTACTGCAGCGGCTCGAGGCGGAAGCGCTCGATCTGGGCGGGATCACGCAGGAACCAGTCGAGGTATTCGGAGGAGTGCTCGCTCGTCTCGGTGGGGTAGTAGCCGATGCGGCGGAAGATCTCGGCGCGCACCCGGCGCTGCAGTTCCGGCTCGGCCTCGATCTTCGCCCGCAGCCGCGGGTAGAGGTCCTCGCCGTCGCGGCTCCACTCGGTGAGCCAGGCCTGGTGGTTGACGCCCGCCGCGCGGTAGTGGGTGCCTTCGAGCGGAACGCCGATGAGCTCGCACAGGTCGTTGACCGTCCAGTAGACGCTGTGGCAGAGGCCGACCGCGCGGATGTCGGGGGCGATGTGCGACATCCACCAGATGTTCATGGCCATCGGGTTGGTGTAGTTGAGGAACCAGGCGTTCGGGCAGAGCTCCCGCATGTCGCGCGCGATGCCGGTGAGCACGGGGAAGGTGCGGAGCGCCCGGAACACGCCGCCGACGCCCGTGGTGTCGCCGATGGTCTGCCGGAGGCCGCGGCGGGCGGGCAGCTCGAGGTCGATCCGGGTGGCCGCGATGCCGCCCACCTGGATCATGTTGATGACGAAGTCGGCTCCCGCGAGCGCCGCGCGGCGGTCGGCGGATGCGGTGACCCGCACCTCGCGGCCGAGTTGCGCGGCGACGTCGAGCGCGGTGAGCCTGGCGACCTCGAGTCGCTCCGGGTCGATGTCGTGCAGGGCGATGTCGAGCACGGGGAGGTCGGGGAATCGGAGCAGGTCGGCGAGCAGCTGCCGTGTGAAGACGACGCTGCCGGCACCGAGGAAGACGATCGTCGGCATGTGTCGATTGTCGGGAGACTGAGCGAGTCGCGCAAGGAAATGAGCGGATTGACGCGCAATCGCTCATCTGCCATGCTCGCTTTCCATGGCCACCGCCTACAGCACCAGCACCGTCGCCGAGCTCGGGGGGTCGCCCAAGCGCTCCCGACGCATGGCCGACATCCTCGACGCCATCGCCGAGCGCGGCGAGATCTCCCTCACCACCCTCGCCGAGCTCTTCGACAGCTCCGCGGCCACCCTCCGCCGCGACCTCACGGTGCTCGCCGACCAGGGGCTCATCGTGCGCACCCACGGCGGCGCCAAGGCCGCGGGCTCGCTCGCCGAGGTGCCGGTTGCGCTGCGCGACACCCGCTTCCAAGACGCGAAGCGCCGCATCGCGCGCGCAGCCGCCATCCGCATCCCGCGCGAGCGCCACGCGGTGGCCCTCTCGGGCGGCACGACCACCGCGGGGGTCGCGCGTGAACTCGTGAACCACACCGACCTCACGATCGTCACCAACTCGCTCTCGATCGCCTCACTCGTGGCCTCCTACCCGCGGCTCAAGGTCGTGATGACGGGCGGCATCCTGCGCGCCCAATCGCTCGAGCTCGTGGGGGTGCTCGCCGAGGGCACCTTCAGCGCCATCAACGTGGGCACCGCGATCCTCGGCGCCGACGGCGTCTCGGCGAGCGCCGGGATCACCACGCACGACGAGACCGAGGCGCGCACCAACCACGCGATGGTGTCGAAGGCGCAGCGCACGATCGTGGTGGCCGACGGGTCGAAGATCGGGCGCGCGGCGCTCGCCCGGATGGCCGACATCGGTGACGTGACGACCCTCATCACCGACGACTCCGCCGACCCGGAGGCGCTGCAGCTGATCCGCGACGCGGGCGTCGAGGTCGTGCAGGCCTGAGCGGGCCCCCGGCTCACCCCTCCCTCGCTGAGTGGTCGGTTTCTGGCCTCAAACCGGCGGTTTGAGGCCAGAAACCGACCACTCAGGGGATGGGGCGTGAGCCCCGGTCAGCGGGCGACGAAGGCGCGGGTGAGGCGCTGCGCATCGGGGGTGGCGTAGGCCGCGCCGATCGTGCGGGCCTCCTCGGCGAGCTGCTCGGGCATCCCGCGGTGGGCGGCCTCGCGCACGAGGCGCTTCGCCTGGCCGTAGGCGGATGCGGCGCCCGCCAGCCAGCCGCGCGCCACCGCCTCCGCACGGGTGGCGACCTCGGCATCCGGCACCACCTCCGCCGCGAGACCCCACTCGACCGCCTCGGCGCCCGACAGCATCCGCTCGCTCAGCACGAGCTGCAGCGCGCGCCGCTCGCCGACCGCGCGCGCGAGCTGCGCCGACACCGAGAGGTCGGGGGTGAGTCCGACGTTGGCGTAGAGACTGCCGAGCCGCGACCCCTCGCCGACCACCGCGTAGTCGCCCGCGAGCAGGATGCCGAGGCCACCCCCGACGGTCGCCCCGTGGGCCGCGACCGCGACGGGCAGCGCCGAACCGGTGAGCGACAGGATGCCGCGGTTGATGACGCCGGCGAGCTCGCTCATGCCGTCGGCGGAATCCATCTCCACCATGGCGCGCACATCCCCACCCGCACAGAACGCGGGACCCGCGGCGTCGATCAGCACGGCAGCGACGTCCTCCCGCGACACGGCCTCCGCGGTGACCCGTGCCCAGGCGCGCCCCATCTCGGCGTCGACGGCGTTGAGGCTGCCCGGCCGGTTGAGGGTGATGCGGGCGAGTCCCCGGTCGACGCGGAACAGGATCGGCTCGGTCATGCCTCGACCCTAGGACGTGTTCGACGAATCCGCGCCCGGCATACTGGGCGACATGAGCGACCCCGACGCCGCCCGATTCGCGCCGCCCTGCGGCCCCATCCGCGGATGGCTCGACGGCCAGGTCGTGCGCGCCACCGGCATCCCCTACGCGCGGGCGCGCCGCTTCGCGCTTCCGGATGCGGTGCCCGACCATGCCGAGGAGCTCGCCGCCACCGCGTGGTCGCCGGCGAGCCCGCAACCGCCCGCGCCGAGCCTCGAGAAGCTGCTCGGGGCCGCCGCGATCGGCGAGCAGACGATGGATGAGGACTGCCAGAATCTGTCGGTCACGGTGCCGCTCGGCACTGCGCCCGACGCCGCCCTGCCGGTGATGGTGTGGGTGCACGGCGGCTCCTACGTGACGGGCGCGGGCGACGCCCCCATCCACGACCCGGCGCGCCTCGTCGCCGAGCAGAAGGTGGTGGTCGTGGCGGTCACCTACCGGCTGGGCCTGCTCGGCTTCCTCGGCTCGGCCGAGGGACGCCCCGCGAACCTCGGGCTCCACGATCTACGGGCGGCGTTCGCCTGGGTGCACCGCAACATCCGCGCCTTCGGCGGCGACCCCGCGCGGGTGACGGCCTTCGGGGAGTCGGCGGGCGGCGACGCGATCGCACAGCTGATGGCGAGCCCGGATGCGGCGTCGCTGTTCTCGCGGGCCATCATCCAGAGCGCGCCGCTCGGCATCACGCGCGGCCGGGCCGCGATGAGCGCGGCGATGGTGGAGGCCGCCACCGGGCTCGACGCCGAGACCCCCCTCGACGAGCTCGTCGCGCGGCAGCCTGCGGTCGCCGCGGCCGGTGCCGGGCACGGGCTGCTGAGTGCGATGCCCTTCGGCCCGCAGTACGGCCTCGACCCGCTGCCGACCGAGCACCGGGTCGATGCCGCCTGGGATGCTGCCGCCGGCATCCCCGTGCTGATCGGCAACAACGCCAACGAGGCGCGGATGTTCCTGCCGGAGCTGCCCGGGATCGGCGCCGCCATCCGCATTCCGGGGATCGGTCGTCTCGTGCGGTGGGCGGTGGACCGCGCGCTCACGCGGCGCATCTACGGGGAGCCCGCCCTCCGCTTCGCCGCGCGTCACGCGGCGGCGGGCGGCGAGGCCTGGAACTACGTGATCGACTGGCATGCGCCCGGCAACGGCTACCGCGCCGCGCACACGGTCGACCTGCCGCTGCTGCTCGGCACCGAGGCGAGCATCGCCGACTCGCAGCTGCTGCGCGGGGCGAGCTGGGCCTCGCTGCACGAGGCGGGCCGCGGGGTTCGGCAGGCGTGGGCGGACTTCGCGCGCGGCACCCTCGCCGACCAGGGCGAGCTGCCCGGCGTGCTCCGTTGGCGGCGCGCCGACCGCGCCGTCAGTTGAGCGCGGGGGTGTCTTCGGGGATCACGCCGTCGGCATACAGCGAGGTGCCGAGGTCGCGCAGCGCCCGCAACGCGACCCGCTGGGTCAGCGGGCCGTAGGAGATGCGGGCCACACCCATCCGCTCGTACTCGGATGCCGGAAGCGCCCCCGGCAGCCCGATGATCGAGAGCCGCCCGCCGAAGGCCTCCACGAGCCGCTCCACGAGCTCGCGCTGCGTGGGCCCAGGCACGAAGACGAGCGCGGCGCCCTCGGCGAGGAAGGCCCGCCCGCGGGCGATGGCCTCGGCGAGCTTCTGCTCGACGTCGCCCTCGCCGCGCACGAAGGCGTCGGTGCGGGCGTTGAGCTGGAAGGCGACGCCCTCCGCCTCGGCGGCCGCGGTGATGGCGCGCACGCGGGCGACCGCGTCTTCGAAGGGCCGCATCCGGTCTTCGACGTTGGCGCCGACGATGCCGAATCCGATGGCGCGGCGGATGGTCTCGCCGGGCTCCGCGTAGCCGTCGTCGAGGTCGGCGCTCACCGGCAGCTCCACCGCATCCGCCACCGTCTTCGCGCCCTGAAGCGCGAGCTCGAGAGGCATGCCGCCGTCGGCATATCCGAAGCTCGCCGCGATCGAGTGGCCGGCGGTCGCGAGGGCACGGGTGCCGGGGAGACCGGCGATGGTCTTCGCGCTGATGGCATCCCAGACGTTCACCACCCGCAGGATCTCGGGGGCCTCGTGCAGGGCCTGGAGGGTGAGGGCCTTGTCGTTCGTCGTCGTCATACCTCGACGCTACGCGCTGCGCAGCACCGTCTGCAGGGCTTTGCCGCGCGCGAGCTCGTCGACGAGCTTGTCGAGGTAGCGGATCCGCTGCATGAGCGGCTCCTCGATCTGCTCGACGCGCACCCCGCACACGACGCCCGTGATGAGGGATGCGTCGGGGGTGAGCGTCGCATCCGCGAAGAACTCCTCGAAGGTGCTCTCGGCCTCCAGGTGCCGGCGCAGCGCGGCGTCGTCGAAGCCGGTGAGCCAGGCGATGACCGCGTCGAGCTCCTCCTGGGTGCGCCCCTTGCGCTCGAGCTTGGCGAGATAGAGCGGGTACACCCGCGCGACGCTCGTGCCGTAGATGCGGTGCATCCCGCCAGGCTAGCTCGCCCCGCTCCTCGCCCGGTGCCTCGCCCGGTGGTCAGTCGACGCCGATGGAGCGGTGCAGCCCGCGCAGCACGGTGCCGATCGCGAGCTCGACGGTGACCCCCGGCGGCAGGGTGCCGATCGCGAGCAGTGAGGCGAGGCCGTGCACCGAGGTCCAGACGGCGAGCGGTGCCTGCTCGCGCGAGGCCCGGGTGAGGGCGCCCGCCTCGACGAGCTCGTCGAGGGTGTCGAGCAGCACGCTCCACGGTGAGGGGTCATCGAGCGCCGTGCTGCGCGACTCGGGCCCCTGGAACGCGGCGGCGAAGAGCAGCGGCTGTTCGAGGCCGAAGCGGATGTAGGCGCTGCAGGAGGCGTCGAACCAGCTGCGCGGCGTGGGACCGGCGAGCGCCTTCGCGGCGATCATGGTGCGCGCGAGCTCTTCGCGGGCGGCGCGGCCGACGGCGGCCCGGAGTTGACCGAAGTCGGGGTAGTGACGGTAGACGGCGGCGGAGCTGACTCCCGCCTGGCGTGCCACGTCGCGCGCGGAGAGGGTGCTGATCCCTTCGGCGCGGACGTGATCGAGCGCCAGGCGCAGGATGGTTCCGCCGAGGTCTCGTCGTTGAGTCTCGATGTTCATGTAATCAGTGATAACACGTTCACCTGCCCGTCGTCTGCCCCTCATTTGCGCGTCACCCGGGCCCCGCGCTCGCTGAGGGGTCGGTTTCTGGCCTCAAACCGCCGGTTTGAGGCCAGAAACCGACCCCTCAGCGGCGGGTGACCTCGCCGAAGGCTGCCGCGAAGCGCGCCGAGATCGCCGGACGGATGAGCGCCCAGCCAGCCGCCATCACGAGCAGCGCCGCCACGAAGATCGCGAAGCCGACCCAGTCATCCGCGTCCCGCGCCGTGAAGATGTGGTTGAGGTTGCGCAGCGCCCCCGTCGCGAGCACGAGCGTCACGTGCGTCACCGTGAAGGCGACGAAGAACACCATGACCGGCAGGTGCACGGCCTTCGCCACCGAGAACGGATAGAGCCGGTTCAGCCGCTCGGCTCCGCGCGGCCAGAAGGCCGACATCCGCGCGCCTGACACGATCGCGAGCGGAGCCGCGAGGAACACGATCGCGAAATAGCTCAGCTGCTGCAGGCTGTTGTAGTTGACCCAACCGTTCTCGAGCGGCCAGTCGAGGGATGCGTATTGCAGCGCCGCCGAGAGCGCGTTCGGCACCACAGCCCAGTCCGTCGGCACGATGCGCACCCACTGGCCGGTCGCGAACAGCAGCACGACGTAGAGGATGCCGTTGGCGATCCACGCCACGTCGAGCGCGAGGTGCAGCCAGACGGTGACGCTCATGCGGCGGCGGCGGTTGCGGCGCGAGGTCCAGAGCGCCGTCGGCTGCTTCTCGGCGCGGGAGAGCAGCCCCGTGCGCACCACCAGCACGAGCAGGAAGGCGTTGAAGAAGTGCTGCCAACCGAGCCAGGCGGGCAGCCCGACGGGCGCGCCGTCGGGGAGCGGGTAGCTGCCGGGGAAGCTCAGGAGGAAGTCCTGCACCGGCTCGAGCCCGCGCAGCCAGCGCGCGAGCAGCACCACGAGGGCCGCGGCGGCCACGAGGGCGAGGCCCCACGCGATCCATCGACCCCACCGGATGCGTGGTGCGGGAGTCGCATCCGGATTGTGGCTCACAGCCTCGGAGACTATCCGATCGCGAGGAATCCGAGCACGGCGCTCGCCGCGGCGAGCAGGGCCAGCACGATCGCGGGCGCCGGTGGCTCGTGGCGGCGCACGTGCACGACCACCGCACCGACCATGATCACGGCGAGGCAGATGCCGGCGATCGGGGAGAGGACGGGCAGGATCCCGGTCGCCATCGGCAGCACGAGGCCGAGGGCGCCGAGCACCTCGGCCGCGCCGATGAGCTTGACCTGCACGAGCGCGAAGTCCTCCGCCCAGGCCAGACCGGATGCGACGAGCTGCTCCTTCGCGCGGGCGACTTTCATCCCGCCGGCGGCGAGGAAGGCGAGGGCCGTGAGTCCGGCGACGATCCAGTAGGCGATGAGCATGGGTTATTCCTCGTGTGGTCGGTTACTCTTTGTGAGCAACCCCATGTTCGGTGATCGGGGGGTCGCGTACAAAAGGCACACGTGTGTGCCCCGCCGACACGGGAGGAACGATGGCGACACCGGAACGGCCATCCGCGCCCGCGGCGCTCACCGACTACGAGGGCGCCTGCCTCGACAGGGGCGCCGACGAGCGCGCCATCCGCGACGTGCTGACGCGCGTCGGCGACAAGTGGTCGCTGCTCGTCGTGGCGACGCTGCGCGGCGGGCGGCTGCGGTTCACCGAGTTGCGCACGCACATCCCCGGGATCTCGCAGCGGATGCTCACCCTCACCCTGCGCCAGCTCGAGCGCGACGGGCTGCTGGTGCGCACCGTGCACGCCGAGGTGCCGCCGCGTGTCGAGTACGAGCTGACGCCGATGGGCGCGAGCCTCGTCGACGCGTCGATCGCGCTGCTCAGCTGGGCGATGGAGCACCAGAGCGCCATCGAGCGCTCGCGCGCCGCCTACGACGCGCGCTGAGGCATCCGCGGCTCCTGCCGACTGCCGGCCCGGCTGCCGCCGGCCGCCGGCTGCCGCCGGCCGCCGGCTGCCACCCGCCACCCGCCGGATCGCTGTGTCGAAAATGCAGGAGAACCCGCGCGTGTCGACCCGTCACCCCCGCGAACTCGCGGGACACACCGCGAGAAACTCCTGCATTTTCGAGGTGCGGGGGCGGCGTATCGTGACCGGGTGCGATGCGACTACTTCGACGCGGGGGTGTGCCGCTCCTGCACACTCATGGGCGCCCCGTACGACGCACAGCTCGCCGGGAAGGTCGCGCACGCGGAGGGGCTGCTCGCGCGGTGGGCGGATGCGAGCTGGCTGCCGCCCGTCGCCTCGCACCCCGAGGCCTTCCGCAACAAGGCGAAGATGGTGGTCGGGGGCAGCGTCGAGGCGCCGACCCTCGGCATCCTCGATGCCGACCGCCACGGCGTCGACCTGAGCGGATGCGGCGTGCTGGCCGCGGGACTGCGGGCCGCGTTCCCGGCGATCACCGCGTTCGTCACGCGCGCGCAGCTCGTGCCCTACGACGTGCCCGCCCGCCGTGGCGAGCTGAAGAACGTGCTGCTGACCGAGTCGCCGGACGGCCGCCTGATGCTGCGTTTCGTGCTGCGCTCGACCGAGGCGTTGCCCCGCATCCGCAAGCACCTGCCGAGCCTGCTCGCCGAGCTGCCGCAGCTCGCGGTCGTCACCGCGAACCTGCTGCCCGAGCACAAGGCGGTGCTCGAGGGCGAGACGGAGGTGCCGCTCACGGCCGACGAGTCGCTCGCGATGCGGCTCGATGCGGTGACGCTGCACCTGCGGCCGGGAAGCTTCTTCCAGACCAACACCGAGGTCGCGGCGGGGCTCTACCGGCAGGCGCGGGAGTGGCTCGACGAGGCGGCGCCTGCATCCGTCTGGGATCTGTACTGCGGGGTCGGCGGCTTCGCGCTGCACGTGGCGGCGCCCGGGCGGCGGGTGCTCGGCATCGAGGTGAGCGAGCCCGCGATCGAATCGGCCCGGCTGTCGGCGGCCGAGGCCGGCCTCGCGGATGTCGCCTTCCGAGTGGGCGACGCGACCGCCGTCACGGGGGCGGATGCGCCGGATACGGTGATCGTGAACCCGCCCCGCCGCGGCCTCGGCGCGGAGCTGTGCGCGACGCTCGAGGCATCCGGGGTGCGGACGGTCGTCTACTCGAGCTGCAACGCGGAGTCCTTGGCCCGCGACCTCGCCGCGATGCCGTCTCTGCGGGCGCGCCGCATCCGAGTGTTCGACATGTTCCCGCAGACCGAGCACTACGAGGTCATGGTGCTGCTGGAGCGCGCGGACCCGAGCCCTGATCGCTGAATGGTCGGTTTCTGGCCTCAAACCGGCGGTTTGAGGCCAGAAACCGACCACTCAGCGAGGGTGGGGTGAGCCTGGGTCAGTTGGAGGGTGGGCCGCCCTGGCCGCCCCCGCCGAAGGAGCCACCCCCGAAGGAGCCGCTGCCGCCGCTGCCGCTGCCGCGTCGCGTCGTGGTCGTGGTCGCATCCGAGGTCACGTCGGCCCCCAGATCGGCGAGCACGACCTCGTCACCGGCGGCCAGCCCCGAGGTGATCTCGACCCGTTCCGATCCGATCACCCCCACCTCGACGGGAACGCTCGTGAGCACGCCGTCGACGAGACGCTGCACGGTGTACGCGGTGCCGTCGACGTGCAACGCCGACAGCGGCACCGTGAGCACCTCGGATGCGCCCGCGATGTCGATCGTCGCCTCGACGGCGGCGCCGTTCAGCAGCGTCGCACCCGCGGGGTCGATCGCGAGCTCGACGTCGTAGGCGGGGGTCGAGGTGCTCGACACGTTGACGAGCCCCACGGCCGACACCGTGGCGGCGTAGCTCGCGCCGCTCGAGGTGATCACCGCGGTGCCGGTCTGACCGACCTTCACCTTCGCGATCTGGGCGAGATCGACGGTCGCCGTGATCGTGTACCCGTCGTCGCCGATCACCGCCACGAACTGCGTCGACGAGCCCGCCGAGACGCTGTCGCCGACCGCGAAGCCGACGTAGGCGACGGTGCCGGCGATGGGGGTCGTGAGCGAGGCGGCCGACAGCTCGTGCTGGGCGATCGCGAGATTCGCCTCGGCGAGCGCCACATCCGACCGGTCGGCGACGATGTCCGCCGCGCTCGCGGTGCGGGACGAGGATGCCGAGCCCCCGCCGGACGACGAGGTGCCGCCCGACGACGACGAGGTGCCGCCCGACCCCGAGCTGCCGCTCGACGTGGTGCCCGCGGCCTCCTGCAACGCGCTGACGGCGGTGTCGAGGTCGCTCATGGCGGCCTGCACGGCGGCTTGCGCCGTCTGGACGACGGTCTGCGTGTCGCCGACGCCCGAGATCGCCGCCTGGCATGCCGCGAGGAGCTGCTGCACCGCCGTGAGGGTGAGCGCGGTCGCGCTGTCGGCGGACTCGCTCGAGGTGGGCGTCGCGCTCGGGTCGGCGCTCGGGTCCGCGCTCGGATCGGCACTCGCGCCGGTGCCGTCGACGAGCGTCGCGTCGAGGAACGGCTTGCACACGGTCGCGGAGTCGGCGAGCGAGCTCTGCGCCGCGGCGAGTGCGGTCACGGCGGCATCCGCGAGGGTCAGCAGGTTCTGCTGGGCGGTCTTCACCTGGGCGACGGCCGCGGTGATCGCCACCGAGCGCGCCGAGCTCGAGGAGCCCGAGCTCCCCGACGACGACCCCGACGATCCCGACGACGTGGCCGAGCTCGTGGTCGAGCTCGACGACGACGTCTGCGAGGAGAGGTCGTCGGCGAGCGCCTGCTGCGCCGTGGCGAGCTTCGAGGTGGCCGACTCGACGGCATCCTGCAACGAGGAGTCGTCGATGGTCGCGAGCACCGCACCCGCCTCGACCCGGTCGCCGACCGCGACATTCACCGCCGTGACGGTTCCGGATGCCGCGAACGCCCGATCCCGTCGGGTCGCCGAGGCGAGGGCGCCGCTGAGCGACAACGTCTCGTCGACCGAGCCGGTCTCGGCCACCGCGGTGCGGTATCCGGATGCCGTGCCGGCCGCGTTCGCCCAGGCGATCCCGCCGCCCGCGAGCACGAGTGCGCCGGTCACCACGCCCGCCCCGATGAGGCGTCCGCGCGTCAGCCAGCCGCGGAATCCGGTCTTCTTCTTCGTCACCATGTCTCCGTCACTCCGTTCGCAGGGCGTCGATGGGGGCGAGGCGCGCAGCGCGCGTCGCCGGGTACACCCCGAACACGATCCCGATCGCGATCGACACCGCGAGCGCCCCCGCGACCGCGGCGGGCGAGAGCACCACCGAGCTGCCGATGAGCGGCGGCAGTACGAGGGTGCCGATCGCGCCCACCGCGGCTCCGAGCACGCCGCCGCCGAGTCCCAGGATCGCCGCCTCGGTGAGGAACTGCCGCCGGATCGCCCACGGCGGCGCGCCGAGCGCTTTGCGCAGGCCGATCTCACGGGTGCGTTCGGTGACCGAGACGAGCATGATGTTCATCACCCCGATGCCGCCGACGAGCAGCGAGAGCGCCGCGATGCCGGTGAGCAGGATGGTGAGAGTCTGGTAGATCGAGGTGGCCGTCTCGACGAGGGCCTCCTGGCTCGCGATCGTGAAGTCGGCGTCGTCGCTCGAGGTGATGCCGTGCCGGTTCAGCAGGATCGTCTGCGCCTCCTGATAGGCGGCCGAGAGCTGCTCGGCCGAGGCGGCCTGCAGGTACACGGTCGAGACGGCGGATGCCGAGGTGCCGCCCACGAGCACGTTCGCCACGGTCGAGAGCGGCGCGATCGCCACGTCGTCGAGGTTCGAGGAGCTGTCGGAGCCGGCCGAGGCGAGCACGCCGACGATCTCGAAGGAGGTGCCGTCGATCTCGACCGTCTGCCCGACGACGCCCGTGCGGCCGAACAGCTCGGTCGCCGTCTCGGAGCCGAGCACGACCACCTTGGCGGCCTGGTCGACCTCGTCCTGGGTGAAGAAGGAGCCGTACTCGAGGGTGCGGGCGCGCACCTCCAGCCAGGACACCGTGGTGCCGGTCACCGAGGTGGTCCAGTTGGTGTCGTTCGCTTCGAGCGCGAGCGAGGTGGTCTTCTCGGGCGCGACGGCCGCGATGTCGGGCGCGTTCGTCTCCGAGGTGAGGGCCGCCGCATCCGCCTGGGTGAGGGTGGTCGCGGTGCCGAAGCCGCCGCGCATCCCCGAGGTGTCGGTCGAGCTGCCGGGCGAGACGATCAGCAGGTTGCTGCCGAGCGAGTCGATCTGTGCGGCGACATCCTTCTGGGTTCCGAGGCCGAGGCCGACGGTGAGGATGACCGCGGCGATGCCGATGAGGATGCCGAGCACCGTCAACAGGGAGCGCAGCGCGTGCGAGCGCACCGCCGACCACGAGGTGTGGAGGGTCTCGGTCCAGTTCATGCCGCCACCGCCTCGGAGGCCACGATGAGGCCGTCGCGCACCCGCACGATCCGTCCGGCATGCTCGGCGACCTCGGCCTCGTGGGTGATGAGCACGATCGTGCGACCGGCCTCGTTCAGTTCCTGGAAGAGCCCCAGCACATCGGCGGTTGAGGCCGAGTCGAGGTTGCCGGTGGGCTCGTCGGCGAGGATCATGGTCGGCTCGCCGACGAGGGCGCGGGCGACGGCGACGCGTTGCTGCTGGCCGCCGGAGAGCTCGCCCGGCCTGTTGTCGAGCTTGTCGCCGAGGCCGACCCGCTCGAGCGCGCGGGCCGCTCGTTCGCGACGCTCCGCCCTCTCGACGCCCGCGTACACGAGCGGCAGCTCGACGTTGCGCCAGGCCGAGAGCGAGGGCAGCAGGTTGAAGCCCTGGAACACGAATCCGATCTCGCGGTTGCGGATGCGGGCGAGCTCGGCCTCGTCGAGCTCCTCGACGTCGACGCCGGCCAGGCGGTAGCTCCCGGCGGTGACGACGTCGAGGCAGCCGAGCACGTTCATCAGGGTCGACTTCCCGGAGCCGGACGGCCCCATGATGGCGAGGTATTCGCCGCGATGGATGTCGAGGTCGATGCCGCGGAGGGCCTCGAACTCGATCGAGCCGGAGCGGTAGGTCTTGCGCACGCCGGCGAGCTCGATGACGGGGGATGCGGCTGCGGCGCTCATCCGTTCGACCCCTGCCGCGTCTGGCCGCTGGTGCCGCCGCTCGTGCCGCTCTGGCTGCCACTCATCCCGCCCTGGCCTCCGCCGCTCGGCGGCTCGCCACCGGGGAACTGCCCGTCGCCCTGCCGTCCGCCGCTCGTGGTGCCGGAGTTGCCCTCGCCGGGCGTGAAGGAGTTCACGAGCACCGTGTCGCCTTCGGCGATCCCGGAGGTGATCTCGGTGAGGTTGCCGACGGTCTCGCCGACCTTGACGGTCGTCGAGGTCTTCGTGCCGTCCGCGGCGACGACGGTCACCGTGCTCGTGCCGTCGGTCGTCGTGACCGCCGCGCTCGGCACGGTGAGCACGTTCTCGCGGCTCTCGTAGACGATCGAGAGGTCGACCGAGACCCCGTCGAAGAGGCCGTCCGCGGTGCCGTCGACGGCCACCGTCACGGGGTATTCGGCCGCGCCCGAGGTCGTGGAGGGCAGCATCCCGACGGCGGTCACCTTGCCGGTGAGGGCCGTGCTGTCGTCGGTCGTGAGGTTCACGACGTCGCCGACGGCGATGAGGGCGACATCCGCTTCGGTGACGGTCGTCGAGACCTCCCAGGCGTCGGTGCCGACGATCGTGAAGGCGGCGCTGCTCGAGGAGCTCGAGGTCGACCCGCCACCGCCCGAGCCGGAGCCGCCGCCCGAGCCGCCCGAGCTGCTCGAGCCGACCGTGTCGCCGACCGCGACGTTGACCGCGGTGACGGTGCCGGCGACGGGTGCGACGAGCGTCGCGCCGTCGAAGGCCGACTGGGCGGAGGTCACCGAGGCCTCCGCCACCGAGACGGATGCCGTGGCCGCCGCGATCGTGGCGAGCGAGGCCGCGGATCCCGTCGAGCTGGACTTCGCATCCGCGAGCTTCGCCTTCGCCGACGCGAGGGTCGCCTTGGCCTCGAGCAGGTCGGCGTTCAGCTGCAGGGTGTCGATCGTGCCGAGGACGTCGCCCACGGCGACCTTCTGCCCCGCGGTGACAGCGACCGAGAGCACCGTGCCCGATCCGGCCCACTCGACCTCCTGGTTGACGAGCGGCGTGAGCGTGCCGCTCGCCGTGACCGTCTTCGCGAGGGTCTGCAGGCTCGCCTGCTGCGTGACGTCGAACGATTGCGCCTGGGCACCCTGCTGGGTGCCGGGGAGCGCGAAGCCGAACACGTAGACGGCTGCGCCGCCCAGCACGAGCGCGGTCGCCGCGCCCGCGATGATCCAGGTGCGCGTGCGGATGCGCGTCAGGAACGATGCCATCGGAGGCCTCTCCGAGCCGGGCCGGGTGCGCCGGGTCTCGTTCGTGACGGTAGGGACGCCTCTTGAGCGCTTCGCTACCCGCGCCTATGCGGAGCCTGAGAACCTCACGCCCCCCTCGCTGAGTGGTCGGTTTCTGGCCTCAAACCGGCGGTTTGAGGCCAGAAACCGACCACTCAGCGAGGGGAGGGCCGGCGGCCGACTCAGACCTGGACAGGCTGAGGCGCGGCACCCGAGCGCCGCCGAGATCGGTAGGCGGCGACTGCCACGCGATTGCCGCACGCCGAACTGCAGAACCGTCTCGAACGATTGCGCGACAAGTCCATCACGAGACGCTCGCACGCGGGGGCCTCGCAGACCCTGATGCGCACGTTCTCGTCGGCGCGCAGCACGTCCAGCATGGCGACCGCGATCTCCACCAGGATCCGGGTCGACAGGGGGGCGCCATCCGCCACCGCGTGAACATGCCATTCCAGCTCATCGTGCTTGACGAGCTGGGGCACAGCTCGAGCCTCGCGAAGAAGTCGGTTCACGAGCTCGACGATCTCGAGCGGCGGCCCCGTGAGCATGTGGCGCACGATCGGTCGCACCATGCGCACCTCGTGCAGTTCAGCGGGGGTTCCTCTGCGCACGCCGGTGAAGTTGCGCTCCGTCACGAAGGCCTCGAGATCCGCGGGTGTTCGCAGCGTATCCGGTGACACGGCGGTGTTGACGAGATCGACGGCCGCGAGCAGCGACCGCACGGTGTCATGACCGAACATGACGCCAAACATTACCTACGATCCGGCACGAGCACCATATTCACGGGCCACAAGGCTTCTCGGTCATGAGTCACACGCCATACGGCATTGACCGCCTCGGCACCGCCTCGAATACTGAGAACCCGAACACCGAGGACGGTAGGGAGCAGAAGTGCGGACGAAGATGTGGCACGGTTTCGCGGACATGGCGTTGGTCAAGGACGCGCCCCCCTTTGTCGTCGCGCGGGGCGAAGGGGCGTATCTCTACGACGACACCGGCCGCCGATACCTGGACGCGTCCGCGGGCCTCTGGTTCTGCAACGTCGGCCACGGACGGCAGGAGATCGCGGACGCCGCCCAGCGACAGCTCGCGACCCTGGCGGCGTACTCGACGTTCGGCGTGTACACCAACGCGCCCGCCGAGGAGCTCGCGGAGCGGCTGTCGCAGTTGACGCCCACCTCGGGTGCCGCCGTGTTCTTCTCGAGCGGTGGCTCCGACTCCAACGACACGATGATCAAGCTCGTGCGTCGGTATTGGCGCGTGATGGGGCAGCCCGAGAGGCGCGTGATCGTCTCGAGGAGCTACTCCTACCACGGTGGCCACATGGGGAGCACGGGCATCGGGGGGATCGCCCTCGACTACGAGGGCTTCGGGGAGCTCATCGACGACACGGCTCGCATTCCGTGGGATTCGAGTGAAGCGCTGCAGCGTTTGATCGATGAGATGGGGAGAGACCGCATCGCCGCGTTCATCCTCGAGCCCATCATCGCCGCGGGCGGCGTCCGCTTTCCGCCGGACGGCTATCTCGAGCGCATCGCGAAGATCTGCCGGGACAACGACATCATCCTGGTCGCCGACGAGGTGGTGACCGGGTTCGGCCGGTCGGGGGACTGGTTCGCCTCCTCTCGATTCGGCTTGGAACCGGACATCGTCGTCTGCGCGAAGGGGCTGACCTCCGGCTACGTCCCGCTCGGCGCCCTCATCGTCGGCGACCGGGTCTCCGCCCCGTTCTACGACGGCCGGGCGGGCGCGTTCAACCACGGCTACACCTACTCCGGTCATCCCGGGGGCGCCGCCGTCGCCCTGGCGAACCTCGCGATCCTCGAACGCGAACAGCTCCCCGCACACGTCCGCGACATCGAGACACGGATGCCGGAACTCCTGCGGCCCCTGAGCGAACATCCGCTCGTACACGAGGTGCGCACCGGGCCGGCCTTCATGGCGGCGGTGGAGTTCGAGCCGTCGATGGTGCACGACAATCCCTTCGTGCCGAGCGCGGTCGCCGCGGCCATGCGCGAGGTCGGCGTGCTCACCCGCTCGCTGGTGGAGGGTCAGATCCAGTTTTCGCCGCCGCTGGTCGCGGGAGACGAGCAGGTGCGAGAGTTCGTCGATGCCGCGCTGCAGGCCTTCGCCGTGGTCGAGGGGCGCATCCAGGCATGAACGCGGCGGCCTCAGAGCGGCCCGTCGTCAGCACCGAGGCCGATCTTCTGCGCTTCACCACCGAGGCGCTCACCGCCGTGGGCCTCCGCGACCCGGATGCGTCCGACATGGCTCGACAGATCGTCGGTTCCGAGATGAGCGGTCACGAATCGCACGGGATGCGGCGCCTCCCGCACTACGTCGATCGGGCACGGGCGGGTTTCGCCAAGCCGGGCGCGACGTGCGTCATCGAGGTCGACGCCGGCTCGCTCGTGCGGGTGAACGGCAACGAGGCGTACGGCCATCTCGTGCTCCGCGACGCCACCCGGCTCGCGATCGAGCGTGCCCGCCTCGGAGGGATCGCCGCTGTCGCCGTCCACAACGCCGAGTACGCGGGACGCCTGGCCGACTTCTGCGAGCAAGCGGCGTCGCAGGGCGTCGCGTTGCTGATCTTCGTCAACGACAGCGGAGCGGGGCAGATCGTCGCACCGCCCGGCGCGGTGGAAGCGCGCCTGTCGACCAACCCGATCGCCGCAGGCATCCCCCGCTCCCATCCGCCGCACCTGATCCTCGACATGGCGACGAGTGTCGTCGCGGGCGGGCGGGTCAGCGAATGGGAGGACCGCGGAGAGCCTCTCGACCCCGCGTGGGTCGGCCCCTCTGGCCTGCTGCAGTTCGTCGGGGGCACCAAGGGCTTCGGGCTGGCGCTCATCGCGGAGGCGCTCGGGGGCGCGTTGACCGGCGCGGGAACCGTGTCGGCCCAGCCCGCGCCCGATCACCAGGGCGCGCTCCTGATCGCCCTCGACGTCGCCGCGTTCCGCCCGCTCGACGAGTTCGCCGCCGAGGTCGACGCCTTTCTCGGCTACGTGAAGAGCACCCCGCTCGTCGCGGATGCGCCGGCGATACGCGCGCCCGGGGAGTCCTCCGCGGCGAACGTCGTCCGTCGGAGGCGGGAGGGCGTCCCCATTCAGGCGTTCACCTGGGCGCGATTGCTCGAGGTCGCGGAGACCGTGGGGATAGCACCTCCCCGAGCGCGGACATGATGGTCGCCGCCCGCGAAGGCGCGCCGGGCGGCGTGGTCACCGCGTCCGCCGCACGGCTGAGGGAGTTCGCCGCGGAGGCGTTGGAGACGGTGGGGGTGCGTCCACGGGATGCCGAGGAGATGGCCGCCCAGATCGTCGCCTCGCAGGCCGCCGGTCACGACTCGCATGGTCTTCGTCGCCTGCCGGAGTACATACGGCGAGTCACCGCCGGGCACGCCAACCCCACCGCCGAGACCTCGGTCGACCTGGACCGCGGCTCCGTGCTGCGCGTCGACGGCCATCACGGCTTCGGACACCTCGTTCTTCGCGACGCCACCGAGTTGCTCATCCAGCGCGCTCAGCTCCACGGCATCGCGGCCGTCGCGGTGCGCAACGCCGAGTACGCCGGACGTTTCGCCGACTTCTGCATCCGCGCGGCCGATCAGGGGATCGCAACGCTGCTGTTCGCGAACAACAGTGGAGCCGGGCAGCTGGTGGCCCCGCCCGGCGGAGCAGAGGGACGGATGTCCACCAACCCCCTCGCCGCAGGCATCCCCCGCCGCCCCGGCCCCCATCTCGTGCTCGACATGGCGACCAGCGCGGTCGCCATCGGCCGGATCTCCGAATGGCGCGACCGAGGAGAGGACATCCCCGCCGCGTGGGCCGACTCCGCGGGTGTCATGCAGTTCTTCGGCGGGGTGAAGGGGTTCGGTCTCGCGCTCGTCGTCGAAGCGCTGTCCGGTGCGCTCACGGAGGCGGGAACCGTCTCCGAACGCACCGCACCCGACCAGCAGGGCGTGCTCATGATCGGCATCGACATCTCTCGCCTCCGTCGCCTCGACGACTTCCACGCGGAGGTCGATCAGTTCGTGGGCTACGTCGCCGAGGTCCCCGTCGAGGAGGGATGCGACCCGGTGCGGATTCCCGGTCAGCGCGGATTCCCGGACGCGGCCGGGCACGCGGAGGTCGAGATCCAGCCGTTCACCTGGCGAGCCCTGCGTCAGACCGCGGACGAACTGGGGCTCACCCCGTTGCAGGCCTCGACACGAGGAGAACGATGACACTGTCGCACGTCCAGACCGTCCTCGGGCCCGTCGACCCGTCCGAGCTCGGCCATACCCAGTTCCACGAGCACCTTCTCTTGGATGCCTCCCACGGCGCGGCCATCCCGCCGGAGGACGATCCGATCACTCTGTGGAACTACTACCGGCTTCGACGGGAACATCCACCCGCGAACACGCGACTGCTGGATCGCGACGTCGCCGTGACCGAACTGGCGCTCTATTCCGCCAGCGGGGGGAGAACCATCGTCGATGCGACCAGCCGCGGACTCGGCCGCGATCCAGAGGGATTGCACGAGATCGCCGAGCGCAGCGGGCTCAACGTGATCATGGGCAGCGGCTACTACACCCACTCGTTCCACCCGCCGGGGATGGAGGATCGCGATCTGGGCGAGCTCACCGACGAGACCGTCCGAGACCTTCAGGAGGGCGTCGCCGGCACCGGAATCCGCGCCGGGCTCATCGGCGAAGTCGGGCTCTTCTCGCCCATGCACCCGGGGGAGTTGCTCGCGTTGCGGTCCGCCGCGCGAGCACAGAGCCTGACCGATGTCGCGTTGCTCATCCATCCCGGCCATTCGCCGGAGGCGCCCTACGACGCGCTCCGCATCATCGAGTCCGAAGGGGGCGCGCTCGATCGGACCGTGATGGGTCACATCGATCGCACCCTCTTCAGCGCCGAGGCGATCCTGCGACTCGCCGCGACCGGATGCTATCTCGAGCTCGACCTGTTCGGACAGGAGATGAGCCACTACCCGTTCACGGCGGTCGAGCACCCGGTCTATCAGCCCAACGACGCGACCCGCGTGGACTACATCCTGGCGCTGGCCGAGCACGGTCACCTCGACCAGGTGATCGTCTCGACGGACATCTACACCAAGACCAGCCTGCGCAGCTACGGCGGCGAGGGCTATGCCTACCTGCTCGAGAGCGTCGTCCCGCTCATGCACGAAAAGGGCCTCACCGCGGAGCAGGTGCACACCATCACGGTGGTGAACCCTCGACGAGCTCTCACCGGAGCCTGACCACTCGTTTGTCTTACAAGCTTTGGTATCGTGACGCGCAACGAGACGAAGCGGACCATCATGACCAATGCAGCGAACCACTGGGACGCACGCCGGGGCCCCAACGCCGTCTCGCCGTCCTCGCGCAAAGAAGCGGTCCGCACCGAGATTCGTCGAGCGATCATCGAAGGGGCCCTCACGCCCGGGCAGAAGCTCACGGAGATGGAGCTCGCCGCCGCGCTGAAGGTCAGTCGGCCCACGCTCCGCGAGGCGCTCAACCAACTCGCTCGGGAGGGCTTGCTCATCCAGGAGCCCTACCGCGGTCTCCATGTCGCCGAGGTCACCCATCAGGAGATGAGGGACATCGCCCGCGTGAGACTGCACCTGGACAGCCTCGCCATCGACGAGATCCTCGCGGACGAATCGGGGGAGCGGCTGTCACTCGTGGAGTCCGGATGGGAACGATTCCGTAGCGCGGCGCTCGACCCCGACCCTGTCGTTCAGCATGACGCGCACGTCGCATTCCATCGGCAGATCTGGGCCGCCTCGGGCAACTTCCTGCTGCTGAAGCTCTGGCCGGTGACCGAAGCGCACCTGACCCTCGCGCTCGCCGAGGATCAGGCGACCCGTTCCGACCCCCCTCGCGCACTGCGGCTGCACGAGAAGCTCATGACGGCGATCCGCACTCGGGATCGAGCGGTCATCCACGACGCGCTGGTGCATCACACCATCGACAGCGCCGAGGATCTGATCGCTCAGCTCTCCCAGGCTGAGATCGCCCGCCACGGCGCCGTCATCTCCTAGCGAGCTCGGTCGCGACGCGTCCGGTTCCCGCCGCGCCGGGGGATGTCACGCGGGCCGCTTCCGCGCGAACCCTCGGGAGGGTTTCGTCGCTCCCGGCGCGCATGGGTCTTGCAGTCGTCCGCGGATGCCGGTTACAGTGACATCGCAAACAAGGTTGTTTGACATTCAGACAATGAAGTCAGGAGCACCTCAACGATGAGCGCGACTGCTCGGCCAACACGTCGCCCCCGCGACCTCGCCTCGCCGCGAATTCCTCGCCCATCGGCACCCCTCCTCGCGCGGTGGCAACGCATCTCGACTCACACCGCCCGGGAACTCCCCATCACCAGAAGGCGCATGTCCGCACTCAACTCAGGAGAATTCCTATGACCAAACCCACCAGGATCGCGCTCAGCATCCTTGCCGTGATCGCCCTCGCCCTCGGCGGCGGCTTCCTCGGCGCCAAGCTCGCCGGCAGCGGCGGCGGCACCGGAGGATCCAGTGACGTCCCCCTTCCCGGCTCGTTCATCGAGGCCATCAAGTCGCGTGGCGAGCTGCGCGTCGGCATCGCCGAGGCGGCCCCGCTCACCACGATGGAGGCCGACGCGAACGGCGTGAAGGGTGGCCCCTTCACCCTGCCGTTGCAGAACCTCGCGAAGCAGCTCGGCGTGAAGTACGTCGCGGTGCCCGCCACCTGGTCGAACATCGTCGCCGGCCTGCAGGCGGGTCAGTACGACTTCGCCGCCTACCTCGACGACACGCTCGAGCGGGCCACCAGCATCCAGTTCTCCAACCCGGTGCTCGTCTACCAGGCGGTTCTCGTGGTCGAAGCGGACTCGCCGTACAACTCGATCGGCGACATCGTCGCGGCCGGAGCGCAGATCGCAAGCCCTCAGGGTGACGCGGCGAACGCGGCGCTGACCGCCGAGGGTGCCAGCCTGCTCGAGGTCGGCAACTTCCAGGAAGGCACCGCTGCGCTGGATGCGGGCCGAGTGGCAGCCCTGTCCTGCGACCTCGGAACGGCCGGCGGCATCGTCGGGGCCGACAGCACGAAGAAGATCATCGTGCCCGATCCGATCTACTACCAGTCCGCCTCGGGCTTCGGGGTGCCGGAGAACATCGACCCGCGGTCGCTCCAGATCATCAACATCGCCATCCAGGATGCGCAGGACGACGGCGAGCTGACCGCGGCGTTCAAGGCCGTCGGCTACCGCGAGGTCGGCAACCTGGGCGACTGGCAGAAGTAAGGCGGTATCTCCTGTGCGACCCACCTACGTACCCGACTGGTCGATAATCACCGACCACATCCCGGCATTCGCAGCGGGCCTGTGGCTGACCCTGTGGCTGACCCTCGTCGTCATCGCGCTCAGCATGGTGATCGCCGTCCCGGTCGCGTTCGCGCGGATGTCTCGTATCGAGATCATCAGGTGGGTCGCACAGGGCTACATCGAGCTGTTCCGATGCACGCCCATGCTCGTGCAGCTGTTCTGGATCTTCTACGCGCTGCCCGCGCTGACGGGGATCGCCATCCCCGGGATCCCCTCCGCCATCATCGCGCTCACCCTCAACCTCACCGCCTTCATGGCGGAGGCGTACCGCAGCGGATTCCAGGCCGTTCCCATCGAGCAGATCGAAGCAGCGAAAGTCCTGCAGCTCACGAGGTTCGAGCGGACGATGCACATCATCCTCCCGCAGGCGCTCCGGCAGCAGCTCCCGGTGATCCTGTCGCTGAACATCTCGATGTTCAAGGACACGGCGCTGGTGTCGACCATCGCGGTCAGCGACCTCATGTTCGTGGCCCAATCGATCGCGGCCCAGAACTACCGCTCGCTCGAGCCTCTCACCGCCGCCGCCGTCACCTACTTCCTCATCGCCTTCCCCGTGTCGCTCATCACGAGTCGGATCGAGCGCCGCCTCCTCGAGAGCGGCACGACCTCCCCGCGAGGCAGGCGCCGCCTTCGTCAGCTAGTACCTGGAGCCAGGCCCGTATGAACAGGAACAACGACCTCACCTCGTCCGACAGCCGCGAAGCGCGTGGCGCGAAACCGTCGACGGTGACCGCGAGCATCGGCGAGATCCTCGTCTCGGCACGTGGGCTGCAGAAGAGCTTCGGCGATCGCCAGATCCTCACGGCCGTGGATTTCGACATGCTCGCCGGCGACATCACCGTCATCATCGGCAAGTCGGGCTCGGGCAAGAGCACCCTGTTGCGTGCCCTCGCCGGACTCACCGATCCCGACGGCGGCCGCATCGTCTTCGACGGCAGGGAGGTCTTCGCAGACACCACCCGCACGCGCGAATGGGCGGAGGTGCGCGGGAAGATCGGCATGGTGTTCCAGAGCTACACCCTCTGGCCGCACATGGACGTCCTCGCCAATCTCACCCTCGCACCGCGTCGCAGGCTGGGAATCTCCTCCCGGGAGGCCCTCTCGCGAGCCGAGGCGGCTCTCGCCGAGGTGGGCATGTCGGCGCATCTGCGCAGCCGTCCGTCCCAGCTCTCCGGCGGGGAACGTCAGCGGGTGGCCATCGCGCGCGCGATCATGATGCGCCCCAAACTCCTGCTCTGCGACGAGATCACCAGCGCCCTCGATCCGCCGGTCGCCGCCGAGGTGCTCGAGGTGCTGCGGCGACTCAAGCAGGACGAAGGGATCGCCGTCGCCCTCGTCACCCACGACATGGCCTTCGCCTCGAAAGCAGCCGATCGCGTGGTGTTCTTCCACGACGGGAGGATCGCCGTCAACGCGACACCCGACGAGGCCTTCAACCACAACACGAACCCCGACTTCAAGAAGTTCGTCGACGCGGTCCGCTTCTGAATCTCGACACACCAACGGAAGGAACAGCTCAACCATGCATGCGGTCATCGTCGGAGGCGGAGTCATCGGACTCGCGACCGCCTACCAACTCGCCCGCGACGGCGCCTCGGTGACCGTGCTGGATGCCAGGAAGACGGGACTCGGGGCGTCGGCGGTCAACGCCGGCTGGGTCGTGCCGGCCCACGGTGCCCCGGTGGCCGGACCCGGCGTGGTCGCCACCTCGTTGAAGTGGATGCTGCGTCCCGACAGCCCGCTCTTCATCCGGCCGTCGCTTCGCCCCTCCTTCATGACCTTCATGTACGGCATGTTCCGCGCATCCAACGAGCGCGACCAGCGCGCGGGATTCGCCGCCACCCTCGCGCTGGCGGAAGGGTCCATCGAGACCTTCGACGACTACCGCGCCGACGGCATCTCCTTCGAGATGCACAACGACGGCCTGCTCATGGCGTTCACGGAGCAGCAGAACTACCACGAGGCCTTGCGCTACATCGACCTGTTGGAGCGGTACGGATTGGAGCCCACTCGACTCGAGGGATCCGCCGCACAGGAGTACGAACCCCTGCTGTCGGACGCGGTCGGCAACGCGATCGCATTCCCCCGGGAGCGCCACCTCGTTCCGTCCGAGCTGGCTGACGGGCTTCATCGTCGACTCGAAGACATGGGCGTCGAGATCCTCGAAGACAGTCCACTCGAGGAGGTCTCGCTCCGGAACGGCAATGTGCATGCCGTGCGAGCGGGCGCGCAGAGAGTCGAGGGAGACCGGTTCATCCTGGCGGCCGGCGCCTGGACGGGCCCCCTGTCGCGGATGTTCGGACACCCGCTGCCCGTGCGTCCCGGCAAGGGCTACAGCGTCGACGTCGACCCCTTCCCCCTGCGCGCCGCGACCAGCCTCATGGATGCCCATGTCGCCGTCACCCCCTTCGACAGCGCCCTCCGCGTGGCGGGCACCATGGAATTCGGGGGCCTCGACGAGAAGACCCGCCGTGTGCGCGTCGACGCGATCATGCGAGCACCGCGCACCTACTTCCGCGACTGGAACCCGCCCGTCGCCCCGATCACCGCCCGCGCCGGGATGCGTCCCATGACGCCGGACGGCCTGCCCATCATCGGTCGCATCCCCGGTCTCGGAAATGCATACGTCAGTTCCGGACACGCGATGCTCGGCGTGACGCTCGCCCCCGGCACCGCGACCGAGTTGAGCAAACTCGTGCTCCACGACCAATCGTCTCCACTGCTCGAACCGTTCTCCCCCGCGCGCTTCCGCCGCGGCCAGGCCTGATCCGAAAGAACCCCATGACCACTCGACGCACCGTCTCACTGCGCGGAATCCTCGCCGCCGTCACCACCCCCTTCACCGCCGACGGCTCCGCCGTCGACGAGGACGCGCTGCGCGCACAAGCCAACCGGCTCATCGATGCGGGCATCCACGGCCTCGTGCCCACCGGATCCACGGGCGAGTTCAGCACCCTCACCCCTGACGAGTACCGCAGGGTCATCGAGCTCTACGTCGACGCCGCCGCCGGGCGGGTTCCGGTCGTCGCCGGCATCGGCGCGCTGTCGACCGCCGGGGCGATCGAACTGGTACAGCACGCCGAGCGCGTCGGCGCCGCGGCCGTCATGGTGGTGCCCCCGTTCTACGACGTCTTGTCGCTGGATGCGCTGAAGACCTTCCTCGGCGACGTCGCCGGAGCCACCTCGCTGCCGATCATGTACTACAACCTCCCCGGCAACACCGGCATCCATCTCACGGCGGCGGAACTCGCCGAACTCGGCTCCATCGACGGAGTCGACTACATCAAGGACACCTCCGGCGACGCGGTGGCCCTCACCGAGTTGCTCGTCGGCCACCGCGACCGCATCAAAGCCTTCAACGGCTGGGACACGCTCACGTTCTTCGGCCTGGCCAGCGGGGCGGAGGCGTCGGTCTGGGGAGTCGGGGGAATCGTGCCCGAACTCGCCGTGCAGTTCTGGGACGCCCTCGTGGAGAGGAAAGACATCGAAAGTGCGCGCGCGTTGTGGGGTCCGCTCTGGGAAATCAGTAGTTTCCTTGAGTCCGTGAACTACGTCGCCGGGGTCAAAGCAGCCCTCGAGATCGTCGGATACCCGGTGGGCCCGGCCCGCCGCCCCGTCCAGCCGCTCACCCCGCAGCGGCGCGCGCAACTCACCGACGTGCTCGAGCGGGCCGGAGCCATCCGGCCGCACGCCATCGCCTGACCATGCCGGTCTTCGAACTCACCGCGATCGAGGTCCACGCGGAGGGCGAGCCGGGACGGGTGATCACCAACGCCGCGCCACTCGTACACGGCGCGACGATGAAGGAGCGCTTCGACTACTGCCGGGATCATCTCGACGGTCTCCGCCGCGCCATCCTGCGTGAGCCGCGAGGCTATCCCGGCCTCTGCGCCGTGTTCCTGCTGCCCCCCGAGCATGAGGGGTCGCACTTCGGGATCATCGTGCTCGAACAGGGCGGGTTCACGCCCATGTCCGGCTCGAACACCATGTGCGCCGTCACGGCGGCGATCGAGTCGGGGATCGTGCCGATCACCGGTCCCGACACCGAGGTGGTCATCGACACCGCCGTCGGAGTCGTCCGCGCCGTCGCGCACATCGACGCGGGGAAGGTGACCTCGGTCACCGTCAACAACGTCCCCTCCTTCGTCGTGGGGCTGGACGTGCCGCTCGAGGTCATCGATCACGGCACGATCCGGGCCGACATCGTGTTCGGCGGCCAGTTCTTCGCCCAGGTGCGGGCGGCGGACCTCGGCCTGGAGCTGCGGTCGAACGACGCCCGCCGCCTCACGCGGGCCGGTGCCCTCATCCGCCTCGCCGCGCGCGAACAGCTGCAGCTCGCACATCCATCCAATCCGGCGATCGACCGGGTCAACCTCGTCATGATCCACGACGGTGATCGCGTCCCCGGTCGGGACTCCCGCAACACCGTCGTGCTGACCAACGGCGTCGTGCTCGCCGACGAGCCGGACACCTGGACGGGAGCTCTGGACCGCTCGCCGTGCGGAACCGGGACGAGCGCGCGGATGGCGGCGCTTCACGCCCGAGGCCAGCTCCCCCTCGGCGAGGACTTCGTCCACCGGAGCATCATCGACAGCGTCTTCGTCGGTCGCCTGGTCGGCACCACCACGCTGGGCGAGCAGCTCGCCGTGCTCCCCACCGTCACCGGTCGCGCCTGGGTCACGGGGCATTCGACCTGGGTCATGGACGACACCGACCCCTACCCCGAGGGGTACATCGTCGCGGATATCTGGGCACCCGCTGTTCCGGTCCCCTCGTCGGAAGGACGTCACGCGTGAGCGCATCCCAATTCATCAACGGTCAGCGGGTGGCATCCGCCTCGGGGCGCCGTTCCGAGGTCACCGATCCGTCCACCGGCGAGGTGGTGGACAGCGTCGATCTCGCCGACGACGTCGACGTCGAGAAAGCCGTCGCCGCCGCCCGTGCCGCCTACCCGGAATGGTCGTCCGCGGCACCGGCGGAGCGTGCCGCCGTGCTGACCAAGCTGGCGGCGCTCCTCGACGAGCACGCCGAGGCCTTCGCCGAACTGGAGAGTCGTCAGGCGGGCAAGCCGATCCGCCTCACCCGCGAGTTCGACGTTCCCGGAACGATCGACAACGTCGCCTTCTTCGCCGGGGCGTCCCGCAACCTGGAGGGCAAGGCCACGGCCGAATACTCCGGCTCGCACACCTCGTCGATCCGCCGCGAGTCGCTCGGTGTGGTCGGGTCGATCTCGCCCTGGAACTACCCCCTGCAGATGGCGGGCTGGAAGATCCTTCCCGCGATCGCGGCCGGCAACACGATCGTGCTCAAGCCCGCCGAGACGACGCCGCTGACCAGCATCCTCTTCGCCGAGCTCGCCACCCGCGCCGGCGCCCCGGCCGGTGTGGTCAACGTGCTCACGGGGCGCGGCTCCGAGATCGGCTCGACCCTGCTGCGTCACCCCGACGTCGACATGCTCTCCTTCACCGGCTCCACCCGCGTGGGGCAGACCGTGGTCCACGCCGCGGCCACGACAGCGAAGCGGGTCCATCTCGAGCTGGGGGGCAAGGCGCCGTTCGTCGTCTACGACGACGCCGACCTCGACGCCGCCATCCACGGCGCGGTGGCCGGCAGCCTCATCAACGCCGGACAGGATTGCACCGCGGCCACCCGTGCCATCGTGCATCGCTCGGTCTACAGCCGATTCGTGGAGGGCGTCGCAGAGCTCTACCGGGGCGTGCGGATCGGTGCCACCTCCGACCCGTCCACCGACCTCGGACCGCTCATCTCGACAGCCCATCGCGAACACGTCGCCGGGATGGTCGACCGGGCACGCGGGTACGCTCGTGTCGTGACCGGGGGGAAAGCACCGACCGGCGCCGGCCTCGATGCCGGCTCCTACTATCTCCCCACGTTGATCGCCGACGTGCCGCCGGAGAGCGAGATCGCCCGCGACGAGGTGTTCGGACCGGTGCTGTCGGTTCTTCCGTTCGACGACGACGCGGACGCCATCCGTCTGGCGAACGACACGATCTACGGCCTGGCCGCATCCGTCTGGACACGGGATGTCTACCGCGCACTCGAGGCGACCGAGCGGATCCGCGCCGGGGTCGTGTGGGTGAACGACCACATCTCGATCGTCAGCGAGATGCCGCACGGCGGGGTCAAGCAATCGGGTTTCGGCAAGGACATGTCGACCTACTCGTTCGACGAGTACACGGTCGTCAAGCACGTCATGTATGACAGGACCGGCACCGCTCGCCGCCCGTGGCATCGCACCGTCTTCACGGACGACCATGGGTGAGCCGGCCCCGTCGCTGCCCCTCGACGGCAAAGTGGTCCTGGTCACGGGGGGAACCCGCGGCATCGGTGCGGCGACCGTCCGTCTCCTCCACCGGCAAGGCGCCGAGGTGATCGCGCACTACGGCACGGCAGTCGAGCCTGCTCGCGCCCTCGCCGCAGAACTCGGCGGCCGGCTCGTGCTGGTGCAGGCCGACCTCCGCCTTCCACGAGCCGCGGAGGCGACCTGGCGGGATGCGCTTGCAGCGCACGGCCGCATCGATGTCCTCGTCAACAACGCCGGCGCCTGGATTCCGACGCCGACCGCCGACCCCGCGGCCTGGGCGGAGGGCTGGGCGGCGAACCTCGCGCTCAACCTGCAGGCACCGGCGGACCTGTGCCGGCTTGCTCTCGAGCACTTCCAGGCTCGCCGAGGCGGCGTGATCATCAACGTCACCAGCCGATCCGCGCACCGCGGCGACGACGCCGAGCACCTCGGCTACGGTGCCGCCAAGGGAGGACTCCTCGCCCTCACCAAGGGCATCGCACGCGGATTCGGCAGAGACGGCGTGCTCGCCTACGCGATCGCACCGGGGTGGGTCGCGACCGACCTCGCCGACCCCGACGCCGCAGCGGCCGCTGCCGCCACCGTGCCCCTCGGCGAGATCACTCCTCCCGAAGACGTCGCCGAAGTGATCGCATTCCTCGCGTCGGGTCGGGCCAGGCACACCACCGGAGCCACCATCGACATCTCCGGCGCCGACTACGTGCGCTGACGGCCACCCGATCACCGGGTCACCCGGTGTCGACCTCGGTGGGTGGCCGGCGGCCGGCGGCCCGGCTCACCCCCTCCGGTGGCGGGGGCGGCGGCGCACCAGCAGCAGGAGCATCGCCCCGGCGGCCAGCGCGGCGAGCGCGAACGCACCCCACGTGCCCAGCGTCCCCGCATCCACGCCGGTCGAGGCGAGGCCGTCGGTGCGGGGCAGCAGCGGTGCGTAGTGGTTGTCGATCGACACCGTCTGCGCGACCGGCACGGCATCCGCGGCGGTACCCGGCACCAGGATGTCGAGCTGCTGCGCACCGGACGGGTCGCGGCGCGCTTCGCCGAACTCCCCGAGTTCACCGCTCTCGACGATCGAGCATCGGGCACCGAGCGGAATGCCGTCGAGGCGCGCACGGCCCCCCGTCGGCACCGGGAGGGTCGCGAACGAGCCGAGGTCGACCGGCGCGCTGCCGCCCGGACCACCCGGCACCGTGCAGCTGACGTCGACCGTCACCCGGGCGGGCGCGAGGGAGGCGAGCCCGCTCACCGTCTTCTCGACCGCGGCGGATCCGGACAGCAGCTGCACGCCCACCCGCTCGGGGGCACGCCGCAGGGCGCCTCCGCCGTCGAGCACGGCGCTGACGCCGACCTGGTTCCAGGCACGCGGGGTGCCGCTCTCCAGCCGCGGCTTCACCGCATCCGCCGTCGGTTCGTCACCCGCGGTCCACGGGGTGTTGATCGTGCGGTACTGGAAGTGCACGCTCGCGCCCGGCGCGAGCACCCCGGCCGCCGTGCTGGTGAAGTCGAGCGTGACGCGGATGCCGGTGATGTCGGCGGCGTCGCCTCTGTAGTCGGTGAGCAGCTGCCAGCCGTCGCCCGTGCAGTCGACGTCGCCCGGCCAGTTCGACTGCCCGCCCGAGCCGACGCACGGCGCGGGGGCTGTGGTCACCTCGATCGCCTGCGTCGTTCCGGTCGGCACGCCATCGGCGGCGAAGCCCGCCACGGTCGTCTCGCGCACGCCGTAGCTCAGGTCGAGCACCGGCCGCCAGTCGGAGCCGCGTGCGCTTCCGGTTGCGAGCAGCCGGTCGCCCGGCGTCGGCAGCGGATCGACGAAGGTCAGCGAGGTGTAGGGGATGGTGCCGGTGTTCGCGGCACCGATCCGCCACTCGTCGGTCGCGCCGATCGTGGTCGCGGGCACGCACACCGAGCGGAAGAAGCCGCCGTCGGTGGCCGTGCACGGCAGCGAGGGGTCGGTGATGTTGAGGGCACCATCCACGAGGGTTCCGTCGATCTCGCCGCGCACCTCCTTCTCCGCGTAGAGCAGCGGACCGGCCTGCGGGCTCACGAAGTTCGTGGTGCCGCACTGGTTGGCCGCGAGACCGCCGAGGATGCCCTGCCCGTTGCCCGACACGTTGGTGCAGTCCCCCGCTGCGAAGGTCTGGTCGGTGTCGACCCAGAAGGCGTTGACCGCCTGCTGGCTCGGGGTGAGCCCCGCCAGCAGCGTGAGGTTGACGGTCACGATGAACCGATCGCCCGGGGCGAGCACGGAACCCGCAGGGAAGGTGAAGGTGAGATTGCTCGGGTCGGACTGCGTCACCGTGACGCCGGTATCGGGCATGGTGGGAGCCGCCGTGTTGTCATAGGCCGGCGCCGTGCCGTCGTAGCGCAGCGAGGGACCGAGGTCGTCGACGATCTCGTTCACGGTGATGAACGAGGTGCCCGTGTTGGTCACCTGGAGGGTCCACGGGTAGGACTCACCCGGCTGCACCTCCTTGGTGCCTCCCGCCACCACCTCCTTGCGCACGTCGATGCGGGCCGTGCCCGTCGACATGGCGATGGTGGCATCCGCGTCGGCATCGGCGGCGGGGAGGTCGGAGTGCTCGGCGAGCGCGTCGACGCGGTTCACGACGCTGCTCGGGAACGCGGCGCCCGAACGCAGCTTCGCGGTGAAGACGGCGTTCGCCGTCCAGTCGGCCGACGGCGAGGTCGCCGAGAACGGCCGGAGCGGATCGTTGTCGAAGACGTAGCGGATGCCGGTGATCCGCTCCAGGTCGGCGGCGGTCAGGCTCGACGGGAGCGCGGGATCCGCGGGGGAGGCGACCGGGGTTCCGGCGAACCAGGTGGACCCGCCGTCGAGCTGCACGTCGACGCGCGCCCGGTCGGCACCCGCCGGGCGGGTGACCGCGCCGAGTGCGTCGAAGGCGAACGCCGACCAGAAGCCTGCCGTGGTGTCGCTGATCGTCACGCGCTCGGCGGATGCCGTCGAGGCACCGTCGCTCGCGCCGAGCGTCACCGTGACGGGAACATCCGGGTTCGTCTCGAGGATCGTCGCGGGGCTGACGCTCTTCGACGCGGTGACGTCGAGCCGCGCATCCGAGAGGAGCACGTCGGCGGCGGCGAGCGCTCGCGGGCGGGCGCTCGCGCCCAGCACCGGGTCGTACGACTGGGCGAGCATCTCGTTGTCGACCCGGCTGCCGCCCGCGACGAAGGCGAGCGGGTTGCTGCGCGGGTTCTCGCGCAGCTGCGCGTCGATCGTCATCCGCACGGTGTTGCTCGTGGAGGAGCCGCGCGGGATGAGGCCGCCCGTCGCCTCGGGGTCGGTGCTCTGGTAGACGATGGAGATGCCCACCACGTCGGCGAGGCTCGCGGCGTCGGCTGCGGCCAGCGCAGCCATCGTGGTGGTGGTCACGCTGGTCGTGCCGGTCGCCACGTCGTAGTGCCAGAGCGCCACCCGGGTGGCCGTCTGGTCGACGGGCACCCCGCTCGCGACCGTGAAGTCGACGTTCGTCACCGTGAAGGCTTCGAAGGGGTTCGACGTCGCGTTGTAGGAGAGGCCCGTGAAGACGTCGGGGTCGCGATCGTTCGCGGCCGTCACGCAGTCCGTCGGGGTCGCACACGGAACCGGGTCGGTGACGCGGAGGTACGAGGCACGGGCCTCGGCCGTGTTCCAGGCGTCGACCGTGTAGCGCACGGTCGGGTAGCCGGATGCGGGCACGTCGCCCGGGTTCGGCACGACGAGCGTGCCCGGGGTGACATCCTTCGCGGTTCCAACGCCAGGGGGCGTGTCGATGAGGGTCACCTCGTCCGAGGCGTCGCGCGTGAAGCCGCCCGCGTCCACCCGGAAGGTGTTGCGCACGACGCCGTCGTCTGCGGTGTTGAACCCGGTGCCGGCGGTCACCCAGGCATCCGCGCCGCTCGGAACGCGCAGCGCGTTGCGCAACTGCCACTCCAGCCACATCGGCCTCGCGGTCGCGTCGGAGGCGACACCGCTGCCGGGTGCCGGACGCCCGGGGGTGGTGCTCGCGGTGCGGGCGGCGTCGTTCGGCTCGACGGTGATCCGCAGGCCCGTGGCGGCACGGAGCGTGTCGAGGGCTGTCCCGCCCGGGTTGTAGCCGACGAAGCCGTTGCCGTCCATCCAGCCGCCGGCCGGAGCGGGAATCTCGGTCCAGCTTCCGCCGACGAAGATCTCGACGCGCGAGACGGTGTCCCAACGCAGCAGCGGATCCTGCGCGAAGGTCACCCGGCGGATGCCGGTGAGGTCGAACGCCTGGAACGCGGTCGCGGCGGGCGTGGCCTCCTGCCCGGGCACCGGGTCGCTCACGACGACGCTGCCGTAGCCCGGCACCGTGACACCCCAGTCGAGCTTGGTGCGAGCCGTCGAGCCCGACTGCGAGTTCAGGGTGTTGAGGTCGGTGGACCAGTCGCCCCCGACCCAGCGCTTGCCGGCGAGCAGGGTGCCGGGGCCGGTGCCGTAGTCGACGATGCGCGCCGTGCCGTCGCTCTCGACCTCGTCCGCGGTGATCGGCAGGCCGCCCGAGACGCCGGCGCCGTTCGCGATCGCCGTGTTGTCGTAGGCGACGGGTGTGCCAGGGGTCACGGTGGTGGCGCCGCCCGTGCGGAGTGTGCCGGATGCGGCGAAGACCAGGTTCGGCTTCACGATCGTGCCCTGGGCGAAGCCGTCGGCCTTGTCGTAGGTGAAGCGGAGGCCGGTCACCGCATCCGCGCCGGCCGCCCCGAGCAGGGCGACGAGGTCGGCGCTGTACGGCGCGCTCGCGCTCGGCACGTCCGCGACGAGCGTCGCCCAGGTGCCGGGTGCCGCGCCCGTGCGGTACTGCACGGTCATGGTGGCGCCGGAGGGGATGTCGACGAAGGAGATCTCCCGCGCCCGGAACGCGTTCCAGAACGCGGTGTCGGCCGTGCCGTCCCACGCATCCTCGACCACGATCCTGGTGGGCACGACGCGGGAGGACTCGGAGGAGGTCGTGGCCTCCAGCTCGGTGAGCACCGTGCCGCCCGGCGTGACGAGGGTCGGTCGCACGGTCTTCTCGAGCGCAAGGCCGATCTGCGGCAGGAAGATGCGCGCGGTGTCGCGGGCCGTCTTGGTGTCGCTGCCTGCCGGGTTGGTTCCGGTCACGCCGACCACGTTGGCGACGTCCTCGTAGCGGGGTGCGGCATCCGCGATCATGAGCGGGTCGGTCTGCACCGTGAAGACGGCACCTGCGGTGGTCCCCTGCGCGATCTCGCCGGTGTAGCGGAGCGTGAACCCCGTGATCCAGTCGCCTGCGGCCGGTGTCGGCGCGATCGGCGCCGACGCGGAGCTGATGGCGCCGACCACATCCGGTGCGCTCGCGAAGCTCCACACGACGGTGCCCGCGGTCGCGCCGCTCGGCCAGGTCCAGCCGGTGAAGCCGGCGAAGGTCAGCTCCTTGCTTAGGAAGGAGCCCGAGCCCGGCTCCTCGACGACGAGGGAGGTGAGCGGACCGTTCGAGCCGTTCCGCGCGGAGAGGTTCACCGTGAGCGTTCCCCCGGCGGGCACTTCGGCCGGGGTGATCGTCTTCCCCGGCTCCACGAGCACGTCGAGCGGTCCGATCGCGAGCGCCGCCGAGGCGTTCTTGCCCACCGGCGCCTCACCCGGCACCGTGACGGTCGCACGCACCGTGTTGTTCACGGTGGCGCCGCTCGCCACGAGCGGGGCGCCCGTGCTGCGGTTGGTGGTGCGCTGCGCGACCTCGACGCACTGGGCCGAGGCCGCCCCGCCCGCCTCGATCTGGGCACCGGTGGCGGTGCTCGAGTAGGTGAAGCGGATGCCGCCGACCTCCTCGCTCGTCAACGGCGGCAGCGTGGCGGTCGCCGAGGGCGTGCCCGTGATCCAGTTCCACGGTGCCGTCGGGGACGCGCGCACATAGAGGTCCACCTGCACCCGGTCGGCGCCGGCTGGCAGGGTCGACGGCGTGCAGAGCCCGACGAAGTCGACGTAGGTGAAGGGGTTCGCGCCGTCGAGGTTCCCCGTGGCGCCCTCGGGGGCGACGACCGGGTCCTGCAGCACGAGCGTCGTCGCCGGCATGTTCGAGAGGTTGCGCGCCCCGATCTGGAAGGTCGCGCGCTGACCGGGGTTGTAGAGCTGCGAGCTCGGCGACCACGACTTGCTCGGTGCGACATCGACCACGGTCGGCACCTGGACGGTCACCCGTGCCGTGTCGGTGACGTTGCGCACGACGCTCGTGACGGCATCCGCCGTGGCCACGTTGTCGACCGCGACCCCGTTGGACGGCCAGGCCGGGGTGAGATCGGCGGGAACGGTGAAGGTGATGCTCACGCGGTAGGTGGTGCCCGCCGGGATGCCGACCTTCGGGTCGCCCGCGAGGGAGCCGAGCGGGGTGAGGAAGGCGGCGTCGAGAACACACGGCGGGGTGAGCGGGCCGCCCACGCTGCACCCGGTGAGGCTCGCGTCGATCGCCGCGGAGGGCGGGTTGGTCTGCAGGCTGTTGATGGTGAAGCCCGCGAACTGCGGCGGCAGCGGGTCGGTGAGCGTGGCGTCGATGCACGGGTTGTCGTCGCAGCCGACGATGAGGTTGTAGGTGAAGGTGCCGCCCGGCTGGGTCGTGATGGCCGCCTGGCCCTGCACGTTCTTGTCGAGGGTGATCTGGCCGTTGTCGCCGAGATCGGCCCAGGCGGGGGCGCCCGCACCCGCGAGCATCCCGGCGGCCAGCAGCAGAGCGGCGAATCCGGAGAGCGCTTCACGCAGTCGCGAGCGACTGCGGGTGGTGCGGGAGCGGGTGGCTGCGGGCATGACGTCAGGTTCCTCCGGGCAAGCACGTCCAGGGTCGGACGTCGTCGGGTGGCGGGCGCACACGTGATGCCCCCCACAGAGATGAGAGGGGGAGGTGCCCGGATCGTGACGCGAGTCGGCGAATCTCGTCGGGGCGCGCGGTTCAGTCGTCGAACAGCACGATGACCCGGCGGATGACGACCGGCTCCTCCGCGATGAGGTTCAGCACGCCGTCGCGCACGAACGCGACCGGCGACGCACCGGAGATCGTCCCGACGGTGACGGTGCCCGTGCCCGTTCTCGGGAGGGGGATGGCGACCTTCGCACCCGCCGGCAACTCGACGGGGCCGTCGAACATGACCCCGACGACCTCGTCGCCCTCGGTCGTCACCGCGAGCTGCCAGTCCACGACCGGGAACTCGTCCGCGAGGGTCCAGGTGCCCGCCCCGATCGCCCGCACCATCTCGGTCGCGTCGACCGTCGACACGTAGCGCACCGTCCCGTCCGGCAGGTCGAGGGTCTCGACCGTGTCGGCGTTGAGGGCGAACTGCCCACCGGGGGTGTCGAGGATGACGAGGTCGCGCGTCAACGTCTGGTTCGACACCCAGGTGATCTCCGCGGCCCGCACGGGCGCGGCGAGCTGCAACTCGGACCGGGCGGCATCGACGATGACGGCCCCGCCTCTGATGAGGGTCTGGGTGCCGGCCCACGGGGTCGACGGCACGACGACCGGACCGGGGGCCGACGGCTCGGGGAGCACCTGGGGCCGACGGGTCGGCACTCGGGGGCCGCCCGTCGCGGACGGCGGATCGGCGACCGGTGCCGGATCGGTGCTGCTCGGCTCGGGTGCCGGCTCCGCGACCGGCTGCTGGCTCGGCGCCGCCTCCGCGGGCGCCTGCCCACCCTGAGGTGCTGCGCCGCCTTGGCCGAGCCCGAGCACCACCATGAGGGCGACGGCACCGACCAGCGCGACGGTGCTGCCGGCCCCGATGAACATCGCGGCGCGCGGCGTGACCACGGGGCCGGCCGCGGACGGCCCGCCCGGAGAGCCGAACGCCTGCTGGCTGAGCCAGCCGGCGAGGCCCCCGCCGAGGATGAGCGGTGCCACGATGACGCGCAGCCCTCGCGACACCTCCTTCACCTCGGCGGCCATCGTGCGGCAGTCGGCGCAGTCGGCGAGGTGGGTGTCGAAGCGGCGCCGATCACGTCGCGAGAGGGATCCGCGGGCGTCGGACCCCATCCGCTCGGCCGTCCACCGGCATTCGGGTCGGCCGGCCGCCGTCACGTGCGCCGACAGGTACGCCTCGCGGAGCCCCTCGCGGGCGCGGACGAGCAGGGCGGAGGTCGCGTTGGCGCCGAGGCCGAGCAGCGGTGCGATCGCCCCGGGCTTCATCCCCTCGATCTCGTGGTACCAGAGCACCGCCTGCCACCGCTCGGGGAGGGAGGAGAAGGCGCGATCGACCACACCGGTCTCGTAGGCGGTGACGACGGGGTCCTGCGGCGCCTCCGGGGTCTCGAAGTCCTCAGGGGCATCGACCGAGAGGAGGGGCGCGTCCCGTTGTCTGGTGGCCATGATGCCGTTGCGCACCACCGTGTACAGGTAGGCGCGGAAGGACTCGCCCGGCCCGCCGCCTCCGCGGATCGTCGTGAGCACGCTGAGGAACGCGTCGGACACGGCGTCCTCCGCCGAGATCGGGGTGCCTCTCGTCATCCTCTTCGCGAGGCGCAGGGCGGCGTCGGCGTGGCGCGCGTACAGCTGCCCGTAGGCGTCGTCGTCTCCACCGCGCACGGCGCGGAGCAGTTCGTCGTCGGAGGGGGCGCGCACGGTGCGCTCACTCTGGAGGTTCCCGGGCACAGCACTTCCCTTCCGCGCGAGACGAGCCTCACCCGAAGGGAGTCCGGGCGCGCCGGAACATGACGCGAAACCCATCGCGGGTTCGCACGATGGGAACGATGGCGAGCTAGGGACTCGCACTCCTTCGACGGTATCACCCGGGCGTCGGTGCCCCGTCCTAGGCTGACCGCATGGCCAAACCGCCCGCCCCCGGCTTCCTCTGCAGCGAATGCGGGTGGACGGGGGCCAAGTGGTTCGGTCGCTGCCCCGAGTGCCAGGCGTGGGGCTCGATCGTCGAACGCGACGCCCCACGCGGCAGGGTGGCCGCCGCATCCGTTCCCGCCGCGCGGGCGGCCCGACCCATCACCGAGCACGTCGTCGAGGATGCGGCGCACCGCCCCACGGGCATCGGCGAGTTCGACCGGGTGCTCGGCGGCGGCCTCGTGCCGGGTGCAGCGGTGCTGGTGTCGGGTGAGCCCGGCGTCGGCAAGTCGACCCTGCTGCTGGAGGTGGCGGCGCGCGTCGCCCGCCGCGGCGCGCGGGTGCTCTACGTCTCGGGCGAGGAGTCGGCGGGCCAGGTGCGACTGCGGGCCGAGCGCACGGGTGCCCTCGACGAGGAGCTGTTCCTCGCCTCCGAGACCGACCTCGCCACCGTGCTCGGCCAGGTGGATGCGGTGCGCCCGGGCCTGCTCGTGGTCGACTCCGTGCAGACCATCGCCTCGGCAGCCTCGGAGGGTGCCCCCGGCCAGCCCGCGCAGGTGCGGGAGGTGGCGGGCGCGCTCATCCGGGTCGCGAAGGAGCGCGGCATCCCGCTGCTGCTCGTCGGCCACGTCACGAAGGACGGCTCGATCGCGGGTCCCCGCGTGCTCGAGCATCTCGTGGATGTCGTGGTGAGTTTCGAGGGCGACCGGCAGACCGCACTGCGTTTCGTGCGCGCCCTCAAGAACCGCTTCGGGCCGACCGACGAGTCCGGGTGCTTCGAGATGACGGGCGACGGCATCTCCGAGGTGCCCGACCCCTCCGGCCTGTTCCTCTCGCGGTCGCGCACGCCCGTGCCGGGCACCTGCGTCACCGTCACGCTCGAGGGGCGCCGCGCCCTGCCAGTCGAGGTGCAGGCCCTCGTCGTGGAGACGAGCGCCCCCAACCCGCGCCGCATCGTGAGCGGCGTCGACGGCGCACGCGTCGCGATGCTGCTCGCGGTGCTCGAGAAGCGCTGCCGGCTGAAGCTCTCCGACAAGGAGGTCTACGTGTCGACGGTGGGCGGCATCCGCCTCGCCGAACCCGGCTCCGACCTCGCGATCGCGCTCGCCATCGCCTCCGCCGCGAAAGACAAGGCCCTCCCGCGCACCCTCGCCGCGATCGGCGAGATCAGCCTCGCCGGCGAGGTGCGCCCCGTCGCCGGCGGCCGCCAACGCGCCGCCGAGGCCACCCGTCTCGGCTACCGCACCATCATCGACGACGAGGCCGGCTCCATCCAGACCGCCGAGTCGATCGCCTTCTCCGCCACCGGCGTCGAACGGGTGGACGCGCCGGCATTCTGAGCGGGGGTTTCGATACGCCCGCTCCGCGGGCTACTCAACCAGCGGAAGGGGCGCCACCGAAGCGCAACTCAACCAGCGGGAGGGGCGGCGCCGAGGCGCTACTCAACCGGCGGACGAGGCGGCGCCGAAGCGCAACTCAACCGGCGGACGAGGCGGCGCCGAAGCGCAACTCACCGGCGGGAGGGGCGGTGCCGCCGCAACCCTCAGGTGGTCGAGGAGCGCGCCGCAGGCACGCGTCTCGAGACCACCGCCGCAGGCTCCGCATCCAACTCGTCGTCCACCTCGCGCCCGCGCGCCGCCGCCCACAGGGCGAGCAGCAGACCGGCCGCCACGAGCGGGTCGCCGAACGCCTGCCCGCCGAAGTCGGCGAGGGCGCCGAGCGACACCGCGGCATCCGGATCGCGCGCGAGCGCCACGAAGGCGAGCACCGTGATGCTGAACACGGCGTTCGCGAGCACGAGCTGCACCCGCGAAGCGCGCGGATACCCGCTCGAGTGCCCGTTCGCCACCTTGTAGCCGGTGAGGAACGACCACACGAAACCGAACAGCACGACCGCCCCGCCCGCGAAGCCGAGCAGATAGGCCAGCGGATCGGTCACGAACTCCCGGTAGGCGAACAACGCCGACATGAGCAACGCGACGAGCACCGAGGTGGCCCGCGCCGGAGTCAATCGCCGCCGCACGAGCGCCACCACCAGCACCCCGAGAGCGCACACCGCCCCCACGACGGCGAGCGCATCCTCGCCCCACATCAGCGGGAACCCGAGCACCACGGCCGCGGCGATCAGCGCCCCCGCGATGCCGACAGCCGCCATCAACTCGGGCGTGGTGCGGAGCCCGCGACGCGCCTGCACCACGGCGAGCCCCAGCAGCACGAGCGCGCCGATGCCGCGCACGGCGAACACGACCGTCGTGTCGGTCAGCCATCCCGCGGCCACGAGGAACACCGCAGCCGCCTCGGCTGGCGCGCCGTAGCCCACCACCACCTGCGCCAGCAGGATGAGCGGGGTCGCGACGATCGTGGTCGTCGTGAACGCCGCGACCACGAGCGCGAGCACATCGATGCGGTCGGCCATCGCGTCGGCGCTCGGCTCACCGCGTCCCGGACGGATGCGCGCAAGCGCCACCCACGACCCGGCGATCAGGGCGAGCAGCAGAGCGGCACCCGCGAGCCGGCGCGCGCTGTCGGCCTCCGCCAGCAGCGTCGGCGTGCCGAGCACCACATCCGCCGTGCGCCAGAGCGCGACGATCGCCAGCGACAGGTACACCGCCACCGGGCCGATCACACCGCGCACGATCTTCGCCGCCCACAGCGCCGACGACACCGTCACGCTCGCCACCGACGCACCCGCGGCGAGCGCCGCAGGCACCGCGAGCTGACCGAGGGTCGACAGCGTGAGGGCCAGCAGCATCGGCACGAAGTCGAAGCCGGCCGCCCGGTTCACCGAGGTGAGCACGGCCGTCGTCGCGATGAGCGGACCCCAGACGAGCACCGTGATCACCACGAAGTCCCACCAGCGATGGCCCCTGCCTCCGCGCAGCGCGACGAACACGATGAGGCCGACGCAGGCCAGAACCGTCACGATGCGGGCGACCGGCAGGGTTCCCTGGTCGGGCACCGAGATGAACAGCATCACCGCGACCACGAAGCCCGTCATCACCCAGCGCAACCAGGCGCGGGTGTGGAGCGCCCCGGATGCGGCGAGGCTTGTCGACAGCGCCGTGAGCGCGAGCACGATCCACACGAGCGCGCGCGGCAGGGTCAGCGTCACCGACCCCGACTGCGCCGCAAGCGGCACCCACTCCCGCAGCGGCCCCGAGAACAGCACGAGCAGCACCGCCACCGTGTAGCCCACGATCCCGACCACCACGAGCGGACGCAGTCCGAGCGGCCAGTCGATGTCGCGCAGCCGCCCGTCGTGCATGGGCGCGAGGATCACCCGGTGCAGGAAGCGGTGGCCTGCCTGCCGCGCGAGCTGCCGCACCGAGCGCCTCATCGCCGCACCTCGAAGCCGGTCGTGTTCGACTGCAGCACCCGGATGCCGTGCGGCGTCGCCAGCACGACACGCGACACCCCGAGGGAGGCGGCACCGAGCTCGACCGAGCCGAGCACGGCACCATCCGCGGCACGCACCTCGAGGCGCGAGGTGCCAACGAGCGCGAGACACTCCCCGTCGGCGAGCAGCGCCTCGGTCGCATCGCTCGCCCACGCCTCCCGCCCGAGCTCCGCCGTCCACGCGGTGGTCTCCGTGCCGGTCTGCGAGACGACGAGTCCCGCCGCCACCAGGATGCTGCGCCCCACGCCGCGCTGCGTGCCGTGCCAGCGCTCGGAGCCGTCGGCCGGGTCGAGCACCCAGACATCGGATGAGGTCCCCTGCACCGCCACGGAACCCTCCCCCGCCGCGACCCGGCTGGCACCGAGCAGCTCCGTCGTCCAGCGCGCGGAGCCGTCCGACAGCGCCCGCGCCCGCACGGCACCGCCGCGATCCACGACCACCGCGACACCGTCGCCGACCGCGGGGGCCTCGTCGACATCCGTGCGCAGCGCCGTCGACCACAGCGTCGCGCCGGTCGCCAGGTCGATGCGCCGCAGGGTGCCGTCGACGCTCACCGCGACGATGTCGCCGTCCGGCGCGGCGGCGGGCTTCGCGAGCACCACATCCGGGAAGTCGCTCGCCCACAGGCGCGCACCCCGCGCGTCATAGGCGAGCAGGCGGCGCTCCGTCGTCGCGACGAGGGTCACCTCGCCGATCGCCGAGACGGTGAGCAGGTCGCCGCCCGGAGAGGCCACCCAGTTGCGGGTCGCGGCCTCGCCGTCGACCAGGTATGCGACGAGGCGACCGCCGACCGCCGCCACGAGGTTCCCGCCGCTCGTGGCCGCGGCCAGCCCGTCGAACGGAAAGCCCTGCGCCGTCTCGCCGAAGGCGGGGTCGGGGATCGTGAAGCCGAGCTCGCGGGCGCGCCAGTCGGCGGCATCCGCCCAGTCGGGGCCTGCCGGCTCCACGACCAGCCCCTCCCGCCCGAGGCCGCCCGTCGCGGGAAGCGCCTCACTCGTGAAGCGCACCTCGGTGGTGCCGACCTGCCCCACATCGTCGACGATCCCCCGGCGCGGGCACCAGGTCGCCGACTCGGTCACGGCGAGCAGCAGTTCGCCGGATGCCGGGTCGGTGTAGCGGATGCGGGTCGTCGCGACGAGGCACCCGGCATCCCCGGCCGCGACCTTGCCCGCGGTCGCGTAGTCCAGCCGGCCGCCAGGCATCGCCTCGCCGGAGCCGGTCCAGGTGGCGCCGGGCCTCGCATCCGCGGGCAGCACCACGCGGGCGGGCGAGTAGGCGAAGCCGACCGGCCCGCCGGTCACGGTCAGCTGGGAGACGCCCGCGTCGTCGAGCAGGTAGAGGATCGACGACTGCGGCGCGTCCGGCGCATCGAGCGGGGTCACCGATTCGCGCCAGAGCCGCATGCCGCGCACCGTCGCCTCGGGATACCCCGCGAAGATGCCGGATGCCGCGGCCGCCGGCAGTTCGAGCAGCAGGCCGGGTCCGGTGTCGCGCGCGTGCTCGCGGATCGAGCGGGCACCGTCCGCCGCCGTCTCGAGCGAGGCCGCGCCATCGGGTGGCACGAACGCCGCCGCCCGTCCGCCGCTCATCGGGGGCGGCGCCACCTCGGATGCGGCGAGCCCGATGACCCCGGCGACCACGACCGCCGCGATCGTCGCCCCCGCGAGCACACGTCGCAGCGGCGACACGGCGCGCGGTGGCGCGAACGGATCGCTCGGTGGCGCGGCGACGGTGGTGGTGTCGGGCATCGCTCTCCTGGGGCTGCCTCGACGCTAGCGCACCGACACCCTCCGGCGGCGGGCCCAACCCAACGCGACGAGCCCCGCCACGAGCGAGAGGATGCCCACCCCGGCCAGCGGCGCCGGGTCCGCTCCCGAGGCGGCGAGCTCCCCCTGCTCACGGGTGAGCACATTGTCGACGACCACCTCGACGCGGGTGCCGCGCGCGATCGCGAAGCTCGCGTCATAGCTCGCGAGCGCAACCGCCGCGCCCCCGTCGACGGCGACCGTGGTGCGCGTCGCGACCGCGACGTCGCCCGCCGCACCCGTGGCGGGCTCGGTCACCCGGCACACGGTCGCATGCATCACCGTGTACTCCTGCACGGCGCTCGCCGATGCACCGCTCGGCACCGCGAAGTCGAACTCTGCGCTCTCATCCGGCCACTCGCTCTCGGTGCACGAGAGCCGCAGTTCGGCCGCATCCGGACGCAACGCGGTGTCGGAGCTCGTGAACTTCTGCACGGTGAGGCTCGCGGCGGGCACCCACTCGTTGACGAAGGCGCACACCGCGGCAGGGGCGGCGCTCGTGAGCACGATCACGGCCGTCGCCGAGCGTCGGTCCTGCGAGACCTCGTTCGCACCGCAGTCGATCGAGCTCACCTGCCAGTGCCCCGCATCCGACCAGGCGGGGAGCAGCTCCTGCACGAGGAAGCGCGAGGCGGGCTCGACGACGATCCCGGTCGGCGCCTGCCCCTCGGGCACCGCCGTCACGGGCACACCCTCGGCGGTCGTCGTCGCCGTCTCCGAGAAGCGGCCCTCGGTGACCACATTGCCGGATGCGTCGAGCGCATCGATCGCATACGGGAAGGTTCCGACATCACCGGTGGTGGTCTTGGTGATCGTGATCGAGCCCGCCGGGGTGAACTCGTTCACCCACAGGCATTCCGCGTCGCCCCCGCTCGGCACGTCGACGTCGATGCGGCGCCACTGCCCGTCGACGACGACCGTGCCGACCAGCTCGACGCCGCTGCACACCGCAGAGACGAGCTCCCAACCGCCCGCACCGGTCGCGGCGGGCAGCTCCTCGCTGATCGTGTAGACGCCTGCCGGGATCGCGGTGTCGGATGCGACCAGCTCCGGCACGTTCGGCTCGGTCGTGGTCGCGGTATCGCTGCGCGAGAAGCCGTTCGGACCCGTGATCGTCACCGGGAACGAACCGACGCCGCCCACGGTCTCCTTGAACAGCAGACCGTTGCCGAGGCTCTGGCGCTGGTTCGTGTACGTGCACACCACGTTCGAGCCGGACGCCAGCCGGATGCTCGTCACCCCGCCCGTGGTCGTGATGGTGCTCCCGTCCGCGACGCAGACGGGTGGCCCGGGGTCATCCCATCCGTCGGGCACCACCTCCGACACCGTCCACGCCGGATCCCCCGGCCCGACCGCACCGCGCACGAAGGTCACCGATCCGGGGGTCGACGCGGTGGCCCGGAGCGAGAAGTCGTTCACGCCGTCGCCGTCCGAGTCGGCGTAGGAGATGTTGCCGACGAAGGTGAAGTCCGCCGGACCGGCCTGGCCCGCCGCGAGCGCCTTGCGGATCGTGATGGTGCCGGGATCCGGGGGCGGCGTCACCGCGTAGTAGTAGCAGAACACGTGCGTCTGGTCCTGCGGGAAGGTGACGAACTCGACGTTGTCGCCGTTGACGGCATCCTGTGCGCACCGCAACGCCGCGAAACCGTAGGTGGTCTGCTGCCCGTTGAGGGGAGCGGATGGCGTGCCGCCCTGCACCCAGATGCGTCCGCCGCGCTGCACGTAGGTGGCCTGCTGCGCGTCGAGGGTCACCGTGACCGCGCCCTCGAGCGTGCCGCCGGTGGGCCGGCCGAGCGGGTCGAGTGTCGGGGTCGAGGCCTGCGTCGTGACGTTCGTGGCGTAGGCGCCCGTCACCGTGCTGAGCTCGAGCGTGCTCGACGACTTGCCGACGTATCCGGTGCCCATCGTCATCCGCCAGTTCGGCAACGGCACGCAGTCCGGCGAGCCGGTCTGCTCCGACGTCGGGTCGACGATGCCGTTGCTCGGGTAGTTGCTGTCGGCACCGAGGTCGCGCAGCGACTCCATGATGTTGTTGCGGGCCTTGTTGGCCATGACATCCGTGTACTCGGAGCAGGAGCGCGCCACGAAGGTGATGGCGAGGCCGCTGCCGGGCTGCACCGCACGGATGTCGGCGAGCGCCGACGCCTGCGGCAGGCTCGCGATCAGCAACCCGGCGAGCACGGCGAAGACCCCGGGGATGGTGAAGGCACGCTTCCGCATGGCGCTCCCCTTGGCCGAGGCCGTCGTGGTGGACAGACATGTCCACTTTAGGTGGCGAACCCGGCGACGTCAGCCCTCAGAACGGCGGGAGCGGCGGGAGGGGCTCAGTTCAGCAGGAACGCCACATCGTCGGTCGACTTCACGTCGCCGAGCGACACCGACAACCGGTAGGTGGCGCCGCCCGCGGTCACCTGCGGGCGGGACGAGGTGCAGGTGTCCTTCGCCGAGCGCGTGCGATCCCACGGGAACGGTGTCGTCGTGAGCTCGGCACCCGCCTTGATGACCTGCTCGGAGGGTGTGGCCGCATCGGTCTGGCAGTCGCGCGAGTTCCAGATCGGGTCGGAGCCGCTCACGATCTCGTAGAGCTGCGCATCCGTGCCCACCCCGAGCGTGCAGTCGACCGCGCCCGTGTTGGTGATCTTCATCGAGATCATCGGGTTCTCGCCCGCCGCGTAGCTGTTCTTGTCGGTCACCGGGGTGAGGGTGATGACCGCGGGGTTGCACGCGGCATCGGGCTTCGCGGATGCGGGGGCACTGGCGCCGGGGGAGGTCTTGTCGGAGGGGTTCGCGCCCGGTTTCTTCGTGTCGGCACCGGACCCCGGCCGCACGACGAGCAGCACGATCACGACGATGACGGCGAGCACCGCGAGGCCCACGACGAGCCGGCGGCGACGGTACACCGACTCGGGCAGGCGGCCCGGCTGCTCGCTCGACATGCCGCCACGGTACGCCCGCCGCGCGCGCAACCGCGGGCACGGCTGCGGCATGGCGTCGACTCTCGGCGGATTCTTAGGGTGCCCCGTGAGATCGCCCACGTCGCTGCGCGAGCCTCGGGGCATGACAGATTCGACGACACCCGACGCCGCGACGCCCGACGTGGCGGCCACCGAGGCCGCCCCCGCCGCGGTCACCGAGGCGGCCCCGGCCGCCGCATCCCCCGCTCCCGCTGCCGCTGCTCCCGCCGCGGCCGCTCCCGCCGCGGCGAAGCCCGCGCGCCGCTGGAAGACCCTCACCCTCGCGCTCACCGCAGCCGTCGCCCTCGTGCTCGGCCTCGGCATCGGCGGCGCGGGCGGATGGGCGATCGCCGGCGCCCAGCGCCCCGGCTTCGGCAACGGCCAGTTCGGCGGGCCCGGAATGGGCGGCCAGATGAACGGCAACGGCCAGAGCGGCAACGGCCAAAACGGCAACGGCCAGATGAACGGCGGCCAGAGCGGCAACAGCAACGGGCAGAGCGGCAAGACTCCGCAGCGCGGGGAGGACTCGGGCTCCGGCTCCGACTCCGGTTCGGGCTCCAGCTCGGACTCCAGCTCCGGCTCCTGAGCGGCCGGGGCGGCGCGCTACAGCTGCTTCAACATCCGGGTATTGCCGAGGGTGTTCTGCTTGACGCGCGCCAGGTCGAGGAACTCGGCCACGCCATCATCCGGTGAGCGCACCAGCTCGGCGTACACCTCCGGATCGACGACGCGCTCGCCGATCGGCGCGAAGCCGTGCCCCCCGAAGAACTCGGTCTCGAAGGTCAGGCAGAACAGCCGCTCGAGGCCGAGTTCTCGCGCGTCCTCCTCGAGCTGCTCCAGCAGCGCATGCCCGACCCCGTGCCGCAGCCAGCCCTCGGCGACCGCGATCGTGCGGATCTCGCCGAGGTCCTCCCAGATCACGTGCAGCGCGCCGCACCCGATGAGCTCGCCGCCCGGGGCCTCAGCCACCCGGAACTCCTGGATGTCTTCGAACAGCGTCACCCGCTCCTTGCCGAGCAGGATGCGTCGCTCCACGTAGGGCTCGATGAGCCCGAGCATCCCGCGGACATCGGCGGTGCGCGCCCGGCGCACCCGGAACAGGCTGGTCACCCGCTCACCCTAACCGCGGGCGCGGCTCCCGTCGCACCCCGTCGCACCCTCGCCCGGCCTCGTGTTGCGGTTTCGGCGCTATGTGCGCGCTTCGCGCGGCACATAGCGCCGAAACCGCAACACACGACGCGTAGCGGCAGGCTCCCGCGCGACGCAGGCGCACAGCGACCGCAGACACGCGGGGGCGACCCGATGCTGTGGGCGCGAGAGAAACGACCTCGGGGCGGGAGTCGCTTCTCCCGCCCCGAGGTCGTAGCTCCAGCTACGAGAGGATCACGCGGTGACGGGGTCCGAGTCGTCGGCGTCGGCGGATGCGGATGCCGCCCCGACCGCCGCCGGAAGCTCGCGGCCCGGCTGGCGGCCCGTGGTGAACACGAACTCGCCATCCACGAGGTCGACGTGCACGTGGTCGCCCGCCTCGAGGCGTCCGTGCAGGATCTCCTCCGAGAGCTTGTCCTCGATCTCGTGCTGCACCGCGCGACGCAGCGGCCGAGCGCCCAGCGTCGGCTCCCAGCCGAGCTCGATCAGGCGCGTCTTCGCCGCATCCGTGATCTCGACCGTCATGTCGCGGTCGAGCAGCCGCTCCGAGAGCCGCTTGATGAACAGGTCGACGATCTGACGCAGCTCCTCCTGCGAGAGCTGCGGGAACACGATCGTCTCGTCGACGCGGTTCAGGAACTCCGGCTTGAAGTGCTTCTTCAGCTCCTCCACGACCTTCGCCCGCATCGCGCGGTAGGAGTTCTCGGAGTTGCCTTCGAGCGTGAAGCCGACCGGGCCGCCCGTGATGTCCTTCGTGCCGAGGTTGGTCGTCATGATGATGACCGTGTTCTTGAAGTCGATGACGCGACCCTGACCATCCGTCAGGCGCCCCTCCTCCAGGATCTGCAGCAGCGAGTTGAAGATGTCGGGGTGCGCCTTCTCGATCTCGTCGAAGAGCACCACGCTGAACGGCTTGCGACGCACCTTCTCGGTGAGCTGGCCGCCCTCCTCGAAGCCGACGAAGCCCGGAGGGGCACCGAACAGCCGCGAGACGGTGTGCTTCTCGCCGTACTCCGACATGTCGAGCGAGATGAGCGCGTTCTCGTCGTCGAACAGGAACTCGGCGAGCGCCTTCGCGAGCTCCGTCTTTCCGACACCCGTGGGGCCGGCGAAGATGAACGAGCCGGACGGACGCTTCGGGTCCTTGAGGCCGGCGCGCGTGCGACGGATGGTCTTGGCGAGCACCGAGATGGCCTCCTCCTGACCGATGACCCGCTGGTGCAGCGCCTGCTCCATGAAGATGAGGCGTGCCGACTCCTCCTCGGTGAGCTTGAACACCGGGATGCCGGTGGCGGCCGCCAGCACCTCGGCGATGATGCCCTCGTCGACGGTGCCGGATGCGGCCACGTCTCCCGAGCGCCACTGCTTCTCGAGGCGCAGCCGCTCGCCGAGCAGCTTCTTCTCCTCGTCGCGCTTGGTGGCGGCGAGCTCGAAGTCCTGGTCTTCGATCGCGCCCTCCTTCTCGGCGCGCACGCCCGCGATCCGCTCGTCGAACTCGCGCAGCTCCGGCGGGGCCGACAGGATCGAGAGGCGCAGGCGCGCGCCTGCCTCGTCGATCAGGTCGATGGCCTTGTCGGGCAGGAAGCGGTCCTGCACGTAGCGGTCGGCGAGGTTCGCGGCGGCGACGATCGCGCCATCCGTGATCGACACCTTGTGGAAGGCCTCGTACTTGTCGCGCAGACCCTTCAGGATGTTGATCGTCATGGGCAGGCTCGGCTCGGAGACCTGCACCGGCTGGAAGCGGCGCTCGAGCGCGGCATCCTTCTCGAAGTGCTTGCGGTACTCGTCGAGCGTCGTCGCGCCAATCGTCTGCAGTTCGCCGCGGGCCAGCAGCGGCTTCAGGATGTTGGCCGCGTCGATCGCACCCTCGGCAGCACCCGCGCCGACGAGGGTGTGGATCTCGTCGATGAAGGTGATGATGTCGCCGCGGGTGCGGATCTCCTTGGTGACCTTCTTGAGCCGCTCCTCGAAGTCGCCGCGGTAGCGGGATCCGGCGATCAGGCTGCCGAGGTCGAGCGTGTAGAGCTGCTTGTCTTTGAGGGTCTCGGGCACCTCGCCGCGCACGATCGCCTGGGCGAGGCCCTCGACGACGGCGGTCTTGCCGACGCCGGGCTCGCCGATCAGCACAGGGTTGTTCTTGGAGCGGCGGGAGAGGATCTGCATGACCCGCTCCATCTCCTTCTCGCGCCCGATCACCGGGTCGAGCTTGCCCTCGCGCGCGGCCTGGGTGAGGTTGCGGCCGAACTGGTCGAGAATCTGGCTGCCCTTGTCGTTGGCGGCCTGCTCGTTGCCGCCGACGGCGACCTGCTCCTTGCCCTGGTATCCGCTCAGCAGCTGGATCACCTGCTGCCGCACGCGGTTGAGGTCGGCGCCGAGCTTCACGAGCACCTGCGCGGCGACGCCCTCGCCTTCGCGGATGAGGCCCAGCAGGATGTGCTCGGTGCCGATGTAGCTGTGGCCGAGCTGCAGCGCCTCGCGCAGGCTCAGCTCGAGCACCTTCTTGGCACGCGGGGTGAAGGGGATATGGCCGGTCGGCTGCTGCTGACCCTGGCCGATGATGTCCTGCACCTGCTCGCGCACGGCATCCAGCGAGATGCCGAGCGACTCGAGCGCCTTGGCGGCGACGCCCTCGCCCTCGTGGATGAGGCCCAGCAGGATGTGCTCGGTGCCGATGTAGTTGTGGTTGAGCATCTTCGCCTCTTCCTGGGCGAGGACGACGACCCGACGGGCTCGGTCGGTAAAGCGCTCGAACATTCTCAGACTCCTCACGCGACGACGACGGATGCCACCGCGATACTCCGAGGGTAACGAGGGGCCGCCCTGCCGCATGCCCCTGTTCGCCGTGGGCGCATCCGCTCTCCCCAACTTCTGAGGCGTCACTTTGTGTCGCGTCGGGGGGTACCCGCGCGACACAAAGTGACGCCTCAGACCGGGGAACTTGCGGGGGTTATCGATAGTCGTTATGTTAACGACAGTCGATAAGAAGGAGACGCGGATGACCACCACCACACCCGCAACGCTGAGCACCGGCGACCGCGTCGCGTTCAGCGTCATCGCCGCGATCGCCGGACTGCTCGGGATGCTGACGATCGCCGACGGGATCTGGCGCACCATCGCTCTCGCCGTGGGCAACGGCCCCGTCGACCTCATCGCCTTCGCCCCGCTCACCGGGAACGTCGGCAACATCACCGGTGCCACCGTCACCTCGGCCGACGTCGGCGAAGGCAGCCGCGCCCTGCTCGTGGCAGGGTCCGCCGTCGCACTGCTCGTCGCGGTCGCGATCAGCGTGGCCGTCGTGCTGTTCCTCACCATGACCGCCCGCGGCACCCCGTTCCATCGCATCCTCTACCCGGTCGTGCTCACCTCCGGCCTCGCGATGTCCCTCGGCGGCATGGTCGCGGGGGGCCTTGACGGGCTCGGCCGGATGGCGGCCGGCGGCGACCTCGGCGAGCCCTACCAGATGGCCTTCGAACTGCAACTCGGGCCGTGGGCGTTCGGCTTCGTGGTGCTCGTCGCCGCCTACGTCATCCGCGCGGGCGAGCGCCTGCAGCGCGACGCAGAGGGGCTCGTCTGATGGCCTCGTGGTTCCTGATCGCCGCCCCGCTCGCGATCGCGGGTCTGGCCGCGGTGCTGTTCGCCCTGGGCTCGACGCTCACCACGCGTCCCAACCGCGCGCTCCCCCTCGTGCGCGCCGGCGGCATCGTCGTGGCCGTCGTCGTGGCCGGGTTCGCGCTCGTCACCGCCGCGACCACGCTCGTCGCCGACACGGTCACCGCGAGCTTCCCGGTGCAGACCCTCCCCCTCGAGGCGCCGCCGGGCGTCGACTTCTTGCGCGGGCCGGCTGCGGCGATCGTCTCCGGCGGACTGGACCACGCGACCGCGCAGCTGACCGGGCTGAGCATCGCCACCCGCGCCCTCCTCGCTTCGGGAACGCTGCTCTGGGCGGCCATGATCGTGGTCGTCGCGCTCACGGTCGCGCGGTTGGCCTCGTCGGTGGTCGCCGGGGGCGCGTTCCGGCCGGGCGCCGCGCGGGCGTTCACGGTGAGCGCGGTCGCGGTGTTCGTCGGCGGCGGCCTCAGCTCGATGCTCACCCAGCTCGGCGAGTGGAGGGTGAGCGACGAGGCGCTGCGGGTCGAGGGCTGGGGCTACACGGGATCGGCGGCACCGACCTCGCTGTCGGATCTCGGCTGGCCCGACCCCGCGCTCTTCCTCCTCACGTTCGAGTGGTGGCCGCTGCTCATCGCCTTCGCCCTTGCCGTCGTCGGCCTCGCTTTCCGGGCGGGCGAACTGCTGCGCGCCCGCGCGGAGTCCGCCGAGCGCGACGCCGAGGGGCTCGTCTGATGGCGCCCGCGGAACCGGATGACGAGGGCCGCATCCACTGCCGCCTCGACGAGCTGCTCGAAGCGCGCGGGATGACGCTCACGCGGCTCTCGGAGCTCGTGGGGGTGAGCCTCGTGAACCTCTCGGTGCTGAAGAACGACCGCGCGCGCGCCATCCGCTTCTCGACGCTCACCGCGATCTGCGACGCCCTCGACTGCCAGCCGGGCGAGCTGCTCGTGCTGCGCTGAGCTGCTGCTTCTTCTGCTGCTTGGCTGAGGCGTCACTTTGTGTCGCTTCGCGGGGCGCCCCAGCGACACAAACTGACGCCTCAGTTGGTCAGCTGAGGGTGAAGCCGAGAGTGCCGAGGTCGATGCCGGATGCGGCGAGCGCCGCGCGGAAGGTGGTGAGCGCCTCGCGATCGGGGTTGCCGGATGAGGCTGTCCCGACATCCGCACCACAGCCCGTGAAGAGGTTGGCCGCCTGCCCCAGTCCCGGCCACGAATAGCTGAGCTGGAAGGGCATGCACCCGCTCCCCGGTGTCGCGAGGGGCACCGCTGCGAGTAGCGCTGCCGTGAACGAGTTCCACTCCTCACCCTCTCCTGGTGCCGCGTCGGACCGCCACATCGCCGTGACGGAGCCCGGCGACGGCGTATCGGCGATCGAGAGGGTCATCGTGCGCGCCGACAACGTCGACTCATCGAAATCGAGCGCGTTCGGGTACCGCGGCAGCCCGTCGGCGAGCACGCCCGACGCCCACGCCACGAGCGTCTCCGGCGGCGCGCCCGAGACATCGAGTCCGTCGGCCGACAACATCAGCCACTGACCGGTGGAACGAGCGTCCTCGGCGAGCTGCGCGACGGATGCGTCGGTGGCGGAGCGCTCGAGAAGCTGTTCGGCGGTGTCGGGAATGCCCACGGCGACCGCCGCCGCGGAATCGCTCGCGCTGGAGAGGTTGATGAGCGCTCCGGGGAACGCCGCGAGCGCCTGGCTCGCGGTATCGAGGGCGCCGCCGAGGAGCCAGTCGCCTCCGTACTGCGTGTCGAAGCTGGCGGAGACCGAGCCGGCGGCCGAGCCGGGGCTCGAACCGGATGTGATCGAGACGGCGATGGGAGAGCCGACGAGCGCGTCCTCGGCCGCTGCGGCGTCGATGGTCGCGACGACCTCCTCCCAGCCCGCGGTGTCGAGCGTCGTGAGCTCGACCTGGAGGCTGGGGGTTGTCGAGACGTCGAGGGCGTCGAAGGCGTAGCTTGCGGAGGAGACCTGCTCGAGCCCCTTCAGCTTGTCGGTGAGCACCCGCAGCGCGTCGGCGACCCCGAGACGTTCGGTCGTGATCCGCTGGCCCTCGGTGATGTCACCGATGAAGGAGCACCCGGAGAGTGCCACGGCGACCGCGACGACAAGCGCGGCACCGACCGCCCGCCCCCTCCTCGACATGCGCATCAGCGTAGGGGCGCCCCCGACCCGCCTCGACCCCCACAACGGGCCACCTGATCCGCACACCACACGCGACTGCTCGCGGGGGTGAGCGTAGGGTCGGGCCATGAGCAACCTGGAGACGGATCCGCAGGAGCTCGTGTGCGTCGTGGACCCGGATGCGGATGCCGCCGCGGTCGAGGTGCTGGAGCCGCGGGAGGTGCCGCTCGGCGGCCCGCGCGCGCTCATGGTGCGGCGCACCCTCCCCCAGCGGGCGCGGAGCCTCATCGGCGCCTGGTGCTTCGTCGACTCCTACGGCCCGACGCCCGCCCCGCGCGCCGGCACCATGGACACCCCGCCGCATCCGCACACCGGGTTGCAGACCGTGAGCTGGCTCTACGCGGGCCAGATCGAGCACCGCGACTCGACCGGCGCCCACCAGCTCATCGACCCGGGCGCCGTGAACCTCATGACGGCGGGCCGCGGCATCCAGCACTCCGAGGTGTCGACGACCGCTGCCGCGACCCTGCACGGGGTGCAGCTGTGGACCGCGCTGCCGGATGCCGCCCGCGGCACCGCCCCCTTCTTCGAGCACCACGTGGCCGAGACCGTGACCGTCGGCGACGCCACCCTGCGGGTGTTCGTCGGCTCGTGGCTCGGCGTCACCTCGCCGGTCACCGCGTACACGCCGCTCGTCGCGGCCGAGCTCGCGCTGCCGGAGGGCGCATCCGCTCGGCTGCCCGCCGACCCCGGCTTCGAGTACGGCCTCATCGTCGACGGCGAGCCGGCCCGGCTGAACGGGGTGGAGGTGCCGCCGCACCACCTCGGCGTGGTGCCTGCGGGAGCGGATGCGTTGCGCGTCGAGGCGACGGACGGCCCGCTGCGCCTGCTGCTGATCGGCGGCGCGCCGCTCGAGGAGCCCATCGTGATGTGGTGGAACTTCGTCGGCCGCAGCCACGAGGAGATCGTCGCACTGCGCGCCGAGTGGCAGCGCGAGGTGATCGCGGATGCCGACCCGGCCGGCCGCTTCGGTCACGTCATCGGGTACGACGGCGCCCCACTGCCGGCACCCGAGCTGCCGAACGTGCGGCTACGTCCGCGCGGGCGGGGGTGAGGGGCGGGGGGGTTTCGATACGCCCGCTGCGCGGGCTACTCAACCAGCGGGAGGAGCACAGCGCGGGCCGCTCAAGCGCGGCGGGGGCGACTCAGCCAGCGGGAGGGGTCGCGGCATCCTTCGCGGCGGCGCGGCGGGCCCGCTCCTCCGCCTCCATGCGCGCGTACTCGGCGCGCTCGACCCGGTCACCGCGCAGGATCGCCCGGATGACGAACCAGAAGACGAGCCCCAGAGCGATCGTGGGGATGACGGAGTAGATCGCGTTTCCCCAGTAGTCGGTGGGCATGCCCCCAGCCTACGCCGCCCGGCTCAACTCAGCCTCAACGGGGGCTGAACGCGACGACGATCACCACGATCACGACGATCAACGCGAGCCCGCCGTACATCACGAGTCGCGAGGTGCGCCGATCCATCATCCGCCTTTCGCGATGATGCCCGCGATCCCGGTGCCGATGAGCCAGAGACCGACGCCCGCCACCACGATCCACAGGATGATGCGGTTCGTCGTGATCTTCGGCGGCTCCTCGCCGGGCGCGCGATCAGGCATGCAGCGAGACTACTTGACGAGCGGGAAGAGGATCGTCTCGCGGATGCCCAATCCGGTGATCGCCATCAGCAACCGGTCGATGCCCATGCCCATGCCGCCCATCGGGGGCATGCCGTGCTCCATCGCGGTGAGGAACTCCTCGTCGAGCCGCATGGCCTCGTCGTCGCCGCGGGCGGCGAGCTGGGCCTGCTCGACGAAACGCGCGCGCTGGATGACGGGGTCGACGAGCTCGGAGTAGCCGGTGGCGAGCTCGAAGCCGCGCACGTAGAGGTCCCACTTCTCGACGATCCCGGGGGCACCGGGCTTGTCACGCACGAGCGGCGAGGTGTCGACGGGGAAGTCCATCACGAAGGTGGGCCGCTCCAGTCCCCCCTTCACGAAGTGCTCCCACAGCTCCTCCACGTACTTGCCGTGGGTGGGCAGCTTCACCTCGACGCCTTCGCGCTCCGCGAGCGCGGCGAGTTCCGCGAGCGGGGTCGCGGGGGTGATCCGCACGCCCGCCGCATCCGAGAGCGAGTCGTACATCGAGATCCGCGCCCACTCACCGCCGAGGTCGAAGGCGGTGCCGTCGGCCCAGGTGACGACGTGCGATCCCGACACCGCGGTCGCCGCGTTCTGGATGAGCTCCTGGGTGAGGTCGGCGATCGTCGCGTAGTCGCCGTAGGCCTGGTAGGCCTCCAGCATCGCGAACTCGGGGCTGTGGGTGGAGTCGGCGCCCTCGTTGCGGAAGTTGCGGTTGATCTCGAAGACGTGGTCGATGCCGCCGACGGCCGCACGCTTGAGGAACAGCTCGGGCGCGATCCGCAGGAACAGCTCGGTGTCGAAGGCGTTCGAGTGCGTCGCGAAGGGGCGGGCCGCAGCACCGCCGTGCATGGTCTGCAGCATCGGGGTCTCGACCTCGAGGAAGCCGCGGGATGCGAAGGTCGCCCGCAGCGACGCGACCGCCTTGGCCCGGGCCACGACGGTGGCGCGCGCCTGCTCCCGCACGATGAGGTCGAGGTAGCGCTGCCGCACCCGGGTCTCCTCGGAGAGCTCGGAGTGCAGGTTCGGCAGCGGCAGGATCGCCTTCGAGGCGATGCTCCACTCCTTCGCCAGGATCGAGAGCTCGCCCCGGCGCGAGGAGATCACCTCACCGCGCACGAACACGTGGTCGCCCAGGTCGACGAGCTCCTTCCAGCGCTGCAGCGACTCCTCGCCCACCTCGGCGAGCGACACCATCGCCTGGATGCGCGATCCGTCGCCCGACTGAAGGGCCGCGAAGCACAGCTTGCCGGTGTTGCGCAGGTGCACGATGCGGCCGGCGGCACCCACCTCGACGCCGGTGGCGGCATCCGCTTCGAGCGCGTCGTAGCGCTCGCGCAGCTCCGGGATGGTCGCCGTGATGGGCAGCCGCACCGGGTAGGCCTCGCCGCCCTCGGCGATGAGGCGCTCGCGCTTGGCGAGACGCACGGCCTTCTGCTCGGCGACGTCTTCGGTCGTCGGCTCGGCGGGAGTCTCGGCGGGAGCGGATGCGGTGGGCTCGGTCACGGAAAGCTCAGTTCAGGTAGAGGGCGTCGTTGTCGATGAGGCGGGCCGGGCCCACCTGCGCGGCGATGAGCGCGCGCGCCGGGCCGCGGTAGTCATCCGGCACCGGCTGGAAGGTGCGCGGGTCGACCACTTTAAGGTAGTCGACGCTCACGAGCTCCTCCCCCATGAGCACCGACTGGGCGGCGGCGAGCGCCGCGTCGATGCCCCGGTCGCCCGCGGATGCCGCCGCCTCGAGCGCGCGGGACAGCACGGGGGCGGCCGCGCGCTCGGCGGGCGAGAGGTAGCGGTTGCGGCTCGAGAGGGCGAGACCGTCGGCCTCACGCACCGTCTCGACCGGCTCGATGCGGGTCGGGATGTCGAGGTCGCGCACCATGCGCTGCACGAGCCAGAGCTGCTGGGCGTCCTTCTGACCGAAGAGCGCCACCTGGGGCGCCGCGATGCCGAGCAGCTTCGCCACGACGGTCAGCATCCCGTCGAAGTGGCCGGGGCGGCTGCGCCCCTCGAAGAGCGACGCGACGGGGCCGCCGTGCACCGTCGTCTGCGGCTTCCCGTCCGGGTACATCTCGGATGCGTCGGGCGCGAACACGAGCGAGGCGCCGTGGCCGTCGAGCGCGGCCAGGTCGCCCGCGAGGTCGCGCGGGTAGCGTTCGAGGTCTTCCGTCGGGCCGAACTGGAGGGGGTTCACGAAGATCGACACGACGACCGTCTCGGCGAGCTCGGCCGCCCGGTCGACGAGTGCGAGGTGCCCCGCGTGCAGCGCGCCCATCGTGGGCACGAGCGCCACGCGGGTGTCCGCCAGCCGGGCACGCAGCTCGGCGATTCCGGTCACGACCTCGGGTGCACTCACGATTCCCCAGGGTATCGGCTGGCGGGGATCTCACGACGCGGCCGCCGCGGGCGGAGCAGTTCAGTCGGCGGCGAGCGCGCTCTCCACGGCGGAGCGGATGAGGGGGCCGAGCAGGCGGGTCGGCTGCTCGACGCCCGCCTCCCGCAGCTCGCCGACGAAACCGGCCACGGCATCCGTCGCGAAGCTGCGCGCGGCGGCCACGACCTCGCCGTAGCGGGCGCGATCCGCCTCGGCGACGACGACCGGCTCCGCGCCGAGCTCCACCACGAGGGCCTGCGCGATCGGCAGCACCGGAGCCGGAGCCGTCACCGCGCACCAGGTCTCCTGCAACCGCGCGAGGTCGATGCTGGTGCCCGTGAACACCATCGCGGGATGGATGGCGAGCGGGATCGCGCCTGCCGCGTACGCGGGCTGCAGCACGCCCGTGCCGACGCCGGGTGCGGTGTGCACGACGAGCTGCCCCGGCTGCCAGGCGCCGACGGCGGCGAGACCCGCCACGAGTTGCGGCAGTTCGGCATCCGGCACCGCGATCAGCACGAGCTCGCTGCGTTCGACGAGCTCCGGCACCGCGAGCACGGGCACGCCGGGCAGCAGCACCTCCACCCGCTCGCGTCCCGCATCCGACACCGTCGCGACCCCGACGATCGCGTGTCCTGCCCCGCCGAGTGCGGCGCCGAGCACCGGTCCGACCCGCCCTCCGCCGATCACCCCGATGCCGAGCCGCCCGTCGCGCTGCCTCACGCCGAGCCCCAGCGGTGCGTGCGGTCGTCGCGGATGGCGGCAACGCCCGCAGCAGCAGCGTCGCGGAACAGCCCCGATGCGTCGCTCACGTCGAGCGCGCCGATCGCGGCGGTCACCGGCCCCTGCACGGTATGCAGCCGCACCTTCGCGAGCCGCAGCAACCGCTCCAGCGGACCCTGATGCGCCGCCACCGACTGCGTGCGCGCCGTCGGCACGACCGTGAGCGAACGCCAGACCGCACCGCGCCGCAGCAGCACGGCATCCGGATGCAGCAGGAAGCCGTTCCGCCGCCACGAGAACCAGCGCAGCACCACGGCACGTCGCGGCGAGGTCGTGAAGCCGTCCTCCACGCGCGCCGGCGCGAGACCGCCCGCGATCAGCAGGCGCGTCTCGTCGGTCACGAGCCCCGGCAGCACGAGCTCGAGCACCTTGAGCACCTCCGCCCGCGAACCGACCGGCAGGATGGTCGTCGACTGCTGGCCCGCGGCCCCCTTCGCGCTCGAATGGGAGGCGAGGTTGACGCGCACGGTCCACCAGTCGAAGCCGCGCCACAGCAGATCCTGGGTGATCTCGACCGCGTGGATGCGCCCAGGCGGGATCGTCTCGTTGCTCGTGGACAGCAGGCCGAACCCGACCCGCACCCCGTCGGGCGTCGCGGCGATCGAGTAGCGCAGCGACTTCACGATGCGGTTGAGGAGGAACGATCCGAGGCCGAACACCATCGGGATGAGCCCGAACACGAGGAACACCCCCGCGCCGGTCAACGTCACCGCGATGGCGATACCCGTGATCGCGACGACGAACCACAGCATCCCGGCACTCAGCAGGGTCGAGCCGACGAGCCGCCCGGCGTGCATCGTGACGACCGACTGCGGCGCGGCGAGCGCGGGGTCGAGCTCGGGTGCCGAGAACTCGGCGAGCCGCGCGCGGGCGACGTCGGCGAGATGGGGCCGTGCCGGATCGGTCGGGGCGTCGTCGGGCGCGGGCGCGCCGGGCACGAGGTCGCCGCCGTCTGCCACCGCCTCCGCATCCCGCACCGCGCGGATGCCGGAGGCCCGCCGCAGGATCTCGGCGCGCAGCCCGTCGGCGTTCGCGTTCGAGAGGTAGGCGAGCTGCATGTTGGCGTCGGAACCGGCGGCGCTGATCTCGAGCTTCGCCGCGCCGAAGACGCGGGCGAACAGCGAGCGCGTGATGTTGATGCCCTGGATGCGGTCGAGGCGCGCCTTGCGGTGCGAGCGGAACAGCACGCCCTGCCGGATCTCGACCACCTCATCCGTCACCCGGAAGGTGTTCATGCGCCAGGACAGCCAGAACAGACCGATGATGACGATCAGCAGCACCGCGATGCCGATCAGCACGAGCAGCAGGTAGTCGTTGAGCGCGACCGTCACCGGGTCGACTTCGCAGACCCCCGGTGGGCAGTCGATGCCGGGGAAGAACCACTCGACGAGACGCTCGCGCAGGTTGGCGATGATGATGCCGACGATCGCGATGAACGCGATGCCGCCGCGCAGCAACGGGGTGGCCGGATGCAGCCGGTGCCATTCGCCGTCGGCGAGCATGGTCACAGCCCCGCCCGGCGGGTCTCCGCGACGGCCACCAGGTGGTCGCGCAGCTCCTCTGCGGCGGCGAGCGGCAACCCGGGGATCACGACACCGGATGCGGCGGCCGCCGTCACGAGCTTGAGCTCGGCGAGTCCGAGGGCGCGCGCGAGCGGGCCGCGGGTGATGTCGACGAGCTGCATCCGTCCGAAGGGGACGGCGACGAAGCGCTGGAACATGATGCCCCGCCGGAAGAGCAGGTCGTCGTCGCGCAGCAGGTAGCCGATCGAGCGCACCCGGCGCGGGGTGAGGGCGATGAGCACGAGGGAGGTGGCGCCGACGACCGCGGGCAGCGCCCACCACCACACGCCCCAGTGGAACAGCCACGCGGGCAGCGCCGCCGCCGCGGTCGAGATGATGCCCGAGAAGAGGTTGCCGATCAGGTCGACCACGATGAACTTGGGCGACACCCGCCTCCACTCGCCCGTGACGGGCTCGAGTCGGCCGGATGCGGTGGGCGTGTCGGTCACGTGTTCACGCTAGCCGGTCATTCAGCGGGTGGGGCGCGAGCGCGGCGGCGCCACCGACTCGCGCTCCACGAGCCGTGTCGGCAGCAGCACCGACTGCGGCGGGGCGCCCGCGAGCGACTCGCTCGCCACCCGCAGCACCTCACGTCCGAGCAGGTCCCAGTCCTGCGCGATCGTGGTGAGCGGCGGGCTGAAGTCGACCGCCTCCTCGATGTCGTCGAAGCCGACGATCGACACCTCCTCGGGGATGCGGATGCCGGCCTCCCCGAAGGCGCGATAGGCACCGAGCGCCATCTGGTCGTTCGCGGAGAAGATCGCGGTGGGCAGCTCGTCCCGCGGTGTCGTGTCGAGCATCCGCCGCACCGCCAGATAGCCGGAGTGGGCCGTCCAGTCGCCTCGCAACGGCTCGGGGACGGCAAGCCCCTCCGCCTCCAACACGCGAGCCCAGGTCTCCTCGCGCCGCGCGGCGAAGAAGGAGCCGGGGGCACCGGTGATGTGCTGCACGGAACGGTGGCCTGGCCCGAGCAGGTGGCGCACGGCCGCCTCGCTGCCGCCGATCTGGTCGGAGTCCATGGCCGAGACATCCGGGTTCGACTGCGGCCCGATGAGGATCGTGTGCATGCCGGGCGGCACCCGCATCGGGGTGTCGAACTCGAGCTGCGAGGTGAGGATCGAGACGATCACGTCGACCGCCATCTCCTCCAGCCGGGTGAACGCTCCGCTCGTGGCGAGCCCCGTGGCGGCGGCGATCGGCATGAGGGTGGTGGCGTAGCCGTTCAGCGCCGCATACTCAGAGACCGCCTCGACGGTGCGCCGGGTGCCGACGGCGTGCAGGCCCTGGTAGACGATGCCGATGGTCTTGTAGCTGCCGCGCCGCATCGCCCGTGCCGCAAGGTTCGGCCGGTAGCCGAGTTCGCGCATGACCGTCAGCACGCGGTCGCGGGTCGCGTCGTTGACGTTCGGTTCGCCGTTGGCGACCCGCGACACGGTCTGCAGCGAGAGTCCGGACACCTGGGCGACGTCCCGCATGGAAGGACGCCGCGTTTCCATCTCAGACCCCCGTGAATCCGAATCGGAAGCGGAGCGTGCCCGTCGTGGGCAGCCGATACTCGGGAAGTGTACGCGCACCCCAGGAGTCGTCGCCTCCCACCCCGCGCCGCATGAGCGCAGGTCGGAGCACCGTGCGGTGGCTCGGCGGCAACAGGTTCGGATGCGAGGCTGCCTCGATCTCGTCCGGGGTCCACGGCAGCGCGGAGAACTCCATGCCGTCTGCGGCATCCAGGCGGATGCCGACCCCGCGTCCGTCGGTCACCTCGGCCCAGCGCACCCCGGTGCGGCTGCCCGCCTCCTGGGGCCGCAGGTACGGGGTGAGCGCGGTGCGCACATCCGTCTCGTGCACGCCCAACCGGGAACCGGCGCGCCGGTCGACGTAGCTCTCCTCCGGCCCGTCGCCGTACCAGCGCCAGACGTCGAGCCGCTCGGCGGTGGTGAGCAGGGTGCCGAACTCGGGCAGTGCGGGCAGACCCTCGGCGAGCTCCATCGTCTGGGTCACCTCGACCCGCCCCGAGCCGTCGACGCGATAGGCGAGTTCGCACACGGTGGCCGGCTGGATCGTGAGCGCATAGCGGTAGACGGCGGTCACGCTGCCGTCGTCGCCGATCGTGACCACGGGATCCGTGGACTCCGGAGGCGTCATCCGGTAGCGGCTCGCCAGCAGCCAGGCGCCGTCCTCGACGGGGCCGCCCCAGCCGCGTTCGTTCGCGGTGGGCGCGTGCCAGAAGTTCGGGCGCACGGTTCCGCGCAGCAGTTCCCTTCCCCCGTCGGCGCCCCCGCCGTAGCGGTAGGAGACGAGGCCTCCGTGCAGACGCGAGAACATCGCCTGGAAGCGGGTTCCGTGCACACCCGTGTTGTGGATGCCGTGCACGACGCGCGGAGGCGTGACGCCGACGGTCGCGGGAGGCGTCCAGGCGCCGAACACGCCCTGACCCCACGCGACCTCATGCCCGGCATCCGCCCAGGCGGTCGCCTCGCGCAAGCGGAACGACACCAGGACGGCGTGCTCGCCGCCGTCGCCCGGAACGGCGAAGGGAAGCGGATACCGCGCCGTCTCGCCGGGGGCGACATCCGTCTCGATCGTCGTCGTCTCGAGCACCTCCCCCTCGCGCTCGAGCACCACGCGGCACTCGTACGCGGAGGAGTTCGTCGCGAGCAGTCGGCTCTCGACGGCGAAGCTGTCGGCGTCGACCGCGACGACGAGCCCCTGGTAGAGCTTCGCCGCCTCACGCGCCTTCGGCGAGGGCGTGTGGTCGGCGAAGAAGATGCCGTTGCCACAGAAGTCGCCGTCGTGCGGCGTCTCGCCGTTGTCGCCGCCGTAGCCGAAGTAGGCCCGGCCGTCGGGGTCGGTGAGCGCGATCGCCTGGTCGGCGAAGTCCCAGATGAACCCGCCCTGGAAGCGCGGCTCCCGGTAGGCGAGGTCGAGGTAGGCATCGACACCGCCGAAGGAGTTGCCCATCGCGTGCGCGTACTCGCACAGGATGAGCGGCTTGCCGGGATGCGCCGCGAGGTAGGGCTCGATCTCGCGCGCCGGGGTGTACATCCGGCTCAGCACGTCGCTGGTCTCGGGGTAGCGCGGGTCCCAGTCGACGCCCTCGTAGTGCACGGGCCGGTCGTCGCGCGAGCGGAACCAGTCGGCCACGGCCAGGATGTCACTGCCGCCGTACGACTCGTTGCCGCACGACCACATGACGATGCTCGGGTGGTTCTTGTCGCGCTCGAGCATGCTCGCGGCGCGGTCGAGCAGTGCGGGCAGCCACTCGGGCCGGTCGCCCGGAACCGCATCCGCGTCGTCTGCGCCGAGGTAGCGCAGCCGATCCCACAGTCCGTGGGTCTCGAGGTTCATCTCGTCGATCACGAGGAAGCCGTAGCGGTCGGCCAGCTCGTAGAAGAAGGAGTTGTTCGGGTAGTGACTCGTGCGGATGGCGTTGACGTTGATGCGCTTGAGGGCGCGCAGATCGGCCTCGGTCTCCTCGCGGGTCATGACGCGTCCGTTCAGCCCGAACTCGTGGCGGTTGACCCCGTTGAACACGACGCGGCGGCCGTTGAGCCGCAGCAGGCCGTCCTCGATGGCGAAGCGACGGATGCCGAGCGGCTGCGGCACGAGCTCGGTCACGGTTCCCGCCGCATCCCTCACCTCGATGACGAGCTCGTAGAGCTCCGGGGACTCCGGGCTCCACAACCGCGGGTTCTCGACCCGGATGCTGTGGGCACCGTCGCCGGACGGCGTGAGCTCGCCGACGCCCGCCAGCCGTGCGCTGAGCGAACCCTCACCGCGCAGCGTCGTCTCGATCCGCAGCTCAGCGCTCGCCAGATCCTCGGCGAGCGCGATGCGCAGTTGCAGGTCCTCGAGGTGGGCTGCGGGACGGCGCTTCAGCACGACGTCGCGGAACAGCCCCGAGAAGCGGAACATGTCCTGGTCTTCGAGCCAGGAACCGCTCGAGAACTTGATGACCTGCGCGGCGAGCCGGTTCACCCCGGGCACGAGCGCGGCGGTCAGATCGAACTCCGACGGCGTGAAGCTGTCGGTCGCGTAGCCGATGTAGACGCCGTTGCACCACACCGCGATCGCGCTCTCGGCGCCCTCGAAGACGACCGACACGGTCTCGCCGGGCGCGAGTTCACCCTCGAGCGTGAAGTCGCGCAGGTAGGAGGCGACCGGGTTGAAGATCGTCGGGATCTGGCCCGGCTCCACCTGCTCCCCGCCGTCCCAGGGGTACTGCACGTTCGCGTACTGCGGCCGGTCGTAGCCCTGCAGCTGGATGTGCGCGGGCACCGGGATCTCGTCCCAACCGGAGGCATCGAATCCGACCGCCTCGAAGCCCTCGACCGCGTCGGCGGGACTCGGCGCGTAGTGGAACCACCAGGGGCCGCTCAACGACTGCTCGAAGCTGCTCACCCCGGATGCCACCTCGGCCCCGTCACGGAACCAGCGGTGGTCGGAGTGGGCCGGCATCCGATGCTCGGCGACGAAGCGCGGGTCGGCGACCCGCGTGAGGTCGAGACTCACTTGATGGCCCCCGTGATCCCCTCGGCGAACGAACGCTGCAGCACGAGGAAGACGATCATCGTCGGCAGCGACGCCAGCAGCACCGCGAGCATGAGCACCCCGTAGTCGGTCACGTAACCGGCGCTCAGGTTCGAGATGAGCATGGGCATGGTTTGAACCTCGTTCTTGATGAGGATGACGCGGGGCCACAGGAAGTTGTTCCACGCGGTCATGAAGGTGATGACGCCGGCGGCCGCGAAGGTCGCCCGCATCGTCGGGACGTAGATCCGGGCGAAGATCGAGAGCTCGCGCAGGCCGTCCACGCGCGCCGCCTCGAGGATCTCGCTCGGGAACGCGCGCGAGGACTGCCGGAACAGCAGGATCAGCAGCGGCGTCGAGATCGCCGGGATGATCACCGCGAAGAGCGAGTTGACCAAGCCGAGCTTCGCGAACATCTGGAACAACGGGATCATCGTCGCCGCGAAGGGGATCATCATGGCGAGCAGCAGCACGCCCATCACGACGTCCTTGCCCTTGGAGTGGTAGACCTCGAAGCCGTAGCCGGCGATCGAGCACACGATGAGCGCGAGCACGGTGGTGCCCACCGCGATCGCGAAGGAGCTGAACATGGCGGCCGCCACATCCTGCGCCTGGAAGAGCTTGACGAAGTTGGCGAACAACTCGCCCCCCGGCAGCAGACGCGAGGCGAGCACATCCCGGCTCGTGTTGGTGGCCGACACCGCCATGAAGTAGAGCGGGAACAGGGAGAACAGCGCCCAGATGCCGAGGAACAGATAGCCGGGCAATGCCCGCAGCTTCTTAGCCACGCTTGTCACCGACCTTCAGCTGGATGAACGCGAGCACGGCGACGAGGATCAGGATCACGTACGACAGCGCCGCACCGTAGCCGAAGTTGGGGTTGCGTTGGAACGAGACCTCGTAGAGGTAGTGCGACATGGACATGGTCGCGTAGGCGGGACCGCCCTTCGTGAGGTTCCACGACTCGTCGAAGAGCTGCAGGGTGCCGTTGGTCGACATGATCGCGGTGAGCACGATGATCGGGCGCAACTGGGGAACCGTGACCCGCCAGAAGGTCTGGAGGGCGTTCGCGCCATCCATCCGGGCCGCCTCGAGCGTGGAGCGGTCGATGTTCTGCAGGCCCGCGAGGAAGAAGATCATGTTGAAGCCGGTCCAGCGCCAGAGCAGCCCGAGGATGAGCACGAACCGCGCCGTGTCGGGCTCGCCGAGCCAGTTGACGGGCGCGATGCCGAGGCCGCCGAGCACGTCGTTGACGAAGCCGTCGGTGGCGAACATCGTGCGGAACACGAGCGAGTACGACACGAGCGAGACGGCGCACGGCAGGAAGATCGCGGTGCGCCAGAAGGCCTTCGCCTTGAGACGCGGATTGTTGAGCAGGTTGGCCAGGATCATCGCGAGCGCGAGCATGATCGGCACCTGGATGATCAGGTAGATGAAGGTGTTGCCGAGCGTCTGCTTGAAGATCTCGTCGCTGAAGAGGCGCTGGTAGTTGTACCAGAGCGGGTCGGCGAAGGTCAGCCGGGCGCCGCGGCCGGTCTGCAGCGACAGGATGAACGCCTGGATCATCGGCACGAAGCTCACCAACACGATGAGCAGGGCTGCGGGCATCAGGAATACCCAGCCGGTCAGGTTCAGGCGTCGGTCCATGCCGAAGCCTGAGCGGTCATTGCGGCCCTTTCGGCCGGACGGGGTCTTCCCCCGAGCGCGGTTCGCCTTCTCGGGCGTCGCGGTCAGCGCACTCACTGTCGCACCTTCGTCCTTCGTCGGTTCTCGTTCGGATGGCAGGGGAGTCCCGGCGGACGGCGCGTGCCGTCCGCCGGGACTCGCCGCTTACCCCATCGCGAATTCGACGGTGGACTGCGCCTCGGCGAGTGCGTCCTTCATGGCGGTGCCGCCCATGATCTTGGTGATCGCGGCACTCACGGCGTCGCGCGCCTCGTAGTAGTAGGCACCCGTGTTGTTGCTCGGCACCTTGGCGCCGAACTTCACGACGTCCGCGAAGATCGCCTGGCCGCCGAAGAACTCGCTCGGCTGTGCGTAGACGTCGCTGTCGCCGGCCGGGATCCAGTTCGCGACCGCGCCGGACTTCGGCAGGATCGTGTCGTAGAGCTCGGTGGAGCCGGCGAAGGTCGACGCGAGGAAGTCCTGCGCCAGCTTGGTGTTCGCGTTCGAGCTGATCGCCCACGACGATCCGCCGTTGGCCGAGTAGTTGGTCGCATCCGAGACGCCGTCGAGCTTCGGAAGGTTGGTGACCGCCCACTTGCCGGACTGATCGGCGGCGGTCTGGACGGATCCGACGATCCACACGCCGTTGATCGTGCCGGCGACCGAGCCGTTCACGAAGGTGCCGATGTACTCATCCCACGAGTTGACCTCGACGAAGACGCCCGACTTCACGAGCTGGCTGTAGGTGTCGATGGCCTTCTCGAGCGCCGCGTTGTCGGCGATCGTGGGCTTGCCGTCCTTGTCGAAGAGGCTCGCGCCCGCCGACTGCAGCATCATCATGATCATGTCGGACGACCCGGCCTGACCGGAGAGCAGCGGCTTGCCGGTCTTGGCGAGCACGTCCTTGCCCTTGGTGAGGAAGTCGTCCCAGGTGATGTCGGTGAAGTCCGCGACGGTGTAGCCGGCCTCGGCGAGCACGTCGGTGCGCAGTGCCTGGATGGCGGTGCCCGAGTCGAAGGGCAGGCCGTAGTTGGTGCCGTCGACGGTCGAGTAGTCGGTGACGGCCTTCGGGAACTCGGAGAAGTCGACGCTCGAGTCGGTGTAGTCGCTGAACAGGTCGGGGTAGTTGATGACGTTCTTCTGGAACGCGTTGTTCTGCATGAGGAAGATGTCGGGCAGTTGGCTGAACTCCTGCGACTGCGCGAGGGTGGTCAGCTTGGTCTGCAGGTCGTCCCACGGGGTCTCGACGATGTCGAGCTTGAAGTCCGGGTTCTTCTGCTGGTAGATCTTCTCGGCCTCCTGCATCGCGTAGATGTTGAAGGTCGGGTCCCAGGCCCAGACCGTGAGGGTGTTGTCGTCGCCGTTGCCGCCGCCGCCGTTGCCGGGGTCGCTGCTGCATCCGCCCAGCACGAGCGCGACGGGGAGTGCCATCGCGACTACTGAGACCGCGATCTTCGTGGTTCGCTTCAAGACAGGATCCTTCCTTGGTTCCATTCCCGCCGGTCGGCGGGTCTTGAGGTATGCCTCGGGACGCTCCGCTGCGTCCTCGCTGTGTACTCGTCCTTGAGCATCGCCTCGGGGATGTGTTGCATGGTGACGTTAACATGTGAACGTCACCATCGGCAACCCACCCCCGCCTCCGTGGTCGCTCAGCGGGCGGGCGAGTTCAGGCGGGGCCGGCGGCCGAGGGGTGCTCGTCGTCGTCGGGAGGCAGCGCGCACCAGCTCTCGGCGAGGAGTCCCGCCACGAGCAGCAGGATCGACGCGACGATCATCGCCACCCCCGCCCACACCGTCGCCGCCATGCTCACGGGACGGATCACGAGCTCCGTCACAAGCCCCACCGCCGAGCCGCCGAGCAGCGCCCCCGCCACCGCGGAAGCCTTCGCGATCAGCAGCACGCGGGTCGCGTAGAACGGGTCGACCGGGCGCGAGCCGCCAGGGCGCGACCCACCCCGACCGGGCGCACCCGCTCGCGGACCGTCCTGCCGCGAGCCGGGGCGCGTCGCCCGCCGCACCGGAAGCGCGAGCACCACCACCACGACCGCGATCAGCACGAGGGTCACCGACAGCGTCACCTGCGGCACGATCTTCGACAGCCCCACCGCCGCGAGCCCCAACTGCAGCGCGACAGCCCCGATGGCGCTCGCCAGCGCGAGCACCACGAGCAGTCCGGGTCTGGTGCGCGTCACACGGCACCGCCGTCGAGCTCGGCGAGTAGCGCGTCGACCGCGCCTCGCCCGGGCAGCACGGCCGCCGGATCCGCCACCAGCCACGGCCGCAGCACGAAGTCGCGCTCGTGGGCGCGCGGATGCGGGATCGTCAGCTCGGGATCGTCCTGCACCAGCTCGCCGAACACGATGAGATCGAGGTCGAGCGTGCGATCCCCCCAGTGCTCGGCGCGCACCCGGCCGTGCGCGTCCTCCAGCCCGCGCAGCACGGCGTGCAGCGCGGCGGGCGTGAGCGTCGTGTGCAGCACGGCGACCGTGTTGAGGTACGCGGGCGCATCCCGATCGATCCCGTACGGCCGCAGAGCAGGTGTCTCGATGACCGGCGCGAGCGCCACCAGGTCGATGCCGGGCGTCGCGGCCAAGGCATCCGCCGCCGCCTGGATGGTCTCACCGCGGTCGCCCAGGTTCGCCCCGAAGGCGACCACGGCGACCACGTCGGCGCTCATCCGCGTTCCCGGCGCACGGTGACCGCGACATCCGCGAACGGCACCGCGATGGGCGCATTCGGCTTGTGCACGGTCACCTCGACGAACGACACCTGCGGGTACTCGAGCGCCAGCCGCGCCACCCGCTCGGCGACCGTCTCGATGAGGTCCACCGGATCCGACTCGACCGCCTGCACCACCCGGGACGCGAAGGTGCCGTAGTCGACCGTCGCCGCAAGATCGTCGCCCGCGGCCGCCGGCGCGAGCGACAGCCGCAACCGCACGTCGATGATGAACAACTGCCCCTCGGCGCGCTCCTCTGGCAGAACCCCGTGGTAGCCGAGAGCCCGCAGGCCCGTCAGCACGATCTCATCCATCACGTCCACCGCGACCTCCCGCGCTCCAGTGCTCCCAGACCTCGAGCGCGAGCCGCGTCGCCGCGACGTCGTGCACCCGCACCCCCCACGCCCCGGATGCCGCCGCGAGCGCGCTGATCGTCGCGGTCGGCGCGTCGCGCTTCCCGAGCGGCGCATCGCCCGGCAGGAGGCGCCCGATGAACCGTTTGCGCGAGGCCCCGATCAGCACGGGCGCGAGCGGGGTCAACTCCCCGAGCTGACCGAGCAGCTCCCAGTTGTGCTCCGCCGTCTTGGCGAACCCGAGCCCCGGATCGATGATGAGCTGCTCGGGCCGCACCCCGATCACGATGAGCTCCGCGAGGCGCGCCCGCAACTCCGCGCGCACCTCCGAGACGACGTCGATGTAGGAGGGCTCCACATCCACGCCGCCGCGCCAATGCATGATGACGAACCGCACCCCGGTCTCCGCCGCGACGACCGCCATGTGCGGGTCGTAGAGCCCGCCCGAGACGTCGTTGATCATCGTCGCGCCCGCCTCCACCGCCGCATGCGCGGTGTCGGCGTTTCGGGTGTCGATCGACACCGGGACTCCCGCATCTACGAGCGCGCGCACCACCGGCACCACGCGCGCCTGCTCCTCGCCCGGATCGATCGCGAGCGAACCGGGGCGCGTCGACTCGCCCCCCACGTCGATCCAGTCGGCACCCGCGGCCCGCATGCGGGCAGCGTGCGCCACCGCATCGTCGAGCTTCTCCCACCGGCCGCCGTCGCTGAACGAGTCGGGGGTGACGTTGAGCACGCCCAGGATCGCGGTCACGGCGTCTCCGGGGCGCGGACCGCGGGGGCGGCCCCCACGAGCGCCAACACCCCCGCCTGGGTCGCCGGGTCGGCGAGCGTGCCGCGGCTCGCCACGGTGACCGTCGTCGACTCCGCCTGCCGGGTGCCGCGCGCCGTCACGCAGCCGTGCCGCGCATCCAGCACCACGAGCACCCCGCGCGGCGCGAGCCCCTCGGCAAGGGTCTCCGCGATCTGCTCGCCGAGCCGCTCCTGCAGTTGCGGGCGCGAGCTGAGCGTCTCCACGACGCGCGCGAGCTTGCCGAGCCCCACGAGGCGCGCGCCCGGCGCGTAGGCGAGATGCGCGACGCCCGTGAAGGGCAGCAGATGGTGCTCGCAGGTCGAACGGAACGCGATGTCGCGCACGAGCACGAGCTCGCCGGGCGCATCCTCACCCGTGAACTCTGCCGTCTCCGCGAGGTGGGTGAGCGGATCCTCGTCGAGTCCCGCGAACAGCTCGGCATACGACGCCGCGATCCGCTGCGGGGTCTCGGCGAGTCCCGCACGATCCGGGTTCTCGCCGATCGCGCGCAGCAGTTCGACGACGGCCGCCTCGATGCGCTCCGAGTCGATGGGCACGGTTCGGCCTAGGCGGGCGCGATGCCGGGGGTCTGCCGGGGGCGCGGGGCGCGCTGGGGCTTCACCGGCGGCTCCGAGTCGACGCCCGCATCCACGGCACCCGGATCAACCGCGGCGGATGCGGCGATCTGGATCGGAGGAAGCTCGCTGATCGGCCGGCTCTCGCTCGAGAGCCACTGCGGGCGCTCGGGGAGCTTGCGCACGTTCTGGAAGATCTCGGCCAGCTGGTTGTGGTCGAGGGTCTCCTTCTCGATCAGCTGGCGGGCGAGCTCGTCGAGGATGTCGCGGTTGTCGGAGAGCACCTGGTAGGCCTCGTCGTGCGCCTGCTCGATGAGCACCCGCACCTCCGCGTCGACCTTCTCGGCGAGCTCCTCCGAGTAGTCGCGCTGGTGCCCCATGTCGCGGCCCAGGAAGACCTCACCCTGCGACTGCCCCAGCTTGACGGCGCCGATCGTCGCGCTCATGCCGTATTCGGTCACCATCTTGCGCGCCGTCGCGGTGGCCTTCTCGATGTCGTTCGAGGCGCCCGTCGTCGGGTCGTGGAAGACGATCTCCTCCGCGACGCGGCCGCCCATGGCGTAGCTGAGCTGGTCGAGCAGCTCGTTGCGGGTCACCGAGTACTTGTCCTCCAGCGGCAGCACCATGGTGTAGCCGAGGGCGCGACCACGGGGCAGGATGGTGACCTTCGTCACGGGGTCGGTGTGGTTCATCGCCGCCGCCGCGAGCGCGTGACCGCCCTCGTGGTAGGCCGTGATGAGCTTCTCCTTGTCGTTCATGATGCGCGTGCGCCGCTGCGGGCCCGCCATCACGCGGTCGACGGCCTCGTCGAGGGCACGGTTGTCGATCAGCTGCGCATTGCTGCGGGCGGTGAGCAGCGCCGCCTCGTTGAGCACGTTCGCGAGGTCGGCACCCGTGAAGCCCGGCGTCTTCCGCGCGAGCACCGCGAGGTCGACGTTCTTCGACATCGGCTTGCCCTTGGCGTGGGTCTCGAGGATCTTCTCGCGGCCCTTCAGATCGGGCGCGTCGACGCCGATCTGGCGGTCGAAGCGGCCCGGGCGCAGCAGCGCCGGGTCGAGGATGTCGGGACGGTTGGTGGCCGCGATGAGGATGACGTTCGTCTTCGGGTCGAAGCCGTCCATCTCCACGAGCAGCTGGTTGAGGGTCTGCTCGCGCTCGTCGTGCCCGCCGCCGAGTCCCGCGCCACGGTGGCGACCGACCGCGTCGATCTCGTCGACGAAGATGATCGCGGGTGCGTTCTGCTTCGCCTGCTCGAACAGGTCGCGCACGCGGCTCGCGCCGACGCCCACGAACATCTCCACGAAGTCCGACCCGGAGATCGAGTAGAAGGGCACGCCCGCCTCGCCCGCGACGGCACGCGCGAGCAGGGTCTTGCCGGTGCCGGGGGGGCCGTAAAGCAGCACGCCCTTCGGGATCCGCGCCCCGACCGCCTGGAACCGCGACGGGTCCTTCAGGAAGTCCTTGATCTCGTGCAGCTCCTCGACCGCCTCCTCGGCGCCCGCGACATCCGCGAAGGTCACCTTGGGGCTCTCCTTCGACACGAGCTTCGCGCGCGACTTGCCGAACTGCATGACGCGGTTGCCGCCACCCTGCATCGAGCTGAACAGGAACCAGAAGATCACGCCGATCAGCAGGAACGGGATGAGGATGCCGAGCAGGCTCATGAACCAGTTGCCCTGCGGCACCTCGTCGTCGAAGGTGGCCTTCGAGTCGGTGATCGCCTGGATCACCTCTGCGCCGCGCGGGGCGACGTAGTAGAACTGCACCTGCGTGCCGTAGTCGACCTTGTCGCTCGTGTACGCCTTCGAGAGGGTGAGGTCGACGCGCTGCTCGCCGTCGACCGTCTTGACGTTCTCGACCGTCGACCCCGCGAGCAGCTCGAGGCCCTGCTGCGTCGTGATCGCACGGAATCCGGACGCCGTCAGCAGGTTGAATCCCACGATCAGGATGACCGCACCCAGCACGATGTAGACGAGCGGGCCGCGGAAGATGCGCTTGAAGTCCATGTGAGAGCGGGAGCTGGCCCGCATCCTTTCCTCTGAGACGTGCCCTACAGGCTACCGCTCACCCCCGCGGGCCCGTCTGGACGTTCGCCCACGGCTGAGTGTGCGGGGTGCTCGTCGCTCCAGCTGCGAACTCGGCGCCCCGGATGCTTCGGGGGCGCCGACGCCGGAGCTGGAGCGACGAGTCGCTGCTCAGGAGTAGACGTGGGGGGCGAGCACGCCGACGGCACGGAGGTTGCGGTAGCGCTCGGCGTAGTCGAGGCCGTAGCCGACCACGAAGTCGTTGGGGATGTCGAAGCCGACGTAGCGCACATCCACCTCGACCTTCGCGGCCGCGGGCTTGCGCAGCAGGGCGCAGATCTCGACGCTCTTCGCCCCGCGCGAGGTGAGGTTCTCACGCAGCCAGGAGAGGGTGAGGCCCGAGTCGATGATGTCCTCGACGATGAGCACCTCGCGACCCGTCAGGTCGGTGTCGAGGTCTTTCAGGATGCGCACCACACCCGACGACTGGGTGCCTGCCCCGTAGGAGCTCACCGCCATCCAGTCGATCTCGACGTGCCTGCGCAGCTCGCGCGAGAGATCCGCCATCACCATGACGGCGCCCTTGAGCACGCCGACGAGCAGCAGCTCGCGCCCGTCGTAGTCGCGCTCGATGTCGCGGCACAGCTCGGCGATCCGGGCGTGGATCTCGGCTTCGCTGAACAGCACTGCGGACAGGTCACCCTGGATGTCGGCCGGCTCCATGCTCTCAGCCTAGGCTGCTCGACCGGCCGCGGATGTTGCGGTTTCGGCGCTATGTGGGGCGCGCGCCCGTCACATAGCGCCGAAACCGCAACATCCGCTCACTCGGCGGCGGCGAAGACCAGCAGGCCGCCCTCGCGGCGCGCGGTGAGGCCCGGCAAGTCGATGGGGCCTTGACCGTGCCAGTCGGTCACGAGCCGCGCCACCTCGAGCGTGTGCGCGCGGCTGAGCGACACCCCGAACTCGGCGAGCACGACGTAGCGGATGACGCGCTGCCGCAGCGCGGGCGGGTTCGCCGCGAGCGCCCCCGCCGACACGGCGATGCCCGCCTCCGCCGGCTCGCAGATGTCCTCGACGACCTCCTCGATCTGGGCCTCGAAGGCGTCGGCGTCCTCGCGCGCCTGCTCGGCGGTGCGGGCGAGCGCCTCCGCGATGCCCGGCCCGAGCTCGGCCTCCAACACCGGCAGCACCCGATCGCGCACCCGCACCCGCGCGTAGGCGGGGTCGGAGTTGTGCGGGTCGTCCCACGGCTCGAGCCCCTCGTCGAGGCAGGCCTGCCGCGTGCCGGCGCGACGGATGCCGAGCAGCGGCCGACGGTAGCGCCCGGATGCGGGAGCCATCCCGGCGAGGCTCGCCGCACCGCTGCCCCGGGCGAGCCCCAGGAGCACCGACTCGGCCTGATCGTCGAGAGTGTGGGCGAGCAGCACCGCTGCGGCGGCGTGCTCGCGAGCCGCAGCGTCGAGCGCCGCGTACCGCGCCTCCCGCGCGGCCGCCTCAGGACCCCCCGCGGTTCCGACCTCGACGCGCGTCACGATCACGGGGTCGAGCCCGAGCGCGCGGGCCTGCGCGGCGGCGCGGGCGGCCACGGCATCCGACCCCTCCTGCAAGGCGTGATCGACGATCACCGCACCAGCCCGGATGCCGAGCCGCGGCCCCTCGAAGGCGGTCGCCGCCGCGAGCGCGAGCGAGTCCGCCCCGCCCGAGAGGGCCACGAGCACGAGCGGCGGGGGCGCATCCGCTGCGGGTGCGGGCGCCGCATCCGCTCCGGCTCCGGCTCCAGCTCCGTCCGTTCGTGTCGAAAATGCAGGAAAATCGCCCCCGGCTGCGGCTGAGCCCCCGTGAACTCGGGCATCCGCCCCAGAATCTCCTGCATTTTCGACACGGGGAGGCAGCGGTGCGGACGGGAGCGCGAGCGCAGACGCGGCGGCGAGGTCCGCGAGCGCGGCGCGCACGGCGCGGCGGATGTCGGCCCGGGCGGGCGTGAGACGGGGGCGCGGGCTGTCAGCGGGCATCGACTAACGTTATTGCCGCATCCCGTCGAGACAACAGGAGACCCCATGGCCGACTACGCCGCCGTCATCGAGATCCCCCAGGGGAGCCGCAACAAGTACGAGGTCGACCACGAGACCGGCCGCGTCTTCCTCGACCGCGTGCTGTTCACCGGCTTCGTCTACCCGACCGACTACGGCTTCTTCGAGAACACCCTCGGCCTCGACGGAGACCCGGTCGACGTGCTCGTGCTGCTCGACTACCCGCTGTTCCCCGGCGTCGGCGTGAAGGTGCGCCCGGTCGGCGTGTTCCGGATGACGGATGACGGCGGCTCCGACGCGAAGGTCATCGCCGTCCAGGCGAAGGACCCGCGCTGGGCGCACATCCAGGACGTCGACGACATCCCGGAGTACACCCGCAAGGCCATCGAGCACTTCTTCGAGCACTACAAGGACCTCGAGCCCGGCAAGTGGGTCAAGACCGAGGGCTGGGGTGACGCGGCGGAGGCCGAGGCGATCGTGCAGGCCGGCATCGCGGCCTACGTTCCGAACCACTGAGCGGGTCGGCGCGCTGAGCCGCCGAACGCTGAGCCGCCGAACCCGGCGAACCCTTCGGCCGCGCTATCCGGTGGGGCGACCCACGTAGGGCACGCGGTCGAAGCTGCGCGCCGGCACGATCCGCACCGGGACGGTCGGGTTCGCGGCTTCGATCATCATGCCGCCGCCGAGATAGATGGCGACGTGGTACTTGCGCGGGTTGTCGGCCGAGCCGCCGTCCGAGTAGAACACCAGGTCGCCCGCCTGCGCCTGACTGAAGGGCAGCAGCCGCCCTTGGGCCGCCATGTAGTCGTACTGCTCGGTCGAACTGTGGGTGCCGATGTAGACGCCGACGGATGCGTAGGCAGCCTTGGTGAGTCCCGAGCAATCCCACACGTCGGGACCCATCCCGCCGAGCTGGTAGCGCTCGCCGAGCTGCGCCTTCGCGTAGGCGATCGCCCCCTCGACGGCGGATGCCACGGGGGTCGGCGCGGAGCCTCCCGTCGAGCCGCCGCCGGAACCACCGGAACCACCGCTGGAGCCGCCGCTGGATCCCGACCCCGTCGATCCGCCCGACGACCCGGCCGAGCCACCCGAGCCGCCACTCGAGCCGCCGCCCGAGCCACCCGAGCCACCGGCCGCCGCCTGCTCCGCCGCGACCCCGTCGGCATAGGCCTGCTCGAGTTCGGCCGTGGTGCCCTTGAGGCTCGCGAGCTGGGCGAACAGCACCGCGCGGTTCGCGCGCTGCGCCTCGACCTGGGCCTCCACATCCGCCACCGCCTGCTCGGCGTCCTTCTGCGCGCGCTCCGCCGTCTCGGCGCGGATGCGACGCTCATCCTCCGCGCGCTGCGCCTCGTCGGTGAGCGAGCCGACGGTCTTCTTGTCGAACACCGCCCGCTGCACGAGCGCGGCCGACGACTCGCTGAGCTTCGACATCGTGCCGAGACGCGACAGCAACTGGTCGGCATCCGTGGATGAGGAGAAGGCGAGGGCGCTCATCGGATCGCCGTTGCCGGTGCGCGCGAGGCGGGCGACGAGGCTCGCGGCGAGCTTCGCGGATGCGTCGGCGCGGTGCTCGGCATCCGCGAGTTGGTCGCCGAGGCGGGTCGTCTTCGCCTCGGCCGCCTGCAGCTCGTTCTGGGCCAGCAGGGCGTCTTCTGCCCGCTCCATCGACACCTTCTGCAGCGCATCCGCCTGCGCCTGCAGCTCGGAGACGAGGCCCGCGAGCTTCGCGATCTCAGCGGACTTGGCGCTCTCGCTCTTCTTCGCGGCCTGCACCTCGGCCCAGCTGGGATAGTCGTCGCGCGGCGCGGCAGCCGCCGAGATGCCGCCCGTCGCGGCCAGCGCGAAGGCCGTCGCGATCGACACCGCAGCCGTCGCCGCGGTGCCCGTGGGGCGGCGGAATGCGGATGCCGAACCCCCCTCGGGGCGGTCAGCCAAGCGTGATCCCCTGGTTGCGCATGAACGGCACCGGGTCGGTCAGGTTTTCACCGCCGACCCGCACGATGAAGTGCAGGTGGCATCCGGTGGACTGTCCGGTGGTTCCGGTCTTGGCGATCAGCTGACCGGGTCCGACCTCCTGCCCGATGCTGACGCCGATCCCGCCGGGCTGGATGTGGGCGTAGGCGGTGCTCGTGCCGTCGCCGTTGTCGATCCGCACGTAGTTGCCCCAGGTGCCGAACCAGCCCGCGTAGACGACCGTGCCGGCGTGGGCGGCGTAGATCGGTGCCCCGCATCCGGGTCCGGCGAGATCCACCCCGGTGTGCAGTTGGCGCACCCCCGAGACGGGGTTGATGCGCATGCCGAAGTTGGATGAGATGTAGCCGGCCGCCGGACGAGCCCAGCCGCTCGCACTCACCTCGCCGGCAGCCCCCGACCCCCACTTCTGCTTGAGGCCCTCGAGGTAGTCGGCCTCGGTGACCTCGCGCTGGCCGGTGAGGTAGGCCACGAGCGCCTCGGACTTCGCCTTCGCCTCCTGGAGGGCGTCGTACTTCGTCTGCGCGTCGACCGCGGCCTGCTGCGCCACGACGAACTTCGCCTCCGCATCCGCGCGGAGCTCCTCGAGTTTCGCCTCCTCGATGGCCTCCTGCTCGGAGAGCGACTGGGCGGTCTTCTGCAACTGGACGGCCTTCTGGTAGACGGCGTCGCTGCGCTCGGAGACCTTCTGCATGGTGCCGATGCGGTAGAGGTAGCCGTCGGTGTCGCCGGTGTCGCCGAGAAGCCCCACGGTGAGGTCGCTTCCGGATCCCTGCTTGGCGAGGTTGGCGATCAGCTGGGTCGACTGCAGGCGCGCCTTGTCTGCGTCGGCCTGGGCGGCATCCGCCTGTGCCTTCACGTTCTCGGCGACGATGGCCTGCTCGTCGTAGGCCTGCTGGGCGTTGCCGTACTCGGTTCCGCGCTGCTCGGCGACGGCTTGGGTGCGGTCGACCTCGGCCTGGGCAGCGGTGATGCTCGCGTTGAGCTTGGCGAGCTCGGCCTTGGCGGCGGCTTCGCTCTTCTTCGCCGCCTGCACGTCGCCCCAGCTCGGGAAGTCGGCGGTCGGCGCGGCGACCGCGGGTTGCGCTCCGAGCGTGATCGCGAACAAGAGCGCGGCGATGGCCGCGGTGGTCGCCTTCGCACGCGAACCGGCGCCCCCCGCGCGCAGTTCGCTCATCCCCCGACGGTGCTGCATCTCTCCCCGTTCCTTGCGACGACCGCCTCTGTCGGTCTTATGTCACATGAACAACATCAACCACACTAACAACACGATCTCTCCCTGACCAGGATCCCCGTGGCGCGTCAAGCCTCAACCATGAGTTGAAGTTCTCCCGCCACGGCGCGCCCGAGTCGACGAAAGTGCGTGATTTCGGGGTGTCGGCGGCGGATCGGAGTCGATTCGCGTTATCGCGCAGCGGCACGTATGCTTGACCCTCGGTTGCTGTGCGACTCGTCGCCACGGCCCCATCGTTTAGTGGCCTAGGACACCGCCCTTTCACGGCGGCAGCACGGGTTCGAATCCCGTTGGGGTCACCAACCGACAGACAACTTCACAAGCAAGGCCCTGTAGCGCAGTTGGTTAGCGTGCCGCCCTGTCACGGCGGAGGTCGCGGGTTCAAGTCCCGTCAGGGTCGCTGATCGAGAGCCTTTCCGAAAGGGGAGGCTCTCGAACAATCAGCGGGCAACCGCTGAGGCTCTGTAGCTCAGTTGGTAGAGCGCACGACTGAAAATCGTGAGGTCACGGGATCGACGCCCGTCGGAGCCACCACTACATAGCCGGCGAGCGCCCGTGCACGGTCACACCGGTGCGAGCCGCGCGGGGCGGGCGCAGCGGAGGTCGCGGCGGCCGAAGCCGCCATCCGGGAGCGCTGCGCGGATGAGGTCCTCGCCGAACGGGGTGCGCGGACGGATGCCGACCGGCGCCTCGGGCGCGTAGGGCTCGGGCGCGCTCACGCCCTCCGCGAGCATCGTGGCCTGCGCCTTCGCGACGAGCGGCACCCGCATGGTCCACTCGGTGAGCTGCGCCAGCATCCGGATGCTCCACACCGGCACCGGGACGTAGAGCGGTCGCCGCCCGGCGACCAGCGCGATGCGGCGCACCGCCTCGCCGAGTTGCAGCTCCTCCGCGCCCATCACGGCGATGGTGGGGTCGGGGATGCGCCCTTCGGCCGCGGCGAGCAACACCTCCACGGCATCCGCGACCGGCACGGGGCGCACCGTGCGCTCGCGGAAGCCGACCGTGGCGAAGATCGGGAAGGTGCGCACGGCGCGGGTGACGTGGTCGACCATGTGGTCGCCGGGGCCGTAGATCATGCCCGACTTGAGGATCGTGTGGTCGATGCCGGAGCCGCGCACGATCTCCTCCGCCTGCCACTTCGTCTCGTGGTAGGCCGAGCCGCTGCCGGGGCGGGCGCGGAGGAAGCTGAGCATGACGATCCGTTGCACCCCGGCGCGGCGCGCCGCCTCGACGACGGCGCGCGTTCCGTCGACATGCACGCGGGTGAAGCTCTGCTCGCCGAGTTCGCGGTTGATGCCGGCGCAGTGCACGACGACCTCGCATCCGGTGAAGGCTCGCTCGAGGGCGTCGGCGTCGTCGATGTCGACGCCGGTGCGCCGCGAGACGATGACCGTCTGGGCGGGGTCGAGGCGCGCGGCGAGGTGCCGCCCGACGAAGCCGGTTCCTCCGGTGATGGCGACGCGCATGACGAGCTCCCTATTTCGCTGATTGGCTACAGAGCTAATTTATATCTAGCAATGGTGCTAGATTGCAAACATGACAGATTCGGCGAGCGACATCTTCGCCGCGCTCGCGCACCCCACCCGCCGGCAGATCCTGCAAGACCTCAAAGACGGCGAGCTCGCGGCCGGTGAGATCGCGGCGAGATTCAACACCTCCGGCCCCACCATCTCGCGCCACCTCGGGGTGCTCCGCCAGGCCGGCCTCGTCACCGAGCGCCGCGACGCCAACCGCATCCTCTACTCCCTCGTCAGCGACCGCCTCGCGCTCTCGGTGGGCGACTTCCTCTCCACCGTCTGCCCCGAGCAGATCGTGCTGCGCGAGGTGCGCAAGCGCGGCTCGGCACCCCTCGCCGCCGCCGACCCCGCGCGCTAGCGTGGGCGGGGTGCCCCGCCTGCCACCCCGCCGCGAGATGGTCGCCGACGCGGCCCTCGTCGCGCTCGCGGCCGTGCGGCAGTCGGTCAAGAACCTGATGCTCGTGCGCGCCCTGCGCGACGCCGCCGACTTCGACGAGGAGTGGTACGCGGATGCCGTGCGCCGCGAGTTCGAGCTGATCGCCGCGCAGTCGGATGCCGAAGCAGCCCGGCTGACGACGGCGCGCGCCAAGGCGACCGGGCGGCGCGGCCGTGCCGTGACCGCCGACGACTACCACGCCGTCGACACCCGCCGGCTGCGCCGCCGCATCAACGTGCTCGGCGACCTCGCCGCCGAGCTGCGTCGGCAAGCCGGCGACGACGCGGCCGTGACCTCCGTGATCGCGGAGGCCCGCATCCGCGCGCTCGACGAGATCACGCACGCCGCGGCATCCGTTCCCGGGCGCGGGCACACCAAGCCGGTCAAGGGCGTCGCCCGCTCGCGGGCGCTGCAGGCGCTGCGCGAGGAGCTCGACGACTACGCCGACTGAGGCGAGGTGATCTCGGCGGGCTCGCCCGTCGCATCCGACGCCACCGGCGCGGGGGAGGCGAACAGCCGCCGCGGATGCCCCGAGGAGCCCGCCATGCGCGGACTCGGCGTGGCGAGCACGCGGGGCGGCTCGGCCGGGACCGCGGGCGCGGCGTCCGGCTCGGCCCCCGCCGGCTCGGCCCCCGCCTCGAGCGCCTCGCGCACGATCCGCCGCGGGTCGTAGCGCCGCGGATCCAGCGCCTCCCAGTCGGCCCTGGTCACCCCTGCCTCCTCCTCGAGCCGGGCCCGCGAGGTCTCGACGAAGCCGCGCAGCCCGCGGATGAACTCGCCGACCCGCTGCGTCACCACCGGCAACCGCTCCGGCCCGAGCAGGAGGGCGGCGATCACCGCCACCAGCACGAGCTTCTCGATAGACAGACCGAACATCTCACACCCCCGATCCGACACCGACCGCGGCAGGCGACGCCGCCGCGGCCTCCGTCACCGCGCGCCGGGCGACCGCACGGTCATGCAGCCAGCTCACCAGGAGCGCCGTGCCGAACAGCAGCGCCATCGGCACCGCCACCAGGAACATCGACAGCACATCCGCCGCCGGGGTCACGAGCGCCGCGAACGCCACGATCGCGACAACGCTGTAGCGCCAGCTGCGGGCGATCGCGCGCGCCGGCAGCAGCCCCATGAGGTTGAGCAGCACGAGGAACGCCGGCAGCACGAACGCGATCCCCGTGGCGAGCACGAGCTTCGTGACGAAATCGACGTAGTCGGATGCCCGCAGCAGCGTCGAGTCATCGCTCGAGGCGAAGCCGGCGAGCAGCTCCACGACGTGCGGGAAGATCCAGAAGCCCAGGAGGCAGCCGCCGAGGAACAGCGGCACCGCGGCTCCCAGGAACCCGAAGACGTAGCGCCGCTCACGCCGCCGCAGCCCCGGCACCAGGAACGCGAGCGCCTGATACAGCCACACCGGGCTCGAGAGCACGATGCCCGCGACGAGGGCGATGCGCATCCGCAGATCGAACGCCCCCGTCACGCTGTCGTAGTTGAGGCTCGCGTTGCGCGATTCGGCGAGCTGCTCGATCGGGGTGCGCAGCACCTCCAGGATGAGATCCGAGAGCAGGTAGCCTGCCACGGCCCCGACGAGCAGCGCCGCCGCGGAGGCGACCGCACGCCGACGCGCCTCCCGCAGATGCGCGCCCAGCGGCATCCGGGGCGCCTCGGCGGCGGTCGCGGTCACGACGAGACCCGCGTGAGGATCGGCTCGGCGGCCGCACGGTCGGCGGATGCGGGAGCCGCCTCCGCGGGCGCCGCGGCATCCGTTGCCGCCTCATCCTTCAGGATGCGCACCGACTGCCCGACGCTGCGGGCGAGGGCCGGCAACTTGGCCGCCCCGAAGATCAGCAGCACGATCGCCAGCAGGATCAGGGCGTGCCACCCGGTCAGGTTCTGGAACATGGTTCTCTCCTTCTCTCAGTTCTCTCTGTGTCTGCGAGCACCGCGGATGCGATGCCTCAGTTGCTCGGCGGCGCCTGGCCGTCGCCGGGGGCGCCGCTCGGCATCTGGCCGGGGCCTCCCTGGCCGCCGCCACCCGACATCCCCCCGCCGCCGCCGGTGCTTCCGCCGCGGTCGGCCGCCGTCGAGGTGTCGATCGCGACGTTCAAGGAGGCGATGTACCCGGAGCTGACATCCCCCGAGACGGTGGGCACCTGCAACGACCAGTCGCCCTCCCCGAAGATGTCGTCGTCCGACACCTGGGTTCCCACGCGGGCCAGGTTCTCGGCCGAGCCCGAGTAGGCGTCGAGCGCGTAGACGTCCGTGAGCATCTCGGGCGGGAAGGCGAGCTGGGAGGTCGCGATCGCGTTCGAGACGTCGGTGGCGGAGGCCGCATCCGGGTACACCTCGAAGTGGATGTGCGTCCAGCGGCCCTGGTAGCACCCCGGCACGATCGTCTGGAAGCTGAGCTGCCCGTTCGCGTCGGCCACCTGGATGCCGCGCAGGTAGGTCTCGTCTTCGACCCCCTGCGAGTACATCGAGTAGAGGCCCTGCGCGTCGCACTGCCACGCGTAGAGGGCCGCCCCCTCGAAGGGCGCGTTGTCGTTCACCATGTCGGTCACGGTGAAGGTCATCGTGAGCGGCACCCCGTCGACGGTCGTGCCGCCGTCGAGACTCGAGGTGATGTCGCTGCGCACGATGCCCGAGTCCTCGAGCACGTTGACGTCGTTCGTGCCGTCAGCCGGGTAGGGACCGTTCGTCTCCTCCGGGATCTCCCCGTCTGCGGTCGTCGTGGTCGTGCCGGAGCCCCCGGATGTCGTGCTGCCGCTCGTGGTGGTGCCGGTGGTCGTGCAGGCGGCGAGCGCCACGGCACTCGCGCCGACGACGCCGGCACCCAGCAGTGTGCGCCGCGTGACGAGCGTGCGCATGTCGAACGGCGCGCCCTGGTCGACGACCTCGTCGTCGGCCCGGTCGAGCAGTCGGCCCTCGTAGGCGGGGCCGTCGGGGGTCTGGGTGGGTTCTGGGATGCGGCTCATCGCTTCGCTCCTTCTCTCGTGTGAGGATCACGATGAAGGGTCGAACCGCCGGGTCACTTGGCGGTTCCTATGAGCCGACCGAGAGATCCGCTACAGCCAGTCGCGCCACTTGAAGGTGGCGTAGAGCCCCACCCCGATGAGGAGCATGAGGCCGAGCGCGTAGGGATACCCGAGCGGCCAGTCGAGCTCGGGCATGTTCCGGAAGTTCATGCCGTAGACCGCGCCCACGAGGCTCGGCGCGAAGAGGATCGCCGCCCAGGAGGTGATCTTCTTCACCTGGTCGTTCTGCTCGATGCTCGTGCGCGTCATCGCGCGCACCACGAGCGTCGACTGCACCTGCAGGGCGTTGTCGAGCAGTGCGCGATAGGAGTCGGCACGGTCGACGACCCGGCGCACATGGTCGAGCACGTCGCGCAGCGCCCGCTGCAGTTCGACGTCCACCCCGTAGCGGTCGGCGCCCCGCAGCAGCGCCTCCAGCATCTCGACGAGCGGATGCACCGCACGCTGGAACACGATCACCTCGCGGGAGAGGTCGTAGATGCGGCGGGTCAGCGTCTCGTCGTCGGCGTCGCTGAAGAGCTGGTCCTCGATCTCGTCGATGTCGTTCTCGAGTCCGGCGATGACGGGCTCGTACTCGTCGACCACCTCGTCGACGATCGCGTACAGCACCGCCTCCGGACCCCGGGCGAGCAGCTCCGGGTTCCCCTCGAGCCGGGCACGCACCCGCGCGAGGTCGGGTGTCTCGGAGCGGCGCACGGTGACCACGAAATCGCGACCGACGAACAGATGCAGTTCGCCGAACTCGACCTCCTCCGGCACATCCAGGTAGCGGGCCGGCCGCAGCACCACGAACAGGGTGTCGTCGTAGCGTTCGAGCTTGGCGCGCTGGTGGCCCAGCTGCGCATCCTCGACCGCGAGACCGTGCAGGCCGAACTCGGCCGCCACCGACTCGAGTTCCTCGTCGGTGGGCCGGTACAGGCCAATCCACGCCATGCCCTGTTCGGCATGGGCGGCCTCGTAGGTCTCTTCCAGGGTGGCCGGCGTCGCCACCCTCCGGCCGTCGCGGTAGATGGCGTTGTCGATGAGCGGCACGGAAGAATCATCCGCCCTCGACGCGGCCGCATCGCGACGGCATGCCGAACGGCCCGGGGTCGCACGGCGCAGACGCCGATGAGGCGACGTCCTCGTGATACCGTGAGGCCGCCCCCACCCGACGCCCCACCCGAACCGGAGCCCGCCGTGGACCACTGCACACTCGCCAGCACCGGCACAGATCCGCTCCCGTTCGTGGTCGTCGCGGGCGCGCTGCTGATCGTCGGGGTGGGCGTCCTGGTGCTCGCCCGCCGTCGCCGTCACGCCTTGCTCGGCCCACTGGCACTCGCGGCACTCCTCATCGCGGCGCTCACGGTGTCGCCGGCTGTCCCGGTGTTCGCGGCCGACTGCGACCCCGCACCCACCACCGTGAACACGGCGCCCGTCGCCCGCGCCGTCGCCGCGACGATCGGCGAGGACGCGACCCCTGCGTCGGTCGGGGGCGATCTGCTGAGCGACGCGAGCGACGCGGACGGCGACACCCTGACGGTGACGAACGCCGGAACCGTCACCCTCAACTACGGCACGCTCGTCGTGCAGGCCAACGGCAGCTACAGCTACACCCTCGACAACACCAACCCCGCCGTGGGCGCCCTGAACAGCGGGCAGTCGCTCACCGACACCTTCAGCTACACGATCTCCGACGGCCGCGGCGGCACCGCATCCGCCACCCTCACCATCACGATCACCGGCACCACCGACAACGTGGCCCCGATCGCGCGGAACGACATCGCGAGCATCAAGGAAGACACCGTTCCGAACCCGATCACCGGCAACCTGCTCACCAACGATTCCGACGCAGACGCGGATCCGCTCGCGGTCACCACCATCGGAACCATGAACCTCGGCTACGGCGTGCTCGTCGTGCAGGCGAACGGCAGCTACAGCTACACCCTCGACAACACCAACCCCGCCGTGAACGCCTTGAACAACGGGCAGTCGCTCACCGACGCCTTCACCTACACGATCTCCGACGGCCAGGGCGGCACCGCATCTGCCACCCTCACCATCACGATCAACGGCACCACCGACAACACCCGGCCGAGCGCCAACGACGACAGCGCGAGCATCAAGGAAGACAGCGTCCCCAACCCGATCACCGGCAACCTGATCGCCAACGACTCCGACGCCGAAGGGGATGCCCTCAGCGTCGTCACCGCCGGAAGCTTCACCCTCAGCTACGGCACCCTGACCATCCAGGCGAACGGATCCTTCTCCTACCTGCTCGACAACACCAACCCCGCCGTGGACGCGATGAACGACGGCCAGTCGATCAACGACACCTTCATCTACACGATCTCCGACGGCCACGGCGGCACCGCATCCGCCACCCTCACCATCAGGATCAACGGCACGACCGACTAGCGAGTGCGCGGAGGGTGCCGACGGCCCTGCTCGGCATCCTCCACCTCGAGGCGATATCCCATCCCCGCCTCGGTCAGCAGGTAGCGGGGATGGGCCGGATCCGGTTCGAGCTTCTTGCGCAGCTGGGAGAGGTACAGCCGCAGGTAGCCCGTGTCGGTCACGTGCGCGGTTCCCCAGATGCTCGAGAGCAGCGTCTGCCGGGTGACGAGCTTGCCGGGATTGCGGATGAGCAGCTCGAGCACCTGCCACTCGGTCGGGGTGAGCCGGATGTGCTCCTCACCCGCGACGCCCGCACGCACGACGCTGTGCGCGGCCAGGTCGACGGTGATCTCCCCGAGCCGCACCACGGGGCCCGTGTCGTCGTGGGTCACGCGGCGGGTGAGAGCCCGGATGCGCGCCAGCAGCTCCTCGATCGAGAACGGCTTCGTCACGTAGTCGTCGGCACCCGCATCGAGAGCCTCGACCTTGTCGGCGGCGCCGGTGCGCCCCGAGACGACGAGGATCGGCGCGCTCGACCAGCCCCGGATCGCCTCGATGACCTGGACGCCGTCGAGGCGCGGCATCCCCAGGTCGATCATGACGAGCTCGGGGCGATGGTCGACGGCGGCCGCGATCGCCTCGGCACCGTCGGCGGCCGTCACGACCTCGTACCCCTTGGCCGCGAGGGTGATGCGCAGGGCCCGCAGGATCTGCGGGTCGTCGTCGGCGATCAGGATCCTCATGCCTCCTCCTCACCCCCATCCTCCGCCGCAGCCGGCAGCGCGATGACCATGGTGAGCCCGCCGCCCGGCGTGTCCTCGGGCACCAGGGTGCCGCCCATCCCCTCCGCGAAACCCTTCGAGAGCGCGAGGCCGAGGCCGAGGCCGGTCGTGTTGTCGGTGTCGCCCTGGCGCTGGAACGGCACGAAGACGTCGCCGCGGCGATCCTCCGGGATCCCCGGTCCGTGGTCGATCACACGAAGCTCCACCCGACCGGCGAAGGCACTCGTCGCGATGCGCACCCGGGAGCCGGCGGGCGAGTGCCGGACGGCGTTGGCGAGCAGGTTGACGACGATGCGCTGGAGCAGCACCGGATCGGCGAGCGCGGGGGGGACCTCCGCATCGAGGTCGAGCTCGACGCGATCCGGTCCGAGCGCCAGCTCGTCGAGGGAGGGGAGCACGACGTCGGCGGGGTCCACCGGGCTGAGAGCCACCCCGAGCACCCCGGCCTGCAGCCGACTGACGTCGAGCAGGTCGGTGACGAGCGTCGCGAGCGTCGCGAGGCTCTCGTCGGCGGTGGCGAGCAGTTCCTCGCGATCCGCACGGCTGAGCGAGCTGCGTGCCGCCCGCAGCCCGCTCACGGCGGCGGTCGCCGCGGCGAGGGGGCGGCGCAGATCGTGGCTGAGGGCCGACAGCAGCGCACCGCGCACCTTGTCGGATGCCGCGAGCGGCTCGATCCCCTCCGCGACCTGGGCCAGGTCGCTGTGCTCGAGGCTCGTCTCGAGCTGCGCCACGAGCACCGCGAGCAGTCGCCGGTCGGATGCCGCGAGGTCGCGTCCGTGCAGCTCGAGAGTGCCCCGCGACCCGACGGGCAGGCTCGTGAACCGCCCGTCGGGCACCGGTTCGCCCGCACCCGCGGCGAGCTCGCCTCCGACCACCAGCCGCACGCCCGCGAGCCCGAACGCCTCGCGCGTGCGTTCGACGAGCGCCTGAAGCGCCCCCTGGCCGCGCAACACGCTGCCCGCCACGGTCTGGATGAGCTCCGACTCCGCCGCCGCACGCCGCGCCGCGCGTGCGGTGCGGGCCGCGCGGTCGACGACGACGCTCACCAGCACGGCGATGATGACGTACAGCACGAGCGCGAGCAGGTGGATCGGCTGCGAGACGGTCACCGTGTAGAGGGGCTGCACGAAGAAGAAGTCGAGGGTGACGCCCGACATGACGGCCGCGAACAGGGCGGGCCACACCCCGCCCACGAGCGCCACCACCACGACGAGCAGCTGATAGCTCAGCACGTCGCTCGTCAGGGTCTCGTCGGCGCGGAAGGTCACCAGCAACCAGGTGAGCAGGGGTCCGCCCGCGACCGCGAGCGCGAACCCGACGGCGCGACGGCGCCAGGTGAGCGCCCCACCCAGCCGGGGCAACGCGAGACGCCCGCCCGCCGCCGCGTGCGTGACGATGTGCACGTCGATGTTGCCGGCGAGACGGATGACGGTGGCGCCGATGCCGGGACCGGTGAGCGCCGCCTGCAGCCGGGAGCGGCGGCTCTGGCCGATCACGAGCTGGGTCGCGTTGACAGCGCGCGCGAACTCGACGAGCGCGAGCGGCACATCGTCACCGACCACCTGGTGGTAGCTGCCCCCCAGTTGCTCGACGAGGGCCCGCTGCTCGGCGAGCGCGGCAGGATTCGCATCGCGGAGACCGTCCTGGGTGGTGACGTGCACGGCGAGCAGCTCGCCCCCGGCCGATCGGGCCGCGATCCGCGCCCCGCGCCGCAGCAGGGTCTCGCCCTCGGGCCCGCCGGTCAGCGTCACCACGACCCGTTCCCTTGCCTCCCACTTGCTGTCGATGCCGTGCTCGGCGCGGTAGGCGGCGAGCGCCTTCTCCACCTCGTCGGCGAGCCAGAGCAGGGCGAGTTCGCGCAGCGCGGTCAGGTTGCCGAGCCGGAAGTAGTTGGAGAGGGCCGCGTCGATCCGCTCGGCGGGGTACACGAGGCCCTCCGCGAGCCGATCGCGCAGCGACTCGGGGGCGAGGTCGACAACCTCGACCTGGTCGGCGCCGCGCAGCACCTCGTCCGGGATCGTCTCCCGCTGCGCGACACCGGTGATCTGCTCGACCACGTCGCCCAGCGACGCGATGTGCTGGATGTTGACGGTCGAGATCACGTCGATGCCGGCATCCAGCAGCTCCTCGACGTCCTGCCAGCGCTTGGCGTTGCGCGAGTCGGGGGCGTTGGTGTGGGCGAGCTCGTCGACGAGCGCGAGCTGCGGATGCCGCGCGAGCACCGCATCCAGATCGAGCTCGGTGAGCTCGATGCCCCGGTGCTGCACGACACGGCGCGGCACCTGCTCGAGACCGACCGTCATGGCGGCGGTCGCCGCGCGGCCGTGCGTCTCGACGATCGCGACGACCGTGTCCCTGCCCTCGGCCGCGAGCCGACGACCCTCCTCGAGCATCGTGTAGGTCTTGCCGACACCGGGCGCGGCGCCGAGCAGCACGCGCAGCCGACCCCGTGCGGCCATGATCAGCCCTTCCGCTCGTCCAGCGCCTGGTTGAGTTCTAGCACGTTCACGACCGGCTCTCCGAGGTAGCCGAGGTCGCGGCCCGTGGTGAACTCCGCCACCAGGCGGGTCACCGCATCCTCGCTCATACCCCGCGCCCGGGCGACCCGCGCCACCTGGATGGCCGCGTAGGCGGGGCTGATGTGCGGGTCGAGACCCGAGCCGGATGCGGTGACCGCGTCGGCGGGCACGGCATCCGGGGCGACCCCGTCGAACTCCGCCACCTGCGCGCGGCGCTCGCGGATCGCGGCGATGAGGTCGGGGTTCTCCGGCCCCAGGTTCGAGCCGGACGACGCGCCCGCGTCGTAGCCGTCGCCCGCGGCGGAGGGGCGCGGCTGGAAGTACTGCGGCAGCGGGTCGCCTGCGGCGTCGAGGTAGCTCTGGCCGATGAGTGCCGAGCCGACGACCCGGCCGTCGGCATCCCGCACGAGCGAGCCGTTCGCCTGCGCCGGCAGCACCAGCTGCGCGACCCCGGTGACGACGGCGGTGTAGCCGATGCCCAGCACGAGGGTGGCGAGGAGCATCGCACGCACCGCCACCCAGAGGGTGCGGCCCGCGACGCGAGTGGGGCTGTTCATGGTGTCCTCCGTTGCCGTGCTCAGAATCCGGGGATGAGGCGCACGACGAGGTCGATGAGCCAGATGCCGATGAAGGGGGTGATGATGCCGCCGAGCCCGTAGACGAGCAGGTTGCGGCCGAGGATCGCGGACGCGCCCGCCGCGCGGTTGCGCACCCCGCGCAGCGCGAGCGGGATGAGCGCCACGATGACGAGCGCGTTGAACACGATCGCCGAGAGCACGGCCGAGGCGGGCGAGTGCAGCCCCATGATGTTGAGCACCCCGAGACCCGGGTAGACCCCCATGAACATCGCCGGGATGATCGCGAAGTACTTCGCGACGTCGTTCGCGATCGAGAAGGTGGTGAGCGCCCCGCGCGTGATGAGCAGCTGCTTGCCGATGCGCACGATGTCGATGAGCTTCGTCGGGTCGGAGTCGAGGTCGACCATGTTGCCGGCCTCCTTCGCGGCCGAGGTGCCCGTGTTCATCGCGACCCCGACATCCGCCTGGGCGAGGGCGGGCGCATCGTTGGTGCCGTCGCCGGTCATCGCGACGAGGTTGCCGCCGTCCTGCTCGCGCCGGATGAGGGCGAGCTTGTCCTCGGGGGTCGCCTCGGCGAGGAAGTCGTCGACGCCTGCCTCCCGCGCGATCGCCGCCGCGGTGAGCGGGTTGTCGCCCGTCACCATGACGGTGCGGATGCCCATCGCGCGCAGCTCCGCGAAGCGGTCGGCGAGACCCTCCTTGACGATGTCCTTCAGGTGCACGACGCCGAGCACACGGGCCGCGCCCGCGGCATCCGTGACGGCGACGACGAGCGGGGTGCCGCCGGACTGCGCGATGCCGTCGACGATCCCGCGCAGCTCCTCGCTCGAGGTGCCGACCCACTCGGCAACCATCGAGCTCGCCCCCTTGCGCACCCGCGTTCCGTCGGGCAGGTCGAGGCCGCTCATGCGGGTCTGCGCCGTGAACGGCACCGCGACCGCCCCCGCGGGCAGCTCGACGGCTCCCCCCGCGAGCTCCACCACCGAGGTGCCCTCGGGGGTCGGGTCGGCGAGCGACGACAGCCGCGCAGCATCCGCGAGCTCGCGCGGGTCGACGCCGGTGAGCGGCACGAAGGCGCTCGCGCGCCGGTTGCCGTAGGTGATCGTGCCGGTCTTGTCGAGCAGCAGGGTGGTGACGTCGCCGGCGGCCTCGACCGCACGCCCCGACATGGCGAGCACGTTACGCTGCACGAGCCGGTCCATCCCGGCGATGCCGATGGCCGAGAGCAGCGCGCCGATCGTGGTGGGGATGAGGCACACGAGCAGCGCCACGAGCACCGGGATGCTCGCGGGTTGCGCCGCGAAGGAGGCGATCGGGTTGAGGGTCAGCACGACCACGACGAACACGATCGACAGGCTCGCGAGCAGGATGCCGAGGGCGATCTCGTTGGGCGTCCGCTGCCGCGCCGCGCCCTCGACGAGCGCGATCATCCGGTCGACGAAGGTCTCGCCCGGCTTCGAGGTGATGCGCACCACGATGCGGTCGGAGAGCACCCGCGTTCCGCCCGTGACGGCGCTGCGGTCGCCGCCCGACTCGCGCACCACGGGCGCCGACTCGCCCGTGATCGCCGACTCGTCGACGGAGGCGATGCCCCAGACGATGTCGCCGTCGCCCGGGATCAGCTCGCCCGCGGTGACCACCACGATGTCGCCGAGCCCCAGCTCCGCCGAGGGCAGCTCGGCGGTCGCCGCCCGCTCGGCCGCGGCATCCGTCACGGCGTCGTAGTCCCGCACCCGGTGCGCGGGGGTGGAGGTGCGGGTGGCGCGCAGGCTGTCGGCCTGCGCCTTGCCGCGGCCCTCGGCGACCGCCTCGGCGAGGTTCGCGAACAGCACCGTGAGCCAGAGCCATCCGGCGATGACGCCCGTGAACACGACGGGCACCGTGGTGCCCCCGGATGCCGCTGGCCCCCCGAGGAACGGTTCAGCCACGGCGAGCAGCGTGGTGAGCGCGGCCCCGACCCAGACGAGGAACATGACCGGGTTGCGCCACTGCGAGCGCGGGCCGAGCTTGCCGAGGGCGGCGGGGAGAGCGGCCGCGAGCTGCCTCCCGGAGAAGGCGCCGCGCGGGGCGCGCCCCGCGCCGCGGGCCGGGGAGGGGCGGGTGTCGAGTGCGGTCATGATGATCAGAGCCCTTCCGCCAGGGGACCCAGCGCGAGAACGGGGAAATAGGTGAGTGCCGTGACGATGACGACGACGCCGACCAGCAGCGACACGAAGAGCGGCCGGTGGGTGGGGAGGGTTCCCGCGGTGGCGGGCACCGCATCCTGCGCCGCAAGCGAACCGGCGAGCGCCAGCACGAACACGATCGGCACGAAGCGACCGAGCAGCATCGCGACCCCGAGCGCCGTGTTCAACCACGGGGTGTTGGCGGTGAGCCCCGCGAAGGCGGAGCCGTTGTTGTTGGCCGCCGAGGTGAAGGCGTAGAGCACCTCGCTCATGCCGTGCGCGCCGGGGTTGAGCACAGAGGTCTTCGCGACGTCGTCCCGCACGCCGGGCAGCGCGAAGCTGAGCGCGGTGCCCGCGAGCACGAGGATCGGCGTGACCAGGATGTAGAGGCTCGCGAGCTTGATCTCGCGCGGGCCGAGCTTCTTGCCGAGGTACTCCGGGGTGCGTCCGACGAGCAGGCCCGCGATGAACACCGCGATGAGGGCGATCACGAGCATGCCGTAGAGCCCCGAGCCCATCCCGCCAGGGGCCAGTTCGCCGAGCATCATGTTGAGCATCGGCATCAGGCCGCCGAGCGCGGTGAACGAGTCGTGCATCGCGTTCACCGCGCCCGTCGAGGTGAGGGTGGAGACGGATGCGAAGAGCGTCGACCCGACGATGCCGAACCGGGTCTCCTTGCCCTCCATCGCGGCCCCCGCGAGCTGCGGCGCGGTGCCCGCACCCGCCAGCTCGAACGCGGTCAGCGCGGCCGTCGAGACGAGGAACAGCACCGTCATGGCGCCGAGGATCGCGTAGCCCTGGCGAAGGTCGCCGACCATCCGTCCGAAGGTGCGGGGCAGCGAGAACGGGATCAGCAGCATGAGCACGATCGAGGCGAGGTTCGTCCAGCCGCTCGGGTTCTCGAAGGGGTGCGCCGAGTTGGCGTTGAAGAAGCCGCCGCCGTTGGTGCCGAGCAGCTTGATCGCCTCCTGGGATGCGACCGGCCCACCCGGCAGCGTCTGCGTGCCGCCCGCGAGCGTCGCGACCTCCGAGAACCCGGCGACGTTCTGGATCACGCCGCCGGCCACCAGGATCACCGCGGCGACGAGCGAGAACGGCAGCAGCACACGCCCGATCACCCGCACGAGGTCCACCCAGAAGTTGCCGATCGTTCCGGAGCGTCGCGCGGCGAAGCCCCGCACGAGCGCGACGGCGACGGCGATGCCGACGGCAGCCGACACGAAGTTCTGCACGGCGAGGCCCGCGAACTGCACCGTGTAGCCGAGGGTGAGCTCCGGCGAATACGACTGCCAGTTGGTGTTGGTGACGAAGGAGACGGCCGTGTTGAACGAGAGCCCCTCCGGCACCGCGGGCAGACCGAGGGCGAACGGCAGCCACTGCTGCGTGCGCTGCACCAGGTAGAGCAGCAGCACCCCGACGAGCGAGAACAGCAGCACCCCGCGCAGGTAGGCCTGCCAGCTCTGCGCGGAGCGCGGGTCGACGCCGATGACGCGGTAGACGCCGCGCTCGATCCGGGAATCCTTCGGGGTGGTGAACACCCAGGCGAGATAGTCCCCGAGCGGACGGTGCACCACCGCGAGCACGAGGGCGACGGAGGCGAGCGTCGCGAGCGCGAGCAGCCACTCCATCAGAACTTCTCCGGCTTCACGAGCGCCACCACGAGGTAGACGATCGCGGCCACGCCGAGAGCCGCGGCGAACAGCCCGATGACGATCACAGCCGTTCCACCGCCCGTCCGATGAGAGCGACGAGCGCGAACAGCACGATCACGCCGAGCACGTAGATGAGATCCAGCACGCAGCGATGCAACACCCGTCAGGCGGGCCGGAGCGCGATCCTCACGGAATCCATACGCCCGCCGCGCGGATCCTCACACGATGCTCACGGCATCCGCGAGACCGCAGCGTTCGGCGCGCTACTTCGCCTTTTTCTGGAGGCTCTTCTCGTCGACGGGAGCCGAGCCGGAGGCGACGAGCGCGGCGTAGTAGGCGCGCGCCTCATCCTGACGCTGTTGCTCGCCGCCCGCCGCGAGCGGCGCGCGCACGAGTTCGGGGGTGAGCCCGAAGGCACCCACCAGCTCGAGCGCGTGCTCGCGGATGCGCGGCAGCAGCCGGTCGTCGATGTAGGCCGTGATGGCCTCCGCGCGCTGCGCCGAGAGCCGCCCGTGCACGAGGTACCACGCGGCATCCTTCTCGATGAGGCCGAGTCCGAACAGGTCGCGCAGCCAGGTGAGCACCTGGCGGGTGTCGCCCTCCGGCACCCCGGCGAGAGCACGCGTGAACGCCTCCCACTGCAGCAGCTCGCCGTGCGCGCGTGCCGTCTTGATGAGGTCGTTCTGGTGGCGGTTGAAGAGCGCCGCCGCGTCGAGCGGCGAGAGCTTGGATGCCGGGCGCAGCTTGGCGGCGAGCTCCGCGACCGCGGTGTGCACCCGGTCGGTCAGCAGCTGGCGCTGCGAGGCCTCATCCCGCACGAAGCCCACCGACCGCGCGGTCGAGCCGAAGTCGGCGATCGCCTGCCCGAGCTGGCGCAGACCCGTGCGGTTGACCGCCGCCTCCCCCACCTGGCCGGCGACGTACTGGGCCATCGCCCCCGCATCCGCGCCCGTGAACTTGCGGGCGTAGTCGGTGAGCAGCCGCTTCGCGACGAGCTGCAGCAGCACGTTGTTGTCGCCCTCGAAGGTGGCGTAGATGTCGAGGTCGGCGCGCAGCTGGGTGAGGCGGTTCTCCGCCATGAAGCCGGCCCCGCCGCACGCCTCACGCGCCTCCTGCAGGATCTCGAGCCCCGCCCAGGTCGAGAGCGGCTTGAGGGCCGCGGCGATCGTCTCGAGGTCCTCGCGCGTCGCGGGGGTGTCCTCCACGCCCGAGAACACCCGGTCGAAGATGTCGAGGAACTCCTCGTGCGCGAACGACATCGCGTACGTCTGCGCGAGGCGCGGCAGCAGGCGCCGCTGGTGGCGCTGGTAGTCGAGCAGCACCTCCTCCTCGCTCGTGCCGCCCGTGAACTGGCGGCGCTGGCTGCCGTAGGTGATCGCGATGTGGAGGGCCGCCTTCGCGGCGAGCGTCGAGGCGCCGTCGAGCGAGACGCGGCCCTGCACGAGGGTGCCGAGCATCGTGAAGAAGCGTCGGCCGGGGCTCGCGATGGGCGAGGTGTAGCTGCCGGATGCGTCGACGTCGCCGTAGCGGTTCAGCAGGTTGGTGCGCGGCACCCGCACCCGGTCGAAGGCGAGCTTGCCGTTGTCGATGCCGTTGAGGCCGCCCTTCAGGCCGTCGTCCTCGCTCGAGACGCCCGGCAGCAGCGCGCCGTCTGCGTCGCGGATGGGCACGTACACGGCGTGCACGCCGTAGTTGACGCCCTTCACGATGAGCTGCGCGAACACGACCGCCGCCCGCCCGTGGAGCGCCGCGTTGCCGAGGAACTCCTTCCACGCCGCGCGGAACGGGGTGTTGATGACCCACTCGTCCGTCTGCTCGTCGAAGGTCGCGGTCGTCGCGACCGAGGCGACATCCGATCCGTGACCGATCTCGGTCATCGCGAAGGCACCCGGGATCTCGAGGCTCAGTGCGGCGGGCAGGAACTTCTCGTGGTGCTCCGCGGTGCCGAGGTGCAAGATCGCGGCCGCGAACAGGCCCCACTGCACGCCCGACTTGATCTGCAGCGAGGGGTCGGCGAGCACCAGCTCCTCGAAGGCGGCGATGTTGCCGCCGTGGTCGTCGCGGCCGCCGAAGCGCTTCGGGAAGGCGCGGTGCACGGCGTCCTCGGTGACGAGGCGGTGCAGCTGGCCGAGCACGCGCGCGCGGTGCTCGGGGTAGCTGAGCCCGCCCTCGAACCAGAACTCCGGGCGCGACACGAGCGCGCGGGAGGCCTTGCGATCCTCCGCCCAGCGACCCAGCAGATACTCGCCGAGCCACGCGGTGTCGACGGCGAGCGCGGCGGATGCGGTGGCCGCGTCGCGCGGGGTGCTGACGTCGTCGGGGATGGGTACCTGGCCGGCCTTCGCCGTGCGGGATGTGGGAGAGGCTTCGGTGCGCGTCATGGCGTCCTCCTGCGGGGAGAGTCGAGGGGATGGCCTCACGCTAGGTCGGCGGGGCACGCGCGTCCAGCGCGTCGTCCGCCGGGCACGAAGGGGTCGCATCCGGGGGCGGAGCCGTTGTCGGGTTCCCCCAAATGGCCCGCGCCCGCGCGTTTGTTGCGGTTTCGGCGCTATGTGCCGCGCACGCGGCCCACATAGCGCCGAAACCGCAACAAACGAGGGGCTCAGAGCCGCGAGGCGGCGGCCGCGAAGGTGTCGCAGGACTGCGGGCCGCCCGCGCGCCCCGCCTGGAACCAGCGCTGCCGCTGCTCGCTCGACCCGTGCGTCCAGGTCTCCGGGGTCACCTGGCCCTGGGTCTGCTCCTGGATGCGGTCGTCGCCCACCGCGGATGCCGCGCTCAGCGCATCCGCCCACTCGGCATCCGAGATCGGGGCGAGGTAGGGCACCCCGGCGGCATCCGTCGTCGACTCGGCCGCGCCGAGGGCCGCGCCCGCGTAGCAGTCGGCCTGCAGCTCGAGCCGCACCCCGTCGGAGTCGGGCCCGGTTCGCGAGGTGTCGAGGCCGTCCATGCGCCCCGTGATGTTCTGGATGTGGTGGCCCCACTCGTGGGCCACCACATAGAGCTGCGCGGCGGGGCCGCCGCTCGAGCCGAAGCGATCGCGCAACTCCGCGTAGAAGGCGGTGTCGAGGTAGATCGTCTCGTCGGGCGGGCAGTAGAACGGGCCGACCGCGCTCGTGGCACCGCCGCATCCGGTGCTCGTCTGATCGGAGAACAACACGATCTGCGAGGGGCGATAGCCGCTCTCGAACTGCCCGGTCCAGTAGTCGTCGAGGAACGCGGCCGCGCCCTTCATGCGGCAGTCGAGGTCGTTGTTGGCGTCGGTGCCCGCCTGACACTGCTCGAGCGAGGAGTCGTCGCCCGAACCGCCGCCGCCCTCCAGCCCGTCGACGAACGGGCTGAGGTCGACCCCCGTGAACACCGAGACGAGCACCACGATGAGCCCGACCACACCGACCCCGCCGCCGATCGCGATGCCGCCCTTCGCGCGGCGGCTGACGCGACCCTTGCTGATGTCGGAGCCGTCGTTGAACGTCATGCCAGCACGCTAGTGCGCGGGCGCCCGGATCCCCACCCCCGCCCGCGTCGAGCCGCCCCATAGACTCGATTCATGCTCCCCTTCCTCATCGTCGGCGGAATCGGACTACTGCTCGTCGTGTTCGCGCTGATCTTCGACGAGATCCTCGACTTCCTCGACGGCGCGATCTCCGGCACCGCCGTCGGCAGCGCGCTCGTCGTGTTCGGCGCCTCGGGCGCGATCTCGGTCGCCAACGGACTGCCCGAATGGTCGGCGTACCTCATCTCGGCCGTCATCGGCATCCTCGTGCTCGTCGGCGTGCAGCTGCTCATCCGCCGGCTCAAGAACTCCGAGGACGGCGCGCCCTCCTCTCCCCTCGGCCTCTACGGGGTCACCCGGTCGACCATCACCACCACCTCCGGCGAGGTGAGCCTCGACGGCCCGCACGAGATCGAGACGCGGCTCGCCTTCGCCGACGAGACCATCCCGCGCGACACCCGCATCCGCGTGATCGAGCTGCAGGGTTCCCGCGTGCGCGTCGAGCGCGCGGTGCCTCCGGCCGACACGACCGCGCCCGCGCCCGGACCCGACAGCTGAACCACCCGCACCCCACCCCGAAAGGCACGCTCCCGTGAACTTCTTCTCCGAGAACGTCACCGTCTTCGCCGTGATCGCCCTCATCGTCGTCGCGCTCGCGATCTTCGCGTTCATCGCCGGCCGCATCAAGCGCGTGCCGCCGAACTCGGCCATGGTCGTCGTCGGCCGCGGCGCAGGCGGCAAGGTCGCCGAACCGGATGCCGGACAGCGCGTCGTCATCGGCGGCCGCGTGTTCATCTGGCCGATCCTGCAGCAGGGCTTCCTCGTCTCCCTCGAACAGCGCCAGATCGGCATCGTCGTCGAGGGCGTCGACAAGAACTTCATCAAGCTCGCCATCCAGGCCTCGGTGAACTTCAAGGTCTCCGGCACGGCCGAGGGCGTGCGCCGCGCCGCCCAGCGCTTCCTCTCGCAGCAGGACTCGCTCACCCAGATCATCCAGCAGTCGCTCGAAGGCTCGCTGCGCTCCATCATCGGCAACATGCCGATCCAGGAGATCATCTCCAACCGCAACGCGCTCTCGGAGGCCGTGGTCGAGGCCACCAAGGCCGACCTCGCCGAGCAGGGGCTCCAGGTCGACCTGCTGAACATCTCCGATATCTCCACGCCCGGCACGAGCTACCTCGCCGACCTCGGTCGCGCGGAGGCGGCGCTGGCCCGCCAGAACGCGGAGGTGAAGGAGGCCGAGACGCAGCGCGCATCCGAGTTCGCCCGCATCGACGCGGCCGAGCAGATCGCCGAGCGCCAGAAGGCGCTCAGCCTCAAGCAGGCCGCCATCAAGGCCGAGACCGACCGCGCCAACGCCGAGGCCAACGCCGCCGGCCAGCTCGCGACCGCCGAACAGGACAAGATCGTCGCCGCCCAGCAGCGCGAAGCCCTCGCCGAGCAGGCCCGGGTGGAGCAGGAGCGCCTCGACATCACGGTGCGCAAGCCCGCCGAGGCGAGCGCCTACGCGACCGTCCAGGCAGCGACCGCCGAGCGCGACGCCGCGAACGCCGCCACCGAAGCCGACGCGTTCAAGCGCACCAAGATCGCCGAGGCGAACAAGGTCGCCGCCGTTCAGGATGCCGAGGCCGCCGCCGAGGCCGTGCGTCTCGCCGGAAACGCCGAACGCGACCGCCAGGTGGCGCTCGCCGCCGGTGTGCGGGCCGAGGGTGAGGCGCGCGGTGCCGCGATCGCCGCGGAGGGTCTCGCCGAGGCGCAGGCGATCGACGCCAAGGCCGAAGCGCTCAAGAAGTACGGCGAGGCTGCCCTCGCGCAGGAGATCATCGGACGCCTGCCCGAGATCACGCGCGCCGTCGCCGAGCCGCTCGCCTCGATCGGCAACCTCACCGTCATCTCGAACGAGGGCGCATCCGCGGTGACCCGCACGGTCACCGACGTGGCCTCGGAGATCCCCGCGGTCGTGAAGAACCTCACGGGCCTCGACCTCTCGGCGCTGCTCGGCGGCGTCGCGGGTGCGGCGCTCGGAAGCTCGGATGCGGCCCCCGCGGTGAAGAAGGCGGCGACCCCGAAGGCCGCGGCTCCGAAGCCCGTCGCGGAGTAGGCGAGGCGCCCGTCGGGGCGCGTCAGAAGTCGAGCGGCGGGGCGTCGTCGTCGGTGAGCGGCGGGATGTCGTCGGCGGCGGCGGATGCCCGCGCCGGTCGGGGTGCCGCCTCGGCCTCCGAGGCGGGTGCGGTGGCCGGCACCGGCTCCTCCCCCCGCACGAGCGCGAGCACGGCCTCGCCGTACGACTCGAGCTTCTTCTCGCCGACACCCGAGACGGTGGCGAGCTGCTCGAGCGTCGCCGGCTCGGTGACCGCGATGCCCCGCAGCGTCGCGTCGCCGAAGACGATGTACGCGGGCACCCCGTTCGCGCGCGCCACCTCGGCGCGCCACGCCCGCAACCGCTCGAACAGCGGTTGCGCCTCACCCGGCAGCTCGGCCCCCGCCGTGCGCTTCGCCTTCTTCGCGGCACGCTCCGGCTCCCGGCGCAGCGACACACGCCGTGAGCCGTCGAGCACCGCGGCGGAACCCTCCGTGATCACCAGGGTGCCGTAGCCGTCGGTGTTGACCGCGAGCAACCCCTGCGCGAGCAGCTGCCGCACCACGCCGCGCCACTCCTGCTCGGTGAGCTCGCCGCCGATGCCGTAGGTGCGCAGCTCGTCGTGCCGCTGCTGGCGCACCCGCTCCGTCTCCCGCCCGAGCAGGATGTCGATGAGGTGCCCCGCCCCGAACCGCTGGTTGCGCTCGCGGTGCAGCCGCACGATCGTCGAGAGCAGCTTCTGCGCCGCCACCGTGCCATCCCACGCCTCGGGCGGCGCGAGACAGGTGTCGCAGTTGCCGCACGGTGTCGAGGCCTGCCCGAAGTAGCCCAGCAGCTGCACGCGGCGGCACTCGACCGTCTCGCACAGGGCGAGCATCGCATCCAGGTGCTGGGATGCGCGGCGCTTGTAGGCGGCATCCCCCTCCGACTCCTGGATCATGCGGCGCTGCTGCACGACGTCCTGCAGCCCGTAGGCCAGCCACGCCGTCGACGGCAGACCGTCACGACCGGCGCGGCCGGTCTCCTGGTAGTAGCCCTCGACCGACTTCGGGAGGTCGAGGTGGGCGACGAAGCGCACATCCGGCTTGTCGATGCCCATGCCGAAGGCGATCGTCGCGACCATGACGATGCCCTCCTCGCGCAGGAACCTCGCCTGGTTGCGGGCACGCACGCGCGCATCGAGCCCCGCGTGGTAGGGCAGCGCCGGGATGCCCTCCGCGACGAGCGCGTCGGCGGTCTTCTCGACGGATGCGCGCGAGAGGCAGTAGACGATGCCCGCGTCGCCCGGATGCTCGGTGCGGATCAGCCGCATCAGCTGCGACAGCGGCTGGTTCTTCGGCTCGATGCGGTACTGGATGTTCGGGCGGTCGAAGCTGGAGACGAACTCGCGGGCACCCTGGAGCTCCAGCCTCTCGACGATCTCGCGACGGGTGGCATCCGTCGCGGTCGCGGTGAGCGCGATGCGCGGCACCGTCGGCCAGCGCTCGTGCAGCACCGAGAGCCCCAGATAGTCGGGCCGGAAGTCGTGCCCCCACTGCGAGACGCAGTGGGCCTCGTCGATCGCGAACAGCGCGATCGTGGCGCGGTCGAGCAGCTCGCGCGCACTCTCCAGCTTGAGGCGCTCGGGAGCCAGATAGAGCAGATCGAGCTCGCCCGCGAGCAACTGCTGCTCGACGAGGCGGCGAGCCTCCGCATCCTGCGTGGAGTTGAGGAAGGCGGCGCGCACGCCGAGGGCGTCGAGCGCATCCACCTGGTCCTGCATGAGGGCGATGAGCGGCGAGATGACCACGCCCGTGCCCGGTCGCACGAGGGCGGGGATCTGGTAGCAGAGCGACTTGCCGCCGCCGGTCGGCATGAGCACGACCGCGTCGCCACCGCCCACCACCCGGTCGATGATCGCGGCCTGCTCGCCGCGGAACTCCGCATAGCCGAAGACACGATGGAGCACGTCGAGGGGGGCGGGCATGCGCCTACGGTACCCGGCGGCGCAGACCTCGGGCGTCTCGAGGCCCGCGACTGTGGATCGGCACCGGGCCGGAGGCGACCGTGCGACACCCCCGCACGGGTGCCCCCCCTTCGGGGTCATCGCGCTCGCGGTGCTGAATCGATATTTTCATCACAAGGTATCCGGATATCTGGGGGGAAATCCGGAGCGGGGGTGCACCGTCGGGGGGCGGTGACCCCCGCACCTTTACGTACGCCCCAGAACCACGCGGCGCACGGCCGCGCAGCGGCCCGCGGGCGCCTGTGGGATGGCGCTCGCGGGCCGCTTCTCATGCGGAGGGGTCGGGGTCAGAGCACCAGCACGATCGACGGCCAGCTGAGCGAGGAGTCGAACCCGTCGCCGCTGAACTGCGCCGTCAGCAGGTGCAGGCCCCGCTTCAGCTTGCCGAGCTTCACGGTGGCCTTGCCCTTGTCGGCTGCGGCCAGCGGAACCGTTGCGACCACCTTGGTGCCGTCGCGGATGATGAGCGTGCCCACCGCGGGGGTGCCGTCATCCGTGCGCACCGTCACCTTGTAGCTCACCGCACCGCCCAGCACCAGCAGGGGAGCGGAGCCGCTCGTGCGGGTGCCGACCGGCTCCGGGGGCTCCGGTGCCGCCGCGACCTCGATCGGCAGGCTGACGGAGGTGCCGCCGGGGCCGCCGATGGCGAGAACCTGCGCCCCCTCGACGCCGCTCGGGATGGTGAACGTCACCGTCGCGGTGCCCTGCTCATCCGTCGTGTCGACGATCTGCAGCGCGATCGCGCCCGTGCCGAGCACCTGGTCGCCGAGGCTCACCGTGGCATCCCCGGCGGTCGCACCGCCCGAGCTGAACAGCAGCGAGGAGAGCTGGGCCGTGACCTGCTCTCCGGCCCGGTACGCGGCGCCGTCGGCGGGTGCCGAGAGCGTGGCGCCCACGGCGCGCTGCTCGGTCGGCGGCGTCACCGGCGAGTTCTCACCGATGTACGACACGAAGGCGTCGAGGTCGATGCGTCCGGAGTCGGCCACCCCCGAACCCTGCGTGAAGGCGGTGAAGTTGTCGCCGCCCGCGGCGAGGAACGAGTTGGTCACCACCTTGAGCACCTGGCTGTCGGTCACCGCAGCACCGTCGAGCGTGATCGCCGTGATGCGCGATCCCGCCGGCGCGGCCGGGTCGTAGACGTACTCGAGACCCTTCGACAAGCCGAGCTTGAGGTACGGCCGGGCCGCACCCGCGGGCTGCCACTGCTGCTCGAGCACCGCCTTCAGCTGGGCGCCGGTCAGGTTCATCGTCACGAGCGTGTTGGCGAACGGCTGGATGAGCGCCGCCTCGGCGTAGGTGACGTTCCCGTCCGGATCGGTGCCGCCTGTGCCCGCATAGACCAGGTCGGCACGGATGCCCCCCGGGTTCATGATGGCCAGTTGCGTCGACAGGTCCGCGGTGGCCGCGAGCTGGGCGTCGGCGATCAGGTTGCCGATCATCGACTCGCCGCCGCGGTTCTCCGAACCGTTCGACTGCACGGCACGCCGGATGTCCTGCGAGATCGTGCCGAGCGACACCGAGCCGAGCTCCTTGGCGACCTTCACCGCATCCGTCACGATCTGCGCGACCGCCGGGTCCGGCGCGAACGCACCGATCAGGTTCAGGTTCTCGCTCGTGATCGACACGTTCTTCGTGGACGGGTCGTAGACGATGCTCGAGTGGCCGTACATCGCGCCGTACTGGCCGGAGGAGATCACCGGACGCGTGCGGTCGGTGCCGGGGACAGGCACCTCGAAGTCGTACGCGAGGTGCGTGTGGCCCGAGACGATCATGTCGACGTTCGCGTCGACCCCGTTCACGATCCGTCCGAAGTTGGAGTCGTCGGTGGCGCTCGCGACGTTCGTCGTGGCCGCCCCCTCGTGCACGAGGAGCACCAGCACGTCAGCCTCGCCGTTGGACGGGTCGCCGTCCGACAGCTGATCCGCCACCCGGTTGACCTCGGACACCACCGGCTTGACCTCGAGGCTCGAGATGCCCGCGGGGCTCACGAGCTCGGTGAGGTCCTCGGTGACCGCACCGATGAATCCGATGGTGACCCCGTCGAACTGGCGCAGCTCGTACTGCTGATACGCCGGCTTTCCGGTGCCGCGGTCGTAGAGGTTCGCCGCGAGGTAGGGCCAGTCGGCCTTCTCCAGCACCCGGTTGTCGACATCCGCTCGACCCTTGTCGAACTCGTGGTTGCCGAAGGAGCTCACGTCGAGGCCGATCTGGTTGAGGGCGTCGATCGTGGGCTGGTCCTGCTGGATGAAGGAGGTGAAGGTGGAGGCGCCGATCAGGTCGCCCGCCCCGACGAGGAGCGTGTTGGGGTTCTGCGCCTCGTAGGAGCGGACCATGCCGCCGAGCACCGCTGCACCCGCGGTCGTCGAGGAGGACTCGAGCCGACCGTGGAAGTCGTTGATGCTCAGCAGGTCGATGGTGACCGGCGGCTTGGCCGAGGTGACGCCCACGACGATCGGGTCGTGGTCGCTCGAGCGGTAGGGGCTCGTGCCGTCGGTGGCGCCGTAGGCGTAGCCACGGTCGCTCCACTCGGCCGCGTTGATGCCCCAGATGCCTGCGCCCGTGACCGACTTCGCGAGCGAGGGGCTCGCCAGGGCGTGGTCGAGGGAGCCCAGCTCGCCGTTGAAGGTGTAGGTGTACTGCCCCTTCGCCTTCGCCGGCCCGAGGTCGACGAAGCCCGCGGCGGCGAGCGCCTGGATCGGGTCCTCCTGACCGTAGGAGTTGAAGTCGCCCAGCAGCATCACATCGCTGCTCTTCGCGGGGTCGGCCGCGATGCCCTGCACGAAGCTCACGAGGCGGTTCGCCTGGGCGGTGCGCTCGGTGTTGAAGAAGCCCTGGCCGTCGGCCGGCTCCGGTGCGGTGTTGCCGCTCGGCGGGCTCTTCGACTTGAAGTGGTTCGCCACGACGGTGACCAGACGGTCGCCGCCGATGTCGAAGGTCTGCGCGATCGGCTTGCGCGCGATCGACCACGCGGCATCCGTGTCGGCGAAGCTGTCGCCGACCGGGCTGACGACCGAGGGCTTGAAGATGATGCCGGTCGTGATGACGTCGTTGCCCGCCGCATTCACGGCGTCGGGGGTCGGCACGTAGGCCCAGGTGCCTGCGCCGGCCGCCGCGTTGAGGCCCGCGACGAGGTCGCCGAGCGCCTCGTCCGGGGTCTCGCCGAGCGCCGCCGAGTTCTCGATCTCCTGAAGCGCCACGACATCCGCGCCGAGGCCGTTGATGGCCGAGACGATCTTCGCCTTCTGCTTCGCGAACTGGGCGGCGTTGGCCGCTCCACGGGCGTTGCCGCCGAAGGTCGTGAAGTAGTTGAAGACGTTGAAGGCGCCGAACTGCACGTCGCCGCCGACCTCGGGGGCCGCCGCGGGGCGCGGGTTGAGCGTCTCGAAGGTGGGCTTGTAGGAGGCGTCGCTCGCGTCGGTGATCGGCTGCTGCGGCTGCAGGCGCCAGTTGTCGAAGCCGTAGCCCAGGATCATCGTCTTCGCGGGCGGCACGAAACGGTCGCCGTTGCGCACCACCGTGCCGGCCGTGAAGTACGGCTGCTCGCCGACATGCGCGTTGTTGTCGACGCGGATCGAGTAGCCGTCGTCGACGATGAGGCGCTTGGCCGCGTTCGCGGCGGCGATCGCGTTCGCGGCGGCACCGGCATCCGTGGTCTCGGTGGACTTCACGAGCTCGCCGCCGGCCGAGAGCCAGAGCGAGCCGAAGTTGTAGAGCTCGTGGCTCGACGCGAGGCGGTAGTCGCCGGTCGGCTGCACGAGCATGCCCTCGTACTGCTCGCGGTCGCCGCCGACGACGGTGTCGGGCAGGGGTGTCGCGGCGGGGAGGCCCGCGCCCGCCTGCACGAGCTCGTACGCGGATGCGGCGGTCGCCGTGAGCTGGGTCTGGCCGTTGAACTCGCCCGCGGTTCCGGTGACCTTGATGAGGTCGCCGACCGCGACGGACGGGTTCAGCTGGTTGAAGTAGACGAAGATGCCGTCGGATGCGCCGGGGGTGGCGTCGGTGTCGCCCCCGGATCCTGCGGTCTGCAGGAACAGCCCGCGGTAGCCGGATGCGGCGTTGTAGTACCCCGTGACGACGCCCTCGACGGTGACGGTCTGGCCGCTCAGCGGGGTGGTCGCGCCGGTGCCCTGCACCTGGGCGATCGTGTGGGTGATCTCGGCCGCCAGCGCGGGAGTCGCGCTGAGCGAGGTGAGCCCGAGGGCTGCGATGGCCGCCGTCGCGATGACGGCGAGGCGACGACGCGCCGTCGGGCGCGAGCGTTCGAGGGATTCTGGAGTTGTCATGACGCGCGGTGCTCCGTTGTTCGGGGTGGACTGCGTTGGTCGGGTTACCCCCCGTTTGGGGGCCGATCTATCCCTATCGTGAGCCGCCGACAGCGCGCAACCCTTCGCGCATCCGCGTCATGAAACGTTCACGCTGCGCTCACGTGAGCGACGACACCGTGCCGCGATCGCGGCTTTGACGACGTCGGAGGCCCGTGGGACGCTGAACCTCATGCTCGGCAAGATCCTCCTCCGCTACCTCAAGCCATACCGCTGGCTGCTGCTCGGGGTGCTCGTCTTCCAGTTCGCCTCGGCGATCGCCTCCCTCTACCTGCCGAGCCTCAACGCCGACATCATCAACAAGGGCGTCGCCACGGGCGACACCGGCTACATCTGGCGCACCGGCGGCTTCATGCTCGCCGTGTCGCTCGGCCAGATCGTCTCCTCGATCGTGGCGACCTACTTCGCGGCGAAGGCGGCGATGCGGGCAGGCCGCGACATCCGCGACGACGTCTTCGAGAAGGTCAGCGGCTTCTCCGAGCGCGAGGTGTCGCACTTCGGGCCCGGCTCGCTCATCACGCGCAACACCAACGACGTGCAGCAGGTGCAGATGCTCGCGATGATGGGCGCGACGATGCTCGTCACCGCGCCGCTGCTCGCGATCGGCGGCATCATCATGGCGCTGCGCCAGGATGTGGGGCTCAGCTGGCTGATCGCCGTCGCCGTGCCCGCGATCCTCGTGATGGCCGGCATCGTCATCGGCATGATGGTGCCGCTGTTCCGCAGCTACCAAGAGCGCCTCGACAACGTGAACCGCATCATGCGCGAGCAGCTCACGGGTGTGCGCGTCGTGCGGGCGTTCGTGCGCGAGGCGATCGAGGAGGCGCGCTTCCGCGTCGCCAACGCCGACATCATGGACGTCGGGCGCCGGGTCGGTTCGCTCTTCGTGCTGCTGTTCCCGCTCGCGATGCTCATCCTCAACGTGACGATCGTGGGCGTGATCTGGTTCGGCGGCATCCAGGTCGACGCGGGCAACGTCGCGATCGGCACCCTGTTCGCCTTCATGCAGTACGTCGGCCAGATCCTGATGGGCGTGCTCATGGCCAGCTTCATGACGATGATGATCCCGCGGGCCGCCGTGTCGGCCGAGCGCATCGGCGAGGTGCTCGACCAGACCTCCACGATCGCGCGACCCGAGAACCCGGTGAGCGAGTTCCCGACACCCGGCACGCTCGAGTTCGTCGAGGCGTCGTTCACCTACCCCGGCGCCGAGCATCCCGTGCTCGACGGGATCAGCTTCCGTGCCGAGCGCGGCCAGACCGTCGCCATCGTCGGCTCGACGGGAGCAGGCAAGACGACGCTCGTGTCGCTCATCCCCCGACTCTTCGACGTGACAGGCGGCGCGGTGCTGGTGGGCGGCGTCGACGTGCGGGAGGCGGACCTCGACGTGCTGTGGACGGGCATCGGGCTCGTGCCCCAGCGCCCCTTCATGTTCTCGGGCACGGTCGCCAGCAACCTCCGCTTCGGGCGCGAGGACGCCACCGACGACGAGCTCTGGCACGCCCTCGAGATCGCCCAGGGGCGCGACTTCGTGGCCGCGATGGAGGGCGGGCTCGAGGCGCGGATCGCGCAGGGCGGCACCAACGTCTCCGGCGGGCAGCGGCAGCGACTCGCGATCGCCCGCGCGATCGTGCACCGGCCAGGCATCCTCGTCTTCGACGACTCCTTCTCGGCGCTCGACCTCAGCACGGATGCGCGGCTGCGCCAAGCCCTCTGGCGGGAGTTGCCCGACGTCACCAAGATCGTCGTCGCCCAGCGCATCTCCACCATCACCGACGCCGACCGCATCGTCGTCATCGAAGACGGTGCCATGATCGGCAGCGGCACGCACCTCGAGCTGCTGGCAGGCAACGACACCTACCGCGAGATCGCGGAATCCCAGCTCGGAGTGGAGGCAGGCGCATGAGCACCCCCGAACTCAGCGACGAGGAGAAGCTCGAGATCGAGCTCGGCGAGAAGGCGCGCATCGCATCCGACTCCTGGGACAGCGTGGCGCCCGGCAAGGCGGCGAACTTCGGCGTGAGCTTCCGGCGGATGATCGGGCTGCTGCGCCCGCACCGGGTCGCGTTCCTGTTCGTGTCGATCCTCGGCGCCGCGGGCGTCGTGCTCGCGGTCATCGCGCCGAAGGTGCTCGGCGAGGCGACCAACCTGATCTTCGCCGGTTTCGTCGGCAACCAGCTGGGGCAGAACCTCCCGGCGGGACTCAGCAACGCGCAAGCCGTCGAGGCCCTGCGCGCGGCCGGGCAGAACGACATCGCGAACATCGTGGAGACCTCGGGGGCGGTGCCGGGGCAGGGCGTCGACTTCGAGCGGCTCGGCTACCTGCTGCTCATCGTGCTCGCGATGTACCTGGTCTCGGCGATCCTCACCTGGATGCAGGGCTACGTCGTCAACGTCATCATGGTGCGCACGATGTACCGGCTCCGCGACGAGGTCGAGGCGAAGATCAACCGCCTCCCGCTGCGCTACTTCGACCGCGTGCAGCGCGGCGAGCTCATCTCGCGCGTCACGAACGACATCGACAACATCACCCAGACCATGCAGCAGTCGCTGTCGCAGGCGATCACCTCGGTGCTCACCGTGGTCGGCGTGCTCATCATGATGTTCTCCATCTCGTGGGTGCTCGCCCTCGTGGCGCTCGTCGCCCTGCCGCTCATGGGCGTGATCTTCGGGGTCATCGGCCCGCAGTCGCAGAAGGCGTTCGCGACCCAGTGGCGCAAGGTCGGCCGACTCAACGCGCGCGTCGAGGAGTCGTTCTCGGGGCACGCGCTCGTGAAGGTCTTCGGGCGTGAGGCGGATGCGCGTGAGAAGTTCCGGGCCGAGAACGAGGAGCTCTACCGCGCCGCGTTCAAGGCGCAGTTCCTCTCCGGCATGATCATGCCCGGCATGCTCTTCGTCGGAAACCTCAGCTACGTCGTCATCGCGGTGCTCGGGGGCCTGATGGTCGCCGGGGGCAGCCTGCGACTCGGCGACGTGCAGGCGTTCATCCAGTACTCCCAGCAGTACACCCAACCGCTCTCGGAGCTCGGCGGGATGGCGGCCGTCGTGCAATCGGGCACCGCATCCGCCGAGCGCGTCTTCGAGCTGCTCGACGAGGAGGAGCAGGAGCCCGACGCCGCCGACGCGCCCGCGCCATCCGACGGCGATGGCACGATCGAGTTCGAGAACGTCAGCTTCTCGTACAGCCCCGAGGTGCCGCTCATCCGCGATCTGTCGTTCCGCGTGGAACCCGGCCAGACGGTCGCGATCGTCGGGCCGACCGGCGCGGGCAAGACGACCCTCGTGAACCTCGTCATGCGGTTCTACGAGCTGGACGGCGGGCGCATCCTGCTGAACGGGCAGGACATCGCCCTGCTCACCCGGCACGACGTGCGCTCCCGCACCGGCATGGTGCTGCAGGATCCGTGGCTGTTCGCGGGCAGCATCCGCGACAACATCCGCTACGGCCGGGAGGACGCCACCGACGAGGAGGTGATCGAGGCGGCGCGCGCGAGCTACGTCGACCGCTTCGTGCACTCGCTGCCCGAGGGATACGACACCCACCTCGACGAGGACGCCTCCAACGTGTCGGCGGGCGAGAAGCAGCTCATCACGATCGCGCGGGCGTTCCTCGCGCGACCGAGCGTGCTGATCCTCGACGAGGCCACCTCCTCCGTCGACACCCGCACCGAGCTGCTGCTGCAGCACGCGATGGCGGCGCTGCGGCAGGGGCGCACCTCCTTCGTGATCGCGCACCGGCTGTCGACCATCCGCGACGCCGACCTCATCCTCGTGATGGAGCACGGAGACATCGTCGAGCAGGGCAGCCACGAGGCGCTCATCGCGGCGCAGGGCGCCTACTTCCGGCTCTACAGCTCGCAGTTCGAGAAGGCCGCGACCGAGTTCGACGCGGAGCTCGGAGAGCTCGTGGCGGCGGAGACCGCTGAGGCGGATGCGGGCGCGGATGCGACGGAACCGGAGCAGCCCGCGCGCCCCTGAGGTTCCGCGGCGATCCCGCGGGATGCGGAACGGGGTGGCGCCATCCGGCACCACCCCGTTCGCGGACCTCGAGGAGCCCCCGCTCCGCGGGCGGGCTCGATCAGCGCCTGAATCAGCGCTCGGCGAGCTCCCGGATGATGTCGTCGCCCGGCACGACCGGCGTCCACTCGGCCTCGATCTCGGCGCGACCGAGCAGATCCTCGGTGCGGCGGCGACGGTTGCGCGGCACGAGCGTCACGACGAGACCCTCCTTGCCTGCACGACCGGTGCGACCCGCACGGTGCAGGTACGCCTTGTACTCGTCGGGCGCATCCGCCTGGATCACGAGCCCCACGTCGTCGACATGGATACCGCGCGCGGCCACATCCGTCGCCACGAGCGCCGTCACGCGGCCGTTGGAGAACTTCTCCAGCGCCCGCTGGCGACGCGACTGGTTGAGGTCGCCGTGGATGGACTCGGCGCGGATGCCGGCGTCGTCGAGCAGGTCGGCGAGCTGTTCCGCGAACGCGCGGGTGCGCGCGAAGATGAGCTTCTTGCCGGGGCCGGAGGCGAGCTCGATGAGCACCTCCTGCTTGTCGCGCTGGTCGAGCAGCAGCACGCGGTGCTCGATGGTGGAGCTCGCCTGGTCCTCACCGGCGACCTCGTGCACGGCCGGGTCCTTCAGGTAGCGGTCGACGATGTCGGCCACGCCCTTGTCGAGGGTCGCGGAGAACAGCAGCCGCTGCCCGCCCTCGGCGGTGCGGTCGAGGATCTCCTGCACGGGCTCCGCGAAGCCGAGCTCGCACATGTGGTCGGCCTCGTCGAGCACCGTGATGATGACCTTCGACAGGTCGAGGCGGCCGGATGCCGAGAGGTCCTGGATGCGGCCGGGCGTGCCGATGATGATGTCGACGCCGCGCTCGAGCGCGCCCAGCTGGCGGGCGTAGGGCACGCCGCCGTAGATCTGGGTGGTGAAGAGGCCCACGCTGCGGGCGATCGGCTGCACGGTGCGGTCGATCTGCAGCGCCAGCTCGCGGGTCGGCGCGAGGATGAGCGCGCGCGGGGCGCGGCCGAACTCGCGGCGCTTGTTGTCGCCCGCCTGCATCTGCAGGAGGCGCTCGACGAGCGGGGCGCCGAAGGCGATCGTCTTGCCGGATCCGGTGCGGCCGCGTCCGAGCACGTCGCCACCCGAGAGCACATCGGGGATCGTGGCGGCCTGGATGGCGAACGGCGCGACGGCTCCCAGCTCGGCGAGCTCGCGCACGATGTTCTGGCCGAGGCCGAGGTCGGCGAAGGTCACGCCTTCGACATCCGCGGCGACGGTGGCCTGGGCCTCGAGGCGCTCGAGCACGACGTCGTCGACCATCGGGCGCGGGGCACGGTCTTCGCGCTGCGGGCGGCGGTCGTCGTACTCCCGGCGCGGCCGGTCGTCGTAGCCGCGACGCGGACGCTCCTCGTAGTCCCGCCGCGGGCGCTCATCGCGCACCGGCCGATCACTTCGGGAGGACGACACGCCGTCGCGCCCCCGGTATCCCTCGCGGCGCGGCGCGT
>QFQR01000035.1 GCA_003243275.1 Leifsonia xyli | reverse complement strand
AGGTCGACTTCGCGGCGCTCCGCGAGGTCGGCTCGCACTGGCGGGGCATCTCGGTGACGCTGTTCATCAACTGGGCGGTGAAGCCGTTCTCGATGGCGCTGCTCGGGTGGCTGTTCGTCGGCTGGCTGTTCCGGCCCTACCTGCCCGCAGACCAAATCGACAGCTACATCGCGGGGCTGATCCTTCTGGCCGCGGCTCCTTGCACCGCAATGGTGTTCGTGTGGTCGAACCTCGCCAAGGGCGACCCGCTGTTCACGCTGAGCCAGGTTGCGGTCAACGACGCGATCATGATCGTGGCCTTCGCGCCAATCGTCGCGCTCCTGCTCGGGCTGTCGTCGATCACCGTGCCTTGGGAGACGCTGATCCTCTCGGTCGGACTATACATCGTGGTGCCGGTGATCGCGGCCCAGGTCCTGCGGCGACAGGTCATGGCCTCCGGCGGACAGGCAGCGCTCGACCGCCTGCTGGCCGGGATCCAGCCTCTCTCGCTAATTGCCCTGCTCGCGACGCTGGTCCTGCTGTTCGCCTTCCAGGGCGAGCAGATCATCGCGCAGCCGGCCGTCATCGCGTTGCTCGCGGTCCCGATCCTGATTCAGGTCTACTTCAACTCCGGGCTCGCCTACCTGCTGAACCGCGCCACCGGGGAGGCCCATTGCGTCGCCGGACCATCCGCCCTGATCGGCGCCTCGAACTTCTTCGAGCTCGCGGTCGCCGCGGCGATCAGCCTGTTCGGCTTCAAGTCCGGGGCGGCGCTCGCCACCGTCGTCGGCGTTCTGATCGAGGTCCCCGTGATGCTGTCGGTGGTCTGGATCGTGAACCGCTCGAAGCCCTGGTACGAGGCCCGCGGCGTTCGCGCGGCCGCCCCCGAACCCCGTTCTTGAGGAGGCCGCGATGACCGATGCCGTCACCATCTGGCACAACCCGGACTGCGGCACGTCCCGCAACACGCTGGCGATGATCCGCGCCGCCGGGATCGAGCCGACCGTCGTCGAGTACCTGGAAGCGCCGCCGACACGCGACAAGCTGATGAAGGCGATCGCCGACGCCGGACTGAGCCCGCGCGAGGCGGCCCGGGAGAAGGGAACGCCCTTCGCGGAGCTGGGGCTCGGCGATCCGTCAGTCGCCGGCGACGCGATCCTCGACGCCATGCTGGCGCACCCGATCCTGATCAACCGCCCGTTCGTGTTCACCTCGCGCGGCGTGCGTCTCTGCCGCCCCTCCGAGGTCCTCCTCGAGATCCTGCCGACGCCACTGCCAACCGATTTCATCAAGGAGGACGGCGAGGTCGTGAAAGCGGGACGCGCTCGACCCATCCGCCGCGCGTGCTGCTGCTTTACGGCTCGCTCCGGCCCGTCTCCTACAGCCGCCTGCTGACGCTGGAGGCCGAGCGCCTGCTGAAGCGGCTCGGCTGCGAGACGCGCATCTACGACCCCGCAGGCCTGCCGCTGCCGGACGACGGCCCGGCGGACCACCCGAAGGTCGCGGAGCTGCGCGAGCTGTCGCTCTGGTCCGAGGCGCAGGTCTGGACCAGTCCCGAGCGCCACGGCGCCATGACGGGCGTGATGAAGTCTCTGATCGACTGGATCCCGCTTTCCGTCGGCTCTGTCCGCCCGACGCAGGGGCGCACGCTCGCGGTCATGCAGGTCTCGGGCGGCTCGCAGTCGTTCAACGCCGTTAACCAGATGCGCGTGTTAGGTCGCTGGATGCGGATGCTGACCATCCCGAACCAGTCGTCGGTCGCGAAGGCCTTCCAGGAGTTCGGCGAGGACGGCCGGATGAAGCCGTCCGCCTACTACGACCGCGTGGTCGACGTGATGGAGGAGCTGGTGAAGTTTACGCTGCTCACCCGCGACGTCTCCGACCACCTGACCGACCGCTACAGCGAGCGGAAGGAGAGCGCAGCGGCGCTGGAGGCCAGGGTCGACCTCAAGCGGGCCGTCTGAGGCGTGGAGACGGCCTCGGCGCCCGGCGGAAGGATCGCGGTCCCGTTGCTCGGGATCGCCCAGATCGTCTCTTGGGGCTCGAGCTTCTACCTGCTCGCGGTGCTCGCAGCGCCGATCTCGGCCGACACCGGATGGCCGCTCGCCTGGGTGGTCGGCGGCGGCTCGATCGGGCTGCTCTGCTCCGGGATCGCCGCGCCATTTGTCGGCCGCATGATCAACGGTTTCGGCGGTCGGCAGACCATGGCGGCAGGCTCGCTGCTGATGGGTGCGGGCCTCGCCGCGGTCGGGTCGTCGACCGGGCTCGCGACCTACCTGCTCGGCTGGGCCGTGCTTGGATTCGGAATGG
>QFQR01000008.1 GCA_003243275.1 Leifsonia xyli | reverse complement strand
CGAATTCGAAGCCATCATGACCACACGGGCCGCGTCCGCGGCCTAACCGGAAGAGTCACCAAGACCTTCAGCAGACCCGGGTTTCTCCGTATCGGGTCATTCCGCGTCCTCGTTCCAGCGCTCGCGCGGCACCACGTACCAGTTCGCCCCGCCGTCGGTGGAGCGCACGAGCTGCGAGGTCTCCTCGGGGTCGATGGAGGCGAAGCCGATGGCGAGCGAGCGCGCCATGCGCTGCACGGGGGTTCCCGGCACATGCAGGCCCCAGAGCGCGGGCGGGGTGTCGGAGGGGGCGTCGCCCGCGCCCGCGACGTCACCTGCCGGGGCGGCGGCGGATGCGGATGCCGCCGCGCGGCGACGTCGCGCGCTCGAGACGGCGATGCCTCCCACGGCGAGCGCGGCCACGGCGACGAGCACGAGGAACGGCGCGAGCTCGGAGATCGGCATGGGGTGAGCGTATGCCACACCATGAGTTTAGTTACGGTTTAGTCTCGGCTAGATGATCACATGCCTTGAGTTTTCGGCATAAATCGAAGATCGCTCCCCGATCCGAACTCGCCAATTGACATCCGCGATCAGAACCGGTTTACTAACGCTTGTTCCGTCCACGGCACAGCACCGACGTCGCGACCCTGGCGCGATGACCGGTCCCCCGAGGACACCACCGAGAAACAGCGAGGGAGCATCCGGCTCCCGAACGAAGGAGTTCCGCGCAATGAAGCGTTATGCAGCAGCCGCACTGGTCGCCGCCGTCGCCCTGCCCCTGGCCGCCTGCAGCGCCAGCGGTCCCGAGGCGGGTGGATCCGAGCTCAGCTCCGGTCCGATCAAGATCTGGTACTCGACCAACGAGCAGGAGATCGCCTGGGCCGAGAAGGTCGTCGAGGCGTGGAACGCCGACAACCCCGACCAGAAGGTCACCGCCGAGGCCATCCCGGCCGGCAAGTCCTCCGAGGACGCGATCTCCGCCGCGATCACCGCCGGCAACACCCCGTGCCTCGTCTACAACACCGCCCCCGCCGCGGTTCCGTCGTTCCAGAAGCAGGGCGGCCTCGTCGACATCTCGAAGACCTTCTCCGACGGGGAGTCGTTCATCACCGGTCGTTCCGGTTCTGCGGCCGACGGATTCCGTTCGCCCGACGGCAACCTCTACCAGGTGCCGTGGAAGGCCAACCCGTTCATGCTCTACTACAACAAGGACATGTTCACGGCGGCCGGCCTCGACGCCGAGAACCCGAAGCTCGCCACCTACGACGACGTGCTCGCCGCGGCGAAGGCGATCAAGGCATCCGGTGCCGCCGATTTCACGCTCTACCCGCCGGCATCCGGTGACTACACCAACCCGCTCTTCGACTTCTACCCGTTCTACCTCGCCAACTCCGGCGGCACCCAGCTGGTCGCCGACGGCAAGGCCACCTTCACGAGCAAGGAGGGCATGGAGACCCTCGAGTTCTGGAAGACCCTCTACGCGGAGGGCTACTCCTCGGCGGAGGCCTACAGCGGTGACGCCTGGGCTGGCCCCTTCGCGGATGGCGTCGCCGCGCTCGGCATCGCCGGACCGTGGGGCGCGGGCGCCTTCGACGGCAAGGTGAACTACGGCATCGTGCCGCTGCCGACCGCTGCCGGCACCTCGCCGGAGGAGACCTACACCTTCGGCGACTCGAAGAACGTGGGCCTCTACACCTCCTGCGAGAACAAGCAGACCGCCTGGGACTTCGTGAAGTTCTCGATGAACGCCGACAACGACCTCGCGCTGCTCGAGACGACCGGCCAGTTCCCGATCCGCACCGACCTCTCCGAGGTCGCGGGCGACTACCTCGCCGCCAACCCGCTGCTGGAGACCTTCTCCCAGTCGGTTCCGCTGACGGTCGACGTGCCCAACATCGCCAACGCCACCGAGATCTGGCAGGCCTTCCGTGACGCCTGGGGCGCCTCGGTGCAGGGCTCGGGCGAGCTCCGCTCGACCATGGATGCCGCCGCCGAGAAGGTCGACGGCCTCGTCGCCAAGGGTTGATCACCCCGCTCCGGGGCGGAGGGCGTGAGCCGTCCGCCCCGGAGTCGCATCACCGCGCGCGCACCCGACGCGCGTCACCTCTCACTCGGCCGAAGGAGCCCGCAATGAGACACCTGAAGACTTTCCTCGCGTCCGCCCTCGCGCTCACGCTCGGCGTGACCGGCGTCGCCTCGACCGCATCCGCCGCACCCGCCGCGACCCCCGACGACGACGTGACGACGATGATCTCGCGCATCGAGGACTACTACCTCGCCCAGGGCGACGATGTCATCATCGCCAACGGCATCTACCTCGCCCGCACCTCGGAAGCGCTCGACTACGTCGACTCGCAGAACCCCGACGGCTCCTGGTCGGACGTCAACTACGCCGACCGCACGAGCTCCGCGAACGGCGCCACCTGGTCGGCCTACATCGCCCTGTACCGGATGCTGGCACTCGCGCAGGCGTACCGCGACCCGCAGGCCGACGGCTACAACGACCCCGCCGTGCTCGCCGCATCCGACCGCGCCCTCCTCTACTGGGACGCGGTCGACCCCGGCAACAGCAACTGGTGGGAGACCGAGATCGGCGAGTCGATCGCGATGGGTCGCATCTCGATCTTCCTCGACGCGGAGCTCAGCCCCGACGCGATGGCCGTCGCGCTGAAGCACAACACCGGCAAGCTCGACCCGGCCGGCGCGAACGGCGCCTGGCGCACCACCAACTACCTCTTCGAGGCGGTCGCCACCCGCGACTTCGCCAAGATCACCACCGGCTTCGCCACCCTCGTGCAGACCGTCGAGGTCGACGGCTCCGGCACGGTGCAGGAGGCCGTACAGCCCGACGCGAGCTTCTGGGCCCACGGCGCCCAGCTCTACAGCGAGGGCTACGGGATGGCCCTGTTCACGATGGTGGCGATGTGGGCGGATGTCGCCCGCGGCACGAGCCTCGCGTTCACCCGCGCCCAGCTCGACACGATCGCGTTCTACATCATCGACGGCACCCGCTGGATGATCCGGCAGGAGTTCGGGCTGCTGTACCTGCTCTACCGCCCGGCGAAGACCATCGACGGCGTCACCAGCTACAGCGCCGAGTTCCTGGCCCCGCTCGACCAGATGGCGCGCGCCGACGCGCTCTACGCGCGCGACTACCGGGCGCTCGCCGCCAACATCCGCGGCGCCACCGAGGGCACCGGCAAGACCGGCGACAAGTACTTCTGGCGCTCCGAGTTCCTCTCGCACGTGCGCGAGGACTACGGCATCTTCACGGCGCTCAACTCGAGCCGGACGGTGGGCAGCGAGTACCGCTCCACCCTGCGGCGCGACGTCGGCAACGAGGTGGTGTGGGCGAAGGCGGGCGCGACCGCCATCCAGGTCACCAACGAGGAGTACACGGCCCTCGGCCCGGCCTTCGACTGGTACCACTACCCCGGAACGACGGTTCCCTACGTGAAGGAGACCACCCTCGGCTCCGCGGGCCGCTCCGGCAACGGCGGCAGCTTCACGGGCGGGGTCTCGGATGGGCGCTACAGCGTCGCCGTGCACAGCCTCGACCGCGCCTCGACGCAGGCGCAGAAGAGCTACTTCTACTTCGACGACGAGATGGTGGCGCTCGGCGCCGGCATCCGCTCCACGAACGCGGCGCCGATCCACACGACCATCAACCAGGTCGCGGCGAAGGACAACGCCTCGGTCGACGGTCGTGCGGTCGCGGCGGGCACCGACGCGAAGCTCGTGACGAACCCGGGATGGGCCTACAACGACAAGGTCGGCTACGTCTTCCCGACACGTGGCGCGGTCACGGTGTCGAACAAGACCCAGACCGGCAGCTACTACGGCGAGCAGGCGCAGAGCGCCGACGCGTTCACGCTGTACCTCGACCACGGGGTTGCCCCCACGGATGCCGGCTACGAGTACATCGTGCTCCCGGCGGCGAGCGCGGAGGAGACCCGCAGCTACGCGGCGAACCCCGCCGTGACCACCCTCCGCAACGACACCTCCGTGCAGGCGGTGCGGCACGCGGGCCTGAAGCGCACCATGGCGACCTTCTACCGCGCGGGTTCGCTCGACCTGGGCGACGGACGCACCCTCACGGTGAGCAGCCCGGCGATCGTGATGCTCGACGAGTCGGGTGCCGCGCCCGTCGTGAGCATCTCGAATCCGAGCCAGCCCGGCCTCCTCGTCGACGTCACGCTGAACGGTGCAGGAACGGCGCAGCGCGGCACCTTCGTGCTCGGATCGGGCGCCAACCTCGGCAAGACCGTCACGGCGGCGCTCGTCGCCGACGACTCGAACGGCTCCGCGTACAGCGCGAGCGGTTCGAGCGCGGGCCACGGGCCGAGCCTCGCGGGCGACGCCGACTCCGCCACCTTCTGGCAGTCGGCAGGCGAGCTCCCGTGGCTGCGGGCGCAGCTGCCGGCCGGTTCCTTCGCGACCGGCGTCGACATCGCCTGGGGTGCGGAGTTCGCGACGCGCTACCTGGTGCAGACCTCCGTCGACGGGATCACCTGGGTCGACCAGAAGCTCGTGCAGGACGGCGCGGGCGGCGACGAGCGGGTCCAGTTCCCGGCGACCGCGGCGAGCTACGTGCGCGTCGTGATGCTCGCGGGTGCCAGCGCCTACTCGGTGCGCGAGCTCGCCGTCTCCTCCAGCGTGAACCTGGCGCTCGGCAAGCCGACCACCGCATCCGACGGCACGGCGCCCGACAGCGCGACCGACGGCAACCTGAACTCGCGCTGGATCGCGGATCGCACCGGCAGCCCCGACACGGCCTGGCTGCAGGTGGATCTCGGCGCGGTCACGCCGATCTCCGCGGTGCGGCTGTGGTGGGAGGCGTCGTACGCGAGCCGGTACAAGATCCAGGTCTCGGATAACGGCACCAGCTGGCGCGACGCCTATACGACGCCCGCCGCGGGTGACGGGGGCATGGACCTCGTGGCCGTCAACGCGAGCGGCCGCTACGTGCGGATGCAGACGGTGGCGCGGGCGCTGGCCTACGGGGTCTCGCTGTGGGAGTTCGAGGTGTTCGACACGGATGCCGTGCTGCGCGCCCCGGTGGCCTCCGGCCGGGTGAACCTCGCGCTCGGTCAGCCGACCACCGCCGACAGCGTCTACAACAACCTCACGAACATCGTGGCTCCGATGGCCACCGACGGATCCCTCACCACGAAGTGGTCCTCGAGCCGGCCCACCGGGGCGGCGCCGTACACGAACGAGAACTGGCTGCGGGTGGATCTGGGTCGGGTGCGTTCGGTGTCGCAGGCCGTGATCGACTGGGAGTCGGGCAACTCCGTCGACTACCGGGTCGAGGGGTCCATCGACGGCCTGAACTGGACCGAGCTCCGTCGCGTGCAGAACACGGGCACCGCGAACCACCGGCGGGACACCGTCGACTTCGCCTCCGCACAGCTGCGCTACCTGCGGGTGATCGGCGCCCCGGCGACCAAGTACGGCCTGAACATCTGGGAGCTCGAGGTCTACGGCGGCTACAGCCTCGGATGCGTCGCTCCCGTCACCGCGCAGCGGGGCGGCACCGCGGTGGTCCAGGCCACCATCAGCCCGATCGACGCGAACGACACCTTCACCGCGACCTCGCTCGACCCTGCGGTCGCCGCGGTCGTGGGCTCCCCGCGCGTGGACGGCAGCGGCCGGATCGAGTTCGACCTGGCGGCGGGCGCCGCGGGGAGGACCTCGATCGTGATCTCGCACGGCAACGGCGACGAGTTCGTCGCCTGCCCCGTGACGGTCGCGGTCGACACGGCGGCGCTGCAGCAACTCGTGGATCGCGCCGACGCACTCGACAGCACCCGCTACACGGCGGCGAGCTGGGCGCCGCTGATCCCCGCGCTCGAGGCGGCGAAGGCCGCGCTCGCGGCATCCGGTTCCACTCAGGCGCAGATCGACGCGGCCGCCGTGGCGCTCGGCTCGGCGCTCGACGCACTCGCGGAGCCCGGCACGCCGACCATCGAGACGAGCGGTGCGCTCGTCGCGGGTGGGCGGATCACGGTGACCGGCACCGCGTTCGAGCCGGGGACCGCGATCACCGTCGAGTTGCACTCGGATCCGGTCGTGCTGGGCACGACGACCGTCGGCGCGGGCGGCGCCTTCAGCCTCGCCGCGACGATCCCCGCCGGCACGCCCGCGGGCCAGCACTCGCTCGTGGTGCTCGCGGGCGGCACCCAGCTCGCCACGCTGGCCGTGACGATCCGTGCCGCCGTCGACGGGGGAGGCGGCACGGGCACCGGACCGGCAGGACCGGGAACGAGGCCGCTCGCCTCGACCGGGCTCGACGCCGCCGGGATCTGGATGGGGGGAGCAGCCGCAGCGCTGCTGCTCGCTGCGGGCATCGTGCTCGTGACGGTTCGCCGTCGACGCTCGCAGCACTGAGGCGGTAGTCCGCTACCGCGACACAGGAAGGGACCCCGGGGGCCGAAGCCACCGGGGTCCCTTCCTCGTCAGTTGCCGCGGGGCGGGAGCGTGGGGATGAACTCCGCGAGCCAGGCCGCGGTGTGCTCCCAGCCGTCGACCGCCTGGCAGGCGACCCCCATCGCGAGCACCGGGTAGTCGTTGCCGTCCTCGTCGAGCCGGTCGCCCACGAACAGCATGTCCTCGAGCGGGATGCCGGTCTGCTCGGCGAGCTGCCGCATCCCGTAGGCCTTGTCGATGCCGTGCTCGGTGATGTCGATGGAGGTCGAGCCGCCCGAGCGCACCTCCAGCTCCGGCAGCCGCTCGGCGACCGCGGCCCGCAGCGCGTTCTTCTTGGCTCCGCTCGGATCCCAGGCGGCCTTGGCGTCGATCGGCGCCTGCTGCCCGAGCGCGGAGAAGGTGATCTGGGATCCGCGATCCTCGATGATCTCGCCCCAGCCGCGGTCGCCCTCCCACAGTCCGAGGCGCACCGCCTCCTCCCGCAGGGCCGTCATCGCATCCGCCTTCTGCGTCGCGCTGAGCGAGCGGGCGTAGACGGTCTCCACCCCGCCGGGGGTGAGGCGGTAGTACTGCGTGCCGCACGTCGGCATGAGGTGGAAACGCGCCAGGATGTCGGCGTCCAGCTCGGGGAGGCGGTCGACGAGCTGCATCGTGAACTGCGCGAGCTGCCCGCCGGAGATGACCGCGACCTCCACCCGCGCCGCGAGCTCGGTGAGCAGTTCGGCGACGCGCGGGTCGATGGGGCTCTTCGACGGGGCGAGGGTGTCGTCGAGGTCGAAGGCGACGAGGCGGGGGGTGGACACGGGGGACTCCTCGGTGCGGGTGTTCGGATTACGCCTCGGACGACGCGCGCGCCGGTCCGGTGCTTCCGCGGACGATGAACTCCACGGGGGGCAGCGCCACGGGCTCGGGCTCGCGTCCCTCGACGATGGCGACCAGGGTGCGGGCGCAGGCGCGGCCCCACTCGAAGACATCTTGTCGCACGGTCGTGAGCGGCGGCACGATGTAGGGCGCCAGCGGGATGTCGTCGAAGCCGACGATCGACAGGTCGTGGGGCACGCGGATGCCGCGGTCGGTCGCCGCCGACATCCCGGCGATGGCCATGAGGTCGTTCGCGTAGATGATGGCGCTCGGCGGCCGCGCGAGGTCGAGCAGCTCGTGCGTCGCCCGCGCGCCCGCGGCGCCGGTGAAGTCGGCCTCGACGAGCGCACCGGGTTCGAGTCCGAGCTGTTCGAGCTCGTCGGCCCAGGCCTCCCGGCGCACGTCGGAGTGGATGTAGCGCGCGGCTCCCGCGACGTGCGCGATGCGGCGATGCCCGAGGGCGTAGAGGTGCCGCACGGCCCGCCGGATGCCGGCCGCGTCGTCGAGTCCGATCGGACGGAGCTCGCCCGAGGGGGAGGCGGCCGGACCCACGAGCACGCACGGCAGCCCCAGCGCGGCGAGTTCGGCCGCCCGTTCGTCGTGGGTGCGCAGATCGGTCAGGAAGACGCCGTCGACGCGCGACTCGTGGGCGAAGCGCACGTAGGCGTCGGTCTCGCTCTGCTCGCCGTCGACCACCTGCAGCACGAGTGCGTACTCGACCTTCGCAAGGCCGCTCTCGACGCCGCCGACGAACTGCGGGAAGAACGGGTCGGTGCTGAGCAGCTCGGGTTCCCGGCGGATGACGAGGCCGAGCGCCTGCGCGCGGCTGCGCGAGAGGGCGCGGGCGCGGGCGTCGGGGCGCCAGTCGAGCTCCTCGGCAGCCCGCAGGATCCGCTCGCGCGCTTCCGGGCCGACGCCGCCGCGGCCGTTGAACACGAAGGAGACGGCGCTCTTGGAGACGTGGGCTCGCGCGGCGACGTCGCCGATCGTCGCCTTGCGCTCGCGCTGCTCCGCGCGGCGCCCGGATGCGCGGGGCGCGTCGGCGGGCTCCGCGATCGGTGGTTCGCTGGTCACGGGACGAGCATAGCGGTGTTTAGCGCCGCTTTAGTAGTGCGGTTTTGCACGCTCTTCGCCATCATTTGCGGGGCATGGGCCGTGAGCCTCCTGGGGCGTTTGACGTCTCTGATCAAAACCGGTTTACTAGTCGGAGCCACAACGGCTCTCGGCGAAAGATGGGGCGCGATGAAGCGTGAGACACAGCGGCAGGACGCGGGCGGCGCGGTGGCCCTCCGCCGACGCCCCGTGGGCCGGACCGTCCAGCGCTTCCTCGGCGAGAACCCGCTCGGGCTCCTGCTCAGCAGCCCCTACATCGCCTTCGTGGTCGTGGTCTTCCTCATCCCGTTCGGCTTCGGCGTCTGGATGGCGTTCCACGACTTCTACTTCACCGCGCCCGGCGTCGAGGTGCCGCGTCCGTTCGTCGGCCTCGAGAACTTCCAGGAGGTGCTCGGCGATCCCGTCGTGCACCAGGCCTTCCTCAATCTGCTGATCTTCCTCGTCATCAACGTGCCGCTCACCGTGGTGCTGGGTCTGCTGCTCGCATCCGGGCTCGACGCCGTCGTGCGGTGGAAGGTGTTCTTCCGGGTCTCGTACTACATCCCCTACGTGACCGCCTCGGTCGCGACGATCTCCGTCTGGATCTTCCTGTTCAGCGGCAACGGCGTCGTGAACTCGCTCCTCGGCCAACTCGCGCCCGACCCGTCGTGGCTCGCGAACCCGGCGCTCATCATGCCGCTCATCGCCGTCTACGTGACCTGGAAGAACCTCGGGTTCTACATCCTGCTCTACCTGGCGGCGCTGCAGAACGTGCCCAAGGAGCTGCACGAGGCCGCGCAGCTCGACGGCGCGGGGCGCTGGGACCGGTTCCGCTCGGTCACGCTCCCCGCCGTGCGCCCCGTCACCTCGCTCGTCGTGCTGCTGTCGATCATCACGACCGGGCAGATCTTCACCGAGCCGTACCTGCTCACCGGCGGCGGCCCGAACGGCGCATCGATGACGCCCGCGCTGCTCATGTACCAGAAGGGCATCCAGCAGGGCCAGCCCGACATCGCGGCCGCGATCGGCATGATCCTCGTGCTCGCCGTCATGACCGTGTCGCTCGTGGCCCGGCGCGTCACCGAAGGGAAGAACTCGTGACCGAGACGATCGCGCCCGCCCGGGATGGCATCCGTCGCCGCCCCTCGCGCCTGCTGCGCGCCCTGCAGTTCGTGCTGCTGGCGATCGGGGCGATCGCGGCGCTCGTGCCGTTCTACTACATGATCATCGGCGCCCTGCAGACCAAGCGCGACACCTCGCTCCTCGGTCTGCTGCCGCTTCCCGGCAACCTCACCCTCAACAACTTCGCCGAGATCAACGACTCGATCAACCTGGCGCAGTCGTTGCTGAACTCGCTCATCATGACCGCGGGCGTCGTCGGCTGCACCCTCGTCTTCGGCCTGCTGGTGGGATACGCCCTCGCCGTGCTCTCCTTCCGTGGGCGTGGGCTCGTCTTCGCCCTCGTGCTGCTCGTGCAGGCGATCCCGTTCCAGCTGCTGATGATCCCGCTGTACGTCATGGTGGTGCGCTACCTGAACCTGGCCGACAACTACCTCGGCATGATCCTGCCGTTCGCGATCAACTCGGTGGCGGTGCTGATCTTCCGGCAGTACTTCCTGCAGATCCCGAAGGAGATCTTCGACGCGGCGCGGATCGACGGCGCCAGCGAGCTGCGCATCCTGCGCACCGTCGCGGTGCCGCTCGTGCGCCCCGCCATCCTGACCGCGATGCTGGTGACCTTCATCGGCCCGTGGAACGAGTTCCTGTGGCCGTTCCTCGTGACCAAGACCGCCGCGATGCAGCCGCTCGCCGTGAGCCTCGCGAACTTCTCCCAGTCCAACGGCAACTTCGTCGACAACCCCATGGGGGCGGTGCTGGCGGGCGCGTGCGTGCTGGCGGTGCCGGTGGTGGTGCTGTTCCTGGTGTTCCAGCGTCACTTCACCTCGGCGAACCTCGGCTCGGCCGTCAAGGGCTGACGCGTCGCCCGGCTCGAACCACTCTCCCCTCGATCTCAAGGCAAGGTAATGAACCAGTCCATCAATCCGGTCGTCGCGACCACCGTCCCGTACGCGCTGCGCAGGCTCGGGGTGCTGATGTCGGCCGACCCCGCCGACCCGAACGAGGCGGAGGGGGTGCTGAACCCGGGCACCGCGTGGGGGCCGGACGGCGAGCTGTACCTGTACCCGCGGATCGTCGCGGCGGGGAACGTCTCGCGGATCGCGCGGGCGCGGGTCGAGTTCGCGGACGGCGAGCCGGTGGGCGTGGAACGGCTCGGCGTGGTGCTCTCCCCCGACGAGGGCTGGGAGCGCGGGCGCCAGAACGCGGGCGTCGAGGATCCCCGCATCACCTTCCTCGAACCGCTCGGCATCCACGTGATGAGCTACGTGGCGTACGGCCCGCTCGGCCCGAAGCCGGCGCTCGCGGTGTCGCGCGACACGGTCACCTGGGAGCGGCTCGGCCCCATCCGCTTCGCCTATCAGCCCGAGCTCGACACCGACCTGAACCTGTTCCCCAACAAGGACATCGTGTTCTTCCCTGAGGCCGTGCCGGGTCCCGACGGGCGCCCGACGCTGGCGCTCCTGCACCGTCCGATGTGGGACCTCGACTGGCTCCGCCCCGGCGAGGGATCCCCGACGCCTGCCGGGGTCGACGATGAGCGTCCCGCGATCTGGATCGGCTACGTCGACCTGGAGGCGGCCACCCGCGACCTCCGCGCGCTCTGCTACGTGGAGCGCTCGGAGCTACTCGCGGCGGCGGGGGAGGGCTACGAGGCGGCCAAGATCGGTGCCGGACCGTCGCCGTTGCGGGTTCCGGAGGGCTGGCTCGTCGTGCACCACGGGGTGTCGGGCGCGATGCCGAAGGGATTCGAGCTCGCCCACGGCTCCGTCTACGCGGCCGGCGCGATGCTGCTGGATGCGGCCGACCCGCGCCGCGTGCTCGCCCGCACCACCGAGCCGCTGCTGACCCCCGAGACCGCCGAGGAGACCTCCGGAACCCTCGCGAACGTGGTCTTCCCGACCGCGATCGAGGAGTTCGGCGGGCGCCGGTTCGTCTTCTACGGGATGGCGGACTCCTCGATCGGCGTCGCGGAGCTGGTGCGAGTGCCTGAGGAGGGCGCCCCGTAGGCCCTTCGTCCCGGGGAGGGTTCACCTCGCAGGCGTAGGGTGACCTGATCGCCGAGAGGACTCCGACATGCGCGCATCAGCTACCAACAACGGGTTCGACTTCTGGGAGGCCGTCGACGGCATCCGCGAGACGCTCGCCGCGGGGGTGATGCGCCGCGGGGGAGCCGGTGACATCCGGGAGGCCGTGCTGGGAGCACTGCTCGCCGGTCCGCTCAACGGCTACCAGGTGATCCGGGCGATCGAGGAGCGCACCGGCGGCAGCTGGACGCCGACCGCGGGGGAGGTGTACCCGACCCTCCAACTGCTGGAGGACGAGAAGCTGGTCGCCGGCACGCAGGACGGCGAACGCAAGGTGTTCGCGCTCACCGACAGCGGCCGCGAGGTGGCCGAGGCCGCCGCCGCGACCCCCGAGGCCGAGGGTGCCCGCGCCCGCGCCGAACGCAACCTCGCGCTGCCGAAGGCGGGCGTGAAGCTCGCGCAGGCCGCATCCCAGGTGGCCCAGCACGGCACCCCCGAGCAGAACGAGCGCGCCGTCGCGATCGTCGACGAGGCACGCAAGAAGCTCTACGCCCTCCTCGCCGAGGACTGACCGGATGCCCCAGCCGGGCGGCGGCACCCAGGCGCTGCGCCGACGCTACCGGCGCATCATGCGCTTCGCCGCGCGCGCCCTCGTGCAGGCCTGGTGGTTCGAGCTGTTCCTGCCGCGCATCGGGCTGCGGCGCTTCGCCGCTCGCGGGCAGGCCGCGCGCCTGCAGAAGCTGGCCCGTCGCTTCCACGGACTCGCGATCGAGCTCGGCGGGCTCATGATCAAGGTGGGGCAGTTCCTGTCGTCGCGGCTCGACGTGCTGCCGCCCGAGATCACCCGCGAGCTCGAGGGCCTGCAAGACGAGGTCGCGGCGGAGTCGTTCGAGAGCATCCGCGCTCACGCGGAGGCCGAACTCGGCATCCCGCTGGAGACCGCCTACGCGAGCTTCGACCCGGTGCCGATCGCCGCCGCATCCCTCGGCCAGGCCCACCGGGCCACCCTCAGCCCCGGGCTCGCCGCGGATGCCGGCTTCGCGGAGGTCGTGGTGAAGGTGCAGCGGCCCGGCATCGAGGAGGTCGTGGCGGTCGACCTGGCGGCGCTGCGCCGGGTGGGGCGCTGGCTCTCGCGCATCCGTCTCGTGTCGACGCGGGTGGACGCCCCGGCGCTCGTCGAGGAGTTCGCCACCACGAGCCTCGCCGAGATCGACTACCTGCACGAGGCAGCGAACGCCGAGCGGTTCGCGGCCGACTTCGCCGCCGACGCGCGCGTCTCGGTTCCCGTGATCCTCTGGGAGCGCACCACGCTGCGGGTGTTGACGCTGTCGGACGTCACGGCCATCAAGATCACCGACATCGCCGCGCTCGGTGCCGCGGGCATCGACCCCGCCGAGGTGGCCCAGCAGCTCGCGCGGGCGACCTTCCAGCAGATCTTCGTCGCCGGCTTCTTCCACGCCGACCCGCATCCGGGCAACATCTTCGTCACCCCCGGCGCGCCCGGCACGGGGCAGGATTGGCGGCTCACCTTCGTCGACTTCGGGATGATGGGCGAGATCCCGGATGCCCTGCGCGCTGGCCTGCGCGAGTTCATCCTCGCCGTCGTCGCCCGCGACGGTCGCGCGCTGGTGGCTGCGCTGGAGCGGGTCGGCGTGCTGCTGCCCGGCGCCGACACCGAGGAGCTCGAGCGCGCGATGTCGGTCTCCTTCGACCGTTTCGGCGGCATGGGGGTGGCCGAGCTGCGCGACGTCGACCCGCGCGAGCTGGAGGCGTTCGCGCGGCAGTTCGGCGACACCATCCGCACCCTGCCGTTCCAGCTGCCCGAGAACTTCCTGCTGCTGATCCGCGCGATCTCGCTCATCTCGGGCGTCACGAGCGCGCTCGATCGCGACTTCAACATGTGGGACGCCGTCGACCCGTTCGCCCGCGCCGTGCTCACCGGCTCGAGTCGCGACCTGAAGGCGCTCGGCCAGCGCGCCCTCGGCTACGCCACCACCCTCGCCGGGCTGCCGCGCCGAGTCGACGAGCTGGCCGCCCGCATCGACCGCGGCCAGCTCGCCATCCGGGCCCCGGGGGTCGAGCAGCGCCTCACCTCGCTCGAGCGGCTCTTCAACCGCCTCATCTCGGCGATCGTGTTCGCGGCGATGCTGTTCACCGGTGTGCTGCTGCACCGCTCGGATGCCGTGCTCGGCTGGGTGCTGATGGCGGCATCCGTCATCCCCCTGTTGCACGTGCTGCTCACCTGGCGGCGCCGGTAGCGGTAGGTTCCGCGGCGTCAACCCCCTGCCCGGCCCGGAACGCCGCGCGTAGCGTCGCCCGCATGAGCGACACGAACGGCACGCACACGAACGAACCGCAGACGGACGATCCCGGCAGCAACGCGAGCGGCAGCCAGTCGGATTCGGCCCAGACCTACGACATCGTCGACTCTGGGCAGTCGGAGGACATCGAGAGCAGCCTCACCGCGCAGGGCGTGACGGGGCACGAGACGCTCGAGGACATCCGGCGGGAGGGCGAAGAATGAGCCCCGCCGCCGCGTCCGCCGCCAAGCGTCCCGCGGCGGGAGCCGGCGCGCGCACCAGCCGTCGGCAGAATGCCGAGCGCGGCTTCACCGCCTCGAAGGAGCTGATCGACAACCTGCAGAAGGTGCTCGTCGACCTCATCGAGCTGGCCGGTCAGGGCAAGCAGGCCCACTGGAACGTCGTCGGCCGCAACTTCCGCGACACCCACCGCATCCTCGACGAGATCATCGACGCGGCTCGCGGGTTCAGCGACGAGGTCGCGGAGCGGATGCGGGCGCTGCACGGCATCCCGGACGGCCGCAGCGACACCGTCGCCGCGACCACCACGCTGCCCGAGTTCCCGAACGGGGAGATCGACACGAACGACGTCATCGACCTCGTCACGGTGCGGCTCGAGGCGGTGGTCGGCACGATGCGCGAGGTGCACGACCCGGTCGACGAGGAGGACCCGACGACCGCCGACATTCTGCATCAGATCATCGAGTCGCTGGAGCAGTACGCCTGGATGGTGTCGGCCGAGAACCGGAAGCCGGCGGGATCGAAGTAGCGGGAGGCCCGCGGATGTCCGAGCCTGCAACGCGCGCGCCCGCCGCCCCGCTGTGGCTGGCACGCCACGGCGAGAGCGCGGGCAACGTGGCGGCCACCCGCGCGGAGCTCGCCGGCGAGGAGCGGCTCGCGATCGAGACACGCGACGCCGACACCCCGCTCACCGAGGCGGGGCGCGAACAGGCGGCGGCGCTCGGCGAGTGGCTCGCCGAGCGGCAGCCCGTCCCCGCGATCTGGTGCTCTCCGTACCTGCGCGCCCGCGACACGGCCGCACTCGCCTGCGCGCGTGCCGGTTTCCCCGCCGAGTTGCACGTCGACGATCGGCTGCGTGACCGCGAGCTCGGGATCCTCGACCTGCTCAGTTCGCACGGCGTGCAGGCGAGATTCCCCGAGGAGGCCGAGCGACGCCTGCGGCTCGGCAAGTTCTGGTACCGCCCGCCCGGCGGGGAGTCGTGGGCGGATGTCGCGCTGCGCCTGCGCTCGGTGCTGCCCGAGATCACCGCATCCGGTCGGCCGACGCTCATCGTCGCTCACGATGTGGTCGTGAGCCTCATCGTCTACGTGCTGTGCGGGATGTCGGAGGCCGAGATCCTGGAGGCCGTGGCCTGCCGCCCGGTCGGGAACGCCACCGTCACGACCCTGCTACCGGAGGGCGACGGGTGGCGCGTGGCGGGCTTCGCCGACACCGCCCACCTGCACGCCGACGATGCTCCCGTCACCGTGCACCAGGAGGACCCCCATGCCGACGTCCTCTGAGAGCGGCGGCCCGGAGGCCTCCGTCACCGAGGTGACGCCCGAACTGCTCCGCGATTGGGGCCTGCCCGACGGCGGGGAGTCGAAGTACAGCCGCGGCCAGGTGCTGGTCGTCGGCGGGGACGCCCGCTCGCCGGGTGCCGCGAGGCTAGCCGGGGAGGCGGCGCTGCGCGTGGGCGCGGGCCGGCTCACCGTGGCGATCGCCGCATCCGTCGCGCCGCAGTTCGCCGTGGCGCTTCCCGAGTGCGGCGTGGTGCCGCTCGCGGAGCGCCGCGGTCACATCGACGGCGCCGCGGCGGCATCCGCGATCGCCGACGACCTCGACGCGGCCGACGCGGTGCTCGTGGGCCCGGGCCTCGACGACATCGACGAGACGGCCGCGCTGCTCGGGGCGTACCCGGATGCCGACGCCGTCGCCGTGCTCGACGCCTACGCGCTCGGCGCCCTCGCGCGCGACCCCGCGCTGCGCCGCGGGCTGCCGGAGCGCCTCATCCTCACCCCGAATCTTGACGAGGCGGAGCTGCTGCTGGGCGGAGAACTCGACGAGCTCGCCGTCGCGTGCGCGACCATCGCCCGACGCTTGGATGCCGTGGTCGCCTGCTACGGCAGCGTCGCCGCCCCGGACGGACGCACCTGGAGGGCACCGGAGGGATCGAGCGGACTCGGCACCTCGGGCAGCGGTGACGTGCTGGCGGGGGCCGTGGCCGGGCTCGCCGCCCGGGGCGTGGAGCCGGCGCGGGCCGCCGTCTGGGGAAGCTACCTGCACGCGGTGGCAGGCGAGCGTCTCGGCGCCCGCATCGGCACCCTCGGCTACCTCGCGCGCGAACTCCCGCCGGAGCTGCCGCGCGCGCTCGCCGAGCTCGGCTTCTGACCCGCGCCGTGGGCCGAGGTCAGAGCGCCCGCAGCCGCTCGAGCAGCGGTTCGGCGGCCTCCGCGAGGAAGCGCTCCTGCAGCTGATCGCCGATCTGCACGAGGGCGACATCCGTGAAGCCCGCCTCGACGAACGGGCGCGCGCTCTCCGCGAGCCTGTCGAGGTCGGGCCCGCACGCGATCGCCTCCGCCACGTCCTCCGGGCGCACGAACTGCGACGCAGCCTCGAAGCCGGCCGGGGTCGGCAGGTCGGCGTTGACGCCCCATCCGCCGCCGAACCAGCGGAACTGCTCGTGCGCGATGCGGACCGCCGTCTCCTCATCGGGCGCCCAGGCGATCGGCAGCTGGCCGATCACCCGCGAGGGCCCGTCGTGGGTCGACGTCCACTGCTCGATGAGCTGCGCGTCCGGCGTCACCTGCACGAGGTGGTCGGCGAGCGGCCCGAACCGCTCCACCGACTTCTCGCCGAAGACGGCCACGCCGAGCGGCACCCCCTCGTCCGGGCAGTCCCAGATGCGCGCCGAGTCGACGCGGAAGTACGCGCCGTCGTAGGTCACCAGCTCGCCCGTGTGCAGCTCGCGGATGATCTCCAGCGCCTCCGCGAGCATGTCCTGTCGCGCGTCGACCGCCGGCCAGCCCTCGCCGACGACGTGCTCGTTCAGGTTCTCGCCCGAACCCACGTTCAGCGTGAAGCGACCCTCGCTCAACAGCGACATGGTCGCCGCCTTCTGCGCCACGACCGCGGGGTGGTACCGGAGCGTCGGGCAGGTGACGTACGTCATGAGCTCCACCTCGCGCGTCGCCTGCATCACCGCGCCGAGCACGCTCCACGCGTAGGGCGCGTGGCCTTGCTCGACGAGCCACGGTGAGAAGTGGTCGCTCGCCACCTCGAACGAGAACCCCGCCTCCTCGGCGCGCGCCGCGTAGCCGACCAGCTCACGCGGACCGCTCTGCTCGGTCATCAGGGTGTAGCCCCAGTTCGTCATGGTCGTCCCGTCTTTCGGCCTTCGGCTCAGCCTTGCGGGATCCCGCGAGAGGCCTCGCCCTCGTTGTCGTCCTCTTCGAGGCCGTTCATCGAGTCATCCAGTTGACCCTTCATGCCCTGAGGGTCGTCGTCGACCTCGTCGTCCGGCCGATCGCCGAATCCCTGGGTGTCCGTCATCGTGTTCTCCTTCTCCGTCACGGCTGGAGCACCACCTTGATGCAGCCGTGCTCCTTGTCGCGGAAGGTCGTGTAGAGCTCTGCCGCGTCGTCGAGCGTGCCGCGATGGGTCACCAGGTCCTCGGTGCCGAGCGGGTCGGCCGGGTCCTCGACGAGCGTCAGCAGCTCCTCGCGCCAGTGGTGCACGTTGCACTGCCCCATCCGCAGAGCGATCTGCTTGTCGAACAGGGTCATGAGGGGCATCGGATCGGCGACGCCTCCGTACACCCCGCTGAGCGAGACGGTTCCGCCCCGGCGCACCGAATCGATCGCGAGCATCATCGCGGCGAGGCGGTCGACGCCGACGGTCTTCGCGAGCTTCTGGGCGATCGGGTCGGGCAGCAGCCCGGTCGCGAACTGCGCGAAACCGGCCACAGGGTTGCCGTGGGCCTCCAGCCCGACGGCGTCGAGCATCGCATCCGGACCCCGCCCCATCGTGCGCTGCCGCAGCCATGCCGCGGCGTGCTCGTCGAGGTCGGCGGTCTCGATGCCGTGTCGCTCCGCCATCGCGCGGCGCTCGGGCACCGGGTCAACGGCGAGCACCTCGTAGCCCAGGTGCCGCGCGATGCGGCTCGCGAACTGCCCGACCGGGCCGAGGCCCAGGATGCCGATGGTGCCGCCCCCGGGCACGTTCGCGTACTGCACCCCCTGCCAGGCGGTGGGCAGGATGTCGCTGAGGAAGAGGTAGCGCTCGTCGGGGAGCTCGGAGCCGACCTTCAGCGCGTTGTAGTCGGCGCGGAGGACGCGCAGCCGCTCCGCCTGCCCGCCCGGAACCGATCCGTAGAGCTCGCTGTACCCGTAGAGGGTCGCGCCGGTGCCCTGCTCGCGGCCCTGGGTCGTCTCGCACTGGGTCTGCAGGCCGCGTTCGCACATGAAGCACTCGCCGCACGCGATGACGAAGGGGATCACCACGCGGTCGCCCGGCGCGAGCTTCCTCACGGCGGGGCCGACCTCCTCGACGACGCCCATCGTCTCGTGGCCGAGCACGTCGCCCGCGTCCATGAAGGGACCCAGCACGCTCAGCAGGTGCAGGTCGGATCCGCAGACGGCCGCCGAGGTGACGCGGATGACGGCATCGGTCGGTTCGATGATGCGTGGCTCGTCGACGTCCGCCGCTCCGACCTTGCCCGTGCCCTGCCAGGTGACTGCTCGCATGCTCCCGGTCTACGCGAGGGCCGGGCGTGGTCGACAGCCCCTTGACGTCGGCTGCGGGACGGGTTACCGATCGGCCGTCAACTTGGATCATCCGGATAAAAAGACGATTTCACATCGGATAAATCATAGAGTTGTCTTGGGATAAAAGTTAGACTCCGGCGATGACAGACTATCGTCCGCGCGTCGTAGATCATGAGCTGCAGCAGCGCCTCCGGATCATGGGTGCCGTTCTCATCGAAGGTCCGAAAGCAGTCGGGAAGACGAGGACCGCATCCCAGCATGCTCGAACGACACTGCGTATGGACGAGGACTCCGCCGCGCGGGCGGCGATCGAGACCTATCCCGCTCAGTTGTTCGAGTACCCGGCGCCGATCTTGTTCGACGAGTGGCAAGAGGCGCCGGAGATCTGGAACCTCGTACGACGAGCCGTCGACGACCACGACGAGCGTGGGCTCTACCTGTTGACCGGCTCGGCGCGGCCGCGTGATACCGCGCGAATGCACTCGGGTGCGGGCCGCATCGGACGTCTGAGCATGCGCCCGATGAGTCTTTTCGAGTCGGGTCACTCATCGGGCTCGGTGAGACTCGCGCATCTCATGGAGGGAAGCGATCCGGCCGTGGCCAGGCCGGCAGCGCTGACCATCCCCGAGGTCTTCGAGCGGATGGTGGTCGGCGGGTGGCCGGCGACCCAGGGGTTCGACGAGCGGGACGCACGAGCCTGGGTCGAGGCCTATCTTGCGAACGTCGCCGAAGTGGATGTCCCCGCGATGGGGCCGCGCCGAGATCCGGTGAGACTCGCGCGCCTGTTCTCGGCCTTGGGCCGCGCGGTGGGCACCCCGCTCAACCGTTCGGTTCTTGCCGGCGAGGTGGGCGGCGCCGGGGGGCCGGTGGCTACCGAGACTCTCACCCACTACCTTGATGTGCTCGAGCGGCTCATGCTGCTCGAGCCCCTCCCTGCGTGGCGCCCGCACATGAGGTCGCGGGCGCAACTCAGGACCACGCCGGTGCATCATTTCGTGGATCCTTCGCTCGGTCTCGCCGCGCTGCGAGTGGGCACGCGCGAACTGCTCGCCGACCTCGGGGCCGCAGGCTTCCACTTCGAGTCGCTCGTCCTGCGTGATCTCCGGGTCTACGCGCAGGCGCTCGGCGGGTGGCTCTCGTCATGGCGCGACACGAAGTCGGGTCGCGAAGTCGATGCTGTGCTGGAACTTCCCGGCGGGCGCTGGGCGGCCTTCGAGTTCAAGCTCGGTGAGGCGGCGGCGGACTCGGCGGCCGAGTCGCTTCTCTCCTTCGCGACCAGGGTGGACGCCGACCGCCACGGATCGCCGACCGCGCTCGTGGTCGTCACGGCGGGCCGGTACATGTTCCGTCGGGAAGACGGCGTGCTCGTCGTTCCGATCACGATGCTGGGGCCGTGAGGCGTCCTACCCCTCCGCGTCCAGCTCCGACGGCAGCCGCTCGTAGCCGTCGCGCAGCAGCACGCGCCCGGCCGACTCGATCCGCGCCACATCCTCCCACCGCACGAGGAACGAGCCGCGGTGCAGGTGCCGCAGGATGCGGTCGACGATGACGGGCCGGGAGGCGACCGTGCGCTCGTAGCCGAGGAACGACGCCGCCGACCGCGGACTCACGATGAACCCCACGAGCCGCGCCTGCGACGGCGTGCCCGAGCCCTCGAGCCGGAAGCGCGCGTCGATGACCCGGCCGACGCGCGTGCTGTCGACCTCGCGCACCTCGTGACCGAGCACGTCACTCAGGATCATGGCGACCTCCGGGGATGCGGCCGATGATGTGGTCGCGCACCCAGCGCTCCGGCCAGGTGAGCTCGAAGTCCTCCGCGTGCGCGTCGAGGCTGAGCGCGATGCCGAGCTCCGCGATCGAGCCCCACGGGATGCGGTGCCAGCGGCTCGCCGGTGGGCGGCCCCCGAAGATGCGGGTGCCGAGCACCGCCCCGCTCAGCAGGTTCTCGACGACGGGCGCGGCGACACCGTCGAGGTCGGCGTCGAAGGGGATGTCGCTCAGCTCGAGGTCGTCGACCGCGGTCACCGGCACGCCCTCGCGATCGAGCACCTGCCGGTCGAGCAGGTGCAGCTGCGCGTCGATGATGCGCCCGGCGCGCACCGAGGGGTGCTTGCTCATGCGCCCGCCCCGGTCACGATCATGAGGGGGATCGCCGCCACCGCGGCGACCAGGATCAGCACGAGGTAGACGAGCGCCATCCCGTTCACGGCGCGGCCGTTGACGTCGGCGCCCATGTAGTCGGGGTCGTTCGAGATGATCAGGATCGGGATGTAGGTGAGCGGCAGCGCGACCGCGGAGAACACCACCGAGTACTCGGTCACCGCGACCGGGTCGACACCCGTCAGCAGGATCGCGAGGGCCAGCAGCAGCCCGACGATCATCACGAGGTGGAACCGCGCGGCCTGCGCCGGGCGGCGGAACTTGCCCCACGACCATCCGAAGTACTGCGCGATCGTGTACCCGCTCGACAGGGTCGTCTCGAGAGCGGCCCCGAAGAAGGCGGCCAGCATCCCGACCACGAGGAAGCAGAACGCGATCGTGCCGCCCGCCTGCACGACGGGCAGCACCACCTGCGACAGCGAGGTCACGGCGATCGCCTGCGGCAGCAGCACGATGGTCGCGGATGCCGCGATGGCGAGCGACAGCAGCCCGCCGAGCGGGAAGCCGACGAGCACGTTGATCCGCTCCTGGCCGAGGTCCTTGCGGGTCCAGCCCTCTTCGATGGCCCCGGAGGAGAAGAAGAACACCTCGTACGGCGTCATCGCGGCCCCGAACAGGGCGACCGCGTAGTACCAGTAGCTGGCCGGGTTCTCGGATGCCGGAACGCTCGGCTGCAGCGCCTGATGCGCGAGCTCGCCCCAGTCGGGCCCGAGCATCACCACGGAGACGGCGAACACGATCAGGCTGAGCCCCAGCAGCCCGGCGGCGTTCTCGAGCTGGGAGAACTTGGCACGCCACACCACGATCCACACGGCGAAGGCGGCCAGCGGCATCCAGAGCAGCGGGCCGATGCCGGTGACGAGCTGCAGCACGAGGGCGATGCCGCCGATCTCGGCGGCCATCGTCATGAGGTTGATGAAGAAGCTCGCACCGAGGTTGGCGAGCCCGGCGCGCGGCCCGAGGCGCTCGCGGATGATCTCGAAGGTGGCGCGTCCGCTCACCGCGGCGACGCGCCCCGACATGTTGGCGAACAGGCAGATGCCGACGACGCCGACAAGCACCACCCAGGCGAGCGACATCCCGAAGCGCGAACCGACGACGGCGTTCGTCACCAGGTCGCCGATGTCGACGAAGCCGCCGATCGCGGTGAGCACGCCGAGGGCGACGGCGAAGAGCTTCTTCACGAGGATGCCGCCTCCAGCCGGTCGCGGGCGTCGTGGAGTCGTCCGGTCCAGGCGTCGAGCCCGTCTCCGCGGGCGAGCGCCGCCCGCGCGCCGACGACGGCGTCGAGCGCGTCGCGGAGGGCGCCCTCGACGGCGTCGCGGCGCGCCTCGGCGTCGGGGTCGGTCGGCGTGAGCTCGAGCACGGTGCGCGACGCGTCCGTCAACTCGGTCACGGCGTCGGAGAGCACCGTGTCGGCGGTCGGGGCGACGAGCGCGCCCTCGCCGTGCAGTTCGGTCGCGATCGCGGAGGATCCGAGGGCGGCGACGCCGGCGTCGGCCGCGTCGCCGAGGGTGTCATCGAGGGAGGCGCAGGCGGTGAGCGCGAGGCCCGCCGCGAGCGCCAGCGCGGCGGCGGTGATCCTGCGGGCGGCGTGCACGGCACAACGATGCTCCGGCGGTCGGGGCGGTGCCCGCCCTTGACGCGACCTGCGAACGCCGCTATCGGCGGGCGCGCAGCACGACGACGACGCAGACCGCGACGAGGAACGCCGCGAAGAAGATCGAGCCGACGCGTGGATCGAGCTGGTGGGCGAGCCATGAGCCGAGCGGGGTGACGAGCACGGCCGCCGCGCCGAGCGACAGCCCGGAGCGCAGGTCGACGTCCACATGCTTCCGGTGCGACAGGATGCCGACCACGGTGGTGGGGATCATCATGGCGAGCGAGGTGCCGCGCGCCAGCAGGTCGCCCGCACCGACCACCACTTCGAGCCCCGGCACGGCGACTACCCCGCCGCCCACGCCGACGAGCCCGGAGAGGATGCCGGCGACGAGCCCGATGCCGACGAGCGCCGCGCCGGACGCCCATCCGATCTCGATGTCGCCGTCGCGGGTGGCGGGCGAGAGCAGGAGGGAGACGATGACTACGCCGATGAAGCCGACGAAGATCCAGGGAAGCGCGTGCGACGGCAGCCGGTGCAGCAGCCGCACCCCGATCGGCGAGCCGACGACGCTGCCGACGGCGAGCAGCGCGGCGGCGGGCACGTCCACCTGGCCGCTGATCGCGTAGCTGACGGTGCCCGCGATCGAGATGGGCAGCAGCGCCACGAGCGAGGTGGCGGATGCGCGGCGCTGGTCCATCCGAAACGCTGCGACGAGCGCGGGCACGATCACCACCCCGCCGCCGACCCCGAAGAGACCCGACACGAGGCCGGTGACGGCGCCGATCCCGAGGAGCGCCCAGACGGGCGGGCGAGTCGTGGGCGGGGTCACACTCCATTCTGGCGTCGTCGCACCCGGTCGACTCCGCATCCGTCCCCTCAGAAATGCAGGAGATCCGTCGTCTCCCCCCGCGAACGCGGGGCGCTGACCTCTTCCGGTCGGGTTCTCCTGCATTTCTGAGACATACATCCGGTACTCGGTGTTGCCAAGTAGCGGTACTCAGTGTTACCGTCTACCGGTAGTCAACATCGCAGAGTAGTGGGGAGCCGGGATGGCCAACCAGATGACCGAGATGCTCAAGGGCACCCTCGAGGGCATCGTGCTCGCCGTGCTGGCCGAGAGATCGGCCTACGGATACGAGATCACGGCACGCCTGCGCGAGCAGGGGTTCTCCGACCTCGTCGAGGGCACCGTCTACGCACTCCTCGTGCGCATCGAGCAGCGCGGCTTCGTCGACGTCGAGAAGGTGCCGTCCGAGAAGGGGCCGCCGCGCAAGGTCTACACGCTCAACGCGGCGGGCCGGGCCCAGCTCGAGGAGTTCTGGAGCACCTGGAGCTTCCTCGCCGCCCACATCGAGAGCCTGCGCGGCGCACCCACCCCCACCACCCCGGAAGGAGACAGCTGAGATGGCTGCCAAATGGTACGAGCTGGTCACCGGATCGCTCGCCGACAAGAAGGCCTACCGCCAGTACAAGGCGCGGATCGCCGCGCTGCCCGAGCCGTACCGCACGGCCGCCGAGGCGTTCGAGCGCTACCTCATGCACAACGGCGGCATCACCGACGGCGACAGCGCCGTCATGCTGACGATGCTCGGCGACTTCGCCGACCTGTGGGAGCGTGCCGCCGCCGACGGCGCACCCATCGCGTCGATCGTGGGCGACGACCCCGTCGAGTTCGCGGAGGCCTTCGCCGCCGCCTACTCGGGCAAGCGCTGGATCGACAAGGAGCGCAACCGGCTCACCGACACCATCACGGGACTCGAGAAGGAGGAGGAGCGATGACCGCCGCCACCGCACCCGCCATCCGCGTCACGGGGCTCGAGAAGGCGTTCGGCGAGCTCGCCGTGCTGCGCGGCGTCGACCTCGAGGTCGCGCGCGGAAGCATCGTCGCGCTGCTCGGCTCGAACGGCGCGGGCAAGACGACGCTCGTGCGCATCCTCGCCACCCTCCTGCGCGCGGATGCCGGCACGGCATCCGTCGACGGCGTCGACGTGGCGCGAGAGCCCGGCCGGGTGCGCGAGGCGATCAGCCTCACCGGCCAGTTCGCGGCGGTCGACGAGGTGCTCAGCGGGCGGGAGAACCTCGTGCTCGTGGCGCGGCTGCGGCACCTTCCCGACCCCGGCACCGTCGCCGACGCGCTGCTCGCCCGTTTCGCGCTCACCGACGCCGGGCCTCGTCGGGCCGGCACCTACTCCGGCGGTATGCGGCGGCGCCTCGACATCGCCATGAGCCTCATCGGCGACCCGTCCGTCGTGGTCCTCGACGAGCCGACGACGGGCCTCGACCCTCAGGCGCGCCTCGAGGTGTGGCGCACGATCACCGAGCTCGCCGCGGGCGGCACCACCGTGCTGCTCACCACCCAGTACCTCGACGAGGCCGAGCAGCTCGCCGACCGCATCGCCATCCTGCACGCGGGGGTCATCATCCAGAACGGCACCCTCGCCGAGCTGAAGGCGCTGCTGCCGCCCGCGACGGTCGAGTACGTCGAGAAGCAGCCCACCCTCGAGGAGGTCTTCCTCGCCCTCGTCGGCACCGACACCGGAAAGAAGGACGCGGCATGACCGCTCACGCCCTCGGCGACACCGCCACGCTCACCGGCCGCTCCCTGCGGCACATCCTGCGCAGCCCCGACACGATCATCACGACCGCGGTCACCCCTGTCGCGCTCATGCTGCTGTTCGTGTTCGTCCTGGGCGGCGCCATCGACACCGGCACGGGCGGGTCGTACATCGACTACCTGCTGCCCGGCATCCTGCTCATCACGGTCGCGTCCGGCGTCGCGTACACCTCGTACCGGCTCTTCCTCGACCTGCAGGGCGGCATCGTCGAACGGTTCCAGTCGATGCCGATCGCGCGCTCGAGCGTGCTGTGGGGCCACGTGCTCACCTCGCTCGTCGCGAACCTCGTGTCGCTCGCGATCGTGGTCGGCGTCGCGCTGCTCATGGGCTTCCGCACCGGGGCGTCGATCGGCGCCTGGCTCTCGGTGGCCGGCATCCTCGTGCTGTTCACGCTCGCCCTCACCTGGCTCGCCGTCATCGCCGGGCTCTCGGCGAAGTCCGTCGACGGCGCGAGCGCCTTCAGCTACCCGCTGATCTTCCTGCCGTTCATCAGCTCGGCGTTCGTGCCGACCGACTCGATGCCGGGCCCGGTCGCGTGGTTCGCCGAGCACCAGCCGGTCACCTCGATCGTCGACAGCATCCGCGCCCTCTTCGCCGGGCAGCCGGTGGGAGGCGAGCTGTGGATCGCGCTGGCCTGGTTGGTCGGCATCCTCGCGGTGGCGTGGACGGCGGCCGCGCTCATCTACCGGCGCAAGCTCGGCTGAGGCGAGCTCAGAGGTCGAGGAAGTCGACGAGCCAGACGCGGATGGCATCCATCGTCTCGTCGTCGGCTCCCGCGATGAGCCCCCGCAGGCGCAGCCTGTCGACGGTGCGCACCTGCTCGGTCATCGCCCAGGACCGCTCGGGGAGCTCGGCGCCGACCTCGACGTGGTTGTCCCAGCCGCGGTCACGTGTGGTCAGCGGCACGACGATCGCCAGGTCGGCGACGAGCCCGAGGTAGGCGCGGTTGGCCACGACGAGCACGGGTCGTCGCCCCGCCTGCTCCCGCCCGCGGGTGGGAGCGAGGTCCGCCCAGACGATGTCGCCCGGCCAGAGCTCAGTGCTCTGCATACCCCGGCCAGGCGCGGAAGTCGTCGGCCGGGAGGCCGTCGCCGGATGCCTCCTGCCAGGCCGCGATCTCGGCCGCGCGGGCGTCGCGCTCGGCGGCGGGCGTCGCGGCGATCTGGCGGCGCAGCCGCGCGAACCGCTCGTCGCGTTCGGCTCGGGCGACCAGCTCCGCGATCTGCTCGCCGATCGTGCGGCCGTGGATCGCCGCCTGCTCCTTGAGCCGGTCGCGCACCTCCTCGCTGACCTTGATCGTCGTCACCATGCCGGAAGTATACCCGTGGTATACCTCCGATGAGCGATCCGGGACAGGACTTGCGTCCCCCTCGTCCAGGACTTACTCTAAGGCCTAGACAAAGAGCGAAGGCGCCCGATGAGCTATTTCACCCGCACCCCCGGCCACCCGGCGGGTTCCCCCGTCCCCGAGCTGACCGCGTTCCCCGCCGACTTCTCCTGGGGCGTCGCCACCGCCGCCTACCAGATCGAGGGGGCAGCCCAGGAGGGCGGCCGCGGGCCGAGCATCTGGGACACCTTCGCGCACACGCCCGGCCGGGTGCACCGCGGCGACACCGGCGACACCGCCTGCGACCACTACCACCGCTGGGCCGCCGACCTCGACCTGATGGCAGAGCTCGGCATCGACGTGTACCGGTTCTCCGTGTCGTGGTCGCGGCTGCAGCCGAGCGGCCACGGTGAGCTGAACCCCGAGGCGGTCGCCTTCTACCGCGACCTCCTCGCCGGACTGCGCGACCGGGGCATCCGCCCGTTCGTCACCCTCTATCACTGGGACCTGCCCCAGCCGCTGCAGGATGCCGGCGGCTGGCCCGCCCGCGCGACCGCCGAGCGCTTCGGCGAGTACGCCCGCCGCACCCTCGCCGCGCTCGGTGACTTCGCCGCCGACTGGATCACGCTCAACGAGAAGTGGTGCTCCGCGTTCCTCGGCTACGGCTACGGCCCGCACGCCCCCGGGCATCGCGACCTGCGCGAGGCGACCGCCGCCGCGCACCACCTCAACCTGGCCCACGGGCTCGCCGTGCGCGCGATCCGCGAGGTGGCCCCGGATGCGCGCGTCGGGGTCACCGACATCGTCACCGAGGTGGTCCCGGCGTCCGACGCCGTCGCCGACCTCGACGCGGCCGACCGCCTCGACGCCGTCAGCAATCGGGTCTTCCTCGATCCCGTGTATCTCGGCGCCTACGGCGCGGGAGTGCACGCGCAGCTCGACCCGCACGGGCTCGCCGAGCTCATCCTGCCGGGCGACCTCGAGACGATCGCCGCGCCCGTCGACTTCGCGGGCGTCAACCACTACCAGCGCGTCATCGCACGCGCCGTGCCGGCGAGCGCCGCGCACCCCTTCGCCGTCGAGGAGACGCCGGCCCAGCCCGCGACCACTTCCTTCGGCTGGTCGGTGATCCCCGAGTCGCTGCACGCCGTGCTGACCCGGGTCGCGCGCGACTACACCCGGCTTCCGCTCTACATCACCGAGTCCGGCGCGAGCTTCGACGACTACGTCGACCCCGAGGGCGGGATCGACGACCTCGAGCGCATCGCCTACCTCTCCGGGTACTTCGACGCGGCGGGTCGCGCGATCCGCGACGGCGTCGATCTGCGTGGCTACTTCGTGTGGTCACTGCTCGACAACTTCGAGTGGGGCGAGGGCTACAGCAAGCGCTTCGGCCTCGTCTACGTCGACTACCGCACGCAGGAGCGCCTGCCCAAGGCCAGCGCCCATTGGTACCGCGCCCTGCTCCAGAACCTCCGAACCGACCTCCCCTCCACGGCATCCGCCACCGTCGACGCCCCGCTCGGCTAGACGATCACCTGCACCACATCCGAAAGGAACCTCAATGAAGAGAAACCGCCTGGTCGCCGTCAGCACGGTGGCCATCGCCGGGATCGCCCTCGCCGGCTGCAGCGCCGGCGACGGGGGAGACGACCCCGCCGCCGCGAAGAGCCTCACCGTCTGGATCATGGGCGACAGCTCGGAGCACTTCGACGCGCTCGTGAAGCCCTTCGAGGACGAGACCGGCATCGACGTCGAGACGGTCGCCATCCCGTGGGACTCCATCGACCAGAAGTTCACGACCGCGGTCGCCTCGGGCAACGGGCCCGACATCCTGCAGATCGGCATCTCGAAGCTCCGCACCTTCGCCGACAGCGGCGCGCTGCTGACCCTCGACGACGCCACGATCGCCGACTATCCGAACCTGGCCGCGTCGAACTTCATCGACGGCGTCGCGGGCGACGCGACGGCGATCGGCGGTCAGATCGTCTCGGTGCCGTGGGTGTCCGACACCCGTGTGCTCTTCACGCGCACCGACATCCTCGCCGAGAACGGCATCGACGCCGCCCCCACCACCTGGGACGAGCTGCGGGCGGATGCCAAGACCCTCGCGGCGCGCGGCGACGGCCAGTACGGCTACTACATCCCCCAGTGGGACAGCGCCCTCCCCGTCGTCATGACGTGGGACCAGGGTGGCGAGGTCGTGAACGGCGACGGGATGATCGACTTCGGCACCCCCGAGTTCGAGAAGGCGGTCGACCTGTACACGGGCCTCTACGCCGACGGCTCCGTTCCGACCAACAGCGACTTCGACCAGACGCAGGGGTTCACCTCCGGCGTCGCGCCGATGCTCGTGAGCGGTCCGTACCTGGCCGCGGCCATCGAGGGCGCCGCCCCCGAGCTCGACGGGAAGTGGAGCGTCTCGGTGCTCCCCTCCGCGAGCGACAACACCTCGCTGCTCGCCGGCTCGAACCTCGGCGTGTGGGGGTCGACGAAGAACGAGAAGGGTGCGCTGCAGCTGCTCGACTTCCTCTCGAAGCCCGACACCCAGGTGAGCTGGTACGGCCTCGACGGTCAGCTGCCGACCGCGAAGGACGCCCTCACGGATGACGCGCTCACCTCCGACCCGCTCGTCGCGGTGTACTCGGAGCAGCTCGCCAACGCGCGGCTCCTGCCGCTCGTTCCGAACTGGGACGGCGAGACCGGCAAGGCCCTGCTCGACGCGCTCAACGCGATCGTGCTGACCGGCGCCGACCGCGACCAGACCCTGCAGTCGCTCGTCGACGCGACGAGCAGCACCTCCGTCAACTGACCCCGGTGGTGCGGGCCGGCCGCGGTCGGCCCGCACCACCAGCATCGGACCCATGAGAACTCGCTTCGCGCCCTACGGCTTCATCACGCCGGCGATGATCCTGCTCATCGCCTTCGGTGTGCTCCCGATCGCGGTCGCCCTGCTCGTGAGCTTCACCGACATGAACCTCGCGGGACTCGGCAACTGGTCGCGCATCCGCTTCATCGGGCTGGAGAACTACGTCGAGCTGTTCGGCGACCCGGCCTTCTGGCAGGCCCTCGGCAACACGGCGATCTTCGCGCTCATGGGGGTGCCGAGCGTCATCATCCTCTCGCTCGTCATCGCGCTCGCCCTGAACCGCTCGCAGAGCCGGTTCTTCCGCGCGCTGCGCTCTTTCTACTTCGTTCCCGCGATCACGGCCATCGTCGCCGTCGCCCTCGTCTGGGGCTACCTCTACAACACCCAGTTCGGGCTCTTCAACCACCTGCTGTCGCTCGTCGGGCTGCCGCCCGTTCCCTGGCTCTCCGACCCGGTCGTCGTCAAGTTCTCCGTCGCGGCGGTCGCGATCTGGCGTGGGCTCGGGCTCAACGTGATCATCTTCCTCGCGGCCCTCCAGGGCGTGCCGAAGGAGTACCTGGAGGCCGCCTCGATCGACGGGGCGGGATCGGTGCGGCGCACCTGGTCGATCGTCATCCCGCTGCTCAGGTTCGCGATCTTCTTCGTGACCATCACCACCGTCATCGCATGGCTGCAGTTCTTCGACGAGCCGTTCGTGCTCACGAAGGGCGGGCCGCTCGGCGCCTCCACCTCGATCGCGCTCTTCCTCTACCAGAAGGGCTTCTCGTCGAGCCAGTTCGGCTACGCGAGCGCCGGGTCGGTCGTGCTGTTCGCGATCATCGCGATCGTCACCGTGATCCAGCTGCGGGCTCGGAGGGCCGATGTCGACTATTGAGCGCCTCCGCGGCCCGCGTCAGGGCCGCACCGCCACGATCGTCATCGGCGCGCTGCTCGCCCTCGGCGCGTTCGGCGTCGCCTTCCCGTTCATCTGGATGGTGTTCGCCTCCGTCAAGCCGCGCAGCGAATCCGTCGCCTACCCGCCTCAGCTGCTGCCCCAGAACCCCACCCTCGAGTACTTCCAGCAGTTGTTCGTCGAGCTCGACTTCGGCCGCTATCTGGTGAACACCATCGCGATCGTGCTCATCAGCATGGTCGGCCTCGTGCTCATGGCGGCCTGCGGCTACGGGTTCGCCAAGTTCAGCTTCCCGGGTCGCGACGCGCTGTTCTTCCTCGTGCTCGTCACGATGATGATCCCGGTGCAGGTGACGATGATCCCGACCTATCTCATCCTCAACGGCATGAAGCTCACCAACACCCTCGTGGGCATCGCGCTGCCGACGCTCGTCTCGGGCTTCAGCATCTTCCTGTTCCGGCAGTTCATGTCGACCATCCCCACCGAGGTCATCGAGGCGGCGCGCATCGACGGGGCGGGGGAGTGGCGCATCTTCCTCCGCATCATCCTGCCGATGTCGCGGCCGATCCTGGCCGTGCAGGTCGTGCTGACGTTCATCGCCGGATGGAACAGCTTCCTGTGGCCGCTCATCATCGCCAACGATCAGCGGCTCTACACGCTGTCGGTCGGAGTCGCCCTCCTCAACCAGCAGATCGCCACCAACCCTTCGCTGCAGATGGCGGCGTCGACCCTCATGGTCGTGCCGATCCTCATCGTTTTCGTCGTCTTCCAGCGTTACGTCGTGCAGGGCTTCGCCCTGTCCGGACTCAAGTAAGAGGAGCCCGCCCCGCATGTCCCTTCCCCGCCCCGCCCCCCGCACCGGATTCGTGCGGGCAGACGGCACCCGCCTCGTCGACGACCAGGGGCCGCTCCTGCTGCGCGGCATCGGTCTCGGCAACTGGCTGCTCGCCGAGGGCTACATGTGGAGGTTCGGCGACGAGCAGTCCTCGCCGCGGCAGATCGAGGGGCGCGTCGCGCAGCTCGTGGGGGCGGATGCGGCGGAGGCGTTCTGGCGGAGGTTCCGCGACGACTTCATCACGGAGGCCGACATCCGCGAGATCGCCGGCCTCGGCTTCGATCACGTGCGGCTGCCGATCAATGCCCGCGGGGTGATGGACGACGACGGCGCGTGGCGGGAGGAGGGGTTCGCGCTCATCGAGCGCGCCGTCGCCTGGAGCGAGGCCCACGGCCTGCGCATCCTGCTCGACCTGCACGGCGCTCCCGGCGGCCAGACGGGCACCAACATCGACGACTCCCCGAACGGGCGACCCGAGCTCTTCGAGAACCCGCGATTCCGGGCGCAGACGATCGCCCTGTGGGAGGAGCTCGCCCGGCGCTACCGCGACCGCGAGAGCGTGCTCGGCTACGACCTGCTCAACGAGCCGCTGCCCAACGAGTGGCAGCACCGGTACGCCGACGAGCTCGTCGAGCTCTATCGCGAGCTGACCTCCGCGATCCGGGCGATCGACGACCGCCACCTGCTGGTCTACGAGGGCAGCCACTGGGCCACCAACTGGTCGGTGCTGCGGGGGCGGTTCGACGACAACCAGCTGCTTCAGTTCCACCGCTACTGGTGCCCGCCCGACGAGACGAGCATCGCCGAGTACCTCGAGGTGCGCGACGCCCTCGACACCCCGATCTACATGGGAGAAGGGGGCGAGAACACCCCCGGGTGGATCTACGCCGCCACCCAGCTCTACGAGCGGCACGGCATCGGCTGGAACTTCTGGCCGTGGAAGAAGCTCGGCACCCTCACGTCGCCGTTCTCGGCGCCGGTGCCCGACGGGTGGGAGCTCGTCGCCGACCCCGCGGAGCGCCCGGATGCCGTCCGGGCGACCGCACTGCTCGACGGGTTCCTCGACGCCGTGCGGCTGGAGAACTGCGAGCGGCGGCAGCCGGTGATCGACGCGCTCGTCGGTCGCCCCGGCTTCCGCATCCCCGCGTGGTCGGGTCTCCGCGACGGCGTCGAGACGCCGATCGCCGGGCTCGTCGACGGACCACTGCCGGAGGGCCTCTGGCATCACACCGCCGGCGCACCGTACTCGGAGGAGGAGGTCGCGGTCGCCGTGCGGCTCGAGGCGGGATCGCGGATCGCGTTCCCGTTGTCGGAGGCCCCCGGGAGTTGGACCGTGGACGCGGACGGCCCGGTCGACGCGCACTGGGACGGCGCGGCACTCGTCGTCGAGGCTCGTGGGGCGGCGCGCGTGCGCGGTGTCGACGCCGCGCCATGACCCGCTACGGTCTCAGCATGACGCTGCGCGACGCCGTGCCGGGTGCCCCCCTGCCCGAGGCGTCGACGGTCACCTCGCTGCGCCAGCGCAACCGCGCCGCCGCGCTGCAGGTGGTCCTGCGCGACCGGGAGACGACCCGGGCGGAAGTGGCGCGCCGGTGCGGGCTCTCGGCCGCATCCGCCGCGAACCTCGTGGCCGAGCTCTTGGCCGACGGCCTCGTCGTGGAGACCGGCACCGTCAGCTCTCGTGGGGGCCGGCCGATCTCGCTCATCGCCCCGAACGCCGATGGCGCCTATGCGATCGGGGCGGATGTCGGCGAGCGCGGCGTCGCGGTGGAGCTCTTCGACCTCAGCCTCACGATGGTCGACCGCGAGTTCCGCGGCGGCCGCGAGCAGGAGACGCCCGAGGGCATCGTCGTCGATCTGCGCGAGGCGATCGCGGCGCTGCGCGCCCGCAACGCCGCGCGCTGGCCGCGGGTGCTCGGCATCGGGCTCGGCCTCCCGGGCGTGGTCGAGACGGATGCCGCCGGGCGGCAGACCCTCTACGCCCAGAGCCTCCACTGGCCCGCCCTGCCGATCCCCCTCGATCTCGACCCGGACCTGCCCGTGTTCGCCGAGAACGGCGCGAAGACGCAGGCGCGCGCGGAGCTCTGGTTCGGGGCCGCTCGCGGGGCCGACCACGCGCTCATCGCCCTCCTCGGCCGCGGTGTGGGGCTCGGGGTGGTGCGCGACGGCGAGCTCTTCCGCGGCGCGCACTCGAGTGCCACCGAGTGGGGCCACACGAAGGTGCGCTACGACGGGGAGCGCTGCCGCTGCGGTGACCGCGGCTGCGTCGAGGCCTACCTGGGGGCCGACGCCGTGCTCGCCGCCTGGCGGGATGCCGGTGGCGTGTTCGAGGGCAGCGGATGGCAGGCGCTCGGGTCCCTGCTCGACGCCGCCGACGCTGCCGATCCGGCGGCGGCGTCCGTGCTGGATCGTGTGATCGCCGTGCTGGGCGCGGCGCTCGGCAGCATGGTCAACCTGACCAACCCGCAGCGGGTGGTCGTCGGGGGCTGGGTCGGTCTGCGGCTCATGGAGCGACACGCCGACCGTATCCGGGCGGCGGTCGACGACAACTGCCTGCAGCGCGCCGGGGGCCAGTTCGAGCTCGCCGTCGCGAGCTTCGGAGGCGACACCGTGGCCCTCGGCTCGGCCCTCATGCCGATCGAGGCGCTCATCCGCACCCCCGCCCGCTGAGCCTCTCGCGCCGGAGGGCGCTCCGCGCGCCGGGGATGGTAACCCTCCCGGGGTGCGCTGTCACCCCCTCGCGCGGCGGGGCGATCCGGCGTGGACTGGGTGCCGGAGAGGAGCAGCCATGACCGACGCTCAGAACATCCAGGACCACCCCCTCGACGAGTCGACCGGCATCCAGCCGCAGCACTTCGACGCCGACGGCTACGTCGTCGGCCACCCGCATCACGACACCGTCGCATCCGACGAACTCGGACCCGACGGACTGCTGTCCCAGCCCGACGAGGTCGTGACCGTCCCCGAAGCGGGGACCCAGGCTCCGGCGAGTCCCGACGGCCAGTTCGACAGCCAGCGGATGCCGACCACCGATGGCGAGCTGTCGGAGCCCGACGGCTCGGTGCTCGCAGACACCGACGCGTCGATCGCGCCCCCGCCGGCCGGCCCGCCCGCCGAGCCGGTCCCGGGCGCACCCGACGGCGTGCCGATCGACCCCGACATCACCCCCGACGAGCCCGCGCCGTTCGCCCCGGACGAGGCGGCGGAGGCCGCCGACCCGCAGCGCACGGTGGGCGGCACCGCCTTCCACTGAGCCCCGCGCCATGGCCCACGAGAAGGACCACCGGGCCGGGAGGACCTACGTCGAGCCCCAGGAGCTGAGCGCTCGGGAGCGCGGGCGCGACGCGCGACGTCGCACCCAGGCGGATGCGGCGTCCGGCGACCAGCAGGAGCCCGACGCCGACGCGCTCAGCGGGGGAGCCGCCCGGACGGCGCCGGGAGATCCCCGCTGACGTCGACGCCGGCCGCCGCGTTCACCTCACGCCACACGGCCTGGACGATCTCCCCGTCGACGCCGACCACGTGCGCCGCGACGGGCCGCCGCTCGGGTTCCCCGATGAGGCCCCCGGCCGGCGCGTAGAGCTCGCCCCCGCGGGCGGCCGGGTCGGTGACGGCCCGCACCGCCGACCAGGCCGCGGTGTCCTTGCCCTGCGCCCACGGGGTGAAGGGGTTGCGGCGGTGCCGGGTCGTCGCGTCGTGCACTCCGGGGCGATCCGGGGTGCGCGCGTCGACGCCCACCCCCGGCCGGCTGATCAGCGAGATCACGGGTGCGCCCGCGGCGGCCATCCGGCGGTCGAGTTCGAGCGCGTACACCTCGGTGACGAGCTTCGCCCGGGTGTACGCGACGATCGCGTTGCGCGGGGTCCGCAGCGGATCGCGGAGGTCGAGTCGCCGCGCGCGGTCGACGAATCCCGACGAGGTGTGCACGATCCGGGAGGGCCGTGCCTCCGTGCCGGTGCGCGCGAGGAGGGGGAGGAGACCTGCGACGAGCGCCGCGTTCCCGAGCACGTGGGTGGAGATGATCGCCGGCCGCCCCCAGGCGGTGGGGGCGTTTCGGCCCTCCATGGCTCCGCCGTTGAGCAGCAGCGCGTCGAGACGTTCGCGACCGGCGAGCTCGGCGACCGCCTCGCCGACCGAGTCGGGGGATGCCAGGTCGAGGCGCACGGTGTCGACCCGGGCCCCCGTCACCTGGGCGAGGATCGCGTCGCGCGCGGCGACGAGCTTCGCGGGTGTCCGCGAGGCGAGCACCACGTGCGCCCCGGCCGCGGCGAGCTGCTCGGCTGCGAAGTAGCCGATGCCCGCCGTGGCCCCGGTGACGACGATCGTGCGACCCCGTTGCATGGGCGGGGTGAATCGGGTGCGGTTCATGGGTCCTCCAAAGCGGATGAGTAATCCGTTTGACGCTAGCACGAAAGCGGATGAGCGATCCGTTTCGGGGTAGGATCGACGCGTGACCACCCTCCGCGCCGACGCCGCACGCAGCCGGGCCCGCATCCTCGAGGCTGCGCGCGGCCACGACGTGCGGCACCTCCGGCTCAACGAGGTGGCACGCGACGCGGGTGTCGGAGTCGGCACGGTGTACCGGCACTTCCCCACCGTGCCCGCGCTCGTCGCGGCACTCACCGTCGACACCCTCGAGCGGATGCGCGACCTCGCCCGGGCGGCCGCCGAGGAGCCCGACGCCGGCCGAGCCTTCACCGACTACCTGACGGGCGCGCTCGCCCTGCAGCTCTCCGACGGCGGGCTGCAGTCGGTGCTGCTCGCCCCCGCGGATGACGCCCCCGAGGTCCGGGAGGCGAAAGCGGAGATCGTCTCCGCCTTCCAGGCGGTGCTCGACCGCGCGCAGCGCGCGGGTGCGGTCCGCCCTGGCCTCACGGTGCGCCAGGTCGAGCACCTCGTCTGCGGTGTCGAGTACGCGGTCCGCCTCGGCGAACCAGCGGACCGCGAGCGGCTGCTCCCGGTGCTGCTGGCCGGGCTCCGAGCGCCCTGACGACCCTCACTCCGGCGAGTGGGCCTCCAGGAACTCGTACACCTCGGTGAGGTCGACCCCGGTGAAGGTGCCGGTCGGCATCGCCGCGAGCAGCGAGGAGTGCAGGCGCGCGCTCGGCCAGGCCGCCTCCCCCCACCGCGCGGCGAGCTCGGCCGGCGGCCTCCGGCAGCACGCCGGGTCGGGGCAGGTCGACGCGCGCCGCACCGGGGTGTCGCGCCCGCGGAACCACTTCACGTGCACGAACGGCGTGCCGACGCTCACCGAGAACGAGCCGTTGGCGGTCGACTGGATCGACGAGGTGCACCAGTAGGTGCCGTTCGGCTTGTCGGTGTACTGGTGGTACGGACTGAAGCGGTCCTCCACGTCGAACACCTGGCGTGCCGACCAGAAGCGGCAGACGACCTGCCCCTCGACCGCGCCCAGCGCATCCGTCGGGAACAGGGCACCGTCGTTCTCGTACGCCTTCGAGATGGCCCCCGATTCGTGCACCTTGAGGAAGTGCAGCGGGATGCCGAGGTGCTGGGTGGCGAGGTTGGTGAAGCGGTGGGCGGCCGTCTCGTAGCTCACGGCGAAGGCGTCGCGGAGATCCTCGACCGAGAGCTCGCGCTTGGCCTTCGCGGCGGTCAGGAACTCGACGGCGCTGTTCTCGGGGATGAGCAGGGCGCCCGCGAGGTAGTTCGTCTCCACGCGCTGGCGCAGCAGCTCGGCGTAGTCGCGCGGCTCCTGCTTGCCGAGCACGTGGGCCGCGAGCGCCTGCAGCAGCGCCGAGCGCGGGTCGCCGCCCTGCCGCACCGGCAGGTAGAGCCGGCCGTTGGCGTGGTCGGTGACGGATCGCGTGGTCGGCGGCAGGTCGGCGACGTAGTGCAGGGTGAACCCGAGGTGCCGGGCGAGCTCGGATGCGACGCGCTGGGAGAGCGGACCGCCCTCGTGGCCGACGGCGGTCAGCAGCTCGGACGCGGTGGCCTCGAGCTCGGGGAAGTAGTTGCCGCGCGCGCGCTGCTCGCGCCGCAGCTCGGCGTTCGCACGGCGCGCCTCCTCGGGGGTCGCCGCGCGCTCGCGGTGGAGGCGGCCGAGCTCGTCGTGCAGCGCGAGGATCGTCTCGATCGCGTCGTCGCTGAGCGTCTTGCGGATCGGCAGCGGCTCCAGCCCGAGGCTCTGGAAGAGCGGACCGCGCTGCGCCCGCTCGAGCGCGATCTCGAGCGCCGCGCGGTGCGACGGCGGCTCCTGCGTGAGCAGCTCGTCGACGGTCGTGCCGAGGATGCGGGCGAGGCGCTGCAGCTCGCCGAGCTTCAGCTCGCGCTTGCCGTTCTCGATGAGCGACACCTGCGAGATGGCGCGGCCCATCGCGGTCGCGACGTCGTCGAGCGTCATGCCGCGGCTCTGGCGGATCTGTCGGATGCGTCGTCCGACGGTGAGGGTGTCGAGCACGTCCCCATCGTCGAACGTCTCGTCGGCTGCACTGCCCATGCGTCGATGCTCGCAGGGTCGGTTCTTGCGCTCAAGAGAAAAAGCTGGGAATTTCGCGCGCATTCGACCGGAAAAGTGCCTTGCGCGGGGCGCACGATCGATGACACGCACCGCATCCCGCGGACCGACATCGGAAGGAACCGATCATGAGCACCACCCCCGTTCGCCCCGGCGACCAGACCCAGACCGCAGCCGAGCTCGAGGCCGAGTGGGCCGCCGACCCGCGCTGGAGCGGCATCCGTCGCGACTACACGGCCGAGGATGTCGTCGCTCTGCGGGGGCCGGTCCGCGAGGAGGCGACGCTCGCCCGCCGCGGCGCCGAGCGGCTGTGGGAGTCGGTGCAGGCCAACTCCGAGAACGCCGAGCACTGGATCGCCGCGCTCGGCGCCCTCACCGGCAACCAGGCCGTGCAGCAGGTGCGCGCGGGCCTCGAGGCCATCTACCTCTCCGGCTGGCAGGTCGCCGCCGACGCGAACCTCAGCGGTCAGACCTACCCCGACCAGAGCCTCTATCCGGCGAACTCGGTGCCCGCCGTCGTGCGCCGCATCAACAACGCCCTGCAGCGCGCCGCCCAGATCGAGTTCGCCGAGACCGGCGAGACCGCGCGCGACTGGATGGCACCCATCGTCGCGGATGCCGAGGCCGGCTTCGGCGGGCCGCTCAACGCGTACGAGCTCATGCACCAGATGATCCAGGCGGGCGCGGCCGGCGTGCATTGGGAGGACCAGTTGGCCTCCGAGAAGAAGTGCGGGCACATGGGAGGCAAGGTGCTCGTGCCGACCAGCCAGCACATCCGCACCCTCAACGCGGCCCGGCTCGCGGCGGATGTCGCCGGCACGCCGACCGTCATCATCGCCCGCACCGACGCGCTCGCCGCGACCCTGCTGACGAGCGACCACGACGAGCGCGACGCGCGCTTCGTCACCGGCGACCGCACGGCGGAGGGCTTCTACGAGGTGCAGAACGGCATCGAGCCGGTCATCGCCCGCGGGCACGCCTACGCGCCCTACGCCGACCTGCTGTGGGTGGAGTCCGCCGAGCCCGACCTCGAGCTCGCGCGGCGCTTCGCCGAGTCGATCCATGCGGAGTTCCCCGAGCAGAAGCTCGCCTACAACTGCTCGCCGAGCTTCAACTGGAAGCGCCACCTCGACGACGCGCAGATCGCAACGTTCCAGCGCGAGCTCGCCGCCATGGGCTACGCCTTCCAGTTCATCACCCTCGCCGGCTTCCACTCCCTCAACCACGGGATGTTCGAGCTCGCGAAGGACTACTCGACGCGCCACATGACGGCGTACGTCGAGCTGCAGGAGGCGGAGTTCGCCTCGGAGGCTTCCGGCTACACGGCCACGAAGCACCAGCGCGAGGTGGGCACCGGCTACTTCGACCGCATCGCCACCGCCCTCAACCCCGACTCGGCGACGCTGGCCCTCGTGGGTAGCACCGAGTCCGACCAGTTCCACTGAGACATCAGGAGACGAGACCATGAACGCACGGATGGAGGTGCTCGGCCCGCAGGGCGAGCGCTTCGACGAGATCCTCACCCCGGAGGCGCTGCGCTTCCTCACCCGGCTGCACGACCGCTTCGTCGGGCGCCGCCACGAGATCCTCGCCACCCGGATGGAGCGGCGTCGCGCCATCGAGAACGGGCGCGATCTGAGGTTCCTGCCGGAGACCCGCGAGATCCGCGAGGATGCGAGCTGGCGGGTCGCCGGCGCCGGCGCCGGCCTCGAGGATCGCCGCGTCGAGATCACCGGACCCACCGACCGCAAGATGACGGTCAACGCGATGAACTCGGGTGCGAAGGTCTGGCTGGCCGACCACGAGGATGCCACGAGCCCCACCTGGGCGAACATCGTCGGCGGCCAGCTCAATCTGTTCGACGCGATCCGTCGGCAGATCGACTTCACGAGCCCCGACGGCAAGGAGTACCGGCTCGGCGCCGAGACCCCGACGATCGTGTTCCGACCGCGCGGCTGGCACCTCGTCGAGAAGCACCTGCGCTACACCGACGCGCCGGGCATCGCGAGCCCTGCATCCGCGTCGCTCGTCGACTTCGGGCTGTATGCATTCCACAACGCGCATGAGTTGATCGCCCGCGGCTCGGGGCCGTACTTCTACCTGCCGAAGCTCGAGTCGCACCTCGAAGCGCGGCTCTGGGACGAGGTGTTCAGCGTCAGCGAGGAGCTGCTCGGCATCCCGCACGGCACCATCCGCGCGACGGTGCTCATCGAGACGATCCCGGCGGCCTTCGAGATGGAGGAGATCCTCTACGAGCTGCGCGACCACTGCGCGGGACTCAACGCGGGGCGCTGGGACTACATCTTCTCGATCATCAAGAACTTCCGCGGTCGCGGGGCGGCGTTCACGCTGCCCGACCGCGCGAAGATCACGATGACGGTGCCGTTCATGCGCGCCTACACCGAGCTGCTGGTCGCGACGTGCCACCGGCGCGGTGCTCATGCCATCGGCGGCATGAGCGCGTTCATCCCGAACCGACGCGACCCGGAGGTCACCGCGCGCGCCCTCGAACAGGTCGCGAACGACAAGCGGCGCGAGGCGGGTGACGGCTTCGACGGCACCTGGGTCGCGCATCCCGACCTGATTCCCACCGCGCGGGCCGAGTTCGATGCGGTGCTCGGCGAGCGGCCGAACCAGCTCGGGCGGCTGCGCGATGACGTGCACGTCGAGGCGAGGCAGCTCGTCGACCTGGCGCTCGACGGCGAGGTGACGGATGCCGGGGTCGCCGCGAACGTGTCGATCGCCTTGCGCTACCTCGAGTCGTGGCTGCGGGGCGTCGGCGCCGCGGCGATCGACGACCTGATGGAGGACGCGGCGACCGCCGAGATCAGCCGCTCGCAGCTCTGGCAATGGATCCGCCAGGGCGTCGTGACGACGGAGGGCACCCGTGTGACGGGTGCGCACGTCGAGAACCTCCTCGATGCGGAGCTCGCGGCGCGCCGCACTCCCGAGGGCCGCTTCGACGACGCCGCGGAGCTCGTGCGCAGCCTCGCGCTGGGAGACGAGTTCCCGACCTTCCTCACGATCGAGGCATATTCCCGCTTCCTCGTGGAGCCCGAGGTGAATGCCGCGCTGTCGGCGCTCTCCACCGGCGCCGTGCCGACCGCGGGACGGGCAGCCTGATGCGCATCGTGTTGGTCGGCGCTCCGGGCTCGGGCAAAGGCACCCAGGGCACGCTCATCGCGGAGCGGCTGCGTGTTCCGCTGGTGGTCGTGGGGGAGCTGCTTCGCGGGGAGATCGCATCCGGAAGCGCACTCGGTGAGGGGGCGCGCGCGCACGTCGAGCGCGGCGAGCTCGTGCCCGACCACCTCGTGCTGGGCATGGTCGAGCACGCGCTCGAGCCGCACACCGCGGGTTTCGTGCTCGACGGCTTCCCGCGGTCGGTCGCGCAGGCGCGCATCCTCGACCGTTTCTTGCGCAGCCGGGGCGCCGAGCTCGACGTCGCGCTGCACTTCGACGCGCCGGATGCGGTGGTCGCCGAGCGTCTGGCGGCGCGGGCCCGGGCGGATGATGCGCCCGAGGTCGTCGCGAGGCGGATCGCCGGCTTCCGCGCGACCGAGGAGGCGCTGCTCGAGCACTACCGCGGGCGCGTGGTGGAGCTCGACGCCGTGGGCGGGGTCGGCGAGGTGCACGACCGCGTCCTCGACGGCCTCCGGGAGGCGCTCGTCGCGGCCTGAGCCCCATCCGTGTTGCGGTTTCGGCGCTGTGTGGGCCGCGCGCCGGCCACACAGCGCCGAAACCGCAACATGCGCGGAGACGGATGCGCAGACGGAGACGGATGCACGGCACCTGAGCCGAGTCAACACCGTTGACACCCGCGGGGTCGCGGGCGCAGACTGGTGCCGACGGTGCCGACGAGGGGGCCGTCGGAGAGGACGCCTCATCATGGCCGCAGACAAGCCGCTCACCGCCAAGAGCTCCGTCGGGGACTGGCTCAAGCATCCGGTCGGGGGTCCGCTGCTGCGCGACCTCCTCGCGCAGGGCGGTCAGACGGAGAAGGCGCTCGCCCCCGTCAAGCTGTTCCCGTTGCAGCGGCTCGTCGCCCTCAGCCGAGGCCAGCTTCCGCAAGCCGTCATCGACGAGATGGTCGCCCAGGTGAACGGCGGCGCGGCTCCCGCCGAGGAGGACGAGGCGGATGACGCTCCCGCCGCCGGGTGGGCCGAGCGCGTCACGCCGTCCCGATTCGCCGGAATGACGGTCATCGTCACGGGCGCGGGTGCCGGAATCGGTCGCGCCACGGCATCCCGCATCGCGCGCGAGGGCGGGCGCGTGATCGCGGTCGACGTGTCCCAGGAGCGCCTCGACGACTTCCTCGCCGAGGGAGCCGGTGACATCGTCGCGGTCGCGGGCGACATCACCGCGGATGCGTCGATCGCCACAATCGTCGCGGCGGCGGGCTCACGCGTCGACGCGCTCGCGAACGTCGCCGGGATCATGGACGACATGACCCCCCTGCACGAGGTGACGGATGCCGTGTGGGAGCGCGTGATGAACGTCAACGTGAACGGGATGTTCAAGCTGACGCGCGCCGTGCTGCCGCTCATGCTCGAGGCCGGTCGGGGCACGATCGTCAACGTCGCCTCCGAGGCGGCGCTGCGCGGTTCGGCAGCCGGACTCGCCTACACGACGTCCAAGCATGCCGTCGTGGGCCTCACCCGCTCGACCGCATTCATGTATGCCGGCAAAGGCATCCGAGTGAACGCGGTCGCTCCCGGCCCGGTGGCCACGAGCATCGAGGCGAGCTTCGCCTCCGAGCTCGGGCAGGAGCGGGTGGGCGCGCTGCTCGAGACGATCCCGCCGGTCGCAGAGGCGGCGCAGCTCGCCGCATCCATCACCTGGCTGCTGAGCGACGACGCCACCAACGTGACGGGTCAGGTGCTCGCCTCCGACGGAGGCTGGGCGGTGCAATAGGGCGACATGCGCACTCAGCGGGGCGTGACGAGCCCCTGCAGCAGGGTGCCGTAGCGGCGCACGAGCTCGGTGCGGTCGGTGGCGAGCAGCGCTTCGTCGCCGACCACCCACAGGCTGTAGAGCAGCCCGCCGACGAGCGCGGCCGCGAGTCGTGCGCGCAGTTCGGCATCCGGACCCTCGAGCCGCGACAGCAGCGGTGTGACGAACGCCGCGTCGTGCACCTCGCGCAGGCGCGGTGCCACCCCCTCGGAATCGCTGGCCCGGATGAGCGCGAGGAACACCCCGCGCACCTGTTCGCCCGATCTCAGCACGAAGTCGATGAAGTGCTCGCCGAGCTGATCGAGCGGACCGTCGAGCAGCGGTTGCGTCTCCTCGTCGAGCTGCATGATCTCGAGGAACAGTTCCTCTTTCGACCCGAAGTGGCGGATGACGAGCGCCGGGTCGACGCCGGCTTCGGCGGCGATGTCGCGTACCGAGGTTCCGGCGTAGCCGTGCAGGGGGAAGAGCCTCGCGGCGGCCCGGTGGATGGCGTCCTTCGTGGTGGGGCGCGGCGCGGTCACCCCGCGACTCTACGCTGCGCGACTCGGGCCATGTGAGTGGTCGGTTTCTGGCCTCACACGGGAGGTGTGAGGCCAGAAACCGACCACTCAGCGCTCGTCGGGGTAGGCGAACAGCTCCTCGAGCGGCACACCGAAGACCCGGGCGAGCTGGAACGCGAGCTCGAGGGTCGGCGAGTACCTGCCCTGCTCGATGGCGATGAGCGTCTGCCGGGTGACCCCGATCCGCCGTGCCAGCTCGGCCTGGGTGAGCCCCGCCGTCTCGCGGGTCGCGCGGATGGTGTTGGTGACGCGGGTGGGTTTGACCATCAGGGCGTCCCGCGGCGGTAGGCGGCGAGACGGGCGACGGCGCCGGCGAAGGCGGCGAGGAAGAAGCCGAGGTAGAGCGCGTTGCCGATCCAGAACCAGTGCGCCTGCAGCATGGTGAGCACGAGCGCGCCGAGCCCGCCGGCGATCGCGAACGCCTGCCCGACGCGGTCTCCGTACCATCCGATCTCCCGGTCGCGGTGGTCGGCGGCGTGCTCTTCGTCGCGGTCGATCATGCCGGCGACGATGCCCCACAGGATGCTGGAGGCGATCGAGGCGGCGATCGCGCCGACGCAGGTCCAGATCATGGGCCATTGCCAGGCGACCTCGGCCGGCGCGCGGGTGGCGAGCTGCGGCAGCACGATCGCGAGGTAGATCGCGACCCCCAGACTCATGGCGACGAGCTGGGTCCAGGTGTTGCGTTGTGCGTAGTTCATCTGGCCTCCCGTGTGTCAAATTTTCTTGACATTGCGAGCGTAGCCGCTTAGCGTGCGGTGTCAACAATTTTTTACATGATGGGAATCCGCATGACCACCGCAACGCCAACGCTCACCCGCATCCGCACCGACCGTCGCATCGCCCGCGCCACGGGCGGCGCCTACCTCGCGCTCGCCGTCGTCGGCATGCTCGGCTTCCTGCTGGTGCGGCCCACCGCCCGTGATTCCGGCGACGGCATCCACCTGCTGCTCGCGCTCGAGCTGCTCGTCGTGGTCAGCCAGGCCGCCGCCGCGATCGGCTTCTACGCACTGTTCCGGCGCGATCGTCCGGTCGAGGCGTTCGCGGTGGCGGTGCTGGGGATGACAAACGCTACAGCGATTCTCGCAAGTGCGGCACTCATCACGGCGGCCGCCCGGCTCGGCGTGGACGACGACGCCTTCCCCGTGCTGTTCGGGATCGCCGACGCGTTCTGGGATGCCGGGGCCCTCTTCTTCGGCCTGTGGCTGATCCCGATGGGAAGCTTCGTGCTCGTCACCTCCCGGATGCCGCGGGCGCTCGGCATCGTGCTCGTCGCGGGAGGCGGCGGGTACGTGCTGAACGCCTTCCTCGCGATCGCCGCGCCGGCGACCCCCGCCTGGCTCGGCGAGGTGATGGTGCTGCCGGCCACCGTCGGCGAGCTCTGGATGCTCGGCTACCTGCTCATCCGCGGCATCCGCGCGCCACGGGGCTGAGCCGGCCCGACCCGCCTCAGCCCGTCGGCGGCGTCGCGGGCGGCTGCGCCGCAGCCGCATCCGCATCCGGGATGCGGCGCAGCATCCAGGCGCCGGTGCCGGTCGCCTCCCAGCGGTAGCGGCCGCTCGCCATCCGCGAGGTGACGACGAGACCGATGACGTCGATCACGGCGTGCAGCACGACGAGTGCGACCGCGACGATCGACGGCAGCCCGAACGCCGCGATCAGCCACACCGCGCCGAGGATCACGACGTGCAGCACGATGACCCGACCGTACGCCTTCGCGATCCCGTCGATGCGCGGCGGGTTCGTCCGCAGCGCCAGCCACCACTGGATGAGCGTCGTCACGAGCCAGGCCAGCAGCAGCCACCAGGGGTTGAACGGAGCGCCGGGGGTGTCGGTCATGACCGGCACGAGGTTGATCAGCACGATCACGAACACCCCGTGCACGAAGGTGAAGATGCCGTAGTGCACGAGGAAGAACGCGGCAGGCAGCCCGGCCTGCACGCCGTCGCCACCGCGCGCGCGGCGCACGAGCGAGATGAACACGGTGCCGCCGATGGTGATGTTCTCGAGCCAGTAGAGCAACACGATCGGGCGCCAGTCCCAGCCCCACACGAAGAGCCCGACGAGCGGCAGCACGAGGTAGATGGCGACGTCCAGCCAGAGCCCCGCGGTGCGCAGCGGTGCGGGGATCACGCCGCGATGCCGCGTTTCTCGAGCGAGTCCTCGACGATCGTGAGACCTGCCATGCCCGGGAGCTTCGCGATGTGCGAGTCGACGTCGCGGATGAGCTTGCGTCCTTCCGGCCCGCCGAAGAGCTGCGTCATGACGTGGGTCACCTCGGCGTCATCCTGCACACCCGAGCCGACCGGACCCCAGAACTTGGAGAGCGCGAAGCGGGTGATCTTCTGCGCCTTCTTGGAGTCCTTGAGGCGGTCGCGGGCCTGGGATGCGTAGAAGGCCACGTGCCGGGTCTCCTGCTTCGCGATGCGCTTGAGCAGTTCGGCGAGCACCGGGTTGCCTTCGAGCTCCGCCATCCGCAGGTAGGCGGCGTTCGCCGACCATTCGTTGGCAGCGCCCCACGACATGTGCACGGCGACGAAGTCGTTGCCGACGAGCCCGCCCATGATCGACTGCTTGATCGGGTCGAGGCGGTCCTTCCAGCCGAGCTTCAGCCGGGTGGCCTTGAGGATGTCGTAGTCGACGGTGACGCCGTGCTTCGCCAGCACGGCGGCGAGCGCCTCGCCGTGCCAGAACTCCTCGCGGTTCCACATCGTCATGAAGGCGCCCACCTCGGGCTCGTTGTGCGAGGGGGTGGTGAGCAGATCGCGCAGGTAGCACGTGGTGTGGTACTCGATGTCGCACATGTAGCGCAGGGTGCGCAGCGTGCTCTCGGGCAGCGGATGCTCGTCGAACACGTCGAAGTCGAGGTCGTCCCACCCGACGGCCGTCGAGTTCGTCGTGTACTTGTCGATGTCGAATGCCATGGCGGTCCGGGCGGCGTCAGCGGGAGCCGCCCGCTCCTTCCTGGGTGCGGGATGCGGTGCCTTCGGCCATCAAAGCACGGTTCGCCGCGCGCGACCCGCTCTTCCACGAGTCGATGCGCCAGCGGCGGCGTCCGGCCTCGCGGGCGAGGCGGCTGTCGGGGTTGACGGCGTGCGGGTGGCCGAGGAGCTCGAGCCACACCAGGTCGGCGTGGCTGTCACCGTAGCCGTAGGAGGCGGAGAGGTCGTAGCCGCCGCGCTCGGCGTAGAGGCGCAGCCAGTTGGCGCGGGCCTCGTCGACGAGCGGCGGGCGTGCGAGGTAGCCGGTGAGCTGGCCGTCCTTCACGTGCATGGCACCCGCGACCACCTCGTCGAAGGCGGCCGCGACGGGTTCGGCGAGGGTGCCGATCGACCCGGTCACGAGCACCGTGCGGTGCCCGGCGGCCCGGTGGGCGGCGGCCCGCTCGAGCGCCGCGGTGGCGGTGTGCCCGAGCACCCGGTCGGCGTAGCCGCCGTGAACCGTCTTCTCGAGGCGCGCCTCCGGCATCCCCTCGTAGCGGCGCAGGAAGGTGCGGATGAACTCGCCGCGGTCCCGGCGCTCGGCGCGCAGGTAGCCGGGCAGTCGCGCCAGGATCGAGACGACGGATGCCGGCCAGGCCGTCCAGCCCCATCCGGCCGCGCGCACCCACAGGTACTGCTCGACGAGGTTGGTGTCGACGACCGTGCCCTCCAGGTCGAAGACGGCCACCACATCCGTGCGCTCCGGGAGCGCCTTCGCGGGGCGGCCCTCGGTGGTGCTCGCCTCGGGACGCCGCGAGAACGCGCGCGTGAGGGTCGTGATGGCGGGGAAGTGCACCCGCTGCAGGTAGTCCTCCCAGTCGATCGCGGCGAGGTCGAAGCCGCGGTCGGCCTGCAGCTTCTTCGGGATCGCGGCGTGCAGGGCGCGCGTGTTGCTGTCGTCGAAGATGATCTCGGTCTGCACGTACGCGCGGTAGAGCTCGGCGAAGTTCTCGAGCGTCTCGAGGTCGGATCTCTTGGTGGCGAGCTCGGTGAGCTGGGCGCGGGTGCGGGCGGTCGAGCGTCCGCGGGAGAGCTGGCGCTCGCGGCGTTCCAGGCGCACGCGCGCCCGGCGCAGCGCCCGCTCCACCGTGCGCCCACCGGGGAAGCGCCAGGTGGGCACGCGGACCTCGCCCCCGCCCGGTGAGGGCATCGGGTTCGCGGTGAAGTACTCGCGCACGTTCTCGTACATCCGGTGGAACGGCAGCGGGTTGGAGGCCCCCGAGCTCACGTGGAAGTACTCGGGCTCGCCCTCAGGCGGGTTGGCGGCTGCGGCGAGGATCGCATTCACGACGTAGTCGACCGGGATGAGGTCGAGCACGCTGTCGGGCAGCCCCGGGAACTCGGGCAGCAGCCCGCGTCCGTAGGCGAGGATGAGCGGGTCGGCGACCTTGAAGCCGTCGATCCAGCCGGGGAACGGATGCGCGAGCGCCGACTCGATGATCGCGGGGCGCACGACGGAGAGCGACCCGCCTGTCCCCGCCCACAGCTCCTCGGCGGCGCGCTCGGCGAAGGCCTTGGTGAGGGTGTAGACGTCGGTCCAGCCGAGCGATTCGGCGCGGGTGCGGCCGGCATCCACGAGGGCGCTCGTCACCCAGGCGACGCGGGCCTCCTCGCTCGCTCGCGCGACCGACTGTGGGCCCTCCTTGCCGTGCACGGCGCGGGCGCGGTCCATGAACTCACGCAGCTGCGCGGGTTGGCGCGAGAGCATCTCGACGCGCTCGCGGGCCGAGAGCGCGGCCGCGTACTCGGCGCGCCAGTCGACCTCGTGGCCGAGCCGCGCCTCCGGCACGACGCCTTTCCGCAGGCCCCCGACGTAGCAGGTGGAGACGTGCACGACGTGCGGGGTCGAGCCGGATGCGCGCAGCGCCTCGTAGAGCCCGATCGCCCCGCCGACGTTGGTGTCGAAGGCCTGGTCGATGGGCGGGTCGAAGGAGACGGTGGACGCCGAGTGGATGACGACGTCGATGTCGCCCGGCAGCTCGGGCACCGAGCCGAGTCCGCCCTCGACGATCCAGATGCGGCGGGCCACCGCATCCTCGACGCCCGCGTCGCCCACGGCCTCCCGCCAGGCGCGGAACACGGGCTTCCGCAGCAGGGTGCGCAGCCGGTCGTCGCCGGCCGCCGAGCCCTTGGTGCGAACGAGCAGCGAGATCGTGGTGTCGGGGTGGGTGGTGAGCAGCCGCTCGAGCACGGCCTGCCCGACGAAGCCGGTGCCGCCCGTGAGGAAGACGTGGGCGTCGCCGAGTTCGGTCCGTGCGCGCTTCGGGGTCACGGCACGAGCCTCGCCACGAGGGATGCGCCCTGTGCGGTGCCGAGGCCGGGGAGCGCGGCGAGGCGCTCGCCGATGCGCGCGGCCGCGGTGCGACCCTCCTCGTCGCCGAAGACGAAGGTCTCGAAGAAGCTGCGGTCGGCATCCGGGATCTCGCTCGCGCCGACCGGCCAGGCGGCCTGCGCCAGCGCCTTGCGCGCGAGGCGTACCGCGCGTGCGGATGCGGCGAGCTTGTGCTCGGCCTCCTCGGCGAGGAAGCGCACGTGCCGGTCCTTCAGGGCGATGAGGCTCGTGGCGAGCGAGGTGAGCGAGGTGGCCGCCTCGCCGAGACGGCGGTAGGCCTGTTGGGTGATGAGCTCGTCGACCAGCCCCGTGGTCACGTGGCCGGCGACGATGTCGGCACCGGCGAGGTTGCCGGAGAGCGCGCGTCGGACGGGGCCGCGGCGTTCCGCGCGCTCGGTCGCCGTGCGCCGACGCGGGCCGGCGAGCGGCTCGGTGTCGGCGCCGACCGCGCCCAGCACGGCGTCGAGGGCGTCGGCCACCCAGTACTTCTCGAACGCCCAGGTCGCCAGGAACGCGGTGACGCGCGCATCCTTGTGGGTGGCGGTGACGAGCAGGTTGCGCATCCGGTCGAGGGTGCCGCGTTCCAGATCGCGGAGCACCCGGATGAGCCGGACGGCGTCGGGCGTGAGGCCCGCGCGCGCGATCGCCTCGCCGTCGATCTCGGCGCGGTGGCTGCCTCGGGCGGTGGCCGCGAACTCCCGCACGTCGAACGACTCGGACGTCGTCGTTGCTCGGGGGGTCATGGGGTGGTGGGCCTTCCTGCGGCGGGCGCGGGCGAAGGGCGCGCCCGGATTCGACCGTAGCGCACCGGGCATTCCGTTGGTGCCTTCGGCGACCCCTCACCGCAGCCTGCCAGCCAATGTTATCCACAGATTGCGATGGCACAACATGTGGAGCACATGTAGTCTGCCGGGATGGCCCGCATGCTGCAGGTGAGGAACCTCCCCGACGAGGTGCACGAGAAGCTCAAGGAGCGCGCCGCCGCCGAGCGGATGACGCTGTCGGACTACGTCGCGCGCGAGCTCGCGAAGCTCGTGCAGTACCGCACGATGGCCGAGATCCGCGCGGAGGCCGAGCGGCGGCTGCCGCGGGTCGACCGGGAGACGATCCTGCGCGCCTTGCACGAAGCGCGCGATGAGGAGATGCCGGGTTGGGACGAGGGCCTCGGCCCTCGCGAGTACTGATGCGGGTCGTCGATGCGAGTGTCTTCGTCGAGCATCTGCTCGCGTCGCAGCCGGTGCTCGACGGGCGCGACATCGTCGCACCCTCGGTCGTCGACCTGGAGGTGTTCGGCGTCTGGAGGCGATTGATGCTGAGCGGGGCGATCACGGCATCGGCCGCCCGCGAGGGCATCGAGATCTACGCAGGGCTGAAGATCGAGCGACGCGACCACATCCTGCTGCTCCCGCGCATCTGGCAGCTCCGCCACGACATCACAACCTTCGACGCGGCCTACGTGGCGCTCGCCGAGGCGCTCGGTGCGCCGCTCCTCACCGCCGACCGCAAACTCGCGCGCACCGCGCGGCGCTACGTCGACGTCGTCGAGGTGTGACCGCACGGGCTGCGCGACGAACCGTAGGGTGAACCCCATGCCCATCGCTCTCGTCACCGGCGGCACGGCCGGCATCGGTGCCGCATTCGCGCGCGCCCTCGCCGCCCGCGGCTACGACCTCGTGCTCGTCGCGCGCACCGCATCCCGGCTCGAGGAGATCGCCACCGAACTGCGTGCCACCGGCCGTCAGGTGGAGACCATCGCGGCCGACCTCGGCGACCCGGCGGATGCCGCCCGCGTCGCGGCACGCCTCGCCGACGCCTCGCGACCCGTCGAGCTGCTCGTCAACAACGCGGGCTACGGCATGACCTCGCGCCTCGCCGACCCCGACCTCGCCGAGGCGGCCGACGCCCTCCAGGTGATGATGCAGACCCCGCTCGTGCTCGCCGCCGCCGTGGTGCCGGGGATGCGCGAGCGCGGCCACGGCACCATCATCAACGTCGCGAGCGTCGCCGGCTACCTCTCGATGGGCCTCTACTCCGCGATCAAAGCCTGGATGCGGGTCTACTCCGAGAGCCTCTCGAACGCCCTCGTCGGCACCGGCGTCACGGTCACCGCCCTGCTTCCCGGTTGGGTGCGCACCGAGTTCCACGGGCGCGCCGACATCCGCACCTCCTCGATCCCCTCCTGGCTGTGGCTGTCGGCCGACGACCTCGTGGCTGCCTGCCTGCGGGATGCCGAACGCGGTCGCGCCGTCTCGATCCCGTCGCTGCGCTACCGATTCCTCACCTGGTGGCTGCGGCACCTGCCCCCGCGCACGGTGCGCTGGGTTTCACGAAAGATCTCCAGCTCCCGGCACCGGGACTAGCCTGGCTGCATGGTGACGACCGCCGCGGGCCCCGGGACTCCGCGCCGTGACCGGTTCACGTCGAAGACCCAGGCGGCGGCGCGCTTCGTGGCGCAGCGCGGCATCCTCAAGCCCGTCGCCTGGTCGACCGTCAAGGTGACCGTCGTCGGGGCGAAGAAGCTGCGCGGCCTGCCGAAGGCCTTCGTCGCCGTCGCGAACCACTCGAGCCACCTCGACGCCCCGCTCGTGCTGGGCGCGCTGCCGCGCAAGCACGCGCGCTACCTGGCCGCGGGCGCGGCAGCCGACTACTTCTTCGACGTGTGGTGGCGCCGCGGGCTCACCGCCCTGTTCTTCAACGCCTTCCCCGTCGACCGCGGCGGGGTGAACCCGCGCAGCGTGTCGGCCAAGTCGCTGCTGGAACGCGGTGTGCCGCTGCTGGTGTTCCCGGAGGGCACGCGCTCGAAGACGGGCGAGATGGGGCACTTCAAGCCGGGGGCGGCATCCCTCGCGATCGCGACCGAGGTGCCCATCGTGCCGATCGCCTTGGTCGGGGCGGGCATCGCCCACCCTCGCGGCAGCAGTTGGCCCAAGCGCGGGCGGCTGCCGGTCGGCGTCGTCTTCGGCGAGCCGATGCGTGCCGAGGAGGGGGAGACCTCCGCCGCCTTCATCGGGCGGGTGCGCGCCCAGATCGTTCACCTGCACGAGGCCTACGCACCCCGTATCCTGAGCGCGTCACCCGGCCAGGCGCCTGGTGCGCATCCGTCGCCCGAAGGAGAGAGACCGTGACCGACGTCGAGCACATGAAGTGGTGGGGCTGGGGCATCGACGGTGTCGGCTTCCACCACGAGGACAAGCCCGGTTTCGCCCCCTTCGTGCTGCAGGCGGTCGGTCTCGACCTCGCGACGGCGGGCACCGCGCAGCAGCCGGCGTTCGAGGAGTTCGACCTGGCGGACTCCGCCGCGTCCCCCGCGTTCGTGGCCGTGCTCGCGGGCATCGTCGGCGAGGACTTCGTGACGACGGATGCCATGGAGCGTGTCGTGCACAGCTACGGCAAGAGCCTGCGCGACCTGGTGCGCATCCGCTCGGGTCGCATCGAGCGTGCCGTCGACGTCGTGGTCTATCCGGCCGACGAGGCTGAGGTGCAGCGCGTCGTGGATGCGGCGGTCGCCGAGGACGCGGTGCTCATCCCCTTCGGCGGCGGCAGCAACATCGCGGGCAGTCTCGAACCGATCGCCGGCGAGACGCGCACGGTCGTGTCGCTCGACATGGGCCGCATGAACCGGGTGCTCGGCATCGACACCGACTCCGGCCTCGCCCGCATCCAGGCCGGCGCGCTCGGTCCGCACCTGGAGGCGCAGCTCGCCGCGCAGGGCTGGACGATCGGCCACTTCCCCGACAGCTTCACCCACTCCACGATCGGCGGCTGGGCGGCCACCCGATCCTCCGGCATGCAGTCGGACAAGTACGGTGACATCGCGCAGATCGTGCGCGGCATCCGCGTGGTGCGGCCCTCGCATCCGGATCGCGACGGCGTGCTCGTGATCCCGGCGATCCCCTCGGCGTCGACCGGCCCGAGCGTGCGCGACATGATCGTCGGCTCGGAGGGTCGCCTCGGCGTGATCACGGAGATCACGGCGCAGGTGCACCGGGTCGCCGAGCTGCGTGAGATCCAGGCGTACTTCTTCCCGAACTGGGAGGCGGGGCTCTCGGCCATGCAGGCGATCTCCGAATCGGATGCGAGCCCCATCATCACGCGCGTCTCCGACTCCCGCGAGACGGGCTTCTCGATGGCGACCAGCAAGGCGCGGCACGGGATGGATGCGGTGCTCGCCGAGAAGGTGCTGCCGGGGCTCATGCGGTCGAAGGGTTGGACGCTCACCGACATCTGCCTCTCGTTCATCGGCTTCGAGGGCTCGCCGCAGCACGTGGCGCGGCAGAAGAAGCTCGTCGGCGCGATCGTCAAGAAGCACGGCGGCATGGGCGTCGGCACCGGCCCCGGCGTGCTCTACGACCAGAAGAAGTTCGACACCCCGTACCTGCGCGACTTCCTGCTCGACCGGGGCGCGGCGGGCGATGTGTCGGAGACCGCGGCCCCGTGGTCGAAGCTGCTCCCGCTCTACAACGCGGTCGTCGCGGCGGCCGAGGGCGCCTACGCGCAGATCGGCCGCAAGGGCTGGGTCATGTGCCACCTCTCGCACTCGTACCACTCGGGCGCGTGCCTCTACTTCACCTTCGCCTTCGTCGCGGGCGACGACATGCTCGCCGACTACGACATCGTGAAGGGCGCCATCCAGCAGGCCTTCGTCGACAACGGCGGCACGATCTCGCACCACCACGGTGTGGGCCTCGAGCACTCGCCATGGATCGAGCAGGACATCTCGCCGGAGGGCGTCGCGGTGATGCGGGGCCTCTTCGCCGCGGTCGACCCGGGCGACAACTTCAACCCCGGCAAGGTGCTGCCCGCGGCGCGCGAGCGCGTGTCGTAACTCAGAGACGGTCGGCGGAAGCCTGCGGCCCACGGGCATGGTGCAGGATCGCGAGGATCTCCAGGTACTCGAGTTCGGGGAAGACCCGATACCAGACGTGGTAGCGGAAGATCCTCAGACTCGCACGCCGTACCTCGGTGCGGATCTCGGGACGCAGGAGTGGTTGCTCCGCAACGCGGCCGACAGTCGCCTCGAAATCGTCGATGAAGCGCTCGGTCTGTTCGGGCGCGACCTCATCCAGGTAGCTTTCGATCGCCTCGAAATCCCGCTGAGCGATGTCGAGGATCTGGATCCGCCAGGTCACGCGCTACGGCGGATCCGGCGACGGAGGAGGAAGTCCTCCAACGGCGACCCGTCAGAGGCTGGGCCGGCACCGAGGATCGCGAGGCGACGGTCGATCTCCGCCAGAATCGCGGGGTCGACCTCGGGCTCGAGCGAATCCTCGACGGCGCTGATCAGTTCGCGTCTCGACTCGGCGTCGAGACGAAGCACCTGCTCGAGAAGTGCGCTGTCAACCATGGGGCTCATGGTACGCGCGACCTCCGACTGCGGCACGACGTTCGGCTCAGCAGCGGGCCGTCGCCGCCCGCGGCGCACCTGGCCACTCGCGGCGCGTATTACCGTGGAGGGATGACCGCTTTCCAGCTCTCCTCCGAGGTCGCCGACGCACTCGCCGACGGCCGTCCCGTCGTCGCACTCGAGTCGACCATCATCAGCCACGGCCTCCCGCGCCCCCGCAACCACGAGGCCGCGATCGAGTTCGAGGAGATCCTGCGGGCGCGGGGTGTCACCCCCGCCACGATCGCGGTGCTCGACGGGGTGCCGCAGATCGGGCTGGATGCGGATGGCGTGCGTCGCATCGCCGAAGAGGACCTCGCCAAGGCATCCGTGCGCGACCTGCCCGTGCTCGCAGCGCTCGGCCGCTCGGGCGCCACCACCGTCGCCGCCACCGCCTACCTCGCGGGGCTCGCCGGGGTGCGGGTGTTCGCGACCGGGGGGCTCGGCGGCGTGCACCGCGGCGCATCCTCCACCTTCGACGAGTCCGCCGACCTCACGACGCTCGCCTCCTCGCCCGTCACCGTGGTGAGCGCGGGGGTCAAGAGCGTGCTCGACATCCCGGCGACGCTCGAGCGCCTCGAGACCCTCAGCGTGCCGGTGATCGGCTACGGGACCACGATGTTCCCGGCCTTCTGGCTGCGCGAATCCGGCTACGAGCTCGACTGGAAGGTCGAATCGGCGGAGCAGGTCGCGGCCGCGATGGCCGCGCGCGACGCCTTCGGCTCGACGAGCGGCATCGTGCTCGCCAACCCGATCCCGCTCGAGCAGCAGTGGGAGCCCGCCGAGCACGACCGCGTGCTCGCCACCGCGTTCGCCGCGGCGGAGGAGGCAGGCGTGCGGGGCAAGGCCGTCACGCCGTTCCTGCTCGGCTACATCGTGGAGGCCTCGGGCGGCAAGAGCCTCGAGGTGAACCTCGACCTGGCCCGCAACAATGTGCGCGTCGCCGCGGATGTCGCCACGGCGTGGGCGACGCTCGCATCCCGTCGATGACGGCTGACCGCATCGTCGTGGTCGGCGACGTCATCAACGACATCGTGGTCGTGCCGCGCAGTCCGGTGCGGCCCGACACCGACACGAGCGCGAGCATCCGCCCGCGTCCTGGGGGCTCCGCCGCGAACACCGCGGTCTGGCTCGGCTCACGGGGCGCGGCGGTCGACTTCGTCGGTGCGGTCGGCGTGCAGGATGCGGCCGCGCACGAGCAGGAGTTCCGCGAGGCGGGTGTCGAGCCGCACCTCCAGGTGGAGGTCGGCATCCCGACCGGCACGATCATCATCCTGGTCGACGGCGAGACGCGCTCGATGTTCACCGAGCGCGGTGCGAACGCGGCCCTCCGGGTCGACGCGGTCACCGATGCGCTGCTCGCGGACGCCGCCGTGCTGCACGTGAGCGGGTACTCGATCCTCGACGGCTTCGGCGCGACCCGCACGCGCGAGCTTCTCGCGCGTGCGGCGGCGGCCGGTGTGCCGGTGTCGGTCAACCCCGCATCGACCGGCTATGTCGCCGACTTCGGGGTCGCCGCCTTCGCCGCGGCGATCGAGGGTGCGACGGTGCTGTTCCCGAACCGTGCCGAGGCGCAGCAGCTCGCCGGGGTCGACGACCCGGAGGCGGCTGCGCGCGCGCTCGGGCGGCGATTCCCGGTGGTCGCGATGACGCTCGGCTCGGAGGGTGTGCTCGTGGTCGCCGACGGCGCCGCGCCCGTGCACGTGCCGGCGCCCGCCACCCGCATGGTCGACCCGACGGGTGCGGGTGACGCGTTCACCGCGGGCTTCCTCGACAGCTGGGTGCGCACGCGTGATCCGCTCGAGGCGGCCCGCACGGGCGTCCGCGTCGCCGCGAGGGCCGTCACCATGATCGGCGGGCGGCCTCCGCTCTGACGACTACCTGCGGCCGGTGAGGGCCGCGTAGGCGGCGAGCGCGCGCTCGCGGGATGCGGCGAGGTCGACGATCGGCTCGCGGGAGGCCTCCGTGGAGAGCTCGGAGACCCAGCGTCGCCGGTAGGCGCCGTCGGGGTCGAAGCGCGCGGCCTGCCGCTCCGGGTTGAAGATGCGGAAGTAGGGCGCGGCGTCCTGCCCGCTGCCGGCCACCCACTGCCAGTTGCCCGGGTTGGATGCCTCGTCGGCGTCTACCAGGGTGTCCCAGAACCAGGCCTCGCCGACCCGCCAGTCGACGAGCAGGTTCTTCACCAGCAGGCTCGCCGCGCTCATCCGTACCCGGTTGTGCATGGTGCCGGTCGTCCACAGCTCGCGCATCCCGGCGTCCACGAGCGGGATGCCGGTGCGGCCGCGCCGCCAGGCGTCGAGTTCGGCGGGATCGGGGTCCGCCCACGGGAAGCGGTCGAAGGCGGGGCGCAGGTTGCGGGTCGCGAGCCGGGGCTCGTGGAAGAGGGTGTGGCGGAAGAAGTCGCGCCAGCCGAGCTGCCGCAGGAACGCCTCGGCCTGCGGCCCGCCCGCGCGGCGGATGCGGTGCGCCACCTGGCGCGGTGAGAGCTCGCCCCAGCGCAGTCGCGGGCTCAGCCGGGAGCTCGCGTCGGCGGCGGGAAGGTCGCGGTCGGCGTAGCCGTCGAGCTCGCCGGCGAACCGCTCCAGTCGCGCCCGCGCGGCGCTCTCGCCCGCCACCCAGGCGGCCCGCAGTCCGCCCGCCCAGTCGGGGTCGCGCGGAAGCAGCCCCCAGTCGTCGAGCCGCTCGCTCGGCGCCTCCGCGGCGGGCGCGACCATGGCATCCGGTGCCGGGAGCGGGGAGGCGACCGGGAGAGCGCGGAGCGTGTTCCAGAACGGGGTGAACACCCGGTAGGGCGTTCCGGATGCCGTGCGCACCTCCTGCGGTTCGGCGAGCACGTCGCCCGGGAACGAGGTCGTGGTGATGCCGGCCGCGCGCAGCCCGGCCTTGAGTCTCGCGTCGATCGCTCGGGAGGGTCCGTATCGCCGGTTCCAGAGCACCGCATCCGCACCGGTCTCGGCCACCATCGCCGGCACGATCTCGGCGGCGAGCCCGCGTCTCAGCACGAGCGGGATGCCGAGACCCGCGAGCGTCGCGTGCAGCTCGTGGAGCGAATGGTGCAGCCACCAGCGCGCCGCGGCGCCGGGCGGGCGCACTCCCTCGCCGTGCTCGTCGAGCACGTAGAGGCCGAGCACGGGCGCGCCCCGCTGGACGGCTGCGAGGAGCGCGGGGTGGTCGGTCACGCGCAGATCGTCGCGGAACCAGACGAGCGTGAGGCTCGCGGTCACCCCGGCGCCGCGCCCGATCGCAGCGTGTCGGTGAGCGCGCTCAACTGCTGCTGCTGGGCGCGACTGAGCACCGACATCCGGGCGATGATCGAGCGGGCGTGCTGCGCGCCGACCCGGCGGAACACCTCGACCCCGTGGTCGGTGAGGGTGACGATGGTGCCGCGCGCGTCTGAGGGGTCGCGGCGCTTCACGACGAGGTCGCGTGCCGCGAGTCGGTCGAGCAGGCGGCTGACGCTCGGCTGGGTGAGCAGCAGGTGCGTGTTGAGGTCGCGGATGCGGAGCGAGTGGCCGGGCTGCCGGTAGAGGTTGAAGAGCACGTCGTACTCGGTGAAGTTCACCTCGTCGTCGGGGAACTCGGCGAGCAGTTGTCGCAGCACGGCGACCTGCGCCCGGTAGAGGGACTCCCAGGCGTCGACGGCATCCGCGCGATCGGTCACGGGCTCAGCCTACGGAACGCGACCGACGCTCGAGATGGCGGGCGTTAACGTGATTGAGGGCCGGCCGCAGAGGCGCGCGGCCGACCCTCTCCCTTGCACCAAGAGTGTCCTGCAATCACATTCCGCTTGGTCCGCCACAGCAAACGAATCAAGCTCTTTGAATGTATAACGAGAAGGTAACGCTGTCTAGTTATCAGACCGTTATTTTTCTCCGAGTTTGGCCAGCGCTCACTCGGCGCCGCCTGTGCCCGCGAAGTAGCGGCGGAACGCGCCGACCTCCATCGCGAACACGCCGTCGAGACCGAGCGGCACATCACGCCACCAGCTCACGTCGCGCGCACGGAAGTCGCCGGCCGCGGTCGACGCGCCCGTGCCGGGGGTCGAGCCCCAGGGGTTGCGCACGATGACGTAGTCGACGGGGCGCAGCTCGAAGCGCTGGAACACCTCCGACGGCAGGTCGACGTGGGTGCGCGCGAGCTGCTCGAGCGAGGTGCCGCCGAGCAGCTCCCGCATCTCCACGGGCCCGGGCCCCGGAAGCCGCCACTCGGGGATGAGGCGCGGCACCTCGACCTCGAGCCGCAGGCGCGGCATCCACTCGTAGCGCTGCATCCAGCCGAGCACCGAGTAGGCGTGGGAGGCGACGATGCCCGCCTCGTTCGCGGCGCGGATGGCCTCGTCGGAACCCGCTCCATAGGTCCAGCACACCATGGGGGTCGTGGTGCGCCCGCCGGAGCTGTGCGACTTCACGAGCGTCAGCAGCTGTGCGTCGCTCAGCGAGGCGTGCCCGCGGTAGTAGCCGTGGCCGCCCGTGAGCGAGACGCACGCGGCGACCGTGTCGCCCCAGGCGAGGTTCGGGATGTCGGGGAAGTCGTCGGCGGTGCCGAAGCGCCACTTCGCGAAGGCCTTCTCGTAGATGGCGGGCCAGAGCTCACCCTGCTCGGCGGAGTGCGCGAAGTACGAGCTGTTGCCGCCGGATGCCACGAGCACCCGATCCGACACCTCGACATCGCCCCAGCCGCCCGCGCCGTATCCGCCGCTCCCGCCGAAGAAGCTCACCCGGTGGGTGAACTCATCCTGCCCGGCAGCCGTCGCGCGGGTGCGGTCGGCGATCGTGAACGGCGAGGCCCACGCCACCGACGACATCGCGGCGATGAAGTAGCAGTCGGCCACCTGGCCCTGCACCGGGTCGAAGAACTCGGTCGTCTCGTTGAAGAAGCGGCCCGCGTCCTGCCAGCTGAACCCCGGCGGGTGGTAGCCGGGCTCGCGCGGGAACAGCACGTCGAGCACCCGCGTGTCGAACAGCCGCGCGTAGCGGATCGCCGCGTCGCCGGCCCGCCCGATCTCGGCGAGCACCCCGTCGCGGGTGAGGGTCGCGCCGCGCACGGGCACCTCCGCTGGGCTCTTATGCCCGAGCGCCGCGAGGAGGTCGGCGAGGTTCTTGGCGCGCGAGACGTCGGGCGTGGTGGCCTCGCGGTCGTCGGTGTCGTCGCTCGCGCGCTCGGGAGGTGCGGGCGGACGCGTGCGGGTCGGGTGCGCGCCGCGGAAGGTGCTGCCGTAGAACAGCGGCGACTCGGCCGAGCCGATGATCTCGGTGTAGGGCAGCTCGAAGACGTCCTCCAGGATCCGGCGGACGTCGCCCGCACCATCCCAGTCGATGCGGCGCCCCGCGACGAGCGAGGCGAGGGCGTAGGGGTTGGGGGCACCGGTCGTGGCGAGGGGCTCGACCTGGCCTTTCGGCGTCGGGGCGGAGCGCGTGTCGCTCTCCGTCGGGGTCGCGCTGCGCGTGCGGGATGCGGTCGCGCGTCGCGCGGGGGTCGTGGTGCTCATGATCGAGGCCTTCCTCTCCGGGGGCTGCGAGCGGGGGCCCGCAGAGGAGAGGAGTCTCGGGATGGCGCGGTGATACCCGACGGTCAGTTCTCGTCGGCGGCGCCCTCGGCGCGCACGAGCCAGTCGCGCAGGATGCGTTCGAGGGCGAGGCGGTCCAGGGGCGGGAGCTCGGCGAGCAGCCGCGCCTCGTTGGCGAGGTGGTCGGTGAAGGCGGCGTCGATGACGCTTCTGCCGCGGGCCGTCAGGGCGACGCGGCGAACGCGAGCGTCGTGCGCATCCACTCTCCGCTCGACGAGCCCGAGCTTCTCCAGGCGGTCGAGGCGCTTGCTCATGCCTCCCGTGGTGATCATGGTGTGCTCGGCGAGTTCACCCGCGGGGAGTTCGTAGTGCGGGCCGGATCGCCGGAGCGAGGCGAGCACGTCGAAGTCGCCTTCGCCGAGCCCGTGTTCGCGGTAGACGACGACGAGTTCGTCGTGGAGTCGCGCGGCGAGCCGGTGGAGTCGGCCGATGACGCCCTGCGGCGTGGGGTCGAGGTCGGGCCGCTCGAGGCGCCACTGATCTTGGATGCGGTCGACGCGATCACGGATCATGCGGGAATAGTATCTTCCCGCTCAGGTATTTTATCTTCTATGGAAGCGAATTGGCGGAGCCCGCTCATCACGGCCATCGCGCCGATCGCCTGGGGCGCCACCTACTTCGTGACCCAGCACACCCTGCCCGCCGACAGTCCCCTCTGGGGCTCCGCCCTGCGTGCGCTTCCGGCCGGGCTCGTGCTGCTGCTCATCGCCCGCGCCCGCCCGCACGGACGCGAATGGGCGCGCACCGCTCTGCTCGGGGTGCTCAACGTCGGCGGCTTCTTCCTGCTGCTCTACATCGCCGCCCAGTTGCTGCCGACGAGCGTCGCCTCCTCGATCATGGCCGCCTCGCCCCTCATGCTCGCCGGATTCGCGTGGGCGCTGCTCGGCCAACGTCCCGCCGTCCGCATGCTCGCGGGGGCCGCGGTCGGCATCCTCGGCGTGCTGCTGCTCGTCGCGGGCGGGCTCGGCGCGATCGACGGCTGGGGCGTCGCGGCGTCGGTTGCCGGTGTCGTCTCCTCCTCCCTCGGCTACGTGCTCACCCGCCGGTGGGGCGGCACCGCGACCCCCGTCATGGCGAGCGCCTGGCAGCTGCTGTTCGGCGGCGGGATGCTGCTCGTCGTCGCGCTCGCGGTCGAGGGCGCCCCACCCGCGCTCGACGGCAGCGGATGGGCCGGGCTCGCCTTCGTGACCCTCATCGGCACGGCGCTCGCCAACGTCGCCTGGTTCCACGGCCTCCAGCACCTGAGCGCCGGCGTGGTCGGCGTGATCGGGCTGCTCAACCCCGTCACGGGCGTGCTGCTCGGCGTGCTCGCGGGCGGCGAGACCCTCGCGGCGCTGCAGCTGATCGGCATCCTGCTCGTGCTGGGGGGCATCCTCGTGGGCCAGCTGCCCGCGCGGCGCGCGTCAGCCTAGCCCGGAGATCCCGCCGCCGATCAGGAGGCCGCCGAGCACGAGGAGCGTCACGACCAGCAGGGTGGCACTGTTGCGCACGAACCAGTCGCGCGCGTCGGCGAGGCCCGGAGCGACCCGCTCCCGGCCGAGCGCGAGCGCGATCACGGGGAGCGTCACCCCGAGCGTCGCGATCACGAGGAACACCGCACCCGCGGCCGCGATCTCGCCGAGCGACGCCATCGCACCCCCGAGAGCGAGGCCGGCGCCGGCGGCCATCGCGAGCTCCTTCGGGTTCACGACGGTCACCAGCGCACCGAGGCGGAGCGCAGCGCCCGCGCCCATCGCATCGATGGCACGCATCCACCCGGGCAGCTCGCTCGCCTCGTCGCCGCGCGGACGACGCAGCCACTTGCTCGCGGCGAGGCCGACCAGCCCGAGCCCGACCACGATCCGGATGACGGCGACCGGCCAGGTCGACTCGGCGGCGTCGTCGAGGAGGTCGGCGAGGAAGGTGGTCACCGCCACGACGGCCGCGAGGCAGACGAGGCGGGCGAGCGCGAACAGCGCGCCCCCGCGGAGGCCGATCGGCGCGGCCAGCAGCAACAGCACCGCGATGATCGGCAGCGGGCTCACCGCGACCACGATCGCGAACGGCACCAGCTCGCCGAGCAGCTCACCCATCCGCCGCCCCCGCGCGCCTCAGAACACGTCGGGCGATGGCGTCGACGCCCAGCGGATGGTGACGTCCGCGTGGCGGTCGAAACGGTAGCCGGAGCCGCGCACCGTGCGCACGATGTCCTCGTAGGCGCCGAGCTTGGAACGCAGCCGCCGCACGTGGACGTCGATGGTGCGCTCGTTGGGAACGTCGTCGCCGCCCTCCGACCACAGCACCCCGATGATCTCGTGCCGGTCGATCGTGCGGCCCTCGCGGAGCACCAGGAACTGCAGCAGCTCGAACTCCTTGTAGGTGAGCGGCGCGACCTCGCCGTCGAGCTGCACGCGCTTGCGGGAGATGTCGATGACGACGCCGCCCTTCGGCTCCGGCGGCTCGATCGGGGCGACGCTCTGGCGGTGCTTGGCGAGCGCGGCCGGGTCCTGCAGGGCGAGGCGCACCACCTCGACGTCGCGGCCACCCGCCCCGCGCGGGGCGAGGGCGACGGCGGCGTAGGTCTCGGCATCCGGAACCAGCTCGGCGACGGTGCGCTTGATGGCCTCGACGAGCTGCGGCAGCGAGACGCCGGAGGTGGCGGCCTTCAGCTCGTCGACGCCCACGTAGAGGGCGAAACCGCGCGCCTCGGTGCCGTCGGGCACGGCGCGGATGCGGGGGCGCTCCTGCTCCGCCTCCGGCTGCGGGAGGGCGCGCGGGGCGGGGTAGGGGCGGGTCGGGGGGCGGAGGGTGTCGAGGGTGGCGAGAGACATGTCGTCGAATCCTTGCGAGGTGTCGGCGGCCGCCTCGTCGAGGGAGGCGGCAGGCCGGGGGTTGTCGAAGCGGGAGACGCCATCCGAGTTCTCGGAACCGGATGTCGGGGAGTTCACCATTGCGGGCTCACTCGGGCGCGGGGCGGCTTAGGCGCACATTCGACAACACTGACCCGCGCTCGCCGGCATCATCGTGCCGACGTTCCCGAAGGCCTCGAGGGAGGTCGCGGGGCGCGCGTGAACGGTCATGCGTGCAATCTTGGGTGAGGGTTACGCCGTGTGTCAACCGCGGCGTGTCGGCGCGTAACAGAAGGTCAAACGAGGCCGTAGAGCCGGTCGCCCGCGTCGCCGAGGCCCGGCACGATGTAGCCCTTCTCGTTGAGCTTCTCGTCGAGGGCGCCGATCACGATGGTCACCTCGCGCCCCTCGGTGGCCTTCCGCACGGCCTCGAGGCCCTCGGGGGCGGCGATGAGGCAGACCGCCGTCACGTCGACGGCACCCCGCTGGAACAGGAACTCGATGGCCGCGCCGAGCGATCCGCCGGTCGCGAGCATGGGGTCGAGGATGAAGCACTGCCGGTTCGAGAGGTCCTCCGGCAGCCGCTCGGCGTAGGTGGTGGGCTGCAGGGTCTCCTCGTCGCGCACCATGCCGAGGAAGCCGACCTCCGCGGTGGGGACGAGCTTGACCATGCCCTCCAGCATCCCGAGCCCGGCGCGCAGGATGGGCACCACGAGCGGCCGCGGGGTCGCGATCGCGAGACCCTTCGCCTCGGCGACGGGCGTCTGCACGGTCACCTCGGTGGTGCGCACGTTGCGGGTCGCCTCATAGGCGAGCAGCGTCACGAGCTCCTCGGCGAGCGCGCGGAAGACCGGCGACGGGGTGCGCTCGTCGCGCAGCACCGTGAGCTTGTGGGTGATGAGGGGGTGGTCGGCGACGTGCACTCGCATAGGCTCAATCTATGCCCTCAGGCTCCGACGCGGAGGCCATGCGCCTCGCCCTCGCCGAGGCGGAGCTCGCCTTCGTCTCCGGCGACGTGCCGGTCGGTGCGGTGCTGCTCGCGGCCGACGGCACGGTGCTCGCGCACGGGCGCAACGAGCGCGAGAAGCACGGGGATCCGACCGCCCATGCCGAGGTCGTCGCGATCCGCCGGGCTGCCGAGGCGCGTGGCGAGTGGCGGCTCGACGACACGACGCTCGTCGTGACGCTCGAACCGTGCGTCATGTGCGCGGGGGCGATCCTGGCGGCCCGCATCCCGCGCGTCGTGTTCGGTGCGTGGGATGCGAAGGCGGGGGCATCCGGCAGTGTTCACGACCTGCTGCGCGACCGCCGCCTGCCCTACCGCGCCGAGGTGGTCGCGGGCGTGCTCGAGGCCGAGTGCGCCGCGGTGCTCACCCGCTTCTTCGCCGACACCCGCGCATCCGAACTCTGAGGCGTCACTTTGTGTCGCCCCGCGCGCCCCTGACGCGACACAAAGCGACGCCTCAGCGAGTGAGGAGCTGGGAGGGCTGGGGAGCTGGGCAGGGCTATGGGGCTCAGCGCCAGATGACGGCGACGAGCACGTTGATGATCGCGATGCCACCGGCCACGTGGAACCAGGGCTTCACCCGCGCGCCACGCCTGTCGGCCACCACGGCGGCGATGGCGGCACCCAGCACGACGAGTGCGAGCACGAGCTTGACGGTGATCTTGATCATGTTGATGTCGTAGCCGCTCGCCTCGCCCACGCCGACGAGTGCGACGCCGGTGAGCACCTGCGTGATCGCCCCGGCGAGGATGATGTTGACCGCGAATCCCTCGTTCTTGCGCATCTGCACGAAGAAGGTGCCGATGATCGCGGCGAGGCCGAGGATGTGCAGGGCGAGCAGGATGCTCTGCAGGAGTTCCATGTCGGGTCCGTTCTCGCGGACTCAGTCCGCGCTCTTGATGACGACCGCATCCGTGGGCGGATGCTCGGAGTCGCGGGGCACGTAGATGTCGGGTTCGAGGTAGATGACGCGCGCGGCGGGCACCGCTGCGCGCACGTCCTTCTCGATGGCGTCGATCGCGGCGGCCACCTCGGCCGCCCGCGTCGCCTTCGGCACGGCGACCTTGGCCGCCACCATCAGCTCGTCGGGGCCGAGGTAGAGGGTCTTCATGTGGATGACGGCCTCCACCTGCGGGTGGCCGTTGAAGGCGGCGAGGATCTTCGCGTGGTCGTCGGCGTTCGCACCCTCGCCGACCAGCAGGCTCTTCGTCTCCACGCCGAGGATGACGGCGACGAGCACCAGCAGCACGCCGATCGCGATGGTCGCCACGCCATCCCACACCGGGTTGCCGGTCAGCAGGGTGAGGCCGATGCCGCTCGCGGCGAAGAGCAGGCCGGTGAGCGCCGCGATGTCTTCGAGCAGCACGACCGGCAGCTCCGGCTGCTTGGCGCGCCGCACGAACTGGATCCAACTCTGGGTGCCGCGCACCCGGTTCGACTCCTTCATCGCGGTGCGCAGCGAGAACGACTCCAGCACCACCGCGATCCCGAGCACGAGCAGCGGCAGCCAGACGTTCTCGAGCGGATGCGGTTCGGAGACCTTCTTGACGCCCTCGTAGAGCGAGAACACGCCGCCGATCGAGAACAGGATGATGGCGACGACGAAGGCGTAGACGTAGCGTTCCCGGCCGTAGCCGAAGGGGTGCTCGAGGTCGGCCTGGCGGCGGGAGCGGCGTCCGCCGATCAGCAACAGCAGCTGGTTGCCGGAGTCGGCGACCGAGTGCACGCCCTCGGCGAGCATCGAGGCGGAGCCCGAGACGGCCGCCGCGATGAACTTGGTGATCGCGATCCCCAGGTTCGCCAGGAGTGCCGCGATGATCGCCTTCGTACCGCCGGACGCGCTCATGCCTCGATTCTAGGATGTGCCATATGACGACCCTTCCGCCCCTCGCCGTGCTGGGCGCCGGCTCGATGGCGGGAGCCATCGTGCGCGGCCTGATCGCCGCCGGGGTCGACCCCGCATCCGTCGCGGTCTCGACGCGCAGCTCCGCCTCCGCCGCGGCGTGGCGCGCGGAGGGGGTGCGCGCCGTCGCGCTCGAGGACGACCCGGATGCGAACGCCGCGGTCGTCGCCGGGGCCGGGGTCGTGCTGCTGGGTGTCAAGCCGGGCATGGTGCTGGGCACCCTGCGCGAGGTCGCGGCGGTGCTTCCGGCGGATGCCGTGGTGGTCAGCGTGGCTGCCGGCATCACGACGGCCGCGATGGAGGCCGTCGTGCCGAACCCCGTCATCCGCACCATGCCCAACACCCCAGCCCTCGTGCGCCGCGCGGTGACGGGTGTCGCAGCCGGGTCACGCGTGGGGGAGGCGGAGCTCGCGCTCGCCCGCGAGCTGTTCGCGGCCGTCGGGGTGGTCGTCGAGCTGCCCGAGGAGCGGATCGACGCCCTCTCCGCGATCTCCGGCTCGGGCCCGGCGACCGTCTACTTCCTCGTCGAGAAGCTCACCGAGACCGCCGAGAGGCTCGGCTTCGCCCGCGAGGACGCACGCCTCATGGCCGAGCAGACGCTGATCGGATCGGCGTACCTGCTCGAGTCGACGGGGGAGGAGCCTGCCGAGCTGCGTCGACGCGTCACGAGCCCGAAGGGCACGACCGAGCGCATCGTCGCGGTGCTCGAGGAGGCGCGGTTGACGGATGTCTTCGAGCGCGCGGCCGACGCCGCGATCGCCCGCGCGAGGGAGCTCGCCGCGGGCTGACCGCCGCCGGTGGGGGTCGGCTACAGCCCCTGGATGAAGTCCTTCACGGGCACCTTGACGCCGTTCTTGACGTCTTCGATGGTCTGGTCGGGGATGTTGTTGACGAGCGGCAGGTCGAGGTCCTTCGCCCACCCGCCGATCGTGTCGAGGATCTGATCGGTGTCGAGACCCTTGAGCGTCGGCTGCACCTGCTCCCACAGGTTCTGCAGCGCGCTCGCGTCGAGGCCCTTGCCGCCGAGCAGTCCGCCGACCGCGTCGCCGAGCCCTCCGAGATCGAAACCGGCCATGGGGGTTTCCCTTCTTCCGCGCGACGCTACGACTGCAGCGCCGCGAACTTCTCGAGATCCGAGGTGGAACCCGAGGCGATGATGAGGTCGTGGTTCGAGATCACGGTCTCGGGGGTCGCGTAGGTGAAATCCTTGCCGGGGCTCTTCACCCCGACCACCGTGATGCCGTACTTCTGGCGCACGTGCGACTCCCCGAGGCTGAGACCCCTGATGGGCTTCGGCGGGTACATCTTCACGATCGCGAAGCCGTCGTCGAACTCGATGAAGTCGATCATCCGGCCCGACACCAGATGCGCGACGCGCTCGCCGGCCTCCGCTTCCGGATAGATCACGTGGTTCGCGCCGATCCGACTCAGGATCTTGCCGTGCGACTGGCTGATGGCCTTCGCCCAGATCTGCGGGATCTTGAGGTCGACGAGGTTCGCCGTGATGAGCACGCTCGCCTCGATCGAGCTGCCGACGGCGACGACCGCGATCGGGAAGTCCTCCGCCCCGATCTGCCGCAGCGCGTCGATCGAGCGCGCATCCGCCTGCACCGCGTGGGTGACCCGCTCCGACCACTTCTGCACGAGCACCATGTCTTCGTCGACGGCGAGCACGTCGCGGTCGAGCCGCTGCAACTGGCCCGCGGTGGCGGCCCCGAAACGGCCGAGCCCGATCACCAGCACGGGCGCGTCGTGGGCGATTCTCTCAACCAACGATGGGCCTCTCCTCGGGGCGGCGGAACAGCTGCCGCCTGACGGATGCCGCGAGCGCGGCCGCGAGAGTCACTGTACCGATCCGGCCGAAGAACATGGTGGCCGCGAGGATGTACTGCGTCGGCTCGTTCGCAGCCTGCGTGAACCCGGTCGTGAGGCCGCAGGTCGCGAAGGCGCTGATGACGTCGAAGAGCACGTAGTCCAGCGGTGCGTCGTCGTTGATCAGCAGGATGAGGATCGACGCGCCCGCCACGATCGTGGCACCCCACAGCACGACCGAGACGGCCAGGCGCAGCACATCCGGCGGGATGCGGCGCCCGTACGACTCCATGTCGTCGTTGCCGCGCGCCTCGGCGAAGGCGGCGAGGAAGAGCACGGCGAGGGTCGTGACCTTGATGCCGCCCGCGGTCGAGGCCGACCCGCCGCCGACGAACATGAGCATGTCGGTGACGAGCAGGCTCGAGCCGTCGAGGCTGCCCATGTCGATCGTCGAGAAGCCGCCCGATCTCGCCATCGACGACAGGAACAGGCTGTTCAGGATGCGGTCGCCGAGCCCCATCCCGGCCATCGTTGCCGGGTTGTTCCACTCGAGGGCGAGGTAGGCGGCGGTGCCGCCGACCAGCAGCAGCCCGAAGGTGATGAGGGTGAGCTTGACGTGCAGCGACCAGCGGTGCGGATGCCGCAGGTTCTTGCGCAGCACATAGATCACCGGGAAGCCGATGGCCCCGAAGATCACCCCGATCATGAGCGCGCCGAGGAACCACCAGTCGTTGGCGAAGGGGGCGATGCCCTCGGGTGCCGGCGAGAAGCCGGTGTTGGTGAAGGCCATCGCGGAGAAGTAGATCGACTCCCAGAGGGCGGTCGGCCAGGGCGTGCCGGCGATCAGCAGCCGCGGGAAGATGAGCGCCGCCACCGCGAGCTCGATGACGATGACGCTCACCGCGACGGTCGCCAGCAGATTGCCGGTCTCGCCGAGGCGCACCGCCTGCCCCTCCGAGACGGGACCCCGACGGATGCGCAGCGGGTTGGCATCCCCCGCCGCCATGAGCTTCTGCCGCAGCCCGAGCTTGCGGCTGATGACGAGGCCGAGGATGGAGGCGACGGTCAGCACCCCGATGCCGCCGATCTCGACACCCACGAACACCAGCACGTGCCCGAACGGCGACCAGTAGCTGGCCATGTCGACCGTCGAGAGGCCCGTCACGCAGATCACCGAGACGGCCGTGAACAGGGCGTCGACGAGCGGCGCGCGTTCGCCCGTGCTCGTCGCGATCGGCAGCGAGAACAGCAGGGTGAAGAGGCCGACGAGGCTCGCGAAGACGATGATCGCGAAGCGCGCCGGGGTGGAGGTGGCGAAGTCGCCGACCGCGTTCAGGATGCGCGTCACGAGCGGATCCCGCTGCACCGGTTTGGTGCGCATCCGTCCCCTCCGCTTCCCTCGGTCGGACCCGGTCATGGTACTCCCGGGGTGTGCTGGCTAGTCTGTCGGAATGGCCGACATCTTCGACGTCCTCGCTGACGGAACCCGTCGCGAGATCCTGCGGCAGCTGCTGGAGAGCCGCGGCGAGCTCGCCGTCGGCGACCTCGTGACCGAGCTCGGCATCGCCCAGCCCACGGTGTCGAAACACCTCAAGGTGCTGCGCGAGCACGGTCTCGTCGCGGTGCGCGAGGAGGGCCAGCACCGCTACTACCACCTCGACGCGAGCCCGCTCGAGGAGGTCGAGGTGTGGCTGGAGCCGTTCACCGACTTCACGGTGGCGCGGGACGAGAACGGGGCCACCACGGTCTACGCCGCCTGGGCGGGTGCCGAGTTCGGCGATCGGCTGGGGCGCACGGCGGCCGAGACGGCGAACGCCGCGCGGGTCGCGTTCGAGACCGCCCAGGAGAAGATCGAGGGTGCCAGGCAGCGGGTCACCGAGAAGCTCCCCAAGCTCCGCAAGAACGAGCACTGACCGCCGGTCAGCGCCTGTCGGGCTCGGTGAGGGTCTCGTGGATGCGGCGCAGGTCTTCGAGCAGTGAGCCGATGAGGATCCAGTTGCCCGAGGAGGGCGCGGCGATGACGAGCGGCGCGGTGAGCGCCGGGAGGCTCTCGGTTGGGGGATTCGCGGGATCGGGACGCGTGCGGCGCACCATCCGGCGCACGTCGTGCGCCGAGCGGCGCAGTTGCTCGGCGATCGCGCGCACCGTCGGCTCGTCGACGAGGCTCGCCTCGTAGCGGTCGTAGAGGGCGCGCGTCATGCCGATCACCTGGGTGACCATGGGGCTCAGCCGCGCCAGGCTCGCCTCGAGCCGTTCGAGCTCCTCGCGGCGACGCCGGCCGCGCGGGTTGAGGGTGAGCGACTCGGCGGCGGAGGCGATGGCGTCGCTCGCGCCCGCGACCATCGGCCGCAGGAGTCGCACCGTGATCATCAGCTCCTCGAGCTGCGCGGGCGACTGGGGCGTCGCGAGTGCTCCCGCGAGCCGGTCGAGGGCGGCCACGACCTCGCCGCCGAGCGCGTCGACGGCGCGCCCCGCGGGTTCCAGAGCGACCGGTGGCACGAGCGCCAGGTTGACGATGAAGCCGATCGCCGCGCCGATCACGGTCTCGATGACCCGGTCGACGGCGTAGGCGGGGGTCGCGGCCCCGAGCGCCAGCACGAGCAGGGCGCTGATGGCTACCTGGTTCGAGGTGGTGGTCGTCATCCGCAGCACCCAGGCGAGGGCGAGCGCGGCGACCACCGCGAGCAGCACGACCCAGGTGGCCTGGCCGAAGGCGAGCGCGAGCGCGGATGCCACGACCACCCCCGCGATGACGCCGACGGAGCGCTCGATCGCCTTCGCGACCGACTGGTTGAGGCTCGGCTGCACGACGAGCAGCGCCGCGATGGCCGCGAACACGGGCGCCGGGCCGGGGATCAGCCAGCCCGCGAGCAGCCAGGCGGCGATCGTGGCGAGCGCCGACTTCGCGACCTGCAGCCACGGCTCGCGTCGCGCCGCGCGGAACGTCGCGAGCACCTTCATGCCCCCAGCGTCCCACGTCCTGTCCCCGCGCATCTGCGCTCGTCTAGACAGCGCCTCACGCGAAGCCCTACTCTGTCGCTGACACACTCCTGTCACAGGAGTCACACCACCCACACCAGGCGCAGAGGCGGATATGGCGCGAGATCTCTCGGACGTGCGCTTCCTGACGGTTCAGGAGGTCGCCGACATGATGCGCGTCTCCACGATGACCGTCTACCGTCTCGTGCACGCGGGCGAGCTGCCCGCGGTGCGCTTCGGGCGCTCGTACCGGGTGCCCGAGTCGGCGATCGCCGGAGTGGTGGGCATCTCCGACCAGGACGTGCAGGCGGGCTGAGCCTGACCGTTCCCGAGACCCCTCCGTTCAGGGGCGCTGCTCGGCCGGCTGAGGTGACGCGTCCGGGGAGCGGCGGCTTTGGTAGACTCTCCCGGTTAGGCTTCCCGCGGTTCGTCACGGACCAAAGGCTCCGTACGACGAACGAATGAGGTGAACATGGGTTCCGTCATCAAGAAGCGCCGCAAGCGCATGGCGAAGAAGAAGCACCGCAAGCTGCTGCGCAAGACGCGTCACCAGCGTCGCAACAAGAAGTGACCGACAGCCCCGGGTTCAGTCCCGGGGCTTCGTCTTTGCGGCCTTCCCCACCTGTTTCGCCTCGCGTCGCACGATCCGCTGCTGCGCCTTGATGGCCGCCGGGTCGAGCCGCATCGTCGGCCAGTGGTTCTCGGCGGCGTGCCGGGCGAGGCCCGCATCCGGGTTCACGGCGATCCGGTTGCCCACCAGCTCCAACAGCGGGATGTCGTTGCGGCTGTCGGAGTAGGCCCACGAGGCATCCAGGTCGACACCGAGCTCGGCGGCGAGCTCGCGGGCCGCGACGGCCTTGTGCTCGGCGTGCAGCACGGGGCCGATGAGCCGCCCCGTGTAGACCCCGTCAACCGCCTCGACGCGGGTGCCGAGCGCACCGGTGAGCCCGAGCCGCTCGGCGATCAACTCGCCCACCTCGACGGGTGTCGCCGAGAGCAGCCAGACCTGGTGGCCCTTGTCGAGATGCTCACGGGCGAGCGCCACCGTCTCCGGCCAGAGCCGTGGGCGGATGCGGTGCTCCCAGATCGACTCCGCAAGCTCCTGGATCTGCGCCTCGGTGTGCCCCGCGATGAGCCCCAGCGCCCGGTCCCTGGCGGTGCCCATGTGCTCCTGGTTCTCGCCCACCTTGATGAAACGGCGCTGGTGCCAGCCGAAGAGCAGGATGTCGCGCCAGCCGATGATGCCGCGCGCCCACGCCTCGCGCCCCACGTGGAAGACGCTCGTCCCGTGCATGAGCGTGTTGTCGACGTCGAAGAACGCGATGACGGGACGCTCGCTCGGGGTCGGCGTGGTGGAGGCCTCGGGCATGACCCCCATAGTCTAGGAGGGTGCCCGCCCCGCGCCTGACCTTGCTCGGCAAGCCCGGATGTCATCTGTGCGATGACGCGCGCGCGATCGTGCTCGAGGTGGCCGCCGAGCGCGGCCTCGAGCTCGACGAGCGCGACATCCTGCAGGATGCGGAACTGCTCGAGCGGTACGCCGAGGAGATCCCGGTGCTGCTGATCGACGACCGGGTGCACACCATCTGGCGCGTCGACCCGGAACGGCTGCGGCGTGCGCTCGACGAACGGGAGGCATCCGCGTGATCCGACACATCGTGAACTGGCGCCTGGCGTCCGAGGATGCGGGGCAGCGCGCGGCGGATGCGCTCGGCATCAAGGAGCGCCTGGAGGGTCTGCGCGGGCGGCTCGCGGTGGAGCGCATCGAGGTGGGCATCGACGTCGGGGAGACCGCGGGCAACTGGCACGTGGTGCTCGAGTCGGACTTCGCGAGCCGGGAGGATCTCGCCGCGTACCAGACGCATCCGGCGCACCTCGAGGCTGCGGCGTTCATCCGCTCCGTGGTGGCCGAGCGCAGCTGCGTCGACTACGAGCTCTGAGCCGCCCGGGATCGCCACGCCGTGACCCCCTAGCGGGGGGCAGCGGAATCCGTCTAGTCTCCAGGGATCACATTCCCCCCGAGTGTCCCGAGGAGTCACCGATGCGCTTTCAGGTTCTGCGCAGCAAGAATCCCACGCAGCCGTACTTCTGGCGGATCGTCTCCGAGAGCGGGCAGACGGTCGCGGTGAGCGGCAACTACGTCGCGAAGGCGTCGGCGATCGCGATGGTCGAGGCGGTCATGCGCTCCATTCCGCGGGCGAGCCTCGAAGACCTCACGGTGCTGCAGGAGCCCCGCTACCAGCAGACCGCGTGACGCCGCGGCACCGCCCGCCGACGCCCGACTACGGGGTCAGGCGGTTGGGCCCGCGGAACAGGTAGGTGACTTCGCGGATCGAGGGCTGCTCGAGCAGCAGCATCGTGACGCGGTTGAGTCCCATGCCGAATCCGCCGTGCGGCGGCACGCCGTAGCGGAAGAAGTCGAGGTAGAAGCCGAGCTCCTCCGGGTCGAGGCCCTTCTCCTTCGCCTGCTCGACGAGCACGTCGATGCGGTGCTCGCGCTGGGCGCCGGTGGAGATCTCCACCCCGCCCATGAGCAGGTCGTAGCTGTTGGTGAGCGTCTGATCGCCCTCGTGGCGCATGTGGTAGAACGGCCGGATGCCGGTGGCGTAGTCGGTGACGAACACGAACTGGTGCCCGTACTGCTCCTTCACATACTCCGCGAGCCGGCGCTCCCCCTCGGGGTCGAGGTCGCCATCCGTGCGGGGCACCGTGTAGCCGCGCGAGGCGAGGATGCGGTGCGCCTCGGCGAGCGGGATGCGCGGGAACGGGGTGGTCGGCACGGCGATGGTGACCCCGAACGCGGCCTCGATCTCCGCCCCGTGCTTCTCGGCGACCGCGGTGAGCCCCGCGACGAGCAGCTGCTCGTGCATCGCCATGACGTCCTCGTGGGAGTCGACCCAGCTCATCTCGGCGTCGACCGAGATGAACTCGGTGGCGTGGCGCGAGGTGAAGCTCGGGTCGGCACGGAACGCGGGTGCGACCTCGAAGACCTTGCCGAAGCCGGCCGGCTGCGCCATCTGCTTGAAGAACTGCGGGCTCTGGGCGAGGTAGGCCTTCGTCTCGAAGTACTCGACCTCGAACAGCTCGGCGCGGCTCTCGGACGCGGATGCCATGAGCTTGGGCGTGTGGATCTCGATGAAGTCGTTCTCCACCCACCAGCTGCGCAGCGCGTGCAGGAAGGTGGTCTGCACGCGGAACACCAGGTTCTGCTCGGGCCGGCGCAGGTCGAGGAAGCGCCAGTCGAGGCGCTTGTCGATCGAGGAGTCGTCGGCGATCGGCAGGTCGAGGGCGGCCGCAGCCACGGAGATGTCGTCGATCTTCACCTCGAGCCCGCCGAGCTTGACGCGCTCGTCGTGCTTGAGCTCGCCCGTGACGGTGAGGAAGGTGCCGGTGGTCAGCGCCGAGATGGTGGTCGCCGTCGGGTCGCTGCCGGGCTCGTCGACATCCGTGCGGGGGTGCACGAGCTGCACGGCACCGGTCTCGTCGCGCAGGATGACGAACTGCACCTTCTTCTGATCCCGCACCGTCTCGACCCATCCGGAGACGGTGACGGATCCGTCGGGTTGAGCGGCGAGATTCTTGACGAGGGTGCGTGCGGTCACGGGGGGAAAGTCTAGTCGGGCGTCGCCTCGCACCGGGGGCGAGACCGGGGGTGGGAGGATGAGGGGGTGCCTGCCGATCTCGTCCATCTCGTGCGCCACGGCGAGGTCGAGAATCCGACCCGCGTGCTCTACGGACGCCTCGAAGGATTCGGCCTCTCCGCCCTCGGACATCGGATGGCGGCGATGGCCGCGGAGTCGCTTCGCGGGCGGCCGATCAGCACCCTCGCGGCGAGTCCGCTGCAGCGCACGCAGGAATCGGCCGCGCCGTGGGCCGCGGGCTTCGACCTCCCCGTACGGCTCGACGAGCGCCTCATCGAGCCGTACAACCGCTTCGAGGGCAGCAATGTGCGCCAGGGCCTCAAGGACCCCCGCAACTGGCCCTACCTCGTCGGCCCGTGGCGTCCCACCTGGGGTGAGGCGTTCACGAGCATCCGGCGCCGGATGATGGAGGCCGTCGCCGAGGCCTACGCGAGCGCCGAGGGCGGCGAAGCCGTGCTCGTCACCCATCAGCTGCCGATCTGGATGGTGGCCCGCACGGTCGCCCGGAAGCCGCTGGCCCACGATCCGCGTGCCAGGCGCTGCTCGCTCTCGAGCATCACGACGCTCGCCTGGCGGGACGGCGCCTTCGTCGAGGTGGACTATCAGGAACCTGCGGCAGAGTTGCTCACGCAGTCCATCGATCTGGGAGCCGTGTGAACACCCGACCACCTCACCGCCTCGGCGTGCGCATCGCCGCGCCCGTCGCCGTGATCGCGGCGCTGATCCTCGCGGGCTGCAGCGACCCGAGCGGCAACCTCGCCGGACAGTACGAGTCATCCGACCCGGGCCAGGGCTACGTCTCGGGTGACGGGCGCGTCGTGCAGCCGCCGGCCTCCGAACGCGAAGCCCCGGTCGCCTACTCGGGAACCCTCGACACCGGCGAGAAGTTCGACTCGGCCAGCGCCCTCGGCAAGGTGGTCATCCTCAACTTCTGGTACGCGAGCTGCCCGCCCTGCCGGGAGGAGGCCCCCGACCTCGTCGCCCTGCACAAGCAGTTCGCGGAGGACGATGTGGTCATGCTCGGCGTCAACGTGAGCGACACCCCGGATGTCTCCCTCGGCTTCGCGAAGAAGTTCAAGGTGGACTACCCCTCGATCATCGACGTCGACGACAACGGGGTGCAGCTCGCCTTCGCCTCCTCCAAGCTCGCCCCCAACTCGGTGCCGACGACCCTCGTGATCGACCGCACGGGCCGCATCGCCGCCCGGTTCAGCGGCATCATCGACAGCCCGAGCGTCGTCGCCGACATCGTCGACGAGCTGCTCGCCGAGAAGGACTGAGCGGTGGATCCGGGCCAGATCGTCATCTCCGGCGGGCTGTGGCTGGCGGTGCCCATCGCGCTCGCCGCGGGGCTCCTGTCGTTCCTCTCCCCGTGCGTGCTCCCGCTCGTGCCGGGGTATCTCGGCTACGTCTCCGGGGTGACGAGCGGTGCGAACCGCACCCGCTCGCGGATGGCGCTCGGCGCGCTGCTGTTCATCGGCGGCTTCTCGCTCGTCTTCATGGCGATCTTCGTGCTCGCCGGCACCGCGGGGCGCTTCCTGCTGGAGTACGGCGACCTCATCATGCGCATCGGCGGTGTGCTCATCATCGTGATGGGGCTCGTCTTCATCGGGCAGGTCACGGTGTTGCAGCGGCAGGTGAAGCCGAGTTGGCGCCCGCGTGCCGGGCTCGCCGGCGCACCCCTGCTCGGCATCCTCTTCGCGATCGGCTGGACGCCGTGTGTCGGCCCGACGCTCGTCGCCGTCGGCTTCCTGGCCGGCTACGGCGGCGACCCGTGGCGGGCCGCGCTCATCGGCCTCGCCTACTGCATCGGCCTCGGGGTGCCGTTCGTGCTCGTCGCGGTCGGGCTCGGCTGGGTGTCGTCGAGCCTCGCCTGGGTGCGCAACCACATCCGGGCCGTCAACATCGTCGGCGGTGCGCTGCTCGTGATCATCGGCGTGCTCATGGTCACCGGCCTCTGGGGGATGCTCATGTCAGAACTGGGGGCGGTGATCCGTGGCTTCGGACTCGCGCTCTAAGACCGACCCGTATCGGCCCGACGACCACATCGACTCCGCGCAGCCGGAGGCGCCTGAGCCGGGCGTCGCGCAGCCGAAGCTGGGGCCGGTCGGCTACCTCCGCTTCTTCTGGCGGCAGCTCACGAGCATGCGCACCGCTCTCGTGCTGCTGCTGCTGCTCGCGCTCGCCGCCGTGCCGGGATCGCTCGTGCCGCAGCGCAGCTCCGACCCGAACGGCGTGCGGCAGTACGCGCTCGAGTACCCCGACCGCTTCAAGGTGCTCGACGCGCTCGGGGTGTTCTCGACCTTCAGCTCCCCGTGGTTCTCCGCCATCTACCTGCTGCTGTTCATCTCGCTCGTCGGCTGCATCCTCCCGCGCACCAAGCACCACCTCGACGCCGTGCGGGCGCGGCCGCCCAAGACCCCCGCGCGACTGGCGCGACTGGTGGGTTACACCGAGCAGCGCACCTCGGGTGACGCGACGAGCGCCATCGACGAGGCGAGCGCGCTGCTGCGCTCGGTCGGCTATCGGGTGGAGCGCTACCCCACGGCGCAGGGCGGCGACTCCGTCTCGGCCGAGCGCGGCTACCTGCGCGAGACCGGCAACCTGATCTTCCACAGTGCGCTCGTCGGCATCCTGATCACCGTCGCGGTCGGTGGCGGGTTCGGATACAACGGGCAGCGGGTGATCGTGGAGGGCTCCTCCTTCACCAACTCGCTCGCGGGCTACGACTCCTTCACCTCGGGACGCTTCTTCACCGACGGCGCACTCGAGCCCTTCACGGTGCGGCTCGACAAGTTCATCGGCGAGTACGAGCTCGACCCCGAGTCGGGCAACTTCATGCCGACCGACTACGTCGCGAAGCTGTCGACCCGCACCTCGGACGGCGAGTGGACCCCCTCCGACCTCAAGGTCAACTGGCCGCTCGACATCGGCGGCACCAAGATGTATCTGCTCGGCAACGGCTACGCCCCGGTCGTCACGGTGCGGGATGCGGCGGGCGAGGTCGCCTTCTCCGGCCCGGTCGCCTTCCTCCCGCAGGATGCCAACCTCGGCAGCCGCGGCGTCATCAAGGTGCCAGACGGCCTCAAGGCGCAGATCGGGTTCATGGGGTTCCTCTATCCGGCCCCGGGCGAGCTCGCCGACGGAACCTACGTCTCCTTGTCTCCGCACTCGGGGGCCTCCACGATGCTGAGCCTCAACGTCTACGAGGGCGACCTCGGCCTCGACAAGGGTGTCGCGGTGAACGCCTACGCCTTGAACACCGACGAACTCACCCAGATCGTCGGCGGGCAGACCTCGGTGCCCGCGATCAAGCTCAAGCAGGGCGAGACCGCTGAGCTGCCGAACGGGCTCGGCTCGATCGAGTTCACCGGGCTCAAGCGCTTCGCCAGCGTCGAGTTCCACCACGACCCGACCGAGGGCTGGGTGCTCGGGCTCTCGCTCACGGTGCTCGGCGGGCTGCTGCTGAGCCTCTTCATCCCGCGTCGACGGGTGTGGGTGAAGGCCACTCCGGATGGCGACGGCGTGCGCCTGGAGTACGCGGGACTCGCACGCGGTGAGGATCCGCGGCTCGAAGCCGCCGTCGCCGACATCGCCCATCGCCATGCCGAGAGGCTCGAACGTAGGATGAACGCGTGACCGACACCCTTGCCGCCTATTCGCTGCTGGCCGTCTACTCGGCCGCCGCGGTCTACATCGGAGCCTTCGCCGCCTACGTCGTCGACCTGGCGCGGCGATCGAGCGAGGCGATCTCGGCGAAGCCGGCCGCGGCATCCGCTGCCGCGAGTGCGAGCGTGAGCGCGAGCTCGGGTGGGGGAACGGCGGTGCTGGCCCCGCCCGCACCGCCCACCGCAGCGCCCGCACCGCGCAGCAAAGCCCTGCGCATCGCCTTCGCGCTCACCCTGCTCGGCTTCGTCATCCACCTCGCAGCTCTCGTGCTGCGCGGGATCGCGGCGGGGCACGCCCCCTGGTCGAACATGTTCGAGTTCGCGGCCACCGGCACAGCCGTGATGGTCGCGGTGTACCTCGTCGTCAACCTGTTCCGCGACGTGCGCTTCCTCGGGGCCTACGTGACCGGCATGGTGGCGTTGCTGCTGATGCTCGCGAGCATGAACGTCTACGTCGGCGTCGTGCCGCTGCCGCCGCCGCTGCAGTCGGCGTGGCTCGTGATCCACGTGTTCGTCGCGATCATGGCGACCGGGTTCTTCGCGCTTGGGGCGGGCCTGTCGATCGCCCAGCTGCTCCAGGCGCGTCGCGAGGCGGGTCTCACCCAGCATCCGCGGTTCCTGCGCGGCTTCCCGAGCGCCGAGGCGCTGGAGAGCACCGCGTACCGGGTCAACGTGATCGGCTTCGCGTTCTGGACCTTCACCCTGATCGCCGGCGCCATCTGGGCCGAGCACTCCTGGGGTCGCTACTGGGGCTGGGACACCAAAGAGGTGTGGACCTTCATCATCTGGGTGA
>QFQR01000034.1 GCA_003243275.1 Leifsonia xyli | reverse complement strand
CGTCGTTGGCGCGGGCGAAGCGCTGGCTCATCGCCTCCTCGCCGATGCCGGCCGTCACCGCGAAGCCGCCGACATGGTCTCGTACGCCGGAGTCTTCAGGCGCGACGAAGTCCGAAAGCGCGAGGTTCGGCCGATCCTTGCCGCGCGCCATCTGCTGGCGGAGCGTGTGGAGAACGGCGCGTTCCTTCGTGCGGTTCTCGTCCTCGAACAGCACGATGTCGTCGCCGCGCGCGGCCGCCGGCCAGAAGCCGACCACGGCGCGGGCCTGAAGCCACTTCTCCTCCGCCATCTGGCGCAGCATGGCGGTCGCATCCTCGAACAGGCTTCGCGCCGCCTCGCCATATTTCTCGTCCTTGAGGATCTCGGGGTAGCGGCCCTTCAGCTCCCAGGTCTGGAAGAACGGCGTCCAGTCGATATAGGGGATCAGCTCCTCGAGCGGGATCTCGATCGTCCTGGTCCCGAGGAAGCTCGGCGCGCCCACGACCTTCGAAACGTCGATCTGCAGGCGGTTGGCGCGCGCGGCCGCGATCGGCGCGCGGGCCTTCTCCTCCTGGCTGCGCGCGTGCTGCTCGGCGAGGCGCGCGTAGTCGGCCCGAATGTCGGCGACATAAGGCGCGCTCTGCGTTTCCGACAGCAGCGACGACACCACGCCGACCGCGCGGCTGGCGTCCAGCACATAGACGGCCTGCCCGCGCTCATAAGCGGGGTGTATCTTCACAGCCGTATGAATCTTGGACGTCGTCGCGCCGCCGATCAGCAGCGGCACGTCGAAGCCTTCGCGCTCCAGTTCGGCGGCGACCGTCACCATCTCGTCGAGCGAGGGCGTGATGAGGCCCGACAGGCCGATGACGTCGACCTCGTGCTCGCGCGCCGCCGCGATGATCTTCTGCACCGGCACCATGACGCCGAGGTCGATGACCTCGTAGTTGTTGCACTGCAGCACGACGCCGACGATGTTCTTGCCGATGTCGTGGACGTCGCCCTTCACCGTCGCCATCAGGATCTTGCCCGCGCTGCTGCGCTGGGCCGCGCCCGAGGCCTCCTTCTCGGCCTCCATGAAGGGCATCAGATAAGCGACCGCCTGCTTCATCACGCGGGCGGACTTCACCACCTGCGGCAGGAACATCTTGCCCGAGCCGAACAGGTCGCCGACGACGTTCATGCCGTCCATCAGCGGGCCTTCGATGACGTGCAGCGGGCGCTCGGCGCTCGCGCGGGCCTCCTCGGTGTCGGCCTCGATGAATTCGGTGATGCCGTGCACCAGCGCATGTTCGAGGCGCTTGCCCACCGGCTGGTCGCGCCACCTGGTGTCGACGACGCGGGCTTCCTGCTTGCCGCCCTTGAACTTGTCGGCCGCCGCCAGCAGCCGGTCGGTCGCGTCCGGCCGGCGGTTGGAACACGGAGTGCATCGCCGCGCGCACCGGCTCGTTGCCGCGGAACGCGAAGCTGAGGTTCGAGACGCCGCCCGAGATATGGGCGTGGGGCAGGTTCTCGCGGATCCACTTGGTCGCCTCGATGAAGTCGACGCCGTAGTTCGAATGCTCCTCGATGCCGGTCGCGACCGCGAAGACGTTCGGGTCGAAGACGATGTCCTCGGGCGGGAATCCGACCTTCTCCGTGAGCAGCTTGTACGCGCGGGCGCAGATCTCGGTCTTGCGCGCGAAGGTGTCCGCCTGGCCCGTCTCGTCGAAGGCCATCACGACCACCGCCGCGCCATAGGCGCGGACCTTCCGGGCGTAGTCGAGGAAGCTTTCCTCGCCTTCCTTCAGCGAGATCGAGTTCACGATCGGCTTGCCCTGGACGCATTTGAGCCCGGCCTCGATCACCGACCACTTGGAACTGTCGATCATCACCGGCACGCGGGCGATGTCGGGCTCGGAGGCGATGAGGTTGAGGAACTCGACCATCGCTTTTTCCGAGTCGAGCAGGCCCTCGTCCATATTCGGAATTTCGCGGAGCCCGTGACGTTGGTGCGCTCGCCGACATTGACGAAGCGGGAGGCGGCGGAGGTCATCGTGGGTCCGTCGTAGGAGCTTTGGAAAGGCGCCGCGCTCGTGTCCCGGCCTCGAGCCGGGCCCCAGAAACGCGGACGCTCAAGAATAAGGCGGCGCGTTTTTCGACGCCGTCGGTGATCATGGGTCCCGGCTCAAGGCCGGGACACGAGGGCGGCGCCTTTAACGTCACGCCGCGGTCAGCTCGAAGGGCTCGAGGCCCGACAGCCGCATCTTGGGCGCGATCTCCGGGATTTTTCGCGGCGCCTTGCCCTTCACGGCTTGAGCGATCGCCGCGATGTGGTCCGGCGTCGTGCCGCAGCAGCCGCCGACGATGTT
>QFQR01000005.1 GCA_003243275.1 Leifsonia xyli | reverse complement strand
GCTTCGACGGCGCTCCCGTCGACCTCGCCGACGGCTACATCCATTTCTCGACCGCCGCCCAGGCGCGGGAAACCGCGGCGAGGCATTTCGCGGGCCTGGACGATCTCGTGCTGATCGCGGTTCCCTCGGAGACGCTCGGCGCGGCCCTGAAATGGGAGCCGTCCCGCGGCGGCGATCTCTTCCCCCATCTCTACGCGCCGCTTCCGACGGACGCGCCGCTCTGGGTCACGCCGCTCAGACTCGGCCCGGACGGGCGTCACGCCTTTCCGGAGGAGCCTTCCATGCGCTCGATCCGGAGACCGCCCACGAAGCGACGCTGAAGGCGCTCGAACTCGTTCCCCTGCCCGCCGCCCCACGATGCGACCCGCGGCTCACCGTCGAGGCCTTCGGCCTGTCGTTCCCGAACCCCGTCGGCCTCGCGGCGGGCTTCGACAAGGACGCGCGCGTTCCCGACGCGATGCTGTCGCTCGGCTTCGGCTTCGTCGAGATCGGCTCCGTGACCCCGCGCCCGCAGGCCGGCAATCCGCGCCCGCGGCTGTTCCGCCTGGCCGAAGACAAAGCGGTGGTGAACCGCATGGGCTTCAACAACGCCGGCGCCGCCGAGGCCGAGGCGCGGCTCGCGCGCCGCGCAGGGCGGCCGGGGATCGTCGGCGTGAACGTCGGCGCGAACAAGGATTCCGAAGACCGCGCGGCGGACTACGCGCTCGGCGTTTCGGCCTTCGCCGCCCACGCCTCGTTCTTCACCGTCAACGTCTCATCGCCCAACACCCCCGGCCTGCGCGACCTGCAGGCGCGCGCCGCGCTCGACGATCTCGCCGCCCGCGCGATCGAGGCCCGCGACGAGACCGTGGCGAAAGGACTGCACCGGCGCCCGGTGCTGCTCAAGATCGCGCCCGACCTCGATCTGATCGGGCTCGACGACGTGGTCGACGTCGCCCGCGCGCGTGCCGCTCGTGGGCGTCGGCGGGATTTCGTCGGGCGCCGACGCGCTCGCGAAGATCCGCGCCGGCGCGACGCTCGTCGAGCTCTACAGCGCGCTGGTGTTCGAAGGGCCGGGGCTGGTGACGAAAATCCTGACCGGACTGTCCGACGCTGTAATCAAAGAAGGAAATTCGTCGCTTACGCCGTTTATTGGATGCGACGCGGATGCTCTGGCAGCCGAAGGACCCGGATCTTAAAACAAATCCCAGTAAGCCCTACAGAGCAATAAACCACGTAATGATCGAATATCGAAACATCATTGTATTTATATCTCCAGTCATAATATCATTTATAGGATATTTAATATACGCTATCAAAAATAAGGGCTTCTTACCTCACAGCTCGAAAAATGCACACATCATGACGGCGGCGCTTGCACTGCCGCCGATAACAATATTTGGCTTGCTTCAATCACAAGGCTCCCATATAATTGAAAGTGGACTTCTGGCCGCAATTTTATTTCCATACGCCCTGCAACAAATAATAATGTCTACGGCTCTTCTTGCCTACGACACGATCCTCGGGGCATCAAAAACCGGAGATCGGCATTCTGCATTTGGCGTTATTGGAGCAATTGGATTTTTGTTATTATCATCGATTCCAATCGCAATAGCCTTATCTGAAATAACCAAATTTCGAGGACCTTAGCGCCGCCCGCCAACGTTCAGCACCCGCATGAGGATCCAGATCGGGATCACCACGGAGGATGTCCGCGGAATTGCGGATCACGTCCTCGATCTGGTCGACCGCCCAGCGGAACAGCTCGAAGGCGTCGAGGTGAAGCTGGTCGAGGATCAGCCCCACGATCACGCACAGCAGCGCGAGCCGGATCAGCACGCCGAGCGGCGAGCCGCCGAAGATCCGCGTCATCGTCCCCGATCCGTAGCGGGGGGCCGCCGCGTCGCCGTCCCTGCGAAACACCAAGGGTAAGTTCCTTTCACTGACGCCCGGTCATCGAGATAGCGGTTCGCGCCGGTCATGCAAGCGCGGGCCTTGCGGAGGCCAACTGCGTGCTTCGGCTCGACTGGAGAACCCATGTGTCGCGTCGAGCGCGAGGTCGAACGTGGACGGTTCCCCGTCGAGCGCCCGGCGGATCAGCGCCCGCGTCTCGGGCACGCCGTAGAGCGCCGCGAAGGAGCCGAAGCGCGGCCCCTTCTCCTGGCCGATCAGGGTGCGGTAGAGCGCCGAGAACCACTCCTGGCTAACCCCCGGCCGCTCCGGCGTCGCGCCCTTGGCGTTGAAGTCCTGATAGCGCGGCACCGCGCGGGCGACGTCGTAGAGCGCGGTCTGGACCTCCTCGGGGCTCGCGCCCGCGGGCAGTTCGCCCAGCGCGCTCTCGAGCCTCGCCAGCGCCTCGCGCTCGACCTCGTCGGGCGCGGAAAAGCGCTTGGTCGGCTTCACGTGGTCCTCGTAGTAGCGGATCGCATAGCCGACCAGCTCGTCGAGCTTCGGATGGGTCTCGGGCGTCACGCCCGCTGCGTAGCGGCCGATGAACCCCCACAGCACGTCCCTGTTCTCCGCGTTCGAGGCGGAGACCAAGTTAAGCAGCAGCGCGAAATTGACTGGAAGTTGCACTGCCGGCGGCTCGCCCGAATGGATGTGCCACACTGGATTGCCGAGCCGCTGCTTCCACTCCTGCCGGCCGTATCCGCCGAGGAACTGGAAGTATTCGTCGACCGCCCGCGGGATGACGTCGAAATGCAGCTTCTTCGCCTCGCGCGGCTTGCTGTACATATAGAGCGCGAGGCTCTCCGGGCTCGCATAGGTGAGCCAATCGTCGATCGTCAGGCCGTTGCCCTTCGACTTCGAGATCTTCTGGCCCTGCTCGTCGAGGAACAACTCGTAGACGAAGTGCTCCGGCGCGACGCCGCCGAGGATCTCGCAGATCTTGTCGTAGAGCGGCGCGTTGGTCTGGTGGTCCTTGCCGAACATCTCGAAGTCGACGCCGAGCGCGGCCCAGCGCGCGCCGAAATCCGGCTTCCACTGCAGCTTCACCTTGCCTCCGGTGACGGGAACGGTCTTGTCGACGCCGTCCTCGTCCGTGAAGGTGATGGTCCCGGCTTTCGCGTCCACCGCCTTCATGGGCACGTAGAGAATGCGGCCCGAGACCGGCGAGATCGGCAGGAAGGGCGAATAGGTCGCCTGCCGCTCCTCGCCGAGCGTCGGCAGCATCACCTTCATGATGGCGTCGTACTTCTCGGTCGCGCGCAGCAGGACTTCGTCGAGCTTGCCGGACCTGTAGTATTCGGTCGCGCTCGCGAACTCGTAGTCGAAGCCGAAGGTGTCGAGGAACCGGCGCAGCATCGCGTTGTTGTGGGCGCCGAAACTCTCGTAGTTCCCGCCGAACGGGTTCGGCACCGAGGTCAGCGGCATCTGCAGATAGGGCATGAGCGCGGCCGGGTCCGGCACGTTGTCCGGCACCTTGCGCATGCCGTCCATGTCGTCCGAGAAGCAGAGCAGCCGGGTCGGAATCCTGTCCTCGGTCAAGATGCGGAACGCATGGCGCACCATGGTGGTGCGCGCGACCTCGCCGAAGGTGCCGATATGCGGCAGGCCGGACGGCCCATAGCCGGTCTCGAACAGCACCGGTCCGTCCTTCGGCCGCTTCTTCAGCCGCGCGACGAGCTTTTTCGCCTCCTCGAACGGCCAGGCGTTCGAGGCGAGAGCGACGTCGAGGGGCGGAAGGGCTGATGAATCCATGTCGAAAGCGGTCCGGTTCGGGAGCGGACCTTCCTAAAGCATGATCGCGTCCGGTGGGAAACCACATGCGCGGTTGAAGCGAACTGCGTGCTTCGAGACGCGCCTTCGGCGCTCCTCAGCATGAGGTTGGTTTGAGGATATCAAAACCCACAACGCGCCTCATGCTGAGGAGCCCGCGTCAGCGGGCGTCTCGAAGCACGCACTCCGGTCGGGAGCAGAGCCCCGCCCGGCCTCACCAGATGCCGACCGGAAAGTGCTTCAGGTAGATCTCGGCGTAGGTCCCGTTCTCGTCGAGCCTTTTGAGCGCGTAGTCGATCGCCTGCCGGAGCGTCTCGTCGCCGGGCGCCATCAGCGCTCCCACGCCCTCGCCGAAGAAGCGCGCGTCGACGTAAGGGCCGCCGACGAAGCGGCAGCAATTGTCCGAGCCCGTGCCGTTCAGCCAGAAGGCGAGCGAGACGGCGTCGCCGAAGCCGAGATCGGCCTCGCCGTCCTTCACCGCGGCGCGGGCGGCCTCGGCCTTGTCATAGGGCTTCAGGACGGCGTCGGGAAAATAGGCCTTCAGGAAGGCCTCGTGGGCCGACCCCTTCACCACCGCGACGCTCCTGCCCTTCAGCGCCTCGGGCGTCGCGTCGGGGACGGCCTTGTCGTTGCGGGCGACGAAGCGCGCCGGCGTCTGGTGAACACGCTCCGTCATCAGGAAGCGCGAGCGCAACGCCGGCGTCGGACGGACCATCGCGAGGATGACGTCGGCCTGACGCTTGTCGATCGTGTCCATCAGCGCGTCCCAGCGCCAGGCCTGCAGCGTGCAGGCGATCTTCAGCTCCTCGCAGATCGCTCTTGCGAGATCGACCGCGAAGCCCGTCGGCTGCCCTTCGGCGTCGATGTAGTGGAACGGCGGATAGTCGTCGCCCGTCGCCCATTTGAAGATGCGGTTGCGCGGCAGGTCCGGCTTCTCGATCCGCGCCTTGGGGTCGGAATAGCGCGGGATCGCGACGCCGTCGGACGATTGCGCCGCGGCGGGAGCGGCCGCCAGGACGAACGCGACGCCGCAGGCCGCGAGGCCCGCGAAAAACGCCGCCCGAGCGCGTCCGATAGCAAGTTGCATCCGACTCGACTCCTCGCCCGCGTCGATTGTACGCTTTAGATCTTCGTTAAGCATGGCCGCCGTCGCCCGCGACGGCGCGTCGGGGGCGTCATCCTTTGATACAGGAGTCCGCGCGCTTATTCGCGCGTCCGATCGCGCTTGGCGACGCGGCGGCCGATTGCGCCCGCCCGGCCCGGCCGGCTGCGCCGCCGCTGCCGCCGGACCTCGCGGCGCTGGAACGCGCGGGCCTTCCGCCGGGTCCGCTCCATGCGGCGTTGGCCGAGGCGAGGCGTGCGGGGGTCGAGCCTTTCGATGCGCTGCTCGCGTCGAACGCCTTTTCCGAGGACGACCTGGTACGGGCGCTCGCGCGATCAATCGGGGTCGACGTTGTCGGCGCGCAGGATCGCACCGCAGGACCGATCGACGCGGACGCCTTCGCGCTCGCCATGGCGAACGGCCATCTCGCCGGCGTCGACGCCTGCGGCGAGCCCCGCTTCGTCGTCGCGACGCGCGGAACGGCGACGCGGCGTCTCGCGACCTCCCGGCGCGGCCAGACCCGCACCCACGCGATCGCGCTTGCCGGCCCCCGCGCCTTCATGGACCTTGCAGTCGCGCGGGCGTGCGAGAGGTTGGCGGAACGGGCCGCCGAGGGACCCGCGGCCAAGACGCCTGAGCTGACGGTCGCGCATGCCATGCCGCGCGTCGGGCGACGGGGGCGGATCGGACTGTTCGTCTTGCTCACGGCGTTCGTCGCCGCGGCGATTTGGGCGCCGGGCGCTGGCGACTTGCTTCTTCTCTTCGGAGGCCTGCTGTTCGCCGCCTCGAACGGTTTCCGCCTGCTGGTCGCCTTCACCCCGCCGCGGGACCGCCTGCGCGCAGAGACGCCGGACGCGGACCTGCCGGTCTACACGGTGCTGACCGCGCTTTACGGCGAGGCCGCGGTCGTCCCTGGACTGCTCGACGCGCTGGAACGGCTCGACTATCCCCGCGCCAAACTCGATCTGAAAATCCTCATCGAGGACGGCGACGAGGAAACGATCCGGGCGCTCGCCGAGCGTCCGCCGCGCGCCGGGATCGAGATCATGACGCTTCCTCCCGGCGGTCCCCGCACCAAGCCGCGGGCGCTGAACGCGGGCCTGCTCGCCGCGCGCGGCGCCTATGTCACGGTCTATGACGCCGAGGATCGACCCGACCCGGCGCAGCTCCGGCTCGCCGTCGAGGCTTTCCGGCGCTCCGGGCCGGATCTCGCCTGCGTCCAGGCGAAGCTCGCAATCGACAATCTGCGCGACGGCTGGCTCGTCCGGCATTTCGCAATCGAATATGCCGCCTTGTTCGACGTCGTACTGCCCGCGCTCGCGGCGCTGCGACTGCCGATCCCGCTCGGGGGCACCTCGAACCATTTCCGGACCGCGACGCTGCGCGCGCTCGGCGGCTGGGACGCGGGCAACGTCACCGAGGACGCGGATCTCGGCCTGCGGCTCGCCCGCTCCGGCTTCCGCACCGCCACGATCCATTCGACGACCTGGGAGGAGGCGCCGATCGCGCCGAAGGCCTGGCTCAAGCAACGCACGCGCTGGATGAAGGGCTACATGGTGACGGCGATCGTGCATGGCCGGCGCCCGGCCGGGCTGCTTCGTCGGCTCGGCTGGCTCCGCTTCGTCGCGGCGCAGCTCGCGATCGCGGGCGTCGTCCTGTCCGCCCTCGCCTATCCGGTCGCCCTCGCCGCACTGCTGCTCACGGGCTTCACCGGCGTGCTGCTGTCGCCCGCCTCGGGTCTCATCGACGGGCTCCTCGCAGGCTTCCACGTAGCAAGCCTGATCCTCGGCTTCGCATGCGCGCTCGCCTGCGGCTGGATGGGGATCGACCGGCGCCTGCCCCAAAGCGTCGCGGCCGACCTCTTCACGCTTCCGCTCTACTGGCTGCTGGTGGGCGCGGCGGCGTGGCGGGCGCTGGCGCAGATCGTCATGGACGACGCCAGCCACTGGGAGAAGACCGCGCACGGCGTCTCGCGCCGCCGCGAGACTCCGCCTCAGACCTGAGCGCGGATCTCGGCCGCGACCTGCTGCGGCTCGCGCTTGACGTTGAGCGGCGCGACGAAGGCGCCGTCCTTGTCCATCAGATAGACCACCGTGGTGTGGTCCATCGTATAGCCGCCGTCCTTCGTCGGCGCCTTCTTGGCGTAGGCCTTGTATTCCTTGGTCATCGCCTGCACGGCCTCAAGCGATCCCGTCAGGCCGCGGATGCGCGGCGAGAACGCGCCGAGATAGGCTTTCAGCGCCTCCGGCGTGTCGCGCTCGGGATCGACGGTGACGAACAGAGCCTGAACCTTCTGCGCGTCCGGCCCCAGCGCCTCGAAGGCCTGCGTGATCTCGTAGAGCGCGGTCGGGCAGATGTCCGGGCAGCGGGTGAAGCCGAAGAAGACGACGGTCGGCTTGCCCTTCAGGTCCGCTTCGGTGACGGTCTTGCCGTCCTGGTCGACGAGATTGAACGGACCGCCGACAAGGGACGCCTGGGTCGCGGGCTTCGCGCCGCCCATGTGGATCACGGCGCCGGCGAGACCGGCCGCGCCGACCAAAAAGGCGACCGCGCCGGCGATGAAGGCTGTGCGGGGGGACATAAGCGGGAGCGCTCCGTTACAGGCAGGCCAACGCGGCCGAAAACGCCGCATCGAGGAACACGCGCGCGCCTTCCGAAGCCCAGAGCGCGGCGGCGGTCGCGAGCAGAAGCGCCAGACCGACGGCGCCCGCCGCCCGGCCTGCGCCGGAAAGCGCCTTCGCGCCTGCGATGTCGTCCGCGCCGTCGCCCATCGTCCAAGGGTCCGAAAGCCGCCCGAGCCGCCTCGAGCGCCCGTTTCCTACTCCCCTCCGCCGCTCCAGTCGACGGCGCCGCGGCCTCGGCCCGATCACGAAGGAGCGCTCACGGCTCGCTTGTCCGCCGCCGCGACCCGGCTTATGGTCGCGCCCGCCGCGGGCGTAGTTCAATGGTAGAACGGCAGCTTCCCAAGCTGCATACGAGGGTTCGATTCCCTTCGCCCGCTCCACAATTCTCCTTACATCCTCTAAGCTACTAGCCGACGCGGCCAAGTTCGCCAGAGCCAATTTTGCGCCTGCTACCAGCTTTCTACCAGTCTTCGGGAGCGGGTTCGACCGATTCCTCATCTGGTGATCGCCTGTTTCGGCCATTCCCTCTTTCGCTGCGTCGGCGTTCAGGGATGAGGGGATCGACGCCGGGCGAGCCCGGTCAGATCCGGAACCTATCAATCCCTGGTCTGCCGGAGCTGATTTGAGGAACTGGTAGCGGCGGTCCCTCACTGCATCCTCCGCCAGTCGTCCAGGCTCTGGCCGAGCCGGTAATAGCGGTTGCGGGTCAGAGCCCAGCCGGCTTCGGGCTCGATGCGACGCAGGCGGCTGGTGCGTACGAAGTGGCCGTCCGGGATGAGCGGATGACCGATGACGACGCCCACGAGACATGGGAAGCCCAGGGATCGGTCAAGCAGCCAGCGCTCAAGCAGCGGCTGTCCGGCGAGCGCTGTGTGGCTCGCCTCGCGCAAGAGCCGGGTCAGCTCGTCCATCGCGTCGGAGGCCATCAGCGGTCGCCCTCTGGAAGGCCCGGGCCCTGATCGGCCTCTAGCTGCGGATCGGCATCGCCATCCTGATCCTCGTCAGTGACGCGCTCGACGATCTTCCTCCAGATCGCCGCAACGCGGCTGGCGGGATCGGCGGCGATCGCCTCGTCCACTTCCACCTGCGTGATGACCCTGTTCGTGACGAGCGTGCCCGCGAGGCTTCGGATCGCGCCCCGATGGAGGGCCACCAAACGGCGCGCCTCTCCCATCAGGCGCTGCATGTCGGCTTCGACCTTGCCAGCGAGCCTGCGATCGAACTTGAGCGCCGCGACAGCGTCCTCGATCGAGCCAACGGAGCTCAGGCGCCCTTGCAGCCCGTAAGCCGCATGGGTGGCGGCGACGAGCCCGGTGGCCGTGTGCAGGTCGCCGATCGCACCGCCTTCGGCGGCGCCGTTCAGGAGCTCGTCGGCGGCGCGGCCGGCGAGCCCGCACACGACATGGGCCTCGATCTGGGCTTTCGTGGTCGGGGCGTCGTCTTCGGTGAAGGAGGCCTTGCCGGCGACGGCGCCTTCCCTCACCAGGGTGACGGAGCGGACCTTGAAGCCGAGCACGCGGCCGACCACGGCGTGGGCGGCCTCATGATGCGCGATCGTCAGCTCCTTGTCGGGCGAGCGGTCGGGCGCCGGCGTCGCCTGCTCCACGAGGTCTACAAGGATCAGGTCGCGCGCCTTGGAGCGCGCGCGCTCGCGGGCCGCGCGGACCCAGGATTCGACGACCGCGCCGGTCGCGCCGCGCGCCAGGGCGGCTCTGGCGACTCCTGACAGGTCTGCGTCGGGCAGCGCCCCGTTGAGGTGCTGCCGGAGGATTTCAGAGAAGTCCTGCTCGGTGGTCGGCCCGGTGATTTCGAGATGGATGTCGAAGCGCCCTGGTCTCACCAACGCTTCGTCGAGATGACGATAATGATTGGTCGCTCCGATCAGCACGACGCCGCGGCTTGTCGCGCGGATCCGGTCGATCGAGAGCAGCACCATGGTGATGATCGGGGTCCACCAATCCCGGTCGCGGGCTTCCAGATGCATGCGGTCAGGAAGCGCGTCCAGCTCGTCGATCAGGGCGACGCAGGGCGCGGCCGACGTGGCGCGCTCGAAGAACTGCCGGGCCTGCCCAATGACCGTCCCAAGGTGAGCGCGCTCGCCGCTGAACCAGTCGCCGATGCTGGTCTGGACCAGGGGCAGGCCGACGGATTTTGCGAGCGAGCGCGCCAGGAGCGTCTTGCCGGTTCCGGGCTTGCCATGCAGCAGAAGCGAGGGGAGCTCTGCGCCAGAAAGCTTGCCGTCTCGGACGCGATGGATGTCATCGGCGATTGCAAGGAGGGGAGACTTAGCGTCGCCATAGCCCGCAAGATCCCGCAGGAGCGGCGTGCGGTCGGCCGCGATCGGCGCGCTCAAACTCACGGCGATCCTGCGCCAGCGCGCCACGACCTCGCGCGGGGTCGAGCCGGGGCGCATGGCCACGAAGATTTCCGGACCGTCGAGCCCTGCGAAATCGGATGGACGGACGACGGCGCGCGCGCCGTAAAGCTTCCTCAAGGCCCGTCGCAGAGCGCGCGCGGTCGGCCGGATCGGGATCCGCACGTCGGCTCCGGCGATCAGTTCCGGCGGCAAGCGCATGGGATCGCCGAGCACGACGAAGGTCGGCCCGCGCACGATCGTCGAGCTGCGGCCTTTGGCTGGCGTCGAGACCATGTCGGCCGGCGTATAGACAGCGGCATTCTCGAAACGGCATCTCAGGGCGGTTGCGATCGGGCTCAACCAGCCTGAGCCCGGGACGTCGAGCGCGAAGATTTTCGGCTCGTGGCGCCTGACCGCCGCCAACACGGCACTGGGAAGCGCGGCATGCAGGATCTCGGTCGCGACGACGCCTGCCGGATCAAACGGCTCCGGTGCGTCGACCAGCCCGTCTTCCTCAAGCTCGGCTTTTGACTTTTCTCGCATTTGGGTCGGTCTCGGCGATCCGCTCGCGCATCACGCGCAGCAGTAGGGTCGACGCCGGATCTCCGGCCGAGGCGGTGAGCCAAAGGGCGCACAGGATGAGGTCGCGGCGGATGTCCACGACCTCTCGTGTCCAGAGCCGACCGAGCGTGAGCGCGATGGCGGCGCTGGCGTCCCCGCCGGCCGCAGCCGGCCAGCGGGGATCGTCGTGAAGGGCGATGCGCCGGAGCGCTTCGCCGAGCGCCTGGCGCCGGCTCTCGTCAGAAGAAAGCGCAGAGCGCCAGGTGTGAAAGGCGCGCGGATGACGGCGGGGCGGCCTCTTGCGGCGAAAGCAGCCCCGGATCACGCGCGCGCCACGACGGCGCGGCGGAACCTCGGCCATCAGCGCGACGCCGCGCCCTCACTCGAAACGCCGCGCCTCACGCGGCGTCGTCCACACAGGTCTCGCCACTCGGCGGGCGGACCGCGGCCGGGCCCGGGAGCTGCGGATCACGCGGGTGCGGCCCGGCGCTGCCTGCGGCCCGGCGACGGTCCGCGCCGCAGGGCCTTCTGCCGGTGGAGGCCAACACCGCCTCGGCGCAACGGCGACGGTCGCTTGTCGGGCGAGCGACCCCCGCAACAAGGTCAAACGGCTCGCGCCCGAGCGCTTCGTGCTTGGTGACAACCAGGGCCCGACGTCCCTGGGCGCGGCGGACGGCGGCGAGTTCATCGAGCGCCGCCCGGCGCTCGGGATGGTCTTGCCTGAAGTAGACGCCGGGCGCGCAGATCAGAGTGGCGACGACTGCGCCGACGCGGACCCTCAGCGTGACCAGCCCGACGACGTCGTGGCCGAGCATGTGGTTGGACTTGACGACTTCATCGTCCGGTCCGCGGGCGTCCCCACCGAGCGCGCGGACGCGACGGCGGAGCTGCCGGGAGAGCACTTGGCCCTCGTGGATGAGACGCTTTTCGTGGGATGACCCCAAACGCACTGCAAGCATGACGTATACCCTAGATCAGCATGATCGACGGCGGCGTCCCGTTTCGGAAAGCGGCCCGGGCGGTCGGCTTCTGTTCGAGCGACCTGTCATCTTGCGCCACAGTCTGATGACGCTGCAGCTGACCTTCTTATAGACTACATGGCGACCGCCTGTCAAGCGGCGCATAGATGTCACCGACACATCGACTGGATCATTGCGGCTCCTCGCTCGCGCCAAGATGGATATCGACACCGTCCGACAACGTTTCGGGCCGATGGCTCACGTTGATGGACGGCAACCTCCTTACGACCGTCTATCGCCCGTCTTCGCGCGCGAGAGCGACACGGCGACGACACTAGAGACATTGTCGGATTAGCAACAAAAAATCAGGGATTACAGGAAAAAAAATCAGGTATTATCGGATTTCACTTCAGGAACCGGACCTATGGTCACGCGCGGCTGAAGCAGGAGCTCGATCGGGTCCACGCCGAGCGCATGAGCCAACCGCTCAACGCTGTCGAGCGTGACATTGCGCTTCAGAGCCTCGAGCCTGTTCACGTAGACCCGGTTCAGACCTGCTTCGAAGGCAAGCTTCTCCTGGCTCCAGCCAAGTCGATGGCGGCGCCTTTGGACATTCTCGGCGAAGGTCGCGCGCAACGCGCCGGTGACAAACGTCTCCACCACGACACTGGATGGGCAACGCCTGTCGCAGACGACTGGCTAAATGTTACATTCGGCGACCATCCAGGCTGGCTGTGGGGCGGATCGCCGTGACCGGCAGGCAGCCCGCTCGCCTAGGTCTCTTCGCGCTGCATCTGCAGCGTAAGGGGGCACGTCCCGCAATATCCGACATTCGGTGCGAAATAGCGTAGGCAGCAGACCCGGCGCAGTCTGCCGCCTTCCGAAGGATAAGTCACAGGAGAAACGAGCGGGTTCGAGCGCCCGCGGGACGTCCGGGCAGCGATGAGCGCCTACCCTGCGTCGAAACCCATCGCGGACGCGCCGAGATCGCGGGACTGCCGGACCACGAAATCGAAGACGTTGCCGACATTGCTCCAGGACACTTTTGGCGATGCGCCGCTGACCTTGGCGAGCGCCGCAATGAGCGGCGCGATGTGAGCCTCGATCAGCTCTTCGAAACGCCCGTCCGCTTCGTCTGGCGCAAGTGGTCCGCCTGCGTGCGGCAGGACGATCTGCTTCGTCCTGCCGATGTCGTCACTCACCACGCCGACTCGATCGATGGCGACCGGCAAGTCGAGGTCGAGCACGAGGTTGGCCGTCAGCGCCGCGGGCATCAGCGTGGCGAAATGACTCTTGGACCAGATCGACGCGACGGCGCGGCGGTCGCCATAGGACAGCCGGGCACGTCCTGTGCGAGCGCCACGAAGCGTCGGATTTCGCTCTGCTGGCGGGGGTCGAGTAGCGCCAACTCCGGACCCAAAATCGAGCCCCAATCGCGGACGCTGGCTCGACGCAGCTTTGAATTAGAAGGTCAAATCGCTGGCTGGTGGGTGATGTGTCCTACCGGCAATTCCGATATGTTTGTGTCGTCAAAGATTCAAAAAATAGCTGCTCCGGTAAAGGAGCAGCTCAGGCGTTTGGAGGAACTGAGAAGAAGAGCCGAAGACGTTGCCTACGGCTCAATCTTTGTTGTCAGCCGTGGAAGTAGGCGTTTGCGCCGAAGACGATGAGCACGCCTGCCGCTAATGCAGCGTAGGGTAGAAGCCCGGCCTTCGGCGCAGACAGCACGCCATCGGTCATTTGGAGATCCTTGAGCATCTCGGTCGGGAAGTGACCCTTGTCCACGACGTAGTGCCGCCACCAGAAGACCGGGAGGATGATCGCCAGCGCGAACACGCCCGTCATCAATGTGCCCGGTCCCCAGACGTTGGCGCCTGCGCCGAGCATGAAAGCGTTGACGTAAGCCAGGATGAAGCCCACGGCCATCAGCCAGTTCGGGCAGCGGTACGGCCGCTCGACATGCGCGTTGTCGATCCGGTGGATCCAGCCCGCATGCAGGTTGAGGAAGATGAAGACCAGATAGCAAATGTTCGACACGGCGAGGACGAACAGCGAGTCCGACAGCGTAAGCAGCACGACGTTGAAGCCGAGGTCCGTCCACATCGCCCGCGTCGGGGCGCCATGATGGTTGACGTGGCTCAGATACTTCGGGAGCCAACCATCGACCGAACCTTGATACAGTGTGCGTGACGACCCTGCCATTGAGGTCGACACTCCCATGAGAAGCGATAGCACCAGCATCGCGATCAGGATGTTGCCGACTGCAGCGCCGCCGCCCACCATTCCCGCCATAGCGCCCGCAACCCCCGAACCATCGACGATCCCTGGCGCGGCGACGCCCTCGACGCCGAGCGCGCCCTGGAAGGCGAGCGGGATGAGCGTGTAGGCGGCCACGCACAGCACGCCCGACCAGAAGATCGCCTTGAAGGTGTCGGTCTTCGGGTCACGGAATTCGCGCGTGTAGCAGACAGCCGTTTCGAACGCGTAGGACGACCAGGCGGCCATGTAGATGCCGCCGAGGAACAGCGTCCAGCCGGCCTTGTCCCAGGCGCCCGAAACCGGAACGAATGGCTGGAAGTGCGAGACGGCGATGTCGCCGGTGAAGAACGGCACGATGCCGATCAGAAGAAGCGGCGTCAGAGCGACCACGGCGATGATGAACTGGACGCGCGCGGTTCCGAGGATGCCCTTGTGCTGGATCGAGAACGTCAGGAGCAGCAGGATGGTCGCGACGACCGACGTGCCGTTGATCCGGATCTCGAGCCCCTGCTTCAGGAAGCCGAGGTCGACAAGCGTCAGCTTCTGCGTGTTGATCGCGGCGTCCGGCCCGAACAGAGACGTCAGGATGTAGGCCGCTGCGATCGTCGATCCGACCGTAAGCACCGGCGTCCAGGCCAGCCAATTCGACCAGAGAGACAACGGCGCGACGATCTTAGAGTACCGCACCCAGGCGGCCGCACCATAGACCGAGGCGCCGCCGGACTTGCCCGGAAACAGGCCGGCGATCTCCGCATAGACGAAGGCTTGCAGGAACCCAAAGATCACCGACGCCGTCCAGCACAGCCAGGACGGCGCACCGACCGTTGCGGCGAGACCGCCGATCGAGAACAGCACAAGCGCCGGAACGCCGCTCGCCACCCAGAACGCATCGCGCCAGGTGATCGATCGATGCAGTTGATGCCCGTCACTGCTGTTGACCATTGGATCGCTCAAGGCAGCAGTCCCCGATCGCGAAACGTGTTCCGCGTTGCTCATTTCCTCTCCTCCGCCGGACCACGCACCGGCTTTATTTTGAGATCGTTTGCTCCACTCAGCCCTCCCCAGGGCGCATTACGCGAGAGCACGGGGAGGTTACCAGTATTTGCGTTTCATGCAATTCGTTTGCATATAGATCAAACGGGAAACGCTAGCCGTTTCCGCATAAAGCGAAGGCGACCTCTTTGGGCCGCCTTCGCTATTTCAGGATCAGAGAGTTGATCCGGGGATCCAGGTAGTGCCCGCCAGCGGCACCTGCGCCATCGCCGAGGCCTCTATGGTCAACGCGACCAGGTCTTCGGGCTCGAGATTGTGCAGGCTGCTCTTGCCGCAGGCGCGGGCGATCGTCTGCGCCTCGAGCGCCATGACCTTCAGGTAGTTGGCGAGCCGCCGGCCGGCTGCGACGGGATCCAGCCGGGAAGACAGCTCGGGATCCTGCGTTGTGATGCCAGCCGGATCACGCCCCTCGTGCCAGTCGTCATAGGCGCCGGCGGTCGAGCCCAGCTTTTGATATTCGGCCTCGTATTGCGGATCGTTGTCACCAAGCGCGACCATCGCGGCCGTGCCGATCGCGACCGCGTCAGCGCCGAGCGCCAACGCCTTCGCGACGTCGGCGCCGTTCCGGACGCCGCCGGAGACGATCAGTTGCACCTTGCGGTGCATTCCAAGATCCTGCAGCGCCTTCACCGCAGGCCGGATCGCCGAGAGGATCGGAATGCCGACGTGTTCGATAAACACGTCCTGGGTCGCGGCGGTGCCACCTTGCATGCCGTCAAGCACGACTACGTCCGCACCCGCCTTTACGGCGAGGGCGATGTCGTATTGCGGACGGCTCGCGCCGACCTTGAGATAGATCGGTTTTTCCCAGCCCGTCAGTTCTCGGAGTTCGAGGATCTTGATCTCGAGATCGTCGGCGCCGGTCCAGTCAGGATGACGACAGGCTGAGCGCTGGTCGATGCCCTTCGGCAGCGACCTCATCTCCGCGACACGGTCGGAGATCTTCTGACCGAGCAGCATGCCGCCGCCGCCAGGCTTGGCGCCCTGACCAATGACGATCTCGATCGCGTCGGCCTTACGAAGGTCGTCCAGGTTCATTCCGTAGCGGGACGGCAGGTACTGGTAGACCAGCGTTCTGGATTGCCCGCGCTCCTCCGGCGTCATGCCGCCGTCGCCTGTCGTCGTCGACGTGCCGGCGATCGATGCGCCGCGGCCGAGCGCTTCCTTGGCCTGCGCGGAGAGCGCCCCGAAGCTCATGCCCGCAATCGTGATCGGAATGTCGAGCTTGATCGGCTTCTTGGCGAAGCGTGTGCCGAGTGTGACGCTCGTGTCGCAGCGCTCACGATAACCTTCGAGCGGATAGCGCGACATCGAGGCGCCGAGGAACAGCAAGTCGTCGAAATGCGGGACCTTGCGCTTCGCGCCGCCGCCTCGGATGTCGTAAATGCCGGTCGCCGCCGCACGTCGGATCTCGGCGAGCGTATGAGGGTCGAAGGTTGCGGACTGGCGGGGCAGCGTCGCGCCCCAGTGGCGCTCGTGAACGGTCATCAATAGGCTCCCGCATTGTCGACGTGGAAGTTGTAAAGCTTGCGGGCGGAGCCGTAGCGGCGGAACTCGGAGACATCGATCGAGCCGTTCTCGCCGGCCTGCTTCAGCAGATCGAACAGCTCCTGCTTGTGCTCGTCTCGCATGTCCTTCTCGACACAGTCCGCGCCGAGGCTTGCGACCTTGCCCTTCACGTAGAGCCGGGCCTCATAGATCGAGTCGCCGAGCGCCTCTCCGGCGTCGCCGAAACAGACGAGACGGCCCTTCTGGCCCATGAAGGCGGACAGGTGGCCGATCTCGCCCTTCACGACGATGTCGACGCCCTTCATCGAGATGCCGCAGCGCGCGCCGGCGTTGCCCTCGATCAGGAGCAGGCCGCCGCGACCCGTGGCGCCTGCTGACTGCGCGGCGTCGCCCTTCACCTGGATCGTGCCCGACATCATGTTCTCGCCGACGCCCTGACCGGCGTTGCCATCGATCAGCACGCGGGCGTTCTTGTTCATGCCGGCGCAGAAGTAGCCGACGGGTCCAGCGATCTCGATGTCGATCGGGGCGGCGACGCCGACCGCGATGGCGTGGATGCCGAAGGGATTCACGATCCGCCACTGCGTCTCGTTCGTGCCGTCTTGCAGCGCCTGCAGCTCGGCGTTCAACTCACGCAGAGGCGTGACGGACAGGTCGACCGACTTCACTGGCGGCTCTCCCAAAAGTAGGGCGTGGCGGGCTTTGGCTCGAACAGCCGTGCGTTGGCGATGCCGGGAAGGCAGGTCAGGCTGCGATACTCGGAGGCGAAGCCGACATAGTCGTCGGTCTCCGCCATGACGGCCGGCTTGCAGGCGATCGGGTCACGAAGAACTCCGAAGCCGTTCTCGGTCCCAACCACGAACGTGAAGAAGCCGTCGAGGTCCGACAGGCTCGACTTGAGCGCGTCGCCAAGGCTGTGGCCGCGACGGAGCTCACGGCTGATGTAGCCGGCGGCGACTTCAGTGTCGTTGGCGGTCTCGATCCGGATCCCGTCCTGACGCAGCTCGCGTCGAAGGGAGGCATGGTTCGACAGCGATCCATTGTGCACGAGACATTGATCTCGTCCGGTTGAGAACGGGTGTGCGCCGTTGGTCGTGACGGCTGACTCGGTTGCCATGCGCGTATGGGCGATGGCGTGCGTGCCGCCGATCGAATTCAGGTCGAATTTCTTTCCGACTTCCGTCGGGTAGCCCACCTCCTTGTAGATCTCGAGGCGACGGCCTTCGCTGACGATCGACACCTCCGGCGCGTTCTCGGCCAGCCACGCTCGGGCCTGTTCGCCCTTGTCGGCGGGAACGGAAACGGTCGCGTGCGTGTAGCGTAGGCTTGCCTTGACCGTAGCGTCGATCGCGCGGCCGAGCTCGGCTGCGAGCTTCTCGAAGTCCGTGGAGGAGCCCGAGGTGAGCGTAAACTTCACGCCATCGGCGGATCCGTTCGTGTAGAGGGCGAACCCGGCGGAGTCCGGCCCGCGCTCGCACAGGGTTGACGTCATGGTCGCAAGCAACGACCCAAGCTCGTTTTCAAGACGGCTGTTCTTCAAGAACAAGCCAGCAATTCCACACATAGATTGGCTCCAGACGAGGATCGGTGATCAGTAGAAGCTGAGATATCTCTCGACTTCCCATTGAGAGACGTGGCGGCAATACTCGCCCCATTCCGCTCTCTTGATTTTGAGGAACTCGCCGACGACCCGCTCGCCGAGCGTGCGCGAGAACAGGTCGTCGGCCTCGAGCGCATCGAGCGCCTGTCCAAGCGTCTGCGGTAGGACCTCGACGCCTAGGTCGGCGACTTCGCTGGATGACAGTCCGTAGAAGTTGACGTTATGCGGCTCGCCTGGATCGAGCTCCCGCTCGACGCCGTCGAGGCCCGCCGCGATCAGCGCGGCGCTTGCGAGATAGGGGTTCATCGCGCTGTCGCCGGTGCGCAGTTCGAGCCGGCCATAGGGGACGCGGACCATCGCGGTCCGGTTGTTGTCGCCGTAGGCGATGAACACGGGCGCCCAGGTGGTGCCGGAAGCGTTCTGGCCGACGACCAGCCGCTTGTAGGAATTGACCGTCGGGGCGAGCAGCGCGGTGAGCGCCTTGGCGTGCGCCATGACGCCGCCGAGGAAATGGTAGGCCAGTCGGCTCAGGCCGAGACCGCGCGGGTCGCTCTTGTCGTGGAAGATGTTGCGGCCGTCGGCGTCCGCGACCGAGCAGTGGATGTGCATGCCGCTGCCGGTCGCGTCGCTGCGCGGCTTCGGCATGAACGAGCAGATCGCGCCGAGCTCATGGGCGATTTCAGCGGCCGCCATCTTGAACAGGATGACCTGATCGGCAGACTTCAGCGCATCGGCGTATTTGAAGTTGATCTCATATTGGCCGTTCGCGTCCTCATGGTCGATCTGGTAGACGTCGATCCCCACCGCCTGCAGCGATGTGGTGATCTTCTCGAGGAAACTGCGGCCCCGCATCAGCCCGCGATAGTCGTAGGCGGGCTTGGCGAGCGTGTCGGTCTCGTCGAAGGCGGAAAGCCGGCCGTCGGCCGCCCTGCGGACGAGGATGAATTCGGGCTCGAGCCCGGTGTTCAGCGTCCAGCCGCGCTCCGCGAGCCGCTCGACCTGCCGCTTGAGGACGTTGCGCGTGTCGACCGCGTGCGCCTCGCCCTTAACCTGGCCGGTCCCCATCATCCGCGCGTAGCCGGGCGCCCAGGGCGTGAGCGTGAGCGTGTCCAGGTCGCAGACGACCATGAACTCGGCCTCGTGCGGCGCCATTCCGAGACCCCAGGCCCCTGCTCCGGCGAACCCCGCCCCTTCGCTCAGCAGTCCTTCGAGGTGCTGGACGGGCACCGACTTGCTCTTCGCGACGCCGTGGATGTCGACAAACTGTGCGAGTAGGTAATCAACCCGGTTATTCTTGAGAAAGTCCTTTGCGCCGGGGACATCGATCCTTTCGGGAGTTTTCATACAATTGGGAGAAAGAGCGTCCCCCATGTATTCGAACGGCTTCATGCATGCCTCCCTATCGGCTACGGCCTTGTGCGCCGCGTTGAGGGCACCCTAAATGCCGTGTTGCGTTTAATGCAACTGTTTTGTATCAGAAGAAAATAATAGCCCTCGGACAAAGCGACGGCGCGGCGTAAAAAAGATGGCGAATCAGAGACTTGAAACCAATCTCGGACTTTTGGCCAGTGGGCGTTGCAAGGGGGATCTGGAGACAGAGCCGTTCTGGTGGGACGCTGCGAAACCTATTTCGGGCGGGTTCGACGCCGTGCCACGTCAAGTCGACGTCGTAGTCGTCGGCGCAGGCTTTTCAGGTCTTTCCGCAGCATTGACCCTGGCGCGCGCGGGACGAGCTGTGCTTGTGGTCGATGCGGGCGCATTAGGGGTGGGCGCAAGCACCCGAAACGGCGGTCAGGTGGGCAGCGGAAACCAAAAGTTCCGCGTGCGCACGCTGATCGAGATGAAGGGGGAGAAGACGGCCGTCGAGCTGCTGCACGAAGGCGTCGAAATGCTCGACGGCATCGAGCGATTGGTGCGCGATGAGAACATCGACTGCTCGTTCGAGCGATGCGGCCGTTTCCGGGGTGCGATGCGGCCCGAGCATTACGAGGCGATGGCGCGGGACATGGCCGACCTCCGGCGCTATGCCGGCGTCGAATTCGACATGGTCCCGAAGAACGAGCAGCGCTCGGAGATCGGCAGCGACCGCTTTCACGGCGGCGCGGTGCTGCCGCAGGACGCCTCAATCCATCCCGGCCGATATCATTCTGGGCTTCTTGCTCGCGCTCGGGAGGCGGGGGCGCTCGTCGCGGGCGAAGCGCCGGTCCGCGACATCGTCTCCGATGGCTCGGGACATCTCGTCCGCTTCGACAGATTCGACGTGCGCGCGCGCGACGTCATCGTGGCCACCAACGGCTACACGAAGAACGTTGGCAGTTACTTCTCCAAGAGGATTGTGCCGATCGTTTCCTCCCAGATCGCGACCGGCCCGATCCCGAGGGATCTGTTCGAGGCCGCGATGCCCAAGCGTCGCGTCTACGGCAACTCCAACAGGGTGTTCTTCTATTTCCGAAGCGCGCCCGGCGAAAACCGCATCATCTGGGGCGGACGCTCCAACCACGTCGCAAGCCGCGGATCGGCGTCGTCGTTCCGGCACCTCGCGCGCGACCTGCTCGACACCTTTCCGGATCTCGAGGACGTGCCGGTCACGCACGCCTGGAGCGGGCTGATCGGTTACACGTTCGACGAGTTTCCGCATCTCGGGCGCTCGCCCTATGGCGTGCACTACGCGATGGGCTACTGCGGCACAGGCGTGTCCCGCTCCACCCATTTCGGCCGCAAGATCGCGCTGCAACTGCTCGGCAGCCCCGAGGGCAAGAGCGCGTTCAGCGATCTCGGCTTCCCCAGCCACCCCTTCCACTTCGTGGCCGAGCACGCCGTGCCGGCCGTCGAGACCTGGTATCGCATCCGCGACGCCGCCAACTTCTGACGGAGACAGCCAATGACGTCCGCTACCTCAAAGTCCCGCCTGAACATCTCGTCGGGCGGCGCTTACGAGAATGTTTTCGGCTATTCGCGCGCCGTCGCGGTCGGCGGTCAGATCCACGTGTCAGGCACCTGCGCCCCAGTCAGCCACGAGAAGCTCGGCGCCTTCGAGCAGACTGAGGCCGTGCTCCTGACCATCGAAAACGCGCTGAAGAAAGCTGGCGCGGAGCTTTCCGATGTCGTGCGCACCGTCGTTTACGTGCGCGACATCGGCGACGCCGACGAGGTGGCGAAGGCGCATCTCGAGGCGTTCGACAAGGTGCGCCCCGCCTCGACCCTGGTTCAGGTCACCTCGATGCTTCGGCCCTGGCAGCTCGTCGAGATCGAAGCCTACGCGCTGAAGGCCTGAGCGTCGTCACTCCGCGTAGATGATGATCGCAAGAAACCGGATGTGCTCGTCGAGCAGCGTTTCGGGACCATGGATGATCGAGCCAGAGAACGTAAAAGCGTCTCCTGGCTCGACCAGGAAGGTTTTGTCTCCGAAACGATATTCCATCCGTCCGCTCAGCATGTAGATAAACTCGGTCCCCGGGTGCTGGAAGCGGGGATAGACGTCGCTCAGCTTGTCCATCTCGATGAAGAACGGCTCGAAGATCTTCCTCGGGCCTTTATGGTAGGACAGCAGGCGGTAGGTGTGGCCGTGCTTCGTGCCGGTCCGCACCACTTCCATCTGTTCGCTGGCCTTGATGAGTTGCGCGGAGCCCGCGGTGTCCTCGATCGCTCGGAACAGCGTAGACATGTCAACGCCGAGAGCCGCGCAGACGCGCTCGATCACCTCCAGGCTTGCCGCCGACTGGCCGTTTTCGATGCGGCTCAGCATCGCGACCGACATGTCCGCCGCGGAGGCGAGTTCAGCGAGCGTTAGCGAGCGCTCCAGGCGGTGCTCTCTGATCGCGGCGCCGGCGCGCTGGTCGATCGGCACGACGGCGGTTGCGACCTCCGCTCTTTCGACAGCCGCCCTTTCGGCGGCGACCATCGCCGATTGGCTCTTTTGGGAGGCTAAATTTTTGCGATCAGTCATCTGATTCCGCACTGCGCATGGAAAGCCGCTGCGATCGTTTAGCAGATCAGCCTGCTCCAAGTCCTGAAGCCGCCGCGCGCCTGCGGCCGCGCGATTGAGATCATGTCATCCTTCTGGGGATGAGTTTCTCAAAGCAAACTTTCAATAGGCGCCGCCTGGTCGCTCTTATCAGTGGTACGGACTATCTTTGCGAAGCCACCAACAAACGGACTTTATGGAAGTCCGTTTTGGGTCATCCGCGCTCAGAGGCGCACAGCCTTGGAGCGCCAAGACCGGTCATTCGTCAGACGCCGAGAACCGGGCATTACATGTCTGATCACCTTCTACTCCACCTGTGGTCATTGCGACTGGTAAAGCGATTTGTAGGGTCCGCCACGTGCTAGGAGGTCTTCGTGCCGTCCCAGTTCGACGATCCCGGTGCGGCAGATGACGGCGATACGGTCGGCGTGACGGATGGTCGACAGACGATGTGCGATGACGAGCGTCGTGCGATTAATCGCGAGCTCACGAAGAGCGATCTGGATTTCATTTTCGGTCTGCGTGTCGAGCGCGGACGTCGCCTCGTCTAGGATCAGGATCGGCGGATCCTTGAGGAAAATCCGGGCGATAGACAGGCGCTGCTTCTGCCCTCCGGAGAGCTTTACGCCGCGCTCGCCGACGACGGTGTCGAGTCCTTCCGGAAGCCCACTTATAAGGTCGCCCAGCCGCGCGCGGCGGATCGCTTCCATCACCTCTTCATCAGTCGCGCTCAGACGTCCGTAGGCGACGTTCTCGCGTATCGTTCCCGCGAAGAGGAATATCTCCTGCTGGACCACGCCGATCTGGCGGCGGAGCGAGGAAAGCGTGATGTGCCGAATATCGACGCCGTCGATCGTGATGGATCCGCCGCGCACGTCGTAGAACCTCGCGAGTAGCGAGCAGATCGTGGTCTTTCCAGCTCCGGACGGGCCAACGAAGGCGAGAGTCTCTCCCGCCGGGATCTCGAGGTTAACGTCGGCTAGCACCGTCTTGTCGGCATAAGCGAAGTCGACGTTGCGGTAGACGATGTTCCCCGTCAGGCGCTCCACCTCGATCGCGTCGAAAGAGTCCACGATGTCGGGCGCCGTTGAGAGAAACTCCTGGTAACGTTTGAAGCCCGCCGCGCCCTTTGGATAGGTCTCGATCACGGCGTTGATCTTCTCGACAGGGCGGAAGAAGACGCCGACGAGCAGTAGGAAGCCGATAAATCCGCCGTGGCTGAGTTCGCCGGCGATGACGAGCCAGCTCCCCGTGAGCATGACGATGACCTGGGTCACCCGCATGCTCATATAGCTGAGCGCATTCGAGGCCGTGAGGATCCAGAACGCCGACAGCTTGGTCGAGCGATACCCGTCATTGGCCTCGGCGAAGAGTGCGCGCTCGTGGTCTTCGTTTGCGAAGGCCTGCACCACGCGGATGCCCCCGACGTTCTCCTCGATCCGGGCGTTGAAGGCGCCAACGCGTCCGTAGAGCTCGCGTGCGTTCCGCATCATGCGCGCGCCGTATCGGGTGGTGACCCATCCGGTCACGGGAATGATCGCCGCGGTCACGAGCGCAAGCTGCACGTTGACGGCGAACATGAGGACAAAGGCGCCGATCAGCGTCATCACGGCGATGAACAGGTCTTCGGGACCGTGATGGGCGACCTCGCCGATCTCCTCGAGATCCTTTGTGAGACGGCCGACTAGATGGCCGGTCTTCTGATTGTCGAAGAAGGCGAAGGAGAGCTTCTGCAGGTGGTCGAACGCCTTGCGGCGCAGCTCAGTCTCGATGTTTATCCCGAGCACGTGCCCCCAATAGGTCACGACCGCCATGAGGCCAGTGTTCGCCACATAGACCGCAAGCAGCCCGACGGCCGCCAGCAGGATCAGCGTCCAGTCCTGGCGCGGGAGCAGGTCGTCGATGTAGACCTTCACGGCGATCGGAAAGCCGAGCTCGAGCAGGCCGGACAGCACGGCCGCGCCGAAGTCGAGCAGGAACAGGCCGCGATGCGGCCGATAGTAGGCGAAGAACTGCTTCAGCATGCGCCGCGGTAGGTCTCGGGAAGCGCGTCCTGAACCTCGATCCGGACGCGCCCGGCGGTGTCCGTATCGACCCTCGCCTCGACGCCATAGGCTCGGCGAAGAACCTCCGGGCCGATCGCCTCATGCGGCGTGCCGAAGGACAGGATCGAGCCGTTCGCCAGCACCGCGACGCGATCCGCCCAACGGCACGCGAGAGCCAGGTCGTGCAACACGACCACGACAAGAGCGTCGTGCTCCTGAGCAAACTCCCTCACGAGCCGCATGGCGCGGATCTGATGCGCGAGGTCGAGCGCGCTCGTCGGCTCGTCGAGCAGAAGCAGCCGCGGCTCGCGCACGGTGGCCTGGGCGAGGCTGGCGAGTTGGCGCTGCCCGCCGGACAAGCGATCGAAATACTCCATGGCGAGCCGCTCGATCCCGAAGCGCTCAAGCGCCGCGAAGGCTCGCCGATGCAGCGCCGGCCCCGATAGACGATCCCCCGTCGGCGCGGCCTTCAAAGCTGTCAGCATTCCCTCATGAACCGTCAGGCTGACATTGGCGGGCAGTGTCTGGGGCATGAACGCGACTTGCCTGGCGCGCTCCACGAGCTTCATTCGGATCAGATCGGCGCCGTCGAGCGACGCTCCTCCGGACGCCGGAATGAGACCGGCGACCGCGCGAAGCAGCGTGGACTTGCCCGCCGCGTTCGGACCGATCAGGGCCACGACCTCGCCGGCGCGCAGCGCCGGAAGGGTGACGTCGCGAACCACTGCCTTGCGGCCGTATCCCGCGCTCAGGCCCTCGATGTCGAGACCCTCGCTCATCGCACTCGCCCCTGGCGCAGAACGAGTGCGAAGAACACAGGCAGCCCGATGAACGCAGTCACGATGCCGATCGGGATGATGGCTCCGGGCAACAGCGTCTTGCTGGCGATGCTGGCGAGCGACATCACGAGCGCCCCGAACAGGGCGCTGACGGGCAGGAAGAAGCGATGGTCCTCACCGACGATCAGCCTAGCCGTATGAGGCCCGACCAACCCGATGAAGCCGATCGTGCCGCAGAAGGCGACGGCGGTCGCGGACAGGAGGCTGATGCGGATGAGCGCCAGAGATCGCTCGCGTTTCACATTCACGCCAAAGCTCATGGCCCGCTCTTCGCCAAATCGCATGGCGGTGAGCCGCCAGGCGCTCGCCATCGAGAAAGGCAGGACGAGCGCGACCACGGCGGCGATGGAGAACACCGATCCCCAGGTGGTGCGCGACAGGCTGCCCATGCCCCAGAACACGAACTGCTGCAGCGCGTCGGCGCTCGCCACGAACTGGAGCAGCGAGACCGCGGCGTTGAAGACGAACAGCAGGCCGACGCCGAACAGGATCAGCGTCGCTGACCCGCCTCCGCTTCGTCTCGCAAGCGCCTGCAGAAGAAAGATGGTCCCGAGCGTCAGCAGGAAGGCGTTCGCCGTCACCACGAACTGCGCCGGCACGAAAGGCAGGCTGAGGCCGAGCACAATCGCGAGCGCCGCGCCGAAGGACGCGGCTGAGGCTAGGCCGAGCGTCATCTCGCTCGCCAGCGGATTGTCGAGGACAGTCTGGAGTTCGGCTCCCGAAAGGGCGAGCGCGGCCCCTACGAACAGCGCCATGAAGGCCACTGGCAGGCGGAGCTGCCACACGACCACGGTTTGAGCCCGGTTGAGCGTCTCGGGCCAGATCACGCCGCGGATCGTGTCCATGACGGTCAGGCTCGACTCGCCCGATGTCGCGTCGAAGAACAGCGCGACCAGGCACGCGAGCGCGAGCCCGACCAGCACCAGCTCCCGGCGTCGCTGCACGGCGCGATAGGCCGACAGCATGGCGTCGGCGTTCGCCGAGGAACGTTCGGCGACGTCGCTCAATTGGCGCCCCGCTGCTCGACCCAAAAGGCTCCTTCGACCGGCGCGGCGAGGAACTTCGCGTTCAGGTCGTCGAGCGTGCCTTGAGGGCTGAGGTCCGAGAAGGTCTCGGGATGGATCCAGCGCGCCATCGCCTCAACGGCCGCTACGCGAAGCGGCGTGTGGATGAAGTTATGCCAGAGCCCGAAGGCCTTGCCCCGCTCAACGGCGCCGATCGCCGCAAGGTGCGGGCGCTGGAGAAGCTCCTCGAAGTCGGCCTGCGCTTGTGTCTCAGAGACGCCGCGCCCGAGCGCGAACTGGCCAGGAGCCTTGTCGTCATCCCCGCCGGTCGCGACGTAGACGTCAGGATCGCGCTGATACAGATACTCGAGGCTCAACTGGCCGATCGCGCCCTTCAGCACGTCTGAGCCGATGTTGTGGCCGCCCGCGACCTGCACGAGGCTGTCGCGCGAGCCGGGTCCGGTGGTCCAGCAGCACTCCTGCCGCGCCGCGAATGCGTGCAGCATGACGGTCGGGCGCTTCGCGGCGGATCCGCCGCTCCGGAGTCGCTCAGTGATCCTGCCCATGCGGTCACGATAGAAGGCGATGAAAGACTCGGCCTCGCGGCGACGGCCGACTACCTCGCCGAGCGCGCGGATGCTCGGTTCGGTGTTGCGCACCGGATCGAAGAAGAAGTCGACGATCAGCACCGGGATGCCGGCCGCTTCGAGCTGCGCGATCTGGGCGGTCTGGCCGGGTTCGGCGAAGCGGTAGGCGTCGAGCCGCGAGAAGACGACGAGGTCGGGCGACTTCTCGATCAGCCCCTCGACGTTCAGCGTGTCGATCGTCGCGCCGCCGACTCGGGGCACGTCGGCGATTCCCGGAAACTTCGCCTGGAAGGTCTCGACTTGGAACCGGTTCGCGCCTGCGTCGCCAGCCCAGGCGCCCAGCAGGCTCGGTGGGTCGGGGTGGATCAACGACAAAGCGTCGAGGGAGACCCAGCCGCCGAGCGCGATCTTTCTCGCGGGGCGTTCGAGCCGAACCTCGCGGCCCGCGGCGTCGATCGCTGTGACCGGCCCCTCGGAAGCGCGCGCGGAGCGGATGATGGCGGGCGAGGCCACGAGCGCGCCGAGCAGGGCCCGGCGCGACAATCCCACGTCCTTCACCAGCGATAGGTCAGGCTTGCCGTGGCGTTGCGGCCCTCGCCGTAGAAGCATTAATTTGCCGTTGAGCATTGAACCTCATCAGGTCACCAGCGATAGGTCAGGCTGGCGGTTACCTTCCGGCGCTCGCCGTAGAAGCACTGGGTCGCGCTCGAGCACTGCGCCACGAAGGTCTTGTCGAACAAGTTCGACACGTTGACGGCGCCGCGCCATGCGCCCTTCTCGTAGTGCACCACGGCGTCGGCCAGCGTGTAGTGCGGAAGGGGAAGCGTGCCGCGCGGCTTGGCGGGCGTGGTCCCGATCGCCGGGGTCGCAGGATCGTCGATAATTGCCTTGCCCATGTAGCGGACGCCGAAGCCCGCGCCGAGGCCCTGCAGATCGCCGGTCTGGATCGTGTAGTCGAGAAACGCCGATGCGTAACGCTCCGGCGTGTTGAACGGCGCAAGGCCGACCACAAAGGGGTCGAGGTTCTTGGTGTTCTCGATGTTGAAGTCGGTATAGGACGCGACGAGGTCGAGACCTTCGGCGAGGCTCGCCACCGCCTCGATCTCGACGCCACGCGACCGCGCTTCGCCGCTTTGAATCGTCTGTTGCGCATTTGCGGGGTTGGCGACGAGGAAGTTCTTGCGCTTCAGGTCGAACACCGCGGCCGTGATGAAGCTGCGCCAGCCCTCCGGCTGGAACTTCACGCCCGCCTCGTACTGCTCGCCCTTCTCGGGCTTCAGGATCTGCTGTGTGGCGTTGTTGATACCGACGAGCGGCTGGAACGAGTTCGAATAGCTGACATACGGCGAGACCCCGAAGCCGAGGTCGTAGACGAGGCCTGCCCGGCCGCTGAAGGCCGTGTCAGAGTTCTTGTCGCTGAGCAGCGCGTTCAGGCGGTTGTCGACCTTGGTGGTCGCGTTGTCTAAGCGCCCGCCGAACACGATGTTCAGTCGACCCAGCTTGATCTGGTCCTGGACGTAGCCGCCGATCTGATCCTGTTTGGAGATCGCTCGGATGCCGAGCGTGGTCAGACCCCCAAAGGGCTGGCCGTAGTCCGGGTCGTCGATGTCGATCGGCGAAGCGGGTCCCGTCCGCTGCGTGTCGTCGAACTTCACATGCTTGTAGTCGACGCCAAACAGCGTCGTGTGCTGGAGCGCGCCGGTCGCGAAACGCGCTTCGACCTGCGTATCGACGGTGAACAGGTCGACCTTTGGATTGGCGAAGAACCCCAGCCGGTTGAGCTGGCCGGAGGCAGGATTTCTGCCGACGTAGCCGCCGCCGATCAGCGAAAACAGCTCGTTCTCGCCGCGGCTGTATCGGGCATTCTGGCGAACCGTGAAGGTGTCGTCGAGGCGGTGCTCGAACTGGTAGCCGAGCATCGCCTGCTCGCGCTTCACGCCGTTGTAGAGCCCGCCCTCATGGCCCTTCGAAGTGATGAAGTCGGTCGGGATCCGGCCGAACGGGGCCTTCGTGACCGTGCCCACGTAAGGCAGGAACGGCACGCCTGTCGTGCGGTCGCGCTGATAGGAAGCGAGGACCGTAAAGCTCGTGTCTTCGTCGGGCTTGTAGGTGACCGAGGGAGCGATGAAGACGCGGTCATCGTCGCTGTGGTCGGTCTGGGTGTCGCCAATCTTGCCCATGCCGGTCACTCGGTAGAACCACTGCGGCGAGATCGGGGCCTTGGTGTCCGGCTTGCCGTCGATCGGCCCGCCCACGTCGAAGCCGCCATAAAGGTTTCCGAAGGAGTTGATGCCCGTCGTCACCTCCGCGAAGAGCTCCTCGGTCGGCTTCTTGCTGACCGCGTTGATCAGGCCGCCAGGGTTGGTGCCGCCATACAGCACCGAGGACGGCCCGCGCAGGATCTCGATGCGGTCGAGGCCGTACGGCTCGAGCTTGAACGGCAGGCCGGAGGAGGCCAGCAACTGTAGGCCGTCAAGGTAAAGCCCAGTCGTCGAAGCGTTGAAGCCGCGGATCTGGTATTGGTCGTAGCGGGGGTCTGCGCCGCCAAAGAGCTCCCGGACGCCCGCGGTGTACCGGGTCGCCTCTCCGAGCGTCCGCGAGCCCGTCGCTTCGATCTGCTTGCGGCCGATGACCGACACCGACGCCGGGGTCTCGCGCAGCGGCGTGTCGGTTTTCGTGCCGCCGCGGGTCCTTGTCGCGACGAAATCCTTCAGCGGGCCGTCAGCGGCGTCGCCGGCCGCTGACCCGGAACCCGAGCCCTCGACGTTGATCTCGTCGAGTTCTACCGTATCCCCTGCGGTCTGCGCAGACGCCGGCGCCGTGGCCAGAAGCGCGACGCTTGCTAGAAGCGCGAGCCGAAGTGGCCCGACCGCGTGATCGCGGAGCGCAAAGTTTCCCCGAAGCATCGTCATTCCCTTACGCCCGTCAGTGTCCTGAAACTCATTACCAAGAGCTTCCCCAAGCCTTCGGCCGACTGTTTTGATTTCTTATAAACTGTTGAAATCATGATGCATTTTATCAGGCGCAGAGCTAAGCGTCGGGTCATTGTCGAACACGGTCGGGCCAAACTGACGGGAGGCAGGATATGACGGGTAGCGCCAGCGGGACCGAATGCGCGCCGAGTCAGGCGAGACTGACCGACTCCCTTCAACTGCAGACCTCGCCCCACAAGGTCGCGGTCCTAAGGCGCCGGGTGAGAGCGGCCGGCCGCACGAACTGGCACAGCCATCGGCGCAGCCAGCTTCTCTATGCGACCAGCGGGTTGATGATCGTCAGCGCCGAGCAGACGGCATGGCTTGTCCCGACGGGGCACGCCCTGCTTCTGGCTGCGAACGTGGTCCACGACGCCGCCTGCACCGGGCCCCTTGATCTCTGCACGGCCTATATCGAGTCAGAAGGCGAGGATCTGGACACGCCAGGGTGCCGGGTGGTGAAGGTGTCAGCCCTGCTCGACGCCGCCCTTCAGGCGCTGGGGGAGGAACAGAGGGGCGATTACGACCCCAATGGACGTGGCGGCGCGCTGTCGACGATCGTGCTCTCGGAAATCCGACGGGCGCCCGACGCGCCGCTCGCCGTCCCGATGCCGACTGACGCACGCCTGAGGCGGATCTGCGACGCGCTTGTCCGCGACCCTGCGATCGAGCGCGACCTCGACGAATGGGCAAGCGAGGTCGGCTTGAGCCGCAGGACGTTGACCCGGCGCTTTCGTGAGGAAGTGTCCTTGAGCTTCGCCGAGTGGCGCCGACGGCTGCGAGCGGCCAGCATCGCCATCAGGCAGGCGGAAGGGCAGTCTTTGCAAGAAGCGGCAGGTGCTGTCGGATACCGCACCGCGCATGGATTGAGGGGTATGCTGGCTCGCACCGCGGTGGAACGCCCCATAGCTTGAAGATCGTCAGTTCGGAAGTTTGCCGAGCCCCCCGACTTGCGTCGCAGACGGCTGCCGTTTTGGCTTCCCAGCTCGAAGCTCGATCAGTTGGTCGTCAGCTCTTGAAAGCGACCAACATCGCCCCAGCACTGATGAGCGCGACGCCGATCCAGTTCACCAGCGAGAGTTTCTCGCCGAGAAGCGTCGCCCCGAAGATGGCGACGAGCACGACACTCAGCTTGTCGATCGGCGCGACCCTAGCGGCGTCGCCGAGCTGGAGCGCCCTGAAGTAACAGAGCCACGACGCGCCCGTCGCCAGGCCGGACAACACGAGGAAAGCGTAGGTCCGACCGGAAATGGAGTTAAGCGGCTGCCATTGGCGCGTCGCGGCCAGCAACGCACCGAGAGCTCCAACAACGACGAGAGTCCGGATGAACGTCGCGAAGTCCGAGTTGACGCCTTCGACGCCGATCTTGGCGAAGATCGCGGTCAGCGCGGCGAAGACGGCGGCGAGCAACGCCCAGGTCGTCCAGGACGCGAGCAGCGTAGACATGGCTTGGCTTCCTCGCCGACAGTTGCGATTCATCGCGCGACGCCGAGCGGTAGCAGGAGCGACACGACCAGTCCCCTCGGCTCAGTAGCGTTCTCGAGTTTGACGCGCATGCTGGACTTTGCGTCCGCGGCGGCCATGGCCAGACCAGCGCCGCCCGACGTCGGCCTTTCGGCGCGGGCGAACCATTCGACACGCGCTTTGACCCATCATCATCGATACGCGGAGCCGCGTCGCGGATCGTAACCGTCCTTAGGTGTGAAAATCGGAGCTTCTGAGCCTCAAAACTTGGCGGTTCGATAGCGGACGGTCCGGGCGGCGGCTATGGGTCAAACCCGGGACGAGATCATCCGGCTGGGATGCACCAGGAGCTGTCACCAGCGCCACCGCCGAATTCGGACCTTCGCCCCACGCTCGTCTGGCTGAGGCGTCACCCTCCCCGGAACCGCAGTGTCTCGACGAAAAGCGTGAAGGCCGACGAAGCGCGCCGGCGGTTGGGGTAGCACAGGTGATAGCCGGGCAAACGCCGCAACCCGCGTCAGGAGAACGGGCGGGGCCAGTTCGGCCTGGCGATCGGCATGGTCGATCACAGCTACGATGACGACTACGACGCCTATGTCGCGGGCCTCCCTGCCTTCGCCGATCGGCTGCCGACCCTGATCGAGACCCAGTACGTCCAAATACCGTTCAAGCTCCTGATCGAGAACAGGGGGCCGCTGCAGGCGATAAACCTCATCGTCCATGTCGAGGCCCGGAACGGGCGTCTCCACGATCGCTTCGCCTTCGCGCCGCTGTCCGGCCCTGTCCCTCGCCGTCCCGATCCCTACCGGATCGCCGCTCACCTGTGGAATATCCAGGACATATATCCGCCTCGCGTCGTCCGCCACGACATGTCGTTCGCCGTAAAGCCGGATGGAGGACCGAGGCTCGAGATCCATTGCGAGGATTTCCGTCACAACCGTGTCTGGGAGCTCGCCGGCGTCGCGACCGTCGACCCGCACGACGCCGGCCCGTTCGTCGTCGACGTCGAACTCACGGCGGCCAATCTGAAGGGAAGCGTCGAGGCGAGCTTCGAGCTCCGGTTCGAAGCCAGAGAGGTTGCGATAGGGGAGCTGATCGACCCCTCTACCCGCAGGCTGCGCGTCGCCTTTCCGATGAAAGCTATGGTCGAGGCCGCGATTGAACGCGAGGATTTCGACTTCTTCGACCGCGGCGAAGACGAAGAGGACGAGTAGGTCCAGACGCCCGGCGGCGCAGGTTTCAGCGGCGGCCCAACGTCGGCCGCCGCATTCTCTTGTGCGCGGCGATCGCCGTCCGGCCGCTCGCCATCGAGGGCCGGACGGGAACGCCCTCCGTCAGTCTTTGTGTCGGTCGTCGAGAAGGAGCAGGAACGCCGCTGCGCCGCCCATGGCGGCGATCGTCGAGGTGACGGCGACGAAGATCGCCGTAGACGTCGATGAGCCGCCTGGATCGGCGCAGGCGGCGGCAGACGCAGCGGCCGCCATCGCGCAGGTCAGGTCGACGGCAAGTTTCAGTTTCTCAGAGTGGGGCAAACCCAGTCTCCTTGGGTCTGCAGGCGGGCCGAGGAATCGCGGATGCACGAGGCCACGACCGATCCTGCGATCGGTTTCGGGACCTCGGCTCCCGCCGCCAAGGGTTCATGCCGACGGCGTCAAAATGGCTAAGACGCGGGGCTCTGAGACAATGCCGTCGCGAGAAATATGGGAAGGCGCCGCCGACGCCGCAAGCCGATCTCTCCGACGGCGAACGGCGCTTCAGCTGGTCAGCTCAGGGCCACGATGAGCGCGACGATGGCCAGGAAACCGATCCACAGGACAAGCGCCCAATTTGGTCCGGTCGTCGATTCGGCCGTCGGCTCCGCAGGAGCGCGCGCTCGGGACGCCGGCGCATTTACCTGCAGCATCCGCCGCATCTTCACGACGCCTCCCGCCACCTGAAGCGTCAGAAGCACATCCTCCAGCGCATCGTGCGCTGCGCCTTTTCGCCCGGGGGTTCCGACCAGACGGCAGGCTTCGTCGAGCGAGACGCGTCGTCCGTGGACCTCGCTCATCGCCTTCATCGTGCACAGCCGGCGATTGCCGGCGAGCGGAAATCCGCCTGTCGCGCGAACGAACTCCGCCTTCAGGAACTCGACATCGAAGTCGCAGTTGTGCCCGACGATCGTGCGGGAGCCGATGAACCCGGCGATCGCGGCCGCGTCCGCCTCGAAGCGGTCGGCCGCGGCGACGTCCCGGTCGTAAATCCCATGAACGCGCGAAGCCGCAGCCGGTATCTTGCGTCCTGGATTGAACCTGGCCGTCAGTCGGTCGATCCGCCCGCCGCCGTTCGACACAAACTCTGACAGGTCGAGCGCAAGAATGGCGATCGAGACGACCCGATCCGTCCGCGGATCCAGTCCGGTGGTCTCGACGTCGACAACGGCGATCTGCCTCGCCGCGGCGAAGCGATCGCCCTCGTTCATGCGAGCCACGCCGCGATCCGCGGATCCAAGATCGCAGCGCCCTCACGCATACTCGTCCGCAGCCTCGCGCAACTCTTCGAGCAGCCCGCTGCCGGTTCTGCCGATCAGCTGTTCGAGTTCCTCGTGCGTAGCGGCCGCAATGTCTTCGGCCGAGGTCAGGCCCGCCCTCCACAGCTGCAGCAGCTGACCGCGCGACAGCGTGACGGGCAGCGCCGCCAACGCAAGGGCCGCCTCAGGGACGCCGAGGTCGAGCCGCTTCAGCAAGGTCGCGAGCGCATCAGGGTCCTCCGCGCGCTCCACCACGATCGCGGCGATCCTGACGACCGGCTCACACTGCGGTTCGCGACCACGCCAGGCCTCATGGGGACGGTCGGGCGACCATTCGCCCAGACACATGTTCATGCTTCGTTCGGAAGATAGCCGAGGTCGGCGGGCCGCGCCATCGTCGCGCTTGTGGGCGAGCGGGCTGTCCACTGCGCGTTGTCGACGGCATGCGCCGCTCCTCGGTTGAGGGGGCACGACCGCCATGGCAAAAGCGCCTGCGCGGCTTGATGGATGAGCAACAGAAGCCCGAAGCGACATGATCGACGATCAGGTCCGCAGTCTGAACGTCTGACGGCTGATCGACGCCGATGCGCGGAAGGAGAGAACGACCGTGGCGACCGTTCGTCCGCAATGGCGCCTCAAATCGTCTTGGTTTGCGCGCGGATCGAACCGGAACTCATCGATGAGACGAGCGCTGACGTTCGTGATGCTGGCCGCGCAGCCCGTCGTCGCTCAGCCCACTGACGACGCCCAACTGCTGCGGCAGCTCGGCTATGTCGCTGGTCAAGCTGTCGCCTGCGATATCGAACAGCCGGATGTCGCGGCCCAAGTGGCGACCGCGATGGCCGACGCGATGGGTCTCACCGACGAGGCCAGCCATCGGTTGATGAAGGATCAGGCGCTGAGCGCGGCCGCTCAACCCTGCGCCGCACCGGTCGGTCGGCTGGAGGAGATCAAGGCGAACTGGAAAGCCATGCGCAAAAGAGCGGGCCTGGACTGACGCGCCAAAGCTGGCCGTTCTGCTCGTCGGACGTCCGACCGGGCCGCGCGAGTCCTGTGTCGAGCCGCGATGCGCTTCGTCGCCGCGGCCGTACGGCAGCGGAAACCCGCCATTCCGCCCGTCGACGCTCGCGAGCTCGGCCGACATGCCGATGACCGCATGGCGAAGCATGGGAGCGGGCCCAAAAAACAGAAGGCCCGCCGAAGCGGGCCTTTGCTATTTCTCAGCAAAAACAGGGACTTAGACCCCGTATTCATCTCCGTAGCGCACGTTCATGCTCCAATCAGATCGTTGATATCTACATAAACCGAAGCTTGGGGTGATTCAACCTAGCACCAGGTTAAAGTCGTACACAAAGTCACCGGGCTCCAGCCCTGACATTTTGACCACGGTCAATTCGCCGCCGACGTCGATTGGCATTTTCGTCTCCTTACCATTCAACGACGGATGGACAACGATGACCTGTTTAGACGGCAGATGATTCTTGACGATTACCTCCAATGCATTCGTGTACCTCGTCGGCCTATGCCTGTTTTGCTCTTCTCCCGCCTTCACCCAATAGACCATTCTGTGCTCAATTCTGCACACTCGGTTTGGCAAAATAAGCATATCGAATTTACGCCTAAACTCGGTTTTGAATGTCTCTGAGGCGCCAACCTCTTCGCCCTGCACCTTCAAAAAGGTAAGAGAACAGCTTTCTCGCCCTTCAGGAGCCGGCGTTCCGTCTGCGTAAACTATTTCTGAGTCAAATTTGACGGGCATATCGTTCAAGTAACTTTTAACATCATTAATTGTCGTCTGATTTATCCGAAACACCCCATGCTTCTCGTCATATTCCGTGATTTCCATCACTCTATACGCAACATCGCAATATGGTTCCAATATTTTCTGCAGCTGTTGAATAATATAATCGATATGAGGACCCGTTTGTCTACGAAGAAGATTTCTCGCGCGGGCTTCAAATACATCTTGATCCGGCCTCGCGAGCGTTACGATTGAAATAATTAGCGTAACAAAAACCGTGATAGCAAGACCACTAACCCATGACGCGAACAAAGCGCCCGCAAACTTGGTCGCATCAGTCGCTTCCGGGTAGAACTCGTAAATAATGATACTAATGACAATTGCTACGGCAGGCGCGCCGAGTATCCAACGGACCCGCCAATCCTTCCAATCAACGGCAGTCAGCTTGACTAAAAACTCTTTCATGCGCTCCTCTTTAAGATTTTTTAAAATTATATTGAGTCCACTCCTTGAAGTAAGATCTAAATAACAGTCTTTCTTCAGGAGCGCGTCCTAGTGCGCGCCACGGCGCGGTCGCCCCTTCACGCTCCCAGACCTGGCGAGCAATAGAAGCTTGGAGTCGCAGCACTAGCGGCCACTATACATCGCCGCTATGGCCGTAAAAGGCCGGTGAACCGTGTCAAACGCGGATGTTCTGGTCTGCCCACAGGGCCATGGGGCCTCGCGACGACGAGGCGCTCCTCCCATCGCGGGCGGGTCAGGCTCCCCGCCGGCCCATTCAAGTCGTCACGATCAGGCTCTCCTGCGAGACCAACGACGGCGGCATGCCCCGGCGCCCCGCCCAGATCGAGTCGCCCGGTAAACCCTCGACGAACGGCTCGAGGCCTCCTGAGCGAAGGCTCGCTCGGACGGCGCGGTCAGCATGCCGACCGCGGGCCGTCAGCGCACGGCGACCCCATCGTTCGGGCCCATCGGGCGCGAACCGCGACAGGCGATCCAAACAGTTCGTCCTTGAAGATGCAGAGCACGTCCTCGGCCTCATGCGTGGACAACACCTGCAGTCCGCTAGGCAACTGGGAATGCAGGATCGACCACCCGTCGTCGTTGGCGAGCCTTCCGCCCGCCAGCCGGCGGGCCCCGATCCTTGCCCCAGCGTGAAGATAGACGAGGTTCTCGGATTCCAGGCCGAGCCGGTGCCGGAGCCGGTCGGCTGCGTCGTAGACAGCGAGCTCGCCCGCCCCCCGGATCGGCGCGAATATCGAATCGACGATCGTGATGAGATGGTGGAACCGCGGAGCGGCGCGGATGTCGCGTTCGGCCGCTCTTAGCCCCGCTGAACACGCATCCAGGACGCGCTGCGGCAGCCGTCTCTGATGAGGATGCCTCTTGCCGTCCGCCATTCGCGCCTGGCCGACGCGCTCCAGCAGGTCCGCGAAGGAGAGCTCTTCCGCCAGCCACCACATGCGCTCCCGCTCGCGCACGCCATCCCCCAGGCGGTAGCAGGCGACGATCGCCTCATCGAGCTCGGAACGATCTTGCTGGCGCACGGAACATCCTCCCGCCAATTCCGCCAGGCTGGACGGGCGGACATGCAACGCTCGGAACAATACCAGAACTTCGTTCAGCTTGCGATATGCCCGACGTCGGTCCGCGGCCAGTTCGACGCCGACCGACGATGGAGGTGACAGAACGCGTGCGTCATGCTCAGAATGCAACCTCAAGCGCTCTGTGGTGGAGCGCCCGGCTTCGGGGGGAGCCTGCATGGCCGATGGGCACGCGCCGGCGCATGACCATGTTTCCGGACGCTAGGGCGCCGGGATGCCCGCGCGCCGCGACATTCTCCAGGGGATCGCCGCGCTCGCGGCGTCGTCCCTGATGGGGTGCGATCCCAGGCAGTGGCGTCCGCCGGCGGCGCCGAACGGCGTGCTGCTGGTCGACGCCCATTGCCACGTGTTCAACGCGTCCGACCTGCCAGCGACCCGGTTCCTGAACTACGTGGTCCTTGAGCACTATCCAAAGACCGCGGAGCCCAAGCTGCTGAACATCCAGGAGCCGACGCTGCGCGACCGGGTGATTCAGCTGTTCATCGAGATTCTCGGAGCCGGCAAGGCGCCGGACGCGGAGGCAGAACTCGCCTACCTGAAGGGCGTAGCCACCAAACGGGTCCGGTCAGCAAGCGTCGCCGCGGCTCGCGCCTCCGCAATCGACGGCGCCGAAGCCTTCCTCCTGAAAGTCCAGCGTCGCCTCAGTGAGCCCACCATCAAGGCAACGCCCGCGCAGCGGTCCGCCGATGACCGGATCCTCGACGCGTTCCGGGAGGCCTCCGGGGTCGAAATGAAATCTCTCGACATCGCGGGACATGGGCCGCCCTCGGCGCGCGTCATGGCCGAACGGGCGGCTGCGTCCTCGACCGACCTTGGCGGCTACATCCGCTGGTTCGCCCTCTTCACGATGTATCGGCATGCGCTGGTCGACCAGCTGACGGCCGACACCACGCGGGAGGGGTACACGCCGATCCTGCTGTGTCCGGCGATGGTCGACTACGATCGCTGGCTCCGAGAGTCGGTCGGCTCGTCGCTCTCCGACCAGGTCGCCGTCATGGGCGCGATCTCGAAGCGGCCGACCGGTCCTGCCGTCCATGGCTACTTTGGGTTCGATCCGCTGCGAGAGGTCTATTTTCGGGAAGGAAAAGATCCGGTCAGCCCGCTCGAGGTGGCGCGCACCGCGCTGACCGAGCACGGATTCCTCGGCGTCAAACTCTATCCCCCCATGGGTTTTCGGGCCTCGAACAACGTCGGCCCATTCCCGGAGCGGATCCTTCAGGACATTCCTCGCGGGCTGCCCAAGAAACTCGATGAGGCGCTCGAGGCCCTCTACCAATTGTGCGAAGAGCTCGACGCGCCGATCCTGGCGCACGCCTACGGCTCGAACGGCGCCAACAAGGACTTCGCGCTGCGCGCAGACACCGCTTTCTGGATACCGGTGTTCGAACGGCATCCCCGGCTAAGGGTCTGCCTCGCGCATTTTGGCCGGTTCGATCAACATTCGGAGGGCGGGCCCGACACGCTGCCGGAAGGCAGCTGGGAGTGGACCATCGGCCGCTACATCAAGGCGAACCGGGAACGCCACGTGCTCAGGGACATCAGCTATCTGTCGGAGGTCCTGACGTCCAAGGACTCCGAGCGCGCCCGGATCGCGGCCGCATTCCGACGCTACGTCGCCGAATTTGACCCTGACGTCGAGCATATGGCGTTTGGCAGCGACTGGATCATGCTCGGCAAGGAGCCGGGCTACGAAGAGTACATCATCAAGGTCGACGCCTTCCTGAAGGACGACTGCGGCATGTCCGACGCCGCCCGCGCGAAGGTCTTCTCCACCAACGCGCTGAAGCATCTTGGGCTCGGCCGCGACGATCGCGCTCGCGAACGGATTCTCGGCTTCTACGCGGCGAACAACCTGGACCCGGCGCGCCTACCTTTCGCCTGAGACCAGCGCAAAAAGCTCATGAGCCGCAACGACGTTCTGATCAATCCAGCACGCCCCAAGGTCGCGCTGGCCAGCCCTCGCTTGCATGAATCCGTATTCTGAGACCGGGGGCTCTAAGAAGCGTCCTGACGAGGCCACCTGACGTCACGCCTCGGGCGGCGAAGGGCGCAAAACCCATCTGATCCAACGCGGTTGGCCCAAAGGTTTCGCGCGTAATGGACACCGAGCCTATGGCTTCGCGGCGACGCCGACCGGCTTCGGCTTCCCGCCGATGACCGACTCCGCGACGGTGTTGCAGACGAACCCATTCTGCAGTCCGACGAGGGTGAGCCCGATGAACCCGCTCAGCGTGATCGTCTCCATGTTCACGGCCTGCAAAAGCACGGCGTAGACGACGGGAGACGCGAAGATCCCGAGCCAGAAATCCGCGCTACGAAGCGCTTGCTTGATGACGCCCCCAATAGCGAAGTGGGTGACGCCAGCGGCTTTCTGCGCCTTGATCTCCTGGTAGACCGCCCCGAGAAACACGCCCAAAAGCAGCGTGACATAGCCGTAGACGCCGAACGCGACCTGGAGGCTGATCTTGGAGTCGTCCGCGCCCGCCAGGAACAACGTGTCGCCCAGGACAAACTTCAGGACGTATCCAACCCAGAACACGAGCCCTACGAGCGCCAGAACCATCGACGCCTGCACGCTAATTCGCTTCGCCATTGCGCGTCCCCCTGAATAGCAAAAGCCGTCGATCGTACTTGCGGTAATAGATCCAGTCGCCGGCCTCGTTCGCAACGATCTGCTCGCCGGGGTCGAACCCTCGCCGCCGGATCGGATCAAGGCGCTTTCGGCCGAAGTCGATCAGAAACGCGCCGCCTTCCACCAGGCTCACGATCAGCCTATTTTCGCCGATGGAGTACGACAGCGCGATCCGCAAGGTTTCCGACGCCAGCCGGCCGGCCCGAAAGCTCGGACCTGTCGACGCCAACAGCTCCGCCTCTGCCGTTTCGGCGCTGCGCATTTCGAAGTTCCGAAAGATCGGGGAGCCCGTCAGGTAGAAGGTCTTGCCGGCCGGGTCCGCAATCGTCGCTTTCGCGAAGAGCCGCGCAGGCCCGGCCCGGACTTCGGCCCAAAGCCGTTCGTCCGCCAGAGCCAGGCGGATCGGGGCTTGCGGAGTGAGGTCCCGCGAGAGCGAGAGGCGATAATTCTCCTGGCCCAGGGAGAACACGACCGTCGGTCGCCCTCCGGCGTCGAGGTCGAAGCTTCGGGGCGTCACCTCTGCGAGGTCGACGCCGGGTGCTCTCGCCTCGCCGATCAGGTCCTTCAACGACCGGCGGACAAAGCTGCCATCTTGTCCGATCCTCGCCACGCCGAGGGATCCGGCCTCACAGTAACTCGCGAAGACGTAGTCGCTCGGCTGCGGCGGAAGCACGAGCTGTCTGGCGCACGAATTGTCGCCGAGTTGACCTTGTAGGCTCCGCCCGCCCACGACGTCGCCAGATGCGGATTTGACGGTCGCAAGCCGGCCGTCGCGGCGAAGAGCCATCGTCTGGCCCGACGGTCCGGCCCACGCATATCTGACGCTCGGCTCGCCCTGAAACGCCGGAACAGTCCGCCAGTATTGCCGACCCGGATCGAGTTCGCTCAAGGCGATCGCCGTAACTGGCCGCCCATCCGCTCCGACGACGAAAAGCGTCGTCCGGTCGATATAGGCGTACTGGAACCGATCGTTGAACTCGACTTCGGATGGGCTGAACTCGAGGAGGCGCCGCGTCGACTCCAGTACGCTCGTCGCGACGGACATCTGCCGGATGGCGTCCTCGTCTTTGGCGGCGGCCGCCGCTTCGCCGAGCCCCTTGAGAAGGGAGTCTAGCCGGCCAAGGAACGCTGGATGGCTGCGGGTCTGGGACAGCAGCGGGAACGGGCTGTCAAAGATATCGTCGGCCAGGAAACTGACCGCAAGGCTCAGGTGATCGACTATCCGCTGGAGCGGGGTCACCTCGCCGAAGAACCCGCTCAGCTCGGAGACGGTCTCCGGAATGTGCGCCGACCGCCGCATCTCCTCGGTCGAGTACAGCTTCCGAAGCGCTCCGACCGCGAAGGCGTCCGCCTCGGTCTCGCGGCTTTGCCCGCCCAACGCCCGAAAGGCGTTGAACCACCCGCGATGGAGTTGGCGATGACCGAGCTCGTGCGCCAGGATGAAGTAGGCATAGACCCGAAGGGGGGCCAGAACCTTCTCGTCCAGCGAGTTTTCCGCCACGGCAAGCACGCGACGAGAGCCGAACTGGAAGTACATTCCGTCGACGAGAATGATGTCCGATGACGAGATGTAGGCCGCGTTCCCTTTAGGCACGCCGCTGTTCGGCGACTTGTCCGAGTCGACAACGTAGATGTTGAGCCTTCCGGATCGATAGGGCTGGTTGATCGCGACCTCCACGTCCGCGCCTTCGACCTTGAGAAGGGTCGTGACGAAGCCCGACAGGGCGGTCGTTTCAGTCGGGTCGAGAGGCCGCACTTGACCGTCGCGGACAAGTCGATCGGCCATAGCGGCGCTGCGATCCTGCCAAAACAGCATGACCCCAGCGGCCAGAAACACCACCGCCAGCGCGGCGAACCGAACCGTCATCCGCTACGCCTCAGTCGCCGACGAAATAGCGGCGCCGCTTCGACTTGTAGCTGGCGGGATCGAAATGCGGCCCGATCCAATCCTCGGGACTGTTCTTGAGATATCCGGCGTCAGGATCGCTGGCGTTTTTCCGCTTAAGTTTCGCGATCACATAGCGGGCGTAGTGATGATCGAAGATGCGCATGAACTCTCCGAAATAGATGTCGGAGACACGTGTATCGCCGCGGATGACGATCATGTTCTCATCGTTGGTCCGCTGGGACGCTTGGCTGAAATTCGCCGAGCCGGTGGCGACGAGCGGGTCGTCGCCGAGTGGATCGACCAGCATGAACTTGTTGTGGATGTAGTCATTGGTGTTCAGCGGGTTGTCACGTTCTTCAAGGAAGTTTGCGAGTGCACCCGCACCCAGGTAACCGCCCGCAGCAAACAACACGTCGCGGTCACGGCCGATCGTTTCGCCTGAGCTGAGGTCGTCATCCTTCACGATGTAGCGCAAGACGTCGTTGTCCTGGGAAATCACCTTGCCGAACACAGGATCCAAGCGAAAGGCGAGCGTGATGCAGGAGATCTGCTGCGCCTCCGCCATCCGGTCGGCGTACCATTGCAGAGACATGCTGCTGCTGGTCTCGTCGCGAGCACTGAACACCGGCGTGATCGAGTTCTCTACCGGCTTGCCGTCAGGAAGCGGCGTGAGCGCCTGGTTTTTCGGGCGAAGCTCAGTCGGCGTGAGGTCTTCGGCCAGAAATTCCCAGTATTTCAGATAGGTCTTGGCCACGTCGCTGTCCCAGACGATGTGGCCGACGTTCGACTGGCCGAAGATGCCGCCCGCCGAGATGTTGGTGGAGCCGGTCCATACATCGACCGGCGTCTCATTCTCGAGAAGAACGATGAACTTGTTGTGCCGGATTCCGGTCGAGACGGTCCGGGGAACGACCGCCTTCATCTGGTCGAGCCCGGCGGCGCGGATGACCGCACGGTTGCCGTCCTTGTAGGTCGACTCGTCGTCGTAGACGATGCGGACATCGGCTCCGCCTTCCACGACCTTGGCGAACGCTATGGCGACCGGAAGGTAGTGAAACTCATAGAAGGCTGCGCGAAGGGCGAAACGACTGCCGTCGGCCAGCCCAATGAAGCGGGTCAGCGCCTCGAAGAGTCCTCGCGACAGCCAGACCATCTCCTCCGCGGCGGGATCATCCCCGTTCGGTTCGCGATCGCCGAAGCGACGCGCATAGGCTTGCGAGCCGATGACCCCCCGATTGAAGTAGACGTCATGACGGGCGCCGTCGTTCCGCGCGGTCGGATCCAGCAAGTATTCCTGCTCGGTCGAGACGGTGACAGGCGCCGCGGACGCCCAGTCGAGCTCGAGGAGCTTCACCGCTCCGTAGACTGGCACAATCGTGTATCGGTAGGTCCGACCCGTCTGCGCCGTGTAGTCCGCCCATTGGAAGCTCTGGATGGGGTGGTCGGCCGTGCTGACGGGAGTGCCGGGCGGCAGGCCGCGATCCCTGTCCTTAAAACGCTTGATCCCGGTCATCCAGTAGCGCTCGACGATCTTCTCGGCGACCAACTCCTCCCTTTGCACGGCGAACCCCATCAAGCCAGCCGTCTTCGCGTCTGCGCCAGGGCGGAAGTCCCACGCCAGGATCACCACATAGGCGCCGGCGATGGCGCGCGCCTTCAGAACCTCGCTCTGCCCCAACGCCCTCATCGTCCCCTCCCGCAGACGGCCGACGGCAAGCCGACCCAGATCTCCGTACAAGACCGGCGGAACCGCAGGTCTCGCAGCTAAAGGCTCGTTTCAGTCCGTCAGCGTCGCTGAGAGCGGACAATGATCGGACAGCGCCAGCAAAGGATCCGGATGCGCCTGGTCGGCTGGCAGAGTTCGACCCTGCTTTCCGAGAGCGGTCTTGCCCGCCTCCTTCGCCGCCCCGAAGCCCGGGCCGACCAGAATGTGGTCAAGGCCGATCGGATTCCGGCAGCCGAGATTTTCGTAGCGCGCAAGCGTCGCCGAGGCGGCGCGCCAGTCGGCGAGCGACGTCGGCCGTTCAGCGCTCTCGCATGCCGAAGCGGCGGCGGCCGAGACATCGCATCTTTCATGCAGCAGTCGCGGCGAACTCGCCGACGGCTCGCCGTCAATGACCTCGCCGATCAGGCTTCGGACGCGCGCAGACCCGATCGGGCCCTTCGGGTCTGATCCGTCGGTGCGGATCGACGCGGCGTCGCGCGCCTCGTGCCAGAGATTGCGATTGAAATCGCCGAGCAGGACAAGGCGGCCCCCATCCGAGGCGTCCTGCTCAAGCCATCGCTCCAGCGGCGCGACCTGCTTTTGCAGCGTCAGACACGCCGCGTCGTCGCCGGCGAGGTCGCCGCGCCCCCCTGCCGGGGGCGTTTCGATCGGCGTCACGCAGGAAGATTTCAGGTGGACATTGTAGAAGGATGTCACCTTGCCGCCGATCGAAAGCATCAGCTTCAGGCCCGGCCTCACCCGATCTTTCTCGGCAAGCTCGGGGAGGCTGAGCGAGGCCTCCGCCGCGCATGAGACGGCCTCACCGAGGTCGGCCTTCCAGGCGAAAGCCAATCGCTGAACCTTGAAGTCGCTGAACGAGCAGATCCGGTAGTCCGCGCCGTCGCCCGGAAGAACGTCCCGAACAGCCTGCTCGCCCGAAACCTCCTGGAAGGCGATCACATCAGGACGGATGCGATCGGCGATCACCTGCCTGATCTGATCGACGCGCTTGTCATATGCCTCGATCGTCACCGGGACGATTCTGCGCGCTGTCGTCTGATAGACGTCGCACGGCGGTCGCGCCGAGATGTCCCAGACGATGGGCGCGTCGCGTCCCCATTCGAGCTCCCAGCCCGACAGGCCGACGGCGGACGGCTCCCACTGGCCGGTCGCGGCGTTCTTCTCGAACGGCGCTCCGCACTTGGCGATCCAGTCGAGAGCTGACGCCCGGTCAAGGTGCCAGCCGAGGTTCCACGTCGCGACGGTCAGCTCACGCGTATGCGCCGGCGCGGCCGTCGCCATCAGCGCGATCGCCCCCCAGCCGATAAGCCTCAGAACCATCCCCAGTCCCCCCATGAGATCGGCATGAGTCACATCGTCAGGTCCCGCCGTGCGGCGTCTGCCAACATCGGCCCGAACCCGAGAGACTGCATTCGCAGTTCGGTCTTCTCGACGCGGGGCTGGTGATCGATCAGAAACTGCGCGGCTTCGACCTCATCGTCGGTGAAGCAGACCAGCCGGTCGTATTCGGCCGGATCCATGCGCTTCAGGTCGACGAACAACGCCCGCAGCAGCGGGCCGACCGGCAATGTCTTTTCCCAGAAGGTCTTGTCGAAGAAAACGATCGGCGCGAACGGCTCGTCGGGTCCCCGGTAGTAGTTCTGCGCCGCGTCCTGAAACACCTCCTGGAGGGTTCCGGCCCGCCCAGGCGCGTAAATGATGCCGTTGGCCGCAAGCGCCAGAAGCACGTCTTCTCGAATGCTGTTCTGGAAGTATTTCGCCACATGGCTGGCCAGAGGCGAGAACGGCTCATGGCCGTAATGCCATGTCGGAACGGCCAGGCTGACGCCGCCGCCCCGATGCTTTTCAGCAAGCGCCACGGCTGGCTTCGTCCACTCGTGAAGCTGCGCGACCAAGGCGGCGTCTACCGAGCCGTCATCCCGGACGACGGCGGACGTCGCCGGCAGAGTGGCCGGCGACGCGATGTCCTTCAGGGCAGTCTTTAGCTCCGCCTCGCCGACGTCCCTGAGCAGGGCGCCCAGATGGGTCGCCTCCATCGCGCCCGGTCCTCCGCCGCTCGCCATCAGGAAATTCGACTCGGTGAGCCTTTTGGAGATCCGCGCCACGGACTCGTATGCTGGATCGTCGCGCTTGAGCTGATGCCCGCCCATGATCGCGGCCGCCGGCTTGCCCGACTGCCGCAGGAACTGGTGCATGGCCCGCAGGATCGAGTTGTCATGCAGCGCCTCCATCATCCCCGCATAGGGATCAACCGGCGCCGCCCGCCCGGACTGGACGAAGTATCTGTAGGACAAGAAATCGGGCGTCGAGGCGATGCTTTGAGGATCGTTCGGCTCAAAGCCGACGAGCAGCTCCAGCGCTCCGTAAAGCGTGCTGCGGATAGGCTGGAAAGGCACGTCCAGCTGCTCTGCCACCGGTGAGCTCCCCCATCCTGTCGCTGGCCGCAAACGGGCTCGATCGCGCGAGCCTTAGAATGCAGCTTCTGCGAGCATTAAGGCAAGAAGTCGCAACGGTCTTACGACGTGGTTTTCTCGGCGTCCGGCGCAGGCGCAGCTCGTGATCCGTTCCAGGAAGCGCGAGGACTAGGGACCAAGGAGACCCACTCGCTCGCAGATGAAGTCCGCAATCTGGGCCGGTGAGAAGCGGCGAGCGTCGACATACCCGTCGGTCTTGAGGATGCCGTCGACGGCCCCGTCGTCTGTGCGGACGTACATGACCCGGTTGTGGTCTCGTTCCATGATGATCTCGCGGATCACCCGAAACTCCACTCCGCACCATTCCTTGCGCTGGTAGTCCGAGCCCACGAAGGCCACAACCAGTCGGGCGCGCCGGTACACGTCCTGCAAAAGCGTGTCGATCGCGGGTCGCGCCAGCTGCGAGGTGTAGTTGTCGTCGTAGAAGTAGGAATTAGGGCCGATGCGGACCTCGAGCTCGCGCGCGACCTGACGAACCAGGTCTCGCACCTCGCCCGGGAACGAGAGCGCGACCGCGAAGCCATGCCTGGAGATGTCGACGGTCTTCGTCGCCTGGCGCGCCCAAGGCGGCAACGCGATGCCGCGCGCGCTATGGAGTTCCTTCGGAAGGTTGACGTCTTTGACCGCCCAGTGGGTGCGGTTCATCTCCCAGTTCGATATGTCGAGCTCGAAACTGAGATCCAGGAGGTCGGCCGCGCTCAGAAATGGCGCGAGCGGCAGGATCTCGTACTCCACACGGACCATCTTCTGGCGCACGGTCACGTCGCGGACGACGCCGAATTTCGGGTCCTTCTCGTGAACCGCCTCATAAGCGAAGATCGACGGCAGTCGGGTCAGTTCTGCGATGGAAGCGGCGTCGAGGGCGCCGAAACGATTCGAGATGTCGTTCTCGGTGTATTCGTGGACGCAGCGTGACAGCTCGATCTGCCACGGCTCGCCGTCCCAGGCTTCCTCACGGCCGGATACAAAGAGGTTGTACATCGTTCGCGGGTCCGGTCGCGGGCATCTGGTCAGTTGGTGATAGACATTATCGCCCTATATAGATAACCTTCATCACCTGTCGAGGGTTGAGCCATGTTCTCCTTCAAGGCCGCAGACGGCATCGGGCTCGCGACGCTGGCGGGCACGCTCGAGAAGATTCTCCCTGCCCTGCGCGACTCCAAGGCCGATCAGGTGGTCGCCGTGGCCATCCGGCGCGGCGGCGAACACGAAGCGCACGCCATCGCCGAGACCGTCGAGCGTATCGTGCCGCTGATCGGCAAGATCGTGGGCCGGCGTCAGAAGAGCGCCCTCGATTCGATCGTGGAGGCGCTGGTTCCGGACATGCCGGTGTCCCATGAACAGCTCACCGAAGCTCTCATGGTGGCGAACGCACGCCGGGCGGTCATCGAAAGCGGCGGCTGGTTGACCGCGGCGCAGGTGGCGGAAATCGGAGGCTTCAGCCAGAGCAATCCGAGCGCGCAACCAAACCGATGGAAGCGCGACGGCCTGATCTGGGCGCTGCGGCACCGCGGGCAGGACTACTACCCGGCTTACGCGCTGGATCCGGGGGCCGGATATCGCCCGATCAAGGCTCTGTCGCAGGTCCTTGGGCTATTCGCGGACGTCAAGGACGACTGGGGCGTCGCGTACTGGTTCGCCTCGGTGAATAGCTTCCTCGGCGGAAGGAGGCCGCAGGATCTTCTGGCCACCGCGCCCGAAAAGGTGATCGCCGCCGCCCAGGATGAGGTCGTCGGCGTCCTTCATGGCTAGCGGCGCGACCGTTCCCTGGACGGACGTGCCCGCCCCGCCCCCCCGCCTGGCATCCCTCGTCAAGACGATGACCTGGCCCCAGGGCCAGGTCATCCATCGGATCCATCTCGACAGCTTCGACGCCAACGAGTTCAACCCCGGTCTCAAGGGCAACGCTCGCTTCAGTCCGATCCGTGACGCCTCGGGCGCTCTCATCCCCACAATCTATGGCGGCGAGACGTTCGATTGCGTCGCGATGGAGAGCGTGTTTCACGACGTGCCGTTCGCGATCGGCCTGAAGACCTTTGCGAAGAGCAAGCTCGCCGGCCAGATCTATTCGACGCTTACGCCGCGCCGCGACCTCGTCCTGGCCGACCTCAGCAACACAGCCCTGCGCGGGCTTGGCATCCGACGCACTGAACTGATCGACACCGAGAAAGACCAATACCCGGGGACCCGGGCATGGGCCGAAGCGATCCACGCAGCGTGCCCCAACGTGGAAGGCTTGTGCTGGGTGTCGCGCCAGGACGACAGAGCGCGCGCCGCCGTCCTGTTCGGCGACCGCGTCGCGACGTCGGATCTCGGCCACGCACCAGGCGCGAGCGCCGCAGTCCTCGATCCACCTGTCTACGGGGCGCTCCTCGCGCTGGCCGGCCAGATCCAGGTCAATATCGTGGGCTCACTCTGAGGCGACAAGCGGACATCGGCTCCTCGCCGCTAGACAGACGTCCCGAAGGTCGGCTTCGGGTCAGTTCCAACCGGTGACGCTCAGCCGTGATGCGCCAAAAACTGAAGGCAGTTCGTTGTTCGAAAGCGGACTTTGCAAACGGCTTTCGTCACACTCTTCTATCTGTCCGAAAAATCTTAGGACGGAAAGTTAACTTAGGCTCACGGCTAACGGCCGAATATCCAAGAGATGACATGGTTGCGCAGGTTTTGGTATTCGATCGACACGTCAGCTTTCGTTTCCTTCCGTAGCGCGCGCTACACCGAGACATAGAAGCGCCCAAGTGGCGCCGATGCTCCAGCCTGCAAGAACGTCGGTCGGGTAGTGCACGCCCGTGTAGACGCGGCTCAGACCTATGAGCAGCGTGACGAGGATCGCTGCGCCCAGCACGAACGTGCGGACCTTGGGCCTCGGCTCGACCGAGGACACGAGCGCGCCGAGCGTGAGGTACGCAACGGTCCCGACCAGCGAGTGACCGCTCGGAAAGCTGAACGAACTGAAGCTCGTGAGATGTCCGACCAGTTCCGGCCTCGGTCGGGCGTAGCCGAACTTCAGCACGGTGCTTATGACCGAGCCGCCCGTCACGGCCGCCACCACCAGCCATGCGGCCCGATGCCTGTCCGACAGGAAGAGATACGTCGCGACAAGCGTCGTCATGAGGGTGAGAACCGCAGTGCCGCCGAGGCTGGTGAAATCGACCATGACCTGCTCGAGCCAGGCTGGACCTATCGGCTTCGACAGGTCGCCCGGCTGACGCAACGCGGTCAGGACCCATTCGTCGAACGAGCGGGTGTCACCCTCGACCACCTCGCTCGCGATCGCGATGAAAGTCGCGGCGAAACCGGACGCGGCGAGCATCGAAAGCAGCGAGGAGATTTCGAACGGCCTTCGTGATCTCCGCCGCTGAGGTGCCGCGCCGCCGGCGGCAGGTTCGGACTGGACCGGAAGGTATGCGTCGGCGGCCATCACTGGACCGCCGGGGATCGGCTAGACGGCTCCGCCGCTCGCTGGGGGATCACGAGGAGGCAAACCACCAGCAGCACGGTCATCGCGGCGGTCGCGGTGATATCGTTGACCGCAAGGCCTCCGTCGGCGACCGGCTTGTCGAGCGAGTTGGCGACCGTCGCGCCGAGGGGCCGCGTCAGGATGAAAGCAGCCCAGAACAACGCCGTCCTGGACACGCGCGTGAGATAGTAAGCGAGCGCGATTGCGGCCAGCACCGCGAGGATCAGAAGCGCGCTGCCGTTGTAGCCAAGCGGCGTCTCGTCGGCCATCCAGTCGCCCAACGCCGTGCCGAGCGTCTGCGAGAACATGATCGTGATCCAGTAGAAGGCTTCGGCCTTGGGCGTGGAGATGGTCTCGATCGCCACGCTCCCGCACGACCAGTACCAGGCGCCAAGGCTCAGGATGACGAGCATGAAGAGCGAGAGCGAGCCGCCGAGGTAGCCGATGCCCAGCGAGCGGTCGAACAGGTCGGCGAGCGTGGTGCCGCCGAGCGTAGTGAGAGCGATGACGAGCCAGTAAAGGCTAGAATGGAAGCGATCGGATCTGATCTGGAACATAGTCGCGACGGCGAGCAGGCTCAGGAAGATAGCGCTGCTGACCAGATATCCGGTGTGGAGGGTCGTGCTGAGGGCGTTGCCTCCGACCTCGCCGAGCGTCGTGGCGATGATCTTGATGATCCAGTAACCGACCGTGACTTCCGGGACCTTGTTGTGTCCCTTCGATACCGCTCCACAGGCGACCGTCATTCTCCGCACCTTCGCTTGATCTTGGGAAGGCGGACCGTCGTCGGCGAAAGTTAGCTCGGGGTTAGACGGCTCTTCGGCCCACGCTCGCGCAGACGGTAGCGCCGCGATAGGCCCGGAACGGAGGTATCCAGCGGCTGCTACGGGTCAACCGAAGTCCCCTCGCCTACCGCTGGTTCGCGCCAAAAGGGTCATTAGCCTTCTAGGGACAAGCCGACGCTCGCGAATCTGTAAAACATGCAAACCCGTGACGCATTTTTGGCTACCGCCTAAACCAATTTTTTCTGAGCACACGCGCTGAATGGCCGGCCGTAATCGCGCGTGAACTGAGAGCCGTTACACCGGGCTCGACAAGGATCGAACGACACAGATTGTTAGCTCGTCATCTCGCCGCAAAGCCTGTTCTCAGATAGAGCGCCGCGTCAGCGGCTCATCAAACGCGCAGGCCTCTCGTTTCGGCGTCGGAAGGTCTCCCGCACGAGGCAAACATCGGCGCTTCCAAGACGCCCGCTGGATTATTGGACCAAGGTGTGGCGAACGAAAGTCCGGAACTTGAGGCGACCCGTCGGCGTCTAGTCATCCCGCTCCTCGGCGCGGCGCAGATCCTGTCCTGGGGGACGAGCTTTCATCTGCTGGCGGTGTTCGCGGCGCCGATCGCTCGCGACACCGGATGGCCGCTTGCTTTGGTGGTCGCGGGCGGCTCCATCGGCCTTCTGTGCTCGGGCCTCGCAGCGCCCTTCGTCGGATCGGTCATTCAACGGCATGGCGGACGGCCGACTATGGCCGCTGGTTCGGTGCTGATAGGCCTTGGTCTCGTCGCGATCAGCCTGTCGAGCGGCCCGCTCGCCTATCTGTCCGGCTGGGCGCTGCTCGGGCTCGGGATGAGCGCGAGCCTTTACGAAGCCGCCTTTTCCACGCTCGGCCGGATCTTCGGCGCGTCAGCCCGCCGGGCGATTACGAACCTCACGCTGATCGGAGGCTTCGCCAGCACAATCTGCTGGCCGCTCTCCGCCTTAGCGATCGAGCGCCTCGGCTGGCGCGACGCGTGCCTGATCTACGCCGCCGCCAACATCGCGCTGGCGGCTCCAGCGCTTTTCATGCTGCTGCCCCGCGAACGCCCGGCGGGTCCGGTCGCGCGACCCGTCGCGAGCGCCGTCGTCTCGCCGGCGGGGGGACGCGCATTCTACCTGCTCGCCGCAGTGTTGATGCTGAACGGCGCGATCCAGACGTCGCTGTCGATCCACCTCCTGACGATATTGCAGGCGCAGGGCATGGCGCTTGCCGCGGCGGTCGCGGTCGGCGCGCTGATCGGGCCGGTGCAGGTGGGCGCGAGACTGGCGGAGATCCTGCTCGGCGACCGGTTTCATCCGACGTCGACGCTCGCCGCCGCGGCGGGCCTGACGGCTTGCGGGACGGCGCTGCTCGCGAGCGGCGCCCCTGCGGCCCTGGCGATCATCGTCCATGCCGGCGGAGCAGGTTTCTGGTCGATCGCACGCGGCACGGCACCGCTCGCGCTGTTCGGCCCGGAGCGCTATCCGCTCGTGGTCGGCAGGCTCGCCATGCCGACCCTGATCGTCCAGGCCATCGCGCCGTTCGGCGCAGGGCTGCTCCTGACGGCGGCGGGCGCAGACGCGACGCTCGCGCTGCTCGCCGTCGGGGCTTTCCTCAACGGCCTCATGGCCCTGGCGCTCGCCAGAGGGGTCTGAGCGCGGGAAGCGGGGCGCCGGGCCGGACGGCCCCCGGTTCGGCCCCGACCATCGAGGCACCGTCCCCTTAGAAGTCCGCCGAAGCCGACAGCCAGAGCGTCCGCGGGGCGCCCGTGATCACATATCCGGTCGGATTGGCGATGAAGTATCGCTTGTCGGCGACGTTCGACATGGTCGCCCGGAAGGTGACGGGCGTTTCGCGAACGGTGGTCGTATAGCGGCCGCCGAGGTCGACGGTCGTCCAGGCCGGAACCTTGGCGACATTGTCCGCGGACACGGCGGCGTAGCTTGTGTGGATCGCTCGCGCCAGCAGGGTGACGCCCGGCGCGAACGGCGTGTCCCACTCGACTCCGACATTCGCCTGGAACTTAGGCACGCCAACCGCCCGGTTTCCGTTGTTCGCGCCGTCCTGCGTCTTGGTCAGCTCGCCCTCGATGAAGCTCGCGCCGCCGAGCAGCCTGAGGCCGGGCCGGATCTCGCCGAACGCCGTCGCCTCGACGCCGCGATGACGCTGCTCGCCGTTCAGGCCGAACTGCAGGTTCTGGTCGAGCAGGCCGGTCGGCAGAGAGATCTGGAAGACCGAGAGCGACCCGCCGAAGGTCCCGAAGTCGGCCTTGACGCCGGCCTCGTATTGCTTGGTCTTCGCCGGGGCGAAGCTCTGCCCGATGTTGACCGCGCCGTCCGGCGGGGTGATCGGCGTCAGGCCCTCGATGTAGTTCGCGTAAAACGACCAGGTTTTGTTCGGCCGGATGACGAGCGCGACGGCAGGAGTGGTGACGCCTTCGTCGTAGTTGGACGTGCGGTCGCCGGTCAGCGGATTATAGTTGGCGGTCTCGACCTGCTGTCGGCGCGCCCCTACCGTCAGCTGCGCGAAGCCGTCGAGGATCGAGAGCGTGTCGGCGACGCCCACGCTTTTCAGCGTGTTCGTGCTCGACTTCGCCCGGCCGAACGCCGCGATCGGGGTTCCGGGGCCCGGCAGGCGGATCGGATTGTAGATGTTGGTCAGGTAGCTGGCGTAGGTGGTCTGGCCGAGCCAGGCGGTCTGGTCGAGGTAGCTCGCGCTGATCACCGCCTCATGACTGACCGGCCCGGTGTCGAACTTGGCGCGAACGCCGGCCTCGCCCGAAAGCGCTTCGGTCTTGCCAAACTGGTGGTTCGAGACCGATCGGGCGTCGCCCGCCTCGTTCAGTATGGTCGCGCCGGGCGCCTCGCGCTTGTTAAACTTGAACTGGTTTGCGCCGATCGCGGCGAACAGCATCACCTTGTCGGTGACGTCGAACTCCGCCCGCGAGAGCGCGGTGATGCTGCGCGATCGCGAGAAGTCGAAATCCTGCGCGAGATTGATCTTGGGGTCCGGCGCCTTCGGCATACGGATCCCGGCCGCCGGAATGTAGCCGCGAGAGGCGCCGTCCATCCGGTCGTCCTGATAGATGACGTCGGCCGACAGCCGCAGGCGCTCGCCGCGGAAGTCGAGGCCCAGCGAAGCGGCGCCGTTGCGCGCCGACTGGTTGTCGACCCGCATGTCGCCGTCTGCGAAAGCTCCGTTGATCCGTACGCCGATCTGCTCCTCGTCGCCGAACCGCCGCGCGACGTCGATCTTCGCGCCGAGATGGCCGTCGGAGAGGTAGTCGGTGGTGACACGCGTCAGCGGGTCGTCGCCGGCGCGCTTGGTGACGACGTTGACCGAGCCGCCGACGCTGCCGAAGGGCGGCATACCGCTCAGGAACGCCGAGGGGCCCTTCAGCAGCTCGATGCGCTCGACCGGCGACGGGTTCAGGCGGTAGTCCGGGACGAGGCCGTAGAGGCCGTTCAGCGAGAATTCGCTGTTCTCCACGCGAAAGCCGCGGATGGTCAGCGCGTCGTAGCGGTTGCCGGGCCCGATCGCCGCGCGGACGGACGGATCGGAATTGGTCAGGACCTCGGCGACGCTCGTCGCCTGCTGATCGCGGATCGTCTTCTCGGTGTAGGCCGTGGCGCTGAAGGGCGTGTCCATGAAGTCCCTGTCGCCAAGCAGGCCGAGCCCGCCGCCCCGTGCGACCTGTCCACCCGCATAAGGGGCTGTGGGACCGCCCTGCCCCACTCCCTCGACGTCGATTGGATCGAGCTGGACGGCGCCGTCGGTTGCGACCGTCCTTTCCTGCTGGACGAGCGCGACCGTCTCGTCGCCCGACAGGCGATAGGTCAGCCCGCTGTCCTCCAGCAGGCGCTCGAGCGCCTGCTCGGCCGAATAGGTTCCGGACAAGCCCTTGGTCTTCCTGTCCCGGGCGATGTCGCCGTCATAGACCAGCTGGATCTGCGCGCTGTCGGCGAGGCGGTTGAGCGCCTCCGCCAACGGCCCGGCCGGAATGGCGTAGATCCGGGACGACCGGGCGCCGTTTTGTTCGGCCGCCGAAAGCTCTGTCGACATCGCCGCCGTGGCAAGCGCGCTCGTCGCCAGTAGCGCGAACCGCGTCAGACGACGCCTCCCCCGAGACGCTGAGACCCGCGTGACCACTATCCGACTCCGTCCCCCGGCGGCGCAAGGCGCGCCGCTCCTTCACAGGCTTAGACGGACGGGCCGGCGCGCCGAGGAGGTCGCGCGTAGCGGAAACTTCATTTCAGGGCGCAAATCAGCGCGAGGCGATGTCGGCGTGGAACGAGGGGCGGCCGTCTCGGCCCGTCTCGAACCGGCCGCGGACGCCGAAACAGCGTTCGATCAGGCCGCTCCGCGCGAGTTCGCCGGCGTCGGCGTCGATCATCAGCGCGCCCCGGTCTAGAAGCGAGATCCGGTCCGCGATCGCCATGGCGTGGTTGAGGTCGTGGATCGCCACGATAATCCCGGTCCCGCGATCCGTCGCGAGGCGTCGCGTCAGCTCCAGAACCTCGATCTGATGGCCGATGTCGAGGAACGAAGTCGGCTCGTCAAGCAGCAGGAAGTCGGCCTCCTGGGCGAGCGCGGCCGCAATCCATGCGCGCTGCCGTTCGCCTCCGGAGAGCTGCGCGAGAGCCCGGCCAGCGATCGGCGCGAGACCCGCCGCCTCGATCGCCCATGCGACCGCCTCCCTGTCGGAGGGGCCGTATCCGCCGAACAGGCCGACATGCGCGAACCGGCCCTGCCGCACGAGCTGCTCGACCGTCATTCCGTCCGGAGCGGTCGGGGCCTGGGGCAGGAAGGCGAGCCGCCGCGCGAGCTCCCGGCGTCCGATCGACGCGATCGGCGAGCCGTCGAGCGTGACGGCTCCCGCAGACGTCCGGATCAGCCCGGCGAGCGCATGCAGGGCCGTGCTCTTGCCGGACCCGTTCGGCCCGATCAACGCGCGCACCTCGCCTTTCGGAAGGCTCAGCGAAAAGCCCTTCAGCGCCTCGCGCGCGCCATAGCGGACCGTGACCCCGTCACAGCGTAGCGTCATGGCGCCGCTCCGTTCGCCCTGCGCAGCAGCAGGACCATGACCGGCGCGCCGGCGATCGCGGTCACGACGCCGATCGGGATCTCTTCGGTTCCGCCGATGAGGCGGCCTGCAAGATCGCCGACCGTGACGAGCATCGCCCCGAGGAGCGCCGAGGCCGGGAGCAGCCGCGCCGCGTCCCCGCCCACCAGAGCGCGGGCAAGATGCGGCGTCACGAGGCCGACGAACATCAGGGGGCCGACGGCCCCAGCCGCGCTCGCCGCGAGGACGCATGCGACGCCGAGGACGAGGCTGAGGTCGCGCCTGTATGCGAGCCCGAACGAGCGCGCCGAACGCTCCTCGAAGCGCAGCACGTCGACGGAGCGGATCAGCGGCGCGGTCGCCGCGAGCCCGACCGCCGTGAAGGGGGCGAGGAAGCGCACGTGCTCCCAACTCCTGGCGTAGAGGCTTCCCGCAAGCCATTGCAGGACGACCTCGAGCCGCGACGACCCCCAGCCGGCGATGAGCCCCATGGCGGCGGCGTGGAGCATGGCGCCGATCGCGACGCCGCAGAGCGTTATCCTGAGCGGGCCGACGTCCCGGTCGATCGCCAGCAGATAGATCGCGACGCCGGCGAGGAGGCCGCCCAGACAGCCCACGAAAGGGAGCCAGCCAACGGGGATCGCGTAGAGCGCATGCGGGTCGGCATGGAATCCGTAGACCGTCATGAGCAGGAACAGCGCGACGGCGAGCGTCGCGCCCTGCGACACGCCGAGCAGCGAGGGGTCGGCGAGCGGGTTGCGGGTCACGGTCTGCATCAGCGCGCCCGCGACCGCGAACTGCGCGCCGGCGAGCACGCCCGTGACGACGCGGGGGATCCGGAACTCGCCGACGACCAGCGCGACGTCGCCGCCGCCGTGCCCGAAGAGCGCCGCGACCACGGCCGCCGGCGGCGCGTCCACCACGCCGAACAGGATGGCGGCGGCGAACAGCGCAAGGGCGGCCGCCAGGGCCGCGACGACGCGGAGCCGTGAAGGGGCTCGCGACGCGAGGCCGCTCACGCCGCGGTCCCCCCGAAGCCGCGCCGGCGGACGAGCCAGACGAGGAACGGGCCGCCGACGATCGCGGTCAGAACGCCGACCGGCAGCTCGCGCGGCGCGGCGAGGCTGCGCGCCAGAAGGTCCGCGACCGTCAGCAGCATCCCGCCGAGAGCGACGTTCAGCGCGACGGCCCAGCGCGCGTCGGGCGGTCCAGTCAGCCGGACGACATGTGGGGCCGCGAGACCGACGAAGCCGATCGGCCCGGCGATCGGCGCGACGCCGGCGACGGCTGCGACGGCGGCGAGCAGCAGCGCGGACTTCCAGAACGCCGTGTTCAGCCCCATGCCGGCGGCGGCGCCGTCGCCGAGCGCGAGCAGGTCGACGACGCGGTGGCACGCGAAGGCCGCGGCGATTGCGACCGCGATCCAGGGCGTCATGAAGGCGAGCTGGCCCCAGGATCGGCCCTGGAACCCGCCGGAAAGCCAGAACAGCACCGAGGGCGACTGCGGGCCGCCGAGCAGCAGGACATAGGTCGTGACACCCGCCAGAAACATCGAGACCGACACGCCCGCGAGCGCGACGGTCAGCGGCGAGGCGCGGCGTCCTCCCGAAATCCAGAACACGGCGGCGGCGGCGGCGAGGCCTCCGAGGAGCCCGATCGGGGCGAATAGCGCGGTCGAGACGCTCGGCGCGAACACGATCGCGCCGACGATCGCAACAACGGCGCCGGCCGTCACGCCGGTCAGTTCGGGCGCGGCGAGCGGATTGCGGGTGATCGACTGCAGCAGGAAACCGGACGTCGCAAGCCCGGCGCCCGCCACGAAGGCGGCGAGGCTCCGCGGCAGGCGAAGCGTCCACACAATGACGCCGTCCACCCCGTGATTTGGGTGGAGGAGCGCCGTGGCGGCCGCCTCGAATGTTATCGGCCGCGCGCCGACCATCAGGCCGACAAGGGCCGCGCCCATGGCGACGAGGACCGCGAGCGTCGCCAGGAGCGCCGAACGGCTTACGGGTGTCATGGCGCGGCGGCCTGCGGCGCGCCGAGGCGGCGCGCGCCGGCCTCGAACACCGCGATCATGCCGAGCGCGGCGGCCACGAGACCGATCGCAAGGCCGACCCACACCCCCGCGGGCCCTGCGCCAAAACCCGCGCCGATCGCCCAGGCGGCGGGCGCGCCGACGAGCCAGTAGCTTCCGATCGTCACCCAGAATCCGGTCCCGGCCCGGTCGACGCCCCGCAGGGCGCCGATCGCGACGTTCTGCAGGCAGTCGAAGATCTGGAACGCGGCTGCGACCGGCAGGAGCGTCGCCGCCACGGCGAAGACTTCCGGCGACGTCGCCGGCCCGACCGAGAACGGCGCGAGGATCGCGGCGGGCGCGGCGAGATAGGCGAGCGAGAACGCAGCCATGATCGTCGCGCCGATCGCAAAGCCGGTGCGCCCGGCCCTCAGCGCCCTGCCGGCGTCGCGTCTGCCGGCGGCCTCGCTGACCCCGACCGACGTCGCGTGCGACAGGCCGACGGAGAGCATGAACACGACGTAGCAGATTTGGGCGACCACAGCGTGGGCAGCGAGGGCAGCGGCGCCGAAGGTTCCGACCATTAGGGTCACCGCATAGGTGAAGCCGGCCTCCGAGCCGTAGGACGCCGCGGTCGGAACGCCGATCTTCAGAAGGCGCCAAAGCGAGGCGGCGAACTCGGCCGCCGCCGGCCGGAAGGTGTCGAACGCGACGCTCGCATGCGTCGCGAGCGCGATCGCGACGAACTGGGCGAGGTAGACGAGGCTGCTGGCCGCCGCGACGCCCGGCAGCCCGAGCCGCGGCAGGCCCCAGGCTCCGTAGAGCAGCCCGTAGTCGAGCGCAGCGTTGAGCGCGGCCGCGCCGATCGTGATGGCGAGCAGCCCCCGCGCCTTGCGCCGCCCGACGGCCACGCCGCGATAGGCGTAGAACCAGAACAGCGGAAGCATGCCCGGCGCCGCATAGGCGAGGTAGCGCGCCGCGACCTCGACGACGCCCGCGTCCTGACCGAGCATGGCGAGCGCGCCGGATCCGAGCGTCATGACCGCGACGGCGAGCGCAGCCGAAACCGTCGCGACCACGAGCGCGGCGACGAAATGCGCGCCCCGGACCTCCGTGCCGGCGTCGGCCGCGACGAGATTGGAGGTCCCGACGATGAGCCCGAATCCCATCGTCCTCAGAAGGTTGAACGCGAGGAAGCCAAGCGCCCCCGCGGCGAGCGCCTCTTCGCCGAACCATCCGAGCATGACCATGTCGGTGGTCGACATCGCGACCTGCGCGAGTTGCACCATCGACAGCGGGACCGCGAGCCCCACGATCCGCCGGGCCTCGGCGACGCTCGGCAACGCCGCGCTCACTTCACCGACGCCGGGATGATCGAGGCCGCGACCTCGCGCGGGTCCGGCCTCGGGAAGACGTCCGGATGAAGGAAATGCGCTGCCTCGCGGAGCACGAGCGCGCGCGCGACCGGTCCGTGCGACTCCATCCAGGCGTCGCCGACATAATGCACGCGGCCGGTCCGGACGGCCGTCAGCATGGTCCAGATCGGATTGGCCTCCTGCGGCCGGTCCGGGCCGTAGTCGTAGACGAGGATGACCTCGGGATCCTTCTCGAGCATGGTCTCGAGGCTCATCTCGAGACCGAAGTTTCCTGGAATTCTCGGATCGGGGCTCGGCCCGGCGACGTTTTCGCCGCCGAGCGCTGTCAGAAGAGCCGCAGGCAGGGCTTCGGAATAGAACGTCCAGGGCGTGTCGGCGCCCCACATGACCTGAAAGCGCGGCCGCGACGTCCGCGGGGCTTTGCCCGCATGCTCCGTGACCTCCCTCGCGAAGCGCTCGTTGAGCGCCTGCCCGCGCTCGGCGTCGCCCAGAATGGTCGCGAGGTCGAGGACCGACCGCGCGCTCTCGCCGTAGAGCTCAAGGTTGTAGGCGAGGTAGGGCGCGATCTTGCCGTACTGCGCGGCGGCGCCTTCCGTATAACGCCGCATGGCGACGATCACGTCGGGCCGCGCGTTTGCGAGCAGTTCGAGATTGGGCGTCGCCCGCTGCCCGAGCGGCGCGACGTCGGTCAGATGGTCCAGCAGGAAATCCGGATTTCGCCCGCGCACCATGTAGGTCGAGGCGACCGGCTTGAGCCCGAGCGACAGCGCGACGTCGGCGCCGAAATAGGAGATCGCCGCGAGCCGCCGGGCCGGCGCCCCGAACGCGACCTCGACGCCGCGGTCGTCGGCCACGCGGATCGGCTCGGCCCTCGCCGCGCCAACGCCGGCGGCGCCAGCGATCAGGGCGCCGGCGCCTTGCAGAACTTCTCGTCGCGTCGCCAGGATCGGGCGCCCCCTTCGAAAATCTCGAGGAGCTCCGCGAGCCTCGGCGGGATCGCGCAGCCTCCGTCTGGCACTGACGGACGAGGCGCGCGAATGAGGAGGTCGGACCTTGGATTTTTTTTCTAGCGGCCGAGCAGCACGAACCGGTCGGTGAGCCTCGTCGAGCGCAGGCCCAGCGAGAATTCGAGGCCGTTCAGCGCCCGGATCGGATCGCCCGTCGCGAACACGCCGCTGACCCTCAGGTTCCGGATCGACGGATCCGTGATGACGATGCGGCCGACATGATAGCGGTTCAGCTCATCGACCACGCTTCCAAGCGGCCGATCGACGAAGATCAGCTTTCCACGCCGCCAGGCCGTCTCGGCGTCCGCGTCGACCTTACGGGCCGGTCCGAGCCCCTTGCTGGAATAGGCGACCGTTTCGCCGGGCGACAGGTCGAGCTCGGCCTCCCCGGCCGGATATGACACCGCGACCCGGCTTTCGAGGACGGTAACGGTCGTCTCCTCGCCGAAGTCCCTGACGACGAAGACGGTGCCCAACGCCTGCGCCGCTCCGCCATTAGCCTCGACCACGAAAGGGCGGTCGGGATCTTTCGCTACCGTGAAGGCGGCCTCGCCCTGCAGAAGACGGATGGTTCTGCGCGTCGGCGAATAGGCGATCGAGATCGCGCTCGCGCTGTTGAGCTCGACGCTGGATCCGTCATCGAGCCTGACGGTCCGAGTTTCTCCGGTCGCGGAATAGGCGTCCGCTCGGATGCGCGTCGGAAGATCGAAGGCTGCGCCGAGGCCGATCGCAACGGCGACGCAGGCCGCGAGGGCAAAAATTCCGGTGATTGGGCGGGCTCCAGCATGGGGCCGCGACGCCGAGGCCGCGATCGCGGGTCGCGGGATGCCGGCGAGGTCGTCCCATGTCGAGCGCACCTCTGCATAGGCGGATCGATGCTCCGGCGAGGCGGCGAGCCAGGCCTCGAAGGCGGCCTCGTCCTCCGGACCGAACCGGCCTTCGTCCCGCCTGAAATGCCAGTCCGCAGCTTCGTCGAGCGTGGAACGCGGGGTGCCTCCAGAGGTCATCCGATTGTTTCGTTCCAGCATATCCGGCCGCGTGAACGTCTCCCGTACACCGCTAAGGACGGATCAATCCACGGTGACAGGATGCGGCCGTTCAAAAATTCAGTTGAGTTCACGAAGACGTTCTGCGCAATGCGCGACCGCAAACCTCAGATGCTTCTCGACCATGTTGCGGCTGACGCCCATGCGGCGCGCGATCTCGTCGGGCTCGAGATTGTCGAACCGTCGAAGCACGAAGCATTCCCTGCATCGCGGCGGCAGTTCGTCGACTGCGCGCTTGAGCAGCTCCAGACGCTGCTTTGCGGCGAGACGCCGCTCGGCGTCGGGATTGTCGTCCACGCCTTCGAACTCCGGATCGATCTCGATAACCGTCTGATCCCGGACGCGTTGCCGGCGACGATGGTCGATGACCAGATTCGTCGCCATTCGGAACAAGAACGCCTTTGGGCTGTCGACCTTCCGGAGGTCGACGCCGGCGAGCCTCACGCAGACGTCCTGAACCAGGTCTTCGACCGACGACTCGTCCCGGACCCGACGACGTACGTGCCGCCGCAGCTCTTCATAATAAGCCACCGCGATGCCGGCGGCCCCTGCTGAACGGATCGAAGACATGATGACGCTAGACGCAAGCCGCACAATTTCAGTCGCTGATAGACAGCAAGTTTGGGCTATGCAACTCCGTTAATATATAACTATTCTAATTTAAGTTCTGACAGATTGTGAGAACTTACTAGACATCATTACAATCAGAGGCATTGCGTGGTTCGCCATCGCGATGCGCCGCGCCGGTCGATAACATCTGTCCTGCGCCAGATTCCCTAAACTGCTTGGTGAAGCCGGTGCTGTGCCGGATCATGCTGGGCGGCCTTCAATCGTAAGGCGCGTCCAGAGTTCGTTCGACGCCACGCTGCGACCGTCGCAAGACTACGAGATCAACGAACCGGTGACCCAAGTCAGCGGGCTATGCGTCGCGGCGATGATCTGGGCCTCCGGCAGAACGTTTGACAGCCGCTAGACATGGCCGCCGAGCAGCTTCGCGTCGAGCTTCTGCTCGATTTCCTCGACCAACAGGACGCCACGCCTGCCGCCGGTCTTGCTCAGCGCGTCCGCCCGCATAGCCTAACCGCCTGGCCGATCAAACGTCGAATTCAGCGACTAGCCGGCGTGGCGAATGACTGCTCGATCCGCGCCAGAAACAGGCTTGCAGCCGCGGAGAGCTGACGCGCTCTACCCACGCAAAGCGCCAGCACGTTCTTTGGTGACGAGGCGTCTGAGATAGGCGTGAACGCTAGAACTCCGGCATCAACCTCGGAAATCACATCAATTGAACTCAGTACGCCGATCCCAACTCCCTCGCTCACAAGCGATTTCAACACTTGGATGTTGTTCGAGGAAGCGACGGCGCGAAGCTGAACCCCGGTCGCGGCCTCCAGCGACCGCACCTGATCCGCAATCTCCAGAGGTTCTTGCGGGCAGACCATGTCGAACTCGACGCAGGCGTTGAACCGTCGCGCTCCATGCCCGGCCAGAACGTGTTCTAGCGGCGTAACGAAACCAAGGATGACGTCACGTCGCCCTCGCACCAGGATGTCTCGCGAATTCTGGGGATTGAGCATGAGCGCGAAATCGACGTCGCCAGCGAGGATCGCCGCAGGAGCTTGGACATTGTCCATGACTTGGAGTTCGATAGTGAAACCCGGAAACTCGTCTCTCAGACGTCTGGCCTCACTCGCCAGAAAGCCCTTGGCGAGCGCTTCTATGACGCCGATGCGCACATGCCCTCGACGCAGCCCAACTAGGTCAGCGAGTTGAGCCTGGAGGCGGTCATAGTCCGCCGTCCACCGATGCGAGGCCGCCAGGACAAGTTCGCCGGCGGCCGTCGGGCGCAAACCAGTCGGCATCCTCTCGAACAGCGGCAGACCGAAGGCTTCCTCGGCCTTTAAAATCTGTCTGTCGATCGCGGATGCGGACACATTGAGCCGCTCTGAAGCGCGGCGGAGAGAGCCTGCACGCGCGACTTCGACGAAGTAATGGGTGAAGCGGGAAAACGCGACCACGGCTGCGCTCTATTTTTCGCAACACATCATGCGAAACAAAGATATGGAACTCAACACCCTCTTGGAGGAGCGTCGTTGCAGGATTCAGCGCTCAACCAAGGAGAGCTCCATGAGCGTCGCCGCGAGTTCTAATTTTGAAGATTTGGGCGATTTGCCTCGAGGGTGCACTTTTGATCCCGCCGATTGGCACATCCTGGCCAGGCACTGGTATCCTGTCGCGCTCGAACGAGACCTCGACCGTACCGGTCTCACCGGCGCTACGCTGCTTGATCAGCGTCTTGTGATTTACCGGGTTGGCGCGGACCTTGTGGTCGCCAATGACATTTGCACACATAGGGGTGTCCCGCTCACGCTGGGGGCCAATCCTGACTGCAAGGGCGTACGCTGCGCATATCACGGTCTTCAGTTCGGGCTTGGTGGGAAATGTGTGAGGGTGCCGGCGCATCCTGAGAACGCCATCCCCAATAAGCTGCACTTGCAGTCCTACCCGGCGGTCGTTCGCTACGGGCTCGTTTGGACGTGCCTACGACCCGAAGCTGGCGAGAGCGCCACGCCAGTTCCGTTCATGCCGCACTGGGATGACGAGGGGTATCAGCAGATCAATGTCCCGCCGTTCGACATCAACGGTTTTGCAGGCCGACAGATCGAGGGTTTTCTCGATATCGCCCACTTCGCCTTCATCCACACGGACACGTTTGCGGACCCCGACAACCCGATCGTCCCCGCCTATGAGACCCGAAAAACCGATTTCGGCTTCGAAGCTGAATACTGGAGCACGGTCAGCAACTATCCGAACAGCCTAAACCTGACCGCCCCGGAGGGCTTCAGATGGCTGCGCCATTTCCGCGCCCATCTACCGTTCACGGCTCATCTGACGGTGCATTTCCCGGCGGACGGACGCTTGTCGATCCTGAACGCCGCCTCGCCCGTCTCAGCGCGCAAAACGCGGCTGTTTTGTCCGATCGCACGCAACTTCGACACCGAAGGGCCGGTGCAGGACGTCTACGACTTCAATCACCAGATTTTTGCCGAAGACGCCGCGATGGTCGAGCAACAGATGCCGGAGAATCTGCCACTGGATCCGCGTCTCGAAGGCCACATCCCTGCTGATCGCAGTTCAATCAACTACCGTCGCGGGCTGCGGGAGATGGGCCTCAGCCGCTTCTTCATCGCGTAAGCGATGGCTCAGGCTGGCGGAGCCGCAGTGATCGGCCCCGCCAGCGCTACCGTCAGTTCCTCTTCGGAAGCTTCGCGTCGATCCCTTTCACGAGGAAATTCATTCCCCGGATCTGCTTGTCGGTGAGTGACGCTTCAGCGGCCACAGCCTGGCTTCCGTCATTGGCCTCGATCGGTCCCTTAAACGGTTGGAACGCGCCGCTCTTCATTTCATCCTGCTTGGCTTGGATCGCCTTTTTCTGCTCCTCGGAAAGGTCCTTGCTCAGGCCAGCGGCCCGCATGGAATCGTCCTTGACGCCAAGGAAGGTGTCGTCGCCCGCAAACTTTCCGTCGACGACCTCCTGCACCTTCTTGATGAAGCCGGGGCCGAAGGAGGCCTGCGCCGCGCACAGATGCTTGGTCGGCGCGATCTTGGAGGCGTCGGAAAGCGTGACGGTGACATAAGCACCCAGCTGCTCTGCGGCGGCGACCGTCGAAGCCGTTCCGGGGAAGAGCGAGTAGATGACATCCGAGCCTTGCGAGACGAGCGACTGAGCCGCCGACTTCTCCTTGGTGGGATCAAACCAGGAGTTCAGCCAGACCACCTTCACCGACTTGAGGTCGGGATTGACGCTCTGCGCTCCAAGCACCCAGGCATTGAGGATGTTGAGCACTTCCGGCAGTGGGAACGCAGCGACCACGCCGAGTTGCTTGGACTTCGTAGCATAACCGGCGGCCATTCCGCAGAGATAGGATCCCTCATAGTGCCGGATCGCCAACGTCGCAAAGTTGGGCTCATTAAGGTAGCCGCCGAGATGCAGGACGCTGAGCTTCGGATCCTTCTTGGCAAGGCGCAGACCGTCGTTCATCTGACCGAACCCGCCGAGGATCACCATCTTGGCGCCGTCGGCCGCCATCTTGTTCATGACGCGCGTGGCGTCGGGGCCTTCTAGGACGTTCGTGACCGCGTTGAGCTGGATCTGGTCGCCGAACTTCTGAACGAGATCCTTTCCACCGCGATCAATCTCATGGTCCCAGCCGACTTCGGCGACGGCGTTCGGTATTAGAAGACCAATCTTTAGAGGATCAGCCGACGCGGGCGCCAAAGCGGCGCAAGACAACACGGCTGCGAGAGCGACACTGTACTTCACGGCAAGCCTCATTCTTTTCTTTTTACGTTGCGGGTCTGTAGCTCTCGCCGAGCGACATCGGCGCGTTCAGTCGGACGCGGACGACGTTGCTGGAGACAATGGCGAGGATGAGAATCGTCGAGATGTATGGGATGCACGCCATCACTTGAGACGGGATCCCGAGTCCGAGCGCCTGGACGGCGAGATCGAGCAATGAGACGGCCCCGAAGAAGTACGCGCCGGCCATGAGACGCATCGGCCTCCATGTGGCGAACACCACCAGAGCGACCGCGATCCAGCCGCGTCCTGCGATCATCCCCTGCGACCACAGGGGCGTCAGAACGGTCGCCGCATAAGCCCCGGCAAGACCCGCCATCGCTCCGCCGAACAGCACGGCCAGGAACCTGACCCTGGTCGGATGGAGCCCCAGCGAGTGAGCGGAGTACGGATTTTCTCCGATAACCCGCAGCGTCAGCCCCGCCTTGGTGCGGACAAGGAACCAGGCGACCACCGCGCTCATCGCGAAGGCGAAGTAAGCCACGACGTCGTGCTGGAAGAGCACCTTCCCGATGACGGGCAGATTCGAGAGGACGGGAATGTGCAGCTCGCCCAAAGGCGTGATCGCGGCGCCCTCATAGGACGCCCCGAACATCGCCGAAAGCCCAAGCCCCAGCAGGCCGACGGCAAGGCCTGCGACCACCTGATTAGCCAGCAGCCGGAGCACCAGCGTCGCGAAGATCGTGGAGAGCGCCATGGCGGCGGTCAGGCCCGCGGCCATCCCGAGCGCGTGTGAGCCTGTCTCCTTCACCGTCACGAAGGCGGCGACCGCTCCGATGGCCATCATGCCTTCAACACTCAGATTGAAGACGCCCGATTTCTCGCAGACCAGCTCGCCAAGGGCTGCGAGCAGAAGCGGTGTCGCGGTCGCAAACGCGCCCGCGAGCACGAAGATGATCGCTTCGTTCATGCCCGTGCTCCCGCCAGTCTGAAGGAGGTGAAGCTGATCCTGTTGCTGATCAGGAATGCGGTCGCGAGGTAGTAGACGAGCAGAAGGCTCTGCAGGACCGCAGGCGCCGCAGCAGGGATCTCGCCGCTGGCGAGCGCATTATCGCCGCCGACATAGATGACCGCCATGAAGAGGCCGGCGAACAGGATCCCGATCGGATTGAGGCCGCCAAGGAAGGCGACGACGATCGCCGCGTAGCCGTAACCCGGCGTGATGATGGGCTGCAGCTTGCCCAGAGGACCAGCTACCTCGCCGACGCCGGCAAGCCCTGCGGCCGCGCCGCCGATAAGGAGGGAAAGCCACACCGCCTGCTTCTGTGAGAAGCCAGCATAGCGGGCGGCGTCAGGCGACGTGCCGCCGATGAGAAGCCGGAACCCTGCGAAGCTACGGGTGACGAAGAACCAGGCCGCCACGACCGCCGCAATGCTTATCAGGATCGAGAGATTGGCGCGGGTGTCTCCGATCACAGGAAACAGCGCGGCGTTCGGAAAAGGGATCGACTGCGGAAAGCTGAACCCTTCGGGATCACGCAGCGGCCCCATCACCGCGTAGTAGAGGATCTGACGAGCGACCTCGGTCAGCATCAGCGTGACGATGATCTCGCTGGCGTTGAAGGCCGTCCTGAATAACGCCGCGATCGATGCCCAAAGCATCCCCGCCAGCGCGCCGACGAGGATCATCGCCGGCAGCATCAAAGGCGACGTGCTGTTCGGAAAATAGACCGGGATCGCGCTAGCAAGGATCGCGCCGATGATCAGCTGGCCTTCGGCGCCGACGTTCCACACCTTCGCCCGGAACCCGATTGCGAGCCCTTGGGCGATCAAGATGAGCGGGGCGGCTTTGATGGCCACCTCACCGAGGTTGTAGGTCGACAGCAGAGGCTCGACGAAGAAGACGTACATCACGCTCGCAGGCGAGGCGCTGTAGTAAGAGAAGATGATCGTCGCGGTCGCGAGCGCCATCCCGATCGTGATGGCGGTGACGAGCAGCAACCCCGCCCTCGAACTGTCGGTGCGCGGGGTGATGGTGAAACCAGGAAGCGTGATCATTGAACGCGATGCTCCGGCGCCGGCGCATCGAACATGCCCATCATCATCTGCCCGATCGTCTCGACGTCGACGTCCCGCGTCGGCATCGGCGTCGACAGACGTCCTTTGAACATCACGACGAGGCGGTCTGAAATTTCGAAAAGTTCTTCGAGTTCTTCTGAGACGACCAGGATCGCGACCCCACTGTCCCTGAGATCGATCAGACGCTGGCGGACCATCGCGGCGGCGTTGACGTCAATGCCCCAAGTCGGCTGCGAGACGACAAGCAATTTCGACGCGGTGTAGATCTCCCGTCCCACGATGAACTTCTGGAGGTTGCCGCCCGAGAGGCTGGCTGCGACCGCGGTGCGGCCCGAGCACCTGACGTCGAGATCGAGAATGCAGTCTTCCGTGAAGCGGTCTCGCGTTGGATGCCGCACCAGACCGGTCTGGATCATCCCGCGCCGGTGAGCCGTCAGGAGCGCATTGTCCGACAGCGAAAGGGTCGGGGCTGCGCCTCGTCCAAGGCGTTCCTCGGGGACGAAAGCCAGCCCCGAGTCACGACGCGTGGCTGCGTTCAGATGACCGATCGGACGGCCGCACAGTTCGATCGATGCTTTGTCGTCCTTCGACAGCGTCTCTTCGCCAGAAAGCAGTCTCGTCAGCAGCGACTGCCCATTTCCCGAGACGCCAGCGACGCCGAGGATCTCGCCCGCACGGACCTCGAGCGATACGCCGTCCAGGTTTACCGCGAACGGATCAGCCTTCGCCGTCGATAGTCCATCGACTTTCAGAACGATGTCTCCGCCCGGCTTGGCCGGAAGATGCTTCGTGGTCGGCAGGTCCTTGCCGATCATCAGTCGAGCCAGCTCGCGTGCAGTCTTAGAGGCTGGAATGACGCTACCGGTGACGCGCCCCTGCCTCAGGATCGTCGCGGAGTGGCAAAGGGAGCGGATCTCCTCGAGCTTGTGGCTGATGTAAAGAATAGCGATGCCGCGATCCGACAGCTGCCTGAGCGTGACAAAGAGCTGTTCGACGCTGGGCGGTGGGAGGACTGATGTGGGTTCGTCTAGGATGAGGAGCGACGGATCCTGCAAAAGGCAGCGGATGATCTCGACGCGCTGACGTTCGCCGATCGAAAGCGAATGAACCAACGCATGCGGCTCAATCGGTAGACCGAACTCCTCGCTGGTCCGCCGGATCCGAGCCGACAGGTCGGCGATGCTGCCCGGCACCGTCAACGCGATGTTCTCAGCGACGGTGATGGTCTCGAACAGCGTGAAATGCTGAAAGACCATGCTGATCCCGAGAGACCGCGCATGAGATGGGCTGGTGATCGCGACGTCCTCGCCGTTCCAGCGAATCGACCCTTCGTCCGGGCTGGTGACTCCGAAGATGAGTTTCATCAGGGTCGACTTGCCGGCCCCGTTCTCTCCCAGAACCGCGTGGATTTCGCCCTTCCTCAGGACCAGGTCGATGCCATCGTTGGCGACGATCGTAGGGTACCGTTTCGTAAGACCTCTCAACTCCAGGAGGACTTCCGATCCGTCATACTCAGTGTACGCAACAGGTTGAGACGCCATCAGCATGAAGTAACCTTTGCTACGGTGGCGGACGCATCGTCCGCCTGAGGCTAGCGCTCTCGCAGTCAGAAAGGCCGTCTCTGAGACAGAGGCAGTTTCGACTGCGCGCTGCGCGACTTGATTCAGAAGATCTGTCTTCGCGTCCTCGCTTCCTGATCCTGGAGGCCACCCACCGGTGGCCCCATGGCAGCATGAATCATTCGCGCACAAAGATGTTCGCGACGGCCTCCCGGTCGTGGATCAGGTCAGAATTCTTGTTTCGCTTTCGACAGACCGCCGATCGAAACTCCGAATGAGTTGTCGACGCCCTGAAAAGCCTCGCGACTTGCGCGGCTGCCGCTCTCGCTAAATGAGAGATTAGATTTGCGAAATTAAAAACTAAAAGTCCAAATCTATAGACAGACCGTTCGTATTCTTGGACGGTCTATACTGAACAAATTTTGGCCCTAATGCCACTTTGCGTCGCAACATCACGCCTCTTTTTTACGTTGCGATGCGCAATTGTCGGGCAAAGGCTCAAAACTGTGCGGGCAAGCGGCCAGGATAGGGCGGCAGGGGGTAGACAGCGACCGAGGCATCGGCTGCGCGTTCGCAACCGCACATGCCGCGCACGCTCCTCGCGAGCCGGGTGTCTGCTCATCGATTGAAGAGTGGTGCCGCGCCTGCTTCGGCGTTCGCAGAGCGCAATCGTCCGGCGCTGGCGGCCAATTGCTGCTCGTGGAGCTGCCGGCTTGCGTTCGGCCGGGCTACGGCGGTGAACGCCATCCCGCCGTCCTCGCGCCCCTGACATGGGCACGGCAGCCATCACCGGCTTTCGATGACCGCCACTGGCAGTCGCACGACGCGCTTACGCGACATGCCGGCTTGAGAGAAAGCGCCTCAAGCCGGCCCTCTGCAGAAACATCCGTCCCTTTCACGCCCAGAGGTCACCGTCTGTGCAGCGAGGCGTCACCGTAACCCGGTCAAAGCTGAGGTCGAGATGGCCAGTGAATGTTTCGATCAGCTGGCCGTAGAAGAACGCGTAGCCCTGGACCGATACGTAGCGGTCGTGGGGACGCAGGATATTGAACACGAGCTTGTCGTTGTCGACGCGGGTCTTGAGCCAGGCTTTCTCGCTCCATTCCGGGTCGGAATGGGTGTAAAGCGTTCCGTCATTGCTCTTCCGCCACGCCGCGATCCGACCACGCGGCTCCGATTGTCGCACACGCGACTCGAAGGCGTTCAGAAGGGCCTGCGGCTGGCTGGTGAAGAAGTATAGCGCCATACTTATCTCCTGATGTCTGTCATCGTCTTCTCAAGAAGCCATCAGGCCCATTCGTCGCCTTCGACGCAGTGCGGGGTCGACTCGATCGAACTGAAATGCAGATCCAACTGGCGAAGAAACGCCTCGACGATCTGACCGTGATAGTGCGCGTAGACGGTCGCTGAGCCGGACTGGTCCTGCGGCTTGACGATATTAAAAGTCAGCCTGTTTTCGCTGATCACGGGACGCAGTAGCGCTTTCGACCTCCATTCATCGGAAGCATGAGTGTACGAGACGCCGTCCTCGCACTTCTCCCAAAAATCGATCACCCTCCAGACCTCGGTCGCCTTCAGGCGATCGTCAAACGCGTCCAGAAGCGCCTGCGGTTTGGTCGTCTCGAAATGCACTGCCATCGTGTTTTCCACCCGTGCGGTTATCTTTGTTTGCGCCGGTGCCGTCGCACGGCCGCCGGCGGCCTTGATCAGGCCACGACCGCGGAACCAGTTCGGCGGCCAAGGCGATCCAGCATCGTCTCGACCGCAGTCGTCGCGCTCTCGACTGCGTCGGCGCTCCGTCCTCTGACAACGATCGTGTTTTTCCAGCCGTCCTCTGTCATCGTCGGATAGGATCCGATCGACACATCGGCGCGCTCCGCCGCGAGGCTCCTCAAAGCGTCGGCATAGACGCTTTCCGGCAATGCCGCGGCCTCAACAACACGGCGGGCGACCGGCGCCCCTGCGCCGAGCAACGGCTTCACCTGCTCGAGCATCGCGACCATGATCTCCGGCACGCCGGCGAGAACGAAGACATTGTCGAGCCGAAATCCGGGCGCCTTTGTCCTGGGGCTCTCAATGAGGTCGGCTCCGAAAGGGATCCGCGCCATGCGCAAGCGCGCTGCATTAAGGCCACCAACGCCGTGATGGCGTTCAAGGATCGCACGCGCGCGTTCATCGACGTCGATGCCCACGCCAAACGCCGCCGCCACGCTGTCGGCAGTGACGTCGTCATGGGTCGGCCCGATGCCCCCGGTCGTAATGACATAGGTGAAGTGGCGGCGAAGCGCGTTCACGGCCGCTACGATCTCCGGCGTTTCGTCTGGCACGATCCGCACTTCCCGAAGCTCGACTCCGCTCTCGAGAAGCAGGTCGGCGATCACGCCGACATTCCTCTCCTTCACCTCGCCGGAGAGGATTTCGTCGCCGATAACAAGGACGCCCGCAGTTTGCTTTCGCTCAGACATTGGTTTCAGGACTCGAGCACTACTGGCTAACCACACTTTAGTGTTCAGGCCTTTGCGGCGCCTCGACGTACGCGGTAACGTCGTGACGTCGACTGAATCAGCCGGAAGCGGGTCATCCGTCGATGACGAGGTTCGCACTGATCGCCAAACGCGCGTCAGAACGGTCCCCTGCCCCACCGGCAACGACCCATCTCTTGCCTTTATCCCCCGAACCCCTTGGTCTGTCAGCCTTTTGGGCGTCCAAAGTTTGGAACGCGCTGTCTAATTTTTTGCGCTTCTAAACTAGAAGTACCCCAAATCTAATCGCTGCTGTCCGCACTCAGAATTGCGGGAGAGCCAAAGAGAAAGGGCGCACGCCCTACGCACTGGCTCCGATCAGGAAGAGTAGGGAGTGACTCCATGCCTGAACTTCGGCCACTAATTAAAGACTACAGCTTCCTCGCGCATTTCTGGCACCCTGTCGCCACGCTCGACGAGTTCGAGACCGCGAACGGTTCCGGCGTAGGTCCGATGGGCGTTCAGTTGCTCGACGAGAAGATCGTCATCGCGCGCCTCGACGGCAAATTCATCGCGATGAAGGACCAGTGCGTTCATCGCTTCGCACGCCTGTCGCTTGGCCGCGTGAACGAGAACGAACTTCAGTGCCCCTATCACGGCTGGAAATTCAACGCGGAGGGACAGTGCACCAAGATGCCGGCGTGTCCGACGCAGAAGATTTCTGCCCGCGCCCGGCTCGAAAAATACGAGTGCGAAGAGAAGTACGGCCTCATCTGGGTCCGCATGGACAGCTCCTGGGGCGTCACCGAGATTCCGTATTTCAGCGCGGCTGAGAAGCCGAACATGAAGATCGTGGTTCAGGAGCCCTATTGGTGGAACGCCAGCGCCGCGCGGCGGTGGGAGAACTTCACCGACTTCTCGCACTTCGCCTTCGTTCATCCCGGCACGCTGTTCGACCCAAATATGGCCGAGCCTCCGATCGTGCCGATGGACCGCGTCAACGGCCAGTTCCGCTTCATCTATGACACTCCGGCCGGCATGGACGTGCCTGACCAGGCCCCGATCGGCGTTTTCAGCTATCATTGCAGCATGCCGTTCGCGATCAATCTGGCGGTGATGAAGTACGTCGGGAACACGGAACATATCCTGTTCAACGTGTCCTGCCCGGTGAGCTCCAAGCAGACCAAGAACTTCCTGCTCTTCGCTCGCGACAAAAGCCTCAACGATCCGGACTATCCGCACATCAACTTCAACAACATCGTGTTCGCCGAGGACAAGCCGGTCATCGAGTCTCAGTGGCCGGACGACCTCTACGAGAACGAATTGTCGGTCGTGACCGACAAGGTCTCGATGCAGTACCGCAAATGGTTGAAGGAACTCGAGGCCGCTTATCCGCAGGGTAAGGACGCCTTCCGCAAGGCGCTCTATGGCAGCGTCATCGAAAGCGACCGCACCTACCCGGACATGATGGAAGCCGCCGAGTAAAGCGACTGGGGCGGCTCGCGAGACCGACCCGCTGTCTGCAAACTTGCATGCGTCTTGGGGAGGCGCGTAGCCCCGGAGCTTCGGCTTCGGGGCTACTTTTGTTCGTATTCTCGGACCGGGCGATGTCCGCCCCGAGCGAGCCGAGCTGTCTCAGGTGCTGAACGAACCCGCAGCGGCGCAATGGGCACCCCTCACTGACAGCAAGGGAGCCATCTGTCGCCAATCAGTGTCCTGGGCGTTCGTCTTCACGTGAGACCAGCGAATAGCCGGGGGTCACCGTAAACCTGTCGAAGTTCTCGCAAAGCACTTCGACGAGTTTCGTTATCCGCGCGATGCGGTGTTTCTGCGCGGAGTAAATGATCGAGACAGGCACGCTGTGTGACTTCCAGTCTTTCACGACAGGAACCAGCACCCCTGCTTCGACCTCATACTTCACGAAAAAATCAGGAAGGTAGGCGATCGCCGTTCCTTCCACGGCGAAATACTTCGCCATCCAATAATCATTCACATAGAATTTCGAGTGCGGCGCACAGATACGACGGTTTCTTCCCAGATTCAGCATCCACCTCTCGGTCACGCCATTTCTCTGGTAGATGACGCCATCGACGCCATCTACATCCTCAATGCGCCGGAACGCATTCCGCTCCATAAAGGAAGGGCTGGCGTAAAGCGCGTAGGAAAACTCGCCCAGCTTGCGCCGCATCAGCGGCGAATCCGGCGGCTCTCCGAGATAGATCAGGCAATCAAAGTCCACCTGCCCCGCGATAATCTTGTCGTTGGATGCAAATTGCAGATCGAAGTCTACGTCTGGGTAGACGGCCGAGAAGTACAGCGCCGCCGCGCCGAGCACCGAGGTGCCAAACTCCGATGTGGCGACGACCCTGATCGTCCCCCCGATGCTTGAGTGCGCTCGCTGCGCTGCACTTGCGGCATTTTCGCAGCTGTCGAAAATATCCGAGCACAGTTCGAGGTATTTTTTTCCGGCGTCGGTGAGCTCTAGCCCCTTCGTTTTGCGTGTGAAAAGTTGAACGCCAAGTGCGTCTTCAAGCTTACGCAAATGATGGCTTAGGCTGGCCTTCGGGACATTGTATACGCTCGCCGCCCGCGACAGGCTGCCTGCGCGAGCGACCTGCACGAAGCAGGAGATGTCCTTCAGCTCGTACTCGTAGTTCATATTTGTTCCAAATCTGAGACACCCAGTTCGTCGCAGCCGACTAGCTAGCGCGACAGACCCATCCTAGCGTCGAAATTCTCTCGCATTGGGCGACGGCTAGATGGACGAGTAATGACGCATCCCTTTCAAGATAGTTGGCATCCCGTCTCGTTAAGCAAGGGCCTACATGCCGGCCGCGCTGAACGAGCGGTTGTTCGCGGGATCGACCTCGCGATCTGGCGCGGCGCGGACGGAAAGGCTCGCGCTTGGGAGAACCGCTGTCCCCACCGCGGCATGAGGTTGTCCTTCGGCTTTGTCCGGGAAAACCGGCTGACCTGTCTCTACCATGGCTGGGGCTACGACGGCGACGGCGCTTGCGTGTCCATCCCCGCACATCCCGGGCTCACGCCCCCCAAAACCATCAAGGTCTCTCGCTACCAGTGCCATGAAGCCGGCGGCCTGATCTGGGTCGCTCAGGAAGCCGCCGTCGAGCCAGCTCCTGAGGTCCTCGGCGAATGGATCGCATGCCAGACGCTGAAGTTCGATTGCTCGATCGATGATGCGGAGACTGCGCTGCTGAAGCACCGCTCCGCTCTGCAAATGGGCACGGAGGACGGCTCGGTCGCCGCTGACAGCGCGCCTGTCGTCAAGCTCAACGAAGCCCTGTTGCAGATCGTGCTCGCTCCCGGCGTCGAGGCCCTCTGCGCGCTCCAGCCGATCGACGAGTTCACAACCGCCGTTCACCTGCTCGTCAGCGCTTCCGAAGCGACAGGCGACGTCGCGCCAGAGCAGCGCTGTGCGCGTTGGGGCCGGCACGTTCGGCGCCAGATCGATGCTCAACCGACGCGTTCTTCCGCATTCCCGATCAGCGAGACCCAACTGGCAGTCGCCTCTTAAACGACGTTGATCGACCAAAGAATAACAACGCTTGCCGCGGAGTGGCCTTCGTCGAGTCGAGCGACTTCAGGAGGACTTTCATGCCCCAGGACGATTTCACAATTTCACAGTGGTACGCTGTCGCGCGCCTTGAAGATGTCTCGGCGACTGCGCCGTACGATACGAAGCTTCTTGATCGCGACATCGTCATCGAGCGCGTCGACGGAGCCTTGCGCATCCGTACGCCCGCGAAATCCGGCGCCTCGACGATGCTTCCCGTGCAGGAGCGCTACGGCCATGTCTGGACGACGCTGAGCTCCAGCCCGCGTGACCTCTACGCCATGCCGGAATTTGAAGAGCCCGGCCGGCGCCTGGTCACGGCAGGCGCGATCACCGTCCGCTGCTCCGGGCTGCGCGTGGTCGAGAACTTTCTCGACATGGCTCACTTCCCGTTCGTTCATACCGGCATTCTCGGCGAAGAGCCGCACACCACGGTGGCGGACTACGACGTCGAGGTGCGCGAGGACACCGACGAGGTGTGGGCGACGAAGTGCGAGTTTTTCCAGCCGAAGGCTGCGGCCGCCGCCGAGGGCGGACAGCTCACCAAATACATGTACCGCGTGCCGCAGCCCTTCAGCACGGTGCTCTACAAGACCTGCCCGGTCCGCTCGAACACCTGGGATCTGGTCGGTTTGTTCATCCAGCCCAAGACCGAGACGGAGTGCGACGTGCACTCCTTCGTCCTGGTCTATGACGATGAGACCACCGACAACGCCCTCATCCAATTCCAGCAGATGATCTTCATGCAGGACCGGATGATCCTCGAGAACCAGGTTCCTTCGCTCCTGCCGCTCGATCCTCGTCTCGAGCTGCCGACCCGCGCCGACGCCTCGTCCATCGCGTTCCGGCGCTGGCTCAAGTCGCACGGCCAGTCTTACGGCGTCTTCCCGCAGAGCTGAGATCAGAGACCCGTCAAATGAAGCTCTACGACTACGTTCTGTCGACGGACTGCTACAAGGTTCGACTGTTCGCCGGCCTTCTAGGCGTCCAGTACGACGCGGTGCCGGTCGACGTTTATCCGGGGCAGGAGAACAAATCTCCGAAGTTTCTGGAGCGAAGCCCCCAGGGCAAGGTGCCGGTGCTCGTCGAGGACGATTTCGTACTCGACGATCCGCACGCCATTCTTCTTTACATTGCCCGTGAACATGATCGTGACCGTCACTGGTGGCCAGTCGGCGACACCCGAGCCTCGAGCAGAGTGGTTCAGTGGCTCTCTTTCGCCAATGAACTCAATCACACGATCGGCGCCTCACGACTGCACAGCATGCTCGGGGGACAGGGCATCGACGTCGCCCAGACACGTAGCGACGCCGAACGCCAGATCACCGTGCTCGACGATTATCTGACCGATCGCGAGTTCGAAGGCTCCGCCTGGCTTGTCGGAGCCAAGCCAACCGTCGCCGACATCGCCTGCTTTCCGTGCGTCGCCGTCGCCGGCGACGGCGGGATCGACGTCTCGCCGTTCCGCGCCGTCGGACGGTGGCTGAAGAACGTCATCTCGCTGGAGGGCTTCACGCCAATGCCGGGTGTCAGCGCCGTTCGCTGACACCTGGAACATCGCGCCAGCCTAACGGCGCGATAGTACGACGCCTCGGTTACGGGCTTCTGACCTGCGTGCCGGACACGCGCGCAAGTCAGATTAAGTAACCAGCGCATACCGCAAGAACTGGAACCACGTCGTCGGCTGTCTGCCAACGCGGGCCCCTGTGTTGCGTCTTTTCTAAGGTCTGCGATCGACCGATCCATAACAGCAATGATCGCATTTCGGACTCAGCAAAGCTGCCCATCGGCAGCGGCTTCGGGGGAAATGATCATGAGACTTTCTAGACTTGCTGGCGCCGCACTGGCTTTTTCGGCGACCCTGCTGGGACTCAGCGTCAATCATCGTGCGGAGGCCGCTGACCTGGCGGAGCCGGTTCCAGCTGTCGCAGCGAGCCCCTATTTCAGCGTCACCGAAGCTCAGTTCCTGATGGGTCGGTTGAAGAACCCGTTCACCGGAACGAACTCCTGGACGCCTATCGTCACCATCCAGCATTTCAGCACCAACCCGCTCGGCGATCTCTACTTCTTCATCGACTTCGAGAACGACGGCGGGAAAGATGGCTACCAGGATCGGGATGCGTATGGTGAGTTCTACGCCTATTTCAGCTCGGCAAAGATCCTCGGCCTGACCTACGGCGGCCCCGTAAGGGACATCGGCCTGACGGCCGGCGTTAACGCTGGCGTCGAGTCTCACTTCCGCGCCTACGTGCCTGGCGCCTATGTCGACTGGAATGTTCCGGGCTTTTTGGCCTTCCGCACGCTCTTCACCGCCTACATCGATGACAGCTCGGGCCGCTTCGGAAAGGCGGGCAAAACCGACAACAGCTGGCAGGCGACGCTCGTTTGGGCATATCCCTTCGAGATCGGCAATCAGCTGTTCAGCTTCGAAGGCTTCGCCGAATACACCCCACGCTCGCGCAACTACACTTACGGCACCAAACTGCACGACTGGATCCTCGCCGAGCCTCAGCTCCGCTGGGACGCAGGCAACGCGATCTGGGGTGAGAAGGGCCGTTTCTATCTCGGCACCGAATATCACTACTGGCGCAACAAGCTCGGCACCAAAGCCGACGAAAGCCGCTTCCAGGGTTTGGCTGTCGTCCGTTTTTGAATGACGCGACTTGGGCGCGCGCCTCGCAAACGTCGATGCGCGCGCTCAAACGGCGCCCTGAAGCGTTCGCTTTCCTGAACGCCCCGTGCGGCTCTGCGATCTATCCGTTGGAGCTTTGGCGGGGCCTACTCAAAGCTCGGCCTTCGCGTCCCACACGCGCACCTCATCGTGCGCCCGGTGTGAATGGCCATGTACACACGAGATCCAAATCATGATCGAAATCTCTTATGTGAACATCATCTCTTCGGACATCGATCGACTGGGAAAGTTCTACAGCACCCTCCTCGAGCTCGAAGAGATCGTTGAGAGCCGTACCGATCTCTTTCGTGGCTACAAGGCTGGCACCGCATCGCTCGGCATCAGCGCCGAAGGCGCCTACGACCTGCTCAATCTCACCAAGCAGCAGGGCTCCGGCGAACGCAATCTGCTGACCTTCAACGTGCCGTCTCCGAAGGAGCTTCGCGCGCTAACCGAAAAAGCCCAGAAGCTCGGCGGATCGCTCGTGAAGGCTCCCTTCGAGACCTACTACGGCTGGTTCCAGTCCGTGCTCCGCGATCCCGATGGGAACGCCTTCCGGCTCAGCTTCTCGGGCCGCGAGCAGGGCTGATCCAACATTCGCGCGCCCGGCCGTCGCGTCGGCCGGGCGCGCCCTTATCCTCGATCGAAACGAAAGCCGATGTCCGACACTCGACGCCCCCTCATTACGTCCGGGACCGCGCCGCAGGACGAGTGCGCGCTCCGCCCGACGTCATGCGTTGCACGGCATCACGCCACGACGCTGCGAGAAGCAGGGTTGCGCCCCACAAGGCAACGGATCGGCCTCGCCAATCTGATTTTCGGAAAAGGCGATCGACACGTCTGCGCAGATCTCATCGGCTATGAAGCGTCGCTTCTTCGGCTGCACGTCTCGATGGCGACGATCTACAACACACTTCACCAGTTCAGGGACGCTGGCCTTCTCCGCGCGGTCGTCCTGGATGGCACGAAGCTCTGGTTCGACACCAACACCTCCGACCACCACCATTTCTATTGCGAGCAGGACGGAGAGCTTAAGGACATACCGGCCGGCTCACTTTCGCTGGGAGCGCTCCCGCCCCCTCCTCCCGGGATGGAAATCGCCGGCGTCGAGGCGACGGTCCGATTGAGGCCTCGTCGACGTGGTTGAATTCGGCCAGGTCCCTGCGCCGCCAGTTCGCCGCGCCGACAGGACGCCTGCGAAGCTGGCCCAAGAGGTTGCGCTGTGGCTGGGCGGCGGAACAGCGGCCCTTGGCGTGTGGGTCTACTGGCTGACCTATGCCTTCGGCCCGGCCTGACCCTCCGACGAGCGACCAGCTTTACTGACCACCAGCCCTCTTTCGTTCATTTCTCTGAACGCCCCCTCCAAGTTCGCCGCCTTCCCTTCCCGGGACCGCGTTCTTACGCTGCGTGACCATCGCACCCGCGATCGCGCCGCGAAGAGTATGGCGACGCCGAAGCGCTGCCGTTTCACTCCGCTCACGCATTCGCCGTCGAGGTCTAGAGCAGGACAGCCTGACATCCCGATACGACGCGCCAGTCGTCCTCGGCACTCGACGTGGCGGGGACCCGCGCGATTGCGTCGGCGTCCGTCGGCCGGCTCAGGGCTATCGACCTTCGACACCGCGCTGTGTCTTGGCGGGCTTTAGGATCATCCATGATTGTCATCGTCGGCGTGGTCATCGTTTGTCTAACGATCCTGCTTTTCGTTCTGACAGCGCTTAGCAGTGCGCGCCGAACACGAGCTCATCTAATACAGATGACGCCTGACAGCACGGCTCCGGTCCATCTGACCGCGGCGACCGGCGACAACATCGTCTTTGCCAATTCGACTGGCGACGCTCACAGTCTCTATCTCTCGTTTGAAGGCGGAGCGCTTCTGACATTGCCACCGCAGGCGCCGGGGCAGCGTATGTCGGCGATTGTCGTCGCAGACGGGCGGATCATCGTCCGATGCAGTTTTCAACCCCTGTTCCGTATGGAGCTTCACGTCGCCGCTCCCAGACCAGGCGCCGGGTCTTCACCTCCTATCGAGGGCTTGTGAATGAGCACCCCAATCGCTGCCCTTCAGGGCGCCGCAAGCTTCGTCGTGCAGTCACGTCTTGCAGAGTTCGTCGCGGCGCGCCGGCACGACGGGTTTCGTGTCGCTGGCTGCGTCGAAACGATTGTCGACGCCGACAGTTCAGGTTGTGGCGATCGGTTCCTTAAGGACCTCTCCAGCGGCCGGCGCTACAAGCTCGCGCAAGAGCTTGGGTCTGGGTCGATCGCCTGCAAACTGGACGCGTCCGGCGTCGTCGAGGCTTGCGCAGACGCTATCGCCGCGATCCGTGGGGGCTGCGACCTGGTCGTGCTGGCGAAATTTGGCAAGCTAGAAGCACGCCGCTCCGGCCTGATCGACGCCTTTGCGGCCGCCGTCGAATGCAACGTGCCGATCTTAACATCCGTGGCGCCCAAGTTTTCCAACGAGTGGGCCGCCTACGCGGGCGACCTGTCGACATTTCTCACGCCAAGCCGTGACGCCCTTTCAGGCTGGTGGAGATCCCAGTCTTCTCTGCCGGCAATACTTGCGCGAGCCACTGGCTAGTCGCAGCCAATGCACCTGACGACCTCCGACGAAGCGTCCCTGTGTTTCGCCTGACAGTCGTGCGCCCGTATTCCTGCCCCAATACCATCGATTCTTGTAGGCGCTACTGCGTAAGCGCGCGAGTTCGCGAGCTGCGGAATGCCGGACATGCGCCCGCAATGGGTCTTAGTGGCCCAAAGCTCGCCGCCGCATTGCGTCTATGTGCTCTTCTTCTACGGTTCTCCGTTCCGCATTCTGAACGACGCATCTCTTTTTGAGTCACTTTTCGACCGCTCGCGTCCTTTTTATAACAAGAAAAAAATACAACACATTCAGGAGGACACCGACATGAACATGGTTGTTCAGCCCCGCTCGCTGGTCGAGGATCGCACCTATCTTCGCCATTTCTGGCACCCCGTTTGCACCATGGATGAACTCAAGGCGGCCGGCCCGGACGGCCGGGGTCCGCTTGGCGCTCGGCTTCTCGGCGAAGGGGTCGTCATCGTCGAGCTGGAAGGGAAGGTCGTGGCGATGCGCGACCGCTGCGCCCACCGCTTCGCCAAGCTTTCCGCCGGCAAGATCGTCGACGAGCGTCTTCAGTGCCCCTATCACGGCTGGCAGTACAACGCCGATGGCCGTTGCGGAAAGATCCCCGCGGCGCCGAATGACCCCATCCCGAAGAAGGCTTTCACTCCCAATTACGAATGCGAGGTCAGGTACGGACTTGTGTGGGTTCGGCTGGATTCGACCTGGAACGCGACGCAGATTCCGTATTGCGGCGCATGGGACAATCCCGAATACAAGAAGGTCATCATCGCCAAGCCCTACAATTGGGACAGCTCAGCCGAGAGGCGTTGGGAAAACTTCACGGACTTCTCTCATTTCGCCTACGTCCATCCGGGCACCCTTTACGATCCGGCCTATTCCGAGCCCGCCATCGTTCCGATGGATCGCGTCGACGGCGAGCTCAGGTTCTACATGGAGCCAGGCAAGGACATGGTGGACATCCTGCCTCCCGATAGCCCGCTCGGCTCCTGGGACTATCGTGCGGCGATGCCCTTCACCATCAATCTCGACATCCGCCTTTACAGGAACGATCAGCCGTTCCTGCTCTGGACCACATCGAGCCCGATCGATGGCGAGACCTGCCGAAACTTCATGATCATCGCCCACACGGACCCGGACATGCCGGACTCGGTGCCTCTGGACTTCCAGAAGGTTGTCCTTGCCGAGGATCAGCCCGTGATTGAGACGCAGCCGGGCGACCTGTCGCTCGAAGAGGTCTCGCTGCCCACCGACAAGGTGTCCAACCAGTATCGAAAGTGGCTCCGCGAACTCGCGATGGGCGCGCAGGACGGTCAGGAGGCCTTCAAGAAGGCGCTCTACACCAATCTCATCGAGAGCGAGTAGGCGGGAGCACCCCGTTGGACGCGCGTGAAGACCGAGCCGTATGGGATGCTTGGTATCCCATCGGCTCACCTGTCGATATCCGTCGACATAACCGCCTGACGACAACCTTGTTGGGGCGCACGCTCGAGCTCACCGTTCATCGCACTTGGATTTCCGCGTCGATGAACGGTGAGGCGCTGCCGGTCACTGAACGTCTAGGCCTTGTCTGGACAACGCTCGGCCGACCGAACCGGGCTCCCGAACCGCTCATCGAGTATTATGAGGTCGATCGCCAGACGCTGAATGTTTCGACGCCCGTAATCGCATGCTCGGGCCTTCGCCTGATCGCAACCGTCATGGACACGGCCGGCGACGGCTTCCTAGTCAGCGACCTGAAAACCAGCGCTTCCCGGACGGACAGCCTGAACGACAACGGCGCCTTCTGTCGCGACGGTTATGGCGGCCATGTCGTCCCGCTCGACGCTAACGGCGCATTTCGATGGACGACAACGCATCCGTTTTCGGCTCTGCTGTCCATGGATCAACCGACGTTCTCGACGAATGCCGTGAAGCGTTTCGACTTCTTTGGCGTCTACGGACAACCGGTCGACGCTCACACGGTCATCGCGCACGCGCTCGTGGCTGTGGTCGATCCGGCGTCGGATCATTTTGCAGGCTTGGCGCATCACGTCGCGACCGCCATGACCGCGCTCAAGACGACGCTTGAGAACTCGGACCGGGCGCCAGTGCTTCAGACGCCCTACGGCGATTGGCTTTCGCAGAAAGCCCTTCGCTACGGCGTCGACGCCTAAATGGACTGAGCGGCGCCTAGAGCGCCGCACGCATGCTGATCCGATCGATCGAACGCCAGGATGGCCCGGCGTACCGGTGAGCAATGATCGCCGTCGCATCTGGATCTGTGTTGATCGTCTTGAGTTATCGGGCCGTCCGCCTTCGGAGTGAGAACTATGACGCTTCAGGTCACCATTGCGAAAGTCTGGAACGAGACCAGCGAGATCAAGTGCTTCGACCTGCGCCCGTGCAACGGTCACGCGCTGCCTCCTCTCGAACCGGGCTCCCACATCGACGTTCACGTCGGTGAGAAGCTGGTTCGGCAGTATTCACTCTGGAACGGTCCGGAAGAACGCGATCGCTACTTCATCGGAGTGAAGCGCGAACTGGAGTCGCGCGGCGGCTCTTCGGGCATGCATGGCTTGTCGGAAGGCGACACGATCACCATCGGCGACCCAAAGAACAACTTCCCGCTGTCTGAAACCGACGGCGAAAGCATCCTCATCGCGGGCGGCATCGGCATCACGCCCCTGCTTTCGATGGCCCGACATCTGGCCGCCTGGGGACGCCCGCATCATCTGCACCTGTTCACGCGCAGCGCCGATCACACGCCTTTCAAAAAGCTGCTCGGCGACGCGGTGACGGCGACAATCCATACTGGCCTGAGCGGCGAGCAGCGCGATGAGACAATCGCGCAACTGCTCTCAGGAGCCGGAGCTGGCAACGCCCATGTCTACACATGTGGGCCGCAGCCTTTCATGAACCTCATCGTCACAACCGCCGAGGCCAAGGGCTGGCCCTCGGAACAGGTCCATCTCGAATACTTCACTGTCGAGCCGATCGCCGACGCCTCTGGCGACGTCGCATTCGAGGTCTATGCGAAACAGTCGGACAAGGCGGTCGTCGTCGCCCCGGGCCAGCCGATCACCGAGGCTCTGCTGGCCGAAGGCATCGAGATCATGACGTCTTGCGAGCAAGGCGTCTGCGGGACCTGCCTTACGACGGTTCTGGAAGGCGAGCCCGACCATCGCGACGTGTATCTGAACCCGGCCGAGAAAAAGTCCGGCAAGGTCATCATGCCCTGCATCTCCCGGTGCAAGGGCAAGCGCTTGGTGCTCGACGTATGAGCGCCGATGACGACTCCACGTTCGACAAGGCGGAGATCCGGATCAAAGGCACCTTCGACTACGCATCGTTTCGGGAGTTCGTCTCGTTCTACGCCCGGCGCCTCAGCCTTGAAGGCGATTGCGAACTTACGGCTCGCGATACGCTCACCATTACCGTTTACGGGCCGCGGGCTCTGCTCGACATGCTGGCTGTCGCCTGCTCGCTCGGACCGGCGCGCGCGATCGTCCGAAGCATCAACGTCGAACGGGTCTATCTGGCGCCATCCCCCGGGAACGCCGCGCTCGGCCCCTCGTGAGGCTCTGTCGATGCTTCCCGAGAGCGGCGACGCGCGTCCGGGATCACCCCCCTCCGCTCGTCGCGCTGCATGGACGTGCACGCCGTGAGCGAGAGGCTGTCCTCGACCCTTACGGACTACCTCGCGCGACGCGAGGCGGTGGCGCTGGTCACGGTCTCGGAAGTTAAAGGATCGACGCCGCGCGAAGCGGGCGCGCGCATGCTTGTATCGGCGCGGGACGTTATCGGCACGATCGGAGGCGGCGCGTTCGAGTGGGAGGTCATAGCGACCGCCCGCGAAATGCTTTCTGGAAGCGCTTCCTCGGCTCATCACGAGCGCGCGCTTGGTCCAGACATCGGTCAATGCTGCGGCGGCTATGTCGAGAGCCGCATCGAACGGGCGGACACCGTGGTCCTGTCCCGCCTGATCGCGGAAGAAGCCGACCAGAGGACCACCGCCCCGCTCGTCATAATCTATGGCGCAGGGCATGTCGGACGGGCCCTCGCATCGGCTCTGGCGCCCCTGCCGTTCCGCGTGCAGATCAGCGATGATCGCGAGGATGAGCTTGCCCTGGTGACCGGAGCGGACGTGGAACGGCTCTCCGGATCACCCACGCGCGTCGCCGAGGCGGCGCCGGGTGGCGCGGCGCATGTCGTCCTGACTCATAGTCACTCGCTCGACAGCAGGATCTGCGCCACCCTGCTTGAGGACGGCCGGTTCGCCTATCTCGGGCTGATCGGATCGAAAACCAAGCTTGCGACCTTCAAAAGCGCCTTTAGGGCGATCGACATTCCCGAAAGCCAGATCGCCCGCATCGTGTGTCCGATCGGCGGCCGGGGCGTGCGGGATAAGCGACCAGCTGTCATTGCAGCGCTGACCACGGCCGAACTGGTCGAGGTGTTCGCAACTCAGTTTCTGCCTTGATAGCTAGGCATCAACGATGCTTTGGCGCGAGTTATCGACGCCTGCAACATAGCGAGACTGGGGCGCAGCGGATCCAAGGAGCGGACGCCAGATCAGCGCAGGAGTTGACGCAGCCCATCTAAAGCATGCATGAAATGCATACGCCTTTCTGGCTGCGCCTGCTCAAGTTCGAGCGCCAGATCTCGCAACTCCTGAGCGATATTCCTCGCTCCTCGATCTAACCAGGCGCGCAGGCGATGGACGCACGCGCGGCCAGCTTGCGTTTCGCCCTTCAGGATCTTGCTCAGGTGCCCCTGCGAAATCCCGCATTCGGCTGAAAGTTGATCCTGCGTCAGTCCGCGATCACGCATCTCAGCATTGACGCGGCAGACGAGCAGACCGACTTCATCCATTGCAACTTCACTGGACATGGATGCATAAAAATGCATAATCCGATCGTTAAGGCAACCGAGATTGATTGCGGCTGAAATTGAAGCAGGACTGCTGAAAGCGCGGCTCGACCGCGCTAAGCCTGAAATGCCATGGTCCAGGTTGTGCTCATAAAGAGCTCCACCCTCCAGGCTTCCTTCAGGCGGTCGTCATGAGCAGGAACGAGCTGGTCCAGAAGTTGGCGGAGGCTGGGATCGCAAACGACCGCGAAGCATTGAAGCGTACGATGGATGCGCTGATCTCCGAGGCCCACGCCGAACAGGCGCACGGCTTTGCAGAGCGCATGACCACGATTTCGCGTCGCGCCCAACGCCCGTCCAACGTTTCACGGGGCAGCCGCTCAGCGAGCGGAGCGGAAGAGATTCATGACCTCGTATTAGAATCGAAGCCCCGGCGACGGCTCAAGGACCTCGTCCTGGGGCGCGCCGTCGAGGCCGAAGTCGTGGAATTCCTCAACGAGTTCGCCCACTCTGACCTGCTGCGCGCGAACTCGCTCGAGCCCCGCCATACCGTCCTGCTGATCGGACCGCCTGGAAACGGCAAGACCAGCCTTGCCGAAGCGATCGCCGCGGAGGCGGGCCTGACGTTGCTCACGGTCCGGTACGACGGCCTGATCGGAAGCTACATGGGCGAGACGGCTTCGCGCGTGCGCAGGCTGCTCCACTTCGCATCGTCACGGCCGTGCCTCGTCTTCTTCGACGAATTCGACGCCATCGGCAAAGAGCGCGGCGACAATAACGAGATGGGAGAGATCAAGCGGGTCGTCTCGTCGCTTCTCCTGCAGCTTGATCAGTTGCCCAGCCGCTCCATCGTCGTGTGCGCAACGAACCATCCTGAGATGCTCGACCGAGCCGTCTGGCGACGATTCGAGCTAAGGTTGCACGTCGCCCCGCCGGGGAAAGACGAACTTCTCGCGATCTACAAGCGGCTGCAGAAATCCCTCGGCAAGCAGCTCCCCCTAAGGGATAGCGAGTTTGTGACCTTAATGACTGGGGAAAATTTCTCGGAAGTTGAGGCGTTTGAGCTCGACGTCCGTCGACAGCTCGTTCTCGGCATGGGAAGGATTGGCTTACCGGAAGCATTCGGCCACGCGCTGCATCGCCGTGAAATGCTTCTGAAGCCAGACCATCCAACCTCATCGTCAGATGCCGACCAACCAGCCGCTTCTTCGACTCCTGCGCGCAGGAAAAGCCGCCGACAGAATACGAAGCCGACGCCGCCCGCGCTTCCCTTCAAAATATGATCCGCAGGGCCAAGCTGCGCGCCACGGTCAGGCCTTTGCGCGCATAGAGCGCAACCTCGTCGAGCTGGCCGCCAGCCGGGCGGCAAGCGCAGAGGCGTCGGCCATCGCGCCCGATCGAGCTCTGGTGCTCACCGTCGCGGCTCCAGTGCAGGATTTCTCGGAAGCCGCCCGAGGGCTCGGGTTTGAGTGGCTTGCGGAGCAGGCGCCACCAGCTCGTTTCGATGCTCCCTCGGATGAAGACCCCGAAGCTCCCACGGCACGGCTGTATTTGGCCATGCCGACAGAGGCTTCCCTCCAAGGCATGTTGGCGCGCTGGAAGAGATACTCTGCAGGTGAGCCGCGGCCGACCAAGGAAGAGGACGGCGTTCTGCGTCAGTGGTGGGACCTCTTCGGATATCTCGAGGAGGTACGAGGCTGGACGCCACAGGACCGTGTGGACCCGAACGTAGCCGCTTTCGCGCGGCGTGAGCGCCAGCGCCGCGCCGACGGGCGTGTCGCGATCGAACTGAACGCGTGGTTCAGAGGCGCGGCCAGCGCGCGCGCGGCTGCGGAAGATGAACTCTACGATCTGGTGGAAGGTCTCGGCGGTGCCGTCCTCGACACAGTCGTGATCGAAGAGATCCAGTATCATGGGTTTCTGATCGAGCTGCCTGGCGACGCCGCGGAGCGCCTTGGCAACTACGAGGGGCCCCTGGCGACGGCACAGACGGTGCAGAAGGCGCGTCCGCAGTCGATCGCTCGAGTGCGCCTGCCTGACGAGCCGGAAGAGCCGACGGCAGCGGAAGGACCGGAGAGCCCTCTTCCTGAAGGCGAACCGCTTGTGGCGCTGCTCGACGGCTACCCTGTCGCGGCGCACGAGTTGCTCAGAGATCGCCTCGACATCGAGGAGGTTGACGTCTCCGCATCGGATGCGCCGGTCGACCAGCGCTATCACGGGACCAGCATGGCCTCGCTGATCGTGCATGGAGACCTTCATTACGACGAGCCGGCGCTGGCCCGTCCTTTGAAGGTCGTGCCGGTCATGGTCTGTCCGGATGACGACGGCGTTGAGATCACTCCGCCCGAAATGCTTCCTATCGGCGTGGTCTACCGCGCGGTGATCGCGCTGGTGGAAGGTCTCGATGGCGGCGACCCACTCGCTCCGCAGGTCGTCGTCATCAATCATTCGCTCTGCGACGCCGAAGGGCTGCTGCGATCAAACGCCTCCGACTGGGCGCGACTTCTCGACCACCTGAGCGTCAAACACCGCCTGCTGTTCGTCGTGAGCGCGGGAAACATCACGACGCCGCTCAGAATTAGCGAGTTCGATACTGCCGCCGAATTCAGGGCCGCCGACCCTCTCGAACAGAGCGCCGCGGTCCTGAACAGCCTCGAACGCGCCAAGGCGACCCGCGGCCTGCTGAATCCCGCGGAAAGCATGAACGCCCTCACAGTTGGAGCGGTGCACATCGACGGGTTTGGATCAACGCCGGCCGGGCACTTTGATCCCTTCCCCGGCCTCGGGATGACCAATCACTGCTCCGCGCTGGGCTTTGGGTTGAGAAAGTCGGTGAAGCCCGACCTGATCGAAGCGGGCGGCCGGCAACTGGTCTCGATCGCCGAAGATGACGACGGCGTGTTCGGCTATGTCGTCGACACCGGCATCGCCGGCCAGCTGAGCGCCTCGCCTGATCCGTACGGCGGCTCCAGCAGCGGCACGCGGATGTCTTCCGGGACGAGCAACGCCGCGGCGCTAACCAGCCGGGCGGCCGGCCTTCTCGGCGAGATGCTCGTCGATGAGTTTGCTGCCGAGGGACGCGACTTTCTAGCGGAGCCTTGCCGCGCAGCTATCCTCAAGTCGCTGCTGATCCATTCCAGCGCCTGGGGACCGATCGGCGAGCGGCTCGAAGCAGCGTTCCCACCGCCAGGCGTGCGCCGCTGGCGCCGGCGTAGATCCGGCATCAGCCAATTTCTTGGGTTTGGGCAACCCGACCACTCTCGCGTGACGACCGGGCAGTCCAACCGGGCGACGATGATCGCCTATGACAGGATCGGCGCCGACGAACTACATGAGTATCGCATCCCGGTTCCAGCTTCTCTTCTGCGAAACCGGGAAATCCGACGTCTGACCCTCACCTTGTCCTGGATGACGCCGGTAAGGCCGACCCGTGACTATCGGGAGATCGCGCTTGATCTCGTCGACAGAGCCGGCCAGCGGAAATTCTGGAAAGGCGTGGGAAGCTCCACCATCCTGCAACCTGACGCGGACGGCATGCGACGTGGAACAGTGATCCACACGGTGCTTGAAGGAACCAAGCTGATGTCCCAGGCAGAGCCTGGCGGCATCTTCCTTGGGGTTCAGGCGCGAAGCCTTTATGCCCAGGAGCGCGTGCAGCCAGCCCCCTACGCTCTCACAGTGACCATCGAGCTCGCGCAGAACGTGCGGGCCAACATCTATTCAGAAGTTCGCACCGCCCTGGCGCTTCGCCAGCCGGCGCGCTGAGGCGATTGTGATGTCGATGAACGACCGGATGCTCGGCGAATGCGCCGACCACGAAATCGCCGACTACCTCGAGCTGATCGGAAGCCCCGAGGAAGCCGAGGCTTTCAGGGCCGCCGCCGCGGGCGGCCAAGGCCTCTTCCGGCCGCAGCGGCCCTATGCGTACACGGCCTCCCGCATCGGGTTTATTGAGGCGCTGACGACCGCGGAGACCAGAAGCCCGATCCTGTCTTTGGGCGAGATCGCAGCGGACCAAAGCCTGAGAGGGCAGCAGGTGAAGGTTACGCTCGACGCATTTTACGCTGAAAACTACCCTGGGCTCGGTCGCCATCGCGTGCTCTGCGAGTTCTCCGGAAAGAACCAGGCGCACGACGAGGTCGAAGAGCTCAAGTTCGCGTCTGAGATCAAGGTCAATGACGGAGAAAGCGCAGCCCTATCGGGCAAGCCGATCTTCATGGGATTGCGCGTCGGCGACAACGGCATCGCGTTCACGGGCCGCACGATCAACCTGAAGAGCGAGGACCACGACGTCATCGTTGAAGCGCTCGATTCAAGCGCGTTCAAAGCCGGCTTGACCCTGCTCGCAAGCGCTCAACCCGCATTGAAGCCTTTCGTCAGCCTTGCGACAGGCTGCATCAAGTCGATCCTGTCGCAATCCGACAACAAGGTCGTGTTCGACTTCACGCTGGGTCTCGACTTCGCGGGATCGCCTACATCGGCGCGCTTGAGACACGGCACCTACATCGTCGTTCAGGCGCCGACCCAGGCATGGAACTGGAAAAGCTTCGTGTGGGACCATTCAGCGGAGCGGATCGTCAAGCGCGTCGGCGGAGAGCCTCTGAACCTGAACTATCTGGCTCTCGGAGTGTCCAAATACGATAGCGCTCCCCCCTTGTCCGCAGGCACGCTAGGCGCAGGAGCGACGGCGGCCGCTTCGTAGTCCTCGCGAAACCGGTTCCCGGCGCCTGCGTGGTGCGCCGGGTTGAGGCTTCATGCCGAACCCGCGGCTAATGCGACTGGCTGCTGGTCGCCTTCTCGGCGCGCAAAGCCATCAGGATGGCTTCCGCTGTAGACGGAGCTTTCAGAGGCGGGTTCGCTTTGGGTCCCGCCGCTGACGCGATAGCGTCCCGGATTGCAAGCCATGCGGAGAACCCGAGAAGCATGGGCGGCTCTCCGACCGCCTTCGACCTGAAAATGCTGTCCTTCACGTTCTCGTTCTTGAAAAGCTTCGTGGAAATCGCCGCCGGCACATCGTTGGCCGTCGGGATCTTGTAGGTGCTCGGCGCGTGCGTCGTCAGCTTGCCGGTCTTCGGATGCCAGACGAGCTCTTCGTTGGTGACCCAACCCATGCTCTGGACGTAACCGCCCTCGACCTGCCCGATGTCGAGCGCAGGGTTCAGCGACCGGCCGGCGTCGTGGAGAATATCGGCCTGCAGGAGCTTCCATTCTCCGGTCAGCGTGTCGATGACGACCTCGCTGACGGCGGCGCCGTAGGCGAAGTAGTAGAACGGGCTACCCTTCATCTTCTCGCGATCCCAGCTCAATCCAGGCGTGGCGTAGAAGCCGTCCGACCAGAGCTGGATACGAGCCATGTAGGCCTTCGAGATCAGCTCCGAAAACCGGAGCAGTTGGCCGTTCGCCCTGATGAGGCCATTGGAAAACACGACGTCCTCAGGCTTGCCGCCATAAAGCTCCGCAGCGAAAGCCTCGAGGCGCTGCCTGATCTGGCGTGCGGCGTCCTGAGCCGCTTTGCCGTTCAGATCCGCCCCGGTCGATGCTGCGGTCGCCGAAGTGTTGGCGATCTTTTGCGTATCGGTGGCCGTGCAGCGCACATCCTCAAACCGCACCCCCAGTTCTTCGGCGACGACCTGAGCGACCTTGGTGTTCAGCCCCTGCCCCATCTCGGTGCCGCCATGGTTCACCAGAACGGAGCCATCAACATAAACGTGCACCAACGCGCCCGCCTGATTGAGGTGGGTCAAGTTGAAAGAGATGCCGAACTTGCATGGACTAAGGCAGATGCCGCGCTTGAGCACCGGGCTCGATGCGTTGAACGCCTCGATCTCCTTTCGGCGCTCCCAATACCTGCTGTTTTTGAGGAGCTCGTCAGTCAGCCTGTGAATGACGTTGTCTTCGATGACCTGCCCATATGGCGTGATGTTGTTGGACTTCTCGCCATAGAAGTTCCTTTGCCTCACGATCATCGGATCGAGGCCGAGGTTGCGGGCGATCGTATCGATGATCGCTTCTATGGCGAAGGCGCCCTGTGGCCCGCCGAAGCCCCGGAAGGCCGTGTTGCTCTGCGTATTGGTCCTGCCGAGATAGCCGTCGATCTTCACGTTCGGTAGCCAATAGGCGTTGTCGAAGTGACAGATCGCACGGGCCATGACGGGAGCGGAGAGATCCGTCGAAAACCCGCAATGCGAGATCATGGTGATCTCGGCCGCCTGGATGCGGCCGTCATCGTCGTAGCCGACGTCATAGTCGAACTCGAACCCATGCCGTCGCCCGGTGACCATGAAGTCATCGTCCCGGTCGAGACGAAGCTTCACCGGGCGCTGCAGCTTTGAAGCGGCGACCGCGACGACGCAGACGTGAAGCCCAGACTGCGACTCCTTTCCGCCGAAACCGCCGCCCATACGACGGCACTCGACGTGAACCTTGTTCGCCGGCACATCGAGCGCGTGCGCGGCGAGGAACTGCATTTCGGACGGATGCTGTGTCGAGCACTGCACCTTCACGCCGCCATCGTCCTGTGGCGTGCCGTAGGCAATCTGGCCTTCGAGATAGAACTGTTCTTGGCCGCCAAGGCTCAAAGAGCCTTGGATGCGATGCTTGGAGTCGTCGAAGGCCTTCTCCGTATCGCCTCGGGTCAGATGCATCGGCGGCATCAGATACTGGCCGCGAGCATGAGCGTCTCGGGCCGTAATGACCGGCTCCAGAGGCTCGATCTCCACCATCTTGGCGGCCTTCGCGGCCGCCCGGCGTGCCGCCAGACGCGACTTCGCAATAACGGCGAACATCGGTTGTCCAAGGTAATGCACCTTGCCAGACGCGAAAATTGGATCGTCGTGCACGACCGGCCCGCAGTCGTTTGCTCCCGGAATATCGGCCGCGGTCAGCACGTCGACCACGCCTGGCAGCGCTTTAAGGCTGGCGACATCGATAGATTTCAAAACGCCATGAGCAATTGGCGAGAGGCCAAGCGCTGCATGAAGCGTGCGATCAACCTCGGGAATGTCGTCGGTGTAATTGGCGCGGCCCGCCACATGCATGTGCGCCGACTCGTGGGCCCGCGAGGCGCCGACCTGGATGGCGCCGATGAGCAGTTCGTCGATCTCAACGTGCTTGTTCATCGTAGACCTCCTTACTGCCGCGTCATTTCGTAGACGCTCGTCTGCGCGGCCGGCAGCGGCGTGTACTGCCCGCAGCGTGTCTCAAGCCAGAACCGCTCGAGCAGGTTCGCAGCGACGATTTTCCGGTACTCGGCGCTCGCGCGCAGATCCGTAAGCGGCGTGAAATCGTCATTGATCGCGGCCTGGGCTCTGCGCAGATCGTCTTCAGTCCAGCGTGTCCCGAGCACCGCGGCCTCGGCGCCAGCTGCGCGTCGAGCCGTCGCGGCCATGCCGCCATAGGCGAAGCGGACGTCGGTGATCACCCCATCGTCACCACGGACAAAGCTCAGCGCCGCGCAAATAGAGGTGATGTCGGAGTCAAATCGCTTGGAGACCTTATAGACGCGGACGTCCTGCCCGGGCATGGGCAGTGGGACCTCTATCTGCTTTACGAATTCGCCGCGTTGCAGGTCATTCTTCATGTAGTCGAGATAGAAGCGATCGAGCGAGACGATGCGCTCAGCCGGGCCGCGACGCAGGACGAGGCTCGCGCCTAAGGCCAAGAGGACCGGAGGCCCATCGCCAATCGGAGACCCGTTGGCGACATTGCCTCCGAGCGTGCCAGCATGCCGAACCGGCGGCGACGCGAAGCGGCGATAGACCTCGTCGAGCGTCGGCCATTGCGCCACCAGCGCTGAAAATGCGTCCTCGAGCGAGGCGGCCGCCCCAATGTTCAGGACGCCGTCGCCGACCTCGATCCGCTTCAACTCCTCGACGCCGCCGATGTAGATGATGTCGCCGAGGTCCCGCATCTGCTTGTTGACCCACAGACCGATGTCAGTGGCTCCGGCGAGAAGGCGGGCGTCAGGAAAAATCTCCCGCCTTTCAGCGAAGTCTTCGACAGTGGTCGGAGACCAGTAGTGGGCGGCGCCCCCCTCGTAACGGCCACCCGTCTCCCTGATCGAGCGGAGCGCGGCTTCGATCGGCTTGGTGTCCAGACGGCGAACCGGCAACTCGAACATGCGAGCTCCGGCCTCCAGAATCGGACGATAGCCGGTGCATCTGCAGAGATTGCCCGCCAGGTCGTCCGACAGCTCCTTCCTTGTCGGCGTCGTGCCTGCCTCGCAGTGCTTCTCGTAAGTCGCGGTCATCGTCATGATGAAGCCAGGCGTACAGAAGCCGCACTGAGATCCGTGCCGCTCGACCATCGCCTGCTGAACGGGATGGAGCTCACCCGAGCCCGTTGCGCCGATCTTGGCGACATCCTCGACAGTCAGGAGCGCGCAGCCATCGAGCGTGGGCAGGAACTTGATGCAGGCGTTCATGGGGCGGAGCGCCAAGTCCCCCACGCGAACAGCCTGGGTAGCCGGGGCTGTGGTCCCTACCGCGGTATCGGCCAGTTCAGCCACGATGACCGTGCACGCTCCGCAGTCGCCTTCGGCGCAGCCTTCCTTCGTGCCGGTCTTGCGCATCTGCTCTCGAAGCCAGTCGAGAACCGTCGCGGTCGGATCGCAGCCAGTAATCTCGACGATCTCGCCGTCGTAGAAGAACCTGATCGCAGCTGAAGAGCTCATCGTCGCAATTTCCTCCGGACGCTAGGCCTACGAGCGCGCGGGGTGTTTCCCTCTTCACTCTCGGTCGGGCGGCCGCTACGCCGTCGTTTGAGCGGGCCGCTGCGCTCGAACGACGAATTCACAGAGCACTTAAGCCGTGGCGGCCTGCAGGCTTGTCTGGCAGCCTCCTTCGCCATCGTCTCCGCGCCGGTGGCGCGCACCGCGTAGGCTCTGGGACATCGAAGGCCACGTCGCCGCTTGCACGGTGATCCGGCTGCCCGCTTAGAGCGCTTCCAGGAACTTAGCATTCACGGACGTTCGAAAGAATCCGCAGGACTGAACACGGTGTTCGCGATTCTGAACGCCATTCAGCGCACGCAGAGCAGACGCCGCTTTTCAAACGCCGCGCACAGGAGCGGCGCTCCTGCGCCAAATACGCAGACAAGCGGCCACCCCCCCGTGGCGTAAGCCCAACTGGCCAACGCGGAGCCGATTGCTCCCCCCAAAAAGAAGGTCGCCATGAACATCGCATTCAGGCGACCCCGGGCGGCTTCGTTCAGCGCCAGCACGTCGCGCTGGGACATCACCACATGGATGGGCTGGGCAACGCTGATCAGAAGAGCTGCAGCAATGAAGCTGGCTATCTCAACGGGCCTCGAAGGCGCGAGCATCGAGATGATGAAACTCGCCGCCAGCGCCAGAAGCGTCGCCGCTGTCCAGTTGAGACGCCGCCCGTCGTCGGTCACTCGCCCGCCGAATGTTGCCGCCAACACGCTCGCAAGGCCGGTCAGGGTGAAGAGAGCGATGATCGTCGGCGGGAGCGCCATCGCGTCGTGCATATGCAAGGGAGCCGCAGTCCAGAACAGGCTGAACGACCCGAACACGCAGGCGCAGTATGTCCCTCGACGCCACAGCACCGGTGTTTCGCGAGCGAGCACGGCCATTGACGCCAACAGCGCACGATAGCCATCCGCGCCGGCAGGCTGACGCTTCGGGATTCGCGCCCGGACGCACACAGCAAGCGTCACCATGAAGCCAGCGGCAAGGAAGAATACCGCGCGCCAACCCCCGACTTCATTGGTCGCGATCGCAACGAAGCGCGCAAGCACCGCCCCTAGCAGCAGCGCGGCGGACAATTCGCCGACGACCTTACCCCAGCGCTCAGGCGGGCTCAGATGGATCGCATATTGAAGGGTGAGCTGAACCGCGACCGAGAACATGCCGAGGGCGAAAATGCAGCTGAGGAACGTCACGCTGTCTGGCGCTATCGCAGAGGCGAGCGCCGCGATCGCGGATGTGGCGAGCAATCCAAGAAGGAGACCTCGGTTCTCCAAAAGATCGCTGAGTGGCACGATCGCCAGAAGGCCTGTCGCATACCCCAGCTGTGTCATCGACGCGATCAGACCTGACGCGTGCTCGGACAGCCCCAGGCCGGCGCCGATAGGGCCGACAAGCGCCTGCGCATAGTACACGTTGGCCGTCGCAAACCCGCAGCCAGCCGCCAGGAGCCAGTACGTCAACCGCGGCAGGACTTGCGCGTGAGGGGCCGGCTTCATCGCGGGGGTCTCAGAGACAAAACGGTCGACCGGGTCTCCAAAACTCCGGCGACATCGTGCCGCCAGGCCGGCATCAGCTTCCTCGATAGGTGCTGTAACTGAACGGAGAGATGAGCAACGGCACGTGGAGGTGCCCGGGGTTTTCCGTGACGGAGAACCTGACCGGCACCATTGAATAGAACGTCGCGGGGTGACCGGGACTTACACGGCTGAAATAGCTGCGGACGTCAAACCGCAGCTCATACGTTCCGGCCGCAAACGCATCGCCTTCCAAAAGCGGCGCATCGCAGCGGCCGTCATCGTTGGTCGTCTGCTCTACAAGACGCGTTTCCTCGTCGCCCTCGAGCCGAACGAGCACGATCGAGATCCCAGCGGCGGGAATACCATTCATTGTATCGAGAACATGCGTCGTCAGGCGGGACGCTTGATCTGCCTTCTTCATCAGTTCGGCCCTGCGAAAAAAAATGGCGGCCGCCCTGAAGCGTCCGCCATCGCGACAAGTGGCGCGTAGTGAAGGGAGGTATAATGAAGCACAAAGTGCTCAGATGCGCTCGATGTCTTTGGCGCTCATAAATCCCGGCAGAGCCGAACGCTTCCAACATCAAGAACAGCTTCGCGATCATCGACAGCGGCCATGCGGCCACTCCCCAATCGACGTTGCGAGATCACAACGCCTGGAGCGATCGCGCTAGTCGGCTTTTTCAGAAACAGCTTTTGAAAAGTCGCGGAGATCGTCCGAAGGGCGTCTCGCTATGGTGGCTCGGATTCAAGCTCGTATTGAGGACAGAGAATGCAGACGGCCCGCGACATGATTGGCTATGGACGCACTCCGCCTCAGGCAGATTGGCCGGGCCACGCACGGATCGCCCTGCAGTTCGTGCTGAACTACGAAGAGGGCGGCGAAAACTGCGTGCTCCACGGCGATGCGGCTTCCGAAGCGTTTCTCTCCGAGATCGTCGGCGCTCAAGCTTGGCCCGGCCAGCGGCACATGAACATGGAGTCGATCTACGAATACGGCTCCCGTGCGGGCTTCTGGCGCCTATGGCGGCTCTTCACGGCGAAATCGGTTCCTGTGACGGTCTTCGGTGTCGCGACCGCTCTGGCGCGCAACCCCGAAGCGGTCGCCGCCATGCGTGAGGCTGACTGGGAGATCGCAAGCCACGGCCTGAAGTGGATCGACTATCGAGACTTCTCTCGAGAAGACGAAGCCGCTCACATGGACGAGGCTATCCGGATCCATACGGAGGTCACTGGCAGTCGTCCGCTCGGCTGGTACACCGGGCGCACCTCCGAGCACACTCTCGAGCTCGGCCTGGAGCGCCGGTTCGAGTATCTGGCGGACTCCTATGCCGACGACCTACCCTACTGGCTGACCGGGACGGCAGGAACAGGGTTGGTGGTGCCCTACACGCTCGATGCGAACGACATGCGTTTTGCGACAGCCCAGGGGTTCAACAGCGGCGACCAGTTTTTCAGCTATCTCAAAGACAGCTTCGACATGCTCTACGCCGAAGGCGAAACTACTCCGAAAATGTTGTCGATCGGTCTCCACTGCCGACTGGTCGGGCGTCCCGGGCGCATCGCCGCTCTGTCGCGCTTCCTCGACTACGTGGCTCATCACGATGCGGTTTGGCTTGCACGCAGGATCGACATCGCCCGCCATTGGCGCGAGCGTCATCCTCTCTCCCAGACCACTCCCAGCCGCCTTTCCGAACGCGAGTTCGTCGCGAAGTTCGGCACCGTCTTCGAAGACACTCCGGAGATCGCGGCGGCCACCTGGAAAAAGGGGCTCTCCGACAGGCACGACACTGCTGCGGGCCTTCATGTTGCGATGGTCGAAACGCTTCGCGAAATGCCTCGAGACGCAAGAATGGCCCTCATTCTCGCGCATCCCGAACTTGCAGGCCGACTGGCGCAGCAGAATCGGCTCACCGCGTCATCGACATCAGAACAGGCTGGAGCCGGACTCAAATCGCTGTCGGCGGAAGAACTCGCCCGGTTCCAGAGCTTGAACGCGACTTACAGCGAACGCTTCGGCATTCCCTTCATCATCGCAGTCAAGGGTCTGACGAAGTTGGACATCCTGGCGGCGTTCGAAAGTCGTCTCCAGAACGATGCGGACGCGGAGTTCGAAGAAGCTCAACGCCAGATCGAACGGATCGCGTTGTTGCGTCTGAATGAACTGCTGCCTCCAGAACCGAAGGTCGACGGTTAGGCGCAGCGCCCTTTTCTAGGCCGAATGAAGACTGTCGCCGACGAGGCCAAGGCGCTCCGAAAGATGGCTCCGTATCCTCTCGCTCGCCATATCGATGAACGTCTTGGCCCTGCCGGCCAACATTTTACGCGACGGATAGAGAATCCCCAGCACGATGGGCGTCGGCGGCGTTTTGGGAAGCACTTCCACAAGACGCCCCTCAGCCAGGTGCTCGGCGACCTCGAAGAGCGGCTTCATCACGACGCCCTCCCCCTGCACCGCCCAAGCGGTCAGCACGTCGCCGTCGTCCGCGTCGATGCTTCCCGAGATCGGCAGCGTCGTCGTCTCGTCGCCGTCGACCAATGACCAGCGAAACTGCTGGGTGCCTGGATATCGCAGCATCAAACAGGAATGCTCGAGGAGATCGGCGGGTCGTCGCAACGGTCGGCTGGCCGCTAAATAGCTTGGCGACGCACAGAAGATGCGTTTGATATCTGCGACTTTTCGAAGGGTGAGGCTCGAGTCTGGCATCAGCGACATTCGGATCGCGATATCGATCGCCTCCTCGACCAGATCCAGCGTGTGGTCAGACAACCGAAGCTGCACGTCGGTTTCCACGTGTCTTTGCCGAAACTCCGGAATAAGCGGCGCAATCACCTGACGGCCCAAGCCGAGCGGCGCGGTGACCTTGAGCACTCCCCGCGGCGTCGCCCCGATGGTTTCAACGCTCTTCTCAGCCGCCTCGACGGTCGCGATCACCTCGCGGCAACGCTCGAAGAACGTCTTCCCGGCATCCGTCAGGTTCATCCGGCGGGTCGTGCGCGTCAGCAACAGACAGCCCAGATGTTCCTCGAGCGTCTGGATGCGGTAGCTCACCACGGACGGCGAAATGCGAAGCAATCTGCCCGCAGCTGAAAAGCTCCCGGCTTCTGCAGCGCGCATAAAGATCCGGATGCTCTCTAGCGAAATCACTCGGCGCCTCCGCTCCCAAGGGTCGTTTCGTTCTGCATCCTAAAGGATCGGATCTTCCGAATTTTTTTGAAAGTGATAGGGAACTTTCCGGGCATACAGTCAGCCGACGATGACTACGATCTTGCGCACTTTACAGTGCGATGGATCGTCTCGATGGAAGTTCTGGCTTGGGAGTGGGGCAGCCTGCTGCTGCGTTGGTTGCACATCGTCGCCGCTATGGCGTGGATTGGCTCCTCGTTTTTCTTCATGCATCTCGATGCTTCCTTGAAGAAGACCCCAGAAATTCCTGATGGCCAAGGCGCGGCTGCATGGCAGGTCCATGGCGGTGGCTTCTACGAGATGCGCAAATACTTCGTGGCTCCAGGCCACCTCGATCCGCACCTCACATGGCACAAGTGGCAGTCCTATTCGACCTGGCTGTCGGGCTTCGTGCTGCTCGTGTGGGTCTACTACGCCCAATCCGAACTCTATCTGATCGACCCGAACGTCCTCGACGTTTCGCCAGTCGCCGCCGCTGGTATCGGCATCGGCTCGCTCGCCGTCGGCTGGGTGATCTACGACCTGATCTGCCGATCGCCGCTGGGCAGGAGCGAACTGGTGCTCGCCGCAGTTGGCCTGGTGATCATCGCCGCTGCGTCCTATGGATTCGCCAACCTCTACAGCGCTCGCGGCGCCCTGATCCATACAGGCGCCCTTATGGCCACCTGGATGGCCGGCAACGTCTTCTTCATCATCATCCCGAACCAGAAGAAGGTCGTTGCCTCACTCCTCGCCAATGAGGCCCCGGATCCTTCACTCGGGAAGCAGGCCAAGCAGCGGTCCGCGCAGAACAACTACCTGACGCTGCCCGTTATCCTGCTGATGATCTCCAACCATTATCCGATCCTCTACGGCACCGCGGCGACGCTCCCGGTCATCGTGGGCCTGGTGACGATCGCCGGCGCGATGGTCCGGTTCTTCTACAACAAGCGGCACGCCGACCATTCCAAGTCCCCGTGGTGGGCTTGGCTCGTCGCTGGCGTTGCAATCGTGGGAGCGTTCGCGATCGCCCTGATGAGCTCGCCGGCCGGCCGCACTGTCCTCGGCGTCGCCGCAGTCGAGGCGCCGATCGCTACGGTCGGCCTCAAAACTGCTCCGCCCGAAGAGGTGGTCGACGTCGTCCTCTCCCGTTGCAGCATGTGCCACGCCGCGCAGCCGGCCTTCGGCAACCTCGCCCTCCCGCCCAAGGGCGTCGTCCTCGACACCCCCGACGCGATCACCCAGCACGCCAGGGCGATCAACTACCAGACCGTTCTGACGCACAACATGCCGCCCCAGAACATCACGCGGATGCCTGAAGAAGAGCGTGAGACGCTTCGTCAGTGGCTCGCCGCGCAGACGCACTAACAACGCTCGATCACCACTCCTTCCGGCCAAAAGACGCGTCTGTAAGGCTTCTGCGCATGAACGGCATCTATGACTTTCCACGCGGCGGTCTGCCCGAACAACGCGCCTTGCATACCGGTCGCGCGGTCTTCACGGACGCATATGCGGTCATCCCGAAAGGCGTGATGAGCGACATCGTCACGAGCGTGCTTCCTCACTGGGACGGTACGCGCGCGTGGATTTTGTCTCGGCCACTTTCCGGGTTCGCGGAGACATTCTCCCAATATCTCATGGAGACCGGCCCAGGGGGCGGAAGTGAACTCCCTGAACCAGATCCGGACGCTGAAAGCGTGCTGTTCGTCGTCGACGGCGAGATCTCCGTCTCCCTTCCGGGATCGCATGTGACGCTTGGCGCGGGTGGCTATGCCTATCTGCCGCCTTCGTCCGGATGGACGCTGCGAAACAGCAGCGCGTCGCCTGCGCGCTATCATTGGATCCGCAAGGCTTACGAGGCGGTCCCGGGCATCGATCGACCGCCGGCGTTTTTCACATCCGACAGCGACATCGCTCCGAACGAGATGCCTGATACCGGCGGCGGTTGGGCCACGACCCGCTTCGTCGATCCAGCCGATGTCCGTCATGACATGCACGTCAACATCGTGACGCTACAGCCCGGCGCCGTCATCCCGTTCGAGGAGACGCATGTGATGGAGCACGGCCTGTTCGTGCTTCAGGGCAAGGGCGTCTACCGGCTCAACCGCGACTGGGTCGAGGTCGAAGCTGGCGACTTCATGTGGCTTCGCGCCTTCTGTCCTCAAGCCTGTTACGCGGGCGGCCCGGAGCCGTTCCGGTACCTGCTCTACAAGGACGTCAATCGCCACGCGAAACTTCGCTTGCGAGAGCTCTGATCGATGCCTTCAAACACCCTGATCGCCCTGCCCCTCAACCGTGACGACTTCGCGCCGTTCGGCGACGTCCTCGACATGGACGGAGATGCTCCCCGTCCGATGAACAAGGGCCGCGCGAGCCGCTACCACGCGCTCGCCACGCCTGAAGTGCTCGGCGAAGGCGCCGACGTCGTCATCAGTATCGCTGAGTCCGAACCTGTCTCCGGTCCGCTTGAATGCGTGATGGTGGAGCGCCACCCCGACGGCTCGCAAGCATTCATGCCGCTCACCGAGCACCGGACCCTCATCGTCGTCTGCCCTGACGAGGGCGGGCGGCCCGGGACCCCTCGCGCTTTCGTCAGCGCTCCTGGGCAGGGCGTCAACTATCACCGAAACATCTGGCACGGAGTGCTGTCTCCGCTCGATGTTTGCCAAAGCTATCTGATTGTCGATCGAAGCGGCCCGGGAAACAACCTCGAAGAGCATTACTTCGAGGCGCCCTGGCGCATCAGCATTCGATAAGCCGCTTCATCAACGCAACGACCGCATTGGCACGATCAACGGCAGCCTATTGGGTCGGCACTGCTTCTCCAGGGACAGAACTCTGATGCACATGCAGAATCCCGTCTTCATTCCTGGTCCGACGAACGTCCCGGAGGTTCTGCGCAAGGCGGTGGACATGCCGACCATCGATCACCGGTCGCCGCTTTTCGGTCAGATCCTCACCCCGGCGCTGGCGGGCGTGAAGAAGGTGCTCAAAACCGACAGGGCCGAGGTCTTCCTGTTTCCCTCGACGGGCACCGGCGGTTGGGAGACCGCCATCAGCAACACGTTGAGCCCCGGGGACGGCGTTCTGGCCGCGCGCCACGGCATGTTCAGCCATCGCTGGATCGACATGTGCCGCCGGCACAGCCTCGACGTGACCGTCGTGGAGGCAGCTTGGGGCGCCGGCGTCCCGGCCGATCGATACGAAGAGATCCTGACCGCTGACACGGCGCACAGCATCAAAGCGGTGCTTGTCACGCACAACGAGACCGCCACCGGCGTGCGGTCCGACATCGCTTCGGTCCGACGCGCGCTCGACAACGCCAAGCATCCCGCCCTGCTGTTGGTCGATGGCGTCAGCTCCGTCGGCTCGATGGACTTCCGGATGGACGAGTGGGGCGTCGACGTCGCGGTCACAGGTTCGCAGAAGGGCTTCATGCTGCCTGTCGGGCTTGCGATCGTGGCGTTTTCGCCGAAGGCGCTCGAGGCGGTTTCGTCCGCAACACTGCCTCGGACGTTTTTCGACGTTCGGGACATGGGCCGCAGCTACGCAAACTCCGCCTATCCCTACACGCCCGCGGTCGGCTTGCTGAACGGTCTGAAGGTCGCGACCGACCTTCTTCTGGCAGAAGGGCTTGAGACCGTCTTCGCACGCCACCGCCGCATCGCCGATGGCGTGCGGGCTGCGGTTCAAGCGTGGGGCCTGACGCTCTGCGCGGAGGCGCCCTCGCTTTACTCCGACACGGTCAGCGCGATCCGGACGCCCGATGGGTTCGACTCGTCCAAGATCGTGAGCCATGCCTCGCAGAAGTACGAAGTGGCTTTCGGCGTCGGTCTCGGCGACGTCGCCGGCAGGGTCTTCAGGATCGGTCATCTCGGAAGCCTGTCGGACGTGATGGCTCTGTCCGGGATCGCAACTGCCGAGATGGTGATGGCCGACCTCGGTCTCGACATTCGGCTGGGCTCCGGCGTCGCTGCGGCGCAGGAAATCTATCGCGGCAACACCGCGACCGCGGTTCGTGTGGCGGCGTAAGGGCGGCCACGATGATCATCCCGTCGCTAGATGATGTGCTCGCCGCTCATGAGCGCATACGGCCGCATATCCACCGCACGCCGGTGCTCACCTCGCGCTTTCTGAACGAGCTCAGCGGAGCCGAGCTCTTCTTCAAGTGCGAAAATCTTCAGAAGGCCGGCGCGTTCAAGGCTCGCGGCGCTACGAATGCGGTGTTCAGCCTCGACGATGAGACCGCAAGACGCGGTGTCGCCACACATTCATCAGGTAACCACGGCACCTGTCTGAGCTTCGCCGCCAGCCGGCGTGGAATCCCGTGTACGGTCGTCATGCCGCGCACTGCGCCCCAGGCGAAAAAGGACGCCGTTCGCGGTTACGGCGGCGTCGTCGTCGAATGCGAGCCCTCCGTCACATCGCGTGAGCAGGTGTTTGGCGAAGTCGTCGCCAAGTCGGGCGCTGAGTTCGTTCATCCCTATAACGACCCGCGCGTCATCGCAGGTCAGGGCACCTGCGCTCGCGAACTCATCGAGGACGTCGGTCTCGACGCCGTCATCGCGCCGATCGGCGGAGGCGGCATGGTGTCGGGCACCTGTCTGGCGCTGTCACACCTGGCGCCTGAAACGAAGATCTACGCCGCAGAACCGGAACAGGCCGACGACGCCTATCGAAGCTTCAAGGCGGGTCACATCATCGCCGACGACGCTCCGAACACGATCGCCGACGGTTTGAAGGTCCCGCTCAAGGACCTGACCTGGCACTTCGTCAGCAATCACGTCACCGACATTCTCACCGCGTCCGAAACCGAGATCGTCGACGCGATGAAGCTCATCTGGAAGCGCATGAAGATCGTCATGGAGCCGTCCTCCGCGGTGCCTCTCGCGACGATCCTCAAGAACCGTGACGTCTTCGCCGGCAAGCGCGTTGGCGTGATCATCACCGGCGGCAACGTCGATCTCGACAAGCTGCCTTGGCAGTAGGGGAGCAAACGACGATGAAGATCGAAACGAACTTCGAAGGCCTCGAGGTCGGATACGACGTTCCCGCGTTGCCGGGGATGGACGAGAGCGAGATCGGCACGCCATGCCTCGTGCTCGATCTCGACGCGCTCGAGCGCAACATCCGCAAGATGGGCGACTACGCGAAGCAGCACGGCATCCGTCACCGCGCCCACGGCAAGATGCACAAATCGGTGGACGTCCTGCGCTTGCAGCAGGATCTCGGCGGCGCCATCGGGGTCTGCTGCCAGAAGGTGTCGGAAGCCGAAGTGTTTGCGCGCGCCGGCGTCAAGGACATCCTCGTTTCCAACCAGGTCCGCGATCCGCGCAAGATCGAACGCCTGGCGAAGCTTCCGAAGTTCGGTGGCCGCATCCTCGTCTGCGTCGATGACGTCGCGAATGTCGATGAGCTCTCGGCGGCCGCGCAGAAGCACGGAACGAAAATCGATTGCCTTGTCGAGATCGATTGCGGCGCGGGCCGCTGCGGTGTCTCAAACGCCGCCGACGTCGTGAAGATCGCCGAACGGATCGACGCCGCTGAAGGCCTTCGGTTTTCCGGTATTCAGGCCTACCAGGGCGCCATGCAGCACATCGAGCGGTTCGAGGACCGCAAGGCCAAGCTCGACGCGGCGATCGATCAGGTCAAACTCGCCGTCGAAGAGCTTCAGCGCGTTGGTCTTAGATGCGAACTCGTCAGCGGCGGCGGCACCGGCAGCTATTATTTCGAGGCCGCATCGGGCGTCTACAATGAGCTCCAGTGCGGCAGCTACGCCTTCATGGACGCCGACTACGGCCGCATCCTCGACAAGGACGGCGCGCGCATCGACAAGGGCGAATGGGAGAACGCGCTCTTCATCCTGACGAGCGTGATGAGCCACGCGAAATCCGGCAAGGCGATCTGCGACGCCGGATTGAAGGCCCAGTCAGTGGACTCTGGCCTGCCGGTCATCTTCGGCCGCGACGACGTCAAGTACATCAAGTGCTCCGACGAGCACGGGGTGATCGAGGACGCCGACGGCGTTCTCGCCATCAACGAGAAGCTTCGTCTCGTGCCGGGTCACTGCGATCCGACCTGCAACGTCCACGATTGGTATGTCGGGGTCCGCAACGGCAAGGTCGAGACGCTCTGGCCGGTGTCCGCACGCGGTAAAGCTTACTGATCACTCACTCGCTTCGACGACATCTGGAGAAGGCGTCGCCAATGATCATCGTCCCCGAAAAGGACATTGCGGGGCTCATCAGCCCCGCAGACTGCTTTGAAGCGATCGAGGCCGTGTTTTCCTCCATGGCCAAGCGCACCGCGTACAATTTCCCGGTCATCCGGGAGGCGATCGGGCACGCCGACGCGCTGTACGGCTTCAAATCCGGCTTTGATCGCCAGAGCCTAGCGCTCGGTCTCAAGTCAGGCGGGTTCTGGCCGGGCAACGCTGCGCACGGTCTTACCAATCACCAGTCCACGGTGTTCCTGTTCGACGCCGACACTGGACGCTGCCGGGCCGTGGTCGGCGGCAATTTGCTGACTGCGCTGCGCACCGCGGCAGCTTCAGCTGTCTCGATCAAGCATCTCGCTCGCGAGGATGCAGAAACGATCGGCATCATCGGGGCAGGCCATCAGTCGGCCTTCCAGCTCCGCGCAGCGCTCGCCCAGCGCGATTTCAGCCGCGTAGTCGCCTGGAATCGCAATCTTGATAAAGTCTCGCGACTACGTGACGTCGCTGAAGAACTTGGCGTGACGTTCGAAGCGGTCTCTCTCGACAGTCTCGGTGCTCAGTCCGACGTAATCATCTCGATCACCTCCTCTTTCGCGCCAATCTTGAAAGCCGCGCAAGTGAAGCCGGGCACCCACATCGCGTGCATGGGCACCGACACTAAGGGCAAGCAGGAAGTCGAGACCGAACTTGTTGCGATCTCGACGCTATTTACCGACGAGCTGGCTCAGTCGGTCACCATCGGCGAATGCCAGCACGTCGTCGCCGCAGGCCTCGTCGACAAAGACGCGATTATCGAGCTTGGCGCCGTCATTAACGGAGACAATCCGGGCCGCACGTCGAACGATGAGCTCACCCTGTTCGACGGAACAGGCGTCGGCCTTCAGGATCTCGCCGTTGCCTCACGGGTCGTTCAGGAGGCCATCTCCAAGGGATCGGCGACCAACGTCCCCTTCTAGATCTCCGCAGAGACGCCGGCGGCCGCTATCGAGCCGTCATGACCGGGCCGATACATGCGGGCCCAGGCCTTTGGCGCGGCCTCGCGAGTTTGCATCGCTTGTGTCAGCCGCGCCGTCTACCTGTTCTCGTCGAATGACGCCTGGCCCCTGACTTCGGGCCAGCGTCGCGGCCGGAACTCACCGGCGGTTCCGCTCGGATCCGCTTTTTCTCGAGCTGAGGTTCTCATGGCCAAGATTACGAAGACGCTTATCGGCGAATCCCTGGTTGGCGAAGGCAACGAAGTCGCTCACATCGACCTGATCGTCGGACCGCGCGGCTCGACCGCCGAGTCGGCGTTCGTCAACGCGCTGACCAACAACAAAGACGGCTTCACCTCGCTTCTCGCGGTCGTAAGCCCGAACCTGCTGGCCAAGCCGAACACGATCCTGTTCAACAAGGTCACCATCAAGGACGCCCGTCAGGCCGTTCAGATGTTCGGCCCGGCGCAGTACGGCGTCGCCAAGGCGGTCGTCGACTGCGTGGCTGACGGCACCATCCCGGAAGACGAAGCCGACGACCTGTTCATCTCGGTCGGCGTGTTCATTCACTGGGAAGCGGCCGACGACGCCAAGATCCAGCAGTATAACTACGAAGCGACCAAGGAAGCCCTGAAGCGCGCCGTCGCCGGCGAGCCGAAGGCCAAGGACGTGGTCGCCCAGGCCGCCTCGGCAAAGCATCCTTTCGCCGCGAACGCCTAACGCGCTCGCTTCGTTGGCGGCGATCTCGCCGCCAACGAAGCCCCCTGAAAAGAGCGCTCTTGGCGCACGAACGCATGAGGCGTTCGCTTTGCGATCCGCCTTCACATTTTGACGACTTGGAGCGAACGGCGCCACAGGCGCGAGCTGTTCATAACAACAGTATTCACACACCCATAGGTCGAAACTACCAGCCGACTCTGCCAAGGTGCGCGCCTCGTACCAACTGTCTCCATAAGACCGCTGGGTTTAGCCGCCTGTCGCCGTTCGCCCGGGATTGCGGTCGCCTGCCGAGTGAGGATCGCACCGTGGCCGACAGCAGCTTCTTCACAGAGGCCGCCCTGCTGGATCGTCTTACCGCAGGCGTTCGTAAGTCGCACCGGCAGGTCGTATTTCTCGTCGGCTCAGCGATCACAGCGCCAACCTCCGCGCACCCGAAAGGCGTTCCTGGCGTCGCGGGAGTGATCGATATGATCCGATCCGAGCTCGAGGGCGACGCGCTTGCAGCGCTTGATACAGCTCTTGCCGTCGCATCGAACAAATACCAGACAGCCTTTTCCTTACTCCTCGCCCATCGTGGTCAAAACACGATCAACGACATCGTAAAACGCGCTGTCTGGCAGGCCCGAAAATCGCCAGATGGGGCGTCGCAACCTGCCTATGTCCCGACCTCGGCCACCCCACACGATACGTGCCGCGGTTTCGATGAGGCGCTTGAAGGTTGGCATCTGACGCCGGGCGTGACGGCGCTGGGCGCCCTGATCAGCAAGCAGCCTGATTATTTCGGGCGCCTGGCTTTAACGACGAACTTCGATCCTCTGATTCAGGTCGCTATTGGGGTTGCGGAAGGTCAGAGCTTTCGCACGGTACTCCACCGCGACGGCAACATTGGGCAGACCGAAGGCCGTGGCTGTCACGTTATTCACCTCCACGGCTACTGGTATGGCTCCGACACCCTACACACTCCGCGTCAACTGACGCAGGATCGGCCGCGGCTCAAAGCCTCAGTCGCCCACGCACTTGAAGGCAAAACCCTCGTTGTCTGCGGATATGGCGGCTGGGACGACGTGTTCACCCGCACTCTGCTCGAAGTGATACAAGACGACAAGTCCAATATAGAAGTCGTCTGGACCACTTACGGTAGTGCGGATCAGGTCGATACCGCGCTAATCAACGCGCTAAGCCCAGGCATCGATCGTGGGCTTGTTTCGATCTACAACTCAATCGACTGTCATACCTTCATCCCCAAGCTTGCCTCGGCTTGGGCTTGCGCGCATGATTTGACGGCCTCAGCGCCGGGGCCAGTCTCCGCCCTGGTCTCGATAACGCCCAGCGCGGCAGTCGCCACCGAGTCGGCCGAGATCGAAGAGCATCTCGAGGATGACGTCGATGAACTCAAACCTAATTGGGTGTTTGGAGAACGTGCTGAGGACCGCCCACCGCTGGTCGATTATTACGTCGGACGCACAAACGAAGCTAAGCAACTCGACGATGATCCATCGCGCCTCGTCTTCCTAACGGGCATTGGAGGCCAGGGAAAATCCGCACTTGCTGCAAACTATCTGACGCGTCACCGACAAGACGGCCGGTATGAGTTTATATTTTGGCGAGATTGTAAAGAGGAGCGCGAACGGCTTGAGGCGCAGATCGCCGCGCTCCTCTATATTATTCTGGACAAGAAAGTTTCCGAAGATGAACTTATGCAGCGGCCTGTCGACGACCTTTTTACACTGTTTTTCAGGTCAATCCGTAAGCGACGTTTTTTGATCGTTTTTGATAATGTCGATCCCTACGTCAATCTCGATACTCATCGCCTCTATGGGGCCGCGGAGCGTTTTGCTGAACTACTGCTAAAAAGCGACACGCCGTCGCGTGTGATTTTCACATGCCGCCCCCTTATCAATACCGACGGCATCGACGCACTATCTCTCCACTTGACGGGCATCGATCTGGCGGCGGCCAAAGAATTGTTTCGCCTGCGACAGGTAATTGCTTCATCTGAGGATATAGAACGGGCTCACACAACCACGCACGGTCACGCATTTTGGCTCGACCTCGCCGCGGCGCAGATCAGTCGCAATCCTGAAGGACCGACGCTAGACGCACTCATAACTTCGCTTGCGGCGGGCGAAGTTGGCCTGCCGGTTTCAATGCTTCACTCGATATGGGAGAGCTTGAAAACACGCGAACAGCTTGTTCTTAGGGGACTTGCAGTTGCGGTCCGGCCTATCGCAATTGGTCAGCTTGCGGATTTTCTCGCAGGGCGGGTCAACTATAATCAAACCCGGCGTGCCGTAACATTTCTTCGAGGGCTTAACCTGATAGTTGTTAAGCTTCAGAATGGCGTGACGGAGGTTCTCGAACTTCACCCCATCATCAGAGCGTTTGTCACACGCAACTTCCCGAAGGCAGAGCAAAAACCGTTCGTCGATTCGATCCTAAGCTTTTATCTGGCGTTCTTCGGCATCCACAAACGTGAACTATCCGGACGTGTCCGTCCTGAGACCGCCGATCGCTGGCTTGAGGCGAGCGAGGTCTATATTCAAGCTGGAGAATATTCTCAGGCCTTCGCTCGTTTGGAGGAAGTTCAACGGCACGTCCAGTATACTGGCCATACGCTGCAGTTCGTTCGTATTGCAGATACCCTTGCGAGAGCTGAAGAACAATGGAACGAGTCAGCCCTACCTGACCACTTTGATGATGTGTTCTCGCATCTGATCGCCACCGTTTCGGAAATGGGCCGCGTTTCTCAAGCATTGAGCCTTCTGGAGATTTATCGAGGCACGATCCCAGCCAAGAATTCCCGTTACATCAATTATTGCAACTTGATGTGTCACCATCATTGGGTCAACGGAGACTTTTTCACCGCGATTAAATGGGGAGTAGAAGGCGTCGATCTCAAGAAGGGTTCGAATGTCGATACGGCATTCGAGGCTGGTCACAATCTTGCGCTCGCGCAACGCGACTCAGGCGCAGTAGATGAAGCTCTCGTTCACTTCCTCCAAGGTCGCAAGCTGGAGAAGGTTCTCGAAGAGAATGAAGGGACATCGACATTAGGCGGCGCCTATTATGGAAATATCGGACGCTGTCTTCATTTGATGGGGCAGATTAATAACGCTCTCATTTGCTACAAGAAATCTGCGCGCGAAATCGAAACAGAAATTGTCGCAGCTTCCGTGGCTAACAAGGGCTACATTCGACAGTGGGTCGGGGAGTTGATGTACACTAGGGGCGACCTACGATCGGCTTCCGCTTTCTTCTCGGCAGCCACAGCATGCTTTGAACTGATTGCTCCTCCGAAGGCGGAAATATTGTCTCGCCGACTTCGCAATCTCGATAACTATAATGGCTTGGTCCGCCTTGCCGCAGAGCCTGCGGAGCGAGCTTTCACTATCTGGATGCGAGCTGACTGATCGTGGCTCGCTGATCATCCTGCGAGTGCTCTCTTTGCGTCGCCGGCGTAGCGACCCCATTGGTACATATCACGCGAGGATGTCGACGGAACCGACGCCTCATCGAACGTCCGCGCCTCAGCGACGAGCATTCAGCCACTGAACAGGCCCCTCCCCGATCACCTAGTCGTCCAACTTCGGATGAAGCCATGGCGCTCAAGTTCGCCAACCGTCTGCAGTGAACTCTCTCAGCAGACGCTCTGCATCGTGCAAATAGGTGATGTGCGCTTCTGGGACCCTGATCAAACTTCAAGAAAGTCTAAGGTTGCGCACAGGCGTATTCCGCATTTTTCCGACAACACCCTCAAAACGTGTATTGACGCAGATCTCACACCCGATATCTATCTCGACGCCCGTTGTATAGGGAGATGATGTCACGCGTATGCGTGGTCGATCATCTTTGCGCCAATAGTTAGTTTTTCCTCAGTTCGAGTTTCCCGCCGGTCATTATGATTTTCGAAAAGCTTCCCTCATTGCTTCTACAGCGCAGGCAGGGCTGGTCTCCCCATGCGCACTGCTGCTTTTCGTCAGCGGGGCGCCAGTAAGTCTTTTCGGCATCTGCCATTTATCGGGCAGCGATCGGGACGCGTTTCGCATTACGCACGATCACTTTCCTATTGATGACTGGCAAAAATGTCCGAAGCTTACGCTCGCAAGAAACAGCCCGAACTCGTCCGCCGTATGCTTATGGACGCCGCTGCGCGGATCGCCGCCAGTGAGGGTCTAAGCGCAATCACCATCGATCGCGTGGCCAAAGCGGCGTCCGTCACCAAGGGCGGTTTGTTCTACCATTTCCCAAGCAAGCAGGCGCTTATCGACGGCATCGTCGCAGAAGTGCTCGCTCGCATGGACAAGGCTGTCGACGTCCGCCTGGCTGCCGATCCTGATCCAAAGGGACGGTTCACTCGCGCCTATGTCGAGACCTTGTTCGACAACCTCGAGCATCAAAGCGAGAGCCCGTGGGCGACGCTGTCTGGCGCCGTGCTCACTGACTTCTCGGTACGTAGAACATGGTTTGCGTGGCTCTCTCGACGCGTCAGTCGCGACGCTGCCGATGACGACGCTCAACATGGTGTCGTCAGGCTCGCCGCCGACGGCGCCTGTTACGCAGCAGTGTTCGGCTTCGACCAAGCTGCGGGCGTCAGCCAGATCGATCTGAGGGATCGGCTGGTCGCTATGACCAGGCGCGCCTGACCTTCCGAAACCAAGCTCGATTTCAGCCGATCCGCCGGCGCCTGAGAGGCGTCGTGGATCTGCTCGCCTCGCCTCAACACAGCTCAGGAAGCCCTGACAAGTCCCATGAATGAAGCGCCAAACTACATGTCGCATGCGCTGCGAGCCTCGGCCGTCTGCGCCATGCTACTCGCCGTGTCAGGTTGCGACGACGGCAAACCTGTCGCCAACGCCACGACCGGCGCCCCCGCCATACCCGTTTCGTTCGTGACGATCGCGCCCAAGACAATCCCCATCGCGAACGAACTGCCAGGTCGCATCGCGCCGACGCGGATCGCTGAAGTGCGACCGCGAGTCTCTGGGATCCTCATCGAACGGGTGTTTGAACAGGGCAGTCTCGTAAGAGAGGGCGACGTTCTCTATCGGATCGATCCAAAGCCGTTTCGGGTGCGCGTCGAAGGCGCGAAGGCCACGCTGGCTCACGCGAACGCCGCTCTGACGCTCGCCCGTCAGCAAGCCGAGCGCCAGACCCAGCTCAAAGAGCGTCGGATCACAAGCCTCCAGAACTACGACACTGCCATAGCAGACCTTGCCCGTGCCGAAGCGGACCTGTCCTCGGCCAAGGCCACTCTGGAAGCAGCGGAACTTGACCTCCACTACACTGACGTTCGGGCGCCGATCAGCGGACGTATCGGTCGCGCGCTCATCACCGAAGGCGCGCTTGTCAGCTCCGCGGACGGCCGAAGCCTGGCGACGATCCAGCAGCTCGATCCTGTCTACGCAGACTTCACCCAATCAGCGAACCAACTACTTGCACTCAAGCGAGCAGCGGCCGCGGCCGCAAGCGCCAGCGGAAACGACGCCAATAGAGCGACTGCCGTTCTAAGATTTGACGATGGGTCGCGCTACGCGCCCACGGGAAAGCTGCTGTTCTCGGAAGCGACGGTAGACGCCACCACCGGCCAGATCACGCTGCGCGGCGAATTCCCGAACCCAGACGGAGATTTGCTTCCGGGCATGTATGTGCGCGTCCAGATCGTTCAGGGCGAGCAGCCGAACGCTCTCGCCGTCCCCGACCGATCTATCCAACGAGACGCGGGCGGCATCGCCCAACTCTTCGTCGTGAACAAGGACGACCAAGCTGAACTGCGCCAGGTTGAACTCGGCCTCGCGACCGGAGACCTCTGGATCATCAACCGTGGCGTCGCCGCCGGAGAGCGCGTCGTCGTCGAGGGCTTTCAAAAGCTTACAACCGGCGTCGCCGTCGATCCCCAGCCCTACCGAGCTGAAGCTCAGGCTTCCGTCGAAGTTCGCTGAGGGAGCGAGAACATGCCGAATTTTTTCATCGCTCGCCCGATCTTTGCTTGGGTTGTTGCGATTTTCATCATCTTGGCAGGCGTCATCTCGATCCCGATGCTGCCTATTTCGCAGTATCCCAACATTGCCCCGCCACAAATCTCCATCACCACGACTTATCCCGGAGCCTCTCCAGAAGAGCTCTACATGGGCGTCACCAAGCTAATCGAGGAGGAACTGAACGGCATTCCCGGCCTGATGTATTTCGAGTCGACTTCGGAAGCGTCGGGTCTTGTCATCATCAAGGCCACGTTCGCGCCGGGAACTTCGGTGGCGCAAGCTTCAGTCGATGTCCAAAACCGCGTAGGACGCGTGGAATCGCGCTTGCCTCGCCCGGTCGTTCAGCAGGGTGTCGTCGTCGAGGAGTCTGCAAGCGCCTACCTGATGGCGGTGTCGTTGCAGTCGACCGACGGCAAGACGAATGACATCGGACTGGGCGACTACCTCGTTCGAAACGTGACGAACGAACTGCGTCGGCTGCCAGGCGTCGGCAAGGTGCAACTGTTCGCGACCGAGCGTGCTATGCGGATCTGGATCGATCCCGACAAGCTCCTCGGCCTCGGGCTAACCGCTGGCGACGTCACCGCCGCCATCGCAGCCCAGAACGCCCAGGTCGCTGCCGGTCGAATTGGTGCGGCGCCAAATCTCATCACCCAGGAGACCACGGCCTCTGTGCTCGTGAAGGGTCAACTGGGCACGCCCGGCGAGTTCTCGGCAATCGTGCTGCGCGCGAACTCAGACGGGTCCACTGTTCGACTGCGGGACGTCGCTCGCGTCGAGGTCGGGGGTGAAGACTACAACTACACCAGCCGTTTGAACGGCCAGCCCAGCGCTTCGGTCGGAATCCAGCTCTCTGCGACGGGCAATGCGCTTGCCGTATCGCGCGCCGTGAGAGCGAAGGTTGCGGAACTTGAGCAGTTCTTTCCGGAAGGCGTGAAGGCTGTAATTCCCTTCGACACTGCGACTTACGTCAAGACATCGATTGAGAAGGTCGTTCACACGCTTGTTGAAGCTGTGGCGCTGGTCTTCATCGTCATGTTTCTTTTTCTACAAAATGTTCGATATACTCTAATTCCCACAATCGTAGTGCCAGTCGCCCTACTCGGAACTTGCGCGGTCATGCTGGCGGCAGGATTTTCAGTAAACGTGCTCACCATGTTCGCAATGGTGCTCGCGATCGGCATTCTGGTCGATGACGCCATTGTCGTGGTCGAGAACGTCGAACGCATCATGGCGACCGAAGGGCTCTCTCCTCGGGAAGCCACTAAGAAAGCTATGGGCCAGATAAGCGGCGCGATCGTCGGCATCACGCTGGTGCTGTCTGCCGTGTTCGTGCCGATGGCGTTCTTCCCTGGCGCGACAGGCATAATCTACCGCCAGTTTTCACTTACGATGGTAGTGTCCATTCTATTCTCGGGCTTCCTCGCGCTTTCGCTAACGCCAGCGATGTGCGCGACCTTCCTCAAACCCATTCCCAACGGCCATCACGAAAAGCGTGGGTTCTTCGGCTGGTTCAATCGAACCTTCGACCGCACCGCCGGTGGCTACAAGGCTATCGTGGCCTGGGCGATCGGCAAGGCCGGCCGCATGATGGTGATCTATCTCGCGCTGATCGTCGGTCTTGGCTGGGCGTTCCTGCGACTGCCGTCTTCCTTTCTTCCGACCGAGGACCAGGGCTACCTGATCATCGACGTGCAAACGCCCCCTGAATCGACAGGAACGCGAACCGTTGAAGCGCTGAAACAGATCGAACAGATCTTCGCCAAAGAAAAAGCGGTCGTGAATATGTTCGCGATCCAGGGCTTCTCGTTTTCCGGCAGCGGCCTGAACTCCGCAATTGCGTTTGCGGTGCTCAAAGACTGGAGCGAGCGTGGACCCGAAGACAGCGCTGAAGCGATTTCCGCTCGTGCGAACGCTCAACTCGGCGCCATCAAAGACGCCGCGAGTTTCTCGCTATCGCCGCCCCCGATCGACGGCCTTGGAACCTCGGCAGGGTTTACGTTCCGCCTTCAGGACAGAGCGTCCCGCGGCAATCCCGCTCTCGGAGCCGCAGGCTCGAAGCTGTTTGGTGAGGCCGCCTCGAGCTCGGTCCTGCTTGCTCCGCGTATCGAGGGGTTGGCGAACGCCCCTCAACTCAATCTGATCGTGGATCGCGAGAAGGCGAATGCGTTCGGCGTCACCTTCGCAGACATCAACGCAACGGTGTCAGCCAATCTCGGCTCCTCCTACGTGAACGACTTCCCGAACTCCGGCCGCATGCAGCAGGTTACCGTACAGGCGGACGCGGCGCGCCGCATGAAGGCTGCCGATCTACTGAAGCTCAACGTACGCAACGCCAATGGCGGAATGGTGCCGCTGTCCGCAGTTGCAGACGTGAGCTGGACAAAAGGGCCGGCACAGATCGTCGGCTACAATGGGTATCCGGCCGTCCGGATCGCCGGCGAGTCGTCGGCGGGTCATTCGTCCGGCGATGCGATCGCCGAGATGGAGCGTCTCGCCTCTAGGCTACCGTCCGGCTTCGGCTTCGAATGGTCGGGACAGTCACTTCAGGAAATCCAGTCAGGTAGCCAAGCGCCATTTCTACTAGCCTTGAGCATCCTCTTCGTCTTTTTGCTTTTGGCGGCTCTCTACGAGAGTTGGAAGATTCCGCTCTCGGTGATGCTCGTGGTGCCGCTCGGCGTGGTGGGATCGGTGCTCGCCGTAATGGCTCGCGACATGGCCAACGACATCTACTTCAAGGTCGGCCTGATCGCGATCATCGGTCTATCAGCGAAGAACGCCATCCTGATCGTGGAGTTCGCGAAGGAACTCCACGCAGAAGGGCGGAGCGTCCGTGAGGCGGCGATTGAAGCAGCGTTTCTACGTTTCCGTCCTATCATCATGACGTCGTTCGCCTTCATGCTCGGTGTGACGCCGTTGGCCATCGCAAGCGGCGCCAGCGCGGCAAGCCAAAATGCGATCGGCACCGGCGTCCTCGGCGGCATGGCGAGCGCGACGGTCCTTGCAGTGATCTTCGTGCCGGTCTTCTACGTGGTGGTCGCGCGCGGGTTCCGGGAACGAGTTGCGACGACCAACCCGACGCCCCCTCAGCAGGACACCAACACGTCGCTTACGTGACGCTTGCCTACTCTCCAGCTGGACACCACGCCGTTCATGCGCCCCGCCCGGCGCGGTGTCCTCGAACGGCAGCGGCATTCCCCCACAACGCCGCCGCCGTTCATAGCCCCGCGGTTCCCAAGTCTAGCGTAACCGACGGGAGCTTCGGCGGCGGCTTCGAATGAAGCCGCCGCCGTCTATCGCATCCCAAGATGCGCGCCCTCACACTCGCCTTAAATATTTAAGTCGAAGCTTAGGGCTTGGCTTCGACGACTGTCGGCTGGATCCCCGGGAAGGTCGACCGAGTCGGTGAGGCGTGCTGCATCATCGGCGTGTGTCAAAATATGCTCGTGCAAACCAACCTGCCGCTGAGGACTTCGCCCGACGCTTTTCGGACCGGTTGGGTAGGTTGATGTGGCTGCTTGATGTCGGCCCGCGCGACCATCTAGGCGACATACCGTCAGCCATCGGAGGGCGGTCCGGCTGCTCGGCTCAGCAGTGCCCGCGTTCCATGCCAGCGAAGGTCTGCTCCCGATAAAAATGTGAATGTCCGCTCCGGCGCGCACCTGACTTAGGCCTCAGGACAGAGGCGACCTTTTGCAGACCGATTTAACTCATGCTGATCGGCGCCCAATTGGGTTTCCGATCAGCATGGCGTCTCACAGCTTCCGAACCAGCCTTGTGAGCACAGTGTCCAGCGCCAGCGCCGCAACGATGATCGCGCCTTTGATGATGGACTGGTAGTAGGGGCTGATATCCAGAAGAATGAAGCCGTTCGAGATCGTAGCGATGATGCCGAGGCCCACAACGGTCCTCCACATTGCGCCGACCCCGCCAGAGAGCGAAGTCCCACCCACGACGACGATCGTGAGCACGTCGAAAATGACGTTGGGGTCGAGGTTCGCCTGAGCCGAATTGAGCTGGGACGCGGTGATGCAGCCCGCTACGCCCACGCATCCGCCAAGCAGGACATACGCGCTCGCCACGACGCCGCGGACCCGGATTCCAGACAGACGGCTGGCCTCATAGCCGCCGCCGACCGCATAGATCGCCTCGCCATACACGGTTCGACGCAGCACGAAACCGAAGACCAGGAAGAACGCGATCAGGAGCATCCCAGAATAGGGAACGCCATTCCAGCTCCCGGCGCCTAAAATTCCGAACGCCTCATCGGACACTATGAAGGCAGCGTTCTGGGTCAGGACAAGCGCGACGCCGGTGATGATGAACCCGCTGCCCACTGTGGCGATGAAGGGGTTCACTCTCACGAACGCCACGAGAAGACCGTTCATGAGGCCGCACGCCAAGCCGGCGAGCGTAGCCATCGCGAATGCGACGAGCGGAGGTTCAGTCTGCCCGACATAGGCCGCAACGACCGCGCTAAGCGAGAATGTCGCCGCGATCGACAGGTCGAAGCCACCCGTCAGAATGACGAACGTCATGCCGACCGCCATGATCCCGACCGGCGCCCACTGCGACGACATGTTGAGCACGTTCTGATACGACAGAAATGCTTGGTTGCCGCTCGCGACGACGATGACCAGCAGCACGAATGTGAGGATGATGCCGTAGGTCCTGATGAGGTATGGCATGTTGCTGCGCCAGGACGCCTGCGGTTTGGCTGGCCCGCTACCGGGGATCACGTCGATCGCGCTCATTGTTCGCTTTCCATCTCGGCGGCCTTGTCGGTCACCGCAAAAACAAGGTTGAGGATCTGCTCGACTGACGCCTGTTCGCTCTCAAGAATTTTGAGCTGGCGTCCTTTGGCCATCACGAGGATCCGATCGGAGTGCTCGACGACCTCTTCCAGATCTGAAGACACCAGGATCACCGCCATGCCCTGGGCGACGAGGCCATGGATCGTGTCGAAGATCTCCTGCTTGGCGCCGAGGTCGATGCCGCGCGTGGGTTCGTCCAGCAGCAGGATCCGCGGGCTGCGGTTGAGCCACTTCCCCAGCACCAGCTTCTGCTGGTTTCCTCCGGACAGGACGCCGGCGGAGGTCGCCAGCTGAGAAGGGTTGAATCCAAGCCGTCGGGCGAGCTGCCCTCCTCGTCCCTGCGCGGCAGAGCGGCTGACGACGGATCCGGAGGCGACCCCGCCGAGATCGGCGAGCATGAGGTTGGCCAGAGACGAGCGTCCAAGAACGAGACCATCCCGCTTGCGGTCCTCAGGCGCGAGGACGAGGCCGTGATCCACTGCCGAGCGAACGCTCCAGGGAAGCTCGCGGGCCTTGCCGTCGAGCAGCAACGCGCCTCGCGCGTCGCTTTCAGCTCCCGCCAGCGCTCGCAGCGCCTCCGTCCGGCCAGATCCCACCAGGCCTGCGATGCCTAGGACTTCGCCGGGCCTGAGTTCGAAGGTGAGGCCTGAGACTTTGCCGGGCAGAGTGAGATCAGTCACCTTGAGCAGCGCTGCCTGCCGAGTCTCCGGCCGCCGCTGACGTCGCTGCGGGGCAGCCGCGGTCGACTGCCCGAGCATGGTCTGCACCAGCGTGTCTTTCGCCCACTGCGAAGCGGTCTTGCTTGCGATCAGCCGGCCTTCCTTCATCACCGAAACGCGGTCGCAGAGTTCCAGAACCTCGTCGAGATCGTGCGAGATGAAGATGATCGAGGCGCCCTCGCTCTTGAGGCGCCCAATCAGGTCGTACAGAGCGGTTCTTTCTTTGGGGCCAAGGGGCGCGGTCGGCTCGTCCATGATGAATACGCATTGTTCGGCCAGCACCGCCCGCATGATCTCGAGCGTCTGCTGACCGGCGACCGAAAGCGTTCTGGCGCTGGCGTCGGGCTGGATGTCGACGCCCATCCAGTCTGCGAGCTCGCTGTACCGCCTTCGCATCTCCCGACCGTCGGTCACTCCGAACCGTTGCGGGACGGCGCCAAGAAATGCGTTCGATAGCGCGCTCATCCCGGGGACTATGGTCAGTTCCTGATAGATCGCCGCGATGCCGAGGCGCCGTTGGCGCCGCGGATCGTCCTCGAACCCGACGGGACTGCCGTAGACCTCGATTGAGCCAGTGTCCGGACGGCTGGCTCCGGACAGCATCTTGATGAGCGTCGATTTGCCAGCGCCATTGGCGCCGACGAGGCCGTGCACCTCTTCTGTCGCGAGTTCGAAGTTCACGCCGCTCAGGGCCTGGATGCCCGGATACGCCTTCGAGACGTCGCGAACCCTTATCGCCACGGTTGAGTCCGGATGACGGCTGACGAAACGCTTCAGTCCGTCGGAGGGCTCCTGCGGCTCGATGCTGGGGCGCATGACCCTGTCACTCCAATTTGTGGAAATCGCAGAGATGCATCTCGATTGGAGGCGGGCGCGGCGCTGGGCCACGCCCGCCAACCCATCAGAACCGGACGACGGCCAGAGCCTGGAAACGGCTTTCATTGACGCCGTCGACGCCAAGCTTGTTCCGGAAGTAATGATACTCGGTGCCGAGGAAGAATTTGTTCTTCACACCGGTGAATGCATAACCTGCATCCCACCGAAGCTGCGGCTCGATGAGGATCCAATCCTTGCGCTTAGCGTTATACGTCTTGTTGTAGGACAGGCCCGTATATTCCGCGAACCCTTCAAAGCTGAAATACTGTCCGCCGATTTCGAACGGCAGGCTCCAGACCAGGGTCGCCTGCCAGCCGTCCTTCGACGAGCCGGCCTTGCCGATCGTGTCCTTGCTGTCGTCGATGAACCCGGTCAACTGGGTGCGGAAAAGCGCAAAGCCCGGAACATTCCAGTCGGCATAGACGCCGGGGAGATAGACCCGGAAGTCGGAGTCGGCGCCGTAGTTGACGCCGGCCACCGCGCCAATGTCTTTCAGCGCTCCGCCATACTGCGCGCCGAACATCTTGTTCGAGCTGAAGTAGGCGTAAAATTCGCCATAGGCGTCGGCGTCGTTGAATCCGTCCTTCTTCCTGTCATCCAGGATGTCGACGAAGAAGAACACGTCTCCGAAGGACCAGGAACTCGCATGCTGGATCGTCACGATCGGCGTCCACGCCTCAGTGCCGGGGACGAACGGGTTCTTCAGCCGACCGACAAGAAATTGCGCTTCGGTGACGCTGAATCCTGCAGGAGAGGTCGCTGCAGCGGCCTCCGGCGACTTGAGGTCTTCTGCGGCTGCGCCGCCCGCCACAACAACGCCGACGAGCGCCGCCAAAGTCCGCAAATGGGACCAGAGGGATCTTGCTTTCATGATTTTCCCCGATAGTTCAGGCGACTTGACGCAGGTCGCCTGCGCGCTCGAGCAACCGGAGCGCTTGTCTGATTCCGTGATGGTTGTTGATTGATTACTGAGGCAGCGGACTTACCTGGCGGCAGAGCGCCGCGGCGTCAGTATTTTGCCTGAAATTTTGCGGCATTGTCTTTTGTGACAATAACCGATCCAAGTATGTCTTTCAGTCCAGGAAGATCCGCCTCATCAACGTAACCGTTGAGCGGCTTGCCTTCCATCGCCATTATAAGCGCGACGGTCGCATAGTAACCTTCCTCGTAAGGACGAAGAGCCATCGACGCCTCGATGCTTCCGTTGCGCACTCTTTCCAGAGCATCCTTGTTTGCGCCGGCAGAGTAAATCTTGAGGTCGACCCCAGGCTTCTTTCCGGCTGCGGTCACGCCCTGCTCGATCCCCCGCGTCATGTCATCCCAGTTCGACACGATGACCGTGGCGTCCGGATGGGCGAGCAAGGCGTCCTGCGTCTTTCTCATCGCGATGCGCGGATCGAAATTCGCGGCCTCCATCGCAGCGATTGTGACGTTCGGATACTTCGCGGCCACCTGCCGGTTCGCGGTCTCCCAGTATCTCTGGAGGTCGGATCCGATGAAGCCGCCGATCACGATGGACTTGCAGGGCTTGTCGCAAGACGAGAAGGCGGCGTCGGCGAGTTCCTGGTAATGCGCGGCGCCCTGCATCGTGAACGTCGCCGCAAGACCGGGCGTATGGTCGGCGTCACCGCACATCGGCACCGTGACCGAGACGACGGGCTTGCCGGTCGGCGCCAGCGATCGCTTCCAGCTGCTGCAGGACGGCTGGGCCGCCAGCGGACCAAAGAGGTAGCCGTCGAACCCTTCAGCCGCCGCGTTCTGGAGCGCCTTGGCTTCGTTCACCAGGCTCCACTGAGCGTCGAAGACCTTCACCTGGACGCCGAACTTCCCGGCCGCTTCCTTGATCGCGTTGAGGCGGGTGACGCAGTAGGGGTTGTCGACGCATTCGGTGAGATAGGCGATGCGGTAGGGCTTGCTTGTCTTGGCCCCCGCCTTGTCGAACTCGACGACGGCGGCCGCGTTCTTTGCGCTGGTCGCCGGGTCGGTCGGCGGCGAGCCGGCCGCCGCGGACGTCGCCGCACCCAGCCCCAGGGCCGCCGTCAGGGACAGCATGCGCAGCGGTGCATTCCAGACAAGATATGCCATGCCATCGTCCTCTCGATTTCGCGCGCGTGCGCTGTCGCGTGGTCGAGCTCATTGAGCCCGCCATTGGGTCGTTGTTCGGATCTCGAAAAAAGCGGGTCGCGACGCTGGCTTATGCCAAGTAATGGCTGCTCTGGCGTCGCGACCCTAGGTGGGGTCGGGAAGAAGTTCCGAGCCCTAGGTCAGCTTGGCTTGAGCTCGTTAAGCGGGTAGTCGCGCCCGATGATGTTTTCGAGGTCGGGCCGACTGTAGACAGCCGGAGTCGCGACGACGTCGATCAAGTTCTCAATGTCACGCTCATAGATGACCTTGAGGATGCTTGCGATCGTCTGGTACGCGTCGGGATAGCTTGACGAGGTGAAGCCGACGGTGCCGCGCTTGATCTCGCGAACGTTGGGATGCGTCCTGAGAACAATTTCGACATCGCTCAGATGCGCGGCCGGAAGCTGGCGCGGCGACATATCGACATAAGAGAGGTTGTCGGTCGGCGTCGACCCCAATGCAGCGTCGGTGTTTGCGTCGGGAGAGAGGTCGATTTCGATCTCCACCGGAAGCTTGCATTTCAGAGGCGCGATCTTCTTTGCGTCCTGGACTGCTTTCTTCGCAGTCTCCTTCAAGAGAGCCCGCGCCTTGTCGATGGGAAGATGGACGCCCGAGAAGAAGCCCGTCGACTTCTTCAGCTCTGCGTAATGGATGTCGCCCAGGACGGATCGAGCTTCCTGGATCGCGCGATCATCGCCGCTCAGCATCACGACGGGCACGCCGAACGCGCCGGCCAGCAGGCCGTTCAGCGAGGGCTCCGGAACCGACTCCCCGTTTACCCGGACGTCGCGGAAACCCGTGATCCACGTATGAGCCAGGATGGCGTCGGTGGTTCCGGACTTTGCGTGGAAGCCGATCATGATGACGGCGTCGAAGGTGCCGTCGAAGCCCTTCATCTGGCACCAGTCGCGCCGAAGCTGACCGCGCAGGAGTCTGACGCCCGGCATGACGTCGGATGGCCGGATATTGCACATGTATCCGTGGGAGTCGCTCATAACGACCTCGGTCGCGCCGCCCTCGATTGCGCCTTGGACGACGGCGTTGGCGTCACCCGCCATGATCTGCCTGAACAGATCGAAACCGGGCAGACCGCGGAAGATCTCCTCCAGGCGCTCGAGGCCAGTCGTGCCTTCCATGTCAACAGCCAGAAATACCTTCACTGTTCGCTCCTACTACGAGGTTCCAGGGCTACGATTCGATTGACTGCGGCAGCCCTGGTTTCACCAGCACTGCGCATAGGCGGGGAAAATCTCGCTCTTGGCTCCGCGTGGATCAAACCCGGCCTCGAGCATGCCGGTATCGGCGTCGCGGGAGGCGGCGAGCACGTAGCCTTCGGACCAGTCGACGGCGACTTCCACTTCGTGTCCGCGGCGCCGGAGTTCGGCGATCACGTCCTCGCGGATGCGCGGCTCGATCCGGACGAGGTTCGGGAACGAATTGTGGGGCGCGAAGAACCCGGGATAGTGTTCGCTGCTGATCTTCGGAGCCTCGATCGCCTCCTGCACCGTCATCCCGAACAGGACGCGGTTCAGAAAGAACTGCAGCTGCCATTGCTCCTGCTGGTCGCCGCCCATGCTGCCGAAGACCATCCAGGGCTTTCCGCCCCGGAAGGCGAGCGAGGGGCTGATCGTCGTTCTCGGCCGTTTGCCCGGCGCGACGACGTTCGGATGGTTGGACGGCTCGAGATAGAAGGTCATCATCCGGTTGCCGAGCGGGAAGCCGAGCGACGGGATGACCGGAGAGGAGGCGATCCACCCCCCGCTCGGCGTCGCCGCGACCATGTTTCCGTGCTTGTCGATGACGTCGACATGCACGGTCCCGTGACCCCAGGGCTTCAGCCTGAACAGGTCCGCCTCCGGAAGCAGCGACTTGCGCGCGAAGGCGTCACCTGGTCGGAGGTCGCCGTTCGCAACGTCCATGGAGATCAGGGATGCCCGCGAGCGCGCATACTCATCGGAGAGAAGGTTCTCGGCAGGAACCTCGGCGAAGCGGGCGTCGCCGTAGAACTGCTCCCGATCGGCGTAGGCGAGCTTGGTCGCTTCGATTAGCAGGTGCAGATAGTCCGCGCTGTTATGGCCCAGAGAAGCGGGATCGAACTGCTCCATCAGCGCCAGCACCTGGAGGCTTGCGGGGCCCTGAGTCCAGAACCCGCACTTGAACAGCCTGGCGTCGCCGAACTCGCGGCTCAGCGGTTTCTCTAGATAGGTTTCGAACGCCTCGAGGTCCTTGCGCGCAAGGAGCCCTTGATGCTGCGCCGAGAACGCCGCGATCTCGTCGGCGATGGCGCCGCGGTAGAACTCCGCATGGACGGCGTCGAGCTTCTGTCCGCGATCACCCGCGGCGGCGCGCTCGGTCTGCGCGAGGAGTTCGAGCATTCCAGCCAGAGCGGGGTTCTTGAAGATCGCGCCCTCGGCGGGAATCTGGCCGTCGTCGAGATAAAGATCGGCGCTGGACGGCCAGCTGTCGCGGAACTTGTCGGCGAGGTCGCGTAGCCCGAATTTCTCCTGACCGATCACGCCGCAATGCTGCGGGGCGCCATCGCGGGCGAGCTCGATCGCGGGCGCGGCGACGTCAGCGAAGGACATCGTGCCGAAACGCTTCAGGGCGGTGATCAGCGCGCTCGGCGTGGCCGGGACGCCGGCGGCCATCACGCCCTCGCTCGGCGCGTCGGTGTAGCCGCGACTACGGAAGGCTTCAGGCGTCGCGGCCGCGGGCGCCGCCATGTTGCCGTTCAGTGCGATCACTTCGCCGCTGTCGGCCATATAGATCAGGATCGGGCATTCGCCGCCGATCGAGTTCATCTGCGGATTAAGGAGGCCCTCGACAAGGACAGCGGCGACCGCGGCGTCGACGGCGTTACCGCCAGCTTTCAGGATTTCGGCTCCGGCGTCGGCGGAGAGATAGTGCTCCGATGTGACCGCTCCTCGCGAGCCCATCAGGCGCGGGACTATTGTTCGGCCGTCGTTCGGAGTGTTCCGGAATGCACGCGCGCTCATGGGGCTCCCCAAATGGCTGCCATAAACCAAGTTCGCACCAATATTGGAAATAGGTCAATATTCACTGCCATGAGTCTGACAATATTTTTTACAAACCCATGATTATCAAGGGTTATCTCGTTTTAATGAATAGAACCAATTGTGCAGTATTGGTACATTTATGTCGCTTTTAGCGGCGACTTGCACTTTGAGTGGGCGCCGAGTTGAGCGGCGCGCGAGAACGGTTATGGATAGCTGGCGCCGGTTTTCCGCAGGAAGATCTCCACGCGGGCCGCCTTGCCAAAGCATCAGAATACCAGCGACGCTCTCACCCGCGTCACCGGTGGAGGTTCGCTCGCGTGAAGCATCAGCAAGTCGAGCAAGAGCTGCTCGAGATCGTCGAGAGGTCCCGGCTCTCCGACGGGGGCCGGCTTCCGCCGGAGCGAGAGCTGTGCGAGGCGATCAAGGTCAGTCGAGGCACGCTTCGTAAAGCGCTGGACGCGCTGGAGGCGAGAGGCCTGATCTGGCGGCATGTCGGTCGCGGCACATTCGCCGGAAAGATCCGAACAGCCCAGACAAGCCTCATCGAGATCGCCGACTCCACAAGCCCCTGGGAGCTAATGGAGCTCAGGCTGATGATCGAGCCGCAGATCGCCAAGCTCGCCGCCGAGCGCGCTTCGCAGGCTGAGATCAAGCACATGCGGTACTGCCTCGAGAAGAGCGAGAGCGCCGACGACCCCGACACCTATGAGGTCTGGGACGGCACGCTTCACCGAGCGGTGGCGGAAGCGGCCCACAACAGGCTGGTGCTGTCCGTGTTCGAATCCGTCAATGAGCTGCGCAAGCTCACCGCCTGGGGGCGGATGAGGGAGAAGATCGTCTCCCCACCCGGTCGTGTGGAGCATTGGCGCATGCAGCATCGCGCCTTCGTGGAAGCCATCGCCGATCGCGATCCCCGAACAGCCGAATCCTGCGCGCGCGTCCATGTCGAGGATGTCCTCAGGAGCATGCGGTTGGGATTGGGCTCCCATGGCGAAGACGGCCTGATCTCGTCGGCTTCCTAGCCCTGACGGCACTCCTTCGCACGGCGACCGGACAACAGATCCAACCCGCCTGAGCTGGCGCCGCACCTTTTCAGGCGTGCGGCGCCGAGCGCGGCCGTGTCGCGTTTGCTGCGGCGCCGCAAGTCTTTAGAGACTGCTTCATAAAAGAGCGAAAATATACCAATACGGATGATTGGTACTTTTGCCGATTCAAGTTTTTACGAGTTATATCAATATATTATGTGTTTTCGGATTCTTTTTTTGAACCATGATTGACATTTTTAGAACCCCGTCACTAGCATTGGTCCATTCGAGGCGCGCAAGTCTCCCGGCAATGGAGACCTTAGCGTTAGAAGCACACTTAGCTGCGAGCGAAGCAATTCGCCCGCAATCGATGACCTGCGCTTCCGCAATGCCTTAAGCGCCGGGACTTCATCCGAGTGATCCTGCGCGGAGACTTTGATGCACCCCACACATGAGCCGCGTCACTAGGGGCATGTGAGGCGCGCCTCAATAGAGCGCGCCCATGAATTCGACCTAATCAGAACTATTCGACCCGCGACCGCGCGAGGATTGCGAACGTCTGCCTGAATTCTTTGAAAGCGCGAAGCTTACAACAGGAGATGACAATGGGTTCTGTAAGGATGCCTGAGGGCAAGCGCATGGCGAGCGCCCTCTGCTTTGATTTCGACGCGCTCTCACTTTGGCTGGGGCTGTTCAGATTTACGACGGCCAACCCCCTCTCCCGAGGGGAGTTCGGGGCGACCGTCGGCATTCCGAGAATCCTGGATCTCCTAGACAAGTATGACTGCAAGGCGACCTTCTTCGTCCCCGGACACACGGCCCAGGTGTTCCCGGACGCGGTTCGCGAGATCCATGAGCGCGGTCACGAAATCGCGGCCCACAGCATGTATCACGCGCCTTACGAGGTCGGCCTGGCGATGAGCGGCATCGAGCCGGCCACTCCGGAGAAACAGCGCGAATATCTGGTCCAGCAGCTCGACGTTCTCGAGAAGGTTACGGGCCAGCGCGCCGTCGGCTTTCGGTCGCCGATCGGCGACTGGGTCGGTGAACACATCCCGCAGTACCTGATCGAGCTCGGCTTTACCTATGACAGCAGTCTTCAGGGACATGATTTCGTGCCCTATCGACTGCGGATCGGGGACAAGTACCAGACCGAGGAGCCGTTCGGCGTCGAGTTCGGGAAGCCGTCGAAGCTGCTCGAGATTCCGCTGCATTGGGACACGAACGACTTCGCCCAGTTCGAGTTCCTCGGCTACTACATGCAGAAAGACAATCCGTGGTTCTCACCGTCCCCCTTCGGCACTCCGACTCAGGTTCTTGAGAACTTCACGTCCAGCTTTGATTATTGCTACAATAACGTGAAGGGCGGTGTCTGGAACACTATTCTTCACCCGCAATGCTGTGGCCGAGACATGAAGGCCGCCTGGCTTGAAAACCTTATCCGTTACATTACGGATCACAAGGACGTCTGGCACACGACGATGAAGGAAGTCGCGGCCGCCTACGACGACGATCTGAAGGATCCGACGCCGACGGTCGGCTCATACGCCACGGCCTGATCGATGGCCGACGCGCGCGGGCGGCGATCGCCGGCCGCGCGCGTCAAGCCGTGATCGCCATGCACCAGACCGCGGATCTCTGCAGTTAGCGCCATGACGGACCTGCTTGCTTTCTCGCTCGCCGCCCTCGTCGTTCTCGCCACGCCAGGGCCGACGAACTCGCTCCTGGCGACCGCCGGCGCGACGATCGGCGTTCGTCGGGCGGCGATCTTCGTCGTCGCGGAGCTCATGGGGTACGCGATCAGCGTCCTGACCTGGCGTCTGGCGCTCGGGCCGATGGTCGACGCCTATCCCCTGATCAACGCGGCGCTACGGATCGTTCTGGTGGCCTACCTCGCTTGCGTCGCCTGGCGGCTGTGGAGCAGCGGGTCGGCTGGAACGGCGCACAAGGCGATCACCTTCTCCAAGGTGTTCGGGACGACGCTGCTCAATCCCAAGGGGATGTTATTCGGACTTTTCCTGTTGCCGGCCGCCGCGTCGGCGCAATCGTGGCCCGCTTACTTCCTGACACTCTGCCTCCTGATCGTTCTGGTCGGGCTTACCTGGGTCTCCATAGGCGGCCTCATGGGACGCCTCGTCAACCGTCGCGGCTGGGCCGACGCGCCGCCCAAGGTCGGAGCCGTGACGCTTGCGCTGTTCGCCTTCGCCCTCGCAGTCGCCCGGTGACCGCGATGGCTTTCACCACCTCATCACGTCGAGACGCTCGAGCGCCGCGACTTTCCGACAGCCGAAAACAGCGCCTCGCGCTGCCAAGCATGGATCCCAAGGCAATGCTCCACACTGGCAAGGTGCGCGCAATCGCGCGCGGCATGGCGTTCGCTACAACTCTGGGCGCTCCTCTCGGCGTAAAGGCTGCGGACCTGGCTGCCCCCGACGCTGTCTCAGCTCAGGCGAACGATTGGCTGGCCATAGATCTCGGCGCCGCGGCCGTTACGGATCTGCGCTTCCGCGGCGTCAGCTACTCAGACGGCAAGCCGGCAGTCTACGGCTACGCCCAGGCACGCATCGCGGACTGGCTGTACGCCGGAATGTTCGCGTCGACCGTCGATTTTCCCGCGAGGTACGGCCTGAGCGATCCCGACATGAAGCTCAACTTCTGGGGCGGCCTGAAACATCAATGGGACAACTTCGGCCTCGAGAGCGGCTTCATGTACTACTACTATCCTGGCGAACGTCCGTTCCCGGGCGCACGCCAGACGGACTACTGGGAAATCTTCGCCAATCCGACTTTCCAGATCACCTCGGCGCTGTCGATCGCGGCGACGATCAACTGGACCAGTGATTGGCTCAACACCGACGCTCACGCGACGTACCTTTCCGTGACGCCGAAGTTGACGCTCGATCCCATGTGGGGCGGAAAAGTCCAGCCCTACGTCTCGGGCGGCGTTGGCGCGCTGCTGTATCGCAAGTCCGACTACTTCAGCGCCGCCAAGGACTATCTCGACTGGAACGTCGGCGCTGGCTTCACCATCAACAACACCACCTTCGACGTCCGTTACGTCGACACGAATTTGAAGCGCAGTGAATGCACTGTCGATGTGGGTCATCGAAGCTGGTGCGGCGCGACCGTGATCGGGAAGGTTGCTGTCGATTTCACCCTGAAGTGAACCTTCGTGGCCGCCGTCACTTCAAAGCCTGGCGGACTGCTGAGTTACGACTTTATGAATTCGTGAGGATGACATGCGGTTGCGCGACAAGGTCGCTATCGTTACTGGAGCCGCGCGCGGGATCGGTCGCATGACAGCCGAGCTCTTCGTGCGTGAGGGCGCGACGGTCTATGCGACGGACCTGGATGAGGCGGAGCCCGCCGACGGCGTCACGTTCATGCGCCACGACGTTGCGGACGACGCGCAGTGGGCGGACGTGATCAAGCGTGTGAAGGGCGACGTTGGATATCTCTCCATCCTCGTGAACAACGCCGGGGTGATCGGGTCCTACGAGCCGATCGATACGATTGCGCTTGCCGACTATGAGCGCATCGTCGCGATCAACCAGACCGGCGTGTTCCTGGGCATCAGGCACTGCGCGCCGCTGATGAGGGAGGGCGGCGGCGGCTCGATCGTCAATCTCTCGAGCATCTGGGGCTCCATCGGAGCCTCGGGCGTCTCCGCCTATCAAGCGAGCAAGGGCGCGGTCACCTGCATCACCAAGAATGCGGCGCTGACCTACGCGCCGACCATCCGGGTGAACTCGATCCATCCAGGCCTGATCCATACACGCCTGGCGGAGCAGCAGGATGAGAAGACCAACCGGGCTCTCATAGACATGAGCCCGCTCAAGCGCGCAGGCCGGCCGGAAGAGATCGCCTACGCGGCGCTCTATCTGGCCGGAGACGAAGCCAGCTACGTCACCGGGGCGGAGCTCTTCGTCGATGGCGGCTACTCGGCGCAGTGACCGTTGATGAGAACCGCGCTCGTGCGTGAGACTGGCGAGGGCCGAAGGCGCCTGGCCTACCTGGCCGCGGGCTCGTTCAGCCTGTTGATCGCGGCCGGCGTCGCCACCGCGCCGCTGATGCCCCTATACAGGGACGTCCTGGGCTTTGCGCCGAGCACGATGGCGCTGACCTATGTCAGCTATGTCGGCGCCCAGATCCTCACGCTCCTGGCGCTGTCGCGGCTGAGGTTCGCCAAGCGCTCGCCGGCGCTCATCTGCGTGGCCGTCGCAATCGCGCTGGCCTCCAGCATGATGATGACGACGGGCGCGGAGGTGACCATCCTCATCGGGCGGTTCCTGATCGGCGTGGCGTGCGGCCTGGCGACCGGCGCAGCCTCGGTCATCGTCGTCGACGCGCTTGGGCAGCGCGGTCGCTCCATCACCTCTATCGGGAACGTCTTCGGCGCGCTGTTCGGCACGTGTCTCGCCCAGCTCATGGAACATCTTGGTGGAGCTGCGGCGATCGCCACCACGTTCCAGATCCACGCGGGCGTATGTCTCGTCGTTCTGATCGGGCTTCTGGCGTCGTCTTCCGGCTGGTCTCCCCAGTTTGCAGCTGAGACTGAAAAGGCGCCGGCAGAACACGTCGCCCCGAACGACCGCGTCCCAATGGCCTTCGTCGTCGGCTCCCTGAGCTGGCTCGCCTTCGGCGCCGCCATCACGTTCGCGCCGACGTTTTTCAATGACGCAGACCTGTCCGCGGCCCGGGACTGGGGGCTGATCGTCATGTTCTCCGCGAGCGCGGTCGCGCAGCTGTGCAGTTCGGTCCTCGCGCGATGGTTCCCGGCGATGACGGGGCTTATCGCCAGCGCCTGTGGCCTGATGCTGGTTCCGACCGCAGCCTATGCGCATAGCCAGACCCTGGCCGTTCTGAGCCTGTCACTGTTCGGTTTTGGAGTGGGGGTGAGCTACCGGACGTCGCTGGTCGTGGTGATGCGGCATGCCGCGGCCTCGGCTCAGGGCGCTGCAGCGACGCTCTACGCGTCCGTCACTTACGCGATATGCGCCGGGGGAGTGATGCTTGCAGGCCTCTGGGCCGATCACGCGGGGATCTCCGCGATGGTGAGTTGTGGCTTCGTCGCTCTGGCTTTCGCCGGGCTCTTCCTCGTGAGGTCCGCTCCCCGTCTCGCAGAGGCCTCGGGCGAGCCCCGGCCTGGCCCCTCCCATTGACGCCTTTTGGCCAGCGCGCGCGTCGTCGAAGGTCGCCGCCTTGCCGCCGAACCGGTCGTCAGTCGCCCCAGACACTTCCCCCGAAAAGGGCTGAACCCCATGTCCGACCGCGACCCGGTCAAAAGCTGCCCACCAGGTTACGCGCCATCGAAAGCCTGGCGCTGGAAGCAAGGCAACGGCGGCGCCTTCGCCAGCATCAACCGGCCGACCTCGGGCGCGACGCATGAGACGCCGCTCAGCGTCGGCCGCCATCCCCTGCAGCTCTATTCGCTCGCCACGCCAAACGGGGTGAAGGTCACGATCATGCTGGAAGAGCTGATCGCGGCGGGTCACTCAGGCGCTGAATACGACGCTTGGCCGGTCCGCATCGTCGACGGAGACCAGTTCAGTTCCGGCTTTGTCGGGGCCAATCCAAACTCCAAGATTCCTGCCCTGGTCGACCACGAGCCGCACGGCGGCGGATCGTGTGTGCGCGTCTTTGAGTCTGGAGCGATCCTGCTCTACCTCGCCGAGAAATTCGGAGCGTTCCTTCCGGCGAGCGGCCGCGACCGGACCGAGATTCTGAATTGGCTGTTCTGGCAGATGGGATCGGCGCCGTTCATCGGCGGCGCTTCGGCCACTTCTACGCCTACGCCCCGACGCACATCGAATATGCGATCGACCGGTACGCGATGGAGGCCAAGCGCCAGTTCGACGTGCTGGACCGGCAGCTTGCCGAGCGGCGCTTCGTGGCGGGCGAGGAGTTCTCGATCGCGGACATGGCCATCTGGCCCTGGTACGGCGCTCTGGCTCTCGGCGAGTTATACGGCGACGCCGCGACGTTCCTCGATCTTGCGAGCTACGCGAACGTCCAGCGCTGGACAGCCGAGATCGACGCTCGGCCAGCTGTTCAGCGCGGGCGGATGGTCAACCGCCTGACGGGCGACCTGGCGAGCCAGCTGCACGAACGTCACGACGCCTTGGACTTCGAGAACCGGACCGCAGACAAGGCCAGGTGAGAAAGGCCCTCGCCCTCGCTTCACACCGGACGCCTTTCTCAGATGCGGACGCAACGCCGCGACAGTCGAACCAACGGCCTTGGGAGCTTCAGAATTGATTGATCTTGAGTCGAAGTCGATCCTCGTAACCGGCGGATCCGGCGGCATCGGTCATGAAGCCTGCCTTGTCGCAGCCGAAGCCGGCGCCAGTGTCACCGTCGTCGACATTGACGAGACCGGGGGTCGCCAGAGCGTCGAACGGGGTGGCAAAGCTCAGTTCGTCAAGTGTGACGTGACCGATGAAGCCAAGGTCGAGAACTCGGTCGCGATGGCGGTGAAGAGTTTCGGCCGCCTCGATGGCGCGTTCAACAACGCTAGCATAGCTCAGCGCAGCAAGCCTCTCCATGAGGTTACAAGGGAGGAATGTGTTCGCTGTCTGGAAATCAACGTTGTGGGCACGTTCCTGTTCATGAAGCACGAATTGATCGCAATGATGCAGACCGGCGGTGGGTCGATCGTCAACACAGCCTCGATCGCAGGCACAATAGCCTATCCGTTCGCCGCCGAATATATTGTAAGCAAGCACGGCGTCCTTGGTCTAACGAAGTCCGCTGCTCTCGAGTATTCACGTCGTGGAGTAAGAACAAACACCATCTTGCCTGCCGCCACCCTGACGCCAATGATTCAGGAAGCGTTCGACGGCAATCCGGATCTCGAAAAATACTGTATCGAGCAGCAGCCTATTGGCCGCCTTGCGACAGCCAAGGAGGTCGCGGCGACTGCGGTCTGGCTCATGTCGGATCTGGCGTCCTTCGTGACCGGAGCATGTTTGCCGGTAGATGGCGGCTACACGGCACGCTGACGGCTCCGAGCGGTCGGCACAGACTACGCGTGAGAGGGGCGTCAATCGATTCACAGAGACGCAGATGAAACGGCGGAAACAGGCGGGTTAGCGCCATTCATCGCGACCGCAACGCCGACCTGGCGCGCCTGCTCTGCCTATCGTTTGTCCCTCGCACGGCGGGTCAGCGCGTGAAAGTCGTCGGGCTTCGTCCGTACCCAGGCGATGAAAGTCGCGATTTCGGGTTCAGCTCGTAGAGCCTCGGTATCGGAAAGGCGCCGTGCGAGTTCCTTTTCCGAGAACAGCGCATGGATCACATTGTGGCCGGATCCGCGGGGGCTGCGGCCGAGAGGTCTCCGGCCGCGAGACATCTTCATTCCGGATTTGCACCTTGATACCATCAAAGTAAAGACGCGGGATTTCAGGTGAACCTGAACCCCCTCTTACCACAAGACGACGCACGTGTTTTGAAACGGCAGAATGCCAATTAAATTTAGGTAAATAGGCCCGAAGTTGGTTACAGCAGACAATAGTGTGGACATCACTCCTGCCAGTCGGGATCAATGTTTCCAAAGCGGATGTTGTATCTCGGTGGAGTAATTTGAACCGAGTAGATGCTTGGCTCCGGATCTATGTTTCGGTCCATTGAAACAACTACCTCAAGCACAAGACTGTCTCTGGCTGTTCCCTTGCTCGTTCCCATACTGACGTAGTCTCGATCCACGCTATCTCGGGCCGACAACAAGAATACAGCTGCAAACTCAAGATCGATCCGGATCTTGAAAGAAAATACAATTTCATCTTCATCAGCAAATACGATCTTATAATCAGTTCGATCCCAAATTTCCCATTCGTCAAATGTCGTCTCTAGATAATCTAGCTCGTACTCAAGATAGGACTCCGCATCATACGTCGGATCAAATACTTCTGTAAAATACTCAATTGCGCTGTTGATCGCACCTTCAAATTCTTTGGCTTCTTTGTTTTCGAGCGCGACAAGAGCGCGAGACGCAATAAAACCGGCCTCTGAGTTGAACAGGTCGAGCGCGGCCGGCAAATCTCGGACACAAATCAGTATCTCTGACGCCCTCGCGTAGCTAAGCCAATCGCCATCGTTGCTAACGACGACCATCATGGCGCGGTTTGCCTTAGCCCATTCCTCCAAGCCGAGAAGCGCTATGGCGTCCGGAAACTCGTTCTTCTTATCAGCAGCGTGCGAAAAAGGCGCGATCGCTGAGAAATACATATCAATTAGCGAACCAACTGCAACACGACCATCTGAGCTGATTATCGTAGCCTTAGTCTCCGCGAGATATTCGCGTATGGAGGTGCCTGCAAATTCTTCTGGCGGTACGTCCACACCGAGCGCTTTGACCATAGCGTCCCGCTCTTGCGGGAGACCCCACGAGCTCTTCAATTTCTTAAGCGCGGTCCAAAGCTTTTCCTTGGCTTCCCTTGCGTTCGCGGCGATATGAGCTTCGACCTCTTTTACAATAACATCAGATAGAACGAACGGAATCGATGTTCCCGCGAACTGTCGCAACTGCAACAGCATCAGAGCTTTTAGATTATCTTGGTATTTGTCGAAGATCGACGTGTCGACCGAAATCGCTCCAATGCGGCCGTCGGTAATGGCCGACCTTAACTGAGCTTCGTCAAACTCTGGCATCGTCGCTATCAGCCTCAGACCCTGAACTGGCTTGATCATCGAACCAGCCAGAGAACACTCGCCCCCAGCGGGGCCGGTTGGGAATCAAATTGGCTGAGACATGATCACGGAGCCGATTGAGAGGTTCCTAATCCTCGCATCGCAACGAAATAGCGACGACCTTCGAGTCAGTGTCTCAAAGTTGGGAGCTACCAACTTTTCGAGCGCGCAACCGGAGCCCATAGATGGCCACCATTGTCTCGCCAGACGGCCGCCGGCCGAGGGCGACCCCCGCCTCTCCGAAGAAGTTTCGATCCGTCGAAACGATAGTCGAGCTCTCGCCCTCCGACATTGATCCGTCGTTTGTGCCGGACAGGCTTGTCTTGGGACAAGATTTAGATTTCGTCCAGTTCATCAAGGAGAATGGCCAGTTGGCCCCTATCCTGGTCCGTCCCTGTCCGGAGCGGCCCGGGAGATACCAGGTCGTCTACGGCCATCGTCGGCTGCAGGCTGCTGCGGCGCTCGGAGTGAAGATCCGCGCTGTCGTAAGGCCACTCACCGACATCGAACTCGTCATTGCGCAGGGTCAAGAGAACGCTGCGCGCAAAGATTTATCGTTCATTGAGCGCGCGCTGTTCGCCGCCGAACTCGAGAAGCGGGGATTTGAACGCCAAACGATTATGGACGCGCTGATCGTCGACAAGGCGGAGGTCTCGCGCCTTATAAAGATCGCCACCCAGGCACCAAAAGACCTGCTGCTTGCAATTGGCCCAGCCCGAAAGGCCGGGCGTCCGCGCTGGGAAGCCCTGCTCGCGCACATCCAAGCTCCCGGCGGGCTCACGAAAGCTCGCTCGTTTATTAAGTCGTCAATGTTTAAGACGCTTTATAGCGATGAGAGATTTTCAGAATTACTCAATATACTTGAAAATCGCGAACCGAAACAGCAAAATGTCAGCGAGATCATCGTCGACGAAGAAGCCCTCGGCTCGATCAAAAAAACGACGACCACCACGACGTTCTGCTTCGAGACCGCAGCCGCGCACGAATTTGCTGACTATCTGTCGGGCCAGCTCCCAGAACTTTATAGGGCCTGGAAGACATCTCGGCCGGCCTGATAGTGCTGATGGTACCGCGTTCGTCATCAATCCACCTGCCGTCTTCGCGTCAAGCTGTCTACACGGCGTTGGCCAAAGCCGGTTCGGCGGAGTGATGGAGCACGCCATTTCGGCGCGCCCGATAAGCGAGAAAAGCCCTCCAAGTGGTTCGTGCAGGCGGCGGCGCTGTAGGCGTATCCACGATGGATACGCTCCAAGTTGAGGCCGACGTCTGCAAGCGGATGTAACGAATTCGCCTTGTCGGCGCGCATCGGGCTGTCGAGCTTAACCCGAGAATAACGTGCGAATGGAATCAACCTGTCGCTGTTGATCGAGCGTGACTTCGAGACGATCCGGCGAACGCTGTCGTCAACATTCCGGTCTCGTGTCCAGAACAAGTGCTTCCTGTCGGTGGGTCAACGGCGCAAATTGCGGCCGCGGTGAAACCGCAGAAGACTTTCGGCTGGTACACTTCAGACGCGAATCGTAGCCGCTCCTGAGCCAAGACCGATGTCCTCCGCGCCGCCTCGTGACGTCGTTCTCATCACGCACGCAAATCCGGAGGACAACGCCTTTTCGCGCTGGCTTGCGGCGCGACTATGCGCGGCCGGCTACAAGGTCTGGGTAGACCTGCGGTCCCTGCGCGGCGGCGAAGATTTCTGGGACGCCATTGACCGCACGCTGCGTACCCTCACAATCAAGCAGGTGGTTGTCGTCTCGCCGTATCTGTCCAAACCTGGTGTCAAGAAAGAGCTTGCGATCGGTGACGCCGTCGGCCGCACACTGAACGACCCCAACTTCATGATCCCAATCCGGGTCGCCGAAGTTGATTTCTCCCAGCTGCCGCCGGAGCTTATCCGACGGAACAGTCTCAACGCCTTCCCGAATTGGGCCGATTGCCTAAAGCCTTTGCTTGAAACGCTACAGGACGCAGGCGTCGCAAAACACGTGACCAAAGACGGCTCATTCCTCAGTGAACTCGTACAAGCACAGGAATTAGGCCGCCTCGCCATCGAACAAACACCCGAGCGGCTTTGGTCGAACTGGTTCCCAATTGATCCTCTTCCTGACCGCCTAAGGCTGTTTGGATCCAAAGGCACCCGTGAACAGTTTGAACGATGGCTGGCGACGACTAATGCGCCGTTCGTCGTTCATAGCGGACTGGCCGCGACCTTCTGCGATCCGGCGACATTCCAAAACTCCGGCGCCGCAGGTCCGGAACTCGCAGCACGATTCCGACTAAACCCGAATGAGCTGCTCGCGGGACGTGAAACTGCGCCGTTCGTCAATCGAGCCGACGCCCGGAAGAATGTCGTCAATTTGGTGCGCCAGCACTGGGACACCGCGATGGTCCGGCGCGGCCTTCAGCGCTTCGATTTTGCGGCAGGCCGGACAGGATGGTTTTTCCCCGATGGACTGGTTGAGGGTCGGGTCAAGTTCGTGCTGCCCGACGGTAGACGAGTTGATCGCGCGGTATCCGGAAAATTCAAGGACAAGCGATGGCATCTGTGCCTCGTGGCGCGTCCCATGATGTGGCCGCAGCCAATTATGAGGCTGCACGCGAACATGGCGCTGTCGCTCGACGGCCGCACGCCGTTGCCCGGAGAGCAGACGCATCGCCTGCGAATGCGTCTTACCAAGTCGTGGTGGAACGACAAATGGCGGGATCTGCTGCTGGCGGGAGTCCATTGGATCGCAGGCGAAGACGAGATGATCGATATCGCCGCCGGTGAGGAAACCTTTGGCGTCGCGCGCCTGCCACTGGCGCTCGATGGACCTGTTTCCTACCGGGCAGACGAGGCACGATCAAATGAGGAGGACCTGTCCGGTGAAATCGTGCTCGACGATGATCTCGACATCGACGATTTCGCCGACGACGACCGCGCCGATGCTGCGGAGACCATCTGATGTTTCCGGTGCGCCAGCTAAAGGAACCGCTTCTGCAGTTTGGACATGGTCAGCGTCTCGAAGCTCCAAAGGACGGCCTGTTTCTCTTCGGTCCGGTCGAGCGCGCGCCTGGTTTGTCATCCGCTCGTATCGGCGTGATCGGCACGACTGCCGGGATCGGCCTTGCTAGGGCTTGGCTTCGACGACTGTCCGGCTGGATCCCCGGAAAGGTCGACCGAGTCGGTGAACCCGTACTCTGGGCGCCGGCATTCCCTGGCTTCGAAGCATGCTTTGGGGTCAGTCTGCCGGAGCGACCGATGGCTGAGGTCGTTGTAGACGCAGTTGCCGTCGAGAACGCAATTCAGCGCGACAACCGAGCGGACGCGGTCCGCACCACCGTCGCCATCTTCGCTGATGCGCTTCGCTCACATCTGATCGCCGAAGAGCAGAAGCCAGACGTCTGGATCGTCGTCACTCCAGATGTCGTCTACCGTTACGGCCGACCCGAGGTCGCCCCACCACCTCGCGACTCTCGCACCGCCTCCAACATCATCTCGGCAAAGGCAGCCAAGAGATTCCTCGCCTTCGGAGACCTCTTTCCAGAAACGATGGAGGATGCAGAGACCTACCTGTTTTCGAGCAATTTTCATCACCAGCTCAAAGCCGAACTGCTGACCGACCAAATCGCCCTTCAGCTGGTTCTGGAAAGCACTCTCTTCGATCGCTCGATCGTCACCGCCGAAAAGCGTCGCCGCGGCCTGCAGGACGAAGCGACGGTGGCTTGGAATTTCAGCACCACGCTGTTCTTCAAAATGGGTTCTAAACCATGGGCGCTCGCCGATGTGCGTCCAGGGGTCTGCTATGTCGGGCTCGTCTTCAAAAATGATGAAACCCCTGCGCAAGTCGGTGAAGCTTGCTGCGCTGCGCAGATGTTCCTCGACTCTGGTGATGGCTTGGTCTTCCGCGGCGCTTTGGGCCCTTGGTACTCGAGCAAAAATCGCGAGTACCATCTTTCGAGCTCGGCTGCGCAACGGCTGATGAGTTCAGTGATCGCCGGCTATGAGGCAAAGCATGGCCAGCCGCCAAACCAACTCTTTATCCATGGACGGCATCGCTTCAATGACGCGGAATGGAAAGGCTTCAAAGCGTCCACCCCGTCTTCGACCGAGCTTGTTGGCGTCCAGATTCAGCGCGGCGACGACATCCGCTTGTTCAGGCCGACAGCTTCGACACCCGTGCTCCGCGGCACGACCATCGAGATCGACGCCACTCATGGCTATCTCTGGAGCCGAGGATACGTCCCGCGACTACGCGCCTATCAAGGCTTTGAAACTCCGAAACCACTGTCGGTTCAAATCACGCACGGGACAGCGGAATTAAGCCAAGTGCTGGCCGACGTGCTTGCCCTCACGAAGGTCAATTACAACGCTTGCGATTTCGCATCAGGCTTGCCCGTTACGCTCAAGTTTGCCGACCGGGTCGGAGACATTTTGATGGCGTCGCCGCGCACCGCGAGCGCACCGCCGCTACCCTTCCGGTTCTATATCTGACGAAAGGCGCCGAACTCGAGCCACTCTCACCGACGTGGATTTGGCACCTTCGATCTCATCACGCGGCAGGGCATAGCTACGAGTGCGGCCATGCCCTGCTGCGTGTCATGAGCGGCGCGGCCCGAGCTGGCGACAAAGAAAGTATAAGGCGTGGGCGAAGGGACGGCTTAGTAGTGATCTGGCGCCCATGGAGAAGCCCATGAGAGCGATGGTCGCCTAGCAAGATGCCTTTGAGAGCGTACGTGACCGTGTATCCGGCAGCTTGCAACCGGCGGACCGACTGACGACCTGACCGCCAGCCCGAAGCCGGACTCTCGCATTAGTTGCACACCGGTCGGGTGCTTTCGCACCGCTTGGTGCGGCCAAGGGCTCCAGTGGCCGCCCGTCCGCTAAAGACGTCCGCCGAATGGTGGTTGGCTGCTTTTATGAGGCCATTCCCTAGCCTTTGATTCTCAGATACTCGCAGAAAAGACCGAATTGATGGATTATAATGAGGATTGGGAGTTGAGAGATGAGCATCAATCCCTCAGTCAATGCGTCCACATTGCTTTATTGCCTCTTTCTCCTGCCCGACAGGCGGCCACTTCGCTTTCTTATCTCGTCAAATAACTACATGTTGAGATTACTCACATCGGACGACCTGATTGCTCTGGGCGCCCACTTATTCAGTCGGGTATACACAACATGCAGCTTGTTCTCCTTGGAAGCATGCCCTATGTTGATCGGGCGGCAGGCGGCGCTCGCCATGGCCCTGCCGAGCGCGACCGATTTCCGGAGACGTTGATGCTGGAACGGGTCCTCAAGGATGAGGGATTAGCCTATTCCTCCCAGGGGACAAGGCGCGCCCGCCGGAATGGGCTAATCCCTAAAAAAAGCAAGATCGAGCAGCGCTGGGTCGCCGTGGCGCGGAAGGTCGCGGCCAAGATCGACGCGGCCGCTCACGGCGAGCGCGCCGATGTCTTCGCCCGTCTGGCGGAGCCGCTCGGCATGAGCCCCGGCTACCTGCGTCGCGCTGTTTCAACCTATAAGTTTATCGAGACCAAGCCGTTTCCGGACGTCGCGCTCGCGAGCTTCCCGATCGCGGTTGTTGAAGAGCTGCGCCGCTGGCATCGGCGCAACAAGCGCGGCGCGCACAAGGCGGCGCTCGAGTTCGCCGCAGGCGATCAGGAGATCGACGACTTCATCGAAGAGGCAAGGAAGGCCCGTCCGAACGCTTCGGTCAAAGACATGGGGGCTCGGACCCCGCATGCGTTCCGCGCCCTGGTGCGGGAGACGGCGCTCGACCGGTTCCCCGACTATGAACTCGACGATCGCACGAGCGGGCTATCGGAAGGGCATACCGTGTTGCGCAGGCAGGTCGAAGGAGGGGATGACGAGCTCGTCGTCGTCGTTTCGGCCGGACCGCTCCTGGACAAGGCCGCGGAGCTGACGCGCTGCCGCGAGGCGTTGCAGCAGGCGATGGGGTTTATCCTTACCCATCATCACGTCGTGCTGGCGTGCGCCTCGGCGCGCGCCAAGCAGCATGCCGAGCATCTGCTGGATGGCGTGCGGGCGATCAGGGGCGTCTGGAACCCGGACATCGGGGCCGACAAACTCGAAGGAAAGATCGTGGTGTGGAACCTCGGCGCCGACGCGGCGGAAGAGGCGCCAAGCGACGAGACGACGCCAGACGGCTGTGAGGCTGATGGCGGCAAGACAAGCGCGGACGCTGGCCAGACTAGCGCGGCCGCCAAGCCGGACAGGACGCCTGCGCCTGCGCCAGCGCGCGCAGGGCGGACGACAAGCGCTGGCCGGGCGCGGCCCAAGACAGCGGCGCAACCGTCCAAGGCGACCCGATCAGGCGCAAAAAAAAGGGCGGGATGATCTCCCGCCCTCGTTCGTTCCGGCTCAGGCGACGTCCCATTCGGGGAGCCACCGCAGCACGCGGAGCTTGCCGCGCCTGCTGAACGGCTTGAACGACGGCTTCGGGACCATCTCGAGATCAAGCCGCTCCAGCGCGTCACGCAGCTGGTCGCCGCCGCCGGCCTCGGTGAAGCGCATGTAGGCGTAGACAAGCCCGCCGCTCTCCGGGCGACGGCCAATGATCTTCTCAAGGTCATACACCCCGAAATTGGCGGCGTCGGCCACGATCAGCGCGCGCACGAACTCCACGTGCTGCTCGCGCGACCAGGACGCGGGCAACTTCCTAACCGCCGGCGTCAGCCTGGCGATGCGGTCGTAATCCTGCGGGCTCAAACGCCAGCGACCGCCAGCCATGGCGCGATGCAATCGGGCCATGTAGGCGTCGCCGAGCTTGCGGCCCGGCCGGAAATAGATCCGGCGGCTCTGCGTCGCGACGGCATGGGCGAGGTCTGGCACGTCCTCGCCGGCCGCGCGCGCCGCCTCGACCTCACGGATCGCGCGAGCGTCGCCGAAGGGGGCCAGACGGATGGTCACGTCGCAGCAGGAGGCGTCACGGTCGAGACGTACGCTCGCGCCGACGAAGATGTCCTGGAGCGCGTCGAGGAGCGCAAAGCCCTCCTTCGTCCCATCCTGGACCGGCTCGTCGAGGCGCAGCCGATCGAGGCGCTGCTTGAGCGACTCACGGGCGACGTCCTCGTCCTCGAACCGCTTGTCGCGCAGAATCAGCGCGTTGAGATTGTCACGCAGGCGATCGACCTCCTTCTCGAGCGCTTCTCGCAGGCGCACACGGCGATCTTCGTCGGCGCCACGCATCCAGCTCGACTTGCCGGTCTCGTCGGCCTCGGCGTCCTTGGCCTGAAATTTGAGGGCGGCGATCTTGCGCTCCCTGGCGACGGCGCGCTTGTCGCGCTTGCGGTTGAGCTCGTAGTCCTGCTGGAACGCGGCCTCGCCCTCGGGCGTCAGGATGTGCCTGGCGATGCAATCGAGCGCGACGTCCTGGACCACATGCGCCTGGATGGTGTGGGTGACCTCGTCGCCGACGCCCATGCAGTAGAACTGCAACTGCGGCTTGCTCCCGCCCTTGCTGTACCATTGGCGAAGCATCGGCCGGCCGCAGAGCTCGCAGGTCACCGCTCCGTACAAGAATTCGGACAGGGTCCTCGCACGCAGCTTCGTCGGCTTTTCGTCCTTGGGCCGCGGCTTGCGCGCAAGGACACGCTTCATCACCTTGTCCCAGATGTGCGGCTTGACGATCGCAAGCGAGGGCACGTCGACCTCGATCGTGGGCAGCCTGCTCGCCGGACGGCCCTTCCGCTTGCGCCCCCACAAGAAAACGCCCCCGTAAATGGGGTTTTCGAGGTGACTGCGGACAGTCGTCCAGGACCAGTCGCCGCCCTTGGGGCTCTTCTTGTTCTTGGCGTTGAGATAGCGAGCGATGTCGCTCGAGGTCGCGCCGGTCGCCGCGAGCTGGAAGATCAGCCGGATGACATCGGCCGCCTCGTCCTCGATCTCGTAGACGTCGTCGATCTTGACGTAGCCGTAGGGCAGGTTGCGGACGCGCCCCTGGCGGATCGCGAGCCTCATTCCGGCGATGAACCTTTCGACGGTGCGATCACGGTCGTCCGCGGCGATCGCGCCGTACAGGGCGGCCTGCGTGGCGTTCGCGACATGGCCTTTGGTCATCGTCCAGAGTTCGGCGCCCAACTCCTTCAGCTCTTCGAACAGAAGCGTCAGTATCGAGTGCTTGCGCGCGAAGCGGTCGCAGTCTTCGGCGAGCAGACCATCGGCCTCGCCTCTTCTGATCATCGCAAGCGCCTCGTCGAGCGAGGGACGATGATAGATCGTTCCCTTCGTCGCCCTGTCCTTGAGGACACAAATCAACTCCATGCCATTCAGCATGGCGTATTCGCGGATAAGCTCTTCCTGACGGATGAGGCTGTTAATGCTTTGCGCCGAGGACGAATACCGCAAGTATCCGATCATGCGCTTATGCGCCTTGACCGGCCTGACCGCCTTGGGAATGACCAGCTGGTTGCGATAGTCTTCGGGCAGCCGCGACTGTTCGGCCTCGACGAAGGTCGCGCCCGGGGTTACGGGGGAGCGATGCGGACGGTCCTGGAAGCGTCCGACGAAAGGCTGAGCGGGAACGAGCGCCACGTCGTCGACAGGCATAGGCCTGCACGTCGGCGCCGCCGTGATCTCCTGCGGGGCGATCTTTTTGGCCGCCTTCTTCGTCACCTTCCTGGCCGGCTCGCCGGCGGCCGCGATCGCCGCCACGTCCTCAACCGGCAGCTTCGCGTCGTCGAACTTGCCGGCCTTCATCAGCGCCAGATCCATTTCGGCGATCGGCGTCTGCTTGGGCCCGAGCTTGCGCTTGGCCTTGGTCGGGGCCGACTTGATCTCGGCGGCCTTCCCGGCGGGCTTGGCCATCGCGTCGTCCGCAGCCCGGCCGAGCTTGCGCTTCTCCTTCGCGGGAGCGGCGCGGGTGACGGCGATCGGCGCGATCGCAACGGAGCGCCGGCTCGCCGCGGCGCTCTTGCGGGTCGGGACGGCCTTGCGGGCGGACTTGGCGATCGTCTCTGCGGCGGCCGTGGTTACATCCGGCGCGATCGCGCTCGAGCGACGGCTCGCCGCCTTGCGCGGACGCGCGGCCTTCGGCTTCGAGCCGGTCTCGGGGGCGGTGGTCTTGGAGGCAGCGGCCTTGGGGGCGGTGGTTCTGGGCATGAGAATATCCTTGCGGTGGGTGACGAAAGCGACGCGCAAGCGCACCGCCTCCCGTCTGCTTGGGCGGCGGAACTGCAGACGCATGAGCTGGATGGCGACGGCGATAGGGCCGGCGATGTCGATCGCCAGCCCGATCCGAAACGGCGACGCGAAGGCGTCGCTCTGTTTTGGTCTTAGATCAGGCGCACGCGGCCTTTGAGCGAGCGGCGGATCAACTCGCCCTGGCGCGGGATGGAACCGGTCTCACAGCGCCGCGAGATGTAGCGGATGGGACGCGGGTCATTACTGGCCGGCTCGACCGGCAGCGTGATCTGGCCGGCGTGCGACAGCGTCTGGAGCGCCGTCGAGGTCATGAGGTTGGTGCGCTTCATGTAATCGTCTCCTCGTCACGAACGGGATGGATCGGTCTGAACACGCGAATTCAGGCCGGCGCGGCCGCCGGCCCGGAGCTTGTCGCCGCTTTCGATCAGCGCTCGGGCATGCGGCGGCGGCGGCGAACGTAGCCGCCGCAGATCACGCAGCGTTCGGCCAGAGCGGCCCCCTCGCCGACGTCCGACGCCAGGACGCGCCCGCAGGCGCAGGTGGAGCCGCTCACGCGACGCCTGACGCGGTCGGATGTCAGCGCGTTCGTCGCCGTTCCGCGGCGCATGCGATCGGCGACCTTGCGGCGATCCTCTTCAGGCCACGGCAGCTCGAAGAGCCAGTCGTCGCCCGACTGCTCCTCAATCAGCAGCCGGCCGTTTGGGGAAAAGCGCGCGTAGGCCATGAGACCTCCTTCTGACGCTTGCGACCGGAGGACCCAGGCCGCTTCCACTCCTTAACCATAGCACATGCGATTCATTTTGCACATCTATAAATGTCTATTTTTGACATTCAGTGGGCTCGCAATCCGGCGAGAGCCGCTATCAGTCGCCTCATTCCTGTAGGGATCTGGCCGTCCGCTTCGACCGCGGGAGGCGCGCATATGGCGCTCTTGCAATCGGCGTCGAGGGGCGCCGGGCGACCGGCTGACGAAGGCGGCGAGGAGCGTTCCTGCCGCGGGGTTTTACGCGTGGGCATGACGGGCACCGAGATGATCGGCGACGGCCCATTGGGGCCCGGGCGCGCGGCGATCGTCGCCGCGGGATCTTCGACGGATGTCACGCCAGCGTGCGCGCGATCCGTTCGACCTCTTCACGCTCGCTTTCGAGCGCCGCCTCAAGGGCCTCGACCCATAGGATCATGGCCTCGGTCTTGAGCGGGATCTGCTGGGCCGTATCGTAATAACGGCTGGTGGTCGTGGACATTCGCTCGGCTTTGGTCTGCTCGTCGTGCTCGCCGATGTCCACGTCGTCCATCTTGTGCGCGAGAATTGCTGTAGCGCCGCCGCCAAGCCGCCGGTTCTTCAGGAAGTTGGTGATCGATCTCCTGGTGTCGTGCGGCGTGAAGTATGTCTGCTCTTTGCTGCTATCCTTGAGCGGCCTGAGATAGATCTCGAACAGGTCGGGGTTCAAACCAGCGCGGCGCTCACGCGGCTTCGGGCCTGGCTTTCCTTCGTAATGTTTCTTGGTCGCCGGGCGTTCGTCCCCTGCCCTGCCGTTCATCTTCCGGAACAGAGCGTTCAGGCAGTTCGCGGCCACATGTCCATCGCCGCGATGCGCTGGGAAGGCCCAGACGCTCTTGTTCTGCGGATCGACCTGCGCCCAAAGGCGATCGAGCGCTTCACCGAGGCGGGGCGGAATCGGCACCGCATGCGCGAAAGCTTCGTCCTCCTGCCCCTTCATGACGGCCTCGGGGAAGTGAACGACGCGCCAGCCCTCACGTGTCTTATGGGGGCGCACGTCCTCGCGTTTCAGCTGCATCGCCGCTCCGGTGCGCTGGCAGGTCACCGCGACGAACAGAAGAAAGGTCCGGACGGTCACAGAGGCCGTCACCACGCCATCGCCCAGCGCCGCGTGACGCTCTACCGCCAGGAGCAGGCGGGCGATTTCGTTGGGCTTTGGAGCGCGACGCCTGGGCTTGGACTTGTAGCTGACTTTGATCGCGCGCCAGATCGGATCGCGATCGAGCAGCCCGGCGCGCTCAGGCTCGTTGGCCCAAGCCCAGTCCAGCATGCCGATCGTGGCCCCGATGACGTCGGCGGCCCGCGCGTTCGGCTTCTCGCCGGACGGCACGAGGGCGCGCCTCAGACGGAAATAATCGACGTGAGTCAGTTCGGAAGCGCGTCTTGATCGTAACGGCTCGAACGCCGGGTCGTCGAAGAAGCGCTTGTAGGAGTTGGCCGAGCGTCCCTCTTTGAGCACGTGCGTCGTCTTATAGTCGAGGTACGCTGCGACCAGTTCGGGCCAGAGCCAGATGTCGGCAGGGTCGGAGATGACGCCGCCATTGACGGCCGAAGCCTTGGTCGCCTCGACATGCGCGTCGGTCGCGTTTGCGCCCGCGGTCAGCCCTTCAAGGTAGGTCTTGAGGTAAGCATTGTGGTCGCGACCGTCGCGGATCGCCTGCTTGCATTGGTTGGCCAGATGGCGCGCTACATGACCCTGGAGCTCTCCCACGGCCCCGAACGTCGGGGTCGCCTTTTCGTGGCGCAGGAGAAAGGACGCGGTTTCCTGATAGAACCTGATGGTGAAGCCTGATCGAGGCTCGCGCCACTCCTCGCCGGGGACATGGCGGCGCTCGCGCAGGAGCGTTTCGGCCTTGACGATGGTCGCGGGCGTGAGGCTCATCTTTTTGACGGAGAAGGCCATCAGTCGCTACCAGCCCGCTACCAGACGGCGCATTCCTCGAATGAGGATTTGGGGGCGCCAACACCGCGCGACCGAGGTCGGCGATCGGGTTATAAGCCCGTAAGATTTAAGGGATTGGCCAATTTCACTTCCTGAAGCGGGAGCGCAGAAATGCGCTTCCCAAGCTGCATACGAGGGTTCGATTCCCTTCGCCCGCTCCAGTCCAACCCATACACCCTCTTGGACTTTGAGCGCAGCGGCGTTGACCGCCAGAAGCGCCGATATCAGTCCGATGTCAGTTTTGACGTCGAATTTGGGCCAATTCCTCATCGCCATGAGGGACCGCGTCGACGCCATTCTTGCGCGTCGGGCCCGTCCGTTCGACTGCAAGGTCACGGCTTCGGCCTCCGCGGCGCGCGGCCGCGCGGGGCCGCCGCGTCAAAGATCCGCACCAGATCCGCGCCCGAAGCGACCCGCGTCACCAGCAGATGCTCGGCGAGCGCCACGATCGCGCGCTCGTGCCGGCGCACCAGTTTTTCGGCCTCCGCCATCAGCCGCCTGAGGTCGATCTCGACCTGGGCCTTAAGCGCCGGATCGAAGGCCGGCAGCCTTTCCGCCTCCTCCGGGTCGCCACGCGCGACCAGGCCCTCGCCAAGGCCAAAACAGGCGTGGATCGCCGTGAGGAGCCGCGTCGCCCCGGTCAGGTCATGCCCGGCGTTGGCGGTCGCGGCCCCCGACAAATGAATGTCGGCCGCACGGCCCGCGAGCGACACGACGGCGTGGGCCTCGATGGTGTCGCGGGTGTTGGTCTCCCGGTCGCCGTCCTCGACGAGCGTGTGTCCGAGCGCACGGCCTTGCGCGACCACGCTCACCGACGGCACGGAAAATCCGAGCGCATGCGCAATAACCGCGTGGGCCGCCTCGTGGATCGCGGTGCGGCGGCGCATCGCAGAACTCCGGCAATCGGGCGGCGCGACCTCGTTCAAGAGATCTTGCAGCTCGAGCGGGCGTTTGAGGATCTCGGCCCGCGCCCGGGCCCGGGCGACGAAGTTTGCGAGCTCCGCGCCGCTCGCCTTGCGCGAGGACGCGAGCGTCGCGATTAGGGCGATGTCGTCGCCGACGAGATCGTGTTTCAGATGAAACCGCAGCACGCCCGCCACCTCGTCGGGCGTGGTCGGACCGAGCACCTCGACATGGACGTCGAACCGGCCGGCCCGCTTCAGGGCGGCGTCGAGTTTTTCGTACTGGTTGGTTGCGCCGACCAGCACGACGCCGCGGCCGGAATTCCTCAGCGCGTCGATCTCGGTCAGCACGGTGTTGACGAGCGGCGTCCACCAGGAAGAGCGATCGGTGTCCATGCTTTCCCGGTTGGGGAGGCCGTCGATCTCGTCGAGAAAGGCGACGCAGGGCCCGAGCTCCGCGGCGCGCTGGAAGAACTGGCGGGCGCAGCCGATGACGTTGCCGAGATGGGCGTCATAGGGAAACCACGCCCCGACCGAACTCTTCAGGATCGGCAGGCCGACAGTCTGCGCAAGCGCGGAGGCCATCATCGTCTTGCCCGTTCCCGGAGGACCACGCATCAGGACAGACGGGCCGCGCTGAAAACCCTTCGCCGCGAGCATCCGTTCGACGTCGGCTGCGACCCGCCGCAGCTCGGCGAGCGCCGGGCCGAAACCGCTCAAGCTGTCGAGATCGGGCGCGCTGGCGTCTGCGCTTGAAGCGGCGCCATCGATCCCGCGACGTGCGACGACGGCGCGCTTGAGGCGGGCGAGGCATGCCGCGCCGCTGGAGCGGGGGCGCAGCGCATAGACGATGTCGTCACGACCGAGGCCGGAGACGTCGCCCTGCGAAACCGCGACGCGGTCGCCGGTGACGACCCGGATCGCCTCGCGCACCGTTTTGGGCCCGATCCGGATCTCGTTGCGATGGTCGGCGGCGGCGACGATCGGCGGATCGATCCAGTCCGCGTTCGGCGACATCACCACGTAGGGCGCGTCGAGATACGGCTTGTCGACGACGTTGTGCGCCTTCGGCGGGCGCGGCACATGGATCATGCGAAGACGCGGCCAGCGCGCGCTGAGGGCGGCGGCGAGCGACGACATCGCGTCGGCGCCCGGCACGACGAGGATGACGAGCGTCGGCGCTCGAGAATTGAGCGCCGCGCGGGTCTCGCGCGACAGGCTTTCGCGCAGCATGGCGCGGGCCAGCGCGACCGACGGCGGCGTTTCGTTGCGACCCTCCTCGCTCATGACCTCACCCCAAAACGCTGCTTGATCTTGATCAGCGCAAGTGACGCGGCGAGATCGCCGCTCGCCGCCCAGAGCCACAGCGCGGAAAGGATCAGGTCGCGCCGCGTCCCGCCCAGCTTTGCGCGCCAGACGTGGTCGTAAGCGAGGCTGATCGCGACCGCCGGGTCCGACAGCGCGCCGCGCGCAAAGCGCGGATCGCCGAAAAGGGCCATCGGCGCCAGCGCAAGCGCGATTTCGGCGCGCTCGGCCTCCGCCACGCCGACCGGCGAGGCGCGCCAGCACTGGAGGGCGGACGCCATCGCGGGGACTGGCGACGACTGGTTGAAGATCAATTCCCGCGGCGTCACCGGCGCGACCCCTTCGAGCGATCGCCGGAACGGCCATTGAAGTGCTCGCGGGGGATGTCGAGGGTGCGAACCAGAATGGAGCGGATCGGCACGACGATGGCGCGACGGCGCTCATTGTCGAGCGCCTTGCGTACGGCCTCGAGTTCTGCGCCGAGCCGAGGATTGACGAAGGCCGAATAGGGCGCGCTGATCAGCGTGAGCGGCCGGGGCGCATCGATCAGCGTCGCCGTGACGCCCGCCAGGTTCGGCGCAAGTTTGTCGGTGAACGGCTTGATGTCGGCGTAACGGGCGACAATGCCGCGGCGGTCGGTGATGCGAAGGAGGCGGGCGGCGAGATCGCGGCCTTCGTCGCGCAGCCGGCGCTGACGGTTGGGATGGCGCATGGGCAACGGACGAACTCCGGGAGGACCACGTGGCGGTCCCTGTCGCATCTGCGACGCCTGGTCGATCGTCACGCTTTCGCGCACGGAGGTCGCTCTATTGGCGACTGACGCGACTTGTAGAGTTCATTGAGGCAAATTGCAAGAAGAATCTTCGCAAAAGCTCAAAATCGTCTCTCGCGCGCGAGTCATTCCAGCCACTTTCGAAGTGGAACGTGTCGATTTCAGCAATCAGGATTTGGGTGTTGCTTTACCTGTTTCAGGATCCACCGAATCCTCAAATAACGCGCTGAACGGCAGGTCGAGCGCTGATGCGATCTTGTAAAGGACGTCGATGGTGGCGTTGCGGCGGCGGCGCTCCAGCGAAGACATGTAGGTGCGGTGCACATCGGCCAGATGAGCGAGCTCGTCCTGGGACAGGCCGCGCTCGGCGCGCAGCCTGAGAAGATTGTTGGCGAGAAGCTCTCGCGCCGGGCTGCCCTTGGTCTTGCGCACCCCGCGCGACGAACGGAATGTCGCCTTTAAGGCGACAGCCGGGAAGTCACCCTACCAAAACAATAGACAAATAGCGGACACTATTGGGCCGCGACGCCGGCCGCACCCGCGCGAGAGGCGGCAGCGCATTCGACTGCGACCGACCCATACGATCCGTTCACGCTGGTCGACATTGGCGCCGGTTCATAGGCGTTTGGGTCCATTCAAAGCGATAGCTTACACATTGATTTTGCTTGATAATCCGTGATAGGCTCGTCGCCGTTAGACGTGCGCCGGGTGAATGGCGCGACGATCAGCTCTCCTGCTCTGCGATCGCTATGCCCGACGATGCCGCGCCGCCCGACGCGTCCGATCGACGTCCGCCGACGCCCGCCCAGTTCCACGAAGCCGAAGTCCTCGTCGCGTCAGCGCTGCTCAGCGCTTTCCCGCTCGAGCCGCTGGTCGGACCCAGGCTTTCTCGGGCGTTTTCGCTCGTGCAGTCGGTGATCCGCCGCCACGGCCTGATCCTGCAGAAGGCCTTCGCCGACGGGCTCGCTGAGACCGGCCGTTTCCTGGTGCGCTCGAACATGCGCTTCCTGATCACTGGCGAAAAGGTCGCTCTGGCGTCGCCCTCCCTGGCTGACGACGATCACAATCCGCGTCGGGGCCGCATCGTCGAGGTCGACACGGTCGTGGTCGAATTGGCGAGCGCGCGGTGCAGCCTGTGCGAAAGCAAACGGGGGCTCGGGCCCACCACCGCCCGCAAACGCGCGGCGACCTGCGCCGATCTCGAGCTCATCCGTCAAAGCCTGGAGGCCGGCGCATTGAGGCTGGAGGGAATGCGCGTGAAGACCGCCGTGGCGCGGATCATCGACTATTATGGCGGCTCGGGCTTCCCTCACGCGCTGACGCTCCACGGCGCAGCCATCGACGCTCATTTCGACGCCGCGATCTGCGAGCGGCTCGACCTCATGACCGGCCTCGTCGCACGCGCTCTGCGCCGCGCCTTGCCAAACCTGTTCGACGGGCTGGCGTCCGTTCAGACCGCGCAGGCCATGGCCTCCCCCGCACCCGGCGCCCCCAACGAGCTGCGCCGGGTCCTTGCCCAGCCGCCCTCGACGCCGCGCAGGCGATCCGATCCGATGGCGCCATGTCGACCGCCGGCGCGCTGAAACGGCGGGGACGGCTGACGATCGAAGTCGTCGCCATCGCCCGCTCGTTCTGGCGCGACGGTTGCGCCGAGGCCGGCTCGGCCCGGATCCTAGCGTTTGAGCAGACGCTCCTCGACGAGACCTCGCCTGACCGGCGCGCGCTGATCTCAGTCGCCGCGGGCGACGCCAATGGAGCGATCAGCGCGGCGGTCGACCGTCTGATCCTGCAGACCGAAAGCGATCTCGAGCTGACAAATCTGATCATGTCGCTGCTCTGGCGACACGCCTCGTCGGGCGATCCGATCGCCCTTGCAGCCTATGAGCGATTTCGGGGCCTCGTGCTCGGCTCTCAATGAGCGCCCTTGAAGATTTGAGGGCGCGGCCACGCGCGTCTCTATCCGCGGTCGGTCGGCCTCTGTCCGGCGACGGCGAGAGGCCTCCTCGACCGCGCGTCGCCACGAACCGCCGTCATCCCGTGTTCGGGTGACCGTCGCCGCATGAGGCAGCCGTCATCAATGGCGAAGCCCGTGACGCCCCAAAGGGGCGTCGATACGAACAGATAACGGTCGGCAGGCTGCTTCCGGATATAATATCATACGTACGATATTGGAGACTGACATGGTGACGTCTTCGGTTGTCTTTTCCGGCCTGCGGCTAGCGCCGATGACCCAGGCCGGCGCGGATCCGATCCAGGTTCTGGATGACGCCGAAATCCATGTTGAAGACGGCGCCGTCGTATTCGTCGGACCAGGGCGAGAGGCGCCGGATCGCGCTGGCGACGCAACAGTTTGCGACATGGGCGGGCGACTGGCTCTGCCCGGCTTCGTCGCATGCCACAACGCGGTCTTGTGGGTCGGCCAAAACGACGAGACGGCCGGGAAAGACGGGGCGAGTTATAGAACTCTGACGCATGCGGTCTGCAAGCAGACCAGCGAAACCGCGGACGACGCCCTTCTTGAGACCGCACGTGCGCGTCTGGCCAGGTTGAGGCGTTCCGGCGTGACCGCGTATGAGCTCAAATCGGGGTTTGGCGCCAGTCCGGGCGAGGATCTTCGGTTGGCTCGCCTGTGCCGACGCCTTCAGTCGGAGAGCGCCGCTCTTGCTCGGGTGACCCTGCAAACGGGACAAGCGCTTTGCGACGACGCGGATCCTGACGCAAGTCTGGAGGACATCGTCACGAAACTTGTTCCCGACGTCCGGGCCCTCAACGCTTGCGACGCCGTGGAAGTGTTCTGTGACGACGAGGGCGGGCTCGATCTGGATCAGGCGAGCACGATCCTGGAGGCGTTCTACAAGCAGAAGACGCCGTCCCGCGTCGGATGCGACCGGTTCTGCGATTCCGCGGCCGCGACCTTGCCGGCCTCGTTCTACTCGCGAGCGGCGACCTATCTGTGCAAGTCCGACGACACGGCGCTTCGCTCGATCGCCGATACCGGAACGACGATGATTTTGACGCCCGACATCGCCGGCCTGCGAGGCGAATTCCGGCCTGACGTCGACGCCATAAGGGCGGCGGGCGGCCGGATCGCGGTGTCATGCGAGGCCGGTCCCGCCGGTTCCGGCGAACTCGACATTCTCCGGACGGCGCGCGCCGGGGTGAGCCGCCTCGGTCTGAGCGAGTCGGAAGCGCTGCTGGCGATCACCACATACGCCGCCATGGCGCTCGGCGTCAAAAAGGAGATCGGGACCATCGAAGTCGGAAAGCGCTGCGATCTCGCGCTGTTCGACGCCGAGGGGGTCTCCGACCTGTTTCGCGGCGGCGAATGCGTCGCGACGGTGACCGCCGGACGCCTGGCTTGGCGTCAATAGAATAGCGCATCAGCCCTGCGCGGCCTGGATCCTGTGCAGCCCGGGACGCCACGGCACGTCGTCGCGTCCTGCGTCGTTTTCCATCCGCGCCAGAACGAACAACAGGTCCGACAGGCGGTTCACATAGCGAAGGGCCGCCTGATTGACCGCTTCATGCGAGGCGAGCTCCGTCATCTCCCGTTCGGCGCGCCGCACCACGACACGCGCGACGTGCAAGAGCCCAGCAGCCGACCGACCGCCCGGAAGGATGAAGGAGTGAAGCGGTTCGAGCCGCGCGGTCACCTCGTCGATCGCTTGTTCGAGCCACTCGACCTGCTGGTCGACCACGCGCAGCGGCTGTTTGGCCGCTTCCGGCGTTTCAGGACGGCAAAGATCGGCGCCAAGGTCGAACAGGTCATTCTGGATGTGCAGAAGCGACTGCGCCGTCGAAGCCGACGCCTGGGCTCTCGCGAGGCCAAGAAAGGCGTTGGCCTCATCGATCGAGCCATAGGCGACGACGCGAAGATTGAATTTGGGCAGCCTGCGGCCGTCGCCGAGCGCGGTCGTCCCGTCGTCGCCGGACCGCGTATAGACCCTGTTGATCCTGACCATCGCGATCATCCTTCTTATGGCGTCGATGCGAAAGGCGGCGTGCGCACGCCGGCTCAGTGATCGGCGTCGTCCATGTCGCGTCCGCCATGATCGAAGCGTGCGAGCCATTGGTCGACGGCACGGCATGCGGAGGCGTCGCCGGCAGCCTGCGCGATCTGCATCGCCTGACGCAGCGTGGCGCGCAGAGCGAGACGTGCGATGCGGTCGCCGGGCTCCGGAAATCCCGCGGGGTCGGCGCCGAGCGCAAGCGCGCGCGCGACGGCGTCCTTGATCGCCCGGCCGCTCGCCGTGCCGAAGCGGGCGATCAGATCCTGAAACGCCTTGTGCCGGTCAAGATCGAACGGAATCCGCTCGCCAAGCGCGCCCGTCACCGCGCTCGGCGGGTGCAGGCCGCCACAGGGCAGATGACCGTCCGGGACGGGGGTCGTCGCGGCGTGAGTCCGGCCGCTCTTCAGCAGAGTGGGCAGCAGATGGGTGTGAGGGCCCTGAGGGGAGGCTCCCCCTGTCTCGGGGCCGCCGATCTTCTGGTACACCTCGACGCGGCCGACATTGGTGATCGCGACGCGATGCGGGTTCGCGCCGAAGATCGCATCGAGAGCCGGCTTGCCCTCTGGCGAAAACAGCGCGTGATCGACCGATGCGCGAATCGCGGTCGCGACGGCGCCGGAGGCCCGGACGCAGAAGTCGCATTGCGGAAGACCGAGGCCCATATCGAACAGGGTGTCGCCGCGGTCACGCTCCCGAACGGCCTCGCGATCAGGACCGAGCTCCGACAAAACGCGGCGCGCGGACCGGCGTGCGGCCTCCTCGGGGAGGCAGAACACCAGCGCCTGCGTCCAGCCGTCCGGCCGCCTTCCAACCCCTTCATAGGCCACCAGCTCGAGGCTTCGCAGGCTTGAAGGGTCGAAACGAATCGCGCCGCGTTCCGTCGCCACGGCCAGATCGCGGGGATCGTCGGCCGGGCCGACCGGCTCGTCATGATCGCGATGGAACTCCGCGATTGCGCCGAAAGAGCCCATGTTCCAGCTTGTCGCTGGATCGGAGAGGCGTTCCGCGATGAATGCCTGCACATCGTCCGTCATCGCCCATGTCCTCCTGTCGACGTCGTCTGATCCGGTCGGCCCGAAGCCTGTTCGGCGAGCCACTCCCGGCAACCTTGCTCGACCGCCCTGAACGCCGCCGCGCCGAGCGCCTGGCCGGCGCCGGTATGGAGGCCTGCGAAGCGCTCCGGTCGTCGCCCCCGGCTGGACGCGATCACGATGCAGTCGGTGCCCGTCCCGGTGACCGCGACGCCGTCGCGCCGCACGCCGCATTCGAGGATTGCCGCGGTCCGGGCCTGGGCGACGATTGAGACCGCTTCGACCATGGCGGCCGTGTCGAGCGGCCGGTCGACGTGGACAAGAAGGTTGATGGTGCCCGCGATGCGTCTAATCGCCGGCGGACGCTCGCCGACCCTGCCGGCGTTGGACAGGCCGACCGTGGCGAGACAGGACGCCTCGACGCCGGCCGTCGCGTGGCGGGCCAACGTCCGTTTGGCCAGGTTGCGCGACGTCATCATCGCGATGGCGTCCGCGAGCCCCTCGGCGCACATCCTGTCGTTCAGAAGCTGGAATGGGTCGACCGTCGCTGGAAGGTCGGCGTCCCGCACCTCGAGCCACGCCACCCGTCGAGCGGTCCTGAATCCAGGCCGCGTCATCGACCAGCTCAGGATGGTCTGGGAGCGCTCGAATTCGGCGACCAGCAGCCCGGGACGGTGATCGATCCGGAACGCCGAACTCATGCCCGCCGTCCTCGCCATGCCGCGGTCAGACCGACCGGCAGGACCAGCGGACCCGTGACGTCGCGCGCGACGAAGGCTTCGACGCCGTAGACCTCGGCGAGGTTCTCGGCGCTCAGGCACGCCGTCGGCGGACCGTCGGCGACGATCCGACCTTCGCTCATCAGAAGCACCCGGTCGCACCAGCGCGCGGCGAGACCGAGCTCGTGAAGACAGACGACGACCGAGCGGCCGCCGCGCGCCAGTCCTGAAAACGTCTCCATCAAGGCGATCTGGTGGGCTGGATCGAGCCCCGCGGTCGGCTCGTCCGCGAGCAGCAGCGCGGTCTCCTGCGCGAGCGCCCGCGCGATCAGCACCCGCGCGCGCTCGCCGCCCGACAGCGCAGTCGCCGGCCGGCTGCGAAACGCGGCGACGCCCATGCACGTCATCGCGCCTTCGACCGCCGCCCTGTCCTTTGCGCTCATCGCCGCGAAAGCGGGCCGTAGCGGCGCCCGGCCCAGCGCGACGACGGCCTCGACCGACAAAGCCCAGCCGATGTCGCGGTCCTGCGAGAGGTAAGCGACCTTTTCCGCCCGCGCCTGCGGCGAGAGGCTCGACAGCTCGGCGCCGTCGATCCGCACCGAACCCTGGCTGGCGACGAGGCCGACCGCGGCTTTCAGCAGGCTTGATTTACCGGCGCCGTTGGGCCCGACCAGGCCGACGCACTCGCCAGCGCGCGCCACGAATGAGGCGCCGTCGACGATGCGGCGGCCGCCGAGCGTCACGCGCACGTCTTCGGCGGCCAGCAGCGTCACGCCAGCGACCTCCGGGTCTTCAACACGAGCCAGAGAAAGAACGGCGCGCCGACGACTGCCGTGAGCACGCCGAGCTTGAGGTCGCGGCTGGTCGGAATCAGCCGTGTCGCGATATCCGCGCAGAGCAGCAGAGACGCGCCTGCAAGCGCGCTCGCAGGCAGCAGCCGGCTCGGCGATTGATCGACCAGAGGCCGCATCACGTGAGGGGCGACGAGCCCGACGAAACCGACCGCGCCCGCGACGGCGGTCGCCGCTCCGACGGCGGACGCCGTGCCCAGAACCGCGAGCGCCCGCAACCGCCCAAGACGCACGCCCATGCTCGCGGCGGTCTCCGGGCCGAGCGTCAGGGCGTCGAGCGGCCGGCCGAGGCAGCCAAGCAACGCCCAACCGACAATCATGAACGGCGCCGAGAGCCCGACATGCAGCATCGAGCGGTCGGACAGCGATCCCATCATCCAGAACATGATCTCGGCGGCGGCGAACGGATTGGGCGAGATATTGAGCGCAAGCGACGTGAGGGCCGCGGCGACGCTCGACAGGGCGACGCCGGCAAGGATCAGCGTCAGCGGTCCCGAATGAGCGCCGGCGAGCGCCTGCAGCAGCGCGACGGCGACCACCGCGCCGGCCAGCGCCGACAGCGGCAGGGCAAGAGGAAACGCGGCCGCCGCGCCGGTATAGATGGCGATGACCGCGCCCAGCGCCGCCGAGCCGCTGACCCCAATCAACCCAGGCTCCGCCAGCGGATTGCGCAGATAGCCCTGAAGCACGGCTCCCGACAGACCAAGGCTTGCGCCGATCATCGCGCCGAGGATCGCCCGCGGGAGCCGGATCTCCCGCATCACGAGGATCGCCGCCGGGTCGCCGTGGCCGAAAAGCGCGCCGACGGCGGCCGGCGCCGAAAGACCGGAGGGGCCGAGGCTCAGGGAAACAGCGAACAACGCTGCAGTCAGCAGCGATAGGGCCGCCAGCAGCACGGCGTAGCGTCGGCCGCCGCTCACGGCCCAGCCCTCGAGATCTGAGGCTGTTCGCGTCGCATGGCGGCCAGGATCTCGATCGCAGTCGCCGTTTCCGGCGTGCCGCAGATCGTGTAGCGACTGGGAATCGAAGCCTTCAGGCGCACCGATGCGAGCGCGGGGTGCCGAAGCGCTTCGAAGGCCAGCGTGCGGCCGTCGTCGTCGTAGCGGTCGCCCCGGACGAGAAGAGCGGGCGCTGCGAGCACGATGAGCTCGAGCGGCAAAGGGGCAAGGCCACGCTCGCCCAGCTTCCCCGCCAGATTGTCCCAACCCGCGGCCCGGGCGATGTCGTCCGACAGCGTGCCGGCGCCGGCGCTGTAAAGATCTCCGAATACGTAAGCAAGCATCGGGTGGGTCGCCCCGACGGACGGAAGCGCTGCGTCGAGCCGCCTGTCGAACTCGGCGACCAGTTCCTCGGCTCGCTTTTGGCGGCCGAGCAGATCGCCCATTCGGCGGATGTTGATGCGGATATCGGCGAAGGAGGATTCGGGTTGGAATATCTCGACCCTGAAACCCAGCCGCCGAAGCATGTCGACGGTTGTCTGAGCGGAGAACGCGCCGGCCAGGACAAGGTCCGGCTTCAGCACGAAAACCTCCTCCGCCGCCCCGGCGTTGACGGGAATGTCGTTGGCGAGGGCCGCAAGGGCGGAGGAGTCCGGATCGCGAGACAGGCGCGAGACGGAAACGAGCTGTCCCGGGGCCGCGAGCAGCAATGCGAGCTGGTCGGTGCAAAGATTCATGGAGACGACGCGCCGCGGGACCGAGGGCCCCGCGGCGCGTGCGGTCCCCGTCGCCGCCACGCCCGCCACGGTGAGGGCCGCGACGAGAGCGGTCAGCGTACGCAGACCGATCTGGGCATGTCGTGAAGCCATGCGCGGCCTTTCCGTCAGAACGAGATCTTTATGCCGCCATAGGCGGCCCGGCCGGGCGTGTTGTAGGAGAACACTTCTTGGTATCTCTTGTCGAAAAGGTTCTCGACCCGCCCGTAGACCTCGGCGTTTTCCGTTACCTTGTAAGACGCCGCCAAGTTGACCAGCGTGTAGGCCTTGAGTTCGACTTGCGCGCTGGTGTAGGGCGCGCCGCTGAGGAAGCGCAGATCCTTCTGCTTGCCGTTGTAGACGACCTCGACATTGGCGTTCGCCCTATTTTCCAGGAAGGCGTAGCCAAAATTGACGCTGGCGATGTTCCTCGGCCTACGGACGAGCTCCGCTCCGGTCGCGTCGTCGCCACGGCTGTAGGTGTAGGCCGCCCGGATCGTCACCGGCTCCCAGGGACGAACGGTCATCTCAAGCTCCACGCCGTGGATCTTCGATACGCCGGGCAGATTGATCGGCTTGCTCTTGCCGATGGACGCGTCGAACGCGCTCGAGATCAGGTCGCTGACCCGCTGCTCGAAATAGGTCGCGCTGAAGGTGAGCTTGTCGCCCAGGACCGGCTGGTCGAAGCCGGCGTCCCAGCCCCGGCCGCGCTCCGGCTTGAGGCCCGGATTGCCGGCGAAGGTCCCATAGAACCCGTAGAGCTCGATCAGGGTCGGGTTCTTGACGCCGGTGCCGTATGACGCCCGAACCTTCGTGCCGGTCCCTTCGAACGTGTAAGCGCTCGCGAAGCGGTAGGTCGTGGCGTCCCTGAAACGCTCGTTGAGGTCCCGGCGAACACTCCCGGTCAGGAACAGGCGCTCGGACAGACCGAGCTGATACTGGCCGACAACGCCGGTGTCGTCGATGCTCTTGCGCACCGGCCCGTTCCCGCCGAAGGCCGGATCCTGATAGATGCTCTTCGAGACGATGTGGTCATGCTGGTTGTCGGCGCCGAAGGTCAGGACGTGGCTCGCCGGCAGCGCGCCGCCGGTTTCGAAGCGCAGGTTGCTCTGGTAGTCGATCTTCGTGGTCTCGCCGATCGTCTGTGACGTCCGCGCGCCCGAGCCGTCGAAATTTCGCCGATCCTGGTTGGTGTAGGAGACGCCGGCGATGTTCTCCCACGCGCCGTCGAAGGCGGTCGCCTTGACCTGCGTTCGGCCGAAGAACTGCTTGCCCTTCTCGGTGTCCTTGCTGTCGACCGCCGCTGAATAGGGCGATCCGTTCGCCGGCGTGCCGTAACCGTCGCGATCCGCATCGAACTCCGTGTAGCGGGCGACGCCCGTCACTTCGATGTTCTCGCCCGGGCGCACCGACACCTTGGCGAGGCCCGTTCCGCTCTCATAGCCGTCGCGGTCACGCGACGAACGCGGGTTGTACGCGTCGAACGCCCGCGCCGAAGAGACGCCGCGGGTGTGAAAGCCCTGCGCGGCGAACAAATAGTCGTAAGTCTCAGCGCCTCCGGACACCGACGCGTTGCCGGTCGCCGTCCCGAAGGAGCCGCCCTCAAGATTTGCGCGGAAGCGCGCCGGGCCCGGCTCGCCCTTGCGAGTCACGATGTTGATCACGCCGCCGACGGCTTGCGAGCCGTATAGCGCGCTTTGCGGACCGCGAAGAACGTCGATGCGTTCGACTTCGAGCGCAAGCAGATTGGCGAAGTCGTACTGGCCGCCGGAGGCGGAGTCGTTCACCTCGATGCCGTCGATCAGCACGAGGGTATGGTTGGCCTCCGAGCCCCGGATGCGGATGTCGGTGAGCGCGCCGAGCGGCCCCGACCGGCTCACCGAGACGCCCGGCAATTCCCGAAGCGCGTCCGAGACGATCCGGATCTGGCGCCGTTCCAGCTCCTCGCCTGAGATCGAACTGACCGCGCTGCCGATCGCGGCGCGCGGCCCGTCGACCCGGTTGGCGGTGACGGTGATCTCCTCCAGAAGCGTCGGGGCCTCTTCGGCGGCCGCCGGCGCAGCGGCGCAGGCCGCTCCACAAAACCACAAGATCAGTCTCTTCACGCGCGCCCCCGCAGGATGCCGCCGGCGCCACGGCCGGGCTGGTTCGACCAAGCGCCATCGCTCGACGGCGGACGCGCTGCGCGCTGCTCGCAAGAGCGCGCAGACTCGCCAGCCGTCGCGCCTTGGCGCGAACGATCGTCACCCGAACGGGAAAACCGCGACCCGGCGCCCCACGCGCCGCGTCAGGAGTGACTGAAGTGGCAGGTCTCCTGGCTCGCGGGTCGTCGCAGGTCTTCCGCCTTCCCAACGGCCGTGGGCCGTCAGTGGCTTTGCGTGGAAGACCGCTCTCCGCTCACAGTTGCGGGGGCAGCCCCGGCTTCGTCCGCGTCCACGCAGACATCACCGGCGTTCCCTTTTACTCCTGCCCTGACGGGCAGAAAGACCACTTCTATATTTAGACTGTCCGTATAATTTGCTCTGGTCAAGATATTTTTGACAAATTTTGAAATAATAAATGCCGGAATGATCCAAATATATTCAGATCGATGCGATCTTAAAAATCCACTCGCGTACGATCCTTTTAACGCGATCGAGGCCGGCTCCTCCCGGATCGGTGAAAGAGCCGACCATTCGTAGCGCTAGAACTTGTAGGCGATGCCGACGCCGCTGACCCACGGATCGATCTTCGCGCGTCCCGAAATCGGGCCGCCAGCGGTCCGGACGTTGACCTTCGGGCGCATGTAGATCTTCTTGAGGTCGAAGTTGATGCCCCAGTGATCGTCGATCATGTAGTCGAAGCCGACCTGGCCCGCCACGCCCACGGAATCATGGACCTTGAGACGCGTGATGGTCGGACCGTCCGCATCGTTGGAGAAGAACAGCGAGTAGTTGACGCCCACGCCCACATACGGCTTGAACCGGCCGAAATTGGTGAAGTGGTACTGGCCCATGACCGTGAAGGGCACGACGTAGGAATCGCCGATCTTCACCCCGGAGAGCGCGCCGCGCCCCTCGATCTTGTGATGCGTGACGCAACAGATCGTTTCGATGGCGAAGTTCGGCGTGAAGAAATAGCTGATGTCGACTTCAGGAACGATCGACTTGCTGACATGCGCGCTGCCGGGGACGCTCAGATTGGCGGAGGAGTGCGGGAACACGCCGATGAGGCGCCCGCGGATCATCAGATTGCTCCAGAAGCTCGGCGCGTCGGCGGCGAGGCTCGGAACGTCCGCGGACAAGTCGGCGGCGCGAACGCCAGCCAGCGGCGCAAATGCAAGAAGTCCCGTCAGAAGGACAGTCGATAGCCTGTTCATGGATTTTCCCCGTTGAGATAAGCAGCCGCAGCGGTGACAGCCGCGGGTCGACACGTGATTTTTCCGGACTCGGGACAAAGCTGTCCCGTTCCGCCTCGGCGTCGCCGAGCCGGCTATGCGTTCGCCGACGTCCCCTAGTCGGCTTTGGCGTCGCTCTTTTTCGCCGCGAACGGATTGGGCCGCGTGAGCTTCACCGCGTTGCATCGGCAGGCGTAGGCGTGGCCGCACCCCTTCGATCCGGCCGAAGCTGCCGGCTCGCTCGCGGCGTCGGTCGCCGCGAACGCGCCGAGATTGATCGAAAGGACGGGCGCCACCTTCATGCCGCCGCCGCACTCCATGCAGATCAGTTCGATCCAGCGCGAGCGGTCGTAGCTCGTCAGGATCTGCCTCTCCGATCCGCAGTCGGCGCAGCGGAAATCATAGAACGGCATCGCCGCGTCCTCTCGAGGTTCGCGCGGCTCAGGCCGCGGCGCGGGCTTCGACGTGATCGCGCACCAGAGAGACGGCGGCGTTCGCGTCGAGGCCGTAGCGGACGCCGAATTTCTCGGCGACGCCGCGATTGGCGGCGGCGCCGCCCATCATCAGCAGGTACTTGTCGCCGGCGCCCTTGCCTCTAAGCATCTCGGCGACCTTCTCGACATAGACGGTCGACGAGTTTGTCATCACCGACATGCCGATCGCGACGGCGTCTTCGCGCTCCGCGGTCTCGATGAATTGCTCCGGCTTCACGTTCTTGCCGAGGTCGATGACCTTAAAGCCGTTCGCCTTCAGCATCAGGCAGACGAGGTTCTTGCCGATGTCCTGCGTGTTGCCGCGCACGAGGCCGACCACCACAGTGCCGGTCGGGCCTGCCCCCGAGCCCGACGCCTCGAGCAGCGGCGTCAGGAGCGGCATCGCCGCATCCATGGTCTTCGCGGCCTTGAGCATATCGGTGACGAAGCGCTCGTTGCGCTCATACATGTCGCCGACGATTTTCATGCCGAGCGACAGGCCGTCGAACACGATCTTCTGGGCCGAGATGCCACGGTCGAGGCCCGTCTGGACCCACTCCCGCGCCTTCTCGGCGTCGTAGTCCATGATCGCCTCGACGAGTTTTTCGTAAACCTCGTCCTCGGGCGTCTTGGGCTTGTCGTGATCCTTGACCGCTTCGATCTTGATGTCGCCGGCGACGGAAGAGGAGCGCTTGCCCGGATGCTTCGGGTTGCCGGCGATATACACGTTTGACAGGTCGCCGAGCGCCGCGACGTCCATCGGATATTTGATCGACGCGCAGGTGTCGATCATGGCGCGGAGGTTCTCGTCCGGAATGGTCCAGTCGATGTCGCAGCCCGGCATGCAGATGAAGCCGCCATTGTAGCCGACTTCGGCCGCGAGCTTCTTGACCTCGTTCGCGACGTCCTCGGTCGAACCGTGCATCAGCGTCGAGAACGGCGACAGCGTGCCCATCAGCGAGATCTGGCCGCCGATCGCGCGCTTGCAGTGCTCCATGCCGGGATACATGTCGCCGTTGAAGTTCAGACAGCCGTTCTCCGCGATGTCGCGCCAGATCGGTTGCGTGAAGGTGCAGGTATGGGTGAAGCCGATCCCGCCGAGATCCTTGTGGATGTAATCGAACAGGCGCTTCTGGAACGGAAGGCCGTGCTTCCTGTAGAGCTCGGGCGGCAGAATGTCCGAAGAGTTGAACGGATCGAGGATGTTGCAGACGTCGACGCCGGCTTCGAACATCATCCGGCAGACATTCTTAACGACGTCGAGCGCGAGTTCCGTCACTTCGAGCGCATAGTCCGGATCGTCGCTCAGATACTGCAGAAACTCCGACGAGCCAGTCATCAGCTGGGCGGTGGTGATCGGTCCGCCGACCGGTGTCGGTATGGCGTGGGTGTCCTTGTAGCCCAGCGCGACCATGGTCCTGATCTCTTTCTGGATCTGAAGGACGCGCTCGGAGGGCTGGAATCCCTCGCGCTCGTATTTTTCCTTGAAGCGGTAGAAGGAGTCTCGGCTCGGCGTCGGGTGCTTCACCAGCGACGGCTGGGCGTGCGGCAGGTAATCGAGCTCGCAGCCGTCAACGCATTCGACCGGGGTGAACAGATCGGTGCCCGCGATAATGACGTCACCGCCGAACTTCTTGAGCGCCGCCGCCTTCGCGTGAGCCGACGCCTCGCCGTCGCGCAGCGCCTGATCGACGGTGATGCCGCCCTCGCGGATTCCACGCGCCATCAGAAGCGGCACCACAGGCACCTGATCCGGCAATTCCTTCATCGTCACCGCGGCGAACATCCGTTCGCGGCTGCTCATCTGTCCCGGCTGCGCCATTGTTCTTCCTTCCCTTCGCTTCAGGCTTGATGTTCGGCCGCGGCGGGCGACCTGTCTTCGGCAGACCCGGCGGGCCTGCGCCCGCCATCGATCGTGCGCCGCGGATTGGTCCGGCTGCAGGCCGGGTCAATTTCTGCAATCACGTCCACGAATTCGGGTGGCCGCGCTCCAGCGGCGCGGTCGATGATGCTGCGGACGGGACCGACGCGGCGGAGATCGGAAAGCTCGTCGCCGGTCAGGACGTTGAGGAACGCGGCGCCGCGGGCCGCCGCCCCCAGCGCGCCCGCGCTGGCGATTGGGCCGAGCGGAGCGGCGACGACCGGAACCGCGGCGGCGAATTCGGACGCCAGAAGCGCCACGCCCTTGAGGTCGCCGCCCTCCAGCGCCCGCCCCAAGGCCACGAGGTCGGCGGCGCCATGGATCACGACCGAAGATCCGACCGCGCGCCGGACTTCGGGAACCGTCATGCCGCGCGCGCCGGCGTCGACGCCGACGGCCTCGACGCCGAGATCCACGAACGAGCGCAGCAGCGGCCGGGCGGCGCCCCTGACGACGGCCAGGATCGGCGCGCCGGAACGACGTCGGATCGAAGAGAACAGATTTGTCAGACGGGGCGCGACCAACGCCGAAAAGTCGCGTTCGGAAAAGTACGGCCCGACGTCGGCCCCGACCGTATCCCGGTAAGCGATCGCCACGGGGCGATCGGCGGCCTCTAGCGCATCGGCATAGGCGTCGCTCAGCGCCTCTTCGGCCCAGTCCAGCAGCCGCGGGACGATCGGCGCGCCGCTGGCGCAGTCGTCAAGGAAGTTCCACCCGCCCCGCAGGGAGACACAGATCTCAAGCAGTCCTGGCAACGGCGCGTCGAGGAGCGCCGGCGCGCGCCCAACCGGCCTCTGGATGCCGTCCGCGGCGGTCGGGCGCACCAGAGTCGACAGACGTGTCTCGTCCTGCTCGAGCGGATGATCCAGCGGCGAGGGCCCCTCAGCCGAAGCCAGCCAGCCCGCGCCCAGCGGATCCACGAAACGATCGCCGACCAGCGCCGGGTTCTTTCGCACCGCGCCCGCGCGCTGGAAGCTCGAGCCCAGCGTTCCAAGACTGAGCGAGGTCAGCGGAACCGTCGCGAGAACGGGATCGGTCACGAAACCGCCCGCGGGTCTCCCAAGCGCGGTCGAACGCACGCCGGTATAGGCGGTGCAGCCGATCTCGACGGGGATCGACCCTTCGCAGAGACTCCGAAGGGGACGGGGGTTGGCGGCGTTGGACATGGCCAGGCTCGGCGACGGGAGCAGCTTTTCCCGCCGAACCGCTCCGTCAGTCGTCACGCGACGGCGACAGCCGCCGGATCGCCAGCTCGGCGTCAAACACGGTCATTGGATCCTCCCTCAAGGTCCGATTTCCTCGCCGCACTCCGGCTAAGGCCGTTTCCGCGCCGCCGCTCTTCGTCAGGTTGAGAGCACGTTCAGCGCTTACGATATCCCTAGTCCACGTATGATTTATTCAGGCGTAAGGCGTGTCAAGTCCGGAATCCCACAGCGGGCGCCCGGCGTCAGGCTGTGGCAAACTTGCTTCGCTTCGAGGGCGCCGGCGCCTGTTGGCGACAGAGCCGACCGGGGCGCCCGGTTGACGCACAATCAAAATCATACTTACACGTATGAAAATGTAATAGCGCCCGACGATGCAATGAGGCGCTCAGCGTGGAGGTCGAAATCCCATGGGGCGCTTATCGCTCGTCGTCGCCGAGAAAATCATGGAGACAGCGGACACCTGCTCGCTTCGACTGAAATTGCCCGAGGACGCCGCCGAGCCATTCGACTACCAGCCCGGACAATTCGTTCATGTGCGCGGGACGGTGAACGGCGCGGAGGTCGAGCGGAGCTATTCGATCAGCTCGACTCCCGCGCTGGATCCGTATCTCCAGCTCACGATCAAGCGGATCGACGGCGGCGCACTGTCGCCGCTCCTGGTTGAGCAGGTGGCTCCCGGCGCCATGGTCGAGGTGTCGGAGCCTCAGGGGCGCTTTTTCGAAGCGCCGGAAGACACGCCTCATCACTTCCTGCTGGTCGGCGCCGGCAGCGGCGTGACCCCGCTCTATTCGATTCTCAGATGGCTGCTGCTGCGCGGCGCGGGCCACGAGGTGACGCTGATCTACGCCAGCCGCCACGAAGACGGCATCATCTTCCGCAACGCGCTCGAGCGCCTGATCGCAGACCATCCGGACGCGCTTCGCGTGGTGCACGTGCTGACCCGGCCGTCCGACGCCTGGATGGGAGAGAGGGGACGACTCGACCGCGCGCGGCTCGCTGAGATCCTCTCCGCGCACGCGCCCCACGGAAACCTGCCGGAGATCGCCTATCTGTGCGGTCCGACCGCGTTTATGGACGAGGCCGCGACCGCCTTGTCCGAGCGCGGGCTCGCCGACCGCGACATCCGCCGCGAGAGCTACGAGGTGGCGGAAGCGGTGAACGCCTCGGAGCTCGACGACGCGCGCACCGTGCGCATCCTTCCCGAAGGAGCGGACGAGAACGACGCGCCGTCAGCCCCGTGTGAATCGGTGACGGTGCGCATCGACGGGGAAGAGCACGAGATCAGTGTGGAGCCTCAGGAGACGCTCCTGTCAGCGCTTCAACGAGCGGGCGTCGACGCCCCGTTTTCATGCCAGGAGGGAACCTGCCTGTCCTGCATGTGCCGGGTAGAGGCCGGAGCCCTGCGCATGAAGCGACACGAGCTTCTGGGGCTGACGCCCGACGATCTCGGCGAAGGCATCGCGCTCGCCTGCCTCTCGCGCCCCGACTCGGCGCGCGGCAAAGTGTCGTTCGAAGATGTCTGAGCGGCGATGGGCGCCGTTCTCGCTCTTCGCCTGCGTCATGGGCGTCGCGGCGATGGGCCTGGCCTGGCGCGAGGCGGCGGCCCATGGACTGGCCCCCGCCGCAGTCGGAGAGGCGACCATCGCAATCGCGGCGATCGTCTATCTCTGGGGCGCCGCGCAGATCGCTGGCCGGCTCGCCTTCTACCCGGCGTCGATCTTCGACGAATGGCGCGACGTCGCCCGCGCGCCATTCGCGTCCGCCGCCGGAATCGCGATGATGCTGCTCGCGACCGGCGCGGCTCCCTATCATGCCAGCCTCGCCGCGCTGATGTGGGCGTGCGGACTGTGCCTGCACCTTGGGCTGGCGGCGGCGCTGGCATGGGGCTTCAGAACCCGGTATCGCCTTTGCGAAATCACGCCGGCCTGGCTGATCACGCTTGCGTCCAGCGTGCTTGCGCCGGTGGAAGGCGTCCCAGCCGGATACGCGGCCGCCTCGCAGGCGATCTGGGCCGCGTCGCTTGGGGCCTACGCCATCGTCACGATCCTCATCGCACGGCGGCTGCTGAGCGGACCGGCGCTCCACGACTCGTTGAGGCCGACCCTCGCCATTCTTGTTTCGCCGCCGGCGGTCGCGACCATCGGACGCCTGAGCCTGTTGCAGCAGGCCGCCGATGCCGCGACGCTCGCCCTGTTCTGCGTCAGCCTGTCGATCGCCATCTGCGGCCTGCCATTTCTTCCTCGCCTGTTCAGGCCGCCTTTCGCCATGTCGTGGTGGTCCGCGACCTATCCGCTCGCCGCATTGGCGATCGCAGCGGCGCGCTTGTCGGCAACCTTTCCCGCCTTCTCCCAGCTTCATGTCGTGGAAGCGTTGTTCGCCTGCGCGACTGGCGTGTTCGTCTTGGTCCTGGCCGGCACGGCCTATGGAGAATGGCGCATCTTCCGGAGCTTTCGCGCTGAAGCGGCCCGCCCGTGACGGTCCGGCGGATCGCCCGGTCCGGTTCGGGACATACGCCTGCGCTCGGAGAGCTGATGGCGTTCGCCGCGATCGCCCGCGCCGCGCCTGGACCCGACCTCGTCTCCGTCGAGGCGATTCGTGCGCGTGACCGAACCCTTACGAAACCGATCGGCGCGCTTGGCCGGCTCGAGGAGACGGTGGAGTGGCTCGGCGCCTGGCAGCGGCGGGCGCCTCCCAGTCTCGATCGGGTCGAGGCCGTGGTCTTTGCGGGCAATCATGGCGTCGCGGCGCGCGGCGTGTCCGCTTATCCTGCGGACGTCACCGCCCAGAGGGTCCTGAACTTTCACGCGGGCGGCGCCGCGATCAACCAGCTGGCGCGGTCCAACGGCGTGGGCTTGACGGTCCGGGCGCTCGAACTCGATCGTCCGACCGGCGACATCGCCGTGGAAGATGCGATGTCGGAACAGGACTGCGTCGCGGCGATGGCGGCGGGAGCCGACGCCGTCGCGACCGGCTTCGACCTGGTCTGCCTCGGCGAGATGGGAATTGGGAATACGACCCCGGCGGCGGCGATCTGCCAGACGATCTTCGGCGGCGACGCCGAGCAGTGGGTCGGTCCCGGCACTGGCGTCGACGAAGCTGGGCGATCGCGCAAGCTCGAGGCCGTCACCCTGGCTGTGCGACGCGTCAACGCGCTCCGTGACCATCCGCTCGAGATTCTGAGGCGGGTCGGCGGACGCGAGATCGCCGCGATCGCGGGCGCGATCATCGCGGCGCGCAACCGACGCACGCCGGTGATGATCGACGGATATGTCGCAACGGCCGCCGCGGCGGTCGTCGGATGCATATCTCCGGGCGCGATCGATCACTGCATGATTGGACATCTGTCAGCAGAGCCAGCACACGCGAGCCTCGCACGATATCTGCGAAAGCGGCCGTTGCTCGGCCTCGACATGCGGCTCGGCGAGGCCTCCGGCGCCGTGGTCGCGGTCGCAATCCTGCGCTGCGCGCTCGCCGCTCACTGTGGGATGAGCAGCTTCACGGAAGCCGGGGTCTCCGGTCGGCTTGAGTGACGGATCGGCGGCAGCCTGGCGCGCGGGACCTGCTCAGCGGCGGCCTCGGTCGAGCGCCCGCCGCCCACGGCGCGGCTTGGCGCCACGATCGGCTTCGGCCGACTCTTGCGCTTCAGGCTGCGGGAAGCTCGCCTCCATGCACTTGGTCGGCGGCTCGCCGGGATTCGCCGGCGGCTGCGGCGGGCGGTCGGGATCCCAGGTCAGCCAAAGCAGCTGGGACTGGTCCATCTGCAACTCGCACGGGCACTTCGGGCAGGTCGTCCGGCTTGGTTTGTGCGGGCAATCCCAGCACAGCCGGATCATCATCCGGCCACGCTCGAGATCCTGCTTCATATAATCCAAATGCCGGATCTGGCGTGAAATATCTTCCGTTATCTCATCGATAATTTTGCAGAGCTTTCGGCCGGATTCGTCGCCGCTTTTCGCGGACGGCCGTGTCGTCGCAAGGTCACGTATCGTTTTCAGTGGTATGCCAAGGCACGACATCTTGTACGCTATTTCAAAACGCTTGATATCAGCCTCCGAATACATCCGCGTTCCACGAGATGTTTTCATCGGCGAGATTATTCCCTGCTCCTCATAATAAAGAAGCGTTCGCGGCGTCGTGCCGAAAATGTCGGCGACTTCGCCGACCTTCTTCAGCCCGCTCCGCCGGGCGAGCTTCACATCCATCGTGTTCAAAACGGCGCCTCATTGGGTATGGCGCTCGAAACTAACGTTTTTCCGCGTTGCACACAATCCAACGCCAACGACGGGTCCGACCATCGACGGATCCAGCGCCCGCCCCCCATTGACGGCGCACAAATCTAACGTATACGTTAGATACCAAATTTGCGAAGCAACGAGGGCGGATGCGCGATGGCGTTTGGCGTCGGAAATCAAAAGACTGCGGAGAGGGTCGTTCATGGGGCCGCGTCGCCGGTGGCGGGTGCGATCGCCGCCCTTGCGGCCAATCTCTCGATCGAGACCTCGCCCAAGGAGGCGCTTCGCGGGGTCGACGGCCTGCGCGATCTTCCCGCGGACACCCGCGTGTTCATCACGCGCCTGCCGACAGGCAGCTTCGAGGACACGCTGGCCGCCGCCGTCAAGCTACGCGAGCGCGGCTTCAGTCCGGTTCCGCACGTCACCGCGCGCACGACGCCCGACGCCGCCACGCTCGCCTACCGCCTTAAGCGACTGATCGAAGAGGGCGGCGTCCGCGAGATTCTCCTCGTCGCCGGCTCGAACGATCGACCGGAAGGGGTCTTCGACAACACGCTGGATATCCTGTCGTCGGGCGTGATCGAGGGATCCGGCCTTGTCGCGCTCAACGTCGCCGGCCATCCAGAAGGCCATCCGAACGCGGACGAGGCCACCCTCCGCAGGGCCCTCGACGCCAAGAACGAGTTCGCCGTCCGGACGGGACTTCCCGTGACGCTGGTCACGCAGTTCTTCTTCGACGCCGCTCCCGTCATCGCCTGGGAGAAGACCATTCGCGCCCAAGGCAACCTGTTGCCGATCGATCCCGGACTTCACGGCGTCACCGGCGTTCCCAGCCTGTTGAAACACGCGCTCGCTTGCGGCGTGGGCGCCTCTGTCAAGGCGCTTGGCTCGCATTCGGGCGGCTTGATCCAGTTCGTGCAGATGCGGTCGCCGGAGGGCCTGATCCATGACCTCGCCATGGCGAAGATCGCCGATCCCGGATCTCTGTTCCGGAACGCGCACTTCTTTCCGCTCGGTGGGTTCTTCCGCACCGTGAAATTCTGCAATGCGCTTCGAGAGGGCCGATTCTCCCTTTCGGAGACGGAGGGGCTATCGGTCCCGTCGTGACCGATAGCGTCGCGCAACGCCGACGACGCGCGACGCGAGCGGCGTCTGTCCTCCTCCGGTCGGACGCCGCTCGTTGCCTGCCTTCTTTTTCGATGCGCCCAGTCTCCCAAGGCGCCCCTTGGCGGCGATCCTTACGCGAAGGATCGCCGCTCTTTTTTGGTTTGGCGGCTTGCCTGAGGCGCAAGGCTCCTGTCGAGCGTCAAGACTTCGCCGGCCAACCACAGCGATCCTGCGAACAACACCCGGCCCTGGCCGCCTCGCCCGGAAGCGCCGATCGTCTCGATCGCGTCGGCGAGCGAACGCGCGCTTTGCGCCTCATGTCCCACCGACCGGGCGATCTCAGCCAGTTCGTCGGGCTCGCGGGCGTACTGATCCGAAACGACAGGAACAGTGACGGTCTCTGAGATGACGTCTCGCAGCGGCGCGAGGAAGCCAGCCGCGTCCTTGGCTGCAAGCATCCCGACGACGAGCGTCGTCCGCGGTCCGCGATCCAGGCCTGGAACTGCGTTCGCCAGCACGTGGCCGGCCCCAGGATTGTGACCGCTGTCGACGAAACAGGCGGCATCGGGCAGCGCGCGCTGGATGGCGCCTGTGAGGCGCTGCAGGCGCGCGGGCCAACGAACCTTGGTCAAAGCGTGAGAGACCACATCGTCATCCGGAAGCATTCCGCACGACGCGAGCGCCGCGATCGCCGTCGCCGCATTGTCGACCTGATGCGGCCCCTCCAGGCTCGGCCGCGGCCACGCCCGAGAACCCGACGCATCGGAATAAAGAAAGCGATCTCCCGACGACGAACCGTGAAAGTCGACGCCTGCCGACGTCAGGGGAGCCCCGAGCGCCCGAGCCGCGGCTTCGACGGTCGCTTGCGCCCTGAAATTTGCTTGCCAAGCCAGGACGAGCGGCACCCCGGATCGCAGAATGCCGGCCTTCTCCGCTGCGATCTGAGCGATGTCCCGGCCGAGATACGACTCGTGGTCCATCGACAGGGAGGTGATGACCGTCGCCGCGGGACGCCGCACGACATTGGTGGCGTCGAGGCGTCCGCCGAGGCCGGTCTCAAGAAGCACCACGTCGGCCGGGTCGCGCGCGAACAGGTCGAACGCCGCCGCCGTCGTCGCTTCGAAGAACGTGATCGGCCGGCCCTGGTTGGCATGTTCGCAGCGACGTAGCGCCTGGGCCAGAACGCGGTCGCTGACCGGTCCGCCGCTCGCCAATTCGATGCGCTCGTTGAAGCTGATCAAATGGGGCGACGTATAGACATGAACGCGCTTGCCAGCCGCCTCGAGGACGGCGCGCATGATCGCGATCGTCGATCCTTTTCCGTTCGTGCCCGCGACATGAATGACGGGCGGCAGACACGACTGCGGGTCTCCGAGATCGGCCAGAAGCCGGTTTATCCGATCGAGCGAATAGTCGATCTCGGCCGGATGCAGGTGGTGGAAATGTTCAAGCAGTCGCCTCCGGTCCGAGGCGGCTGCGCGGCGCTCGCAACGGGCTCGTGTGCGGCCGCCGACGACGTGATCGACATGGGCGGCGTGTTTCATACAGCGGCTGCAAGCCGGGCGGGCGCCCTGCTTTCGGCGCAAAGCAGCGTGTTCTCCATCAACGCCGCCACCGTCATCGGGCCGACGCCGCCCGGGACGGGAGTAATGGCCGCGGCCACCGCCCGCACGGCGTCGAAATCCACGTCGCCGATGAGACGCGTGGCGCCGTTCTCGGCGACGCGGTTGATGCCGACGTCAATGACGACGGCGCCAGGCTTCACCCAGTCTTTTCTGACCAGGCGCGGAGAGCCTGCGGCCACGACGAGGATGTCCGCACGGCGACAATGGCCGGGGACGTCCCGACTGTCTTTGTGGACGACGTCCACAGAGGCGCCCTGAGCCAGCAGAAGTTGCGCGGCGGGCCGGCCGACGATGTTGGATCGGCCGACCACGACGACGTCGAGCCCGGTCAGGTCCCTGTGAACGGTGTGGATCAGGCGCAAGCATCCCAGCGGCGTGCAGGCCACCACGCCGGGCTGCCCCGTCGCGAGGAGGCCGGCGTTCATCGGATGGAAGCCATCCACGTCCTTCGCAGGGTCTACCGCTCGCAGGACGCGGTCCACGGGGATCTGCCCGGGAAGCGGCAATTGCACGAGAATGCCGTCGACCAGAGGATCGCCGTTCAGCCGATCGATCAGCCTCATGAGGTCCGCCTCGGTGCAGGAGGACGGCAGATCGTGCTGGAACGACGTCAGTCCGGCTTCGACCGCTTTCGCCGTCTTGGCGCGGACATAGACAGCGCTGGCGGGATTTGCGCCGACAAGGACGACGGCGAGCCCTGGCTTGCGGCCGTGAGCGGCCGCGAAGCTGGCGGCGCGGACTTCGACGTCCGCGACGAGACGTTTGGCCTCGGCGGCGCCGTCGATGATCTTTGCGGTCATGGCGGCGGCCCGTCAGTCGGCGAAGACGACGGTCTTGTCGCCGTTCAGCAGGACACGGTCGTCAAGGTGATAGCGGACCGCCCGAGCCAGAACGCGGCGCTCGATGTCGCGTCCCTTCCGGACGAGATCTTCGGGCGAGTCGGCATGGCTGATCCGCTCCACGTCCTGCTCGATGATCGGTCCTTCATCAAGGGCGTCGGTCACGTAGTGCGCCGTCGCTCCGATCAGCTTCACCCCTCGCGCATGGGCCTGGTGATAGGGCTTGGCGCCCTTGAACCCGGGCAGGAACGAATGATGGATGTTGATGCAGCGCTTCGAGACACGCGCCGACATCTCCGCTGAAAAGATCTGCATGTAGCGGGCGAGCACGACCAGCTCGGTCCCGGTCTCGTCGATGAGATCGAGCAGCTTTTCTTCCTGCTCGGCTTTGGTCGCCTTCGTGACGGGCATGACATGCAGCGGCGCGTCGTCAAAATCGACGTGACCGTAGTTTTCGGCCTCGTGATTCGTGACGACCGCGGTGACCTCGATCGGCAGTTCGCCGATGCGCTTGCGATAGAGCAGGTCGACGAGACAATGATCGAACTTGGAGACAAGGATCATCACCTTGCGCGGCAGCCCCTTGGGCCTGAGCGACCACTCCATCGCGAAACCGTCCGCCAGGCTCGCGAATTCCGACCAGGCGCGCTCCAGCGACAGACCCCCCTCCGGCTCCCCGAAGACCACGCGCATGAAAAAACGCCGCGTCGAAAGGTCAGTGAACTGCTGCGACTCAAGGATCGAGCAGTTCCGGCGCCGAAGGAAGTCGAACACCGCAGCCGCGACCCCCGGACGCTCCGGGCATGAAAGCTTCATAACGTAAGCAGCAGCCATCCGCGCATTCTCCCGCGCGACGATCGTCGACGCGATCGTCGTCACTCATCATTTATCAGACGTGTACGTATGATTTGAGTTTCGACTGTCTGTCAAGCGAACGTCCATGGGAAGCGCGTCCGCGCCGGGCGGATCGCGATCAAGCTGCCGATCTTCATTGAAGCCCTCGGCATTCGCACGCCGTTCAGGCTGAGCCACGTGAGAACGCGTCATCACCGCGGCTCCTGTCCATTAACACGCGGGAGCGCGTGGCCTCTGATCGAGCTGTTCGCCCAAGCGCCGATTGACACGCGGGTGTCGATAATCATACGTCTACGTTCAATAGGCGCATTTCGATGAGGTTGTGGACACCCGTCGTCCACCGGAGCTTCGGCGCCAGAAGATTTCAACGCCTAGGTAAGGACGATCTGAGATGGCGACCTATCATGAGATCAAGCTTGGCAAAGTATCCATCGGCGGCCCGCTGGGCGCACGCACCGGCATGCTTGTCGGCTCGATCTTTTACGACAAGCATTCGATCGTCGCGGATGCGTTCGCCGGCGATTTCAACGAAGAAAAAGCCGAGGCGCTGATCAAGCGCGTCAACGACACGCACAAGAAATACGGAATGCAGATGGCGTTCGACGTCATTGCTGCTTCCGGCGAAGCCATGGACAAGTTTCTTCGGTTCGTGGCGGCGCGGACGGACCTTCCGATGATGATCAACGCGACCGAGGGCGAGGCGCGGGTGAAGGGTCTGGAGACCGCCGCCGAGCTTGGCGTGCTCGATCGCTGCATCTACGCCTCGCTGAACGAGGACACCGAAGACTTCGAGATCGAGGCGCTCAAGGCCAACAAACCGGGGGCGGTGATGATCCTCGCCTACGACGTCGCCGACCCGACGCCGGAAGGCACGGTCGCCATGATCGAAAACACCTTTCGCCCGTGGCTCGACGAGATCGGCATCGAGGCGCCGATCGTCGATTGCGGCGTCATGGACCCGCCGTCGATCGGGATTACGAACCGGGCCATCAAGCTCGTGCGCGAAACATATGGCTATCCTGCCGGCGGAGCGGTCGCGAACTGCTTCCCGCAGTGGACGGGCCTGAAGGATCTTGGGAAGGAGTTCGTGCAGCTCTCGCTTGGCGCAAGCCTGCTCTCCATCCGCTACCACGGCGGCGACTTTCTGCATTACGGTCTCATCGAGCGCACTGTTCCCGCCGCGCACGCCGTCGCCAGCGGCGAGGTCTTTCTCGGTTTCGCTGCGCAGGAGCTCGACGGCCACAAACTGCCCAGCCCCCATCCGGTGCTCTCGATGTTCAAGCTCGCGAGCCTGGCCCCGGCGCAGGCGGCCGAGTGACGCCGCGGGAGCGCCTGCTGGCGCTCCTCTCGGGGCGACCGACCGATCGTCTGCTCGTCGACGTCGGGACCACCACGCTGACAGCGCTTCGCCCGTCGCGCGCGCCGCGGCGCGGCGACGGCGTGGCCTACGCCGACGCAGTCATGCACCTCCAGGCGCTCACCGAAGCCGAACTGGTTGAGATCGGCTCGCAGACGCTTCGGTGCGGCCCGGTCTTCGCCGCGCCCGACTTCGATGACGACAGCTTCGTGGATCGTGACGGCGTGGGCTGGATCTGGGCGGACGGCGAGCCCGCGCCTTTGACTCATCCGCTCGCGCTTTCGGACTTCGCCGGCGTCTCGCGCCACCGCAGGCCGTCGCTGCCATCGATCTCTTATCCAGATGCGCTCGGCGACCCCCAGCGCGAGCGGGTCGTCATCGCCGACGTGCCGAGCGCCGGATTGCTCGACACCGCGTTTCGGCTGCGGGGCTACTACGAGCTGCTGGAGGACACGGCGGAACGATGGCCGGTCGCGAACGCGCTGTTCGACCGCGCCGCCGACGCGATCGTGCGCGATTACGAAACGATGCTGTCGTTGCTGCCGGGTTCGCCCGATCTCGTCGCCTATGGCGACGATCTGGCCTATCAGAACGACCTCTATCTTTCGGAAGAGCGTTTCGCGTTTTTCCTCAGGCCGAGGATGTCGCGGATCTTCAGCGTCATTCGCGCGAAGACGTCCGCGGAGATCGTCTTCCACTCATGCGGCGCAGCGCTTCCCGTGTTTCGCGAGGCCATCGCGATGGGCGCGCGGATCATCAATTTCGAGCCGGCCGCTGTCGGAATGGACGTGGCGGCGGTTCGTGACAAGCTCGGCCCCGATATCGTGTTCCACGGCGTTGTCGACTTCCAGGCGATCGCGCAGGCCCTCGAGGCCTGCGACGAGGCCGCGCTCCGCGGCGTGCTGCGCACGATCGTCGAAGGTTGGCCGATGATCGCCGCGCCCCTGGACAATCTGCCTTCGACCATGACGCTCAAGGATCTGCGTCGGGTGACGACGTTTCTGGAAACCGTCGAGGTTCCTCGGTTGCTCTCCGGCGACCTTTCGGTCGGCGAGTTCGGCCGGGCCGCCTGAAGGCGCTTCAGACCGAGCGGCCGGTCAGGCGCCCCTCACGATCGAAGACGACGACGTCGATGGCGACGTCCCGTCGATCGAGCGCCTCGACCGCGACGGCGCGCGCGATGGACGCGACGCGATCCCCAAGAGCCACGCCTTCGACGTCCGCGATCTGAAACGTGTGAAGCGCGCTGTTGGCGGTTCGGGCGCGGGACACCGCGCAGGACGAGGCGCCGAGATCGCGAAGCCTGTCCGCCAACCAGTCGCGGTCGACGGCGCCGCGTTTGGAATGCAGGTCTAGCAAGCCCTGTGCAAGCTTCGTCATTTTGGCGATGCCGCCGGCAATCGTGACGCGGCCGATCGGGCGACGGCGGAGATAGGCGAGCATTCCGCCCACGAAATCCCCCATATCGATCAGCGCCTGTTCGGGAAGCCCGTAGAGCGCCCGGACTGCGTTTTCCGACGTCGATCCCGTCGATCCGGCGATGTGGTCGAGGCCAGCGGCGCGCGCTATGTCGACGCCGCGATGGATCGAGGCGATCCAGGCCGCGCAGGAATAGGGGATGACGACCCCGGTCGTGCCGAGGATCGAAAGCCCGCCCACGATGCCAAGCCGCCCGTTCATCGTTCGTTGGGCGATCCTTTCGCCGTCTTCGATCCCGATCTCGATCTGAACGTCGGGCGACTGCGCGATTTCGCCCAACGCGGCCCTGATGATCGCCCGGGGCGCAGGGTTGATTGCTGGCTCGCCTGGCGGGAGAGGTAGGCCGGGCAGCGTGACGACCCCGACGCCTTCGCCGGCGCAAAACAGAACGCCAGCGCCCGCCGGCGCCGGGCGCGCGGTCGCGATCACCAGAGCTCCGTGCGTGACGTCAGGATCGTCGCCCGCGTCCTTGCTCACTGCCGCGGACGCGAAGCCGGCGCCGCGTTCGAGCCGCGCCAGCGCAAAGCTTGGCCGCCGGCCGCCTGGCAACGACACAGGCGTCGGGTCGTCGACAGCCAAGCCGAGCAGCGCCTGATAGGCGGCGCGCGCCGCCGCCGCAGCGCAGGCGCCCGTGGTCCAGCCGCGGCGAAGCGCGCGGACGTTGCTATCAGAATTGTCGTCTCCTGCGGCCGCGCTCACCTGTCGAGCGCCTCCGTGAGGCGAGCCCAGGCGAGTTCGTCGCCAGGCGTTCCGAAGCGCAGCCAGCAGGGGCGCGCCGCGAACGGGCGGACCAACACGCCTGACTGGCCGAGACGCTCGAACCAGCTGTAAGCGTCCGAGCTTCGGGCCAGTCGGAACAGCGGCGTGCCTCCCACGATCTCGAGCCCGGCCGACGCAAGCAGCTGGTCAAGGCGTTGCGCGTCTTCGATAAGCCGCGTTTTCGCATCATCGAGCCACCCGCGGTCGAGAAGAGCGCGGCGGCCTATGTCGAGCGCGGGGCCAGAGACGGCCCAGGGGCCAAGCGAGGCCTTGACGCGCTGCACGAAGAGAGGCGTGCAGAGCGCGAAGCCGAGCCGCACGCCGGCCAGCCCATAGGTCTTGCCGAACGACCGCAAAACGATCGTCGCCTCATCCGCGAGATGCGGCGCGAGCGAGGCGTCCGGCGTCATCACGTCCATGAAGCTTTCATCGACGATCAGCGTCCGCCCCAGAATGCGGAGCCGCGCGGCAAGTTTGAGCAGCAAGCCCGGATCAACCAGACGCCCGTCGGGATTGTTGGGGTTGACGACCACCACGACGTCCGCGCCGCTACGCGTGAGATCGGCGAAATCATCGACGACGAGGACTTCCGAGCCCGCTGCGCGCCAGGCTTTCGGATGCTCTTGGTAGCCGTAGCCGAGGATGGCCACGCGGCGCGCCGGAACCAAGCGCGGCAAGAGTTGGATCAGCGCCTGCGTTCCCGGCGAGGCGGCGACGAACGCTTGCGACGGCGCGCCGTAGGCGGTCGCAGCGGCCGCCTCAAGCGCCTCAAGCGCCGCCGCGCCCGGCAGTCGGCCCCACAGTTCCGCATCGATCTCGCCGACAGGATAGGACCGAGGATTGATGCCGGTGGACAGGTCCACCCAAGGTGCCGGCGCGCCTGGAAAACGGCCGCGGGCGAAAGCGAGGTCGCCGCCATGACGAAGGCCGCCCGCCTCCGTCGCCCGCCAAAATTCCGTCGCCACCGAAACCAAGCTCATTCTTCACCCCACCCGCGCGATATGCATTATCTACATACGACGTAAGAAACTTGAAACTGTCATTTTGGATCGACAAATGGCCCTCGGCGACACGCTTGCGCTTTGCCTCGGGGCGCTCGCCATCGAAGCGCTGTGGGGATACCCGCGCCGGCTTTACGCGCTGATCGGCCATCCTGTGACCTGGATCGGCCGGCTGATAGAGCTTGCGGACCGTCGGTTGAACGATCCATCGAACAGGTTCTGGGTGCGTCGCGCGCTCGGCGTGGCGACCACGGCGGCGCTGGTCGCGGGAACGCTTTTCGCAGCGTTTGCGGTCACGACGGCGATGTCCGGATCGATCTTAGGCTCTGCGGCGCTTTCTGTGATCCTTTCGACCCTGTTCGCCCAGCGCAGTCTGCACGGCCATGTCGCGGCCGTCGCCAGCGGCTTAGATGCCGATCTCGCCGAAGGCCGCGCCGCCGTCGCAATGATCGTCGGCCGCGACTGCGCGGCGCTCGATGAAGCCGGCGTCGCTCGTGCTGCGATCGAAAGCTTGGCCGAGAATTTCTCGGACGGGGTCGTCGCGCCGGCGTTCTGGGCCGTCACGTTCGGCCTGCCGGGCGCGCTCGCCTACAAGGCCGTCAATACAGCCGACAGCATGATCGGCCACAGAAGCTCCAGACATCTCGCCTTTGGGTGGGCGGCCGCGCGCTCCGACGACCTTGCGAATCTGCCGCCAGCACGCATTTCCGCTCTCTTGATCGTCATGGCCGCCATGCTGACCACGGACGCGTCACCTGCGGGCGCGTGGGCTGCAATATCTCGCGACGCGAGATCCCATCGATCGCCCAACGCCGGCTGGCCGGAAGCTGCGATGGCGGGAGCGCTCGGTCTCAAGCTCAACGGTCCGCGCGTTTATTCGGGCGTTCTCGTCGACGACGCCTACATGGGAGCCGGCAGGCGTAACGCGTGTTCGGCGGACATCCGCAGCGCCCTGCAGCTCTATCGCAGGGCCCTCGCAATCCAGTTCTGTCTGCTCGCCGCGCTGATGCTCACGACGCGATTCTGAGGATCGCGTCGATGTCGAGACACACAGCACGCCGGTAGCCGTCAGCCACCGCACGTCGGCCGCCGGCCGGACCATAAGAGCATGCGGGCACGTCCCACGCGACCGCGTGAAGCTGGAAGCGATGGCCACAGACTGGCGCCTTCGCGGCGCGTCCGCCGACGGCATCCCGTTTCGCTGGCAGATTGACGCATGAAAAATCGTATCCTAACGTCAGATAATATCGATCGTTGGTGGGCGGTGCGCGCCTGCCTGCCGCTTTTTCGGCGTTAACGGTCGGCTCTTAAGGAAAACGGCGCAAAGCCGGCGCGGGAGGGAACAATGACTGCAATTTCAGCCCTTACTCTCAGAGAGTCCGCAGCGTCACGCGCTGAAACGCTTGGGGCCGCATTGCTTGCGCTGTCTATCGAAGCGTTGACGATCTTCTTGATCGGCTTCGCTCATTCTGACCTGCTGCATAACGCGGCGCATGACTCGCGGCACGCGCTCAGCTTTCCTTGCCACTGATCAGGGCATGCTCCGTCTGATCCTGACAGTCGGCCTGGTGGCCGGCTTTGCTGCAGGCCTTGCGATGACGATCCTGCAGCAGTTCACCACGTCCCCGATCATTGCTGCGGCGGAAGTCTACGAACAGTCCGCGGACACCGTCCGGAAGGCCCAGGTCACGGAACCTGCGTCGCACGGGCACGACGACGAAGGCTGGCAGCCCACGGATGGTCTTCAACGGATCGGCGCAACGACGGTCGCGACCGTCGGCGCGGCGGTGGGCTACGCGTTGCTGATCGTCAGCCTGATGTTGATCGCTGGGGTCGAGATTACGCCGACTTCCGCGTTGTGCTGGGCGCTTGGAGGCTTCGCCGCGACCGGTCTTGCGACGGCGTTCGGCCTCGCGCCTGAATTGCCTGGCAGCGCGGCTGCGGACCTGGTTTCACGGCAGCTCTGGTCGGCAGCGACGGCGCTCTCGACGGCGGCAGGTCTCTATGGGCTCATCTATCTGGCCGCAATTCCCTGGCGACTTGGGGGCGCGGCGCTGATCGTTCTGCCTCATCTGATCGGCGCGCCGCGCACCGCCAGTTTCGAGGCGACAGCGCCCGCTGAGCTCGGCGCGCAATTCGCCGCCACGTCCCTCGCGCTTCAGGGGCTGCTTTGGGCGGCGGTCGGGATCGCGGTCGGGTTTGCGTGGCGGCGTCTGGCGTCCCCGGCGCAACCTGCGCGTTGAGGCCCGCCGTGGCCGCCGTCGAAGCCAATTGAGCGATCGCCCATGTCCCCCTCAGCAGTGACCGTTCATGTCTGCGTGGCCTGCGGAGCGGCTTCGCAGGGGCGAGGTGTCTTTGACGCCGCTCGAGCTGAATCGGAACGGCGCGGCGCCCGCGTTCGCGTCGAAGCTGTCGAATGTCTGGCGGTCTGTCGGCGTCCGGTGACAGTGGCCTTCACCGCCCCCGGAAAATGGAGCTACGTCGCCGCCGATCTCAGCGGACCCGACGCCGGCGCGAAGCTTGTCGATGTCGCGGAAATCTATGCCGACGCTCCCGGCGGACTGATTCCGTGGGCCAAGCGCCCAACGCTCCTCAAAAGCGGCGTGGTGGTGCGGGTGCCACCGCAGGTCGTTCGAGCAGGAGACGGATGATGGGCCTTCTCGCCATAGAGGTTGATCCCCTCGACCGGCGCCGAGCCGCAATCAATTGGGGCCAGCGGCCGGCTCTAAAGACGATCTCCTTCTTTTCCATCGACCCCGGCAGGGTCGCGGCGGCTTGGGCCGTGCTCGACACGCGGACGGCGGAGCAAAACTCGCCGGCGCCGCTCATCGGCGAGGCGCACAAAGGCGTCGAAGCCTTCGTCGGGGAAGGAGCCGGGCAGTGCGAAAGGGGCGTTTCGTGTCAAACCGTCTGAGCTACGTCCGCGACGGCGCGGAAATTTACCGGCGCTCGTTCGCAATGATCCGCGCCGAGGCTGATCTTGCGCGCTTTGGGACGGAAGAAGAAAGAGTGGCCGTTCGCGTCATCCATGCCTGCGGGATGGTTGAGGCGGCCGCCGACATCGCCTTCGCGCCCGGCGCGGCGGCCGCGGCGCGATCGGCGTTGCGCGCTGGGGCGCCGGTCTTTTGTGACGCCGCAATGGTCGCGCAAGGAGTGACGCGCGCACGGCTTCCCGCGAACAACGAGGTGATCTGCACCCTCGGCGACCCGGCGACGGCTGTGATCGCGGCAGAACAGGGAGCCACCCGTTCGGCGGCCGCAATGGAATTCTGGCGCGACCGGCTGGGCGGTTCCGTCGTTGTGGTCGGAAACGCCCCGACCGCCCTGTTCCGCCTGCTCGAGATGCTCGACGACGGCGCCGCGCGTCCGGCCGTGGTGATCGGCATGCCGGTCGGCTTCATCGGGGCGGCCGAATCCAAGGAGGCGCTGATCGCCGACGGCCGCGTGCCCTGGATCGTGGTGCGCGGACGCAAAGGCGGCAGCGCGATGGCCGCAGCCGCCGTCAACGCGCTCGCCAGCGAACGCGAATGAGCGCTCTTCTCCCCGATTCTTCGGAACGCGCTGCGCCTCGGAACCTTGCAGGGACGCTTCACGGCGTCGGGCTCGGGCCGGGCGACCCGGAACTGATGACCGTGCGCGCAATCAGGTTGATCAGGGCTGCGGGCGTCGTCGCATGGTTCGCCAAACGCGGCCGGACGGGCAACGCGCGCACGATCATCGAAGGACTGCTCCCATCGAACGCCGAGCAGATTGCGCTCGAATATCCGATGACCACCGAGGCCCATTTCGAAAGCGCCGAGTATGTTTCGGCGCTCTCGGCGTTCTACGACGATGCCGCCGCCGCGCTCGCAGCCAGACTGTCGTGCGGCTCCGATGTCTTGCTCGTTTCGGAAGGCGATCCGTTTTTCTACGGTTCCTTCATGCACGTCTATATCCGGCTGAAAGACCGTTTCCGCGTGACTGTCACGCCAGGCGTGACCGGAATGGCCGCATGTTGGGCAACCAGCCGCGAGCCGATCACTTGGGGCGACGACGTGCTCTGCGTGCTGCCTGCAACCCTGTCCGAAGCGGAACTGACGCGCCGCCTTTCGGACGCCGACGCCGCAGTCGTCATGAAGCTGGGCGGCAATTGCGCGAAAGTCCGGCGCGCGATCGAAGGCGCCGGTCTCGTTGACCGGGCGATTTACGTGGAGCGCGGCTCCATGCCGGGAGAGGTCGTGCAGCCGCTGGCGGCCCGTGCAACCGACGACGCGCCCTACTTCTCCATGATCCTCGTCCCCGGAAAGGGCCGCAGACCATGACCGCCGAGGGCTTGAGACCCGGGCGCCTTCGTGTCGTGGGACTGGGACCCGGCGACGCCTCCTGGATCACCCCGGAGGTAGCGGACGCCTTGCGACGGGCGACCGATGTCGTCGGCTACAGCGCCTATCTCGATCGGATCGACCCGCGACCGGGTCTCAACTTCCACCGAAGCGACAACAGGGTCGAGATCGAGCGCGCGCGCCTCGCCCTCGAGATCGCCGCAGACGGCGGCGACGTGGTCGTCGCGTCGGGAGGGGATCCTGGCGTTTTCGCAATGGCCGCCGCGATATTCGAAGCGATCGAGACCGGGAATCGCGAATGGCTCGCGCTCGACATCGCCGTTCTGCCAGGGATCAGCGCGATGCAGGCGGCGGCCGCTCGGATCGGAGCGCCTCTCGGCCACGACTTCTGCGTCCTATCGCTGTCGGACAACCTCAAACAGTGGGACCTCATCGCCGCACGGCTCGCAGCCTCGGCCGACGTCGATCTCGTCATCGCGCTCTACAATCCGGCGTCCATCTCTCGGCCCGAACGGATTTTTCAGGCCTTCGACATCTTGCGCGAATCCAAGCACTCGCAGACGCCGGTCGTCGTCGCCCGCGCCGTCGGGCGGCCGGATGAGCGCATCGTGGTGACCACGCTCGGGTCCGTCGATCCCGGGACCATCGACATGTCGACGATCGTCATTGTCGGCTCATCGGAAACGCGTCTGATCCCGAGGGAGGATGGCGGCGCTCCGTGGTGTTACACGCCACGCTGGTCCAGGAGGTTGGGATGAGCGGAGCAGCGCCTGCCGGCCGCGACGCTATGCGGCCTCTGCCGAGATCTCCAGGCCTTCCCGACGACGCGTTCAACCACGACGGCCAGATCACCAAACGCGAGATCCGCGCAATCACGCTGTCGTCGCTCGCCCCGCGGCCCGGCGATCTGCTGTGGGACGTCGGCGCAGGTTCGGGATCCGTCGCGATCGAGTGGCTGCTGGCAGACGCGTCGAACCGCGCCGTCGCGGTCGAGGCGCAAGCCGAAAGAGCTGGGCGCGCGCGACTGAACGCCCGCGTGCTTGGCGCCACCGGTCTTATCATTGTCGTCGGAAAGGCGCCCGAAGCGCTGGAGGGACTTGAGCCTCCCGACGCTGTCTTCGTCGGCGGCGGTTTTTCCTCCGCCGTGTTCGACCGCTCCTTCCGCGCGCTCAAGCCGGGCGGACGGTTCGTCGCGAACGCGGTGACGCTGGAGACTCAGGCTCAAATGATGGCGCTCCACGCCACCCATGGCGGCCGGCTGCTCCAGATCGCAATCGCCCACGCCGAGCCTGTCGCGCGATTTCGATGGTTTCGACCCGCAATGCCCACGGTGCAGTGGAGCCTCGAGAAGCCATGGGATTGAGATGACCGTTCATTTCATCGGCGCCGGCCCTGGATCTGCCGATCTGCTCACGCTGCGCGGGCGCGACCTGATCGCGAACTCGCCCGTCTGTCTTTACGCAGGTTCGCTCGTGGCGCCAGGCATCCTGGAGAACTGCCCGTCCGACGCACGGATTGTGGATACGGCGCCGCTTTCGCTCGACGAGATCGTCGCCGAGTTTGAGGCGGCGCATCGGGCGGGACTCGACGTCGCCCGGCTGCAGTCGGGCGATCTTTCGGTCTGGAGCGCCTTCGGCGAGCAGACGCGACGTCTCGATGCGCTGGGCATCCCGTACACCGCGACGCCAGGCGTGCCTGCCTTCGCCGCGTCAGCCGCGGCGCTTGCGTGCGAGCTGACGCTGCCTGAAGTGGCCCAGTCCGTCGTCTTGACGCGGACCAGCGGACGCGCCTCGGCGATGCCGCCATCCGAAACGCTGGCGGCGTTCGGCGCGACCGGCGCCACGCTCGCGATCCATCTTTCGGTTCACGCGCTGTCCCGCGTCGTCAGCGAGCTCGTTCCTTACTGCGGCGGCGACTGTCCTGCCGCGATCATCTACCGGGCGTCCTGGCCGGACGAACGGATCGTCCGGGGCACGCTCGCCGACATCGAGACGGTCTTCGCCGACGATCCTATCGAACGGACGGCGCTCATCCTCGTCGGCCGCGCGCTTGGAGCCGAGGGATATCGCGAGAGCGCGCTTTACTCGGCGAACTACGATCGCCGCTTTCGACCACGGGGGGCCTCACGATGATCGATCAGAGCGACGCCTTCATGCCGCGTCTTCCCGCGTTTGAAGGGGGATCGGTTTGGCTTGTCGGCGCCGGACCGGGCGATCCGGGACTGCTGACCGCGACCGCGATACATGGGCTGATGAGCGCGGACGTGATCGTCTACGATGCGCTGGTGAGCGACGAGGTCCTGTCGCTCGCCGCAGACACGGCGAGCCTCGAATACGCTGGTAAGCGAGGCGGCGTACAGTCCCCCAAACAGAACGACATCACCAACCGGCTCATCGAGCTTGCACACGGCGGGCGTCGCGTGCTGAGGCTCAAGGGCGGCGACCCCTTCGTCTTCGGACGCGGCGCCGAGGAGGCCATGGCGTTGGCGGACGCCGGCGTGCCGTTTCGCGTGGTGCCCGGGATCACATCGGGCATCGGCGGCCTGGCGACTGCGTTATTGCCCGTGACGAGCCGTGACACAAACCACGCCGTCACGCTGATGACCGGTCACCTGGCTGAAGGCGGATGCGGGGCGATCGACTGGCGACCGTTCGTCGAGACCCAGGCGCCGCTGATCCTCTATATGGCGATGTCGAACCTTGCTGAAATCTGCGTGCGCCTCGAGCAGGCGGGCATGCCGTCAGACATGCCCGTCGCAGTCGTCGCAAACGCCTCACGTCCAGATCAGCGGGTGCTCGAGAGCACGCTTCGAAACGTCGCCGAGGATGCGAAAGCCGCAGGCCTTGCGGCCCCCGCCATCGTTGCGGTCGGGCGCATCGTAAGCCTGAGGGCGGCGCTGACGGGCGTCGCGCCGCTGACGGTCGCGGCGTGACCCGGCAAGCCCCGGGGCTCGTCATCTCGGCGCCGCGTTCCGGCAGCGGCAAGACAACGGTCGCCCTCGGCGTAATGCGCGCGCTCCGCCGAAGAGGGCTCGACGTCGGATCGGCGAAATGTGGGCCGGACTACATCGACACGGCGTTTCATGCGGCCGCGACGGGACGAGCGGGCGTCAATCTCGACGCCTGGGCGATGCCGCCGGCATTGCTCGCAGCGCTGGCCGCCAAGGCCGCCGAGGATCGCGATCTGCTGATCGCCGAGGGAGCGATGGGACTGTTCGACGGCGCGCCGTCGGCTCACGGAGGCAAGGGCTCCACGGCCGACGTCTGCGCCGTCACGGGCTGGCCGGTTCTGCTCGTCCTCGACGTCTCGGCTCAGGCTCAAAGCGCCGCCGCTGTCGCGCTCGGGCTGGCGAAATTTGATGAACGGATTCGAACCGCTGGCGTAATACTCAATCGTGTCGCGTCGCACCGTCATGGCGAGCTGTGCGCGACAGCCATCACCTCAGTCGGACTGCCGGTGGTGGGCATGCTGCCGAGACGGGACGATCTCCGGCTTCCCGAACGACATCTGGGGCTTGTGCAGGCATGCGAGACCGATGACGTCGAAGATCGACTGGATGCTCTTGGCGCGTTCATCGAGCAACATGTCGATCTTTCCGAGATCCTTAGACTGGCGTCGGTGGGAACGGCTATCTCCCCGGCAGCGCCGATCGCGATACGACCGCCCGGGCGGCGCGTCGCGATCGCCTCCGACGCGGCGTTCTCGTTTTTCTATCCTCATCTCGACAGCGCTTGGCGTGCGGCCGGCGCCGAGATCATCGGCTTTTCGCCATTGGCCGATGAACCGCCTCCCGAGCAGTGTGACGCATGCTGGCTCCCCGGAGGTTATCCGGAACTCCACGCCCATCGTCTTGCGGCGGCCACGAGATTCAAGTCGGGCCTGCAACGCTTCGCGCAGCGCGCGCCGGTCCATGGCGAGTGTGGGGGATTCATGGCGCTCGGGCGAAGTCTGATCGACACGTCGGGGCGCCGGCATGAGATGGCGGGTCTGCTCGATGTCGTGACGAGCTTTGAAACCCGTCGCATGACCCTAGGCTATCGCAGCGTCGAGCTGCAGGCCGACGGCCCGCTGGGGCAGGCCGGCGACGTGCTTGCCGGCCATGAATTTCATTACGCGACGGTAGTCGACGAGGGAGAAGATCCTCCCTTCGCGATGGCGAGCGACACGCATTCCAGCGGCGCCTGGCCGATCGGCGCCAGGCGCGGCTTGGTGAGCGGCTCATTCTTCCATGTGATCGCAGGATCGCCACCGCCGGGGAGCGCTTCGTGAACCTCGTCCGATTGACTTCCGAATTGTTCGTCGTCGACGGCGTCGATCATTCCGATCTGGAGGATTTGCAGAACCTCTGCGTCCGGAGCGTGGTCCATATCCGCGCCGCGATGAGCTCATCGCCGAAGACTCAGTCTCTGGAGGACCTCGCGGGCGTGGAGGCGCAAGCGTTCGCGCTGGAAGGAGAGCTGCCATCATTCGCGGACGGTCGGCGGTTCGGCCAGCTGCTGGATGGCGCCAGCCGGCCGGTGCTCCTATGCGGCGATCGTGTCGAAGATCTCGCGACTCTCTGGGCGATGTCTCAGATCGATCGTATCCCGCTGCTCACGATCATGACCGTCGGTAAGGCCGCCGGATTCGATTTCCGCGAGGTCGCCGACGCGGTATCGGCCGCGCGGCGCAGATGCTGAACGAAGGCGTCAGCGACGGACGACCACCGACAGAAACGCCGAGACGTCGGTCCGAAGCGCGTTCGCTCGCCCCTCCAGGTCTGCCGCGAGCGCCGATACCCGTTGGGCCGCCCCGTGCGTCGACGTTCCTGCGCCCCGCACGGAGGTCGCCGCGTTTACGATCGACTGCGTCTGTTGGCTCGCCTGACCCATTCCGGCGTCGATCTCGGCCGTCTTGTTCATTTGGTGCGAAACCGACCGTGCGATGGCGTCACTGATCGTCGAGATCTCGTCGATGATCAGCGACGTCGACTGGATCGCGTCCACAGATCTCGTCGTCGCGGTCTGCACCTCGATGATCTGGGCGCAAATGTCCTCGGTCGCGGCCGATGTCTGATTGGCGAGCGCTTTCACCTCTGCTGCGACGACCGCAAAGCCACGCCCCATTGATCCAGCCCGGGCAGCCTCGATCGTCGCGTTCAGCGCCAGAAGATTGGTCTGGTTCGCGATCGACCGAATGAGGTCGACGACGGTCCCGATGCGGTCGACCGCTGTGGACAGCTCGCCGATCGACTCCGCCGTCGTGGAGGTCCTTTCCACCGCCGTGCTCGCAATCGTCCTCGCTTGATCGGCGTGGTCGCCGATCGCGCGCATGGAGTGAGAGACGGCGCGGGTCGCGTCAGCTCCGCAGGCGATTCCGGCGACGGCGCGGTCAGAGGTCTCGGAGATGAAGTTGGCGCGATCCGACATCGATACCGCTTCAACATTCAAGTCGGCCGCGGTGTCCCGAAGCACGTCCGCCGTCGCCGCGACGTCGTCGGTCATCCCGGTGATGACGGTTTCAAACTCCTGGACGGCGCGTTCGATATCGCTTTGTCGCCTCGCAGCCTTGCGGAGATTGAAGTCGAGATAGCTCGAGATTGAAACGGCGATGTCGTAAAGCGCCGCTTGGCGAAGTGCGCCGCTGAGGACCGCCGCGCGGCTCGACCGAAAGCGCGTCTTCCGTCCGATCACGTCCGTCAAGCCGTCAACTGCGTGCGCCACTCCCACAAGGTACCAATGCGGCGACAAGCCGGCCTTCATGCGCGCAAGGCCGACCGTCTTGACGTGCGCCTGGTACGCGGCGCCAAAGTCGGATTGCAACAGAAGACGCCAGTTCTCGGATTGCGCGGCGATCAAGCTGTTTCGATCCTCCTCGGACACGCAGGCGATCTCCGGTTCGTGCGAGAAGTCCTCGAAGAACGCTGTGAGAACCGCGGTCAAATCCGCTTCGATCATCGTCCAGCAGGACGCGCGCGCGGACGCCGACCGCGCCATTCTCCAGTGATCGTTCAAAGCCAGACGCTCCTCACGCGAGGACACAGAATCTATTGTGAACGTCAGAAATTATGATTGCCTTACTGACGGCGTAGAGGCGTTAGGCAACGACAAAATACCTGCTCGTTTATCCTTGAATCGCCTCTTTGCGTATGATTATAGTTTGTGCGTTCGGTGTCCGCGGCGACGTGGGATAATCGGAAACGCGGTGAGATTCCGCGGCGTGCCCGACGCTGTGATGGGGACTGTGCCGGCAAAATCGCCACTGGCCCGCAAGGCTGGGAAGGCGCCGTCACGGGGCGAACCAGAGCCAGAAGACCGGCCGAACAATGGAGCCATTCCGCGCGGACGGCGGCAGGGCGTTGCGATCGCAGGGAGCGAAAGCGATGTCAGTCGCGGATCAATCGTCGCCGCCTACCGAGTTCGAAGGTCTTCGGCCGGCCGAAGCCTTTTCGCTCGCAGAGCGCAAAGCGGTCTATCGCGCTCTGGAGACCCGGCGCGACGTACGCAGCCAGTTTCTCCCCGATGCGCTGCCTGACGAGGTCTTGAGCCGAATCCTTCGGGCGGCGCATTGCGCTCCTTCGGTCGGACTGATGCAGCCATGGAATTTCATCCTGATCCGAGATCTCGAGAGGCGTCGACGGATCCATCGCCTGTTCGCCCGCCGCAACGCAGAGGCGGCGACGATGTTCGAGGCGGCGCGGGCCAGCCGCTACCGCAGCATGAAGCTCGAAGGGATCTTGACCGCTCCCCTTAACGTCTGCGTGACCTGCGACCGGTCAAGGCGCGGTCCCATCGTCCTGGGCCGCACGCACCAGCGCGACACCGACATCTATTCAACCGTCTGCGCGGTCCAGAATATCTGGATCGCTGCACGATCGGAGGGCGTCGGCGTCGGGTGGGTCTCAATTTTTGATCCGCAGGACCTGAAGTCGATCCTGAGATTGCCCGACGAAATCTCGGTCATCGCATTCCTATGTATCGGCTATGTCGATCATTTGTATGACAGGCCAGAACTTGAACTGAATGGATGGTCGTCACGTCTTGATTTGCGTGATTTAATATTTGACGAACATTGGAAGAATGAAACAAAGCTTAAAATATAGTTCGTGAATACATATTTTCTCATAGTCGAAGGCGTGACCACTTCGAGCCATCTCATCAAGCGCCAACAAATGCTTCTGCGCTCGAGATGATCTCTCGGCCAGCGCGACTGAGCGGCGCTCCACGGCATCGCCGCGTGACGGAGGGGAGACTAAAGCAACCATGCCGCCAGTCGGAACGGGGATCCGAGGGATATCGCGTCGTCTCGGCGCGTCCTTCGCCGACAGGACCTTGCTCAGCGCCGAGGCGATGGCCATCGCCTATGTCGCGACGGTTGCATGGCTCGCCAGCGCGACGCGCTTCGAGCTGCTGCTCTTTCCGGAACTCGGGGCGCTGGCCTATGACATCTTCCGCCGGCCGAACGGGGTCTGGGCGCGATCGCCCGTCATGCTCGTGATGACCCCCTTTCTCGCCGGCGTCGCGGGCGTCCTCGTCACGCAATGGCTGCCTTTCGGTCCGGTGTCGGTCGCGCTCGTGATCGGCGCGGCCTTCGTCATTCTGCGCACGCTTGGTTCGCCGATCGCGCCGGCCCTGTCGGCGGGCCTTCTGCCGCTGGCGCTCGGCGTCGACAGCTGGCTCTATCCGCCCGCATTGCTGGTCGGCGCCGGCGGTCTGGCTGCGATCGCCGCGCTGCGCCCAAAGGGCAAGACCTCGCTTGCGCCCGCCGCGCCGCCCGTCGAGGATCTGATCGAGACGCCGCCGCCCGGTTTGCACTGGGCGCCGGTCTTCGTCCTCTTTCTCGCTCTGATGACGCTGCTGGTCATGGTCACCGGCGAGCGCATGCTGCTCTTTCCGCCATTGGTCGTCATGGCCAACGAAATGCTGTCGCACCCTCATGTCTGCCCTTGGGCGCGCGGACCGTGGCGGTTGCCCGGCGCCGTGCTCATCATCGCCCTGGTCGGCGCGACCGTGGTCTATCTGCTGGGACCGACCGCAGCGGCCGCCGCCCTCATCATGCTGACGGCCGGGCGGGTCTTGGCCGTGTTTGATCTCCACGCGCCTCCGGCCGTCGCGGTCGGGCTGATCCCGATGGTGCTGCCCGTCAGCCCCACCTTGGCCGGCCAATTGCTTTTCGCCGCGGAGGCGACGACGGCGACCGCGATCCTGGTGGTCACTTGCAAGTTGTGGCGCATGGCGGTGAAGCGTTGGCGCCTGCGGGAACTCGCGATGAGCCGGGAAGGGTTGGACCGATAGCCGCCGCCCGGACAAGCGCCGCAACATCCCTTCGCGCCGCGCGAAGGGATGTTGGAGCCGTGCGATGCAGAACGCGCAGCGAGGGCTTGCGCTATTCCTGATCTGAGGAGACCGGCATGCGCAGCTTCCCACCGGAAAGGATCGTCTGCCTCACTGAGGAGACGGTCGAAACGCTCTATCTGCTCGGCGAGGATCAGCGGATCGTCGGCGTGTCGGGCTACGCCGTGCGGCCAGCGCGCGTTCGCCGAGAGAAGCCAAGGGTCTCGGCCTTCACCTCCGCCGACATCCCGAAGATCATTGCCCTGAAGCCCGACCTCGTCTTCGCCTTTTCCGATCTGCAGGCTGAGATCGCCGCCCAGCTGATCAGCGCCGGCGTGCATGTCCACGCTTTCAACCACCGCGACGTCGCCGGAATTCTCGCAATGATCCGCTGCATTGGCGCGCTGGTCGGGGCGCCAGAGCGGGCGGAATGGCTCGCGGCCTCATACGAGGCGCGGCTCGACGAAGTGCGCGAGGCGGCGGCGAACGGCGCGCGCCCACGAGTCTATTTTGAGGAATGGGACGGTCCTTTCATCAGCGGCATCGGCTGGGTCTCCGAGCTGATCTCCGTCGCCGGCGGCGACGACGTGTTCCCCGACTTGTCGCGCTGCGCGGCGGCGAAGGATCGGATTGTGACGCCCGAACGCGTGATGGCGGCGGCGCCGGAGGTGATCCTCGCCTCCTGGTGCGGAAAAAAGGTCGTCAAAGACAAGATAGCAGCGCGGGAAGGATGGGGCGCGCTCCCCGCGATCCGAGACGGCCGCGTCTTCGAGATCAAGTCCCCGTTGATCCTGCAGCCGGGACCGGCGGCGTTGACAGATGGCCTCGACGCGATCGTCGCGAGTTTGAGCGAGCGCTGATCCGATCCGGTTGACCAATTCGGCTATGTGGGCGGCGCGTAACTCATTTTGGCCAGGAACGACGTCTCTGTCACGGCGGACCTTTATTAGCGGGTCAGGATTGCGTCGACTGGGCGGTCTGCCTGCCGCGCCGAACGAGCACCACGGCCCGGAGCCTCTTCAATAGCGGCTCCTGTTCCTTTCTAGTCCTGACGAAAGGCAATTTGAGACTGTATTGCAATGCGAAGCCGAGCATACTTCAGCGTCTGCACTTTTACTCTCATTAGAAAAGCGAAGCAGACAGACCCCATCAACTCTTGGATGCTGCAGTTCATCTGCTCAAGTCCGACAAATAAGCCTTGCGAGGCGTCGCCGGCCAACCGAATTCTTTTCATCTAAATACTCCTTCTCACGCCGGTGGAAGCGCAATGTCCGAGATCTCGGCGCAGATTTCGATCAGGCGATCTTGCAGCTCATAATCGAGCGCCAGGTGGTTCGGCGCCATGCGCTTCATGTGAAAGAAATACTCGCCCGTCACGTCTGCCTTTGGATCGTCGCCGGCGGCGAGCCAGGCCTGCGTCAGATGGGCCTGCTCCATGTCGTCGGGCGCGCCGGGGCCGCCCATCTTCGTCGGCACCCAGCCCGGCTCCAAGGCGTTCGATAGGACATCCGGCCAACGACGGGCGATCGCCAAGGCGAGCATCGCGTCGTGCAGCTTGCTCTCGGCATAGGCCTGCGAGCCGTTCCAGCGCCGCTTCTTCCAAAGGATGTCGTCGAGATTGACGTCAGCGTGATGGTGCATCCCCGACGACAGATAGACGAGACGCTTCGGCCGCTTGATTAGCGCCGTCAGGATGTAGGCCGACAAGGTGTTGATCGCGAACACATGCGGTAGCCCGTCAGCGGTCAGCCGGTGTGCCTCGCGGTAACCCACGGCGGCATTGTGTATGACCGCGTCGAAGTGGCCGAGAGCGTTGACCTGCGCTCCGACATCCTTGGCGCCGGCGATCGTCGAGAGGTCACCCGTCACGATCGCCTCCGCCTTTGGCAAAGCCTTGCGCGCATCCTTGGCGCGATCGCCGCTGCGGGCATGCAGGACGACCTGGTGGCCCTGCTGCGTCAGCAGCTCGGCCGCCATCAGCCCGAGACCAGTGGATGAGCCGGAAATGAAGATACGGGACATGGATATTGTCCTTGTCGATAGGATGATTATCAGGACTGGGAACGACAGGCGGTGATGACCAGCGCCGCGCCGGCCAGGGCGCAGCCCGCGCCGAAGAGGTAGACGGCCGCGTAACCGAACTGTCCGGCGACCAAGCCGGCGGCCGGGCCCGAAATGCCATAGGCGATGTCGAGGAAGGCGACGAAGGCGCCCATGGCGCTGCCGCGATTGGCCGGCGGCACGCGCTTGAGCGCCTCGACGCCGAGCGCGGGAAAAACGAGCGCGCAGCCGAGACCCGTGACGAGCGCGCCGGCGAGCGCCACGGCCTCGTCGGGCGCCAGCCAGATCATCCCTTGGCCGACAGCTTCGATCGCCAGCGACCACTGCGCGACACGGTAGCCGCTCATGCGGTCTGGAAGTGTTCCGAGTACAACACGCACGAAGATGAAACCGACGCCGAATGCGGTCATGACCAGACCGGCATTGTCCCAGTGACGCGCCGCGAAATAGAGCGAGGCGAAGGCCGTAAGCCCGGACAGGCCGACGCCCTGCAGCATCAGGCCGAGCCCCTCGCGCCAGATCTGGCCAATCACTTTGTAGAAGGGCAGTCGCGGCCCCGCCGGCGTGGCGTAGGACGTCTCGCGGGCGGCGATCACGGCCGAAGCAAGTGGTGCGACGATGCAGGCGACCATCGCCGCTTCGAGGCCGTAGCTCTGATAGAGGAGCATGCCGATCGGCGCGCCGATAGCGAGCGCCGCGAACATGGCGATGCCGGTCAAGGACATCGACATGCCGGCGCGCTCGGGTCCGACCGAGGCGATCGACCACGACACACAGCCCGTGACGAACAGGCTCTCGCCGAGACCCGCCGCAAGCCGACCCACGACTATAATCGCCAGGCTGGCAGTGGGAGAAAAGCCGGGCATCGCCGCGACGAGATAGAGCAGGCCCGCGAGCGCGCTGACAATTGCTCCCTGCAGCGCCGACCGCTTGCCGCCATGCTGGTCAGTAAGCTGGCCGGCATAGCCGCGCGTCAGAACGGTCGCCAGGAACTGAACGCCGATCACCAAACCAACGACAAGCGTGCTGAAGCCGAGCTTGTCGTGGACAAAGAGCGGGATCACCGGCAGCGGCAGGCCGACGGCGAGATAGCCGCAGAAGAGCGCCGCGATGATGCCCGGCGCGGGGCGCGAGAGAAATTGCGGCGCAGCGTCGTCAAGGCGCGCGCCATTGATGGCAGGTGCTGACATCACAGCCTCCATGCAATGAATGTTGCGGTTTAAGGACGCCACCTCGCGAGAGAGGCGGCGGCCGCGACGGTTCAAGCGGCCGCGTTCCCGCGACCCCGCAGCCCTTCGGGCCGATAGCCGCTGGCCTCGAGCAGATGATCACGCGATGCGTTCACCTCGGCCTGGAGCTTTGGCATATCGACGCCGACCAGCTTGCCGGCGCGCTTGCGGATCGCGCCCGCGACCATGACCGTGTCTACGTTCGCCCGCTCGACAGCCTGGACGATGGTCCCAACCGCATCGGTGACGGGGAAGACCGCGACATCGTCGGTGCGGACCATGATTACGTCCGCCCGACGACCCACCGCCAGCGTGCCGATCTGATCCTGAAGACCGGCGGCGCGAGCGCCGTTGACCGTGGCGGCCTCGAGCACCGCCTCGACCGAGATCGGAGCCGGGACATCCTGCTCGCCCCGGAAGCGGCGATAGCGCATGGCCGCGCGCTGTTGCCCGAAGAGCGCGTGCATCTCGCCGAACAGGTCGCTGCCGAAGGCGGTGTCTAGGTCAATGCCGAGCGCGGGCGTCAGTCCATGGTCGATCGCCTGTTGCCAGGCAAAGCTCTCATCGTCGAAGCCAAAGAGCGCGTCCGAGCGCGGATTGACCGTCACGTTCACGCCGGCGGCGGCAAGGCGCTTCCAGGTCTCCTCAGGCACCCGCGTGCAGTGGTTGAAGATATTATGCGGCCCGAGCAGGCCCGGTTCGTCGAACTCCGGCCCAAGCTTGACCAGGTCGCCGATGAACTCGCTGAGGATGCGCATGTCGAGAGCGCGCGCCTCCCGCCACCAATCGATGTTGAGCTGGCCGAACAGGCCGACCCGCACCAGCCCTTCCCCGTAATTCCAGTTGTCGGCCAGACGCTTGAGGTCGCCGGGGATGTGCGTCGACGAGGCCTGCTTGTCCATCGCGGCTCCGACCATATGCAGCGCCCGGATGCCGCTGTCGTCGAGCGCATCGAGCGCCGCGTCGGTATGCTCGGGGCTACGCGAGGAATGGCAGGCATCGATGACGGTGGTGATGCCGGCGTCCACGCAGGCCAGCGCCGTGAGCTTCGTGCTGAGATACATGTCGAGCGGGCGATAGTGGGCGCCCAGCTTCTCGGCTACGACGTCGATATAGGCGAAGAGATCATCGACGTCCGGCATCATCCGGCGCATCACGCCAAGCCACATGTGATGGTGCGCGTCGATCAGGCCCGGCATGATGATATTGCCGGAAGCGTCGATAACTTGTGCGTCCGAGACGACAAGGTCCGCCCCTAAGGCGGCGATGCGCCCGCCTTCGACCAGGACGTCGCCGACAGGCGGCGTCGACATGCTCTTGTCCAACGTGAGGATCGTACCGCCCCTGAAGAGCGTGCGGGGATTGCTGAGCGTGCTCATGTCCATTCGTTGTCCTCGTAGGGGCATCCATGCTTCGCGTCTGATATCGCGCGCCCTAGTTCTTGAATTAAGTGCGATTGCGTCAGATCATTCCTGACTGAAAATCAGCCTGGAATTGGAGCTCGGTCGTTTGGCGTTCGATGGAAGAATGCTTTCCGGGGTCAGCGTGCTGGCGGCCGTTGTCGATGGCGGCAGCTTCGTGAAAGCCGCCGAACTGATCGGCATCACCGATTCCGGCGTCAGTCGGGCGATCGGCCGGTTGGAGGCGCGTCTCGGCGTTCGCCTACTGGATCGCACGACACGCTCGGTCACGCTGACCGACGAGGGCCGCCGCTTCTACGAGGAGACCAAGCCGCATCTTGACGCCATTGAAGACGCAGCGCTTGCGGCGTCCGGAGCCGCTTCGTCTGTGCGAGGGCGCCTGCGGGTCGATATCGATCCCTTCTTCCTGCCCCTGGTGCTCGCCGGGCGGCTCGGGACTTTCTGCGAGCGCTGCCCCGATCTGACGGTGGAATTCGTGACCCGCGAGCACGTCGGCGACCTCGTGGCCGACGGCATCGATCTGGCCATTCGCTTCGGTCAACCACGCGGCGCGACTCTCATCACACGCAAGCTGATCGAGGCGCCAATCCTTACCGTCGCGGCGCCCGCCTATCTCGATCGGCACGGGGCGCCCGCGCATCCATCAGAGCTGATCCGGCATCGCTGCCTTCAGTTCCTCGATCCAGCATCCGGAAAACCTTTCGGATGGGAATTCATCCGCGGATCTGAAAGCGTAGAGGTGCCCACCGAAGGGCCGCTGACCTTCACGGACCCCAAGTCCATGCTGCAGGAATGCCTGGCCGGAACCGGCGTGGCGCAAGTGATCGGTTGGGGGGTCGGCGCGCATTTGGAGACCAGGGAGTTGATCGACCTGTTCCCCGACTGGCATGGCGAGCAGTTTCCACTCTACGCCTACCACCCATCCCGCCAACATACGCCGGCAAAAGTTCGCGCCTTCATCGATTATTGCGACGAGGTCGTTCGAAATTTCTAGGCGCCATCCGTGATGTCTAACTGCTGCGAAGATTGGACAAGTCATCGCATCGGATGGGAAACGGCGACAGATGACTGGATCTGCAATTCGATCGTCTTCGCGTGCTTGTGCTCGGCCGCCGGGATCAGGATCGTTCCGCAGAAGCTGTGACCGGCAAGCACCGTTCGCCTTTCCTGTATCTCCAGCACCCGGCGGGCAGCCGCAAACGTCTCCGCGATCTTAGGCGGCGGCCATGCCGTCGCGCTGCGCCGTCACGAAGACGAACAGGACAAGCGCCTGCAGGCAGGGCGAAGCGGCGAGACGATCGCGGTCGAGCGCGGCGTGGCGTTCGATCACGACGACCGTGCGCGCGAGCTGCCGAACGTCCGGCGCCCGCATGCGCTTCTTCGACTGATACTTGACCTTGAGCGCACCCCAGAACGGCTCGACGTCGATCAGCCCGGTGTTGATCGCCTCTTCCTCGCGGCCCCAGTCGAGCGCCGCGACCACCTGGCGGACGATGCGCGCCGCCCGCGCGGTGGCGCGGCCTTCGGGGGTAAGCGCCCGCTTCAGGCTGAACAGATCGCCATAGGTCAATTCGCAGACCCGCTTGTCTCTGAGATCGTTGAGCGCGGGGTCGTCGAAATAGCGGCCATATTGCTTCGCCCAGCGGCCGTCTTCCTTGAAATCGTGCGCGACCTTGTGCGCGGCGAAGCGCTCGAACAGCCGCGACAGCTTCCAGGGCCGCTCGCCGTCGAAGGCGCGGCCGGCGGTTCGCGCGCTCGCATGGGTCGCGGCGACATGCGCCGCGCCCGGCTCGGCGCCGGCGGCGAGCCGCTCGAGATAGGTTTTGACGAATTCTTTCGGGTCGCGGCCGTCTTTGAGCGCGAGCTTGACCTGCTCGGCGAGGGATTTTGCGGTCTGCGCCGACATCGCGCCGACGCGCCCGAGCGTCACGGTTCGGGCTTCGGTGTGGACGAGGAAGGAGGCGGAGGCGACGCCGAAGCGGATGAAGAAGCCGGAACGCGGCTCGCGCCATTCGGCGCCGCGGACGTGATGGCCGTCCTCGACCAGCTTCTCGGCCTGCGCGACGACGGAGGGCGTCAGCTTCTTGGTGACGGCGGCTGACATCGCGGGCTCCGGTATCAGTCTGATGTCAGTTTTTGCGTCCCTCAAATGAGGATTCGCGGCCGGCGCGCTATCCTTGCGCCGAGGCCGAGCGGGGCGCACTGTCTCTGATCGGAAGGGATAGCGGGCAATGATTGAGGAATTTCGAATGGTGGAAAGCGCTGCTTCCCAAGCTGCATACGAGGGTTCGATTCCCTTCGCCCGCTCCAAAACCTTCCATATTTTCCAAGGAATTACGGCTTACGGGAGCGCTGTCACGCGCCGTTGCCTGCGCGAACATGTCGGGCTCAAACGGCCTGATTCGGGGCGTTGCGCCGCAGAAAGTCCCGACGAAATCCCGACCGATGTTCTCGCGGCGTTTCGCGCTCCCAATCCCGCCTCCCTGACCGGGGGGCGTAATGAAATCGACCTCATGCCCTTTCGCGTGCGGGCCGGCTTTTCGCGATCGCAGAAGATCATGGGCAGCCACGCCGGCGCGCTCTCGGAGACGATCCCGAACGTGCGGAACGTCCTTCGGCGCGCCTGACGTCGATCTGTTGAGCGGCGGGCGCGGAAGTGCAGAATTGCGCCGATCGGACGCGCTTCGGGTGATCGGAGATCTCGCCGGCGCTCCGACGAGGCAGGCGGTCGTCCTCGAAGCCGAACGGCTTCGATCGGAGGAACCGGGCGAGCAGGAAGGGAGCGAGCCATGACGCGCGAGACCTACGAGATCGTCGAGCACGCCGACGGATGGGCCTACAAGGCGAACGGCTCGTTTTCGGAGACGTTCGCCACCCGCGAACAGGCGCGCGCGGCGGCCGAGCGGGCCGCGCGGGAGCAGCGCGCTCCGGGCGACGACGTCGAGATCGAATACGAGGACGCGCAAGGGAACTGGCGCGTCGAGCATTCCCCCGGCGGCGATCGCCCGACGACCGACGTCAAGGATTAGGCGACGCCGGAAACGCGCCGCCGATGCGGTCGTCCTTCGAGCTCATTCTGTTCGTCGCGCACCTGCTGACGGCCGCGCGCGCGATCACCCGCCCGTACAGAGAGCCCGCCGCGCGCGTGGCATGGGTGGCGGTCATCATGTTTCTGCCTCTGGTCGGCGTCGTCGCCTATCTCCTTCTCGGAGAAACCAGCATCGGTCGCGCGCGGATACGCCGGCTGAAGGAGGCGGAGGCCCGCACGGTCCGGCCCGTCGCGTCGAAGCTCGATCGGAACGTCGTCGCGCCCGGCGCCGCCGCGCAGTTCGACCTCTGCAGATCCATCGACGGATTGGGCCCGTCGTCCGGCAACCGGATCGCGCTCCTTGGCGACCCGGAGGCGCCGAAAGACCAGCCGACGCTGGATTCCGACGCGGCGATCGACGCGCTCGCGCAGGACATCGGGCGCGCGACCGAGCATGTGCATATCGGCTTCTACATCTGGCTCGACGACGGAAACGGCGGCAAGGTCGCGGACGCCGTGGCGGCGGCCGCGCGGCGCGGCGTGCGGTGCCGGGTGATGGTGGACGCCCTGGGGTCGCGCGGCTTCATCCGCGGTCCGCGATGGCGGCAGCTGCGCGAGGCGGGCGTCGCCCTCGTCGCGACGCTGAACGACGTTCCGCGTCTCGGGCATCTCGCAGTGGGCCGCGTCGATCTGCGGAACCACCGCAAGATCGTCGTCATCGACAATCGCGTCGCCTATTGCGGCAGCCAGAACTGCGCGGATCCCGCTTTTCTGCCAAAGGCGCGGTTCGCGCCCTGGGTGGACATGTTTCTGCGGTGCGAGGGGCCGGTGGTTCGTCAGGCGCAGTATCTGTTCCTGTGCACGTGGATCGCGGAAACCGGCGAACCGCTGGACGGGCTCGCCGCGGCGGAGCCTGCTCCCGAACGCTTCGAGCCGGGATGCGTCGCGCAGATGTACGGCGCGGGTCCCACGACGCCGGGCGACGCGATGTCGGACTCCTTCGTCGGCGCATTGTACGCCGCCCGCAGGGAGCTGGTGGTCACGACGCCTTACTTCGTGCCGGACGAGGCGGTGCTGCGGGCGCTGTGCGCGGCGCCCCGGCGCGGCGTCGAGACGACGATCGTCTTCCCCGCGCGCAACGACTCCTGGCTCGTCGCCCAGGCGAGCCGCAGTGGTTACCCCGACCTGCTGTCGAGCGGCGTCGCCGTCTACGAGTATCCGCTCGGGCTGCTGCACGCCAAGTCGATCACGGTCGACGGAGAGATGGCCCTGGTCGGCTCGGCCAACATGGACCGGCGCAGCATGCAGCTCAACTTCGAGAACAACATGCTGGTGGCCGACAGGGACGTCACAGCCGCGGTGCGCGCGCGCCAGCAAGGCTATCTCGACGTTTCCCGGCCGGTCTCCCACGACGCCGTCAAGGCCTGGCCGTTCCACGTCCGGTTGGTCCAGAACGCGGTCGGCATGATCGCGCCGGTGCTCTGAGCTCTTGCATGGCGGCCGCCCGCAGGGCGCGCCGGCGCGCCGCGCGCCTTTCAGCCGGCTCCCTGCAGGAGGACGGCGGCTTCGGACGTCTGCATGATGAACGTGAAAGTCTCCTGCAGATAAAGCTCCACCTCGTCAGCCGTATGGCTGAGATAACCGATCGAGACGTCCTGCCCGAGATAGAGATCGAAGTCGCCGCCGCGGGTGGACAGCACGATCCCGCCGGACAGAGCGGGGCTCCATACGATCTCTTCGTCGACGAGTTGCCGAAGGTGCTTCGCCACGGGATAGCCGCTTTCGCTCGCGCCGTTGATCAGCGTGAACGGGGCCTGTCCGAGCACGAGGCAATACGGCCCTTCGACACCCGACATGCGCAGTTCGTTGACCGCGGCCGCCACCACCTCAGGATAGGCGTCCGGCTCCGCCGGCAGCGTCAGCGACGGATTGCTGGCCACCTGCCGGAAACCCTCGATTGCGCCGGCTGCATATCCTTCGAAGACCGCGCGATCCTCCGCGTAGGCGATGCGGCGCGCGGCCTCCTTCAAAGGCGACCAGTCGGAGTCGTTGGAGCCGCGCTCCACGTCGTCGATCGCGGAACGGGTCAGCTTGAACGGCCGGCGAAGCTGGACCAGCGGCTTGGACTCTCGCAGGGAGGCCTGGACTTCGCCGTCCAGAGATCCGAGCGGCTTCAGATGGCCGGTGCCGACGGAAGCCAGTTCGCCGCCCGAGGGACCATGCAGATCGACGACCCGCCGCGCGCCCATGTAGCGCTTCAGCGTCCGCGCCGCCTCTTCCTCGATCTGCCGCCATGCGCCGGCGGAGATCGGCGCGAGATCCCGATAGAGGTTGTTCATCGCGTTTCTCTTTTTCTGAGAGATCCAATTCCCAGGCTTTCGTCGGCGGACGCCGCGTCGTCGCTCGTCGCCCCATCAGGCTCCGGCGCCTCCGGCCTTCGCGCCGTCTCCGGCGACGGCGGCGCGGGAGGCGCGTCGTCCAGGAAGTCCGCCGACGGAACGAAGAAGAGCGATCCGGTCACGGCCCGGCTGAAATCCAGAAGGCGGTCGTAATTGCCCTCCGGAAGGCCGATAAACATGTTGCGCAGCATCTGCTCGATCGTCTTCGGAGATTTCGCATAGCCGATGAAATAGGTTCCGAACTCGCCTTCGCCGATGTTTCCGAACGGCATGTTGTCCCGCAGGATCTGAACCTGCTTTCCGTTCTCCGTTATCGACGTGAGCACGTTGTGCGCATAGGGCGCCTTCACGGCGTCGGCCAGTTCGATGTCCGACAGCTTCCTTCGGCCGATGATGGCCTCCTGCCGCTCGACCGGGAGTTGGTCCCAAGCGGCGAGATCGTGAAGATACTTCTGGACGATGACGTAGCTTCCGCCGCGAAAAGCGGGATCCTCGTCTCCGATGATCGTCGCGTCGGAGGCCGCGGGGCCTTCCGGATTTTCCGTGCCGTCGACGAATCCGATCAGATCCCTGTCGTCGAAATACTTGAAGCCGTGGACCTCATCGATCACCGAAACGGACGGCCCCAGCCGGTCGCGGATCTCGGCGGCGAGCGCGAAGCACATGTCCATGCGCGCGGCTCTGATATGAAACAGCACGTCGCCCGGCGTCGACACCGCGTGATGCTTTCCGCGCAGCTCCCGGAACGGATGCAGTTCGGCGGGTTTCGGGCCTCGGAACAGTCGATCCCAACCCGTCGAACTGATCCCCATGACGCAGGACAGGGCCCCGTCCAGATCGCGGAAACCGACGGCGCGAACGAGCGACGACAGGTCCCCGCACAGAGACCGGACGGATTCTCCGTCGGCGTCCTCGTCGAGGCCGACGACGAGGAATATGGCGGCGCGGGTGAGCCGTGACGCGACAGGCTGACTACGGATTGCCTGCACGCCCGATCCCCTCGTTCGAAACCATACAGGCCCCCTTCAACCGAAGCCGTGGCGCCAGCCGGACCCACCTTGGCTTTCGCCAATGACAATTAAGCCATTTCGGTTCGTTTGCGAGCGTCCCGGCCTCGGAAGGCGTCGGGATCGGCATGTTTCGCGGCGAAGAAATTCGGCGCAAGCGGATCGTCCCGCCCCGGATTCGCGGACGTGGTTCGAAAAAATCCTATCGGATTCCAAAAGCCTCCCGATTTCAACGCCTTGATCGGCGACCGTCACCGATCTGTCGCCTGCCCTCGATAAGAGACTTTCGTTCCGGCGAAGAAACGCCGCGACGTGGGGGCGTGGCGTATCGTGACTGGATTGGAGAACGCTGTCGCGACGGGGGCGGCGCGGGTCCGCTTGCGGCGGCTCGCGGCCGCGTGCTGCGCGCTGGCCGCGGCGAGCCCGGCTTTCGCCGAGCCGGCCAAAGCCCAGTCCGCGGCGGCGAAACCCGCAGCCAACGCCCCGAAGCAGACGGGAAAGCCGGCTCCGAAACCCGACGCGCAGGCGAAGCCCGCGGAGCCGCAGCGCTTCGACATCGACGAGTTCGAGGTGCAGGGCGCCGACGCGCTGCCCCAGATCGAGCTCGAAGAGGCGATCTACCCCTATCTCGGCCCCAACCGCGGCCCGGACGACGTCGAGAAGGCGCGCGCGGCGCTCGAAAAGGCCTATCAGGCCAAAGGACTCCAGACGGTCAGCGTCTCGGTCCCGCCGCAGAACGTCGAACGCCGCGTCGTCGTGCTGAAGGTCGCCGAGGTGAAGGTCGGCCGTCTGCGGGTCAAGGGCGCGAAATATTTCGACCAGGAAAAGATCAAGGACCGCGCGAAGTCGCTGAAGGAAGGCGACCTGCCGAATTTCGACGACGTCACCAAGGACGTGGTCGCGCTCAACCAGTGGCCGAACCGGCGCGTGACGCCAGCGCTCCGGGCGGGCGTGAAGCCGGGCACGGTCGACGTCGATCTCAACGTCGAGGACGAGCTGCCCTTCCACGGCTCGGTCGAGCTGAACAACCGCCGCACCGCCAACACCGAACCGCTGCGCCTCAACGCCACCGCGCGCTACGAAAACCTCTGGCAGCTCGGCCACTCGCTCACGCTGAACGCGAGCGTCGCGCCGCAGAAGCCGAAGGAGTCGTGGTCGGTCTCGGGATCCTACCTCTACCGCGTGCCCGACAACGAGAAGCTGAGCTTCCTGTTCTCGGCGGTGAAGTCGGAGGGCGAGACGATCTCCGGGGCGGCGATCGCCAACAGCCCGACAACGCAGCTCGGCGCCCGCGCCGTCTTCACGCTGCCCCAGTACGGGGAGCTGTTCCACACGATCAACGTCGGCGGGGACTACAAGCAGTCGCGCCAATCCGTGCTGGTCGAAGGCTTCAACATCGCGTCCCCGGCCGATTACGTCGTGGCGGCCGGCTCCTATAACGCGACGCTGCAGGGCGAAGGAGCGCTTACCCAGCTCAACGCCGATCTGACCCTCGGCGTTCGCGGGCTCGGCAGCGACGCGCTCGAATTCGACCGCAAGCGCTACAACGCCAAGCAGAGCTTCGTGTCGCTCAAGGGCGACCTGTCGCATACGCACGAGCTCCCGCAGGGCTTCCAGCTTTTCGGCCGCGGGCAAGGACAGATCGCCAATCAGCCGCTCGTCTCGAGCGAGCAGTTCGGCCTCGGCGGCCTCGATTCCGTGCGCGGCTATCTCGAATCCGAAAACGTCGGCGACAACGGGCTGGTCGGCACGTTCGAACTCCGCTCGCCGAACCTCGCGACGCTCTGGGCGCCCCCGCAGGACAAGGCGCCGACCGCGGCCGAGACCGATCCGAACTCGACCGCCAAGGAAGCGCCGGCGACGAGCGGCCTGCAGGAGCTTCGCCTGTTCGGCTTCGTCGACGGCGGCTTCGCGACCCTGAACCAGCCGCTGCCCGAAGAGCAGAGCCGCTTCTACGCCTGGAGCTTGGGCGCCGGCGTGAACGTCAAGGCCTTCGACTATCTCAACGGCGCCGTCCTCGTCGCGCTGCCCATGACCACGACGGCGCGATCGGCCGACTACACGCATTCGCGCGATCCGCGCGTCCTCTTCCGTTTCTGGGGTGAATTCTGATGGCGACGCCCGTCTCGACGCGCCATGCGCTGCGCCGCGCGGTTCTTTCCGGCCTCGCCGGCCTCGCGCTCGCCTTCGCCGCGGTCGCGCCGGCGGCGGCCTGGTGGAACGACAACTGGAGCCTGCGCAAGAAGATCACGATCGACGCCAGCCAGACCGGCGCCGCGATCAACGATCCGATCGGCGGCATGGCGGTGCTGGTGCGCCTCCACGCCGGCAACTTCCGCTTCGCCGACGCCAAGGAGGACGGCTCCGACCTCGTCTTCGTCTCGGGCGACGACAAGACCCCGCTGAAGCATCACATCGAGAAATACGACTCGCTGCTGAACGAGGCGCTGGTCTGGGTGCGCGCGCCGGAGGTCAAGGCGGGCGAAAAGGCCGATCTCTGGCTCTACTACAAGAACGAGAAGGCCCAGTCCTCGGCCGACCCGAAGGGCACCTACGACCCCAACACGCTGCTGGTCTATCATTTCGCCGAGCACGGCTCGCCGCCGCAGGATTCCTCCTCCTGGGCCAACCACGCCTCGACCTCCGGCCAGCCCTCCGACGGCGCCTTGATCGGCACGGGCCTGCGGCTCGGCGGCGCGCCGATCGTGCTGCCGGCCTCGCCCGCGCTCGCGATCCAACCGGCCGGCGACATGACGTGGTCGGCCTGGATCAACCCCGACGCCCTGCAGCGCGACGCCGTGATCTACAGCCGGCGCGACGGCCGGAACGGCTTCGTGGTCGGGATCGACGACGGCGCGCCGTTCTTCGAGATCGTCGCCGACGGCCAGGTCCAGCGGAGCGCCGCCGGCGCGCCGATCGCGCCCGGCGGCTGGCACCACGTCGCCGTCGCGGCCGGCCCCGGCCTCGCGACGCTCTATCTCGACGGCCAGGCCTACGCCTCGCTCAACGCCTCGCTTCCGGCGCTTACAGGCTCCTCCATGCTCGGCGGCGACGCCGCGCCCGCGCAGCCCGCCCCGGCCGCCGCGCCCGCTCCTGCGGCCGAAGGCGCCCCGGCCCCGGAGGCCACCCCCGCCCCGACGGTCTCGGCCATGACGCCCTTCGCCGGCGTCATCGACGAACTTACCGTCGCGAAGGTCGCCCGCTCGGCCGGCTACGTGCGTGCGCAGGCGGTCGGTCAGGGTCCGGAACACGAAAAGCTCGTGCAGTTCGGCCCCGACGAGGAGACCGCGAGCTGGATCAGCGGCCACTTCGCCATCATCATCCATTCGGTCACGATCGACGGCTGGGTGGTGATCGCGCTGCTCGGCGTGATGCTGGTGCTGAGCTGGCTCGTGATCGTGCAAAAAGCCGCCTACACCGGCGCCCAGCGCAAGGCGAACGAGCGCTTCGCCGCCTATCTCGACGCCCGCGAGAGGACCGGCGAGGCCGACCCCGCCGATCCGGCCGAGCTTCCGAAGGGCAAGACCGCGTCCGCGATCCGGAAGAACTCCGCGCTCTACCGCCTGCATGCGATCGGGGCCGAGCAGGTGCGCCGCCGCGCCGAGGCCGCCGGCGGCCGGCTGGTCTCGCTGACCCCGCAGGCGATCGCGGCCATCCGCGCGGCGATCGACACGCAGGCCCTGAAGGAGACGCAGAAGCTCAACAGCGGCATGTCGATGCTGACGATCTCGATCGCCGGCGGCCCCTATCTCGGGCTGCTGGGCACGGTGGTCGGCGTCATGATCACCTTCGCGGCGATCGCCGAGAGCGGCGACGTGAACATCAACGCGATCGCGCCGGGCGTCGCGGCCGCGCTGGTCGCGACCGTGGCGGGCCTCGCGGTCGCTATCCCGGCGCTGTTCGCCTACAACTTCCTCAGCCTCCGGATCAAAGACCTCTCCACCGACATGCACGTCTTCACCGACGCGTTCACGACGCGCCTCGGCGAAGCCTATGCGGGCGCGCCGCGGCCGCGTTCGATCGCGGCGGAGTAGCGCGCGATGCAGGTTCAGGAAGGCAAGCAGTACGACGACATCAACGTCACGCCGATGCTCGATCTGGCGTATGTGCTGCTCGTCATCTTCATCATCATGACCACGGCCACCGTGCAGGGCATGAAGGTGAACCTGCCGAAGGCCTCCGCCGCCCCGAGCCTTGCGGAGAACAAGACCAAGGCGATCACGGTCACGAACGAGGGCCGGATCTTCCTCGACACGGTGCCGGTCACGCTGCCCGAACTCGAGCAGCGGCTCGTGCAGCAGAAGGCCCTGACGCCCGACTTCCCCGTCGTCCTGCGCGGCGACGGGCAGACCGACTACCAGAACGTCATGGACGTGCTGGACCTGCTCGGACGCCTGTCGATCACGCAGGTCGGCCTCGCGACGAAGCCGCTCGTCAAATGAGCGCGCAGAGGCCGGAAGGCGACCTCCTCGAAGCCGAACGCCCCGCGCCGTCCGCGCCGCCGGCGGAGCGCGAGCTCGATTCCGCGGCCTCTCCGTCTCCCGCGACGGCGCCGGAGGCCTCGGCGGCGCAGGCCCCGAAGCCCGTCCGCAGCGCCGCGGCGGCGTTCGAGGACGAGGAGGAGGAAGGCTTCCTGCGCCGGCGCGGCGGCATGATCGCCGGCGTCGCCGCGACGCTCGCCGCGCTCGGCGGCCTCTCCTACGTCGTCGCGACCTGGGACGGGTCGCCGCCGCCGAAACGGATCGCGGAGCCGATCGTCGTCACCATCGCGCCGCCCCCTCCCCCTCCTCCGCCGCCGCCCCCTCCGCCGGAACAGGCCCAGCCTGAGCCGCAGATGGAGGAGCAGCCCAAGATGGCGGAGCCCGAGATCAAGCAGGAGGCGCCGGTCGAGGAGCCCAAGGAGGCCCCGCCGGACCAGCCGGCCGACGAGCCGCCGCCCGGCCCCCTCGGCCTCGACGCCGCAGGCGAGGGGCCGGGCGACGCCTTCGGCCTCGCGGGCAAGCCCGGAGGCCGCGGGCTCGGCCTCGGAGGCGGCGGAGGCGGCGGCGGGAGCAAATGGGGCTGGTACGCCTCGATCGTGCAGCAGCAGATCGAGGCCGCGCTTCGCAAGAACCCGCGCACCCGCTCGGCCGTGGCGCAGCTCCAGATCCGGGTCTGGTGCGACAAGAGCGGACGCGTGACGCGCGTGCAGCCGACCTCGACGGGCGACGCCGAGCTCGACGCCGCCATCCGCAACGAGGCGCTCGCGGGGCTCACGCTCCGCCAGCCGCCGCCGGACGACATGCCGATGCCGATCGTGATGCGCGTCACCGCAAGGCGGCCGACGTGACGCCCCTCGCGAGGGGGACGGGGAACTTCAACGGGGATGTGTGAGTCGATGTCGATCCATCTGGCGCGTGGCCGCCTCAGGCCGCTTCTCCTGTCCGCAGGCGCTCTCGCGCTCGCGGCGCCGGCGATGGCCGAGACGCCCGCCGAGCCGCGGCCGAGCGTCTCGAGGAAGGCGGCCGTGTCCTCGAACTCGACCATCAACCTCGTGAACCTGCTGGTGAAGCAGGGCGTGCTCACGCAGGAGCAGGCCGACGGGCTGATCAAGCAGGCCGAGGACGAGGCCTATGTGGCCCGGCAGGCCGCGCGCGACGCCAACGCCAAGGCCGAGGAAGCCGCCCGCCAGGCCGGCGCGGCGCAGGCCGCGGCCTCCCCGCCCGGCACGAAGCGCGTCACCTACGTGCCGGACTACGTCAAGAAGCAGATCCGCGACGAGATCCGCGAAGAGGTGATGTCCAAGGCCGAGAAGGAAGGCTGGGCGTCGCCGGGCAAGTATCCGGAATGGGCCGAGCGCATCCGCTTCTTCGGCGACATGCGCGCCCGCTACGAGATGGTGAGCTACCCGAAGGGCAACGCGCCGGACTTCGTCAATTTCGGCGCGATCAACGGCGGCGCGCCCTACGACGTCTCTCCCGCGAACACGGCCTTCCCGCCCTATTTCAACACCGCCGAGGACCGCAACCGGTTCCGCCTGCGCGCGCGGGTGGGGCTCGAGGCGGACGTGACGGAGAATTTCACCGCGGGCTTCCGCATCGCGACCGGCGAGAACAATTCGCCGGTCTCCACCAACCAGAGCTTCGGGGCGAACGGCGGCGACTTCTCGAAATACGCGCTGTGGCTGGATCGCGCCTATGTGGCGTGGCGGCCGTTCGACAGCGCCCGGGTCGTCGTCGACGACGGCCTCGTCAGCAAGCTCGCGGCGCCGCGCGAGAACACGCGCGAACTGACGATCTATTTCGGCCGCTTCGACAATCCGTTCTTCACGAACACCGAACTCGTCTGGGACAGCGACCTCGGTTTCGACGGCGTCGCGGCCAAGGCGAGCTACGAGCTCTCGAACGGCCTCCGGCCCTTCGTCGCCGCCGGCGCTTTCCCGATCTACAACACCGACCTCAACGCCGGCTTCAACCTCGACCAGGACAACAACTTCCCGTCGAAGTCGAAAAGCCACGACAAGTATCTGTTCGGCGGCCAGCTCGGCCTCGGCGGCCAGGTCGCGGAAGACTATTCGTTCAAGGTCGCGGCGAGCTTCTTCGACTTCTCGAACGTCAAGGGCAAGCTGTCGTCGCCCTGCTTCGTGTCGAGCGCCTCGACGGTCTGCGACACCGACATCACGCGGCCGAGCTTCGCGCAGAAGGGCAACACCTACCGGCCGCTGCGCAACATCGTGCCCTATGAGGGCAACGACTTCGGCCAGAGCAACCAGTACCAGTATTACGGCCTCGCCTCCGACTTCCGCACGCTGGTGCTCGCAGGCCAGATCGACCTCGCGCGCTTCGACCCAATCCACGTGACGCTGGACGGCGAGTTCGTGAAGAACCTCGCCTTCAACAAGTCGCAGGTCAGCAAGGTCGCGGTGAACAATCTCGGCCCGGTCGACGCGAACGGCGACTCCCATTTCGTCGGCGGCGACACCGGCTGGGCCGCGATGCTGACCGTCGGGCACAAGGAGATCAAGAAGCTCTGGGACTGGAAGGTCCATGTCGGCTACCGCCGGCTCGAGTCCGACGCCACCGTGGACGCCTTCACCGACAGCGACTTCGGCCTCGGCGGCACCAACCTGAAGGGCTACACGATCGGCGGCAGCCTCGGCCTCGCGGACAATGTCTGGGCGAGCGCGAAATGGATGAGCGCCGACAGTGTCGCAGGGGCGCCGTACAGCGTCGATATCCTGCAGCTCGACCTCAACGCCAAGTTCTGACGCATGCGGGCATTTTCCCTCATCGCTCAGGGGCTTGCGGCGACGCTCGCGGCATCCTCCGCCTGCGCCCAGCAGCCCTCCGAGACCGACCGCCTGCGCGACGCGCTGCGCAGCGCGATCGCGCAGACGCGCTCGCTCGAGGATCAGCGCAACGCGCTGACCGCCCGCGTGACCGAGGCCGAGCGCAAGGTCCAGACGCTTCAGACCGACCTCGACGCCGCCAAGGCCGAGGCGAAGAAGGCCGACCAGGACCAGCGCCAGGCCGTGACCGACTTCAACGCGCGGCTGGAGGAGCGCAACGCCGCGCTCGAGAAGTGGAAGGACGCCTATGGCGAGGCGGCGACCGTCGCCCGCGCCAAGGACGCCGAACGCGCGAAGTTCGAGGCGGAGTCCAAGGACTTCCAGGCCCGCAACCAGAACTGCACGGAACGCAACCAGCGGCTCGCGAAGGTCGGGCGCGAACTGCTCGACCGTTACCGCAACGTCCATTTCTCAGACCGGCTGCTCGCCCGCGAGCCCGCGACCGGGATCAAGCGCGTCGACGTCCAGAACGTCCTTCAGGACTACGGCGACCGGATCCTCGACGAGGAACTGTCCAAGTGAACGCCCCGCAAGTGAACGCCCCGCAAGTGAATGCTCCGCAAGTGAACGCTCCGCGAACGACCATGCCTCTCCGCGCCGCCGCCGCGCTCGCCTGCCTCGCGCTGGCAGGCGCCGCCCAGGCGCAGACGCCGCCGAAGCAGCCCGCGCAGAAGACCGCCGCCGCGCAGCCCGTCGCCCAGGCCGCTCCCGCCGCCGGCGACGGCGACGTGGTGGCGCGCGTCGGAACGCGCGACGTGACGGTCGGCGAGGTCCGCGGCTTCGTCGCGCAGCTTCCCTCCCGCGACCGCGCCGCGGTGGGGGCGGACCCCGCCGCCCTCGCCCAGCTCGTGCGCGCCTATCTGGTCAACGAGGTGGTTCTGAACGAGGCGCTGTCGAAGAAGTGGGAGCAGCGGCCCGACGTCGCCGCGAAGCTCGAGCGCCTCCGCCGCGAGGCCGTCATCGACAGCTATCTCGAAGACGCCTCGCAGCCCCCGGCCTCGTATCCCTCCGACGCCGAGGTGCAGGCGCTCTACGACGCCAACAAGACCGCGTTCCTGACGCCCCGCCAGTTCGAGATCGCGCAGATCTTCGTGGCCGTCGCGCCGGGCGGCGAGGACAAGGCCAAGGCGCGGCTCGACGCGATCATGGCGCGCGTCGGAAAGCCCGGCGCGGACTTCGTCTCCGCCGCCCGTATCGAGGCGGAAGGCCGGGAGGCGGGCGACCGCGCCGACGCGATCGGCTGGGTCGCCGAAACCCAGCTCAAGCCCGACATCCGCGACGCGGTTCTGGGCCTCGACAAGGGAGCGGTCTCGACGCCGCTCAAGCTCGACGACGGCTGGCACGTGCTGAAGCTCGTCGACACGAAGCCCGCGGGCGTCCGCCCCGTCTCGGAGGTGCGCGACCAGCTCGCCGCGCGGCTCAGGCAGGAGCGCGCCGCGCAGCTCCGCCGCGTCGTGGTGCAGGACCTCGTGCGCAAGAACCCAGCCGCGATCAACGAACTCGCCCTCAACCGGATGGCGCCGCAACAAGGCGAAGGAGCCGCGCGATGACCGACCTCATTCATGCGGCGACGATCGACTCGCTGCGCGACATGGCCCAGGCGCTGGGTTTCCGCGCCGCGATCGCGACCGACGGCGACGGCGTGCGCCGGCTGCAGTCGGCGACCAACGGGCTCGGCTTCGAGATCCGCCTCGGCAATCCCGCACCGGACGGCGAGGACGGCGCGGCCGACTTCCGCTTCGTGACCGCGATCCGGGTCGAGGGCGAGATCGACCTCGCGCTCCTCAACGACTTCAACAACAGCCGCCGCTTCGGCCGTCTCCGGCTGGAAGGCGCGGCGCTGATCCTCGACTTCGACGCCTCGCTCTCGGGCGGCGTCGCGCCCGCCCATCTCGCCGCGCAGTTCGAGATCTGGAACCGCCTCGTCGAGGCGCTGACGGAGTTCCTGCGCGCCGGCGGAAAGCCGGCCGACGCGCAGCGGCCCGGCGCCGCCGCGGCCTGACGACGAAACGCCTCCAGGGGGAGACGGGGACATGGGCGGAACTTCGAGCGGGCTGAAGCGCGGCCGCCGGCCGTCGAACCGTGCGTGGCTGCTCGTCGGCGTGAGCGTCGCGGCGCTCGCGGCGTCGAACGCCGCGACCCTCGCCCGTCCCCTCAACGGCGGTCCAGGAAGCCCCTCCCCGGCCGCGGCCGCGGCGGCGGCCGCCGCGACCCAGAACCGGCAGTCGCAGGACGCCGCCTTGCGCGGACGGGACGCGCTGTCGCGCGTCACCCGCGCCGTCCAGTCCATGAAGGACATCCAGAAGGCGGCGCGCGACGCGGCGAAGTCGCGGCCGAAGCCCGTGCCGGACGGCCTGCGCAAGGGCGGACTGAACCCGGCGGTGAAGGAACCCCGCTCGGCCGACCTCGATCCGACCGGGCTCGAGACCTGGGACGGCGCGAAGATGCCCGTCGAGACCATCGACGGGAACCATCGCGAAGTCCTGATCGAGCAGATCAAGTCGCGGGCGATCCTGTCCTGGGAGACGTTCAACGTCGGCAAGGACACGACCCTCGTCTTCGACCAGGACGGCAACAAGGACTGGGTCGTCCTGAACCGCATCGTGGGCGGCCTCGACGAGAACGGCCGCCGGACCGCCGCGCTGAAGCCGTCGCAGATCCTAGGCTCGATCAAGGCGGACGGCACCGTCCTGATCATGAACCAGAACGGCGTCATCTTCGGCGCCGGCAGCCAGATCCGCACCAACTCGCTCGTCGTCACGACAGCCGAGATCGGCCGCGGATTCCGCTTCGTCGGGACGCCTGATCCGACCAACAAGCTCAACAACCAGTTCGAGGCGCTGACGCTGGTCGAGCGCAACCTCGAATTCCTGCAATACGGCCTGCTCGGCGTCCGCGACTCGCTGAAGACCGACGTCGAGCGCGACGTCTATTCGGAGTTCATGCCCTATTACGACAACGTCGTGCTGGCCGACGGCCGGCGCGAGGTCGCGCGCGAGAACGACGCGCCGACCGGCGGCGTGTTCGTCGAACAGGGCGCGAAGATCACGCTCGGCGAAGGCGGCTTCGCGCTGCTCAACTCGACGCGGGTCGAGAACGCCGGCCACATCCTCGCTCCCGCGGGCAACGTCTCGCTGGTCGCCGCCTGGGGCGCCTCGCTCATCGCCTCCGACGGCAGCGGCAAGGACGGCAACAGCGCCTACTATCGCGGCGTCGCGGGCTTCGGTCCCACGGGCAAGATCACGCCCGGCTTCGATGGCAGCCTCGACTATGTCGACGCCGACGGCGTAACGCGCCACGTCAACGACGACCTCGGCGAGATCTTCGGCCGCAACACCGGCCTCATCGAGACGCCCCGAGGCTCGATCCGCCTGACCGAGAACGCCGGCGTGTTGCGCGCGACGACGAGCGTGTCGCGCAACGGCTACATCGCGATCGACCGCGCGATGCCCGGCAGCGTCACCACGATCCTCGCGGACACAGATCCCGAAACCGTGCCGCTCGACGCGGAGTCGATCGCGAACTTCAAGGCCTCGCGGATCGAGATCGGCTACTATGTCGGCTCGGGCGCGCTCGTCGTCGCCCCCGGCGGCGACGTCGTGTTCGGGCCGGTCGTGGACGTCTCCCAGAACGGGCGCGACATCGAGGGCGGCCAGCGCATCCTCGTCGAGAGCGGCGCGGTGATCGACGTCTCGGGCCTCACCGACGTCCTCGTGCCCGCGAGCCGCAACGCCATCCGGATCGGACCGCTCAAGGGCAACGAGCTCGCCGACAGCCCGGAGCTGCGCGAGAGCTTCCTCAACGGCGCGCTGATCTACGTCGATCCGCGCAAGTCCGGCGTGCGCGAGGACGGCGTCGCGTGGATCGGCTCGCCGCTGGTCGACGCCGCGAGCTACTACGCGCAGGTCGGCGTGACGGCCTCCGAACTCCTGACGCGCGGCGGCAACGTGCAGTTCGCGGCGCTCAGGAACGCCGGCGACACGCTGGGCGGAACCCGCGTCTCCGACACCATCGTCGAGAAGGGCGCGCTCATCGACATCTCGGGCGGCTCGGTGCGCTACGAGGGCGGCGCCGTGCGCACGACGCAGCTCGTCGGCGCGGACGGGCGCGTCTACGACATCTCCGAGGCCGATCCGCTCAAGATGAGCTTCGTCGGCTTCGCGGCCGGCTTCACGCGTTACCACGACCGCTGGGGCGTCTCGCGGTCCTACCAGTCGACGCTGCGGCCGAACTACCGGATCGAGGAGGCCTACACGGAAGGCCGCGACGCCGGCACGCTCGATCTCGCGGGCGACGTCCTGGTGTTCGAGGGCGGGGTCAAGGCCGGCGTCATCGTGGGCGAGCGCCAGCGGCGCGACGCCACGGAAGGCTCCGGCGCGAGCGCGATCGACTGGGACCAGCGCGCGGTCCAGGGCGCGGGCTCGGAGATGCCGGTCGCGGGCGCGATCCGCATCGGCAGCGACTTCAGCGGCGGCGCCGACATCGGCGAGGTCAGGATCGTCGACGGCGAGGACATGCCGGAACTCGACGGCCCGATCGGCTACGGCCGCGACTTCGGCGACATCGACAAGACCCTGCCGGTCACCGAGACCGGCGAGGCGCACGGTCCGGTCGGCCCGCGCAGCAAGAAGTCCGCGTTGTCGAAAGACCGCATCGCGACGACCTACATCTCGGCCGACATGCTGAACGAGGCCGGCTTCGGGCAGATCGAGATCGCCCGCGGCGGCGACATCGTCGTCGACAAGAAAGCGACGGTGAAGCTCGCGGACGGCGGCCTGTTCACCGCGGCCTCCGGCGGCTCGATCCGCGTCGACGGCAAGATCCAGGCGGCGTCCGGCGTGGTCGCGCTGGAGACGGCCGGCTCCGACGCGCTCCAGACCAACTTCGACATCCCCTACGAAGACTACTCGCCCTACGACATCGTCATCAACGGGACGATCTCGGTCCGCGGCAAGTGGGTCAACGACTACAAGAAGGCGGACGGCGAGGCCGCGGGCGGGGCCTATCTCGACGGCGGCTCGATCCTGCTCTACGCCGGCCAGGGCGTGGCGAACACCGGCGTCGGCGACCCGACCAAGGTTCGCGACATCAGTGGCAGCGTGAAGGTCAACGCCGGCGCGACGCTCGACGTGTCGGGCGGCGGCCGCATCGACCGCGAGGGGAACGTCGACACGTCGGCGAAGGGCGGCGACCTCGCGCTGATCAGCGAGGTCAACTATCTCAGCGGCGCGACCGAATTTCCGGGTCTTTTCGTCCGCTCGCAGCACGTCAACTTCGTCGAGCCGATCGTTCCGGACAAGATCACCGCCAAGGTCGCGATCGATTCCGGCGCGACGATCCTCAGCCACGGCTTCGGCGGCGGCGGCACGTTCCAGCTCGTCACGCCCGAATTCTCGTTCGGCGACAAGGTCGCCGACGTCGGCACCGCCCTGCCGATGGACTTCATCAACAAGCAGGGCTTCCAGAACTACGACATCACCTCGTACAAGACCAAGATCGTCGAGAGCAAATTCCGCGACGACTTCAATCCGGACTTCAAGCGGGGCTACGACGCCTTCCTCGACACGCAGACGATCACGATCGGCGCCGGCGAGACGCTGCGGCTGCGCAACTCCGTCTTCTCGCTGCTCGCCTCCGACCGGTCGAAGCGCGATCTCTCGGCGCTCCAGAACCTCGAGAGCGGCGGCGATCTCTATTCGGTGCTGAAGCCGACGACGCTCGCCGACGAGAAGGGCCGCGACAACGCCTACTACCGCGCGCCCGTCAATCTGAGCTTCGGCGGCTCGATCGAGCTCAAGGTCGCGGAGGGCGGCAAGATCCTCGGCGAGGCCGGCGCGACGATCACCGCGCCGCGGCTGATCAACGAAGGGCTGATCCGGATCCGCGGCGGACACATCGTGCAGCGCTCGACCCTGCCCCAGCCGATCGCGGACGAGGGCCGCTCGGTCCGCGACCCCTATGACGGGCTCGTCGCGCGCGGGGACGGCACCTACCGCGAGACCGACCTGTCGAACGTCACCGACGAGACGGGGCGGCGGCTCACCAACGCCGAGGCTTATGTCGGCTACCTGCTCGGCGAACTCGCGGGCGACGTCGGCGTGGAGCTGCGCGAAGGCAGCGTCACCGACCTGTCGGGCGTCAGCCTGCGCGACCCGCTCGCCCGCAAGCGGGACGCGGCCGGCGAAACCGTCTCGGACGGCCGCATCGTGTCGGGCGGAAGCATCACGCTCGCCCCGGAAGCCGACCGCGTGAAGGGCTTCAAGCTCTATCCCGGCAACGACTATTCGCGCTTCGCCGGCAACGGCTACAAGGACAACACCAACTTCAAGAAGTCGCTCGGCCTCAAGCTCGTCGCCGAGAAGGGCTCGAAGCTCGATCTCGACGGCGCGCGCGACGTCTACCGGCGCGCGCCCTCGGACGGCTCGGTGACGCCCGCGAAGCCGATCCCGACCCGCGTCTGGAGCGACGCCGGCGCCATCCACGCGCCGAACGGCGCGACGCTGACCGGCGCCGACATCGAGGCCCACGGCGGCGCGAAGCACGCGCGCGGCGGAACGCTCGAGATCGGCGACCTCGTCCTGACCCAGGCCGACACCGCGACGCCGCTCGCCAACACCGTCTCGGCCGACATGATCGAGGCCTCGGGCTTCGACATGCTGCAGGCCCGCGGCAGCGTGACGACGATCGGCGACGTCGATCTCGAACTCGGCCGGGCCTTCTTCCTCACGAGCCACGAGATCGTCGACCAGACCGGCCAGGGCGCGATCCGCGACCCGCAGCTGTTCGCCGACATCGGGACCGGCGGCTCGCTGTCGATCTCGGCCGGCTACATCCGGCTCGAAGGCTATGCGGACACGGTCGACGCCGTGACGGGCGCGGCCGGCTCCGGCAGCGTGACGCTGAGCGGCGACCAGATCGACGTCGTCGGCGCCGTGCGCTTCAACGAGACCGTCGGCTCCGCGACGCTCCGCTCGAAGGGGGACGTCCGGCTGATCGGTCAGAGCGACGTCAACCGGCGCCTGCCGACCGACGCCATCGGCTCGATCGTGTTCTCGGACGCCATCGGCATGCATCTCGCGGCCGGCGGCGACCTCACGATCAGCGCCGACCGGGTCTATCCCGCGACCGGAACGACCGCGCGCGTGACCTCCGCAGGCCAGGACTCGACGATCCGCTTCGAGCGCGACGGCGGGGCCAAGCCCAAGACCCCCTATTCGGCGGGCGCGAACCTCACCGTCCAGGCGACGCATATCGAGCAGAACGGCGCGCTGTTCACCCCGCACGGGCAGCTCACGCTCGGAAGCAACGAGGCCATCCTCGGCGACCTCGACGCCAACGGCGACCGGATCGTCATCGCGCCCGCCACCGAGACGGTGACGCTGGGCGACGGCAGCCTGACGTCGGTCTCGGGCGGCACGATCCGCATCCCCTACGGCGTCACCACCGACCTCACCGAATACTACTTCGCGCCCGGCGGCGACGACGCGCTCGAGCAGACGCCCGAGAAGCGCCTGACGCTCGGGGGCGGCGAAGTCGTCATGGAGGACGGCGCGACCATCGACGTCTCCGGCGGCGGCGACGTCTTCGCCTACGAGTTCATCCCCGGAACCGGCGGCTCGCGCGACGTGCTGGACCGGCTGAACGTCGACGAGTTCAGCTCGAACGGCGGCCTCACCTATCCGGACGGACGCCAGATCTACGCGATCGTGCCCGGCCTGTCGGAGGCGCAGGTCGCGGCCTTCGACCCCTACTTCTCGACCGGCTACGACGAGCTCGGCCAGCCCTCGATGGCGGGAACGCGGGTCTATCTCGAAGGCGGCGCTGGACTTAAGGCCGGCTGGTACACGCTGCTGCCGGCGAAATACGCCGTGTTGCCCGGCGGGCTGCGCATCGTCGAGCAGAGCGGCGGGCCGGGCCTCGCGAGCGCGGCCGCGACGACGCTCGCCGACGGCACGATCCGCGTCAGCGGCCGCTACGGCCAGCTCGGATCGCGCGACTGGCGCTGGCGCCGGTTTGACGTCCAGACGCAGACGACCTTCCTCAAATACTCCAACATCGCGCTGACGAGCGCGCAGGCGACCTTCGCGGCGCGCGCGGCGGAAGCCGGCGAGCCCACGCCGCGCCTCCCGCTCGACGCCGGCGCGCTCGTCTTCGACGCCCGCACGAAGCTCGACCTCGGCGGAACCGTCGACTCCACCCCCGGCAAGAACGGCCGCGGCGTCACGGTCGACGTCGGCGGGTCGGCGATCTACGTCGTCGCCGATCCGTCCGCCATCACGCTGCGCGACGGGACCGTGCTCGCGGACGGCGCCGTGGTGCGCGAGATCGGCGGCAAGCTGGTGCTCTGCTCGGACGCGGCCTCCGCCTGCGAGGCCGGAAGCGCCGAGCGTCTCTCGGACGTCGCGCCCCTGCTCGTCAGCGCCGACGACCTGACCCGTCTCGGCGCGGAATCCCTGCTGATCGGCGGCACGCGCGCGACGCAGGCCGACGGCGACGTCGAGATCCGCACCACGGCGCATCGTCTCGTGGTGGCGAACGACGAGAATTCGGCCCTCGCCGCGCCCGAGATCCTGCTCGCGGTCGGCCTCGGCCAGAACGAGCTCGTCAACGCGAACGGCGAGGCCGTCGACCCGAACGATCCTGGCGCGACAGTCACGCGCGACGTCCGCGACGGACCGGCCAAGGCGCTGATCGTCGCCGAGGGCGCAGTGATCGAGGCCCGCGGCGAGGTGCGCGATCCGTCGACCGCCGACTATGTCGCGGCGGGCGGCTGGGTCGGACGACCCTACTCCGCGACCGACGCCGGCAGCGGCTACCATCGCTCAAGCGTCGGGGCGTTCCTGCGGGTCGCCAACGGTCCCGAGCGGATCATCCGCCGGGACGACTCGACGCTCGACGCTCCGGAGACGGAGACCAAGAGACCCGACCTCGTCGCCCGATACGAGCGGCGCTACGCCGTCGACCTGTCGGTCGGCGCCGGCGCCCGGATTTCCGGCCAGTCGGTGCTCGCCGACGTCGGAACCTATCGCAACCCGACGCTCTTGACCGGCACGGGGGGCCTCGCCTGGAAGCCTGCGGCGACGCTCTCGATCGACGCCGCGTCCATCACCGCGCGCACGCTCAACCTCGGCGCGGGCGAAATCGCGCTCACGGACGGCGTGGTCGACCGGGGCGTGCTCGCGCTCAGCCACGACTTCCTCGACGGCCTCAAGGGCGGCGGCGCCTCACGGCTCAGCCTCGTGTCGCGCGACGGGATCGGGATCGACGGCGGCGTCTGGTCCTTCGGCGAACTCGCGCTCAACGCGCCCGGCGTCGAAAGCCGCGACGGCGGCGACGTCACGATCGAAGCCAAGACCCTCGAGTTCGGCAACGCCGGGGACGCGGCCAAGGCCTGCGAGGCCTGCGGAAACGCCGCGCTGACCGTCAAGGCGGGCGAGATCGTGGTCGGGGCGGGATCGGTCGTCCTCGACGGCTTCGGCGGCGGGGTGTCGCTCGGCGCGTCCGCCGGACTGTTCGCCCATGGCGACGGCGGGATCGACGTCGGGACGGCCGACCTCACCATCGACGCGCCGATCATCGCCGACCGCGCGTCGCCGAACGCCGACGCGACGCTCACCACCATCGTCCCGACCGAGGCGGCGTTCCGCGCCGGCGGCGCGGTGCGGATCGTGAACAGCTCGGACGCCGACCTGAAGGACTTCGAGCGGACGCCCGGCGCCATCCTGCGGATCGAGGGCGCAAGCGTCTCGATCGAGGGAACGCGGCTCAGCGCCTCCGCGGGTCTCGTCGACATCCGCGCGACCTCGGGCGACGTCACGCTCGGCCGCGGCGCGCTGATCGAGGCGCCCGGCTACGAGAAGACCTTCGCCACCGTGAAGCGCTCCGCGCCCGCCGGCAGCATGCGGCTCGCCTCCGACCATGGCGACGTGACGATCGGCGCCGGCTCGCGCGTCGACGTCGGCGGGACGGTCGGCAAGGCCGGCTCGCTCGCGCTGGTCGCGCAGGAAGGCGACGTCCGCATCCGCGGCGAAATCGACGGACGCGCGAAGGAAGGCAACGCCTCGATCCTCGTCGACGCCGGCGGCGCCTTCGATCTCGACGCCTTTGCGGCGCTCGCCGCCGAGCGCAACTTCGACGGCCGCGTCGCCGTCTTCAGCGGCGCCGGCGACCTCACGCTCGGGGCCGGCTCGACGATCAGGGCCGAAAGCCTGACGCTCGGCGCGGACGGCGGCGCCGTAGACGTCGCGGGCTTCATCGACACGCGCGGGATCAACGGCGGCGACGTCTCGCTGTTCGGCCAGACCGGCGTGCGGCTGCGCGACGGCGCGACGATCGACACGGGCGCGACCGGCTACGCCGCGAGCGACAGCCGCCGGGCGCGCTCCGGCTCCGTGACCATCGCGGTCGGGGACAAGGGATCGATCGCGCTCGACGAAGGCTCGGTCATCGACGTCGCGGCCGACCGGACCGAGGGGCGCCTGGTCTCCGTCCGCCGCGAGGGCAAGACCTATTGCCGCTACGTCGCCGCGGACCAGGGCGGCTCGGTGAGCCTGCGCGCTCCGGTGATCGAGGCCGAGGGCGGCGACCGCGTCGACGTGACCTCCAACGGCCGCGTCACGGGCGCCCATGAGATCGTGCTCGAGGCCTACAAGACCTGGGACCTCGACGCGATCGCCGACAGCGGCGAGTTCGTCGGCGTGAAGCGGGACGAGAACGGCGGCGTCGTGCTCGACGTCCGCGAGGGTCTCGACACGCTCGTCTACGACGCCCGCACCGGCGAGGTCTCGGTGGTCGACGCGGGCTCCGGCGTGAACCTGCTCGGCGACCGCGGAGACGGCACGGTCGCGTCCTACATCCAGGACTTCGACCTCTCGGCCTCCTACGCCGGTCTCGGCGGCCTCGCCTCGAAGTCGAACTTCCACGCCCGCCCCGGCGTCGAGCTGCGGTCGGCCGGCGACGTGACCTTCGCCTCGAACTGGAATCTCGCCGCGGGCACGGTCGACGTGACGGCCGCGACCGCGGACGGCGTGATGGCGATCGACCCGACCGTCGGCAAGGCCGCGGTCGTGTTCGGCCGCGAGGCCGACCTGATCCGCAACTACACGGCGATGACATACCGGGTCGGCGGCTCGGCGCTCGGCGAGGCCGGGGCGATCGCGATCCGCGCGGCCGGCGACCTCACGGTCGAGGGCACGATCAGCGACGGTTTCTTCCAGTTCCGCAACCAGACGGACGAAACCTTCCTGCCGCTCGCCATGGCGGGCCGTCGCCCCGCGACCGCGCCCTTCAGCGCGGCGGCCAACTCCGCGGCCGCCCTCGGCGATGACGCTGCCGGAAGCGCCGAACTGTTCCCGCTGATCGACGGCGAGGCCATGGGCTCGTTCTCGCTGAGCTTCGCGGCGGGCGCCGACCTCGGCAGCGCCGACGCCTCGCGCGTCGTCGCGGGCGCTTCGGGCGACTTCTCGGTGGTCGGCCTCCACTCCTACAAGGCGACCTCGGCGTCGAAGCCGGCCTCGACCCGCACCGCCTACTACCGCAATCTGATCCGCACCGGCGCGGGATCGATCGACGTCGCGGCGGCGGGATCGATCGATCTCCGGGGCGAAGAGGATCCGATCTTCGTCCGCACCACGGACGACAAGCTCGTCACCGACCGGCAGGCCTTCGGCGATCCCCGCCAGATCGGCGGCGCGGCGATCTACAGCGCCGGCCGGCGCGCGAGCCTTGAGCCGATCGTGATGACGGACGCGAACGGCCGCGCGATCACGCTCGACCCGACCAGCCTGCTGCCGACCTCGAATCCGCTGCGCGACAGCCTGCCGAGCTTCGTCTACGGCGCGAACGCCGCTTTCCAGCGCTCCTTCGGCCCAGCCGGCGTGCTGGTCGGCGACCTCGCCTTCGCCGAAGACGGCGGCGACGTGACGCTCTCGGCCGGCCTCGACGTGCTCGGCCGCCGCGACCTCGCGCGGTCCACGATCGCCGAGGGCTCGAACCCCAACGTCTCAATCTACAAGACCTTCATGGCCGATTACGAGCCGTGGCGTCAGGGCCATGTCGGGCAGGACGCGGCGATCCGCATCAACGCCTCGGGCTTCTACGACGGCGTCGGCGCGCTCGCGGGCGGCGACGTGACGGTCGAGGCCGGACGAGACCTCTCGGACCTCACGACGGTCGCGACCACCAGCGTCGCCAGCGCCGCGACCAGCGGCCGCGGATCCGCCACGAAGGCGCTGCTCACCTTCGGCTCCGGCGACGTCGTCGTGACGGCCGGGCGCGACGTCCTGGGCGGCCGCGTCGACGTGGCCTCGGGCGAAGGCGTCGTCTCGGCCGCGCGTTCGGTCGCGAGCGCCGGGAACATCTCCAACAACGCCTTCAACGTCGTCGAGAACGCGCTCCGGCTCCGACTGTCCGACGCGACCATCGACGTCTCCGCCGGCCGCGGGGTCGACCTTCAGGGCCTCGCGGCGCTCGGCGCCTACTCGGCGCAGGACCAGAACAGTCTCGGCTTCTACAGCGCGATCGCGGGCGTTTCGATCGAAGCCAACGCCGACGTCCTGGTTCGCAACGAGCGCGACGTCATCTTCGGGACGCTCTCAGTGTGGCCGGGCTCGTTCCGCGCCGTCACCACCGGCGGCGACCTGGAGCTGAGGCGCACGGACACGGTTCCGACCGCGGCGGGCGGCGACACGCAGATCCTGATGGCGCCGAGCCCGGTCGGCCAGCTCGAGCTGCTCGCCGCCGGCGACATCGCCCCCGCGACGCTCGCCATGTCGGACGCCGATCCCGGCCTGCTGCCGGGCCTGTTCGGAAGCGGGCAGGTCGCGGACTTCCTGATCGAGCCGGAGTTCCGCACCGTCAACGTGTTCGAATTCCCGAACCTGCGGCCCGACGCGACAGAGAGCGAGCAGCGCCGCCAGCATTCCGAAACGCCGCTCCACGGCGACGACGAGAACCCGGTCCTGATCTCGGCCGGACGCGACATCGCCGGCGTGATCCTGTCGACGCCGAAGGAGACCCGCGTCTCCGCCGGCCGGGACATTCTCGACATGGCGTTCTTCGGCCAGAACCTCGACGACGCCGACGTGACCCGCGTGGTCGCCGGCCGCGACATCGTCGCGAGCTCCTCGCTCGTCGGCGCCCGCACGCTGCTGTCGAACGGCCAGCTCGGCCAGCCCGGCGCGCCGCGGGCCACGCTCCAGGGCAACACGTTCCTGATCGGCGGCCCCGGATCGTTCTATCTGGAGGCCGGCCGCAACGCCGGTCCGTTCCTGAACTCCGCGACGGTCACGCCGTTCGAGGACGACCCGAACTCGAGCGACTCCTCGGTCCTGCAGCGTGGCGCGCAGGTGTCCTTCGGCGGCGGCGTGCTCTCGGTCGGCGACGAAAGCAACCCCTGGCTTTCGCCCGACGGCGCGAACGTCACCGTGATGTTCGGCGTCGGCAAGGGCGTCGCCTGGGACGCCTTCCGCGACGCCTATCTCGACCCCGCGAACTTCGCGAAGCTCGACGACGTCCTGTTCGTGAGCGGCGACCGCGCGCGGCCGGTCTACGGTCCGAAGCTGATCACCTGGATGAAGGAGCACGCGGCCGGCGAACTGGCCGAGGAGGCCGGCGGCGGCGAAGTCGACTACGCGGTCGCCTACCGGGCGTTCAAGGGACTGGAAGACCTCCGCCAGCGGAACTTCCTGTCGGACGTCTATTTCGGCGAACTGTCCGCGACCGCCGACCCGTCCGGCCCCTCCTACCAGCAGTACCAGCGCGGCTACCGCGCCGTGAACACGCTGTTCCCCGGCGATCTCGGCTACACCGTCAACGACCTGACGGGCGGCTCGAACGGCGCCAACAAGCAGGTCCACACCGGCGACCTCGACCTCCGCCTCGCCACCATCCAGACCTCGCGCGGCGGCGACATCCGGGTGTTCGGCCCCGGCGGCCGGGTGCTCGCGGGATCGGTGGTGCGGACCGCGCAGCAGATCGCGCGACGCAACTACGGCGGCGCGGCCCTCTACGAAGCGCTCAAGGTCGGCGCCCAGCCGCCCCTGTCGATCGACGCCATCCCGGCGGGCTACGAGGGCCTTCTGACCGTGCGCGGCGGCACGATCTACACCTTCACCGACGGCGACGTGCTGCTCAACCAGAGCCGCCTGTTCACGCAGGGCGGCGGCGACATCGTGATGTGGTCCTCGAACGGCGACCTCAACGGCGGCGAAGGCCCCAAAACCTCCTCGAACTTCCCGCCGGTCGTGGTCGACACCGACTACAACGGCTACTCGGTCGAGGACCGCCGCGGCAGCGCGACAGGCGCCGGCATCGCGGCGTTCCAGCCCTCGCCCGACGTCGAGGCGCCGGACGTCTTCCTGATCGCGCCGCGCGGCACGGTGGACGCGGGCGCGGCCGGCATCCGCGTCGCGGGCAACATCAACATCGCGGCCGAGACCGTCGCGAACGCCGACAACATCTCGGTCGGCGGCGCGTCGGTGGGCGTGCCTCAGGTCGCGGTCGCCCCGCTCGGGGCGCTCACGGCCGCGGCGAGCGCCGAAGCCAACGCGGACGCCGCGGCCCCCGGCCAGGACGGCGCCTCCGACCAGGCGTCGATCATCATCGTCGAGGTGCTCGGCTATGGCGGCGGCGACGGCAAGGACTGCCCGCCCGACCAGCCGGACTGCAAGGCCGAAACGCAATGAGGGGCCTCGCCGCGACGCTCGCGGCCGCCGCCTGCGCCGCGCTCATGGGCGGCGCGACGGCGAGCGCCGAGCCGCAGCCGGACTCCCCGGCGCAGGACGCGGCCGCCGCCGTCTCCTCCCTCCCCGCACGATCCGTCCGCCCGCGGCGGCGCGGGAGAGGTCGGGCTGATGCAGGTCATGCCCGGAACCGCCCGCATGCTCGGCTTCGCGGGCACGACCGACGAACTCGCGGATCCCGCGACCAACATCCGCTATGGCGTGACCTATCTGGCGCGCGCCTGGCGGCTCGCGGGACAGGACATCTGCACGGCGACGATGAAATACCGCGCCGGCCATGGCGAAACGCGGTTCTCGCAGCTCTCCGTCAACTATTGCCTCGCCGTGCGCTCGAAGCTGTCGGCGCGGGGATACGCCGTGACCGGCGTCGTGCCGGCCGCGACCTTCGGCTTCGGGGCGGCCGCGCCGCGAGGCGCGCGGCTTGCGGGCGGCGGCTGCAGGGGTCTTTGCCTCAAGGGCTCGGGTCCCGGGACCGACGTCGCCGCGTTGAACCAGCGCCTCGAGTCGATCGTCTTTTCGGTGAAGGTGGTGAGCGCGAAACGTTGAAAGCCGACGAGCGGCCGAAAAAGAAACTCACTCACATTTCTGCGAACAGAATCTCTCTCATATAATATAATCGAAAATTTTGAAAACTTTCAAGCAAAAACTCCTTTGGATCAGAAACATATCGAAATTATTTTCCAAATAAGAGCGGCGGGCCGGACCCGCGCAGCGAGACCTTTGTCATGGCGCGAGGCGTCCGCATCACGGACGACAAAGGATTCCAGATGTCTCACCTCTTCAGGCTGGCGGGCGTTTCCGCGCTCGCGCTCTTCGCCGTCTCGCCGGCCCTGGCCCAGCAGACCATCCGCGGTCAGGGCCGCTGATCCGCCCGAGCGGCGGCTCGATCCCCGCCAACACCGGCAGCGGCGCCGGCAAGGCCTCGTTCGAAAACCACATGTTCAACAACAACACCTGGTTCCCGGGCGGCTCCGGCACGCCGGCCCAGCCGCTGCCGTCCGACGTCACGACCGCGCAGAAGGAAGACATCCAGTTCGCCGGCAGCGACGCGATCCTGACGACCGCGGACCTCGACACCTACAACGCCGCGCGCTGGGGCGACCCGATCCAGGTGCCGAGCGTCGGCACGCCCGTGACGCTCGCCTTCAACAAGGCCAGCCTCACGCTGAGGAAGAACGGCCCGACCGGCCTCGTCGACAAGGACGGCAAGCAGGCCACCGGCAAGATCCTGTATCTGTCCCGCGCGAGCTATTGCGGCATCTTCACCGGCGGCATCTCCCGCTGGAACGATCCGCTGATCGTGCGTGACAACGGCAAGGCGCCGTCGAACCAGGAGATCAAGGTCGTGGTCCGCAGCGACAGCAGCGGCACCACGGAGATCTTCAGCCGCCACCTCGACACGGTCTGCGACGGCAGCGCCGCCGCCGGCGGCTTCTCGTTCCCCGCGACGAACAGCGCCGACCCGTCCCAGCCCACCGGCAAGACGACCATCGCCTGGTCCGACCTGATCCCGTCGGGCCGTCTGATCCCCGCGGCCGGCAGCGGCGGCGTCTCGACCGCCGTCGCGAACAACGCCTATGCGATCGGCTATGTCAGCCCCGACTACACCGACCTGATCGCGACCCCCGCGGCCGGCGCCGGCTCGCCGGCTCCGTCGACCGCGAACCTGCAGAACCAGTACGACATCGACAACGGCACCTTCAAGAACTACAAGCGCTCGGCTTCGTGGAGCAACGTCGACAGCGCCATGCGCTCGATGACGCCGCCGGCTGTGACCGACTCGGCGCTCGTGTGGGGCCAGAAGCTCGCGGTCCTCGATCCGGCCGTCAACAACCCGACCCAGATGAACGCCTACCCGATCGTCGGCTTCACCTTCCTCAACTTCTACACCTGCTATCCGAAGAACAAGTTCGAAGGCGTGAGCAGCTTCGCCAACTATGCGTTCAGCGCAAAGAGCGGCGCGAAGGCCCGTGCGGGCGGCTTCACCCCGCTCTCGAAGAAGTTCCGGGCGGCGGTCAGGGATCGCCTGTTCGCGACCGGGACCTCTCCCCGCGGCCTGAGCAAGGGCAAGATCTCCGGCTACTGCTCGCTCTGAGCCCACGAACCGGACGAAAACAGGCTGCGCGGCCCCAAGCCGCGCAGCCATTCTTGTTTCTGCGGCAGATGAAACCGGCGGATCTGGAACATCCAAGCGAGCCTGCTCACGCCGACGAAAAAGCCGGCTGAACCGCTGGCGGCGGATCGACCGCGTCGGGCTCGCCCGCTTCGGCCGCTGCGCCTCGGACGTCGGTCCGCCCGAGTTCGCCGCCGGGCGGGGCTTCTTAAAACCGAGGCCGCCGTCCCGTCACACCGCCTTCAGCGCCGCGTCGGTGGTCGCCGGGTGGGTCAGGATCGACTTGGCGTCGCCGAGATTGTTCGAGATCTTGATCACCTCCAGCGCGTTGCCGAGCCGGAACGCCTCCGCCTTGCCGCCGTCGACCCGGAAGGCGACCAGCGTGCCGCCGCCGGCCATCTGCTTCTTCACGAGCGCCGCCTGCGGATGGTCGGGCCGTCCGCAATAGGAGAGCCTCGTGATCTTCGGATGGGCGGCGAGGAAGTCCGCGATCGCGGCCGCGTTCGCCTGCATCTTCTCCACCCGGAGCGACAGCGTCTCGAGCCCCTTGGCGAGCGTCCAGGCGTTGAAAGGCGAGAGCGACGGGCCGGTCTGCCGCAGGAAGGTGTGGAGGTGGTCCATGACGAACTTCTCCGAGCCCAGCACCATGCCGCCGAGCGTGCGGCCCTGCCCGTCGATGTGCTT
>QFQR01000007.1 GCA_003243275.1 Leifsonia xyli | reverse complement strand
ACAGGCCGCGGGACTTGGTGCGAACCATCGTCCCGCCGACCCAGACGAGCGCCTCCATCGTGAGGCTTCCATCCGGTTGATCCACGGCCTCGAACCGCACGTCCTGGAACCGGATCGCAATCGGTTCTGCTGTCCGCTCGGAGGTGCCGAGCGTGATGAGGATGTAGTCGGCGAGCAGCTTGTAGTTGGGCCGTCGGCCCACCGGATACCGCTTCCGGTGCCGCTCGGGCCACACATCGCGGATCAGGTGGAGGATGAACTTGACCTGCACCGCGTCCAGTTCGAAGTACACCGTGTCCGGCTCATCCGCCCTTCTGGTCGCTCGGATGGGGTTCGCCACGACGACCGCTCCATACAGGGTCTTCTGGATCGACCCGGCAGCCGAGAAATGCCCCTGCTGGATCGCCCAGTCGAACATGAGCGACATCACATTCCGAACTTTGTTCGCCGTCGTCACCGACTTCTCTCGGGCGATGTCCATGAGCAGCCCGTCGGCGCGATCAGCGGTGATGTCGGCAATGGGGATGGCACCGGCGCGCGGGATGACATGCGCGCGGACCACCGACGCGTAGCCGTCGACGGTCTGCTCGCGGCGCTGGCGCAGCACCCGCGGATCGTCATCGTGATACGCCGTCTTCAGCCATGTAGTCGCCAGCTCAGCGACCGTCATGACCTGAGTCCGTCGCGCCAGCACTCGACCGACAGCGACATCGGCCGCTTCCTGCAACGCCGCCAGCGCCTCAGCCTCGGTCGCGCCGCTGCCGCTGGGACGACGCTCCTGCCCGTTGCCGTCATAGATCCGCGCTCGCGCGATGACCAGGCCGTTCGGCTCGACGGTGTAGGTCACCTTGCCGAGTTCGCCGAGCGCACGCTTCGGCCGCGCCATCAGTCGCCCGCCCTATCCGTCGGGGCCACGATCCGCCCCGCGATGAACGCCTCGACGTCCTCATCGCGGTAGCGAACGTTGTGCGACGAGAGCGCGACGAACGGCAAGCCGAGACCTCGGCTCCGCGCACGCTCTGTCCGCCAGTCAGCGAGCGTCCTGATCGGGATACCCGTGTACTCTGCAAGCTCCTGCGGAGTCCAGAGGCGGGGGCGGGCGTCGCTCATACCAATGAGGTAGGCGGCACCACCCGTCGACCTCCAGCGAACCCCGTAGGACGGCCAAGAATCGAGTAAACGGACGGGTTCTCGGACAGCCGCAGCAGCGACCCCACCCATGCTCACCATTGCATTTCCCTGTCTTTGCAGGGAAGTGTGAGCCTGTGGAACTCCCTACGGTTCTCAGATCCTCAAGCCGAGCTGTACTTCGGGGTCTGAACCACCTGCATCACAGCGGACGGACGGGCCGTCTCCTTCGGGAGGCGGCCCGTCCGATAGTGTCGCCTGACCCGAATTCTGGAGGATCCGTGCCCGGACGCAGTGTGACGTTCTCTGCAGCCACCCTGCTGCTCGCCGTGCCGATGGCGATCGGGGCCGCAGCGGCGGCATCCGCGGCACCGATCACGGTGACCAGCTGGAGCGATCTCACGACCGCCGCAGCCACCGGCGGGGCCACGATCACCCTCGGCGGCGACATCCTGGCCGCGGACTCGGCCGGCGGTTCCTTGCCCTTCGGCCCGGGAGTCTCCTCGCTCGACTTGAACGGGCACACCCTCGAGATCACCTCGCCGCCCGGCTCCGCTGCGGCGGTCGGTGTTCCGACCGGCGTCTCGCTCACCATCCTCGACTCCGTAGGTGGCGGCGCTCTCACCGCGACGTCCGACAGCATCGGCGGCGCGGCGATCGGCGGCCCGTCGTTCGGCAACCGCGACGCCGGCACCGTCCGGATCGAGGGTGGCACGGTGACCGCGACCAGCGGCCTCAGTGCAGCGATCGGCGGCGGCTCCGGCACCGGCGCGACCGCGGGCTCCGGGGGCACACTCATCGTGACGGGCGGCACCGTCACCGCGACGAGCCAAAACGGCGCGGGCATCGGCGGCGGCCTCGGCAACGGTGCAGCTGGAGGTGCCGGGGGCACACTCACCGTGACGGGCGGCACCGTCACCGCGACGAGCGCCGTCGGCGCTGGCATCGGCGGCGGCAGCGGCAACGGTGCAGCTGGAGGTGCCGGTGGATCGGTGAATGTCTCGGGCGGCACCGTCACGGCGTCCACCAGCGGAAGCGGCGCGGGCATCGGCGGCGGCAGCGGCAACGGTGCTGTCGGTGGTGACGGCGGCACCGTCGTCATCTCGGGCGGAACGGTGACGGCGAGGTCGACGTACAACGCGGGTGTCGGTGGCGGCTTCGGCAATGGAAGCACCGGGGGCCAGGGCGCGGCAGTGACGCTGACGGGCGGCCGCCTCACCGCGACCGGCGCAACCGGCGTCGGCGGCGGTGGCGGGGCAAACGTCGGATCCCCCGGGCTCTTCGACGTGCACGCAACCGCGGCACCGGGGGCGGCAACGGACGGCAACGGTCCGACCGCGGCCGCGATCACCAGCTCCGTCACCCCCGCGGGGCTCGTCTATCGCGCGGTCGCCTCGGCTGTGGGCAGCGCGTTCCGCATCGAGGTGTCCTTCGCCTACCTCGTCACCTTCGACAGCACGGGCGGTTCCGTGGTCGCCCCGCAGATCGTCGACCCAGGCTCGCTCGCGAGTCGGCCGAGCGACCCGACGCGTGCGGGTGCCGTGTTCGCGGGGTGGACCGCCGGCGAGGTTGCGTACGACTTCAGCACCCCGGCGACGGCGCCGCTCACCCTCACCGCGAACTGGACGACGACGACCCCCGCGACAGCTGAGCTTCCCGCGACGGGACCTGGCGACACGGCAACGGGCATCCTCCTCGGAATGCTGCTGCTCTCCGCGGGAGTCGTCGCACGGGCAACTCTCGGTCGATCCCGACGGATCCGCAGCAGCCGCTGATCGAGGAACGAGCATCCGCCAGATACCTCACGCGGGACACTTCGGCACCCCGCAGGATCGGGCAGCCCCCTACAGCCGCGAGCCGTAGAAGAGACGCTCGAACACCTGCCTTGCGATGCGCGTGGTGCGGAGGTAGTCCTCGTCGAGCTGGGTCGCCGAGTGCGGCGGGTACTCCATCAGGCGCGCCACGCCCTCGAGCGCGCGCCGGTCGGTCGGCAGCACGTCGGCGGTCTTCGCGGTCCACAGGGTCATCGCCGAGCGGGCGCGCGACGCGATGATCCAGGCGGTGCGCAGGCGATCCGCATCCGGCTCCGCCACGAGCTCCGCCTGCACGGCGGCGTCGAGGGCGCGGAGCGTGGAGGTGGTGCGCAACCCCGGAACCTCCCGAGCGTGCTCCAGCTGCAACAGCTGCACGAGCCACTCGACGTCCGAGAGCGAGCCGCGGCCGAGCTTCAGGTGCCGCGCCGGATCGGCGCCCTGCGGCAGTCGCTCCGACTCCACCCGCGCCTTGATGCGCTTCACCTCGCGCACGGCATCCGGCGTGATCGCCTCCGGGTAGCGCACCTCGTCCGCCATGCGCTCGAAGTCCGCGAGCAGCGCGGCATCGCCCACCACCCCCCGAGCCCGCAACAGCGCCTGCGCCTCCCAGGTGAGCGACCAGCGGGCGTAGTAGGCGCGATAGCTCTCGAGCGAGCGCACGATCGCGCCGTTCTTGCCCTCCGGGCGCAGCCCCAGGTCGAGATCGAGCGGCAAGCGCAGATCCTCGGTGAGCCGCTTGATCTCGTGCACGATCTGCTCGGCGCGCCGCTGCGCGTCCTCCGGTTCGCACCCGGCCGGCCGGTAGACGTACATGACATCGGCATCGCTGCCGAAACCGAGCTCCGCGCCGCCGTAGCGGCCCATCGCGATGATGCCGAACTCCACCTCGTCACCCCAGCGGTGCGCGAGCCGGAGCGCCCCGGTGAGGATCGTCGTGGTCACCGCCGACAGCGCCGACCCCAGCTCGTCGACGCGGATCAGCCCCACGATCGCGGAGAGCGCGAGACGCAACACCTCGCGGCGGCGCGCCGTTCGCAGCGCCTTCGCGGCCGCATCCACGTCGCCCGCATACCGGGCGAGCGTCGCATCCGTCTCCTCGAGCAGCTCCTCGACGGTACGCGGTCGCAACTCGGCGTCGTTCTCCAGCCAGGCCGCCGCCTCCGGGAAGCGCTCGAAGAGCACCCCGACGAAGCGCGAACTCGCGAGCACCTGGGTGAGCCGCTCGGCGGCACCGGATGAGTCGCGCAGCATCCGCAGGAACCAGTACTCCTCGCCGAGGTCGTCGGAGAGACGCCGGAAGGCGAGCAGGCCGTAGTCGGGGTCGGCACCGTCCGCGAACCACTGCAGCATGACCGGCAGCAGGGTGCGCTGGATCGCCGCCCGACGCGACACCCCGCCGGTGAGCGCCGCGATGTGACGCAGCGCCCCCCGCGGATCCTGGAAGCCGATGGCCGCGAGCCGCGCCTCCGCCTGCTCGCTCGTGAGGGCGTACCCGTCTTCGGGGAGCGAGGCGACCGCCGACAGCAGCGGCCGGTAGAAGAGCCGCTCGTGCAGGCTGCGCACCTCCTGCTGCACCTCGCGCCACGCCGTCACCAGGCCGTCCGCGGTCGTGGCGAGCCTGCTGCCGCGGGCGAGTGCGCGCTGCTCCCCCTCGCTTCGGGGCATCAGATGGGTGCGCCGCATCCGCGAGAGCTGCACCCGGTGCTCCACGAGCCGCAGGAACCGGTAGTCGCGACCGAAACCCGCGGCCTCCACCCGGCCGATGTAGCCGCGGTCGGCGAGAGCGGCCAGCGCATCGAGCGTGGCACGCTGCCGGATGTCGGGATCCGCCTGGCCGTGCACGAGCTGCAGCAACTGGATCGTGAACTCGACGTCGCGGAGCCCGCCCGGCCCGAGCTTCAGCTGAACATCGATCTCCTCACGCGGGATGTGCTGCATCACGCGCTCGCGCATCTTCTGCACCGACTCGACGAAGCCGTCGCGAGAGGACGCCGCCCACACCTTCGGGGCGACCCCCGCGACGAAGCGCTCCCCCAGCTCGAGATCCCCCGCCATCGCACGCGCCTTCAGCAGTGCCTGGAACTCCCAGCTCTTCGCCCAGCGGTCGTAGTAGCTCAGGTGCGACTCGAGCGTGCGCACCAGCGCGCCGTCCTTGCCCTCGGGGCGCAGATTCGCATCGACCTCCCACAGCGGCGGCTCCAGCGCCAGCTCGTGGATCGCGTGCATGGTGTCCACCGCCAGCCGGGTGGCGATCTCGATCGCACGGTCGTCGGGGATCCCGTCTCCCCCGCCGACGAAGATCACATCGACATCGCTCAGATAGTTCAGCTCCCGCGCCCCCGACTTGCCCATGCCGATGATGGCGAGCCGGGTCGCGGCGACCTCCTCCGCCGGGAAGCGCGCGCCCGCCCGGGCGATCAGGAGCGCGGCGTCGAGTGCGGCCGCTGCCAGGTCGGCGAGAGCCGCGGCGACCCGCGGGACGACCTCGATCGGAGCGGCCTGGTCGAGATCCCAGGCCGCCAACCGCACCAGCTCGCGTCGATACGCGACCCGAAGCGCGTTGCGCGCATCCTCCCCCGCGAGACCCGCGATCGCATCCGCCAGTGCGCGGCGGTAGTGCTCGATCGGCGCGGGTTCCGCGAGCGGCAGGGTCAGCACCGACAGCTCGGCCGGATGGCGGTGGAGGAACGCCGCGAGCCCGTCCGACGCCCCCAGCACCTCGATCATGCGACGAGCCGCCTCCTCGTCCTCGAGCAGCGCGTCCGTCGACGCCGCGTCCCGCTCGCGGAGCGTCACGAGATGGCGGAGGGCCTGATCCGGGTCGGCGGCGTAGGAAAACAGCGGGATGACCGCATCCGGAACGCTCGGAAGGACGGCGGCGGCACCCCCCAGATCCGCGAATCCGAGCCGCGCGAGCTCGGTGAGGGTGACCGCACCGCGGCTCAGAGTGCCTCCAGGTTCGCTTCCAGCTCGAACGGGGTCACCTGCGAGCGATACCCGGCCCACTCGCGCCGCTTGTTCAGCAGCACGTAGTTGAACACCTGCTCGCCGAGGGTCTCCGCCACGAGCTCCGACTCCTCCATGATGAGCAGCGCCCGGTCGAGACTCGACGGCAGCGCCTGGTAGCCGAGGGCGCGCCGCTCGGCGCTCGACATGTTGAAGACGTCGGCATCCGCCTCGGGCGGTAGCTCGTAGCCTTCCTCGATCCCCTTGAGCCCCGCCGCGAGCAGCAGCGCGTAGGCGAGGTACGGGTTCGCGGCCGAGTCGATGCCCCGGTACTCGATGCGTGCGCTCTGGCCCTTGCCGGGCTTGTAGAGCGGCACCCGCACGAGCGCGGAACGGTTGTTGTGACCCCAGGTCACGTAGCTGGGCGCCTCGTCACCGCCCCAGAGTCGCTTGTAGGAGTTGACGAACTGGTTCGTCACCGCGGTGATCTCGGGCGCATGCTGCAGCACGCCGGCGACGAACTGCCGACCGATCTTGGAGAGCTGGTATTCGCCGCCCGCATCGAAGAAGGCGTTCGCATCCCCTTCGAACAGCGAGACGTGCGTGTGCATGCCGGAACCGGGATGCATCGAGAACGGCTTCGGCATGAACGTCGCGTAGACGCCCTGCTCGATCGCGACCTCCTTGATGACGGTGCGGAAGGTCATGATGTTGTCGGCCGTCGTCAACGCGTCCGCGTAGCGCAGATCGATCTCGTTCTGACCTGGACCCGCCTCGTGGTGGCTGAACTCGACCGAGATCCCGAGATCCTCGAGCATCCGAACGCTGCGGCGGCGGAAGTCGTGCGCCGTTCCGCCCGGCACGTTGTCGAAGTAGCCCGCCGAGTCGACCGGAACCGGCACCCCGTGCTTGAGCTTGCTCGACTTCAGCAGATAGAACTCGATCTCGGGATGCGTGTAGAAGGTGAACCCGCGATCGGCGGCCTTCGCGAGCGCCCGCTTGAGCACGTTCCGCGGGTCGGCCACCGCCGGCTGGCCGTCGGGGGTCGTGATGTCGCAGAACATCCGCGCCGTCGGGTCGACCTCGCCCCGCCACGGCAGGATCTGGAAGGTCGTCGGATCCGGATGCGCGAGCACGTCCGCCTCGAACGCCCGCGTCAGGCCCTCGATCGCCGAACCGTCGATCCCGACGCCCTCCGAGAACGCGCCCTCGACCTCGGCGGGTGCCAGCGCCACCGACTTGAGGGTTCCGACGACGTCGGTGAACCAGAGGCGGACGAACTTCACCCCGCGTTCCTCGATGGTGCGCAGAACGAAGTCTCGCTGCTTGTCCATTCGGGTCCCTTCTCGGCCGGCGCGCACGCTCGTCCTAGGCTATCGCCATGCCCCGTCTGCGATTGGCACTAGCGCAATCCAACCCCCTCGTCGGCGACCTCGCCGGAAACGCCGAGCTCGTGCTCGCGGCGGCTCGGCGCGCGCACGCGGCGGGTGCCGAGCTGCTCGCGACCGGGGAGATGGCGCTCACCGGCTACCCCATCGAGGATCTCGCCGCGCAACCGAGCTTCCTGCGCGCCGCATCCGCCGCCGTGCCCGCGCTCGCACGGCGGCTCGCCGACGAGGGGCTCGGCGAGCTCGTGGTGGTCGTCGGCCACCCGGACGGGCCGCACGAGCCGCGCCTGCTGGGCGCGAGCAACGCACCCACCGCGATCGCCCAGAACTGCGCCTCGGTGCTGCACCGTGGCGAGGTGGTCGCCCGCTACGCCAAGCACCATCTGCCGAACTATTCGGTCTTCGACGAGTACCGGGTGTTCATCCCGGGCGACGAGCTGCTCGTGGTCCGCATCCGCGACGTCGACGTCGCCGTCACCGTCTGCGAAGACCTCTGGCGCGACGGCGGACCCATCGAGCAGGTGCTCGAGGCGGATGCCGGACTGCTCCTCGTCATCAACGCCTCCCCCTTCGAGCGCGACAAGGACGAGGTGCGGCTGCCGCTCGTCACCCGCCGCGCCACCGAGACGAGCACGGTCGTCGCCTACGTCAACATCGTCGGCGGCCAGGACGACCTGATCTTCGACGGCGACAGCGTCGTCGTCGACGAGACCGGTCGCATCCTCGCGCGGGCACCGCAGTTCCGGGAGCACCTGCTCGTGGTCGACGTCGACCCGGAGGCGGCGCACGACGTGGCCGAACTGCCCAAGGTGCACCGCGTGGTCATCGACACCGCACTCGCCGAGCAGCGCGCGCCGATCGCCCCCGACATCGCCGAGCTGCCCGACGATCGCGAGCAGCTCTGGAACGCGCTCGTGCTCGGGCTCCGGGACTACGTCGAGAAGAACCGCTTCCCGAGCGTCGCCCTGGGGCTCTCCGGCGGGATCGACTCGGCGGTGTGCGCCGCGCTCGCGGCAGACGCCGTCGGAGCCGATCGCGTCTACGGCGTGAGCATGCCGAGCCGCTACTCCTCGGAGGGTTCCCGCTCGGATGCCGACGACCTCGCCGAGCGCATCGGGCTGCACTACTCGGTCGAGCCGATCGCCGAGCTCGTCGAGCCGATCGAGACCCAGCTCGCGCTCACGGGCGTCGCCGCCGAGAACCTGCAGGCGCGCATCCGCGGCATCATCCTGATGGCCCAGTCCAACATGCACGGGCATCTCGTGCTCACCACCGGCAACAAGACGGAGCTCGCGGTCGGCTACTCGACGATCTACGGCGACTCGGCCGGCGGCTTCGCGCCGCTCAAGGACGTGCCGAAGACACTCGTCTGGGAGCTCGCCCTCTGGCGCAACGAACACGCCGCCGCCCGCGGCGAGACGCCTCCGATCCCCGAGAACTCGATCACGAAGCCGCCGAGCGCGGAACTGCGCCCTGACCAGGTGGATCAAGACACCCTTCCGCCGTATCCGCTGCTCGACGCCATCCTCGAGGGGTACGTGAACCAGCGCCTCGGGCGGGCCGACCTGGTGGCCCTCGGCTACGATGCGGAGACGGTCGACTTCGTCACCCGTCTCGTCGACCGTTCCGAATGGAAGCGCCGGCAGGGTGCCATCGGCCCGAAGATCTCGGGCATGGCGTTCGGCCGCGACCGACGCCTTCCCATCACGTACCGCCCCGCGGGCTGAGTCCGCGCACGTTCCACGCCGGCTCGTCCGGCAGAAAGCTCCACCTCCCTCGTGAATCCTCCCTCGACCGTCGAATCCGTCTACCGCACCGCTGTCGCACGCAACGCGGGCGAACCCGAGTTCCACCAGGCGCTCCACGAGGTGCTCGAGTCCGTCGGGCCCGTGCTCGAACAGCATCCGGAGTACGTCGAGGCGGGGATCCTGGAGCGCCTCGTCGAGCCCGAGCGCCAGATCATGTTCCGGGTGCCGTGGGTCGACGACACGGGTCGCGTCCAGGTGAACCGCGGATTCCGCGTGCAGTTCAACTCGGCGCTCGGCCCCTACAAGGGCGGCCTGCGCTTCCACCCGAGCGTCAACCTCGGGATCATCAAGTTCCTCGGCTTCGAGCAGATCCTCAAGAACGCGCTGACCGGGCAGGGCATCGGCGGGGCCAAGGGCGGCTCCGACTTCGACCCGCACGGCAAGAGCGACCGCGAGATCGAGCGCTTCTCGCAGAGCTTCATGTCGGAGCTCTACCGCCACCTCGGCGAGCACACCGACGTCCCCGCGGGCGACATCGGGGTCGGCGCGCGCGAGATCGGCTACCTCTTCGGTCAGTACCGGCGCCTCACCAACCGGCACGAGTCGGGCATGTTCACCGGCAAAGGCGTGCTGTGGGGTGGCGCCGAGGTGCGCACGGAGGCGACCGGATACGGTGCCGTCTTCTTCCTCGAAGAGATGCTGGCGCGGCGCGGCGACGGTCTCGAGGGGCGCACCGCGATCGTCTCCGGATCGGGCAACGTGGCGATCTACGCGATCGAGAAGCTGCACCAGCTCGGCGCGAAGGCGCTCACGGCATCCGACTCCTCCGGCTACATCGTCGACGACGCCGGCATCGACCTGGGGCTGCTGAAGCAGGTCAAGGAGGTCGAGCGCGCCCGCATCGCCGAGTACGCCGAACGCCGGACCTCGGCGCGCTTCGTCCCGGGACGACGGGTCTGGGAGGTGCCGGGCGACGTCGCGCTGCCGTCGGCGACGCAGAACGAACTCGACGGCGACGACGCAGCCGCCCTCATCCGGGGCGGCGTCCGCGCGGTCAGCGAGGGTGCCAACATGCCGAGCACCCCGGAGGCCGTCGCGGCGTTCCAGGCATCCGGCGTGCTGTTCGCCCCCGGCAAGGCGGCGAACGCCGGCGGGGTCGCCACCTCGGCGCTCGAGATGAGCCAGAACGCCTCCCGCCAGCGCTGGGACTTCGACGACAGCGAATCGCGCCTGCGGCAGATCATGCGCGACGTGCACGACGCGGCCTATGCGGCATCCGAACGCTACGGCCACCCGGGCGACTACGTGCTCGGCGCCAACACGGCGGGCTTCGTGCGCGTCGCGGACGCCATGTTGGCGCAAGGATTGATCTGAGATGAAACGAGCGCCCGTGATGTTCGGTGCCTTCGCACCGTTCGTCGTGGTGTCGCTCTTCCACCTCGCGGTGAAGGCGGCGGGGCTCGTCGACCTCGATCGCGCGACCAAGGGGCTCACCATCCCGGCGCTGCTGCTCGGCGTGGTGATCGTGCTCGGCGTCGGACGGGTGAGCGTGCGCGGGCCGGTGCTCGCGCTGCTCGTCGCCGCACTCGTGCTGTCATGGCTCGGGGATCTGACGCTGCCGTTCTTCATCGTGGGTCTGGGCTTCTTCCTCGTCGCCCATCTGGCCTACATCGCGCTGTTCCACCTCGCCTTCCGGCGACGGCTCTCGTGGTGGACGCTCGGTCTGCTGCCCTGGTTCGCGGGACTGCTGCTCGCACTCTGGCCGTACCTCGGCGATCAGCGCGTCGCGGTGGCCGTCTACGGCGCCGTGCTCGCCTACATGGCGGCGTCGGCGACCCGCGGCAACTCCTTCACGACCATCGGGGGCGCCCTCTTCGTCGCGAGCGACTCGCTGCTGGCCTTCCGGCTGTTCACGCCGCTGTTCCAGACGGTTCCCGAGGATGTGCTCATCATGAGCCTCTACCTCGCCGCGCAGCTGTGCATCACCCTCGGGGTGCTGCGCACCGCGGTGCCGCGCGTCGGGGCACCGCGCGTCAGGGCACCCCGGCCGCCGCGTCCGCGTTCGGCGGCGTCCTAGACTGGCCGGATGGCAGACGAGGTCGTCAAGAAGGTTCGCACCCGGCATTTCCAGAACGCGAAGGCCAACGGCATCAAGATCACCGGCCTCACGAGCTACGACCAGTTGACTGCGGCCATCTTCGACCGTGCGGGCATCGACTTCCTCCTCGTCGGCGACTCCGCGGGCAACAACGTCTTCGGCTACGACACGACGCTTCCGGTCACGATCGACCAGCTCATCCCCCTCACCCGTGCCGTGGCCGGCGCCGTCAAGCGGGCATTCGTCGTCGCCGACATGCCGTTCGGCTCCTACGAGACCGGGCCGGACGAGGCGCTGCACACGGCCTTCCGGTTCATGAAGGAGACCGGTGCCCACGCCGTCAAGCTCGAGGGTGGGGTGCGCTCATCCGAGCAGATCCGTCGCATCGTCTCGGCAGGCATCCCGGTGATGGGGCATATCGGGTTCACGCCGCAGAGCGAGCATCAGCTGGGCGGCCACGTCATCCAGGGGCGCGGCGAACGGGTCGAGCAGCTGGTGGCCGACGCGCACGCCGTCGAGGAGGCGGGGGCCTTCGCCGTGGTGCTCGAATTGGTGCCTGCTGAGGCGGCGCGCCGCATCACCGAGGAGCTCACGATCCCGACGATCTCGGTCGGTGCCGGCCCGCACACCGACGGCCAACTGCTGGTGTGGACGGACTGGGCGGGGCTCACGAGCGGACGCATCCCGAAGTTCGTGCGGCAGTACGCGAACCTCTCACAGGTGCTCACGGATGCCGTGCACGCCTGGACGGCCGACGTCGCCTCGGGCGAGTACCCCGGCCCGGAGCACTCCTACGAGGACTGAGTTCCGCCCCGCATCCCGACGCCCCGATCACTCACGCCCCGATCGCTGAGTGGTCGGTTTCTGGCCCCATTTCTCGGTTTTGAGGCCGAGAACCGACCACTCAGCGATCGGGGCGTGAGCAGTGGGCGGGGGCGGGGTCAGTCGTCGGCGGAGTCCTCGGCGGCCCAGGCTCGGGCTCGCTCCTGCGCGATCTCGGGGGCACGCGCCGCATCCTCGCGCGTCGCGAAAGGACCGTCTCGCTCGGAACCCAGCGACTGCGGGCCCTCCTCGACCTCGCCGGTCTTGTGGTTGTACCACCACTCGGTCATCTGCTCGCCTTCCGCTCGGTACGCTTGAGCCTATGCCTCGCGACGCCGTCGGTCACCTCGTCGCAGGCGCGCTCTCACCCGCACGTCCGGTTCCGCGCTCGATCCCCCGCCCCGAATACGTGGGGCGCCTGGGGCCGCGAGCCTTCACGGGCTCGGATGTCTACTCCCCCGCCGAGATCGAACGGATCCGCACGAGCGGCAGGATCGCGGCCCAGGCCGTCGAGGCCGTCGGCGCCGCCATCCGTCCCGGCGTCACGACCGACGAACTCGACGAGATCGCCCACGACTTCCTGGTGGCGCACGACGCGTACCCCTCGACCCTCGGCTACCGCGGCTTCCCGAAGGCGTCCTGCACCTCGCTCAACGAGGTGATCTGCCACGGCATCCCCGACGACACCGTGCTCGCGGACGGTGACATCATCAACATCGACATCACGGCCTTCCACGACGGCATGCACGGCGACCTCAACGCGACCTTCCTCGTCGGCGACGTCGCCCCGGAGGTCCGCGCCCTCGTCGACGGCGCCCGTGAAGCGCTGAACCGCGGCATCAAGGCGGTCGCGCCCGGCCGCGAGCTCAACGTCATCGGACGCGCCATCGAGAGCTACGCGCGCCGCTTCGGCTACGGCGTCGTGCGCGACTACACGGGACACGGAGTCGGCAGCGCCTTCCACACCGGGCTCATCGTGCCCCACTACGACGCGGCGCCGAGCTACGACACCGTCATGGAGCCGGGGATGGTGTTCACGATCGAGCCGATGTTGACGCTCGGCACCCCCGAGAACCCCGGCACGATCGAGTGGGACGAGTGGGACGACGGCTGGACCATCGTCACCCGCGACCTGTCGGTCACCGCCCAGTTCGAGCACACCCTCGTCGTCACCGAACGCGGTGCCGAGATCCTGACCCTGCCCTGACATCCCGGAGGAACCCATGAGCACACACGCCGTCGGCATCGACATCGGGGGAACCGGCATCAAGGGCGCCCTGGTCGACATCGCACGCGGGGAGCTGGTGAGCGAGCGGGTGAAGGTTCCGACGCCCGAGGGCGGCGAGCCGGACGACGTGCTGGCGGCCGTCGCCGAGCTGGTCAGCGGCTTCGGCGCCGAGGCGGCCCAGGTGCCGGTCGGCGTCTGCTTCCCCGCGATCGTGCGGCACGGCCGCACGATGTCGGCGGCGAACGTCTCGAAGCGCTGGATCGGCCTCGACGCCGAGTCGCTCTTCGAGGCGACGCTTCGCCGCGACATCCATTTCGTCAACGACGCGGATGCGGCGGGCGTCGCGGAGGCGAAGTTCGGCGCCGCGGTCGGCACCGACGGCCTCGTCATCGTGACGACCCTCGGCACGGGGATCGGCAGCGCGTTCCTCTACGACGGGGTGCTGGTGCCCAACACGGAGCTCGGCCACCTCGAGATCGACGGAAAGGACGCGGAGTCGCAGGCCTCCTACGCGGCGAAGGAGCGCGAGGATCTCGGCTGGCACGACTGGGCGAAGCGCCTGCAGGCGTACTACTCGCGCGTCGAGTTCCTGTTCTCCCCCGAGCTGTTCATCGTGGGAGGAGGCGTCTCCAAGAACTACGAGGAGTTCCTGCCCCTCCTCGAGCTGGAGACGCCGATCGTGCCGGCGACGCTGCGCAACAACGCCGGAATCCTGGGCGCGGCCTGGCTCGCGGGCGGTCCCACCGCCGCGTGAGACAACATTTCGGTTCGGTGAAATCTGCCGTATTGCACTGCCCGGACGTCGCCCGCGTGCACTAGGTTGAGCAGAACGCCCGGTAGGTGGGCGCATGCACCAGGAAGAAAGCAGTCTCATGCCCACTGGAACCGTGAAGTGGTTCAACGCCGAAAAGGGTTTCGGCTTCATCACCCCCGACGACGGAGCTCAGGACGTCTTCGCGCACTACTCGGCCATCGAATCGAAGGGTTACCGCACCCTCGAGGAGGGCCAGCGCGTCGAGTTCGAGGTCACTCAGGGACAGAAGGGTCCGCAGGCGGCGAACATCCGTCTCGCCTGACGAGAACTCCACCATGAAGAAGCGCCTCCGGGGATTCCCGGGGGCGCTTCTTCATGGGCGAACGGGCCGGCCGATACGCCGGGTTCTGTCGATCGGCACCGCGCTTCGCAGCGCGGCCTGATCGGACGGCCATCTCTCTCGGGACTACGTCGCCGCAGCCCTCCAGCGGTCTACCCGACACCTCGGCGAGCAGCCTCATCGGTGTCTGTCTGACCTTGCTCCGGGCGAGGTTTACCCAGCGAGCCCGATCACTCGGGCCCCTGGTGGTCTCTTACACCACCGTTTCACCCTTACCCCGGCACCCGAAGGCACCTGGGCGGTCTACTCTCTGTTGCACTTTCTCGCGGATCACTCCGGGTGGGTGTTACCCACCACCCTGCTCTGCGGAGCCCGGACGTTCCTCGGCGCGCACCTCGCGGCACGCGACGCGACCGTCTGGCCGACCCGTTCGCGCCCCCAGGATAGCGCCCGGAGCGGATGCGATGGTCGCGCGCTCAGATTCCGGACTCGGCGGTGCGCACCAGGATGGCGCTCGAGTCGGGGCAGATGAGCACGTCGTCGGGTGCGGCCGCGCGCACGACGCCCAGGTCGGTCGCGTTGAGCGCGACGCCGCTCGCGCTCGACACGCCCCCGCGCAGATGCGAGGCGCCGGCCCCGTAGCGGGCACGCTGCTTCTCGTAGAGCGCGAGCAGTTCCGCGGGCACCCGCCCGGCGACGGTCTCCCGATCGGCCGTGACGTGGGCGCGTTCCGCCTCGATCTGCGCTGCTCCCGCATCCCGCGACGCCGTGGTCGTGCCGACCTCGACCTCGTGCGCCTCCAGTTGGAGACGCACCGACGACAGCGCCACCTCGAGCTCCTCGACCTTCTCCATGACGGCGAGCTCGATCTCCTCCAGCTCGTCACGACGACGGGCCAGCGCGGCGAGCTCCTGTTCGAGCGCCTGCACGTCCTTCATCGAGGAGCTCGCCTCCAGCCTGCCCCGGTCGCGTTCGATCCGCGCCTCGACGACCGCGACATCCGACTCGATCCGCCCGAGCTCGGTCTGGGCGTCCTCGAGCGCACCGCCCTGCTCGATGACCGAGCGGCGCAGCGTCTCGCTCGCCGCGGCGAGCTCGGCGAGCCGTGCCGTCTCGGGAAGGGTGCGCAGCCGGTGTCCGAGTTGCTGCACTCGCGTGTCGAAGTCGTGCAACTCCAGCAGGAGCGCCTGGTCTTCGGGTGCGGCCTTGAGACCCATTCGGTGTCCGTTCTTTCGGGGTGGAATCGACGTCGGGATCGGGATCGACGTCTGTGGTCGAGGTCAGACGAGGGCGAAGTCCCACGGATCGGTGCGCAGTTCGCTGACGGTGATCGTGACGCCGGGAAGCGCCTCGCGAAGCGCCCCAGCGGCCACCTCGAGCCAGAGCCATTCGGCGGCCCAGTGCGAGATGTCGAGCAGCGCGGGACCACCGGAGAGGCGCGCGTTCTCCCGCGCCTCCGACGCCGGGTGATGCCGGAGATCGCTCGTGATGTAGACGTCGGCACCGCGCACCGCGGGATGCGTCAGCAGCGAGTCTCCTGCGCCCGCGCAGAGCGCGACGCGGCGCACGCGGGCGAAGTAGTCGCCCGCGCCACGGATGCCTTGCGCCGTCGCCGGGAGCACCTCCTGCAGCCCCCGCGCGAGCTCCCCGAGCGTGACCGCGTCGGGCAGCTCGCCGACCCGGCCGAGGCCGAGCTCGGCATCCGCGGCCGAGGGCGCGATCGGGCGGACCTCCCGCAGTCCGAGCCGCCGGGCGAGCACCGCCGAGGTGCCGTCGGCGACGACGTCGGCGTTCGTGTGCGCGGCGAGCAGCCCGCAACCGCCCCGGATGAGGCGCGCGATCACCGCGCCCTTGTAGCGGTCCTCCGCGACCGTGGTGACACCGCGCAGCAGCAGCGGGTGGTGCACGATGAGCAGTTGCGCGCCGCGCTCGAGCGCCTCGTCGGCGGTGTCGGGCACCGCGTCGACCGCGAGATGGATCGCCGTGATCCCGGCGGCCGGGTCGCCCACCACGAGGCCGGGCGCATCCCAGTCCTCGGCGCCGGACATCGGCCAGAGACCGTGCGCGACGTCGGTCACCTGGGAGAGAGTCGGAGCCACCGCCTCAGTCTACGAGGGGAGCCGCTGGCGCCGGGCTGACCGGCTCCGCCTCGCGGTCGCTCTCCTGACGGCGGATCGCGGGAATCCCCGACGCGAGCGGGAGGAGGAGGCCCAGCACGAGCGCCACGAGCACACCGGCGTCGGTCGCGGCGAGCGGGTTGTCGCTTCCGATGCCGAGCGCCGAGAAGAGGTAGCCCTCCCATTGCAGGCCGGCCAGCTGGGCGGTCGTGAACCCGAATCCGATCGCCGAGATCACGATCAGGCCGACCAGGTTCACCCAGCGCACAGACGGGTACACGCCGCCCGCGGCGAGCAGCGACGGCGAGTGGAAGCGGCGGAGCCGGATCATCATCTCGCTCGCGAAGATGCCGGTCCACGCGGCGACCGGAACGGCGAGGGTCGTCGCGATGTCGCTCACGATGTCGCGGGTGTCGACCCCGAGCAGCAGCAGCCCCGCGCCGACGGCGATCACGAGCACCGCCGCGATCAGGGTTGCCACGGCACGGGTCAGCCGCGCGCCGACCGCGAGGATCGCGAGACCCCCCGAGTACATCGTGACGATCGCGCCCGCGACGAGGCCGAAGGAGGTGGCGCCGAGCAACGGCAAGGCGAGCGGGGCGGGAACCACCGCGACGAGCGTCGCGAGCGGTGCGCTGGCCAAGCCCTCCGCGAGGGCGGGATCGGATGCGGCAAGCACCGCACCCCAGGACAGGATCGCGAGGGTCGGCAGGATCACCGCGAAACTCCCCCACAGCATGTTGGCGGCACCCGAGCCCGCGGGATTCTGGTAGCGCGCGAGGTCGGAGCTCGACTGCGCCCAGGCGAGACCGACGACGCTGAACACCGTGACGACGCCGCCGATGGCCAGCAGCCACGATCCGTCGTCGGTGCGCAGGGAGGCGGCGATGTCGACACGCGAGGCGGTGGCGACGATCGTGACGACCACCAGCAGGAGCGAGAGGATGCCGAGCACCCGCTGCACACGGTGCAGCAGGCCGTAACCGACGACCGCGACGATCGCCGCGAGCACGCCGCCGACGGCGAGGGCGGCGAGGGCAGGCACCGGGGCGTCTGCGGACTGGGGGGCGATGACCGCGATCGCGCTGGACGCGACGAGCCAGAGCAGCACACCGCCCCAGAGGGCGCGGCCGAGCACGGCGAGCACCGCGGGCACGACATTGCCCCGGATGCCGAAGGTGGCCCGCGAGACGACCATCGTCGGCTGTCCGCTCCACTTGCCGGCGAGCGAGCCGAGGCCGAGCGGCAGCGCGGAGAGCGCGACACCGGCGACCACGGCGACCAGCACCTGCCGCAGGCTCATGCCCTGGATGAAGAGCGTCGCGGCGACGGCGACGATGACGACGGAGGAGTTCGCGGCGAACCAGAGCCAGAACAGCCGCGCCGCGTGCCCGGCGCGGCGCTCCAGCGGGGTCGGCTCGACGCCGACCTTCTCGACGGCCGCGGCCGAGGGGTCACTCGGCTCCTCGGCGACCGGCTCGCCGACGGCGACGACCGTCGCGGTCGACACGGGGGCAGGGGCGAGGGGGGCGATCGACGCCTCACCCCCGGGTTCCACCGAGATCGGCGGGGCGAGGTCGGCGCGATCGAGTGCGTCGATCCCCTCCGCCTCCGGGTCCACCGGGCTGGGCGCGGCGGCGGAGACCACCGTCACGACGGGCGCAGGCGCATCCTCGAAGCCGACGGGCCCCTGTGCGACGGAACCGACGGCCGGGGGCGGCAGCTGGCTCACGTCCACCTGCTCCTCGCCGACGGTGGGCGGCGCGAACGCGGCGAAGTCGGCGGCGAGCACGCCGGGCTGGGGAGCTGCGAGGATCGCCGGGTCGACCGTGCCGACGGCGGGCTCGAGCGGCGGTTCCACGAGCATGGGGGCCGCGAAGGTGGGAGGCGGCGCGGTCAGCCAGGCGCGGTCGTCGGCCGTCTCCGCGGCGGGCGGCGGGAGCTCGGTGTAGGCGGGCGCCGCGAGTGCTGCCGGATCGTCGAGGGGAACAGGCTGCTCGAGGTCCACGGGCGGCGCGAAGCTGGTCACCAGCTCGCCCTCGCGCTCGGGATCCGGTGCATCGGTCCACCCGGGGATGGGTGCCGCCGCGGGGCTGTGGTAGGCCGCGAAGGCATCCGCCCCGGCGAGGGTCGCGGTGCTCGCTCCCCCGATCTCGGGCTCCGCGAGCGTCGGCGCATCGAACGCCGCGACGGCCGGATCCGGCACGTCCACGCCCGGGATGACGGATGCGGGGGGCACCGCGGGCGGCGGTGCGAACGGCGCGGGATCCCACCCGCCGCCGAGGGCCGCTCCCGCCTCGGCGGGCGGCTCATCCGCGTCCGCCACGGGCGCGAGGCCCTGCCGTCGGCGCAGCTCGTTCTCGAGCATCAGGATCGCGTCGAGGGTCGAGCCCGCCGCGGCCTCCTGCTCGACCGTGCGGCTCAGCTCCTCATCGGGAAGCGGCTGGGACGATGCGGTCGGCAGCGGGGATGCGGGTGGCACGGGCGCCCATGCAAGGTCTTCCTCGGGAGCAGCCGCTGCCGGGACCGCATCGAACGGGACCGCATCGACCGAGGCCGCGAACAGCGGCGCGGCGTCGGATTCGGGGGCAGGATCGGAGGCCACCGCATCCGGGGCGATGTACTCGGGCGGCGCGGCGGGCGGCGGCACCGGAACCGGCGGCAGCGTGGGCACGCGCGCGGCCGGCGGCGCGAGATCCTCGGTCATCGGAGCGCTCGCACCGGGAGGAGGCAGCTCGTCGTTCAGCTCGTTCGGATCCGGCTGGAACACCGGGTCGGAGTTCAGCACGGGGAGGCTGATCGGTCCGGTGTACATCGCCTTCTGCGCGGCGAGCGCCGCAGCCAGCTCGTCGTCGTTGGTGGCGTCGGCGGCGGGATACGGCGGCGGGTAGGCGGCGGCCGCGCCGTCCTTGCGCGGCGGCTCGGCACCCGGCACCTGGATCATGGCTGGGAGTCTAGGGCGCTTCGAGCGCGACTCCGGGGAGGCTGGGCCGTGACGAGCACGACGATTCCGGCCAGGATCGCGAGCACTCCGGCCCAGGCGGAGGCCTCGAGCCGCTCGCCGACGACCACCACGGCGAGCACCGTCGCCACGACCGGCTCGAGCAGCGCGATCGTCGTCACCGCGGATGCGCGCAGGGTGCGCAAGGCGACGCCCACCAGCAGATAGGCGAGGAACATCGGACCGAGCGCGAGGTAGCCGACGATCCCGAGCGATGCCGCACCGTCGAGAAGCGGTGCCCCCGTCGCGAAGAGCACGGGAAGCAGCACGACGGCGCCGGAGCCGAACATCGCCCCCATCGCTCCGCGGGAGCTGCCGCCCGCGCGGATCACCCGACCGGATGCGTAGGTGTACAGACCGTAGGCGACGCCCGCGAGCAGCCCCAGCAGCACCCCGGGCAGCACGGCGTCGCCGGATCCCTCGCCCGGATGCCGACCGAACGCGAGCAGCACGACCCCGCCCACCGCGAGCGCCGTCGCGATCCCCCAGCGCGTCGAGAGGGTGTGCCGGTCGAAGACCCGCTCGAGCAGAGCCGTCACCACGGGGCCGCTTCCGAGCGCGACGACGTTGCCGATCGCGACGCCCGCGAGGTCCATGCCTGAGTAGAACGCGAGGGGGTAGACGACGACGCCGAGGGCGCCCGCGAGCGCCCAGCGCCGCGCCGTCGGCATCCGCAGCACCTCGAGGCTCAGCCGCGGCGCGGTCGCGAAGAGCAGCAGCCCGCCCACCCCCATCGTGGCCGCGCCGACCGCGAGCGGGCTCACGGCATCCGGCAGGAAGCTCGCCGCCGTACCCGTGGTGCCCCACAGCAGCGCCGCGACGACGATCGCGAGAGTCGCGCGGATTCGGCCGAGCTCCACGGAACCTCTCAACCGCTCTCGGGCAGCGCAGCGGCGATCTGCGCCAGTTCCTCCATGAAGCCCTGCCATCCGGCGAGCACACCGGCTTGCTGCTCCGGCGTGAAGCCAGGCGTCTCCTGGGTGAAGCGCATCAGGGTTCCCCCGTCCGCCTCGGTCAGCTCGACGACGATCGCCGCGCGGGCGGGCTCCGCGGGCCGGTCGGTGATCGTGAGCACGAGCCGTTCCTCCGGCACGACCTCGAGGAACTCACCCGCCCAGTCGATCGTGGTGCCGCCCGGCAGGAGCATCTGCGCCGTCCAGCTGTTGCCCGGTGCCGCATCGAAGTCGAGTCCGTCGAACGGCACCTGCACCGCCGCGCCGCCGAACCAGCGGGCGAAGTGGTCGGGTGTCGTCCATGCCGCGAACACCGCGGTCCGCGGGGCGTCGAACACGCGCTCGATGACGATGCCGTCCGCCGTCGTTCCGGTCAATGCGCCTTCCCTCTCGTCGCGTGCGTGAGCCGGCCCGCGAGGGGGGAGGCCACGACAGTCGTCCGACTCAGCGCGCCGTGGGGCCCTGGGTGCGTACTCGAAGCCAAAAGTAACAGGAGCCCGACCCGGTTTCCCGGACACCTTCTTCAGACAGGAACAAGGTCGACTACGTCTCCTTGGCGATGTGTTGGAGCAAGCGTTCGCGGGTGGGCCTTGAGGGACTCGAACCCCCGGCATCTTCGGTGTAAACGAAGCGCTCTACCAACTGAGCTAAAGGCCCGGATCTCCCGATGGTATCCGGCACGCAGGCATATGCTCGCGTCCGTGACCGCAGCCGACTTCCGCACCCGCCCGGAGCATCGCTGGCCGGTCGTCGTCGCCGTGATGGTGGCGATCGGACTCTACGTTCTGCTCCCCGGCGCCTTCCTGCCGGGCTTCCGGTACACGATCGCCGGCATCTGCGCACTCCTGCTGATCCCGCTCATCGTGCTCAATCCGGTGCGGCTGACGCGGGAGACCCGGCTCTCGCGCGGACTCTCCGTCTCGCTCGCCGTCGTGCTCCTCGTCGCGAATCAGGTGGCGCTCGTGCAGCTCGGATACCAGCTGCTCGTCGCGCACAACGCCGACGCTCCCGGCATCCTGCTCGCCGCCGTGCAGGTCTGGGTCTCGAATGTGATCGCCTACGCCATCATCTACTGGGAGCTGGATCGGGGCGGGCCGGTCGCCCGCCGCCGGGACGCGCGCGCGGATCTGCCCCCTGCCGACTTCCGCTTCCCCCAGGACGAGGACCACGACGCCGTCACCGAGGTGGCGGCCCGCTCCTCGGCGCGCGCCGACTGGAGTCCGCAGTTCTTCGACTACCTGTACTTCTCGACGACCGATGCGATGGCCTTCAGCCCGACCGATGTGATGCCGCTGTCGATGCGGGCGAAGGTGTTCATGCTCATCGAATCCGTCTCCGGCTTCGCGATCCTCGCGCTCGTCATCGCCCGCGCCGTCAACGTCATGGACAGTTGAGCCGCGGCAGGTCTCAGGCGGGAACCGGCAGCATCTCGTCGAGCGCCGCGCGGTACTCCTCGAGCGACCGCGCCTGCCCGGGCGCGGTGATGAAGGAGGCCCGGATGATGCCCTTCACGTCGATCAGGAACGTCGCGCGGTTCGCGAAGCCCTTCTCCTCCAGGAAGACGCCGTACTCCTTGGCGACGGCACCGTGCGGCCAGAAGTCGGCGAGGAGGGTGAAGTCGTAGCCCTCCTCCTCGGCCCAGGCGCGCAGCGCTGCCTTGGAGTCGACCGAGATGCCGATGAGCTCGACGCCGCGGGTGCGGAACTCCTCGAGGTTGTCGCGAAGCGCGCACAGCTCCCCGGTGCACGTGCTCGAGAAGGCGAGCGGGAAGAAGACGAGCGCCACGGGCTTGCGTCCGCGGAAGTCGCTCAGTCGGATGTGTTCGCCGTACTGGTTGGGCAGGTCGAAGTCGGGAGCCTGCGTGTCGTTCTCCAGAGCCACGAGGAGCGATCTTACGCCGCGGCCCGCGGATACGCCCGCGGCCGCCCGGTGATGGAGGAATCGCACTGCGACCCGGGCCTAGACTTGACGATGGCCACGACACGATCAGGAAGAGGTCAAGGGTGACGGTGAACGACCAGGATCCGTACTCGGTGAACAACACCGATCAGGATCCGGAGGAAACCGCTGAATGGCAGGAATCCCTCGACGCGCTCGTCGCGGAGAAGGGTCACGGGCGCGGTCGCGAGATCATGCTGAGCCTGCTGAAGCGCTCGAAGGATCTGCACCTGGGGGTTCCCATGGTGCCGACCACCGACTACATCAACACGATCGCCCCGGAGAACGAACCTCCGTTCCCCGGCGACGAGGAGCTGGAGCGCCAGTACCGCCGCTGGATCCGCTGGAACGCGGCCATCACGGTGCACCGCGCACAGCGTCCGGGGATCGGGGTCGGCGGGCACATCTCGACCTACGCTTCGAGCTCCTCGCTCTACGAGGTCGGACACAACTGGTTCTTCCGCGGCCAGGATCACCCCTCAGGCGGCGACCAGATCTTCTACCAGGGCCACGCATCCCCCGGCATGTACGCCCGGGCCTTCCTCGAGGGACGTCTCGGCGAAGCGGATCTCGACGGCTTCCGCCAGGAGAAGTCGCGTGCCCCGCACGGGCTGAGCTCCTACCCGCATCCGCGCCTCATGCCGGAGTTCTGGCAGTTCCCGACGGTGTCGATGGGACTCGGCCCGATCAACGCGATCTGGCAGGCGCAGAACAACAAGTACCTCGCCAACCGCGGCATCGCCGACCGCGCCGACAGCCGCGTCTGGGCGTTCCTCGGCGACGGCGAGATGGATGAGGTCGAGAGCCGCGGCGCCCTGCAGTGGGCCGCCAACGAGAAGCTCGACAACCTGACCTTCGTCGTCAACTGCAACCTGCAGCGACTCGACGGACCTGTGCGCGGCAACGGCAAGATCATCCAGGAGCTCGAGAGCTTCTTCCGCGGCGCGGGCTGGAACGTCATCAAGGTCGTCTGGGGTCGGGAGTGGGATGACCTGCTCGCGCGCGACGAGACGGGCTCGCTCGTCAACCTCATGAACGTCACCCCCGACGGCGACTACCAGACCTACAAGACCGAGGACGGCGCCTACGTGCGCGAGAACTTCTTCGGCCGCGACCCCGAGGCGCGGAAGCTCGTCGAGGGTTTCAGCGACGAGCAGATCTGGAACCTCAAGCGCGGCGGCCACGACTACCGCAAGGTGTACGCGGCGTTCAAGGCAGCCGTCGAGCACGAGGGCCAGCCGACCGTCATCCTCGCGAAGACCATCAAGGGCTACGGCCTCGGCAAGAGCTTCGAGGGCCGCAACGCGACCCACCAGATGAAGAAGCTCACGCTCGACAACCTCAAGCAGTTCCGTGACGAGCTCCGCATCCCGATCACCGACGCGCAGCTCGAGGAGAACCCGTACCTGCCGCCGTACTACCACCCCGGCGAGTCGGATCCGGCGATCCAGTACCTGCAGGAGCGCCGCCGCGAGCTCGGCGGCTACCTGCCGGAGCGTCGCACGACCCACGTCGACCTGGCGCTGCCCTCCGACGGCGCCTACGAGATCGCGAAGAAGGGCTCCGGCAAGCAGGAGGTCGCCACCACGATGGCGTTCGCCCGCCTGCTCAAGGATCTGCTGAAGGATCCGGGCATCGGGCAGCGGATCGTGCCGATCATCCCGGATGAGGCGCGCACCTTCGGCATGGACGCCTACTTCCCGACGGCGAAGATCTACAACCCCAACGGCCAGCACTACACCTCGGTCGACCGGGAGCTGCTGCTCGCCTACAAGGAGAGCCCGCAGGGCCAGATCGTGCACGTCGGCATCAACGAGGCCGGTGCCTTCGCCGCGTTCACCGCGATCGGCACCTCGTACTCGACGCACGGCCAGCCGCTCATCCCGGTCTACGTGTTCTACTCGATGTTCGGCTTCCAGCGCACGGGAGACGCGATGTGGGCGGCGGGCGACCAGATGGCGCGCGGCTTCATCATCGGAGCCACCGCGGGTCGCACCACGCTCACCGGCGAGGGCCTGCAGCACGCCGACGGGCACTCGCCGCTGCTCGCCTCCACCAACCCAGCGGTCGTCGCCTACGACCCCGCCTACGGCTACGAGATCGGGCACATCGTGCGCGCGGGCCTCGAGCGGATGTACGGGGGCCAGCACCCGGATCCGAACGTCATGTACTACCTCACCGTGTACAACGAGCCCGTGGTTCAGCCGGCCCAGCCCGAGGACCTCGACGTCGACGGACTGCTCCGGGGCATCTACAAGCTCAAGGACGCCACGATCGGCGGCCCGAAGGCCCAGTTGCTCGCCTCCGGTGTCGCCGTACCGTGGGCGCTCGAAGCCCAGGAGCTGCTCGCCAAGGACTGGGGCGTCGCCGCGGATGTGTGGAGCGTCACCTCCTGGAACGAGCTGCGCCGCGACGGCGTCGCCGCCGACGAGCACAACTTCCTCAACCCGACGAAGCAGCCGCAGGTGCCCTACGTCTGGCAGAAGCTCAGCGGTGCCGAGGGTCCGTTCCTCGCGGTGACCGACTACATGCACGCCGTGCCCGACCAGATCCGCGCGTGGGTGCCCGGCGAGTACGCGACACTCGGTGCCGACAGCTTCGGCTTCAGCGACACCCGGGCAGCCGCACGCCGGTTCTTCAAGATCGACGGCCCGTCGCTCGTGGTGCGCACCCTGCAGTCGCTCGCGCGTCGCGGACAGGTCGACCCGGCCTACGTGCTGCAGGCGATCGACAAGTACAAGCTGCACGACGTGACGGCCGGCACGACCGGATCCGCGGGCGGCGAGAGCTAGGCCGACGCCCCCCGTGGCGGAGAGGACGAAGGCGCAGACGCTCGCCTGGCTGCGCACGCTGTCGGGCGAGCTCGCGACCACGACGCTCAAACGACTCGACGACACCCTCCCCTGGTATCGGGAGATGCCGCCCGGGCGACGCAGCGCCGTCGGCCTCGTCGCCCAGGCGGGCATCACCTCGTTCATCTCCTGGTACGACGATCCGAGTTCCACGCCGTGGATCGCCGCGGATGTGTTCGGCGCCGCCCCACGCGAGCTGTTGCGCTCGGTGAGCCTGCAGCAGACGCTGCAGCTCATCCGGGTGACGGTCGAGGTGGTCGAGGAGCGCGTCACGAGCTCGAGCGAGGAGCTGCGCGAGGCGATCCTGCTCTATTCGCGGGAGATCGCCTTCGCCGCGGCGGACGTCTACGCGCGCGCCGCGGAGGCCCGCGGGCTGTGGGACGCACGGCTCGAAGCCCTCGTGGTGGACTCGATCCTGACGGGAGAGTACGACAGCGAGCTCCCGAGCCGGGTCGCCGCGCTCGGCTGGAACGGCCACGGCTCCGTCTCGGTGCTCGTCGGCACGGCCCCGCGGATGCTCGACGTCGACCAGTTGCGCCGCACCGCGCGGCACCTCGATGCCGATGTGCTGATCGGGGTGCAGGGCTCGCGCCTCGTGCTCGTGATCGGACGGGTGGAGCCGAAGGACGACGCCGAGGTGCGCGATCCGCTGGCCTTCATCGAGATCGCTCGGCAGCTCGAGCCGGGCTTCGGGCCGGGATTCCTGGTGCTCGGGCACGAGGTGCCCTCGCTCGTCGACGCGGCACGCAGTGCCCGCGCAGCCCTCGCCGGATTCGCGGTCGCCCGGTCGTGGCGGAACGCGCCGCGTCCGGTGCTCGCCGACGACCTGCTCCCCGAACGCGCCCTGGCCGGCGACCCGCTCGCCCGGGCGACGCTCATCGCCCGCATCTACCAGCCCCTCAAGGATCACTCGGGCGAGCTGCTGCTCACCCTGTGGGCCTACCTCGACAACGGTCGCTCGCTCGAGGCGACCGCTCGCGAGCTGTTCGTGCACGCCAACACGGTGCGCTATCGCCTCAAGCGGATCAGCGAGATCATCGGCTGGGATGCCACGGGGGCCCGCGAGGCCCTGATCCTGCAGACCGCGCTCATCGTCGGCTCGATCGCCGACACGGGCCGCAAGCCCGACGCCCTGTAGGCATCCCCCAAGGTCGCGGCGGATTTCTCGTGGGGCGTATGCCACGAGGCGCGCCGCGAGTTGGCAGGATGGTCAGGTGACCGTTGTGATCGTCGCGCCCGGACAGGGCTCCCAGACTCCCGGATTCCTCGAGCCGTGGCTCGCCGAGCCCCGCTTCGCCGAGCACCTCGCGGCGCTCTCCGACGCGGCAGGCGTCGATCTGCGCGCGCACGGCACGGTGTCGGACGCCGACACCATCCGCGACACGGCGATCGCGCAGCCGCTCATCGTCGGCGCCTCGCTGCTCGCCCTCGGCGCGGTGCTCGAGGGGCGGCGCGAGAAGGTGGCCGGCATCGCCGGGCACTCGGTGGGCGAGCTCGCGGCCGCAGCCGGCGCCGGGATCCTGAGCGAAGCGGATGCGATGCGTCTCGTCGCACTGCGCGGTCGCGCCATGGCGACGGCGGCCTCGCTCGCCGACACCGGCATGAGCGCCGTCATCGGCGCCGACGAGGCGGAACTGCTGACCCAGCTCGACGCGCTGGGTCTCTCGCCCGCCAACTTCAACGGCGGTGGGCAGATCGTCGTCGCGGGTGCCCGCGACGCGCTCGCCCAGCTGCAGGCCGCGCCCCCCGCGGGTGCCCGGGTCATCCCGCTCCAGGTGGCGGGGGCCTTCCACACCCGCTACATGGAGTCGGCCGTCGAGGCGCTGCGCGCCGCGGCCGCCGAGGTCGAGGTGGCCGATCCGAGCCTCACCATCTGGACGAACCGCGACGGCTCGACCATCGCATCCGGGCGGGCGTTCCTCGACCTCGTCGTCGGCCAGGTCGCCTCCCCCGTGCGCTGGGACCTCGACATGGAGGCCTTCGCGGCCGCCGGCGTCACGGGCCTCATCGAGCTCGCCCCCGCGGGTGCGCTCGTCGGGCTCGCGAAGCGAGGACTCAAGGGGCTGCCGACCGTCGCCGTGAAGACCCCGGACGACCTCCCCGCCGCCCACGCCCTCATCGATCAGGAGACCGCCGCGTGACCGTCCACCTCCAGCAGGCGCAGGGCGCCCCCGGCAGCCGCATCCTCGCCCTCGGCGCCGCACGCGGCGACCTCGTGGTGTCGAACGACGAGCTCGTCGGCCCGATCGACTCGAGCGACGAGTGGATCCGGCAGCGCACAGGCATCATCACCCGCAAGCGCGCCTCGAAGGGCGTCGACGCGATCGACCTCGCCGAGGTGGCCTCGCGCGAGGCGCTCGAGAAGTCGGGGATCGACCCGTCGCGGATCGGCGCGGTGCTCGTCTCGACCATCAGCAACGTCGCCGTCACCCCCTCGATGTCGACGCTGCTCGCCGAGCGGATCGGCGCCTCGCCCGCGCCCGCCTACGACATCAGCGCGGCCTGCGCCGGCTACACCTACGGGATCGCGCAAGCCGACGCCCTCATCCGGGCCGGTGCCGCCGAGTACGTGCTCGTGGTCGGCGCCGAGAAGCTCTCGCAGTACGTGCACCCCGAAGACCGCTCGATCTCGTTCCTGCTCGGCGACGGCGCGGGGGCGGCGATCCTCGGGCCCTCCGACGAGCCGGGGGTCTCGAGAACGGTGTGGGGCTCCGACGGCTCCAAGTGGGATGCGGTCGGCATGAATGCGACCTTCGAGGAGTACCTCGACAAGGTCAAGCCGTGGCCCACGATGCGCCAGGACGGTCAGACGGTGTTCCGCTGGGCCGTCTGGGAGATGGCGAAGGTCGCCAAGCAGACGCTGGAAGCGGCGGGGGTCACCGCCGAGCAGCTCGCCGCCTTCGTGCCGCACCAGGCGAACATGCGCATCATCGACGAGCTCGCGAAGCAGTTGAAGCTCCCCGAGCACGTGATCATCGGACGCGACATCGAGACGACCGGCAACACCTCGGCGGCATCCATCCCGCTCGCCACGCACCGTCTGCTCGAGGAGCACCCGGAGCTCTCGGGCGGCCTCTCGCTGCAGATCGGTTTCGGCGCGGGCCTCGTCTTCGGGGCCCAGGTCGTGCGCCTCCCCTAAACTTGTCCCCGGTCACTCGACACCCCTAGGAGAAATCAACATGGCACTGTCCACCGAAGAAGTCCTCGCCGGCCTGGCTGAGCTCATCAACGACGAGACCGGCATCGCGGCGGACACCGTCGAGCTCGACAAGTCGTTCACCGACGACCTGGACATCGACTCCATCTCGATGATGACCATCGTGGTCAACGCCGAGGAGAAGTTCGACGTCAAGATCCCCGACGAAGAGGTCAAGAACCTCAAGACCGTCGGCGACGCCGTCAGCTACATCGTCGGCGCCCAGAGCTGATCGACGTCGGGCGGGGACGCATCCCGTCCCCGCCCGACTCCCCCACCCCGCACACCCCGCGGGGCGCGTTCCACCACCTCTCGGAGTACTTCGAATGACCAAGAAGATCGTCGTCACCGGTATCGGCACCTCGTCGCCCCTCGGCGGCACCGCCCCCGACACCTGGAATGCCCTGCTCGCCGGTGAGTCCGGCGCCCGTTCGCTCACCCACGAGTGGGTGGCCGAGTTGGAGCTCCCGGTCACCTTCGCCGCCGAGGCGAAGGTGCGCCCGGATCAGGTGCTCGAGCGTCAGGAGATCAAGCGCCTCGACCCGATGAGCCAGTTCGCACTCATCGCCTCGCGTGAGGCGTGGGCCGACGCCGGGGCACCCGACATCGAGCCCGAGCGGCTCGGCGTGGAGTACTCCACCGGCATCGGAGGTCTCTGGACGCTCCTGGATGCCTGGGACACCCTCAAGGAGAAGGGCCCGCGACGGGTGCTTCCGATGACGGTCCCGATGCTCATGCCGAACGCGGCCGCGGCCGCCGTGAGCATGCACCTCGGCGCCCGCGCCTTCGCGCGCACCGACGTCTCCGCGTGCGCCTCCAGCACCGAGGCGATCGCGAACGCCTACGACCACCTGCAGCAGGGCCTCGCCGACATCATCATCGCGGGCGGCACCGAGTCGGCGATCCACGGCATCACGCTCGCGTCGTTCTCGTCGATGCAGGCGCTCTCGAAGCGCAACGACTCCCCCGAGACGGCGTCCCGCCCCTACGACGTGAGTCGCGACGGCTTCGTCATGGGCGAGGGGGCCGCCTCGATCGTGCTCGAGACCGAGGAGTACGCGAAGGCCCGCGGTGCCAAGATCTACGCCGAGCTCGTCGGCGGAGGCGTCACGAGCGACTCGTACCACATCACGGCGCCCGACCCCGAGGGTTGGGGCGCCTCGCGCGCGGTGCACGCCGCGCTCGCGCAGGCGGGTGCCACACCCGACGAGGTGACCCACATCAACGCGCACGCGACCAGCACGCCGGTCGGCGACATCGCCGAGTACAAGGCGCTGCTGGCCGTGTTCGGCGATCGCGTGCACGGCATCCCCGTGTCGGCGACCAAGGCCTCGACCGGTCACCTGCTGGGCGGCACGGGCGCTCTCGAGGCGATCTTCACGATCCTCGCGGTGCAGCAGCGGCTCGCGCCGCCGACCATCAACCTGACCGAGCAGGACCCCGAGATCCCGCTCGACGTCGTGACCTCGCCGCGTCCGCTCGGTGACGGTGCGCAGCTCGCGATCTCGAACTCGTTCGGCTTCGGCGGGCACAACTCGGTGGTGGCGTTCCGCTCGGTGTGACGCACGCGACGACGGTCTCGAGCCGCGTCCGCTCGCGGGCCGCCTCGGGGGTCAGCGGATGATGCGGCAGCCTTCGTGCTCCGCGCACACCCCGTCGAAGCCGTCATCGGCAGCCTCGACGGCCGCCACCTCCAGCAGCTGCACGAGCGGCTCCTCGAGTTCGTCGAGGATCGCCCGCAGGTCGATGTCGTTCGTCTTCAGCATCTCGTGCGCTCCTTTGCGCTATCCGACCTTGTGGAGCCATCGAACGGGCGAGTCCTCGCCCGCGTAGCGGAAGGGTTCGAGCTCGTCGTCCCAGGCCTGGCCGAGGGCGAGCCGCAGCTCGCGGTGCAGCTCGAAGGCGTCGGAGCCGGCCGATTCCATGGCGGCCCGGATGCGATCCTCGGGCACCACGAGGTTGCCCGCGGTGTCGGTCTGCGCGAAGAAGATGCCGAGGTCGGGGGTGTGCATCCAGCGTCCGCCGTCGGTGCCGAGGCCGGCATCCTCGGTGACCTCGTAGCGCAGGTGCTCCCAGCCACGGAGCGCGGAGGCCAGGTCGGCTCCCGTGCCGCGGGGGCCCTCCCAGTAGTACTCGGTGCGCTGGCTCCCCGGAAGCACCGCCTGCGGACGCCAGTCGAAGTTGACGGCACGCCCGAGGGCACGACCGGCTGCCCACTCGACATGCGGGCAGAGAGCACGAGGGGCGGAGTGGACATACACCACTCCGCGCGTGATCGCAGCAGCCACTTTTCTCTCCGTTCGTCAGATGCGACTTCCCCATCGACCTGACGTACGTGCGCTGTTGCTTGCTGCGATTATGCCTGGTCGGCAGGCGAAATCACAAGCGTGTCGTTCGGCGTGTGCTCACTTGGCGTCGGCATAGCTGTCGACGATCGCGACCGTGAGCGAGAACTCGACGGGTGCCCCGCCGAAAAGCAGGCGACCTGCCTCCGCCGCCGAGGCGCGCAAGGCCTCCGCGACCGCGTCCGCGTGCGCGGCGGGCGTGTGCACGATGAGCTCGTCGTGGAGGAAGAACACCAGGTGCGGCCGCTCGGTGAGCGACGCGGATGCCGTGTCTCCGCCGCCGAGCTGCCACAGCATCCGGCGGAGGGCTCCCATCCAGCACAGCGCCCACTCGGCCGCGGTGCCCTGCACGACGAAGTTGCGGGTGAACCGCCCCCAGGCTCGGCCGTCGCTGCGTTCGCGAGCACGTTCGTCGTCGCTGCGCGTCTCGTCGTAGCCGGTGCCGCGGCGAGGCGGCGAGGTGCGCCCGAGCCAGGTCACGACCGAGTCACCTGCCTCGCCCGCGCGGGCAGCAGCCTCGACGAAGGCCATCGCGCGGGGGAAGGCGCGCTCGATGCGCGGGCGCATCCGCCCCGACTCGCCCGTGGTGCCGCCGTAGATCGCCCCGAGCATGCCGTACTTCGCCTGCGACCGGGTCTCGACGGCACCGGAGTCGACCATGCCCTGGTAGAGATCATGGGCGCGACCCGCGCGCGCTATCGCCTCGTCGCCGGACATCGCGGCGAGCACGCGTGGCTCGAGTTGGGCAGCATCGGCGACGACGAGCTTCCACCCCGGGTCGGCGACCACGGCACCGCGCACCTGCCGGGGCAGCTGCAGAGCACCCCCGCCATCCGACGCCCAACGCCCCGTCACGACCCCGGCCGGCACGTAGACCGGCCGGAACCGGCCCTCGTGCACCCACTCGGCGAGCCAGGCCCAGCCGTTCGCGGTGTGAAGCCGCGCGAGCTTCTTGTAGGCGAGCAGCGGCGCGATCACCGGATGCTCGAGCTCTCGCAACTCCCAACGGCTCGTGGTGGCGACCCGCACGCCCGCGCGCTGCAACGATTTGAGGAGGGCCGGCGGCGAGTCCGGGTTCACCGTCTGGTCGTCCAGCGCCGCACGGATCTCGCCCACGAGACGTTCCATCTCGGCGGGCCGGCCGCCCGGCATCCGCTCCCCGAGCAACCCGGTGAGGATGCGGTCGTGCCGGGCGGCGTCCCACGGCAGCCCGGCGAAGGTGAGCTCCACGGCGACGAGCGCACCCACGCTGTCGGCCGCGGTGAGCAGGGCGAGGCGCCCCGGCTCCGCGGAGTCGGCGATCGCCTGCCGCTGCCGCCGGAACTCGGCGACCGGATCGTCGTCGGGGACCGGCTCGTCGAGCTCGAAGAGCGCATCGGATGCGGTCGGCACCGGGCGCGGAGCATCCCAGCGGTCACGCGGGGCGCGCGCGAGCTCGGTGCCCGCCGCGGCGACGGCGCTCCGCAGGACAGCGCGGCACATCCGCAGGTCGACGCAGCGCTCGACCCGCACGCCGGCGGCGAGCAGCATCGGGTACCACCGCGCCGTGTCGGCCCAGACCCAGCGCGGATGCGCGGCCTCGAGCGCCGCGGCACGCGCCACGAAGTCGTGTTCGGCGATCCGTTCACGCGCCGATTCGGCACCGTCCGCGTCGAGGGTCACCACCTCCACGATCGCGGGCGCGGGCGAGCTCACGGCGAGGTACACGCCCCCATCCTGACGCGCACCGCCGACGTCGGCGAGTCTCATCGAACGGCGCGGTGCCGAGGTCGCTATTCTGAGCGAATGCGCACGCTGATGAGGATCCTTCTCCCCGTGTTCCTCGTCGTCGTCGGACTCGCCGTCTGGCTGCCGCAGCCGACGGGGAAGGGCAACTACCCGATCCTCGGCGTCATCGCGCACTGGCTCTCGCGCGAGGGTCTCCCCCTCATCCCGAGCTATGTCGGCGTCAACATCGTCGCGAACGTGGCCATGTTCCTGCCGTTCGGCATTCTGCTGATGGTCGCGTTCCGCCGGATGCGGGTGTGGTCGGTGACGCTCATCGGGTTCGCGGCGAGCGGCCTCATCGAAGGCGTGCAGCTGTTCCTCCCCACCCGCGACTCCTCGATCGCCGACCTGCTCACCAACACCCTCGGCGCCCTCCTCGGAGCCCTGCTCGTGGCCGTGGTGCGGCGGATGCGCCGCGCCGCCCCGGAGCGGTCGGCCGTGGTCGCGCCCACCGCGTAGCGGCGCGCTCTCTCGCCCGGATGCCGTGGGCGAGCAGCTCAGTGCAGGGGGCTGCCGTCCTTCTTGACCGGGTTCTTCTCGCCCGCCTCGATCGCGAACGGGAAGCGGTTCTGCTTCGGCGGCAGCGGGCAGTTGAAGGCGTAGCTGAAGGCGCAGGGCGGCAGCACGGCGCGGTTGAAGTCGAGCGTGATGGTGCCGTCGGCGTTGGGGGCCACGAACAGGAAGCGACCGACGCTGTAGCTCGTGTCGCCGTTGGTGGCATCCGCGAAGACCAACTGCAGGGCCCGGCCCGACTTGAAGGCGGCGAGGTCGTAGTCGACGCCGTCGCGGCGGAAGGTGATGCGCCCCGGCACCACCTCATCCCGCGTCTTGCCGTCGTCTTTCAGGTGCTCGAAGCCGACCGTGGTGCCCTCGGGGTTGAGCGCCCAGTCGGCGGTGATGACCCAGCTCGGGTCGTAGGGGAAGGCGTCGATGCCCCCGAAGTCGCGGATCGCCTCGGATTCCGCGTCCCAGACGCGCACGGCGTAGAGCCCGCCCTCCTGCGCGATGACGAAGCCCGTGACGGTGTCGCTGAACCGGATGTCGGACGGTGCGGCGTCGTCCTTCGCGCGCACCTCGACCGTGCCGTCGACGAGCCCCCCGTCGACCCGGATGCCGTCTGCGGCGGATGCGGTGAGCAGCACGCCGGAGCCGCCGTCGGTGCGCGGGGACCAGCGCCCCGGCACCCCCCACACCGTCTGCTCGCTGTCGATCACCTGCGTCGTGGTGAGGGCGAGGCTGCCCTGCGGCTGCACGACCGCGAGCTCGCGACGCGAGTGGTAGAAGGCGAACTGCTCTTCAGGCGTCTGGGGCACGCCGGTCTGGGGCGCGGCGGTCTGGGGCGCGGGGGTCTCGGTCATGGTGTCCATCCTGGTCGACTCCACCGACGTAACGATGACGAACACGGTGCTTATTCCTCCACAGGATTCGACCTGGCGGCTTATCCCCATCCCCCACCCGGATGACGAGTGCGGCATCCCCACCTCGATAGGCTCCGGCCATGACCTGGACTGACGACGTCGCCCGGTTCGCGCTCGACGCGGAGGCCTGCCCCCGATGCCACACCCGTTCCTGGAGCAACGGTCCTGCGATCCGGGGCGGGGTGTGCACGCGCTGTGGCGCGGATCTGCGGGAGGCCGGCGCGGAGCTGTGGGCGGCCTCGGAGGATCTGGTCACCGCGGCACGGCGGCGTCAGGCGGTCATCGACGCGCTGCCGACGGTCGCGATCACGGCTGCGGTGCCGGCCGCGGCACCCGCTGCTGCTGCGACGGGCGCCGCGAACCCGATGGACGGGGTCGCGGGGCCGCAGCTCGAGCGCCCCCGCTCCGCCGTGAGCCTCCAGTCGGTGCTCGCCGTCGTCGGTGCCGGACTGCTCGCCGTCGCCGCGATCGTCTTCACCTTCCTCAACCCCGATCTCACGGACTTCACGACCCGCACGACGATCATCGCGATCGTGACAGCGGTGTTCCTCGGCGGCGCGTGGCTCCTGCACAGCCGACGACTGCAGTTCTCGGCCGAGGCTGTGGGCGCCCTCGGCATGGTCTTCCTGGCACTCGATGTGTGGGCCTTCTCGCGCGTCGCACCCGAGGGCACGAGCGGTTGGTTCTTCGGAACGCTCGGCCTGCTCGTGAGCGGCGGCGCGATGGTCGCGATCGGCGCCTGGTTCCGGATGCGCACCTGGCTGTGGTCCGGGCTCGTCGCGCTCGCGCTCGTGCCCGCCTTCGCGGGCTACGCCGTCGAGGATCAGGGGCTCGCCGATCCGGAGGGCCTCGGCGCGACCTGGGGGCATGTCGGTGTCGTGTTCGCGGGATGGGCGCTCATCGAACTCACCCGGCTGCTCTCCCGCCGCATCGGCTCCCCGCTGCTGGCCGACCGGGTGACCCTCACCGTGCTGCAGCTGCTCGGGGTGATCTCCGCCGTGCTCATGAGCTTCCTGTTCGTGCCCTTCTCCGCGATGCCGGGATGGGAATATGCCGTCGCCGGCATCCTCGCCGCGCTCGCGCTCGCGGCACTGCTCAGCACCCGCGGCGTCGCCGCGCCGCTCTGGACCGTCGCGACGGGCGTGCTGGTCGCCGGCGCGCTGCTCCAGACCGCGCTCGCGCTGCCGATCGCCGACGACTGGCGTCTCCTGTCGTTCGCGATCGCCGTGACGATCCCGCTGGTCGCGACCGCCCTCATCCGCCGCACCGGCAGCGTCCGCCGCCCCGTGCTGCTCGTGACGCTGCTGGGTGTCGCCGGGGTGGTCGCCCTCCCGATCGCGGCGACCGTCGCCTCTCGAGGGCTTCTCGCGCTGTCGGAGGCGTGGTTCTCGCGCACCCCCTGGCGGATCGATCTCGAAACCGCGACCGCCTTCCTGGTGGCGACGCTGTCGCTCCTGGTGCTCGCGATCGGCGCCTGGGTCGCCTCCCGTGGCGTGACCGCACCGCGGCGGGCGTTCGCGCTCGCCGTCATCGCGCGCTGGACCGCCGTGCCCGCCGCCGCCGCTGTGCCTCTGGCATTCCCCGGCCACGTCGCGCTCACGATCGGCTACGCGCTCGCCATCTCGCTCGCCGCGTCGCTCGCCCTGCTGTTCGTGGCGCGCCTGCGGGATGCGCGACTCGGCCTGCGCGCGCCGATCGTCACCGTGGCCTACGGCGCGATCGCGGAGGCCGTCGCCTTCTCCTGGCCGGATGCGACCATCGCCGCGGTCACGGGCGCCGCGGCGGTCGCCGCCCTCGCGCTCGCGGCTCGCACGGCACCGCCCGCCATCCGTCCGGTGCACACCGGGATCGGCTTCGGCTACACCATCATCGCGGGGGCCGCCGCACTCAGCCTCACCGAACTCGGCACCCTGCCGGTGCTGTGCCTGCTCACGAGCGGGGCAGCCCTCGTCGCGATCGGCTCCTCGCTCACCTCCTGGCTGCCCGTCGGCAGCTGGTACGCCGTGCTCGGGGTCACCTCCGTTCCCTTCGGGATCGGCATCGTCTCGGTGCTCATCGAGCGCAGCGGCTGGACGGCCCTGTCGACCGGGGTCATCTTCCTGCTCGCTGTGACGCTGCTGCTGACGCGCCGCACCGGCGCGGGCCGACCGCTCCGGGCGGGCGCCGCGGCGCTGCTCGTGCCGACGCTCGCGGTCGTGGTGGTCTGTCTCGCGGCGCAGTTCCTCACCGTGAGCGGGTCGCCCTACGCGCTCATCGTCATCGCGGTGCTCGTGGCGTGCGCGCTTCCGACCACGGGGCTCGTGCGTGCGGGCCTCGTGCGCTACGGCTTCACGGAGTCGACCGCGGGCGCGGTGCGACTCGCGATCGAGAGCTCATCCCTGGTGACGGGTGCCATCGCCGTGCTGCTGGCGCTCGTCCGGGCGGCGGCCGGGTTCGAGATCGCCTTCGTGGTGCTGCTGGTGCTCGGCATCGGCGCGGCGGCGACCGCTCTCTGGATGCGCCGGCGTTACGGATGGTGGACGGCCGCCGCATCCTGGACGGGTGCCCTGTGGTGCGCCTGGGCGCTCGCCGGGGTGACCGTGGTCGAGCCCTACCTGCTTCCGCCCGCTGCTGCCGCGATCACGGTCGGCACGGTGCTGCTGGCGCGTCGCCGCACCGCCGCGCCCCGCTCGGCCGCGGCGCTCGTCGCCACCGGACTCGGGATCGCCGTGGTGCCGTCGCTCGCGCTGCTCGCGATCACGGGCAACGGCACGGGGACCTCCTTCGCCGCAGCCCCCGAGCTCTGGCGTGCCTCCGGTCTGCTCGCCGCCGGCGTGGTGCTGGTCGTGCTGGCGGCGCTCATCACGCGGACCGCGGACGCGGTGCCGACGCGGTTCGAGCGCATCCGTCCGGCGCTGCTGCTCGCCGCCGTGATCGCCGGGGCCGCGGGCACCGTGCAGGGTGCCCGTCTCGGCTGGGCGGCGGATCCTCTGCCGCTCGCCGATGCGCATCCGATGATGCAGGTCTTCGGCTTCGCGATCATCGGCGCGAGCATCGCGAGTGCCGCCGGCCGGCTCGCGGTGATCGCGGGCCTCACCTCGCGCTGGGTGTACGCGCCCGCCTTCCTGTTCCTCGCGGTCGGTCCGATGACGGCGATCGAACGGGATGCGGTCTCCATCTGGACGCTGTGGGCGCTCGAGCTCGTGCTGCTCGGCATCCTGGTCGCGACGGCGTGGCGGGCGCGGGCAGGCAGCGTGCAGTTGCCGCCGATCTGGTTCCAGTGGGCACTCGCCTGGGCCGTGGCGGTCACCGCCTGGAGCCAGCGCGAGATCCTGCGGGTGGAGGGCTTCGCCCTGCCGCTGGGGCTCGCGCTCGTGCTGGCCGGTGCGATCGCGTTCACTCGCGGGGCTCAGCCTGGTGACCGGCGCACGGCCACCAGCTGGCCGATCGGATTCCGCGGGTCGTGGGCGACCCTCGGACCGGGCATCGCGGCGACCCTGCTGCCCTCGGTGATGGCCACCTTCACCGACCCGCAGACCTGGCGCGCCATCCTGGTGATCGCGCTCGCACTCGTCGCGGTGCTCATCGGGGCGCGGAAGACACTCGCCGCGCCCTTCGTGCTCGGCATCTCGGCCCTGCCGCTCGAGATCCTGATCGTCTTCCTCGTGCAGCTCGGCGACACCGTCAACCCGCTGCTGTGGTGGATCACCCTCGCGACGGCAGGCATCGTGCTGCTCGTGATCGCGGTCGGCTGGGAGCGCCGCACGGGCGCCGACGCCTCGCTCGCGGCCCGCATCCGCGACCTGCGGTGACACCGCGGGATCACCGAGAAACGCCGCTCCAGCGAACGCGTGGCGAGACGACGTACGCTGGGGCCGTGACCGACTCCACCATCACCATGTACGGCGCCGACTGGTGCCGCGACTGCCGCCGCACGAAGGCCCAGCTCGACGAGCTGGGGGTCGCCTACGACTACGTCGATGTCGAGGCGAGCGCCGAGGCCGCCGACGCCGCGCGCGCCATCTCGGGCCGCACCAACATCCCGGTCGTCGTCTACCCCGACGGCACGCACCAGGTGGAGCCCACGAACCCGCAGGTCGAGGCGAAGCTCACGGAGCTCTCGCTCCTCTGACCCCTCGGGATCACTCGTAGGGCGGACGGGACTTGAACCCGTGACCGACGCATATGAGCGCGTCGGCAATCGAATTCGCCAGCTACCGTTGCCCGCCCTTGCCCTCCGTCACCCAAACTTCCCATTGATTCCGGGCCATTTGGGGCGGCACCGAGGGCAACGCCGGGCAACCTCGGGCACCCATCATCCGGCGCGACTGGACGGGTTCTCGCCGGGTTTTCTCTGCAAGGTTGCGGCGCACACCGCGACGACCTATGTTGCTCATGCAACACCCGCTGAGCGGTTCGCGGTGCGGGTGGAAAGCGACCTCGGCGAGGGCAATAGCACCGCTCCGCTCGTGCGGAACTCCAAAGTTTTCGCAGCAGTCGCCGAGGCCGCGTTGGCCGTGAGCACCGGGCGACTGAACGTGCGGACGCAGGACGGGTACAGGCGGATGCTTGACCGGCAGGTGCTGCCGACGTTCGGTACCCGACGCATCGCCTCGATCACCTCCGAGGGCGTGGAGCAGTGGATTGCCCGGCTCGCCTCGACGCCCACGCAGCGCGGCGGGAAGCCCCTGCACCCGAGCACGGTCAAGCACGCCTTCATCGCCGCCAACAAGGTGTTCCGCTACGCGCTCCGACACCGGCTCATCGGCCACAACCCCTGCGACGAGTACCGAGCTGCCGCGAGTGCAGCACAGCGAGAAGTTTGCGCCGCAGTTCCTGAGGGGAGCCGAGGTGGAAGCGCTCGCAGCCGCGCTCAGCGGCTCAGCGCCGGACGACCTGCTCGTGCGTGTCGGCGCGTACTGCGGACTTCGAGCGGGCGAACTGGTCGCGCTCCGCGTTGGTGACGTAGACGTGCACCGAGGGCGCATCCGGTTTCAGGGCACGCTCGTGCGCACGCAGGACGGCTGGCGCGAGGACTCCCCCAGGTCAGCGAACTCATCGCGGACGGTTCCGATGCCGCAGCACCTCGCGGCGCTCCTGCGCGACTATCTCACGCAGCATCCGCGCGGCGACGACTACGACAGCTTCTACCGCCGACGGTTCCGTGCCGCCGCCGAGGCGATCGGACGGCCCGCCTTGAGGTTCCACGACCTTCGGCACACCGCAGCAAGCTTGTGGGCGCAGTCGGGCATGCCGATGGAGCGCGTCGCGGCAGCGCTCGGGCACGCCGATACGAGCATCACCTACAAGACCTACCTGCACTTCTTCCCGGATGCATGGGATTCCGACATGGCGCGGTTCGAGGCGAGCCTTGCGGCCCCGAGCGCGCGGGTCACACCCTTGCAACGAGAGGCTTAGTCCTCATTCTTGAGAATGGCGTCGATGAACCCCTGGAGGGCCGACTCGCGAAGGGTCAGTTCCCGCAACTCGACCGTCGCCGCATCCGTCTTCTGCGCCTTGAGCGTACGCATACGGCGTCGCGTCTCCATTAGGCGCAGCCGCAACTCACTCGCCGCTCCGCCCTTGCCGCGGTAGTCGTCGTCCGGCGCGAGGACAGGCACTCGACCAAGCTTCGGCTTCGGGAACCGCGGCTGTCCGGTGATCAGCCGAACGACGGCCTCGATCGAGTCAGGGTCGCTTAGATCAACGTAGAGGCGACTCACCCGCTCCAGGTCCGGCGGCACCAATGAGTCGGCAACGCCCGGAAGCATCACGATCACCACCCGTCGCTGCCACTCAGCCTGATTCCGCACGAAAAGGCCTCGGAGCGTGTCGGCCTCGGCAGCAGCACCGGCACCGACCGTCGGTGCATTCGTGCCGCTCCAGCGCTCCGCCCACGCCTCCGACAAGACGATCACCGTCATGTCCGAGTTCTGAATACCGCTCGGTCCGAACCGCGTCCAGTCGATCGCCTCGTCAAGATGGAAGAGGTCAATGTCGGCGTCGATGCCGAGTTCTACAAGGGTGGCTGCGAGATCGGCAAGTTGCGCCTGCCATTCTTTCGCCTCGGCGCTCGACCAGTCCATATTCGAGTGCGCCCATGAAACAAACACAGTTCGCGCCGAGCCTGACTCGCCCGTTTCAGAATCGGCACTGACCGACACCTGAGTTCTCTGCAGTGCGCGATAGGCGGGGTCGGCCCGGATATGGCCGACCGCAGCCAGCAGACGCTCACGCTCCGAATCAGCGCCCATACAGGTGCTTGGCCATGCTCTCGAACATCGCATCGATCTGGTCGCGCCCGGCGTCAGCGGAGATGTGAATCTGTAGGTCGATGTGCAGTGTCGGGCCGTCGGACGAGCGCCCAGAGCCACCGGAGCCTTCCGAACCGCCGCCCGCAGGCGGCTGCTCCTTGACCTCGTCCTTCTTCCCTGCAGCAGCGGCAGCAGCAGCCTTCGCCCCACCATTGTTCGGAGCAGAAGCTTTCGGCTTTCGCGTAGCCGTCGGAGTCGCCTTTGCGTCGTCAGGCGACGGCAGCTCCCCCTTGAGCAGGGTGAGGTACAACTTCGCTTGCATGGAGGCAGCTGCCTGGCCGGTCTTTGCATTACGCATGAACCACGACGCCACCCGGCTCGGATCTTCCGCAGGGTCGCTGTAGGCGGACCGCAGGCTGTCGGGGTAAAGGGATTCCAGCACCCGACCCGCCGCCTCCGAGTAGGTCGCATCGTCCCGAAGATCCAATGCGAGTTCCGACGGCGCACCTTCCGCGGTGAGAAGGCCCACAGCGCGCAACTGCGGCATGATGTTCTTCGCGCCCTTCTCGGAGGTGCCTAGTGCCGACATGATCCAATCGATGTCGATCGCCTTGGGCACAGACTGGCGAAGCTTTGCGCGGATTCCGAACCACTGAGCTGCGGTCATGTAGGGGAACGACACCTTCGCGTCGGGTGCGTCTTCTGCCATGAGGAATCTCCAGTCTCGGGTGGGCACTGATATTAGGACTAATTGCCAGTCGGTCCCGGAGGACACGCCGAAGCGACGGGTTTTGGACGGGATTCGCTTTTGCAGCGTCGTGCGCAGAGGCCCAGACTTCCCAGTGTTTACTCGGTAGGGCGGACGGGACTTGAACCCGTGACCGACGGATTATGAGTCCGCTGCTCTAACCGGCTGAGCTACCGCCCCACGGCAACGCTACCGGGTCGTGGGGTCGCCGAGGGCCGGGCCGGCGGCGGCCTGCTCCCCCGCCACCCCGATCAGCCATTCCACACGACGCGCGTGCGCGCGGCGGCGGGCGAGCCACGCCCACAACCCGGCACCGGCGGCGAGCGCGCCCGCGATCGTCACCACGATGCCCACGGCGGGTGGTCCGAAGCCCTGGGCGAGGGCGACCGGGCCACCGACGACGGCCATGAGGGCCAGCATCCCGAGCACGAACAGCCCGAAGCCCGCCATCCGTCCGCCCGGTGCGCGCAGCCACGCGGCATGGAACGGGGTGGGGATGCCGCGCAACCGCTGCTCGGGAGACGCCTCCGCGAGCCATCGCTGCGAGACGGCGCGGTGACGGGCGTCGTCGACATCTGCGGCGATCGCCCACGCGATGCCCGCGAGCACCGCGACCAGGATCAGGATGCCCATCGCGGCCGTCATCGGATCCTCGTCGGCTGCCCCGAAATCGGTGCCGGTGATCTCCATGATGACGAGGATCACGAGAACCGTCGAAGCCGCCACGCACGCGGCCACGAATACCCACACCGCGACGCGGCGGGCGCGGCGGGTGGCACGGGCGGCGATCGCGAGGGTTTCCTCCGCGGCGACGTCGTCACCGCGAGCAGCGCCGAAACGGCCCTCCTGCTGCGGCGCCGGGGCGACCGGCGCCGCCTCCGCCGTCGCGCCGGACTCGGCGCCGGCGGCGTCAACGGCGTCCGCCGCGGGTGCCCCGAACTGCACCCCACGCAGCTCGTCGAGCTCACGCAGCACGAGGCCGCGATCCACCTCCACCCGCCTGCCGCTCGCCAGCACGCTCTCGCTCAGGAACGCCCTCTCCTGAGCGGAGTCGCGCGCCGTCGGGATCGCGGATGCCGCGGCCGCCTCACGCAGCAGCCGCAGTTGCTCGATGTTCAGGCCCCGCACCGGCGCGCCCGCGACGAGCACGCGGATGCGGCGCCCGGCATCCGTGTCGAAGGTCAGCACCAGGTAGGCGGCACCGCCCCCGCGCGACACCGAGCGCCGCACGCGGACAAGCTCCCCGGGGCGCACGGAACGTCCCCGCACACGCAGCACGCCGTCCGCACCGACCGTGATCTTCGGGTATGCCGCAGCCAGCCCCAGCACGACCGCAGCCATGACCGACACGGCGATCGCGAGGAACACGAGTGGCCGCGGCGTGCCCGCGGGCAGCACCTGAGCCACCGGGTCCTGCAGCACGATGCTCAGCACCATGACCGCGACGATCATCGGGGCGATCGCCCGCCGCCACGCCGCCGGTTGGAGCACGAGCACGCGCGCGGGAGCGGCGGAGGCCGTCACCGCGCGAGCTCCCCCTCGGTGTCGGGGTCGATGACGGTCTCTCCGCGATACAGCGCCTCGAAGATGTCGAGGGTGCGCTGGATGTCGTGACTCTCCACGGTGCGCAACGCGCCGTGGCGCAGCCGGTCGAGCTCCTCGGGGCTCGCCGTCAGGATCGCGCGCAGATGCCCGGCGAGCTCGTCGATGTCACCCGGCTGGTAGAGGTAGCCGTTCACGCCCGAGTGCACGAGGTGCGGTAGCGCAATGGCGTCCGCCGCCACCACGGGCAGCCCGGAGGCGAGCGCCTCCATCGTCGCGATCGACTGCAGCTCGGCGCGCGACGGCATCGCGAACACGGTGGCCTCGGTGAGCTCCCGCCGCACCTCCTCGTCGGCGATGCGCCCGGTGAAGCGCACCCGGTCGGCGATCCCCAGCTCCCGCGCCCTGCCCTCGAGCCGCGAACGCACCTCGCCGTCACCGATGATCACCAGGCGGGCGTCGAGATCCTGGAGCTTCACGAGAGCCTCGATCGCTTCGTGGATGAACTTCTCCTCGTCTAGCCGCCCGAGGAACACGATCGTGTTCGTGCTGCGCGGCGAGAAGTCCGCCGTGTAGAAGCTCGTGTCGATGCCGCACGAGATGGCGTGCACCCCGGTGAGCCCGGTGCCGCGCTCGAAGAACTCGGCCGCGCGGCGCGTCGGGGTGGTGATCGCATCGGCCATCGAGAACCACTTGCGGGCCGAGCCCCACTGCACCCGTGCCAGCCAGCTGAGCATGCCCTTCGGCAGGATCGCCACGTGCTGCAGGATGTTCTCCGGCATCGTGTGGTTGGTTCCCACCAGACGGATGCCGTGGCGCTTCGCGGAGGTCGCCAACCCCCGGCCGACGACGATGTGCGACTGGAAGTGGATCGCATCCGGCTGCACCGCACGCACGATGCGCTCCGCGTTCGCCTTCACCCGCCACGGCAGCATGAACCGCAACCACGGATGCGGCAGCCACCGCCACGAGTAGATGCGATGCACCGTCATCGGCACGTTCTCGTGCACCTCGGTGAAGGTGCCCACCCGACCTCGCTGCGCGGGCACCATCATGTGCACCTCGTGACCTCTGGCGGCGAGCCCCGCCGCGAGGTTCCGGGCGAAGGTCGCGGCGCCGTTGACATCGGGAGCGAAGGTGTCGGCACCGATCAGAAGGGTCAGGCGGGGTTCGGCTGGGGGCGTCGACGACGTCGCGTCGGTCACTCGATCAAATCCCTCGGTCGGCGGAAACAATCCCTTCAAACTACCCCAGCGGCGTGATCTCGCCCGTGTCATCGCGCCGGTGGGTCTGCGGATGATGCTTCGCGAGCTGGAACACGCCGAAGATCGCCACCGCGCCCGCCGCGATCCACACGAGGGCCGCCCACAGCGGCGTCTCCGCCGCCTCGCCGAGCACGAAGATGCCGATCGCCACGGCGACGAGCGGATCGATCACGGTGAGGCCGGCGATCACCAGATCGGGCGCGCCCACCGAGTACGCGGTCTGCACGAAGTAGAAGCCGAGGCTGAGGGCCAGCAGCAGAGCGATGCCGCCGACCACGGTCACCCAGTCGAAGTTGCCCGTGATGATCCGGTTGATGATGACCTTCGCGATCGAGGCGACGAAGCCGTAGAGCACCCCGCCCGCCGCGATGTAGAAGAGCGCGTTGACGCGCTTGCGGAAGAAGGCGAATGCGGCACCGAGGGCGAGCAGCACGACGCCGAGGATCACGAGCACGATGATGAGCTGCGTGTTGCTGAGCACCTGCTCGGTCGCGTAGAAGGCGGCGACCGTCACGAAGACGCCGATGCCGCCCACGCACATCGTGATGGCGAGGATCGCGTTGCGATCGAGCTTCACCCGCGACACACGTGCGTTGATGATCGAGGTCAGCACGAGGGCGACGATGCCGATGGGCTGCACCACGATGATGGGCGCGAAGCCGAGCGCCGTGAGCTGGAACACGATCGCCAGCCCGAGCATGAGCGATCCGGTCACCCAACTCGGCCGGGCCAGCAGCCGCACGAACTGACCGCCGGAGAGTCCCGCCTTCTCGCCCGATCCGTAGCGCTCCTCCACCTTGCCCACGCCGCGGTGCTGCAGCTGGGCGCCGACCGAGAGGAAGACGGCACCGACGAGCGCGATCAGGATGCCGAGGGGTGCCGATCCTTCGAAGATCTGCGAGACGCCGTCGGTGAGAGGCGAGACGTCAGGCACCCGTCGAATCTACCCGCCCGCGCGCCGATATCCTGTGCGAATGGCCGTACTCCCGATCCGGATCACCGGGGACCCCGTGCTGCACGAGCGCGCCCAGGAGGTGGAGGAGATCGACGAGGGGCTCGCCGCCCTCATCCACGACATGGAGGACACCATGTCGACGGCGCCCGGCGTCGGACTCGCGGCTCCGCAGGTGGGCATCCCGTTGCGCCTGTTCGTCTACAACTGGCGCGACGAAGACGGGGTGCTGCATCGCGGCACGGCGATCAACCCGCAGCTGCTGATCTCCCCGCCGCCGCTCGGCATCGCGGATCCGGACGACGACTCCGAGGGATGCCTCTCCCTCCCCGGGGAGCGCTTCCCGTTGCTGCGCTCCCACACCGCGCTGCTGCGGGCCGTCGACCTCGACGGGAAACCCTACGAACTGCTCGCGACGGGATGGCTCGCGCGCATCCTGCAGCACGAGTTCGACCACCTCGACGGCGTGCTGTACGCCGATCGGCTTCCCGAGGCGCACGCCCGTGCCGCCCAGCGTGCGGTGCGACGTCGCCGCTGGGGCGTGCCCGGCAAGTCCTGGCTCCCCGGCCGCGACCACCTCGAGGACTGAGCCCCCGCCGCTCATCCCCTCATCGCTGAGTGGTCGCTTCTCGGCCTCAAAACCGCGAAATGGGGCCAGGAACCGACCACTCAGCGATCAGAAGGCGAGAGCCTGAGCGACCCGGCGGACCTCGGCCTTGCGGCCCGCGCGCAGCGCGTCGACGGGTGCGACACCGAGGGTGTCATCGGAGGTCGTCAACCACCGCATCGCCTCGTCGTCGGTGTAGCCGGCGTCGGCGAGCAGCATGAGAGTTCCCCGGAGCTCATGCAGCGGCTCCCCGTCGCGCAGGAACCCGGCGGGCACCCGCAGCACGCCGTCGACACGCACCGCCAGAAGATGCCGGTCTTGCAGCAGCCGATGCACCTTTCCCGGCGAGATCCCGAGAAGGTCGACGAGATCAGGGACGGCAAGCCACTCGGTGGCGGGTTCAGTCACCCTCCTAGCGTGCCTGAGGTGCACATCCGACCCGCAGCAGCGAATTGTTACGAACAGATGAACTCAAACAACATGAGCAACGGTAATTGACACTGTTAAACATCTGTGACACGTTATCCCCGGACCGGTAACGCCCCCGAGGCCGGAGGGGAAGGCAGGACGGCGATGCAGCAGACGCAGGAATGGAACGACCGCGCACGCGCGGTGTTCGCGGGTCTCGCGCCCACACCATCGACACTCACCGCGGTGGCACCCGCGCGCGCGCCCCGCGAGTCAGCGGTTCCCGCAGCGCTCGCGAAAGGCATGATGGCGACGATGCCGATCGTGCTGACCGGCACGCTCACCCTCACCGGCGTGGTGTCGCCCGTCAACGCGGCGCCGGCCGCCGAGCGGAAGCCCGCGAAGCCGAAGACGACCCTCGGCAGCACGGTGCGCGCCGCCGTCGCCTCCGCCACCACCGCGACGGCCGCCAAGGCACAGGCCGCCGCACCCACCACCTACACCGTCCAGGCCGGCGACACGGTGTCGTCGATCGCGGGCCGCTACGGCCTCGCCACGGCGAGCGTGCTGGCCGCCAACGGTCTGGGGTGGAAGTCGCTCATCTTCCCCGGCCAGGTGCTCAAGCTCGGCACCGGATCCGTCGCACCCACGACCACGACCGCCACCCCGGCGGGTGGGCGGTACACGATCGCGAAGGGCGACACGATCAGCCGGATCGCCGCCAAGTTCGGCGTGTCGACCCAGTCGGTGCTGACCGCGAACGGGCTCAGCTGGTCGAGCATCATCTACCCCGGCCAGACGATCGCGATCCCCAGCACGACACTCGCCGCGGAGAACGTCTCCTCCGTGACCCCGGTGACACCGAGCACACCGAGCACCCCGGCCACGCCGGCCGCCGAGCCCTCGACGCCTGTCGTCTCCACGCCGGCGCCGGTGCTCAGCACGAGCTACCTGATCAAGACGGGCGACACGATCTCCTCGATCGCCCAGAAGTTCGGCGTGACCATCCAGGCGCTTCTGGATGCCAACGGCCTCAGCCGCACGAGCATCATCTACTCGGGTCGCTCGCTCACCATCCCGGGCGTCACCGTCGTGCAGGACGGCACGACCGCCACCGGCCTCACCGACGAGATGGCGGGCAACGCGCGCATCATCATCCAGGTCGGCCGCGAGCTGGGCGTGCCCGACCGCGGCATCATCATCGCGCTCGCCGCCGCCATGCAGGAATCCAGCATGCGCAACATCAACTACGGCGACCGCGACTCGCTCGGCCTGTTCCAGCAGCGTCCGAGCACCGGATGGGGCACCCCGGATCAGATCCTCAACGCCTCGCACGCCGCCCGACTCTTCTACGGCGGCCCGTCGAACCCGAACAAGGGCAACACCCGCGGGCTCCTCGACATCAAGGGCTGGCAGTCGATGAGCGTCACCCAGGCCGCGCAGGCCGTCCAGATCTCCGCCTACCCGAACGCCTACGCCAAGTGGGAGACGAGCGCGACCTCGTGGCTGGCACAACTGGGCTGACCGAGCCGCTCGCGACGGTTCCCGGGGCCGCGTGGCGGCCCGAGCCTGACGATGCACCCTTCTACACTCGGAAGGTGACCACGAGCACCACCGATCCGCTGATCGGCCGTCTGATCGACGGGCGGTATCAGGTGCGCTCGCGCATCGCGCGCGGCGGCATGGCGACGGTCTACCTCGCCACGGATCTGCGACTCGAGCGGCGGGTCGCCGTGAAGGTCATGCACGGGCACCTGGCCGACGACAACCAGTTCAAGCAGCGCTTCATCCAGGAGGCGCGCTCGGCCGCGCGTCTCGCGCATCCGAATGTCGTCAACGTCTTCGACCAGGGTCAGGACGAGGACTCCGCCTACCTCGTCATGGAGTACCTGCCGGGCATCACGCTCCGCGATCTGCTGCAGGAGCACGGTGCCCTCACCGCCGAGCAGACGATCGACATCGCCGAGTCGGTGCTCGCCGGCCTCGCCGCCGCGCACAAGGCGGGAATCGTGCACCGCGACCTGAAGCCCGAGAACGTGCTGCTGGCGGATGACGGCCGCATCAAGATCGGCGACTTCGGTCTCGCGCGGGCCGCGTCCGCGAACACGGCAACGGGTGCCGCGCTGCTCGGCACCATCGCCTACCTCTCCCCCGAGCTCGTCACCCGCGGTATCGCGGATGCCCGCAGCGACATCTATGCGGTCGGCATCATGATGTTCGAGATGCTCACGGGAGAGCAGCCGTACAAGGGCGAGCAGCCCATGCAGATCGCCTACCAGCACGCGAACGACTCCGTGCCGCCCCCCTCGAACGCCAACCCGCGCGTTCCCGCCGAGCTCGACGAGCTCGTGCTCTGGGCCACCGCGCGTGACCCCGAGGAGCGTCCTCGCGACGCCCACGTCATGCTCGAGCAGCTGCGCGACACCGAGACCCTGCTGCACACGGCGCTGCCGACCGGCGCCACGACGCTGCAGAAGACGATGGTGCTCCCCTCCGCGCGCCAGAACACGGCCGAGACCCAGGTGCTCGGCGGACGGGCACCGCTCGCGAGGCAGGACACCGCACCGGTGAGCCCCAACGCGGCGAAGCTGCGCCAGAAGGCCGGAGCGCGGCGTTCCCGCGCATGGCTGGCGTTCGTCATCGTGCTCCTGCTCACCGTCGCGGCCGGCGGCACCGGCTGGTGGTTCGGCGCGGGGCCGGGCGCGCACGTGACGATCCCCACCTCGATCACGAACCAGACCCCCGATGAGGCGACGAAGCAGCTCGCGAAGCTCGGCATCGAGGTGAAGGATTCGACCGAGGTGTTCTCGGTCGATGTCGCGAAGGGCCTCGTGGTCGACTCCGACCCGCCCGCGGGCAGCAGCATCCGCAAGGGCACCCCGGTCGTGCTGCAGGTCTCGAAGGGGCCGCGGTCGACGACGCTCGCCCCGCTCGCCGACCTCTCGCTCACCGATGCCGAGGCCGCGATCGCGACCGCGAACCTGAAGCTCGACGAGAACATCGACTACCTCTTCAGCGCCGACAAGGCGAAGGATGTCGTGCTCGCGGCCTCCGTCGACATCGCGGGCACCGCGACCGACGTCACCGCGGGCAGCGGTGCGCTCTTCGAGGGCCAGATCGTCACGCTCAAGGTCTCCGCCGGCCCGCTCCCCGCGATCGCGGGCCTGACGCCGGATGCCGCACGCGCCGAACTGGAGAAGGCGGGACTCCAGGTTCAGGCCGGTGCCCAGAACGACTACAGCGACACGGTCGAGAAGGACCTCGTGATCGGGATCGTGCCGCAGGGCGACCTCCGCCCGAAGGACACGGTCGTCCTCGACGTGTCGCTCGGCAAGGAGCAGGTTGCCGTTCCGACCCTCAAGGGGATGACTCGAGATCAGGCGGTCGCGAAGCTCAAGGAGCTCGGCTTCACCGCCTCCTACAACCCGATCTTCACCCCCTTCCCCGGATCGATCGTGACGGGCAGCGATCCCGATGCAGGAACCTCGATCGACAAGGGCTCCGCCGTCACCCTCTACCTTCGTCTCGACGGCTAGCTCCAGCTACGGGTTCGGCGCCCCGGAATCTTCGGGCGCGGCGAACCCGTAGCTGGAGCTACGAGCACCCCCTCGGGCGGGCCGCTCAGCGGGCGCTGAGCTCCTCCGCCACCAGGAACGCGAGTTCGAGTGACTGCATGTGGTTGAGGCGCGGGTCGCACAGCGACTCGTAGCGCGTCGCGAGGGTCGCCTCGTCGATCATCTCGGAACCACCCAGGCACTCGGTGACGTCGTCACCGGTGAGTTCGACGTGGATGCCGCCCGGGTGCGTGCCCGCGTTGCGGTGCGCCTCGAAGAAGCCCCGCACCTCGTCGACGACGTCGTCGAAGCGCCGCGTCTTGTAGCCGGTCGGCGTCGTGATGCCGTTGCCGTGCATGGGGTCGGTCACCCAGAGCGGGGTCGCATCCATCGCCTTGATGCCCTCGAGCAGCGGCGGCAGCGCGTCGCGGATCTTGCCCGCACCCATCCGGGTGATGAAGGTGAGCCGGCCCGGCTCCCGCTCGGGGTCGAGCTTGTCGATGAGCTTCTCCATCGTCGCGACGTCGGTCGACGGACCCAGCTTCACGCCGATGGGGTTGCGGATGCGCGAGAAGTAGTCGATGTGCGCCCCGTCGAGCTCGCGGGTGCGCTCCCCCACCCAGAGGAAGTGGGCCGAGGTGTTCACGGGCGTGCCGTTGCGCGAGTCGATGCGCGTCATGGGCCGCTCGTAGTCCATCAGCAGGCCCTCGTGCGAGGTGTAGAACTCCACGCGCTTCAGCTCGTCGAAGTCGGCACCCGCGGCCTCCATGAAGCGGATGGCGCGGTCGATCTCCTTGGCGAGGCCCTCGTAGCGCTGGTTGGCGGGGTTCGCGGCGAAGCCCTTGTTCCAGGAGTGCACCTGCCGCAGATCCGCGAAGCCGCCCTGCGTGAAGGCGCGGATGAGGTTCAACGTCGAGGCAGCCGTGTGGTACCCCTGCACGAGGCGACGCGGGTCGGCCTGACGCGACTCCGGGGTGAAGTCGTAGCCGTTGACGATGTCGCCGCGGTAGGCGGGAAGGGTGACCTCGCCGCGCGTCTCGAAGTCGCTCGAGCGGGGCTTCGCGAACTGCCCCGCCATGCGGCCCATCTTCACGATCGGCATCGAGGCGCCGTAGGTGAGCACCACGGCCATCTGCAGCAGCGTCTTCACCCGGTTGCGGATCTGGTCGGCGGTCGCCCCCGCGAAGGTCTCGGCGCAGTCGCCGCCCTGCAGCAGGAAGGAGTCGCCGCGCGCGGCCCGCGCGAGCCGTTCGCGCAGGATGTCGACCTCGCCGGCGAAGACGAGCGGCGGCAGCGTCGCGATCTCGGCCGAGGCGGCGGCCACCGCCTCCGGGTCGGACCACTCCGGCTGCTGCTTGATGGGCAGGTCCCGCCAATAGTCGAGACCGGCGATCACGGCGGGATCTGCCTGCACGACGGTCTCGGTCGGGTCTACCACGGAAGCTTCCTCTGGTTCGGGGGCGTCGGATGCGGGCGCACAGCCCAGCAGTCGAGCCTATCCGAGGGCGGATGCGGCCGCTGACGCGCCCCGGTAGCCCCGGGTCAGGCGGCGGACTTGGCGGCCTGCGGGCGCCCCTTGACGCTCGACGCGTAGACGTCGACGTACTCCTGGCCGCCCAGGTGCGCGAGCTCGTACATGATCTCGTCGGTGATGGAGCGCAGCACGAAGCGATCCCCCTCGAGCCCGGCGAAGCGCGAGAAATCGAGCGGCTCGCCGAAGACCACCCCCACCCGTCGCACCTTGGGCAGCTTCGAGCCGACCGGCATGACCTTCTCGGTGTCGATCATCGCGACCGGGACCACCGTGACGCCGGCCTCCAGCACCATCCGGGCGATCCCGGTGCGTCCACGGTAGAGGCGGCCGTCGTGGCTGCGGGTGCCCTCGGGGTAGATACCGAGCCAGCCGCCCGAGGTCAGGTGGTCGAGGCCCGTGTTGAGGGAGGCCTCGGATGCCTTCCCCCCTGAGCGGTCGATCGGCAGCTGGCCGACGGCGAGGAAGAACCAGCGCACGATGCGGCCCTTGAGCCCTCGACCGGTGAAGTACTCGCTCTTCGCGAGGAAGCGGATCTGCTTGTCGACCACGATCGGCAGGAAGATCGAGTCGATGAACGAGAGGTGGTTGCTCGCGAAGATCACGGCACCCTCGCGCGGCACGTTCTCGTAGCCGCGCACCCAGGGCCGGAACACCGAGAGCAGGAAGGGCCCCACGATGGCGTTCTTCAGGAACAGATAGAACATGCGACCCTTTCCTCCCCGAGTCTAGGCACGAGGCATGCCGTGCACGTCATGCGGTTCGTGCGGCGGCGTGCACGCGTGCGAGATCGGCGGCCCCCACCAGCCCGGCGTCGTTCACGAGGAGCGCGGTCGCGAAGTCGGGCTCCGGATGATATCCGCGCGCGGGCAGGTGCGCCAGGTAGGCCTCCCGGATCGGCTCGAGCAGCACCTCGCCCGCGGCCGCGACACCGCCACCGAAGACGAACAGGTCGGGATCGAGCACGGCGCTCAGCGACGCCGCCGCCTGCCCGAGCCATCCGCCGAGTTCGCGCAGGGCGACGAGCGCGCCCGGGTCGTCCGCGACGATCAGCTCGTAGACATGATGCCCCTCGAGCACGCCGTGCTCCTCGCGGGCCGCGGCGAGAGCCTGCCCGATGCCGCGCTGGTCCGCGATCTCGTTCGCGTATCGCAGCAGCGCCCGTCCCGAGCCGTACTGCTCGATGCAGCCGCGCTGACCGCATCCGCAGGGCAGACCGCCCGGAACCACCCGCATGTGCCCGATCTCCGCGGCGGCGCCGAAGCCGCCGCGGAACAGACGCCCATCGGTGACGATCGCGCCGCCCACCCCGGTGCCGATCGTCAGCAGCGTCATGTCGCGACGCCCGCGACCCGCACCGAAGCGGTACTCCGCCCATCCGGCCGCGTTCGCGTCGTTGTCGATCGTGATCTTCAGCCCGGGAAGGCTCGCCGCCAGCTCGTCGCGCAGCGGCTCGCTCCGCCACGGGATGTTGGGCGTGTAGTACACGGTCGACTGCTCCACGTCGATGAAACCGGGCGCCGCCACTCCGACGCCCGCGACCTCCGCGCCGGCGCGCAGGCTCTCCACCACCTCGATGACGGCTCGGATGATCGCGGCGCCGTCGCCCGCGGGCGTCGGGCGTCGCTCCTGCCGCAGGATCGAGCCGTCATCTGCGACCAGGCCGCCCGCGATCTTCGTCCCGCCGATGTCGATTCCGATGGCATGCACGAGCGACGAGTCTAGCGATCCGAGGCGACCCGACCCCGGATACGGCCGCGCGAGGCCGAACGGGGGACGCGCCGGGTTACAGTGGACGAGACACCCGACCCTCTCCGGTACCGAAGGAGCTGCCGTGAACGAGATCTACGTCCCCGCCGTCGTCCCAGCCGACCCCGACGCGAACACCACCGATCTGCTCGTCGAACGGGTGGCCACCACCCCCGACGCTCCGCTTTTCGCCCTGCCGACCGCCGACGGCGGATGGAAGGACGTCTCGACGGCGGAGTTCCACCGTCAGGTCGTGGCGCTCGCCAAGGGGCTGGTCGCCGCAGGGGTCCAGCCCGGCGACAAGATCGGCTTCATCTGCCGCACCCGCTACGAGTGGACCCTCATCGACTTCGCCACCTGGTTCGCCGGCGCCGTGCTCGTGCCGATCTACGAGACCTCGGCGCCCGCACAGATCGCGTACACGCTGAGCGACTCGGGCGCATCCGCCATCATCGTCGAGACCGCGGAGCACTTTGCCCGCTTCGACGAGGTGGCCGCCGACCTCCCGCAGATCGCGAAGTCCTGGCAGCTGCACCTCGGCGACCTCGACAAGCTCGTCGCGGGCGGAACCGAGGTCACGGATGCCGAGATCGAAGACCGTCGCAACATCGCGAAGGGTTCCGATCTGGCGACCCTCATCTACACCTCGGGCTCCACCGGCACCCCGAAGGGCTGCGTGCTGACCCACTCCAACTTCGTCGAGCTCTCCCGCAACGCCGCGGTCGCGATGAAGGAAGTGCTCGCCCCCGGGTCCTCCACCCTGCTGTTCATCACGACGGCGCACGTCTTCGCGCGCTTCATCTCGATCCTGGCCGTGCACGGCGGGGTCAAGGTCGGGCACCAGGCCGACACGAAGCAGCTGCTGCCCGCGCTCGGCAGTTTTAAGCCGACCTTCCTGCTCGCCGTTCCGCGGGTGTTCGAGAAGGTCTACAACTCGGCCGAGCAGAAGGCGGCGGCGGGCGGCAAGGAGAAGATCTTCCACAAAGCCGCGCAGGTCGCGATCGAGCACTCGAAGGCCCTGGATGCCGGAAACGTGCCCTTCGGGCTCCGCGTGCAGTTCGCGCTCTTCGACAAGCTGGTCTACTCCAAGCTCAAGGCCGCGATGGGGGGCAACATCCGCTACGCGGTCTCCGGATCGGCACCGCTCGGGCTGCGGCTCGGCCATTTCTTCCGCAGCCTCGACGTCAAGATCCTCGAAGGCTACGGGCTCACCGAGACCACGGCACCCGCGACCGTCAACGTGGTGTCGAAGTTCAAGATCGGCACGGTCGGCACCCCGATCCCCGGCGTCGGCATCCGCATCGCGGACGACGGCGAGATCCTGGTGAAGGGCGTCGACGTCTTCGCGGGCTACTGGAACAAGCCGGAGGAGACCGCGGCGGTCTTCACCGACGAGTGGTTCCACACGGGCGACATCGGCTCCCTCGACGACGAGGGCTACCTCACGATCACGGGGCGCAAGAAGGAGATCATCGTGACGGCGGGTGGCAAGAACGTCGCCCCCGCCGGACTCGAGGACCCCATCCGCGCCAACCCGATCATCAGCCAGGTGGTCGTCGTCGGCGACCAGAAGCCGTTCATCTCGGCGCTCGTCACCCTCGACCCCGAGATGCTGCCGGTGTGGTTGAACAACAACGGCGAAGCGGGCGACATGAGCCTCACAGAGGCGGCGCGCAACCCTAAGGTGATCGCCGAGGTGCAGCGTGCGATCGACGGTGCGAACGCCAAGGTGTCGCGTGCGGAGTCGATCCGCAAGTTCAAGATCCTCGACACCGAGTTCACCGAGGACTCCGGTCACCTCACGCCCAAGATGTCGATCAAGCGCAACGTCATCGTGAAGGACTTCGCGCCCCTCATCGAGGAGCTCTACTCCGGCGCACCTGTCACCGAAGGGATCTCGCTCAGGTAGCTCGCGCCTCCGCTCAGGCCTGGAACCAGTCGGCCTGGCGGATGGCGCGCATCGCCTCGCGCTTGGTCTCCGGTTCGAGCCCCTCGATGTAGAGCTTGCCGTCGAGGTGGTCGCTCTCGTGCTGCAGCGCCTGCGCCATGAGCCCCTCGCCCTCGAGCACCACCTCGGCCCCCTCGACGTCGACGCCCGTGACGCGGGCCCAGGGATAGCGCATCCGGGGGAAGTAGAAGCCGGGCACCGAGAGGCACCCCTCGTCGACGAGCGCCGGCTCCCCCGCCACCTCGAGCACCGGGTTGATGACGTAGGCGATGTCGCCGTCGATGTTGACGCTGAAGGCGCGGAGCCCGACACCGATCTGGGTCGCGGCCACACCGGCGCGGCCGGGCGGCCGCACGCTGTCGACGAGGTCCTCGGCGAGTGCGCGCACGCGCGGATCGCCCGGGTCGGCGATGGGATCGGTCCTCGATCGCAGGACGGGGTCGCCGAAGAGGCGGATCTGACGTTCGGTCATCGGGGCTCAGGTGTTCCGGGTGGTCGGGAGGCCGTCCATCACGAGCGCGGCGAGCTCGCGCGCGGAGGCCCGGGTGAAGGGCTTCAGGCCGTTCCAGCGCACCACCGAGCCGGCAGCGAGCTCGGGGTCGTACGGCATCCGCACGACAGCGCGCACCCGCGACGAGAAGTGCGCCTCGATCTCATCGAGCTTCACGAGGCTCGTGCCGTGGGTGGCGGTGTTGATGGCGACCACGGCGCCACGCACCAGATCCCCGTAGTTGTTGGCCTCGAGCCAGGTGAGGGTCTCGGATGCGAGGCGAGCCTCGTCGACGCTCCCCCCGGAGACGATGACGATCCCGTCGGCGCGCTGCAGGGTCGCGCGCATCACCGAGTGCACGATGCCGGTGCCGCAGTCGGTGAGGCAGATCGAGTAGTAGCGCGAGACGAGATCGGCCACCACGTTGTAGTCGTTCTCGTCGAAGGCCTCAGAGAGCAGCGGATCGGTGTCGGAGGCGAGCACGTCGAGGCGGGTCTCGTCGCGGGAGACGTGGGCGGAGAACTCGCTGAAATCCTTGATGGCGGCAGCGTGGGTGACGATGTCGCGCACGGTCGACCTGGTCTGCTTGGCCACCCGCTCGGAGAGCGTTCCCCGGTCGGGGTTCGCGTCGACGGCGATGATGCGATCCTCGCGGACGTCCGACAGCGCCATCCCGAGCAGGGTCGTCACGGTCGTCTTGCCGACGCCGCCCTTCCGCGTGAGCACGGGCACGAAGCGGGTTCCCCCCTCGAGCCGCTTGGCGATCCGCGCGTCGAGCGCTTTGCGCTCGCGCACCTTGGGCGAGTCGCCGAGGTTCACCAGGTGCAGCGTGCTCGCGTAGACGAAGGCGGGCCAGGGTCCCTCGGGCGCGTGCCGGTTGCGCTTGGGCTCCAGCAGCCGGTCGGCGGTGAGCATCGCGGCGGGCTCGGGGGCCGTCGACGATCCGCGCTTGCGATCGCGGCGGGAGTAGAGCTCGTCGTCGAGCGGGAGCGGCACGACGATGTTCTCCGAGGTCGGCACCGCCTCCTCGTCGGCGACCTGCACCAGATCGGGGATCACCTCGATCGACACGGTGCCAGGGGCGGTCTCATCGGGCGCAGCCGCGACGGATCCGGGGGTCGCCACGATCTCGTGGAGCGCGAGCTGCTTCTCGTCCTCGGGCAGCTCGTGCCGCTCGGCGGGGAGTTCGATCGACACCGTGAGGCTTTCGGGGAGCGCAACGGCCAGAGCCGCGTCGCTCTCCCCGACGAGCGGCGCGCCGTCAGCATCGGGGTCCTGCCCCGGGGTGTTCCGCACCATGCTGGTGACCTTACTCGACCACGACCAGGAGGTCCCCGGCGTCGACCTGCTGGGTCGCGGGGATCGCGAGCCGCCGCACGGTCCCGGCGACGGGCGTCGTGATGGCGGCCTCCATCTTCATCGCCTCGATCGTGGCGATCGGCTGGCCCACCTCGACACGGTCGCCCTCCGCGACCTTGAGCGTGACGACGCCCGAGAAGGGAGCGGCGACCTGCCCCGGCTTGCTGCTGTCCGCCTTCTCGGCGGTCGCGGTCTGCACCGTGATCGAGCGGTCGCGCACGAAGACGGGGCGGAGCTGGCCGTTCAGGGTCGTCATGACGGTGCGCATGCCCTTGTCGTCGGCCTCGCCGATCGCCTCCAGGCCGACGAACAGGCTGACGCCCGGGCCGATGTGAACCGCGTGCTCCACGCCGGGCTTCAGGCCGTAGAGGTAGTCGACGGTGTCGAGGATCGAGAGGTCGCCGAAGAGCTCACGCACCTGCTCGAACTGGCGGGTCGGGCCGGCGAAGAGCAGGTGGTTGAGGGTGGCGCGGCGCGCGGCGGTGTCTCCGGCGAGCCCGGCGCGGTCCTCGGCCGTGAGCTCCTCGACACCGATCTTGACGGTGCGGCCCTGCAGCACCTTGCTCCGGAACGGCTCGGGCCATCCGCCTGGCAGGTCGCCGAGCTCCCCCGCCATGAAACCGATCACGGAGTCCGGGATGTCGTACCTGTCGGGGTTCTGCTCGAAGTCGGCCGGGTCGGCGTTAGTCGCGGCGAGCTGCAGTGCGAGGTCGCCGACCACCTTGGACGACGGCGTGACCTTGGTGGGTCGGCCGAGGATGCGGTTGGCGGCCGCGTACCAGTCCTCCACCTTCTCGAACTGGTCGCCGAGCCCGAGCGCGATCGCCTGCTGACGGAGGTTCGAGAGCTGCCCGCCCGGGATCTCGTGGTGATACACGCGACCGGTCGGCCCGGGAAGCCCCGACTCGAAGGGCTTGTAGGCGCGACGCACGGCCTCCCAGTACGGCTCGAGGTCGCTGACGGCCTGGAGGGAGAGGCCCGTGTCGCGGTCGGTGTGCGCCGTCGCGGCGACGAGCGCCGAGAGGCTCGGCTGGCTCGTGGTGCCGGCCATCGGCGCCGAGGCCGCGTCGACGGCATCCGCACCCGCCCGGCTCGCCGCGAGCAGGGTCGCCAACTGACCGCCCGCGGTGTCGTGGGTGTGCACGTGCACGGGCAGCGCGAAACGCTCGCGCAGCGCGGCCACCAGCTTCTCGGCCGCTCCCGCCCGCAGCAGGCCCGCCATGTCCTTGATGGCGAGGATGTGCGCACCGGCGTCGACGATCTGCTCGGCCAGCCGCAGGTAGTAGTCGAGGGTGTAGAGGTCCTCTGCCGGGTCGAGCAGGTCGCCCGTGTAGCAGAGCGCCACCTCGGCGACCGTGCTGCCGGTCGCGAGCACCGCGTCGATCGCGGGACGCATCTGGTCGACGTCGTTGAGGGCGTCGAAGATGCGGAAGATGTCGACCCCGCTGGCGGCCGCCTCCTGGACGAACGCCTCCGTCACCTCGCTCGGGTACGGCGTGTAGCCCACCGTGTTGCGCCCGCGCAGCAGCATCTGGATGGCGATGTTGGGCAGGGCCTCGCGCATCGTCGCGAGGCGCTCCCAGGGGTCTTCGCCGAGGAAGCGCAGCGCCACGTCGTAGGTGGCCCCGCCCCAGGCCTCGACCGAGAGCAGCTCGGGGGTGAGCCGCGCGAGGTGCGGCATCACCGCGACGAGATCCTTGGTGCGCACCCGCGTCGCGAGCAGCGACTGGTGCGCATCCCGGAAGGTGGTCTCGGTGACGGCGAGTGCCGACTGGGCGCGCAACGCCGCCGCGAATCCGGCCGGCCCGAGTTCGAGCAGCCGCTGACGCGAGCCCGCTGGCGCGGGCCGGGTCAGATCCACCTCGGGCAACTTGATCGCCGGATCGATCGCGCCCGCACCGTCGCCGTTGGGCTGGTTGACGGTGACGTCGGCCAGCCAGTTGAGGATCTTGGTGCCGCGATCCCGCGACTCGCGGCCGCGGACGAGCCAGGGACGCTCCTCGATGAACGAGGTCGACACATCGCCCTCGAGGAAGTCGGGATCGTCGAACACCGCCTGGAGGAACGGGATGTTGGTCGCGACCCCGCGCAGCCGGAACTCGGCGAGGCCTCGGCGGGCACGGCGCACCGCGGAGGGGAAGTCGCGCCCGCGGCAGATCATCTTCACGAGCATCGAGTCGAAGTACGGCGACACCTGGGCGCCCGCCGCGACCGTTCCCCCGTCGAGTCGGATGCCTGCGCCGCCCGGCGAACGGTAGGTCGTGATCTTGCCGGTGTCGGGGCGGAAGCCCGCCGCCGGGTCTTCCGTCGTGATGCGGCACTGGATGGCGAAGCCGCGCGGCTGGAGGTCCTCCTGGCGAAGATCCAGCTCGGCGAGCGTCTCTCCCGCGGCGATCCGCATCTGCGACTGCACGAGGTCGACGTCGGTGATCTCCTCGGTGACGGTGTGCTCGACCTGGATGCGCGGGTTCATCTCGATGAACACGTGCTGCCCGGCGCGCTCCCCCGCGGTGTCGAGCAGGAACTCCACGGTGCCGGCGTTCACGTAGCCGATCGACTTCGCGAAGGCGATGGCGTCCCGGTACATCGCCTGCCGGATCGACTCGTCGAGGTTCGGGGCCGGGGCGATCTCGACGACCTTCTGGTGGCGTCGCTGCACCGAGCAGTCGCGCTCGAACAGGTGCATGGTCTGCCCGGTCGCGTCGGCGAGGATCTGCACCTCGATGTGCCGGGGGCGCACGACGGCCTGCTCGATGAACATCGTCGGGTCGCCGAAGGCGCTGTCGGCTTCGCGCATGGCCGCCTCGAGCGCGGGGCGCAGTTCCTCGCGGGTGTCGACACGACGCATCCCGCGCCCGCCGCCGCCGGCGACGGCCTTCGCGAACACCGGGAAGCCGATCTCGTCCGCACCCGCGAGCAGCGCCTCGATGTCGGTCGTGGCCGGGGTGGATTTCAGCACCGGAACGCCCGCGGCGATCGCGTGCTCCTTGGCGGTGACCTTGTTGCCCGCCATCTCGAGCACGTGCTCGCCCGGGCCGATGAAGGTGATGCCGTTGGCCGCTGCCGCCGCCGCGAGCTCGGGGTTCTCCGAGAGGAAGCCGTACCCCGGGTAGATCGCGTCGGCACCCGACTCCTTGGCGACCCGGATGATCTCCGCGACGTCGAGGTAGGCGCGGACGGGGTGCCCCTCCTCGCCGATCAGGTACGCCTCGTCCGCCTTGAGGCGGTGCATCGAGTTGCGATCCTCCCAGGGGTAGACCGCGACCGTGCGCGCCCCCAGCTCGTACGCCGCGCGGAAGGCGCGGATCGCGATCTCACCTCGGTTGGCGACCAGGATCTTCGAGAACATGCCGTCCTTCCCGCCGACTGGCCGGGCTGGTGGTGGGGTGTGGGTTCTTTCAGACTAGTGAAGGTAGGCTCCCTTCTCGTGCATGTTCTGAGCGTCAGCTCCCTCAAGGGGGGCGTGGGGAAGACGACCGTGACGCTCGGGCTCGCATCCGCCGCCTTCGCCCGGGGGGTCTCCACCCTCGTCGTCGATCTCGATCCGCAGTCGGATGTCTCCACGGGAATGGACATCAACGTCGCGGGGCACTTGAACATCGCGGATGTGCTCGCCTCCCCCAAGGAGAAGATCGTGCGTGCCGCGATCGCGCCGTCCGGCTGGACCCGGGGGCGCACCGGCAAGGTCGACGTGCTCATCGGTTCGCCCTCGGCCATCAACTTCGACGGACCGCATCCCTCGATCCGCGACATCTGGAAGCTCGAGGAGGCGCTCGCGCACGTCGAGAAGGAGTACGAACTCGTGCTCATCGACTGCGCGCCCTCGCTCAACGCGCTCACCCGCACCGCCTGGGCCGCATCCGACCGTGTGGCCGTCGTGACCGAGCCCGGCCTGTTCTCGGTCGCCGCCGCCGACCGTGCGCTGCGCGCGATCGAGGAGATCCGCCGCGGCATCTCCCCGCGACTTCAGCCGCTCGGGATCGTCGTCAACCGCGCGCGCGTGCAGTCGCTCGAGCACCAGTTCCGCATCAAGGAGCTGCGCGACATGTTCGGCCCGCTCGTGCTCGCGCCGCAGCTGCCGGAGCGCACCTCGCTGCAGCAGGCGCAGGGTGCCGCCAAGCCGTTGCACGTCTGGCCGGGCGAGGGCGCCCAGGAGATGGCGCACAACTTCGATCTGCTGCTCGAGCGGGTGCTGCGCACCTCACGCATCGGCGACGGCGACGCGGTCGCCGACATCCAGCCGACGCCGTAGCGGCGCGGTTCCGCGGCTTCCGCCTGCGGGAACGGGAACGGCTCTCAGCCGACGGCGCGCTTGGCGCGGCGGGCGGCGAGCTCGTCGGAGGGGTCCGCACTCGTGAAGTCGAGTTCGACGAGGCTCGATTCGACCTCGCGCAGCACCTTGCCGACCGCGATGCCGAAGACGCCCTGCCCGCGGCTCACGAGGTCGATGACCTCGTCGTCGGAGGTGCACAGGTACACGCTGGCGCCGTCGGACATGAGCGTGGTCTGGGCGAGGTCGTTGACGCCCGTCTCGCGCAGCTGGTTCACGGCGGTGCGGATCTGCTGGAGCGAGATCCCGGTGTCGAGCAGGCGCTTGACGAGCTTGAGCACGAGGATGTCGCGGAAGCCGTACAGCCGCTGCGAGCCGGAGCCGGCCGCTCCCCGGATGGTGGGCTCGACGAGTTCGGTGCGTGCCCAGTAGTCGAGCTGGCGGTAGCTGATCCCGGCCGCGCGTGCGGCGATCGCGCCGCGGAAGCCCGTCTGGTCGTCGATGTCGGGCAGGCCGTCGGTGAAGAGGAGACCGAGGTCGTAGCGGGTTCCCGCGTCGCGGGCGCTCTGCTCGCCGGTGTCGCTCATGTCGAGAGTCCTCCCTGTGCGCGTCCTTTGGCTAACCCTCAGGTTGAAGTTGAACTTCAGACTCGCTTCGTTGTCCACGGTACCCACCCGAGGGGGCACCATCAATCACATTCGCGCGAGCATTCGGCGTGTCGCGCCAAAACTCCCCGCGCGAGCCTCAGAGCCGACCGAGCGCCGAGCGGATCAGGCTCGAACGAACCACCTCGAGCTGCCCCGCGATCTCGCGCGCGAGCTCCTGCGCCTTCGCTCGGCTCGACGCATCCTTCCGACGCGCGATCGGGATGAGCGCCGACTCGATGAGCCCGAGCTCCCGTTCGGCCGCCGCGCGGAAGCCGCGAAGGTGCCGCGGTTCGATCCCCGAGCGCTGCAGCTCCACGAGCGACTTGAGCACCGCGAGGGCGTCGTCGCCGTAGTGATCGGCGGGCACGATGAGCGACGCCGACACCGCATCCTGCAGGAGCATCGCGTTCGCCCCCGCCTCGCGGACGAGTTCGTCGCGCGTCAGACGACGCTCGCTCGGGAGCATCGACGGCGCGGACACCTTCGCGCCCCCCGGGAGCATCGGCTCGCGTCCGGCGTCGAGTTCACCGAGGTAGCGGTGGATGACCTTGAGCGGGACGAAGTAGTCGCGCTGGATCGACAGGATCAGGCGCAACCGCTCCACGTCGGCGGCCGAGAACTTGCGGTAGCCGGAGTCGGTGCGCGCGGGGTTGACGAGCCCCTTCTCCTCGAGGAAGCGCAACTTGGACGGGCTGAGGTCCGGGAACTCGGGGTTCAGCCGCGCGAGCACCTGGCCGATGCTGAGAAGCGGCGACCCGCTCTGCGAGCGGGCTGCGGACGACGCCGGCATCAGCGGGTCGGGATGCGGTCGGCGCGAGACGCGTAGAACGTGAGACGGAACTTGCCCACCTGCACCTCGGCACCGTCGCTCAGCAGCGCCGAGTCGATGCGCACACCGTCGAAGTAGGTGCCGTTGAGCGAGCCGAGATCGCGCACCTGGAAGGCGGTTCCGGTGCGCAGGAACTCGGCGTGACGACGGGAGACGGTCACGTCGTCGAGGAAGATGTCGGCATCCGGATGGCGGCCGGCGACCGTGACGTCGGCGTCGAGCAGGAAGCGGGCTCCGACGTTCGGCCCCCGGCGCACCACGAGCAGAGCCGACCCGGACGGGAGCGCGGCGATCGCCTCCTGCTCCTCGGCGGAGACGCCAGACTCCATCGCGGCGAGCTGGTTCCGGAAGTCCTCGGTGAAGTGCGCCGTGGTGTCGTTCGAGTGGGGTTCGGGAACCGCGGGGGTGTTCACCGCGTCTCCAGCTCCCGGGTCTCCGGTGCTGTCAGTGGCGTCGTCGACCATGGCGCCCTCCTTCAGTTCCCCAGAGTATCCGATGCGGACGAGTCCGCCACCCGGTCGTTCCGCACGAGGCGCACGGTCTCGCGGAGGTAGAGCGCCCCTGCCCACCAATACAGGAAGGCACCCCACACAGCGAGCGCCCATCCGACGGGGTCGCTGACCGCGGCGATCGCCGGAACGGCGGCGCCGAGCACGAGCGTGGGCAGCGCGAAGAGCAGGGAGAAGGTTGCGACCTTCCCGAGATGATGCACCGGAAGCGGCCCGTAGCCGTGGCTCGCGAGCACCGGTCCCAGCATCACGAGCCCGATGTCGCGCAACACGATCACCCCCACGAGCCACCACGGAAGGAAGCCCTGCCAGGCGAGCCCGATGAGCGTCGAGAAGATGAACAGCCGATCGACCGCGGGATCCAGGATCTGCCCCAGCCGGCTGACCTGGTTGAAGCGCCTCGCGACGAAGCCGTCGACGAAGTCGGTGAGGCTCGAGACCACGACCACCGCGAGCGCCCAGCCGTACTGCGCGCTCCCCAGCAACCACAGGAAGACCGGGATGAGGGCGAGACGGATGGCGCTGAGCACGTTCGGGATCGTCACGACCCGCGAGCTGACCGCCTGCATCCGACCTCCCTCGCGGCGAGTCTAGCCATGCGTAGGATGCCCGCATGACCCCGCTCCTGCTGGTGCTGATCGTCGCCGCCGCCGTCAGCGCCGCCTGCTGGGTGGCATCCCTCGTCACCAAGGACACCTCGTGGGTCGACCGGATCTGGTCGATCGCGCCCGTCGTCTACCTCTGGATCTTCGCGGCTGGGGCCGGCCTCACCGACGTGCGGCTGCTCGTGATGGCGACCCTGGTGACCGCCTGGGGCGCCCGGCTCACCTTCAACTTCGCACGCAAGGGCGGCTACTCGGGGGTCGAGGACTACCGGTGGGCGGTGCTCCGCGCACGGATGCGTCCCTGGCAGTTCCAGCTGTTCACCCTGTTCTTCATCGTGCTGTACCAGAACGCGCTGCTGGTGCTCATCACGCTCCCCGCTCTCACCGCCCTCGAGAACCCGACGCCGTTCGGCCCGCTCGACGGCCTGCTGGCGGCGCTGTTCCTCGCGGCGCTCGTCGGGGAGACGATCGCCGACCAGCAGCAATGGAACTTCCACGCCGGGAAGCGGAGGGAGCTCGCCGCCGGTCGGGAGCCGTCGCCGCGCTTCGTGCAGAGCGGCCTCTGGCGGTACTCCCGGCATCCGAACTTCTTCTTCGAGCAGTCGCAGTGGTGGCTGTTCTTCCTCATGGGCGCGTCCGCCGCGGGCACGGTCGTGCTGTGGACCGTGGCGGGCGCGGCGCTGCTGACGCTCCTGTTCGTCGGGTCGACGATCTTCACGGAGTCGATCACACGGGGCAGATACCCCGAGTACGCCGACTACCAGTCGCGGGTCTCCCCCATCATCCCCTGGCCGCCGCGGCGTGCCGACCGGGTGCGGACGGCGCGCTGATCGGGGGACCTCGAGGCCCACCCCCCGAACGGGTACCCCCAGAATGGGGGACACTCCGAGAAAGCTGTTGCACCCTCACTATCGGGCTGAGTAGATTGGGGCCTGCGACGTCGCCCCGAGACGTCTTCTACCCGTTCCACCGCCCCCACGACTGCACCCCAGCCGACTGGTTCCCAGTCACACCCACCCCCCACAACACCCGCCCCCTGACAGCTCCCTGCGAGCCTGCCTGTCTACCCCCCAAGCAGGTCTTACCCGTGTACCCACTCCCCTGCCGCGTACTCGCATTCCCTGATGCGGGTCACGCGTTCACCACCATTCCCGCCACGCGACCGTCTGCGCGGTGCGCACGATGAGCAGCGCCACCCACCCCTGGGTCGGCACCGGTGCGGCATCCGCCGACCCGCGCCTCTCCCTCGCGGTCGCCCCCGCCCGGTCCCGCGACCACGCCAGCCCCGGTCGGCGTGCGATGCGTCGCTACCGTGCCGCGCTCGCGCTGAGCGACGGGCTGATCGTCACGCTGTGCGTGGGCATCTCCTTGCTCGTGCGCTTCGGAACGGAACCGGTCGCGGTCGACGTCGCCGGCTTCGCCGCCGGCTACTGGGCGCTCGGCGTGGTCATCGCCGCCGCCTGGTTCATCGGCCTCGGCACCTACCACTCGCGGGATCTCCGGATCATCGGCTCCGGCCCCGCCGAGTACCGCAAGGTGGTCGGCGCCACGACCACGGTCTTCGGGCTCGCGGCCATCGTGCTGCTGCTGCTGAAGGTCGACGTCGCCCGCGGATTCTTCCTGCTCGCCTTCCCGCTCGGGCTGCTCGGCCTGCTGCTGGGTCGCTGGCTGGCGCGCCGCGCGCTCGTACGCCTCCGTCGCGCCGGTCGGTGCACCAACGCGACCCTCGTGGTCGGGGCGCGCGCCGACGTGCAGCGGGTGCTCGCGACGCTCTCCCGCGACCCGGGGTCGATGTACCGCCCGGTCGGCGTGGCGCTCGACAACCCCGGCGTGCGCGAGCTCACCATCCGCGGCAAGCGCACCGTGCCCGTGATCGGCACCCTCGACGACGTCGCGGGCACCGTGCGTCGGCACCACGTCGACACCGTCATCGTCGCGGGTCAGCCGCACGGCGGCGGCGACTTCATCCGCAGCGTCGGTTGGGAGCTCGAGCGCACCGAGGCAGAGCTCATGATCGCCTCGCGCCTGACCGACGTCGCGGGGCCGCGCATCCACTTCCGCCCGGCCGAGGGCCTGCCGCTCATGCACGTCGAGCTGCCGAGCTACGAGGGCGGCAAGCACGTCGTGAAGCGTGTCTTCGACCTGACCGTCGCCGCCGTCGCGCTCGTCGTGCTCGCGCCGGTGTTCGCGGTCGTCGCGATCGTCATCCGCCGCCACGACGGCGGACCGGTGCTGTTCCGTCAGGAGCGCGTCGGACGCAGCGGTCGCACCTTCTCGATGTACAAGTTCCGATCGATGGTGCTCGACGCCGAGGCGCGCCTCGCCGAGCTGAAGGCCGCGGACCAGGGCAACGGCGTGCTGTTCAAGCTGCGGGAGGATCCGCGGATCACCGCGCCAGGCCGCATCCTGCGCAAGTACTCGCTCGACGAGTTGCCCCAGCTCTGGAACGTGCTGCTCGGCGACATGAGCCTGGTCGGACCGCGCCCGCCGCTCGCGAGCGAGGTCGACCAGTACGAAGACCACGTGTTGCGCCGCCTCTTCATCAAGCCGGGGCTCACCGGCATGTGGCAGATCAACGGCCGCTCCGACCTGTCCTGGGAGGACAGCGTGCGGCTCGACCTCTACTACGTCGAGAACTGGTCCCTCACGGGCGACCTGCTGATCCTGTGGCGCACGGCGCGCATCGTGCTGCGTCCGTCCGGGGCCTACTGATGGCCGACACCCAGCTCGCGGAGGCCGGGACCCGACCCGGCTTCCGCGCGACGCTGGCGCGGATGTCGACCGCCCAGAAGCCCGGACGCGGCGCCCCGCCCTACTCCCGCTGGATCAACCGCCGGATGGGGCGGGTCATCGCGGCCGCCGCGTACACCGTCGGCGGAACGCCGAACCAGGTGACCGCCGTGAGCGCGACCCTCACCGCCTGCGGAATCGCACTCATCGCCTTCGTCGACCCGAGTTGGTGGCTCGGACTCGTGATCGCAGCCTTCCTCGTGCTGGGCTACGCCTTCGACGCGGCCGATGGGCAGCTCGCCCGCCTGCGCGGCGGAGGGAGCCGCTCCGGCGAATGGCTCGACCACATGGTCGATGTGACGAAGACCTGCCTGCTGCACATCGCGGTGCTCGTCTCCTTCTTCCGCTTCGGCGGCATCCCCTCCCAGACGCTGCTGCTCGTCCCGCTCGGCTACCTCACGGTGTCGATCGTGCTGTTCTTCGGGCTCATGCTCGTCGACCAGTTGCGCAGGTCGGCGGCCGCCCAGCTTCCGGCCGAGTCGGCCCCGGCATCCGGCGGTTCGGGTCTCCTGCAGACGCTCGTCGCGCTGCCGACCGACTACGGGATCGTCTGCCTCGCCTTCGCCCTGTTCGGGTGGCGCGAGGCGTTCGTGGTCGCCTACACGGCCCTGTTCGCCGCGCACACGCTCGTGCTGCTCGCGGTGCTCGTGAAGTGGTGGCGCGAGCTGCGTGCGCTCGACGCACGGGTCGCCGCGGCCCGCGAGGGCTGAGCCGTGCCCGCCGCACACGCCGCGGGTGCGATGCGCGTGCTCTTCGACAGCTACTGGTGGTTCGACGGGCCGACCTCTCTTCGGAACGTGGTGCGCAGCCTCGTGCGCACCTGGGCGGAGGAGCATCCGGAGGATCGCCTCACGCTCACGGCCAAACCGGATCAGGTGGAGACGCTGCGGGCCGCGCTCGGCGATCTCGGCATCGCGGCGGAGATCGTGCCGGTGCCGCGCTGGGCGCGCATCCACGCCCTCGCGGCCACCTCGACCGCGCGCCACGCAGCACGGCACGACGTCGTCATCGCGCAGAACTTCTCGGCGCGTGGGCGCGGAGCCCTCTCGGTCACCTTCGTGCACGACGCGATGTACGTCGAGCATCCGGAGTGGTTCCTCCCGGTCGAGCGCGCCTACCTCGCCGGCATCCGGCCGCTCCTGCGCCGGGCCGATCTCGTCTTCACGAGCTCGCGCACCGAGGCGGCTCGGATCGCCCGGGTCTGGCCCGAGACCTCGGCCCGGGTGCGCCCGGTCGGGCTCCACGCCCCCCGCGACTTCCTCGAGGTGAGCGAGAAACGCCCTGACGGGATCGGCGACGGCCCCTACCTGCTCGTCGTCGGCCGCCTCAACGTGCGCAAGAACCTCGCCCGTCTGGTGGAGGCGTTCCTGCGCTCGCGGATCTCCGACGACGCCCGGCTGCTCGTCGTCGGTCAACGCGACGGCCTGGGCTCGCTGCTCGAGCCGGGCGACGATCGCGTGGTGCTGCTCGACGCCATCGACGACGCCGAGCTCAAGTGGCTCTACCGCAACGCGCGCGCCTTCGTGTTCCCCTCGCTCGACGAGGGCTTCGGCCTGCCGCTCGTGGAAGCGCACACGACCGGAACGCCGATTCTCGCGAGCGACATCCCGGTGTTCCGCGAGCTGGGGCTCGCCGACGCGAGCTTCGACCCGGAGTCGGTGGACGACATCGTGCGCGCGCTCGACGCGCTCTCCGCCGAACCGGCGGCCGTCCGCCGGACACCGCCCCCGGCGGTGACGTCGTGGAGCGACACCGTGGCGCAGATGCGCGCCGCGATCGTCGAGACGCGCGGGGCCGCGGCGGGTGCCGCGACCGCGCGCCGCTGACGATCCGGTCAGGCCGGGAAGAACTCGTCCACGAGCTGCTTCGTCGAGCGGATGTTGGCCCGGCTCGACGCGCCGAACACGATCGACTCGATGCCCGGCTGCGCGGCGATCCACTCGATCGCCTCGCGCGGCGGGATCGCCCCCGAGGCGTACACCGACATCGCGACGGCACGGAACGGGCGCTCCTCCAGCGCCCGGTGGTACGCCTCGAGGCCCCCCGACATCCGGAACCCGATCTTGTTGATGTTGGAGCACACGATCGGGTTCTCGATGCCCGCCGCGGCGAGCGTGTCGAGCAGCATCGGCAGGTTCATCGTGATGAAGCCAGGCTCGGCGCCGTAGCGGCCACGCACGTGCTCCGCGAAGATGCGGAAGGCATCCGTGAAGCCGAGCCCGAGCAGCAGGTCGACGACGACGTTCTGGAGCCAGATGACGGGCGTCGAGAGCCCCCGGAACATCGCCATCTCGGCATCGACGAGCAGCGTGATGATGCCCTCGACGTCTTTCGTCGCGAGAGAGCGCCCCCCGCGCATGACCGCGTTGATGAGCCCCTCCTCCGGCATGAAGCGCTTGAGCGCGCCGAGCATGCCCGCCTCGGTGACGGCGTCGGCGTACTTGTGGGCGTAGGGCATGCCGGGGAAGAAGGTGAAGTCCGCGTAGCGCTCGGGGTGGGCCCGCACGTGGTCCGCGACCTCGGCGATGCGCTCGTGCGTCGTGCACATGAAGGTCGTGATGCCTTCGTCGTAGGCGGCGTCGAGCACCTCGATCACGGCGTCGAGCTCCTGGAAGCGCATCGCCTGGGCGCGCGCCTTCTCCTCCGACATGTGGTTCACGCCGAAGAACTGGTTGTCACCGAACAGCAGTCGGTCCATCATCCCCTCCTGCCCCGTCGGCCACGCCGCCCCGGTTCGGATGGCGGTGGTGCGGATTCGTCGGTGGTCACCGGGCCGCGCGCCGCGTCGATCGTCAGCAGCTCGAGCACCCGGTCGGTCACGGCGGCGCTCGCGAAGGAGTTGAGGCCGGTGACCTCTCCGCCCTCGACCCGCCGCACGAAGTGGTCGAGCTGCGCGCTGTACTCCTCGCCGCGGAGGTAGAACCAGACCGGATCGGTCAGCTCGGTCGTGTACTTGATGTTCCAGCCCGTCTCGTAGCCCTCGATCGCGGGGGCCTGCTCGCGCAGGTACACGCGCACCTCCTGACGGTCGGCCTCGATGCGCCCGGCCGTGCCCATCACGGTGATCCGCGTGGTCATCTTGCGGAACGACTCGTCCGACCAGTTGACCGAGATCTGCGCGTGCATTCCGGAGTCGTAATACAGCGTGCCGAACACCTCGTCCTCGGTGTCCTCCGAGAACACCGAGCCGAGGATGGTGCCGCCGACGGCCCGCGGGGCTCCCGCGTACCAGGAGAGCAGATCGAGCGGATGCGCCGCGTAGTCGTAGAGGCATCCGCCGCCCTCGGTGCGCTTGCTGCGCCAGGTGGAGCCCTTGCTCTTGAGCACGACCGGCCCGTATGCCTCAGCGAGCATATGCGTGACGCGCCCGACGGCACCGAGATCCAGGAGCCGCTTCACCTCGGCGAAGGCCGCCACGAAACGGTTGTGGTATCCGACCTGGGTGACGAGCCCGGAGCTCTCGGCGAGGCTCGCCAGCTCCGCCGACTCGGCCGCCGAGAGGGTCAGCGGCTTCTCGCAGAACACGTGCAGTCCGCGCTCGAGCGCCAGCCGCACGAGCGGCGCATGGAACCGCGTCGGTGTCGCGATCAGCACCGCGTCGAGCTCGACGGCGGCGATCGCCGCCTCCAGATCGGGGAAGGTGCGCAGGCCCGTGTACTTGCCGAGCACATCCAGGATGTATCCGGTCGAGTCGATCACCGCGTCGACCGAGACCTCCGGATGCGCCCGGATCATCGCGAGATGGGAGAGCCCCATCTTGCCGAGCCCCACCACTGCCACACGGATCATGCCCGCACCTCCTTCTCGGTTCTGCCGCCTGGCACCCGGTCGAGGAAGCGCGCGAGCAGACGCTCGTACTCCCCCGCCACATGCTCCCAGGTGAACTCCTCGGCGTGCCGGGCGCGTGCCGCATCCGCCAGTCGGGCCCTCTGCTCGGCGTCGTCCAGGAGCGCGTCCATCCGCTCGGTGGCCTCGGCGGCGTCGCGGAAGTAGAGCGCCGCGTCTCCGGCGACCCAGCGGTTGTAGGGGTTGTCGTGGGCGATGACCGGGTTGCCGGCCGCGAGAGCCTCGACGAGCGAGGGGTTGGTGCCGCCCACGGTGTGCCCGTGCAGGTAGCCGATGCCGTGGAAGCGCAACGCGGCGACCTGCTCGGGCTCGTAGACGGAGCCGAGGAAGGACACCTCGTCGCTCGCGGCCTCCACCACGGCGCGGTGATAGGCATCGCGCTCGGCGTCGTAGCTGCCGAGCAGCGCCAGCCGCACGCCGCGGGGACGCGCCGAGAACGCGGTGACGAGCTCGAGGATCGAGTTCTCGGGAATCGGGCGGCAGATGAGCGTGAGGTACTTCCCCGGCTCGAGGCCGCGGGAGACCACGGGCTCGAGCGGAGCCTCGTCGACGGCGTGGGCGCCGTAGGTGATCGTCGTGATCTTGTCGCGACGGGCCTTCCTGGCCAGGTAGCGCTCGATCTCGGGATGGTCGGCGATGAGCGCGTCACCCACCCAGCATCCGATCCGCTCGTTCACGTAGAGGATCGCCTGCTTCATCGGGCCCCACCGCGCGCGCGACCACTCGATACCATCCATGTTGATGACGTTCGGGATGCCGCGGCGGCGCTGGGCGAGGTTGAAGACGGCGGTGTTGTAGCCGAAGGTCAGGCAGAGATCGCGTTCGGCGACGGCGTGCCGGATCGAGCGGCGATCGAACTCGGCGGTGCCGAGCCACCCCTCGCGGGCGACCGGAATGTGCACCCGCTCGATCCCGCGCCAGGTGTCGGTGGTGATCTCACCCGTGCCGTCCTGCTGGCAGTACACGACGACCCGCCACCCGTGTGCGACGAGGTGCAGGGCCACGTTCTCCGCCGCCGTCTCGAAGCCGCCATAGGCCGCGGGCACGCCGTGCGTGCCGAGGATGCGCACGACGGGTCGGGCGTCGCCGACGTTCTGTGACGGGGGGGTCATGCCAACTCGCTAGCGTTTCGGGTGGGGCGCGGGTGTTAACACTTCCTCGCATCCTACTCGGGATTCCCGCCCGGGATAATGTGTCGCATGCCCCTCTCCCCGATCACCGTCGTGACGGTGACCTTCGGCGCGGAGACGGCGCTGCTCGAGGTGCAGGCGCGATCGCTCGCGCGATCGCTCGCCCCCGGGGATGTCGCCGAGATCATCGTCATCGACAACGGGAGACGGGCGATGGGCACCGCGACCGCGGCCCGCCTCCGGGCGCGCTACGGCCCGCTCGCCTCCCGGGTGCGGATTCTGCCGGTCGCGGAGCTCGTGCCCGACATGCCTGCGGCGATCGGATGGCGCACGCAGCAGGTGGCGAAGCTCGTGGTCGCCGCCGAGGTCGAGACACCCCATTACCTGATCCTCGACGCCAAGAACCACCTCATCCGACCCGCGGGCCTGCCCGATCTCGTGGGAGAGGACGGACGCGCGCACGGGTCGACGCACCCGTACACGAGCCACCCGCTCCAGGCCCAGTTGCGCACGACGCTCGCCTACCTCGGGGCGGATGCGGAGCAGACCCGCGACGCGATCGCGAACTTCCCGCCGACCGCGACGCCCTTCGTCATGGACACGGCGTTGACCCGCGCGCTCGTCGACGACATCTCTCGGCGCGCGCGCACACCCTTCGCGATCGAGTTCGAGCGCGCGGGACTCACCGAGTTCTTCCTCTACGCCGGCTGGGTCCAGCTGCGCGGGCCCGGGCTGGAGGCCGTGTTCGACGGCACGCCGATCCCCTCACCGACCGTCTGGCCCAAGGCCCGCACGGCTGCCGGGCTCGACGCGGTCATCGCCGAGGCGAGTCTGTCTCGGTCGGCGTTCTTCGCCGTGCACCGCACCGCACTCGCCCGTGGTGACGCCGCGTTGCGGAGCGCACTCGCGCGATTCTGGGTGGGATGCGGCCTCTTCCCCGACGAGCGCGCCGCCCGTGCCGCGATTCGGCGATTCCGCCTGAAGTACTACCCGGAGATGGCCGCCAAGCGCATCGGGGAGAAGCTCGGCCGCTCCTGAGCAGCCCGCCCCGGCACGTTCGAGCCGGAGCTAGTCGCGGAAGCTGCGCGTCGCGGCGTCGGTGTAGTACTTCGCCTTCGAGACCTTCGACTGCCGGACCCCGTTGAGCACCATGCCGACGATGCGAGCGCCGGAATCCTCCAGGGCCCGCACGGCCTCGATCACGTGATCCCGTCGACTGCGACGCGCGTCGACCACCACGACGACACCGTCGACGACGGGGCCCAGAAGCGTCGTGTCGGCCACGGCGAGCACGGGCGGCGAGTCGATGATCCGCAGCTCGTAGCTCGAATCGGTGTTTCCGGCGGCGAGGGAGCGCATCCCCGGCGAACCGAGGACGTCGGCGGGATTCGGCGGCAGCACCCCCGAGGGAAGCACGTTGAGCGAGTCGGCCCCCCAGCGCATGGCGGCAGCCTCGAGGGGGACCTCGCCGAGCAGCACGGTGGTGAGCCCGACGCTGCCTTCGACACCCAGATAGTCGGCCACCCGCGGCTTGCGGAGATCCGCGTCGACGAGCAGCACGGTGCCCACCTCGGAGAAGGTGATGGCGAGGTTCACCGAGACGGTCGACTTGCCTTCCGCGGGCACCGCGGAGGTCACCAGCAGGCTCCGGATCGGATGCGTGAGCGAGGCGTAGGCCATCGCCTGACGGATGCGCCGCATCTCCTCCGCGAGGCTGCCGACCGGATCGTCGACGCTGAGGTGGCGCCGACCTGGACGCAACCGGGCACGCGACACCGTGCCGAGGACGGGCTTTCCGACGGCGGAGGCCAGTGCGTCGGCGGTGCGGATGCGGGTGTCCAGCGTCGACAGCAGGAACGTCGCCAGGACACCGAGGAGCAGGCCGAGGAAGAGCCCGATCGCCGTGTCGAGGGTCTTGTTCGGCAGCGCCTGCACCTGCGGCACGACGGCGCGGTCGATGATCTCCGCGCGCACCGTCGTCGAGGAATCGGTGCCTCGCGTCGGAGCGAGCTCGGCGACCGCCTTCACGAGGCTCTTCGACACGCCGTCGGCCACCGCTGCGGCGGTCTCGGGGTCGGGCGAGGTCGCGCGGATCTCGAGGATGACGGTGCTCTGCGGGATCGACGTGGTGAGCGTGCGCGCGAGCTTCAGCGGAGTGGTGTCGAGGTCGAGGTCGTCGATCACCGGCTGCAGCACCTTCGACGACGTCGCCAGCTGCGCGAACGACAGCATCTGATTCTGGGTGTACGTGGATCCCTGATTCAGATCGGATGCGTTCCCCCCCTGGCTCAGCGTGAAGAACAGCGAGGAGGTCGACTGGAACTGCGGCGTCGTCGTGGCCGAGATCCCGAACGCGACCCCGCCTCCCGCGACCGCGCACACCAGCACGATCCACCAGAATCGCCGGAAGACGCCCAAGGCACGGGCGACGCTCCAGGCTGCCGGTTCGGGGTTCAACGTCGGGTCCTCCGAGAAGAGTGGTGGCGGGGCTGCTCCCCAGAGATGGCGGGCATGCCGTCGCTCCCAGCGGCATCCGTCGATGATACAGTACGGCCTACGCAACTGGTTTCTGAGGCCCGGGAGGCGCGGGCATGAGCGCCCTCCGATCCACTCTCGCCCGCGTGGCGACCATGGCGATCTCCCTCGTCTGCGGCATCCTGACCGCCCGTCTCGTGGTGGGCGAAGCGGGCGTCGCCGAGTACGCGCTGGTCTCCTTGCTCGTCGCGCTTCCGAGCCTCGTGTCGTTCTCCGACCTCGGCGCCGGGGCGGTCGTGGTGAACTCGACGGCCGTCTCCGAGGACGTCCGCACCGACCGGATGCTCCAGCGCCAGGCGACGACGGTGGCCCGCGTCATCCTGATGTTCGCGGGTGCCGTCGCGGTGCTCGACGTGCTGCTGCTCGTGACGGGCGGCTGGCGCATCGTGCTCGGAAGCGCGAGCGAGGTCCCGAACGCCGAACTCGCCGCCTTCGTGTGCGTCGCCATCTACTGCGTGACCGTCTCACTCGGGCTCTGGCAGCGCATCCTGCTCGGCCTCCACCGCAATCCGCTGATCATCCTGCTCCAGGGCATCATCTCGCCGCTGTCGCTCGCCATCGTCTGGTTGCTGCTGACGACGGCGCCCCCGTGGGCGACCTCCTTCCTCGCGCTCGGAACCTTCGTCGCGACGCTCACCGTGGCGATCCTCGGCACCCTCGTCGCCGACCGGCTGAGCGCCCCGCTGCTGCACGTCGTCGCTCGCGAGGTGCTCCGTCCGCGCCGTTTCCCCGGGGTGCGGGTGATGGATGTCGGGTGGCCGATGTTCGCACAGCTGCTCGCGGCTCCGCTCTCGCTCGCCGTGCCGCGCTACGTGCTCGCGCAGAGCGCCACCACCGTCGAGCTCGCGCAGTACGCGCTCGCGGGCCAGGTGTTCTTCGCTCTGAGCGCGCTCGTGGCGGCCGCAGGGGTCGCGCTCTGGCCGGCGTTCGCCCGCGCCCGCGCCCGCGGGGAGATCCGCCGCGGGCCGGCAGCCATCTCGGCGCTGTTCGGCGGCGGAATCGTGGTGGCGACCGCCGTGATGGCCCTCATCGGCCCCTGGTTCTTCGCGATCGTCTCCGACGGGCACGTCGCGGTTCCGCTGACCGTCGTGCTCGCGTTCGGCGCGATGATCACGCTCCAGGCGATCCTCTATCCGCTCGGCATGTTCATCATGGACAAGCCCGGCATCCGCTTCCAGGTGATCCCGGCGCTCCTCATGGCCGCGTCGACGATCGCGCTGACGAGCGTGCTCGCGCCGAGCTGGGGTGTCGAGGCGCCGCTGCTGTCGAATGCCTTCTCGGTGCTGGTCTTCCAGATCGTCCCGTTCGCGATCTACATCCGACGCCATCGGGATCGCCTCTACGGGCGCGCCTCAGCGACGGGCGAGGAGCTCCCGGTTCCCGAGAGCTGACGCGATCCCCGAGTCGCCGTCCCGTCGGCGTGAGGCCAGCGCCACCGCGAGTCCGCCGACGAACCAGAGGAACATCCCGTACTGCGTGATGAGGGCGACGCTGAACAGCGCCGGGATCTGCGCGACGACGGCGATCGTCGCGGTGTTCGCGCGGCCGGGGAGGAACAGCGAGACGACCGCCAGGAGGAGGACGGTGATCAGGAGGAGGGTCGGGATGATGCCGAAGCGAAGCGCGATCACCAGCAGCGCGTTGTCGACCGAGTTGGCGTAGTTGGCGAGGTACACGCCGTCGGCCAGCTGATTCCAGTCGATCGCCGCCCCGAGCCAGTTGAGCTGGCCGACGAGAGCGAACAGATCGGCGCGGTAGAGCGCCGAACCCGATGCCTCGGATCCCGCATCGAGGAAGACGTCGCTCAGCAACGGAACCGCGATGAAGGCGGCGATGCCGGAGGTGGCGATGACGGCGAGCCTCCCGCTCCGGCTGAGCGAGCGCTGGAACACGAGCGACAACCCGACCGTGATGACCAGGCAGATGAGAGCGATGCGGCTGAAGGTCACCACGATCGCCGCAGCGATGACGGCGAGGGCGACGACCTTCGCCAGGGTGCGCCACCTGGTCGCGAGCACGAACGCCGTGGACAGCGCGAGCGAGGCTCCCAGGGCGATCGAGTGTCCGAACGCCCCCTCGGCACGGAGCAGGCCGCCGCGGTACTGGAGGGTTCCCCAGACCTCGTACGAGGGGCCGAGCGCGGGCAGCGCGACGAAGACGTTGGTGCCGGTCGCGAACTCGAGCAGGGCGAGCACCGCGGCGACGACGGCCGCGGCTCCGAGGGTGGAGGCGAGGAAGCCCGCCGGGAGCCGCGTCAGCACCAGACGTCCCCATATATAGGGGACGAGCCACTCGAGCAGCAGGATCACGGTGGCGCTCAGACCCGCCCGGCCGAGCGCGAACGCGCCGCACGAGACGGCGACGAAGAGCACCACGAGCGTGTCAGCCGGCATCCACCGGAACTGATGGAGGTTGGCGACGATCGCGACGAGCGTCACGAGCGTGATCCCCGCCCAGAAGAAACCGATCTGGACACCGATCCAGACGGGCACGAAGAACAGCACGGCCGTCCAGGCCACGAAGCCGGCACGGGGCATCGCGCGGAACGCGAGCACCGCGACCATCGCGAAGGCGAGCCCGAGCACCGCGAGGAACGGCGTACTGAGGCTGGTCTGCACGAACTGCTCCTCGACTGTCGCTCACCGTGGGGGCGTCACCAGTGTGGCACCCCCACGGGAGTCGAGCGCATTCAGTTCACGACCGAGACCCGCAGGGTGTCGAAGGTGAAGACGCCGGTCGTCGTCGCCGAGCCCGCGCGGTTGGCGTGCACCCCGAGGTATCCGGGGTTCTGCACGGCGGCCGTGGAGTCCGTCGTCGTGAGCTGCGGCGAGGCGGGTTCGGTGGTGCCCACCTTCCACAGCTTCGCGGAGATCGTCGTCGGCGAAGCTCCGACGACGCTCGTCTGCAGCGTGAACTGGTCACCGGCCGCCCAGGTCACACCGCTGATCTGCGCGGACTTGAGAACCGTCGACCCCTTCTGGATCACCAGCCATACCGTGCCGTCGTTGCGCAGCCAGGTGCGCACGGTGTAGTTGTCATCCGCGCCGGCCTGCTGCCGAGCGATGAGCCCGACGTAGTTGGAACCGGTCGACGGAGCCTGGTTGAGCGAGAAGACGACCGACGAGGTCGTGTCGCGCGCGCTGGCCGACTGGAGCATGAGGCTGCGGGTGTTCCCGGCCGCGAGACTCACCGCACCCGTGCCGGATGCCACGCTCGCCGAGCTCGCCGCGCCGTACAGCACCGTGTAGGCACCGCCGGTGTCCGCCGATCCCCAGCCCGAGGCCACCGTGCGCGAGAAGTCGTCCTGGACGAGGAACGCGGACGGCGGCGGCGCGGTCACGGTGACCGGGTTCGTGACGCTGGCGGTCTTCCCCCCGTTGTCGGTCACGGTGAGGGTCACCTGGTAGGTGCCGGCCGCGCTGTAGCTGTGCGTCGCGGTCGCCCCGCTCCCGGCCGCGGTCCCGTCGCCCCAGTTCCAGGCGTAGGAGGCGATCGTGCCATCGGTGTCGCTCGACCCGGTGCCGTCGACAGCGGCGTTCAGGTTGGTCGACGTCGAGGTGAACGCCGCGGTCGGAGCCACGTTGACAGGCGGCTGCGGCGTGCCGGAACCGTCCGAGACCCGGAGGTTGTCGAAGCTGAACGCCGCGGTCGAGCTCGCGGATCCGCTGCGGTTCGCGTGCACGCCGACGTATCCTGCGGACTGCAGCGCCGCCGTCGAGTCGGTGGTCGACAACTGCGCGGCCGCAGGCTCCGTGGTGCCGGACTTCCAGATCTTCGCCGTGATGGTCGTGGGCGAGGTGCCGGTCACGCTGGTCTTGAGCGTGAACACGTCGTTCGCGGCCCAGGTGAGGCCGGAGACGGCGCCCGACTTGAGCACGGTCGACCCCTTCTGGAGCACGAGCCACACGCTGGCGTCGTTCCGCATCCAGGCGCGCACGGTGTAGTTGTCATCCGCCCCCGACTTCTGCCGCGAGATGAGACCGACGTAGTTCGATCCGGTCGACGGTGCCTGGCTGATCGAGAAGTCGACCGACGCGCTCGTCTCCTGTGCGGATGCCGACTGCAGCATGAGCGTGCGGGTGTTGCCCGCGGGCAGGGTCAGCACACCCTTGCCACCCGTCACCGACGCGGCGCTCGCCGCGCCGTAGAGGATCGAGTAGCTGCCGCCGACATCCGCGGCACCCCAGCTCGACGTGGTGGAGCGACCGAAGTCGTCCTGCACGACGTAGCTGACGGAACTCGCCGTCGTGGTTCGCGTCGCGGTCGCGGAGGAGCCGACGCTGTCGGTCACCGTGAGCGTCACGGTGTAGCTTCCCGCCGTCGCGTAGCTGTGGGCTGCGGTCGCACCCGTCCCAGCGGGCGTGCCATCACCCCAGTTCCACGAGTAGCTCAGCGTCGCGCCGTCGCTCGCCGTGGAGGCGCTCGCGTCGACCGTGACACCCATGCCGGCTGCCGTCGAGGTGAACGAGGCGACCGGGTCCGCGTGGGTCACCGTCACCGCGGTCGGCGCCGAGGTCGTCACGGCACCGTCGTCGTCGGTCGCGGTCACCGTCACCTGGTAGGTGCCCGGCTGCGCGTACTTGTGCGCGGCCGTGGTCCCGCTGCCCGCGGGCGTGCCGTCACCCCAGTTCCAGCTGTACGACACGATCGTGCCGTCGGGGTCGGTCGAGGCGGAGGCGTTGACCGACGCCGTGAGGCCCGCCGTCGAGGAGGTGAACGACACCACAGGCGGCTGGTTCGGTGCGGTCACCGTCACCGACTGCGTCGTGCTGCCCGCGAGACCTCCGTCATCCGTGGCCGTCAGGGTGACCTGATAGGTGCCGGCGGTGGCGTAGCTGTGGGTGGCGGTCGCCCCGTTGCCGGTGCTGCCGTCGCCGAAGCTCCAGCTGTAGTCGGCGATCGTGCGGCCCGAAGCTGCCGTGGTTGCGCTCGCATCGAACGATGCGGTCAGGTCGGTCACCGACGAGGCGAAGCTCGCGGTGGGCGGCGTCTGCCCGCGCCCGATCGCGGAGTGAGCCGCCACCGTGCCTGCGGTCAGAGCGGTCGGGTAGACCGCCACGTCGTCGATCGATCCGACGAAGTAGCTGTTCGAGGGCTGGTTGGGCCAGCCGCCGATGTTGTCACCGCCGATCCGCCAGTAGCCGGTGAAGGCCTGCGCGGTCGTCGCCGACGCGTTGGAGGCCTGCAGGACCCCGTCGACGTAGAGCTTGAGGCCATCCGCCCCCTGCGTGCCGACGATGTGGTGCCACTGGTTGTTGTTGAGCGCGCTCGTGGTGGTGATCGCCGTGGTGGCGCCGTTGTAGACACCGAACGACACACGTCCGTTGTTGAGCATGTAGAGCTGCCGGTCGTAGTTGCTCGAATTGCCCGTCGCGCTCGAGCCGTAGCCCAGGATCTTGCCACCGCGGGTGGTGTTCGTCTTGAACCAGGCCTCGACCGAGAAGGTCGACGGGACTGCTCGCGTCGTGCTCGTGCGCACCGTCGAGGTCGAGGAACCGTTGAACACCGAGGCGGAGGTGTTCGCGTCGGCGGTGGCGCCCGGGCTCGCGCTCGTCACGCTCGACCCGAACACGGGGTCGGGGCCGCCCGTCCAGTCGGTGGTGTCCGTGCCGAGGCGGTAGTAGAGCGAGGCACCGTCTGCGAGCACCTGGGCGCCGTAGGGTGCGACGACGCTCGAGATCGTGACGGGCACCCAGTTCCCGGTGACGCTGTTGCCGTCGCGGTCCTTCACCACGACCCGGTAGTTCTGGGTCGAACCGGGTACCTGCCCGGTGTCGCTCAGCGACACGGTCGGAAGGTTGAACCAGGTCGAGGCGACCACGGTGGAGGCGACCGGCGTGCTGGTTCCCTGGCGGTACAGCTCGTAGGTCAGGTCGCGGTCGTCACGATCCCAGTTGGCGGGCACCGTGATGCGCGCATTTCCTGCGGTCTGGGAGGTTGCGACCGCGGTCCAGTTGTCTGCCGAGACCCGTGGCCCCTGGGAGGCCTTCGGGGTGGGCTTCGTGGAGAAGCGGACGAGTCCGTAGAACTGCCGGTTGTTGACCGAGCCGAACTCGCCGCCGATCGAGATGTAGTCGCCGTTGCCGGTGATGGAGAGACCGGCCTGGCCGAGTCCGCTCGCGGTGCCGACCGTGAAGTCGGGGTACCACGCGTACGGCGACGGGGCGGGGGTTCCGCTCCAGTCGGCGTAGATGTCGCTGACGGAGGCCGAACGGGTCAGCACCCCGCCGACGGCGGCGGTGTACGCCTCCGCGTAGCGGTAGGTGCGCGGGGTCATCTCCGGTGCGAGTCCGACGGTCTCGCACTGGTGGGTGTGGCTCGTCGCGTAGACGGTCTTTCCGGTGGAGTACACCCCGTAGTGGTCGCCGTGGCAGTCGGCCACCCAGCGGATGTCGCCGGTGTCCTTCTCGGCGGCGAAGACGCCCTCCAGGTTGCCGGTGGCGACATTGGCGTAGACCCACCCGGTGCCGTACACGGTGTTCGCGTCGGTGGCGAGACCGAAGATGCCCGCCTTGCCTGCGTAGTCGCCGGACGAAGCGCCGTTGCGCACGGTCGCGGGGGCCGCCCACGGCATGATCGCCCCGCTGACGAGGTCGAGGGCGGCGAGGCCCCGCTGCGAGACCCCGTTCACGTTCGCGAACCGTCCACCGATGATCAGCTTGGTCCCGGTCGGTTCCATCACCGCCGCATCCACCTGAAGATCAGTGGTGGGCGCCCACCCGAGGAGCGCGCCGTTGGCCGTCGAGAAGGCGGCGAGGTTCTTGCGCGCCGTCGCGTTCGCCGCGGTGAAGAGCCCGCCGAGGTAGACCGCGTCGTTGTTCGCGACGATCGCGTAGACGCCGCTTCCCCCGATCGACGGGCTGAAGCCCGGAACCAGGGCGCCGGTGGTCGCATCCACGGCGGCGAAGTTGTATCGCGTCTGCGCGTTCACCGTGTTGAACGAACCGCCCAGGTAGATGCGCGAGCCGTCGGGCGACGCCGCGATCGACCTCACGACACCGTTCACCTGGGGGGCGAAGGAGGTGAGCTCGCCCGTCGTGATGTTGTAGGCGAGCACGTTGGCGCGCGGCGTCGTCGCCCCACCCGCGGGCGTTCCCGCGGCGCGCGCGTTGGAGAAGCTGCCCGCCGCATAGACGATGTCGCCGATCATGGTCTGCGCCCACACGTAGCCCGAGTCGAGCTGGATCGTCGGCAACGGATCGGCCGTGACCACCGAGTCGTCGCGCTGGAGGATGCGCGGGGGACTCGGAAGCTCGTCGGCCTGGGCGACGCCAGCTTGGAACACGGTGAGGCCGGTGGCGACGAGTGCGGTGGCGAGCGCCATCGCGGCGAATCGTCCGAGGCGGAGGGTGCTGGACATCGGGTCTCCTGTGGGGGGTGCGGAGGTGGTCACGAGATGCGTCCCGTGAAGGCGACGGCGGGAGATCCCGCCGCGGGGGTGACGGTGACGACGACCTCACGGTCGGCGGGCTTGGGGAGCATGAAGACGTAGCTGCCGCGCGCGGTCGCGCCGGGGGCGACGCTCCCGGCGAGAGGTTCGGGATCTCCGGCGGTGGTCGGCACACCGTAGGTGCCGTCGCTCGCGGACAGGTTCACGTAGGCGGAGCTGACATCCGCGGCGGCTTTGCCCGAGTTGGTGATCTCGACGGTCACCTTGACCGCGGTGCCGCTCACCTCACCTGGGGTCTCGGCGGTCACCGTCGTGGGATCGACCTGGGCCAGACGGATCGAGAGCCCGCCGTCGACGCTCGCCTTGTCTCCGATCGCGGCCTGCTCGGTCGGCTGCGGGGCGGGCGCCGTGATCTCGTCCTCGATGCTTCCGCCGCTCGGCGCCGGCACGGGCTCGGTGCGCTGAGGCTCGGGGGTCACGGGGGCGGAGTCCGGCGGCGCCGAGGTGCAGCCGACGAGAACCAGCCCGACGACGACCACGACCAGCGCGGCGAGACCGCTTGCGCTCGAGCGCACGCGGGAGGAAGGGGTGACGGGCACGGCGCCTCGGGCGTCGGCGAACGACATCACTGCAGGGGGGGTGTTCACAGGGTGCCTGCTTTTCGGGAAACAGGTGGTGCAGGGTGGGGGGTATTCAGTGATCCGGTGGGTGGCCGGATGCTGGGTGTCCCTCAGAATAGGCCCCCCCGTTCACGGGGTCAAGACCCTTCCCACCGCCGTCCGTCACGAAGCGCCTTCCAGGCGGGGACGAGCGTGCGCGCCGGGTGCACGAACTGCCGCCGCCCGCCCTGCAGCAGCACTTTTCGCGCCACCCGCGTCGCGGAGCCGCGCCACCGTCGCTGCCCGTCCTCATCGAGATGCTTGCGCGCGAAGAGGAACCGGTTGCGGATGTTGTAGTAGTAGTAGATCGGCGACTTCGCCCGGCCCGCGGCCGCGAACCCGTGGGTTCCCCCCTCGTCGTGCACCGCCGAGACGTCCCGATCCAGCTCGACCGTGCCGCCGACCGCCCAGACCCTCGCCGAGAGGTCGACATCCTCCCAGTAGAGGAAGTAGTCGTCGTCGAATCCCCCGCTCGCGTCCCACAGCTCGAGCGAGAGGGCGGCGCACGCCCCGCTCACCCACCTCAGCACCTCGTGCTCCCGCACCTCGGCGGGTCGGGCCCGCGAGGCGCGCATCGTGCCGTCCGCGAGATAGAGGTCTTGCAGATCGGCGAAGACGGTGCCGTCTGGCCGGACCACCAGCGGGGCCACGAGAGCTCGCGGATCCCGGACCGCGTGGGCGACGAGCGCTTCGAGCGCCGACGGCTCCATCCAGGCGTCGGGGTTGAGCATGACGATCGTGCGCACGTCGCGCCCGCGGATCGCCTCGACCCCGCGACGCACCCCGGTGCCGAATCCCTCGTTGCGATCCGAGAGCACCGCGGTCCAGCCACGCGCGGCGCACAACTCGGATACCGCAGCGCGCTCGGCCGGATCCGTGAAGTTGTCGACGACGACGCCCGTCACGCCCTCCAGCCCGGCGAGGGTGCGGCTCAGGTTCGCGTCGACGAGCGCATGGGATCCGAAGTTCACCACGATGACCGCGGTGCCGGCCGGTGCGCCGCTCTCGGTGTGCTGTGCCATAGTCTCCCCACGCGCCGCCGGCACAGGTAGCCTAGCCGCGCAGGCAGTCCCGATCCGGGTGCGTGCCCGTCGACACCTCGAGGAACCCGTGACCGCTACGCCGACTCCGGCACCGCCCGGTGTGTCCGCCCGCGTCCGAGTGCTGCAGACGTTTCCGGCACCGCGGGCGACCACCAACCCGTACATCACGATGCTCGACGCGGCGCTCGCGGCCGAGCCGGAGCTCGAGCACCTGCGCTTCAGCTGGCGCACAGCGCTCTTCGGGAGCTACGACGTCATCCACCTCCACTGGCCGGAGGCCCTGTTCAGCGCCTCCACCCCGCTCAAGGCGCTCGGCAAGCACCTCGCGTTCCGGCTGCTGCTCGCGCGCGTGCGGCAGCGCCGGATCGCGGTCGTGCGCACGGTGCACAATCTGCACCTTCCTCGCGACGTCTCGCCCGCCCAGCGCCGCATCCTGGAGCGCGTCGAGCAGCTCGCGACCCTGCGCATCCTGATCGGCGAGACCACGCGGCTCCCCGAGGGGCAACCGCACGTGACGATCCTGCATGGCCATTACCGCGACTGGTTCGCATCCGCTCCCCGCTCGGAGGCGACCCCCGGTCGGCTCGGCTTCGTCGGACTCATCCGTCGGTACAAGGGCGTCGAGGATCTCATCCGGGCGTTCCGCGAACTCGCCTCGGAGCGCGCGGATCTCGAACTCACCGTGTCGGGGAAGCCGACCTCGGAGGAGCTCGCTGCCGAGTTGCGCGCGCTCGCCGCCGACGCCCCCCGGATCTCCCTCGCCTTCGGATTCCTCGACGACGACGCCTTCGTGCAGGCGATGACGGGGGCGGAACTCGTCGTGCTGCCCTATCGCTTCATGCACAACTCGGGGAGCGTGCTCGCCGCGCTCTCGCTCGAGCGTCCCGTCCTCGTGCCCGACAACGAGGCGAACCGCGCGCTCGCCGCCGAGGTCGGCGACGGGTGGCTGCACTGCTACGCGGAGGAGCTCGACACCGCAGCCCTCCTGCGGGCGATCGACGCCGTGCAGGCCGAGCCGCCGGTCGGCGCCCCCGACCTCTCCCGGCGCGGGTGGGAGGACACCGGTTCCCGGCACCTCGACGCCTACCGTTTGGCGCTCGGGATCCGCCGCGAGGCGCGCGGGTGATCCGCCGGGTCACGATCGCGATCCCGAGCTATCGCCGTCCGGATCGCCTCGCCGCGTGCCTCGATGGGGTCGAGGCGGCGATCGCCGCCCACGCCTCCGGCGACGACGTGGTGCAGGTGCTCGTGATCGACAACGATCAGGCGCGCTCCGCGGCACCCGTCGTGGTGGGGCGGCCCGCAGCGCGCTACGTGGTCGAGCCGACTCCCGGACTCGCCGCCGTGCGCAACCGCGCGCTCGACGAGAGCGCAGACGACGACCTGTTGATCTTCGTCGACGACGACGAGGTGCCGCAGCTCGACTGGCTGCGGGAGCTGCTCGGCGCCTTCGACCGCTTCCCGGATGCCGCGGGCGTGGCCGCGCGCGTCGTCACCCCGCTGCCGTCGGAGATCGACCCCTGGCTGACCGCGGTGGGCGCCTTCGTCCGCCCGGAGCGTGTCGAGGGGCAGCTGATGCCGATCGCCGCCACCAACAACCTGCTGCTCGACCTGGATGCCGTGCGTCGCAGCGGGGTGCGCTTCGATCCGCGCTTCGGGATGACGGGCGGCGAGGACAGCATGTTCACGCTCCAGTTCGCCCGCGCCGGCTACCGCATCCGCTGGACCAGCGCCGCCGTCGTCGTGGAGGACGTGCTCCCGGAGCGCATCGACCGACGATGGGTGCTCATGCGCGCCTACCGCACCGGCAACTCCTCCGCGCGGGTGCGGATCGCACTCGCTGCGGGCCCCGGGGGACGGCTCGTCGCGCGAGGAACGTCGCTGGGGTCGGCTCTGCTCCGCCTCGGCGGGGGCGGCGGGTTGTGGCTGCTCGGCGCCGTGACCGGATCGCTGACCCGCCGCGCGCGCGGCCGCCGGTCGATCTCCCGCGGTGCGGGCTATCTGAGCGGAGCGTTCGGGACGAGCTTCCGGGAGTACGCGCGCTGAGCCGCCCGCGTCTCAGCTCGCGCGGGCGGCGCTCGAGGAGCGCGCACCCTCGACCAGGATGCCGCCGAGCGTCGTGACGCGAGACCGCACCTCGCTGATCGTGCGCGCGTGCTGCTTGGCTCCGAGATTGTGCCCGTCGGCGATGGACCACGGGTCGCTCGCCCGGGAGAACCAGCTGCGGACGCCGCTCGGCGCGACCGGGGCCGCGAGTCCGCGCCGCGCGTCGAGATAGCGGGCGAAGGCGCGCACCGCGTCGACGCCGGTCTCCCCCTCGGGCGAGAACCCCTGGCCGAGGGCGATCGCCTCGGTGATCGTGAAGGTACGCGGCCGCGCCTGCGGCAGGATGCGCGCGATCGCGGCCCGGTTCGAACGCGAGGCGGTGAGGATGAGGGTGGCGTTGCCGAGACGGGTGGGCGTCGCGCTCAGCGACTTGTGCGCGCGCGCGAACGGCTCCGCGTTGGTGCCCGTGAGCGAGGCCTCCGCGAGCTCGCACATCCGCCCGTTCCGCACGGGCTTCACCCCGACGCTCCCGATCGCGACCGACTCGAATCCGCGGGTGCCGCGCAGCAGCTCCTGCAGGACGTACTCGGCGAGCGGCGAGCGGCAGACGTTCGCCGTGCAGACGACGAGGATGTCCGATCGTGCGAGTCGATCCACCGTGTCATCCCTCCGATCGGTGCGGTCATGCTAGCAGCCGGCGCTTCGGCGTCCGCACACCCGATAGCGTGGCAGCATGCCGGATCGCCCCAGGATCGCGCTCGGCTTCGGCACGGAGCTGGACGCACCCGACTGGGAGCGTCGTCACGCCCTCGGCGAGGTGCCGAGCCGACTGCCCTATGGGCTCGACGGGTTGACGGCCGTGGGCGAGTTGCAGCTCGAGCGACTTCGCCAGGCGACGGCGGCCGAGAAGCTCCGGGCGCGCCTCGGGATCCCGGCGCCCGCCACCCCCGACGACGCGGTCGGCGTCACCTGGGACGAGAACGCATCCGCCCGCTCGGTGCTCACCACCCGCCACGCGGCACGCGTAGGCGGGGTGATCTGGCTGACCGACCTCGCGGCGCGCGGCTCCGAGGCGGTGCCGTCGATCCGCCGCCTGCTGCGCCGCATGGATGCGCTCTGGGTGCTGAGTCGGGCGCAGCACGATCCGCTGATCGAGCTCGTCGGCGCCGACGGCCCGACCGTCCACACCATCCGCTTCGGGATCGACCACCGGTTCTTCGCCGCGCAGCCCTACCCGGAACGCCCGCTCGTGATGTCTGCGGGTCGTGACCGCGACCGCGACACCGCGACCCTGTTCGCGGCGCTCGCGCTCGTGCATCTGGCGCGTCCCGACGCGGATCTCGTGGTGCAGGGCGCGGGGGATCTTCCCGTCCCGGACGGGGTGCGAACTCTTCCGCGGATGCCGCACGCGGAGCTGCGGGCCCTGTACGGCCGGGCGAGCGTGGTCGCGCTCGCGACGCATCCGAATCTGCACGTCTCCGGGATGACCGTCGCCCTCGAAGCCATGTCGACGGGGCGACCGGTGGTGGCCACCGAGACGCCGGGGTTCCGGGACTACGTCGACGACGGGCGCACAGGGAGGCTCGTCCCCGGGGCGGATGCGGGGGCGCTGAGCGAGGCGATCCTCGCCGCGCTCGAGGATCCCGATGCCGCGGCGCGGCAGGGGGCCGCCGGGCGGGCGCGGGTGGAGGCGGAGTTCACGACGGCGCTGCTGTGCGAGCAGATCGGCCGCATTGCACGAGAATCCCTCGGAACCTCGCGGTCGATGGGTTAGTATCCGATGTCCATCGACGGCGGCCCGTTCCCCGCACCCGAAGGAGCGACACCATGACACGAACCGGCTACGCGGCTGGCGCGTACGACCTGTTCCACATCGGTCACCTCAACATCCTCAAGCATGCCAGGGGCGCGTGCGACCACCTCATCGCCGGGGTCGTCTCGGACGAGATGCTCGTCGCGAGCAAGGGTCGCGCGCCGGTGATCCCGCTCGCCGAGCGCCTCCAGATCGTCCAGAGCGTGCGCTACGTCGACCAGGTGCACGCCGAGGTGGTGCCCGACAAGCTGGACACCTGGCGCGAGTTGCGATTCGACATCTTCTTCAAGGGCGACGACTGGCGCGGCACCGAGAAGGGCCTCCGTCTGGAGCGCGAGTTCGCGGCGGTCGGCGTCGAGGTGGTCTATTTCCCCTACACGGTGACCACCTCGAGCACGGCCCTCCGCCGGGCGCTCGAGGTGCTGACGGGCGGCACGGAGCCCACAGGGCGGGATGGCTCCGGCCGCTGAGCGGCAGCTGACCGTCCCCGAAGCAGACACCCCCAATTCGGGTGAAGTTCGCCCGATCTCCCGCCGTTCTCCCGGTACCGCGCGTATCCTGATCTCGATTCCGCCGGACGATGATTGGGGGGACGGTGAATCGCTTCGCTGCACGACGCGCCCGCGTCATCGCCGCCCGCCTGCTCGAGTACCGGGCGTGGTCTGTCGACCCGTCGAACGCGGAGATCCCGCCGATCTCGGTGCTGAGCGACCCCCGGCTGCACTCCCTCGAGCACGAGCGCGTGCTGCGCCGTGCGCAGAACGGCGTCTTCGACAGCGCCGTGCGCCACGTCGAGCCGGTGCTGCGCCGCGTCTCCTGAGGGCTCGATCCCTCCCCGCGCGACGTCGCGGATCTCGACCGGTTTCCGGCAGGGTGCGGACTCGCCGTCATCACGAGCGGCCCCGCGCCGGTCGACGGGGCTAGCGTGGACGGATGTCGTGCATCCGCTTCAACACCCCGGCCCAGCGCGCACAGCTCGCGGCGCTCGCACCGAGCATGCTCACGCCCGAGGAGGTCGCCGCACGGCATCCCGCTCCCCCGGTGACCGACTCGAAGCTGCGTCGGCTGCGCCTGCTGGCCACGGATGCCAATCCCAAGATCCGTGAGGCAGCGGCGAGCTCCTACCACGCCCCGGTCGAGCTGTACGGGGAGCTCGCGCGCGACCCCGACGAGGGGGTGCGGGCCGTGGTCGCACGCAACACGGCGACGCCCTGCGAGGTGCTCCGCGAGCTCGCGCACGACGACTCGCCGACGGTGCGCGGCTGGGTGGCCGTGAACTATTTCGTGCCGACGGATGTCATGGAGCAGCTCGCCGCCGACGAGTCCGAGACGGTGCGCAGCCTCGTGGCCTGGAAAGCCTCCCTCGCCGAGGACGCGAACGCCGAGAACGCCGACACCGACGCCGCACTCCTGAACGCCTGAGAGCGGCTCAGCCCACGAGCTCGGGGTCGAGCTCGGCGAGGGCCGAGCGGGCGGGCGGCCAGGCCGCGGCGAGCCCCGGATGCAGCGGCAGCTGCTCGACGTCGGCGAACGGGACCCAGCGCAGCGCGACGCTCTCCGCGTCTCCGATGACCGGCTCGAAGAAGTCGAGCGCGCGGGCGTAGACCGTCGTGTACGACCAGTAGCCGAGGTCCCAGACCGCGGTGCCGAGCACCCGCACCCGCTCCGGCGGAACCCCCGCCTCCTCCTGCGCCTCGCGCAGGGCCGCGTGGACCGCCGTCTCGTGCTCGTCGTGCCGCGCGCCGCCCGGGATCCCCCAGGTGCCGCCGAGATGGCTCCACTCGGCGCGCAACTGCAGCAGCACACCGGCATCCGGGTGGGCGAGCAGGAGGCCCGCCGCGCCGAAGCGCCCCCAGTAGCGTCCCTCCGACCCGTCGACCCAGGCATCGCCGGGGCCGTGCGGGCGCCGGGCGCGCGGATCGTGCGGGGCCCCGGTCATGCCCCCAGCCTATGCGGGCGCGCGCGTAGGCTGCTCGGCATGACCCGCAGCATCGCGCGCACCGCGCGGGAGCATCGCCATGGCTGACGCCGGCGTGCGCGTCGACGCCTGGCTGTGGGCGGTGCGGGTGACGAAGTCGCGATCCGCCGCCACGGCGCTGTGCAAGGCGGGCCACGTGAAGATCGCGGGCGAAACCGCCAAACCCGCCCAGACGGTGCGTCCGGGTATGGAGGTGCGGGTCGTGACCCCACACGGTGCGCGCGTTCTCGTGGTGCGGCAACTGCTCGTCAAGCGGGTGAGCGCGCCGCTCGCGGCTGCCGCCTTCGACGATCTGACGCCCGCGCCGCCTCCGCGTGAGGAGCGCACGGTGTTCGCGCTCCGCGAGCGCGGTGCCGGACGCCCGACCAAACGCGATCGCCGCGAGATCGAGCGGTTGCGCGGCCACTGACGCCGCGCCCTGACCCCGCGCCCCGACGGTGTGCGCTACCGCGGAAGCGCCTGCTCGATCGCGGCGATGACGCTCGGGTCGTCGGGCTCCGTCTTCGGGCGGAACCGGGTGACGGTGCCGTCGGGGGCGATCAGGAACTTCTCGAAGTTCCAGGTGACGCGCCCCGCCTTGCCGTTCGCATCCCGCACCTCGTGCAGTTTCGCGTAGAGCGGATGCTTGTGGCGCCCGTTCACCTGCGTCTTCTCCATGAGCGGGAACGTGACCCCGTAGCTCGTCGAGCAGAACTCCTTGATGTCCTCGGCGGAGCCGGGCTCCTGGCCGAGGAACTGGTTGCACGGGAACCCGACGACGGTGAGCCCGCGGTCCGCGTACTCCTTCTGCAACTGCTCGAGCTTCTCGTACTGCGGCGTGAGGCCGCAGCGCGAGGCGACGTTCACGACCATCACCGCCCCGTCTCCGAAGTCGGCGAGCGTCGCGCTCTCGCCATCGATGGTCGTCAGGGGGATGTCACGGATGCTCACCCGACCAGCCTACGAGCGACATCCGGCCTACGCTGGGCGCATGACCATCCAGTTGGCGCACGAGCCGGATGCCCACCGTTACACCCTGCGGCAGGATGGCACGATCGTGAGCGTGCTCGAGTACCGCGACCAAGGCCCGAGCGTCGTGTTCCACCACACCGTGACGGTGCCGAATCAGCGTGGCCACGGGTACGCAGCCCAGCTCGTCGAGTTCGCCGTGGACGACGTCGAGCGCGCCGGGCGGAAGATCACCCCGAGCTGCTGGTACGTCGCGCAGTGGTTCGACGCACATCCCGAGCGCGCGGACTCCCTCGCGCGCTGACGACGACGGTGGGGCGGCTGGGCGACTGAGGTGACCGAGAAGCAGAACTCCGCCGTCCTCCGCCAATTCCTGCTGGGCATCGGCGGCGCGATGATCGCGTCGCAGGAGAGTGTGGACTCGGTGAAGTCGACGCTCGCGCGCGTCGCGGATGCCTACGCGGTACGCGACACCGAGTTCATCGTGCTGCCGACCGTGGTGCTCGTGCAGGTCGACGGGGTGATCCAGGGGCGCGGGATGGTGCGCGACGGGTCGGTGGTCGCGTTCCGCTTCGACCAGATCGCGGCGCTCTACAAGCTCCTGAAGAGCGCCGAACGGGCGGCGATCGATCCGGCGGACGGGATCCGCGAGCTCAACGAGATCGGTGCGCAGCGGCCGAGGTTCGGCTGGCCGGTGCGCACACTCGGCCACGCCATCCTGACCGCGGCTCTCTCGCTGCTGCTCTACCCGAGCTGGGAGGGGATGCTGATCGCCTTCGGGCTCGGTCTGCTGATCGGTCTGCTGAAGCTCGTGCGCTCCCCCGCGCTCCAGCTGATCTTCCCCGTCGTCGCGGCGTTCGTGTGCGCGCTGATCGTGTTCTGGATCTCGGAGCAGCTCGGTCTCGGCAACCCGCTCGTGATGCTCATCGCGCCGCTCATCACCTTCCTCCCCGGCGGGATGCTCACCACGGGAACGCGCGAACTCGCCACCGGTCAAGCGGTGTCGGGATCGGCTCGGCTCGTGCAGGGCATGGTCGCGCTCGCTCTGCTGAGCTTCGGCATCGTCGCGGCGGGAGCGGTGATGGGCGTCGCCGACTACCGCTACGAGGCGCTGTCGGTGGATCGGTTCCCGTGGTGGGCGTCGGTCGTCGGGATCGCCCTGCTCGCGATCGGCAACTACCTGCACTTCTCGGCGCCGGGTGCGACCCTCGGCTGGGTCGTGCTCGCCCTCGTCGTCGCCTCCCTCGGCCAGAGCCTGGGCGGCGCGCTCCTCGGGCCGACGCTCGGCGGGTTCACCGGCGCGCTCGTCGTGACCCCCTTCGTGCTCTGGGTCGAGTCCCTGCGCCGCGGCGCCCCCGCGCAGCTCACCTTCCTCCCCGCGTTCTGGCTCCTGGTGCCCGGCGCCTCCAGCCTCATCGGGCTGACGGAGGCCGTCGGTGCGGGTTCGACCTTCGACGGGTTCTGGGGCGCGCTCAGCGGCATCCTGGGCATCGCCCTCGGGGTGCTCATCGGCACCGCCGTGTATCGCGCGGTCCGCTCGGGCGCACGCGGCATCGAGAACTTCACGGTGGAGCTTCCGGCAGCTCTCGCCGAGCCGGACCGCGGGAGGCTGTGGCGGCGGCTGATCCCGGGAACCCCCGACTCGCTGTGGCGGAACGGCTCGCGCTGAGCGCGTCGGGGCTCGCTCCTCGCGGCCGCGTTCAGCGGGGAACGAGCCGGAACACGCGCAGCACGCGACCCGAGGCCCGTTCGTAGCCGCGGTATCCGGGCCAGTTCTCCTCGAGGATGCGCCAGGTCTCGTCGCGCTCCTCGTCGGTGACGAGTTCGGCGCGCACCAGGCGCCGCTCCCCCCGGTAGTCGATCTCGGCATCCGGATGCGCGAGCAGGTTCCAGGTCCAGGCGGGATGCTCCGGGCGCGCGAAGTTGGATCCCGTGACGTAGATGACCCCGTCGTCGAGCGGGCAGCACATGAGCCGCGTCTCGCGAGGCTCCCCCGATCTCGCGCCGATCGTGTGCAGTGTGAGCGAGGGCACGACGACGCCGCTGAGCGGACCCAGGCGACCGCCCGTGAGGCGTGCCGCGAAACTCTCGAGCGGGGGCATCATCCGCGGCCCGTAGCGCCGGAAGAAGCGCGTGCGAGTGAACCGCGCGACGAGCACGCGGACGGGGCGGATGGCGGCCACGCGGCAACCCTAGCCGCGGATCCCGCCGCGGCTCAGGACTCCGGCGCGACTTTCGCCCTGTGGGGCAGCGGCGAGCACCGCCGCCTGTTCCCGGCCGGCTCGCTCCGGGTTCAGGGATGGCATCGTCCGTTTGCCCAACTAGCGCGCGCAAGCGATACTGGGGCGAGCAGAAACGTGACGGCGTCAGAGAGGACGGCAGCCGATTTCCCCGACATCCCCGAACCTCGACGAGGGATCCGCGTCGCCCGAGGGCGTGGCCGTGAACCCCTTCCTGCCGCTGGACGTCTACATCCCCGACGGCGAGCCGCACGTCTTCGGCGACCGCGTGTACCTCTTCGGATCGCACGACGACGAGAACGGCACCACCTACTGCGCCCTCGACTACGAGTTCTACTCCGCGCCCGTTGACGACCTCTCCGCCTGGACCTCCCGCGGCGTCAACTACCGCGCCTCACAGGATCCGCAGTACGCGCTCGGGCGCGAGTACCTCTACGCGCCCGACGTGGTGCAAGGCCGCGACGGCCGCTTCTATCTCTACTACTGCATGGCCGGGGAGGGGGGCCGCCGCGGGTATTGGGGCCCGATCAGCGTCGCCGTCAGCGACGAGCCCGACGGCAGCTACGACTACCTGGGCGTGGTGCGCAATCCCGACGGGACGCCGTTCAGCGAGTACGTGCTGTTCGATCCCGCCGTGATCGACGACGACGGGCAGATCCGGCTCTACTACGGCATGTGCTACCCCTTCGAGGACATGCCGCTCGCGAAGCTCGCCGCCCCGCTGCACCGCCGGGTGCAGGCCGGCATGTTCCACAAGTCGGTCGCCGACATCGCCCGGTATGACGGCGTGCAGGGGGCCATCACCGTCGAACTCGACGACGACATGCTCACCGTCACCTCCACGCCGCGCCGCATCATCCCCAGCCGCACGAGGGGCACCGGCTTCGCCGGCCACGCGTTCTGGGAGGGCAGCTCGATCCGCAAGATCGACGACACCTACTACTTCGTCTACTCCTCCTTCAACTCGCGCGAGCTCTGCTATGCCACGAGCCGTCACCCCGACCGCGACTTCGTCTTCCGCGGGACGATCGTCTCGGGGGGCGACATCGGCTACCGGGGACGGAAGCCGAAGGACCGCCTCAACTACACGGCCACCAACCACGGCGGCATCGAGCAGATCGACGGCCGCTGGTACGTGTTCTACCACCGCAACACCCACGGCCTGATCCATCGGCGACAGGCCTGTGCGGAGCCGATCGAGATCCTCCCCGACGGCACGATCCCGCAGGTGCCGGTCAGCACATCGGGGTTGAACGGCGGCGCGCTTCCGGCATCCGGCAGCTACCCCGCGGTGCTGTGCGCGACTCTCGGTGACGGCCGGATGCCGCACGTGCGCGCCCGACGCCGGATGCCGATCATCACGCACGACGACCACGACCGCTACCTCGGCGGTGTCACCTCCGGAACCCGGATCAGTTGGCGCGATTTCGCCTTCACCGGGGCGACGACGGTGACGTTCCGCAGCCGCGGCACCGGGAACGGCACCCTCCGCATCGGTGCCGGGGATGCGCGCGCCGAGCTGCCGATCACGGCGTCGGCGCGGTGGCGCTCCGACTCGGTGCGACTCGAGGTCGAGGGCGAGCATCCGCTGACGGTCGAATACGACGGCGCCGGCACCGTGGAACTGCTCGACCTCAGCTTCAGCTGACCGACGCGGGGATCACCGGGATCTCGAGCGTCGAGGGCGCATCCGGCCCCCAGAGCACGGTGGCCGTGCCCCGGCCGCTGGCCTGGTAGTGGGTCGGGAAGTGCCCGAAGAGCGGATTCCGCGGTTCCAGATAGCGCCCGGCGATCAGCAGCCGCAGGCTCTCCCCCGCACGGAACAGGGTGGCCGAGGAGCTGAGTGGGATGACCGCCTCCACCTCCTCCCCGTCGCGCAGCGGCTGCACGGTGCGGAAGCTGTGCTCGGGCTGGTGCGGGCGGCTCCGCTCCGAGTCGAGCTCGCGCAGCGCCAGCCGGAGCCTGCCCTGCGCGACCCGATCCCGGCCGTAGCCGTAGGAGCCTTCGAAGCCCACGGGCCGTCCGTTCGCCCGCTTCTCGACGCCCACGAAGAGCCGCGGATCCCTCGCACCGTGCGGTGCACCGTGCGTCACCAGGCGCAGGCGCAGCGTCATCGGGCCGCTCAGCTCGGTGTCCTCCGAGAACCGGTGCTCGAAGGCTGCGGCCCTGCGCCGCAGGGAGAAGGTGACGCTCCCCGCTGCCGTCCCGTCCTCATCCAAGGTGCCGCCTGAGCCGAGCCGGAGGCTGCGCCACGCGGTGCGCTCGAGCGGCCACTCCTGCTCGTCGCGCACCTCGACGATGCGGTCGCGGCGGTCGCGGATCTCGAGCCTCAGGCGCGGCAGCTCCGGCGCGGCGACCTCGCGGAGGTGGCGGTCGAAGAAGGCGCGCTGATGCTCACGCGCCTCCTCCCCGTAGAAGCTCGCCCACTTGGGGCCGCGGTGCGCGTAGGCGTGGCGGTGCTCAGACGAGACCTCCTGGAAGGCGCGCATCGATCCGACGCTGTGCAGGTTCGCGTCGGAGAAGCTCGTGCACACGAGGATCGGCACCGTGATCTTCGCCAGCTCGGGGGTGAGCGCATCCCACCATCCGTCTCGGAGCGGATGCGCCTTCCGCTCCGCCGCGAGCTCGCCGCTGAGCCGCGCCGCGCGGGAGCTGAGGAACAGCCAGACGCGTGCGAAGCCGTCCTCCACGATGCCGCCGGGGGTGAAGAAGTCGCGGTAGGCGTCGGTGAAGCCCTCCCACGGGCAGATCGCCTTCAGCGCGGGCGGGTTGAGGGCAGCCACCTTGTACTGGGAGAGCGCCAGGTAGGACACGCCGAGCATGCCCACCCGTCCGTTCGACCAGGGCTGGGCCGCGGCCCAGGCGATGACCTGCGCGATGTCGTCGGCCTCCTGGTCCGAGAGCAGGGTTCCGCGGCCTTCCGAGTGGCCTCCGCCGCGCGTGTCGAGGTTGATGACCGCGTAGCCCTGCCTGGCCCACCACACCGGGTCGGGGGCCTCCCAACTGGTCTGGTCGGAGATCCGGAACGGCACCGGCTGGTTCATGACGCGGAACTGCGGGTTGAGCTTCCATCCGCGCCGCGTCTTCCTCGGAAGCGCGTCCTTGCCGTAGGGGTGGGCCGAGAGCAGCACCGGGAGCGGGGAGTCCGCATCCGCGGGTCGGTAGAGGTTGAGGCGCAGGGTGACGCCGTCACGCAGGCGGACGGCGACATCCGCGTCCTTCTGCACCTCGGCGCCCATCTCGTACACACTCACGGGCGGGCGCAGGAATGCGGCCCGTCTGGCGCGTGCGTAGCGCAGCCGGCCGGGCCGTCGCCACGGGATGTCGAGACTCGGATGCGTCACGGCAGCACCTCCACATCGTGTCTTTGAATGTCGTTCAATGCCATTAGAACGGCACTCTATAGCATGAGCTAGGCTGACGTCCATGAGCATGGAGTCCCCGGACGGCGCGGATGCGGTCGACTCGCGCAGCCGCCAGAAGCGCGTGGGCGACGCGCAGCGACAGGACACCCGCATGCGGCTCCTCGCCGCGGCCGAGCGGGAGTTCGGCGCCCGCGGATACAGCGCCACGAGCGTCAGTCAACTCGCCGCCGGCGCCGGCGTCTCCGTGCAGACGCTCTACCTCGCCTGGGGCAGCAAACGCGGCCTGCTCCGCGGATACCTGGAGAACGCGCTGGCCGGTGGGGCCGGCTCACCCGAAGACGCCCCCGCCCGCTTCGTCGGCCTCGCCCCACGCGAGCGGCTCGCCACGCTCGCCCAACTCGTGTCGGAGATCGCGGACCGCGCCGCACTCGGCTGGCAGCTCTACCGCGACGCGGCGGCGGTCGACCCCGAGATCGCGGCGGACTGGGATGAGCTGCAGCTCCTCCGGCACCGCCTGATCAGCCGGATCCTCGCCGAGCTTCCCGCGAACGCGCTGCGGACGGGGCTGACGCCGGCATCCGCCGCCGACACCGCCTGGGCGATCACCAGCCCCGAAAGCCACGAACTGCTCGTGCGGCGCCTCGGCTACGACTCCGCGCGGTTCCGCGACTGGATGGAGCGCACCCTGGTCGCGGCACTCCTCGCGCCCGAGAGGTGAGGAGCGCCGACGACCAAGTGCGCGGCCCGGCCTGTCGACCGGACCGCGCACTGACCCGCCAGTGCGGCTACTCGGAGCGCCCCCGCGCCCGCGCCCGCTGGCGCAGTGCCAGCAGGCCGAGCAGCACGAGCACGGCGGAACCGCCGACCCATCCGCTCACCCCGACCACTCCCGTCGCGGCGAGCGCCCCGGATCCGGCGCTCCCCGGCGCTCCCGCCGCGTGGCCGGGCGTGCGCGGATCCTCGGGACGCCCCGGCTCATCCGGATTCCCGGGGTCGCCCGGGTCCCCCGGGTTCCCCGGATCCCCAGGGTCCCCAGGGCCACCCGGCTCGCCGACCTTCCCGTCCCACCCGGCCGCGATCTGCGGGCTGGCGATGCGGGATCCGCGGTCGCTTTCGACCTGCACGAACAGCTGCTGCCCGGAGAGCCCCGCCATCGCGGAGGCGACTCCCGTGTAGATGCCGTCGTCTGCCACGGCATCCGCGCCCTTCCCGTCGTCGAGGAGCACGACCTGGGTCTGCCCGCCCGCCGCACGCGACACCTCGTCGAAGGACGGGATGACGGCGTAGGCCGTCGCGTCGAGCACCGGGGCGTCGCCGTCGGTGAGCTTCGCGGTGATGCGGATGCGACCGTCGTCGGCCTGGTCGGCCGCGGTCACGACGAGCAGCGTCGAGCCGGCGACCATGAACAGCAGCGGCACCTCACGCGCCTCCCCCGTGGTGTCGCGCACGACGACCTTCCAGGTGCCCGCGGCGGGGTTCACGTTGTTCACCGCCGTCGTGACACCGGACTGGGGGCGCCAGGCGGAGTTCGCCTGCACGTTCCCGTCGGGGTCGACCAGTTCGATCTCCACGCCGAGGGCGGTCGTGAGCACGCCGAAGCCGTCCGAGCTGCCGATCGTCGCGTCGAGTTCGACGCTGCCGCCCGCCGGCAGCGTGACGGTGTGCACCTGCTCGACCTGCACCGCGTCGGCCTCCCCGGCATCCGCATCCGCCGCCTCGAGCGGTGCCGCGGCGCGCATGGCGATGTTCTCGATCCCGCCGCCGCGCGGCGCCTGCCCGTTGAGACGCGGCAGCACGTAGTTCGTGAAATCGGCCGGGTTCTCGGTCATCGCGGTGTGCAGGTCGTAGGGCGAATCGTAGGTGTCGACCAGATTCCAGCGCGCCGAGTAGGCGGGCACGATGGAGTCGCCGAACAGGCTCTCCCTGACGGGCATCCCCGCGAGCGGCAGATCGGTGCCGACCAGGTTCGAGACCGGCACGCCGTTCGAGGTGGTGATGAGCTTGTTGAACAGCGAGTCGTTGTACCGGGTGCTCAACTGCAGGGTCGCCGGGTACAGCGGGATCTTGTCGGAACCGAGGATGCCGAACGACAGCAGCATGTCGGCCAGTTGCGAGCCGCGGTTGGGCGTGCCGAGCTGGATGAGCCGGTTCACGATCGGCTCGCCCGTGTCTGCGCGCATCGGCATGAGCTCCTGCAGGTAGTAGCGCGAGATGAGACCGCCCATCGAGTGGGCGACGATGTCGACACTCCATGCCCCGGTCTGCCGGCGCACGCCCTCGATGTACAGGGCCTCCTGCGCGGCGTTCTCGGCGACCGTGTTGGTGCGCGCGAACATGGCCTTCTCGCTGCCCGTGTTGAGAACGCCCGGAACCTGACCGTCGCCGACCGCCCATCCGCGCAGTTTCGGGTGCGCCGCGGTGAGGAACTGCTGGTAGTTGCCCCACGACGAGGCGGCATTGCTCTTGTAGCCGTGCACGAGGATGACGGGACGCGGCACCACGAGGTAGGAGACCTGGTCGTTGACGGTGTTGGTCTCGCCCGTCGCGGACAGCATCAGCTTCTCGGGATCGATTTGGGCGGTGCCGTCGGCCTTCCAGGCGAGCAGTGTCGTGTCCAGCGGGAAGTACTCGGTGCGGGTCTTCTTCGCCTCGATGTCGACAGCCGCTGCTCCTCCCGGGATCTGCGACCAGTTGCCCGCGTAGTCGGGGCGCTGCAGCGACAGTCGCACATTCTGCGGATCGCTGCCGTTGTTCGTCGTCACGACCTTCGCCCGCAGCGGGTTGCCGTCGACGATCTCGGGGGTCGCCTCGGGGTCGAGCGGTGCCCACTCCCCGGTCTCCCACGACTGCTGCTCGAGCACGAGCTCGGCCGTCAGCTCGCGGTCGATCGGGTCGCCCACGATGTAGCGGCGCTGGAAACCGGCCTCGAACTCCTCGCCCTTCTTCTCGTCGAAGTAGCGGCCCTGCGCGGTGAAGCGGCGCTCCCCCTTCGCCCCGGTGTAGAGGTATTCGGGTTCGCCGTTTTCGGCGCCGCAGCGGATCAACCGGTATCCGGGCCAGCTGCGGCAGTCGTAGTCGGCCTGCACGACCTCGCCCTGGTTGTAGGTGCGCGCGGGCAGCTTCCATACGATCGGCGTCTCGTAGGACTTCTCGACCTGCGCATAGGTGCTTCCGGCGTAGCGCCCACCGCTCTGCGTGCGCAGATCCCAGTAGATCCACATCCTGCCCTCGTAGAAGGGCTCCAGCTCGAAGGTCTGGGTGAGGACGCCGTTCGGCGTGAGCCTCTTCCCCTCCACCCAGATGTCGTTGTCGATCCAGACGTTCGAGGAGCCGAGGAACGGCGAGTTGCTTTCGATCGTGAAGGGCACGATGTAGAGGTAGGGGCCGGTGTGGTCGGGCGGCAGCGAGACCTTGATCCACGGCGCCTTGCCGTCGGAGGTGTCGAAGACGGGGTCGGCGGCGTCCGGAGCGCCTGCCTGCTGCGGAGCGGCATCCGGGGCCGGCGCCTCGCCCGGCGTCGCCTGCGGCGCGGGGTCGGTGATGGCGTCGGTGACGACCTCGGTCGGCACCGTCTCGACGTCCGGGTCATCGGCGAATGCGGGAGCCGAGGGCACGACGACCGCGGCGGCCAGCAGCGCCGCGAGGGCGCCTGCCATCATCCGGCTCACGGTCCGTGTTCTGGGGAGTCGGACGGCTGACGCCTGTCTCCATGCTCGGGGGCTCATCGAGGTCTCTCCTGTTCTCCGCGGCACGCCGCGATGCGCTGTGGCCGCGCAGATCGCGCGTCCCTGCCACACTCGCAAGGCGCGCAGCCCGCGGGCAGGGAGCGTGGTCCCCTCCGTGTCCCTCGGATGTCCCGGGCGCTGCGGTGACTTTGCGGGACGGCGGCGCGGCGGGGCGGGCGATCTCGCGGCCGTCGCCCAGTCGGCCGGCCGTCAGGCCTCCAGCGCCGCGCGGGATGGGTCGGCGAGCACCGCAACACCCGAGCCCGTCGGCTCCTATCTGCGGCCAGCCCACGGCTCGACACACCCCAGGACAAGACGAAACCCTGGTGAAAGTTTCCTCCAACCAGGGCTTTTTGTGGGCTGACAGGATTGAACCTGCGACCCCTTGACCCCCAGGCAGCCCCGACCGAGTTTCCGGCTCCTACCAGCGCTGACCGATGCCGCCTAAAACCCGCATGATTCCGCCCGTTTCGCTAGGCTCGGTTACTCCGTCCGGTCAGCCCGGGGCGCCATCGGTCAGGCTCAGTCAGGCGTGGCCGGAGGGGCTTCGGAGGGGCTTCGGGCTCAGCCCCCTGAGACCCGCAGCGTCGAGCTTCCGCAACAGCGCCGAGGCGATCGACAAGTGGTCCAGGCACGTATCCGGGTCGTCTGGGATGTCTACTTCATGCCCGCGTGGATTCCGAATCCCGGATTGCGCACCCGCGAAGATGTATCGATACCCGAACTGCTCATCGCGGTCCGAATCTGTCGCCCCGCCGTTGATGCGGAGTGAAGGATTGTTCTCGTCAAAAGCCTTCATCATCAGCGCGTTGCCAGCGAGTTGGCGGATTCCGCTCAAGCGCTTCACCTCTTGCTCGATGAACTTGAATGCTGTGAAGGTGGCGTCGTCGAAGTATCCGTCGTCGTACTGTCTGCGCACCTTCGCCGGGAGGTCTGGATGAATGTTGCGAACCTCGAACGGGTGAAGCTCAGCTGGCCGCTCCTTCTCCTCAGCAACTACCCCGGGATAGTTGCGGGCGATCTGCTCGAAGACTTCGAGTGTCACGCCGGGTACAGGTGCTTCCTGATGCTCGCGAACATCGCGTCGTACTCGTCGGCTGTCGCGCCGACGGGCACGTTTATCTCGATTCGCACCGACAGTCCGATGGGTCCCTCGCCCTGGCCACCGTTGACGGTCAGACCACCATTCGGGTGCTTCACGATCTCGTCGCTCGATCGCGTCTCACTCGGCGTTGAGGGCGTCTTGGTGGTCGTCTTTGTTGTCTTCGCGGGTGTCCTCGGCGCTCTGGTTTGATTTGCCCGCGGCTCGACGGCTGCGCCGTTGCCCGATACGCCTGCGAGCGCGAGGAATGTCGAAGCCTGCCGTCCTCCGATGAGGTCGGTCGTCTTATCGACCATGCGGAACCAGTGCGAGAGCGCGTCGCGGCTCTCGGTCCAGGCATGCGGCCCCAACTCATCGAATACCGGCTTGTAAGCCTTCTGAACGAGCACCGTCAGCCCCTCTCGGAAGTGCTCGTCGCTGCCATAGAAGGCATTGGCCGCTTCCTCGACTTTTGCGCCGCTGTCATCTATCAGCCCCAGGAATCGCAGGATGTTGATCAGATAGGACTCATTGCCAGGTGCAATTCCCATGCGCTTGAAATAAGCGGCATCCACGGTGGCAGGGAACGACTTCCGGAACTGTTCGAGGGTCTTGACCAGCGACCCCGAGCCGGAGATGTACGGATACGTATTGGCCAAGGTTTCCTCCGTCGGAGCGCGAGCGAGCTGACCGCATTGTCCCAGGTGAGCCTCCAATACGCGCGCTGCCACGCGGCTGGGGCTCAGACGCGGGTACGCTACAGAGATCGGCAAGTCCCAACCAGTGGCGTTCTCTTCATCCCCTTGCCATCCTCGGGGATTGCTGAGGGTTTGGGTGTCTCCTGATCTGTGGTGATTCGTCACCGCTGGAGGGATGGCAGTCATGCCGAAGCCGTTTCCGGGGGAGTTGCGGGACGACGTGGTCGCGATCGCGTGGTGGCGGGAGTCGTGGTTCGTGCAGATCGCGAAGGACTTCGAATCTCCGAGTCCTGCGTGCAGCGCTGGGTCAAGATCGCCGAGGTCGACGAGGGGCGCCGGTCGGGGGTGATGACGAGCGAGGCGGCAGAGAACCGCGAACTGCGTAAGCGGGTCAAGACGCTCGAGCGGGAAGTCGAGGTTCTGCGGCGGGCTGCGGCGTAGCTGTCGCAGGCCAACCTCGCCCGCCCAAAGGGCTCTGCCCGCTCGTAGGTGAACTCGCTGCTGACGGCATCCCCGTCGCGGTGACGTGTCGGGTGCTCACGTTCGCGAACAGCCGTACTACCGCTGGTTGGCCGATCCGATCTCCCAGCGGGATGGGGACGACGCGCAGCTGATCAACGCGGCCATCGACGTGCATGCCGACGATCCGGCGTTCGGATACCGATTCATCGCCGACGAGCTCGCCGAGGCGGGCTTCACCGCGTCCGAACGCCGGGTCTGGCGGATCTGTTCGGAGATGGGGATCTTCAGCGCGTTCGTGCACAAGAAGCGGGGCAAGAGCGGGCTCGTCGGTCCGCCGGTGCGCGACGATCTGGTGCGCCGCGAGTTCACCGCGGACGGCGCGAACAGGTTGTGGCTCACCGACATCTCCGAGCACCCCACGACGGAGGGCAAGGTCTATCTCTGCGCGGTCAAAGACGTCTGGTCCAACCGCATCGTCGGCTACTCGATCGACTCCAGGACGACCTCCGAGTTGGCCGTCTCAGCAGTCCGGATGGCTGACCAGCGCCGCTCCCCGACACCAGGAACAGTGGCCAATAGCGACCGGGGCAGCCAATGTCGCTCCAGACGATTTCAGACCGAACTCGACCGGTGGGGCCTCGTCGGCTCGATGGGTCGAGGCGGTGCGGACGGCGACAACGCCGCGATGGAATCGTTCTTCGCGCTCGTGCGGAAGAACCAGCTCAACTCGCGGCGATGGGCCACCCGCGACGAACTGCGCCTGACGATCGTGACCTGGATCGAACAGACCTACCACCGACGTCGACGCCAACGCGGACTCGGGGAGTCGACCCCGATCGAGTTCGAGACGATCATCACCACACCAGCCGCAACCGCGGCCCAACACGAAGAGTCACCAAGACCCTCAACAGTCCCGTGAGCGTCCTCCAGGGTCTCAGGGCATGTGCTCGAACTGTCAGGAGGGGACAAGAGGGGGACCAACGAAAACTCGGCGCCAGACACGACGAAACCCTGATGAAAATGTTCTCTCATCAGGGCTTTTCCGTCGGCCTTGTTTACCTCTGTTCCACAAATTCAGAAACAGGGGTCACGACGGCCGCGCTGCGCCGAATCCTGCGCGATTCCGCCGATGTTCGAACCCCCGGCGAGACCACCGCTTCCCGCCGGAAGTGGACGCGATTGAGCGATGAGGCCCGCGTTGCAGTGATCGAGCGATACGAAGCGGGCGAGACTTCGACGGCCCTCGCGGAGGCGTATGGCGTCGCGAAGTCCACGATCCTCGGCATCCTGCGGGCGAACAGCGTGGTCGTGCGACGGCAACCGCTGACACCGGAGCAGGTGAGTGAGGCGACCCGGCTGTACAACTCCGGGCTGTCGCTCTCGCAGGTTGCGGAGCGGCTTCGAGTGAATCAGGAAACGATGCGCGTCGCCTTATTGAGGTCGGGCCTTGCACTTCGCCTCCCCACCGGCCATGACTGCTAGCGCGTCGTCAGAACCCGTACTTTTCCTTGCGGAGCTTGAACGCTGTCTCTCCGCCCTCCATTACGCGGGTGATCGCGTCGCGAACCTCCGGCTGGTCAATCGCACCACTGGCCTTAATGGTTCCAGCCGACTGGTCTCCCGCGGTGGTGTAGCCACAAACTAGTACCAGGTCAGCGTCGCCGTTGACGACAAGGTTGGCGTTGTGACTCGCGAGGATCAGCTGGCGCCGCCCCTTCGCTGCCCAGATCTTCGCCACGATGTGTTGCACAGTCTCGCTATCGAGATCTTCCTCCGGCTGGTCGATGAGGAGTGGCATTCCGTCTTGCGTCAGCAGGGTCGTCAGGAGTGCAGTGGCCTGCTGTCCTGCAGACGCTGAGCTGAACGGAATGTACGTCCCGGGCTTGCTCTGGTACTCGAAGACAGGCTGGTCCACGAGCGGCGTGAGCGAGAGATCCAACCAGCCTTCAGGGGTGATCTTCGGCTTGATGCGCTGAAGGTCCTGCACTGTCAATCCCAGCCGACTGAGTGTGGGGGTCATCTCTGATGTGAGTTCAGCGTCGGGACCGAGCAGCATGACGAGCTCGAGTTCCGCCAGAATCGCCTCCCATGTCACAACCGGCTCTTTGTCGGTCGTGAGTAGGTCGAACAGGTTCTCGATCTTGTTGCTACGCAATCCGGACCCGGTGACGAGACCTCGGAATTTGGCCTGTGCCTCGGCGAAGTTGTGCCCGACTTCAAGTGACGCGCGTATCAGTTCGTCCGAAGCGGCGGATAGAGCGACACATTGCGCCTCGAGTGCCGCGGACCGCTCGCGGTTTAGATCTCGAAGCTCTTCGCGAAGGTGATCGTGTTCAGCAGCCGGATTCCCGAGTCGCCCGTGCTCGAGTTCCTGCCTTCTCAAGAGATCGGTCGCGGACTTGATCTGCCCTTCCAGTTCGGCGAGCTGCCGGAGCTTGACTTCGTGGGCGGTCGACCGCTCCTTTACCGCGCTGTACTTCTCATTGAATGCGGTCAGTTGGTCGCTGATGGAGCCAAGGCGTACATCGATCGCTCCGGCAGGCGCGGTGGCGAGCGTCAAGCCATCGCCTGTTGCTCGCAGTGCAGTCTCGGCCTCTCGAAGCGCTTGGTGGATCGCCGACACGGCGGTGTCCAGTTCGGCTCTCAGCTCCTCGGGTGCATCTTCGGGCGCAGCTATTTGATTGACGGCGCTCTCGAACGATGACCTGACGGCTTCAACGCCCTGTTCGAGCGTCGAGAGCTGCTGACGCCATGCCTCCACAACTGTCGCCGCATGATCGTGGCCAGCTTTGTGGTTGAGCAACGTCCGATCGGCTTCGCTCAGCCCGGTGAGGCCATCACGCAATGCCTGCGCCTGGCCAGTGAGCGATTTGATGCGCGCCCGAGACTGCTCGGCCTCCCGTGCAACACTCCGGTGTCGCTGCAGAGTGCCGTAGTTCTCGCGCAACCGGCCTTGAATCTCGACATGGCGTCGGTCGATATCTTCCAGTTGCCGGAGGATCGGTGCCTCGAGAAAACGAGTCAGCTCATCGAGACGGATTGCCACGCTGGATAGCTGCTTCTGGCTATACGCCTGAATTGGTAGTAGCCGCTGCACGATCGTCTCGTGAACGGTCTCGAAGTCTCCATCACCGACCTGGAGCTCGAACTCACCGCTCTTGGCGTGCCTGCGCACGACGTGCGGAACGTCGTTGATGACGAGGTGTACCTCGACCACTGCATCGTACGGAACGAGCGTCGCGTTGATTAGGCGTCGTTGCCGCGCACGTGGATCTACGAGTTCGTCTTCCTCCCCGGTGTTCGCAACCTGATCGCCGAGCGCCCATCGAATGTAGTCGAGCACCGAAGACTTCCCGGTTCCACGTCCGCCAATGAGCGCGGTGTACTGCGGGTTCAGGCGTGAATCGAGTCTCCCCATGAACTTGCTCTGAGACACCACGACGCGCGAGATCCAGACGTTCGGGACCGCGGGCTCGACCTGCGAGATTCGAGACTCGCGGGCGAGGCTCGCTTGCCGTAGCGCTTCCGCTGTCGGACGGGACCACTTCACCCACGTCGCCGTGCTGCCGAGTTCGGCAAAGTCAGATGTTCGCGAGTCAGACGTCTGGAAGAGAGCGATGGCCCGATCGCCCCAGTTTTTGTCGAGCCCGTCGAGGATTCGCGCCTCGCCGACCTTCTTGTCGAGGATGGAGATCGAGCCGTCAAGATACCCGCCCACACAGACGGAGAAAGCGTCCTTGTACTTGTCCTGGAAGGACTCACGAAGGATCGTCTTGTGGCCCTTGGGCGTGACGTTGGGAAGCAGTATGTAGCGGCCCTTCAGCCACGGCTTCATGTCTAGCTGCGCACAGATCGTCGTAAAGGTGTCGGAGTTCGGAAGCACGGTGGTCGAGGGAAGGGTGGTAGCCGCCGGGTCGAAAGGTTCATGATGAAGCGCTTTCAGCACGTCATCAAGTCGATCGATTGGGAAGTCGGCGTCGAGGATCAAGATCGCTTGACACGGCAACGCAAGAGTTAGCTCGAGCGCGGGAAAGACAACGAGACGTTCCTTCTCGGGGATTGACGCACCCGTACTGTCTAGTTCGTCAATTGCGGCCTGCCGGACGTAGGGGTACATCGCGAAGTCGTGGTGATCTGAGATCGCAACTGCGTTCAGTTGCTTCGCCCGTGCTGCCTGTACGAAGCTCGCGGCCCATGCTGCGCGCTCTTCTTCCGTCGTCGGGCGTGGCCCGTCCCAGTTCGTATCGCGCGGCGTGTGGACCTGAAAGTCCGCCCGATAGTAGTGCGTGCCATCGTCTTGCAGGTCGATTCGATTCACTTGCGTCCCCATGCTTACTCGTCCACTCCGTTGGCGCTCAGTCCGAAGAACCGCTCGAAGAACAACCCAAGCTTCTCGATTACGCGCTGCTTCTTCTCGCCATGGCCGCCATCGGCGGAGAACCGGGATGCGGGCGGCAGCACCTTCGTGATCGCCGTGCCAGTCGTTCGGAGTGCGCCGTCGCGGAACGCGGTCTCGATGAATGCGCGAGTGGCGTCCGCACGGAGCCGCTCGTCCTCGATGATCGCCTCAAGTTCGGCCTCGCGCTTGGCAGCGATGAATGCCTGCCACTCCTCGTCGATGGCACCGTCAACCGAGACAGAGTCGACGAACGCTTCGATGAGGTCCTTCTTATTACGCAGGGTCGGGCTCGCATCGACGGCGCGGGAAATCTCGGCACGGATCTCCTTGTCCTCGCCGTCACCATGCTGGCTGCGGTACTTCTGCACGAGCATCAGGATGTAGTCGACGTTGATCTCGACCTGCTTGATCAGCTCGATCTCGAACACGACGTCGTCGTTGATGAGTTCCTTGTCCGTATCTTTGACCTTGCGGAACTCGGCGTACAGGTCGAGGTAGACGCTGCGGTAGTCCTGGCCCTGGCGCTCGGTGAGGATCTCGTGGCCCGCGAAGTCGTCGAAGGAGGTAAGGATGTTCTCGAGCCGCAGGATCTGCCCGAACAGCTGGATGAACTCCTTCTGCGCAGCCTCGCCGATGATCTGCTGCCCGAGCGGGAACGATGTCAGCAGATCTTCGACCTTCTCCGCGTATTCGCCGTAGTAGTCGCCGTACGGCTTGAGGAGCACGACACCACGGGCGTCCTTATTACCGAACAGTTCGAGGGCTGCGTTTGTCTCTTCTTCGAGGTCACGGAAGGCGACGATGTTGCCGTACGTCTTGACCGAGTTGAGGATGCGGTTGGTGCGCGAGTACGCCTGGATGAGGCCATGCGCCCGGAGGTTCTTGTCGACGAAGAGCGTGTTGAGGGTAGTCGCGTCGAAGCCGGTGAGGAACATGTTGACCACGATGACGAGGTCGAGTTCCCGGTTCTTCAGCCGCTGCGAGAGGTCCTTGTAGTAATTCTGGAACTTGTCTGCGCTGGTGTCGTAGCTCGTGCCGAAGATGTCGTTGTAGTCCTGGATGGCATCTTCGAGGAAGCCGCGAGCATCCGTACTCAGCGCATCGGTGTCGAAGGCCTCATCGTCGAGGATGCCGTCGTCGCTGGCGTCGTTGGCTCCGTAGGAGTAGATGAGGCCGATCTTCAGACGCCGGTCGGCAGGCAGCGCTTCCTGCTGGATCTGGAAGTGGTTGTAGTAGCGACGTGCAGCATCGATTGACGCTGTCGCGAAGATGGCGTTGAAGCCGCGTACCCGCTTGCGCTCGCGGACGGCTTCGGCCTGACGGCGGGCGCGGGTCGACTCGGCGACGTTCGTGACGACGGAGTGCTCGTAGCTTGAGGAGCGCTTGGTCTTCTGATCGAAGTGCTCCAGGGTGTACTTCACAACCTGGCTGATGCGCTCCGGCGCCAGCAGTGCCTTCTCGGTGTCGATGGCCGAGACCTGCTTGTCGACGATGGTGCCGACCTTGACCGTGTTGACGTAGTCGATCCGGAACGGCAGCACGTTCTTGTCCGTGATGGCGTCGACGATCGTGTAGGTGTGGAGCTTCTCGCCGAACGCTTGCTCGGTGGTCTTGAGTTGCGGGTTGCCGCCCGCGCCGGCGTTAACCGCAAAGATCGGGGTGCCGGTGAAGCCGAAGAGGTTGTAGCGCTTGAATGCGCGGGTGATGTCGGTGTGCATGTCACCGAACTGCGAACGGTGGCACTCGTCAAAGATGATCACGACATGGTCATTCGTGATCGCGTGTCCCTTGTTGGCCTTGATGAAGGTCGCGAGCTTCTGGATCGTCGTGATGATGATGCGAGCGTTCGAGTCCTCGAGCTGCTTCTTCAGCACCGCCGTCGACGTGTTCGAATTCGCCGCGCCCTTCTCGAAGCGGTCGTACTCGCGCATCGTCTGGTAGTCGAGATCTTTGCGGTCGACGACGAAGAGCACCTTGTCGACGCTCGGCAGCTTCGACGCCAACTGCGCAGTCTTGAAGCTCGTCAGAGTCTTGCCCGAACCGGTCGTGTGCCACACGTAGCCACCCGCAGCAACCGTGCCGAGCTGCTTGTAGTTGGTGGCGATGTCGATGCGCTGCAGGATCCGCTCTGTCGCGACGATCTGGTACGGGCGCATCACGAGCAGGAGCCGGTCGGCGGTGAGCACGCAGTAGCGGGTGAGGATGTTCAGCAGTGTGTGCTTGGCGAAGAAGGTCTTCGCGAATGAGGTCAGATCGGTGATCGGCTTGTTCTGCGCGTCGGCCCACCATGAGGTGAACTCGAATGAGTTCGAAGTCTTGCGACCCTTGGTCTGCTTCTTGCCCTCGCTGATGTGCTGGGTGCGCGTGGTGTTGGAGTAGTACTTCGTCAGTGTGCCGTTACTGATCACGAACAGCTGCACATACTCGAACAGGCCGGAGCCGGCCCAGAAGCTGTCCCGCTGGTAGCGGTTGATCTGATTGAACGCTTCACGGATGTCGACACCGCGGCGCTTGAGCTCGATGTGCACCATCGGAAGACCGTTGACGAGCACCGTCACGTCGTAGCGGTTCGCGTAGTTCGCGCCGCCCTCGCCTTGGCCAATCTCGTACTGGTTGATGACCTGAAGACGGTTGTTGTGGATGTTCTGCTTGTCCAGCAGCGTGATGTTCTTCGTCGAACCGTCGTCCCGCTTCAGAAGCTGGACATGATCCTCCTGGATGCGCACGGTCTTTTCGACGATGCCGTCGTTCTTGCCCGCGATCTTGTTGTCGAAGAAGTCCGCCCACTCTGCGTCGGAGAAGGTGATGTGGTTCAGCGCCTCCAGCTGGGTGCGCAGGTTCGTCACGAGCTGCGCCTCAGAGGTGACCGGCATGTACTCGTAGGCCTGGGACTCCAGGAGGCGGATCAGCTCCTGCTCAAGCGCTGACTCCGACTGGTATGCGGTCGACGCGTGAGCGTCTGGAATGTACTCCGCGACGACCGTGGACTCGGCCGAGACAGCGATCGGATCGTACTTCCGAGGAGGAGCTTCACTCATGCGGCAGCCTCCTCGAAGGAGAAGAGCTTGTCACGGTAGTAGGCGTACTGTTTGCGTCGGGCAGCGATCTCCGCCGGGAGACCGACATTGAGGTCGTTCGTGAGCGCATCAAATGCATCGAGGAGTGCAGCGACCCGTTCCTGCTCGTTGATATCTATCAACGGCACCGTAAACGCACCGACGATAGATCGGGTCAGATTGTTGATCGTTGTGCTTGCGATGGTCGCATCGAGGTAGTCCCGAAATCGGGAGCTCGTGAGGTGGTGGTACAGATACCGGGGTAAAATGCCGCCGTTCGCCCGCACAACTGCCATGAAACCGCCGAAGGTGTAATCCATGTCGTCCGTGATGAAGGCTGCTTTGCCGACATGAGCCCTACTACCACTGCCTGCGCTCAGGAGGATGTCATTGCGCTTGAGCCACTGATCTGGACGAGTGCGAACAGCGCTACCCACAACGCGAACATCATCGAAGTTGAGACGGTTTGAACCAAGATCGATGTTGTTCGACCTCAGAACGGCGATACCGCCTGACGGTGAGTCAATCTCATCCGCCTTGGAGTAGGTGAGGCCGCGAACGTACGCGATATGGCTCGCGATTGCGACCGACTCCGCGTTGCCCCTCGCCACGAGCAATGCCGACTTGTAATGCTCGTACTGGCGGCGTCGAGCTTCCAGCTCCGCTTCCAGCTCCGCTTCCAGCTCCGCTTCCAGCCGGGTGAACTGATCCAAGATTCTCACGATCTCCCGCTGCACCTCGGTAGGCGGCACGGGAAGTCGTACCTTCGCCAACTGGCGAGCCGATACGTCGATCACTTTCGTACCGGTAGCGAGCCCACGCTTCTGCACGGAGAAGGACTCGGACTGGAACCAATATGCGAGGTACTTGGGGTCGAGGTCGTGCTGGATCACTGTGGCGTGGCCGCCGGTGACGATCGGCTCGGCACCGAGCCAGGCAACGGCTTTTCCGACATCCTCGACGTTCTCGCTGGTGTTGGTGATGATGATGTCGCCCGGCTGGGCCTTCGCAAGCTTCATGGCTGTCTCCGGTGCCACGAATGAGATCGTTTCGGTCGCCCAGACGCCGTACCTGGTATAGATCTGGCCGTAGTGGATGGCGCCGACGCCTTCATCAACGAGATCGGTCTTGGGCATGCCGTTGCCGCGAACGAATCGCGCGATGTCGCCGAGTGTGCGGAACTCCACGCCGTTGGGCGCGTACTCGGCGATCAAGTCATCCACACGACTCACTGCGAACCCTCCAGGTCCGCGACGATCGCGTCAATTGAGATTCGCAGCTCAGCCTGTCGCGCGACGATCTCGGCAATCTCTTCGTTGAGTGCCGTGATGTCGACCACCTCGCGGGTGTCTTCCTCCTCGACGTACGACGAGACGGAGATGGTGTAGTCGTTCGCCGCGATGTCCTCGTTCGAAACGAGCTTCGCGAAGTGGTCCTCATCTTCCCTTACATCGAGCGCCATCAGGATGTTCTGCTGGTTGTCCGGGGTGAGCTTGTTCTTGTTGCCGACCCGTTTGAACTCGTCGGATGCATTGATGAAGAGCACTGAGTTGTCGGTCTTGGACTTCTTGAGCACGATGATGCAGGTCGCGATCGTGGTGCCGAAGAATAGATCTGCAGGCAGCTGGATCACGGCATCGACGTAGTTGTTGTCGATCAGATACTTGCGGATCTTCTGCTCGGCTCCCCCGCGGTAGAGCACGCCAGGGAACTCAACGATGGCAGCGGTGCCGTTGACGGCCAGCCAACTCAGGATATGCATCGTGAAGGCCAGATCGGCCTTCGACTTCGGTGCCAGTACGCCGGCCGGCGCGAACCGCTCGTCATTGATCAGGAGCGGGTTGGCGTCGCCCTCCCACTTGATCGAGTAGGGCGGATTGGAAACGATCGCCTCGAACGGTTCGTCATCCCAGTGCTGCGGGTCGATCAGGGTGTCGCCATGTGCGATGTCGAACTTCTCGTAGTTGACGTCGTGCAGGAACATGTTGATCCGCGCGAGGTTGTAGGTGGTCAGGTTGATCTCCTGACCGAAGAAGCCGCCCACGTTCTCGCGGCCGAGCACCTTGGCGAACTTGAGCAGGAGCGAGCCGGATCCCGCAGCGGGGTCGTAGACCTTGTTGACGCGCTTCTTACCCATGACTGTGATGCGGGCGAGCACCTCTGAGACTTCCTGCGGGGTATAGTACTCACCGCCAGACTTGCCGGCCTGTGAGGCATACATCTGCATCAGGTACTCGTACGCGTCACCGAACAGATCGATCGAGTTTTCGTCGAAGTTGCCGAGTGGCAGGTCGCCGATCGCATCAAGCAGCTTCACGAGCTTCTCGTTGCGCTTGGCGACAGTGTTGCCGAGCTTCGAGCTGTTCACGTCGAGGTCATCGAAGAGACCCTTCAGGTCGTCCTCGCTGTCCGCGCCGACTGCCGAGCCCTCGATGTTCTTGAAAACGCGCTCGAGCGTCTCGTTTAGATTCTCGTCTTTGGCTGCGCGACGACGCACGTTCTGGAAGAGCTCTGAAGGGAGGACGTAGAAGCCCTTCTCCGAGACCGTCTCTTTGCGCCCGAACTCCGCCTGGGCATCGGGAAGGTGAGCGTAGTTGAAGTCGGACTCGCCAGCCTCGAGCTCGCCCTTGTTGATGTAGGCGGTGAGGTTCTCCGAGATGAAGCGGTAGAAGAGCATGCCGAGCACGTAGCTCTTGAAGTCCCAGCCATCAACTGACCCGCGCAGGTCGTTCGCGATTCGCCAGATGGTCTTGTGCAGTTCTGCGCGTTGGGCTTCTTTGGTGGTCGGCGTCATTGACTTGTACTTCTCCTCGCACCGAATGCGGCGCACTTCATGTTGATGACCTCGGGTGCTCTCAGGCTACTGGCGCGCGACGACATGGTCGGGTTGACAGCACCGCCTCGAGGCAAGGCTGACGCGCGGGAGCAAGCTCGTACCGCGCGGCAGCATCTGGAGATAATTGTATATCTATCAGGGGTTTTCGTAAATGCTGCTGACGTCGTTCCTATCAAACGAGGCGATCAGAGACGTCGATACCCACGAAGAGCAGCTGGTTGGGGATGCCGTACTGCTTCCCTGTGTGGGCGGAGTAGATCGCAACGCGGCCATCGTCGAGGCGCAACTTGAACTGCTCGCGATCCTTCCCTTCGAGCGCGACAACCTCACCTTCGAGCGGTCCGTCGACAACTTGCCACTGATCCATGTTCACGAGGCGACGATATCGAGCGGGGAGCCTGCGACCTGCTCCCAACACGGAGATGCCTCCGCACTGAATGAAGAAAGCGGCGACCGCCCGGACGAGAACTCGGAGGTTCTCAAGTCCGGGCAGTCGCCGCCCTGTTGTCAGGCCGCGGATGGCGGACTGACGTTGGGTGACGCGAACTCGTCGTGGAGCACTGGCACCACGCGGGTGTCCTCCGCAGCCGTCCAGCGCTCCAGTGTGACCATCGCCCAGACGAGCGCCTCGAAGTAGTCCGAGTACGTCATCTGGTTGCGATACCACTTCGGATCACCGATTGTCCGAACCTCGACGCGCCACTCCCCCGGGTGGGCGAGCATTGCGCCGATCTCGCTCGGGCCATCGGTGCTGTCGCCGTTGCGGTCGGGCAGCCCAGTGATGAGCGCCGGTCCGACCAGCATGGCCTTCTGGCGAGCTTCGGGCACGAAGTACCACCAGAGGAATGTCACCCGAGGATTGAAGGGGAGATTGAGCATCAGCCCTCCTCGTGGACGTACACCGCAACGCCGAGCGCCGGGATGTCGACCGGCTCGATCCAGCCGCCCACCACGGCCTGGTAGTCCTCGAGCTTGTTGACCTCGCACTCCATGATCGGCTCGCCCTCAGTGGTCGGGATGACGAGCGCCTTCACCATGACCGGTCACCTCCGAAGAGGGGAAGCTCGGCGATGTGAATCGGTGGCTCGCTCCGAACTCGGAACCGAGCTCCGGCACGCATCGTGGCCTCGAAAAGCAGACACCAGAGGGCGGCGTCGAAGACGCTGTCGAAGCGCGCGAACGAGTCGCACCAGGAGCTGCGGTCGTACGGGCGGACCTGCACCACGAAGTTGTCGCGGTGAAAGATCTGCTCGACGACCACCTCCGGGATGTCGCCCTCGCGCTCCCGGTCGCCGACGCCCGTCAGGACGACGTCGCCGAGGATGACCGGGTGGGCCGTCGGATGTGCACTGTGGAGCCACCAGAACGCAGTGGCCCGGGTGTTCAGCGGACCGTGGGTCCGACGTTCGGCCTCGTTCATGTAGATGGTCACGCCGATGGACGGGATCTCGATGAGATCCAGCCAGCCGTCGACCGCCTCCTGGAACGCGCCAAGGTCGGCGAGCTCTACGAGGGCAGGGCGCTGCTCTGTGTCGTGCGGGATGACGATGCTGCGCACCATTCGTCCCACCTCCTTACTGTTGTCGCGGCCGAGAACCCCTCTCGGGTTCTCTTCCGAAGCCGCGGGGCAGCAACGAGGAACTGACCATGTCGGTGGTCACCGGAAGACTCCGACTCATGCCGACCTGCACGAAGACGCGCTATCGCGACCGGATCGCGGCGTTGCTGGTGCTGGCTCAGATTCAGAACCAAGACAAGGCTTCGCGTCCGAAGCAGGAAGCGCGCGTCTACTTCTGCGACGACTGCCGTGGTTGGCATCTCACGTCGCGCAAGCGCTGGCGTTGATGGTGTACCGACTGTCCGGGACGAGCGCGGTGAAGCGCCCAGTCCCAAACAGCCGGATCTCCCTGCATGCCGAACTGCGGTCAGGCGGAACCCGACGACCGGCGCGGCGTCTTGCCGCCGCTCGCACCGCCGAAGATGGCCTCGATCGCGCTCTGCTTGGTCTTGGCTTCGCGCTCGATCTCGGCGCGCACCGTCTCGGCGCGCTCGAGCACCTTCGGGTCGGACTTGCTGGTCTCGACCCACGACTCGAGGGCGAGGCGGATCTCTTCGGTGACGGTGCGATCGTTGAGCTGGGCGAGCACGTCCAGCTGCGCCCGCAGGCCATCGGTGATACGAACGGCGAGCGTCCGCAACGGACCGAGTGCCGAGGCCGGCACGTCGGCAGGGGTGTTCTCACTCATGGTGAGCCTCCTCATCGGAAGCGACGGACGATCCCCGGTTGGGATCATCTACGCCGCACGCCGACGAGGAGTGAGGCCGATTATGCACCGCCTGTTCGCGGGGTCAATCTTCCGATCGCGAGCGTTGTCAATTCCGCAACGGCGGGCGACGCCAGGCAGCTGTGCTGTCTAGTGATCGCCCAGGCGGGCGTATGCCTCACGGAAGCCCGCGACGAACTGATCACGCACGTTGCCGAGCGGAAAGCTCAGGGCGCGGGTGTGAAGCAATGGCAGCCCAGCTTCGCGCAGCGGCAGCGCGAGCGCATCGAAGACATCGCTGCTGCAGAGAATGATGCCGTCCGGGTTGAGGGCGCGGGCGCGCTCGATGCAGCCTGGGACGTTCTCGCGAAGTATCGCCTTGCGCTGCTTCTTGCTTGATACATCGTTGACGGGGTACGGAACCAGATCGATCAGGAAGACGCCGTCGGCCTGCAGCCGTCGCAGCCATGGGCGCTTGTCGTGCGAGCGCTTCTCCAGCCCACGGAGGTCGTACAGAGCCTCGACGACGCCACGGTAGAGGTTGTCGTAGCCGAGGTGGTCGGCGTAGAAGAAGTTCCGCGGCCGAGTGCCGCCGTGGTCGGTCGGCGCGCTCTCGCCAATCAGGAGCAGGCGGACATGCTCGGGCTGATACTGGGCGCGCAGTTCGGCATACCAAGCGTCCTCGATCTCGTTCACCACTCCGGAAGCCCCTCGTGCCACTCGTGGTCTGGCGGTAGGCCGACGCGTTCCGTGAGCGCAAGGTCTCGGAAGCCCGAGGGCAGCAGAACCGGGGCGGCGCTCTGGTCAACTTCGAGCAGGTCCCAGCGGTCCTCGTAGTCGGCAAAGGTCCGAAGGAGCACCCGAGAGCGCTCGACCGGCGCATTCCGCTTTCCAGGGAGCGCATCGGGATGGGTGAGCCAGTTCATGTGCTCGATCCACGCCGCCGCTGCGACGTGGACGCGGGGCACCACAAAACTGCGGGGATGGTCGCGGAGATCGTGAGGGATTGCGACCATGACGAAGTACTCCCGCTCGTGCAGGCTCGGTGCCTGCGACTTCGAGCCGAGCGGCCAGCTGATCGAGTCCATCTTGGCGCCGCGCGCTGCCTTCACCTGGACTTCGACGAGGCGACGCTCAGTGCCTTCTGCGAGCACCGCGAGGATGTCGGTGCGTTCGAGTCCGTCCCGGGTGAGGGCCGGTGCCCAGCCGCGTCGAGCCAGCTCGGCGGCGACATGGTGTTCGCCGATCGTCTTCGTCTGCTTCGTATCGACCACGATCTGAGGCTATCGATGCGGCCGGACACCGATCGGCGCCGCTCCCTGCAGACATACGAAGAGGGCGCCCGCGAACTTGGGACGCCCTCTGCGTATGGCCTAGAAGCGGATCCTGTCGGGCTTGAGCGTGATCTTCGTGCCGTCGCTGATCAGCTGCGCCCACTCGGTCAGCTCGGGGTCGGTGATCTTGCCGTCGTAGCGCGCGAACAGGCGCTGCAGTGCGGGCTTGATCTCCTCGATCGGGCGACCGGTATACGTGGCGCTCATGCGCTCGAGCTCCCGGTTCTGCTCACGCGCCATCTGATCGATGCCCTTCTGGGCCTCGCGCTGAACCTCGCGCATGAATGCGTTCTTGTCGAACTTGAACGAACTGCTCATCTGGTGAACTGCCTCTCCGCTCGTGGGAGCGGGTAGCGAAGCAGTCGGAGCGCCCGGAGCGGTATCGCGTCGCGTGAAGTGCTGGTAGGGAGGGCCGACCAGCAGGTGATCGACCCTCCCCGGTGCTCAGCCCTTGCCGAGCGTCGAGCCGGCCTTCGACTTGGCGGTCTTGCTCGACGAGTCGGACGCAAGCGTCCGTCCCGCCTTGCTGAGTGCCGCCTTCGAGGGCTTTCCGGACGACCGTGACGACGACTTCGCCATCAGGTACTCCTTCCGCTTCTTGAGTTGAAGCAGATCTCTCGAGGACCGGCTCACCGGGTCGCGAAGAGGCCATCTGAGCCTCTAGAGTCGAGTAGTCCGTCCAAGACATTCAGCCCCGATCTGCTGCGATTCGAGCCTTGCGCCGAACCAGTCGGTCGGGGCTTTTCTCGCACTCCATAGCCTACCGCGCACCGCCGACAGGCGGCCAGCTGTGGCTTTGGGGTCCCGTCTGGGTACCGAAACCTTATGCACAAGCGTTTCGGGCGCTAGGGGCGCCCCTGGGGGCCTTCTAGGCCCGGATTTCCGGTCTAGTCGACCAAATCGATACTTACAGCCGTGTAATTCTCCACAGGCAACGGATGCTTCGACGAGCTATCCACAGTCCGATGTTGTGGAAACTGCGTCAAGCGGTCGCTATCCAGGTCGCCGCTCAAAACAACAAAGCGCGGATCATCGCCAGAGACTCACTCGAGCGCTGGAATTTCTCTCGGTGGTCAGCCTCGCGCCGAGCCCTGGGGTCTTGAGCATCGTCCCCGTTTGCCAGATGGGCCACACCGGCATCACCCAGAACACCTCGATAACGAACTCGTCGTCGCCGGGACTTGCGGGCGGTAGCAAGGGGATGTTGTCGAAGCGCTCCTGCGCTGTCGCGAAGAACTCGCTCGTCTCGGAGTCGTGGAGCACGAAGTCGCGCTCCTGGTACTCCCCGTTGATGTGCACGTGCGGTCGGCGCCACTGGGATCCGTGCAGGACATCGACTATCACTCCGGCAACGACAAGTCCGTCCATCTCGCTGACGACGATCTTCCCCCAGGGCCGCTCGATCGTGAGTGTGTCCCGCAGGATGTAGCTCAGCTTCTCGGCACCGCGGTCGCTCCGCCGAAGCCCGGTGCGCTGTTCGACGTGATGTTCCTCTGCGTAGACCTTGAGACGCGCATCGAGCGTGTCGCCTGGCGTCTGGAACCCGCTGGTGTCGAAGTAGGCGCGGATATCGCTCTCGGTATCGGCGCCGTGACGAACAAGCGCATCGAGCATCGCCCCGTACGCACGCTCGATGCTTCCGCGACCGACGACGTCGGTAAGCATCTCAGACATGGCCATCCGCTCCATGCCAAACTCACCTGGGCCGCGACGCAATTGCCGCAGTTCGGCGAGAATCTCGCGCCGAAGCGGATCATCCTTCATCCCGACATCGTGTCAGTTTCGTGTCAGTGACGCTGTTTCCTCCGTACACGAGCCTGGAATTACCAACTCCCCATCCGCAGGGAGCTACCTCCAGGAGGCAGAAGATGACCGCATCCGAACTGCTCCCCACCACGGGGAGCGCCATGAGCCCGCAGGGGTTCTCTTCGTTGTCGCTGGGCATCCAGCGGCAGACCCGCCGCGAGGTGGAGCGAGTGCAGTCCCGCGCCATCGTCGCCAAGCTCACCGAGGACGGCCGCGCGTTCGTGACGCACACCGCGCTCGAGCACGTCGGTGCCCTGACGGCGCTGGAGCAGCACCTCATCACGGTCGCACCGCTCGGCGAAGCCCGCTACCGCGAGATCGTCGACAGCTACACGCTGGGCGCCTCGGCGGCGATTCGGCGGTGGCAGTGATGGCCACCACGACCCAGGGCGCCTTCGACCGCCTGGTCGATGTGTCGGCCGAGACGATCCAGTGGGCGCGTGACCTTGTGGTCGCGGTCCGGAACTCCTTCGGCGAGCGTCGTCGGGCGCGCATCGAGGCCGAGCTCGACCGCAAGCAGGAAGAGCTGCGCCGCACCGTGCTCCAGCTGGCCGATGCGCTCGGCATGGAAGCGCACGAGGCGCGCAAGGCGCTCATCCGCGAGTCCTTCCTCGCCTCGGGGAGCACGCCGAACGAGTCGTCGGACTCGTGATCTGAACCGCGGCGGCGCGGGCGATGACCACCCGGCGTCCGCGTCGCCGCATCAACTGCTCGTCAGCGTCCCGGTCGTTGTGGTTTTCGCAACGACCGCGACCGGAATATTGACGACTCGTTCTCGGACGCGCATAACCAGTCCTCGCCATCGCTCGCACCCTTTGCTGCGGGCTGGAGAAAGGAGTTCCTTGACATGACCAAACTGACCCCGGGCGCCGCCGCGGCGTCCACGCACAAGAAGTACGCCGTGATCTACGCCGACCCACCGTGGGACATCGCCCAGGCCGGCGCCCGCGGCGCCATCAACCACTACGACCTGATGACCTTAGACCGCATCAAGCAGATGCCGGTCGCCGAGCTCGCCGCTGAGAACGCGACGCTGCTGCTGTGGACGACCAATGCCGCACTGCCTGGAGCACTGGAGGTTATGAAGGCATGGGGCTTCACCTATAAGACGAACGCCGTCTGGGACAAGTACTACATGGGCCTCGGGAACTACTTCCGCGGCTCCCACGAGATCCTGCTGCACGGCGTGCGCGGCCGGGCACCGTTCAAGTTCCGCGGCCAGCGCTCGACACTGCTCTTCCCACGGCAGGCGCACAGCCAGAAGCCCGAAGAAATGATCCCCCTGATCGAGCGCGTCCTCGACGGCCCGTACCTCGAGCTGTTCGCGCGGCAGCGTCCGAACAGCCACGCGGACTGGTCGGTGTGGGGGAACGAGATCGACTCCGACATCACGATCCCGGGGTATCCGGTGCCGAGCGACTTCACCAGAGCCGGCGCAGATGGAGGGGTCGGTGATGACTGATGCCCGACGACACCCCCGCGCCCACGCCGATGCGCTTCTTCCGCGCCTGCCTGCTCATTCTCGGCGGCATCGTCGCTCTCTGGCTCGCCTTGGAGCTACTCGCGCAGTTCTGGGGCTGGGTCCTCCTGATCGTCGGCATCGCTCTCGTCTGGTGGTGCGCGGTCATCGTGTACCGCTACTGGTGGGGTCGACGGTTCTAAGCATGAGCGAGTTCACCTCTGTCGGGTCGTTGTGGAATGGACAACGGCGCTTGAAAACGCTTGACAAATCGAGCGTTCGAGTTCGTAATAGGCGCCATTGTGCTCATTCGGCTTATGGCTATGAGCGATCCCAACGTCCTTCCGCGACCGTGACGCGAACCAATCAGCCCTTCATGGGCAGCGGTGGGAAGGAGGTTGTCTCATGACCCGACACACCCGCGGCCGTCGCCGCTATCGGAAGAGCGTGGACCGGCGCGTCCAGGTGTTCTCCGAGTCCAACAGCGATACGCGCACCGAGCGGATCGCTCGCATCATCACCAGCGCCGGTCTCGAACAAGCTCGCCTCGAAGCCGCAGCTCGCGCCGAGTACTTCGAACGTGACAAAGGAGGCGACCATGCCTGACTTGGTCTTCACACGTCTGCATCTGCCGCGCCCACTCGGCGCCGACAGCGTGGCTCAGCTGATGACGCGCCTGATGAGCGCCGACGCTCCACGACCGCTCGTCTTCGAGGTACACGCCAGCGCGGACGGCGTGACGCATCTCGTCGGCTACCCGTCCGCGGCCGCACCGCGCCTCAAGCGCCTCCTTCGGGGCCACCTGCCAGGCCTCGCCCTTGAGCCCGCCACACGGCCGGACGTGGCCGCTGTCAGCCGGGTCGTGGCGCACCCCGCCATCCTGCCGCTCGCCGACACCGACCCGGAGCAGGTCACGTCGGCGATATACCTCGCACTCGCGGCACGACGAGGCGAGGAGCACGTTGCGCTGCAGCTCGTCCTGGGACGTACGCAAGCGGCGCATTCGGTCTCAGCGAAGTCGGCCGACCCGATGCAGCCACTCGCGTCCCTCGTGTTCGAAGGTGTCCGCGCCGTGGAGCCTGAGACGCGCCGTCGGCTTCAACTGCGAGCTGGCCAGCCCACGACCGCAGTGACGCTCCGGATCGGGGTCACGGCTGGCACCCAGAAGCGAACCGGCGCGCTCGTCTGGGAAGTGTTCGGTGCCCTCCAGCTACTGCAGAGTCCCGGACTTCGGCTCAGCCTCAACTACGACTCGTCGAGCCGCTGGCGCGCGGCAACCGCTCGCGCCGCGTTTCGGCTTTCACCGGACGAGCTGACGTCGATGCTGGCCTGGCCGCTCGGCGAGCGCGACTATCCCGGCATCGCCGGCACCCATCCGCGTCGCTTGCCGGTGCCCGAGATCGTCAGCGCGACGTCGTCGGTATTCGCGACCGGTACCGCACCGGGTCCGGAGCGTCTGATCGGGATGGATCCGGCCAGTCGGCTGCAGCACCTGGTGGCGACCGGGCCAACGGGCTCGGGCAAGTCCACCGTGCTGGAGCACCTCATCCTCTCCGACATCGAGGCTGGTCGGGCCTGCGTAGTCGTCGAGCCCAAGGCGCAACTGGTCGACAGCATCCTCGATCGCATCGCCCCCGAGCATGCGCAGCGCGTTGTCGTGCTGGACGCTGCCGACACGATGCCGGTGGGCTTCAACCCGCTCGACATCGGCGACCGCGATCCGGACGTCGTGGTCGACGGCATCATCGCCGCCCTCGCCGCCGTCTTCGAGGAAGGGTGGGGACCACGCACCGAGTACCTGATCCACGGTGCGCTCCTATCGCTCGCCCGGGCTGGGCAACGGACCATCGATCCGTACACGCTCATCGATCTGCCACGCCTCCTAACGGACGCTGCCTTCCGACGCCCAGTGATCGCCGCGATGCAGGACGACGCGACGCTGGCCTCCTTCTGGGCCGAGTTTGAGGAACTCAGCCCCGCCCAACGCGCTGCCATGATCGCTGCACCTCTGAACAAGCTTCGCAAGATCCTGTTGCGCGCACCGCTGGTTCTCGTGCTCGGGCAGGCACGACCGCGCTTCCGGCTCCGCGACGTCTTCCGCGAGCGCAGCGTCGTCCTGGTACCGCTGAACGATGCGCTGATCGGGACAGGTGCCGCCAAGCTACTCGGCAGCCTGATCGTCGCCGAACTCTGGAACGCGACGCTGGAGCGTGCCCGCGAAAAGCACCCGATGAAGCGGCCGGGCATGGTGTTCATCGACGAGATGCAGAACTACCTGCACCTGCCGACCTCGATCGCCGACGCCCTCGCGACCTCACGGTCCTATGGCGTCGCCTGGCATCTGGCGCACCAGTATCGAGGCCAGCTTCCACCCGCCATGCGGGCGGCGCTCGATACGAATGCGCGTAGCAAGATCTGCTTCGCCGTTGGTCCGGACGATGCTCGTGATCTCGCCCGCATGGCCCCGCAACTGTCTGCCGACGACTTCCAGGCGTTGCCTCGCTTCGAGATCTACGCCCACCTGGTTGCCGGGAGCGTGCCAGCCGGATGGTGCTCGGGGCACACCCTGCCACCGCGCCCAGCGCTCGGTATCCGCGACGATGTCCGCCAGCGCAGCCGAGATCGCTACGGCGCCCTGCCGCCGACCACCTCCGAAGTCGCAGCAACCTCGTCACCAGAGCACCAGGCGGGCCGCCCGACGCACCAGAAGGCGAGGCGCGCATGATCGCTCGGCACGCCCTCAACCACTGGATCGCCCTGTCCGCTCGGCGCTCCGTCCGCTGTTCACTTCACGACGAACACCCGCCGCCACGTTCGGCCACGTTCCGGCGAACCTCGGCCGGTGCGGGCGCGGACTGCCCCTGTGTTCCAGGACGCTTCACCCCAGCCCGGAGGGCGGCCTCATGGTGACCGCTGTTCGCCATCTCGACCTCGAGGAGCACCTCACTGAGCGCGACGTTCGCATCCTCGAGGATCTCGAACGCTTTCGACTTCTGACTACTCGACAGCTGCAGCGACTGCACTTCCCGGCGGCACCCCTGGGTCCACATGTCACCGTGAGCGGTGCGACGCGAGGGACGACCCGCGTGCTGAACCGTCTCGAAGCCCGCGGTGCAATCACTCGGCTAGCCCGGCGTATCGGCGGCATCAAGCACGGCTCGGCCGTCACGATCTGGCAGCTTGGGCCAGCGGGCGACCGCTACCTTCGTGCCCGACGCGGCGAACCGCGGAGGCGGCGCTACGACGAGCCAGGTCTCACATTCGTCGCTCACACCCTCGCCGTCGCCGACATCGCGGTCAGTCTGCTTGAGCAGGCACACGCCCACCGCTTCGAACTCCTCGAGCTCGAACTCGAGCCGGCCAGCTGGCGCAGCTTCAACGGCAGCGGCGCCGCCGTGATCACGCTCAAACCCGACCTCCTGCTCGTCACCGCGGACGCCAGCACCGAGACGCACTCGTTCATCGAGGTCGACCGCGCCACCGAGCATCTGCCCGCCGTACTTCGCAAGTGCCAGGCCTATCAGCGCCACCAACGCACGGGCATCGAACAGCAGACGCGGGAGCTATACCCGGCCATCGTCTGGATCGTTCCCGGCATTGACCGCGCCAGGAAGATCCGCGAGGCCATCGCTGCCGATCGTGGGCTCGACCCAGGCCTGTTCACCATCATCACCGGCGAGCAGGCACTCGCCACACTGGCCCCGTACGGGCCGTCATCACCATTCACCCCGAAAGGAGGAATCACATGAACTCATCAACCATCCCCGTCGCGCCTACGCCGACGGGCGCCGACAACAATAGCCTGCGCACCAAGCCCAAGTTCCCGAAGTGGATGCGCACCATCGACCAGACCGATCACGCACACTTCATCGTCGACGCCTGGCTCACGCTCGACCCGAACAGCCGCGACGCCTTCCTCGCGCAGCTCATCGCGGCCACCATCCACGACGGCCCCGGCAGCGCGCTCGAGCGCTTCGCCGGAACCGGCATCCTCGACGCCGAAGCCGCGCTCGCTGAACTCAACGACGTCACCGTCCCGATCGAGCGAGAGCCCTGGCTCGACGCGCTCGGGCGCTACATCATCACCGCGGGGAAGCGCTCATGAGCGAGCATGAGCCCACCGTCACACCCCAAGCGCGTCTTGCGCCTGAACGCACATCACCCGACTGGCGACGACTCGAAGTCACCTCCCGTCGCTTCGAACATCCCATCGCGAACGGCATTGCAGCCGCACTCGCGGAGCACCGGGAAGTCGACCACGACACCGCCCGCTGCATCGCCCACGCGCTCGGGCGCGCGCTCGGACGAGAGTCCGCCCTCGCCGAGTTCGGGAGAACGGGCGAGAGCACCTACCTTGATCTTCGTGAGGAATACCTACGCCTCTACACCGACGAGGACGCCACCGCCGAGGTCAAAGAACTCATCGACTGGTTCGGTACGTACCTCATCGACAAGATGGGAACCGGCTCCGGGCGGACGTATCAGAACGAGCATCTGCCACCCAAGCTCGACCGTCTCCTGGTGCGTACCACTCTCACCACCAGCGGTAGGCCCGTCACGGTGCATGTCCCCGCCAGCCTCGACGCCGCCGGGATGGAGCAACTGATCGTCCGTCTCGAAGAGTGCGACGAGTTCTTCGGTCCCGCATTCAGAGCGTTCCTGGCGCTGCCGGATGTGAACGCCGCCGCGGCGGATCTGCTCGACAGCTTCCAGGAGAACTACGTCGGCAGTTTCAACTCCATCGATGACGCGGTCTACGCGCTCAGTCCACTCGAGGACTGGGAGATCGAGCTCGGCAACTGGGCTGATGATCACAGCCTGCCCGCTGACGCCGTCCACCTGAACATCGACTACGTCATCGAACGCACCCGCGACGTCTATGACTTCGTCGAGGAGGGAGGCATGCTCTATGCCTTCAACAAGTAGCAGTGACCCACCCCGCAGGCGAGGACGCCCACGCGCAGACCGGCGCATCGACATCACTCCTGTCTGGCGTGCGCGACCCGATCCACGTCGGCTCGCTCGCATACTCCTCGGCCTCGTCGTTCACCTCGAACAGCCAACGAAAGAGCCCCAGACACAGGAAGGGAAGAGCCATGGACGAGCGCGATGAGCGAGGTGAAAACTACATCGCCGACGCCGCCCCGGTCGACGGCGGTGGAGATGCCCTGGAAGCCGCCAAAGGACTGGACTTCCCGGCCGAGAAGAGCGTAAATGCGGAGGACCTAACCGAAGGAGGGCCTCACATGTACCAAGAAGGCGAGGAAGCGGCAGCCACCCTGGCGCAGCCGAATCTCACATCAGTCGCAGGGCTTGAACACCTATTCAAGGGCGACGACACGATGCACGTCCCGCTCCGCACGGGCGTGGCAATCAGCTATCTGCGCGTCTCCACGACGCGCCAGCTCAACACCGCAGCCGACCTCGACGAGGACGGCAACAGCATCGCCACTCAGCGCGAGTGGGCGATCCGCAAGGCGAAGGAGCTCGGCGTGCCGATCCTTCGCGAGTTCGTCGAACCGGGCCAGTCCGCGCAGACCATCGACAAGCGGCCGGAGTTCAAGAAGCTCCTCCGCTTCGTCGATGCCAATCCGGATGTGCGCTACGTCGTGATCTACATGCGCTCACGTGTCTTCCGCAATCACCTCGACGCCGCCATCACCAAGCGCCAACTGCGCGACAAGGGCGTCGAACTGATCTCGGCCAAGGAGAACTTCGGCGACGGCTACATGGGCGACGCGATGGAGGCCATCACTGACGTCGTCAACGAACTCCAGGTCCGCATGAGCGGCGAGGACATCCGCATCAAAATGGCGCACAAGGTCGAACGCGGCGGCAGCGTCGGGCGAGCGAAACTCGGCTACCTGAACGTGCGCAAGGACTTCGACGGACGCCTCGTCAACACGATCGACGTCGACCCCGTCCGCGCACCACTCATCGTCTGGGCCTTCGAGCAGTACGCCACGAATCAGTTCTCGATCACGCAGCTCCAGATGATGCTCGAAGACCAGGGCTTGACCACGCGGCAGTCGAGCAAGCGGGCCGCCAAGCCGCTGTCGAGCAGCCAGCTCGCCATGATCCTGCGCGACCCGTATTACACCGGAGTCATCCGCTACAAGGGGAAGCTCCACCCGGGCAGGCACACGCCCCTCATCTCGAAGGAGCTGTTCCTCGCGGTTCAGAAGATCCTCGATGGACGCAACCGCAAAGGGGACCGCGACCGGATCCACTTCCACTTCCTGCGCGGCCTGCTGTACTGCGCCGAATGCAAGTCGGAGGGGCGCACGAGTCGACTCGTCTATAGCCAGAACAAGGGGCATGGCGGCACGTATGAGTACTACGTTTGCACCGCGAAGCAGCGTGGACACTGCTCGATGCCGTCGGCGCGACTCGACGAACTCGAAGACGAAGTGGCGCGACGGGTCGCGGCTGAACGCTTCGATGGTGAGGACATCGCGTCCGTTCGTGAGGAAGTTCGACGCGCCCTCGTCGAACTCCAAGCCGCGGACCAGGAGGAGAAGGACGCTCTCCGCAAGCAGCTGAAGAAGCTCGAAGGCCAGGAAGAGCGGCTCATTGAACTCGCCGCCGATGGAACGATCGCCGTCGAGAAGCTACGCCAGCGGCTCGAGTACGTGACGCTCCAGAAGGGGGCGATCACGGAGAAGCTCACCCGGACGGTCGAACGCATCCGGCACGGCGTCGACAAGGCCTTCGCGTTCGTCGATCTCCTCGAAGATCCCGCCGCGCTCTATAGGCAGCTGCCCGACAACGTCCGCCGTGAGCTGCTCACGGCATTCTTCACGCGGCTCGACGTCCAGGTGACCGACCGTGAGGTGAGCATCGGCGTCGAACGCACCGAACTCAACGCCGGCCTGCACGACTGGCGCGCCCAGCACCACCTCAGCGCGACAGCCCACACACCGACCAAAGAAAAGAGAGCCTCCCGCATTCCTGCGGAAGACTCTCTCTCGGACCCATAGGGCTGACAGGATTTGAACCTGCGACCCCTTGACCCCCAGTCAAGTGCGCTACCAAGCTGCGCCACAGCCCGTGGCTTGCGCCGTCACCGGCACGGCTACCTACATTACCGTGTCCGACGGGTGCCCGATGCCGCCCGCACGGCGAGAGCCGTCGTTCCCCGCCGCCGTCCCATGCCGTACGGTGTTCGCCATGACGCGCCGCTCGGCAGCCGCTGCCACGATTGCCGCACTGATCCTCCCGTTCACCCTCAGCGCGTGCACGGCGGAGCCGCCCGTCGATGGGGTCCGCGCGCCCGCGGTCGTCACCTTCGAGGTCGCCGAGACGCAGAGCTACAGCATCCGCCTCGACACCCAGGAGCAGGTCGACCACGTGATCGATCTGATGAACGGCGACGAGACCGACCGCATCCCGAACGGGAAGATCAACCGCGACGGTGACGGCGGCGTCAACGCACCGTGGAGTTGGCACATCGACCCCGCGACCCTCGAATTCGTCGACGTCACGACGGAGGTGTGCGACGGGCTCCCCGAGTACGTCGAGGACGGCACCCTCACCTCCGACTGGTTCTGCCCGTGGATCGCCGTGCCGACCAAGCTGGAGCCGCTCTCGACGAGCGGGTGAGATCGAGGTCCGTCGCGCCACGTAACCTGGGGCGGTGACCGATGCGACCGCGTACCTCGACGCCCTCACCCGGGTGATCCCCGACTTCCCCGAGCCCGGCATCCGCTTCCGCGACCTCACCCCCGTGTTCGCCGACGGCGCGGCGCTCGCCGCTGTGGCGGATGCGCTGGTCGAGCCGTTCCCGCACGGGTTCGACGTGATCGCGGGCGTGGAGGCGCGCGGCTTCGCCCTCGCGGCCGCCGCGGCGGCCCGCTCGGGTCACGGCTTGCTGCTGGTGCGCAAGGTGGGCAAGCTTCCCGGTGCCACCATCAGCGAGAGCTACGCGCTCGAGTACGGCGAGGCGACGCTCGAGGTGCACGCCGACCAGCTCCCCGTCGGCACCCGGGTGCTGCTGATCGACGACGTGCTCGCGACGGGCGGAACGCTGGCCGCATCCCACCGCCTCATCGAGCGGGCGGGATGGGTGCTCGCCGGCACCGCGGTCGTGCTCGAACTCGGCGGACTCGGCGGCCGGGCACACCTCGCGCCGCACGACGTCCACGCACTGCAGCAGGCGTAACCTCCGCAGCGTCGGCTGAAGATCACGGATCGGTCACGATCGCCGTCCGGCCTCGTCGCGCTGGCAGGAATGCGCGCAGATCGGGGCGCCGATGTCGGTGGTCGGGTGTGGTCTTGGGTCATGACAAAGCAGCCGGATCCGATCGCCGCGGCGGAGGCCGCGCTCGATCGCGTCGTGCAGCTGCAGGCGCGTATCGACGCGCTCTCGGCCGAGCGGGCGGAGGCGTTGCTCGCCTTCGAGTCGGCCTTCTCTGCGGCCTACCCACCCGCCGCCGAGCCGTTCCGCGAGCGCGCGCAGCGGGCCGAGCTCGCCTGCGCTCTCCGGCTGCCCGAGCGGGCCGCCGAGTCGCTGCTGGGTGAGGCGCGGATGCTGAGCCGCGAGCTGCCCGAGACCCTCGCGCGCCTGGCCGACGGGCAGTTCTCCTACCGTCACGCACAGGTGCTGATCGACGAGACCGCGGCACTCACCGCCACCGACCGTGCCGCAGTGGAGCGGGTCGCACTCGGCACAGCCGCGACGACGACGGTCACGCAGTTCCGTCGACGGGTACGCAGGCTCCGAGAGCGCCGCGCACCGGAGTCGATGGCCGAGCGGGTACGGGTTGCCCACGATTCCCGCGAGCTCATCCTCGATCCCGCCCGTGACGGGATGGCCTCCCTCACCCTCTACACCGGAGCGGTCGAGGCGGCCGCGATCTACGAGCGCGCGAGCGCCGCAGCGGCCCGCGCTCATGCCGACGGCGACCCGCGCACGATCACCCAGTTGCGTCTCGACCTCGTCGTCGACGCGCTCCTCACCCGCGACAGCACGCTCGGCCTCTCCTCCACCCAGCTCGATGAACTGGGCGCCGATCCCGACGCGATGCTGCACGTGCAGCAGACCGAGCTCGGCTACTTCCCCGCCATCGTGCCGACGGTCGTCGTCACCGTGCCCCTGCTCACCCTGCTCGGCGGCAGCGAACCGGGCGCACTCGAGGGCATCGGTCCGATCGACGCGGTCACCGCGCGCCGCCTCGTCGCCGAGGCGCCGACTCTGCACCGGATGCTCACCGACCCCGACGACGGCACCCCGCTCTCGCTCTCCCGCACCAGCTACCGCGTGCCCGAACCGCTGCGACGATGGCTCCGCCTGCGCGACGGCACCTGCCGCTTCCCCATGTGCGGCATCCACCCCGGCCGCTGCGACATCGACCACACCCGCGACTGGACAGCACACGGCGGCCCCACCGATCACGACAACCTCGCCCACCTCTCCCGAGGTCACCACACGCTCAAGCACCACGGCGGTTGGCGGGTCAGCCAAGACGCGAGCGGCAACCTCAGCTGGACCAGCTACCTCGGCCGGGAGTACACGACGCAGCCCGACGCCGCCTGAGAGCAGAGGGCGGCGGCATCCGCGCCCGCGCGATCAGCGACCGAGCGCGACGAGCACCAGATAGCCGAGCACGGCGATCAGCACCGTGACGACTGCGAGCGCCGTCCACCCGAGCACGCGCCTCACGACCGTTCCTCCAGGAAGGCGAGTGTCTGCGCGAGTGTCTCCCGCGCCTCCGGCAGCCGGAAGTCGAACTGGTACTCGTGCCCGAGACCCCGCCCCGTCCAGAACTCCGTCGTCACGTCGACACCGCGCGCCTCGAGCGCCGCCGCGAGCTCCGCGCCCTGCCCGGCGAAGGGATCCGCGTCCCCGACCCCGATGAAGGCCGGCGGATACGCCGCGCTCGCGGTCTCCGTCGTCGACAGCTCCCCGATCCGGCTCCAGCGCTCCCATTCGCGCTCCCCGGTATACGCCCACAGGAAGGTGCGCAGCGCGGGGAACCCGCTCGCACCGACCGTCACCATGTCGTAGAGCCCGCAGAACAGCACGACCCCGCGGATGCGCTCGGCCGCGATCGACGGCGCGATCCCCAGCTGCGCGGCGAAAGCGGTATCCGTCTCGACCGCGGCGAGCTGGCTCGCGAGCTGCGCCCCGGCGGAATCGCCCCCGAGGAACACCCGCGTCGGGTCACCCCCGTAACCCGCGATCGTCGCCTCGATCCAGCCGAGTGCCGCATCCGCCTGGATCACGGGCGTCGGATAGCGCGCCTCGGGGGCACGCGCGTACTCGAGCAGCACGACCACGTACCCGGCCCGCGCGAGCACGTTCGCATAGCCGGCGAGGTCGGCCGCGTGGTTGGCGACGAAGCCACCGCCGTGAATCCAGAGCACGACAGGGGCTGCCCCGGCCCCGGCCCCGGCCCCTGCCGGAGCGTGCACCTCGACCGAAGTGTCGGGTGCCCCGTCGACCTGCACCGCGATGTCCCGCGACACGGTCACCCCGCTCTCGTCGAGCGTGATGTCCCCACCCGCGAAGACCGCCGGTCCCGATTCGAAAGCGGCGCGCACGAGCGCAGCCCCCGGCTGCACGGAGAGCTGATACCAGCCCAGCGGAAGACCGATCGCGACGAGGAGCGCGACCCCGCCTGCGATGATCCGCGTGCGCCGCCGCGTCGGACTCATGCGATCCCGAGCTCCTCGAGGGAACGGCGGATGGTGTCGGCAGACGCCGCGAACCGCTGCTGCTCGTCGGCGTCGAACGGCACGTCGATCACCCGCCGAACCCCCGTGGCATCCACGACGCTCGGCACCGACAGCGCGACGCCGCTCACCCCGTGGTACCCGTCGAGCACGCTCGACACGGGCAGCACGGCGCCCTCGTCGCGCAGGATCGCCTCGACGATGCGCGCGCCCGAGAGCCCGATCGCGTAGTTGGTGGCGCCCTTGCCGGCGATGACCGTGTAGGCCGCGTTCTTCACCTCGTCGGAGATCCGGTCGAGCTCGTCGCGGGCGAGCGCGCCGTGCCCCGCATCCCAGTGGTCAAGGGGCACCGGCCCGATGCGCGCCTGCGACCAGAGGGGGAACTCGGAGTCGCCGTGCTCGCCGACGATCATCGCGTGGGTGCTGGACGCCGCGACGCCGAGCCGTTCGGCGAGCAGCCAGCGCAGCCGCGCCGAGTCGAGCACCGTGCCCGAGGCGAACACCCGCGACGCGGGGAGGCCGGAATAGGCGTGCGCTGCGACGGCGAGCACATCGCACGGGTTCGAGACGATCACGAACACGGCGTTCGGGGCGCGCTCCACGAGTTTCGGCATGAGCTCGCGGATGATGCCCACGTTGACGCCCGCGAGCCCGAGGCGCGTCTGCCCGGGCTTCTGCTTCGCACCTGCCGTGATGACCACGACGTTCGACCCCTCCACGACGGCGAGATCCGATCCCCCGCGGATGCGCGACGCGCCGGTGAACGGCGTGCCGTGCGCGAGATCGAGCACCTCTGCCTCGACCCGCGCGGTGTCGATGTCGTAGAGCGCCACCTCACGCGCCGATTCGCGGATGAGCGCCGCATAGGCGAGCGAGGTGCCGACGGCACCCGCGCCGATCACGGTCAGTTTCGAGTTCTCGATGACGGCCATGCTCCGATCCTGGCGGAAGACGGGGCGTCACGACAGCAGGGACGCCCCGCTCAGGGCCGCACGAGCGGCAGGAACACCTCGTCGACGATCGCGACGAGACTCTCGTCGGGCACCGGTCCGAGCCGGAGGATCGCCTCCGAACGGAACAGGTCGAAGGCGCAGCTCAGGACGCGCTCCGAGAGCCCGGCTCGCGCCTCGCCCCGCTCGACGGCTCGCGCGACGATCATCGGCATGAGGCTCGGAGGCTCGCCCAGCATCCGGGTGCGCACCTCGGCGGGGGTGATGCCGGTCTCGGCGTAGAACCCTGCGAGTTGCACGCTCAGCACCACCCACCTACCGAGCCGGTTCGCGTTCGAGAAGCGCAGCAGTTCGAGCATGTCCTCACGCAGGCTTCCCGTGTCGGGCGACACCGTGGGCGTGCGCTCCCCGAGCCGGCGGATGGCGGCGAGAACGAGGTCTTCGCGTGTCGGCCAGCGCCGGTAGAGCACCGCCCGGCTGGTGCGGGCCCGCGCGGCGACCGCGTCATAGGTGAGGCCACCGTATCCCCGCTCGGAGATCTCCTCCCAGACGGCGTCGAGGATGGCGTCTTCGAGTTCCACCCCGCGCCGACGCGTCGCCTTCTCAAGAGTCACTTGTGTATCTTATCGCGACGGCGTATCTTTCCAAGAGTCATCACTGTTTCTTATTTTCGGTAGGCGTCCATGACCAGCTCCCCCGGATCCGCCAACGCGCAGAGCGGAACCCTCATCCCCCGCACCGTCCTCGGCACCGTCTGGGTGCTCATGGTCGGAGGGTTCGCCGGCATCCTCGACACGACGATCGTCGCCATCGCGATCGACACCCTCGCGCGTCAGTTCGACGTGCCGGTCTCCACGATCCAGTGGGTCTCGACCGGCTACCTGCTCGCCCTCGCCGTCGCCATCCCGCTGACCGCCTGGGCCCAGGCGCGGATCGGCGGCAAGCGACTGTGGATCGCTGCGCTCACCCTCTTCCTCGTCGGATCCGTGCTCTGCGCCTTCGCCTGGGATGCCACGAGCCTCATCGTGTTCCGCGTCATCCAGGGCTTCGGGGGCGGCGTGATGTTCCCGCTCATGCAGTCACTCGCGGTGCAAGCGGCCGGTGGGCGCACCAAGGGACTCGGCAAGCTCATGGCGATCGTCACGGTTCCGATCGCGCTCGGGCCGATTCTCGGTCCCGTCATCGGCGGCCTGATCCTGGCGAACCTCAGCTGGCAGTGGCTGTTCCTGGTGAACGTGCCCGTCGTGCTCGTCGGCATCGCGCTCGCCGCGTGGAAGCTGCCGGACGACTCGGCGCGGCGCACCCGCGCGAAGCTCGACGTCGTGGGCCTCCTACTGCTCGCGCCCGGCCTCGCGCTCATGCTGCTCGGGCTCTCGAACGTCGAGACCGGTGACGGAATCGGCAGCGCCGTGGTGCTCGCACCGCTGCTCGCCGGAACCGCGCTCGTCGCGGGATTCGTGGCGTGGGCGCTGGCGCGCCGCGAGCGTGCGCTCGTGCAACTGCGCCTGCTCGGCCGTCGCGCCGTCGGCAGCGCCTCCGCGGTGCTGTGGCTCTCGGGCGCGGCACTCTACGGCGCGATGCTGCTGCTGCCGCTCTACTGGCAGGTGCTCAGGGGTGAAACGGTGCTGACGGCGGCGCTGCTGCTCATCCCCCAGGGCGTGGGCTCGCTCGCCGCGCGCCCCATCGCCGGTCTCCTCATCGACCGGATCGGCCCCCGCGCGCTCGCGATGATCGGGTTCGCGGTGATGGCGCTCGGCACCGTGCCGTTCGCCCTCGCGGATGCCGACACCTCGAACCTCTGGCTCGGGATCGCCCTCGTCGTGCGGGGTCTCGGACTCGGCACCGTGCTCATCCCGCTCATGACCGTGTCGATGTCGGGGCTCAGCCACGACGAGATCCCGCAGGCGACCATGATCACCCGGATCGCCCAACAGATCGGCGGCGCGTTCGGCACCGCCGTGCTCGCCGTGGTGCTCACCACGATGCTCACCGGGATCACGGACCCCGCGGATGCGATCACCGCCTTCCACGCCGCGTTCTGGGTCGCCGCCGGGGTCGCCGTGCTCGCGCTGCTCGCGAGCCTCGCGCTGCCGGGCCGCGGTCAAGGCGACGAGCAGCTCGCATCCGACCCGGCCGCGACGCCCGCCTCGACGACCACCGCGGCCCCGGCCGCTCAGCGCGACGGGGTCAGCGCTTCCGCTTCTCCCTGACGCGCATATTGACCACGATCGAGGTGCCCTCGAAGCCGTAGACCTCGCGGAGCCGCCGCTGCACGAAGCGACGGTACTGCGGGTCGAGGAACCCGGTCGTGAACAGCACGAAGGTCGGCGGCCGGGTCGACGCCTGGGTGCCGAACAGGATGCGGGGCTGCTTGCCGCCGCGCACCGGGTGCGGGTGCTCCGCCGTCAGCTCGGCGATGAGCGCGTTGAACTTGCCGGTCGGGATGCGGGTGTCCCAGCTCTCGAGTGCCGTCTCGAGCGCCGGGACCAGCTTCTCGAGGTGCCGCCCGGTGCGGGCCGAGATGTTCACCCGCGGCGCCCAGGTCACGTGCGCGAGATCCTGCTCGATCTCGCGTTCGAGGTAGCGGCGCCGGTCGTCGTCGAGCAGATCCCACTTGTTGTAGGCGAGCACGAGCGCCCGACCCGACTCGAGCACGAGGTCGATGATGCGCAGGTCCTGCACCGAGATCGGCTCGGTCACATCCAGCACGACCACCGCGACCTCCGCCTTCTCGAGCGCCGCGGCGGTCCGCAGCGAGGCGTAGAAGTCGGCACCCTGCTGCAGGTGCACGCGCTTGCGGATGCCTGCCGTGTCGACGAAGGTCCAGATGCGCCCCGCGAGCTCGATCTGCTCGTCGACCGGGTCGCGCGTGGTGCCGGCGAGCTCGTTGACGACGACGCGCTCCTCGCCCGCCGCCTTGTTGAGCAGCGAGCTCTTGCCGACGTTCGGACGCCCGAGGATCGCGACCCGGCGCGGGCCGCCGATCTCCTGCTTCGCGACCGCCGACACCTCAGGCAGCACCGTCATGACGTGATCGAGCAGGTCGGCCACCCCGCGCCCGTGCAGGGCGGATGCCGGCCACGGCTCCCCGAGCCCGAGTGCCCACAGCTCGGCCGCCTGGGGGTCCTTGATGGCGTCGTCCGCCTTGTTCGCGACGAGGATCACGGGCTTCTTCGCGGCCCGCAGCATCCGCACCACGTGCTCGTCGGTCGCGGTCGCGCCGACATTGATGTCGACGACGAAGAGCACCGCATCCGCGAGGTCGACGGCGACCTCCGCCTGCGCCGCGACCGAGGCGTTGATGCCCGCGGCATCCGGCTCCCAGCCGCCCGTGTCGACGACCGTGAAGCGCCGCCCGAGCCACTCCGACTTGTAGGCGACCCGGTCACGGGTGACGCCCGGCACGTCTTCGACGACCGCTTCACGGCGGCCGATGATGCGGTTCACGAGCGCCGACTTGCCCACGTTCGGGCGCCCGACGATCGCGAGCACCGGAAGAGCCGGCAGGTAGGTGATGCCGTCGGGGCCGGCCTCGGCCGCCTCGAGCACCTCGAGGTCGTCCTCGTCGAGCTCGTAGTCGGCCAGGCCCGCGCGCAGCGACGCCGCACGCTGCTCGGCGACGTCGTCGTCGAGCTCGGCGAGACGCTCGGCGAGCCCCGGGTCGATCTCGAACTCGTCGTCCACGTCGAACTCGGCGGCCGATTCGTCCTGGTCGCGCTCGGTCATGTCGTGTCCTGTCAGTGTGGGGAGATGGTGGCGTGCACCAGATCGACGACCGCCTGAACGGTCCCGTCGAAGTCGAGGTGCGTCGAGTCGATCGTCGTCACGCCGGGCGCCGCGGTGAGGAAGTCGACCACCTGGGCGTCCCGCCGGTCCCGTTCGCGCAACTGCTCCGCGGTGGAGGCGGCACCCGGCTCACCGGGGACGGTCGCGAGTTCGGCCGATCGCCTGGCAATTCTAACCGCTTCGTCGGCCGTGAGGAGGATGCGCACCTCGGCGTCCGGTGTCACCACCGTCGTGATGTCGCGCCCCTCCACGACGATGCCCGCCGCGTCGGTGCCGCGGATCATCCGCCGGAACGCCTCGGTGAGCGCGATCCGCACCTCCGGCACCCGCGCGACATCGCTCACGGCGGCGCTCACCCGGGGCTCCCGGATCGCCTCGGTCACCTCCGTCTGCACGTCGGCCGCGGTGACCCGCACCACGGTTCCGGCATCCGTCACCGTCGTGTCGTAGCGGAAGTCGTCGAGCAGCGCCACGACCGAGGTCGCGTCGTCGCTCGCGATGCCGCGCTCGAGCGCGAGCCAGGTGAGCGCCCGGTAGGCGGCACCCGTGTCGAGGTAGGCGTAGCCGAGCACGCGTGACGCGGCCCGGCTGACGCTCGACTTCCCCGATCCCGCGGGCCCGTCGACGGCGACGACGATGGGTGAGGGCGTCACCGCTCCGCCTCCATGAGGGTCCAGCCGCGCGCCTCGAGCGCCGTCGCGAGCGGATGCGCGGCCTCAGGCAGCACGGCGATCTCGGCGAAGCCGACGCGCGTCTCGGGCGAGTGCTCGAGGCGCAGATCCTCCATGTTGACGCCCTCCTCGCCGATCTCGGTGAGGAGCCGCGCCAGCTGGCCAGGACGGTCGTCGATCTTCACCACGAGGGTGGCGAAGCGCTTGTCCTGCCCGTGCTTGCCGGGGATGCGGGCCACCCCGTCGTTGCCCGCGGCGAGCGCCTCGGCGAGGGCACGGCGGGAGGCGGGGGCGTCCGGTTCGTCGAGCGCCGCGATGACGGCGTCGAGCTCGTCCCGCAGCGGACGGAGCACCGCCGCCACCTCGGTCGCGTTCGCGCCGAGGATCTGCACCCAGAGCTCGGGGTTGCTCCCCGCGATCCGGGTCGTGTCGCGCAGCCCCTGGCCTGCCAGCCCGAGTGCCGCACCGGAGCCCTCGCGCAGCCGGCTCGCCAGCAGGCTCGCCACGAGCTGCGGGGCGTGCGAGACGAGGGCGACACTGCGGTCGTGCGCCGCCGCATCCATCTCGATGGGGACAGCGCCGAGGTCGAGGATCATGTGCTCGATGGCGGCCGCCCGACGGTAGCTGATCTGATCGTGACCGGCCAGGATCCACGGCCGGCCGACGAACAGGTCGGCGCGCGCCGACACCGCTCCCCCGCGTTCGCGTCCCGCCATCGGATGCGAACCCAGGTAGCGGGTCAGGTCGGCGCCGCGCTCCCGCAGCTCGTTCAGCGGCGCGAGCTTGACGCTCGCGATGTCGGTGACGAGCGCCTCGGGATGACGGGCGAGTTCGGCGGCGACGACGTCGGCGACGACATCCGGAGGCACCGCGACGACCACCAGTCCCGGCGCATCACCGTCGGCCGGGGCGCGCCCCGCCCCGTAGGCGATCGCGAGGGCGCGGCTCGACGGCGAGGTGTCGTCGAGGATGACGTCGACCCCCTTGGCCGAGAGCCCGAGGCCGATCGAGGCGCCGAGCAGTCCCGATCCGACGATGCGCACCTGCTCGAGAAGGCGGCGGTCGTTCATCTGCGGTCCTGCTTCGGTCTCGGGGCGGCGGGGGCGGCGGGCGCCGCGGGGGCTGCGGGGGCCACGGCATCGCGGGCGAGCGCCAGCAGCGAGCCGACCTCCACCTTAGTGAGGTCGCGCATCCGCCCCGCCCCGAGCGAGCCGAGGTGGAGCGGTCCGAACTGCCGCCGCACGAGTTCGATCACCGGATGCCCCACCTCGGCGAGCATCCGTCGCACGATGCGGTTGCGACCCGAGTGCAGGGTCACCTCGACGATCGTGCGCCCGCCGGAGGGCTCGCCGACGACGCGCACCCGGTCGGCCGTGATCGGACCGTCGTCGAGCTCGACGCCCTCGCGGAGGCGACGCAGCGCATCCGCCTTCACCACGCCGCGCACCGTCGCGAGGTAGGTCTTCTCGACGCCGTAGGACGGATGCGCGAGCACGTGCGCGAGCTCGCCGTCGTTGGTGAGCACCAGCAGTCCCGTCGTCTCCGCGTCGAGGCGGCCCACGTTGTAGACCCGCTCCCCCGCCTGTTCGGCGTAACGGGCGAGATCGGGCCGGCCGTTCTCATCCGACATCGTGCTCACGACGCCCTTCGGCTTGTTGAGCATGAGGTAGCGCTTGTCGGCGTCGAGCTGGATCGGCACCCCGTCCACCTCGACGCGGTCGCGCGCGGGGTCGATCCGACTGCCGAGCTCGGTCTCCACCTGCCCGTTCACCGTGATGCGACCCGCGACGATGTACTGCTCCACGACCCGCCGCGAGGCCACCCCCGCGGCCGCGAGCACCTTCTGCAGCCGCTCGCCGTCCTGCCGCTCGCCGTTCATCGCGCGCCGAGCTCCTCGAAGCCCTCGACGCCGTCGGGCAGCAGCGGCGAGATGGCCGGCAGCTCGTCGAGCGAGTTGATGCCGAGCTGGGTCAGCAGCAGCGGCGTGGTCTCGTAGTGGATGGCACCCGTCTCGGCGTCGGTGAACGACTCGGTGATGAGGCCGCGACCGAGCAGCGTGCGCACGACCGAGTCGACGTTGACGGCGCGGATGGCGGCGATCGAGCCGCGCGCGATCGGCTGTTTGTAGGCGATCACCGCGAGGGTCTCGAGCGCCGCCTGCGAGAGCTTCGTGGGGCTCTGCGTCAGCACGAAGTCCCGCACGACCTCGTCGTGCTCGGCGCGCACGTAGAGCCGCCATCCGCCGCCGACCTCGCGCAGCTCGAAGCCGCGACGCACGCCCCCCTCAGCACCGTCGTAGTCGGCGACGAGCCGCTCGATCGACTGCCGCACGGCGGGCACCGGGGCACCGAGCGCCGTCGCGAGCGACACGAGCGGCAGCGGTTCGTCGACGACGAGCATGATCGCCTCGAGCCGCCGTTCGAGATCCGAGCCGACCGCCGCCGACCCCTCCCGCTGATCGAGATCCTCATCGGTCATAGTCGGCCCCCAGGGTCGCGAGTTGGTCGTCGTTCCAGTGCGCCGCCGTCCAGCGCAGGGTGATCTCGCCGAGCGGTTCGAACTGCTCGAAGGAGATCGCGGCGTGCCGGTAGAGCTCGAGCACCGCGAGGAATCGCGCCACGACCACCCCCCGCTGCTCGGCGCCCGCGATGAGCTGGCGGAAGGTGGTCGCCTGTCCGGAACGCAGCAGGGTCACCACGACCGCCGCCTGTTCCCGGATGCTGACGAGCGGCGCGTGCAGGTGGTCGAGCCCGACGACGGGCAGCTCGCGCGGCGCCATCGCGAGGGCGGCGAGCGCCGCGAAGTCGTGCAGGCTGAGCGTCCAGACCAGTTCCGGCGTCTGTCGGCGGTACTTCTCCTCGAGCCTCACCGAGCGCGCGTGCCTGCCGGATTCGGCGTCGAGGTGGCCCTCGAACCAGCGGGCGGCCTCCTTGAAGGCGCGGTACTGCAGCAGTCGCGCGAACAGCAGGTCGCGCGCCTCGAGCAGCGCGACATCCTCGGCGTCGACGAGCTCGCCCTGCGGCAGCAGACCGACGATCTTGAGGTCGAGCAGGGTCGCGGCGACCACCAGGAACTCGCTCGCCTGATCGAGCTCCTCTGGCCCGTCGAGCCCCTTGAGATAGGCGATGAACTCGTCGGTCACCCGCGAGAGCGACACCTCGGTGATGTCGAGCTCGTGCTTGGTGATGAGCGACAGCAGCAGATCGAACGGGCCGTCGAAGTTCGACAGCGTGAGGCGGAATCCGCTGTCCGCGGGCGCCGCCTCGAGCTCCCGCTCCGCGATCGCCTCGTCCATCCTGCCGAGTCTAGATGCGCGGGTCTCGCCGTCAGGCGACCGCGTGGCGGGCGACGAGCTCGCGAGCGAGCCGACGGTACTGCTCGGATGCCTGATGTTCGGGCGCGAACTCGGTGATCGGGGTGCCGGCGACCGAGGCATCCGGGAACTTCACGGTGCGGTTGATGACCGTCTCGAGCACGTCGTCGCCGAAGGCTTCGACGACCCGCTCGAGCACCTCGCGCGAGTGCAGCGTGCGCGCGTCGTACATCGTCGCGAGGATGCCGTCGAGCCGGATGGCGGGGTTCAGCCGGTCGCGCACCTTGTCGATCGTCTCGACGAGCAGGGCGACCCCGCGCAGCGCGAAGAACTCGCATTCGAGCGGGATGAGCACCCCGTGCGCCGCGGTCAGCGCGTTGACGGTGAGCAGTCCGAGCGAGGGCTGGCAGTCGACGAGGATCACGTCGTAGTCGGCGCTCACCTGCCGCAGCACCCTGGCGAGGATCTGCTCGCGCGCCACCTCGTTCACGAGGTGCACCTCGGCGGCGGACAGGTCGATGTTGGCGGGGATGACGTCGAGGCCGGGCGTGCCGGTGTGCTGGATCGCCCCCGCGACATCCTTCGACGAGCCGAGCAGCAGTTCGTAGATCGTGGTGACGTCGTGCGTCTGCACGCCGAGGCCCGCGGAGAGCGCACCCTGCGGGTCGAAGTCGATCGCGAGCACCTTGCGCCCGTAGCCGGCGAGCGCCGCCCCGAGGCTGATCGTCGTGGTCGTCTTGCCCACGCCGCCCTTCTGGTTGCACAGCGAGATGATGCGCGCCGGGCCGTGGCTCTTCAGGCGCTTCGGCTCGGGGAACTCGGTGATCGGACGGCCGGTCGGCCCGAGCTCGACCGCCAGGTCGTCGAGCCCGGCGAGCTCGTTCGCGGCCTCTCGTTGCGCAGTCATATCGCGAGTGTACGTCCGGCTTCGGGAGCCGCCGGGTGGCGACAGGCACCCCCGCCGCGGTTCACCTCACTCTCAACCAGAGCTTGAGGCTCAGCCCTCCAGTCGGGTCAGCGCGCCCGCGGATGCGTCTGCTGGTAGACGTCGCGCAGTCCGTCGATCGTGACGTGCGTGTAGAGCTGCGTCGTGGCGACCGAGGCGTGGCCGAGCAGCTCCTGCACCACCCGCACATCCGCGCCGCCGCCCAGCAGGTGCGTCGCGAAGGAATGCCGCAGGCTGTGCGGCGAGACGTCGACCGTCAGCCCCGCGCGCTCCGCCGCCCCGCGGATGATGAGCCACGCGTTCTGCCTGCTGAGCCGGCCCCCGCGCGCCCCCAGGAAGAGCGCGGGAGTCGAGCGGCCTCCCGCCGCCAGCAGCGGGCGCGCCCGCACGAGGTATGCCTCCACCGCCGCCCGCGCGTACGAGCCGACCGGCACGATGCGCTGCTTGTCGCCCTTGCCGAGCACCCGGATCAGCTCCGGGGTGCCGTCAGCACCCACGAGATCGTCGACGTCGAGCGCGACCGCCTCCGACACCCGCGCGCCCGTGGCGTAGAGCAGTTCGAGCAGCGCCTTGTCGCGCATCCGCACCGGGTCGTCCCCGTCGGTCGCCGCGAGCAGCGCCGAGACCTGCTCGAGCGTGAGCGCCTTCGGCAACCGCCTCGGGAGCTTGGGGGCCACGAGCTCCTCGGCGGGATCCCTCGGCAGCAGCCCCTCCTCGACAAGGAAGCGGGTGAACCCGCGGATCGAGGAGATCACCCGCGCGGTCGAGGTCGCCGACAGGGGCTTTTCCCGCTCCCGCAACGACACGAGGTAGCCGCGCACCGCATCCGTGTCGAGCGCCGCCGCATCCGCCACCCCCCGTTCGGCGAGGGCAGCGAGGAACGCCGTCAGATCCCGGCGATAGGCCGCCGCCGTGTTCTTCGACAGCCCCCGCTCGATCTCCACATGCCGGAGGTAGCGGTCCAGTTCCCGCCGCAGCTCAGCCGCGGGCATGGGCGGCGAGCACCGCGAGAAGCAGGATGGAATTGCGGAGGCGCCCCGCGAGCGCCGCCTCGACCACCTCGGCGAGCGGTGCCCACCGTGTGACGAGCTCCGCCTCCTCCTCGGTGCGCGCGAACGACTCCGGCGCGGGCGAGAGTCCCCGCGCCTCGAACACCCGCACGATCTCGTCGCTGCCGCCCGGCGAGGTCGCGAAGGTCACCAGCTCGGTCCACTCGGATGCCACCAGGTCGACCTCCTCGGCGAGCTCCCGCTGCGCCGCGGCCAGCGGATCCTCGCCCGCCACGTCCAGCAGGCCCGCCGGCAGCTCCCAGTCACGGCTGCGGATCGGGTGCCGGTACTGGTTGATGAGCAGCACCCGGTCGTCTTCGCCCCGGGCGAGCACCGCGACGGCGCCCGTGTGGGCGACGTAGTCGCGCTCCAGCTCGTCGTCGCCGAACCGGAAACGGTCACGACGGATGTCCCACACCCGCCCCTCGTAGACCCGATCCGACCACACGAGCTCGGCCGGGTCGGCGAGGTCCGCAAGCGGGCCTTGGTGCAGCAGCGCCGCGCGCTCGATCGGGGTCACGAGCTCAGGCCTCGACGGTCTCGGACGCCGGGGTCTCGGACGCCGACAGCACCGGCACCGCCTCGCCGTCAGGCGCATCCGCGCCCTCGACCTCGAACAGGCGCGTCGCCTGCTGCCGCTCGAGCGCCGCCCCGACGAGTCCGCGGAACAGCGGATGCGCGCGGTTCGGCCGCGACCGCAGCTCCGGATGCGCCTGGGTGCCCACATAGAACGGGTGCACCTCGCGCGGCAGCTCGACGAACTCGACGAGCCCGTGCTCGGGGTTGGTGCCCGAGAACACCAGTCCGGCATCCGCGATGCGCTCGGTGTAGTGGTTGTTGACCTCGTAGCGGTGGCGGTGCCGCTCGTGCACCACCTCCTCGCCGTACGCCTCGGCCACGACCGAGCCGGGGGCGAGCCGCGCCTCGTAGAGCCCGAGACGCATCGTGCCGCCCAGGTCGCCGTGGTCGAGGATGTCGATCTGCTCGGCCATCGTCGCGATCACCGGGAACTCGGTGTCGGGGTCGAACTCGGAGGAGCTCGCGCCCGGAAGCCCCGCGACGTTCCGCGAGTACTCGACCACCATGCACTGCAGGCCGAGGCAGAGGCCGAGGGTCGGGATGCCGTTCTCACGCGCGAAGCGCAAGGCACCGAGCTTGCCCTCGATGCCGCGCACGCCGAAGCCGCCCGGCACGCAGATGCCGTCGACATCCGCGAGCATCCGGGCGGCGCCCTCGACCGTCTCGCACTCGTCTGACGGCACCCACCGCACCGCGACCTTCGCCTGGTGGGCGAAGCCGCCCGCCCGCAGCGCCTCGGTCACCGAGAGGTACGCATCCGGCAGGTCGATGTACTTGCCCACGAGCGCGATCGTCACCTCGTGCGCCGGCTCGTGCACCGCCTTCAGCAGCCCCGACCACCCGTCCCAGTCGACCTCGCCGGCCTTCTCCTCGAGACCGAGCTGCTCGATGATGTACGCGTCGAGCCCCTGCTCGTTGAGCATCGTCGGGATGTCGTAGATCGAGGGCACGTCGATCGCGTTCACGACCGCCTGCTCGTCGACGTCGCACATGAGCGCGATCTTGCGCTTGTTCGACTCGGAGACGATGCGGTCGCTGCGCAGCACGAGCGCATCCGGCTGGATGCCGATCGAGCGCAGCGCCGCGACGGAGTGCTGGGTGGGCTTGGTCTTCTGCTCGCCCGATGCGCCCATGAACGGCACGAGCGAGACGTGCACGAAGAACACGTTCTTGCGGCCCAGCTCGTGACGCACCTGCCGCGCCGACTCGATGAACGGCTGCGACTCGATGTCGCCGACCGTGCCGCCGATCTCGGTGATGATGACATCCGGCGCGGGCGTGCCGTCCTCGCCCGGCTGCGCCTGCAGCCGCATCCGGCGCTTGATCTCGTCGGTGATGTGCGGGATCACCTGCACGGTGTCGCCGAGGTACTCGCCGCGGCGCTCCTTCGCGATGACGTTGGAGTAGATCTGGCCCGTGGTGACGTTCGCCGCCTGGCTCAGGTTGATGTCGAGGAAGCGCTCGTAGTGCCCGATGTCGAGGTCGGTCTCCGCGCCGTCGTCGGTGACGAACACCTCGCCGTGCTGAAACGGGTTCATCGTGCCCGGATCGACGTTCAGATACGGATCGAGCTTCTGCATCACGACGTGCAGACCGCGCGCGGTGAGGAGGTTGCCCAGGCTGGCGGCGGTGAGGCCCTTACCCAGCGAGGAGACGACGCCCCCGGTGACGAAAATGTGCTTGGTAACGGCTGATCCCGGATTGTTCACCACGGGGTTTCAGCATATGTCACGAACCGGCCTCCGCGCTGCGACACTCGCGAAGCGGCTCAGCCGCGCGCCAACTCGAGCAGTTCGCGCGCGTGCGCGAGGCCGCTCGCGGAGTCGGCGAGGCCCGAGAGCAGGCGCGCCATCTCGGCAGCACGCTCCTCGTCGTCGACCCGGCGCACGCTGGATGCCGTCAGTGATCCGTCGCGATCCTTCTCGACGACGAGGTGATTGCCCGCGAACGCCGCCACCTGCGCCAGATGGGTGACCACGATCACCTGGGCGGTCTCGGCGAGGCGCGCCAGGCGGCGTCCGATCTCGATCGCCGCCGCACCGCCGACTCCCGCGTCGACCTCGTCGAAGACGAAGGTCGGCACCTCGCCGCCCGCGGCCAGCACGACCTCGAGGGCGAGCATCACGCGCGAGAGCTCACCGCCCGAGGCGCCCTTGGCGAGCGGACGCGGCGGGGCGCCCGCGTGCGGACGCAACAGGAAGCCCACCCTGTCGCGTCCGGATGGCGAGAGCTCGCCCTCCTCGACCTCGACCACGAGCCGGGCATCCGGCATCGCGAGGGCCGCGAGCTCGGCCGTCACCCGCTCGGCGAGGGTGGCCGCGGCCGCGCGACGCCCCGCCGTGACACGCGCGGAGAGCTGGTCGAGGCGCGCACCCGCGTCGACCACCTCCTCCTCGAGCCGCCGGATGCGGTCGTCGTCCCCGTCGAGCTCGACGAGCCGCAGCCCGGCCTGCTCGAACCCGTCGATCACCTCGTCGAGCGCGGCGCCGTGCTTGCGGGAGAACGCGGACAACGCGGCGCGGCGTTCCTGCACGCTCTCGAGCTCCCGCGCCCCCTCGACGTCGAGGCCGCCGAGGTAGTGCGAGAGCTCGCCCGACAGCTCCGCCAGCTGGAACGAGACCGCGTCGAGCCCCGACAGCACCGGCGCGAGGGAGGGGTCATGGTCGAGCACGCGGGCGAGCGAGCGCCGCGCCTCCTCGACGAGCGAGACCGCATCCGGGTGGTCGTCACCCGACTGGGCCGACACGGCCTCCTGTGCGAGGCTCGCCGCCCGGCGCAGATCCTCGAGGTTGCCGAGACGCTCGGCGCGCGCCGCGAGCTCATCCTCCTCGCCGGAACGCGGGGCGAGGTCGGCGTACTCGGCGAGGTCGAGTCGCAACTGCTCGGCCTCCCGCTGACGCGCATCGCGATCGAGCGTGAGCACCTCCAGCTCGGAGGCGAGCGAGCGCCAGAGCTCGTGAGCCTCGGCGTGGTCTCCGAGCAGCTTCGCGTGCGCGGACCCGGCGGATGCGTCGAGCGCGTTCCGCTGGGCCGTGGCGGAACGCAGCCGCAGCTGCTCCGACTGCCCGTGCACGACCACGAGCCGCTCGCCCAGCTCGGCGAGCACCCCGACGGGCGCCGAGCGTCCGCCGACGACACCTCGGCTGCGGCCCTCGGCCGACACGGTGCGCGCCAGGATCAGCTCCGCCTGCCCGTCGCCCGTCGCGTCGAGCTCGCCGCCCGCCTCGCGCACCCGCGCGGCCACCGCACCCGACTCGGGCACCAGCCAGCGACCCTCGACGCCCGCCTGGGCGCTCCCCGCGCGGATCGCGCCGGCATCCGCACGGTCGCCGAGCAGCAAGGCGAGCGCCGTCACGACCATCGTCTTGCCCGCCCCCGTCTCGCCGGTGACGGCGGTGAACCCGGGACCGAGCGGCAGCTTCGCCTCGCCGATGACCCCGAGGTCGCGGATGGAGAGCTCCTCGATCACCCGCGGCTCCGCTCCTCGGCGGAGCTCTCGGATGCCGGACCGCGCCAGCCGTCGACCGGCAGACCGAACTTGCCGACCAGCCGATCCACGAAGGGCCGCGGCGCAAGCCGCGCCAGTCGCACCGGCTTCGCCGAGCGGCGCACGACGACGCGCGCGCCCGGCGGAAGTTCGAAGGTGCGGCGGCCGTCGCACCACAGCACCCCGGCACCCTGTGAGCGCTCCAGCAGCTCGACGGCGATGGGCGAGTCGGGGCCGACCACGAGCGGCCGCGCGAACAACGCGTGCGCCGACAGCGGCACCATGAGGATCGCCTCGACACTCGGCCAGACCACCGGTCCGCCGCCCGAGAACGCGTACGCCGTCGAACCCGTCGGGGTCGACACGACGATCCCGTCGCATCCGAACGTCGACAGCGGACGCGCATCGACCTCGATCACCACCTCGAGGGAGCGTTCCCTGCTCGCCTTCTCGACGGTGGCCTCGTTGAGCGCCCAGGTCTCGTAGACGACCTCGCTGCCGCGCTTCACCCGCACCGAGAGCGCCATGCGCTCCTCGACGACGTAGTCGCGGGCCAGCGCACGCTCCACGGTCGCGTCGAGATCCTCGCGCTCGGCCTCCGCCAGGAAGCCGACGTGCCCGAGGTTGACACCGAGCAGCGGCGCGTCGCATCCGCGGGCGAGCTCCGCCGCGCGCAGGATGGTGCCGTCGCCGCCCAGCACGATCACGAGCTCGAGCGCGGTCGCCTCGACGTCGACGCCGAGCAGCGCGAGCGGCTCCAGGTCGGGAGCCGCCGCCCGCAGATCGGCGAGTTCGTCATCCGACACGACCGGCGTGATGCCTGCGGCGATGAGGCTGCGGCACACCTGGATGCCTGCCTCGAGCGAATCCGCACGCCCCGTGTGGGCGACCACGAGCAGGTGGCGGGCGTCGACGGTCATGCCTCCATTCTGTCGGATGCCGGCGACGCGCACCTCGCCGATGCACAGCGGGCCGCGATCCCTCAGGCGAGGGCGGCCACGGCGTCGCGCAGGCGTGACGGGTCGGGGGCACCGCGGCGCAGGTGCACGAGGTACTCCCGGTTGCCGCTGCCGCCCGGGATGGGGCTGTCGATGATCCCGAGCGCGCCGAGGCCCAGATCCCACGCGGCCCACAGCACGGTGCTCGCGGCGTCGTGCCGCAGCGCACGATCACGCACGATGCCCTCGCGCACGCCGCCGCGCCCCACCTCGAACTGCGGCTTCACGAGCAGCAGAAGGTCGGCATCCGGCTCCGCCAACGCCGCGAGCGGGCCGAGCAGCTGAGTGAGCGAGATGAAGCTCACGTCCCCGACGACGAGGCTCGGCCATCCGGTCTCCCCCAACTCCCCCTCGTACGTCGAAAATGCAGGAGATTCTCGCGTGAGGTGCCGCAGATTCAGGCCCTCCAGATTCGCCACGCGCGGGTTCTCCTGCATTTTCGACGCGAGTTGGCCGTGACCGACATCGACGGCGAACACCCGCCGGGCGCCGCGTTCGAGCAGCACCTGGGTGAAGCCGCCCGTCGACGCGCCGGCGTCGAGAGCGACGCGGTCGGCGGGATCCACCGAGAAGGCGTCGAGCGCGGCGATGAGCTTGTGAGCGCCGCGACTGACGTAGTGGTCGGCGCCCGCGATCTCGAGCACCGCCTCACCGGTCACCCGCGCCGACGATTTGCTCGCCGGGCGCCCGTCGACCGTGACGAGCCCCTCGGCGATCGCCTCGGCCGCGACGGCCCGCGACCGGGCGAGCCCCCGGCGCACCAGTTCGGCGTCGAGCCGGGCCGACGCGGATGCGGATTCCTCAGGCATGCGCGCGCGGCGCGTCCCCGGACTCCAACCGCGCCCGCAGTTCGTCGTGCACCTGGGACAGCGCGGCGGCCCGGTGCTCGAGGGGCTGATCCTCGATCAGCCGCAGCCGCGACAGCAGCGCACTCGACTCGGGAGGCATCCCCTCGCCCACGTCACTCACCTCGCTCACGCCACGAATATAGTTCGGGCGCGACCTCGAGCGCGTAGATCGGCACGCCCGCACCCCAGACGGCCGCAGCGGCGGCACGGATGCGGTCGATGTCGCTGCCCGGCGTCTCGAGCGTCAGAGCAGAGCCCTGGTGCCTGACCATGGCCGCGCCGACGCGCACCCGTCGCACGCCCGCGATGTCGCGCACATCCTCGACGCGCGGATACGGCGTCGACAGCCCCCGCAGATCCTCGAGCACGAAATCCGGGCGGGAGTCGGCTGCGGCCGCCAGCAGCTGCTTCGGTCCGTCGATCCCCGTCAGCACGAGCGCCGACGGCATCCCGGCGCGTCGCGCGCCCAGGATGTCGGTGTCGAGCCGGTCGCCGATGAAGAGCGGATGCTGCGCGCCGAAGCGCTCGACGGCCACGTCGAACAGCGCCCGCTCCGGTTTGCCCGCGACGACCGGGAGCCGCCCGACCGCGGTGTGCACAGCCGAGACGAGCGTGCCGTTGCCCGGTGCCGTGCCGCGCGCCTGCGGAATCGTCCAGTCGGTGTTCGTCGCCACCCAGGGGATGCCCGCGTCGCCGCCCTTGAGCGCGAAAGCGGCCTCCGCGAGGTCGGTCCAGGCCACCTCCGGTGCGAACCCCTGCACGACGGCGGCCGGCGCGTCATCCGCCGACCGGGTGACCCGGAACCCGGCTCGTTCGAGCTCGGACACCAGGCCGTCGCCCCCGACGACGAGCACCGTCGCGCGGGCGGGCACCAGCCCGGCGAGCAGCACGACCGCGGCCTGCGGCGAGGAGACGATGTCATCCGGCTCGGTCGCGAGACCCAGCTCGCGCAATTGGGCTGCCACCGTCTGCGGAGTGCGCGAGGCATTGTTGGTCAGATAGCCGACGCGTCGTCCGGATGCCGCGGCCTCGGTGAGCGCGTCGACCGCGTGCGGAATGGCCCGGTGCCCCGCGTAGACGACACCGTCGAGGTCGGCGAGCACGACATCGACACCCTCGAGCGGCGAGGCTCCGAGACTCCCGGTCACTCCGCGTCGCCCTCGCCCGGGCTGGCCGCGCCGGAGGCGTCGTCGAACTCCTCCTCGACGATCTCCACGAGATCCTGCCCGTCGGGATCCGCTGCCCGCTCGAGCGCGAGTGCGGCGCGCTCGGCGCGCTCCCACCACTCCTCCGCCTCGTCACCACGACCCAGCTCCTCGAGCACCGTCGCGTAGGCGTCGAACAGCGCGGGGCTGTATCCGAACGCCCGATCCGGATCCAGCTGCGGAATCTCGAGCTCGCCGAGCGCCAGCTCGGTCTGGCCCAGATCGAGGCGGGCACCCGACATCGCAATCGCGAGCGCGACCTGAACCGGCGCATCGAGATGTGAGCGCGGAACCGAGCGGCCGAGCTCGAGCGCAGCCTGCGGTCGGCCGACACCCCGTTCGGAGTCGACCATGAGCGGCAGCTGATCGTCGCGGCCCGTGATGCGCCGGTAGGTGCGAAGCTCCCGGAGCGCGAGCGCGAAGTCGCCGGTCTCGTACGCCGTGATGGCCGTGGTCTCACGCACGACGCCGATGCGGCCGGCACGTCGCGCGGCGGCGAGGGCGTGACGATGGGCGAGCGCCGGGTCGGACTCGATGAGCCGCCCCGCCATCACCAGGTGCTTCGCCACCCAGTCGGCGTTGTCCTTGCTCAGCGTCTTGAGTTCGATGCGCGCGGCCCGGTCGAGCTGGTTGGCGGCGACGTCATCGGGGATCTCGGGGTCGTCGTGACGCGGACGATCCTCCTCACGAGGGCGCGGCTTCGCGCCGCCCGAACGGTCGCCCTTGGCGGCCTCCCACGGCTTCGCACCCGGAGGACGGCCACCGCTCGGCTTGCCTCGAGCGGGACGGCCGCCCGCCGATGCGCCGGCGCCCGAGGTGCCCCCGGTCTGCCTGCCCCCGCGGGGATTCCCGCCGACCGGCTTGCCGTCACGGCTGGGCTTGCCGTCACGGCTGGGGGTTCCGCCCGGTTTGCCTCCCGGCCGCTTGCCCTCCGGCCTCCCGCCAGGCCGCTTGCCCTGCGGACGCTTGCTCTCGTCAGCCATCGCTCTCCCGTGATCGGTTCATGGTACGGCCTCCGTCGTGCGACCGTACCGCCCTCGGCGAGGGCCTTAAACGACGAAGGCCCACCCGGTGTACGGGTGGGCCTCCTCGAAAGAAGTCCGGCGGTGTCCTACTCTCCCACGAGGTCGCCCTCGCAGTACCATCGGCGCTGTAGGTCTTAGCTTCCGGGTTCGGAATGTAACCGGGCGTTTCCCCTACGCTATGGCCGCCGAAACACTATTGATTTCTCAGTCAAGTGCTTCGATGCATATCGAAGCGATTCCCGACCGTCAATCGGGAACCACAAAGTGGACGCGAGCAACACGATTCGAAGAACTCATGTGTTGTCAAGTTATCGGCTTATTAGTACCGGTCAGCTCCATGGGTCTTTAGTCCCCACTTCCACATCCGGCCTATCAACCCAGTAGTCTAGCTGGGAGCCTCTCCCCCGAAGGGATGGAAATCTCATCTTGAAGCCGGCTTCCCGCTTAGATGCTTTCAGCGGTTATCCGTTCCGAACGTAGCTAATCAGCGGTGCTCCTGGCGGAACAACTGACACACCAGAGGTTCGTCCATCCCGGTCCTCTCGTAC
>QFQR01000033.1 GCA_003243275.1 Leifsonia xyli | reverse complement strand
GTTCGCAGCTCGGTCCAGACAGGACCAGAACCAGAACGGACTCTGGTTATGAACGGGGGCAATCAGGGGGCAAGGTCAAGAGCCGAATACATTCGACGTGTTCGCTCGCAAGTCTATCTTGTCCGGACGATTTTAAGTTTCGATAGTCTGCAAGTTCTCGCCAAAACAGGCTGATTGCGTTCTCGCGGAGTTGATCCGGGGTTGATGCGAATTCCAGCATGAGATACCTCCGTCAATCCGGAGACCGTACGCTGTTCGCTTCAGTAGTAAATTGGAAAATCTGAGAGATTTACAAATACGGTTCTTGGACGTATATTCAAAATCGCACCAGAGGGAGTATGGAAAACTTTTGCATAATACTAGAATTTTCAATACGAGGCTAGCTTAGCCGAGAAAGTGTGCGTTGGACTTGGACTGCCGACCAAGACCTTGAGCCACGCGCTGTTGGGATATGCAGCGCGGTAAGTTCGCGTGCGATGCCCGCGAGGCTCGTGACGCCACGCTCGCGAAGTTCAAGAATTACAGCGCCAACGTCCGCCGCGCGATCACGCGCCGCCGCCTGGCGTGCGGCAAGAGCCGCGCGACGGTTCTCATCGCTTAAGGTGCGGCCCCGGTCTCCGCCGAGTTTCGTCCCTCGCGCCTTCGCGGCCGCGAGGGCCTCTTTCGTGCGGCGACTGATCGCCTCTCGCTCGGCTTGAGCGACAACGGCCAAGATGCCTACGGTCATGTCGTTCGCGTCCGGCATGTCCGCCGCTACGAACTTCGCGCCGCTGTCGCGCAAGGTGAGCAGAAAGGCGGCGTTGCGCGACAGACGGTCCAGTTTGGCGACGATGAGCGGAGCCCTGTGAAGCCGGGCCATCGCCAGCGCTCGAGCCAATTGCGGGCGGTTCTTGCTCGACTTTCCGCTTTCGACCTCGACGAACTCGCCGACGATGCGCCAGTCGCCGCCGTTCAGGTGGCGCCGCACGGCTTCCTTCTGAGCCTCGAGGCCAAGACCGGACGCGCCCTGCTTTGCTGTGCTGACGCGATAGTAGGCGACGAATGAGCCGTTCGACATGACAATTACGTTTCTTTCAACGAGCGTTGATTGAAACGTAATGACGCCATGTACTGGCGTCAACCACGATTTGACGAGCCCCGCGCGACGGCGGTTACGCTCGAGCCGCCACCGGCGTCCCGGCCCGCCTCCCGGCCGCCCCCCCCCCCGGCGGCAGTCCGGATCGATCGGCGGAGCGGCCGCCCGACGCCGAAACAAAAATTCGCTCTGCCCCAACTTTGGACCCTCGCCGCCGCCCCGTTGCGAAATCGACGCCAAAATCGGCCCTATTAACGCAACGGCCTCCCGCGGATGATCGGCCAACGGAGGACACCCGCTTGGCGTCGATCAGCCTCGAAAACCTCATCGGCCGGACCCGCAATCTCGTGGATGCGCTCGACTGGCCGGACCCTCAGCCCGCCGACGTCATCGAACCCCTCGCCGGCTTCCTTGCGGCGCTCGGCGACCTCGTCGAACCGATGTCGAACATTCGTGTCACCGCGGAGGGGGAGCACGCCTTGAAAGCCGCCCTCGCCGACGCCGCGGACGCGCTGGGCGAGTTGGTCGAGCAGATCGGGAAAGAGGCCGTCCGGTCGGGCCTCACCGCGGCGGGCGTGCTCATTTCAAGTGCGACGCTTCATCCTCGCGAACGGCGCGCTGTTGCGCCGACGCTTCTTCAGCCGCGCGTCAGCGAGACGAAAATTCTCGCGGCGATCCTCGGATCATCGTTCTCGAAGACGTCCGAAAGACTTGGGGGCTTCGGAGATGGGCGTGAACGGCGGCCCTTGGGAAAAATACGCCGCCCCGGCGGCGCAACCCGCCTCGGCGCCCGCGGGTGAACCGCCGTGGATCAAGTACCAGTCCCAGGCCGCCGCGCCGGCTGCTCCTGCACCGCCGCAAAACTCGAGCATCGCCGCGGACGTCGCGGGCATGCTCGGCGACGTCAATGACTTGCTCGGCCGCGGGACCGCCTGGGTAGCAAGCAAGCTCGCAGGCGATCAGCCGTCGCCCGAACAGGCGCAGCAGATTGAAGCGATGCGAGCAGGCCCCTTGAGCCTCCTGAAACCCTACACCTCCGCCGAAATTCGGCGGCCAATCGAGCAGCGCACCGGCGAGTTCTACAAGCCGCAGACGGTCGCCGGGGAGTACGCCAGGACGATCGGATCGTTTGCGCCTGCGGCCGTCGGAGGGTCTGGCGGCGCAGCTTCCCGCATAATCGGTGACGTCGTCGTGCCAGCGGTCGCATCGGAAACGCTGGCCCGCGGCTTCGGCGGCGACCTCGAACCTTATGCCCGGATTGCGGGCGCGGCGCTTGGGAACGTCGCTACGGCGGGAGCGCGGGCCGTCGCCAACGCCGATCGCTCGGTCGCCGCGAGCGCGGTGCGAGGCGTGTCGGAAGATGAGTTCCGGCGCGCGCTCGGCCTTCAAGAGACGGCCCACCGCATCGGCGTGCCGCTCAGTGGCCCCGAAGCGATCGGGGAAGCGACGCGCGGGGCCACCAAGCTGGCTGATCTTCAGCGGGTCGTCGTCAGGTCGACGCCGCGACGCGCGCCGCGCTCGACGCCATCGCACCGCCCTCGGCGACGCCTTCGACGCTTGGCCCGCGCGCCGCAGCCGCCGCGCAGGGTCGTCTGGACGCCACGCGACGCGACATCAACACAGCCACTGCGCCCGCGTATCGAGCCGCCGAGAGACATCTGCTCGACGCCGAGGCCTTCGCACCGATCGCCGCAGATCCGGCGTTCCAAGCCTCGTTGCGCCGCCTGAGGGCCGATGAAGTGCTCGGGCCAACTTATCGGGATATGCCCGACCAATCCGTCGCCGTAGTGGACGCAGTCACGAAGGACATGCGCGACCGCGGCGTTGCGCTGAGCAATGCCGCGAACCCCGGTTTTTCGAGCCAGGCGGCCGGGCTGTACGGCGCGGGCGCCACTGACGCCCGGTCGATCGCCCGCGATCCGGCGCGCGGTGGTTCGGCGGCGTATGACGAAGCGTTGACGCAACAGGCGCAAGCGCGGAGGCAGCAGCTCGAACCGCTCGAGCAGGGGCCGCTCGGCCGGATCGCGGCGGCGTCGACCACGCCGGCGGCCTATGCTGAAATTCTTCCGGCCCGCCCGCTCTCAGGCGGGACTGATGAGGTGGTCGCCGCAGTCATGGGGCTCGAGCGACAGGATCCCGGACTCCCCGCGATGCTCGTGCGCCAGTCCCTGGCCGACAGTTTCGACCAGGCTGGCCGCCGGATCGCGACGGGCGAGAACCAATCCGTCGGCGGGCGCTTCGCGAACGCCGTCGCCGGCACGCCCGAACAGCGCGCCAATCTCGACGCCATTCTCGAAGCTGTCGCGCGGCCCGATGCGCGTGATCAGGTCTCCGACCTGTTCGACGTGCTGCGCGCCACCAGCCAGCGCCGGCCGATGGGAAGCCCGACGGAAGCCAACCGCATGGTCAACGAAGGGCTGGACAGGATCGGGATCCCCATGGCGCTCGCCTCGGCCCCGGCGTCGGCCGGCTCGACGCTTTTCCGCGAGATTGGCGACCGGCTTCGTCTCGGCGCTCGAGACAGATCCCTTTCGCGGCTCGCGGACCTTTTCACAGCTCCCGACAGCGTGGAGCGGCTGCGCGAGCTCGCGATGCAGCCGCAGACTTTTCCGATGGCGGACCTTCTTCGAAGGCAGGTTGTCCAGACGCCGGCCGCGATCGAAGCAGGGCGCTGAAGAAGCTCTCGCCGTGACCGCGGCCATCTTGGCCCGTCAGAGGCGCGAAGGGTTTCAGGCCAAGCGCCGACCGTATCCGCCTTGCGGCGCGCGATAGAGCGCATGCGCAGCTCGCCGACCTGTTCACCGCCCCGAACAGCGTCGAGCTTATCCGTGAGCTCGCCGCGCCGAGGGCCGGCGCGCCGCTCGCCGCGATGTTCGCGCGCCAAGCGGCGCAGACGCCAGCAGCGAATGAGGCGGGGCGGTAGGCGTTAGCTCAGGCGCTTTATCGTTGCGGATGGCTCACCTTAGCTTCCTTGCGAGGCACCTACTTAACCTCGGCCTGCTTCTGCTCGTCGGCAGGATCTTTGTAAGGGCCTTCGGGACGCTTCTCGTGCCGGTCTTCGCGATCCGCTTGGTGGGAATCCTGTTTCTCGTTCTCGGGGAGTTTGTTGTCTCGTTCGAGCGTTGACGCTCGCCCAAGGCCGCAGGCGACGCTTGAAGGCCGAGCGGAGCCGAGCCAGCTTGAGGACGAACAACCGGCGGGACGAAGGTGAGGGCGGCCTCCGTTAAATTAAGGAGTTAACGGATAATGGATCCAAAGTACTTTTTATATCTGAGGGCCTTCAATCGCTCTCGACTCATACATAGCAGCAAGTTTCTGCGCTTCCGGCAATCCACCCGGCAAAGCATTAGCCTTACGCAAAATATAGGACGGATACTTAGTTTGTAAGTACGTTATGCGGAACCAGCGCCTAAATTCGGCAAGGGCTGCATCAGGATAGGCCCACGCTTTTTGCGGGTTACTGCCACTTTGTGGGTATTCTGCCGGGTAGAAGTGAAGATACTCGACGCGATCTCCGTACTTTTCTGAAAGTTTATTCTTGGTCCAGTAAGGACCCCAAGTCGTGCCCACACTGCCATCAGGTACTGTATGCTGATTGACCGAAAGACCTGCATTAATAAGGTCTACAACTAGACCTGTACTTTCCTTGAATACGCTGAAATAGCCGATTGGCACACTATCTTTAAGGAGAGATACACGAGAATTGAATAGTTTCCACGGATCTTCCGGAACATACCCTAATGCGTCATATATAAACTTCTGCAGACCGTAACGGGCAAGATTTCTGAAGTTCCTTATAGCCGTTTCGTTAGTTCTTTGTGCCTCAAAGGCGAATTACTCAACCATAGCCGTACAAACAACGTCTGGATACGCATAGTACGGAGAGCCATCCTTTCGTATTTCTATAAATAGACTCTGCTCGTCGAACCCCGCCCTTGATAGATGGTCTCGGAAATACTGCATACGGCCACGAGGCCAAACCCCAGTAGTTTGCGCCTGGTGCCACTCTTGTGTGATCTCAAACACTGTGGACCGTGCCGCGCCTACCATCGCAGCGAGTCCGGTCTGTGTGAGATAGGGGATGCCGTTTTCCAGCACGCCCATTTCAATGCCGCCTACAACGCGCTCAACCTCAATTCCAAGATCAAGAGGGAGCTGCTTAGGGGGCGCCGGAGTTTGAGAGGGCATGGCATAAACCTCCTCATTTCTGAACGAATTAACCCCGCCGTCTCGCACCGAGACTTGCTTCTTAAGATTGTAATTTGGCGCGCTCGATTCGGCGAGGTGCAGTCATACGCCTTGCTCCTCGTTTGCAGCCCTGGCCCCCCAGCCCTCGCCCCCAGCCCGCCCCGGCGGGCTTTTTTTTGTGGCCTTGATGCCGCCGCTATGGCCTGATAGCATCACTCGAGAGACGAGTCCGCCCGCGTCCAAAAGGACAGAATGAACACGCATACCGAAATCGCACTTGTCGCCACGCAGCCTTGCGGCGACGCTCCTACCCACATCCCGGCCGCAGAATGGCGGCCCGAACCCTGCGGCCTCTCCCGAGAGGAGATGCGCGAGATCGTCGCCGAAATGCTTGGCTGACGCCGCATCGCAGAAATGAGGAAGCCCGCCGAAATGGCGGGCTTTTTTTTTCAGGCTCTCGCCGCCGCGTGCGCTTTCCTGTCTGTCGTCGCGGCGCTCGGGAAAGATCGTCGGAACCTCCGGCTCCCGGCGGTTGAAGTCGGCCGGAACTCTGGTCGATCCCGACGCGGCTCAGGTTGAGGCTTGGGCGGTCGACAGCGCGGCGTGGAGCGGCGAGGCGGGGGTTCCCTTTCGAGCGCCCCACGGCCGGTGCCGCCCATTGCCGCTGTCGGGTTTCGCGCTCGCCTGCGTTGGGTTGTTCTCTTGTGGACGGGGCGGATAGCGCTCGGCGGGATCGCTGTGAGGTGGGGCCTCGGAGCGTTCATGCTCTTTTGCCCATGCCTTGCCCATTCAGATGGCCCCGACAAGGCGCAGGCCTCTCCGAGCGGCGAGCGATCGGCCGGCTGCGCGCACTGCGGCGGCCTCTCCGTCGTCGGCCGCGTTAAGCACTTATGCCCGAGCGCAGGGTAGGCGCGTGAATTGTCTAGCGCCCGGCCAACGCCCATTTATAGTTGCAGCTGGGCCAAGCTCGGCCGGGCTTCGAGGCGGCGTCGATGAGAGGGTTTGCGCGGGCGTTCCTGGCGGCGGCGACCGTCGCGCTGGCAGTCTCCGGAGCAGCGGCGCAATCCGCGGATCTCCGCGCCGCGGAGCGGGCCTTTTTCTCGTTGTCGACCAAGGAGCGGTACGAGCTCCCGCTTCTGCTCATCGCGAACGGCAACTACAACGGTATGAGCACGGGCGACTTCGGCCCTCGGCTGTTTCGCGCGATCCGGGAATACCAGGCGTCGATCGGGGCGACCCAAACCGGCTATCTCAGCTCCGACCAATTCGCCAGGCT
>QFQR01000032.1 GCA_003243275.1 Leifsonia xyli | reverse complement strand
GCGAGCATGCCGAGCACGACGAAGAAGCGGTTCCTCACCGACCAGCGGATGAGATGGGCGATCACTGGCCCGCCACCTTGGTCATGCGCCGCACGGTCGGCCCCGCCGGTGGCTGGTCGAAGCCGAAGCGCACGTGGTCCCCCGTCTTGAAGCCGCGTACGATGCCGGGATCGGGCAGCGCGAAGGTCATCGTCATCGCCGGCCAGCCGAGCGCGGGGACCGGCTCGTGGCTGAGCGTCACCGAACCGGGAGCAATCCGCTCGATCCTTCCGACGGTTTCGTAGAGCGCGGGCCTGGATGCGGGCTTGGTGGCATTCGCCGGCGCACCGCCGCCGATGGGCCGCGCCTCGATTCCCGAAAGGCTCGCTTCCGAATCGATCAGGAACTGGCCGGAGGCAACGACCTTCTGGCCGGGGGCAAGGCCCGCGAGCACTTCGGTCTGGCCGCCCGCATCGCGGCCGATCCGGACCTCGGCGGGATGGTAGCGCCCGTCGCCAGCCGCGAGCATGACGAGCGTTCGCTTGCCGGTGCGGATCACCGCTTCGCTCGGCACCAGCAGGGCGGATCGGGCATTGCCCCCGAGCGCCACGCTCGCGAACATGCCGGGCCGCAACCGGCCGCCACGGTTGGGCAGCTCGATCCGGACGGTGAGCGTCCGGCTGTCGGCCTGCGTCGTCGGCAGGATCGCGATCACCCGGCCGGCGAAGCTCTCGCCCGGAAAGCCGGTCAGGGTTGCGCTGGCGCTCTGGCCGATGCGGACTTCGCCCGCCCGCGCCTCGGGCACCGCGGCGTTGAGCCAGACGGTGCCGAGGCCGTTCACCTGGGCGAGCGTCTGGCCCATGCCGAGCGTCACGCCGGCCCGGGCGTCGAGCGTCTGGATCACCCCGGAGATCGGCGTCGTGATCGTCACCGTGCCGCCCGGCCGGCCGCTCCGCTCGACGCTGGCGATGAGGCCGTCGGACATGCCCATCAAGCGCAGGCGCTGGCGCGCGGCGGCGGTGAGATCGGGCTTGCCGAGCCGCTTGACGCTCAGGAACTCGGTCTGCGCGCCGCCCCACTCGGGCAGCAGCAGGTCGACGATCGGGGCGCCGGCGCGGACCACGTCACCCGGCGCGCGGGCATAGACACGGCTTACGAAGCCGCCCGAGCGCGCCTGGATGATCGCGATGTCGCGCTGGTTGAAATCGACCGTGCCGGTGACTTCCAGCGTGCTCGCAAGGCTGCCCATGCGGGCCTCGGCCACGCGCAGGCCGAGGCTCTGGCGCGCGGAGGGATCGACCGTCACCCCGGGCGCCGCGCCGGCACTTTCGCCGTCGGCATATCTGGGCACAAGCTGCATATCCATGAACGGCGACTTGCCGGGCTTGTCGAACTTCTGGTTGGGAAACATCGGGTCGTACCAGTAGAGCACCTTGCCCGAGCCTGTGCCCGCCTCGCCGGACGCGGCGGCCTGCGGTTGCGGCGACCTGTGGCCCGCCCAATAGCCCGCGCCACCGGCGGCCAGCGCGACGACAAGGATCGATGCGCCCCAGCGCACTGTGTCCGACTTGAGCGTCATGGCCGCTCCTCCCCATAAGTGATGTTGATACGGACCGCGTCGCGCGCGACATCGGCCTCGCGGTTGAGCGTTTCGACCTCGGCCTCGGCGAGCGCCAGGGTCGAGAGCAGCGCGGTTCCCAGGTCGAGCTTGCCCGCGGCATAGCTGTCGCGGTCGAGTTCGGCGCGGCGCCTGGCGAGGGGCACCAGCGTCTCGCGGGCATTGCGCAACCGGGAGAGATGCATGGCATGGTCTGCGAGATCGGCGTCGAGTTGCGCCACCAGCTCGCGGCGGATCGCCTCGCGGTCGAACCGACCCCCTTGCACAAGGCTCTCGCTGGCAGCGATCCTGGGATTCTGGCGCTTGCCGGCGAACATTGGCAGGTCGATCGACACGCCGACCGAGGCCATGTCGCCGTACATGGGATCGCGCCGGCCATAGGTGACGCCGACCTTCC
>QFQR01000031.1 GCA_003243275.1 Leifsonia xyli | reverse complement strand
ACCTGGGCCGCATATTCGTCGACATAGCCCGCGCAGGCGAGGTCGCCGCCGCCGAAGGCGCCGAGCGCGCCGTTCTCGACGGTGTAGATCTCGACCAGCTTGCATTGGCGCAGCCGCCCGGCCTCGGACGACCACGCCGGATTGGTGGCGGCGAGCTCGAAGGAGATCGCCGCGGCTTCCACCGAACGCGAGATCCGCACCGCCTGGAACCCCTGGAGGGCGTAGCCGTCGACGACAAGCGATAGAAGTTCGGCCATCAGACCTCCGGCGCCAGCGCGTCGAATTCGGTCGGCATGAACATCGGCGTCCCGCAGGCCGAACGCCTCAGCAACTCCTCGCCGCGGTTCGGATCGCCGTAGAGCCGCCAGGCGACGGCGCAGGACGGATAGGCGCGCGTCAGCGTCACGCGCACGGTCGGCCTGAGCGACGCCGCCCGGTCGGCGAGCCGGCGGGAGGCCTGCGCCGCCGCGGCCGCAAGCGTCTCCGCGGCGCGGTCGCCGATCGCGTCCGAGATCCGGTCGAGCGCGCCCTGCAGCGCCCCGTCGATGCGCTTGCGCGCCGCGATCGCGTCGGAGCGCTCGTCGATCGACGTCCGCGCCTCGGCCACGAAGGCCGCTCCGAGCAGCGCCGCCTCGAAGCCCGCGGCCATAGCGCGGGCGAGCCGGTAGCGCTTCGTCAGGATCGGCGACGACGTCCGCTCGATCGTCCCCGAGGCCGCCTCCGCCGCGGCGTAGAACTCGCGGACCACCGCGCCCTGATCGGCCGCCGCCGCGAAGCTCTGCGCCTCGGAGACCAGACGACGGCCGATCGTCCCGGCGGCCGCCGGCCCGTCGATCCGGTCGGCGAGCACCCGGCTGATCGTGCGGCAGGTGCGCCGACAGCGCGCCGCCGCGCGGCCGGCAGCAGGGGTCGCAAGCGCGAGGTCGTCGAGGATGCGCGCGAGCGCGATCGCCGTCGCGGCCGCGGCGGCCGAAGCGGTCTCGGGGCGTGAGGGCATGGTGTGACCTTCAGAAGCCGGAGAGCACGTCGTCGACGAGGTCGGGCAGCGCCTTCAGAATGTCTTCGGCGATCCGGTCGCCGATCTCGATGACGGGAAAACCGCCGGTGTCGAGGCCGGCCTCGACGAAGCGCAGCGAGAAGGCGACATAGCCGAGCCGGCTCTTCTCCGACGCCGTCGAGACCGAGAGGCAACGCGCGAACGAGACGCCGGTCATCGGCAGCACGAGCAGACCCTCGCCATAGGACGAGCAGACTTCGAGCAGCCCTTGCGCGCGCGCGTCAGCGAGGTTGCCGACCACATAGGCGGTCACGCCGAAGGTCTGCGGCTTGCGGCCGAGGTCTTCTGTGGCGTGGTTTTCGGCGTTGACGAAGGGATGCACCGCGACGAAGCGGCCGCACTCGTCGACGCCCTCGCGCTCGACGTGGAACTCGAAGCCCTTGAATGACGCCTTCGGGAGCGTCTCCGGCCAGTTCCGGACGGTCCCGACGCCCATCATCGGCCGCGGGCCCCGAGGATCTTGTCGAGCTCGCGCGCGATCTGCACGGGCAGTTCGGTCGCGGCGACCTCCTCGAAAGCCTTTCGGCTCTCGCCCTCGATCATCTTGAGCGGAATCCAGACGCCGGAGCCCTGCTTGACGATCGGCTTCGCGCCCCAGCGGCGGCTGCCGGTGTCGCGGACATAAACCTGCTTGTTCAGCCGCCGGACCATGTACCGGTTCGGCGCTCGTCCCGAGCGGCGGAACGCGCCGGGGAAGAAGGCGCGCTCGCCGGCGACGTCCGCCGCCACGCCGCCGTTCTCCTCCCGCGCCTTGAAATAGCGCAGGCCGATCTCCCCGCCGCGCGACGCCAGCCCGGCGCGCAGATTCGTGGGCGAGGCGCGCAACGGCCGCACCGCCTTGGTGAGGATCTTCGGGAAGATCCCTGTCTCGGCCGCGACGGCCTTCACGACCTTCGGCCGCGCGCGGGTGACGACGCGGTTCAGCACCAGCGCGGTCGCGTTCGGCAGATCGCCGCGGATTTCGAAAACGGCCATCAGCCCACCCTCGTCGAACGGATCTGCGGCATCGACACGCCGAGATCGGCGCGAACCGGGCCGTCGCCGAACGCCTTCATGCCCCGCACTCTCGCCTGCTCCCGGCCCGGGCCGGAGAGCTCGACCGACAGCATGGCGTTGAGCCTCATCTGCTCGATGCGGCCCGCCGCCTCGTGCATCCGGTCGGCCGCACGCTGCATGTCGCTCCAGTTCATCGCGCCCCCGATGCCGCCCTCCGGAGCGGACGGAATCGGAGGAAGCGAGGGCTCCTGCTTGTGGCCCGGATTGAGCTCACCATGGCCATAGACCTGCGCCTTCGGCCACCGCTTGCGGACATCGTCGAACAGCCGCTTCGACGCTTCGATCTGCGCCGGGGTGACGTCCTTGTCGTCCTTGGCGATGACCTCGACGCCCACCGTGTTGCGGTTGGAGAGATCCGGCCGCGTGGCGTCCGGGAATTCGTCGGACGGCCGCATATGCGCGCCGCGCTCGCCATCGGGCAGCATCTGGTAGCGACGCCCGTCTCGCCCGATGACCCACTGCACGCCGAGCCCGCGGCGGTTGAGCGTGCCAAGCACGCCCGCGGCGTCGCCGCGCCCGCC
>QFQR01000017.1 GCA_003243275.1 Leifsonia xyli | reverse complement strand
TCGAAGGCTTCTCCGCCGCGCTCGACGGCGGGCGCCTCTCCGGAACGGCCGCAATCGCGCGCGCGGACGAACAGGCGACGACGACGTTCAACCTCGCGCTCGAAAATGCCGCTGCGGAACAACTTATGGGTATCGATCGCGCCGCCTCGCCCGTGCTCGGCGGCGTCGGATTGAAGATCGAGGGGCAGGCTTCGGGGCGGTCGATCGCCGGCCTCGTCGGATCGCTGACGGGCGCGGGGTCCGTCTCCGTCACGGACATGGTCGCGCGCCGGCTTGATCCCACGGCGGTCGATCGGATCGAGCCGCAGGTCGAAGCCGGGCTCGCGCTCGACGCCGGAAGGGTCGCGGCCGCGCTGAACAAGGAGTTGGCGGCCGCCGATTTTCATCTTCCGCAAGCGTTGGCGGGTTTCACGATCTCCGGCGGCGTTCTGCGAACCGGAGCGCTTGAAGCGCAAAGCGATGGGGTTCGTCTCGGCGGCGGCGCCTCCGTCGATCTGAGGCGGCGGACGCTCGACGCCGACCTCACGCTGCAGCCGGCGCGTCCAGGCGCGCCGCAGATCGGCGTCGCGTTGGACGGGCCGATCTCCTCGCCGTCCCGGCGCATCGACGCGACCGCTTTCACGGGGTGGCTTTCGGTCCGTGCGGTCGAGCGGGAGACGGCCCGGATCGAAGCCATGGAGGCGGACGCGCGCGAACGCGCCCGCGTCGCCCGCGAGCGTCAGGAAGAGGAACGCAAGCGCGCGGAAGCAGAAAAGGCGAGGCTCGAGGCCGAGCGGCGCAAGGTCGAGGCCGAACGCCGCAAGCGCGAAGCCGAGGCCGGCGCGGCGCTCGAAGTGGCTCCCCGTACGGGTTCGCCGGGGTCGCCATGGGATCCTGATCTCTCGACGCCATCCGGCCCGACGCAGACGCCTCCGCCGTCGCCGCCCGCCGGCGTGTTCTCGCCGCAAGGCCAGACGTTCCGCCCGGCCGACCGCTCCGGGCGTCCGAATCCGGGGCGTCAGCCGGAAGGCCCGGCACTGCCGGCGCCGACGTCCATCCTGCCGCCCGCCGCGACAGCGCCGCGCTGAAGGGCCGGTATGTGAAGAAGGCGACAAGTCGCGGGCAGTCCGCGAACCAGCCGGACCACGCTCGATAGGTTTGTGGGCGAGGCCTGAGAGAGTTCCGCCGGTCGCCCGATTTCCGCTCCGAGGATGGAGGGCGGAGCGTCGTCAGCGCGGCGCGCGGGCCAGTCTGCGATAATGATCGAGCACGAACAGCCGGACCGCGGACGACAGGTTGCCGCCGCGGCGGTTTGAGTCGATCTCCGCGACAAGGCCGCGCAGCGATGCGCCGCGCTCGCGGGCAATGTCTTTCAGCGCATGCCAGAAAGCGTCCTCGAGGCTGACGCTGGTCTTGTGGCCGGCCACCACGACGGAGCGCTTGACGATGTCGGGATTGTATTCCCGCGACGTCGGCCCGTCTTCGCCCGCCAGAATGCCGCTCACGACGATCCCCTCCGCTTCGGCAGGGCCGACGCCGACAAGTTGCGCTTGGCCACCTGACGTCGTCGTAACGAGTTCGATCGGCTTTGACGGTTCATTCATTGGTTTCGTCGCCCCCGTTTTCGCGACGATGCGCATCATGCCTGCGTTGCGACGTTTCCCGAGCCGCCCCCGCGGCTTCGCGCTCCTGCTTGCTCATGCCGAAACGGACGCGGTTCTCCACCGCCTTGGATTCCGCTTCGGCGCGCGCGCGTTTTTTTCTGACGCTTCGCAGGTTGACGATCTGGGACATCGTCAAAAACCCTTATCACAAGCCTGATCAGTAAATCGAGCGCCATCCAATTACCGTCGTGCGCAACCGACTAACCGGGGCGGATCATCGCCTCGGGGCGGACGACGCGATCGAATTCTTCCTCCGACACGAAGCCCAGCTTGACGGCCTCCTCGCGCAAGGTGGTGCCGTTCTTGTGGGCGGTCTTCGCCACCTTGGTGGCGTTGTCGTAGCCGATGGTCGGCGCAAGCGCGGTGACGAGCATCAGCGAGCGCCTCATCAGATCGGCGATGCGGTCCTCGTCGGCCTCGATCCCGACCACGCAATTGTCCGTGAAGCTGACGGCGGCGTCGCCGAGTATCCGGATCGATTGCAGCATGTTGAAGGCGAGCACGGGCTTGTAGACGTTGAGCTCGAAATGCCCCTGGCTGCCGGCGAAGGAAATCGTCGCGTTGTTGCCGAAGACCTGGGCGCACACCATCGTGAGCGCCTCGCACTGCGTCGGGTTGACTTTGCCGGGCATGATCGAGGAGCCCGGTTCGTTCTCCGGCAGGACGAGTTCCCCGAGGCCCGAGCGCGGGCCGGAGCCGAGCAGGCGGATGTCGTTCGCGATCTTGAACAGGCCGGCTGCGAGCGCGTTCAGCGCGCCATGCACGTAGACATAGGCGTCATGCGCCGCGAGCGCCTCGAATTTGTTCGGCGCGGTCACGAAGGGCAGGCCGGTGATCTCCGCGACCTTCTCGGCGAACTTTTCCGCGAAGCCGACCTTGGCGTTGATGCCGGTGCCGACCGCCGTGCCGCCCTGCGCGAGCGGGTGGAGGTGCTTCAGCGTCTCCCGGATGCGCTCGGCCCCGAGGCGGACCTGCGCGACATAGCCGGAGAATTCCTGGCCGAGCGTCAGGGGGGTGGCGTCCTGGGTGTGGGTGCGCCCGATCTTGATGACGTGCTCGAACGCCTTCGCCTTCGCGTCGAGCGCGTCCTCAAGGTGCTTGAGCTTGGGCAGAAGCGTCTTTTCGATCTCCTCCGCCGCGGCGATGTGCATCGCGGTCGGGAAGGTGTCGTTCGACGACTGGCTCATGTTGACGTGGTCGTTCGGATGGACGGGCTTCTTCGAACCCATCTGGCCGCCGAGCGCTTCGATCGCGCGATTCGAGATCACCTCGTTCGCGTTCATGTTCGACTGGGTGCCGGACCCGGTCTGCCAGACCACCAGCGGGAAATGATCGTCGAACTTGCCGTCGATGACCTCCTGGGCGGCCGCGGCGATCGCGTCGGCGAGCTTCGGGTCGAGCGAGCCCTGATCCTTATTGGCGAGCGCGGCCGAGCGCTTGATGATCCCGAGCGCGCGGATCAGCGGCTGAGGCATGGTTTCGCCGCCGATCTTGAAGTTCTGCAGCGACCGTTGCGTCTGCGCGCCCCAATATTTGTCCGACGGGACCTCCAGCGGACCAAAACTGTCGGTTTCGGTGCGGGTCGCGGTCATGGGCGCGCTCTCTTCAGATTGCGTGAAAGGGGCATAAGCCTCGCCTGAACGGGCAAGGGCTCCCTAGCACGCCGCGCGAGAGCGCGTCACGCAACCATCCGACGGAGAACGGTGAAGCGGCGAAGAGGCTGCGCGGCTTACTTCTTGCGGAACTTGTCGAGGCTCACGACCTCGGCTCCGCCCGGAACCGGGGGCTCGGACTGCGCCGGTTCGGCGTCCGGAACGACGGTCTCGGCGGCCTCGGTCGAGGGGACGTCTTCCTCGATGGCTTCGGCGTCCGGATGATCGAACTTCAGGCCGAACTGGACGGACGGATCGAAGAAGCCCGTGATCGAGCGGAACGGCACGACGAGCTTCTCGGGCACGTTGCCGAACGACAGGCCGACCTCGAACCCTTCCTCGTCGACCTCGAGATCCCAGAACTGGTGCTGGAGCACGACCGTCATCTCGGCCGGATAGCGCTCCTTCAACCTCTGGGAGAGGCGTACGTCCGGGTCGGTCGTGCGGAACGAGATGTAGAAATGATGCTCGCCAGGCACGCCCTCGCGGGCGATCCGCGCGAGCACGTCGCGCACGACGCCGCGCAACGCGTTCTGCGTCAGCAGATCGTAACGGAGGAAGTCCTGCGCCGGTGGGGCGGGGGGAGGCGTCGTCGTCATGACCGCTACATAGGAGGATTCGGGGGCTCGGAAACACAGCGACCGCTCGTCGCGCGAACGAGAACGAGGAAACGCGCTCTCGCGGTCACAGGCCCTTCTTCATCGAAGCGGGCCGATGCGTCCAGCGATCGTTCGCGGTCGGACCGCGCCGAACGCTTTCCAGCGTGACTTACGCGGACCTGCGCGCGGCGTTCGACGAACGCTCCAGAGCCAGCGACACGCACAGGATCGCAAGGCCGCCAACCGCGAGGATCGCGCCGACCCAGCCCGGCGAAGTCCATCCGTAGCCGGTCGCGATCGCAATCCCGCCAAGCCATGCGCCGAGCGCGTTCGCGACGTTGAAGGCCGAGTGGTTGAGCGTCGCGGCGAGCGTCTGGGCGTCGCCCGCGACGTCCATGAGGCGCGTCTGGAGGGCGGGGCCCATGGCGATGCAGCCGCCGATGAGGAACAGGTTCAAGGCGGCCGTCCATGGGTTCGCCGAGGCGAAGACGAACAGGCCGAGCGTCGCGGCGCTGTAGATCAGCACGCCCGCCATCGTGGCCTTGAGCGCCCGGTCGGCGAGAAGGCCGCCCGCGACGTTGCCGGCGATCATGCCGAGGCCGAGCACGGCGAGCATGGGCGGCACCATCGCCGACGACAGGCCCGTGACCTCCGTGAGCGTCGGCGACACATAGGAATAGACCGCGAAAATGCCGCCGAAGCCGATTGCGGCGACGCCGAGCGTCAGCCACACCTGCGGCCGTTTGAGCGCGCCGAGTTCGCGCATCGGGCTCGCGGCCGCCGAGGGCGAGACTTCCGGCGTCAGCAGCCGCACCAGCGCGATCGTGGCCGCCGCAAGTCCGGCGACGGCGATGAATGTCGCCCGCCATCCGAAGGCCTGGCCGAGCCACGTCGCGGCCGGCACGCCGACCACGTTGGCGACGCTGAGGCCGAGCAGCACGTTGGCCGCGGCCTGCCCACGCCTCGACGCGGGGACCATCGAGGCGGCGAACAGCATCGCGACGCCGAAATAGGCTCCGTGCGGCAGCCCCGCGAGAAAGCGCGCGGCGACGACTGCGCCGTAGGAGGTCGCAAGCGCGCTCGCGACGTTGCCGGCCAGGAAGAAGGCCATCAGGCCGATCAGCAGCGCCCGGCGCGGGGCGCGCGCGAACGCGACGGCGATCAGCGGCGCGCCGACGGTCACGCCGAGCGCGTAGGAGGAAATCATGTGTCCCGTTTCGGGGATCGTCGCTCCGACGTCGGCTGCGACCGACGGCAGGATGCCCATCGCTGCGAACTCGCCGGTGCCGATCGCAAGGCCGCCGATCGACAGCGCGAACTGCCCGAGCGCCGCGCCATGCGGGGCCGTGACCGGGACGAGCTCGGCCCCGCGCGTTTCGGCGGCCGGACGTTCGGCAGGCCCGCACGGCCCGACGCAGTCGGAGGCGTTCGTCATGGGCGAGAGACTTTCCAGCTGACCTGACGGAGCGCGGAAGCTGGGTCGGACGTCGCGGCGCGGCAACGCCCGGTCGCGCAGGGCGGCCATGCGCGGGGAGGCAAAGGCTTCAGAGAAAATGAAAAACGGATGGAGTGGAGGTTTCTGTTGCCAGGTACCTCCGAACCCCGCCCGACAGATGCTAACCCATCAGGACTTTAGGCGTGGTCTTTCCGATCCTGTTTCGCCCCCGCCGAAACCCACGGGCCATATCGGCGTCATGGGCTTCGGTGGAGGCGCCGGGTACTGCCCCTTATATGAGGGCGGAGGATGGTAGTCCACGCAATTTTCTTTTGTAAATCAATGTGATAATTGGTTTTATTAGTCGAATACTGGTCGTCGACAAGCCGCGTTCATAGGGCCGGCAGATGGTCTCGCTGCCGAGTTTATCCGGATTTGGGAGAGGCCGAATTCCAAGCTTGAAGCTTGTAGTTGGCGGCATCATCGCAAGCGAAGACGATCGTGCCGTCGAGTGGCGGTTTGTTCCCACATTCACCATCAGAAACGAGTTCAGCCGATGCCGTGATCGATTAAAGCTGTCGAACATGCTTTCGAGGTCGAGCGCCGACGGCTGCGGATCGTCGGCGGAGTAGGGAATGCCAGCCCCTCACGAAGTGCAGTCCGAGGTGATGATGGCGATTGATCTCGTTGACAAAAACCGCTTCCGATCCTTGTCGCGGTAACGCTGCTCATATCGAGCAGATTAGACAGCCGTCCCGCAGGTTAGGAGCATCCGCAGGCTCAAGCCCACCCAAGGTTTCGACCAAGGGTCGATTGCCACGACGCATTCTTCGTTTGGCCTCGACCGCATCATGGCGCGCCTTGATCGCAGCGATGCGGTCGGGTCGAGCGAGATCACGGAGCGGCTCATCTTTGCACCAGTAGAACTGCTCTCCGAACTGAACGGTCTGTTCCTCATAGGATTGGGCGAGAGCGAAATATTTCGGGTGGGTCTCCAAGAGCCGGACCCACTCGATTTTCTGCTGATAGAAACAGAAATAGCAGCCTGAGCGAGATCGCCCCCAATCCATGTAAGGCGGCAGGCCCAAGCCGGAGTCCTCAAGGATCCGCATGATGTCGGCGCGCACCAGACCGTCGTCCTGAAACGGGTATACGGCCCGGATGTTGGGTTTGGTGCTGATATAGCCGACGCGGTCCTCGTCGGCTCGGAGCCCGACATAATTGACGACTGGCCCGTCGCCGACGTAGGCCTCGAACGGCTTCAGTTTCATCATCTTGGTGCACCAGCGCCGGTGGTTAGACGGCAGCATGCCCCTGTAGACCTTGAGCCAATGATCGAACGGTTCGTCGGGCGTCGTGCGGACCACCGGCTTGCCCAGGATGGCTTCCAACTTCGCGATGTAGGCCTGCGTTTCGGGCAGCTCCTTGTCCGTGTCGTGGAAGATGTACTCCATCTCCGGAAGGCGATCGCGCATGTAGAGGGCCAGCGCAGCGCTGTCCTTGCCGCCGGAAAGGCTCAGAATGTGCCTGACATCGGTTTCGTTCTGCGAGGTGATGGTCGATGTCACCGCATTCCCTTTTCGTCGCGTTCGACGGAACCGTCGCGCGCCGCGGGCGCTTTGACGGCTTTCTGCTCCAGTTCGTTCCACAACAGCTGGCCGAGAAACTGGAGCCTGAGAGCCGCATCTCGCGGGAGGAGACCCTCGATCGCCTCCAAAGCCCTGCGGGTCGGCGCGTCAAGCTCGGCCGGGTGCAGCACGTGCAGATGGTCCGCCCCGTCGCCTCGGGTTAGGCTGAGGCGCAAGGCGTCCTGCGCGGGGCGGGTCGCGTCGCCGTCGAAGGCGGCGCCCTCCACCCGATGGAAGACTTCGGCTAAATCCCCGACGTCTGACATGAACCGCCTTTCGTCCCCCGATCCCCAGCGTTTAGGCGGACGCGCCAGCACGTAGGCCGCAAGCGCTTCGATCCAACTCTCATCGCTGAGCTGCGGATCGCGCAGCCGCATGGCGAAGGTCCTCAGCCGCGGCTCGCGCGCCGCCAAAGCCACCCGCGCGGCTCGCGATGCAATCACTGCGCGGTCGAAGCCCGGCAATGTCAGAGCGCTGGCGATATGATTGGTCAGCCGTTGCACAAGTCGCGGATAGGACGACCGCAGCTCTTCGACGGCATCCTGCAAGCGCCGTACGAACTCGATTGAACGAGACGGCTCGGGCGCTTCGTCGTCCAGAAACGGCGCCAGGCCGCAGGCGGTCGGCAGATCTCGGAAGACCAGCGTCGCCGGCTCACGGGCGGATAGCAACACATCGCGCACCGCCGCCGTGGTCGGACCAAGCGCGCCGTCCCTTCGAACATATTCCGGCAGCGATGCAGCGAACTGGCAAAGGGCGGTGACGACGTCGAGGAGCTGCGCGTCGCGGCCGGCTTCGGCGCGGGCGAAAACTTCGGCCAGCCTTGCGAAGACCTCGGCACGGACGCCTGCGATACGGCAAGGCTGGATCGCGAACAAGTTTGGCTGCTTCACCAGCCGCATGAATTCGCCCGCGCCCCAGCGCGCGACGAACGTGCCCTCTTCGTAAAGCGCGAGTTCGTGAGCGCGAAGTTGGAGCACGAGGGCGAAGAGCAAGGGAGCCACCCCGTCGCGCACGCCCATGGACTTCAGTTCGCTAAAAATGACCGGCACGCCGACGGGATCGCCATGGCCGCTGTCGATGGTCTTAAGGATCGCGTCGAAGGCGGGACGCAGGCGAAGCTCATGCTCCACCGACGGCTCGAGCATCCGCCACCCCTGGGATGCCTCGACATGAAGACCGCCGCGTTTCAGGACCGAAAGGTACATCGACCGCTCAGGCGGTGCCTTCTTGGGATCTAGGCCGAGCGCTTCGCGATCCGATGCATCGAAGATCCCTTCAATAAGTCGCATCCGTGCGGCTGCGGCTGCGCTGCTGAGGACATTTCTGTTGAGCAGCTCGTTGAAGATCCGCGGAGCGTTGGGGAAAAGATCGTCGCATATGTCCGAGAGCGCGCGCACCAGCCCCTGAGGCACAGAGACCGAGGCACCAGCCCGAACCCACAGCATCGTCTCGCCGCGCGCATAGACGCCTGACCGGCTCGCCAGCTTCTCCGCCAACATCCTTCGGGCGTGCGCCAGCATGCGGCCGACCTCCGCCGCGGCGAACGCGTCATGGGCGAGTTCTGGGGTGTGCGTTTGGACCCACTCCCAGCGCTTGAGGTCCAGAAGCTCGGGCGAGAGCGCGGCGAGTGGCTGCCCAACGCCCACGATAACATCGGCGCGATCGGCGAACGGCGAAGCCGTCACAGTCGCGATGGCGAGCTCGCGCTCCTCTCGCGTGTCGGTGAGGGCGATGACTACTAGGCCATCCGCCGCGGACGGCTTGGCGAGGGCCTGAGCCAGCGCGCCGGCGACAGCGTGCCGGACCTCAAAGTATCGGAGCGTGCCATGCGCAATGTAATGCCGGCGCGCGAGTAGAGGGGTCGCGTCCAGATGCGGCTGAAGATGACCGGCGACCCCCTCCAGGTGAGGAAGGCTTACGACCGCCTGCTCGAGGACCGCTCGCAGATTGACGCTCGAGTTCGGCCATAGCCTGTAGCCGCCGCGATCTGCGCGAGCGAACAGTGTCCCGCGATCCATCAAGGTCTGGATCGCGGCTTCGGTGGTCCGTGAAGGCTGCGGCGTCATGCAGGCGACGAGCGCCCGATCCGTCGGGAGCAGATCTTCTGCGTCGAGGAGGTTAAGCAGGCCGACCGCTTTCAAAACGCGAAGCTCAGGCTCCGTCAGATCCTCGGCCGTCTCGATCGTGGCCGCTATCCGGAGCCAGTGACTGTCATGACTGCGGCCGGCGAGCCTATGCCCGAACGTGCTGCGAACGTAGTCGTAGAACTCCGGCAAACCGTACCAACTGGCTGGGTCGGGAGCCCGGTCGGCGAACTCGCGAAGGCCGAAAGGTTCGTCAGACAGCAGGAATCCGAACAACGAGCGTTCGTGCTGACCATAGCGCGCGAAGAAACGCACGAGCGGGGGTAGCAGCGTCGGATGCAGCGGATAAAGCGGCGCCGCATCGAGGGTTTTGGCGTCCGAAACAGCCCCTGACAGCCATCCCATTCTTGCGGTCGCCTTGGCGGTCTCGCGGGCGGCATTCAGGATCGGCTTGGGCAGACTTGTGGCATGAACCCCCAAGGCACCGGCGACCAGCGCAGCCGTGTGGGCCAATGGCTGGTTGAAGACGATTTCGTCAAAGCGGCCGGCGACCTTGTCCCATTCATGCCGGCTCGTGGTCGGCAGTCTTTCCGCATAAGCTAGGAAGCCTTGATGCAACAGGCCTAGCAGCAGCAGTGGACGCTCGCCGCTCCGCGCGGCCAGCTCGCTCAGGCGCTGAAGAGCGAAGACGTCACTCGTTTCGGGGCTGAGGGCGGCGTGCTCCAGGAGCTTGCCCATCTCGTCGATCACGAGAAGGACGCCTGCGTCTTCCCTTGCGGCGGCCTCCTGGACCGCCTGCACCAAAGCCTCCAGATCCGCCAATCCGCCGACGCCGCCCGCGATCGCCAAGGCGGCCTCGCGCAGCCGGCTGAGGTCCTTCCGCCGGATCGCGGCGTTCCATGCCAGGCTGTCCGCAATCCCACGGCCAATATTCGCGATCAGGTCCTCCCGAGAGCCCGTGACCAGCAACGGCCAGAGCTTTCGCGTGCCTGGCCAATCGATTTCTGCGGCAATGGCCGCAACTCGCGGCGACTGCGGATTGGCGAGCAGATGGGCGAGAACAAGCGCGAACGACGATTTCCCGACGCCATAGTCGCCCGTTATGCGCCAGGCGCGCCGGCCGGAGGTCGGCCGGAGCGCGTCGGCCAGACGCTGGAAGGCGGCCGCCATGGCCGGCGTGATGATGTAGCCTGCAAGCGCGTGCGGATCGTGAAAGTCGCGTTCGAGCTGGACCGAGCGAATGAACCGTTCCGGCACATGAAAAAGATCGCGAATGGAGGCTTCCGGCCTACTCATGAGCCCACCTCTTCGGCGTAGACGTCGTCAAGACTTGGGCCCGCGTCGTCTCCGTTGCGGCTCAACAGCCCCTGAACGGCGGAAACCTGATAACCGAAGCCGCGAGGGCCCCCGATCGCGGGCGCCTCCAAACGGGCGCGCATGTCATCCTCCGGAAGCTTGAACACCTGGCCGGGCGAAGCAGGGCCGACTGCCACCGTCCGGAAGCTCAAGGTTTGGTCCGAACCGAAACGCCGCCAGTAGTCGTGAAGGCAGTAGTCGAACAGCGCCTGTCCAATCTGCGGTTTGGGCTCACGCCGAAACGCGTAGACCGGCTCCCATCGTCCGCCTTCGATTTGCCTGACGCCCAGACTGCCGATGAACTGCAGGTCGACCAAAGGGCCGTCGAGGGAGTCCTCGATGCCCGCGCCGCCGCGCGCCCGGTGATAGGTGTGGAGAAAGACGTCGAGGTGCTGGTTCAGGGTGATGTCGGAATGATTGAGACCTCTGCGCTTGGACTCGGACTGAAAGGCACCGAACGCCTGGCTGCGCGTAAATTCCGGATAGGGCCAGTGGCTGATCAGGTAGCGCCAGGCGAACAGAGGGTTTTTGTCGCGCGACCCTAGCTTCCAGTGCAGCAGCCAGAGCGTCCGAACGTCTTCGAGATAGGGATCCTTGCCGTTGGTCTCGTCGAATATCGCATGAGCGAACGGCGTAAGCTCCATCGTTCGCCCGCGGCCGACCGGCTGAGCGACATCCATCGCCTCGATCCAAAATTTGAGCGAACGCACCATGTTCTTGCCGATGCCGAGCGTTACCATGGCCGCATCCTCGTCGACGAACAGCTGATCGTCGCGCAGAAGGGCACCATAGGCCTTCGGCAACCACGGGTAACGAAGGGCGAAGGTCTCGTGTCCGGACCAGCGGAGCGATTGGTTAGGATCCAGATCGAAAGCGAGCGTGGTCATCTGTGCGCCCTTTTCCGAACTAACTGCACTGCGGTCGCGATCATCTCGGCCGCCCGGTCGATCTCCGCCGCCGTTGTGAACTTGCCGACGCCGATTCGCAGCGCGGTCTGCTGCCGCCAAGACGGCAGGCCCATCGCCGATAGCACATGCGAGGGCGCGTCGGCGCCAGAAGCGCACGCAGCGCCGGTAGAGACGGCAACGGTGTTTCGCAACTGAGCAATCACCTGATCGTTCGGCGCGCCTTCGAACGAGACATGCAGATTGCACGCAAGGCGCGGATTCAGAGCACCGTTGACCGTCATGCCGGGCTCGAGCGAAGCGAGGCGGTCGGCTAGGCGGTCCCTGAGCGCTGCGATGCGCGGCTCGTCGGCCGTCATTTCAAGGCGGCGAAGCCGGCAGGCTTCGCCAAATCCCGCAATGGCGGGCGTGTTGGGTGTCGGGGCGTGAGCCTCCAGCGGAAATGGCGAGGCCACATCACGCAGACCGGGACCGATTAACGCGCCGGCGCCTTTCGGTCCATAGAGCTTGTGACTGCTCAAAATCATGTAGTCGAAGCCGGCGGCGTCCGTGTCGAGCAGGATCCGGCCGGCCGCCTGGCTGGCGTCAACCACGATCGCCGCGCCAGCGGCGCGGGCCAGAGCGGCGGCCTCCACGGTGGGCTGGAGCGTCCCGACCTCGTTGTTGGCGGCCATCAGAAACAGCAGTGCCGGGCGCCGCTCGAGCGCCGTCATGACCGCCTGGAGCGGCACGAGGGCGTCGCCGTCGCAATCGATCCAATCGACGGACAGATATCCCTTGCGCTCGGCTGCATTCAGAAGATCAATAACCGCGGGGTGCTCGATGCGGGACGCCGCGACCCCAAAAGGCCCTTGGGCAAAGTTCATCTCCAGACCGATCACCAGGCGCAGCGCCTCGGTCGCGCTTCCGGTCAACCGCACGTCGCCAGGGCCTGCGCCGACCAGATCGGCGATGGCGCCGACAGCCCCGTCGATGATGCGGGCAGCCTCGCCGCCGAAGCTGTGATCGACGCTGTTTGGGTTGCCGAATTGCTCCGTCATCGTCGACAGGATCACCTGCGACACGCGAGGATCCACGGGTGTGGTGGCCTGGTGATCGAGATAGATCGCTTGCGCCAGTCCTGGCGACGCCCCTCCATCAAGGAGCTGATCGTTCAACTCTCGACCCACACCAAATTTCCCACGGCGACGGCTTCGGAGAAAGTCGACCGGACTATCTGCCTTGGATAGTCTGATTCACCAGTCCTTGGGAGCGAAGGCTGAGCGACGACGCGTTTATCCTGTGCGAAGCCTTCTACGTCTTGGCAACTGAACCGACGCCTCCCTTTTCCTGGAATCTTGTCTGAATGGCATTCACGATCTCCGCCCGCACGCTGCTCGAGCTTGGCAAAGAGCTGATCAGCTCGGATGACGTCGCGCTTTACGAGCTGATTAAGAACGCCGTCGATGCGGGCAGCGCCAAGATCGAGATCCGCGCGCAGGTGACGCTGCCGCAGTCGGCCTACAAATCTGCGCTCGATCGCCTGAACCTCGGCCATGAACCCGACGACATCTTCAGGTCGCTGGCCCAGGCGACCCTTCCAGAGGCTTCGAGCGTCGGCGCAAGCGCGTTTCTGAACGCGTTGCGGCCCGCCATCGGCGACAAGGACAAGTTTAGAGCAGCGCTCCAGAAGGCCTACGTCGAATACAATTGGATCTCGGTCCGTGACTGGGGCCATGGCATGTCGCTGGAGGATCTCGACAAGATCTTCCTGCGAATCGGAACGCACTCGCGTCGCGCCAGAAACGTCACAGGCTCAAGCTTCTTGGGCGACAAGGGCGTTGGCCGGCTTTCAGCCATGCGGCTGGGGGATCGACTGCACGTCCTTACCACCAGATCCGGCGACGACCATTGGCATGAACTCGATATCGACTGGTCGCGCTTTTCTCACGAAAGTGACGTCGATCTCGGCAGCATCGACATCGAACCCGAGAATGGGGACGTCAAAACCGACCGCTCCGAGCAGGGGACGACAATCACCATCCGGGACCTGGCCGGCGACTGGAGCTTCGTCAAATTCGACGAGATGATGGGCGGCCGGATCGCCCGGTTGATCGATCCGTTTTCGCCCGGCCGCGCAAACCAGCTGCTCAGCGTCCACTTTGACAAGACGCGCGTGCTCGTGCCGTCGATCCCCAAGTCACTGCTAGAGAGCGCTCACGCGACGCTGAAGATAACCTTCGACTTCGACGAGGATGGGACGCCAGTCCTGAAAGGCCTCATCGACTATCGCTTACGCAACGCCAAGCGCCCCGTAGAGCAACGCGGCGCCGAGATCTACTCAATTGCGCAACAGTCGGTAAAACGTCGCGGCAAGAAGGGACACGCCGCTCAACAGGCGATTCCGATCGACCCGCGGGCGCTGCGTGATCTCGGCCCGTTCACCTGCGACATCTACTGGTACAATCGCCGCGTCGTCGATGCGGTCGCCGGCCTCAGCGAAAACCGCAGCGAAACCCAACGACTTGTGGGCCAATGGTCTGGCGGGCCAATGCTGTATCGGCACGACTTCCGCGTCCTGCCCTATGGCGACCCCGACGACGACTGGCTGGAGCTCGATCGCAACGCGTTCGGCGCGTCCGGCTTCAAGCTCAATCGCCAGCAGGTCATCGGGAAGGTCGGCGTCCGTTCGGCGCACACGGCGCTGAGCGAGCAGACGAACCGCGAAGGCCTCATCGAGTCGGACGCCGCCGCAGCGCTGAAGACCATCGTGATGTGGCTTCTCCACGTTGAAATGAGAGGTCTCATCAACGAAGCCGACAAGGCTGAAATCCTGTCAAAACGTGATGCCGAGGAAAGCGCGCTCGAGTTTCGGGAGACGCAGGAGGCGGTGGAGACGGCGCTTGCGCAGTTGAAGGCGCGCATTCCCAAAGAGGACAAGCCTTACCTCGATGTGCTGGAACGCGAAGTGACCGCATTGGCCGGCCAGTGCGCCGCGTTGCTGTCGCGGCTTGATGAAGCTGTGACGGAGTCTCGCGAGGAACGGGAGAAGTTCGTCCATCTGGCCGGGATCGGGCTCATCACGGAGTTCATCTTCCACGAGCTAGATCGGGCGGTGGCGCATACGTTGCGATTGCTCACCGAGGCGAAACAGGGCCAGCGGGAGGCGGCGCTATCCGCGCTGGAGGACCAGCTGAAGACGCTGCAAAAGCGGGTTTCGGCCTTCGACGATCTATCCGGCGAGCGCCGTCAGACGAGGAGCGAGGTCGATGTCGTCCAGGTCGTGTCGACCGTTCTTGAGGGACATGCGAACGAGTTCGAGCGGCATGGAATCGCTGTCGAACTGGAAGCGGGCTCGCATCCGCTGAAGGTGAAAGCGGTGCGCGGTATGCTGGTCCAGATCCTGGAGAACCTGTTGTCGAATTCGGTCTACTGGCTCAAACAGCAGGTGCGTCTCGAGACCGGATTCCACGGCAAGATTACCATCGCTGTCGATCCAGACGAGCGCACCGTGACGGTCGAAGACAACGGCGGCGGCGTCGCCAAAAATCGCGCTGAGGCGATCTTCGAGCCCTTCATCACGTCGAAGCCTCCAGGGCAAGGCCGTGGCCTAGGCCTCTACATCTCGCGCGACATGGCCGAACACCATGGATGGACGCTGTCGATGGACAAGGTTTCCGGTCGTGTGCGGCCGAACCGACTGAACATGTTCGTTCTGGATATGGGCGGGGGGAAATGATTGAGGAACGGCGCGTCATCGACGCTTTCAAGACGAGCGAGATCACCTGCGTCGCTCTGCTGGACGACGCTTTCGATCCGCCGACGGTGCCCGACGAACATATGGGCGCGGCGCTCGACCTGTTCGGCCAGCTGACGGCAGGCGAACTCGCAACCGGCGTCACCATCTCCCAGCCGGAAATTGACGCCGCCTTGGAAGCGCTGAGCGCCAGCGAGTACGCAGCCGAAGCGTTACAGCACGGGTTCGCGCGATTGTTCGCGGCCTATGTCGCCACGGGCGAGGACCGGTTCGATCCGGGGGGCGCATTCAAGTCCAAGAAAGCGAACAACCTTACCTACGTTCAGCCGATCCTCGCCCTGCTGCGCAAATGCGATCCCACGCTGGAGATCATCCTGTGCGGTTCGCATGAGAGCGAAATGGACGACGCGGCGCGGCGCGCCCAGCTGATTTTCGTCGATTTCTTCCTCAACGCCAATCTCTCGTCGGACGGAGATCCCAACGACGAGCAGAAAGAGAGCGCTCGCGCCGCCTCGCTCACACGACTGAAGCAACTGATCGAGGTTCACAAGACCGCGCCCGCCGAGATGCCGGCCGTGATACTCATGTCGTCGCACGACGTCGAGCATCGGATGGAGGATTTCAGAAAGGAGGTCTCGGCCGACAGCGGGGACATATTCGCTGCGCGCTTCGATTTCCTGCCGAAGAAGGAGGTCACGAAGGAGACCAATCATATCGCGATCCAGGGCCGCGCTCTGGAGTCGCTCCTTGGAATCGTCCAGTCGTTTGCTTTCGGTCGCGCGGCTCTGCTCGCGCTGCGGGAGTGGAAGAAAGGCGCCGACGCCGCGGTCGAAGATGTCTGGCACGAGATCAATGCGCTGAAGCTAAAGGATTATGCTTATCTGACCCGCTTCCGGCTCGCCCAGGAAGGCATGAACCTCTCTGAATATCTTGAGTGGTTCTTCAGCGAGTGTCTGAACGACGCGATATCGAGAAAGGTAGACTGGAGCCATCAGGCGTTCGATGACATCGACCGCATAGACGGTCCGACCGCGACAGTTAGAGGCGCTTTCGACGGAGCGACCGACCAGGTCGCGAAGATGTTCGATCGCGTGCGCGTGGAAAAACCCCGCTCGACGCGTCGACGCAATCATCGAATGGGCGATCTCTTCATCGGCAAAGAAGGTCAAGATGGCCGCAAGGTGCGCGCGATATTGACCCCGGATTGCGACCTGATCAAACGTAAGAACGGCAAGGCGAAGGCGATCCGTGTCCTGACGGTCGGCGGCGTGTTGCGCGACATTCACGCCGATGACGCGCCACTGGCAGATTTCCTTTTGGTCGACGACAAGCCGCAGTGCATCCGTTGGAGTCTCAAGGATGTGCGAAGCTACGACTTCAACCAGTGGCCCAAACCCGCCACCGATGGGCGCACATGGAAGTTTCTGGGCACCCTGCGGCCGCTCTATGCTTATGAGCTTCGGGCTCGAACGCTCGACGACCTCGGCCGATACGGCCTGAACGTACCTCCAGCCATCGGCTCCAGTGCGGCCGCTAGAGTGATCGTCGACGGGACTGCCGAAGACATCGAATTTCTTTTGGCTGACGATGGGAAGGCAGCCTGCTCTTTGGTGCTAAGCCGGGGCGGCGCGGATTTCACCCAGGCGATATTCTACGAGAGCGCCGTTACGCGGCTGCTAGACGAACTAAGGAAAATCCCTCCGGACAAGATGACGAAGGGCGGCTCCCGAACGTCGCTCGAGAACCTGCAACGCAAGGCTCTCGATCAGGACAAGCTGATGGAGAAGCTCACGGAGGCCGGTCTGGCCGTTGGCAAGGACAGCGTCGCGGGGATCAAGGTGACGACCAAGGCAGTCAATCGCGGCAGAAGCGGACGCCCGTGGTGCCAAATCGTCCTGAGCAATGAGTTGATCTCGTCGGTGGCCGCATAGGTGCCTTCGGTCTTCAATAATCCACAACTCCCGAAGGGGCTGAGACACTCATTCATCATGGCGATGTGAGCACTCACCGATTGGAAATTACTGTCGTGTGCGCAGCTGGATTGTTCCCGATTTTGAAGGTGTGAGCATCCGCTTGCTGGCCCTGACCGAGTGACTGGTTCTAGCGCTTGTCGGCGTCGGGCGAGGGACGTTGATGACCCCTAGCAGACGATGAAACTGTCCGCTTTGAGATGCCTTAGTTGGCTCATCCGTGAGGCTTCAGCACAACCTTGGTGCAGCCGTCCTTCTTGTCCCGAAACATGTTGTAGAGCTCCGGCCCGTCCTCGAGCGATGTGGTGCGGTGGCTGATGATGACCGATTCCGTTGAAAAACTCTGTCGTTGAAGCGAGGCGCCGCCGCTGATTCACTCAGGCCTATAGGCGGAGGGCGGCGGCGATGATGGGCGAGCGGCAGGTCGACCAGGCGGCGCTGTTCTATGAGTTCTCCCTCGAGCGTCACGTGCCGCAAGATCACCTGCTCAGAGCGATCGACCGCTTCGTCGACCTGTCTGAGGTGCGGCGGGATCTGGCTCCCTTCTACAGCTCGACGGGTCGCCCCTCGATCGACCCGGAGCTGCTGATCCGGATGCTTCTGGTCGGCTACTGCTTCGGCGTCCGGTCTGAGCGGCGACTGTGCGAGGAGGTTCATCTGAACCTCGCCTATCGCTGGTTCTGCCGGCTCGGCCTGGACGGCGACGTGCCGGACCACTCGACCTTCTCGAAGAACCGTCACGGCCGCTTCCGCGAAAGCGACCTGCTGCGCAAGCTGTTCGAGACGGTCGTCCGGCGCTGCATGGCGGAGGGGCTGGTGGGCGGCGACGGCTTCGCCGTCGACGCCAGCCTGATCCGGGCCGACGCGAACCGTCAGCGCTCGGCCGACGGCGCGGAGGAGGTTGACTGGGAAGAGCTGGCCGCGTCCCGCCGTTCCGTCCGCGAGTACCTCGACACGCTCGACGACGCGGCCTGGGGCGCGGCGAGCGAGACCCGGCCGAAGTTCGTGTCGCGGTCCGATCCCGCCGCGCAGTGGACCGGCGCGCACAAGGGCCACGCCTTCTTCGCCTACGCCACCAACTATCTGATCGACCTCGACCACGCTGTCATCGTCGACGTCGAGGCCAGCCGCGCAATCCGGCAGGCCGAGGTCGGCGCCGCGCGGACGATGGTCGAGCGGGCCCAGGACCGCTTCGGGCTCTGGCCCGAGCGGCTCGCCGCCGACAGCGCCTATGGCTCGGCCGAGATGCTCGCCTGGCTGGTCCATGAACGCGGGATCGAGCCGCACATCCCGGTGTTCGACAAGAGCGCTCGGACCGACGGCACGTTCAGTCGCTCGGACTTCCCGTATGATCATGGCCGGGACGTCTACACCTGCCCGGCCGGGAAGGAGCTGAGACCCCGCCAGAGGGTCTACCGGAGCTCGGCTCCGCTCGTCGACGACGACGGCATGATCCGCTACCGCGCCAGCAAGTTCGACTGCGACGCCTGCTCGCTGAAACCGCAGTGCTGCCCTAACACGCCGGCCCGGAAGATCCCTCGCTCGATCCACGAGGGCGCTCGCGACATGGCGAGGGACATCGCGAAGACCGACGCCTACACAGCCTCCCGGCGCGAGCGGAAGAAGGTCGAGATGCTGTTCGCGCACCTGAAGCGCATCCTGCGGCTCGACCGTCTAAGGCTTCGAGGACCATGCGGAGCTCGCGACGAGTTCCTGCTCGCCGCCACCGCCCAAAACCTCAGGAAACTGGCGAAGCTGGTCCCAGCGCCGAGGCCAATCGCAGCCTGAAAGGCTCCGGCGCTCGGCTCATCCTCAGCGCAATACGTGCGCCGACATGGTGACGCTGACCAGCGACCGACTTCTTCAACGCAATCGACCCTAAGCAGACGCCGCGAACTTCCGGTTTGCGTGCTCAATTAATCGGCATGCAGTGTGAAACCTGACACATCGTGGGCACCCCACGCTGAGGCATAACATTCTGGTTCGTTATCAAGCCGTATGATCGGATGTCATGCGGTGGTGGTTCTGAGCATGACCCACTGTTGTCCATGTTGGTCAGCGCATGAGTACCAGACACCTGAAAATCAATATCTGATCCTCTTCCGATCGAGCCTTAAGCCACCGTTCACCGACTTCGAGAGACGATAGGTTGTCTCGGGTGTGTGGCCTCTTCGGACTTGACTTCACCCCTCAAAAACCCTGATGCATTGCAACATGTTCGATCGGTCTAAAGCGAATTCCTCGTGGGTTGGGCGGTTCTTCGCCCGGCTGACGATCGCTTTGTGCCTGACGCTCATGACCTATGGCGTCTCGGTCGAACGCGGCATGGCGGCCCACGTCAGCCTCGACTCGGCGATCTCGCTGACGGTCACCGGCGATGCCGGCGACCCACACGGCGGAGATATCGACAAGGGCGGCGATCGCGCCGACCAATGCTGCCACGGCTGTCCTGCATTGACCCATCGCGCTCCGAGCGGGACTGTCAGCCTCGTATCCTTCGGCGAGCAGCGCAGCTGGTTTTCGGCTCCGTCCGAGAACGGCTATGAGCCCCTCATCGATCTTCGACCTCCTCGAGCCTGACCTGACAGCACTCGTGTCGACGCGCGTCTGAACGCGCGCCCTCCCGCTCGTCAGTTCATCAGGTCAGGTCATGCTTTTCAGATCCCGCGCGCTCGCGCTGGGGGTGGCGATCGCGCTGCTTCCCGCGCCGGCGACGCACGCCGCGCCGTCTTTGCGGTCGCTTACACTGTCTCAGGCGCTGTCGCGCGCCGTCGCGTCCAATCCGGGTCTCGCAGCTGCGGACCGGGACATCGGCGCGGCAGCCGGACGAAACATCCAGGCGGGCGTCTTCCCGAATCCGGACCTTTCGTTCGAGGTCGACAACGCCTTTGGTTCGAAGCTCAAGCGCAATCTCGACGCCGCCGAGACCACGCTGCAGATCAGCCAGCTGTTCGAACTCGGCGGCAAGCGCGACGCCCGGATGGCGGCCGCGGCCGCCGAGGTCGATACGGCCCGCTGGGACCGGGCCGCGACACGGCTTCAGGTGCTGGCCGAGACCACTGAGGCGTTCGCCAGGACGCTTGGCGCGCAGGCTCGCGTCGCCGAGCTCGAGGAGCAGGTCTCCGACTTCGATCAGCTGACGCCGCTTCTCCAGAAGCGCGTCGAGGCCGGCGCCTCGTCGAGCGCAGAGATCTCCCGCGGCCGCGTCGCGACCGAGACGACGCGCGTCGAGCTAGCCAAAGCCCGCTCCGTCTTCCAGGCGGCCCGGCGGGAGCTTTCGGTTCTGATCGGCGAGAAGGCCCCGGCCTTCACAGCCGTGCGCGGCGATTTCAAGCGCATCGGCACGCCGCCTTCGCTCGATGCGCTAATGGCGCGGGCTATGCAGACGCCGCAGCTCACCCGTTTCACCGCGGTGAAGGCCCAGCGCCGGGCGCTGTTCGCCGCCGCCAAGGCCGCGGCGGTCCCGGACATCACCGCCGGCGTCGGCTGGCGGCATTACCGCGAGGACAAGTCCAACGCGATGATGGCCACGCTCAGCATGCCGCTCCCGGTGTTCGACCAGAACAAGGGCGGCATCATCGAAGCCAACGAGATGCTGGCCAAGACCGACGCCGAACGCGCCATGGCGCAGCGCGCGCTCACCGTGCTGGTCGGCAACGCCTACGAGGCGCTCCGCGGATCGTTCGACGAGGCGCGCCTGACCCGCGCCAACGTCATTCCGGTCGCGCGTGAAGCCTATGACGAGGTCCGCAAGGGCGACGCGCTCGTCTCCTTCCACTCATCGCTCGCCAGTCTCGAAGGCCTGACGGGATCCGCCCTCGTTCTGTCCCGGAGAGCCCAGTGAACACGATCAACACCGCCTGCGCCGCAGGCGCGCTTCTGCTTGCTTCGCTGACCGCCGCCATCGCAGCGCCTGCCGCGACCACGGCCGCGGTCAACGGGACCAACGGCGCCTGGGTCTATGACGGCCGCCAGCCGCCGAGCTGCAACATCCGCGATATCCGCGTGCGCCACTTCGAAGGCGACGGTCACTCCAGCGACGCCGCTGAGCACGCCCATCTCGGCCACGGCCACAAGTGGAGCAAGCGCAACTTCAAGGGCTATCCGACGAAGCCGCCTTGCTACGTGCGCCGCGCCGACGGCGCGCAGTCCCTAAACGCTGACCCATCCACCCGAACCGACGGAGCGCGCATCGCCCCGACGGCCAATGCCCTCGTCCTCAAATCCGGAGACCTGTCATGAGCCGTTCCATCACCCGCGACGCAGCTGTTCTCGTCATCGGCGGCCTCATCGGCGCCACCGGCCTCTACGCCTATCAGGAAGGCCCTTCGGCGGTCTCCACCAAGGCGCTTGAGCTCTATTCGGGCCTGATGGGCGGCGACGGTCACGCCCATGCCGAAGCGCCGAACCAGATGGCGGCGTCGGAGAAGCACAAGGAGGGCGACGGCCACGCCCACGACAAGTCCGAAAAGCCCCACGGCAAGGATGATGGCCACGGCCATGGCGACGAGGGCTCGCACTCCAAGGATGACGGGCACGGCCATGGGTCGGGCAAGGACGACGGACACGGGCACGGCAAGGATGATGGCCATGGCCACGACAAGCCGAAGCCCAAGGCCGACGCCGGCGGCGCGCCGACCCAGGTCGCGGCGGCCGACGACCACAAGGAAGGCGACGGCCACGCGCACGACAAGCCAGAGAAGCCGCACGCCCAGGACGATGGTCACGGTCATGGCAAGGAGGGCGAGCACTCCAAGGACGACGGCCACGGTCACGAGGGCGGCAAGGACGACGGACATGGGCACGACAAGCCGAAGCTCAAGGCCGACGCCGGCGCGCCCGTGAAGGTCGCGGCCGTCGACGCCAAGGATGACGGTCACGGCCACGGCGGCGGCGGACACGATGAGGAGCTGCCGGAAGGCGTGGTCGAGCTCGGCGACGCCAAGGTGAAGGCGGCGGGTATCGCGTTGGGCAGGGCCGGCGCCAAGGTCCTTCGCGAGGAGCTGCAGCTCAATGGCGTGGTGCAGGCCAACCAGGAAGCGGTCGTGCAGGTCACGCCGCGCTTCCCCGGCATCGTGCGCACGCTGTCGAAGCGCCTCGGCGACGAGGTGAAGAAGGGCGACCTGCTCGCCGTCGTCGAAAGCAACCAGAGCCTGACCACTTACGAGCTTCGCGCCCCGATGGCTGGCGTCATCACCGAGCGGCAGGCCTCGCTTGGCGAATATGTCTCCGAGCAGAAGCCGGCCTTCGTGGTCACCGACCTCTCGACGCTCTGGGTCGATTTCTCGGTCTACCGCCGCGACCTCGCCAAGGTCACGGTGGGCGAGTCCGTCCGCATCGACCCGGAGGACGGCGCCGAGCCGATCGAAGCGAAGATCACTTACATGTCTCCGATCGGGGCCGCCGACACGCAGAGCGCTGTCGCGCGCGCCGTGATCCAGAACGACGGCCGCTTCCGGCCGGGCCTGTTCGCGATCGGCGCTGTCGCGACCGCCGAACAGCCGATCCCGGTCGCAGTCTCCATCGACGCGATCCAGTCGCTGGAAGGCCGTGACGTCGTGTTCGTGCGCGAAGGCGACCGGTTCGCCGCCCGCGACGTCACGCTCGGCCGCCGCGATTCCGCGATCGTCGAAATCCTGAACGGTCTGAAGGCCGGCGAGCCTTACGCTTCGAAGAACAGCTTCGTCGTGAAGGCAGAGCTCGCAAAGGGAAGCGCGAGCCATGAGCACTGACACGTCTCAGGCGGATCCGCACGGCGCGGATCCGAGCGAGTACAAGCCGAACGGTCTGATCGAGCGCATTCTCGCCTTCTCGATCGCGCAGCGCTGGATGGTGGTGTTCGCGTGTCTGGCAGTCGCGGCCTTCGGCGCCTGGAATTTCCTGCGCTTGCCGATCGACGCGGTGCCGGACATCACCAACGTCCAGGTCCAGATCAACTCGACAGCGCCTGGTTTCTCGCCGCTCGAGGTCGAGCAGCGCATCACCTTCCCGCTCGAGACGAGCATGGGCGGCCTGCCGGACCTCGAATACACCCGCTCGCTCTCGCGTTACGGCCTCGCCCAGATCACGGTCGTATTCAAGGACGGGACCGACATCTATTTTGCGCGCCAGCTCGTCAACGAGCGGTTGCAGCAGGCCAAGGACCAGCTTCCCGTAGGTGTCGAGACCGCCATGAGCCCGGTCTCGACCGGCCTTGGCGAGATCTACAATTACGTCGTCGACGCCAAGGAGGGCGCGAAGAAGCCTGACGGCTCGGCCTATACGCCGGCGGATCTCCGGACGATCCAGGACTGGATCATCACCCCGCAGCTCCGCACGGTGCCGGGCGTCGTCGAAGTCAACACGATCGGCGGCTACGAGCGGCAGCTCCACGTTCTGCCGAACCCGACCCGTCTGATGGCTCATGGCATCACGTTCCGCGACGTGATGACTGCGCTCGCCACCAACAACGCAAATGTCGGCGCAGGCTATATCGAGCGGAACGGCGAACAGTATCTCGTTCGCACGCCCGGCCAGGCGCTGACGGCGCAAGACGTTGGCGGGATCGTGATCCGGTCGCATTCGGGCGTGCCGGTTCGCGTGTCGGACGTCGCCGAGGTCAAGGACGGGCGGGAGCTTCGCAACGGCGCGGCAACGCTCAATGGCCACGAGGTCGTGCTCGGCACCACCATGCTGCTGATCGGCGAGAACAGCCGCACGGTCGCCGAGCGCGTCGCCAACAAGCTTGGCGACATCCAGAAGACGCTGCCCGAAGGCATCGAGGCCCGGGCTGTCTATGATCGCTCGACGCTGGTCGAAGCCACGATCACGACGGTGGAGAAGAACCTCGTCGAGGGCGCGCTGTTCGTCATCGCGGTGCTGTTCCTGCTGCTCGGCAACATCCGGGCGGCGATCGTCACCGCGCTCGTGATCCCGCTCGCCATGCTCTTCACCATCACAGGCATGGTCGAGAACAAGGTCTCGGCGAACCTGATGAGCCTTGGCGCCATCGACTTCGGCATCATCATCGACGGCGCCGTCATCATCGTCGAGAACTGCCTGCGCCTGCTCGCCCATGAGCAGGAACGGCGTGGACGCCTGCTGACCATGCAGGAGCGGTTCGGGACCATTCTCGCAGGCGCCAGCGAAGTCATACGGCCAAGCCTGTTCGGCACGATGATCATCGCGGTGGTCTACCTGCCGGTCCTGACCCTCACCGGGGTCGAGGGCAAGATGTTCACCCCGATGGCGATCACCGTTCTCATGGCGCTGCTCGGGGCCTCGATCTTCTCGATGACCTTCGTTCCCGCCGCGATTGCGATCTTCGTCTCCGGCCGCGTCAAGGAGAAGGAGAACTGGTTCATGCGGGGCACCCGCGTGACCTATGAGCCGCTGCTCGGCCTGATGATCAAGCTCCGCTGGGTCGTCGCGCCCGCCGCGGTCGCACTGGTTGTCGTCACCGGGATCGCGGCCTCGCGCATGGGCGGAGAGTTCATCCCAAGCCTCGACGAGGGTGATGCGGCCATTCAGGCGCTTCGCGTGCCTGGAACGAGCCTCACGCAGTCGCTTGAGATGCAGGGCGCGCTCGAGAAGCGCCTGATGCAGCTGCCGGAGGTGAAGGAGGTGTTCGCACGAACGGGCGTCGCCGAGGTGGCGACCGACGCCATGCCGCCGTCGATCTCGGACGGCTACATCATGCTCAAGCCCCGCTCGGAGTGGCCGAACCCGAAGAAGACCAAAGCCGAGCTGATGGAGGACGTGGAGAAGGCCGCGGAAGAGATTCCGGGTTCGAACTACGAACTCTCGCAGCCGATCCAGCTTCGCTTCAACGAGCTGATCTCTGGCGTGCGCTCGGACGTCGGCGTCAAAATCTTCGGCGACGATCTCGACACGCTCCTGAAAGTCGCCGGCGAGGTCCAGGCGGTCCTGACGAAGGTGCCGGGAGCCGCGGACGTGAAGACCGAGCAGGTGACGGGTCTGCCGATCCTGACTGTGAAGCTCAACCGCGCGGCGCTCTCGCGCTACGGCGTCAGCGTCGGCGACGTGCAGGAGATCGTCGAGATCGCGGTCGGGGGCAAGGAAGCCGGCCAGATCTTCGAGGGCGACCGCCGCTTCGACATCGTGGTTCGGCTGCCCGAAAAGCTGCGCACCGACATTGAGGCGCTCAAGAACATTCCCGTGCCGCTTCCTGAAGCGGACGGGAATGACCCGGTCCAGGCCATGCCGGCCGCGATCGGCGCGCCGTCGGTGCGGACCCGATACGTGCCGCTGTCCTCGCTCGCCTCGCTCGAGGTGGCTCCTGGTCCCAACCAGATCAGCCGCGAGAACGGCAAGCGCCGCATAGTGGTCTCGGCCAACGTCCGCGACCGCGACCTTGGCTCGTTCGTCGGCGACGCCCAAAAAGCGATCGCGGATCAGGTCAAGATGCCGACCGGCTACTGGGTCGGCTGGGGCGGGCAGTTCGAGCAGCTCGTCTCGGCGACCCAGCGTCTGATGATCGTGACGCCGATCGCGCTCGCCCTGATCTTCGTCCTGCTGTTCATGAGCCTCGGATCTTTCAAGGACGCGGCGCTCGTGTTCTCAGGGGTTCCGCTTGCGCTCACCGGCGGCGTCGCCGCGCTGCTCCTTCGCGACATCCCGTTGTCGATCTCAGCCGGCATCGGCTTCATCGCGCTGTCGGGCGTCGCGGTTCTGAACGGGCTCGTCATCATCGCCTTCATCCAGAAGCTCCGCGCTCAAGGGATGGAGCTGGTGGAGGCGGTGAAGCAGGGAGCGCTGACGCGGCTACGGCCGGTTCTGATGACCGCAATGGTGGCCTCGCTCGGCTTCGTGCCGATGGCGATTGCGACCGGCCCGGGCGCGGAAGTGCAGCGGCCGCTCGCAACCGTGGTGATCGGCGGCATCGTGTCGTCCACGATGCTGACGCTGCTCGTGCTGCCCGCGCTCTACGTCCTGTTCACGCGGCGCCGAAAGCCCGATCCGGTCCCCGAACCGGAGCCGGACGCAGTCCCGGCGGCCGCGTCATGAAGGAGCGTTCGATCATGAAGCCAGCGATCGGCGCGGCGGCGCTCACGGTTCTCGCGCTGGGGACCTCGTCCCCGGCGCGAGCGCTGAACGAGGATGTCATGCGCAACATCCTTTCGCCGGTCTTCCTCGCCCAGAACCTCACCGCGGTCTGCTCGAAGCTCGACCCCGAATTCGCCAACAAAACCGGCGGCCGGAACGGAAACGCCGACAACGTCATCGGCCACATCAAGGATGAGGTCCTGGCGTCGATGACGAACGAGGAAGCCGCCCCGATCGTCATGAGCGCAGCCGGCGCCGCGCGAGCAGTCGGCCTCGGCATGATCCGCGCACTGTCCGGCGGCTCGTATCAGGAGCAGACCGAGAGAGTGCGGATGTTCTGCGACCAGACGGCCCGACCTGTCGTCAAAGGTGTGGTCGATAACCACGAAGAACGGCACGAGTTCTTTGAAAGGATGATAAAGGACGCAAGACAGGGCTAATGCTATAGGATGTGGAGGTTTACACATCCATCTTGGCAGAATCATCTTAACATCTTTGCTCCGATGACAATAATCAGAGGAGACGCTAAGATGCGAATGCTTGTCGCAATACTCGCCCTGGCGCTTTCGACGGCGTATGCTTCGGCAGGTGGCGGCGGTTCGCCGAACATGGGCCGCATCCATCCGACCACCAAGCAGGCGGACAACACGCACCAGCACGACCGTGAAAAGGCGGATGCGAGGTCTTCGGACGTCGAAACCGGAACGGTCGAGAAGAAGGCCAAGCCCATGCCCCCGACGAAGGGCCCGAAATAAGCGCCTTCGAACGATGTGACGAAGCGGGATCCCGAGGCAGGCTCTGCCCCGGGATCCAATCGAGCGATCTGGCGGCAAGCCTCAGGTCTTGAACCTCGCGACCGTGTTGGTCGCACCGATGACCGCGCCTGGTGTCTGCAAGCGCGGCCGAACCCACGATGAAACGCAGAGCGCATGAGCGAGCGGGATCACGACCACACGGCTCACCGGGCGTCAGGCAAAGAGGATCTTGATCACTCGGGTCATGATCACTCGACGCAGGATCAATCCGCGCACGACTATGCAGGTCACGCCCATGGGCCGGGTGCGCATTCCCATGCTCCGGCGAACTTCGGCAAGGCCTTCGCGATCGGCATAGGCCTGAACACCGCCTTCGTGATCATCGAAGCCGGTTACGGTTTTGCGAGCAACTCGCTCGCGCTCGTCGCCGACGCCGGACACAATCTTTCGGACGTAATGGGCCTGATCGTGGCCTGGATCGCGGCGACGCTCTCGAAGCGGGCTCCGTCTCCGCGCTTCTCCTATGGCCTTCGCTCGTCCTCGATCATGGCGGCGCTCTTCAACGCGATCTTCCTCCTGATCGCGATCGGCATGATCACCTGGGAAGCGATCCAGCGCTTCAGCGACCCTCAACCGGTAGCGGGCATGACGGTCATGGTCGTGGCCGGCATCGGCGTCCTGATCAACGGCTTCACCGCGCTGCTGTTCATGTCGGGCCGCAAGGGCGACATCAACATCAAGGGCGCCTACCTCCATATGGTCGCCGACGCCGGCGTCTCTGCCGCGGTCGTGATCGCAGGCCTGCTGGTCGTGTTCACCGGCTGGGAGTGGCTGGACCCTGTCGTGAGCCTGTGTATCGCGGCCGTCATCGCGATCGGAACCTGGGGACTGCTGCGCGACAGCGTGATCATGTCGCTCGACGCCGCGCCCCCGGGCATCGACCCCGACGCCGTCCACGCATTCCTGGCGGGCCAGCCTGGCGTAACGGAGGTCCACGACCTCCACATCTGGCCGATGAGCACGACCGAAACGGCGCTGACCGCTCATTTCGTAATGCCTGCGGGCCATCCCGGCGATGCGGCCATGCGCGCGGTGGCGGTCGAACTCGAGAGCCGCTTCGGCATCGCCCATCCGACCATTCAGATCGAACTGGAAGCAGGCGCATGTCCGCTTGCGCCGGCCAATGCAGTCTAGGCGAGCGCCAATCTCCGGCATGATGGGGTGGCCGATCGCGGCCGCAAAGAAGCTCGTCGTGTTCGTGGCGATGTTCGCCTTCCTGCTGCTGGCCACATCGCATTCCGAGCTCGACCACGACATAACGCACAGCAGTGGCGCCAGTCACGCAGTCACTCTGGGCGTCAACGCGCCATGCGCGGCCGCTCCCACTGGAATTGTCGCGGCCACGGTCGAATGCTCGACGCCATGCGCGGCCTGGCTCCCTGCTTCGAGCGGTTTCTTGACGACCGCCGATCGCATGACCGCCATGGCGATACGGGCTTGCTCGCAGCGCTCGAGCGCGGATCTCGCCCGCGCCACGCCTCCTCCCCGGATCGGGTAGCCAGCCGTCAGGCGGACCAGAAACCGTCCGCCGTCGTCTCTTCCTCAGAGCGCTGCTCGCGCGCCGATCGCTCGGCCGGCGCGACCGCGTTCAGGTCCGGATAAAATCAGCATGACCACTCACATTTCCTGCGCGCATCCTGCGCATGGCGCCGCCGCGTCGCCGCTCATCGAGGCGTTCGGCGCGCCACAGGTCTCATTGGCGGCTCGCCGCATTCCTTTGGCGAAGGGAACTCATCTCGAACTCCCAGGGCGGCACGGCTCGACGATCGTTCTGATCTCCGGCCGGCTTTCGGCGGAATCGATCACCGCCGACGGACAGGAAGCCTTCGTCGCCGACGTCATCCCAGGCGACGTCATCGGCGAATCCTTCGCCTTCGACAATTGCGACACGCCGCTCGAACTCGTCGTCGACGAATCCGGAGAGGCCTGGAGTTTTGGCGCGCGGGAGTTCGCCGAGACGTTCGAGAAAAACCCGGCGTTCGCCAAATCGGTCGTTCAGGCGATGTGTCGGCGGCAGTGCCGGACCCTGCAGAGAATGTCGGAGGTCATGACCCTGCCGATGGCGAGCAGGCTCGAAGCGGAACTTCTGCGGCTCGCCTCAGCGGATCCGGCGGGACGAACCATACGCCGGCTGCCGACCCACCGTCAGATCGCCTCGCGCATCGCGACCCAGCGCGAGGCGGTGACGAAGGAACTGAGCCGGATGGAGAAAGGCGGCCTTATTCGCCGCGAGCAGGACGGACTGACATTGGTGGGTCCGACCTGGAACGTCTGAAGGTTCGGGCCAGCCTCCGTCGGAAGGCTGGCCCTGCCGAGACCTGAGCGGGCGAGGCCCCGGTCTGCCGGGCGTCGTTACTTCGCGCGGGTGTCACGCTCGGTCTGGAGCTGGACGTCAACGGTCGAGCTGGTCGACCGATCGCTGGACAGCGTCCGGAAGTCGGGAACGCTGTCATAGAAATCGGCGCTGTCGCGCAGGTGCTGGTTGGTCGAATTCGCCGGTCCGACGCCGGCCATAGCGGCCGAGATCGACGAGAAGAGGATAACGGCGGCGACGATGGGGGTCTTCATGATGATGTTCTCCGTATCAAGGCTCGTTGTGAGCTTGACGTGAAGATGACATCGGTCGCCGAATTGATTGGTGTAATGTCTCACATCTTGAAGCAACTGGATGTGAGCGTCGCGTGTGGGGTACCTGATCCCAGCGCTAGGATCGCCGCTTTGGTGTCCCGCGATCGCCAGATTGCCGCCTGACGACGAACGCCAGATCGCTCATCACGGCTTTCGCGGCGAGGGGGCGTGAATTGCGTCGCGGCTGGGATCCTTTCGGCCTTGGATCGGGCGAGCTGCCGCGTTGCGCCGATCCGGTGACCGACGTGGCTCGATCGTCACCAATTCACATCAGGTTGCGCGCAGGGCCAGCGTCTCAGGACGCTGGCTCGCTTTGTCATGAGCCGAGGGTCGGCGTCGGGCCCCAGTCGCTGGCCGGAATCAGAAGAAACAGAGACGGACAGCCAGGGTCAGCACAAGCGCGAAGACCACCAGTGGCACGAGCGTATGCCTGTGCTTGCCGTGGTAGAACAGAGTGCCGATGGGAACCGCCATCATCCCGACTCCAAGGATGACGCCGGCCAGCCTGGTCGACGGAATGACCACCAGCGCTGCCGCAACGGCATAGACTGCGGCGATGACGTAATACGCGCCGTCGGGATAGCCCCAGTCCCTCATCTCTTCCCGGACCGGAGCGGGCGCGATGCCGTTCACCAGGGCGCCGATGACGAACATCACCAGGGCGAACCAGGTCAAAAACGCATTGATCGAGAGTTCGAACACGACGCAGTCCCTCAGAAGTCTTCGAATGGCGATGGGTTTGGAAAACGGCTCTCGTCGACTGCGCGAGAACGCTCAAGGCTTTGAGGCTTGGCGGGAGGCGTCCCCGTCCATCGATCTGCTCCTCTTCAGCCGGAGCGCCGGTTTCTCGACGAGGCTCCACGACAGGAGGCCCGCCAGCATCGCCAGCGGCGCGGCGACGGCGATCAGCGCTAGAACCGGTAGACTTGGCCAGATCGAGATCAGCGATTGCTGGATTGGCCAGCCGTAGAGATAGGTCCCGTAGGACATGTCGTTGCGATCGACCCAGTCCCCCACAGCTCCGAACGAAAGCGCGCCGACGCAGAAGACCAGATAGGCGACCGTGATCATCGAGGCGACGCCGGCAAGCGGGGTCGCCGCCAGCAAGGCCGTCCCGCCGAGAAGCAGGAAGGCGATCAGAGCGCTCAATCGAATCTCGCGCCGAAACCGGTAGGCGACCACGCCGATCATGAAGCAGATCGCGAAGCGGCTGAGGTTATAGAAGCCCTGGATATCCCCCGTCAGGGCGGGCTTGCTCGTAACCAGGCCGTAGAGCGCGAGGATCGCCAGGCAGCTGAGCGCTAGCCCGGCCGCGCTTCGAAAGAGCCCGATCGCCGTCGCGATGACAAGGCCCGCATAGGCTGCGAGTTCGTAGCGGATCGTCCAGAGCGGCTCGTTGACGTTGTCGGGATAGGGCACGGTTTCGAACAGGCCGTGCGGCGGGACCGCTTCGTTGAACTGGACCAGAATCGCCAGCGGATAGAGGAAGGTGTGCGCGTCCGAAAAATAATCCTCGACGGTGAGCGAGGTCAGATACGGACCGATGAAAAAGGCGAACATTACGCCGAGCATGAACAGGCCCGGAAAGATCCTCAGGATTCGCGCAGCGAGGAAGGAGGGGAGGGGCTGCCTGCGCGAAAGGCTGTTCGACAGCGTGAAGCCCGAGATCACGAAGAAGGCGTTCACGGCGTGCTGGCCGAGATTGAACGCGGAGATCCCGGCGAGAGGCTCTTTGGCTCCGACGCCCATGACGATCGGGAACGAGTGCGAAACGATCACTGCGACGGCGGCGACGAGCCTGACGAACGTCAGCGAATTTCCTCGGCCGTCGAGCAGCGTGTCGAGCGTCCGGGCCGGCGCTGCATTGACCTTGCTCGGCCGACGGATCGATCGCACGGCGTCTCCATTCGGGTCAGCCCTTGGCTGACGTCCCGCCGGGGCGTTAAATGAGAGCGGGCCAGCCCGGGGGCGGGCTGGCCCTACGGCGTCACCAGGGGTTGGAGGTCTGTGGTGACGTCGATCGCTGGCGGCTCGTCCGCTGGCGATCGCGAAGCTCGAGACGAGCTTTCGCTGCACGCCCGGCGTCGCCGCCGAGCGCGTGATCGCCCGGCGAGCGGGCCAATATCTGTGATGTAGTCGCGCGACATCGTTCGCCGTATTGATGGCGATCCGCAAAACATACGGACGCCGTCAATCACGGTCGGTTCCAACCTTCGAAGTAGACTTGGAGTCAGCTCGCCGGCGGCTCCCAAATCCCTCAACTCAGTTCACGACATAAACATGCCGGTTTGAGGCATTCCGCGCGGTGGCAAATCCCACACCTGCCATCAAAAACGTTTGACCTGACGGCTACTCGTGGCGCCCCAGACACAGCGAGCCGATTTGCAGCGCTCAGCGACGGAAATACGACGATTTGGCTTGTGCGGCGCCTCGCCGCGCATATGGTCGCGGCATGGCGTTTTCCCGACCGGAAAGCGTCATGATCGTGGGGTCGGGGGATTCATCATGGCGATCTTCATCGGAGGTGTTCGGCGCTAAACGGCCAACTGGGGGATGGGTTGGGCCTGCCGACTTCGGTTTGGAGGCCATCAAATGAATCTGCTGAAGAGCCTTGCTCTCGGCTCGACTGCTGCGCTCGTCTGGATGACGGGGTACGCGACCGCTGCTGATCTTCCCGGCGCTGAGCCGGTCGACTACGTTAAAGTCTGCGATATCAAGGGAAGCACCGGTTTCTTCTATATCCCGGGCACGGAAACCTGCCTTCAGATCGGCGGCTTCGTTCGTCTCGATTTCACGTCGGGCGAAGTGGTCGGCAATCGCGACGGCATTTCGAAGACCGACAACAACAATCGGACAGGCTATCGCCTGAGAACCCGTCTGTGGTTCGACGCGCGCACCGACACCGAATACGGGCCGCTGCGGACCTTCATCCGCCTGCAGTTTCAGCGCGAAACCGGTCAGGCGAACACCACCGATCGCCGCGCACGGATCTGGAACGCCGACTTCAACGACGACGCCCTGTTCGATCAGGCCTTCGTCCAGTTCGCGGGCCTGACCGCCGGCGTGACGGACTCGTTCTGGGACTTCAAGCCGAGCTCGACCCTGGTCGCGCCCTACAATTCGGACCGAACCGTTCCCCTCATCGCCTACACGTTCAAGTTCGGCGACGTGTCGGCGAGCGTGGCGCTCGAAGACAAGACGGCGCGCTACGTGAACACTGCGAACTCGGTGTTTAATCGCGGCCAGAGCATCCCGGACATCGTCGCCAACCTGCGCGTCAAGCAGGGTTGGGGCGAAGCCCAGATCGCCGGCGTCGCGCATCGCATCAATCCGGGCGACGCCACTCGACTGAACCGTCCGGACTTTGCAGGCGCCAACAGCGAATGGGGCTGGGGCGTCCAGGGCGGCGTGAAGTTGAACCTCGCCACCGCCAACACATCCGACGCCAAGGGCGACTATGTCTGGGCGCAGGCCGCCTACACGGACGGCGCGGGCCTCTCCTACAACGGCTTCACCGACAGCGTCATCGGCATCTCCCAGTCGCAGAACATCATCTCGAACTTCCAGCCGCTGTTCGACTGGGTCGCGGTGAACGGCGACGTCAAGCGAACCAAGGCGCTGAACGCCAATCTGGGCGTGCTGCATTACTGGTCGCCGAAATGGCGTTCCTCCCTCGCGGCCAACTACATCCAGGTGAACTACGACAATGCGGTCGCCGCATCGCCGACCGCGGCAAGCGACTGGAAGGCCGGGATGGTCATGGGCAACCTGATCTGGAGCCCGGTGAAGAAGCTCGATATCGGCGCCGAGGTCGCCTATCTGCGGAACCTCAAGAAGGCCGACGCCGGTTACACGGGCGGACGCGACAGGGACGCCTGGGTCGGCAAAATGCGCGTGCAGCGCGACTTCTGACGAAGGCGCTCTTTCGGTCAGATCGCGATTGGGCCCTGGCGACAGCCGGGGCCCAATTCGTTTGGACCAACCGATCCGTGCGAACCATCCGACTGCGCGACCTTGAGTGACGTGGCGCGCCGGTCACATCGCGCCGTCACAACCCCACTTCAAACTGTCACAAAGTCGATTGCGCTTGTTCCGCGTCGCAGCATGAATATGGTCGCGCCGCGGCGTAATCCAGTTCGGGGGCGTCGCGATCGTGGGGTTGGAGGATTAGCATTGGCGATCAATTTCGGAGGTATTCGGGGCTAACAGGGCGACCCTAGGGGGCTTCGGTCGTGCCTGCCGATTTGAAATTGGAGCCAGAAATGAAACTGCTCAAGAGCCTTGTACTTGGCTCAACGGCTGCCCTCGCCGTCGTTACTGGCAGCGCAAACGCTGCTGACCTTCCGGGCGCGGAACCGGTCGAATACGTCAAGGTCTGCGATATCAAAGGCAGCACCGGGTTCTTCTACATTCCGGGCACCGAGACGTGTCTCCAGATCGGTGGCTACGCCCGCCTCGACCTGGCGAGCGGCGAGCTGCTCGACCGGACCGGCAACAACATCGCCAAGGAAGACGAGTTCAACCGGACCGGCTACCGCATCCGGGCCCGCGTCTGGTTCGACGCGCGCACCGACACCGAGTATGGGCCGCTGCGGACCTTCGTCCGTCTGCAGTTCCAGCGTGAGACCGGCGCGGCCAACACGACCGACCGTCGCGCCCGCATCCAGAACGCCGACTTCAACGACGACGCCCTGTTCGACCAGGCCTTCGTCCAGTTTGCGGGCCTGACCGCCGGCGTCACCGACTCGTTCTGGGACTTCAAGCCCTACACGACGTTCCAGAACCCGTTCATCTCCGACCGCACGATCGGACTGCTCGCCTACACGCTCCGGTTCGGCGACGTGTCGGCCAGCATCTCGCTCGAAGACATGACGGCGCGCTATGTCAGCACCGCGAGCTCGCTGCAGAACGAAGGCCAGCAGATTCCGGACATCGTCGCCAACCTGCGTGTGAAGCAGGGCTGGGGCGAGGCCCAGATTGCAGGCGTCGCGCATCGCATCAATCCAGGCGACGCAAGCCGCCTCAGCCCGAACTTCGCGGGCGCCGACGGCGAGTGGGGCTGGGGCGTGCAGGCTGGCGTGAAGCTGAATCTGCCAACGGCTAACACCTCCGACGGCAAGGGCGACTTCATCTGGGCGCAGGCCGCCTACACCGATGGCGCGGGCCTCTCGTATAACGGCTTCACCGACAACAACATCGGCAACAGCAACACCCAGAACATCGTGCTGAACTTCCAGCCGACATTTGACTGGGTCGCCATCGGCGGCAATGTCGAGCGGACTAAGACGCTGAACGCCAACCTCGGCATCCTGCACTACTGGTCGCCGAAGTGGCGCTCGACGCTCCACTTCAGCTACCTCCAGGTGAACTACAGCAACACGGTTGCGCGCAGCGGCCTCGCCGACGACTGGAAGGCCGGCACGATCGCAGCCAACCTGGTCTGGAGCCCGGTCAAGAAGCTCGATATCGGCGGCGAGCTCATCTACGCCAAGAACCTGAAGAAGGCCGACGTCGGCTACACCGGTCCGAGAGACGACGACGCCTTCGTCGGCCGTCTGCGCGTTCAGCGCGACTTCTGATCGACGGATCTGCAACGAGCGGGAATGGTGAAGGGTCCCGGCGACAGCCGGGGCCCTTTTCTTCACGCGTGCTGGCCAGGCGTCCTAGGAAATCGGCAAGCGATGGCTCTGAAAGTCCCGTGTGAGCAGGGCGATGGAGCGCGCGCACGACGCCGAATGGGTGCGAGAGCCTGCTCTCGATATGTGCTCGAGCCTAATCACGCTCGCAGAACGTGATGGGCGTCCTTTCGTAAGGCCTGGTCAACCAAAGCAGCTGAATGCGCGTTGCGAGTGACCGCTTTCGGCCTGCATGAAATGGACCCCTGCATCCCTCTGGGTTACGTTGCATCCCAACGTATCCCACGAGGTGCTTCAATGTCCGAGCCGGGCGAGAAGATCCAGATGTCGATCCGCGTGCCAGCGGAGTCGTATGAAGCCTACGGTAAAATCGCATCCATCATGGACCGCGATCGAACCTGGGTGATGCTGAGGGCGCTTGCTCAGTACCTGGAAGGCGAAGGACGGCAAATTCTTCAAGACGCTGAGGGTTTCGCCGCTCTGGACCGCGGCGAAGGGGTCGACTTCGATGAGGTCCTTGCCGAAGTCGACGTGATTATCAGCCAGGCCGAGCGCCGTCATGCCGCGAGGAAACCCGGCTGATGGCGCAACGTCGGATCGCGACGCTATCGCTTGAAGCCGCCACGTGGATCAAAGATGAAATCACCTACATCGCCGATCGAAATTCCGCTGCTGCACGTGCAACCGAGCGAAGATTCAAGCAAGTGCGCCGGCTCCTGGCGGAGTTTCCAAACTGTGGCGAGATCGGGCTGATACCCGGAACGCGCAGCTTTGTCGCTACGCCCTACGTCTTCATCATGCGGCGTGTAGGCGAGACAACCCAAATATCATCTGTGCGGCATGCCAGGCAGCAAGATGCCTATGCTCCTTCGCAGGAGAGTAGCCCCGAAAATTATGATGCAACTCTTGAGCGCCGAGGCGCCGATCGGCGTCGAGCGCTGGCGAGAGTGATTGCTCGGCATGCCGTAAAACGCGGGTTTGAGCCGCCCGACGACTTGGAGGAGTTCGAAGTTATTGTCGCTCAAGAGGTGGATGAAGAGACGCTCTTTGCGATGATCGATGACATTGAAAACATGAGCAGTCTCAGCGAATTTTTACGAGATCATGGCGTGACCTTCCCGAGGTTCGGTCCCTAAGCCGACGTCGGCTGCACAGGTCCGAGGGACGACGACGCCTTCGTGGAGCGTCTGCGCGTTCAGCGCGACTTCTGATCGACGACTGAACGGCTGAAACGACAAGGGCCTCGGAGAAAGCCGAGGCCCTTACTTTTTGCGGCTATCTGTCGAGATGGTCGGGCCAGCCTGGGGGACAGGCTAACCCTGCGACGCCGTCGGGGCTGGAGAGCTGATGGCGGCGCCGGTCCCTGAAGCTGCCAGTCCTTATCGACCGATCTGACGGTTCTGACCGGTGGCTGATCTGTCGATGCTTGTCACATCGGCGCGGCCCGCATTGAGAGCGCCGATGTCTGGAATGTTGTCGTAGAAGTCGGCGCTGTCGCGAAGATGCTGGTTCGTCGAGTTCGACGGGCCCACCCCGGCATTGGCGGCTGCGATCGAGGACAGCAGAACGACGGCGGCGACGACGATGGTCTTCATTGAAATCAACTCCGTAGCGAGGCTCACTTCGAGCTTGAGATTACGATGACGCAGGCCCCGCGACGCCGCGGTGGAATGCTACACATCATCGAGCAACTGGACGTGAGAGCCTCGTGTTCAGTCGCTGGGTTTGAATGAGGCGAACCATCGGAGCCTGCCATGATCCTCGGTCGCCGGACGTTCATCGCATTGGCTGGAAGCGCCATGCTTGCCGATCGATCATCGGCCTCGCCGGCGATGAGAGTGCACAAGGATCCGACCTGCGGCTGCTGCTCCGCCTGGATCGATCACGTGCGCGGGGCCGGCTACGCCGTCGAGGCTTTCGATACGAACGCCATGCAGACAATCAAGCGACGGCTGGGCGTGCCAGATGATCTGAGATCCTGCCACACGGCAGAAATTGAGAGTTACGTCATCGAGGGCCATGTGCCTGCGCGAGCGATCGCGGCATTGCTGAGGCAGCGTCCCAATGTGGTGGGACTTGCGGTTCCCGGAATGCCGATCGGCTCGCCTGGCATGGAGATCGACGGCAATGCTGCGGAGGTTTACGCCGTGATCGCATTCGGCTCCGGACACCCCACTACCTTTATGCGCTTTAAGGGACACGATCCGATCTGAAGAAACTTCCGGACCTATCCTGGAGGCGGAGGCGAGGCATCAGGCTGCCAAGCGCGGGCAGTAGTAAGATCCGCATTAGGAGTGCCCGGAGGGCCTCAGATCGATATGGACCAGATCCCGAGCATTACAGCGCTCCCGGCAATTTGGATCCCTCGATGACGGTAGGATGGACAGGCGCGTCTTTGGGGATGTCCCTGACCTCCTCATTCCAGCTGAGGCCCCGGGGCTGCGGTTGATCTCAAGCAGACGTCGGTGAGGTACGCTTCGCGGCGATCAATCGGCGCTGACGCCGGCGCTCAACGCTCCGGCTGACGTCGCCACACGAGTATGGTTGTCGCGACGAGATTCATCGCAGCGACCGTTGCCAGCGCTGCCAGCGTCGTTTCGGTTCCAACTTGAAAAATCACAAGCCCAGCCGAAAACGGCGCGGCTGCCTGCACGACGAGGTTCGGGGCCGCCAGCCGCCCCATGACGACCGAATACCGCTCGGGGCCGAACAGCGCGAGAGGGACCGTACCGCGGGCGATCGACCACACTCCGTTCCCGGCGGCGTAAAACATGACTGCGACTGCGGCTGGCCCGGCGCCGCATGCAAGAAGCACTATCCCGACGGCGACCAACGCCCCGGCGCAGGCGAGCGTCGCAGTCGGGTGGAGGCGCTCGCCGACCAGCATCTCGACCACGCGGGCGCCGACCTGCGACGGACCGATCAGCGCGCCGACCGCGACCGCCGCGGCGAGCTGCATGC
>QFQR01000030.1 GCA_003243275.1 Leifsonia xyli | reverse complement strand
GCCTCGTCTGCGAGGCCGCGCCCGCCGGCAGCGGCGCCGGCGTCACCTGCCGGATGCTCGCCGCCGCGCTCGCCATGCCGTCGCTGCCGCGGCTCGCAAGCGCCGGCTTCACCACGATCCCGCCTGGCGGGACCGCGCGGCCCGATCCCGGCGCCGCGGACTTTCCGACCCTTGGGCCGCCGGAGCGGCCCCTCTTCGACCCGGAGGACCAATGGCCGACCGACGACATGTGAAGTCCGCCGTTTCCGGCGGCCAGATCTTCGATCCGGAGGAGCAGGACATCCTGCCTCCCGAAGGCCGCGACGTGACGTGGTCGACCTACTGGGAGCGACTGAAGATGCGCGGCGGCGAGATCGAGGTCGCCGACATTCCCGATCCCGCAACGCCGCCGCCCGAGCCGCCCGCCGAGGCGCTGCCGCCGACGCCCGAAGAGCCGCAGCGCGGCGTCCGCACCACCCCGCAGAAGGCCTCCCGCGTCGGCGGAGCCGACTGACCTTCGCGCCTGACCGCATCCAAGAACCGAGGAGAGGCCGATGGCCATCGCGTTCAACCAGATTCCCGACGACGTCCGCGTTCCGCTGTTCCTCGCTGAGGTCAACGCCGGGCCGCCGGTCTATTCGAGCGTCTCGCGCATGCTGCTGATCGGCCGCGCCGATCCGGACGTCATGGAGCCGCTCACGCTGGTCAATGTCGGGTCGACCGACCCGTCGGAGCTGTTCGGCTACGGCACGATGCTGGCCGACATGGTCGCCTACGCCCGGCAGATCAACAAGCAGGGCGAGATCTACGCGATCGCGGTCCCGCAGGACGCGGGCTCGGTGCAGGCCGAGGGCGCGATCACCTTCACCGGGACGGCGAAGGCCAACGGGCAGATGTACGTCTTCATCTGCGGCGAGAAGTACTCGATCCGCGTGAAGCAGGGCGACACCGCCGAGGTCGTGGCGAACCGGTTCAAGGAGCGAATCCAGAAGGGCTACAACAAGTTCGGAATGCGCTTCGGCCCGCCGGTGCTGGCGCGGATCGAGGCCGGCTCGCCCACGACCGTCAAGCTGAAGGCTCGGCACGCCGGCAACGAAGGCAACGACATCCGCGTCAACCGCGCCTGGGAGGGCGACCCGGCGCGCGTGCGCGGAATCAAGGTCGAATGGACGCCGATGACCGGAGGCCTGGGCGGCGGCGGCCTTGCGGGCGCGCTCGCGCTCATCGCCGGCGAGCAGTTCGACTGGATCGCAAGCCCCTATGTGAACAAGGCCTCGCTCGACGCCGTGAAGGACTTCATGCGCGAACGCTGGGACCCCTTCACCCAGCTCGACGGCCATTACGTCACGGCGAAGAACGGCACGCTCGCGAACCTCACCGCCGAAGGCCTCGAGCACAACGATCCGCACATCACGATCATGGGGACCTATCAGGTTCCGCAGCCCAACTGGTGCGTCGCGGCCTCGCTCTGCGCCCAGATCGCGTTCTCGAAGAACCTCGGTCGCGGCCTCGGCTCGGCGGTGGAGATCGCCCGGCCGATGCAGGGGCTCACCCTCGTCGGCATCACGCCGCCGCGCGACGCGACCGCGATCTTCACGCCGGTCGAGCGCGAGACGCTGCTGCGGTCCGGCATCTCGACCTACACCTTCGGGACGGACGACCAGATGCGCTGCGAGCGCATCATCACAACCTATCGCATCAACGGCGCGGACCTGCTCGACACGACCTTCCTCGACATCGAGAGCGTCTGCGTCGCGGCCTATGTGAAGCGGTACATGAAGACCCGCATTCTGGGTCAGTATCCGCGCCACGTCATGCGCGAAGACAATCCGAACGCGATCCAGGGCGTCGTGACGCCCGACCAGATGCGGTCGACGCTCATCCACGCCTATGACGAGCTGTCGGCCGCCGGAATCGTGCGGCAGTCGAACGAGTTCGCCCAGTATCTGCTGGTCGAGTTCGACTACGACAACGACCGCGCCGGCATCTACCTGCCGGTGGCCCAGGCGGCGGCGCTGCGCGTCTTCGCCGTCAACCTCACGATGTTCAAGCATCTCAGGAGAGATCCATGCAGACCAAAGGCGGTCGTTACACGATCGACATCGGCGGGCGGCGCTACAGCGGCCGCGCTGAGGCCACCATCCGGCCGGCCCAGGCGTCGCCGGAGACCGGCGTCAATCAGGACGCGACCGGCTACGTCACGGTCTCGCCGCAGCTCGCGGAGATCGAGCTGTCGTTCGACCGCGGCTCGTTCGCCTGGTCGGAGGACATGATCCTGCGCACGGTCGACCTCACCTTCAAGGAGATCGACGCCGGCCGCACGCATCTGCTGACCAACGCCAACTGGTCCGGCCGGCCCGAGATCAATTCCGCGACCGGCGAAGTTCGCGGGATGAAGCTCGCCTCCGATCAGTACCGTCGTCTGTGAGGTCCGCCGTGGCGAACAAGACCATCACGCTGACGAAGCCCATCGTCGGCCACGAGACGGTGCGCGAGCTCGAGCTGCGCGAGCCGACCTGGAACGAGTATTCGGAGCTCGGCGACCCGTTCGTGTGGGCGCCGCGCGGCGACGACATGGTGGTGGCGACGCCGATCATGGATCGCGTCAAGGCCTATGCGGAGCGCCTCGTCCTGATGAACGGGCGCGACGGCGACCCGCTCATTCTCGGCCAGCTCTGCCTTGCGGACAGCCGGGCGGTGAAGGACGCGGT
>QFQR01000029.1 GCA_003243275.1 Leifsonia xyli | reverse complement strand
TACGACCACGCGGCGCTGCTGCTCCAGCTGGAGGAGGCGGGCGGCGCGCGGGTCGGCGAGGGCGAGGACGTTCTGCCGGGGTAAACCTCCGCGGTACTCTTCGCCGACTGGATACTTACGCTTCCGCGCGGATAGGAAAGTCATTCCAAGTGCGGCCGTCAAGAACGCGGCCAGTTTTCTTTTTATTAACGCCCCCCCATTGTTTAAAGTGAAAAGCAACTTCTGCGTCGAAACATTGGTCTCGAATGCTTCGTATCCACTTCGGATCGACAGGCCGGGAATGAGGCCCGCTTTCACCTCCAGCAATAACCCAATCGACGTCAACGAGATTGAGATTTTCAAGAGGACCTAGTAAAGGTTCGAGACTTAAAAATTTAATTGCGGCTTCGGTACGACGTAGATGGTCGACCCTAAATAGATAATCTTCATTCTCGACGCTTACTCCCATCCAGACATTTGGCGGCCACACCAATTCCGTCGAGAGTTCTTCAAGACGTTCAGCTCGTTTTGTCAGAATCTGAAATATGTGCTGCGGAGCATCAACCATTGTTTCGAATACGCGCTTGATAAAATCTAGCGGTACGCTTTCATGAAACAGATCTGACATCGAATTTACAAAAATCATCCGACCATTCTTCCAGGATTTTGGAAGCAATAAGGAGGTCTCATCTAGGCGTACAATGCCATTCCATTTCGGGCGACCTCCAGACATTCGAGTTGTTCCCGCGTACTTAGATTGAGACATTGCTTCCAGACGATAAGCCATGCGCATCGCATAGCAGTTTGTACAGCCAGGAGAGATGACGGTACAGCCAGCTACTGGGTTCCAAGTCGCTTCAGTCCACTCAATTGAAGAACTATTTGCCATCGATTTTACTCACTGGAAATTTGACGACCAGATGATCTGCAAACGTATCCTTGCGTCGAGTGCCCTTAAGGCTCCGAACTTCGATCTGGCCTTCTTTTTCGAGTTCGGTCAAAGTTTCTTTGTAATTCCTCATGATATAAGGCTTATCGACGCTGTGGCGTTCATAGATTTGGGTCACGGATATTTCTTTTCCGGAAAAATCTTGAAGCAGTGAGGCGCGAAGCTGATCTAGTCGTCGTTGCAGCGAAAACAGCAAGGGCATTGATGCATCCGCAGGAGAGTATGTTAAAGATGGCACTCCTTGATCTTCAGTGGAGCTTTCCTTCGACATGATATCTTTCATTATTGAGTATCCTTTGAAATTCTTGCTAACAAAAATAAGCTTATGAGAAGTGCGTGTTCCATTTGAATTTTTGAATGTAAATGGCAACACATAAGTGCCTCCGAGCGCTTTGATCTCGAAGGCGAGCTCTTCCAAAATTAAAGCTTCACGGAGCACGGGCGTCAGGCCTGGCAGTCGCGCTCTTAATGCCTCGGCACGTTCTTTGCCAAACAAAGCATCCATGTGGCTTGCCACAGCATTATTGTTGATTCCAGCATTAATTCGATTGTAATTAAAAAAGAAAACGCAGTCACATCCCCAGTCCTTGATTACTCCTTTTATTATTTTTAGCGAAAGTCCTTTATAGCCGAATGGGTCAATAAATGAAAATGTTGGAACAAGGCGTGTTTGATTGAAGTATCTCTCTGCTTCGGCGTCGATCTCTCCGCAGGATACAACAGGTTTGTGAGTTAGGCGTTCAACTCCAGGTAAATTATCGATTTCATTCTTTAGCGTAGACGTTTTATCGTGATCGGAATCATTCAAAAGGGCAACTAGCATTTTTCTAAGCTTTTGGTTTTCGATGGCGTGTTGAAGCACTAAGAGTGGCGTTGAAGCGGCGCCATCTTTGTATCGGCCTGGACCAGCGTACATATCTATATACGCAATCCGGCTGCCGCTTCTTTCTGCTGTAGGCATAATAACATTAGACCAAGCATAAAAATACTTCTGAACTATCCGCGCTTTTACCTCGGATTGGTCGCTTCGCTCGTCGAAAAATTTTTTATTGCTCACCTGACCCTCTAGCCTGGATGTGCGACTTGGCACAAAGAGTGAACAAAATAAGTGTAAGTGTCAAATTTGTTGAGCATCGCGGCGAAGCTCGCCTTGCACGCGCAGAGCCTCGCGCCTAGGGTCCGGCCGCCTCGACACCTCTCCCGGAGCCTTCCCATGGCCTTCCTCGCCGACGCGCTGTCGCGCGTAAAGCCGTCCGCCACCATCGCGGTGACGCAGAAGGCGCGGGAGCTGAAGGCGGCGGGGCGCGACGTCATCGGGCTCGGCGCCGGCGAGCCCGACTTCGACACGCCCCAGAACATCAAGGACGCGGCGATCGACGCCATCCGGCGCGGCGAGACCA
>QFQR01000028.1 GCA_003243275.1 Leifsonia xyli | reverse complement strand
TGATGCCGCCGCTCTGAAACTGAGCCACCCGCCGGTCTGAAACTGATCCACCCCTCAACAGGGCGCGCTTGCCGGGCACAGCCAGGTCTGCGTTCCCAGAGGGATGCTGGAGATGGACGAGGTGACGACGATTAGGCGGCTGGTCCAGGTGAAGGGCCTGTCGCAGCGCGAGGTTGCAAAGCAGCTCAAGGTCTCGCGGAACACGGTGAAGCGGTACGTGGAGGGCGCGCCAGTCGGCGTGCGCCGGCCGAGTGCCCGAGCGAGGCCCAAGACTGACGCCGTCGAGGCACGCATGCGCGAGTTGCTCGAGGACGCGCCGCGCTGGACGGCGGGCAAGCAGCGGCTGACGGCGACGCAGCTGTGGCGGATGCTGAAGGCAGAGGGGCACGACGTCGGCGTGTCGCTGGTGAAGGACTTCGTCCGCGAGTGGAAGCGGAAGCTGGCCGAGGTCTTCGTTCCGCTGACGTACAAGCCGGGCGACCTGGGCGAGGTGGACTTCTTCGAGGTCTACGTCGACGTGAAGGGCGTGCGGCAGAAGGCGTGGATGTTCCTTCTGCGCGGCATGGCGTCGAAGCGGGACTTCGCGTGGCTGTACCCGAGGCAGGACCAGACGTGCTTCCTCGATGGGCACGTCCGGGCCTTCGAGTGGCTCGGCGCCATCTACCAGCGACTGCTCTTCGACAACTTGAAGCCCGCGGTGGCGAAGGTGCTGGCGGGCAGCGAGCGCCAGCTCACGGCCCGCTTCGCGGCGCTCGCCAACCACTACCTCTTCGAGCCGTGCTTCGCCCGCCCGGCCACGGGCCACGACAAGGGCGGCGTCGAGGCGCGCGGCAAGGGCGTGCGCTGGGCGCACCTCGTGCCGATTCCGGCAGGCGACTCGCTCGAGGCCATCAGCAAGGCACTGATGGCGCGGCTCGACGCTGAGGCCGCGCAGAAGAAGGACGTCGACGGGCGCACCGTGGCCGAGCTCTTCGCGGGCGAGCTGCCGGCGATGCTGCCGCTGCCGAAGTGGCGCTTCGTGCCGGCCGAGGTGCTGTCCGTCGAGGCCACGCGCAGCGCGCTGGTGAAGGTGAAGGGCGGGCACTACTCGGTGTGGAGCCAGTGGGCGGCCATGACGCTGACGGCCTACGCCGGCGTCGACTACGTCGAGGTGCGCGGGCCCGAGCTGCCGCCCGTCGTGCACAAGCGCGTCGGCTTCGGCCGGCGAAGCGTCGACTACCGGCACTACCTGCCAGTGCTGGCCAAGAAGCCGCAGGCGCTGCGGCAGGTGGCCGACGAGCTGATGCCGTCGCTCGATGCGCGCTTCCAGCGCGCCTGGGCGCACCTCGTGGACCTGCACGGCCCAAAGCAAGCCGCGCGCGTCATGGCGCAGGTGCTGAAGGCCGCGGTCGCCGAGGGCGAGGACGTCGTCGCGAGGCGGCTCGAGCACGCGCTGCTGTCGGGCGAGGCGCTGCAGCTGGCCGTGCGGCCACAGGCTACGGCCGCGCCGCCGCTCACCGACGAGGCCTTGCCGGCGTCGCTTCGGAACGTCGCCGTGGCCACGGCCAGCGCCGCGGACTTCGACGCGCTGCTGGGAGGTGCGCTGTGAGTCGCGAGACGCTCGTCAGCGAGCTCATCCGGGGGCAGGCGAAGGGCCTCAAGATGCCCGGCCTCGCTCGCGTCTTTGAAGGCCTCGCGCGGCAGGCCCGCGAGGAGAAGTGGGCCTTCGAGGACTACCTGCAGGAAGTCCTCGCGGCCGAGCAGACGTCGCGCGCCGAGTCGGCCATCAAGCAGCGCATCCACGATGCGCGCTTCCCTGAGATGAAGACGCTCGACGGCTTCGACTTCCGCGAGGCCGAGGGCATCGACGCGAAGCTGGTCGCCGACCTCGCCCGCTGCGAATGGGTGAAGGACGCGAAGAATGTCCTCTTCGTCGGGCCCATCGGCACCGGCAAGACGCACCTGGCCATCGCGCTCGGTATCGAGGCGGCGCGAAAGCGCCACCACGTGGCCTTCTGGCGGGCGGCCGACCTCGTGCGGACGCTGGTCGAGGCGCGCGACCAGCGCGAGCTGAGCCGCCTGCAGCGGCGGCTGCTGCGCGTCGAGGTGCTCATCCTGGACGAGCTCGGCTTCGTGCCCTTCGACAGGACCGGCGGCGAGCTGCTCTTCAACGTCATCGCCGACCGCTACGAGCGCAAGAGCGTGATGCTCACCAGCAACCTCAGCTTCTCGGAGTGGCCCAAGGTGTTTGCCGGCGACGAGAAGCTGACGACGGCGCTGCTCGACCGCCTCGCTGACGGCGCGACCGTCATCACGCCAAAGGGGAAGAGTTTCCGCATGCGCCGCCGCGGCCAGACGCAAGGCGCCCAGAACGACACCAAGGGGCCGCCTGCGCTCCCTGCGGTCGCTCCGGCGGGGAACGACGACAAGACGACAAAGGCGAAGGCTAGGTAGGCTGGAAGTCCAACCTGGGGTGGATCAGTTTCACGCCGGCGGGTGGATCAGTTTCAGAGCGGCCGAAGCA
>QFQR01000004.1 GCA_003243275.1 Leifsonia xyli | reverse complement strand
GCCTCGGCACGATGAACATCCTTCCAGCGGCGACCAGCGCCACCACAAGTCAGGAGTCACCCAAACATTCAGCAGACCCGCCAGCCACCTACAACCGGAGAAACCATGAACAACGCACCGTCGACTGCGCTGCGTCTGACAGCAATCGACCGAGCTTCGACTACGACAACAAGACCGCCTGCACCTACCTCGGGGTCAGCCCGAAGGTGCTCGCGCGGCTCCGCAAGCTCGAACTGATCCAGGCGACCAAGATCGGCGCGTTCTGGTGCTACAAGCGTGAGTGGCTGGACGCCTACCTCGACTCCGTCACGATCGGTCCGGCCGAGTAATGCCGACCGTTCGCCCAAGCGAGTTGCGCCGAAGGCGACCGAGCGCGTCCAAGACCTACGACCCCGACGCGCTGAGCGACTTCTTCTCGTGGTGCGCGGTCGGGTCGGTCCAGTCCGACGGCGAGCTGCGCGTCTATTGCCCGATGTGCGAGGACCCCACGACGTCACGCACGGCCTCGGCCTCGATCAACGCAACCGAGGGCAAGTGGAACTGCCTCAAGAGCAGCGGCGACGATCCACACGGCGGGTCCATCGAGGAATTGCTGATGTGGCTCAAGACCGAGCGCGGGATGAACTCCACAGTCGGCGCGACGCGCAAACCTGCGCCGAAGTCACGCGCGAAGAAGTCGAAGCTTCCGCCCGAGATCGACCATGAGGACAAGGCGACGGGCGATTGGCCGGCAATGCTGCGCTCGACTCGGTACGAGTCCCGCCTCGCCTACCTCACAGCCGAGCGCGGCCTGAGCCGGAAGACGCTCGACAAGTTCCAGGCGGGCTACGACGGGCAGCGCTTCACGGTTCCAATCCGATCCGTCGACGGCGTGATCCGCAACGTGAAGAAGTACAAGCGCGGCGCGCGGGACGGCGAGGCGAAGTGGATCAGCACCAAGGGCCACGGCACGCCCTCGATGGTCGCGTTCACGAGCGAGCTTGCAGAGAACACTCACACGGTCATCTTCTGCGCGGGTGAGTTCGACGCCATGCTGACCAATCAGGCGCTCGGCGGGCACGCGGTCGCCGTCACCGCGACGGGCGGCGAGGGCATCGTCCCTCCCGACCTGTCGCCGCTGCGGGGCCGGGAGGTGTTCGTCGCCTACGACTGCGACGACGCAGGCCGGGAGGGGTCGGCCAAGCTCGCAGCGGCGCTACGGAAGGCTGGCGCGACCGCTCGCATCCTCGACCTGACGAAGCTCGGCCTACCGTACACCGAGACCCGAGGCGCAGACCTCTGGCCGGGACGACTCCAAGGCGGTTACGGCGACGGCAAGAGCGCGGTCGACTGGTCGCGCCCGTTCAACGTGGCCTCGGTGTACAGGTACTACTTCAAGCCGACCCTGGCGAAGCTCGGCTTCCGGGCAGCTCGGTGGCACGACCTGCGGCACTTCTACGCGAGCGCCTGCGCCGCGCAGGGCATCGACATCCGCAAGGTCAGCCGGTGGATTGGGCACGCCAACATCAACACCACGGACTCGATCTACACGCACCTGTTCAACGGCTCGGCGACCGAGGATATAGACCGCCTCGACAGCCTCGCCTCCCGACCCGCACCGGCGTCGATCCCGCGAATCGACTGAGCCTCGACACCTAAGCACGCGACAACACCTGTCGGGGACACGCGCATGTAACGGGTGTGTGGATTTCTTAACTGCGGTGTGCCACACTTGGACACATGCGATCGAACTCACTTCGCGCCACCCTCGATGAACTCCGCGCTGAGCGCAGGGAGACCGAGGAGCGCGCCATGACGCTGCAGAGCGAACTCAACGTTGTCGCTCGCCGCCTCACGAACCTCCTGGGCGCGATCAGCAACCTTGAGGAACTGATCGGGGTTCCGAGCGAAGACGATGAAGCTGTCCTCGCTGACGACACCACGCCCGACGAGGACACCCGAGGCGCGACGCCTCGCACCGTTGACTTCTCGACTGTGGACGAGCACGAGCCGCCCGTCCGGAAGCGCGTTCCGTCGACCGACTGGGTTGCCGAAGTCGTCAACGCCATCGGTACCGCAGCGAATCGCGACACCATCTATGCAAAGTTCGAGGAGATGAAGGGCATCCCGGAGTCGTGGGTCGCCAACCCTCGGAACTCGTTCAACAACGCGCTCGGGCGCGCCGTCGAACGTCGCATGATCATGAAGTACGGCGACGACGAATTCGCTCCCCTGAATTGGAATCCGTTCAGGGAAGCGGACCGCGCTTCTGCCGAGGTGTATCGATGACGAAATAGAGCTTGGCCGGGGTCCAAAGTCGCCGGACGCGGTGATCCCGGTCTACCGGCTCAGTCGGAATTGCAGTTCCGTTGAGTCGCAGCCTCAGAGGAGGTACAGGCCTGCGCTGGCCTGAGGGTGGTAACGCTCCGGAGTCTATGGGCCGACGGGATCAGGGACAAGCGTCGAGCGGGGTCGTCTTTTCGAAGGTGGCCCCGCTCGTTTCGTCGCGATGAGGCCGGTGGGCCGAGGGGTTCAGGAGGGGATCGACTCTGCACCCCGAGCAAGAGACAAGGCCCGGCACCCTGCGAAATCACAGTGATGCCGGGCCTCTTACTGTCTAAACCAGTGTGCACCTCCGTAGAGAGTTTGAGAACCCTGGCCCGGCCCTGAAAACCGTGGCTTCTCGCCTGTCTCGGGGTGCCTACGAGCGTAGCGAACGGCCATCCGAACCCTCGGTGACCGACTCGCGGGGTCGTGTGGTGCGGTCAGTTGGGAAGACTCAAACCTCTCTGAGCGCCGCCGAGGTTGATGAGCTGGTGGCGCTGTACGAGCAGGGCATGACGCTAGCGCAGCTCGGTGAGCGGTTCGGCGTCTACCACCGAACGGTGGCCGCGCACCTCGTCCGCCGTTCCGTCCCGATGCGCGTGCGAGGGCTGGCTGAGGAGCACACGTGCGAGGCTGTGAGGCTCTACGAGGGCGGGATGACCTTGATGGAGGTTGGTCTGCATTTCGGGGTGAGTCAGGGGGCAGTGAAGAGGGCGGTGGCCGCAGCAGGTGCGACCATCCGCCCTCGGGGACGTCGGGTGGCGGTTACAGAGTGAAGTCCTCCTCGGAGTGCTTGGCCTCGTACTCGGCGATCGCCAGCATGATGCCGAGCTCGGGAGTCGCGGGAAGGCTCACGCGGCCTTGCCCGACGACGTAGAGGGGCACGTCGGCCTCGTCCAGCGCCTCGATGATGCGGGCGAACTCGGTAGACGGTCGGCTGAGTCGGTAGAGGTCCGCGACGATGAGCGCCGATGCCTGCCCGTCGCGGATGGTGGCGAGGGCCTGGTCGAGCGCGGGTCGTGTCCGGCCGTTGTCGTGGAACTCGCCGCTGACCTCGTAGCCGAGCTCGGCGGCCAGGCATTGGCAGGCGGCCCGCTGGTGAGCGTGGGTTGCCCAGTTCGGGCGTGCGCTGCGGGTGTAGATCACGGCGCCCATCACGCCACACTCGCCATCGGGTACTTGAGGGACTGTGCCTCGTTCATGCGGCGGGCGGCGACGCTCGACGGCCTCCTGGACGCGGGCGCGGACGAGCAAGATGACACTGACCAGGCCCATGATGAGGAACTTGAGCGCATTCCAGCAGAACAGGAGCACGAGGAGGTTCAGCCAGCCCGGGCCGCCGCCCTCGATCAGCGTGATGCAGTAGTTCGCTGCGAGGAAGTACGGGACCGCGAGGAGCATCGCGAGGATGCCCCACTTCAGGCCGCGGCGGGTGCGGATCGCGTCGAGCGCGATGTTGGTGGGCATGTAACGCCGCAGGTAGTAGCGGGCGTGGGCGCTGAGCGCCCAGAGCAGTCGGATCATGGCGTTTCCTCTCGTGGCACGGTCAGGTGACGAGACAGTGCGTAGAGAGTGGCCCGAGGGCCTGTCCGCGAGGGACGCCACATCAAGGAGGAATCTGCCTCCCCTCCAGAGTACGACGCTCCGGCGACATTCGTAAGAGGTGCGCCCGGGGATTCGGGCGGCGCTCGCGCACCTGTCTGGCACACACGGATGGGAGCCGGGCATGGTCACGATCACTTCTCTCGCCAAGGACGAACGCTCCGCACGGGTCGCCCTGGCATCGACCTTGGAGCCCGACGACGCCGTGACCGGCAGGCTCCTCGCCGCGGTCGGCGCGGTCGAGACCGTGCGCCTGGCAGCCGGTGCCGGCGCACTCCCGAAGAACGTCGATGCGGTCGAGGCCAGGCTGTGGCGCAACAAGGTCGCCCCGCGAATGGATGCCCGCACGGTCACGCAGGCACTCGCGGAGACTGACCGCCTCGGGCTGCGCATCCTCATCCCCAGCGACGATGAGTGGCCGACCGCCCTCAACGATCTGGGCAACCGCGCCCCCACCGCTCTATGGCTGCGAGGCGCTGTCTCCTACCTCACCGCGCCGCTGAACGATCGCGTCACGATCACCGGAGCCCGCGCCGCCACTAGTTACGGCGAGCACGTCACGGGCGAACTCGCCTCCAATCTGACCCATGCTGAGCGGATCATCGTGGCCGGCGGCGCCTACGGCATCGACGCCGCCGCACACCGAGCCGCACTCGCCACAGGCGGGCAGACCCTCGCCGTCATGGTCGGCGGCTTGGATCGCCTCTACCCATCCGGCAATCGTGAGCTGCTGGCACGAGTCGGAGACCTCGGCCTGCTCGCCAGTGAGATGCCGCCCGGCTCCGCGCCGACCAAGTGGCGTTTCCTCGCCCGCAATCGCATCCTCGGTGCCCTCTCCGGTGCAACCGTCGTCGTGGAGGCCGGCTATCGCTCCAGCTCCCTCAACGTCGCCGCCCGCGCTACGCAGCTCGGACGCCCGGTCGGCGCCGTGCCCGGCCCGGTAACCAGTGCCGCCAGCTCCGGCACGCACCGGCTCCTGCGCGAAGGCATCGCGTCCCTCATCACCGACGCCACAGACGTCACGGCCCTCCTCGACTCGCCCGCAGGTGGCGGCGGGCAGGCATTCGCGCGTGAGTCGGGCATCACCCCGTCCGCTCATCGGGAGGGGCGCGCGCTGTAGGCAGCCACTGGTCGGCGTCACCGCCAGTTGTCGCAGGTGATCCCTACGCTGGGGGTCATGATCTTCACCGCTCTGCATCGCGCCCTCGGGGTCGCTCCTGGACCTCTGACGGACGAACTGCTGGATGCGGCGGTGAGCAGCGGAGTCATGGAGACGACCGACCTGGACTGGAAGTCAGAGCTGCCCCCGGCGAAGGGACTACCGCAAACAGACTTCCCCAAGGACGTTGCAGCGATGGCGAACAGCGGCGGCGGCGTCATCGTGTTCGGAGTACGCGAGTCGCAGAAGGCCGCGACAGAGCGAGTCGACGTCGGAGAGTTCGATGAAGCGTACGAGCGATCCCTGCGCTCCGCAGCGATCACCGCTATCTCCCCGCCCGTCTTCGGCCTCAACGTGCACCGCCTCGGAACGGAGGGTGCCCGCGCTGTCGTCGTGGAAGTGCCGGCAAGCGTTGACGGGCCACACCTGATCTACCGCAACGACTACTTCGGCGCTCCGGTGCGCAACGACTCCGACACCGTATGGATGAAGGAACGACAGATCGAGGCGATGTACCGAGCACGCTTCGATGAACGCCGCCACGCCAGCGAAGCGCTCGACAACCTGTATGCCGAGACCGCGGGCGGCCGCGCCACGAGCGAACGCGCCTGGCTGATCGCTGTCGCCCACCCGCGCGTCCCTCGCCTCCACAACCGCCTGACGCGCGACGGAGCGCGCGACGTACTGACCAAGGCCGAAGGCCTCGCCCTGTTCTACGCCGGACGTGGAGGTGTGCACCCGCTGGAAAACGTCGACCGGCACAACCCACGACCGGGATCGCGGCGCTGGGTCGCCGTCAACACCGCAACGGGCGACAGATCACAGTGGAAGGAAGCATGGGCAAGTCTCCACCACGACGGATCAGTCACGCTCGCAGCCGCAATCGGCGGCCACCGCATGAGTAGCGACGGGTACTTCGAGGGATCGCAGGTCCAGTCGGACGCGGTCGAGTGCGGCGTCGCAGGCCTGATGGCTCTCATCCGGACGACCGCCGACGCGACGGGCAACGACGAGTACGACGTGCGCGTCGGGATCGAGTGGACCGGATCAGAGGCCCTGACGATCCTCACGGTGGATAACTTCGGCCACTCCTACGGTGGTGTCTCCACACCGTTGCACCGCTACATGCCTGTCGAGAGCACCGTGAACGCGGCGGCTGCCGACCTTGACTTCTACTGGCGTGTTCACGACCTCGCTCAGGATTGCGTCAACCAAGGCGGCGTATCAAACGTGCGGCTGATCCGTCCGCCCGAGCGCGAGGAGGCATAGTTCTTCCGCCTCCTCTGCGGTGGGCGGCCCTCGTCCCGTAGGAGCTGGCTACGTCAACGTTGTCGGCGTGAGCGGCCAGCCCTGTCCGATCTCCGGAACGGATTCAGAGAGCACGGCGACCTCAGTGGCTTTGCCGACGCGATGCGCTGAGTAGTGGAGCTCAAACTCTCGACGCCGACGCGCCGCGTAGAGCTCCGCCACCTGTGGAGCGTTGTCATAGGTAAGAATCCACGGCCTGTCTGCGACGGAGTTGAGGACCCGCGCAAGGTCTTCGTGGTCGGTTGCAGAGAAGGCGTTGAGGTACAACGAACCGGCCTTCTCGAAGTAGGGCGGGTCGGCGTAGATGAAGACATCGTCCTTGGGAGCGTACTCAGCGATGACCTCAATACCATCGCGCGACGTCGGGACGATGTTGTCTGCATAGAGCGACAGTATTCGGATACGTTCAGCAAGGCCGTCCCGGTTGAAGCGGGCGTCGATCTTGTAATTACCCGTTTGGTCTAGCCCGCCGATCGGGCCGCCGTTGAGCACCCCGGACCTGTTCGTGCGATTGAGATAGAAGGTGGCAAATCCGAGCTGTGACAGATCGCTGGTGTCGGCGGCAACATAGATTTCGCGCTGCCGCCGCCACTCGGTGACGTCAAGCTTGGCCTTGTGGATTCGCTCGATCAGCCATCCGGGCTCGGACTGAACCGTAGTCCAGAATGCGTGGATAGCCGGGTCGAGGTCGTTGATGACGACGCGCTCGACTTGCCCCGTTACCAGGAGACTGAGACCGGCGCCGACTCCGCCCGCATACGGCTCGACGTAGGTGCAGCCTGCGAGGTCCATATCGCGGATCATCTTGCGCAGGCGCGAGTACAAGGCAGACTTTCCGCCCGGGTACCGGAGCGGTGAGATTCGCGGGCGTCGTGTGGACACCCCGATGGCGCTCGTGCTCATGGCTTCATCACGTATCTCATGATCGAGTCGATGGAGGCCCACATTGAGAACGTTTGGTCGGGATCGACTAGGAAGTGGTGGTTGTGGTTGATCGCATTGAGCGAGTCGCCTGAGTTCGTGTACGTAACGAGCTTCCCTGTCCTGACGCCCTCGATGACCTGGATCAGGTGCTTCGGGCCGTTCGCCTTGACGTGTTCCAAGAGCCAGTTCAGGGCGTGGCCAAGTTGGACACGGCCGTTCTGGTTGTTCCCGGAGCCCTTGATGTCGATCGACTTTGCCTCCGCATACGCCTTGATCGACTTTTCCAGTACGGCCCGGATCATTAGGAAGGTGGCGTTAGGGAACTTTTGCACGTCGACCTCAGACAGTTCGCCGAGCAGCAGTTTCAACCCTTCGGGGTAACTCGCGGGAGCCTTGATCTGCCCGAGGTCGAGGTTCCTGAGCTTCTTCTTGGCTGGACGCTTCCTCGGAGGCTTCGGCTCCGCGGTGCCAGGCGCAGCGCTCGGAGGTTCTCCGAGACCAGGTGCCCCCGTGGGCGGAGTCGGCTTAGCGCCGGGGCCACCGGGCGGTGGGTTGTTCCCTCCGTCGGGAGTCGTCCCTGTAGTTGGGGTTGTGGGGTTAGGCGGAGCTGCTTCTCCCGCGTCAGCAACGATCTGACGCAGTTCCTTCATCAGCTGCGTGTAGCGAGGACTTGAGACCGAGTTCAGGCTGCGCGTGTTGATGTTCTCGTCGTACATCCCGCGAACGATTGCCGTAGCAACATCTTTGAAGACTTCGTCCGAGAGCGTCTTCGTGACGTTGCCGTCTGAATCCATCGTAAGCCCCGTCAGGTCAAGGAACTCTTTCGACTCGTAGATGCGCGCCAGCGTCGATAGGCCCCTGGCCCACTTCTTTGTTGCAAGGAAGTCTTGAAGCTCGGCCTCGTCGTAATGCACGGACTTGAAGAGATTGATGATGTGCGCTCGAAAGACGAATTTGCGAACGTCGATCGTGGGATACCTAGTCAGAAGTTCACGGAGCTTCCTCCCCGCGTCGATCTGCGCCTGGAAGAACGCCGCCTGCCTGCTGGGACTCCAGGCCCGCCGCAGGTTCCCGGTGTGGATAGCCGCGATCAACTGATCCGCTTCGGTCTGGTTCGGTGCAACCATGACCCGGACCTTCGCGAGCGCAGAGCGGTCTGGCAGAAGGGCCGCCAGCGACGCGACTCGCGCCTGATAGTCGGGGACCAACATCGGGTTCTGGATGGCTTTGAGTGCAGCGAGCCTGCGGTTCCCCTCAACCATCACATACTTACCGCGTCGCTTTAGGACGACCGGCGTCTCGTGTGTCAGATAGCCGACCTTGCAGATGCCCTCGACAAGCGCTAACGCATCTTCGTTGACGAACAGGTCTTCAATGATGTCGGCCTCGACCTTCGCGTCGGCCACTTCAAGGCGAACGTTTTTTGGATCGAGTTGGATTTCTTTCAGGACGTCAAGCTCAACTTCGGGCCAGTTCGAAGTATCTAGCATTTGTCACCGCCTAGGACACTGTTCATCTCGGACAGTGCCGTCACGACCTCACTCATTGTGCTCTGCTCCTGCCTGCGGCAGTGAACCGCGGACGTACGCAAGGACATCGCTCCTCACGAAGCGCCAAGCGCGTCCCACCTTCTCTCCGGGCAGCGACCCCGCGCGGGCGAGTGAGAGCACTGTCTTGGTGGAGACACGCAAGAGCGCTGCCGCTTCATCAGCGGTCAGAACCTCGTTATCTTCCGGCATCTTCTCGTAGCCTCCTTGTACGGGACACATCTTCACGCTACCAGGTCGCGGGCTTCGTAGGTTGGCGTTCAGGCGCTACAAGGAGCGTCGGACCGGCCTAGTAGTAGCAGGCGATTGACGTGCGCTGTTCGGTTCTCTTTCGAGCGAGCGGGTTCGGTCAAGCGCAGCACGGGCGCGGGCGACGTCGATCTTCTGCGTCTCGGCTTCGGCGGGTGCTCCGAGGGGTGCGGGTCCGGTGATGCCGTAGCGGTCGCGGTAGGCGGCGATGGTGCGCGCGGCGTTCCGCCATGCCTGGGCCGCTCGTGCAGTCTTGGGTGGGGTTCCGAGTTTCGTGATCCACTCGTGTTTCTCGGTGAGTGCGGTGTCGAGGAGAGCATCGGCCCGGGCTTCGATGAGGTCGCGTCGCTCGGTCAGCGCTTGCCGCATCTCGGATGGCATGATGCCGGTGGCTTCGGGGATGAGGCCCACGATGAGACGTGGTGTTCTGCGTGCACGCCCGGCTCCCGCTGGCCTGGCGGTCGCGCGGGCAAGACGGTAGTGCAGGACCGCGGCGATGTCGTCGGCGTCCCCGAACCCGCGTGCTCGCACGAGGCGCGGCAGCAGGGTCTCGACGTCGTGCTGGTTGGCCTCGGCCCGACGGAGCTCGGCAGTCAGCGCTCCGAATGCGGGTGAGGCGATCGCGTCCTCGGCGTCGTCGTCGCTGAGCCCAGACGAGCGGACGAGCGCGGCCCAGCGGTCGTGTTGGGCGGCGGCGGCCAGGGTCTCGTACTCGGCGGTAAGCTGCGCGATCGAGGCCCAGGTGTCCTGCTCCGCAGTGATCGTCTCGTGCGCCGACAGCTCGGCACCGACGTGCTGCAGCACCCCGAACAACACGGACCGGGCTGTCGCCTCGGTGTTGTCGCCGGGGCGAGGGCCGTCGTGGGCGGGGTCGGGCTTGTCGACGGCGACGTAGGCGATGTTCTGCTCGCGCCCCCTCGTCATGGCGACATAGAACGTCTCTCTGGTCATCGACGCATCCGCCAGGACGTGCGAGGAGTCCACGGTGATGCCCTGCGCCCGGTATGACGTCACGGCGTAACCGAGATCGAGGTGTTCGGCCGCGTACTCGGCCGGGACCACGACCGAGGCGCCCCACGTGCGCCCTGCGCGGCGGAGGGTGAGAGCGCCGTCGTCACGGACCTCGGTGACCGTCCACCTATCGCCGTTGCGGACCCAGGACCGTCCCGCGCGGAGGCGGCGGTCGTTGCGGCGAGTGATGACCGTATCCCCGACCGCAGCCCTCATTCCGTCGTGCAGTTCGACCTCACGGCGGGCGTTCACGGTGCCGTCGAGGATCAGATCAGCGCGTGCCCGGTTGTTGAGCGCCTGGACGGACTCGTTCGAGGCGGTCACGAGCACACTGGCTCGCCCGGCGAGTGTGTCGTTGCGCCAGGCGGTGTAGGCGACGTCGATCATCTCCTCCGTCTCACCACCTCGGATGCGACCGTGTTCGGTGTAGGTGTCGATGACATCGGTGCGCCCATGCCGCAGCGCGAGGGACGCGGTCTTCTCCCACGGGTGGACGAACCGGTGCACGTCGACCAGCTCCGGGGCGTCGTCACGGTCGTGGACGAGGAGGGAGAACGCGCCACCGGCGGTGACGGACTGAAGCTGGGCGTGGTCCCCGACCAGCAGCACCTTCGCCCCGGCCTCCGCCGCCAAGGCGGTGATGCGGTCAAGGGAGAGCGTGCCCGCCAGCGATGCCTCGTCGACGATGACGAGCTGACCCTTGCGGAACGTCTCGCCGGCGCGGTCGTGAGTGTCGAGCCACTTGGCCGTGTTCTCGGTCTGGATGCCGAGGTCATCGGCCAGGACCTGCGCGGCGACCGCGGACGGCGCAAGCCCGACCACGCTGCCACGTCCGTGCTCGCGTTCCCACGCCCGCCGCAACGCTGACATCGCGGTGGTCTTCCCCGCCCCAGCAGGGCCGACCAGCACATCGACCACCCGGCCCGAGAGCGCGATCTTCGTCAGTGCGGCCGCCTGGTCGTCACCGAGCATCCGGCCCTTGCTGTCGGGCCGCTTCGTAACCCGTTCGACGGTGGTCAGCGGCACGGTCGGTGCGGTGGTGGTGTGGGCGCGTTCGAGGAGGCGGTCTTCGGCGGCCAGCAGCTCCTCGGAGGAGAACAGCGCGGAGTGCTTCGGCCGGAACACGCTCGTGCCGTCCGGTCGGCGGAACGCGGCCGGGCTGGATGCGAGCTCGGGCGGGGTCAGGCGCAGCGAAGCGGCTTCGGCGGCGTCTACGACCAGGCCGACGATAGCTTCGCGATCCTCTGTCGACGCGAACCGGTAGGCCATCGTCTGCCGCGCGGCCTCGGCAGTGAGGTTCCAGCGATGCCAGGTGGATCGCTTCTCACCGACCGCAGCCACAACGTCTGCCCCGAGCGAGTCGATCACATCCAACGGCACGTCGTCCGCGCGCAGCAGCAACGGCTCCTTGTTTGCCGTCACGCCGCGCGCCCACGAGGTCGTATCCGACCCGAGCACCTGCCCGGCCCGTTCCCGCCAGGAGGCGGTGAGGTCAGCCAGCGACCGGACTTCCTTCTCCGGCCGGGTCGAGAGGGTGGCCTGGGCGCGGAGCTTCATGATCGTCGCCGGCGACGGCCGCCGCCCATGCGCGTCGACGTACTGGCCGATGAGGCGGTCGGTCTCGGCATCAATGTGCCGGGCACGGGTGGAGAACTCCTTCACCATCGCCTCGGGCACCGCGGCGATCGCCCACGCGGGGTTGCGGTCGCGGCCCATGTCGCGCGCCTCCCACGAGACGCCAAACGAGCGAGTGAGGTGGTCAGCGAACACCGCCTCGTGCAGCTCGGAGAGGGCGACCACGGCGGCGTGCATCGGCCGCCCATCCAGCGACCGCCATTTGCCATCGAGGACGGTCTGCACCTTGTTGCTGATGACGACATGCGTGTGCAGGTGCGGGTCGCCCGCCCGGCTGTCGTAGTGATCGAACGCCGTGGCGACCAGACCTGCGACGTCGACCTGTGCAACCGCGCCGTCGCGGTCGGTTGCGCCGGTGCGGGTGGCTGCAACCTCCCGCTCCATGAACGCAACCACCTCCGCAACCGCAGCGTGATGCGCGTCCGCGATCAACGCCTGCGTCCCCGCGTCCGCGACCGCCCAGAGCACGCTGGCGGACTTCGGGATCGAGAACGTGAAGTCGAACCCCGCAACCGCCCGCCGCGTCCCGCGCCCGGCCTCCTCCGTGTCGATGGCCGCGACCGCCTCCGCGCGTGACGCCGGCCCGAGTGCGGGATCAAGCGCACTGGTACGTGCCTCGATCCGCTCGGCCACGGTTCGGTATTCGGGGTACGCGCGGCCCAGCGGTTCACCGGTGATCGGGTCTCGACCCATGCCGACCAGCAGCTGGAGCTGGGCTTCGGAGACCTGATCACCCACGCTGATCCGCCCGCCGCCGAGTGTGGCGACCCCGGCACCGAGCCAGCGACCGGGCGGGGTGCCCTCGGCGTTGTAGTAGCGCGTCAACGGAGTCGAGAGCGAGCGGTCGCCGTCGCCGGCCGCGACAGTGCGCAACAGGTACTTATACCCGTCACCCGCCGACATCACGCGCATCGAAACCGTCATCCGGCCCGCCCTCTCTGCCTGCTCACGAGGTGAGCAGCGGCCCGCCGAAGGCGGGCTCAACCTCGATCTGCAAGAGGCGTGGTGGCTCTGAGGGAGGCGGAGACGAAGGCTCCGTCAGAGGCCGGGCGCGGCGCGGTCAGCGAGGCACGGGAGGCACGGGAGGCGCGGGAGGCGCGGCGAGCACCTGGCAGATAACCAGCCCGGTCAGCGCTCGCAGAGGCAGCGACCGGGGATCACCGATCTGCCGGAGTCCTCATGCCGAACGCCAGCGACGAACCGGGCGACCGCCGCCTGCGGGTCGGGTCGCTGTTCTCCGGCTACGGCGGACTCGACCTCGCTGTCGAGGAGGTGTTCGACGCCCGCACGATCTGGTTCTCCGAGATCAACGAGCCCGTCGCCCGCGTCTTCGCCCACCACTGGCCCGACGCCCCCAACCTCGGCGACATCACCACCATCGACTGGAACACTGAAACCCGGGGCGCTTCAGAGGGAGTCCTCGGTGCACAGCGGCCAGGTCGGGCAGCCCAGCCCGGATGCGGTAAGCCTGACCGCCCCGCCGGTCGCGACGATCAGGATGTTCGCGGCCAGGGAGAGCTTCGCCCACACGAGCGGTCGGGCACGGACCCATTCCCACAGCCGCGCCCGCCAACCATCGCCCCGCCCGGCGACGTGGGGCGTGTCGAGGGGGCGGGTTTCAGGCACGGCGGTAGCGGCGTGCGCGGATGAACGAGGTCACCCCGAGAACCAGGTAGACCAGCAGCGCGACGAAGGTCAGGGTGCTGGCGATGACCGCTATAGGGCGCTCTGCGGTGCCCCCGAGGAGCTCCCCGAGCTTGAGGACGTTCATGAGCGTGCCGGCCAGGCCGACGAGCGCGACTGCCAGCGCCGCATGGATCGCGTGCCGGTGCGCCGCCTCTTTCCGGGAGATGAGTCCGGCGATCACCAGCAGGATGCCGAGGGCTGCGGGGATCAGCGCGGTGAGGCTGGATGCCCCCGACGCGATGTAGGCGACTATCCCGATCACAGTCACGACTGCCCCGGTCCCGATCGTCCACTTCGTCATGCTGTCGTTCCTCTCCACACACGGTTACTGTACCATTTAGTATAGTCTAGTGGTTGGTGAGGTACGGCGTCGATACGGAGGAGGCGGCACGGTGGTGAGGCCGAGTAAGAAGTCTGCGATCGTCGAGGCGGCGATGCGGGTCGCTGAGGAGCAGGGGCTGTCTGCGGTGACGATCGACGCTGTCGCCGAGCAGGCGGGCATCACCAAGGGGGGCCTGCTGTATCACTTCCCGAGCCGGACGGCACTGCTGAGTGGGGTGTATGAGCAGTTGGCGGCCGACTGGGAGAAGGAGATGGTCTCAGCCGCCGGGAAACCCGCTTCTGAGGCGACCCGTGCTGAGCGGTTGGCGGCGTATGTGCGGGTCGCCCGGTCGATGACCCGCGCGGAACTGGTGTTCATGGCTGACGGCGCCGCGCACCGTGACCTCTTCGCACCCTGTGCGGAAGTGGCCGCGCGGTGGACGACCCCGCTCCCTCAGCCCGGCGTGGACGACAGGTATCCGCGGGAGGAGCTGCGGATGCTGACCGCACGGATGGCCGCCGACGGGCTGTGGAGCTACGAAGCCCTCACCGGGGAGCCCATCCCGCAGGCTCTGCGGGTGCAGCTCCTGGAACACATCGCCGCCTCCCTGGACACCACCAGCACGGACTCTGCGCGATGAACACAAGAATCTATGGCAACCGGCCGGGCGCAATGATCGAAAGAACTCCTGACACAAGAAGGCATCCCCGCACATGAACACTGTGAACACTCAAGCGTCATCGCTGTCATCGCGGCGGTGGGTGCTGCTGGTGACTGTCGCGTTCGGCCTGTTGCTGATCACGCTCGACAACTCGATCCTCTACACCGCCCTGCCCACCCTGACGGTGGACCTGGGCGCGTCGGCCTCCCAAGGCCTGTGGATCATCAACGCCTACCCGCTGGTGATGGCGGGCCTGCTGCTGGGGTCGGGAACCTTGGGTGACCGGTTCGGGCATCGCCGTCTCTTCCTGGTCGGTCTCACGCTCTTCGGGGCGGCGTCGCTGGTGGCCGCGTTCTCCCCGACACCGGAGGTCCTGATCGGTGCGCGTGCGCTCCTCGCGGTGGGGGCGGCGTGCATGATGCCCGCCACTCTCGCGCTGATCCGGCTCGGGTTCGATGACGTGCGGGAGCGGAACATCGCGATCGCGATCTGGGGCAGCATCTCCGTGGTCGGCGCCGCGCTCGGACCCATCGTCGGGGGTGCACTGTTGGAGCGGTTCTGGTGGGGGTCGGTGTTCCTCATCAACATCCCCGTCGTGATCGCAGCCCTCATCCTCACCCCGCTCGTCGTCCCTGCAGGAACCCGGGACCGGGCGAAGAAGTGGGATGCGATCTCCTCCCTCTACGCCCTCCTCACCCTCACCGGCGCGGTCCTCGCGATCAAAGAAGCCGCCCACACCCCGCAGAACTGGGCGATCGTCGCAGGCGCCACGGTCGTCGCGGCCATCGGCGGTGTCCTGTTCACCAGACGCCAGCTCCGCTCGAACGATCCGCTGCTGGACTTCGGGGTGTTCCGCAACCGCGCGTTCAGCGCCGGGATCATCACCGCAGCGACCGCAATGTTCGCCATCGGCGGCATCGAACTGGTCACCACGCAACGCTTCCAACTCGTCGACGGGTTCACCCCACTCCAAGCAGGACTCCTCGTGGCCGCTGTCGCGATCGGGGCTCTGCCCACCGGGATTCTCGGCGGCGCGTTCCTGCACAGGCTCGGGCTGCGCATCATCATCAGCGGAGGCTTCACCCTCGCCACAATCGGCATGATCATCACCCTCATCGGAGTGCAGACCGCGTTCCCGGTATTCGTGGCCGGGCTCGCCGTCACCGGCGCCGGATTGGGGGCCACGATGTCAGTCGCATCGACCGCGATCGTGGGGAACGTCCCCCCACGCAAGGCCGGTATGGCAGCCTCGGTCGAGGAAGTGTCCTACGAGTTCGGCAGCCTCATCGCCGTCGCCGTCCTCGGCAGCCTCCTCTCCCTCTTCTACACCTCCCGCATCCACCTCCCCCAGGGCGCCCCTGCCGAAGCCGCCGACAGCATCGCCACCGCCCGCGACCTCGCCAGCGACCATCCGGGCCTGCTCGACGCCGCCGCTATCGCGTTCAACAGCGGCTACACGACCATCATGATCATCATCGCCGTCGTGATCGCCGCAGGCGTCATCACCACCGGGTGGCTGCTCCGACAGTACGGACCCGGCAGCACCGCCTCCGCCTACGAAGACAACACCCACTAAGCCTCGCGCTAAGAGGATCACGACCTATGGATTGTCACCACCGCAACCACGCCGCGGAGCATCAATGACACACACGCCCTCACGAAACGAACGCTTCTTCCGACTCGCCTTCCGCACCACCGCGCTCATCGAAGGCATCAGCTGGCTCGGCATGCTCACCGCCCTCGCTATCAAATACCCCCTCCACGGCAGCCCCCTACCCGTCACCATCTGGGGGGTGGGTGCACGGAATCGCATGGATCGCCTTCGTCCTCGCCTGCGTCGCCGCCGCCATCCGCTTCCGCTGGACCTGGTGGGCACTCCCCACCGGCATCATCGCCTCGATGCTCCCGTTCCTCACCGTCCCCTTCGACCTCTGGATGGAAAGAACCGGGCGACTCTCGACAGCGAACCGACCTGCCAACCACGTACAAACAACGGCTCCTCACCCCCTCACCAAGGAAGAGGCATCAAAAGACGTTTCTACGAAATGATATCAACCGCATTCAATAGAGTCTTAAGAAAGGACTCCCTGCGCTGATAGCGGCTGTTGCCATGTCACCCGCACATAGGAACAACGCGCGAGAACTGTGAGAGCAAGCGAATACCGCGATCCACATGAAGGGTCGTCTACGAGACCAGACAACCCCGGCACGAGGTTAATCAATCGCGGCGCACGGCTTCTGACGGCGATCGAAATCTCCCGCAGCGCAATGACCAGGCGAGTGATTCCTGCGGAGATAAAGATCCTGCACATTCTTGAGGGCGCAGCTGAAATCTCGACGGCACAGGGCCGGTACCTTCTCATGCCTGGCATGGCCTTGGCTCTAGGAGCTGGTGAATGGTGCCAGATGCGTCCGAGGCAATACGTCCGACTCTGGGCGGTGTACAGCGATGAACGCTTCTTGCGTGAACAGATGGCATGGTTCCTTCCCGACAAGACGCGGCTCCGCGCTGGCGTGCATCCTCACGACTGGGACGGGAGCCCACTCGTTCTGCATCCTGGTGTGTCTACCCTGCGCCGTGTCGAACCGATCTGGCGGCAGCTGAGCGTACTCGGCAACGGCACGAAGTCACCGGAGGTGGTGGCAGTACGTACCGTAGAACTGTTCGCCGGTTGGGTAGGCCTTGTGACTCCCGCGTTCCTCGCGCCGGATGCGGCCGCCAACTCAGATGGTACTGAGTTGAGCCAGGCAGGCGGGCTACTCATGTCGATCTCCTTGGCCGGACACGTGGGACGTGCAGTGCAGCTTCTGCGTGACCGCATGGCTGAGTCGTGGACGACTACGGCCCTCGCGCGTTCCGTCGCCGTCTCCCGTACTCACTTAACCCGCCTGTTCGTTGCCTGTACCGGCTTTCCACCGATGCGTTACCTCACGGAGATACGGCTGACAGAGTTCACCCGGCTCATTGATGAGACTGACTGGACTGTGGCACGTGCTGCGGGCGCAGTCGGCTGGCGCGATCCCCGGGTCGCCTCACGCTGGTTCTCCCGCCGCTACGGCATCACGCCATCGCAGTACCGCGCCAGCGGGCGTCCCGAAGGACGCCAAGCAAACCCTCCGCACTCACCGGCAGGCTGACTCGTCAACCCCCTCGACTCGCCGTATGTCGCGTACTTCTCGTCGTGTGAACCCTGAGCACTTGAAGGACTTCGACTCTACGCCGCACCGCAGGTAAACCGGATGAGACACGTCGGGTTCATCGTGGAGCCTGGCGGTCGCCACGCTCTGTTCCGTCCGTCTCGTTCCTGATCTCCCCGGCGCACCTAATGGTCGCAGGGGTCACCGGCTTGTGCCGTTGGCCTTGCCGGGAGGAGGTCACAGGTGGCGACGGACGAGGAGGCACGGGCTACGCGCGACGCGAAGCTCGAACAGCTCCATGAGCGGTTGACGGCTGCGGTCGACCTGCTTGTGTCGGGTGAGGATTGGAAGCGTGCGCTGGAGTTCGCTGCTCGGTTCCGGGCGCGCTCGTTCCGCAACACGCTGCTGATCCTCGCCCAGCATCTCGATGCTTACGAGCAGGGTCGTGTCGCGTCGCCGGAGCCGTCCTATGTCGCGGGCTATAAGCAGTGGCAGTCGCTGGGTCGGCAGGTGGAGCGGGGTCAGGCGGGGTATGTGATCTTCGCGCCGGTGACGGGTCGGTTCGCGTCGAGTAATCCGGCTGATTCTGAGTCGTGGCGGCGGCTGGGCCGGTTCGAGAAGCCGAAGCCCGGCGAGGTGGTGCGTTCCCGGATGGTCGGCGCGAAGCCCGCCTACGTCTGGGATGTGTCGCAGACCAGCGGTGATCCCGTGCCCGAGCGCCCTGCCCCGACGCTCCTGGAAGGCGAGGCGCCCGACGGGCTGTGGGCAGGGCTTGCCTCCTTGGTGGAGGCCGAAGGGTTCACGGTGACGCGCGTCGCGGATGAGCGGGAGATTCGTGGCGCGAACGGTGTCACGGACTACACGAACCGCACGGTGGCGGTGCGGTCGAACATGGACGACGCCGCGCAGGTGAAGACACTCGCGCACGAACTCGCACATGTGAAGCTCCACGGCCCCGACAACCCGGATGCGACCGGGCATCGCGGGATCGGTGAAGTCGAGGCGGAGTCGGTGGCGCTGATGATCGGTGCCGCGCACGGCATGGACACCACCGCCTACACGATCCCGTATATCTCCGGGTGGGCGGGTACGGTCAAGGACAAGGACCCGGCCGAGGTCGTGCAGGCCACCGGTGAACGCGTCCGCAAGACCGCCGGGGCGATCCTCGATGCCCTCGACACCGTCCAGGTCGGCACGGGCGACCCACCCGGCCTGACCCGTGAGTCCGCCACCCCGTCGCGAGGGGCCGGGGCGGAGCGAACAGTTCCGGCACTGGTCGAGCCAGCGCGTTCCTCGCGTGCGGCGGATGCCGTGGTGAGGGGGCTGTGATGAGCGTCGCCAGCGTCCTTGCCTCCCTCAGCGGGCTCCCGCTTCCGCAAGCCGCCGCGCGGCTCGCGGCGGCGGGGGTGCCGGTGTTCCCGTGCGTGCCGGGCGAGAAGCGTCCGCTCACCCGGCATGGGTTCCATGAGGCGAGCGTTGACCTGGCGCAGGTTGTGGCGTGGTGGCATCGCTGGCCGTCCGCGAACATCGGCGTCCCCACCGGCACCGCGTCTGGGGTCGATGTCGTGGATGTGGACCGCAAGCCGGACGGGAACGGGTTCGACGCCTTCGGTCGTGCCCGCCGGGCGGGGCTCGTGGAGGGGTGGGTGGCGGTGGTGCGCACGCCGTCCGGTGGTGCGCATTTCTACTACCCGGCCGACCCCGGCCGGTCGCAGCCGTCGTGGCAGGCGGCCGCGGCACGTGTCGACTTCCGTGGCACCGGCGGGTACGTCATCGTCCCTCCCTCCGCCGTCATGACCGTCCACGGCCCGGCCGGGTACTCGCTCACCGCGCACGGTAACCGGGAGCCGCGCCCGGTGGATGCGGCGGCGCTGCGGGACTTCCTCGATCCGCGTCCCGAGCCCGTCGTGCATCGGGCGCGGGGCCCTGTTCGTTCGGAGGACGCGAAGCGGCTGGCCGACTGGGTGGGCATGCGCGCGGAGGGCGAACGCAACCGTGGCCTGTTCTGGGCCTCCTGCCGCCTCGCGGAGGCGGGGTTGTCTCTGCCGGAGATGGTCGATGCGCTCGCCCCGGCGGGTGAGCGGGTCGGGTTGCCGCCGCGGGAGGTCGTCACGACGATCCGCTCCGCCTACCGCGCCACCCACGTCCAACCCGCACCATCCAGCGTGGTACGGGACGATGATCTGCGGCGCGTGCCGCGTCTTGCAGGGCAGGTGCTCTCATGAACCCGCAGGCGCCGGCACCTGTGCGGTCGCGGGGTGGCCGGGTGGCGGTGGCGACGGCGGTCGCCGGGACGGTGTTCATCGCTGCAGGTGCGTTCTGGCTCTCCTTCACCGCTCTGGCGGACCTTGCCCGCCGCTCCGGGATCGATGCGGGGCAGGCGTGGGCGTGGCCGCTGATCGTGGACGGGATCATCGTCGTCGCAACCGTTGCCGTCGTCGCGCTCGCTCGGCAGCGGTCGGCTTGGTATCCGTGGGTGCTGCTCGCTGCGGGTGCGCTGGTGTCGGTGACGGCGAACGCGATCCATGCCGTCGTCGCCGCCGATGCCGATGTGCCCGGGGTGCTGGCGGCGTCGGTGGCGGCGGTGCCGCCGCTGGTGCTGCTTGCGATCACGCACCTCACCGTCATCCTCACCCGACCGGCCTCCGAGGCCGCCAAGCCACATCTCGCCGACGAGGACGAGCCGACGCCGGAGAGCGGTCTGTCCGAGCTGCAGGCCGTTATTCCCACACCGGGGTCGGAGCAGACGCCCGCGCGGGAGGTGGCGGGGCGGTTGCGAGATGAGGAGGGCTGGTCGAACAAAGCGATCGCCCGGCACCTCGGCGTGCACCCCTCCACCGTGGGCCGCTGGTTCGCACGCCCCGAACTCACCACCCGTGACGAACAGGAGACGCCATGAACGACGACCAGCACACGTACGTCGAGCCCACCGCTACGGCGCTGCACGAGCGAGACCATGACCGTGCTGAGGAGACGCCGCGTGAAAGCGAGGCGTCGGCGCTGGCCCGGCACCGCGACCCGTCACTGGCCAAAGACTCGACGGCGAAGGACGCGGCGACGAGAGCGCGTGCTGGTGTGGAGTGGGTGCGTCCGACTGATCTGATGGCGTCGCGTTCGGCGCGGATAGTGGGGCGGGGTATCGATTTTCAGGCCGAGCTCGCCCGCCGCGCCCGCCGGGTACCTGGTCAGGCGTATCGGGCGACCCGTGACGGGGCACGGTCGGGTGCGCGGTTCGTGAGCGAGCGGGCACGGAAGCTGCCGCCGGTGACCGCGTTCGGTCGTGGTGGCGGGGAGCGGTTCTCATGGGTGTCGCGCTCCGGGATCGGGCTCGGGTAACCGCCATGCACGCCCCCAGCCAACGTCTGAGCGCGCCTGCTGGGGAGCGTGTGCGCACCTGCCTGTCAGGAGGTGCTCCCATGCAGACTGCATCAGACCGTGACAGGCGGAATCGTTTCGAGGACTCCGAGGCGCTGCGCGCCCTGCTGAATCGGCTCCATCAGGCGGGGCGTGGGGCGTGGCAGCGTGACCCGGAGGCGGCGGCGCTGATGGAGCACGCCGCGAACAAGTACGCCGCTCTCGCCCGCAAGCACGGCCTCGACCCGTGGGAGGCGGCTTCGGCGGCGTTCGAGGCGATGCGGGGAACTGCGACGCGGCGGGCGGATGACCCGTGGGCGGTGGTGACGCGGGCGGTGCAGGTGACCTGCACCGCCGAGGAACGCGGCAACGGACTGCTGTGCTCCGTGCATCAGGCCCGTCGCCCGAAGTATTCGGTGTTCCACGACGCCGAACGATTCAGCGACCGCGAGAACCCCCTGCCCGACTACCACCCCGCGTTCTGCTTCGACCCCTTCACCGACCCCGACGAGGACCCGGACGATGAGCGTCCGGTGCGGGAGCGGGCGATGAACGTCACCGCCGCCGTCGAGGACACGATCGCGTTCCTCTCGTGGGTCGGCTGGGAACCCTCGACAGCCCGGGCTGCGGTCGAGTACATCACCACCAGGTTGGCGGGGTCGCCGTCGCGGGCGTCGGCGTTCGAGGTGCTGCGCCGTGACCGGCAGGCCCGCGCCCTCCTGGACCTGCCGGGTGCGTCGTGGACGGCGCTGCTGCGGATCGTGCTCGGCACCCCCGACCCGACCCTCGCGCATACGAACGCTGGGCGCGGGTTGCTCGTGCGGCTCCTGATCGGCCAACCCCTGCGCGCACTCCTCACCGACGACGACCTCGTGATCACTGCCGGGCTCGCCGCCCCGCGCCTGGCAGGGGGCGAGGAGTCATGAGCACGGTGCCGGCGGGCCACATCGAGCTGGAGCGCGCGGTCGACTCCATCATCGTCGGCCGCCGGCACCGGCAAGACCACGGCGACCTTGCCCCGTTGGTGGAGTCGATCCGCCGCAACGGGCTCTTGCAGCCCATCACGATCACCCTCGACGGGCACCTGATCTGCGGCGCGCGGCGCCTCGCGGCGCTGAAACTCCTGGGCATCAAGACCGTCAACGTCTGGGTACGGTCCGGGATCTCCGACCGGCTCGGGCAACTCCTCGCCGAACAAGACGAGAACGTCCTGCACAAGCCGCTCACCCAGCTCGAAGCCGCAGCCCTCTACCGCGAACTCAAGACCCTGCTCGCCGAAGACGCCGCCCGCCGCCAGGAGGCCACCCGGTTCCAGACGACCGCAGACGACGCAGAAGACGGTGGTGCCAATTTGGCACCACCGCAGTTCGAGCAAGGCAAGGCTCGCGCTCAGGCTGCGCGGATGGTGACTGGCCGCGCGTCCTATACGACGTTGGAGCGCATCGGCCGGTTGGAGGACCTGGCCGCGGACGAGTCGCAGCCGGAACCGGTACGGGCGCGTGCGGCAGAGGAGGTCGAGCGGATCAAGGCAGGTGGGAGCGTCTATCCCTCGCACCTGCGCGTGAATGCCGAGCTGTCGCTGGCGGAGCTCAACCAGCTCGCCGCGGATCCCGCCCAGTCCGTCGAGGTGCGCGAACGAGCACGGGTCGAGGCGGATGCGGTGCGTGCGGCGGAGCAGGAGGCGAGGGCGGCGGAGTTGGAGCAGCTGGCAAAGGCCGCGCTCGCCCGCGTCAAAGCAGCCAAGGCCTCCGGGGAGAAGAAGCCAGCGCGGCCCGCGCTGACGGCGGTGAACACCGGGGAGCCGGTGCCGTTCCCGCTGACCGCGTTCCTGGCCACCTGGGACGACATGGCCGAATGGTGGACCCACTACGACCCCGCCGACGTCGGCCCAGCCCTCACCGCTGAACAGTGGGCACGGTTCGAGGAGACCATCGCCGGGACCATCGCGTTCACCGACGCCGCACGCGCGGCACGGCAAGACAGGGCCGAGCACATCGCCTGAACCGCGGGGCGGGTGCGGTGGTGCGCACCTTCCTGGCAACCACGCATCCGTTGTTGCCGTCCGGGAAGGACCCGTGCTCATGGACCCCGCCACGTCTGATGACCGTCGCCGTCGTCGCCTGCTGATCGCCGCCACCGCTGGCGGCCTCGCTCTGCTCTTGCTCGTCGGAGTCGGCATCTACGGCCTCGTCCGCGGCCCCGCCGCCCCGTCGGCCTCGACGCCGAACGAACGACCTTCCACCGCCGCGCCCGTGACACCGGCCCCGACCTCGGTCGCAGAGCTGGAGCCGCTGGACCAGCACCTTGGGCCGGAAGCGTTCGCCCAAGCGGTCGCTGAGGCGCTGTTCACCTGGGACACCACGACCGGGCACATGCCATCGGACTATGCGCAGGTGCTCGCGGATGCCGCGCACGGCAGCGAGGCCGACGCCTTCGTCGGTGACGTCCGCGCCTACATCCCGACGAACGATGCGTGGGCGCAGCTGCGCACCTACGCGACTCGGCAGTGGCTGACCCTCGACGAGGTGTTCGTCCCGGAGGCGTGGGAGACCGCCGTCGAGCAGGCAGCCCCCGGTCAGATACCTGATGGTGCGGTCGCGTACACCATCTCGGGGACACGGCACCGGGAAGGCATCTGGGGCACCGACCCCGTCGAGGCATCCCGCCCGGTCTCCTTCACTGTGTTCCTCGTCTGCACCCCGCCCAATCCCGGTCGCGGCACCGGGTCGGGGTTGTGTGAGGTGCTGCGGCTCTCACAGCTCGACAACCCTCTCCGCTGAGCCGAGGCCGTGATGAAGAAGCTCGCGCTCCTCGCCCTCACCTTGCTGCTCCTGGGGCCGTCCACGATCCTGCTGGGCGTCGCCACGCTCGGCGGAACACCTGCGACCGCCGCCGTCTGCACGCCCGGCTCGTTGGCGGTCGGCCCGATCCCGGACTCGCTGACCGCGACGACCCGCAACGGGGAGACGGTCACGCTGAACCGGCAACAGCTCACCCACGCCGCGACGATCATCACGGTCGGCGGGCAGACAGCCGGCGTCGGACGTGAAGGGGTGCTGATCGCGCTGATGGCTGCGCTGACCGAGTCGACCCTGCGGATGCTCGCCAACACGAGCGCCTATCCCGAGTCGGCGGAGTACCCCAACGACGGCGAGGGTTCGGATCACGACTCGCTCGGGCTGTTTCAGATGCGCCCGGTCAGCGGGTGGGGCACAGTCGCGGAGCTCATGGACCCCAGCTACCAGGCGAGAGCCTTCTACGGTGGCCCCACGGGCCCGAACTACCCATCGCCGCGGGGCCTGCTCGACATCGCCGGCTGGCAGCAGCTCGACCCCGGCGAAGCAGCCCAAGCCGTCGAGGTCAGCGCCTACCCGGACCGGTATCAGAACTACCAGCCGGTCGCCGAAGCGATCCTCACCGCCCTGACCCGTCCCGTGTCCTCCGGCAACGATGGCGGGGACGAGACGCCCGTCGTGCCCGAGACGACGCGCATCGTGTTCCCGCTGCCGGAGGGGACCTGGGCGCGGACGAGCCCGTTCGGATGGCGTAACGACCCGATCACCGGCGAACGCCGCTTCCACGCAGGCAGCGACTTCGCCGCCCCCGACGGCACCCCCATCTACGCCGTCGCGGACGGCATCGTCGTGCGAGCCGGATACACCGACGCAGGAGGCGGGGTCATCGTCATCGAGCACACCGTCCGGGGCGAGCGGGTCGCGTCGATGTACGTGCACATGTGGGCGCACGGCATCCATGTCGCAGAAGGCGACACCGTGACCGCCGGGCAGCGCATCGGAGACGTCGGCTCCTCGGGACACTCCACCGGCCCTCACCTGCACCTGCAAATCCACCCCGGCGGCGCAGACGCCGACCCGGTGAACTCCGACGCCTGGCTCACCGACCACGGCGCCGCTGAATCCGGCGCGAGCACGGCACCAAACGCAGGTTGCGCTCCGGGGCCGAACATCGCCGCGCCAACACCGTACACAGGTACCGATCCTGACGAGCTTCGGGACGATCCGACGAGCGGCGGCCAGATCACTGCCCGCATGGAGCACCTGCTCACACAGACCCGGGCCGCGTTTCCCGACTCCGGCTGGGCCTGCTGGTCACCGCGACCCGGCACCTCGTCGGAACACCCGCTCGGCAGAGCGTGCGATGTGACCTTCGGGAACACCATCGGAACGGCCGCGACCGGCGCCGCCCTCGACACGGGGTGGGCGATGACGAACTGGCTGCAGGCCAACGCCGCCGCCCTCGGAGTCGAGTATCTCATCTGGCAAGGCAAGATCTGGTCGCTCGCTCGCGCCGACGAGGGCTGGCGGCCCTACAACGGCGGGGGCATGCACGACCCCTCGGACATCACAGGCGGGCACTACGACCACCTGCACATCACCGTCCGAGAAGGACGATGACCATGGATGTGTTCCCCGACTTCGGCGGCGTCGGCGGCGCCGCCGACCTCCGCGCCATCGTTGGCGCGCTGCTCATGTTCGTGCTCGTCACCGCCGTGCTCATGCTCATCGTCTGCGCCATCATCTGGGCGATCGCGTCATCCAGCGGCAACTATCAGGCGGCGACCAAGGCTCGCACGGGTCTGTTCGTCGCGGTCGGCGCCGCCGCTCTCGCCGGGGCCGGCGTCGCGTGGCTCAACTTCCTGCTGGACGTCGGCACCCAACTCTGACTACCTCCGCCGCCGCTGGGATCGCGGGGTGCACCTGACGGACGAGAACCCCTTCTCGTCAATAGTCAGGAGCACCCCGTGATCGACATCGACCCCAACTCATCCGGTCTTCCCGGCATCGAGCAACTGCGCATCATCGTCGGCGCCGTCATGACCGTCGGCCTCATCCTCTCCGTCCTCGCGCTCATCGTCAGCGCGATCGTGTGGGGCTTCGGCGCCAACTCCTCCAACCCGCACCTCGCGAGCAGGGGCAAGGTCGGCGTTCTCGTGAGCTGCGGGGCGGCGATCATCTGCGGTGCCGCGGTGACGCTGATCAACTTCTTCTGGGGCGTCGGGCAGGCCGTGTGATGACCACCCGACATGACTCCCGGCCGCGGGGGTGGCTGCGGTGAGCGTCTGCGATGTCCCAGTCATCTCCTCCGTCTGCGACGCCGTGGGCGAAGGCACCGCCTCCCTGATCGCCGCCCCGTTCGACTGGCTCGCCCAAGCGATGGCCGGTGCCGCCGCGTGGCTGTTCGAGGCGGTCTGGTGGGTCTTCGACACCACGACCCTCGTGGACGTCACCAGCGCCGAGTACATCGGCGTCTACAACGTCCTGTTCGGCGTCGCTGTCTTCATCATGCTCGTGTTCTTCTGCTTGCAGCTCATCACCGGGCTCATCCACCGCGACCCGACCGCCCTCAACCGTGCCGCCCTCGGTCTCGCCAAGAGCGTGCTCGGATCGTTCCTGGTCATCACGCTGACCGCGTTGCTGCTGGAAGTGACCGACCAGCTCGCGGTCGGGATCGTCCAGGCCACCGGCAACACGATGGAAGGGATGGGGACCCAGATCGGGCTCCTCGCCGCAGGCCTGGCCACCATCAACATCACCGCTCCCGGTGTCGGCGCGATCCTGACGATCTTCCTCGCCGGACTCGCTATCAGCGCGGCGGCGATCGTGTGGTTCTCGCTGCTCATCCGCAAAGCCCTGCTGCTGGTCGCCATCGTGTTCGGGCCGGTCGCCCTGGCCGGGGCGACATGGGATGCGACCAAGGGATGGTTCGCCAAATGGGCGACCTTCGTCATCGCCCTCATCTTCTCCAAGCTCGTCCTCGTCGTGATCTTCCTCGTCGCCATCGGCCAGGTCTCCGCCCCCATCGAGGCGGACCTGGCATCCATCTCCGACCCGATCGCCGGCGTCGCGCTGATGTTCATCGCGGCGTTCGCCCCGTACATCACGTACAAGTTCCTGTCCTTCGTCGGGTTCGACATGTACCACGCGATGTCGTCGGAGCAGGAGGCGAAGTCGGCGCTGAACCGGCCTGTCCCAGTGCCGTCTGCGCCGAAGGCTGACACGGCCAAGAAGGTACTCGACGGCAGCACCGACTCCGGCAGCGCACCCTCGAACGGTGGCGGAGGAGGCGGTAGTCCAACACCGCCGCCTACCTCCTCGTCGGCGGCGCCCACCAGTGCGGGAGCCGGCACAGCGGGCACAGGAGCCGCCGCTTCCTCGACAGGGGCAGGAGCGGGAGCTGGCACCGCCGCTGGTGCCGGGGCCGGGACAGCGGGCGCTGCGGGTGCTGGTGCAGCCGCCGGCCCTGTGGGTGCTGCGGTCGTCGTCGGCGGTGCGGTGGTCAAGGGCGCGGCGACCGCCGGCCCGAAGGCCGGCAATGCGGTCGGTGGAGCGGCCGACAGTCAGGCAGGCGCGGCCACGGAGCAGGCATCCCCGCCGCTGGTTCCACCATCGCAAGGCACCCCGCCGCAGCGTCCCGCACCGTCGACGCCGCCCCCGGCCGCTCCGTCCTCGGCGCCGCCGTCCGGGCCGTCCACCGGCTCGGCGGAGTCCTCGCCCGCGCCTCGGCGCCGGTCGGACCCGCCACCTCCGCCGTCGTCCAAGCCGACCGGGAAGGGGTGACCTGCGATGTCTACGAACACGCACGCGAACAGTGACTACCCGTTGGCGGCGGTGCAGTTCTCCCGGCTCACCAAGCGCGGGATCATGCTGGGCCTGTCGCTGCCGCAACTCATCGTCCTCGGCATCGCCGTGCTCACAGTCGTCTTCTCGCTCTACCTCGGCGGCGGCCTGGCCTTCGCCTGGACCGCCCCGGTATGGGCCACCGCAGCACTGCTCGCGGTGATCCCCGCGGGTGGGCGGAAGGTGATCGAGTGGGTGCCCATCGTGGCCCGCTGGATCGCCCGCACGTATCTGGGGCAGCTCATTTATCGGCGCCGCGTCATCAAGCCGAGACCTGCCGGGACGCTCGCGCTTCCGGGTGATGCGGCACCGTTGCGGGAATGGGAGGACCCCGAGACCGGGGCGGCGATGATCCAAGACCCGCACGCGCAGACGCTGACTGCGATCCTCGGCGTCTCGCATCCGGCGTTCGTGCTCCTCGATCCCGGTGAGCAGCAGCGCAGGGTCTCCGGGTGGGGGCGCGTCCTCGCCGCGGCCTGCCGTTCGGGGCGCATCGCCCGCATCCAGGTGTCGGAGCGGACGCTGCCGGACTCGGGAACGGGGTTGGCGGAGTGGTGGCGCACGCACGGCACCGACGACGGGTCCTGGGCCGCGACCACCTACGCCGAGCTGATCGAGCGCGCCGGCCCCGCCGGGGAACGCCACGCCACGACGATCAGCCTGGCGCTGGACATGAAGGCCGCGAGCCGGCAGATCAGGACTTCCGGTGGCGGGATGCGCGGTGCCGCCGCGGTGCTCCGGCAGGAGATGACCACGCTGACGACGGCGCTGCGCGCAGCGGAGCTCACCTCGACGGGGTGGCTCACGCCCGGCGAGGTCGCCGTCATCCTGCGTTCGGCGTACGACCCGGCCGCCGCTCCCGCGCTAGAACGGCATGGCGACCTCGGGCGGGATCTGGCGACGGCGGGCCCGGTAGCGGTGACCGAGACGTGGGATCGGTTGCGGTCGGACAGTGCGTTCCATGCGGTGTTGTGGATCAGTGAGTGGCCCCGCTCGCAGGTCTACCCAGGGTTCCTTGCCCCGCTCGTGCTGTCCAACGGCATCCTCCGCACCCTCGCCCTGCACTACACGCCGGTGCGCGCCGATCAGGCCGCGCGGGACCTGCGGAAGAAGAAGACCGAACTCATCAGCGACCAGGCGCAGCGGCGCAAGATCGGGCAGATCGAAGACGCCGCCACCAGCGCCGAACTGGACGACGTCCTCCAGCAAGAGGCGGACCTGACCGCCGGGCACGGCGTCCTGCGCGTCTCCGGCCTCGTGTCCGTCTCCGCGCCGACCGTCGATGAGCTCGACGCCGCGGTCGCCGCGGTCGAGCAGGCCGCGATCCAAGCCTCCTGCGAGACCCGCCGCCTCGTCGGCCAGCAAGCCCAGGCCTTCACCGCCGCTGCGCTGCCGCTGTGCCGGCCGGTCTGACCCGGCGCACCTGCCCACCAACCATCCGACGCTTCTGTGAGGAACAACGCTCATGCCTACCTTCGATAACCCCGTCGCGGACGCCACGGAGGCGTCCGCCGCGTTGCGGGGCCTGGCCCACGCAACCCGCCAGTTCACCGACCCGGCCGACACCTACCCAGTGATCGGTGACCTGCTGTCCGGAGTCCGGTCGCTGCGGCAGGTACTGGATCAGCTCGCCGCCGCCCATATCGCTCCCCGTGCCCGCGCGCACGACGACGCCGGGAACCAGGCCACCGGCGCGACCTCGGCCCTCGCGGCCGCGGACGAGCTGCACCAGGCCGGCACACTCCTGGACTCCGTGGCCTGGCGGCTCGACGCCGCCTCCCAGCACTCCGGGCGTATCGCCTGGCACCCCGCACCCGACCCCGCAGACGCGGGGGCGGGGCGTACGAGCGTGCAGGCCGGGACGCTCACGCTGACGGTGTGGCCGGACGAGCCGCTGGGCCAGCACCAGCGCTACGCCTACCTCATCGAGCACCGGGACAGCGGGCAGAGCATCCAAGGGCGGGATCTGTTTACCGGGGCCGGCGCGCCTGTCTCACCGGAGCGGGCGCTGCGTGACCTCGCCGCCTACCTGACCGCAGCAGGCGATGCGCACCAACACGCCACCGACAACGGCACGGCGTATGAGGGGCCGTTCGATGAGTGGACCGCCGACGTCGCCCGGCAGAACTCCGACGCCCTGACCGAGCTGGCCGACCGCGGCCCGCAGGGCCCTGCGCCCACCGTTGGGGAGGCGGCGGGCGTGCGGTGGATCAGCGTCGTGTTCCTCCAAGGCTCCGAGGCCTACGAGGTGCTGGACCTCATCGACCGGGAGGGCACGGACGCGGCGATCGAGCACCTGGCCGGGTTCGACTACGGCGAGGAGACCGTACAGACAGCGCTCGAGAACGGCTACGTCTACGACGAGCCCCCGACCGGTGCCCTCGACAAGGTAGCGACCCGAGACGTCTACACCCTCACCTACAACCCGTTCCTCGGCCACGTCTCGCTACTGCGCGAGCACGGCGCCCTGCCCGACCCGGCACTCCTCGGCATCGACACCCCGATTCCCGCGCCCGCGTCGACCGCGGCGTCGGCGCGCGTCGCACACCAGCCTGCACGCGCGAACACCCAGGCGGCGAACCGCGAGCGCGGCGCGGGCGACTGGTTCACTCGACGCCCCGGTGCCGCCACGGCGCAGGGCCGGGGGCTCGCGCTGTGACCGCGCAGGACGAGGGCCGCCTGCACACGGCCGTGCTCGTCGGCCCCGAAGGCGAACGACGCCGGGCCCGTAAGGACCGCCGGCAGGCTGCGACCCGAATCGAGACCACCGCCCGCAAGGCACGGAAGGCCGAGGCGAAGGCCCTGTGGGAGGCGGAGCAGGCCGAGCGGCGCGCGACGACCTACCTGCCCGCCGCTGGCGAGCCGGGGCCTGCGGCGTTGCGCACGCCGGGCCGGTTCCGTCTCCCCAAGCACCAGGACACGAGTGCGACGTTGGCTGGGCAGTACCCGTTCCTGGCCGAAGGCGGCCTCGGATCGGAGGGGATCTTCGTCGGGCAGGACCTCTACTCCGGCGGGTCGTTCGTCTACGACCCGTGGGTGCTCTACCGGCGCGGGATCATCACCGCCCCCAACGTCGTCCTGGCCGGCATCGTCGGCTCCGGCAAGTCGAGCCTGGCAAAGTCGCTCTACACGCGCTCGCTCCCGTTCGGACGACGCGTCTACGTCCCCGGCGACCCGAAGGGCGAGCACACCGCCGTCGCCGAAGCCGTCGGTGGACGCGCAATCATCCTCGGCCACGGCCTCTCCAACCGCCTCAACCCTCTCGATGAGGGCCATAGGCCATCCGCGGTGTCCGACAGCGAGTGGGCGATGCAGGTCGCCTCCCGCCGCCGCGACCTTATCGGCGCCCTCGCAGAGACCGTGCTGGACCGGGCGCTGACGCCGTTGGAGCACACCGCGATCGACCTCGCCCTCCAAGACGCGGTACGGAGCGCGGAGGTTCCGATCCTGCCGATGGTCGTCGACCGCATCCTTACCCCAACCTCGGCCGACGACGCGGATGGACGGCTCGCGGAAGACGGTCGGCTCGTCGGCCACGCCCTGCGCCGACTCGTCGCGGGCGACCTCCAAGGACTGTTCGACGGCCCGTCCACGGTCAGGTTCGACCCGTCCCTGCCAATGGTGTCCCTCGACCTGTCCCGGGTCGCGGAGAACAGCACCTTGATCTCGGTGCTGATGACGTGCTCGTCGGCGTGGATGGAGTCGGCCCTGTCCGACCCGGCAGGCGGGCAACGCTGGGTGATCTACGACGAAGCCTGGCGCCTGATGGCCTACCCGTCCCTCCTGCGGCGTATGGACGCCCAGTGGCGGCTCGCCCGGCACTTCGGAATCGCGAACATGCTGATCTTCCACAAGCTCTCCGACCTCGACAACGTCGGCGACCAGGGCTCCGCCATGCGCGCCCTCGCATCGTCGCTGCTGGCGAACGCGGAGACCAGGATCGTCTACCGGCAGGAAGCCGACCAGCTCGGCTCCACCGCAACAGCGCTCGGCCTCACGGGCACTGAGCAGAAGCTGCTTCCCGGCCTGGGGACCGGGCAGGGGCTGTGGCGCATCAAGGACCGCTCCTTCGTCGTGCAGCACCAACTCCACCCCGCCGAGTTCGCCGCCTTCGACACCACGAGCCGCATGATCGCAGAAACCGGGAAGTTCACCGTTGAGAATGACGAACCGTCGGCCTCGCTGACGGTTCCCGCCGCGGGCGGTGCGGCGTGATGGCCCGGCCCCGCTATAAGCGCACGATCATGCCCGCGTCTGTTCACCGTGACGAGGTCGAGGCTGTGCCGGTCGTTCTCCCGCTCGTGGTCATCACGATCACCGACGACGGACGCATGACGGTCACCGTCGACGGCGTGCCGTTCGAGCCGGAGCCGTTCGCGCCTCCGTGGCGACGAGAGGACTTCGCCGCCGTCCTCGACCAGCTCACCGAACAGCGCCGCTCGCCGGTGCGGGTCGAGGTGCGCGAAGCGGACGGAAGCACGTTCACCGACATCATCACTCCGACCAGACGCCGCCGCACCGAACCAAAACCCGCCCCCGCACCTGAGCCACCGGTCGCGAGTGCTCCGCCCGAACTCGTGGCGCTCCACGGCGAGGGGTTCGTGCCGGGCGAGGACGTGGCGATCGCCGTCGTCATCGCCCACGGCGATGCCGCCCCGGACGGCGCGATGCGCGGCCTGCTCACCGCCGACCAGCTCGCCGTGAGCCCGACCCGAGAGGTGATCCTGCTCGGCCGCGTCTCCGGGACGCTCACGATCGGGCACCCCGAATGACCACCCCGAGGCCGACGGGATCGCTCGGGGACGAGCTGAGCAACCTCGGCATCGGCCTCCTCATCGGCGCCGCGATCCTCGCCGCCATCCTCCGCGGCGCCGGCTCGGTCGCCGCGTGGATCACCGGGACCGGGCAACCCGCCGGCGGAGTCGAGGCCGGGTTGGGCGTGCTGCTCAACCCCGGCGACCCGGCGGCCGCGCTCGGCGCACCCGGTCTGAACGTCGTGGCGTACTGGATCACCGCCGCCGTCCTCATCCTCGCCGCCGCTGGCGCAGGGTGCTGGGGGTGGCGGTTCTTCCGCGAGCACGGCCGACAGGTCAAGAACGACCCCTACCGCATCCCCGGTATCGCCACCCGCACCGAGGTCACCAAGGCCGCCTCCGAGACCGCGCTGCTGCGCCGGGCCGGGCACCTGCGACCCTCGCTCCACAAGCCGACACCGGAGGACGTCGGCTACCGGATCGGCCAGTCGCGCGGCAAGAGCGTGTGGGCATCGGTGGAGGACAGCATCCTGCTGATCGGCCCGCCCCGGTCCGGGAAGGGCGCCCACATCGTCATCAACACCATCCTCGACGCACCCGGCGCAGTCGTCACCACCTCGACCCGGCCGGACAACCTCACCGCGACTCTCCGCGCCCGCGAGCGCATCGGCCCGGTCGCCGTGTTCGACCCACAGCACCTCGCCGAAGGCATCCCCGCAGGCCTCAGATGGTCACCCATCCGCGGGTGCGAGGACCCGCTGACCGCGATGATCCGCGCCACCGGACTCGCCGCCGGCACCGGCCTGTCCGCAGGCGGAGTCGAAGGCGGCGGGTTCTGGGAAGGCAAGACCCGCACCGCCCTCCAAGCCCTGCTCCACGCCGCTGCCCTCGACCGTCGCCCACCGGGTGAACTGTTCCGGTGGACCCTCGACCCATCCGCCGCCGCGGACGCAGTCGCGATCCTGACAGCGAACCCACGAGCGGCTGTCGGGTGGGCGGAGTCGCTACAGGCGATGATCGACTCCGACCCGAGAACCCGCGACTCCATCTGGCAAGGCGTCTCCCTCGCCCTCGCCGCCCTGGCGGACCCGCGCGTGCTCGACGCCGTGTCGCCGCGCGAAGGCGAGAACTTCGACCCCGAAGCCTTTCTCCGTGCCCGCGGAACGCTCTACCTGCTGGCGACCGGCGCCGGCGCCAACAACAGCGCGGCGTTGGTGGCGGCGTTCGTGGAAGACGTCGTGGAAGCCGCCCGCCGCATCGCCGCCGGAAGCCCCGGCGCGAGGCTCGACCCGCCCTTGCTGCTCGCCCTCGATGAGGTCGGCAACCTCGCCCCCTTACCGTCACTGCCCACGCTCATGGCCGAAGGCGGCGGCACCGGGATCACGACCATGCCCGTACTCCAAAGCCTCGCTCAGGCGCGGGAGAAATGGTCGGAGAACGCCGCCGGCGCGATCTGGGACGCCTCCATCGTCAAGATCATCCTCGGCGGCGCTTCCAACAGCCGCGACCTGCACGACCTGACCACGCTCATCGGCGAGCGCGACGAGGTGACCGACTCCACCACGGTCGGAGACCACGGCTCCCGCTCCGCGCAACGCTCCATCCGGCGCGTCCCGATCATGCCGCCCGACACGATCAGGACGTTGCCGTTCGGGACTGCGCTCGTGCTGCTGCGCTCCGCGCCGCCCATAGTCACGAGGATGCGGACCTGGCTCGACCGGCCGGATGCGAAGGAACTGCGGGCCGACCGGGCCGGCATCGAGGCGCTGCTGCAACGCCGTCCGCTGGAGGAGCCGGGCGCACCTGCCTGACACAAGGGCGGCCCCGGCTGTGGGGCCGCCCGTCGATGTCAGAAATGAGGACAGTCCGATGGCTCTCCACACGCAGGAATCCCTCTCCGGGTTTATCGCCTCCGACCCGCAGCTCACCTACACCGAGCGCGGCGACGCGCGCCTGTACGTCAAGATCGGCCAGGAACACTACCGCCGTGAGGAGGACGGGTCGTTCACGCAGACCGAGACGACCTTCCACGACCTCGTCGCGTTCAAGAAGACCGCCGAACGCGCGCACGACCGCCTCGCCAAGGGCGACAAGTTCGTCGCAGAGGGCTACGTCCGCGAGTACGACCACACCACGCCGGACGGCGAAGTCGTCAAAGCCGAGGAGTTCGTGGCGAAGAAGCTCGGCCACGACCTCGACCGCACCCGCTACGAGGTCAAGCGGACCCGCCGCCAGCCCGCCGTCACGCGAGAAGCCGCGGGGCAGTCCGTCGATGCCGAGGCGCGCCGCGAGGCCCGCAACGCCGCACCGGCGCTCGGACTCTGACCGGCGGTGACCATGATGAACGAGAACGACAGCGACGCGCCGGACCTGGGTGACGAGCCCGACCTCGATGAGGCGCCCGAGGAGTTCGAGGGGTCGTTGCTGCCCGAGCCGCCGCACCCTATCAACTGGAACCTCCTGACGAGCGAGGAAGCCGAGGCCGAGTGGCTGGAGCTGAATAAGTGGGTCAACTGGCTCCGCACGACATATGGTCTGCCCGCATCGGTGGTGCCGCCGTTCTGGCACCGCCACCCCGAGCTCGTCTGGGAGCTCTCGGCCCTGCACCTGCACTGGCTGGCCGCCTACGACAGCGAGCAGAACGCCTCCGCGCCGCTGGGCTGGCACCGCGACTTCGCCGACGCCAGACAGCGGCTCAGGGATTGGGTCGCCGCCTGCGGCACCCGCCTCGACCGAGACCGCCCCACCCGGCAGACCGTCTGGCCCGGCGAGGACCCGGCAGAGCCCGTCGAGGACCGGATCATCGCCAACCGCGACGAGGACTTCGTGCAGTTCGTCCTCGATGACGTCGCCGCCCGCAAGCAGGCCGAGGACGAGTTCTACGCCGGCCTCGACCCTGCCACTGGGGAGTTGCGCGACTGATGGGCACCTACGTCAAGAAGACCGACCGGCGCCGCTATGAGGACCGTTCATTCTCCGTACGCGCGGTACATCGCGAGGACGCCGACTTGCACAAGCTCGCCGAGGTTCTGATCCGGCTGACCTTGCAGGAGACCGGCCGATCGCGCGCCGAGCGTCGCGCCGCCGCAATACCGGAGACCTACCGTCCGGCAATGGTCGCCGACCAGGCATCCGGGTAGAATCGAGCACAAGCAAGCCTCGCGTCGACGTGGTGTTGTGGTCCCAAACCCCGCTCCGGCGGGCAACGTTTACGTGGCCGTTCCGGCCTAGTCCTAGAGCTTTCGGGCTTCCTCTCACGATCAGCACCCCTCGGGCGTTCAGCCCGAGCGCGAGGGCCGAGATTTCGTGAGAGCAGGCCCCCATGAGTACCACGTCCGCGCGCACTCCAGACCCGGTGCGCAGTCTCATCGAACCGCCCCAGGGCACCGCACTCGCGGTGTCCTACCTGCGCGTCTCCACCAAGGAGCAAGCCGAGAAGGGCGGCACCGATGAAGGCTTCTCCATTCCCGCCCAGCGCGAGGCCAACCGCCGCAAGGCCGAACAGCTCGGCGCGGTCATCGTGAAGGAGTTCATCGACGCGGGCGAGTCCGCCCGCAAGGCCGACCGGCCCGAGCTGATGCGGATGATCCAGTACGTCAAGCGCAACCGTGTCGCGTACTGCATCGTCCACAAGGTCGACCGGCTCGCCCGCAACCGCGCCGACGACGTAACGATCCACCTCGCCTTGCAGGAGGCCGGGGTCATGCTCGTCTCCGCGACCGAGAACATTGACGAGACCCCCAGCGGGATGCTGCTGCACGGCATCATGTCCACGATCGCGGAGTTCTACTCCCGCAATCTCGCCACCGAGGTCATCAAGGGCATGACGCAGAAAGCCGCCACCGGCGGCACGGTCGGCAAGGCACCGATCGGCTACCTCAACATCCGTTCCCGCGACGAGCTCGGCCGCGAAGTTCGCACGGTGCAGCTCGACCCCGACCGGGCACCGCTGATTGAGTGGGCATACAAGGCATACGCCTCCGGGAACTGGACCGTCAGCCAGATCCACGACGAGCTGACGTCGCGAGGGCTGGTCAGTCTTCCCACCCCGAAGCGGCCCTCGAAACCGCTCGCTGTGTCCTCGGTACACCGAATGCTGACGAACCCGTACTACAAGGGCGACGTGATCTACCGCGGCGTCGCCTACAAGGGTGCGCACCAGCCGCTCGTCCCGGCCGAGGTCTGGTACCAGGTGCAGTCCGTCCTCACCGCGCACAAGAGCGCATCCGAGGCAACCCAGGTGCACGACCACTACCTGAAAGGCACCGTCTACTGCGGGGCCTGCGGGTCCCGCCTCATCGTGTCAAACGCGAAGAACCGACACGGCAACGTCTACCCCTACTTCGTCTGCTCAGGGCGGCACTCCAAGCGGACCGACTGCACGAGGCAGGCCATCCTCATCGAGGACGTCGAGCACTTGATCGAGAACTACTACCAGCGCGTGCAACTCACCCCCGCCCGACGCGAAGCTCTGGCCGGGATGCTGCACCACGAGTTCGACCGGCTGATGTCCGCCGAAGCCGACGAACTCGCCCAGCTCACCGCGAACCGCGACCGCCTGGAGCACGAGCAAGACCGGCTCATGCAGGCCCACTACGCCGACGCGATCCCGCTCGCCGTCCTCAAACGGGAACAAGACCGCATCGCCGGAGAACTCGACCAGGTGAACCGCCGCCTCGACGCCCACCACGGCGAGTACACCGACGCCCGCGCGCACCTGGACGACGCCCTGAACCTGTTGGAGAACTGCGCCGACATCTACGCCCGCTGCGACGACGCCAACCGGCGCCTGTGCAACCAGGCCTTCTTCACCAAGGTCTACATCGAGGAGGACGACGAACTGCGCGTCGAGAACAACCGGCCCTTCGAGATGCTGCTCGACCCCGAGGTCAACGCCGACGCGCTCACCTGGGCAGAGAACGCCGACAAGGCCCGAACCCCAGCCCTTGATTCCTCGGGCCAAGGTTCGAGCCTTGTGCGTTGGGTGCGCCCGGAGGGACTCGAACCCCCAACCTTCTGATCCGTAGTCAGATGCTCTATCCATTGAGCTACGGGCGCATGCCGACATGACGTCAACCTGACGACTATATCAGGGCGCCACACCGCTCCGGACACCACGGCACGAGAGGGCTCGCGTCCGTCCCCCGTGCCTGTGTCGAAAATGCAGGAGATCTACGCGTGGGTGCCCGGCCCTGGGCAGGCGGGGCCGCATCCGTCCGCAGAATCTCCTGCATTTTCGACACAGGGGCGGGGCACAGGGCGCGGGCAGGGAGCGCGGGGCACAGGGCGCGGGAGGGCGCGGGGCGCGAGCGCAGCGACGGGCTCGACCGCCGGACACGCTCGGGCTCTAGACTCCGAGCGTGTCCGCCCCGCGCTGCCCCCGCTGCGACCGATTCGCGTTCCTCGACGAACTCGAGTGCCGGCACTGCGGCGCCGCGCTCGGCTTCCACCATCCGAGCCTCCGCTACCGCCTCGCCGACCCGGCCGGAGTCGACGTCGACGGGATGCGGTGGTTCCCCTGCGGCAACCGCCCGTGGGGATGCAACTGGCTCGTCGCCGAGGACGCGGGCACCGGGCGCTGCCTGTCGTGCAGCACGAGCCGCCGGCTGCCTCCGCAGAGCGACACGGTCGCGTGGGAGAAGCTCGCGGATGCGGGAGTCGCCAAGCGCCGGCTGATGGTGCAGCTGCTGCAGCTCGGCCTGCCCATCACCCCCTACTACGAGCGCGAGGGCGGGCTCGGCTTCGACCTGCTCTCGAGCATCTCCGAGGGCGCGCCCGTCATGATCGGACACGCGAACGGCATCATCACGATCGACCTCGCCGAGACCCTCGACGCCCGGCGGGAGGCGCTGCGGGTGTCGCTCGGCGAGCCCTACCGCACCATGCTCGGCCACTTCCGCCACGAGATCGGCCACTACTACCAGAACGTGCTCATCACCGACGACACCACCTGGTCCGAGTGCCGCGCGCTCTTCGGCGACGAGCGCGCGAGCTACCGCGACGCCCTCGACCGGCACTACCGTCTCGGCGCGCCGGAGGACTGGCGCGCATCCTTCATCTCCGAGTACGCCACGATGCACCCGTGGGAGGACTTCGCCGAGTGCTTCGCGCACTACCTCCACATCCAGGCGACACTCGACACCGCGGCGGCCGCGGGGATGGTGCTCGACGCCGAGCGCGCGGGCCGCATCGTCGACCACGATGTCGTGCCGGCATCCGCCTACCCCGACGCCGAGCGGATGTTGCAGGACTGGCGGTGGGTCTCGCTGTTCTTCAACCGCGTGAACCGGGCGATGGGCCAGCGCGACCTCTACCCCTTCGAGCTGCCCCCGCCCGTGCACGCGAAGCTCGGCTTCATCCACCGGCTCATCACCGAGAGGGGCGCCGCATGAGCGAGACGGAGACACCCGACCTCGAGGCCCGCCACGCCCGCGCCGCGCACCTGAAGGAGCGCATCTACGTCACCTTCGCGGCGCTCGCGGTGGTGATCGGCCTGCTGCTCAAGGACGCGGAGGCGGCGGAGGCGATCCGCGTGCTGGGTGTCACCATCGGCGGCCTGCTCGCGGCGGTGTTCGTGGCGGATGTGCTCTCGCATCTCGTGGTGCACGAGCGGCCGCTCACCGCGGCCGAGTGGCGGCTCGCGCTGCTCACGAGCTTCGGAGCGGTCGGCAGCCTCGCGTTGCCCTTCCTCTTCCTCGGCCTCGCGGTGCTCGGCGTGTGGAGCGCGGAGGTGGCGCTGCGCGCGTCGGAGGTGGCGCTGATCGCGGCGCTCGTCGGCATCGGGTGGCTCGCCGTGCGCAGGCTGCGTCTGCGGTGGTGGCAGCGGCTGTTCGCGCTCGGCGGGGAGGCCGTCATCGGACTGGCCGTCGTGGGGTTGCAGGTGCTCGCGCACTGAGCCCACGCGGGCCGCACCACCCGGCGCCCGTACCGAGCCGCACCCGGCGCGAGCACTCAGTCCGCGGCGGCGACCGACACCAGCGCCGAGAGCGGATGCTGCGGAGTCAGCACCGCGAGCGCCGCCGCCCCGTCGAGCCCCGTGCCGTGCGGCGCCTCGAAGCGCGCGCCCGGGTGCACCGCGCGCACGGCGTCCTCGAACACGCTGCGCACCAGCCCTCCGCGGAACACGCCGCCGATCGCGCTCACCAGCGGAGCGGCATCCGTTCCCACCCGCCGCAGGGCGGTGAGCACCGAGAGCGCGAGCTCCTCGCCTGCCTCCCGGCAGATGCACGCCGACACGGCATCCGTCTCGGCGTGCGCCGCCACCGCCTCGGCGAACCACGCCACCACGCTCACGCGCGCGGGGTCGGACTGCAACTGCACATACGCGTCTTCGAGCTCCGGCCAGCGCCCACGCACCACCGCGGTGAGCGCGGTCTCCGGTCCCCGTCCGTCATGCGCGCGCATCACGGCGTCGAGCGCGGCTCGGCCGACCCAGAACCCGCTGCCCGCGTCGCCCATGAGGTAGCCCCATCCGTCGACCCTGGCGACCCCCGCCGGTCCCACCGCGAGGATGATCGAACCGGTGCCCGAGGCGACCACGACCCCCTCCGCGTCACCGAGCGTTCCGAGGTACGACGTCACCGAGTCGTGCGCGAGCAGCACCCGGCCCGCGACGACGTCGCGCAACAGGGCACGCAACTCCCCCGCGTCGTGCTCGGCGGAGGTGAGGCCCGACACCCCCGCGGCGAGCGCATCGACCGGGATGCCGCCCGCCGCCTCGCAGGCGACCGCGGCCAACTGCGGCAGCAGCGGCTGGTCGGTGCGCACGCCCGCGAACACCCGCTCGAGCGGTGCCGCATCCGCTCGCGTCAGCCGCACCTTGATGCCCGTCTGCCCCGCATCCAACGCCAGCACGGTGGATGCGGTGTCGGTCATCAGCTGCTCTCCTCGTTCCACGCGCGATACTGCGCGGCCATGAACGCGCCCGCCGGTTTGCCGTAGGGGCAGTAGTCGTCGTTCTGCGGCGCGCCCTGCTCAGGGTACAAGCGCGCGGGCCAGTCCCAGAGCATGAGCCCACGCACCCACGGCCGCGCGCGCACCGCCCGGAACATCTCCTCGTAGTAGCGCAACTGCTCCGCCCCCGAGGGCGCCCCCGGCAACGACCAGTCGTTCGGCAGCGCCGCCGACCCTTCCCGCGACGGGCAGCCCGCCTCCATGAAGAAGAACGGCTTGCCGGATGCCGCGACGACCGCCTCGATGCGGTCGAGCTGCACCTCCCACGCGCCAGACGGGTAGTAGCCGCTCGACGAGATCACGTCGACCGCATCCCACCAGCTGAGGCGGTCCTCCTGGTACTTGTCGCAGTTGTAGGTGACGAGCCCCGAGTACACCTCGCGCACCGCAGTCACGAGAGCGCGCCAGTGCTGCTCCTGCGCGTCGGCGCGCACCATCTCGCAGCCGATGCAGAGCATCGCGCAGCCCTCCGCCTCGGCGATGCGCGCCGCGTGCAGAATGAACCGCTCGTAGGAGACGAACCACTCGGCCCAGGTCGGCTCGCCAGGCACCGGGTCGTCGAAGAAGCCGATGTGCGCCCGCCAACTGCCGTCCGCGACGTTCACGACGGGCTTGAGGCACACCCGCAGGCCGAGCGCGTGCGCGGCCCGGATGGCACCGACGATCTCGTCGTCCGACACCTGCACGCCGTCGAGCGGGATCTCGGTCGAGTACACGTGCTCCTGCTCGGCCGCGTAGGCGAGCGCCGTCCAGGTGACGTCGTGCCCCGCCATCAGCCGCATCGACTCGCCGGCCTCCGGGGTCGCCCAGCTGCCGCGCTCGCCGACCCAGCCCCACGTCATCCCGCAGACCGGGTCGCCGGCGAACCGCGCGCTCACGGCGCCACCAACTGGTTGCCGGTGCGCAGCACCCGCGGCTCGGCGAACGCGGATGCCGCAGCGCCCCCCGCGCCCCGCACCCGGAAGGTGTGCGCCTCGCCCGGCAGCAGCGTCACGAGCCCCGAGTCGACGGACGCCGCCGCGTCGAGCTTGTCGACCAGCAGCGTCGTGTCGACGAGCAGCGTCTCGGCGGTCACCGTGACGAGCACCTCGTCCCCCGCGGATGCCGTGCTCACCTCGAACCGCGGCGCCGGCAGCGCGGAGTCGCGCGGTTCGGCGAAGAACCACAGCCCCCGCACGGGGCCGAGCGTCGCGACCACCAGCTCGGATGCCGCATCCGCGGCGGCGGCCACCGCATCCGGAACCGTCACCGTCACCGTCGACCACGGTGCGACCGCCACCTGAGCCGCCACCGACGCGAGCGACTCCCCGTCGTAGCCGCGGCGCGCGAGCACGAGCTCTCCCTCCCACGGCTCGCCGGTGTCGTTGCCGAGCACCGCGACGAGCGCCTCGCCCCGCGGCTGCACCGTCACGACGCGGGGCGCGAAGGCGTTCGCGAGCGCGAAGAAGAGCGGCTTCTCCCGCCCGTCGCCGTCGATCGCCGCCCACGAGGTGACCGGCCAGCAGTCGTTGAGCTGCCAGATGACCGCCCCGGAGGTGTGCGGCGCGTGCGAGCGGAAGTGGTCGAGCGCGGCCCCCACCGCGTTCGCCTGGTTCAGCTGCATCGCCCAGTGCCAGGTCTCCATCTCGCGCGGCACCCGGTAGTGCGGCAGCAGCCCGTCGACGAGCTTCTGGTTGCCCTCCATCGCCTTCTGGTGCACGAGCATGCCAGGCGATTCGGGCGTGAGCGGGTCGTCGCTGAGGGCGCGCGTGAGGGTCGTCCAGGCGGGCGGGCCCTGCCATCCGAACTCGGCCACGAAGCGCGGGGTGTGCTCTCGGTAGCTCTCCCAGCCCTGCCGGTTCCACTGCTCCCAGAGGTGCGTGGATCCGTCGCTCTCGTCGTTCGGATGCCGCCCGGGCTCGCTGCTGAACGGGCTGCCCGGCGCATACGGCACGTGCGGCGCGAGCTCGGCCACCACGGCGGGCAGCAGCTCGTAGTAGTAGGCGGCGCCCCACGTCGCCCCGTCGAGGCGGGTCTCCCAGCCCCAGTCCTCGCGGCCCCACAGGTTCTCGTTGTTGCCCGTGAGGAGGGCGAGCGATGCGTGGTGGGCGATGCGGGCGACGTTGTCGCGGGCTTCCGCCTCCACCTCCGAGCGGATGGGCTCCTCCTCCGGGTAGGCGGCGCACGCGAACAGGAAGTCCTGCCAGGTGAGCAGCCCGAGTTCGTCGGCGAGCTCGAAGAAGGCGTCGTCTTCGTAGATGCCTCCGCCCCAGACGCGCACCAGGTTGATGCCCGCGGATGCGGCCTGCCGCAGTCGACGCTCGTAGCGGGCGCGGTCGACCCGCGGGAAGAGCGCGTCATCCGGGATCCAGTTGACGCCCTTCACCCAGATGGGCCGGTCGTTGACGACGAGCTGGAACGGGCGCCCGGCGGCGTCGGGGTCGGTGTGCCAGCGCAGGGTGCGGAAGCCGACCCGCCGCGACGCCGTGTCGAGGGTCGCCTCGCCCGACCGCAGCCGCACGACGACGTCGGTGAGCGGCTGCGCGCCGTGCCCGATCGGCCACCAGCGCTCCACCGCGTCGAGCTCGACGCGCAACGAGGCGGTGGTCGCGCCCGCGGCGAGCGCGGCGCTCGCGACGACCCCGGCGACCTCCAGTTCGAGCGCGAGCTCGACATCCGAGGCCCGCGCCACCGACACCTCGGCCGTCACGACACCGCCGCCGCCCACGGCCGACGCCGCGACGCGCACCTCGGCGAGCCGCGCCGTCGACCAGGCTTCGAGGCGCACCGCCCGCCAGATGCCGCTCGTGAAGGTCGCGATGCCCCAGTCCCAGCCGAAGTTGCAGGCGGCCTTGCGGATCGCCTCGTACGGCATCGGGTAGGGCCGCGGTCGCGGTCCGAGCACGAGGCTCTGCGCGTCCGCGTAGCGCACCGGGCTGCGGAAGGCGACCACCAGCTCGCTCCCGTCCGGCCGCAGTCGCCCGGTCACGTCGAGCCGGTAGCGGCGGTGCTGGTTGGCGACCTCGGCGAGCACCTCGCCGTCGAGCGACACGGATGCCACGGTGTCGAGCCCGTCGAAGACCAGTTCCAGCCGCTCGGCGGTGAGCTCGGCTGCGGTCGGCACGACGCGCGTGCGGTACTCCCAGTCGACGAGCCCGATCCAGGCGAGGGCCGACTCGTTGTCGTCGAGGTACGGATCGGGGATGAGCCCCGCCGCCAGCAGTGCCTGGTGCACGACGCCGGGCACGACGGCCGGAACCGCCGCATCCGCACCGAGTCCGCCGAGCAGGGCCGACGGCACCGGGCCGCCCGACGCCCGCACCGTCCACCCGCTGTGCAGCTCCCGCGCGCTCACTTGACCGCCCCCGAGGCGAGGCCGCGGTAGATGAAGCGCTGCAGGAAGATGAACGCGATGAGCGTCGGCACGATCACGAGCACGGTGCCCGCCGCGATGATCTCCCAGTGCGCACCGAACGGCCCCTTGAAGCGGAACAGCGAGGTCGAGATGGTGCCCTGCGACGGCCAGTACAGGAACGGCAGGTAGAACTCGTTGTAGATCGCGATCCCTTTCACGATGACGACGGTCGCGATCGCCGGCCGCAGCAGCGGCAGGATCACCCGCCAGTAGATGGTCCAGCGGTTGGCGCCGTCGAGCATCGCGGCCTCGTCGATGGAGGTCGGGATCGACTGCATGAACTGGATGAAGATGTAGATGGAGATGATGTCGGTCCCCATGAACAGCAGGATGAGCGCCGCCATCGAGTTGTAGAGGCCGAGCCCGTTGATGATCTGGAAGGTCGCCACCTGGCTCGTGACGCCCGGGATGAGCGTCGCGACGAGGAAGAGCCCCACGATGAGCTTCTTGCCCCGGAACTGGAAGCGGTCGATCGCGTAGGCCGCCATCGTGCCGATCAGGATCGTGCCGACGAGCGAGAACAGCAGGATGATCGAGGTGTTGACGAAGCCCTCGACCATCCCGCCCTTCTGGAACGCCTCGACGTAGTTGGCGAGGTTGAACCAGTTCTCGGGCAGGTCGAAGGGACCGCTCTGGCCGAACTCCTTCTGGGTTTTGAAGCTCGCGAAGAAGAGGGCGGAGAGCGGGATGAGCGTCACGAGCACGCCGATGATGAGCGAGACGTATTTGACGGTTCCGGATGCGGCGGCCGCCGCGCGGTGGCGCGTGGGGTTCGTCGTGGTCATGTGAGGTCGACCTTCTCGTCGGGGAAGAGCTTGCGCTGCACGTAGGTGACGATGAGCACGATCGCGAGCAGCACGATCGCCATGGCGGAGGCGAGCCCCACCTGACGGAAGTTGAACGCGGTCTGCAGCGTCTGGATGACGAAGGTCGAGGTGCCGTTCGCGCCGCCCGTCATGATGAACGGAACCTCGAACACCGACAGGCTGCCCGCGATCGCGAGGATGAAGCTGAGGCCGATGATGCGTCGGATGCCGGGGAAGGTGAGCGCCCAGAACTGCTGCCACTTGTTGGCGCCGTCGATGTCGGCTGCCTCGTAGAGCTCGCCGGGGATCGACTGGATCGCGCCGAGGAACAGCACGAAGTTGAGTCCGGTGTAGCGCCACACGGAGGTGCCGGCGAGCGAGTAGTTGGCGATGTCCGGATCCCCGAGCCACTGCGGCGGGTCGGAGAGCCCGACCCAGGAGAGCAGGGTGTCGAGCGTGCCGCCCGGCTGGAAGAGGTAGAGGAAGACGAAGCCGATCGCGACCCCGTTGATGAGGTAGGGGAAGAAGAGGATGCCACGGAACAGGTTCGAGAAGCGGGTGCGGTAGCTCAGGAGCGCGGCGAAGTAGAGCGCGATCGCCATCTGCACGAAGGAGCCCGCGAAGTAGTAGAGGCTGACGCCGAAGACCGCGAAGATCTGCGGGTTGGTGAAGACCTCGATGTAGTTGGCGAGGCCGACGAAGTTCTTCTCCCGGTCGAGGCCGTCCCAGTCGGTGAGCGAGTACCAGACCATGTTCGCGGCGGGCAGGTAGGTGAGCAGCAGCAGCAGGCCGACCGCGCCGAGGAGGAAGAGGTAGGGGGTGAGCATCGCGAGCACCCCCCGCCCGGCGGGGACCCCGAAGGGCCCCCGCCGGCCGCGACGCCGGGGCGTGCGCGGAGGTGTGCTGCTGATCGCGACCATCAGCCCTGCTGCGACAGGGCGTCTGCCCAGCGCGTGTTGAGGTCGGCGAAGTACGACTTCAGGTCGCCGTCGGCGGCGCCCCGGGCGATGTCGACGAGCTTCTGCCGGTAGATGTTGCCCCAGATGTCGATCTGCGACTTGTCGGCGATGTTGCTGAACAGCGACTCCTTGCCGGACGGCGCGGCGTTCAGCTCGAGCAGTTCGACGCCGTTGTCGGTGAGTCCGGCCAGGTTGTCGGGCAGCGGGTCGGCGAGCAAGGCCGACACCATCCCCTGGTCGGCGGTGAAGCCGGAGTCCTTCAGCATGAAGTCGATCCATGCCTTCGCGGCGGCCTTCACCTTCGAGTTCTTGTTGATGGCGAGGTTGTAGTCGCCGCCGACGACGGCGTACTGCTTGCCGTCGGAGGTCGTCGACGGGAAGGTCATGTAGCCGACCGTCGACGGGTCGACGCCGTTGTCGGTGGCGGCACCCTGCAACTGCGAGATGGCCCACGAGCCGAGCGCCATCACGCCGATCTTCCCGGTCGCGAAGTCGACCTTCGACTGCTCCCAGTTGGTGGTGAGCGGGTCGGCCTCGGTGTAGCCGCCCTTGACCGCGTCGAAGAGCAGCGAGTCGATCGCGTCGATGTCGGTTCCCGTGGTCCAGGGCGCCTTGTTCTCGGCCATCTTGTTCATGGCATCCGCGTCGCCCGAGATCGCGCCGATGTTGCCCGACCACTGGCTGAGTGGCCAGCCGTCCTTGTAGTTGGTGTAGAGCGGGATGGCGCTGGTCTTGGTCTTGATCGCCTTGAGCGCCGCGAGGAACTCGTCAGCGGTCTTGGGCACCTCGGTGACGCCCGCCTCCTCGAAGACCTTCGTGTTGTAGACGAGGCCGTTGGCGTTGCCGCCGAGTGCGAGGCCGTACTGCACGCCCTCGTAGCTCTTCGGGGTGAGGAAGCGGTAGGTGGCCGTGAGGTCGGCGGTCTTGCCGAGCGGTTCGAAGAAGTCGGCGAACTGGTCGGGCTGCACGCTGTTGGGCAGGCCGAGCACGTCGCCGTAGTTGTTGGTGGAGAGGCGGGTCTTCAGTTCGCCTTCGTAGTCGGTGATGCCTTCGAACTTGACCGAGGCATCCGGGTACTTGGCCGTGAACTCCTTCGCGTACTTGTCGAAGGTGCCGTCCTGGATGAGGTCGGTGCGCCAGGTGACGAAGGTCACCTGGCCGGTGACCTTGCCGTCGATGGTGTTGGAGGCGTCGCCTCCGCTGCCGGGGTCGCCCGAGCACGACGTGAGCAGCAGTGCCGCCGTCGCCGCGCCGGCGACAAGGCCGAGAAATGCCTTGCGTGATGCCATGCGAATACTCCTTTGTATGTGGATCCCGTGGTGCCGGGCGCAGGCTTCGGTTCCCGCGCCGCTGAGGGTGTGATTCAGGAGCGTAAGAACTAAAGCGCTTTAAGTAAAGCGCTTTATCAAATTGTTTCCTCGGCCAGGGGAACCGGGCCGGTGGAGCCCCGGACGACGAGGGCCGGCGAGGAGTCGAGGAACGCAGCCGGGGCGCTGCCCTCGACCACGTCGAAGAGACGCCGGGCGACATGGGAGCCGAACGCCACGACGTCGTGGCTGAGCGCCGTGAGCTTCGGGAGCGTGTGCTCGCAGAGCACCGAGTCGTCCCACGCGACGATCGACACCTCCGCCGGCACCCCGAGCCCCAACTCCATCGCAACGGTCAGCCCCGCGACCGCCATCACGTCGTTGTCGTAGATGAGCGCCGTGGGCGGCTCGGCACCCATGAGCGCCTCACGCGTCACCCGCTCCCCCTGCACCGGCGTGTAGTCGGTGCGCAGCAGCGAACCGACGACGCCGAGCACGCGCGTCTCGTCGACGAAGGCGTCGTCGCGGATGCGGGTGTGGGCCAGCCCCGCGAGTCCGGAGACCCGGGCGATGCGGCGGTGACCGAGCCCGACCAGGTGCCGCACGGCGTCGCGCATCGAGGCGGCATCATCCGTCCACACGCTCGTGAGGCCGCCCGCGACACTCGGGTCGCCCACCACGACCGCGGGCATCCCCGCCTGCACGGCGAACGCCGCCCGCGGATCGTCGAGGGTGAGGTCGGTGAGCACCACGCCGTCGACCCGGCGCGTGCGGTGCCACTTGCGCAGGGTGTCGAGCGCGTCATCCGTCGAGGCGACCACCTGCAGCAGCAGGCTGTAGCCGCGCTTGGAGAGCTCCACCTCGAGCCCCGCGAAGAACTCCATGTAGAACGACTCGACCCCCAGGTTGTGCGGGTCGCGGGCCAGCACGAGCCCGAAGGTCTCGGTCTTCGCCTCCGCGAGCGAGCGCGCGGCGGTCGACGGAGCCCAGCCGAGCTCGTCGGCGACCGTCAGGATGCGGGCGCGCGTCGCATCCGACACCCCCTTGCGCCCGTTGAGCGCGAACGACACCGCCCCGATCGACACCCCCGCGCGTTCGGCGATGTCGCTGATCGTCACGCGACCGCCGGGCCGTCTGGGTGTGCTCACGAGGGAACGATAGCCCGGGCGTAGGCTCGAAGCCGCGCGCGAGGAGGTGGCGATGACGGGTTTCCTGTCGTTCCTCCTCGGCCTGCGGGTGCAGCAGCCAGGCCAGTACCGACGGCTCATGCGCATCCGCGACCGCATCTACCAGAGGGTCGGACGACTGGGCGCGGAGGTCGTGCGCTCGGCCGAGCCGATCCCGTTCGGAGAGCTCGACCGCTCGGCCTTCGCCCCCATCCGCCCCGGGGCGTCGTTCGGCGGGGTGCTCGAATGCGCCTGGTTGCGCGTCACGGGCGAGGTGCCCGCGGATGCCGAGGGCGCGGTCGTCATGCTCGGCGTGCGCGGCGAAGGGCTCGTCTACGACGCCGAGGGCGGCATCGTCGGAGCCACCACGACCGTGTTCCAGCAGGGCGACCTGCCGCACTCAGGTGGCCGCTACCGTGCGGTCGGCGCCCCACAGGCGACGGGCAGCCGCATCGAGCTGTACGCCGACGTCGCCTACAACGGCTTCATCCTGTACGAGGTCGGTCGTGGCGTGTTCCACGGTGCCCACCTCGCCCGGCGCGACGAGACGATGTTCGGGCTCTACTACGACTACCTCACCCTCGTCGTGCTCGCCGGGGCGACCGCGGATGCGGCGCTCGAGCAGGGCCTGCGCAGCGCGCTCGACGCCGCCTGGCGCCGGTTCCGGGCCGGGGATGCCGCGGGTGCCCGCGCCGTGCTCGCCGAACCCCTGTCGCGGCCGGCCGCATCCGACATCACCTTCTCGGCGGTCGGCCACAGCCACCTCGACATGGCCTGGCTCTGGCCGCTGCGCGAGACCCGGCGCAAGGCGGCCCGCACCTACACCCGCGCGCTCGAGACCATCGAGGCCCGCCCCGGCTACATCTACGGCACGAGCCAGCCGCAGCAGCTCGCCTGGATGAAGGAGCAGCAGCCCGCGCTCTTCGCGCGCATCCGCACCGCGGTCGCGGCGGGGCGCATCGAACTGCAGGGATCGCTGTGGGTCGAACCCGACACCAACCTGCCCGCCGGCGAAGCGCTCGTGCGGCAGGCGACCGTGGGACGCCGCTTCCTGCGCGAGGAGTTCGGCCTCAGCGACGAGCAGTTGCGGCTGTGCTGGCTGCCCGACACCTTCGGCTACTCGGGAAACCTGCCGCAGATCCTGCGCGGGGCGGGCATGGACCGTTTCGTCACCATCAAGCTCGCCTGGAACAAGACGAACGTGTTCCCGCACCGCACCTTCCGCTGGCACGGCATCGACGGCACCGAGGTGCTCGTGCACATGCCGCCCGAGGGGGACTACAACTCGCGGGCCGCGCCCGACAGCCTGCTCACCGCGCTGAGGCAGTACCCCGAGCGCGCGCTCGGCAGGGCGCTGCTCGTCTACGGCTCGGGCGACGGCGGCGGCGGCCCGGGCGAGATCCACCTGGAACTGCTGGAGCGCGAGATCGGCGGCGAGGGGGGCGGCATCCGGGGGCTTCCCCGGGTGGAGTTCTCGACGGCGCGCGGCTTCTTCGAGCAGCTCGAAGCCGACCCGGCGATCGGCGAGCTGCACGCGCATCACGGCGAGCTGTACCTCGAGGCGCACCAGGGCACCTACACGACGCAGGGCGCCATCAAGGCCCACAACCGCCGCATCGAGCGGATGCTGCACGAGGTGGAGGCGCTCACCGTCGCCGCCGGGCGCGACACCCGTGCCGAGCTGGAACCGATCTGGCGCGAGGTGCTGCTGCACCAGTTCCACGACATCCTCCCCGGTTCCTCGATCGAGCGCGTGGGGCGCGAGGCGCGCGCGACGTACACCCGGCTCGAGGGGGAGCTCGACGCGCTCGCCGTCGCACAGCTCGCGCGGCTCGCGGGCGACGCGCCCCCCGACCAGCGCCCCTGCGCCGTCAACCTCACGAGCTTCCCGCGCGACGAGCACCTGTCGATCGACGGCGTCTGGCATCGCGCCGCCGTCGCACCATATGCCGCCACGCGCATGCAGCCGGCGCCCGGCCCCTTCGCCGTCAGGGCGGCGTCCGACACGATCGCGAACGACCTCGTCGAGGTGCGTTTCGACGCCGACGGCGTGATCTCCTCCCTCACGGACGCCGCGGGGGCCGAGCACGCGGGCGAGGGCCTCAACCGCCTGGTGCTGCACCGCGACCCCTACCAGTGGCCCTTCGACGCCTGGGACATCGACCCGCGCTACACCGGGCGCCGTCCGCGGCAGCTGCGGCTGGCCTCCGCCGAGACCCACCTCGACGGCCCGACCGTGGTGCGCGAGCAGCGGCTCACCGGGCCGGGGGTCGAGGTCGAGCAGCGCATCGTGCTGGAGGCCGGGTCGACGCTCGTGCGCTTCGCAACCCGGGTCGAGTGGCGGGCGAGCCACCGGATGCTGCGGGCCGAGTTCCGGCCGAGCCGCTGGGCGGACGAGGTGGCGTGCGAGATCCAGTTCGGGCACATCCGCCGCGCGACCACCGAGCGCGACCCGGTGGAGAAGGCCCAGTTCGAGGTCGTCGCCCACAAGTGGATCGCGGTCGAGGATGCGCGGGGCGGCTTCGCGCTGCTGAACGACGGCAAGTACGGGCATCGGGCGAAGAACGGCCTGCTGAGCCTCAACCTGCTGCGCTCGCCCACCTTCCCCGACAAGACGGCCGACCGCGGGACGCACGAGTTCTGCTACGCGATCCGTCCGTTCGCGGCGGGCGCGCTCGGCGAGGTGATCCGCGACGGCTACCGGCTGAACAACCCGCTGCGGGTGGCATCCGGGGTGGAGTTCGGCAGTCTCGTGACGAGTTCCGACCCCGGCGTCGTGGTCGAGACGGTGAAGCGGGCGGATGCCGGGGCCGGCACCGTGCTGCGGCTCTACGAGAGCCTCGGCCGCGCCACCACGACGACGCTGGCCACCCGCATCCCGCACGCGCGGGCGACGCGGGTCGACCTCGTCGAACGCCCCAGGGGTGAGGCGACGCTCGCGTCGCTGACGCTGCGCCCCTTCGAGCTCGTCACGATCCTGCTGGAGCCGTGATGTCCACTCCGCCGAGCACGCGCACCCCGTCGCCGCGGGCACAGGCGGCGGCGGTCGTCACCGCCGGGTTCGGCCAGAACGTGGTGCTCACGACCGTCACGACCTTCGTGCTGGCCTACCTCATCCAGTACGCGGGAATCTCGAGCGCCGGCATCGCGGTGGTCACCGCCATCATCACGGCGGCGAAGATCGTCGACGCCTTCACCGATCCGGTGATGGGGGTCATCATCGACCTCACCCGCAGCCGGTGGGGCAAGCTGCGGCCCTACATCCTGTTCTCGTCGGCGCCCGTTGCGGCGCTCACGGCGCTGCTGTTCGCGGTTCCGGATGCCGCCGAGTCCACCCAGCTCGTCTACTTCGGCGTCGTCTACCTGCTGTGGGGCGTCGCCTACACGGTGTGCGATGTGCCGTTCTGGGCGCTCATCGGCTCGGCCTTCCCCGACCCCGACCGGCGCACGCGGGTGATCGGCAATGTGCGTGCCTTCGGCGCGATCTCGCTCGGGCTCGCGACGCTCGGGATGCCGTGGCTGGCACGCGCGCTCTCGGGAGGTGGCGAGGCGACCGGCGCGGGGTGGACGCTCGCCGTGCTGCTCACCTCGGTCGTCGGCATGGGCCTCTACCTGCTCGCGTTCTTCGTGCCGCGCGAGAGGGCGTCGGCGCTCGCCCACAGCCGGCTGACGCTGCGCCAACTCGGCGGAACGCTGATCCGCAACACCCCGCTGCTGCTCGTGCTGCTCGGTTCGGTGCTCGGTTTCGGCCGCTACATCGTGCAGGCGGGCGGCGCGGTGTTCGTGGTGGTCGCCTACGGCGACGAGGGCTTGTTCACGCTCATCGGCGCGGCGATCATCGGTGGACTCGTGCTCGCGAGCTTCGGTGCGCCGCTGCTGCTGCGCCGCAGTTCGGGCCGCGCCCTCATCGTCGGCTCGTCGCTGCTCGGGGCCGTGCTCTACCTCGCCATGTACGTCGTGGGGTTCGCGAGCATCGTGCCGATCGTGGTGTTCATCTTCCTCACCGGTCTCACCCTCGGCGTCTTCCTGGTGGTGCAGGCGACGATGATCGCGGATGCGGTCGACGACGCGGAGCGCCGCACCGGCATCCGCAACGACGGCATCTCGTTCGCGACGCTCACCTTCGTGTCGAAGATCATGAGCGCCCTCGCGGTGCTCGTCTTCGGGATCTTCGTGGCGGTCGCCGGCTACCAGGCGGATGTCGCGGTCACCCCCGAGATGCAGCACACGGTTTTCGTGTCGATCACCCTCGTGCCGGCGCTCAGCTGCCTCGTCTCGGCGGTGCCGTTCGCGTTCTATCGGCTGCCGAGCTCGCCCGGCTCGCCGCGCCAGCTGTAGCGCGGCACGTAGCCGAGCACCTCGCGCGCGCGGTCGATGCCGAGCAGCGTCTCGTGCTCGCCGAGCTCGCGCCGCACCTCGACGTCCGGGAAGTACTCGGCCAGGAGGGAGGCGCTCGTGCGCTCCATCACGGTGTCGGCCGCCGCGATGATGAACCGGTCGAATCCGGGACGCGCGGCGACGAGGGCGAGCTCGACCGCCTGGGCGGCATCCCGCGCGTCGATGTAGCCCCACAGGTTCCACGCGCGGGATGCGGGGTCGGCCTGGAAGGCGGCGAAGGCCGGGTAGTCCTCGGGAACCATGACATTCGAGAACCGCAACGCCGTGATCGACAGCTCCGGATCCCAGCGCACCACCTTGCGGGCGAGCTCCTCCTCCAGGTGCTTCGTCAAGGAGTAGACGCTCTCGGGCCGGGTGTCGTACTCCTCGTCGACCGGGGCGTAGGGCGGCGGCGTCTCGAACGGCAGCCCGAGCACGGTCTCGCTCGACGCCGTGACGATGCGCCGGATGCCGGCCCGCCGCGCCGCCTGCACCACGTGGAAGGTCGCGAGCATGTTGTTCTGGAAGGTCGCGATGTCGGTCTCGAGGCCGGGTGCCGGGATGGCGCCGAGGTGCACGACCGCATCCAGCCCCCGGTGCCGCTCGTCGATCGCGCTGAGCGCGTCGACGACGGCACCGTAGTCGGTCAGATCGAGCCGGGTGAAGCCGTCGCGGCGCGCACCGACGACGTCGAGCGCGACGATGTCGTGGCCGCGCTCACGCAGCTCCCGCTCGACGACCCGGCCGAGCTTGCCGTTGGCTCCTGTGAGGGCGATGCGCATGCGACGAGTCTTCCAGACGAGCCCTCAGCCCCCGGGCGTCTCGCCGCTCGCGAGGGCGTGCAGCAGCGTCGCGAGCTGGTCGATGGCGTCGAGCGGCCAGTCCTTCAGAACCTCGTTCAGGCGGCCCTCGTAGGGCAGCCGGGCGTTCGCGATCCGAGCCGCGCCTTCCGCGGTGAGCGCGATGAGCTTGATGCGCCCGTCGCTCGCATCCGCGGTGCGCTCCACGAGGCCGAGGTCTTCGAGCTCCGAGACGCTGCGACTGACCTGTCCCTTGTCGGCGACGAGCCGCTCCGCGATGCCGGAGGCCGTGATCGACCCGGCCCGCTGGATCGTCGAGAGCACCTTGAAGGTGCCGGGCAGCATCCCGGGGCTCACCGATTCGGCGGCCTGCACGTAGATGCGGCGGAACTCGCCCATCAGCTCGCCGAACGCGCCCTCGAGGCCGCGCACGGCATCCTGACGGGCGTCCGTGGCGGCGGCGGATGCGGGCGCCGCCGCCACGGGGTCGGGGGACGTCATCGCCGGTCGCCGGTGGCGGGCTCGTCCACCGTGCCGACGCTGCCGGTGGCGGTCAGCACCTCCATGCCCTCGGGCACGGAGACGGTGGCGAGGTCGGCCTCGGATGCCTGGATGCGCTCGCTCGTCGTCATCCGGGTGAGCGGCTTGTTCGGCAGGAACACGATCGCGATGAGGCTGACGATCGCGAAGGGCACGGCGATGAGGAAGGAGTGCGAGATGCCGTTGGCGTAGATGTCCTCGAAGACCACGCGCAGCGCCTCGGGCATCGTCGAGACCTTGGGGAGGGTGCCCGACTGCAGCTGCTCGGCCCACTTGGGGGCGTCGGCACCGAGGCTCGCGATGGCGGCGCCGATGTCGTCCTTGCGCTCGGTGACGAGCTCGGTCACCCGCGCGGCGAGTGCGGCACCCATCACGGAGACGCCGATCGTGCCGCCGAGGCTGCGGAAGAAGGTGACCCCCGAGCTGGCGACGCCGATCTCGGTGGGCTTGGTGGTGTTCTGCACCACGAGCACCAGGTTCTGCATCGTCATGCCGACGCCCGCGCCGAGCATCGCCATGTAGAGCGAGACGAGAACGAAGTCGGTGTTGTAGTGGATCGTCGACAGCAGGTAGGAGCCCGCGGCGAGCAGCACGGCACCCACGATCAGGTAGGGCTTCCACCGGCCGTAGCGGGTGACGAGCGCGCCGACGCCGATCGAGGCGACGAGCAGGCCGCCCATCATCGGGATCGTCATGAGGCCGGCCTCGGCGGGGCTGGCCCCGCGGGCGAGCTGCATGTACTGGCTGAGGAACACGGCCGCGCCGAACATCGCGATGCCGGTCGCGATCGAGGCGATCACCGAGAGGGTGAAGGTGAGGTTGCGGAACATCGACAGCGGGATGAGCGGCTCCTTCGAGCGCAGCTCGACGACGATGAACAGCGCGGTCGCGACGAGCGCGCCACCGACCATCCAGGCGGTCGTCCAGCTCCACCATTCGAAGGAGTCGCCGGCGAGGGAGACCCAGATCAGCAGCAGCGAGACGGCGCCCGAGAGCAGCACGATGCCGAGGTAGTCGATGGAGGTCTTCTTCCGGGGGTGCGCGGGCAGGTGCAGGGTGGCCTGCACGATGATGAGCGCGAGGATCGCCACGGGAAGCGCGACGAAGAAGTTCCAGCGCCAACCCCATCCGTCGGCGATCACACCGCCGAGCAGCGGGCCGCCGATCGTGGCGAGCGCCATGACCGCACCGAAGAGGCCCATGTAGCGACCGCGCTCGCGGGGGCTGATGATGTCGGCCATGATCACCTGGCTGAGGGCGGCGAGGCCACCTGCGCCGATGCCCTGCACGGCGCGGAACGCGATGAGGGTCTCCGGGTTGGTGGAGAAGCCCGCGGCGGCGGTCGCCAGGATGAAGATGCCGATCGCGAGCTGGAACAGCACCTTGCGATTGGTGAGGTCGGCGAGCTTGCCCCAGACCGGCGTCGAGATCGCGGTGGTGAGGAGGGTCGCGGTGACGACCCAGGTGAAGGCGGTCTGGTCGCCGTTGAGGTCGTGGATGATCGTCGGCAGCGAGGTGGAGACGACGGTCGAGGCGAGCATCGACACGAACATGCCGAGCAGGAGGCCGGAGAGGGCCTCGAGCACGCGGCGGCGCTGCTTCGGGTCGGTGGGTGCGGTCGCTGCGGCAGACGCGGCGGAGGTGGACATGCGGGTCCTTCGAGTGGTTGCGGATGGGGTGCGCGGCGACGATGGCGCAAGTAGTTGACGAACGTCAACCGTTGAGATTCGTCAACCATACGCCGATGGTTGACGTGTGTCAACTAAACGTGAAATGCTCCGACGACCGGCGCGCTTCGCGAAACGGTCGACGGCGCGAAGGACCTCCTCCGCGCCCACCGGCGACGGGGACGAGACGCCGATCCACACCGCCTCCTCGCGCCATCGGCGGGTGTGTGCCGATGCTGCTCCGCCATCAGAACCGCAGGCATCTGACGAACGTCCGCTCTTCTGAGCTGGAAGCTCACATCATGACGAAGTGCTTCGCCCGTATGAGCTATCCCACTCAGTCAACGAGCTCGACCGCCTCGTCGCCCGCGAAGTAGACCTCCGCCGCCTCGAGACGGGGAACCGGAACGCCGAGGCGGCGCGCCTCGGCAAGCGCATCACGGCAGATCGCGCGCGGCTCCTCGGCGGTCGGATCGGTCTGCGCCGCGAGGCTTGTCCGCGCCGCCGCGACGTGGGTCGTCAGCCAGGCCATCGCCGCGGCGGTGAGTCCCGCCGGCATCCGGAACGGCAGCACGGCCGCACGATGTCGGCGGAGGTCGATGCCGCGCTTCTCGACGACGGGCAGCAGTTCCCGCGTCGCGAGTAGCGCCTCGCGGAGGTCGCGGCGAGACCCGACGAGATGCGAGAGGGTGCCGAGCCGCACGCCCTGCGCGTGCATCCCTGCGTTGGCGACGAAGTGGATCCAGAGCCAGCCGCGGATGTCGGGCTGCTCGGAGGTGCGGAATCCGGCGCCGCGGAACATCCGCCGCACCGCCTGCTCGCGCGGCGTCGGCGGCTGGCCCAGTGTTCCGAGCGTGACGCTCGGGGTGAGCACCGCGCGCAGCACGCCATCCGCGCCGAAGCCGCCGCCTGCCCCGGGGAATCCCCAGGCCAACTGCTCCGCAGGCAGCGGGGCGACGGCCTCCAGGGGCTCAGCCCAGAGGTTGCCGAGGATGAGCACCGTCGCGTCGCCGATGCGCGGGGCCAGGAACGCCGCGGCCTCGGCGAGGCGGTGGTGCGAGACGCTCACGACGATGAGATCGAACCGGTCCTCGGGCGCGAGCTCCTCCCGATAGCGCACCGGCCATGCCGTGACCGCCCGCTCACCCCACCGCCGCCTGCGCAGGTCGAGCAGTTCCAGGTGGATCGCGTCACCGTACACCGCAGCCCGCCCCGGACGCACGAAGAACTCGACCTCGTGTCCGGCACGCGAGAGCGCCCATCCGTACGCCGAGGCGATCGCGCCACGACCGAACATCAGAATCCTCATGTCGCGTCCCGCCTAGGATCGCTAACGGAGACGATCTCCACAAGAACGATATGGAGACTATCTCCAATTGTCAAAGGGGGATGCGATGGCCGAGGGCAAGCCACTGCGCGCGGACGCCCGCCGCAACCGGGATGCCCTGCTCGCCACGGGCCGCGAGCTCTTCGCCGCGGGAGATGAGAGCATCCGCTTCGACGACTTCGCCGCGCACGCCGGCGTCGGCGTCGGCACGCTCTATCGGCACTTCCCGACCCGGGAGGAGCTTGCCGCCGCCGTGTACGAGGAGGAGGTCGCGACGCTGTGCGCGCTCGCCCACGAGTTGCGGGAGACGTTGCCCGCAGGAGAAGCCCTCGCCGCGATGCTGCGCCAGATGGTCGACCACATCGACGCGGGGCGCACCCTCGTGCGGCGGATCGCGGCGCTGCTGGCCGCCGCCCCCGCGACCATGGCCCGCGACGGCCTCCGGCTGGAGGGGGCGGTCGCCGAACTGTTCGCGGATGGCGTGCGGGCCGGCGTCGTCCGCGACGACGTCCCTGTGGGTGCCGTCATGATGGCCCTGCACGGCATCGGCGCATCCCAGGAGCGACCCGACTGGCGCGCCGAAGCCGACGGCGTCATCGCGCTGGTCGTCGACGGCATCCGACCCAAGCCCCGGGCCGCGAACCGACAACCGGCAAAATCAAGACCCTGATCAGGGATTTGGAGCGGAGACGGAGGGATTTGAACCCTCGGACCCCCAGAGGGGTCTCCACCTTAGCAGGGTCCCTGTTTCCGCATCAGGCCCGACACTGCGGGCTTGCACCCACTCCAAACACCCCGAAACACATCGTTATTCGATCGACGGGGACACCCGGGGTACACACGGACCAGAGTCACGACTGGAGGCGATTGCAGTCCAGACGCGATCGCTCCGTGGCTCCGGACCGGCGTGATTCGCTCGACGGGCTAGGACAGAATCACTAGGGTGGTGCGGCAACGGGGCGGCCGATCTCACTTCACTTGAGATCGACCGCCCCGCGGTCAGTTGCGGCCGAGGTCCGGCGCGCGCTTGAGGGCTTCCCCATGCTCATGTTGTGAGGAGCGATGCCCAGTTGCTCTCGAACAGCTTGACGTCGCCGTCGGCCGCCCAGAGTTGAAGGCAATAGAGCCGCCAGTACTGTTCCCAGAGAGGTGAGTCAGACGACAAGTAGGTGACGTTGAGGCCGAGGCCCAAGGCAGCCTGATGCGAGATCATCTGGCCATGTGAGTGCCAGCGTTCGGTATTGCTGAGTTCCTTTGCAAGGTCCTTGGCTTCCTCTTCTTCCTTGACCATGGCATGAGTGAGCAGCGCTACCGCGATAGAGCGCGAGCGTTCGGTCATGCGTTCAAGTTTGCGAACGGTCGCGGGTTCCATCTTGGCGAGCATGGCGAGGGCGACCGGGTCACTGGGGTCGTCTTTGAGATTTCGACTGTGGAGGTGGAACGCGTCGAGGTAGCTCTGCGCAGAGAGGACCTGCACGTGACCGCTTGAGTCGGGAAGCGCAACCTGAGGGTCGATGACGCCGAGTTCGGATGCGTCCGACATCACGATGGAGTTGGCTCCGAGCGCAATCAAGGTGGCCGCGCTCTTGGCGTAGTCGGGAACGATGACTCGAACAGCTGCGTTGCCAGCGCGCTTGCGAATCAGCGTGATGATCTTCTCGGCGGCGTCGATGTTTCCGCCAGGCGAGTTGAGCAGCAGGTCAATTGGCGTTCCGAGCTTGATGTTGTGGAGGAGATCCACCATGGGCACCGTGTCGCCGCGATCGATTTCCAGCTTGGCCGAGACGTAGCAGATGAGGGTGGTGCCGGTCGTGCTTTCGATTTCGCGAATGAGGGCCTGTCGGGCGTATCGCGGCGCATTCATGGCCTCGTAGAGCGGGGTTCGCGAAGCTCCTCTGGACACGGGAGTTGGAGTCGGAGCGACCGGCGGGGTGGGAACGAAGGCGGGCGCTGGCGGCGTGGGACTGACGACGTGTTTGGGCTGCTCGGCCTCGTCGTTCGGCTCGGGCTGCTGCGGGTTGGCTGTCATCGGTGATCCGTCCGTTCGATCCAGTGAACGCGGCCGTCGCGTACAACGTAGTGGCAGTGTCCGACGGCGCTGATCTCGTCGACGCTTGGCTGGAGGTTCATGAGGTAGGAGTCCTTTACGCGCCACCGCGGTCGGTGGTTGTGGTCGAGGTTGAGCATGACGCGGTGACCTCTCCTGCATGGGCAGTCGAACACCAACCACTTTTCGTAGTCGGGGGTGCCGACGCGGACTGCATGGCGTGGTCGAAGGGTGTCTGGGACGTCCGTGACCGACTGGACGCGCGAGTCGGCCTTCCAGCGTCGCCAGTGAAGGATGCGTGTCAGGATGCCCAATTCAGCCCCAGGTACATCTCGGTGTCGGTTCCCACCCGCGGCGAGGCGGGGTCGCAGTAGTGGCCGGTGCGCGGCGATTCGATGTTGGCGCGAACCGCACGGTCGTGGAGGTAGAGCACCAGCTCGGACGGGGTCGGGGTCTCGCCGTAGCCCACCAGCCGCTCGAGAAGTTCGCTGACGGCGGTTGCCGCGACGAGGGTGGTGAACGCGACGACAGCTGGCTCGACGCCGGGTAGAGCAGGTGCGTAGCCCTCCTTCTCGAGCTTCCGCTGCTCCTCGAGGCCGCGAACCTCGGCTTCGGCGAGAGCGAGGTCGATGCGATTCCGGCACATGAGGCACGCAGTTTCGAGGCACAGGGTCGTGACGCGCCCAAAGATGCCGGAGATGGTGTCGTTATCGTCGGCTGTGATCTGGACCCCGCAGTCGATGACCGGTACGAGCTCGTAATAGGGCAGCCGGGAGAGCCGCAGGCGGCCGGCGTTGTCGTCGGTGCATCCGAACACGATGTCGGCGAAGACGAGGGATTCGGCGGGCTTCCGGCTGACGACGGTGCCACGGATTCGGGTCACGTGCATGCCGTCCGCGATCGCCTCGAGGTGGTCGCCGAGGGCGTCGACCTTGCCGCGGCCGACATCGGCAGGTGTCGAGCCGTACACGCGCGTGGTGTTGCTGGCGGAAAGCGTGTCGGGGTCAATGAGGATGAATGACCTGACGCCGAGGCGTGCGAGTTGCTCGGCCACCGCGGATCCGGTGCCGCCGGCCCCGACGATGCCTACTGTCAGGCCGCTGATCGTGTGCTGGATCTGACTCCCGAACGCACGGACGTTCCGATCGAACAGGTCGTAGTTCATCGGCGCGTCGTGGTCGTAGGAGGTCCTGAAGGCCCAGCGTTCGCCGGTCGCGGTGATACGTGAGATCGGGCCGGTCACCGGTCCGCTGATCTCGCCGGTGAAGGTGAGGGCATCGTCCGCGTGGCTAACGATCAGATACCCGTATTGATCGGTGTCCGTCTGCTGGGCGAAGAGGGGCTCGAGTTCGGCGTTGACCCGACGGTCGTGACGGCTGGCCTTGGGGATCGAGTGGTTGCCGGGGTGGCTGTGTACCCAAATCGCGATGGCGCCGCGGGCGCGTGCGACCTTCAGCGCGTGGACGTATCCGTCGGAGGTGATCTGGAGGGCGCGGTCGGTGCGGACTTCGTAGGCGTCTTCTGGAACTGGGGTCAGGTCGAATGCGGTGAGGATGGTGCGGTCGCGGTCGGTCCGCGGATGTGCGAGGAGCACACCCGCGGACTCGACGTCACTGTGAGCCATCTCGTTGAGGGTCGTGTGGATCGCCGGCGTCAGGCGGAGGGTGATGCTCATGCGGCAGCGCTCGCGAGTTCGTTGCGTAGCAGCCGCACGTAGCTCTCCAGTCCGTCGATGCCCGAGCGCCACAGTGCGGCGTCGAGGTGCCGCGACCAGCGCTGCCAACTCCGACCGTCGTGGGTCTCTATCGACTCCGTGGCAGGGATGACCCCACCATTGACCGACATGAGGTGGGGGATGATCCACCACATGTCCGGAGGGGTGTCCGGGTAGCTTGCGTGCAACCGGAACAGCACGTTGGCGTGGTGGGCGTTCAACCCGTCCGGCAACGCGAAATCGATGAGTTCGACGTTCAGCATGCCAGTGCCATCGTCGAACACCCGGTACTCGATTCCTGCCCGCTCGAGGTACTCCCGGTCGGGCTCCGGGAGCTTCACTTCTCCTGACCGGGGTTGATGCGGCCCGGCGCCGTGAAGAACCGCATGCCGTTCTTGAAGCGGACGATGTCCTCGTCCTGGACCTTGACATCGCGCTTGTCGGGCACGTCCCGCCACAGATCCCGGTCGGGCGCGACGTCCGGGCTGGGGACGGTGCGCAGTTCGGCGCCGGTCATCTTGCGCTTGAACACCTGGTAGTCGACCCGGTCGATGCGGATGGTGATCGCATCGATCTCGGTGAAGAACCGCATGCCGTCGACGAGGTCGATCGTGCCGGCGTTGTCGAGTTCCTGATCCTGCTCGTCGTCGATGTCCAGCCAGATCTCCTTGCCCTCCGGCACGGGGGGCTTGCGGAGCTGGCGGAGCTTCTGGACCGGAGTCGGGCCGGCCTTGATCTGGTACGGCTCGGCATCGATGTGGATGGTGATCTTGTTGGTCGTGCTCTTGGTGTCGGTCACTGTGGTCTCCTATCGCTCGGTGGACTGATACCTTGATACCATACTACCAAATGCGTTGACAACCAAGATTACTCGGTGGCATAGTGGATCCATGACTGGACAGAAGGCAATGACTATTCGCCTATCCGAGGAGCAGGCCGAGCAACTCGAAACAGTGGCCAGCGTCGAGAATCAGCCCGTCTCCGAAGTGATTCGAGCGGCCATTGCTAGCCACATCGAGTCCGTCAGCAAGGACGAGCAGTTCCAGGCTGGACTTCGCGAGCGCATCGAGCGCGCGCAGGGACTTTTGCGCAAGTAGTTCTCAGCACTCCGGAAGCACAGGGTTGGGCACAAGCCCCGACCGGATGGCGCCGACCCGCTGGGGGTGCCCCTATGTCTTTCGTCAAGCCCGATTGCTGATTGCGGGGCCTATCCGGTGATGCGGATGTTGTCCGCGTCGCTGAGGTCGTGTAGGTGCTTGGTGAGGCTTGCTCGGAGTGTGTCGTGCTGGGTGCTGAGCGCGGTCGCTGGATTCTTCCAGCTGGCGAGGTCGTAGAGCCAGACGGGACGCCAGACCAGTTCCGGGGGTTCCCATTCGTAGCGGGGCCAGATGTGAGCGTGGACGAAGGCGTCCGCGTTCCCCAGGATGTCGATGTTGGTGCGCCGGAACTGTGGGTCGGCTTCGCGGCAGGCGTTTTCGACTGCGGTGGCGAGAAGGTCGGCGTCGGCGAGGAACTGGACGCGCTCCTTCCTCGGCATGTCGGCGAGGGCTTTCGCGTGGGGGTCCTTGCCTAGGAGAACGCAGTATCCGGGGAGGAAATGGACGTCTCCGATCACGGCGTAGCCGCTGCGAAGCTCGGCGAGAACTGTGGGGTTCTCTCCTCGTGCCGCCGAGCCGATGCGATCCTCACGCCAGTCCATGCCTCGACGGTATCGGACTGACACGGGTGAAGGCGTCAAGCCGCGATGGCGTGCTCGGACGATTTCGATTGGTAGAGGGTGCCGTCTCGGAGCATGGCGTAGAGGACTTCGGAGCGGCGGCGTGCGAGGGCGATGAGGGCTTGGTTGTGGCGCTTGCCTTGCGCGATCTTGCGGTCGTAGTAGGCGCGGGATTCGGGGTCGCGGAGCGCGGCGAACGCGGAGAGGAACAGGGCCCGCTTGAGGATCTTGTTGCCGCGTCGGGATGGATGCTCACCGCGAATCGAGGTTCCGGAACGGCGGGTAACGGGTGCGAGGCCGGCTTAGGCGGCGAGGTGCCCGGCGGTGGGGAAGGTCTTCGTGGTGACTTCGGTGAGGAGCCGGGCTGCGGTCCCGACGCCGGCTCCGGGCATGCTCGTCAGGACCGGCTGAAGAGGGTGCGCGTCCACGATCTTCTCGACCTCACCAGCGATCTCGCCGCGCTGCCTGCGCAGTGCTGCAAGCTGCTCCGCCAGGCGTGGGAGCACGAGCGCTGCAGCGTCGGTGCCGGTGACCACGACGGTCTGCTCGTTGAGAGCCGTGATGAGCTCGCCCGCCCAAACTCGACCCTTCCGTGGAGCGTTCTTCAGGAGCCGGTTCCCCAGCCGCTTCTCGCCCGCGGCCTTCATCGCCGCCGGTGACGGATAGCGTTGCAGGAGGTCGAGGATCGCGGGATGGTCCAGTCTCGGCCCGATCACGCGCTCCAGCGCGGGGTGGATCTGGGTGAGCAGCCCGCGGATGCGGTTGCTGACTTGGGTGATCTGCCCGGCGAGGTCGTCATCGAACCCGCAGAGCATCGAGAGCTCGGCGACTTGCTCGTCGGCGACCTGGATCGAGCGGAGCGTGTGTGGCATCGTCCGTGCGGTCTCGGCGATGATCGCCGCGTCTCTCGCGTCGGTCTTCGCCTCACCGGGGTGCAGGTCCGCGATGCGGCGCATCGCCAACCCGGGCAGATAGCCGACCAGCGCTCCGGCTGCCTGCGCGACCGCGACCGGCAGCGCGCCGATAGTCGCGGGTTGATCGACGACCAGCAGCACCATGCCGTGCGCCTGGAGCTGATCGAGGACTGCCCGTAAGCGGCGCTCGTCGTTCGGGAGCGCCTTGTCGAACAGCCGCTTGCCCGCCCGGTCGAGAGCGACCGCGTGATGCTCGCCCTTGCCGACGTCGAGTCCGATGAACACGTCGACCTCGTCGTATCTGTCGATGCTGGTGACCACTTCGTCCTCCGATCTCACGACGGCGTCCGCAGGCGGCGCGTCTCGGCATCCACGTTACGAACGGCCTCGAGCGGTGCTCGGGTCCAGCCCCTATCAGCGATCACACACCGCCGACCAGGCCCCGGTGACAACACCCCCGGATCATCAAGGACAGGGGGCAGCAATCATGCCGGGGCCTGGCAGGCCGTCACCGCCCAGCATGGCCGCCGAACGGGTCACGAAGAAAGTAACGGGGCGCCACTCCGATGCGCTCCCGATGACTGTCGGTGCCAGTCCAAGCCAATGACAACTGTCACCTGACGCGTGTAAGCTGAATGTATTAGACACCGTCCCCCTCTGTTGGCCTTGGCCATCATGGGGCGGTTTTCTTTTGGGGCAGCATGACGTCGCTACAGTCATTCGACAAGTCGCACCTCGAATATTCCGCGCTCATCCACCACATGCGACGCCTCGGGCTGTCTATCGACGATGACGATGAGGCTCTCCGTGTCCTCTCCACAGTCGGATACCACCGCCTCGGTGGGTACCGATACCCATTCCGGCGACTTCTCGCTCCCGAGCAACAGAACCCGCAATGGCACGAGTGGCGAAGCGACACCTACATGGACGGTGCCCGCTTCGACGACGTTGTCGCCCTCGAACGCTTCGATGACGCGCTGCGCACGCTACTGCTCGAAGGCCTCTTCACATTTGAGATTGGGTTGCGCAACGCGGTTTCTCACGTGGTGGGCCGCACCACCCTTCTGGGCTACATGGACGAGTCCTTCCTCGACCCGACAACCTGCGCGGAATTGATCACGGTCGACGGCGAGAAGATGACCAAGCTCGACAGCTGGACGGCGTCGATCAACGAGTCCGTCGAGCGAGCTCTCAGGAGCGAGAACGACGCGGTCCTACATCACATTCACAAGTACGGTGCGCCCGTGCCCATCTGGACCGCGATGGAGATCCTGAGCTTCGGGAAGCTGCCCTTCTTCCTGGAAATGGTCAGCCAACAGACACTGAACGAAGTCGCGTCCGTGTTCGGCCTCAGGCAAGGGCAGCGTCTTCGCGCCTGGGTCTTCGCGTTGGGAGACTTGAGAAACCTTTCAGCTCACGGTGCCTGCGTCTGGAACCGCAAGATGAAACGAGCACTCAAAGTGATCTCGGCGGCCGTCGACGATCGGCTCCTCCACCTCGCCGCGGACAACGTCCCACCCGAGGACCTCCAGCCCCGGCGGCTTTACCAGGTGTCGGCAGCGCTGGCCTATTGCCTCAAGTCGCTCGACACGACGTCGGACTGGCCGCAGCGCTTTGCCAACCTGCTCCACGCCTTTCCTACACTGACCATCAAGCTGGACCCGCTGGAGAGCATGGGCATCCCCGCGGGTTGGGAAGCCGAAAGGCTCTGGTCCGGTGAGGACCTTCCGACGCAAGCTGGTGACGACGCGAATCCGACGTAGCCTCGACCAGCGATCCAGAATGATCGGTGCCGGCCGAGCCAGCTCGGCGTATCGAGTACAGCGACGCTCCTGCCGCCGATCCGGTGTGGCGTCCCGAATCGCAAACATGCGCGCCCAGGGCTCAGTTCCCCGATCTCAGCGACAGAGACTCCACTCTTCAAGGTGGAGCACGTGCGGGGACATGGCGCCGCTGACCAGGCATTTCTGCCCTAGGACACGTGGCAGCGACTCGCATTTGTCCCCCGAATGTCACCGCGGGGACACACTGGGGACACTCGATAGCCCGCCCGAGAGCACCGAGGGCTCAGGCGATGGACAAGGAAAGTGGCTCCTGATCAGGACTTTCAGAGCGGAGACGGAGGGATTTGAACCCTCGGACCCCCAGAGGGGTCTCCACCTTAGCAGGGTGGTGCACTCGACCGGACTATGCGACGTCTCCTCGGTACTGCCTGCCCATCATACCCACACGCGGGCAGGGCAAACGCCGTCGGATCAGCCCTTGAAGCCCACCGAACAGGTCTGGTCGGCGGCCGTCTGACCGTTGACGCCCGGGATCACGACCTCCTGCGAGTACGTCGGCGCCGGAGTCGGCGAGGCGCTCGGGTCGGCCGGCTCGCTCGGAGTCGGCGGGGTGGTCGCGTTGGGGTCGATCGTGGAGCCGCGGCCGTCGCCCGCCTTCTCGACGCCGATCGCCTGATCCGCCTTAATGGCGGCCATCAGCTGATCGCCGAGAGCCTTCTTGGGCTGCACCTTGCCGGCGTAGATGCCGGTGCCGCCGGTCGAACCCGGGTACTGCACGAAGGTGATGCGATCCATCGGGATCTTGTTGAGCGCCTTCGCCATCGCCACGATGGTGGCCGGCTGGGTGAGCTCCTGCGAGAGCGTCATGTTGCTCGCCGCGACCTGCGCGAGGCTGATCATCTTCGGGATGTTGGTGAGCGTGTCCTCCGACTTGAGCTTGCGCAGCAGCGACGAGAGGAACACCTGCTGCGAGCTGATGCGCGTGAGGTCGGAGCCGTCGCCGACGCCGTGACGCATCCGCAGGAACGCGAGCGCATCCCAGCCGGTGAGCTCGTGCGTGCCCGGGTCGAGGTACAGGCCGACGTACGGGTCGGCGATCTTCGTGGTCGTGCACACCTGCACACCCCCGACCGCGGTCGCCATCGCCGACACCCCGTCGAAGCCGATCATGCCCGCGTAGGTGACGTCGAGGCCCGTGAAGTTCTCGACCACGCTCACCACACACTGCAGCCCGCCGTAGTAGAGGGCGTTGTTGATGGGGAGGCCGGTGGCGGGGCTCGACTTGCGCCCCGTCTCCGGGTCGGTGCAGCTCGGGAACGGCACGACCATGTCGCGCGGGAGGCTGACCGCCACCGCACTCGTCTGGTCGGCCGAGACGTGGATCAGGATGTTGACGTCGTTGAGGTTGCTCTTACGGTCGGAGTAGGCATCCGATCCGACGACGAGGATGTTGAAGCCGCCCTCGTAGGCGCCGATCTCGGGGATCGGCGCCTCCGTCTTGTTGATGACCACGGCGTTCTTCGAGATCGCGCTCGTGAGCTGGTAGAACCAGATGCCGCCGACCGCGGCCGTCGAGACCAGCACGACCGCCATCGCACCGCCGACGAGCCCGAGCACCGTCTTCCAGGCACGCGAGCGCTTGAGCCGGCCGTGGCGGGCGATCACCGCGGGCGCGGCGGGGCTGGCGGCACGCGAACGCTGCGAACGATCGCGCTTCAACTCCTGCTCGGACACGGGCACCTGCTCTCGGGATCTCTTACTACAGCTCTTCAGGAAGGAGGAAAGCGGAGGGCGTGGGATTCGAACCCACGAGACATCTCTGCCCACCGGTTTTCAAGACCGGCTCCATCGGCCGCTCGGACAGCCCTCCTGAAGTCAACCGTGTTGAGTGTAGATCAGAAGCAGCACTCAACCCTGGAAGTAGCGTGCGAGTGCGCTGGCCACGCCCTGCTCGAGGTCGGTGCCCGTGACATCCGTCGACACCGCGCGCACCTCATCCGGCGCCTGCCCCATCGCGATCGCCGCACCGCCGCCGGATGCCGCCCACTCGAACATGTCGATGTCGTTGCGCCCGTCGCCCATCACCATGACGCGATCCCGCGGGATGCCGAGCTTCTCGCGCACGTACTCCATGCCGGTGCCCTTGTTCACCCCGTCGGGGGCGATGTCGAGCCACGCCGTCCAGCCGACGTTGTAGCTCACCTTGTGCAGGCCCATCCGCTCGACCACCTGCAGGAAGTCCTCGATGGCGTGACCGGGCGAGAGCACCACGACGCGCGTCGCGGGCGCGTCGAGCAGCTCATCGAAGTCCACCTGTAACCGCCCCGCCGCAAGCGCTCCCTCGGGGAACTGGCCCGTGAAGCGGAACAGGCCCTCGGCATCCTCGACCGCGAAGCTCGCCCCGGCCAGATGCCCGCGGATGGTGGTCAGCACCTCGCGCGGATCGAAGGTCGAGGTGCGGTCGCGCACCCAGCCGATGGGGGCCTCCTTGTCGCGGCGCATGACGATCGCGCCGTTCGCGCTCACCGCATACGCCGGCGAGATGCCGACCCGGTCGATCACGGGGAGCGTCATCGAGACCGAGCGGCCCGTCGACAGCATGACCTCGTGCCCGAGCTCGCTCACCCGACGGATCTCGGCGCCGACCCGGTCGTGCAGCAGGCCGTCCTCGGTCAGCACCGTTCCGTCGATGTCGAGCGCGATGAGCCAGCGCTCCTCGGGGGCGACCGGGCTCATCGCACGGGCTCCAGCACCTCGAGTCCGAGGAGCGGCCTCAGCACCTCCGGCACCACGACCGAGCCGTCGGGGCGTTGGTGGGTCTCCAGCAGCGCCACGATCCAGCGGGTGGTGGCGAGGGTTCCGTTGAGGGTCGCCACGGGGCTCGTCTTGCCGTCCTCGCCGCGGTGCCGGATGTCGAGGCGCCGCGCCTGGAAGGTCGTGCAGTTGCTCGTGGAGGTGAGCTCGCGATACGCGTCCTGGGTGGGCACCCACGCTTCCAGGTCGAACTTGCGGGCTGCGCTCGTGCCGAGATCGCCCGCCGCGGTCTCGATCACGCGGTACGACAGGCCGAGGCTCTGCAGCATCCCCTCCTGCAGGGCGAGCAGACGCTCGTGCTCGGCCTCGGCATCCGCGGGGTCGATGTAGCTGAACATCTCCAGCTTCTGGAACTGGTGCACCCGGATGATGCCGCGCGTGTCCTTGCCGCCCGAGCCCGCCTCACGGCGGTAGCAGGTCGAGAGCCCCGCGTAGCGCAGCGGACCGGCCGAGACGTCGATGATCTCGTCCTTGTGGTACCCGGCGAGCGCCACCTCGCTCGTGCCCGTGAGGTAGAGCTCGTCGCGCTCCAGGTAGTAGATCTCGTCGGCGTGGGCGCCCAGGAATCCGGTGCCGGCCATGATGTCGGGGCGCACGAGCGTCGGCGTGATGAGCGGTGTGAACCCGGCCTCGATCGCCCGCTGCAGCCCCAGCTGCACGAGCGCGAACTCGAGCCGTGCGCCGACACCCTTCAGGAAGTAGAAGCGCGAGCCCGACACCTTCGCGCCGCGCTCCATGTCGATCGCGTCGAGCAGCTCCCCGAGCGCGAGATGGTCGCGCGGGCCGTCGGGGAACTCGGCCGCGTCGAAGCGCGCGGGCTCCCCCACCTCGCGAAGGGTCACGAAGTCGTCCTCGCCGCCGGCCGGCACCCCCTCCAGCACGAGGTTCGGGATGCTTCCCGCCACCTCGGTGAAGCGCACCTCGGCGTCCGCGGCGACCGCCTGCGCGGTCTTCACGCGCGCCGCGAGCTCCTGCGCCTCGGCGACGAGGGCCGCCTTCTCCTCCTTCGGAGCCTGCGCCACTCGCTTGCCGAACACGTTCTGCTCGGCACGCAGGGCCTCGAACGAGGTGATCGCGCCGCGACGGGCGAGATCGGCCGCGAGCGCGTCGTCGACGAGCGAGACGGATGCGCCGCGGCGCTCCTGCGAGGCTCGTACGGCATCCGGGTTCTCACGCAGCAGCACGGGGTCGATCACCACTCAAGTCTAGGAGCCTGTCGAGGCGCCCGGTCATGGCCTACCGTGAGACCATGACGCCCGCCGACGCCGCCACGCCGAAGCGCGCGGCCGTCGTCTACAACCCCGTCAAGGTGGATGTGGAACGCCTGCGCGCCGCGGTCGCCGTCTCGGAGAGCGAACACGGCTGGGCCAAGAGCATGTGGCTCGAGACGAGCGAGGACGACCCCGGCCAGGGCCTCGCCGCGCGCGCGGTGGCCGAGCGGGTGGATGTGGTGATCGCGGCAGGCGGCGACGGAACCGTGCGCGCCGTCGCCGAGGCACTGCAGAACACGGGCGTCGCGCTCAGCCTGCTGCCGTCCGGCACCGGCAACCTGCTCGCGCGCAACCTCGGACTCGACGTCAACTCGAACCACCTGGAGACCACGGTCGCCGTCGCGTTCACGGGCACCGACTCCGCCATCGACGTCGGCGTCGTCGAGGTGGACCGCCCCCACGCACCCAGCGAGACCCACTCCTTCGTCGTGATGGCGGGCTTGGGGCTCGACGCGAAGATGATCGCGAACACCAACCCCGAGCTGAAGAAGCGGGTCGGATGGCTCGCCTACGTCGACGCGATCGGACGGTCGCTCGTCGACAAGCAGGTGCTGCGCATCCGCTACCGACTCGACGGCGGGGAGGAGCGCAGCACCCGCGCCCACACGGTGATCGTCGGCAACTGCGGTTCGCTGCCCGGCAACATCCAGTTGCTGCCCGATGCGGAGATCGACGACGGACTGTTCGACATCGTCGCGCTGCGCCCGGAGGGATTCGGCGGATGGGTGCGCGTCTGGATCGGCGTCGTCTGGGAGAACGGGGTGCTGCGCCGCAGCCAGATGGGACGCAAGCTGCTCGACCTCCGGCAGAAGCCGGTGCGCGCCCTGCGCTACCTGCGCGGGCGGCGCATCGAGGGGCGGCTCGACCGGCCGGAGGAGTTCGAGCTCGACGGGGACGAGTTCGGCATGATCACCGCGTTCCGCGCCCGGGTCGACCCCGCCGCGCTCGTCGTGCGCCTGCCGCGCGCGGCCTGAGGCGCGGTTTCGATACGCCCGCTTCGCGGGCTACTCAACCCGCGGGGGCAGGGAGCGCGCACCCCGCTGATTGAGTAGCGGCCGCAGGCCGCGTATCGAAATCCCCGCGCCCCTACGCCCCTACGCCCCTACGCCCCGACGATCCCGCGCAACCACTCCCGCGCCTCGATGAACACCTGGTCGTCGTAGCGGCCGGTGACCTCGATGTGCTGCTTGTCGGCACGCGGATACGAGCCGAGGAACTGCACGCTCGGGCTGAAGCGCTTCAGTCCGAGCAGGGCGTCCGCGACCCGCTCGTCGAGCACGTGCCCGTCGAGGTCGACGATGAAGCGGTAGCGGCCGAGCGCGTCGCCGATGGGGCGCGACTCGAGCAGGCTGAGGTTCACGCCGCGGGTGGCGAACTGTTCGAGCATCTCGACGAGCCCACCCGGCTGGTCGCTCGGCAGCTCCACGATCACGCTCGTCTTGTCGGCACCGGTGCGGGGCGGGATGACGCGCGAGCGCGAGACGAGCACGAAGCGGGTGACCGCCTCCGGGTTGTCGGCGATGTCCTCCGCGAGCACCACGAGAGGCAGGTGCTGGGTGATGCCGGGCGGCGCGATCGCGGCATCCGCGTTGGTGGTCTCCAGCAGCTCCCGCGGCGCGGCGACGTTGGAGGTCGACGGGATGTGGCCGTGCGTCGGCAGTGTGGCGTCGAGCCAGAGGTGGCACTGCGCGTAGGCGACCGGGTGCGCGTTGACGACGCGCACCTCGTCGAGCCGCGTGCCCGGGCGGGCGACGAGCTGGAAGTTGACCGGCACGAGGTACTCGCCGACGATGCGCAGACCCGGGATGTTGGCGAGCGCGTCCTGCGTGGCGGAGACGCCGCCCTCGATCGAGTTCTCGATCGCGATCATGGCGGCCTCACTGCGCCCCGAGACGACGTCGTCGAGCGCCTCCCCCACGTTGTTCACCGCACGCCACTCGGCACCCGACGCCTCCGGCACCTGCGCGAGCGCCGCCCAGGTGAAGGTGCCCGCAGGGCCGAGATAGCTGTACACCTTGACGACCTTAGCGGGCAGACTTGAGCGCATGACCTCGCGCGCGGGAACCCCGGCCCAGCCCTCCGACCTGATCGACGTGCGCGAGCTCGTCGAGGCGTACTACCAGCGCACCCCCGACATGTCGGATGCGGCGCAGCGGGTCGTGTTCGGCACGAGCGGGCATCGCGGTTCGAGCCTCGACGGGGCGTTCACCGAGACGCACATCGCCGCCATCACCCAGGCGATCGTGGAGTACCGCACCTCGCAGGGCATCTCGGGGCCGTTGTTCATCGGCTCCGACACCCACGGGCTCTCCGCGCCCGCGCAGACCACCGCGCTCGGCGTGCTGGAGGCGAACGGGGTGCACGCGCTCGCCGACGAGTACGACGACTACGTGCCGACTCCCGCGCTCAGCCGCGCCATCATCCGCTACAACACGGAGCATCCGGGGCAGCCGCAGGCCGACGGCATCGTCATCACCCCGAGCCACAACCCGCCCCGCGACGGCGGCTTCAAATACAACCCGCCGCACGGCGGCCCCGCCGACTCGGACGCCACGAGCTGGATCGCGGCGCGGGCGAACGCGATCATCGAGGGCGGCAACCGCGAGGTGCGCTTCGCCGAGCCGAGCGCGGTCGACAGCTACGACTTCCGCGGCGCCTACGTCGAGGAGCTCGCGAAGGTGATCGACCTGGAGGCGATCGCGGCGGCCGGGCTGAAGCTCGGCGCCGACCCGCTGGGCGGCGCGAGCGTGCACTACTGGCAGCTCATCGCCGAGCGCTACGGGCTCGACCTCGAGGTCGTGAACCCGACGGTCGACCCCGCGTGGGGCTTCATGACGCTCGACTGGGACGAGAAGATCCGGATGGATCCGTCGTCGCCCTCGGCGATGGCATCCGTCGTGGCGCGGGCGGGCGACTACGCGATCCTCACCGGCAACGACGCGGATGCCGACCGGCACGGCATCGTCACCCCCGACGGCGGGCTGATGAACCCCAACCACTACCTCGCCGTCGCGATCCAGTACCTGTACACGCATCGCCCCGGCTGGCGACCGGATGCGGCGATCGGAAAGACGCTCGTGTCGAGCTCGATGATCGACCGCGTCGCGGCCTCGCTCGGGCGGCGGCTGTGGGAGGTGCCGGTCGGCTTCAAATGGTTCGTGCCGGGGCTCGTCGACGGCTCGGTCGGCTTCGGCGGGGAGGAGAGCGCGGGCGCGAGCTTCCTCACCCTCGACGGGACGGCATGGACGACCGACAAGGACGGCATCCTGCTCGCCCTGCTGGCGGCCGAGATCCGCGCCGTGACCGGGAAGAGCCCGAGCGAGCTGTACCGCGAGCTGACGGCGGAGTTCGGCGACCCCGCGTACGCGCGCGTGGATGCCGCGGCGACGCCGGAGCAGAAGGCGCGGCTCGGCAAGCTGTCGGGCGACGACATCACCGCGACGGAGCTCGCAGGCGACCCGATCACCGCGCGTCTCTCGCACGCGCCCGGCAACGGCGCGGCGATCGGCGGCGTGAAGGTGCAGAGCGAGCACGCCTGGTTCGCGGCGCGACCGAGCGGCACCGAGAACGTCTACAAGATCTACGCCGAGTCGTTCCGCGGGCCCGAGCACCTGGCGCTCGTGCAGGCGGAGGCGAAGCGCATCGTCGACGCGGCGCTCGGGTAACCCTCGACGGTGGTCTCGAGACGCGTCCGCTGCGCGTCCGCTGCTCGACCACCTGAGCCGCGCGCACGGCCCTACCCCCGCTGATCGAGTGCCGCGCGCAGCGCGGTGTATCGAGATCCCCCGCCCGCCCGCGGCTCACGCCCTAGGGATACGTCGGCGCCGGCGGGTACCCGAAGAACTCCTCGAGCGTCTGCACCCCCGTGTCGTGCATCTCGGTCGCGAGGGCCACGCCGACGTAGCGCACGTGCCACGGCTCGTACTGGTAGCCCGTGACATCCGTCTTGCCGTCGGGGTAGCGGATGATGAAGCCGTAGCGGTAGGCGTTCTCGGCGAGCCACACGCCCTGCGGCGTCTGCCCGAAGCAGATCTGCAGCGAGCAGTTGGCGGGCAGCGCGGAGATGTCCATGACCAACCCGGTCTGGTGCTCGCTGTATCCGGGCCGCGCCGTGAGGGTGTCGTTGCCCTGGTAGACCTGCTGCTGCGTCTGATAGCTGCGATACGCCGACTGCGACTGCATCTGCAACCCGGTCTCGGCCTGGAAGGCGGCGAACATCTGCTCGAGCGCGTCAGCCGCCGCGGGCTGCATGCGCGGTTCGTAGACATAGGGCACGTTCACGACGCGCAGTTCGGGCGTGAAGTCGGCGGGCTGCAGCGGGTTGAGCTTGTTGACGATCACCCATGGGCTCGTGGGGTCGGTGAGCGAGAACTGGGTCTTGTCGAAGGCGGGGGGCGGGCTGGGGGTGGGGTTCTCGCTCGGCGTGGGGGTTCCGGATGCCGATGCGGACGGCGCGGGAGCCGGTGCGGGTGCGGCGGGGTTCAGCAGCAGCACGATCGCCACGACGAGCGCCACGATGACGACGACCGCGAGCGTCGTCACGAGCACGAATCGACGGAAGCGACGCCTGCGCGCGGCGGCACGCGCGCTGCTGCGGCTCGGGGTTTCGGAGGAGGTCGGGGACATCGCGTCGAGCCTACGACGCCTGCGGCGGGGCTCCGTCGCGCGCCCCCGTGGGAGCGCTCTCTTGACATCCGCCGCCCGAGCCGGATATCGTGACCTCGATTTCGTGAGAGCGCTCCCACGCTGGCGTGTGAGAGCGCTCCCACCGAGATCCTTCCCATCCACGCACACAAAGGAGTGACCGTGAAGTTCTCACGACGCACCGCCACCGTTGCTGTGATCGCTGGTACCGCATCCCTCGCCCTGGTTCTCTCCGGGTGCTCGACGGATGCGGGTAACGGCGGCGACAGCGACAAGCCCATCACGCTGACGATCACCACGTTCGGCACCATGGGCATCGACGCCAACTACGCGAAGTACATGAAGGAGCACCCGAACATCAAGATCGAGGCCACCAACCTCAAGGATGGTGGGTCGGCTCGTGACGACGCCTACGCGAAGATCGCGGCCGGCACCGGACTCAGCGACATCGTCGCCATCGAGGAAGGCTGGCTCTCGACCATCGCCGAGGTCTCCGACTCCTTCGTCGACCTGCGCGACTACGGCATCGAAGACAAGAAGAGCGAGTGGCTCGACTGGAAGTACAAGCAGGGCACCGACGCAGACGGTCGCGTCTTCGCCGCCGGCCTCGACATCGGGCCCCAGGGTCTCTGCTTCCGTGGCGACCTCCTCAAGGCGGCCGGCCTGCCGGGCGACCGCGAGGGCTTCGCGCAGGCCATCGGCGGCGACAAGGCCACCTGGGAGTCGTTCTTCGAGTTCGGCCAGAAGTACACGGCCGCCACGGGCAAGCCGTTCTACCACAACCCCTCCTTCTTCTTTAACTCCTTCGTGAACCAGCAGGCGGAGGGCTACTACAAGAAGGACGGCAAGACGCTCAACGTGAAGGACAACGCCGCGCTCAAGGGCCAGCTCGACCTGATCGTCAAGAACGCCAACATCGGTGCCGGACTCGGCGCCTGGGGCGTCGGCGAGCAGGCCAAGGCCGGCGACTTCGCCGTCTACGTCTGCCCGTCCTGGATGCTCGGTGTCGTCAAGGGCTACTACGACGCGGGCACCACCGGCAGCGGCTGGGACTTCGCTGACGTCCTCCCGGGTGGCGCCGCCAACTGGGGCGGTTCCTTCCTCGGTGTCTCCGAGTCCTCCGAGAACAAGAAGGCTGCGGCCGACCTCGCTCTCTGGCTCGCCGCGCCCGAGCAGCAGGCAGCCGCCTTCGAGGCCGCGGGTCCGTTCCCGTCGACGACGAAGGGTCAGGATCTCGTGAAGAGCGCCACCGACTCCTTCTTCAACGACGCCCCCACCGGCGAGATCTTCGCCAACCGCTCGAAGGGTGTCGTCGCCCAGGTGAAGGGTCCGGAGGACTCCAACATCCAGGACAACGTGTTCGGCGCCGTGCTGAACGACGTCGGTCAGGGCAAGTACAAGACCGGTGACGAAGCCTGGGCCGCCGCGATGACGCTGTTCGACCAGCTCATCAAGCAGTAACAGAGCACCACCATCGGATGCGGCCCCCGGGGTCACCCCGGGGGCCGCATCCCTCCACACCCCTGCACGTCATCAGTTAGGCATCACGATGAGCACACTCCAGGCGCAGCGGCGCGGCTCCGGACTCACCTTCCGGCAGAAGCTGTCGAACTTCGACTACAAGTTCTCGCCCTACCTCTACATCTCGCCGTTCTTCATCCTGTTCGCGCTCCTCGGGCTGTTCCCGATCATCTACACGGTCAACGTGTCGCTCTACAACTGGGACCTCCTGAAGGGCCAGGGCGACTTCGTCGGCATCCAGAACTACGTGACGACGCTCACCGACCCGATGTTCTGGAACGCCTTCGTCAACACTTTCAGCATCTTCCTGCTCTCCGCCGTGCCGCAGCTCGTGATGGCGACCGTCATCGCCGCCGTGCTCGACCAGGCCATCCGCGCCAGCACCTTCTGGCGGATGAGCGTGCTGCTCCCCTACATCGCGGCCCCCGTCGCGGTCGCCGTGATCTTCACCCAGATCTTCAACCAGTTCGGCGGACCCATCACGGGCCTCCTGCAGTTCTTCGGGCTCGAGCCGATCCGCTGGGGCTACGACGTCTTCCCCTCGCACATCGCCATCGCGACCATGGTCAACTGGCGCTGGACCGGCTACAACGCCCTGATCCTGCTCGCGGCCATGCAGGCCATCCCGCGCGACGTCTACGAGTCTGCGTCCCTCGACGGCGCCGGGCGCGCGCGCCGCTTCTGGTCGATCACGATCCCCATGATCCGGCCCACCATGATCTTCGTGATCATCACCGCCACCATCGGCGGGCTGCAGATCTTCACCGAGCCCAAGCTCTTCGACGGGCAGACCAACGGCGGACCCAACCGTCAGTTCCAGACGATCGTGCTCTACCTCTACGAGATGGCGTTCCCCCGACGCGACTTCGGACGCGCGGCGGCGACCGCCTGGATCCTCTTCCTCATCATCATCCTCATCGGGCTCATCAACTACGCCATCTCGCGCACGATCGCCTCGCAGGACATCAAGAAGAAAGTCCGTGTGCCCGCAGCCGGCGCGCGCCGCACGATCGGGGGCCGCAAGTGACCACGACCATCGACCGCCACCGCAACCCCAGCGGCGTGCGTTTCCCCGACCACGAGCAGCGCGACGCGCGCAAGCGCAAGGCGCGCTTCTACGACCGCCCGGGCTGGCTCACCTACGCCCTGCTCGGCGCGTTCTTCCTCGGCGCGGTGTTCCCCCTCTGGTGGTCGTTCGTGATGGGCAGCCGCGTCGCATCCGACATCAACGCGGTGCCGCCCGTCGTGATCCCCGGGCCCAACTTCCTGAGCAACGTCGTGAAGGCCTTCGAGACCGTCGACTTCACCAAGGCGCTCATCAACAGCCTCATCATCTCGAGCACGATCGCCGTCTCGGTCGTCTTCTTCTCGACCCTCGCCGGCTACGCCTTCGCCAAGCTGAGCTTCCGCGGGCGCAACCCGCTCATGGTCGCCGTCATCGCGACGATGGCGATCCCGACCCAGCTCGGCATCATCCCGCTGTTCATGATCGTGTCGGAGCTCAAGCTCACCAACACGCTCGCCGCGGTCATCATCCCCGGGATGGTGTCGGCCTTCGGGGTGTTCTTCATGCGGCAGTACCTCGTGGATGTGATCCCCGACGAGCTCATCGAGGCGGCGCGCATGGACGGGGCCTCCATGTGGGGCACCTTCTGGCACGTCGCGCTGCCGTCGGCGCGGCCCGCGATGGCGGTGCTCGGGCTCTTCATGTTCATGGCGGCCTGGACCGACTTCCTCTGGCCGCTCCTGGTGCTCGGGCCCAAGAACCCGAGCGTGCAGACCGCGCTCTCCGCGCTCAACGCCTCCGGCGGCCACACCCCCGACTACTCGATGGTGCTCGCGGGAACCATCGTGTCGATCGTGCCGCTGCTCATCCTCTTCCTCCTGGCGGGCAAACAGCTCATCTCCGGGATCATGTCCGGGGCGGTGAAGGGCTGATGGCGCTCACACTCCCCGACGGGTTCGAGTGGCCGGTCGGGTTCCTCTGGGGTGCCGCCACCGCCGCCGCCCAGATCGAGGGCGCCGCGCACGAAGACGGCAAGCTCGACTCCATCTGGGACCACTTCGCCCGCATCCCCGGCAACGTCGCCTACGGCGACACCCCCGAGATGGCGGTCGACCACTACCACCGGATGCCGCAGGACGTGCAGCTCATGAAGGAGCTCGGCCTCGACAGCTACCGCTTCTCCACGAGCTGGGCACGGGTCAAGCCGGCGGATGGCGCGGTCAACCCCGCGGGCATCGACTTCTACAGCCGGCTCGTCGACGAACTGCTGGAGAACGGCATCCTGCCCTGGCTCACCCTCTACCACTGGGATCTGCCGCAGGCCGTCGAGGAGACCGGCGGCTGGGCCAACCGCGACACCGCCCAGCGCTTCCTCGACTACGCGATCGTGATGCACGAGGCACTCGGCGACCGGGTCACCCACTGGACGACGTTCAACGAGCCGCTGTGCTCCTCGCTCATCTCCTACGCGGGCGGCGAGCACGCCCCCGGACGTCAGGAACCGCGCGCGGGACTCGCGGCACTGCACCACCAGCACCTCGCGCACGGCCTCGCCGTGAAGGAGCTGCGGGCGCGCGGCGCCGAGAAGCTGGGCATCACGCTCAACCTCACCAACGCGGTGCCGAACGACCCGAACGACCCCGTCGATCTCGACGCGGCCCGCCGACTCGACGCACTCTGGAACCGCGCCTACCTCGAGCCGATCCTGCTGGGGGCCTACCCGGCCGACTTCCTCGACGACGTCGCCGCGCACCGCTTCGACGAGCTCGTGCACGACGGCGACCTCGCGATCATCCACCAGCCGATCGACTTCCTCGGCGTCAACCACTACCACGACGACAACGTCTCCGGGCATCCGCTGCCGGACGGGCATCCGCGCGGTCTCGCACCGACCTCGAAGGCGACCTCGTCGTGGTTCGTGGGCTCGGAGTTCATCACGAGCCCGACGCGAGGCCTTCCGCAGACGGCGATGGGATGGGAGATCAACCCCGACGGGCTGCGCCGACTGCTCGTGCGCCTCGGCCGGCAGTACGACAACCTGCCTGCGATGTACATCACCGAGAACGGCTCCGCCTGGGATGACGTCGTCGCCCCCGACGGAGGCGTGCACGACGCCCAGCGGGTCGACTTCCTCGAGCGTCACCTCGAGGCGGTCGCCCAGGCGATCGACGAGGGAGCGGATGTGCGGGGCTACTTCGCCTGGTCGCTCATGGACAACTTCGAATGGGCCTGGGGCTACGAGAAGCGGTTCGGGATCGTGTACGTGAACTACGAGACGCAGCAACGCATCGTGAAGGACTCCGGATGGGCTTTCGCCGCCGTCGCCGCTGACGCGCGTACCCTCGCCTCATAGGACGTACGGCCGGCCTCGGCCAGAAGGATCCCCATGACCCCGGAACTGCACGGAAGCGCGCCGACCCTCGAACAGGTCGCCAAGGCCGCCGGCGTGTCGCGCTCCACGGTGTCACGCGTCGTCAACGACTCCCCCAAGGTCACCCCGGAGGCGCTCGCCGCGGTCCGCCGCGCGATCGACGAGCTCGGCTACGTGCCGAACCGCGCCGCACGCATCCTGGCGAGTAAACGCACCCAGTCGATCGCGCTCGTCATCCCCGAGAACACGGCACGGTTCTTCGCCGACCCCTACTTCGCGACCGTCGTGCAGGGGATCGCGATGTACCTCTCCGACACCGACTACACGCTGAGCCTCGTGATCGCCGCCGAACGCGACGGCGAGAAGACGCGCCGATACCTGCAGGCGGGCAACATCGACGGGGCGCTGCTGCTGTCCCACCACTCCGACGACCGCTCCTACACCCAGCTTGCGAAGTCGATCCCTGTGGTGTTCGGCGGGCGCCCCATGAGCCAAGAGGGCTCGGATGCCTACTACATCGACGTCGACAACGTGGCGGCCGCGCGCAGCGTGACCGCCAAGCTCATCGAGAAGGGGCGGCGGCGCATCGCGACGATCGCCGGTCCCGCCGACATGTCGGCGGGGCTCGACCGCCTCGAGGGCTGGCGCCAAGCGCTCGACGCGGCCGGCATCCCGACCGACCTCGTGGAGCACGGCGACTTCAGCCCCGCGGGCGGCGAAGCAGCCATGCGTCGGCTGCTCGAGCGCGGCGTCGAGCTCGACGGCGTGTTCGCGGCGAACTCGCTCATGGCGCAGGGGGCGCTCAACGTGCTGCGCGGCAGCGGCAGAACGGTGCCGCACGACCTCGGGCTGGTGACCTTCGACAACGACTACGCCGCCCAGTCGTCGAACCCGCCGCTCACGACCGTCGAACAGCCCACCGTAGAGCAGGGCCGCCTCATGGTCGACGTGCTGTTGCGACTGATCGACGGCGGCACCGCGTCGCAGATCACGATGATGCCGACGCGGGTGATCGAGCGCGGCTCGGAGTGATCGCGTAGCGTCGCAGCATGAGCGATCAGGTCGTCGATCTTCCGGAACGCAGCCGCTTCGTGCTCGAACGCGACGGCGAGGTGATCGGCAAGGCGCTGTACCGGCGCGAGCACGGCGTCATCACCTTCACCCACACCGAGGTCGACCCGTCGATCCAGGAGCGCGGGCTCGGCTCGCTGCTCGCCAAGAAGGCGCTGGATGCCGTGGCGGCGGAAGACGGCACGCGCGTCGTGGCGCAGTGCCCGTTCATCGCCGCCTACATCGCACGGCATCCGGAGTATCAGCCGCTGCTCACCCGCTGAGCCCCGGGCTCAGGGTCGAGGGGCGCCGCGTCTCGAGACCCCCGTTCCCACGCCCACCCCCAGCGCGGCAACCAGCACCGCCACCCCGATCCGCGGGAGCACGAGCTCCGGTGTCGTCAGCTCCGCGAGGAACACGCGCCATCCGTGCTCGAGCAGCTCCGCGGGGCTTCGCAGCAGTGCCCGCGACCCGACCGCCGCCTGCACGCCGCCGGCGAGCGCCGGCACCACCCACAGCACCCCGAGGCTCATGGCTGCGGCGACGATCCGCCCCGCCGCACGGATGCCTCCCCAGGCGATCGCGACACCCACGAGCACGGCAGGTGCCCAGGTGGCGAGCGGCACGAGCAGGGGCGGCAGCGGAGAGAGCAGGAAGGGCGCGCCCGCCATCCACCATCCGGTCGCGACCGCCGCGAGTGCGAGCGCGACGACCGCGGCGGGGCGCGCGCCGCGGGCGATGAGGCCGAAGAGCAGCACACCCACGGCGATGCCGAACGCGGCGACGGCGACGCAGGCGGCGAGGTAGACGCTCCCGTCGCGTCCGGTGCGGATGCCCATGCGCAGCACCTCGGTGGCCTGCGCGGTCGCCACGAGCTGCACGAACAGCAGCCCGGCTGCGATCGAGAACGGTGCGGCGCGCGGCAGGCGATCCCGCAGGGCGCGTGCCGCGATCCCCGCGGCCGCGGCACCCACCACGAGCAGCCCCAGCACGTAGGCGACCGTGTACTGGCTGAACGGCAGCCAGGCGACGGGCATGCCGCCCGGCAGCACCCAGAGGTTCTGCAGCGGCAGTCGCATCCCGGTCACGATCCACGGCAGCAGGCCGAGGATCGCGGCACCGAGTCCGATGCCGACGCTCGCGAGCGCCCCACCCCAGCGCGCGGGGCGACGTTCGGCCGGCAGTTCGGGTTCGGGCCAGGGTGCGGTGCTCACCAACCCACGGTAGCTGTCGCAGAAGCAGGACGAATCGCGCCGCGGGCGGGTCTCACCCCCGTTCCGCGTCGATCTATCCTGCTTCTGTCACGCCTCAGCGCCGCGGCGGCAACTCGATCCGGGCCCGACCCGCGTCGAGGTCGAGGGGGCCGTCGCCCGGGGTCGGGGCGGGTGCCGGGAGCTCGGCCTCGACCGCGGCCACCATCTGAGCCTCGTGCTTGGTCGGGTGGAAGACCTCGTCACCGAAGCCGACGACACCGTTGCCCGACCCGCGTCCCTGGTTCGTGCCGCGCAGCTCGATCCAGCCGCGCCACTGCGCGACCGCGCCGGCACCGAGGACCACGGCGCCGAGGATCAACCAGCCCCAGAACGGCATGCGTTCAGGGTACGGCGGATCCCGATACACCGCCTGCGGCCACCCTCGATCAACGGAGCGGAGCTGGCCCAGCAGCGACACGCACCCACCGGACGGGCCACCGCCCTAGCGTCGGGGCTCGAGCGTGATCCACCCGCCGCCGAACTTCGGCTCTCGCCCATCCCCCGAGGAGGTGCCGGTGAGGCGGCGCTTCACCCACGGCCCCACGTGCTGGCGGTAGTAGGCCGCGCCGCGCAGGCGAGCGGCGGCCGGCAGCTCGGGCAGCGACCACCACTCCGCGGGGCGCGGCACCTCGAGCGCGTCGAGCAGCCGCGCCGCCACCCGGTGGTGGCCGCGCGAGTTCATGTGCAGGCGATCCTCCGACCAGTACGAGGGCGTCGCGAGCTCGGCGTCGAACCAGTTGAGGGCGCGGATCACATCCGGCCGGTCGGCGATGCGTCCCTCGACGACACGCGAGAGCAGGTCGCCGCGCCGCCGCATCACGGCACCGAGCGGCAGTTGCACGGTCGGGTTGGCGCCCGACAGCAGGATGAGTCGCACACCCTCCTCGTCGCAGCGGCGCAGCACCTCGCTGAACCGGTCGGCGATGCGCTCGGCGTCGGCGCGCGGTCGCAGGATGTCGTTGCCGCCCCCGTTGAAGCTCAGGTGGGTGGGCTTCAGCGCGAGCGCCCGCTCGAGCTGCTGCTCGACGATCGGTGCGATGAGCTTGCCCCGGATCGCGAGGTTGGCGTACTCGATCGGCTCGCCCGCCCCGTCTGCCCAGCCCTGTGCTGCCAGGTCCGCCCACCCGCGCACCTGCCCGTCGGGGAGCTCGTCGCCCATCCCCTCGGTGAACGAATCGCCGATGGCGACGTAGCGGATGCGCGGCACCGGTCGAGCCTACGTCCGTTCGGGAGGATGACGCGCCGCAGCCGGGCGGCGACGGGCGCCACCGCGGCGTGTCATCCTCCCGAACGGATCAGCCGGACGGCGGGAGGTCGCGGAGCGGGATGATGAGGGGCCGGCCGGCGCGGACGAGCACCTCCACCGGGAGACGGTAGACCTCCGAGACGAGCTGCTCGGTGAGCACCTCGACGGGGGTGCCGAGGGCGCGGAGACGGCCGTCTTCGAGCAGGGCGACGCGGTCGGCGTAGGCGCCCGCGAGCGAGAGGTCATGCAGCACCACCACGACGGTGCGCCCCTCCGAGGCGAGCGAGCGGGCGATGCGCAGCACATCCTCCTGGTGCCGCAGGTCGAGAGCGGCGGTCGGCTCGTCGAGCAGCACGACAGGGGTGTCCTGGGCGAGCACCCGCGCGAGCGAGACGCGCGCCCGCTCGCCGCCCGACAGCTCGGTGAAGCGCCGCTCCACGAGGTGCGCCACGTCGGCGCGCTCGAGCGCCGCGCGGATGGCCGCCTCATCCGAGTCCTGCTCGGCGGTGCGCGCCCAGGGGCTGCGCCCCATCTCGACCACCTCTGCCACCCGGAACGGGAAGCTCACCGCGTTGTCTTGCGTGAGCACCGAGCGGATGCGCGCGAGCTCGAGCGGGGCGACCTCGTCGGCGGGGTGCCCGCCGATCAGCACCCGGCCCGCATCCGGGCGCCGCTCACCCGAGAGCGCCGAGAGCAGCGTCGACTTGCCTGCGCCGTTCGGCCCCACGAGCGCGAGCAGCTCGCCCGATGCCACCTCGAGGTCGACCGCGTCGACGACCGGCCGGCCGCCCAGCTCGACCGTGACCCGCTCGGCGCGGATCACGCCCAGCCTCCCGAGGCCCGCCGCTGCCGCCACAGCAGCACGAAGAAGAACGGACCTCCGATGAGCGAGGTGAGCAGGCCGATCGGCAGCTCGGCGCCCCCGACCAGGGTGCGTGAGAGCAGGTCGGCCACGACGATCAGGAACGCACCGCCGAAGGCGCTCGCGGTGAGCAGCGAGCGGTGCGAGGGCCCCAGGATCATGCGCATCAGGTGCGGAACGACGAGCCCCACGAACGAGATGATGCCGACGAAGGCGACGGCCACGCCGGTGAGCAGCGCCACGAGCACGATCGAGGCGAACCGCAGCCGCTCCACGTTGATGCCGAGGTGGCGGGCGTTGCGCTCGCCGAGCGACAGGATGTCGTAGCGCCGTCCGAGCACGATGGCGATGACCGTGCCGATGACCGCGACGACGAGCACGAGCAGCGACTCGCGCCAGAGCGAACCGGAGAGCGAACCGAGCTGCCAGAACACGATCTGCTCACGACTCGCGGTGCCCGCCATGAACAGCAGGAACGCGAGCCCCGCACCCGCGAAGGCGTTCACGGCGATGCCGGTGAGCAGCAGCGTCACCACCTCGGTGCGGCCGTTCGCGCGCGAGACCCCGTAGACCAGCAGGGTCGCGCCGAGGCCGCCCGCGAAGGCGAGCAGCGCGATGGTCCACTCGCCGAGGGCCAGCATCCCGGTGACGATCGCGAGCGCGGCACCGAGAGCCGCACCGGCGGAGACCCCGACGACGCCGGGTTCGGCGAGCGGGTTGCCGAACACCGCCTGCATGACGGCTCCCGCGACCGCGAGCGCCGCACCCACCGCCATCGCCATCACGATGCGCGGGAAGCGGATCACCCACAGCGCCGCCTCGGTCGTCGGGTCGTCGGGTGCCCACGGGTTCGGAATGCCGATGGCCCGCAGCAGCGAGCCGACGACCTCCGGGATGCTGACCCCGAACTGCCCGACCACCGCCGAGACGAGCACGGCGATCACGAGCAGCGCCGCGAGCGCGAACCCCAGGATCGTGCGGCGGCGGGCGAGGTGCGTGGGCGCGCTCACGGGACCCGGTACAGCCACTCGTCGGTGCCGAACTTCTCGGCCACCAGCTGTTCGGCGCGCGCGTACTCGGCGGGGGTGAGCTCGCCATCGGTGAGCCCGTGCAGCGAGCGGAAGGTCTGCACAATTCGGTCGATGATCTCGGCGCGCGGCAGTCCGGTCTGGCTGCGCAGCGGATCGACCCGCTTCTGGGCGGACTTGGTGCCTTTGTCGGAGAGCTTCTCGCGGCCGATGCGCAGCACCTGCACCATCTTGTCGGCGTCGATGTCGTACGACATGGTCACGTGGTGCAGCACGGCGCCGTCGGCGAGCCGCTTCTGCGCGGCACCGCCGATCTTGCCGGTGGGGCTCGCGATGTCGTTGAGCGGCTGGTAGGTGGCCTCGATGCCGAGCGAGCGCAGCGCGACGAGCACCCAGTCGTCGAGGTAGGCGTAGCTGTCGGCGAAGCTCATGCCCTGCACGAGGTCGAGCGGCGCGTAGAGCGAATAGGTGATGACCGACCCGGCCTCCATGAACATCGCACCGCCGCCCGAGATGCGGCGCACCACGGGGATGCCGTAGCGCACGGCGTTCTCGGCATCCACCTCGTTCTTCACCGACTGGAAGCTGCCGATGACGACGGCCGGCTCGTTCCACTCCCAGATGCGGAGCGTGGGGGCGCGGCGCCTGGCGGCGACCTCCTCGGCGAGCACCTGGTCGAGGGCGAGGTGGGTGACGGGGCTGAGCGGACCCGGATGCACGAGCTGCCAGTCGTAGTCACGCCAGGTGGTGGCGCGATGCAGGGCGCGACGCACCACGGTGGCGACGGCTTCGGGTGAGAAGCCGAGCATGACCGCCTCCCCGGGGAGGGCGGCACGCACGGCGGCGGCGATGCTCGCGGCGTCGGCGTCCTCGGGCAGGCCGGTCAGCGCCTGATCGATGAGCGGCAGGGCGTCGTCGGGTTCGAGGAAGAAGTCGCCCGAGAGCCGCACGGTCGCGAGACGCCCGCTTTCGACGTCGAGATCGACCACGACGAGCTTGCCGCCCGGCACCTTGAACTCGCCATGCACCTCTCTAGCTTAGGTGCGCCTAAGTCGGTGGCAGCTGTGCCGCCGAACCCCTGCGTGCGCGAGGGTGCATGGGGCAGCCCGAACCACCTTGCATGTATTCACATTCGCGATAACATTATCGCGGATATGAATACAACGGCCCCGGCGCTCTCCCCCCTCTTCCGCTCGGACACCCAGGCGGACATCCTGGCGCGAGTGCTCCTGAACCCGGATCGCAGCTTCACCGCCGCCGAGTTGTCCCGGCTCACGGGCACCTCCTACGCGACGGTGCACCGCGAGGTGCAGCGTCTCGTCGAACTCGGCCTGTTCGGCCAGGAGACCGTCGGTCGAGCGGTGCGCGTCTCCGCGAACACCGAGGATCGCAGTTACGAACCCGTGGTAGCTCTGCTGCGGCTGAGCTACGGCCCGACCGCGATCCTGCCGCGGCTGCTGGCGGGCGTCCCCGGCATCCAGGAGGCGTACATCTACGGATCCTGGGCGGCGCGACGCCAAGGGGAACCCGGGACCGCGCCAGGCGACATCGATGTTCTCGTCGTCGGCGATCCGCCACGTGTGTCGCTGCACGCCGCCGCCACTCAGGCCGAGCGTGAGCTCGGACGTGACGTGAACATCCGGACGGTTAGCCCGAAAACCTGGGAGCAGGGCGACGACCTGTTCGTCCGCACGCTGCGCGAGAGGCCCCTGGTGCAACTGAGCCTGAAGGAGGGGTAGTGATTCACCGTTGGGACCGCGGACGAGCAGAAGTCGACAGGCTTATCGCCGAAAGCCGTCTGACCCGCGTGGCCGCGAACCGGGAGCTCGCCGATCACCACATCGCTCAAGCCCGCGGCCACCTCGCCGCTGCCGCTGCGATCGTCGCCATCGACGCGCCCGGAGCGTTCACCCTGGCCTACGACTCCGCACGCCTGTCACTCGCAGCTGTGCTCATCAACCAAGGCCTGCGACCTCGCGGCGAAGGCGCGCACGCGGTTCTCCTCGAGGCCGTGCTCGCGCAGACCGAGCCGCCGAGGCAAGCGGAGTTCCGCGAGTTCGATTGGATGCGCCGGCTTCGCAACGACACCCAGTACCCGGACACCGATCGGCCGACAGCCGCCACAGATGACGTCGCCCAGGCGATCCCCGCAGCCCAGCAGATCCTCCAGCGTGCGGTGATCCTGATCGACAACATGCCGCCGTACTGACCCCGAGCGGGCACTGCGGAGCCTGGTAGCCGGCCGCTCGGCGACGTCGCCGTCAGCGAGCGATGTGGGCGTCGAGCCAGGCGATCACGTCGGCGCGCACCTCGGCCTGGTTCGTCTCGTTGAGCATCTCGTGGCGGCCGCCCGGGTAGATGGTGACCGTGACATCCGTGAGTCCGCCCCTGCGCTCGTAGGCGGAGGCGAGTTTGCGGATGCTCGCGGGGCCGCCGAGCGAGTCCTCCTCGCCGATCATGATGAGCATCGGCAGGTCGCGGGCGAGCTTCTTCGGGGTGCCGAGCAAGCGCATCGCGTCGGCCAGTCCGAACAGCTTCAGCACGGTCGCGTCGAAGGTGAGCGGATCCTTCGCGAACGCCGCCCACACCTCCGGGTCGCGCGAGAGCCACTCGTGCCCCGTCGTACCGAGGCCCTTGTGTCTCGCGTTGAGGTCACCGCCGTTCATGTCGGTGAGGGTGCGGTAGGCGGTGGCCGAGAGGATGACGGCGTCGTAGCGGGTGACGTCCGTTCCGATCATCTTCTGCGCGAACAGCGAGCCGAGGCTGTGCCCGAACAGCACGAGCGGCACAGCGGGGTTCTCGTCGCGGATGATGCCCGTGAGCTGCTCGACCGCGGCGATCGCGGCGCGCACCCCGCCCGGTCCCAGGCGACCGAGACGGCTGTGGTCGCCGCCCCACTGCTCGAGCCCGGTGGCGCCGTGCCCGCGGTGGTCGTCGGCGTAGACCGTGTAGCCGGCGGCGGCGAGCGCCTGAGCGAAGCGCTCGTAGCGGGTCGCGTACTCGCCGACGCCGTGCAGCAGCTGCACGACGGCGCGGGGCGCGGCCGCTCGCCACACGTAGTAGTGAATCGTCACGCCGTGGGCGTCGACGAAGGTGTGCGCGGTGCGGGTCACGTCGCTCATTCGGGGCCTCCTCGCCGCTTCCGAGCGTAGGCCGTTCGCGGCGCTCGCGGGCGGCATCCGGGCGGCGGGAGCACAATGGATGCGGTGAGCCAGATGTTCCGTTCCTTCGCGACACGGAACTACCGCATCTGGTTCGCGGGGGCGCTCGTCTCCAACGTCGGCACCTGGATGCAGCGCATCGCGCAGGACTGGCTCGTGCTGACGCAGCTCACCGACGACGACGCGGTCGCGGTGGGCGTGGTGATGGCGCTGCAGTTCGGGCCGCAGCTCGTGCTGCTCCCGGTGACCGGATGGGTGGCCGACCGCTTCGATCGTCGGCGCGTGCTGGCCGTGACCCAGGCGACGATGCTGCTGCTCGGGGCCGGACTCGGCGTGCTGACGCTGCTCGGGCTGGTGCAGTTGTGGATGGTGTTCGCCTTCGCCCTGGGGCTGGGCATCGCGGCCGCCTTCGACGCGCCCACCCGGCAGGCCTTCGTCGGCGAGCTGGTCGACGACCGCTCGCTCGCCAACGCCGTCGCCCTCAACGCGGCCTCGTTCAACGGTGCGCGTCTCATCGGCCCGGCGGTCGCCGGGGTGCTGGTGGCGGCGGTCGGATCCGGCTGGGTGTTCCTCCTCAACGCGGCCAGCTTCCTCGCGGTGCTCGGCTCGCTGTGGGCGCTGCGGCCCGCCGAGTTCACCCCCTTCACCCGCAAGGCGCGCGGCCCCGGCCAGCTGCGCGCCGGCTTCCGCTACGTGCGGCGGCGCCCCGACATCCTGCTGGTGTTCGCGATGGTGTTCCTCACCGGAACGCTCGGCTACAACTTCCCGATCTACACCTCGACGATGGCGCGGGTCGAGTTCGGCGAGGGGCCGGAGGAGTTCGGATGGCTGTCGTCGGCGCTCGCGGTCGGCTCGGTCGCGGGAGCCCTCATCGCGGCCCGCCGCGAGCGCCCGCGACTGCGCACGGTGACGCTCGCGAGCCTCGGATTCGGGGTCGCGCTCGCGCTCGCCGCCCTCGCCCCCGACCCGTGGAGCTTCGGCGTCCTGCTCGCGGTCGTCGGCTTCGCGGGCATCACGATGATGAACACCGCGAACGCCTACGTGCAGACGACGACCGCGCCGTCGATGCGCGGCCGGGTGATGGCGCTCTACCTGGCGATCTTCCTCGGCGGCACCCCGCTCGGCGCACCCCTGCTCGGGGCGATCGCGGATGCGGCGGGCCCGCGTTGGGCGATCACCGTCGGCGCCGCCTCGGGGCTGGTGGCCGCCGGCATCGCGGCGGTGTTCTTCCTGCGCACCCGCGAGGTGCGCCTGCGCTGGGACCGTCGGGGCCGCTGGCCGTTGCGCGTCTCGGCGGCGAGCCCCGCCGACCGCGACACCGCGACGCAGGAGATCGCGATCGTCGAGGCTTCCACCCAGCGCTGACGGCTCGTGGCGCGGCGGGGGCGACACCCCCCGACGCCGCGGGCACAATGGCCGCATGACCACCACGCATGAGGCAGGTCCACTCGCGCGGCTCGGCGCGACGGCCACCACCAACGAGTCGCGCGCCATCATCGTCGGCGGGGCCGCGCTCCTGGTCGGTTTCGTCGTCGGCTTCATCGTGGTCGGTGGGCGCTCGCTGCCGATCACCGGCGCCTCATCCCTCGGCACCTTCGCCGCGGTCGTGGCGGCAGCCCTCACGGCGGTCGCCTTCGTGGTGGGCTACCTGCTCCCCGCGCCGGGATCGCGGCGGCGCACCCATCCGGAACCCACGCGCTGGCGGCTCGCCATCAATCTCGCCGCCCTCGCCCTCGCACACGCGGCGATCACGTTGCTGCTGCTGGAGGGCATGTCGATCGTGCTGGCCGACGCGTTCATCGGCGCGGAGGTGTACGCCTTCAGCTCCTCGCTGCTGATCGGCATCGCTTCCGCGCTCGCGAGCTACGCCGCCTTCCTCTCGGCGTCGGGGATGACGACGACCCGGATCGCGACGGTGCTCGCGCTGTACCTCGTGGTGGGCGTGATGGCGGCGATGCTCTCGACGTCGGACCCGCAGTGGTGGGAGAAGAACATCAGCGCCCTCGGCATCGGAGACGACTTCTCGAGCTGGATCTTCAACGTCACGCTCATCGTCGCGGGGGCGCTCATCACGGCGATCTCGGTCTACCTGGTGACCGAGCTCCGGCAGGGGCGTCTCGCCCGGGCGCGGCAGGATGCGGACGACCGCGCCGAGGCCGGCCGCATCCGGAAGCTGGGCACGGCGCTCGTGCTGCTCGGGGTGTTCCTGGCACTCGTGGGGGTGTTCCCGGTGAGCTGGATCGAGTGGGTGCACAACACCTTCGCGACCGGGCTCGTGGTGATCTTCGCGGGCCTCGTGGTCGGCATCCGCTGGATCGTGCCCGGGCTGCCTGAGGTGTTCTTCATCGTCGGCTACCTCTTCCTCGCGGTCGTGGTGTTCGCGACGGTGCTGTTCGCGGTGGGCATCTACAACTTGACGGCGATGGAGATCATCGGCTTCGCACTGATCTTCGGCTGGCTCATCCTGCTGATCCGCAACATCTCGGCGAGCGGCTCCGACGCGCGGATGCCCGCCTGAACTACGGACGCGGATCGCGCGCGTCGTAGTGGCGGAAGGTCGACTGCACTCGCAGCAGCACGGCGATGATGGCGACGATCGCGAGACCTCCCGCGACCGGCGGGAGCCACAGGGCTGTCGCGACGGCGAGCGAGCCGGCGATCATGTCGCCGACGCGCGGACCGCCCGTCACGACGACGATGAAGATGCCCTGCAGTCGCCCGCGCATCTCGTCCGGTGCCGCGGTCAGCAGCATCGTCGAGCGGAAGATCGCGCTCACCTCGTCGGATGCGCCGGTTCCCACGAGCGCGAGCGCCGCGAGCAGCAGGAGCGGCAGGTTCACCTGGTCCCATTCCTCGCCGACCGGGCCGAACCATCCGGTGGCCGCGACCGCGATCACCACCCCGAAGAGCGCCGTGAACGCCCCGAACAGCATGATCGCCCGCCCGATCGCGACACCGTAGCGGTGCACGTGCGCGACCGGGCCGCTGAACAGGCCCGTGAGGAAGGTGCCGATCGCGGTCGCCGCGGTCAGCACCCCCACCGTCACCGCTCCCCCGCCGAGCACGGTCGCGCCGATCGCCGGCAGCAGCACGTAGGGGCGCCCGAGGCTCATGGCGACGATGTCGACGAGGAAGCTCATGCGGATGTTGGGGGCCGTCTTCAGGAACCGGATGCCGTCCTTGAGCGACTCCCACCCGGGCTTGGTCGTGTCGCTGAGCGGAGGCAGCTTCGGCAGACCCAGCACGCCGAGGAACCCGGCGGTGAAGAGCACCGCATCCACCGCGAAGGTGAGCGGGAACCCGATCGTCGCCACGAGCACCCCCGCGAGCGCCGGGCCGATGGTGAGTTGCAGCCCGAAGGCGATGCCGTTGAGAGCGTTCGCCCGCGCCACCATGTCTTCCGGCACGATGCGCGGGGTCACCGAGCTGCGGGTGGCGCTCGAGATGGTGGCGGCGACCGCGTTGAGGGTCGTCAGCACATAGAGCGGCCACACCGGCGGACGGCCTCCGACCGCGCCGTCGACCGCCGCGAGCACGACGATGCCGAGGATCGCGGCCCACGCGACGACGCTCGACAGCAGCAGCACCCGCCGCCGGTCGAAGGCGTCGGCGAGCATGCCGCCCCAGAGCCCGGCGGCGATCATCGGCAGCAGCGCGATGCCTCCGACGAGGGCGACCGCGAAGGTGTCGCCCGTGAGGTCGAAGACGAACAGGCCGACCGCGACCGTGGTGACCCAGTATCCGATGCCCGAGACCGAGGTGCCGATGAACAGCCGGGCGAACGCCGGATGCTCGCGCAGCGGGCTGAGGTCGACGAAGCGCCGCCGCTTCGGCAGCTCGATCGACTCGGTCGGATCGGGCGCGTCGGGCGAGGTCATGGCCGCTTGAGCCTACGCCTCGCGGGTGATCTCCACCGTCACGAAGAGCTTCGACGACGACGGCCCCGCGTAGACGCCGCGCAGCGGTGCGACGTCGTTGTAGTCGCGCCCGCGACCCACGATCACGTGGCGGTCGCCGATCTCGATGAGGTTGGTCGGGTCGAAGCCGTGCCACTGTCCGCAGTACCACTCGACCCACGCGTGCGACTCGCCCGCGACCGTGACGCCGAGCTCCGCATCCGGACGCGGATGCAGGTAACCGGAGACGTAGCGTGCCGCGATCCCCGCCGAGCGCAGCGCCCCGATGGCGAGGTGGGTGATGTCCTGGCAGACGCCCTTGCGGTGCTCCCACGCCTCGAGCGCGGTGGTGTGCACGCCCGTGACCCCCGGCATGTACTCGATGCGCTCGCCGATCGCCGTGCACACCGCGCGCGCGGCCTCGCACGGGTCGTCGTGCTCGGCGACGATCGCGCGCGCCAGCTCGACCACCTCCTCGGGCGGCCGGGTGCGGGGCGTCTGGGTGAGCTGCTCCACGTATTCGGTGGCGCGGGCGGTTTCGGCGGCCAGCTCGGCCCAGTCGAAGGCGCGCTCCACGGCATCCCGCGCCCGCACCTCCACGAGGCTCGTCGCCGTGAGCGAGAGCTCGTCGTGCGGGTTCAGGATCTCGAAGCTCGAGACCCGGGTGCCCCAGTAGTCGACGTAGCTGTGGGTGCTCGAGATCGGGGAGATCTCGAGGTTCGAGTAGAGCACGAGCTGCCCGTCGCCCGTGACGGGCAGCATCCGCGCCTCGTTGTAGGACGCGGTCGCCGCCCCCTGGTAGTGGAAGCCGGTGCTGTGCCGGATGCGGAGGCGGTTCACGTGGACTCCCCCGCCCAGCTGGGTGCCGCGTTCGTCGGGAAGTAGCGCTGTCGGATCGCCTCGGATGCGGCGCTCGTGGCGAGTTGCACGTTGTCCATGTGGCGGGGGAGGTCGTCGAGGATGTCGGCGATCGGGCGGTATTCGAGCTCGGAGCGGATCTGGCCGAGCAGCCGCAGCGCCTGATCGGAGACGCCCACCCGGTCGCGTTGCGGCTCGATCTCGCGCAGGCACTGCTCGGCGCGGGTCACCGAGAACAGGATGCTGCGCGGGAACAGCCGGTCCAGCAGCAGGAACTCGGCGGCGTTCCGGGCGCTCGGCACGCCGCGGTAGGTGCGCAGGTAGGCCTCGTAGGCGCCGACCGAGCGCAGGATGGTGGTCCAGCTGGGGCCGGATGCCTCGGTGAGCGAGCGGGTGGCGAGCAGCCGCGCGGTCATGTCGGCGCGTTCGATGGAGCGCCCGAGCGTGAAGAAGCGGTACGCCTCGTCACGGCTCGTGGCGGACTCGATGATGCCGACGGCGAGCGCGGCACGCTCGCGAACCCAGCCGAAGAACTCGTGCACCTTGTCGCCGGCGACCTTGCGCGGCATCCGGGCTCGGGTGGTGTTGAGCACCTCCCACAGCTCGGTCGAGACCACCTCGCGGGCGCGGCGGGCGTTCTCGCGGGCGGCGGCGAGCGAGTAGGCGATGGATGCCGGCTGGTTGCGGTCGACGGCGAGCAGGGCGAGCACGTCGGCGCGTTCGACCTCCGCGTCGTCGGCCACCTCGACGCCCATCACCGACAGCAGCGAGCGGCAGGCGAGGTTCTCCTCGATCCAGGGGTCTTCGAGCAGCAGTTGCAGGTGCACGTCGAGGATGCGCGCGGTGCCGTCGCTGCGTTCGATGTAGCGACCGATCCAGAACAGCGATTCTGCGATTCTCGAGAGCATCAGCATCCCTCGGTCTCGATACACCGCGGCTGCGCCGCGGCACTCGACCAGCGGGAACCCGACCCCGCCGCGCCACCACTCTCGCCGGTTGAGTAGCCGCGAAGCGGCGTATCGAAACCAGCCCTCGCGCGCCCCTGCTGCTGCTGTTGCTGCTGGTCTTGCCGGGGCGCATCCTGCGGGTTGTGGTCCTGCAGGTGCGGCTCGGTGATGATCGGGATCGAGCTGGTCACCGCCGCCTGCTCCGCGACGAGCCCCTGGATGTTGTGGTCGTGCGAGACGAGCGGCTCGTGCCCCACCACCCAGGTGTCCTTCGAGCCGCCGCCCTGCGAGGAGTTGACGACGAGCTGCCCCTCGGGGAGCGCGACGCGGGTGAGTCCGCCGGGCAGCACCCAGATGTCCGACCCGTCGTTGACGGCGAACGGGCGCAGGTCGGCGTGCCGGGGTCGCAGCCCGTCGTCGACGAGGGTCGGGATGGTGGAGAGCTGCACGACGGGCTGTGCGATCCAGCCGCGCGGGTCGCGGCGCAACCGCATCCGCAACTCGTCGAGCTCATCGCGCGAGGCATCCGGTCCCACCACGAGCCCCTTGCCGCCCGACCCGTCGACCGGTTTCACGACGAGTTCGTCGAGCCGGTCGAGCACCTCCTCGAGCGCGCCCGGCTCCTCCAGGCGCCAGGTCTGCACGTTCGGCAGGATCGGCTCCTCGGAGAGGTAGTAGCGGATGAGGTCGGGCAGGTAGGTGTAGACCAACTTGTCGTCGGCGACCCCGTTGCCGACCGCGTTGGCGATCGTGACGTTGCCGAGGCGCGCGGCGAGCATGAGGCCGGGCGAGCCGAGCATCGAGTCGGCGCGGAACTGCAACGGGTCGAGGAACTCGTCGTCGACGCGGCGGTAGATCACGTCGACGCGGGTCGGCCCGGCGGTGGTGCGCATGAAGACGCGTCCGCCCGAGCAGTAGAGGTCGCGCCCCTCGACGAGTTCGACGCCCATCAGCCGCGCGAGCAGGGTGTGCTCGAAGTAGGCGGAGTTGTAGACACCGGGGGTCAGCACGACGACGGTCGGGTCGTCGACGCCCTCGGGAGCGGATGCGCGCAGCGCCCCCAGCAGCCGCTGCGGGTAGTCGCCCACCGGTCGCACCCGCATCGAGACGAACAGCTCGGGCAGGGTCTGCGCCATCACGCGCCGGTTGGAGATCACGTAGCTGACGCCCGACGGCACCCGCACGTTGTCTTCGAGCACCCGCCAGGCACCCTGCTCGTCGCGGATGAGGTCGATGCCGGAGACCTGGATGCGCACCCCGTTGGCCGGCTCGATGCCGTAGGCCTCGCGGTGGAAGTGGCTGGATGAGCTGATGAGCCCGGCCGGGATGACGCCGTCGAGCACCGCGCGCTGCGTGCCGTAGACATCCGAGAGGAAGGCTTCGAGCGCCTTGACCCGCTGCCTCACGCCCGCCTCGACGCTCAGCCACTCGCGCTGCTCGATGACCCGCGGAACGGCGTCGAGCGGGAAGGGGCGCTCCTCGCCGGCGAAGTCGAAGGTGACGCCCTGCGCGAGGTAGGAGCTGGCGAGCGACTCGGTGCGACCGCGCAGTTCCTCCTGCGTCATCCGGGCGAGTGCCGCGTGGATCTCGCGGTACGCGCCGCGGGCGGTGTCGCCGGATGCGAACATCTCATCCCAGGGCGGGGCGCCCGTCCGGCGCGTGGCCACGGCGCCGTAGCCCTCGAACAGCTCGCCCATGGCAGGAGCCTAGACCCGCGATGTTGCGCGGTTGTTTCGCCCATCCCGCGGTCGCGTGCCGCGGGTTTCGATACGCGCGGCGGCCGACACCCGCGGGTTGAGAGCCGCGCGGCGGCCGACACCCGCTGGTTGAGTAGCCGCGAAGCGGCGTATCGAAACCCCCGCCCCGACCCCGCACAGGGAAACGGCCCGCCTGGAGGGGAAACTCGGCGGGCCGTCTCGCGGAGCTGCGACGCTCCGGGGGAATCTCCCGCGGCGGCGACCACCACAGCGCCGCCGCGGGAATGCATTCATGCTAAGGAGCGAGGCTGGATGTCAGCCTCACACCCGCTGGGAAATCGTGAAGCGAATCCGCGCGCGCGACGTGACCCCGCCCGGGCCCGGAGCCCAGCTTAGGGTCACCTAACTTCGCGGGTAGGATGGGTGGGTGACCCGCGTTCTCCGTTCCAGCCTCGCCGCCGTTGCAGCCCTCGCCCTGCTCGCGGGGTGCGCGGCATCCGGCGAACCCGGCGGCGCGGCGACCACCCCGACCACGCCCGTCGACACCCGCCCGCTCACCGAGCTCGACCTCTACCCCGACCCGCGCACCGCCGAGGGCGAGCGCACCGCGGTCGTCGCCTCGGATGCCGTGCAGCCGGTCGCCGAGAACCCCGCGCAGACGCTGCCCGCATCCGTCGTCTCCCACGACCCCGACGGCAACCGAGACGTCGTCGTCAACGACACCTCGCGCGTGCTCGCGCTCGACCTCGCCGGCTCGCTCGCCGCCAGCGTGTGGGGGCTCGGGCTCGGCGACACCCTCGTCGGCCGCGACATGTCGACCACCTTCCCCGGCACCGAGAAGCTGCCCCTCGTCACCTCGGGTGCCCACGCCATCAACGCCGAGAGCGTGCTCGCGCTGAAGCCCACGCTGATCCTCACCGACGGCAGCATCGGCCCGCGCGACGTGCTCGAGCAGCTGCGCGAATCGGGGGTGACGGTCGTCTTCCTCGCCAACGAGCCGAGCTTCGAGGGCGCCGCGCAGCTGGCACGCGACACCGCGGCCGCGCTCGGTGTGCCGGAGACCGGCGAGCTGCTCGCCGAGCGCATCACAGCCGACGTCGCCGAGGTGCGCGCGCAGATCGACGAGGTCGCGCCATCCGACCCCGAGAAGAAGCTGCGGATGGTGTTCCTCTACCTCCGCGGTGGCAGCGGCATCTACTACCTGTTCGGCTCCGAGTCCGGGGCCGACCGGCTCATCCTCGCGCTCGGGGCGCGGGACGTCGCGGGCGAGCTCGGCTGGGAAGGCATGAAGCCGATGACCGACGAGGCGCTCATCGAGGCGAACCCGGATGTGATCCTGGTGATGACCGACGGACTCGCCTCCGCGGGGGGTGTCGACGGCCTCATCGCCGCGAAACCCGCCGTCGGGCTGACCGCCGCCGGGCAGAACCGCCGTTTCGTCGACATGGCGGACGGCGAGGTGTTGAGCTTCGGACCGCGCTCGGCTCGTGTGCTCGACGCGCTCGCGCGGGCGCTCTACGCGAAGCCCTGAGACCGCGGGCGAGCTCGGCTCGACGGCGCGCGCACCACCCCGCCGGCCCAGACGACACCGAGCGATTTCCTGGTCGACAGACAGGTCGGGGCTTAGGCTCAGATCCCAGGGGGTAGCTGATGGTTGAGGAGTCCCGGCGGGTACTCGTCGTCGACGACGACCCGGACGTCGCGATGTTCGTCAAGACCGTGCTCGAGCGCCGCGGGGGCTGCGTCGTGCAGACCGCATCCGACGGCCCCAGCGCACTCACCGCGGTCGGTGCCTTCCGGCCCGACGTGGTCGTCACCGACATCCAGATGCCGGGGCTCTCGGGCCTCGACCTGCTCACCGCGATCCGCATCGACACCCCGTGGATGCCGGTCGTCATCATGACGGCCCACGTCTCCGTCGACTACGCCGTCTCGGCGCTGCGCGCGCAGGCCGACGAGTTCCTCACGAAGCCGATCGACTCCGCGCGCCTCGTCGAGGTCGTCACCCGGCTCTCCGAGGAAGGCCGCGCGCGGCGGGAGGCGGCCAGCCAGAAGCAGTACGTGCTCGCGGTGGGAGCCCACCCGGACGACGTGGAGATCGGGGTCGGCGGCATCCTCGCCGCGCACCGGGCGGCGGGCGACGAGATCACCATCCTCACCCTCTCGCGCGGATCCCGCGGCGGCGACGCCGACGACCGGCAGGATGAATCGCTCGCCTCCGCCGAGCTGCTCGGCGCGCGACTGTTCCTGAAGGACCTCGTCGACACCGAGATCCCCGGAGGCGGACCCACCGTCCGACTCATCGAGGAGGTCGTGCGCGAGGTGATCCCCACCGTGGTCTACACCCACACCAACCACGACCGCCATCAGGACCACCGCGCGGTGCACGAGGCCACCGTCGTCGCCACCCGCACCATCGACACCGTCGCCTGCTATCAGAGCCCCTCGGCGACCGTCGACTTCCGCCCGACCCGTTTCGTCGCGATCGACGGATTCGTCGAGCGCAAGCTCGAACTGCTGGCGTGCTTCCGCTCGCAGGCCGACCAGCGCAGCTACCTGGCACCCGACTTCGTCACGGCGACCGCGCGCTACTGGTCGCGCTTCGGCGGAGGCAGCAACGTCGAACCGCTCGAGATCGTGCGCGAGACGGCCGACCTCTCCACCCCGGTGCGCGATCGGGTCGCCGAGCGCAGCGATCGGGACGCGCGGTGACCCGCGTACTCGTGACGGGCGCCGGTGGCGCGGCAGGCGTCGCCGTCGTGCGCTCGCTCCTGCACCGCGACGACCTCACCGTGTTCGCCGCCGACATGGACGGCTGGGCGGCCGGGCTCTACCTGGTGCCCGCCGAGCAGCGACGGCTGGTCGAACCCGGCCGTTCGGAGGCCTTCATCCCCGGCCTCGCCTCCCTCGTCGCGCAGGACGGCATCGACATCGTCGTCTCCACCGTCGACGTCGAACTCGCCGCGCTCGCCGAGCGACGCGAGGAGCTCGCCCCCGCCGTGCTCGCCGCGCCGAGCGCCGACACCCTCGCCACCTGCCTCGACAAGCTCACCCTCGCCGAACGCTGCGCCCCGACCGTCAACGTGCCGCGCACCGCGCTCGCCGGACCCGACGCGCTCGCGATCGACTGGGAGTTCCCCGCCTTCGCGAAGCCGCGCAGCGGTGCAGGCAGCCGCGGCATCCGGATCGTGCCCGACCGCGCCGCACTCGAGGCGCTGCCGCGCGACGAGGGCCTCATCGTGCAAGACCTGCTGCCCGGTGACGAGTACTCGGTCGACGTGATCGCGGATGCCGCCGGTCGCGTCGTCGCGGCGGTGCCCCGCACCCGCACCCGCGTCGACTCCGGCGTCTCGATCGCCGGGCGCACCCTGCGCGACCCGGAGCTCGAGGAGACCGCGGCGGAGGTCGCACGCGCCATCGGACTCGTCGGGGTCGCCAACGTGCAGCTGCGCCGCGACCGCGCCGGACGCGGCGCGCTGCTCGAGGTGAACCCCCGATTCCCCGGGGCGCTCCCGCTCACGATCGCCGCCGGGGTCGACATCCCCTCCCTCGTCGTCGACCTGTTCAGCGGGAGGCCGCTGCCGGAACGCCTCGGCTTCCGCGAACTGGCCACCGTGCGCTTCCTGGAGGACATCTACCTCGACCCCGCCGAGGTGCTGCAGTCGGAGCACGCCGCCCACCAGGACGAGGAGTGACCGTGCACCCGGCGCTCAGCGGTGACCACCACGTGCACTCCACCTTCTCCGACGACGCCGTCTCCACCCTCGCCGAGAACGTCGCCGCCGCCCACGCCGCGGGGCTGACCGAGCTGCGACTCGTCGATCACGTGCGCGCAGACACGAGCTGGGTGCCCGAGTTCCTCGCCGCCGTCGCCGCGCTCGAGATCCCCGACTCCCTCACCGTGCACACCGGGGTCGAGGCGAAGATCCTCGACAGCTCGGGCGCGCTCGACCTCCCCTCCGGCCTCGACGGGGTCGACCGCATCCTCATCGCCGACCACCAGTTCCCCGGCACCGACGGGCCGTGGTCGCCGTCCACCACCATCGAACGGCTCGCCGCAGGGCTCTCCCCCGACGACGCCCTCGACCTGCTCCTCGGCGGGATCATCGGTGCCATGCGACGGCATCCCGGCAACCAGCTCGCCCACTGCTTCTCCATCCTGCCCAAGGTCGGGCTCGACGAGTCGATGCTCGGCCCGGAACGCCTCGCCGCCTGGGCCCACACCGCCGCCGCGACCGACACCCTCGTCGAGGTGAACGAGAAATGGGGATGCCCCGGGCCCGCCGCGATCGCCGCCGCGCGCGCCGCGGGTGTGCGGCTGGTCGCCTCCACCGACAGCCACCTCGCATCCGACATCGGACGCTACGACCGGGTCGCCGCTCTCCTCGGAGAGGCGGCCCCGACATGAACGATGTCTGGCAGGTGCTCTACAACGTGCTCGTCGTCGTGCTGATCGTCTTCGTGGCGACCGGCGCGGTGCCCGTCGTCACGGCCGCCTTCCACTTCCTCATGGTGCCGCTGCACTCGGTCGTGAACCACTACCGCCGAGCCGACGCCTACTTCCCGCGGGTCGTCGTGCTCATCCCCGCCTGGAACGAGGGGCTCGTCATCGGGGCGACCGTCGACCGCCTCATGCAGCTCGCCTACCCCGCCGACCGCCTGCGGGTCTGCGTCGTCGACGACGCCTCCACCGACGACACCCCCGATGTGCTCGCCGCGAAGACCATCGAGTACCCGGGGCAGGTGATCCACCTCCGCCGGGAGCAGGGCGGACAGGGCAAGGCCCACACCCTCAACCACGGACTCGAGGTGCTGCTCGCCGACGACTGGGCAGAAGCCGTGCTCATCACCGACGCCGACGTCATCTTCACCCCCGAGTCGCTCGAGAAGATGACCCGCCACCTCGCCGACCCGAAAGTCGGGGCCGTCTCCGCCTACATCGCCGAGGGCAGCCGCGACCGCAACTACATGACCCGCTTCATCGCGATCGAGTACGTGCTCTCCCAGCTCGCCGCGCGCCGCGCGCAGAACGTGCTCGGTGCGCAGGCCTGCCTCGCCGGCGGCGCGCAACTGCACTCCCGCGACAACCTCGAGGCGATCGGGGGACGCATCCCCACCGGCACCCTCGCGGAGGACACCGTCGCGACCTTCGAGTCGCAGCTGAAGGGCCGCAAGATGGTGTTCGAGCCGCGGGCGGTCGTGCTCGCCGAGGAGCCGCGCACCATCGACGGGCTGTGGAAGCAGCGGCTGCGCTGGGCACGCGGCAACGTGCAGGTGTCCTGGATCTACCGGAAGGTGTGGTTCCGCCCGCACCGCGGCCACCACCTCGGCAACATCGCCTTCGGGCTCTCCTGGTTCAGCATCTTCCTGCTCCCCTTCGCGATGCTGCTGTCCTCGATCGGTCTCGTCGGCCTGCTCCTGCTGCAGAGCGATCTCGCGCAGACCGTCTTCCGGGCGCTCTGGGTCACGGCGTCGGTGAGCTTCCTGTTCTCCATGCTCGTCGGCATCCAGCTCGACCACCGCATCGGACGGCATTCCTGGCGGGAGGCCTTCCTCTTCCCCGGGCTGATCTCCTTCGTCGTGATGATCGCCGCCCTGTTCCCCGGCGTCATCGAGGTGTGGCTGCCGAGCCTGTTCGGGCTCAAGCTGCTCCCCATCGGGGAGACGCTCCTCACCCTCTTCGTCTACGTCTGGATCTCCGCGGCCATGCTCGCCGCCTGGGGGGCACGGGTCATCGAGAAGACCCGCGTGGGGCGTTGGCTCTCACCGCTGCTCATCTACCTCGTCGGCTACGGGCCGATGCTGTGCGCCATCACCGTCGACTCCTACATCAAGGAGTGGCGCCACGCCGACGCCTCCTGGATCAAGACCGAGAAGGTCGGAAGGGTACTGGGATGAACGAGCCCACCCGCATCGAGACCGAGGGGACCAGGCGCGAGCTCCGCCGCGACGCGCGGCGCGAGCTGTGGCTCGTGCCACAAGCCGTGCTCGCGCTCGTGATCGTCGCGGCCGTGGTCTGGGTGAGACAGGCCTTCTTCGTATGAGCGCCGAGGCACTCGCCACGCCCCGGCCGCTCGCGCTCGTCGTCGACGACAGCGACGACCAGGCCGAGTTGCTCCGACGCTACCTCGAGCGCGCGGGCTGCCGCGTGGTGACCGCCTCGACCGCCGAGCGGGCGCTCGAGGAGCTGGTCGACATCCGTCCCGACCTCGCGATCATCGACCTCATGCTGCCCGGCATGTCGGGCGAGGAGCTCTCGGTGCGCCTCCGCGACGAGCACCCCGACTGCGTGCTGGCGATCACCTCGGTGCTCGACGCCTCCCGATACCCCGAAGCGGATGCGGTGCTCCCGAAGCCGTTCACGGGAGCGCAGGTGGCGGCGCTCGCGGCACGCGCGACAGGCGCATGAAACGACGACTGACCGGCGCGTGGACGCAGCTCTACGCGCTGCTGGACAACCCGAGCCCGCTCGTCAAGCAGTCCCCGACCGCGATCGCGGTGCTGATCGCGGTCGTCCTGTCGCTCAGCATCCCGGAGCTGCCGTTCCAACCGGCGCTCACGGCCTGGTCGGGGGTGGTGATCGTCGCCGTCGCCACCGGCTTCGCCGCCTACCTCACCCGCGTCGGGGTGCAGAGCGGCTTCGTGGTGGCGCTCGTCCCGCTCGCCGACATCGTCGGTGTCGGGCTGCTGCGGGCGGGAACCGGCGGCGCCGGATCGCTCTTCGGCGCGATCCTTCTCCTCCCCCTTGTCTGGGCGGCCTCCAAGCCCGGGTTCCGCTACGTGGTCGCCGTCGGCAGCCTCTCCGTCATCGTCATCGCGCTGCCCAACGTGACCCAGCCGCCTCGCGACCAGAGCGAGTGGCTCCGTGTCATCATCGTGCCCGTCGTGTACCTGGTCACCGCCGCGATCATCAACGAGCTCAGCCGCACCGCGCGCATCCGCACGATCGAGGCGGAGCGTTTGGCGACCGAACGCGCGGAGACGCTCAACGAGAACCTCAAAGTCGTCGTGCAACTGCAGGCGAGCCAGACGAAGTACCTCGAGCTCCTCGAACTGTTCCGCAGCGTGTGGAACGCGAGCGTCGCGCAGGCGGTGATCGGCACCGACCGCGACGGGCTCATCGTCGCCTGGAACCCCGGGGCGACCTCGCTTCTCGGTCCGGAGGATCTCGACACCGAGTACACGGCGCGCATCGAGACCTTCTTCTCCGAGGAGACGCTCGCCGGCCTCGGCGCGGAAGCCCTCTCGGCGATCCCCGACGATCCCCTCCCGCACGGACTGCGCTCGCTGTTCGCGCTCGCCGACCGAGGAGTGCCCGTGGTGCGGGACCTCGAGATGCTGCGCGACGACGGGACGAGGGTGCCGGTGCACCTCACGATCACCGACCGCAGCGACGGCGCGGGCGAGCGGGTCGGATACCTGCTCGCCGCGACCGACGAGACCCGTGCGATCGAGGTCGCGCGCATGAAGGACGAGTTCGTGGGGATGATCTCGCACGAGCTGCGCACGCCGCTCAGCTCGATCCTCGGCTACCTGGACCTGCTCCGCGACGACCCCGCGCATCCGCTCAGCGAGGACCAGCTGCAATTCCTCGAGGTGGCGGAGCGCAACGCACGCCGACTGCTGCGGCTGGTGGGGGATCTGCTGTTCACCGCACAGGTCGAGTCGGGGCAGTTCCCGCTCGACGTGCAGCAGATCGACCTCACCCCCGTGGTGCGGGCGGCGATCGAGTCGGCGACACCCGTCGCCGACAACGCCGGCGTGACCCTCATCTCCGCCGTGCCCGACATCGAGGTGCGGCTGCGCGCCGACCCGGTGCGCATCGGCCAGGCGATCGACAACCTGGTGTCGAACGCGATCAAGTTCACGCCCCGCGGCGGCGATGTCGTGGTCACTCTCACGGCGGATGCCGGTGCCTCGACGATCAGCGTGCGCGACACCGGTCTCGGAATCCCGCCCGACGAGGTGGATCGGCTCTTCACGCGCTTCTTCCGCGCGAGCACCGCCACCCGGAACGCCGTGCCCGGCGTCGGGCTCGGACTCAACATCACGAAGGCGATCGTGACCGCGCACGGCGGATGGATGGATGTGGCCAGTGAGGAAGGCGTCGGAACCGAGTTCCGCATCGTGCTCCCGCGGGGCTGAGTCGAATCAGTCGGTGGGCGGCACGGGCGGGGCGCCCAAGGCATCCAGCGCGGCCCAGAACTCGACGTCGATGACCGCGTTCAGGTGCGTCTCGAGCTCGGCGAGCCGCCCCACCGAGTTCACCCCGACGACCGTCGTGTGGATGCGCGGCTCGCGCAGCGAGAAGTGCAGGGCGGCGGCCGCCGCATCCACCCCCCACTCCGCGCACAGCGCGCGGAACCGGTCGACGTGGGCGAGGAACTCCGCGCTCGGGTCGCTGTAACCGTAGGTGCGACCGCGGAAGTTGTCGCCCGCGAGGATGCCCGAGCCGAACGGGGCGGCGTTGAAGACGGTCATGCCGCGCTCGGCCGCCAAGTCGAGGATGCGGCCAGCCGAGCGGTCGACGACCGTGTAGCGGTTGTGGGTGAGCACGACGTCGAAGGCGTCGGTGCGCACGTACTCCTCGACCAGTTCGCGGCGCCCCGCCGCGATGCCGATCGCCCCGATGCGCCCCTGTTCGCGCAGTCGCAGCAGCACGTCGACCGCGCCGCCTGGCGCCATCGCATCCGCGACCGAGATCGTGTACGGATCGTGCAGCTGGTAGAGCGGCAGCGTGTCGAGGCCCAGCCGCTCGGTCGACTCCTCGAAGCTGCGCCGCATCCGGTCGCCCGTGAACGCACCCGTCACCGGATCCTGGTCGCCCTTCGAGAAGACCACCCGCGTCTCCGGGAGCCCCCCGAGCTCGCGGATCGCCGCGCCGAGCAGGCGCTCGCTCTCACCGTCGGCGTAGTTGTTGGAGGTGTCGGCCTGCCGGAACGGCGAGCGCAGGATGGCGGTGGCGAGACCGAGGTCGGCGCCGGGACGCTTGCCGAGGCCGGAGGTGCCGACGGTGACCGGTTCGAGAGCGAGGTCGAGCATGCCCCCATGTTCCCATCTCGCGGGGTGCGGGGTCGTCAGGGGCAGGATGGTGGGGTGGGCGAGCTTCACGTGATCGTGCTGCCTGGCGGCGGCTACCACCGGCATGCACCGCACGAGGGCGAGCCGGTGGCCGAGTGGCTGCGCGCGCTCGGGCACACCGCGAGCGTGTTCGCCTACCCGGTGCTGACCCGGCATCCGGGGCCCCTGGATGCCGTGCGCGCCGAGGTGCGGCGGGCGCGGGCGGCGGGGGCTCGGCGGGTGGCGCTGCTCGGGTTCTCGGCGGGCGCCCACGCGGCCGGGATGGCGGCCTATGCCCCGGACGCGACCGCCGAGGAGCGGGTCGATGCGGCGGTGCTCTGCTACCCGGTGGTGTCGATGATGCTGCCGACGCATCGGGGTTCGCGGGTCAATCTGCTCGGCGAGCGGGCGTCGTGGGATGCGCGGCGGGCGACCTCGCTCGACCTGCTCGTGACCCCGGATGCGCCGCCGAGCTTCGTCTGGCACACCGCGGCGGACGAGGTGGTTCCGGTGCAGCACAGCTACCTGCTCGGCATGGCGCTCGCCGGCGCCTCCGTGCCGCACGAGCTGCACGTGCTGCCGGGCTCCGTGCACGGTGTGGGCCTCGCGGACGGCACCCCCGCCTCCGCCTGGACCTCCCTCTGCGCCACCTGGCTCACCCGCCTCCCGGGCCCCCCTTACCTCCCGGGCCCATCAGGCTCAAGCCCCCCTCGCTGAGTGGTCGGTTTCTGGCCTCAAAACCAGGTTTTGAGGCCAGAAACCGACCACTCAGGGCTGGGGGCCGAGCAGGTTCGCGGCGACGGTCGCGTGCACCGACTCGGTGTCGGAGGGGTGGTAGATGCCGGCGAGCACGTCGCGCTGCAGGCGCGCGAGCTCGCTCGAACTGCGGTAGCCACCGCCGCCCGCCACGCGCATCGCCTGGTCGACCACGTGCCGCGCGGTCTCCGTGGCACGGTGCTTGAGTCCCGTGAGGTCGCGGAACCACCGCGCGCCCCGATCCGCTCGCGCGTCCACGTCGCGCGCGATGCTCTCCAGCTGCGGGGCGAGCGCGTCGAGGGCGAGCGCCGCATCCGCGATGCGCCACCGGATGTCGGGGTCGGCCGCGTAGCTCGCGCCCTGGTTCTTGAGGCTCGTGCGTCGCGTCGCCGCCTCGACCGCGAGCTGGAGCGCGCGGTCGCCGATCCCGGCGTACACGGCGCCGATGAGGGTGAGGAAGTTGGCGAACAGGGCGAAGATGAACGGGTCGGCGTTCGGGCCGACCGGCAGGAAGCGCACGATGCGCGCGTCGGGGATGACGGCGTGCTCGAGGCGCGTGGTGCGCGACTGGGTGGCGCGCATGCCGAGGGTGTCCCAGTCGTCGAGGGTGGTGACGCCGGGGTCGTCGCGGGTGAGGATGCCGTGCACGAGTCGCGCGCCATCCGGTCCGTCCTGCTGCTTGCCGAACACGATGAGGCGCGTCCAGGCGGGGGCGAGCGAGGTGAAGATCTTGGTGCCCGTGAAGGCGTAACCGGCGACGGGGGTCTCGACGCGCTCCACCGTCGTGAGCGAGTCCCACATCACGAGGTCGTTGCCTGGCTCCGAGTTGCCGAAGGCGAACAGCTCGCCGGCCTCGGCATCCGCGAGCACCCAGGCCAGCGAGTCGTCACCGCGGTCGGCCAGCGTGCGGGCGATGCCCACCACCACGAGGTGCATGTTGATCGCGAGCGCCGTCGCGGGGGCATGGGCGGCGAGCAGGCGCTGGTCGGCGACGGCCTCGGCGAGGCTGCGGGGCCGCAGGTAGCCGACCTCTCGCAACTCGGCGAGATCCTCGTCGAAGAAGCGGTTCTCCCGGTCGTACCCCGGGGCCCGCTCCCGCATCCGCTCCAGCAGTTGACCCGTCAGCACGCTCACGCCCCCACGCTACGCGCCGACCCCACCCTGAGGCGTCACTTTGTGTCGCCCACAGCGCCTCTGGGGCAACACAAAGTGACGCCTCATGCCTCGCCCCCGCGACGCTGCTCAGGCGGTTCCGACTGAGGCGTCACTTTGTGTCGCGTGGGGCGCGCGCTGAGCGACACAAAGTGACGCCTCAGAATCAGGATGCGCCGAGCTGGCGCCTCGCCTCGTCGAGGGTGGCGAGGATCTCGAGGGTCGTGTCGAGCGGATGCTCGGGCGCCTCGCGCAGGCCGTCGGCCACGTGCTGCGCCACCGCGGTCGCCTGATAGCAGAGGCCGTCGCGCCACCGCATCCCCGTCTCGTCCTCCCAGTAGGCGTTGCCGCCGTCGATGCGCCCGAGGCGGAAGCCGCCAGGACCGACGAACGGCTCCACCTCGAGCTTCAGCCCGTTCGACCCGGTGACCATCGCGGTGATCGGCAGGTCGACGCTCATGCTCGTGAACGAGCTCGCCGACACCTCAGGCCCGTAGCCGAGCACGACGCGCGCATCCGCATCCACCCCCGTCGGCGCGAGCTCGCCGGTCGCCGAAACCGAATCCGGCACCCCGAGACAGAACTGGGCCCACCAGAGCGTGTAGACGCCGAGGTCGAGCAGGCTGCCGCCGCCGAGCGCCGGGTCGAAGGCACGGCTGTGCGGGTCGTACTCGAAACGCCCGGCGAAGGTCGCGGCCGCGCCCGAGGGCACCCCGAGCACCCCGTCGTCGAGCAGCCGCCGGATGATGGTCGTCTGCGGCAGGAACCGCGACCACATCGCCTCCATCGCGAAGACCCCCGCGGTGCGGGCCGCGACGACGATCTCGGCGGCATCCGCGGCGGAGACGCCCATCGGCTTCTCCACGAGCACGTGCTTGCCCGCGTCGATCGCGAGCAGGGCGAGCCGCCGATGCTCGGTGTGCGGGGCCGCGACGTAGATGATGTCGACGTCCGGATCGGCCACCAGTTGCTCATAGGCACCGTAGGCCCGCGGGATGCCGTGGCGGGCGGCGAACGCATCCGCCCGTTCCGCGGAGCGGGATGCGACCGCGACCACCGCCTGATCTGTGAACCGCTGCACGGCGGCGACCCAGTCGTTCGCGATCGCGCCGGGTGCGAGCACGCCCCAGCGCAGGGTGGGCCCGCCGCGCAACGGTGCGTGGGTGGGCTCGGGCAGAGTGACGCTCATGCCTGCACGCTATCGGTGAGGCGTCACTTTGTGTCGCCCGCGCTGCGCCTGGAGCGACACAAAGTGACGCCTCAGGCAGTCAGGCGCCGAGGCTGGCGAGCACGGCCTCGAGCTGGTCGACGGCCCAGTCGAGCTCCTCTGCCTCCACCACGATCGGCGGGGCGAGGCGGATGGTGGAGCCGTGCGTGTCCTTCGCGAGCACCCCGCGCGCGGCGAGCAGCTCCGCCACGCGCCGCCCGGACGCGAGCGCCGGGTCGATGTCGATGCCGGCCCACAGCCCCACGGAGCGCACCTCGACGACGCCGCGGCCGAGCAGCGCATCCAGTCGCATCCGCAGCCCGGCGCCGAGCGTCGCCGCCCGCCGCTGGTAGTCGCCCGTCTCGAGCAGCCCGACGACCGCGAGTCCGACGGCCGCCGCGAGCGGGTTGCCGCCGAAGGTCGAGCCGTGCTCGCCCGGGCGCAGCACCCCCAGCACGGATGCGTCGCCGACGACCGCGCTCACCGGCACGATCCCGCCGCCGAGCGCCTTGCCGAGCAGGTACAGATCCGGGATGACCCCCTCGTTCTCGCATTGGAAGGTCGCGCCCGTGCGCCCGAGGCCCGACTGGATCTCGTCGGCGATGAACAGCACGTTGGCATCCCGGGTGAGGCGGCGCACCTCGGCAAGGTATCCGTAGGGGGGCACGATGATGCCCGCCTCACCCTGGATGGGTTCGAGGAGGACGGCGACGGTGTCGTCGTCGATGGCGGCCGCGAGCGCTGCCGCGTCGCCGTAGGGAACCGAGACGAAGCCCGGCGTGTAGGGGCCGAAGTCGGCGCGCGCCTCAGGGTCGGTGGAGAAGCTGATGATCGTGGTGGTGCGCCCGTGGAAGTTGCCGTCGGCCACGATGATCTTCGCGCGACCGGGAGCGACCCCTTTCACGCGATACCCCCAGGCCCGCGCGATCTTGACAGCCGACTCGACCGCCTCCGCCCCCGTGTTCATCGGGAGCACCATCTCCTTGCCCGCGAGCGTTGCGAGAGCCTCCAGGAACGGCCCGAGCCGGTCGTTGTGGAACGCGCGGCTGGTGAGCGTGACCCGGTCGAGCTGCGCCTTCGCGGCGTCGACGAGCACCGGATGCCCGTGCCCGAAGTTGAGCGCGGAGTAGGCGGCGAGGCAGTCGAGGTAGCGCGTGCCGTCGACATCCGTCACCCATGCACCGAACGCCTCAGCCACGACGATCGGCAGCGGGTGGTAGTTGTGCGCGCCGAACTCCTCCGCCTGGGCGAGATAGCGCTCGGTCTCGGAAACCCGGGTGCCGGATGCGGGGGGTGCCGTCATCGCCGCAGCTCCAGCGTGCAGCACTTCACGCCGCCGCCGCCCAGCAGCAGCTCGGAGAGGTCGACGCCGTGCGGCACGTAGCCGCGCTCGCGCAGCTGGCGTTCGAAGTCGGTCGCGCGCGAGGCGATCACGACGTTCCGCCCGTCGCTGAAGGAGTTGAGGCCGAGCACGGCGGCGTCCGCGTCGTTCACGTGGATCGCCTCGGGGAAGCGCGCGTCGAGGATGTCGAGGCTGGCCGCGTCGAAGGCCTTCGGCAGGAATGCGACGGATGCCGGTCCGCCGTCCGAGTCGAGCACGGCGAAGGCGGTGTCGAGGTGGTAGAAGCTCGGGTCGATGAGCGTGAGGGTGACGACCTCGCGCTGGAAGATGCGCCGCAGCTCGTCGTGCGATGCGGCATCCGAGCGGAACCCGGTGCCGGCGTAGATGGTGTCGCCGACGAGCAGGAAGTCGCCCTCACCCTCGTTGGTGGAGACCGGCTCGCGCACCTCGAAGCCGTTGGCGGCGAACCAGTCCATGTAGGCGGGGCCTTCGGGCCCGCGCTCGGGGTACTGGAACCGGGCGCCGTAGGCGATGCCGTCGACGACGAAGCCGCCGTTGGCCGCGTAGACCATGTCGGGCAGCCCCTCGACGGGGTCGATGAGGTGCACCTCGTAGCCGAGCTCCAGATAGAGCTCGTAGAGCGTCTGCCACTGGGCGAGGGCGGTGCCGGTGTCGGTGGGGTCTTCGGGATGCATCCACGGGTTGATGCGGTAGCTGACGGTGAAGTGCTCGGGGCGGCACATGAGCACGGTGCGACGCGTGGCGCGGCGCTCGGCGAGGGTGGGGGCGGCGTCGGTCAGGGTCATGCTGCCCAGTGTCGCACGCAGGCATCTCGTGCATCCGGGCTTTGTCTGCACTTTTGCTGCGCGGATGAGATGCTTGGCGCAATGATTCCGCGTACACTCCTCGGGTGGACAACATCGACTACGGCATCCTCGACCTGCTCCGCCAGAACTCGCGCGCCGGCTACGGCGACATCGGCGATCGGGTCGGACTCTCGGCATCCGCGGTGAAGCGTCGCGTCGACCGGCTGGTGGCCGACGGCGTCATCCGCGCCTTCACGATCCAGGTCGACCCGGCCGTCGACGGGCGGGCGACCGAGGCCTACGTGGAGCTGTTCTGTCGCGGAACGGTCGCCCCCGACGAGCTCAAGCGCATCCTCTCGCAGGTGCCGGAGGTGGTCGATGCCTCGACGGTGACGGGCGACGCGGATGCGATCGTGCACATCCGCTCGCGCGACATCCCCTCGCTGGAGGATGCGCTCGAGCGGGTGCGGGTCGCGCCGAGCGTCGACCACACCCGCAGCGCGATCGTGCTCTCGCATCTGATCCACCGCAGCTACGACTGAGCCGCCGCCGGGATTGCGAGGCGAGTTTTGTATTGATACATTGATACAGAACTCGAACAAAGGAACGTCATGATCCCCCGCATCGCGCAACGCGCCAGCCGGCGCGTCGGCCTCATGCTGCCCGCGGAACCGCTGCTCGGCACCGTCATCGCACGCCTCCGCCGCAGCACCCGCTGGTCGCTCGTGAGTTTCGTGATCGGTTTTGCGGCCGGTGTCGCGTGGGGCGTCGTCACCCGAGCGGATGCCGACTCCGCCTTCCTCGGCGCCAACATCATCTGGAGCGGGGTCGGCGGCGCACTGCTCGGCGGCAGCGTCGGCGCCGTGCTCTCCGTGCTCACCGAACGGCGGGATGCCGTGCCCGAGCTCGAGCGCGTCGCCCGCCCGCGGCCGCGCGTGCTGCGCGACTACGTCGACCCGTTCGAGCTGAACTGGGTGCGGGTGACCGCGGTGCTCGGGTTGAGCGTTCCGGTCGCCGCGGCCGTCGCGCCCGGCACCGAGCGGTTCGGCGGGCCGAGCACCGCGACGGCGCTCGGCCTGGGCATCGCCGGCGCCGTGACGCTCGGCATCCTCGAGATCGCGGGGCGCCGGGTGGTGCTCGGGCGCGCGCGCATCGCCGGCAGCGACACGGAACTCGCCTGGGACGACGCCCTCCGCGCCGAGGATCTGCGTCGACTCGTCTCGGCGGTGGCGATGACGAGCATCTACGCGCTGATCTTCGGCGGGTTCCCGCTCGTCGGTGCGGCGCTGTTGACCCTGCCGCCGATACTCACGGGCGTGCTCATCAACGTCGGCGCCTACCTGCTGCTCGCGGCCGCGATCGTCGTGCTCGTCATCGCGGTGCGGCGCGACTCGCCCCGCCACTACCTCCGCGTGCTGTGGCCGGAACTCGCCGCGCGCTACGCGGCGCGCGGGGTCGCGCCGAGCCCGACGGACGCCGCATGAACCTGCTGCGGATCGAGCCGGCATCCGCGGTTCCCCCCTTCGAGCAGCTGCGCTCGCAACTGCTCGCGCTCGTGCGCGACGGCTCGCTCGCGGCAGGCACGCGGCTGCCGACCGTGCGGCAGCTCGCAGCGGACCTCGGGGTCGCGCCCGGCACGGTCGCGCGCGCCTACAAGGAGCTCGAGGCCGCGGGCGCGATCGAGACCCGCGGGCGCAACGGCACCGTGGTCTCCTGGTCGCCGGATGCCGGGGAGCGCCGCGTGCAGGAGCTCGCGACCCAGCTCGCCGACGCGGCTCGCGACGCCGCCATGCCCCCCGCGCGCGTGCGGACGATCCTCGACGCCGCGCTCCGCGCCTGAGCCCCCCTCGCTGAGTGGTCGGTTTCTGGCCTCAAACCGGCGGTTTGAGGCCAGAAACCGACCACTCAGGGAGCTAGAGAACTCAGTGGCCCTCGACGTTGGAATCGACACCGGCGTCGGGGCCCCGGGAGAGGGTCGCGAGAGTGGCGAAGTCATCGTCGCTGAGGGAGAAGTCGAAGATCGCCAGGTTCTCGCGCATCCGCTCCGGGCTCGCCGACTTCGGGATCACCACGAGCCCCTGCTGGACATGCCAGCGCAAGACCACCTGGGCCGGGGTGCGCCCGACCCTCTCCGCCACCTCCGCGACAGCCGGCTCGCGCAGTGCTCCGGCACCCTGCCCACCGAGCGGACTCCACGACTGGGTCACGATGCCGTGCTCTGCGCCGTAGGCACGCTGCGCGGAACGGGGGATGTGCGGATCGAGCTGGATCTGATTGACGGCCGGGACCACCGTGGTCTGCGCGAGCAGCGTCTCGAGGTGCTCGACCCGGAAATTGGAGACACCGATCGCCCGCGCCCGCCCGTCCGCGAGCAGCGTCTCGAAGGTGCGCCAGGTATCGACGAACAGGCCCCGCTGCGGCAGCGGCCAGTGCATCAGCAGCAGGTCGACGTAGTCGAAGCCCATCCGGTCGAGGGCCGCCTCGAGACCCGCGACCGCCCTCCCCTCGCCCTGGAACTCGCCGTCGAGCTTCGTCGTCACGAAGAACTCCTCGCGCGCGATGCCGCTGCGCCGGATGCCGGCACCCACGCCCGCCTCGTTGCCGTAGCGCGTGGCGGTGTCGATGTGGCGGTAGCCGAGTTCCGCGGCGGCCGCCACAGCATCCGCGACCTCGGCGTCGTCGAGCGGCCAGGTGCCGAGGCCGAGCTGCGGGATGCCGGTGCCGGTGCTGAGCGGGATCGTGGGGACAGTCATGGGTTAACGGTAGGGGGATCTCGATACACCGCCTCCGGCGGCACTCGATCAGCGAGGGAGGAAGCCTCGGCAGCAGCGAACAGCAGGGGGAGGAAGCCTCCGGCCGCACCGATCAGCGGGGGCAGGACTCGTCCGGCCGCACAGATCAGCAGCGGAAGAAGCGTCCGGCCGCACGGATCAGCAGGGGGAGGAAGCCTCCGGCGGCGGCGCTCAGCCGAGGGGAAGCGCGAGCATCGCGCGGTCGGGCAGGCCGAAGCGGTGCGTCGTGATCGTCACCGACTGCTCGCGCAGGAACGGCAGCAGCTCGATGCGACCCGCGGCGGTGACCGCGCCCGCGTGCACCGCGACCTCGGGCGAGCCGCCGAGGGCGACCGCGAGCGCGGCCGCATCCCCGCCCAGCAAGCGGATGCGTTCCGGCAGCTCACGCGCGGCACGCGCGGCGAACGCCTCATCCGATTCGACGACCGCCGTCCAGCCGAGATCCGCGAAGGCGTCCGCCATCCGCAACGGGCGGGCCGAGCTGATCGCGAGCGGCGAGCGCGCGAGCGCTGCGGCCGCGAGCACGCGCACGAGCTCGGCGAGCGAACCGTCGCCGCCGAGGCGCACCGTCACGGGTGCCGGCCGGTAGCGGAACACATTGCGCTCGGCACCCAGGCGCGCGACGTCGCGCGCGACCCCGAACTCCGCGGCCCAGGCCGCCGCATCCGAGAGCGCGCCGCGGCGCACCACGTCGAAGCCCGCGTAGTCGAGCGAGGGCTGGAAGGCTTCGATGAGCGCCCGCACCCGCGGTTCGAGCCCGTCGAGTCGCAGGTCGCCCGCGACGTCGGCCGGCACCGGATGCCAGTCCCCCAGGACCAGGAGCGCGTTGGGACCGCCCGATTTCGCCCCCGCCCCCGCGCCGACGGCCGATCGCCGCCATCCGCCGGAGGGCTGCCTGCGCACGATCGCACCCGTGATGTCGCGGTTGACGAAGAGGCTGCCCGCCTGCACCCGCGCGACCCAGCTCGCGACCTCGTCGGCATCAAGCGACTGGATACCCGCCGCGAGCCCCCACGGCAGCGCGTTCTGCAGGTCGATCGCCTCGTCGAGCGTGGCCGCTCGCATGAGACCGAGCACGGGAGCGCGGTGCGCACCGCGGTGGAACGCCGACCCCGCGACCACCCCCTCGCGCACGCCGGGCGACCACAGGCGGTCGCTGCCGTCGAGTTGACGCGGCTTGACGAGCCACGACTCGCCCTCCTCGAGCTGGGTGAGAGCGCGCGCGAGACGCCCGCTCGGGGGCGCGAGCAGCGGGCCGACCACCGCAGCCGGCTCCTGCGGGTAGCCGACGGCGAGGCTCGCCACGGCATCCGCGAGCCGCTCGCGGAACCGCCCCGAGTCGCCGAGGGAGCCGACGAGGATCGCGAGCGACGCCGCCTGGGGGTGGCGGGCGGCGTTACCGAAGGCGCTCGCGATGAGGTCGGGGATCGCGCGGTCGAGGTCGGCGGATGGCGTGACGACGATCGCGTTCGTGCCACGGGTCGCGGCGAGGAGCGGCAGCTCGGGGTTCTCCTCGCGGAGGCGAGCGGCCGTCTCGAAGGAGCCGCTCAGCACCACACGCCCGAAGGCGCGGGAGGTGAGAAGGCGCTGCGCGAGCTCGCCCTCCCCGACGTCGACGAGCCGCAGCAGCTCGCGCGGCACCCCCGCCTCCCAGAGCGCCTCGGCGAGCACAGCGGCGCACCGAGAAGCCTGCGGCGCGGGCGCGAGCACCACCGCGCTGCCCGCGGCGAGCGCCGAGAGCACGCCCCCCGCCGCCTCCGACACCGGGGCATCCGCCGAGGGCGCGACGAGCACGAGCGGCACGGGCGCGAACACGGCGTCACGGATGCCGTCGAGCTCGCGCGCGCGCTCGGCCGAGTACAGCGCGTGATCGACCGCGGCGCTCGCCTCGGCATCCGCATCGGCGATCAGCATGCCGGTCTCGAACGCCATCACCTCGACGAGCCGGCCGCGCACGACCGCGAGCACCTCACCGACCCGCTCGAGCAGCTCGGCGCGAGCCTCGGCCGCCACGCGACCCCAGTGGCGGCCGGCCTCCGCCGTCTCCGCGAGCACGGCATCGAGGCGCTCCGCATCGACGACGCGCGCGGCGGCGGCGGTCTCCGCCCCGAGTGCGCTCGCGGCAGAGCGCACCAGGATGCCGCGGCCCCACACGCGGTTCGCGACGAGCGCCGGATCGGTGTCCGGCTCGTTGCGGAACTCCCGCGGAGCCCGCGGCAGGGGCGCGCTGAGCCGGTTCTGGGTGCGGTTGGCGGGCGGGACCTCGTCGTCGAGCGCCGCGAGCGCCGCCGCGAAGCGTGCGGTCTCTCGCGCGAGCGCCGCGGGATCCTCGAGCGCGGCGGCATCCGTGGGGAAGCCCTCCGAGCTCGACGCCTCCTCGAGCCGGTGCGCGAGGTAGCCGATCGCGTCGTCGAGCCGCTCCGGGTGCACGACGGGCACCGAGAGCACCATCCGGCGCACCTCGGCGCGCACCGCCTGCGCCTGCGCGGATGCCACACCGAGCAGCGTCTCGATCTCGAGCTGGTGCTCGACGCCTCGCCCGCTCGCGAGCAGCCACGCCCAGGCGAGATCGAAGAGGTTGTGGCTCGCGACACCCACCCGCACCGCGGCGGTCGCGTCGGCGGTGAGGGCGGCGAGCAGCATCCGCTGGTAGTTGGTGTCGGTCTCCTGCTTGGTGGCCCAGGTCGCGAGCGGCCAGCCGTGCAGTGTCGCGTCGACCCGCTCCTGCGCGAGTGCCGCGCCTTTGACGAGACGCACCGTGATCGCGGCACCCCCGGATGCGACCCGCGCCTTCGCCCACTCGCTGAGGTGGGCGAGTGCCGCGACCGAGTCGGGAAGGTAGGCCTGCAGGGTGATCCCCGCCTCGAGCTGGGTGAGCTCGGGCGCCTCGAGCAGCCGCGTGAAGACGGCGATCGTCAGTCCGAGGTCGCGATACTCCTCGAGGTCGAGAGTGATGAGCGGCCGGCGTCGGGAGCCCGCCGCGTCGAGGTAGAGCGGGCGCAACAGCTCGACGACCCGGTCGACGGTCTCATCGAATCCCCACATCGAGAGCTGGGCCGCGACCGAGGGGATCCGCACGGAGATGCGGTCGACATCGTCCCGATCGAGCAGTTCGCGGATCTCCGCGAGGCGGCGTGCGGCGTGCCGGTCGCCGAGCGCCGGGGGCCCCACCAGGGTGAGGTCGAGCTTCACCCCGGATGCCCGCAGCCGGGGAAGCTCCTTGTCGAGGTTCTTGGGGCTCCCCTCGATCACGAGGTGGGAGAACATCTCGCGCAGCACCCGTCGCACGAGCGGGATGATGGGCCGCGGTGCGAGCACCCCGAACCCGCCGCCCAGGGTGACGAGGGTGCGGAGGTGGCTCGGCAGCACCTGCGGCACGCGGCGCGAGAGCTGCTCGAGACTGTGGGCGGCGACCCGGGGGTCGTCGGGGCGCAGCACCCGGTCGACGAAGCCGAGGGCGAAGTCGAGCCCGTCCGGCTCGTCGAGCAGCCGCGCGAGCCGCACGGCGGCCGCATCCGGCGTGATCTCGGATGCGGCCGCGAGCCAGCGCCGCACGAGCACGACCGTCTCGTCGACGGTCGGCAGATCGGGGGGAACCGCCATGGATCAGAGGGTAGACGACACCGCTGAGCCCGCGCGCTCGACCGCGCGCGCCCCGCGGCCCCCGCGCGCTCCGCTCAGGCTGCTGCCGCGGCGAGCGCCTTCTGCTCGCGCACGACCCGCATCGCGCCCGCCCAGCTCTCGAGCTGCCCCACCATCGCCTGCACCGAGCTGATGTGGTGCTCGCCCGGCGCGAAGGTGCTGAAGCCCTCGAAGTCGACGGGGAGCGAGAACAGCAGCTGCTGACGCACATCCGCGATCTGCAGCTCGCCGAGCACCGGCCGCAGCATGTCGGCGGCGCGCGCGCCGGCCGCACTGAACCCGTAGCTCGCGAGTGCCGCGGCCTTGTTGTTCCATTCGCCGTAGAGGTAGGAGAGCGCGTTCAGCAGCGCGGCGCCCGGCGCGTGGTTGTACTCGGGGGTGACGAAGACGAAACCGTCGAGGGGGGCGATGCGCTCGGCCCACGCGTGCGTGTGCTCGTGCTCGTAGTGGCCCTGAGAGGCGGATCGCGGCTCGTCGAGCAGCGGCAGGTCGATCTCTGCGAGGTCGACGATCTCGTAGTGCGCGTCGCCGAGACGGTTGGCGTGGGTGGCGATCCACTCGGCGACCTGATTGCCGACACGGGTGGGGCGGGTGCTGCCGATGATGATGCCGATGCGGAGCTGGCTGCTCATGGGGATGTCCTCCAGGGATAGTTGACGCGTCACCACACGTCAACCGCATGACGCGTCACCCCATTCCCGGGGCTATCCTGGGGCGCATGTCGACGACGTCAGAGGTGAGCCCCGAGGACTGGGCGCTCTGGCGCGACTACTTCCGGGGCGGACGCGAGCTCGTCACCGCCCTCGATCGCCGGCTGCAGGACGACGCCGGCATCTCGCATCCCGAGTTCCTGCTCATGATGAGCCTCTCGCGTGCGCCCGAACGCAGTCTCCGCACGGGTGAGCTCGCCGACGAGCTCACCTGGGAGAAGAGCCGGGTCTCGCACCAGGTCACCCGCATGGAGGCGCGCGGCCTCGTCGCCCGCCGCGAGTGCGAGACGGATGCGCGCGGCGTCTGGGTCGAGCTGACCCCGGCGGGCAGTCGCCTGCTGCTGGAGGCGACCCGCGACCACACCGACGCCATCCGCGAGTGGTTCTTCGATCTGCTCGACGAAGACGAGCGTCGGGTGCTCGGCGCCATCGCGAAGCGGATGCGGGAGAACCTCGGAACGGTCTGCGCCGGCGCCGTCCCCCCTCCGGCGGAGGCGCGCCCGGGCGACGCCGCCTAGGCTCACCGAGGTGAGCACCGAGACCTCCGCTCCCGCGCACCCCCCGTCGCAGCACTGGACGCGCCCCGGGCCGACCCGCCGCGACCGCCTGAACGACCTCGCCCTCGCGGGCGGGCTCTACCTCGCCGCGATCCTCAGCCAGCAGTTGTACCGCATCGCGGGCATCTACAAAGACCCGGCGGACGCCCCCCTCACCTTCGCGCTGCTGGCCCTCGCGGTGCTGCCGCTCGCCATGCGACGCAGCCGCCCGATCGTCGCGGCAGCCCTCGTCTCGGCGGGCTTCATCGCGGCAGGCAGCCTGCGGGTGCCTGAGCTGCTCATCCTCAACATCGCCCTCTTCCTGGCGATCTACTCGATCGGCGCCTGGGTCTCGCGGCGTCCGCTCGCGATCGGCGCGCGCGGGCTCATCGTGATCGTGATGGCGGGCTGGCTCATCATCGTGCTGTTCCAATCGGCCACCGACCCCGATGCGCTGAAAGGGATCTCCCGCGTCGGCGCCTTCTCCCCGCTCGTGGCCTACATGCTCGTGCAGGTGCTCATCAACCTGCTCTACTTCACCGCGGCCTGGTGGTTCGGCGACCGCGGGTTCGCCTCGGCGCAGGCGCGTGCGGAGCTGGAGCAGCGCGGCCGCGACCTGGAGCGGGAACGGGAGCGCACCGCGACCCAGGCGGTCGCGCTCGATCGGGTGCGGATCGCCCGCGAGCTGCACGACGCGGTCGCCCACCACGTGAGCGTCATCGGCATCCAGGCGGGGGCTGCACGCACCGTGCTCTCCAGCGACCCGGATGCGGCATCCGCAGCCCTGCAGACGATCGAGGAGACGAGCCGCGAGACCATCCGCGAGCTCCACTCCATGCTCACCACGCTGCGCGAGGCCGACGACGTCGTCGACAGCGCCCCCGGTCTCGACCGCCTCCCCGAGCTGATCTCGGCCTCGCGCGAATCGGGGGTGCCGACCGAGTACCGCGTCGTCGGGGAGGTCGTGAAGGTGCCCTCGATCGCGAGCGTCAACCTGTATCGCATCGCCCAGGAGGCGCTCACCAACGTGCGCAAGCACGGTGGCCCGGATGCGACCGCAGACGTGCGCCTGCGCTACGACGACGACCACGTCGAGCTGGAGGTCGCGAACACCGGTGGTCGCGCCCCGCTGCGACTGCCGGGCGGCCTCGGCCAGCTCGGGATGCGCGAGCGGGTCGCGGCGTCCGGGGGCCAGCTCGAGCTCGGCCCGCGCAGTCGCGGCGGCTACCTGGTGCGGGCGCGCATCCCGCTCGTGCGGGCGAGCGCCCCATGACCCGGGTGCTGCTCGTCGACGACCAGGCGCTCGTGCGCACCGGCTTCCGGGTGATCCTCGACGCCCAACCCGACCTCGAGGTGGTCGGGGAAGCATCCGACGGGGTCGCGGGGGTCGCGCTCGCGGCGGAGCTCGCCCCGGATGTCGTGTGCATGGACGTGCAGATGCCGGGGCTCGACGGGCTCGAGGCGACACGGCGCATCACCGCGGCTCCCGAGGCGCCTGCCGTGCTCGTGCTCACCACCTTCGACCGCGACGACTACCTGTTCCGGGCGCTCGAGGCGGGCGCATCCGGCTTCCTGCTGAAGACCGCGAGCCCCGAGCAGCTCATCGACGCCGTGCGCGTGCTCGCGGCGGGGGATGCGCTGCTCTCGCCCGCCGTGACGCGGCGGGTGATCGAGCGCTTCGGGGGCACCGCGGCCGGGGATCCGGGCGGCGATCCGGCGGTCGACGAGCTCACCGAACGCGAGACCGAGGTGTTCCGCCTGCTCGCCGAGGGGCTCTCGAACGCCGAGATCGCCGGCCGTCTCTACGTGGGCGAGGCGACGGTCAAGACCCACGTCTCCAACATCCTGCTGAAGCTCGGCGTGCGCGACCGGGTGCAGGCCGTCGTGCACGCCTACCGCTCGGGCTTCGTCGCCTAGCTCGTCTGGTTCTCCGTCCAAACGCTGCAGCGTTTGGCAGACCGCCACAGTGACTGCGGGCGCGGGGGGCCGAGCGCTGCAGCGTTTGGCCCTCCCCCACAGGGCTTCCGTCGCGCGGGGGAGGCGGATGCGCGGCGACGGTCGTAGCGTGAGGAACGACCCGAGGAGGTTCCGTGCTCGAGATCCGAGACGTCCGCAAGAGCTACGGCACGCGACGCGTGCTCGACGAGGTGAGCTTCGACGTCGCCCCCGGCCGGATGACCGGCTTCGTCGGCGGCAACGGCGCAGGCAAGACCACGACGATGCGCATCGTGCTGGGGGTGCTGGAACCGGATGCCGGCACCGTGACCCTCGACGGCGCATCCCTCGGCCCCACCGGTCGCCGCCGCTTCGGGTACATGCCGGAGGAGCGCGGCCTCTACCCCAAGATGAAACTCGCCGAGCAGCTCATCTACCTGGCCCGGCTGCACGGCCTCACCCCCGCCGACGCCCAGCGCAACACCACCGAGCTGCTCGAACGGCTCTCCCTCGCCGAGCGCGCGGGCGACGCGATCGAGAAGCTCTCGCTCGGCAACCAGCAGCGCGCCCAGATCGCCGCCGCCCTCGTGCACGACCCCGAGGTGCTCATGCTCGACGAGCCCTTCAGCGGGCTGGACCCGATGGCGGTGGATGTGGTGGCCGAGGTGCTCGCCGAGCGCGCCCGCCGCGGAATCCCGGTGCTGTTCTCCAGCCACCAGCTCGACATCGTCGAGCGCCTCTGCGACGACCTGGTGATCATCGCCGCAGGCACCATCCGCGCCGCGGGCTCCCGCGACGCGCTCCGCGACCAGCACGCGACCCTGCGCTACCAGTTGCAGACCGACGGCGACGCCGGATGGGTGCGCGAGCAGGCGGGCGTCACCGTCATCGAGGCCGACGGCGGGTATGCGCTGTTCGATGCCGAGAACCCCGCAGCCGCCCAGCGCGTGCTCGAAGCCGCGGTCGCGCGGGGCGCGGTGTCCGACTTCGCGCGTCAGCATCCGTCCCTCTCCCAGATCTTCAAGGAGGTCGTGCGATGACCGCCGTCCGCACCCCCACAGCCCGCCCCTACTCGGCCGGGCGCAGCGTCTGGCTCGTCGCCATGCGGGAGGTGATCGTGCGACTTCGCTCGGTCGCGTTCCTGGTGTCGACGGGGGTCATGCTGCTGCTCATCCTCGGCTCGATCGTCGTGAGCGCGGTCGTCTCGGCGAACGCCCAAGACCCGAAGGTCGCGGTCGTGTCGGGCGTGAGCCTCCCGACGGACGCGAAGATCGACGCGCAGGATGTCGCCTCCCGCGCGGACGCCGAGAAGCTGCTGCGCGCGGGCGACGTCGACGCGGCGCTCATCCCCGACAGCGGGCCGCTCGGCTTCGCGGTGCTCGGCGACGACAGCATCCCGACCGGGGTCGTGCAGGCGCTCAGCGTCTCGCCCCAGGTCGAGCTGCTCGATCCGAGCGGCGCGGCGGGGTTCATCGGCTACATCGTCGCGATCGGCTTCGGGCTCATCTTCTTCCTCTCCGCGATGACCTTCGGGTCGACGATCGCCCAGTCGGTGGTCGAGGAGAAGCAGACCCGCATCGTCGAGATCCTGCTCGCCACCATCCCGACGCGGGTGCTGCTGGCCGGCAAGGTGCTCGGCACGACGATCCTCGCCCTCGGCCAGGTCGCGCTGCTGCTCGCGATCGCGATCGTCGCGCTCAGTGTCACGGGTCAGAACGAGCTGCTGCTGGGGCTCGGGATGCCGTTCGTCTGGTTCGCGATCTTCTTCGTGTTCGGGTTCATCCTGCTGGCGGCGCTGTTCGCGGCCACCGGGGCGATGGTCTCGCGCCAGGAGGACATCGGTTCGACCACGACGCCCGTGACGGGGCTCGTGATGCTGCCCTACCTGTTGACCGTGTTCTTCAACGACAACCCGACGATCGTGACGATCATGTCGTATGTGCCGTTCTCGGCTCCGATCGGGATGCCGTTGCGCCTGTTCCTCGGGAACGCCGAGTGGTGGGAGCCGCTCGTGTCGCTCGCGATCCTCATCGCGACGTGCGCCGCGGTGATCGCGCTCGGGGCGCGCATCTACGAGAACTCGCTGCTGCGACTCGGGCAGCGGGTGAAGCTCGCGGAGGCCCTCAAGGGCTGAGTGTGTTGCGGTTTCGGCGAGATGTGCCGCGCGCGCGGCGCACATCTCGCCGAAACCGCAACAGAATGGTCGGGTGACTCTCCACGACACCTCCTTCCGCGGCTTCGCGAGCGACAACTACGCCGGCATCCATCCGGAGGTGATGGAGGCGATCGCGGCGGCCAACGGCGGACACCAGATCGCCTACGGAGAGGACGTCTACACCGCGCGCCTCGGCGAGGTGATCCGCGCCGAGTTCGGCGAGCAGGCGGAGGTGTTCCCCGTCTTCAACGGCACGGGCGCGAACGTCGTGGCGCTCACCGCGCTGCTGCCGCGCTGGGGGTCGGTGATCGCGACCAGCACCGCCCACATCCACACCGACGAGGGCGGCGCACCGGAGAAGGTCGCGGGCCTCAAGCTCTTCGTGGTGCCGACGCCCGACGGCAAGCTCACCCCCGAACTGCTCGCGACCGAGGCCTGGGGCATGGACGACGAGCACCGCGCCGAACCCGCGGCCGTCTCGATCACCCAGACCACCGAACTCGGCACCCTCTACACCCCGGATGAGGTGCGCGCGATCGCCGACGCCGCGCACGCCGCAGGCCTCGCCGTGCACCTCGACGGCGCCCGCATCTGGAACGCGGCGGCCGCCCTCGGCGTGCCGTTCCGCGCGTTCACGACGGATGCCGGGGTCGACATCCTGAGCTTCGGCGGCACCAAGATCGGCGCGCTCGGTGTGGAGGCGGTCGTGGTGCTGAACCCCGAGCGGGTCTCCGACCTCGTGCGACTGCGCAAGACCTCGATGCAGCTCGCGAGCAAGATGCGCTTCTTCAGCGCGCAGCTGCTCGCGCTGTTCGACGGGGTCGGGCTGCGGGCGGCCGCGCACGCGAACGCGATGGCGACGCGGCTGCGCACCGAGCTCGAGGCAGGGCTGGCCGACGGCTCGATCACGGGCCTCACCTTCAGCCAGGCCACCCAGGCGAATGCCGTCTTCGCCGTGCTCGCGAACGATGCGGCCGACCGCATCCGGGAGCGCATCCGCTTCTACGACTGGGATCGCGCGGCCGGCCAGGTGCGCTGGATGACCGCGTTCGACACGACGGAGGCCGACATCGACGCCTTCGTCGCGGCGATCCGCGAGGAGCTCGCGCGCTGAAGCGGTCTCGAGACCGGCTGCCGACCACGGCGTAGGCTCGTGGCGTGACGAGGTCGCCCGCCGAGATGCCCTGGCTCGACTCCTACGCCGACGGCGTGCCGCGCGAGTTGGAGGTGCCGCCCGGGTCGCTCTCCGACCTCATCGCGGCATCCGTCGCCGAGTACCCCGACCACACCGCTCTCGAGTTCTTCGGGCGCGAGACGAGCTACGCCGCCCTCGGCTCGCAGATCGAGCACGCGGCGGAGGGGCTGCGGCGGCTCGGGGTGAAGCCCGGCGACCGCGTCGCCCTCGTGCTGCCGAACTGCCCGCAGCACGTCGTCGCGTTCTACGCGATCCTGCGCGTCGGCGGCATCGTCGTCGAGCACAACCCGCTCTACACGCCGCGCGAGCTGCGCCACCAGTTCGAGGACCACCGCGCCCGCGTCGCGATCGCGTGGGACAAGACCGTGCCGACCCTGCAGGACTTCCCGAGCGACCTCGCACTCGACAGCATCGTCTCGGTCGACATGACCCGCGCCTTCCCGCTGAGGATGCGGCTGCTGCTGAAGCTGCCGATCGAGAAGGCCCGCACGAGCCGCGCCGAGCTGACGATCGAGGTGTCGGGCACCGTGACGTGGGAGGAGCTGCTCACCGGCCCCGGCATCCCTGCGGATGTGCCCGGTCCGACCGCGAGCGACGTCGCCCTCATCCAGTACACGAGCGGCACGACCGGCGCGCCGAAGGGCGCGACCCTCAGCCACCGCAACCTCGTCGCGAACGCCGCGCAGGCGCGCGCCTGGGTGCCGACGATTCCGCGCGGGGCGGCATCCGTGCACGCCATCCTGCCGCTCTTCCACGCCTACGGGCTCACCCTCTGCCTCACCTTCGCGATGAGCATGGGGGCACGGCTCGTGCTGTTCCCGAAGCCCGACCCCGACCTCGTGCTGCCGGTGTTCGCGAAGCGCCCGCCGACCTTCCTGCCCGCCGTGCCGCCGCTCTACGACCGGCTCCGGAAGGCGGCGGAGGCGAAGGGGGTCTCGCTCGCGGGCATCGAGATCGCCATCTCGGGCGCGATGCCGCTGTCGAAGGATGTCGTGGAGCCGTGGGAGGCGCTCACGGGCGGCTACCTCGTGGAGGGCTACGGACTCTCGGAGTGCTCCCCCGTGCTGATGGCGAACCCGGTGGCCCCGAACCGACGCGCCGGCACGGTGGGGCTGCCGATCCCCGGCACCGAGCTGCGCGTCGTCGACCCCGACGATCCGACGCGGGATGTCGAGCCGGGCACCCCGGGCGAGCTGGTGGTGCGCGGTCCGCAGGTGTTCTCCGGCTACTGGAACAAGCCGACCGAGACGGCGGCCGTGTTCACGGAGGGCTGGTTCCGCACGGGCGACATCGTCACGGTCGACGACGACGGCTTCGTCACGATCACCGACCGCATCAAGGAGCTCGTCATCACGGGCGGCTTCAACGTCTCGCCCTCCGAGGTGGAGGACATGCTGCGCGGCTACGACGGAGTCGCGGATGTGGCGATCGTCGGCATCCCGGATGCGCGCGACGGCGAGCACGTGGTGGCGGCGATCGTGCCGGAGCCGGGCGCCACGGTCGACACGGATGCGCTGCGCGCCTGGGCGAAGCAGCAGCTGGCCGCTTACAAGGTGCCGCGCCGGGCGCACCTGGTCGAGGAGCTGCCGAAGTCGATGATCGGCAAGGTGCTGCGCCGCAAGGTGCGCGACGAGCTCATCGCATCCGGGGTCGAGAAGGGCGCCGCGGACCGCGTGTAAACGCATTTGACACGAACCGGATATATGCAAAGTTTCGCGGGTTTTTTTTACATATGACTAGGATCGCAGGGTGACCTGGCGACCTTCGGCACCGTACAACGACCTGCCCGGCCTGCCTCCCCGTGCCGAGCTCGAGACCAAGCCCGTCCTCAAGCTCGTCATCGAGGCGCGGGCAGCACTGGCCGCGCTGGACCAGTCATCTCGGTCTCTTCCCAATCCCACGGTGCTTCTGAATGCGATCCCCATCCTCGAGGCCCAAGCCAGTTCTGAGATCGAGAACATCGTCACGACCACCGACGACCTCTTCCGCTACGCGCAGGACGAGTCAGCAGCGACAAGCCCTGCGACACGCGAAGCGTTGAGATATCGCACGGCCCTGTTCACCGGGTTTCAGCGAGCTCGATCGCGACCGCTCAGCGCCACCACCGCAGCCGAGATCTGTTCTCTCATCAAGCAACGTGAGATGCAGGTCCGCCAACTGCCGGGCACCTACATCGGCAGCCCCGTCGACCACGCACCCATCTACACACCTCCCGTCGGTGCGGATGTCATCCGATCCCACCTTCAGAATTGGGAGGAGTTCGTGCACGCCGACGGAGGGCTGGACCCGCTGGTGACGATGGCCGTCGCCCACTACCAGTTCGAGGCCATCCACCCGTTCGAAGATGGCAACGGCCGCACCGGTCGTGTGCTGAACGTGCTTCTGCTCGTCGCCGCGGGGTTGCTCAGCCAACCGATTCTCTACCTCTCCCGCTACATCATCGAGAACAAGTCCGCCTATTACGAGCTGCTGCTTCGCGTGACGAGAGACGGCGACTGGCAATCGTGGATCCTCTACATGCTCGAGGGAGTGAGGCAGACGGCCGAGGCGACGATCAGAAAGATCGACGCGATCAAACAACTCGAGGACGAGGTCACCGCGGACCTTCGAGCACAGTTCGGAACGGTCAACGCCGATCTCCTCGCCGTGTTGTTCGAACAGCCCTACGCCAGAATCGCCACCGTCATGGCGCGCACCGGCGTCTCTCGGCCCACTGCGACCAATTGGCTGAACGCGCTCGCGGAATCCGGCGCGCTGGTGAAGCTGTCCCTCGGGAGAGAACGGCTCTTCGTCAACACCCGCTTCATGGAGCTGCTGACTCGCGACGAGTCCATCGCCGGCGACCCGTCCTCGCTCTTCTAGTCACATCGACATCGTTCGGCAGCTGCTGCGCCGTAGCTGCGCGACGAGCTGATCGCACGCGCTGACGCGCGACGTCACGAATTGACGCATGGCGACGTCGTTCGTCATGACCCTTCTCCCTCGGCGAGCCGCGCGGCAGGGTGTTCCTCACCCAACCGATCCCCGAGAGGAACCCCATGTCGACTCCCATCACGCTCTCACCGAGCGCGCTCACCGACCGCTGGCAGGGCGCACCCGCCCCCGCGGATGCCGCGGCCTGGCTCGCCCGCGCCGAGGAGGTGTCGCAGATCCTCGCCGCGGATGCCGTCGAGCGCGACCGCGCCGGCGCATCCCCCGTCGACGAGGTCGCGCTGCTGAAGAACTCCGGCCTCGTGACGCTGCTCGGGCCGGCGGAGCACGGCGGCGGCGGACAGCAGTGGGCGACCGCCTACCGCGTCATCCGCATCATCGCCCGCGGTGACGGCTCGATCGGCCAGCTGCTCGGCTACCACTACCTGTGGGCGTGGGCCGCGCGGCTCGTGGCGACGGATGCGCAGATCGCGGCGGTCGAGAAGCTGTACACCGAGAACCGCTACCTGTTCGGCGGCGCGGTGAACCCGCGGGATGCCGACCTCACCGTGCGCGACGAGGGCGACGAGCTCGTGTTCACGGGCCGCAAGTCGTTCTCGACCGGCGGCGTGGTCTCCGACCTGACCGTGCTCGAGGGGGTGCTCGAGGGCACCGACACGCACGTCTTCGCGATCGTGCCGACCGACCAGCCGGGCATCGTCTTCGGCCGCGACTGGGACAGCCTCGGGCAGCGGCTCACCGAGTCGGGCTCGGTGCGCATCGAGGGGGTGCGGGTGCCGTGGGCGGATGCCGCCGGCTTCGTCGACAAGGTGTTCCAGCCGCTCGTCTACGGCACGCTCAACGTGCCCGCCATCCAGCTCGTCTTCGCCAACTTCTACCTCGGCATCGCCGAGGGCGCCCTCGAACGCGCGGCCGCCTACACGCGCGAGACGACGCGCGCCTGGCCGTACGGCGGCGACGAGAAGCAGCGCGCGAGCGAGGAGTGGTACATCCTCGAGGGCTACGGCGGGCTGCAGTCGAAGCTGTGGGCGGATGCGGCGCTCATCGACGCGGTCGGCGACGAGATCAGCGTGCTCCTCCACGCCCCGCGCGAGCAGCTCACCGAACGCTCGCGCGGCGAGGTGGCCGTGCGGATCGCGGCCGCGAAGCTGCGCATCTCCGACGACGGCCTGGAGACGGCGACGAAGGTGTTCGAGCTGACCGGGGCACGCGCATCCGCGAACTCGGTCGGCCTCGACATCTTCTGGCGGAACCTGCGCACCCACAGCCTGCACGATCCGATCCCCTACAAGAGGCGCGAGGTGGGGGTGTTCGCCCTGCTCGGCGAGGTGCCGGAACCCAGCTGGTACACCTGAGCGGCACCCACGGGGTCGAGGAGTCCTAGGCTCGGGGGGTGAGATTCGGCATCTTCATCCCCCAGGGCTGGCGCTTCGACCTCGTGGGCATCGACCCCGCACGGCAGTGGGGGGTCATGCACGACCTCGCGCAGGCCGCAGAGGCGGGGCCGTGGGAGTCGCTGTGGGTGTACGACCACTTCCACACGACGCCGGTGCCGAGCGAGGAGGCCACCCACGAGGCGTGGACGCTCATGGCGGCCTTCGCGGCGTCGACCTCGCGCATCCGGCTCGGCCAGATGTGCACCTGTGTGGCCTACCGCAACCCCGCCTACCTGGCGAAGGTCGCCGCGACGGTTGATCTGATCTCGGGCGGCCGGCTCGAGATGGGCATCGGGGCGGGCTGGTACGAGCACGAGTTCCGCGCCTACGGCTACGGCTTCCCGGATGCGCCTGCCCGGCTGCGGGCGCTGCGCGAGGGCGTCGAGATCATGCATCAGGCCTGGACGACGGGGAAGGCGAGCCTCGACGGCGAGTTCTGGCAGGTGGACGGCGCGATCGTCGAGCCGCGGCCGCTGCAGGAGGGCGGCATCCCGTTCTGGGTCGCGGGCGGCGGCGAGAAGGTGACGCTGAAGATCGCGGCGCAGTACGCGCGCTACACGAACTTCAACGGCGGTGCGGAGGAGTTCGCGCGCAAGAGCGAGATCCTGCGGGGGCACTGCGCGAGCGTCGGCACCGACTTCTCCGCGATCACCCGCTCCTCGAACTTCGCCACGATCATCGCCGAGACGAGCGCCGAGGTGCACCGCAAGGTGGACTCCTACGAGGCGCGGCTGGCCGAGTCGATCGGCGACGCGAAGGCGGCGGAGGTCGTGGCGCAGTACCGCGGCATCCCGTCGAAGGAGGGCATCGCGGGCACGCCGGCCGAGATCATCGAGGTGCTGCGCGAGCGGCAGGCGCTGGGACTCGACTACAGCATCCACTACTTCCCCGACTCCGCCTACGACCGCTCGGGCGTGGAGCTCTTCGAGCGCGAGGTCATCCCCGCCCTGAGTTGATGCTCGTAGCTCCAGCTACGGCGTCGGCGCCCCGGAAGGATCGGGGGCGCCGAGGTGCCAGCTCCAGCTACGAGCAACCGCTCGGCGTGTGACGTGAGGTTGCGGCGGGATTCGGGAGAGCCGGGTCGGCGCGGATAGCGTCGTCGGGTGACGGACGAGGCGCGGATTCGAGAGCTCCTGGTGGAGACGCGCGCCTACACGCCCCCAGCGAGCGTGGCGGCCGCCTCCAACGTCGCGGCCGACGCGTGGGAGCGCGCCGCCGAGGACCCGCAGGCGTTCTGGGCGGATGCCGCCCGTCGCCTCGACTGGGACACCCCCTTCACCCGCACCCTCGACTGGACCCCCGCCCTCGGTCCCGACGGCGAGCTGCGCCCGCCGCGCGCCGAGTGGTTCTCCGACGGCACCCTCAACGTGGCCGTCAACTGCGTCGACCGGCACGTGGCTGCCGGACTCGGCGACAAGGTCGCGTACCACTGGGAGGGCGAGCCGGGCGACACGCGCAGCCTCACCTTCGCCGAGCTGCAGCGGGAGGTCGCGAAGGCGGCGAACGCGCTCACCGAGCTCGGCATCCGCCGCGGCGACCGCGTCGTGATCTACCTGCCGGTGCTGCTCGAGACCGTCATCGTGACGCTCGCGGTGGCGCGCCTCGGCGCCGTGCACTCGCTCGTCTTCGGCGGCTTCTCGGCCGAGGCGCTGCGCTTCCGCGTGCAGGACACGGGAGCGAAGCTGCTCGTGACCTCGGACGGGCAGTACCGCCGCGGGAAGGCCGTCGCCGTGAAGCACAACGCGGATGCCGCGGTCGCCGGCCTCGACCACGTGGAGCACGTGCTCGTCATCCGCCGCACGGGCGACGACATCCCCTGGACCGGGGGCCGCGACGTGTGGTGGCACGAGGTGGTCGAGCGCCAGCCGGAGACGCACGAGGCGGAGTCCTTCCCCGCCGAGACGCCGCTCTTCATCATCTACACCTCCGGCACCACCGGGAAGCCGAAGGGCCTCGTGCACACGAGCGGCGGCTACCTCACCCAGGCCTCCTGGACGCACTGGGCCGCCTTCGATGCGAAGCCCGACGACGTGCACTGGTGCACCGCCGACCTCGCCTGGGTGACCGCGCACAGCTACGAGCTCTACGGTCCGCTCAGCAACGCCACGACGCAGCTGATCTACGAGGGCACCCCGGATGCGCCCCGCCGCACCCGGCATCTCGAGCTCATCGAGCGCTACGGCGTCACCGTCTACTACACGGCCCCGACCCTCGTGCGCACCCTCATGACGTGGTTCCCGGATGGCGTGCCGGATGAGTTCGACCTCTCCAGCATCCGGCTGCTCGGCTCGGTGGGTGAGGCGATCAACCCGGAGGCGTGGGTGTGGTTCCGCGAGCAGCTCGGCGCGGGCACGGCGCCGGTCGTCGACACCTGGTGGCAGTCGGAGACCGGGGCGGCGATCATGGCGCCGATCCCGGGCCTCACGACCATCAAGCCGGGCTCCGCCTCGCGCGCCCTGCCGGGGCTCGAGACCCTCGTCGTCGACGAGCACGGCGAGGAGGTGCCGCCTGGCGCGGGCGGCTACCTCGTGATCCCGCGCCCCTTCCCCGCCCTCGCCCGCACCGTGTGGGGCGACCCGCAGCGCTACCTCGACTCCTACTGGCGGCGCTTCGCCGACCGCGGCTACTTCTTCTCGGGCGACGGCGCGAAGACGGATGCCGACGGCGACGTCTGGCTGCTGGGCCGCGTCGACGACGTCATCAACGTCTCGGGCCACCGCCTCTCGACGATCGAGATCGAGTCGGCGCTCGTCGCGCATCCGCTGGTGGGCGAGGCGGGCGTGACGGGGGCGGATGACCCGCTCACCGGCGAGGCGATCGTCGCGTTCGTGATCCCCGCGCGCGAGGTCGGTGCGGATGCGGTGGCCGAGCTGCGCGCACATGTCGCGACCGCGATCGGACCCGTGGCGAAGCCGCGCGACATCCACCTGGTGCCCGAGCTGCCGAAGACCCGCTCGGGCAAGATCATGCGCCGCCTGCTGCGCGACATCGTCGACGGTCGCCCGCTCGGCGACACGACGAGCCTGCAGGATCCCGACGGCCCGGCCCGCATCGCGGAGCTCGTGCACCCCCGCTGACCCCCGAGGCGTCACTTTGCGTCGCCTCGGGCCGCGGCCGAGCGACGCAAAGTGACGCCTCAGTTCTCAGGCGTGGGGGCGGCGGCCTCCTCGAAGCGGGTGACCTGAAGGCCGTCGCCGCGACGGTCGAGGTCGACGCGCACGGTGTCCCCGTCGCGCACCTCGCCCGAGAGCAACGACTTCGCGAGCCGGTCGTCGATCTCGTGCTGCATGAGCCGCCGCAGCGGCCGCGCCCCGTAGCTCGGGTCGTAGCCGCGCTCCGCGAGCCAGGCCCGCGCATCCGGCGTCACGGCGAGCTGCAGCCGCCGCTCACCGAGCCGCCGTTCGAGCCGGTCGACGTAGAGCGACACGATCTGGCCGAGGTCGGCCTCCGAGAGCGGCGCGAACACCACGATGTCGTCGAGCCGGTTCACGAACTCGGGCTTGAACGACTGGCGCACGAGCTCCTGCACGGCGTCCTGCTTCTTCTCCCAGCTGAGGTCGCGGTCGACGAGCACCTGACTGCCGAGGTTGGAGGTGAGGATGAGGATCGTGTTGCGGAAGTCGACCGTGCGCCCCTGCCCGTCGGTGAGCCGACCATCGTCGAGCACCTGCAGCAGCACGTCGAACACCTCGGGGTGCGCCTTCTCGACCTCGTCGAGCAGGATCACCGAGTAGGGTCGGCGGCGCACCGCTTCGGTGAGCTGTCCGCCCTGTTCGTAGCCGATGTAGCCGGGAGGGGCGCCGACGAGGCGCGACACGGCGAACTTCTCGCCGTACTCGGACATGTCGATGCGCACGAGCGCCTTCGCGTCGTCGAAGAGGTAGGCGGCGAGCGCCTTCGCGAGCTCCGTCTTGCCGACGCCGGTGGGCCCGAGGAAGAGGAACGACCCGGTGGGCCGATCGGGGTCGGAGATCCCGGCCCGCGAGCGGCGCACCGCCTCGGAGACCGCGCGCACGGCATCCCGCTGACCGATGAGCCGCTTGCCGAGCTCGGCCTCGAGCCCCAGCAGCTTCTCGGTCTCGCCCTGCCGCAGCTTGTCGACCGGGATGCCGGTCCACGCCGCCACGACGGCGGCGATGTCCTCGTCGGTGACCTGGTCGTTCACCATCCGCGGACCCTGCTGCTCGATCGCCTCGGCCTGCAGCAGCTGCTGCTCGATCGCCGGAATCGTCTCGTAGTTGAGCTTCGAGGCGTCTTGGTAGCGCTGCTCGCGCATGGCCCGGTCGAGCTCGATGCGCGCGTCGTTGAGGTGCGACTTCAGGTCGCCCACGCTGTGCAGCGTGCTCTTCTCGGCCTGCCACCTGGTCTGCAGCGCGTCGAGCTGCTTCTCCTTGCCCGCCATGTCGGTGCGCAGCTTCTCGAGCCGCTCCTTCGAGGCGGCGTCCTTCTCCTTCTTGAGGGCGAGCTCCTCGATCTTGAGGCGGTCGACGGCGCGCTTGAGCTCGTCGATCTCGACGGGGCTCGAATCGATCTCCATCTTGAGCCGGGATGCCGCCTCATCGATGAGGTCGATCGCCTTGTCGGGCAGTTGGCGGGCGGTGATGTAGCGGTTCGACAGGGTGGCGGCGGCCACGAGCGCGCTGTCGGCGATCGCGACCTTGTGGTGCGCCTCGTAGCGCTCCTTGAGACCGCGGAGGATGGCGACGGTGTCTTCGACGGACGGCTCGCCCACGTAGACCTGCTGGAAGCGGCGCTCGAGCGCGGCATCCTTCTCGATGTATTCGCGGTACTCGTTGAGGGTGGTGGCGCCGATCATGCGCAACTCGCCACGCGCGAGCATGGGCTTCAGCATGTTCGCCGCCGCGACCGATCCCTCGCCGCCGCCGGCACCCATGAGGGTGTGCAACTCGTCGATGAAGGTGATGACCCGGCCGTCGGAGTCGTTGATCTCCTTGAGCACGGCCTTCAGGCGCTCCTCGAACTCACCTCGGTACTTGGCACCCGCGACGAGCGCAGCCAGGTCGAGCGAGACGAGCTGCTTGCCCTTGAGCGAGTCGGCGACGTCGCCCGCGACGATGCGCTGGGCGAGCCCCTCGACGACGGCGGTCTTGCCGACGCCGGGCTCGCCGATGAGCACGGGGTTGTTCTTGGTGCGACGGGTCAGCACCTGGCTGACGCGTCGGATCTCGGCATCCCGTCCGATCACCGGATCGAGCTTGCCGCTCTGGGCGATCTCGGTGAGGTTGATGCCGTATTGCTCGAGAGCGCTCTTCGGCTCCTCCTGGGTGGAGGGTGCGCCCTGCATGTTGGCCATGGTTCTCCGTCTAAGAGTTGAGTAGCAGTGGCTCAAGTTTAGCGTGCGCGGCTCGAGATTGCACGAGGGATTCGCCCGCCGCGGGCGGGATGAACGTTCATGACGTCACCCTGCCGCTCGTGCTCGCAGCGGTGTACAAAGATGACAGGGCATCCCGCTCAGAGGGGCGCCACCACCCTGAAAGGACCACCATGACTTTCCTGAGCAACTTCTGGGATGCCATCTGGCTGCTGTTCTGGACCTTCGCGTTCGTGGCCTACCTGTTCGCGATCTTCGCGATCATCGGTGACCTCTTCCGTGACCACAAGCTCGCCGGCGGATGGAAGGCCCTCTGGATCATCTTCCTGATCTTCCTGCCCTTCCTCACCGCCCTCGTCTACCTCATCGCCCGCGGCAAGGGCATGGCCGAGCGCAGCGCCGCGGCCGCCTCGCAGACGCAGCGGGCGGGCGAGGCCTACATCCGCGAGGTCGCCGGCACGGCCACCCCGAGCGACGAGATCACCAAGGCCAAGGCGCTGCTCGACGCGGGCGTCATCACGCAGGACGAGTTCGCGGCCCTCAAGGCCAAGGCTCTCGGCTGAGCCGCCACTGAACGGCCACGGGGCGGGTGGGTCCTCTCGACGAGGAGCCACCCGCCCCGTGCTGTGCGGTGGGGACCTGCGGAGGGCTCAGTCGTGGCTCCCGGTGAGCGGACGCCAGACCACCACCTGATTGTGCTTGCGGATGCGGGTGCCCGCGCGCAACGAGACGACCTCGCCCTCCGCTCCGGCGGCGAAGACCCGGCGGCCCGGGCGGGTGAGCAGTTCGTCGGCGAGCGCGGCCTCGAGCTCCCGCACCCGCGCGGTGAGCGCGGCCACCTGGTTCTCGAGCTCCAGGATGCGACGGATGCCTTCGAGGTTGAGCCCCTCCGCCGACAGCCGCGCGATCTCCCGCAGTTGCACGACATCCCGCATCGAGTACCGCCGCGACTGGCCGGCCGTGCGCTGCGGACTGACCAAGCCCATCCGGTCGTACTGGCGCAGGGTCTGCGGGTGCATGCCGGCGAGCTCGGCCGCGACCGCGATCGCGAACAGCGGCGTCGACTCGTCCATCAGCCCCGCGCCCTCTCGATGAGCTCCTCACGCGGGTTCTCGGACGGCAGGGCGGCGGCGAACTCCTCGAGCTTCTTCTTCGCCTCCCCCGAGAGGTGGCTCGGCACGACCACCTGAACGGTCGCGAGCAGATCGCCCGTCGCCTTCGCGGTCACGACGCCGCGCCCCTTGACGCGCAGCACGCGCCCGCTCGGGGTGCCCGGCGCGACCCGCAGCCGCACCGGGGTGCCGTCGAGCGTCGGAACCTCGATCGTGGCCCCGAGCGCCGCCTCGCTGAAGGTCACCGGAACGTCGACCCGCAGGTTCGCGCCGTCGCGCTCGAAGACCGGATGCGGGCGCACCGCGATCGTCAGCACGAGATCGCCCGCGCCTCCGCCGTCGGGGCTCGGCTGCCCCTTGCCGCGCACCTTGATCTTCTGACCGTCGCTCACGCCCGCCGGGATCTTGACCTTGGTGGCCTTGCCGCCCGGCAACTGCAGCGTCACGGTGTCGCCCTGGATCGCCGTCAGGAAGTCGAGCGTCGTTGAGGCCGTGATGTCGGCACCCGGCGTCGGACCGCCGAAGCCGCGGTAGCCGCCGCTCGTGGTGCCGAAGCGCCCCGAGCCGAACATGCCACCGAGCAGATCCTCGAATCCGCCGGCGCTGTAGCTCATCCGGGGACCGCCACCGCCACCGAACCCGCCGAAGACGTCCTCGAAGCCCTGCCCACCGGAGGTGAAGCGCGCACCGGAACCCATCGCGCGGATCTGGTCGTACTCCGCGCGCTCCTGCGTGTCGGACAGCACGGCGTATGCCTCGCTGATCTCCTTGAAGCGCGCCTCGGCGGCGGCGTCCCCCGGATTGGAGTCCGGGTGGAACTGCCGCGCGAGCTTGCGGTAGACCTTCTTCAGCTCGGCCTCGGAGACGTCTTTCGAGACCCCGAGCACGGCGTAGAAGTCCTTGTCGAACCAGTCCTGGCTGGCCATCGGACCCTCTCGTCTCTCAGCCGGCGGGCGGGGCGCTCACGGCGACCTTCGCGGCGCGGATGAGCCGGTCGCCGAGCACGTACCCGGTCTGGATGACGTCCTTCACGGTCTCGCCCGTCGCATCCGGGTCGGGCAGGTGCACGACCGCCTCGTGGATGTTGGGGTCGAACGCCTCGCCGACCTCGCCGACCCGGCGCAGCCCGTACTTCTCGAACCCGCCGCGCAGCTTCTGCGAGACGATCGCGAGCGGCGCCCCCTCCACGAGGTCGCCGTGCGCGTCGGCCCGGTCGAGGTCGTCGATCACCGGGAGCAGCGAGCGGATCACCTCGGCGATGACCGCTTCGCGGTTCGCCGCGCGGTCGCGCTCGACACGCGTGCGGAAGTTCTTCAGATCCGCCTGGGCGCGGGCCGCGATCTCGCGGTACTCGGCCACCAGATCCCGTTCCGCGTCTGCGAGCAGCGCGAGGTCGTCCTCGCTCAGGCCGTCATCCGTCTCGGGGGCGCGGTCGGCCGCGGGTGTCTCCACCCGCGGCTCGCCGGTCTCCGGGTCGATCTTCCGCTTGTCCTGAACCTGGGGCTCCTCGCCCTCGTGCTCGCGGTCGTTGCGGTTCTTGTCGGCCATGCGGTTACTTCTTCTCGTCCTCGTCGTCGACGATCTCGGCGTCGACCACGTCCTCGTCGGAGGATGCGGAGGTGCCGCTCGTCGGGCTCGGGCCCTCCGCCGCCTCGGTGCTGGACTGGTAGATCGCCTCACCGAGCTTCGTCTGGGACTCGTTGAGCTTGTCGAAGGCCGACTTGATGGCGGCCTCGTCCTCGCCCTGGAGCGCGGTCTTGACGGCCTCGATGTCGGCACGCACCTCGTCCTTGACGGGTTCGGCGATCTTGTCCTCGTTCTCGGAGATGAGCTTCTCGAGCGAGTAGACGAGCTGCTCGGCGTTGTTGCGCACCTCTGCGGCCTCGCGACGCGCCTTGTCCTCCGCGGCGTGCTCCTCGGCCTCGCGCACCATCCGGTCGATGTCGTCCTTCGGCAGCGAGGAGCCGCCCGTGATCGTCATCGACTGCTCCTTGCCGGTGCCCTTGTCCTTGGCGGAGACGTGCACGATGCCGTTGGCGTCGATGTCGAAGGTGACCTCGATCTGCGGCACACCACGCGGCGCCGGCGCGATGCCGGTGAGCTCGAAGGTGCCGAGCGCCTTGTTGTCGCGGGTGAACTCGCGCTCGCCCTGGAAGACCTGGATGGCGACCGACGGCTGGTTGTCGTCTGCGGTCGTGAAGGTCTCGCTGCGCTTGGTCGGGATGGCGGTGTTGCGCTCGATGAGCTTCGTCATGATGCCGCCCTTGGTCTCGATTCCGAGGCTCAGAGGGGTGACGTCGATCAGCAGCACATCCTTGCGCTCGCCCTTCAGCACGCCCGCCTGGAGGGCGGCGCCGACGGCGACCACCTCATCCGGGTTGACGCCCTTGTTGGGGTCCTGACCGCCGGTGAGCTTCTTGACGAGCTCGGTGACGGCGGGCATGCGGGTCGAGCCGCCGACGAGCACGACGTGCGCGATGTCGGAGACCTTGACGCCGGCCTCCCGGATGACGTCCTCGAAGGGCTTCTTGGTGCGGTCGAGCAGGTCGGAGGTCATCTGCTCGAACTGGGCGCGGGTGAGCGTCTCGTCGAGGTTGGCCGGGCCGTTCTCGGTGAGCGAGAGGTAGGGCAGCTGGATGCTCGTCGACATGTTCGACGAGAGCTCCTTCTTCGCCTGCTCGGCGGCCTCCTTGAGGCGCTGCAGGGCGATCTTGTCCTTCGAGACGTCGACGCCCGTGGTGTCCTTGAACTTCTTGATGAGGTGCTCCACGACGCGCTGGTCCCAGTCGTCGCCGCCGAGGCGGTTGTCACCGGAGGTGGCGCGCACCTGGATCGTGGAGAAGTCGTCGTCCTTGCCCACTTCGAGCAGCGAGACGTCGAAGGTTCCGCCGCCGAGGTCGAAGACGAGGATGAGCTCGTCCTCCTTGCCCTTGTCGAGTCCGTAGGCGAGGGCGGCCGCGGTGGGCTCGTTGATGATGCGCAGCACGTTGAGGCCGGCGATCTCGCCCGCGTCCTTGGTGGCCTGGCGCTCGGCGTCGTTGAAGTAGGCGGGCACGGTGATGACGGCATCCGTCACGTCCTCGCCGAGGTACTGCTCGGCGTCGCGCTTGAGCTTCTGCAGGATGCGGGCGGAGAGCTCCTGCGGCGTGTACTTCTTGCCGTCGATCTCCTTGGTCCAGTCGGTGCCCATGTGGCGCTTGACGGATGCGATGGTGCGGTCGACGTTGGTGACCGCCTGGCGCTTCGCGGTCTCGCCGACGAGCACCTCGCCGTCCTTGGTGAAGGCGACGATCGAGGGGGTGGTGCGGAATCCTTCCGCGTTGGCGATGACGGTGGGTTCGCCGCCCTCGAGGACCGCGACCACGGAGTTGGTCGTACCGAGGTCGATTCCGACTGCTCGAGCCATGTTCTGTTGCTCCTTGCGAACTGAGACGATCTGCGGACTTGAGCCGCATCGTGTCAAGTTTGCATCGCAATCCGCGAGATGTCAAGAAAGGTGAGCCACATCGACTCAAGGTGGCACGACGCGAGCCGCGGTGATACCGCCCGTTCACCCCTCGGCAGTACGGTTGCCGCATGACCGACCCGAACGGCGCCGACGCCACGGCCCCCGCCTCCGTTCCCGCCCCGTCGCCCACCGCGAGCACCGCCGCGATGCGGGTCATGACCGACGGCGAGCCGAGCGCCGACAAGGTGCCCCGCAAGCAGTTCGTCTCCTGGGCGTTCTGGGACTGGGCGACGCAGCCGTTCAACTCCGTCATCCTGACCTTCGTCTTCGCGCCGCTCTACCTGGTCTCGGCGCACTTCCTCACGCCCGAACTCGCGGCGCTGCCCGACGGCGCCCCCGAGAAGGTCGAAGCCCTCGCCAAGCTGTCGAGCCAGTACGGCGCGTGGACGGCCATCGCCGGCCTGCTGATCTTCGCGCTCGCACCCGTGCTGGGGGTGCGCTCCGACACGAGCGGCGGACGCAAGCGCTGGCTCGTGTCGTTCACGGCGCTGCTGGCCCTCGTGCAGTTCGCGCTGTTCTTCGTCTACGCCGACCCGGCCTACTTCACCTACGGCGCGATCGTGCTCGCGCTCGGCGCGGTCGTCTCCGAGATCGCGGGCGTCAACTACAACGCGATGCTGCACCAGGTGTCGACCCCCGCGACCGCGGGCCGGGTGAGCGGACTCGGATGGGGGCTCGGCTACCTCGGCGGCGTCGTCGCGCTCGTCATCGTGGTCGTGCTCACCCAGCTCGACTGGTTCGGCATGGACACCTCGGGCGGCCTCGCCTACCGGCTCATCGCGGTCGGCGCCGGTGTGTGGACCATCGTGTTCGCCATCCCGCTCGTGTTGAACGTGCCCGAGCACCGCGTGGTCGACGAGCGGCCCAAGGTGGGGTTCTTCGGCAGCTACGTCGAGCTCGTGAAGGACATGATCGCCCTGTTCCAGCAGGCGCGGCCGACCTTCTGGTTCCTGTTCGCGAGCGCCATCTACCGCGACGGTCTGGCCGGGGTCTTCGCCTTCGGCGGCATCCTCGCGGCCGTCGGCTTCGGCTTCACCGCCAACGAGGTGATGATCTTCGGGCTCGCGGCCAACATCGTCGCCGGCGTCTCCACGATCTTCGCCGGGCGGCTTGATGACCGCTTCGGCGCGAAGGCCGTCATCGTCACCGCGCTCAGCGGGCTGGTGCTGATGGGGCTCTTCGTGTTCTTCGCGCGCGAGCTCGGCACCATCGCGTTCTGGATCGGCGGCCTCGCCCTGTCGATGTTCACGGGGCCCGCGCAGGCCGCGAGTCGCTCGCTGCTCACCCGCGTCACGCCGCCCGCGATGCAGGGCGAGGTCTTCGGCCTGTACGCGACGACGGGACGGGTGGCGAGCATCCTCTCCCCCGCAGCCTGGACGATCTTCGTCACGGCGTTCGCGAGCACCGTCTACGGCGTGATCGGCATCGTGATCGTGCTCGCCGTCGGGCTCCTGCTGCTGATCTTCGTGCGACTGCCGAAGGGGGTCGTCGCGACGGGCGAGTTCCGGCACCTGAGCGGGTGGAACACGGATGTGCTGCGCGGCCTGACCCTCGTGCTCTTCGTGGGGGTCGGTGCGGCGATCTTCTCGGTGACGGGCGCCGGCTACATTCCGGGCGGTCCGGTGATCGCCGCCGTCGCGTTCCTGATCGCCGCATCCGCCGCCGTGCTCGCGCTGCGGGGGCTCGGCCGCATCCGCGTCTCGGGCGAGGCGGGTTCCGGCGTCGGCCGCGCCGTCGTCGCGCTCGGTGCCCTCGCGCTCGTGGGCGCGGGGCTCGCCCTGCTCACCCAGTTCGGCATCCTGCCCACCCTCACCCTCGGCTGAGCCCCCGGGGCCCCGCCCCGCCCCGCCACGCCCCCCGCCCCGGCCCGCCCCGCCGCATCCCACCCTCCTGCCTTTGTCGAAAATGCAGGAGAATATCCGGAGGACGCGCCACAACAGCCGGAGGCCCGCGCCGACACGCCCGGGTTCTCCTGCATTTTCGACATGCGGGGCGGACGGAAGCGGGGATACCGTGGAGGCATGTCAACGCGGACGCTCGCCTACTGGCTCGCACTCGTCGACCGCCTCGTGGAGCGAGGCTTCTCGGGCGCGCTCGACGAGCACGGAATCACCCGGATGCAGTGGCGCATCCTGACCGCCCTCGGCGACGGACCCGCGACGGCCGACCAGCTCGATGCCGCGCTCGCCGACCTCCCCGCCTACGACGACGACGCGACCACCGCCGAACAGCTCGCCGAGCTCGTGGAGTCCGGATGGGTCGAGTCGGCCGACGCCTACCGCCTCACCGAACGCGGACGCACCGCGCACGGGCACATCCTCGACGCCGTCGCCGAGCTGCGCACGCGCGTGCTCACCGGCATCACCCCCGAGGAGGAGCAGGCCACCGTCGCGCTGCTCGAGCGGATGGCGCGCAACCTCGGCTGGGACGGCTGAGCCGGCCGAGTCCTGGGCTGCCGCTAGTCTGTCGCCATGTCGTCCCCCTCTGATGGCACCGAACTCGTCCTGCTGCTCGACGAGGAGGGCACACCCATCGGCACCGCGCCCAAGGCGACGGTGCACACCACCGACACCCCGCTCCATTTCGCGTTCTCGTGCCACGTCTTCAGCCCCACCGGCCGCATGCTGGTGACGCGCCGGGCGCTCAGCAAGGACACCTTCGCGGGCGTCTGGACCAACGCGTTCTGCGGGCACCCCGCTCCCGGCGAGACCGCGATCAACGCGGTGCAACGTCGCGCAGAGGCCGAGCTGGGGGTGGCCGTGCGCGATGTCGAGATCGTGTTGCCGCACTTCCGCTATCGGGCCGCGGATGCGAACGGCACCGTCGAGAACGAGATCTGCCCGGTGTTCCGGGCGGTGATCGATCGCGACCCGAACCCCTCAAAGACCGAGGTGTCGGAGTGGGTGTGGGCCGATCCGATGTCGGTGCGGATGGCGGTCGCGGCCGCACCCTTCGCCTTCAGCCCGTGGTTCGCCCTGCAGCTCGGCGCCTGGCCGGCCGGCCGCTAGTCACGGCTGCGGCCGCGTGCGGCCACGCCCCCATCGGCCGGATGCGCCACGCGGCGCGGCGAGGTCACTCCCCGGGCGCGCCCGCATCCGTCACCGTGACATCCGAACGGTGGAAGTTCTGCCACGAGCGCGACGCGGTCGGGCCGCGCTGCCCCTGGTACCGGTTGGCGTAGGGGCCGGAGCCGTAGGGGTTGGTGACGGGAGAGCTCGTGCGGATGAAGCACAGCTGGCCGATCTTCATGCCGGGCCACAGCTTGATCGGCAGCGTCGCGACATTCGACAGCTCGAGCGTGACGTGCCCCGAGAAGCCGGGGTCGACGAATCCGGCGGTCGAGTGGGTGAGGAGCCCCAGGCGGCCGAGCGAGCTCTTGCCTTCGAGGCGCGCCGCCAGGTCGTCGGGAAGGGTGACCAGCTCGTAGGTGGACCCGAGCACGAACTCGCCGGGGTGCAGGATGAAGGGCTCACCCGGCTTGGTCTCGATGAGCCGCGTGAGCTCGGGCTGCTCCTCCGCCGGGTCGATGAACGGATACTTGTGGTTGTCGAACAGGCGGAAGTAGCGGTCGAGTCGCACGTCGATGCTCGAGGGCTGGATCATCTCGCGATCCAGCGGCGACAGTCCGATGCGCCCGGCGTCGAGTTCGGCGGTGATGTCGCGGTCGCTGAGCAGCATGCGTCGAGCGTATAGGCTCTAGCGGTAGCCGTTCACGGCTGCGGGGCTGTAGTTCAATGGCAGAACATCTGCTTCCCAAGCAGATAGCGCGGGTTCGATTCCCGTCAGCCCCTCGGATCAACTTCCCCGGAATCTCGGGGTAGTTGCCGCCGAGAACGACTGCTAGGACAGCGAGCTAAGCCCCTGTCGTGGACTCCCGTGGACTCACGGGCCGAAACGAGGGGCTCACCATGGCTCGAATCGACCTCCAACCCGTTCCCTATCTCGTCGTCGCCGACCACCCGGAACCGCGCTACATCGCCTCGTGCGAGGTCTGCTTGTGGCGCTCCGCGCCGTCGCTGTTCCGCGCCCACGTCGAGCACGAGCACGCGGAGCACGAGCACGCGGAGCACGAGCACGCGGAGCACGGCGGCCCGCCGCCGGCCCCGGATGCGCAGCTCTTCGCCCGCGCCTGCATCGAGGGATGGGCATCGTGAGCCGGCGGAAGCGCGACGGTCGCGCGACGCCGGGAGCATGGGGCACCGTCGAGCAGCTCCCCTCTGGCCGGTGGCGCGCCTTCTACCGCGCGGACGGTCACCGGTTCTCGGCGCCGCACACCTTCGCCACGAAGGACGATGCGCACGGGTGGCTCGCGATGGAGCGTGCCGACCGCACCCGGGGTACCTGGCGCGATCCCCGCGCGGGGCAGGTCACGTTGCGGGAGTTCGCGGAGGCGTGGATGGAGAGCCGCCCCGACCTCGCGCCGCGCACGCGCGACACGTACCGACGCCTGCTCGAGCGGTGGGTGCTGCCGTCGATCGGCGGACGTCGCGGCGTCGAGCTGGGGCGGATGCTCGTCGCCGAGCTAACGCCGAGTGTCGTCCGCTCGTGGTACGCAGCAGTGTTCGCTACGGCACGTGATCGCGCGTCCGAACTGCTGACCCGCAATGCGGAACGGCGCGAGCATCCGGCCCGCGCGTGGGCGCGAGCCCGCGGGCTCCCCGTCGCGTCGACGGGGCAGCTTCCGCAGGCCGTGCTCGCTGCCTGGCGGGCGGCGGGCGAGCCGCGCGGAATCGAGCGCCCGGTACCGGCACCGCTCGACGCCGGTAAGACGACCGCCGCGCAGGCCTACCGTCTGCTGCACGCGATGCTCGCGACGGCCGTGCAGGACCGGCTGCTGCTCGCGAACCCGTGCCAGATTCCGGGCGCCGGCGTCGTGCACCATCGCGAGCGCACGACCGCGAGCCCCGCCGAGGTGGAGCAGCTCGCCGCGCACATGCCGCCCGACCTTGCCGCCGCGGTGCTGCTCGCCGCGTGGTCGGGCCTCCGGTACGGGGAGCTGTTCGCGCTCGCCCGCCGGCACGTCGACCTCGAGGCAGGGACGCTGCGCGTCGAGCGTGCGCTGCTTTGCGTGCCCGGTCACCCGATCGAGTTCGGGCCGACCAAGACAGCTAAGAGCCGCCGGGTCGTGCACCTGCCCACCTTCGTGCTCGACACGCTCGCCGCACACCTTGAAGAGCACACCGACCCCGCGCCCGACGCGCTCGTGTTCACCATGCGCGACGGCGAGCCCGTCAGCAACGTGCGACTGTCATTCGCGTTCCGCCGAGCGCGCGCCGTCGTCGGGCGCGAGGAACTGACCTGGCACGACCTCCGGCACACCGGCGCGACACTGGCCTACAAGGCCGGCGCATCGCTCCCCGAGGTGCAAGCACGGCTCGGGCACACCACGATGCGGGCTGCGTCGATCTACGCGCACGCCGCCGACGACTCAGACCGGGTGCTGGCCGCCCGGCTCGACTCGATCTACGGCGCCCGCGAAGTGCAGCCGAAGCTCCGCGCAGTGTGACCTTGCGTCGCACTGAGATTGCCCGAAATCGCCCCGGCTACACCCGCATCGCCCGCGCACCTTGCGTACCACCCGGCCCCGCGTGCCACCGCGCTCCGCCCGACACGCGCTTTTCATTACCGAGCGTCACACGAGACGACGCCCTAGGCTGTGCACACCAACGCGAACTGGTCCGCCGGGATCAGTTGCGGCTGTGGCGGACGACTTCCGCCCGTGCGACAGACTGGCGAGTCGGCAGCTAAGAGCCTGGAGGCAGGCCGCGCGTAGGAGGACACGGGATCGCAACCCGTTAGGCGCAGGCCCACCGCGGAATGTGGGAGAGCGAAGCCAGCGCACACGCTGGAAGTCACGGCGGGTCTTGCCGGGGCGAGGCTCCTTCGGAGTGCTCTCATGTCCGCACCTTCTTCCGTTCCCGGCGTGGAGCAGCAGCTGCTCACCGTCGACGACATCGCTGCTCGAGCGAACATCCCGACTCGCATGGCGCAGCGCCTGCTGGACGAGCGACGCCTGCCCATCGTCAAGGTCGGCAGGTACGTCCGCGTCCGGGCGTCCGACCTCGAAGCCTACTTCGAGCGCGGCACGCGCAGCGCAGCGCGATGAGTGTGCCGCAGACGTCGCGCGTCATCGAAGCAGCCCTCGCCGACGTGCCCCCTTCGTTGATCCCTCACCCCGGATCGCGGGAGTTCCGGGGCGCGCTTCGCGCAGCACTCGCGCGGCGCGGGGTCAGGGACAGCTTCTCCCGGCGTGAACTGGCTCGAGGCGTCGAGGAGCTTAGGCGCCGTGGGGAATGGCCCGCCCCCGGGGGTGATCCCCGATGACGCTGTTCGCGGCACACGCCGGAGGCCCAAGCGACTCAGAGGTACGCGCCATCCACGCCGCGCGCGCGAAGGCGCTCGAGGCACGCGGCGATAGCGCAGCTGCAGCAGAGGCCCGCACTCGTGCCTCGCAGCCCAGCGAGTTCTCACGCACCACGCGAGATGAATTGCTCCGGGCTCGCAATATCGCAAGGGCGCACGGTGCCAGATCGAAGTGACGCGCTGGAGCTAGCGCGTAAGGGTTGGGCGGTGTTGCCCCTGCGCGGCAAGGTGCCCGTGACGGGGCACGGCGTGAAGGATGCTTCGCGAGATCTCGCGCAGGTTTCCGCGTGGTGGCCGGCTGGCGCGTCGTGGAACGTCGGCGCGCGCGTGCCGGCGGCGCTGCTCGTGCTCGACGTCGATCCGCAGAACGGCGGATCGCTCGTTGAGCTGGAGCGCGCCGCTGGCGTGCGACTGCCAGCGACGTTGACCGTTCACTCTGGTCGCGGGACGGGCGGGCAGCATCGCTACTACCTGCACCCGGGCGGGCCGGTGTCGTCAAGGCGCCTGCCGGTGGGCATCGACGTGAAAACGGATCGCGGGTACTGCGTGATGCCGCCGAGCGTGCACTCGGCGACGGGCCGACCCTACAGGTGGGAGCAGCGAGCGCCCGTCGCTTTGCCGCCCGAGGTCGTGGCGCTGTTACGCCCGCGGCCGCCCGCAACGTTGCCGAGAAGGTCGGGAGTGCCGCTCCCTGATCGTGCGCTGCACCTGGCGCACTACGTGGAGCAACTCGGGGAGGGCAACCGGAACGCGGGTCTGTTCTGGGCCGCATGCCGGGCTCTCGAAGAGGGGCAGGGGCAGGAGGTGCTCGAGCTTCTCGAGGGCGCCGCGATCGTGGCCGGCCTTGACGAGCGGGAAGCAGCCCGCACGGTGGCATCAGCTCGAAGGACGGCGAAGCGATGAGCGCGCCCGACGTACGCACTCTGCCCGCCGAGCCGCCCGTCGACGCGGAACCAGCGGCGAGGAAGGCCGAGAGGAGCACCGCCTCGGAGCGGATCGTGGAGCTTGCTCTGTCGCGCTACCGGCTCGGCGTGACCCTCGAAGGCGAGCACTTCGCCGCGCGGAAGGATCGCCCGCACATTGCCCTGCCGCTGCGCGGCGGGCGGCTCGGGCTCCGGCACGCGCTTGCCCACGACTACCGTGAAGCGACGGGGAAAGTTGCTGGGCAACAGGCGCTCGCGGATGCGCTGCTCACGCTCGCCGGGATCGCGCAGGAGTCAGCGCCCGAGGTGCTGAATCTCCGAGTCGCGGAGACGGCAGCAGGCATCTTCATCGACACCGGCGACAGCGCCGGCACGGTGCTGCATGTCAGCGCGGCCGGGTGGGCGGTACGGGACTCGGCGCCCGTTATGTTCACTCGAACCGAGTTGACGGGCGTGCTCGATGCGCCCGCGGGAGGCGGCGACCTCGGGCGGCTGTTCGGGTTCCTTAACGTCGCCGCGGAGGATCATCCGATCTTGCTCGCCTGGCTCGTGGCCGCGCTACTGCCCGACATGCCGCACCCGATTCTCACCCTCACCGGCGAGCAGGGAACTGGCAAGTCGACCGCCGCGCGGATGCTCGTCGAGTTGATCGACCCATCGCCGGTGGCGCTTCGGAAGCCGCCGCGTGACGCGGATGGGCTTGTGACCGGGTTCTCCGGGTCGTGGGTGGTGGCGCTAGACAACCTCTCGACCGTGAACGACTGGCTGAGCGACTCGCTCTGTCGAATCGTGACCGGAGAGGGTGATGTGCGGCGGCAGCTCTACACGGACGGCGGGCTCTCTGTGTTCGCATTTCGCCGCGCCGTGATACTCACCGGAATCGACTTCGCGGGACTGCGGGGCGACCTCGCCGAGCGGATGTCGCTCGTGCAGTTGCGCCGCATCCCTGACACCCGTCGTGCTGACGAGCGAGGGTTGCAGCAACACTGGCAGCAAGCACTCCCTAGCCTCCGCGGTGCTCTGCTCGAGCTCGCCGCCGACGTGCTGCGGGTGCTGCCGACAGTCGAGCTCGCAAGCAAGCCGCGCATGGCTGACTTCGCCCACGTCGTCGCGGCGGTCGATCATTTGCGCGGATCGGCTGGCCTCACTCGCTACTCGGCGCAGGCGGCTGAGATCGCAGCGGACTCCCTTGCCGCATCGCCTTTTGTCGAGCGCCTGCTGACCCTGTCGCTTGACTTCACCGGCACAGCGGCCCAGTTGCTTGAGCGCGTGAACCCGTCCGGGCACGAGTGGAAGCCGCCAAGAGCGTGGCCGAAGGGTGCTCGCGAAGTGACCACCCTGCTGAAGCGTGACGCGCCGGCCCTCCGACAACAGGGCTGGCGTGTAGAGGACGCGGGCGAGGACCGTACCCACTCCCGTCTATGGCTCGTTGTGAGCCCCGACCGCGACCCCACCGCGCAAGAGCTTTTCTGACCCGAACCCACCAGAAGGAAACAGGAGAAACCATGAGTACCGACAACCCGCAACTGCCGCAGATCCCTGCACTCCCTTCGGAGCTCGCAACACACGCGCCCGTGCACAGTGTTCTCGATCCGAGGGAGCTGCCCAGCCAGGTCTCAGACGCCGCCCGGCGGTGGGCAATGCACATCGCCCGAGAGGAGGTGGAGAGCGGTGCCACGGCGCATCTGCATTTCTGGGGCCGGGTTGACGCCCTACACGCCGAGCTGGAGGCCCAGCATTTTGAGCACTTCCGCGCGGTGCTCGAGGCACAGGAACGGATGCGCATCGCGAAGAGCGCTTGGCAGGATGCCGCGGTGCAGGATCTGCGCGAGTCCCGCCGCCGAGCGACCTATACCTGCCCGGTGTGCTCGACATTCCGAGAGGATGCGCGCGGACAGGTAGGGAACCGACCGCTGGCAGATGGGCGACAACTCACGTCATGCAAGCTTTGCCACACAGTGGCGTCTGCCCTCATGCTCGAGCACCTGCGTGCTGAAGTCGTGAAGGCAGGCACCACGCGCGAGCAGCTGGTACGAACCGAGCTGTTCCCGCCGGCATTCGCACGCAAGGGTGGTGAGTGATGGCCAAGGGAATCTCTATCTCGATCGGTGCGGACACGCGCGACTTCATGACGGCCATCCAGAAGGGCCTCATCGACCCGACCGAGGACGCGGCAAAGGTCCTCGACAAGCTCGGCTACACCGGCGCGGACAACCTCGAGGAGCTCGAGCGGGCCTACAAGCAGGCGCAGGAGGAGACCAAGAAACTCGCCCGCGAAAACCGCGAGCTCGGCGACATCATCCGGCAAGAAGCCGGCGAGTCCGTGCGCGCTCAGAAGCGCGCCGCCAAGGAGCAGGTGTCGACGGCCCGCGAGTCCATGCGGGAAGTGAAGGGTGAGCTGCTGCAGAACGCGTCCGAGACCTTCTCGTCGTTCGACGGGTCGCTCAACTCCTTCGTCGACACCGCGCAGGGGACGCTAGGCGGGCTCGTGGTCGGGCTCTCATCCACGGGCGCAGGCATTCCTGCCGCCGCCGCAGTTGCCGCCGGGGCCGCCGGGATCGGCCTCGTGTCGGCTGCACTGACGGACGCGAACGAGCGGCAGAAGGAGCTCGAGGAGGCCGCCTCGGAGTGGGCGCAGACCTACATCGATTCAGCCGGTCGCGTCGTGAATGCAGCTCAGCAGACTGCGATGTTCCAAGCGATCGCCACCGATCCCGAGCGCTACAAGGAAGCGGAGAAAAACGCGAACCTGTGGGGCGTGTCAGTCTCGACGGCAATCAACGCCATGACCGGAAACACCTGGGCGCTCGAGGAGGCGCAAGCTTCGCTCAACAAGCGCCACGACGAGTTCGCGGCGGTGCTGAATGACAACAACCAGAAGATGCTCGACGAATCGACGGCGCTCGGCGGGTGGCGCGGAGCCGTTCAGGAAGGCCAAGCGGCGCTTGATGGAATCACAGGTGCCATGCAGCTCGGTGCCCAGCAGGCCGATGCGTACTCCGACTCGTTGCGTCTCCTCGCAGAGCACACGGCCGGCGCAACGAAGCAGATCGATGAATTCGGGGACACGGTCTACACGCTCCCGGATGAGACGAAGGTCTACATCGACGCCGAGACCGGTCAAGCGACGCAGGACGTGGATGCGATCGAGAAACGCATCTACAGCCTCCCGACGAGCACGACCTTGAAGCTGGACGTCGACACGTCCGAGGCAGACCGGAAGCTCGAGAACTGGCGTGCCAACCAGCGTCGCCTCCTCGAGGTGAAGTTGCAGGCGATGGATCGCCAGGGGCGGGCGATCCCGTGAGTGATCCCGCGGATATGGCCGCCGACTTCCCGCTCGAGCCTCTCACGAGAGACCTACTAGCGCCGCTGCTGTTCGCGCACGAGTTTGACGACAACGAAGCGGCAGGCGAGGTGCTCCACGCCCGCCTTGTCGAACTCGATCGCGCAGCGCTCATCCGAGTGGCGGCGGCGGCGCTCGTGCTCTCGTCGTCGAACATCGTGCGAGCAGCGCGGCTCGAAGAGTTGCTGTCGAACTCGTGACCCGCATCCCCACCCGCGCGATACCCGCACCGGCAGGCGGTAGCCTCCGGGGTCAGGCGGTAGCCTCCGGGGTCAGGTCGGCGGGTGATGCGGGTATGCGGGTGATGCTCCCGGGCAATCTCAGTGCGAGACAATCGCCCGTCAAGTGTGCCTTGACGGGCGATTGTTTTTGAGAGGGCGTCCGTACCTCCGCCTGGGGGCAGCACGGAATTCTCCCCCCAGAGGTTCTTCCCGCTTTGCCACGACAAAGCTGCTGCCTTCGGCAGCCTGAGATGGAGGCTAGTCGATTGCCCGGACACTGCCTGCTCAGAAGGTCGGCAAGTCGCCTGCTCGATTCTCGAGCCGCGCAGCGATCACTCGCAGCCGTGACGCCAGCTCGCGCGCCTCGATCGGCCCGACGGCGACGTCCAGGCTCAGGTGCAGGAAGTACTCGGCGGGACTGACCCCCTCCCGGAGTATCTGCCCGTAGCCGATGCCGGGCCACTCGGTGTCGATGCCGGCGTGTAGCCACCGGTCGGGAGCCTCACCTTCGGCGCCGTGGCCCACTCGGTCACCATCGCACCACGGCACCGGGCAGTCGAGCGCACCGCTCATGACGCGACCGCCGCGCCAAGTTCGCGGAGGCGAGCGTCGGCGACCAGGACATAGCGTTGCGTCGTGGCGGGGCTGGCATGCCCGAGGAAGTGCTGCACGGCGAACACATCGCGGTCGACGTTGTAGGCGCGCGTCGCAAAGCGGTGCCGCAGAGCATGCATCGTGACGCCCTCGGGCAGGAGGCCTGTGATGAGCTTGCCGAGGTATCGCGGTGAGAGGTGCCCGCCGTCGCGGCCGGGGAAGGCGTAGCCAGCGGGAAGCGCCCGAAGCGTGGTGGCGAGGTCGGCTTGCAAGGGCAGCCGTCGCTGACGGTTGCCCTTCCCATGCACGAGGAGCCACCACGAGTCATCGCCGGGCAACTGCACGAGGTCACGAGTGTGCACGCATGCGACCTCGCCGCGGCGCATCCCGAGTTCGGCAGCGAGGCGGATCGCAAGCCGCTCGCGCGGCGTCGCGCCGGCGAGCGCAACGCGCACTTCATGCTCGAGCGCCGGCCGCGGCCGCGGCTGCCCTCCGCGCGTGACCGGCAGCTCCGCAGCGGGACTCAGCTCGACACGACCCGTCGCCTCCGCCCACCGATAGAACGAAACGAGCGCTGATCGGTTACCGCGGCGTGTCTCCGCCGCCCAGCGCTTGCCGGCGAGCCACTCCGCGAGGTCGTCCAAAGTCACCTCGAAGGGCGGGAGGCTGCGGTGGTCGCGAGCGAACCGCGCGAGCTGGTCGCGTCGGGAGCGGACGGTGGAGGCTGGCCGGCCGACACTTCGCAGATATCGCAGGTAGGCGTCGAGCTCCGGCGCCCACGACACCGGCACGGGGAGCCGCTGCACCCGGTCGTCGTCGGCGGCGGGGTCTTCGAGTATGCGCCCGTCCTTGACCGCCCAGCGGTAGAAGGCGCGGACGGCGACACGGTGGGCGGCGCGCGTCGGGGGCGAGCAGCCGAGGCCGTCGAGCCACCCACGCAGCTCGTCGCCGCTAAGCTCCCACGGCCCGCTCTCCGCTTCGCGGGCGAGGCGGGTGACGTACTTCACGCGCTGGGCGATCGTGCTAGCGGCGAGGCGCGAACGCAGCTGGCCTGCCTCGAAGTCGCTCAGAGCGTCCTGCCAACGCTGCTCGAGTCGATAGCGTGTGACCGGCGGAGGCGGCGGTGCCGGGCTCTCATTGATGTAGCCAGCGGCGACCGCCCAGCGGTAGAAGGCGCGGAGCGTCTGCCGCACGCTCTTGACGCTTCGCACGGTGCCCGGGTGTTGATCGACCCATCTTGAGAGCTGCTCGCGGCTCGCCCCCATCGGCTCGCCGCCCAGCTCGAGCGCTGCGCGCCGCAGGATCCGCTGCTGCTTGTCGATGCTCGCCCCTGCGATGCCGTGAGCGACCTGCGCCGCGGCGAACTCCTCGAGCGCCTTCCCCCAGGTGGTCCCCTGCATGGCCTGCTCCCTTCCGCTTGGTCTGGACGGAAAGTACCGTGCAGGCACGACAACAGGCTCCCGCGTGGACTCGCGTGGACTCCCGAGCGGTATCTAGGGGTATCGAATGGCACCCGCCGGAACGGGTGACGTGGCGCGCGAGGCCTTTAAATCCGGGGAACTACGTGTTAACGTGGGCGAGTTAGGACAGGGGCCTAGCGAAGTTCCCAAGCAGATAGCGCGGGTTCGATTCCCGTCAGCCCCTCTCCTCCGCCTCCATCACGAGCTTGCCGCGCACGTGACCCGCCTCGATCGCACGCACACCGTCGGCCACCGCCGCGAGCGCGTAGCTCTGCGAGATGTGCGGGCGCAGCCGCCCCGCCGCAGCCTCGAGCGCGAGCGTCTCGAGCGCGGCGCGATCCCACCGCGACGAGAGGGTCACGACGCGGGCGTCGTCCCGGTCGAGGCGCTTCGCTCGGGAGATCGCGGCGAGCGGTCCGAACCAGTGCCCCATCCGCAGGCTCCCCACGACCACGAGCGTGCCGCCGGGCCGAAGGAGTTCCTGCATGCGTGCGAGCGGATGGGTGCTGACGGTGTCGATGACGAGGTCGTAGCGCTCCGCGGCATCCGTCACCTCCTGCCGACCGTAGTCGACGACCCGGTCGGCGCCCAGGGCGGCGACGAACTCCGCGTTGCGGGCGCTCGTGACGGCGTCGACGCGCTCGGCCCCGAGGCCGCGCGCGAGCTGCACCGTGAGATGCCCGACGCCCCCCGATGCGCCGTGGACGAGCACGTGCCGTCCGCGTGGGTCGCGGCCGTCTCCGCCGAGCGCCTGGAGTGCGGTGGTTCCGGCGATGGGCAGCACGGCGGCGTCCCGCATCGCGAGGCCGGTCGGCACCGGGAGGATGTCGGCGGCGCGTGCGACGGTGTGCTCGGCGAATGCGCCCCGCGTGGGGCCGAAGACGGCGTCGCCGAGTGCGATGCCGGTCACGCCGGGCCCGATGCCGGTGACGACTCCGGCGACGTCCGCGCCGAGGCGGGGGTCGCGGGGCCGCGGGATGCCGCGCGCGGCACGGATCAGGTAGGGCTCGCCGCGCATGAGATGCACGTCGAGCGCGTTGAATCCGGCCGCCGCGACCCGGAGCTGCACCTCGCCGGCCGCGGGCTCGGGCAGGGGCACCTCCTCCAGCGTGAGGTGCTCGGGGCCTCCGTACCGCCTGTTCCGTATCGCGCGCATGCCTCTCCCGACTCCGAGGAGCCCTTCGGATGCTAAACTTACAACGTAAGTCCGTGGACGGGAAGGACCTCCTGATGGCGCGCCGCCCGCATGCCCCCCTCAGCCTCGACTCCATCGCCCGGGAGGCCGTCGCGTTGGCCGACGAGGCGGGCACGGCCGGGCTCACGATGCGCGCGCTCGCGCGGCGGCTCGGGGTCGAGGCGATGTCGCTGTACCACCACGTCGCCGACAAGCGGGCGCTGCTCGAAGCCGCAGCCGAACGCGTGTGGGGCGAGGTGGGGACGGATGCCGGAACGCTGGAGCCGTTCGACGCGGTGCGCCGGATCGCCACCGACGCGCATCGCTCGCTGCTGGCCCACTCCTGGGTGCTCGAGGTGGCCAGCTCCGCGGGCGGGCGGGCTCGACTCGGGGTGATCGAGGCGCTCCTCACCCAGCTGCAGCGCGCCGGGCTCTCCGACGAGGCCCGCTACGAGAGCTACCACCTCATCGACGCGCTCGTGCTCGGCTACACCGCGCAGGAGGCCAGCTACCGCGGCGGCCCGGATGCGGCGCTCGTCGAGCAGCTCGCCGATTACCCCCAGGTGCAGCAGCACGCGCGGGCGCACGCGCAACCGCATCCGTCCACCTCGGGTTTCGCCGCGGGCCTCGACCTCGTGCTCGCCGGGCTCACGCCCTCCCCGCGCTGAGGGGTCGAGCCGGCGCGCTCAGGCGAGGAAGTCGGCGAGGCCCTCCAGCAGGCGGTCGACCTCGGCGGCCGTCGTGTAGGGGGCGAGCCCCGCGCGAACGCCGCCCGCGTCACCGAGGCCGAGTGCGCGCGAGGCCTCCAGCGCGTAGAAGTTGCCGGCAGGCGCGTGCACCTCGCGCTCCGCGAGGAACGCGGATGCCTCGGCCGCCGAGCGCCCCGGGAACGTCATCAGCAGGGTCGGGGTGCGCTCCGCCGCGCGCGAGTGCACGACGACGCGATCGCCGAGTTCTGCGATCCCCTGCTCGAGGCGCGCACGCAGCACCGACTCGTGCGCGTGAATCGCCGCATAGGACGCGGCGAGCGCCTCCCGCCGGGTCGACGCACCCCCGGGCGCGAGCCCCGCCAGCACCTCGACCGCGGCGGTGACGCCCGCCATCGTCTCGTACGGCAGGGTGCCGAACTCGAACCGCTCGGGAACGACATCCGTCGACGGCGCGAGCTTGTCGGGCCGGATCGTCTCGAGCAGCGCCGGGTCGGCCCCGAGCACCGCGCAGTGCGGGCCGAGCAGCTTGTAGGGGGAGCACACGACGAGGTCCGCCCCCAGCGCCTCGCGGTCGACGAGCCCGTGCGCGGCGAAGTGCACCGCGTCGACGTAGACGAGCGCGCCCACCGCGTGGGCGGCATCCGCGATCGCCCGCACCGGCGGGATCGTGCCGATCAGGTTCGAGGCGGCGGTCAGCGCGACGACGCGGGTGCGCTCGGAGAGCGTCTCGCGCAGCTCGTCGAGCAGCAGCTCACCGGTGGCGGGGTCGAGCTGGATCCAGTGCACCGTGGCGCCGGCACTCGCGGCCGCCTGAACCCACGGTCGCACGTTCGAGTCGTGGTCGAGCCGCGTCACGACCACCTCGTCGCCGGGACCCCAGTCGCGCGCGAGGTGTCGCGAGAAGTCGTAGGCGAGCTGGGTGGCGCTTCGCCCGTAGACGACCCCGGATGCCGGCACCCCGAGCAGCGCGCCGACCGCCGAGCGCATCGCGAGCACCGCATCCGTGGCGTTGCGCTCGGATGCGGTGGCAGCTCCCCTGTTCGACAGCGGCCCGGTGAGGGTGCGGGCGATCGCCTCCCCCACCTCGCGCGGGGTCTGGGTGCCGCCCGGGCCGTCGAAGTGGGCGACCCCGGTCGCGAGCGCGGGGAAGCGGTCGCGGAACGCCTCGACGTCGTAGCTCATGGGTGCTCTCCTCTCGTGGGCGCGCGGTCGCCGCGCCCGACGCTCACGGAATCGGGGACGGCGGCGCGACCGTGGGCGCGACCCCCGTGCCGAACAGGCCCTCGCCGTATTTGGTCAGCACCTCGTAGGCGTCGCCATAGGTCTGCGGGTCGATGTGCTCGGGGTTGCCGTACTTCGCCAGCAGCAGCCCGAGCAGGCCCTGCGCGGGCGGGCTGAGCGGCTTGTCGCGGTGCGCGTTCCCCGGATGCGGGCTCTCGCTCTGCGGGTTCGGCGGCAGATACTGCGGGGTCGTCGTCGGCCAGGTCGACGGGTCGCGCGCCACGGTGAGGTTGACGGCGTTGAAGATCGGCGTCGCCAGCTCGTCCCGCCGGGTGAGCGGGCGCAGCCCGTGCAGGCGGTTGAGGGTCGCCGTCACCGAGGCGTGGTTCATGCGGTCGTGCAGCACGGTGCCCGCAGCGGTCCAGGCCGACACCGCGATCGCCGGAACACGGCATCCGAGTCGGTCGAAGGCGAAGCCCATCTCGCCCGCACCCGATCCGTCCGGGGGCACCTCCCCCGGCGGCGGCACGTGGTCATAGGTGCCGCCGTGCTCGTCGAAGGTGATGAGCAGCATCGTGGTGAGCGCGTTCGATCCGGTCGTGGAGGCGCTGGCTCGGATGGCGCTGTAGATGTTGTGGATCAGCAGCTCGCCCGCGCGCACGTCCGAGATCGCCGAGTCGATCACCTCGGTGCCGTCGACCTCGCTCTCGCGCAGCTCGCCGAACGCCGGATGGAAGTCGTTGTGGTTGTACGCCATCCGCGGCTCGATGAAGGAGTACGGCGGCAGCGTGCCCTTCTCCACGTCGTCGTAGAACTGGGTCATCGTGGCGAAGTGCTCGCTCTTCCAGAACCTCTCGAGCACGGGCGCGTGCAGCACCCCGGTGAGCGAGACGAGCTGCAGCTCGTCGAAGTAGACCCGCCAGTCGACACCGGCCTCATCGAGCCGGTTGAACACGGTGGGGGCGGGGGGCGCGTCGAGCCACTTCCGATATCCGCCGCCCTCCTTGTTGGTGACGAAGCCGTGCGAGGTGGAGGCGTGGAAGAACGAGCGGTTGCAGAAGGTCTGGCTCGGCACCGCAGCGAACCAGTGATCGTAGACGGCGAACTCGCGCGCGAGGGTCGAGAGCACCGGGAGCATCTCGGGCGTGAAGGCGCCCATCACGCGGCCGAGCTCGTCGTTGGTGGGCCGATGCCTGGCGCCCTTCACCTGGGTCCAGTTGATGGCGTAGTCGGTGACGAAACCCTCCATGCTGGGTTTCGCGTCGTCGCGCGGCACGTTGTAGGGCGGGTCGACGATGCCGAAGAGCTGGGTGTTGACGTGCGGGTAGGGCTCGCCCGGATCGGGGTTGGGCGAGCCCATGATCTCGTCGGTCGTGCCGGTGTACGGATGCGCCGGGATGCGTGTGCCGTCGGGGGCGGGGTTGGAGTGCTCCCCGAAGGCGAGACCTTCGAAGCTCGCCCCCGGCGGCAGGTTCGTGGAGTCGTAGAGGTAGCCGAGCAGGTTGTCGAAGGAGCGGTTCTCCCCCATCACCACGACGAGGTGGGCGAACCCGGGGTCGGCCTCCGGATCGGGCACCGGCAGCGCGTCCCGCCGCCCCACCCCGTAGCCGGTCGCGGCACCGGCGGCCGCACCGACGACCACCCCCGCTGCCGCCGCGCCGCCGACGCGCAGGAAGTCGCGACGGCTGGTGCCGTCCGCATCCGTGTTCCGCCGCGCATCGTCCATCCCCACATCTCAGCAGACCACGCGCCCAGGCGGGTGGATTACCGTTGACGCGTGACCGTTTTCGAAGCCTCGGTCGTCGATGCGGTGCTCGCCCACATGAACGGCGACCACACCGACGACAACATCCTCATCGTGCGCGCCTTCGCGGGCCGTGATCCGGAGGCCGCGCGGATGACCGATCTGGACCACCGCGGCGGCACCTGGCGCTACACCTCGGACGGCGAGGAGTCCGAGTTGCACCTGCCCTGGTCGCGCGAGCTGAGCGAGCGTCCCGAACTGCGCCGCGAGATCGTCGCCCTCTACGACGCCGCCTGCGGCAAGCTCGGCATCGAACCGCGCCCGCACGACTGACGATCATGACGCCGAACCGGATCGTCGCGGCGGCGGGTGCCGTGGTGTTCGGTGCGGTCGGGGCGTGGGGGCTCGTCGCCTCGCTCGATCCGGCGGTCGACCAGTCGGCCGGATCCCTGCTGGCGGGGGCGCTCAGCACCAACCTGGCGCTCGCCGGGGTGCACCTCTCGATCGGGATCGTGCTCGCCTGGGGTGCCCTCCGCGGCAGGCGGCTCACCCGGCACCTGAACGTCGCCGTCGGCGCGCTGCTGCTGGGGCTCGGGCTGTTCGGCCTCTTCGCCGTCGGCACCCCCGCGAACCTGCCGGCGCTCAACGGGTTCGGCAATCTGCTGCATTTCGCCGCATCGACCGTGCTGCTGGCCACCGGACTGGGGGCACCTCCGACGCATGCGGATGCGAAAGCGGCTGGCGCAAACCTTCAGTCTGACATAAGCTAAGGGGAACCTAACCTCTAAGGAGTCGCCATGTCGGTGCTGCCCTTCTCTCAGGCGCTGCGCGAGCGCACCTGGTCCGGCCACTCGGACAGCGAAGGCGCCGGCTTCATGTCCGACCTCATGAAGGGCGAGGGCACGCGCGACGACTACATCGCCCTCGTCGCCCAGCACTACTTCATCTACGAGGCGATCGAGGCCGCCGAGCAGGTCTTCGCCGAGGATGCCGTGGTCGCCCGGTTCGCGACCCCCCGCCTCACCCGTCTCCCGGCCCTCGAGGCCGACCTCGAGTACCTGCTGGGCACCGACTGGCGCGAGCAGATCACCCCCCTGCCGACCACGGTCGCCTACGTCGAGCGCCTGCGTCGGGTCGCCGCCGAGCGCTGGTCGGGCGGGTTCGTCGCGCACCACTACACGCGCTACCTGGGCGATCTGTCGGGCGGCCAGTTCATCCGCAAGGTCATGCAGCGCCGCTTCGGCTTCGAGACCAACGGGGTCGGGTTCTACCTCTTCGACGAGATCGCCGACCCGCAGGCCTTCAAGGAGACCTACCGCGAGCAGCTCGACCAGGTCGACTGGGACGAGACCGAGCGCGAGCGCGTCATCGACGAGGTGCTGCTGGCGTACCGCTTCAACACCGAGCTCTTCGACGACCTGGCCCGCGCGAAGGCCGCCGCCTGACGCTCGCTCCCCTCACCGCGCGTCGAGCGCCCGCGCCGCAGCCGCATTCCCCACCGGTTGAGAACCGCACGCATCCGCATTCCCCCGCGCGTCGAGCACCCGCGGCGCATCCGCATCCCTCGCACGTCGAGTAGCCACGCGGCAGCCGCATTCCCCGCTGGTTGAGTAGCCCGCGAAGCGGGCGTATCGAAACCCCCGCCCCCCTACGCCTCGATCCCGGGGATGGGTTTCGCGCGCCCCATGAACCGCCGCACGTTGTCGTCGACGATGATGTCGCTCGGCCGCAGGGCGCGGGTCAGGTAGAGCCCGTCGAGCGCGGTGAGCCGGCTGAGCGCGACATAGGTCTGCCCCGGCGCGAAGCTGCGCTGCCCCAGGTCGACGATCGCCCGGTCGTAGCTCTTGCCCTGCGACTTGTGGATCGTCACCGCCCACGCCAAGCGCAGCGGGAACTGCGTGAACTCGGCCACCACATCCTTCGTGAGCTGCTTCGTCACGGGTGAGTAGCTGTACTTGTAGCGCTCCCAGGTGGCGGGACCCACCTGGTGCTCCTCGCCGTCGATGTCGACGGTCACGTCGTCGCCGATGCCCACCACCTCGCCAATCGTGCCGTTCACCCAGCGGCCCTCGCCTCCCGCGTCGTTGCGCAGGAACATCACCTGCGCCCCGACCTTCAGCTCGAGCCGCTCATCCGCGGGATACGCGCGCCCGCCGAAGTCGCCGCTGACATCCGCGACCGCGCTGAGCACGCGCCCGGGGAGCCTGCCGAGGGCGGTCTGGTTGATGCGGGTGACGGTCTGGTTGGTGGTGGCGAGGGTGATCACGCCGTCGTCGGGCGCGCGTCGCGCACCGACCGAGTTGAGCCTGCCCGCCATCTCCGCCGTCACCTGCCCGTGCCGCACGGCGTTCAACAGCTGCTTGAACTCGAGCTCGTGTTGCCGGTGGATGGTGCCGAGCTCGTAGATCGTGAGGTCGGCCTCGTCCCACACCCGCGCGTCGAAGAACCAGATCGAGCGGTAGCGGTCGGCGAAGTAGGCGCGCTCATCGCCGTCGCCGGGGACGGGCGCGAGCTGGAACGGATCGCCGAACAGCACGAGCTGCACCCCGCCGAAGGCCTCGTGGGGTCGCTGCCGCGCCTGCCGCAGGCTGCGATCCATGGCGTCGAGCAGGTCGGCGTTGACCATCGACACCTCGTCGACCACGAGCGTCTCGATCGTGTTCAGCAGCTTCTTGAGCTCGGCCGACTGCTCGATCTCGTGGTCGGCGATCACCCCGATCGGCAAGCGGAAGAGCGAATGGATGGTCTGCCCGCCGACGTTGAGCGCTGCGACCCCGGTGGGCGCGCAGATCACGAGCTGCTTCGAGGTGTTCCAGGCGAGGTGCTCGAGCAGCGTCGACTTGCCGGTGCCGGCCCGGCCGGTGACGAAGATGTGCTCGCGCGTCGTCTCGATCGCCTCGAAGACCGCGCGCTGTTCGGGGGCGAGGTCGGTGCGCGGCATCCCAGCAGGCTAGCCGAGCCGAGCGGATGCCCACGGCCGCACGCGGCAGAATGTGGAGCATGCGGATCGTGCTGGGCTGGGTAGGAGCGGCTGTGCTCCTGCTCGGTGCGATCGTCGGCGGGGTCGTGGCGGCGAACGCTACAGCGTTCTCCGCATCCGGCTTCGTGCGCGACTACCTCGACGCCCTCGCCGACGGGCGCGTCGACGAGGTGCTCGCGCTCCCCGGGGTCGACTCCGCGGGGCTCGACGCCCGACTGCTCGACCCGCTCGCCCTCACGGCGGTCGACGCGACGGTCGTCGACGACACCGAGCGCGGCGGGGTGCACCGGATCACGGTCGCGTTCTCGGCGTCAGGCGAGAGCGCACGCGCCACGCTCCAGGTCGAGCGGATCGGCACCCGCTTCGGGCTGTTCCCCGAGTGGGGTTTCGCGGTGTCGCCGATCACCGCGCTCAGCGTCGCGACCACGGGCGACGGTCGCCTGACGGTCGGGAGGCTGCCGCTCGACCTCGGGTCAGGCGCACCGACCGTGTTCGCCGCGCTCACCCCCGGGGTCTACACGCTCACGCATCGCTCCGAGTTCCTGACGGCGACACCGGTCACGATCGCCGCGAGCGGCGGCGAGGCATCCGTGCAGCTCGACATCGGGCCGAACGCGGCGTTCGTGGCGGCGGCGCAGAGCGCGATGGAGGCTCAGCTCACCTCCTGCACCACCCAGCAGGTGCTGTTCCCCACGGGGTGCCCCTTCGGGTTCGCCATCGAGAACCGGGTGGTCTCGGCGCCGCGATGGACGATCTCCCAGATGCCGGATGCGACCATCGCGGCCTCCGACAAGCTCGGCCTCTGGGCGGTGCCACCGGCCGACGGCGTGGCGCACCTGAGCGTCGAGGTGCAGTCCCTCTTCGACGGCTCGGTGACGACCCTCGAGAAGGATGTGCCGTTCTCGGCCGGCTACCGTATCGCCTTCGACGGCTCCACCGTCGTGCTCGACCCGGCCCTGCGCTGACCTGGCGCGGCGGTGTCGATACGCTACCGAGCCGCGCCCTCAGCCCCGCTTCGACCGCTTCTCGAGCATCGCGTTGTACGCCGCCAACTCCGCCTCGCCGTCGCGGTCGGCCGCGCGGTCGCGCCGCTTCGCCTCCCGGTCGTCGCTGCGCGCCCACTGCACCGCGACGACGATCGCGAGGATCACGGTCGGGATCTCGCCCACCGACCACGCGATCCCGCCGCCCCAGCGTTGATCTTCGAGCGGCGGCAGCCCCCAGGTGCGCCCCATCGCGCCGAACCAGTCGGCGAGCATGAGTCCCTGGTCGGACATGATGGCGAGGCCGAAGAAGGCGTGGAAAGCCATGGTCGCCAGCAGCAGCAGCAGTCGCAGCGCGTGCGGGGGTCGCTTGCGCACCGGGTCGACGCCGACGAGCACGAGTGCGAAGAGATACCCGGTGATGAGGAAGTGGGTGACCATCCACAGGTGACCGACGTGATCGGTGACCGCCCAGCGGAACAGCCCCGTGTAGTAGAACACCCAGAGCGAGACCGCGAAGAGGGCGGCAGCGACGAACGGGTTGGTCAGCACCGCGGCGACGGGCGACTGCACCGCCCACAGGATCCATTCGCGTGGCCCGCGGCTGCCGTCGTCGCGCTTGTGGATGGCGCGCGCGGCGAGGGTGACCGGTGCCGCCAGCACGAGCAGCACCGGGATCGCCATGGTGAGCACCATGTGACCGAGCATGTGCGCCGAGAAGAGGTACTGCCCGTAGACGCCGGGGGCGCCGTTGGTGACCCAGGCGAGCGTGCCGAGGCCGAGCAGCCAGAGCACCGTGCGGTACCAGGGCCAGCGGTCACCGCGACGGTGCAGGCGCCAGACGCCGGCGAGGTAGAAGAACGCACCGAAGGCGACGATGAGCGCCCAGACGAGCTCCAGCCTCCACTCGGTGACGAAGCGGATGCCGGCGAGCTCGGGCGGCAGCGCGCGGCCGGTGAGGATCTCGGACGGGCTCGGGTTGCTGAGCTCGGTGCTGGGCACCTCCGCGATGGGCGGCGCGGTGCGCGCGAGGCCCGCACCGAGACCGGTCGCGACCCCCATGAAGGCGAGCTCTCCGAGCACGAGCGCCCGGAACCACCAGGCGGATGCGCGCTCGCGCACCCGGGAGATCACCCAGCGCCGCTGCATGGCGCCCAGCACGCCGAGGGCGAGCAGCGCGGTCACCTTGCCGACCACGATGAGCCCGTAGGGGCTGGCGAGGTTGGCGAACTCGCCGACGCGGACGGCGGCGGAGACGTAGCCGGAGATCGCGACGACGACGAAGCTGACGAGCGCGAGGCTCGAGTACCGCGCGAGCACCGCGCGCATCCGGTCGCCCGCGAGCTGGCGGCGCACCACGACGATCGCGAGCAGGCCGCCCACCCATACGCAGGCGAAGAGGATGTGCAGCCAGATGGCGCTCACGGCGAGGTCGTGCTCGGCGGTGGAGCCCGCGTGCCCCTGCTGTGCGATGAGCAGCAGAGAGAACGCCGATCCGATGCCGGTGACCGCGAGGGCGGTGATGTTGCGCACGGCGAAGCAGACCGCGGTGGCTGCCGCCGCCACCAGGGTCACGGTGAGCCAGGCGCGTCCGGCCGGAACCTCGGTGAGGAAGGTGCCCAACTGCTGGCCGTAGGCGTCGTCGAGGGTCGGCGCGGTGATGTGCAGGCTCTGGAACAGCAGGAACGCCATGGTGCCGGATGCGACGGTCCAGACCGCGGCGCCGGCAGCCGCGAGGTCGACCACTCGCTCGTAGGCTTTCTCGCCCGGCGTCAGCGCGAAGCAGGCGAGCGCGAGACTGCCGACGGTTGCGGCGGCTCCGAGGTTGACGAGCACGGTGACGATCGGGATGCCGTAGCGCACGAGGGCACCAGGGTCCACGAGCGGTGGCGCATCCGCACCCCCGCCGACGGAGAGCGCCACGAGAACCGCCGCGAGCGCGGCGAGCAGGAGGAGGGCGGGTCCGGTGACCCACGCGAGGCGCCGCACCCATCCAGCCTATGCGCCGTCCCGGGGCGCGAAGAACGCGGCCAGGAAACGCAGCAGGGGCACCGACCATCGCTGGTCGGCGCCCCTGGCTGGTGAAGCCGAATTACTTGACGGCGGCCTTGAGCTTCGAGCCGGCCTTGACGCTCACGCCGTTCGAGGCGGCGATCTGGATGGTCTCGCCGGTCGCGGGGTTGCGGCCCGCGCGGGCGGCGCGGTGGGTCTTCTCGAACGACAGCCAGCCGGGGAGGCTGACCTTCTTGCCGCCGCCGACCTGGGTGGCGACGACGGAGAAGAACGAGTCCACGACCTTGTTGACGGTCGCCTGGCTCTCGCCGGTCTCAGCCGCGATGGCGGCGACGAGGTCGCTCTTGTTGAGGGTGTCAGCCATGTGTCCTCCTCGGACGGTTTTCTGGATTTCGGTGCGGATCCGTGGAGGATGCCGCCGGGGGTCGGCCCCGAGGCGTCTACCCCTGAACCGTGCTCGAAACTACCAGCGATCCCCGACATTTCCGGGCTTTTCGCCCCGTTTCGAGAACTCGACCTCAGGTGATGGTTGAGGGTTGCCGGATGCCGGCTGGACGTTTCCGGAGACGACGAGGGGGCGCCGGCGCGATGCCGACGCCCCCTCGGACGTGTGGTGCGGGTGCTTACCAGCTCGACTTGGTCACGCCGGGCAGCTCGCCACGGTGGGCCATGTCGCGGAACCGCACACGGGAGACACCGTAGTTGGTGAGCACACCGCGCGGGCGGCCGTCGATCGAGTCGCGGCTGCGCACGCGGATCGGCGAGGCGTCGCGCGGCAGCTTCTGCAGGCCGAGGCGGGCGGCCTCGCGCTGCTCGTCGGTCGACTCGGGGCTCACGAGCGCCTTCTTGAGCTCGAGGCGCTTCGCGGCGTAGCGCTCGACGATGACCTTCCGCTGCTCGTTCTTCGCGATCTTGCTCTTCTTGGCCATTGCTTAACGCTCCTCTCGGAACTCGACGTGCTTGCGCACGATGGGGTCGTACTTCTTGAGCACGATGCGGTCGGGGTCGTTGCGGCGGTTCTTGCGGGTCACGTAGGTGTACCCGGTGCCGGCCGTGGAGCGGAGCTTGATGATCGGACGGATGTCCTGAGCCTTCTTGGCCATCAGATCTTCTCCCCACGCGCGAGGATCTCGGCGACGACGGACTCGATGCCGCGCGCGTCGATCACCTTGATGCCCTTAGCGGACAACGTGAGCGTCACGGTGCGCTTGAGGGACGGGACGTAGTACTTCTTCTTCTGCACGTTCGGGTCGAAGCGGCGCTTCGTCCGGCGGTGCGAGTGCGAGATGTTGTGTCCGAAGCCGGGAACGGCTCCGGTCACCTGGCACACAGCTGCCATGGTTCTTTCCTGTTCTCTACCGTGGGACGATCGCCCCACCCAAGGTCACTTGTCGGCACACCAGATCGTGATCCTCCGGACGGATCCGGCGGTCGCGACGGCGCACAAAGAAGCGCATTTCTGCGCAACCCTCCCAAGATACCGGACGGATGCGGCATCCGCCAGTCGCGCAGTCGGGAGCTCCGTCTCCGGGAACCCGCGGCCGCCTGAATCAGCGCGGCGCTGCGGTCCGGGCAGAGCCCGAACACGTCGACCACGTGGTTACGGTCTGGGAACCCATATTCGACGGCGACCTGCCGTGCCCATGCCTCGACCGGGCCAGCCGAGACGAAGCCCTCGGTGCGGCCGAGCGCATCCCGTACCGCCTCGCACCGCTCACTCGCCCCGCCACTCTAATTGAGAATCATTCTTGTTTTTGTTTGACGCCCGCACGTAATGGGCGCCGCGCTTCTCCCCGCGCAGCTCAAGTTCGCCCTCGAGGACGAGGCTCCTGAGCAACAGCCGCGCCTGCTGAGGACTCAGTCGGCACAGTTCGGCAGCCTTGCTGCGCGTGATGCTTCCGAACCTGTCGACATAGCTGAGCACCATCTGCTCCTGCTGGATTGGCTCGACACCACGGAGTCTTACGTACTCACTCGCGTGCGCGTTGCGATAGAAGGCCACCGTCAGGTAGTAGCGACGAGCCCTTCCCGTCCCGCGAGGCTCGACGATCCCCTCCTCCGTGAGTCGCGCGAGATCCTCCCGCACGCGCGCCTCAGGGAGCGCTAGCGCGTCGCTCAGTTCGGGAACGGAGGCATCGTGCACAGCCTTGAGCTCGTGAAGGATCCGGAGGTGCGTGAGGGTGAGCGGGGTACGGTCGGCATCGTCGTGCTCGATCACGAATCTCACCATCTCGAGATCGGAGTCGCTCGTCGGGATGCTCACGGTGACCATCCGCTCATTGCTCGCCGAGTAGTCGGGACCGCTTCGCCCGAGCCGCAGGAGCTGCCGGTAGATGTCGGGAACGCCACGGCCGTATCGATCCACCAGCCCAGCCCGCTTGAAGGCCTCCGCGAGGACAACACTCCGGGGCTTGGACTCGTCGATCACGTTGGACAATGTGATCCCCGGGGGAAAGCCCCCGGGGCTCGTGATCCGGAGTCGCGACTCGGAGAGCTGCACGCGGACCGGTCCCAGTTCCGAGTAGTCCCGATGGACCAGCGCGTTCGCCACCGCCTCGCGAACAATGCCTGCCGGTAGTCGCGGGATCCCGACGCGGTGGATTCCGACGAGCAGTTCCTGCTCGGAATTGCGCACTTCCAACAGTTCCGCGACGCGCTCCGCCATCCGGAACAACGGAGCGCGAAGTTCCTCATTGAACGTGAGCACACCGTTGCGCTCCTCCTGGAAGAGGAGCTCCGCCGTCGCCGCGTAGCGATGAATGGCAGCCTCGCCCCCGAAGAGCAGAATCGCTCCCAGAGTCAGTTCTTCTGTCTCGGGCTTCGTAAGCCGTAACGCGCGAAGGATCTCGCTCGCGCTCGACTCCGCGAGCCCACGGTCACCCTTTCCGCTCGCGCAGAGTCGCCTGAACCGCTCGAACTCACGCGGGTCGAGCATTTCGGAAGTGGCGCCCCGCGCAACGGTTTCGGCGTAGTCACGTCCTTGAGCGCTCAGTCCTGCGGAGACGATCTCGTGCGGAAGGTAGGCGACACACTCGGGAGATCCGTCGGCACGCAGAGACCGCCTGCGGAAGAGTCCGCTCTTGGTGCTCGTCGGCGTCGGCGCCTTGGGGACCTCGATGATGACGACATCGCGGCCATCGACGACGACGACTTCGGTTGTGCAGGCCACCGGCGGTTCCGTCTTGTTGAGGATGAATGCGCTGAGCGAGATTGGATCGACCGGGCCTCCCTTCGGGGACTCGGCGCCGGAAATCGTGCCGTCGTCCTCGACTCCGAGGAGCAGCACCCCTCCGTCACCGTTGGCAAGACAGACAACGGCCTCGAAGACGTCGCCGTCATCGAGTTGCCCTTTCCTCGCCCGCTTGAACTCGACTGTGTATGTCTCGCCACCAGCGATGACCGCGGTCAGCTCGTCGGCCTTCATGCGAGCATTTTATGCATAACTTTGCGCTATCTCAATTTGTGACGCTCATTATGCATAAACCTTCCTTGCGCCAGGGACGCTCTCGGGCGCTGAGAGCGCGGCGCCCATAGTTATGCATAACTATGGGCGGCGTCTACCGCGCACCCACGACCTGCGCTACCCCTCGACCGCGACGACGGTGTCGTAGAGCCCGTAGCGCCGCAGGCCCTCATGCGACTCGATGCCCGTGTAGGAGAGGGATGCGTCTTCGTAACGTCGGAAGGCGAACACGGCCTGGTTCATGTGGCCGGCGTTGAAGACGCCGAGCGAGACGAGCAGCTCGAAGTCGTCGACGGTGAGCCCGGTGACCGCGCGGAAAAGCTCAGGCTCGATCTTGGTGATCACGTCGCGGAGGGTGTGCTCGCGGTAGTCGGTGAGGTACATGAACGCGGGGATCCGGGTGGCGAACTTGATCAGCTTCTCCTGGATCTGCTTCCGCTTGGACTTGTACTCCTTCTCCTCCGCGGTCAGTTCGCGCTTCTCGGCGGCGGTGAGGTCCTCGCCCTTCTCCTTCTTGCTGTCGCGCACGGCCTCCGACTTGTTGACGACGGTCTCGAACACCGACGAGCCGAGCGCGCGGAAGCCTTCGATGTTCATCACCGCATCCATCGCCGCCTGCGACGACATGATCTTGCGCAGCGTCTCATTGTCGACGTTCACGAGCACCGCCGACTCCCACTTGCGCGCGAGCAGGGTGGCCGAGGTGCCCGCCATGGCGATGTCGAGGATGCCGCCCGCATCCACCTGGGTCATGTGCGATCCGTCGTAGGCGAGCACCGGCAGGAACCGCACCAGCTCCTCGACGGCGCGCTCGGGATTCTGCGTCTCGGGCGAGAGCCCCGCACCGTACTCCGCGATCTGCCGCAGGGCACGGGTGGGCGCGAAGTCGAACACGAAGCAGACGGGCTTCAGGATCTCCTCGCGCCGCGGGTCGTCGCCGTCGGGGTTGCGGATGGTCCACGGCGACTGCACCCGGAACGCCGCCTGGAAGTAGGTCTCGGGCGCCTTCAGGTTGCGAAGCATCAGGATCGACGACCACGGTGCCACGGTCACACCGGTAGTGAGCTTGCCGACCGTGAGGGTGATCGTCTTCGTGTCGCGGCCGTTGCCGATCGCAGCCCGCACCGGCGGCAGCGCGTCGAGCCCCACGCCGACACCCGGCGCTGACACGTTCACCACGGTGTAGTCGTGCCACCACGCGTTCTGCGGCTGGGCGAGCAGTCTCGCCATCGCGGCGCAGGATGCGGTGCGCGGCAGCATCCAGATGGAGTGCTGCAGGTAGGGCAGCAACCGCGTGTCGGAGTAGGGGAACGGCGGCTTCTGCCCGGCGCGCATCGCGTCGACCTGCGTCGGCAGGTAGTTGCCGCGGATGATGTCGAGCCACTTCTGCACCTCGTCCTGATGCACGAACTCAGCATCCGCCCCCGTGCCTTTCGCTTCGAAGAAGGCGTTCAGGTCGAACTCGTCGAACTCGCCCTGGCTCGCGATCGCGGTGAGCTCGTCGGGCATCTGGTAGGTGAAGAGCCGCATCTCGGGCAGCGAGGCGTAGGGGTTCGCCTCTCCCGGATGCTGCTCCGCGTAAGCGGCCTTGGCCCGCTGCTCGTCGGTGTAGGTCCAGTTGAAGATCTGCTCCTCGATGAACCGGCCGGTGGCGAGCGCCTTGAACGGCGTGCCCGACAGGTAGAGGTAGGCGCGCGCCTGGATCGGCACGAAGGCGTCTTCGTCGCTGCCGAGCTCCTCCAGCTCCTCGGCGAAGGTTTCGAGCGCGGCACCGAACTCCTGCTCGGTCTCCCGCTTCCGGGCGGTGTCATCCTCGCCCTCGAACAGCTCTTTCGCGGTGTCGCGCCAGGCGCCGAAGTGGTATTCGTCGAACACCACGAGGTCCCAGCCGAGTTCGGTGAGCCACTGGTTGCGTGGCTTGAAGTTGCCGGCCGCGTCGCGGCCCATCAGGTCTTGGAACGAGCCGAAGTAGACGAGCGGATGCGCCGGGTCGGCGTCCGCGGGATCCCCGCCGTTCGCGCGCGACAGGTACTGCCAGCCGTCGAAGTCGACGTGCGACTCGAGGTCCTTCTGCCAGGCGTCTTCGACGGCCGGCTTGAAGGTGACGACGAGCACGCGCTTCGCTTCGAGGCGCTTCGCGAGTTGGTAGGCGGTGAAGGTCTTGCCGAAGCGCATCTTCGCGTTCCAGAGGAACTCCGGCACCGCATCCGAGTCACCTGCCCAGCGATCCTGGAAGTAGGCGTAGGTCTTGTCGACGGCGGAGCGCTGCTCGTCGCGCATCGCGAAGGTGTCCGAGTGGGTACCGCTGTAGCTCTTGCCCGCCCGCAGTTCCTCGATCGCCGTGCGCACGTCGGCGGCGGTGCAGCGCATCCACTCCTTGCTCGACTCGAAGACGACGTTCTCGAAGCCCTTCTGGATGAGCCGCGCACGCACGTCAGTGTCGCTGAAGGTGGAGCCGTCGGGGCGCTCCGCGAGCTCGTCGACCTCGAGCAGGTAGTCGACCCGCGCCTGCCCCTGCGACTCCCGGATGCGCGTGTTGGCGTCGCGCGCCGTCTGCCCCACCTTGAGGCAGCCGCGCCAGCGCTCCGCCACCTCGCCACTCGACCACCCGTAGATCCGCAGCCGCGACTCCGACTTGGGGGCGAAGAGCTCCGCGTCAGTCTTCGGCATCGGCGAGCTCCATCGGGCGGACCATGCTCTCGATGAAGGCGATTTCTTCGTCGGTGATGCCGTACTTCTCGTAGAGGTCGGAATCCGTCCACGGGCGCGTGAAATCCTGCGCGGGCACGAAGTCGAACGAACCGCGAGTGATGTTCTGGGTGAGGAGCACCGACGCAACGAGGAATCGCGCGAAGCGCGTACGCAAGTAGGCGGCAGCGTTTGCTGCCTCTCCCTCCGTCTCGAACGGGCCCAGGATCAGGTACGACTCCGTGGCCACAGATCCAGGCGGCATGATCTCAATGCGTGAGAGCACCCGCCGCCGGCCGGATCTATCGGTCTGGCCAGCGTGCTCACTCGAGGTCTTGGACAGCAACACCTTCCAACGATCCACAAGATGCGCACCCTTGGGTACATCCGCTCGTCGGATGCGGCCATCCTTGCCGCTCGCGTACAGGAACAACTCACCCTCTGAGTCCCGCTCATGCGCAGAGTCGATGCCGAATGGACGCCTCGCGGACACCAATCGCGAGAGAGGTTCTTCCTGGGCGACTTCGACTCGTTTGATCACCGCAAGCATGCGGTTGTCGCGCACGAAAACGTCATATTCATCGAGCACTCGCACCGCCGAAAAACGTGACTCAGCGCTCACGGTATCCACGATGCACGCGCCCACGCTGTCACGATCCCACAGGAAATAACACACGCCGCCTGCGACATCAACGCCCGAAAACGCGTCGCGCGAGTCGGGGAAGTCGACGAGGCGGCGTAGGCGGCGGTCGGCGAGCATCGAGGCACGGAAGTCGTCAAGCCCGCGCCCGCCCGAGAACCACTTCGACGGCACCACCATGGTGAGGAACCGCGGCTCCAGTCGCTGAGCTTGCGCGATAAATCGTTGGTAGATCGGCATCGCACCCGATCCACCACCGCTACCGTCGCTTAGCTGGTACGGCGGGTTTCCGATGATGACGTCGAACTGCATGTCGGCTCCGAACATTCGCGCGATCCGGGTCTTGATGTCGGACGCATGGATGAAGGCGTAGGCGTGGGTCTCGAGCTCGTCGTCACGCGCGTACTCGCCCTTGCTCGCCCCGCAGTACGCGCACTTCGTGCCCGCCCACGTGTGCTCGGTGCGCTCGAACCAGATATTGCCCCAGTGGCGGTCGAACGACTTCGCGATCGAGTGCTCGCCGGCGGCGTCTTTCGAGCAGTAGACGCTGCGGCGGGCGAGCAGCGCGGTGAGTTCGGTGATGCCGATGCCGAACACCTGCTGGGTGAGGATGTGGTCGACGCGATCCTGCAGATCGGGGATGGCATCCGCGAGTCCCAGATTCAGCCGATTGACGATCTCGCGCAGAAACACGCCCGACTTGGTGAACGGGTCGAGGAAGGTGACGGTGGGGTCGGCCCATATCGAGTTGCCGTCGTTGGATTCCGCCCACGCCTGCTCGAGAGTGTCGAGCATTCGGTTCGCGAACGCCGGCGGTGTGAACACCTCGTCGTTCGACAGGTTGGCGATGCAGGTCAGCACGTCGGGGTTGTGAACGGCGAGGGTGAAGCTCGCCTTCGGAAGCGTCGAAGTCACGCCGCGAGTTCCTTCATTGTGGTCGGCGGGAACGCGCGCACCGGCACAAACACCTCGTGCTCGTCGCTCGCCGCGAAGCGCTGGCCTCGCAACTCGGACCGCCGCGCGAGATGGTGGAACCGGAAGTCGCGGCGCTGGAACCGCCCCCGACCGAGGTACGCCCACTCGGCGAAGACGATGGGGGCGCCCGCCGCGTCCGTCATCTGGAGCGCGTCGCCTTGCACGATGTTGAGGGCGAGCACGCGCTCAGCTGCCCGCGTCCAGAGCTCGTCTGCCTTCAGGAAACGGACGAAGACGTCGCGCAGCCGCTCGCGGCACTCAGCCGCGTTGTCGGGCAGCAACTCGATGCCGTAGACGCACATGAGGCCGAGCAGGGCGTAGTGGCGCCGCTCGAAGTCGCTGCGGCCGTAACGTCGCTGCACCGCGGCGAGCTTGCGCTCGAGCACCGGCACGAGGAAGTTGCCCGACCCGCAGGCCGGCTCGAGGAAGCGCGAATCGATGCGCTGGGTCTCCGCGTCGACCAGGTCGAGCATGTCGTCGACCAGCCAGGCGGGCGTGAACACCTCACCGTGATCGGCCACCCGCTGGCGCGACTTGACCAGCCGCTCGGCTGCCCCATCCGTGGTTGACACGAGTATGAGAGTACAAGTACCCGGGGACATGCACCCTGGCACACGCGCCCGGGCACGCTGAGGCTTGACCGGTGCCTCGCGTCCCGTCGCCTGCAGCCGCCCACATCGGCGGGCTCATCACCGCCGAGCGGCTGCGCGTCTCGATGACGCAGGACCAGCTCGCGGCGGCGAGCGGCATCGACTCGTCCAACATCCGCGCTTACGAGGGCGGACGCGCGATGCCGAACCTGCACTCGCTGCTGCGGATCGCGGATGCCTTCGGCGTGGAGGTGGGCACGCTGCTCACCGGCGTCACGCTCGAGATGTTCCCGGTGTCGTCGAGCGACGGCCGGCGGCGGGGGTGACGGTGGTTTCGAGACACGTCGCCGCTGCGCGGCGGCGCTCCTCAACCACCTGAGTCGGGACGGTGGCGCTCGTCGATGTCGGCGGCGGTGCGAGACTGGGAGAGATCCCCTCGACGTCACGCGTGAAGGAGCCAACGTGTTCGGTATCGGCTACGAAGGCCTCTCCATCGACGACCTCATCGCCAAGCTGCGACTGCGCAATGCGGACGTGCTCGTGGACATCCGGTTGAATGCCCTCTCCCGAAAGCAGGGCTACTCCAAGCGCGCGCTGGGTGCGGCGCTCGAGGCGGCGGGCATCACCTACCTGCACGAACCTCGCCTCGGCAACCCGCGCGAGAACCGGGCCGGCTACGCAGAGACGTCGACCCTTGCTGGCGAGGCCGCTCGTGATCAGTTCCGCGGGCTGCTGTCCAACCCGGATGCTGCAGCCGCGCTCAGGGAGGTGGCGGATCTCGCCGAGACTCACACTGTGGCCCTGCTGTGCTATGAGGCTGACGAGACACACTGCCATCGCGAGCAGGTGCTTGCCGCCGTTCGCGAGGCGCGGCGGTCAGTCGTTCACGTCTAGGTCGAACAGCCCCACACTGCTGGCCACGCTGCCCGGCGGGTAGTGGATCCCCAGCACGCTGAAACCGTGGCGCTTGCGGGGGTCCTCGAAGTTGCCCATGAAGAAGGACGTCTGCCTGTCGGCGGAGAACATCTGCTGGCCGAACCGGGCGTCGATCGAGGCCTTCAACTGTTGATCGGAGACGCGTTGCCGATTCTGGAGCGCAGTGAGCTCCCAGTCGAGTATCTGTCCACCATGGCTCGGGCACCTCGCGTCCTCGCAGTGATATCGATAGCGCACCTTGAATCGAGGAGCCTTGAGCTGCGCCGGCGTGGACGCCGGGTCGGCGAACAGGGAGAGCTGACTGCGCTCGACGCTCGCAGCGATCTTCGCCTTCTCCGCATCCGTCCATCCCGGACGGTCCTCGTACTCGAGCTTGATCAGCTCACGCACGGTGACCATGCCGAGCGACGGTGCATCGTGCCGCTCCGTCGCGGCCGACGACAAGGAACACGTGGTCGTGCGCGGCAGCCGTTCGAAGATGGGCTGCCTCGCCTTCCAGTCGTCGAGGTGACCGACCACCTTGATGGTCTCGATGTCCGGCTTGAAGCTCTCCGGACGCGAGTCGCCTGTCGCCCGCCGGATCTCCACATCGACGATGTCGTACTTGCGGAACTGTTGATCGCCGCCGATCCAGCGAAACGGCACCGGGTAGAGGCGAATCCATTCGGCGCGGCCTCCATCGATGCGTATGCCGGCGACGCACACCGTATCGCCGTACTTCGCGGACGGCTGCGGGGAAGCCTTGACGGCGATCAGCACCCGCGCGAGTTCTCCTCGGATCTGCATGGCGCAAAGCTAGGGGCTGCCCCCGACCTCAGGAATCGGTGGTGGTGGTCTCGATACACCGCGCTCCGCGCGGCACTCGACCAGCGGAAGGTCGACTCGCCAACCCAGCCACAGCGGATCGGCGCGACCGCGCTCGTGCCGATTCGCGGAGCGACGCGCCGCGGATTACCGCGGCGCCGACAGCTCAGTCGAGCAGCAGCGCCGGCTCCTCCAGCACGGAGGCGACATCGGCGGTGAAGCGCGACGCCACATCCCCGTCGACCACGCGGTGGTCGAAGGATGCGCCGACGGTCGTCACGAAGGCGGGGCGCACCTCGCCGTCGACCACCCACGGCTTCTGCTTGATGGCGCCGAGGGCGACGATCGCCACCTCGCCGGGGTTCAGGATCGGCGTGCCGGTGTCCATGCCGAACGAGCCGAGGTTGGTGATCGTGATGGTGCCGCCCGACATGGCGGCCGGCTGCGTCTTGCCCTCGCGCGCCACCAGGGTGAGCTGCTCGAGCGACTGCGCGAGCTCGAGCATCGACAGGTCCTGCGCGTCTTTGACATTCGGCACGATCAGCCCGCGCGGGGTGGCGGCGGCGATGCCGAGGTTCACGTAGTGCCGCACGATGATCTCCTCGTCGGTCCACGAGGAGTTGACCGTCGGATTGCGACGCACCGCCCAGATGATCGCCTTCGCCATCACCAGCAGCGGCGACACCCGCACCCCGGCGAAGTCAGGCGAGGCCTTCAGCCGCTTCACGTACTCCATGGTGCGCGTCGCGTTCACGTCGGTGAACACCGAGACGTGCGGTGCGGTGAACGCGGATGCCACCATCGCCTGCGCCGTCGCCTTGCGCACGCCCTTCACGGGGATGCGCTCCTCCCGCTCCGTCGGCCAGGCCGGCGTCTGGATGTTGCGGAACACGCTCGCCTGCTGGGCCTGCCGGATCACATCCTCCCGCAGCACCTCGCCTCCGGGGCCGGTGGCGCTCACCTGCGCGAGGTCGACGTCGAGATCCTTCGCGAGCTTGCGGATCGGCGGCTTCGCGATCACCTGCGAGGCGGGGCCACGGGGGGCCGTGCGGGCGGCGGGTGCGGGGGCGGCATCCGGGTTCGCGACCGCGGCACCGGGACGTCGGCGGCGGGTGGCCGCGTGGCCGCCCTTCGAGCCGTACCCGACGAGCACCGCACCGGAGCCGGCGTCCTCCTTCTCGGCCATGTGCACCGGGTCGGACACGGCACCCAGGCTCTCCGAGTCGTTGGCGGGCGCCTGCAACTCGATGGTTCCGCCCGCCGAGTCGACGCGGATGATGGGCGCGCCCACCTCGACGGTGGCACCCTCCTCCGCGAGCAGCTCCGTGACGGTACCCGCGAACGGCGACGGCAGCTCCACGAGCGACTTCGCCGTCTCGATCTCCACCAGCACCTGATTGACGGTCACGGTGTCGCCCGGCTTCACCTTCCAGGCGACGATCTCCGCCTCGGTGAGACCTTCGCCGACATCCGGCAACGGGAACTCTGCGTGGGCCACGGGGCCTCCTCAGTGCTGGTCAGTACGCGGTGGGATCGAACGGGGGTGGGTCAGTAGGCGAGGGCGCGATCCACGGCCTCGAGGATGCGGTCCACATCCGGAAGGTACGCGCCTTCGAGCTTCGCCGGGGGGAACGGCGTGTCGAAACCGGAGACCCGCAGCACGGGCGCCTCGAGCGAATAGAACGCGCGCTCGGCGATCGTGGCGGCGATCTCCGACCCGACCGACACGTTGCCGGGTGCCTCCTGCGCCACCACCAGGCGACCCGTCTTCTGCACGGATGCCAGGATCGGCGCGTAGTCGATCGGCGAGAGCGAGCGCAGGTCGACGACCTCGACGCTCGTGCCCTCGCCCGCGGCGACCTCGGCAGCCTGCAGCAGTTGGGCGACCATGGCACCGTGGCCGACGAGCGTCACCTGGGTTCCGGTGCGCACCACGCGGCTCTGGTGCAGCGGCGCGGGCACGCCGTCGTCGGCCACCTCGCCCTTCACCCAGTACCGACTCTTCGGCTCGAAGAACAGCACCGGGTCGTCGGAGGCGATCGCCTGCTGGATCATCCAGTAGCCGTCGTTCGGCGTCGCCGGGCTCACCACGCGCAGACCGGGGGTGTGGGCGAAATAGGCCTCGGGGCTCTCCTGGTGGTGCTCGACGGCACCGATGTGGCCGCCGTACGGCACCCGGATGACGACCGGGAAGCTCTGGTGACCCTCGTTGCGGTAGGTGAGCTTGGCGAGCTGCGAGGTGATCTGGTCGAAGCCGGGGAAGATGAAGCCGTCGAACTGGATCTCGCACACCGGCCGGTAGCCGCGCATCGCGAGCCCGATCGCGGTGCCGACGATGCCCGACTCGGCGAGCGGGGTGTCGAGCACCCGGTTCTCGCCGAACTCCGCCTTCAGCCCCTCCGTCACCCGGAACACCCCGCCGAGGGTCGCGATGTCCTCACCCATCAGCAGCACCTTCGGGTCGGCACGGAGGGCCGCACGCAGGCCCTCGTTGATGGCCTTCGCCATCGGCAGCATCCGCTCGGTCACGCCTCGCCCCCCTCGTAGCCCGCCTCGTAGGCACCGAACCAGGCGGCCTGCTCGGCGACGAGCGGATGCGCGTCCGTGTAGACGTGCTCGAACACCTTCGTGGTGGGGGGATCCTGCAACTCGAGGGTGCGGCGGCGCACATCCGCGGCGAAGTCCTCGGCCTCCGCGGCGACCTCGCGGAAGAAGTCGTCGCCCGCGCCCCGGTTTCTCAGGTAGGCCTCGAAGCGGCTGATCGGATCGCGCTCGCTCCAGAACCGCGTCTCCTCGTCTTCGCGGTACTTGGTGGGGTCGTCGCTCGTGGTGTGGGCGCCCATCCGGTAGGTGAGCGCCTCGATGAACCGCGGGCCCTGCCCGGCACGGGCGGCCTCGAGGCCCGCCCGGGTGACGGCGTAGCTGGCGAGCACGTCGTTGCCGTCGAGCTGCACGCTCGGGATGCCGAAGCCTGCGGGCCGCAGATACAGCGGGGTGCGCGACTGGCGCTCGACCGGCACCGAGATGGCCCAGTGGTTGTTCTGCAGGAAGAACACCTGGGGCGTCTGGTAGCTCGCGGCGAAGACGAACGCCTCGCTCACATCCCCCTGGCTGGTGGCGCCGTCGCCGAAGTAGACGAGGGTCGCGGCGTCGACCTCGGGGTCGCCGGTGCCGACGAGGCCGTCGAAGCGCATCCCCATCGCGTAGCCCGTGGCGTGCAGGGCCTGCGAGCCGATCACGAGGGTGTAGAGGTGGAAGTTGCCGGTCTGCTCGGGCACCCAGCCGCCGTGACTGAGCCCGCGGAGCAGCTCGATGAGCTTGATCACGTCGAGCCCGCGGATGCGACCCACCGCGTGCTCGCGATACGCCGGGAAGATGTGGTCTTGCGGGCGCGCGGCGAACGCCGACCCGACCTGGGCCGCCTCCTGGCCGAGGCTCGGGATCCACAACGCCAGTTGCCCCTGCCGCTGCAGGTTGCCCGCCTCGATGTCGAAGCGGCGGATGACGACCATCTGACGGTGGAACTCGCCCAGTTGCGCGTCGTCGAGAGCGGCCACGAAGGGCAGGTAGGGAGCGGTGGCGTCGTTCTCGAGGAGCGTTCCCTGGGGCGAGAGCAGCTGGACCGTCGCCTCGGTGTAAGCCATGGGGTCTACCCTAGCCGCGCCGCATTCCGCGAAAGTCAGAGGGTGCGCACAACCTCATCGGTGGCCGCTAGGAGCCTGTCGACAGACGCCTCCTCACCGACGGTCACGCGGATGCCTTCGGGCGCGAAGACGCGCGCGACGATGCCGTGCTCCTCGAGCGCGGCCGCGGCCGCGACGGTGCGCTGGCCGGTGGGCAGCCACACGAAGTTGCCCTGCGGTTCGGGGATCTCCCAGCCTTGGGCGCGCAGCCCGTCGCGGATGCGGGTGCGGCGCTCGACGAGCTCGGCGAGCTGGGCGCGGTAGTCGTCCTCGTGGTCGAGGGCCGCGAGCGCGGCACGCTGCGCGGGCTCCGTCACCGAGAGCGCGATCGCCGTGGCTCGGCAGGCGTCGAGCACGTACGCCGGCCCCACCGCGTAGCCGACCCGCAGCCCCGCCAGCCCGTACGCCTTCGAGAAGGTGCGCAGCACGACGAGGTTCGGGTGACGCTCCAACAGCGGGATGCCGTCCACCGCATCCGGATCGGTCACGAACTCGCGATAGGCCTCGTCGAGCACCACGAGCACCGTCTCGGGCACCGCCGCCATGAAGGCCTCGAAGGCCTCAGCCGTCACGACGGCGCTCGTCGGGTTGTTGGGGCTGCAGACGAGCACCAGGCGGGTGCGCTCGGTGACCGCGGCCGCCATCGCCACGAGGTCGTGCGATCCGTCCGGCAGGTTGGGCACGGTCACGCTCGTCGCCCCCGAGACCGTCACGATGCCGGGGTAGGCCTCGAAGGAACGCCAGGAGTAGAGGATCTCGTCGCCCGGACCGGCCGCCGCCTGCGCGAGCTGATGCAGGATCGACACCGAGCCGGCACCCACGTGCACCTCGTCGACCGTGGCTCCCACCCGCTCGGCCAGGCGCGCACACAGCGCAGACGCCGAGCCGTCGGGGTAGCGCGCGACGCTCGCCGCAGCGATCGCCTCCACGACCGCCGGGAGGGTGGGGAACGGGTTCTCGTTGCTCGACAGCTTGAACGCCTCGGCGGGTGCGGGTCGCCCCTGGCGGTAGGGGTCGAGGGCGGCGATCTCGGGACGCAGGATGACGGCCATCTCTTCAGCCTACGGCGGGGGTGGTGGGATGATGTCGCCATGCGCTTCGTCATCCGGCTGCTCATCAACGCCCTCGCCCTCTGGCTGACCGTGCTCATCCTCCATCCGCATGTGCAGGTGGCGTCGTGGGATGCGGCCGCCGACGCGACGAGCTGGTCGTGGCCGATGTTCTGGACGTATGTGCTGCTGGCGGTGGTGTTCGGAATCGTCAACGGCGTCATCGGAACGGCGATCAAGATCGTCGCCTTCCCGCTGTACATCCTGACCCTCGGGCTCATCTCGCTCATCGTCAACGGGCTGCTGTTCCTGCTGGTCGCGTGGATCTCGACGCTCACCGGCTTCGGCCTCTCGGTGGAGTCGTTCTGGTGGGGCGTGCTGGGCGCACTCGTGCTCGGCATCATCGGCTGGTTGATCGGCATCATCTTCCGGCCGTTCACCCGGAAGCGGCGCTCGTAGCGGCCTCCGCCGGAACCCGTTCCGCCCGATAGCGGAACGTCGTGATCGTTGCGCCGTCGCGCGCGGTGTAGTCGCCCGTGAAGGCGTCGAGCGCGTCGAGCTCCGCACGCAGCTCCGGTGAGCGGCCCGCGTCCAACAGCCGGGCGGTCTCCTCGTAGGCGCGTTTCTGATGCGCGGGCGCCGGCTTGTCGGTCGGGATCTCCGCGCCCTCGGGGTAGGCCTGCCGTTCGACGATCGTTCGATCGGTGGCGCCTTGCGGCCCACCCGTCGCCACCACGAAGTCGTCGCTGTGCCGCACCGCGACCCCGCGGATCCCCTCCGGCAGCTCGATGCCCCCTCCCGGATCGCCGTAGGTCTCCAGTCCCACCGTGTTCCACCTGCCGGATGCCGCCACGGCATCCGCGACGAGCCCGCCCTGCGAGAACCCCACGAGCACGACCTCGGAGTCGGAGGTGATGCCGGCATCCGCCATCGCCTGTTCCGTCGCGCGGATCGAGCCGGCCGGGAGCCCCGCCACCCCGGCGATGTTGCTTGTGAGATCCCACGGCTCCGCGTCGGCGACCGGCGAGAAGGTCTGCGTCGGCGCGACGTAGACCAGGTAGCGAGGCTCCTCCCCGGGCGCCGTGTAGCGCTCGATGCGGATCTGCTGCTCCTCGGGCACCCGCGCGAGCCGCTGCTCGGCACCGACCGGCGCGCTGTCGGTCGTGCGGCTCGAGACGCGCTCGACGCGCACCGGCGTCTCGTGGAGCAGTCGGGTGCCGCTCACGCCGCCCGCCGCGATGAGCACTGCGGCGCTCGTATCGACGCCCAGGATGCCGAGGCCGTGATCGCCGAGCAGCACCGGCACCCAGGGCGGCGCACCGGCGATGCCAAGCGCGGCGTCATCTGCACCCATCACCGCCTGCCGCACGAACCCGGCGAAGGCCGGGCTCGTGATGAGCTCGGGGTTCTCGAGGATCCATCGCTGCAGCGCTTCGCGTTTCTGCTCATCGGTGCCAGGTGCGAGCTGCCAGGCGAGCCCGCCGCCGAGCGCCGCGAAAGGGAGGAAGGGCAGCGCCGCCCTCGCAAGCAGCGCCGTCGTCCATTCGGCGCCGAGACCCTGCAGCCAGGTCACCGTCTGCTCCCCGCGGTCGTAGACGCTCTGGGCGAGAGCGATCGCCTGTCGCAGCCCGCGCGTGTCCTCGGCGAGCGCGAACCCGGAGCGCTCGCAGCCCTCGACGCGCTCGCGCAGCGCGCCGGCAGGCAGCTCGAGGCCGAGCAGGGCCAGCCGATGCGCGTCGGCCTCGATCTGATCCGCGAGCAGCGCGAGCTCGGGCAGGTGCGCGAGGAGCGCGTCGGTGGAGACGAACATCGAGCGCCCGGATCGCACGACGAGCGGGCTCGACGGGGTGACGTCGGGTTCGCGGTTCGGCGGAGGCGGCGCCGCGCCCGGCGCCTCATCCGGCGACACGGAGCAGCTCCGCCCGTGCCGCCGTGGCGGCCTCCCCCAACTCGACGACGGCAGCCCGCATCCGGCGCGCCAGCTCGTCGGCGCGCCAGGCGTAGGCCTCGTACGCCGGACCACGCCAGCTCTCCCGCTCCAGCCGCGGCGGGCGGCCCGCACGCGCACCCGCCGCCTGGTGCAGAGCGAGCAGCTCGACGAGGCGATCCCTCGCGCGTTGCACCTCGATCGGGTCCGACAGCATCCGTGCTCCTTCCGTGATGTTTCGGCCATGCTGCTCCGTCGCGAGCGGACGCGGCGCCGAGAAGAGCACATCGGTGGAGTGCAGCTCGCATGACGGATCGGGGGAGGAGGGGTGACGCCCCTCGATCCGAGAGGCCACAATGGGCGCATGGTCTTCGAGCGGACGACGGATGATTCGGCCGTCTTCCGCATCTGCTTCGTCTGCACCGGCAACATCTGCCGCTCGCCGATGGCCGAGGCGATCATGCGCAGCATCGTCGCCGCGAAGGGCTACACCAAGAACGTGGCGGTGATGTCGGCGGCGACCGGCGACTGGCACGTCGGCGAGAGCGCCGACCCCCGCACGATCACCGCGCTCACCGAACACGGCTACGACGCGGCGCGACACCGGGCACGACAGTTCGATCCGAGCTGGTATCCCGAGCTCGACCTCGTCGTCGCGTTCGACCGCGGCCACGAACGGGTGCTGCGCGAGTGGGCGCCGAGCGAAGCCGACCGCAGCAAGGTGCAGCTGCTCCTCGGCTTCGATGCCGAAGCTGCGACAATGGACGTGCCGGATCCGTACTACTCGGACGCCGCCATGTTCGACACCGTCCTCATCACGATCGAACGAGCCTGCAGCGCACTCTTCCGGCAACTCGAACCCGCCATCCGACAGGGAGTCCCGTGAGTCCGCTTCCCCCTCAGCCGCTCAGCCCGCTCGACGGACGCTACCGCGCCTCGGTCGAAGGGCTCGGCGACCACCTCTCGGAGGCCGGCCTCAACCGTGCCCGAGTGCACGTCGAGGTGGAGTGGCTGCTGTTCCTCGCGGATCGACGGATGTTCGGCGCCGCACCGGTGGATGCGGAGCAGGCCAGGGCGCTGCGCGGCTGGGCCGCCGAATTCGGGCAGCCCGAGATCGACGAGCTCGCGCGCACCGAGGCGCGCACCCGCCACGACGTGAAAGCAGTCGAATACCTCGTGCGCGATCGGCTCGCCGCGCAGGGACTCACCGCGCTCGCCGAGCTCACCCACTTCGCCTGCACGAGCGAAGACGTCAACAACCTCTCCTACGGCATCACGTTGCGGGCAGCGCTCACCGAGGTGTGGCTGCCGCGCTTCGACGCCGTGCTCGACCGCCTCCGCGAGCTCGCGCTCGAGCACCGCGGCCAACCGATGCTCGCCCACACCCACGGGCAGCCGGCGACCCCCACCACCTTCGGCAAGGAGCTCGCGGTGGTCGTGCACCGCCTGCGGCGGCAGCGCGAGCGCATCGTCGCGGTCGAGTTCCCCGCCAAGTTCTCCGGCGCCACCGGCACCTTCTCCGCCCACCTGGCCGCCGATCCGGATGCCGACTGGCCGGCCCTGTCGCGCGAGTTCGTCACCTCGCTCGGCCTCAGTTGGAACCCGCTCACCACCCAGATCGAGTCGCACGACGGCCAGGCCGAGCTGTTCGGACGGATCGCGCACGCCAATCGCATTCTGCACAACCTGGCGACCGATGTGTGGACCTACATCTCGATGGGCTACCTCACCCAGATCCCGCAGCCGGGTGCGACCGGCTCATCGACGATGCCGCACAAGATCAACCCGATCCGCTTCGAGAACGCCGAGGCCAACCTCGAGCTCTCGACCGCTCTGCTGGACGCGCTCGCCGCGACGCTCACCACGAGCCGTCTGCAGCGCGACCTCACCGACTCGACGACGCAGCGCAACATCGGCGTCGCGCTCGGGCATTCGCTGCTCGCGCTCGACAACCTGCTGAGGGGCCTCGGCGAGATCGCCGTGAACCCGGGGGCGCTGGCCGCCGACCTCGACGCCAACTGGGAGGTGCTCGGCGAGGCGATCCAGACCGTCATCCGGGCGGAGGTCACGGCCGGCCGCTCCTCGATCGCCGACCCCTACGCGCTGCTGAAGGAGCTGACCCGCGGCAAGCGCGCGACGGCCGCAGATCTCGCGGAGTTCATCCGGGGGCTCGACATCGGCGACGCCGCGAAGGAGCGCCTGCTCGCGCTCACCCCCGCAAGCTACACGGGACTCGCCTCCGAGCTGGTCGACTACCTGAGCTGAGCCGCCGCCCCGCCACGGGGCCCGCCAGCCGCGCCGCCACATCCGCCGCCCCGCGGGGCCTGCCAGCCGAGCCGTCGCATCCGCCGCCCGCGCCCACGCAGAACCGCAGCTCAGCTCGGGTCGAAAATGCAGGAGTTGCGGAGCTGCAGTCCCGAGTTCGCCTGCGCCGGCACCTAGACACGCCCGAGTTCTCCTGCATTTTCGACCCGCGGGCTACCCCGCAATGGATGCGGCGAGGGCCTCCCGCAGCTCGGCCTTCGCGCGCTGGTGGCGACCGCGAGCCGTCGACGCCGGGATGCCGAGCACCTCGGCGGCATCCGCGAGGCTGAGTCCCTCCCAGTGCACGAGCCGCACGAGCTCGGCCTGCTCGGGAGCCAGCCGCGCGATCGCGTCGCGCACCTCGGCGCCCTCCCCCGCATCCGGTGCGGCGGTCGGCTGCACCATCAGGCGCAGCCGGTTCGCCAGCCGCCAACGCCGACGCTCGCCGCGCGCGGCGTTCGCGAGCACGTTGCGTGCCGTCACGAACAGCCACATGCGGGCGCGCTCCGGGTCGTCCGGGAGCTCGCCGACACGCCGCCAGGCGGTCAGCATCACCTCGGCGAGCAGGTCGGCGGCGTCGGCCGCCTGCACCCGGCGCTCGAAGTAGGCGAGCAGCTCCGGCGCGGTCGCGGCGAGCTCCTCGGTGAGCCGCGCGGCCCGGTCGTCAGCCATTCGCCCGCTCGATCGAGCAGGTCGATGCGTACGTGGAGTTCTGTGCGGCGTCGGGAATGCCGCGCGCTCGGAGCTCGACGACCAAGAATCCGCTAACCGCATGGCCGACGGCTATGTCGTACTCCTCGTCGATGCCCGGGTAGTACTCGGTGCCGTAGCCCATGTCCCAGCTGTTGCCGAACTCATCCGTGCCGATGCTGGTCGCCGCCCGCATGTCGGCGATCGCGGCGTCGACGTCGATCTCCGCGTCAAGATCGGCACCGGCGACGATGTCGCGCGCCACCGCGCCGGTGGCGTCGTCGTCGAAGACGACCCGCAGCTCGCACGGCTCGCCGCTCGGCAGCGTGTAGGTGTAGACGACATCCGGGTCCTGTGCCCACGGACGCCAGTCGATGATCCCGGTCGCCGCCGCGGTGCCGGCACTCGCGAGCAGCAGGGCGGTCGCGACCCCCGTTCCGATCACGAGGCGCCGACGGGATACGGATGCGCGCCGCTCGGACGCCGAGGCGACCGCCATCCGCGTGAGCTCCTCACGCAGCGCGGGCGTGCGGGCGGTCGTGGCGGGGGCGCTGCGGCTCAGCAGCTCGTCGAGCGGGTCGGTGTCGATCACGGCGATCTCCTTCGTGGTGAGTGTCCACTCCCACATGTCCGGCTCGCCGGCATCCGTCCGTCGCGGGCGTCGAAAAAGCAGGACAAACTGCCGCCCGCCGCCGAGATCGCGGGCTTTACCGCAGGTTTGTCCTGCTTCTTTGACATCCCGGGCGCGGAACGCCGCCCGCGGATGCCGCCTCAGTGCCCGCGAGGACGGTGCGGATCGCGGTGCACCGAGCCCGCGGCGCCGGTGGGCGCATCCGGGTCGACCGGGTCGACGCGGTTCTCTTCGATCTTGGGGCCGACCGCGATGAGCAGGGTCGCCAGCACGACCACCGAGGCCACGAAGGCCACCCCCGCCATGATGAGCGCGAGCATCCACTCGCGGGTTCCCATGACGACGAACGCCCCGACGAACACGCCGAAGACACCCGCCATCACGAGCAGCTCGACGGGCCTCATCTTGTCGCGCCGGGTGGGCGCCGGAGTCTGACCGCTCATACCTCGACCGCCTTCTCGGATGTCGCCCGCGCGCCACGCAGGGTGCCCGCGGAGATCGCGAGCTGCACACCGACGATGATCGCCCACGCCCCGAGGATCCCGACGAGCAGGATGTCGGCGGTGACGACGCCCGACACCTTGCCGAAGGCGTACGGGTCGGCGAAGGTCTGCGGCACGAGCAGGACTGCGAGACCCAGCAGCACCGTGAGCACCCCCGTCACGAGCCAGTCCCGGGCGGCGGTGCGCGCCCGACGGAACCGGATGCCGTTGACGGCCTCCAACGCGCCGCTCACGATCGCCCAGGCGCTGAGCACCGACACCAGGTAGCCGACGCCACCGCCCGGCAGCACGAGCGCGGCGATGCCCGCGATCGCGGTCACGACGCCCTGAGTGAGCACGAGTCCCCGCAGTGCGCGGTCGGCGCGCAGCCCGGAGGCGAGCAGCACGGCCGCGGTCACGATCGCGAACACGCCGAAGCAGATGAGCCCCAGCGCCGCCGAATGGTCCTGGCTGAAGGTGATGACGAGGCCGAGCACGAGCGCGGGAACGGCTCGTGCGAGCGGAGCGACCCAGGTGTCCGGCGCTCCGAGAGCGGGCGAAGCTTCGGTGGGCACCTCCCCATCCTACGTTCGGATGCGGTGCCCCGTTTCCGTCAGCCGCGCACGGCGGCGACCGCCTCCTCGACGGTGCGATGCCGGAAGGCGAATCCGGATGCGGTGAGCACCCCCGGCCGCACCAACTGGTCGGCGAGCAGCAGCTCGCGTCCTGCCTCGCCGAGCGCCGTGCTGATCGCGAACCCGGGTGCCGGCAGCCAGTAGGGACGGTGCGCCTCGGCGGCGACGGCCCGCACCACGTCGGCGGATGTCGCCGCCTCCGGCCCGACGAGGTTGACCGGCCCGCGGACCTCGGTGTCGATGAGGTGCACGAGGGCCGAGACCTCGTCGTCGAGCGAGATCCACGGCCAATGCTGCCGCCCGCTGCCGAGCGGCCCGGCGAGTCCGAAGCGGGCGAGCAGTCGCAGCGGAGCCGTCGCACCCTCTGGGCCGATCACGTGTCCGGTGCGGGCGAGTGCGACCCGGGTCTCGGGCGGCGCGGTCAGCGCGGCACCTTCCCAGGCACGAACGACCTCCGCGAGGAAGCCGCCGCCAGGTGCCGCATCCTCGGTGAGCTCCTCCCCCGGCCGGTCGCCGTAGACACCCGTGGCCGAGCCGCTCACCAGCACCGGCACGGGCGAGTCGGCTCGCGCGCGCTCGTGCAAGGCCCCGACGAGAGCCGTGGTCGCCTGGATGCGCGAGGCGAGGATCGCGGCGCGGTGCGCGCGGGTCCACGGCAGCTTCGCGACGGGCGCGCCCGAGAGGTTGACCAGGGCGTCCGCGCCGGTGAGAGCGGATGCGTCGAGATGCCCGTCGGACGGATCCCATCCCCGCTCGTCGGCGCCCGTCGCCTCGCGCCTCACGAGCACGAGCACCCGGTCGCCGCGCTCCCGCAGCCGCGCGACGAGGGCGCGACCGATCATCCCGGATGCTCCCCCGACCACGACCTGCATGCGCTCCACGCTACGCCGCGAGCTCCTCCGGGCACGAGGGATGATCTCGACGATGCGCCCGGCGGTGACCGAGGGGATGCCGGTGCACCCGCTGTGCCGGAGGATTCAGGCGGGCGTCGCTCGCTCGTCCGCCGGAACCGCCCGTGGGGTGAGGCCCTGCAGGTGCACGATGACGAGGCTGACGAGCGCGAGCACCGCGGTGCGGAGTGCCGCATCCTCGCCGTTCCAGGCGGTCGACCGCCACATCTCGAACCACTCGCCGCCGATCGCGATGAAGCCGCCGAGGAACAGGGCGACCACCATCAGCAAGCCGATCGACGAGAGAGCCCGCGCCGATGCGTAGCCCGTGCGACGCCCCCGCACCCACAGCACGAACGCGGTCGCGAGGATGATGCCGCTGAGCGACTCCCACACGATGATCAGCACGTAGCCGATGTTCTGCAGCACGGGCGAGGTGATCGCGCGCCACATGACGTCGTTGTCGAGGTCTTGGCCCGGCTTGCCGCCGAAGTTGGTGGTGTCCATCGAGAGCACGTGCTGCACGAAGGCCAGGTTGGTGCCGTAGTCGGTGATGTTCCCGAAGGCGACGAGCAGCAGATCCAGGCCGTTGAGCGCCACGAGCACGGCGGCCGCGACAGGGAGCCCGCCGAGCGCGAGCCATCGGGGCGCGCGGCGTGGTGCCGGGCGGGCGTCGGCGGTCATGGCATCCCTCTCCGGCGCTGCGCAAGGGCTGCGTCGGCACGATGCTAGACCCGTCACGGGCACCGCCGACAGCCCCCGCGTCGAACCCGCTAGTCGAGTCCGGCAGCCTGGCGCGCGGCGCGGACGAAGGTCTGGTCGATGCTGTCGGGGCCGTCGAGGTAGCCGCCGACGAGTGCTGCGTCGCGGAGGAGCACGAGGGTTCGCGCGCGTTCGGCAGGATCCGACTTCCCCGCGTTGGCGAGGGCGGTCTCGAGCGCGGAGCGGAACCAGGCGCGGTGCGCGTTCACCCGTTGCCTGACCGGGGAGTCCGGGTCTGGATACTCCGCTGCCGCGTTGATGAAGGGGCAGCCGCGGGTGTGGTGGTGGAGGGCGTCTTGGGCGATGCCGGCGACCGCGAGCTCGAGGTAGTGCTGCGGGCTGGTCGCCTGGAGCTCGGCGGCGGCGAAGTAGCCGCGGATGGTCTCGTCCTCGCGATCGAGGTAGGCCTCGACGAGCGCTTCCTTGCCGGCGAAGTGCCGGTAGAGGGTGGCGCGGGTCACGTCCGCCTCGCTGAGGATCCGTTCGACCCCGACGGTGCTGATGCCCTCTCGGTAGAAGAGCCCCGAGGCGATGCGGAGCAGGCGATCGCGTGGCTCCGAGTAGCGCGGCTTCACCTCGCCATCCGGTTTCGTCATGCGCACACGATAGCAGAACGTCCTTTCTCTTCGCGTCCAACGGACTTCGCCGCGGATGCCGCAACTGCTCGAAAAATCCCTACTTGACAAGCGTCCGGATCGCATCCAGGATCTTCAACAGAAAGAACGATCTTTCTACATACCGGCCTTGCGGTGGCGTCCCTCATCGCATTCGATCCGGACGACTCAGGGACGGATTCGAGAAGAGAACATGTCCAAGCTCACCGTTGACACCGAGAACGGCTCGCCTGTCGAGCTTCACTACGAGGTGCAGGGCACCGGCGCGCCCGTCGTGCTCATCCACGGCTGGCCGCTGAACGGCCGCTCGTGGGAGAAGCAGGTCGCCGCCCTCGTGGCCGCCGGCTACCAGGCGATCACCTACGACCGTCGCGGATTCGGTCAGTCCACGCCGAGCTGGGACGGCCACGACTTCGACACCGTCGCCTCCGACCTCGAGAAGCTGCTCGCCCACCTCGAGCTCACCGGCGTGACGCTCGTCGGCTTCTCCGCCGGTGGCGGCGCGGTGGCCCGCTACCTCGGCACCTACGGTGCCGGTCGGGTGTCCAAGGCGGTTCTCGCCAGCGCGGTCACCCCGTTCCTCTACGCCACGGAGGGCAACCCCCAGGGCGGGCTCGACGACGCGACGATCGGCCACTTCGAGGGCGGCATCACCGCGGATCGCGCGGACTTCATCGACCACTTCCTCACGCTGTTCTATTCGACCTCCGACGGCGTCGCGGTGAGCGAGGCCCAGCGCGTCTACGGGCGCGACCTCGCGAACATCGCCTCGCCGCGAGCCACCTTCGCCGGGGTGTCGGCCTTCGGACGCACCGACTTCCGCGCCGACCTCGCGAAGTTCACGGTGCCGACGCTCGTGATCCACGGCGACGCGGATCAGGTGGTGCCCTTCGCGATCAGCGGGCGCCGTTCGGCCGAACTCATCCCCGGCAGCGAGCTCGTCGTCGTCGAGGGCGGCCCCCACGGCATCAACGTCTCCCACGCCGAGCAGTTCAACACCGCCCTGCTCACCTTCCTCGCCCGCTGACCGCGTCGTGCCCATCGAGGGAGGGACCCGCCAGCGCAACCGCTGCGGGTCCCTCCTTCGTGCGCCCGGCGAACTCGAGGCACGGGGGATCAGCTCACCGAGTTATGCGCCCCGCGCGCAGGCGAGCGCTGACCTGCTCCTGTCGACCGCGGCGCCGCGGCATCCTGCTGACGAGAGAGAGCTGCCTCGAGCCTGCCGGTGCCCGATCAGGCGCCGGGTGCCATGTCGGCGAAGCGCGAGAAGGCGCCCTGGAAGGCGACCGTGACGGTGCCGGTCGGGCCGTTGCGGTGCTTGGCGATGATGAGGTCGGCCTCGCCGGGGCGCGAGGACTCCTTCTCGTAGGCGGATTCGCGGTGCAAGAGGATCACCATGTCGGCGTCCTGCTCGAGCGAGCCCGATTCGCGGAGGTCGGACAGCGCCGGCTTCTTGTCGACACGCTGCTCGGGGCCACGGTTGAGCTGCGAGAGGGCGATCACCGGCACCTGCAACTCCTTCGCGAGCAGCTTGAGCGCACGCGAGAACTCGGAAACCTCCTGCTGCCGACTCTCCACCCGCTTGCCCGAGGTCATCAGCTGGAGGTAGTCGATGACGATGAGCTTGAGACCCACCTTCTGCTTGAGACGACGACACTTCGCACGGATCTCGACCAGCGTCATATTGGGGCTGTCATCGATATAGAGCGGCGCATCCGCGATACGCCCCCGCGTCGACGCGAGCGTCGTCCAATCCTCGGACCTCACGTCGCCCTTGCGGAGCTTCTGCAGGAAGATGTTCGACTCGGCCGACAGCAGACGCATCGCAATCTCGCTGCGCCCCATCTCGAGCGAGAAGAAGATCGAGGGCAGGTCGTTGGTGATGGATGCCGCGCGCGCGAAGTCGAGCGCGAGGGTCGACTTTCCGAGCGCGGGGCGGGCTGCGATCAAGATCAGCTGACCCGGATGCAGGCCGTTGGTGAGCGTGTCGAGCTCGGTGAACCCGGTCGGCACACCCACCATCTGGCCGTCGCGGCCGCCCGCGATCTCGATCTCCTCGGCAGCCGCCTCGATCGCGGTGACGAGCGGCACGTAGTCTTCCGCCTCCACCCCGCCCGCGACGCCGTAGATCTCGGCCTGGGCGTTGTTCACCAGATCGGTGACCTCACCCTCGCTCGCATACCCCATCTGCACGATGCGGGTGCCAGCCTCGACGAGGCGGCGGAGCACCGCCTTCTCCGCCACGATCGAGGCGTAGTAGCCGGCGTTCGCCGCCGTCGGGACGAGCCCGGTCAGGGTGTGCAGGTACTCCAGGCCGCCCGCCCGCTGGAGTTCGCCCGACTTGGTGAGTTCGTCGCCGACCGCGATGACGTCGGTCGGTTCACCGTGCGAGTACAGGGTGAGGATCGCGTCGAAGATGATCTCGTGCTTCAGCGCGTAGAAGTCGACCGCGCGCACCGCCTCGAGCACGTCGGCCACCGCATCCTTGCTCAGCAGCATGCCGCCGATCGCGCTCTGCTCGGCGAGCAGATCGTGCGGCGGCGTGCGCTCGCCCTGCCACCCGTCGCGCGGGCGATCGGGTTCGGGTGCGAGGCCGAGATGGGCGATGGACACGGGCGCTCCTTTCGAGCCGGAAACTACGTGCAGCCTCCGACATCGACGGGCAGGCGCGCCGCCCGCGGGTCGAGATGAGGTGGTGGTCCGCGAGGTCAGGATCCCCGCACCGGATGCCACGGTAGGCAGCGGGCGGAACCGCCTCAAGCCGAGCTGTGGATAGTGCTGTGGATGAACGGCAGGAAACGCCGAGAGCGATGTGAAGAAGGTGTGGAACAATCCGTGGATAACTCGTGCGGATCCGGACGGTTTGTGATCCTGACCAGGGATTTCTTGTTTCACATCCTGTGTGTAGAAAGTTGTTTAGAGCGGCGGTTGAGGGTTCCCGAATTCCCCACACTGCATGTGGAGAAAGGCTTGACAGAGACTCGGGAAACGCAGTAGCGGCGCACCCCGAGGGGCGCGCCGCTACTCGATATCGCGTACTACTTGGCCGCGACAACCTCCAGTTCGAGGGCCGCGATGACGTCCTGACGCAGACGCACCGTAGCCTCGTACCGACCGGTCGACTTGATCGCGGTCGACAGCTCGACGGTCTGCTTGTCGATCGTGCCGAGCCCGGCCGCCTCGACGGCGCCGACGACATCCGCCGTCTTCACCGAGCCGAACAGGCGACCCTCGCGGCCGGCCTTCACCGACAGCTTGATGGGCGACGCCTCGAGCTTGGCCTTCAGGTCCTGGGCCTCCTCGAGGGTGGCGAGCTCACGCGCGGCACGGGCCGCCTTGATCTGCTCGACCTGCTTCTCGCCGCCACGGCTCCACGTCACGGCGAAGCCCTGCGGGATGAGGTAGTTGCGGGCGTATCCGTTCTTGACCTCGACGACGTCACCGGCCGAACCGAGACCGGTCACCTCGGAGGTGAGGATGAGTTTCGACATGTCGGTCTCCTTAACGGCCCGAGCCCGCGTACGGGAGGAGCGCCATCTCGCGCGCGTTCTTGACGGCGCGGGCGATGAGGCGCTGCTCCTGCACGGAGACACCGGTGATGCGGCGGGCGCGGATCTTGCCGCGCTCCGAGATGAACTTGCGGAGGGTGGCGACGTCCTTGTAGTCGATGACGCCGACCTTCACCGCCTTCGCCGGAGCGGCGTTCTTGCCGCCCTTGACGTTGCGCTTGCGACGGTCCTGGCCGCCGCTGCTCTTTCCAGCCATTGCTGTTGTTCCTTCTGCTTGTCTGCTCGATCAGCCCGCGTGGGCGATCAGAACGGGGTCTCGTCGGAGTAGGAGCCGGGCGCGTTCCACACGTCGCCCGAATCGGAGGGAGCGGATGCCGCCCACGGCTCCTCGGCCACAGCGCTCTGCGAACGGCCACCACCACCGGCACCGCCACCCGGGGCACGGGTGACCTGGGCGGTCGCGTACCGCAGGCTCGGGCCGATCTCGTCGACCTCCAGCTCGATCGCGGTGCGCTTGTTGCCGTCGCGGTCGTCGTAGGAGCGCTGCTTGAGGCGGCCGGTCGCGATGACGCGGCTGCCCTTCGTCAGCGAGCCGGCGACGTGCTCGGCGAACTCACGCCAGCAGGACGCGCGGAGGAACAGCGCCTCGCCGTCCTTCCAGTCGTTGCTCGCACGGTCGAAGGTGCGCGGCGTCGACGCGATCGTGAAGTTCGCGACCGCGAGCCCGGACTGCGTGTACCGCAGCTCGGGGTCGGCCGTGAGGTTGCCCACGACCGTGATGATCGTCTCGCCGGCCATGGCCTACTCGGCGTCCTTGTCAGCCTTGGCGGGCTTCTCGGCCTTCTCGGCGGCGGGCTTCTCGGCGGCCTTCGCGGGAGCCTTGGCAGCCTTGCGGGCGGCCTTGGCCTCGTCGGCGGCGGCGATCTTGCCGGCGCGAGCCACGGCCTCCTCCGCGCGGAGCACCTTGGTGCGCAACACGGCCTCCGACAGCTTCAGCTGACGGTCGAGCTCGAGGGTGGCCTCGCTCGTGGCGGTGAAGTTGACGACGGCGTAGATGCCCTCGGACTTCTTCTTGATCTCGTACGCCATGCGGCGACGGCCCCAGATGTCGACGTTCTCGATCGTGCCACCGTCGTTGCGGATGACGCCGAGGAACTTGTCCAGGCTGGGTGCGACGGTGCGCTCATCGATCTCGGGATCGAGAATCACCATCAACTCGTACTGATGCGTCATTGACCCACCTCCTTCGGACTAGAACGGCTGCAGGATGTCTGCAGCAGGAGGGTTGAATGCATCTGCCGACGCGCGCGGGCGCGCGGGCAACCTGACGAGTTTACATGAGGTGCGGGGGTTTCGATACGCCGCTGCGCGGCTACTCAACCAGCGGGGGTGGGGTGGGCTGCGGGGCTAACCAACCGGCGGCGGGTCGGGTGGGCTGCGCGGCTACTCAGCCGGCGGGAGTGGGGCGCTGCGCCCACCACTCCCGCAGCCGGGCCTCTGCGGCGGCAGGCTCGAGCGCGCCCGCGTCGAGACGCAGCTCGAGCAGGTAGCGGTAGGCCTCGCCCACCGCGCGGCCCGGCGGGATGCCGAGGATCGCCATGATGGCCTCCCCGTCGAGGTCCGGACGGATGGCGGCGAGCTCCTCCTCCTCCGCCAGCACCGCGATCCGCTCCTCGAGCTCGTCGTAGGCCCGCTGCAGACGCGCGGCCTTGCGCTGGTTGCGGGTCGTCACATCCGCCCGCGAGAGGATGTGCAGCCACTCGAGCTGATCGCCCGCGTCACGCACGTAGCGGCGCACCGCGGCATCCGACCACGAGGTGTCGGCGTAGCCGAAGAAGCGCAGGTGCAACCGGATGAGGCTCGCGACCGCCTTGATGGTGGCGCCGTCGAACCGCAGCTCGCGCAGCCGCTTCGCGGCGAGCTTCGCGCCCAGCACGTCGTGATGGTGGAAGGTGACGATGCCGCCCGGCTCGATCTTGCGGGTGGCCGGCTTGCCGATGTCGTGCAGCAGCACCGCGAGCCGCAGCACCAGATCGGGCGCGTGGCCGCGCGACCGCTCGAGCCCGATCGCCTGTTCGAGCGCGGTGAGCGAGTGCTCGTAGACGTCCTTGTGGTGGGCGTGCTCGTCGATCTCGAGGCGCAGCGCGGGCAGCTCGGGCAGCACGAGCGCGGCGAGCCCCGTGTCGACGAGCACTCGCAGCCCGGCGACGGGATCGGCCGCGAGCAGCAGCTTGGCGAGCTCGTCGCTCACCCGCTCCGCCGAGACGATCGAGATGCGCGCGGCGAGCGCGGTGATCGCGGATGCCGTGGCCGGCTCGAGCGTGAACCCCAGTTGCGCCGTGAAACGAGCCGCGCGCAGCATCCGCAGCGGGTCGTCGCCGAACGACACCTCGGCGTCGATAGGGGTGCGCAAGCGCCCGGCGAGCAGATCCTCGAGACCGCCCGCGGGGTCGACGAGCACCTTGTCGGGCAGTCGCAAGGCCATCGCGTTCACGGTGAAGTCGCGCCGCAGCAGGTCGCCCTCGAGCGAGTCGCCGAAGGCGACCACCGGCTTGCGGGTCTCCCCGTCGTAGACGTCCGAGCGGTAGGTGGTGATCTCGACGGTGTCGTCGCCGAGGCGAGCACCGATCGTGCCGAAGGCGCGGCCGATGTCCCAGTGGGCGTCGGCGATCGGTGCGACCACGGCCAGGATCTCGTCGGGGCTCGCGGAGCTCGTGAAATCGAGGTCGTGCGAGTCGCGCCCGAGGAAGGCGTCGCGCACCGGTCCGCCGACGAGCGCGAGCTCGTGCCCGGCTGCCGCGAAGCGCTCAGCGAGGTCGCGGATGCGCGGCGCGTCGGCGAGGGAACCGAGACGCTCGAGGGCTGCCGCGACGGGTTGCATAGCCGTCGAGTCTAGACTTTCGACCATGTCGGCCGTGCGGAACGTGAGCGCTCCCCTGTGCGATTGACGACCCGCCGCACCGCCCGCGCCCTCGCCTCCGTGCTCCTCGCCGCGGGCCTCGCCACGGCATCCGCGCTTCCGGCGGGGGCGAGCGTGCTCGCACCCGCGAGCGGCACGGCGAGCCGCACGAGCATCGAGGTGACCCCGGGCTCCGGCCCCGTCTCGGTGGCCGTCGTCGTGCCGATCACCCTGCCGATCACGACGAGCGGGCTGATCCCCTCCGACGACCTCGCGCGTGCCACGGGCACCTTCGGCACCCTCACCCGCCAACTCGACGCGCTTGCCGGCACGCACGCCGCGATCGCCCTCGACCCGCGGATCGTCGCCTCGATCCGCGTGCTCGGCGGGGCGGCGCCCACCTCGGCGACGCAGTGGCTCGCCCGCCTGCAGGCGACCTCGAACGAGGTCTTCCTCCTCGCCTACGGTGATGCGGATGTCGTCGCGGCCGCCCGCACCGGCACCCTCGGCGATCTGACGCCGAGCGGCTTCGGCTTCGCGCTCGACCCCGCGAACTTCTCCCCCGCCGTGACGCCCGCGCCGAGCGCGGCGCCCGACCCGGCTCCGACCCCGGCGCCCGACCCGAACGCGGCCCCACCGTTCCCCACCACGGAGCAGGTGCTCGCGTGGTCGACGACCCTGCCGCGCATCGCCTGGCCCGACAGCACGCTGGGATCGGGAGACCTCGCGCCGCTCGCGGCCGCCGGATACCAGGACCTCATCGTCTCCTCCACAGCCGCCGGCGATCCCCGCGCTCCCCTCGTCTCGCTCGACGGCATCCAGGGCATCGTGTCGAACAGCGAGCTGTCCACCCTCTTCGCCGACGTCGTCGGGTCGGGCGTCGGTTCCACCCGCAGCACCGCGCTCGCCGCGCTGCAGGCGGCACTCGAGGCAGCATCGGCGGCGGATCCGGGCAGAGGGATCGTGCTCACGCTCGGCCGGGAGAGCGCCTCCACCCTGGGGCTCGACGACGCTCTGACCCTGCTCACCGACACGACGTCCGCGAACTTCGTGACCCTCGACGACATCCTCGCGACCACGCCGGTCGCGGGAAGCCTCGATGCCGGAACGACGACGACCGACCGCGACGAGGTGTTCGCCTCGATGGCTCAGGATGCGGCATCCGAGTCCGCGTTCGCGTCGGTGCTCGAGGATCCCTCCCCCCTGCTCGACGAGCGGCGTCTGGAGCGGATCGCGCTCTATTCACTCGGATGGAGCGACGACGCGGCGGACTGGGCGGCGGCCGTCGCCGCCTTCCACCAACGCTCCGGCGACATCCTCGGCTCCGTGCAACTCGTGCAGGGCAGCGACGTCGCACTCCTGGCGAAGAACGCCGAGTTCAAGGTCGCCGTCAGCAACGCCCTCCCCTACGCGATCACGGTGCGCGTCACCATCGACCCGCAGAGCCCCATCCTGCGACCGCTGAAATCGATCGAGCTGACGGTCGAGCCCGAGTCCACCGGCACCGCCCTGGTTCCGGTCGAGGCGGTCGCGAACGGCGAGGCGATCGTGCTGACTTCCATCACGAGCCCCACCGGGGTGCCCATCGATTCGGGCCACGCCACGGTCGCGGTGCACGCGGAGTGGGAGGGCATCGGCACGCTCGCGATCGTCATCGTGCTGGTGCTCGTGTTCGCCGCAGGCATCCTGCGCATCGTGATCACCCGGCGACGGGCGCGGCGCCGCGCGGCGGAGGAACCGGATGCCGAACCGGCCCCGGCCGGGAGCGATGACTGACGAGGTCGCGCCCCGCGACCGGATCGGCCGCGCGAGCGCCGTCATCGCCTCCGGCACCCTCGTGTCGCGGGCGCTGGGCTTCCTCAACGCGACCGTGCTGGTGTGGACGATCGGCGTGCAGAACCCGGCCGCCAACGCCTTCTCGCTCGCCAACACCCTGCCGACCAACATCTACGCCCTGATCGCGGGCGGGCTCACGAGCGCCGTCATCGTGCCGCAGATCGTGCGCGCCGCCGGGCACGACGACGGCGGGCAGGCGTTCGTCAACCGCATCCTGACGCTCGGCATCTCGCTCTTCCTCGGGATCGGCGTGGTCACGACGCTCGCCTCGCCTCTGCTCATCGCGCTCTACACGAACTCCTCCTCGCAGGCGCTCAGCCCGTCCGGCCTCGCGCTCGCGGTCACCTTCGGCTACTGGTGTCTGCCGCAGGTGTTCTTCTACGCGCTCTACGCCCTGCTCGGGGAGGTGCTGAACGCCCGCGGGGTGTTCGGGCCGTTCACCTGGGCGCCTGTCGCCAACAACGTCGTGATGATCACCTCGCTCGTCGTGTTCGGGGCGGTCTTCGGCGTCGATCCGGCCCACACCGACCCGGCCGGATGGACCTCGAGCCAGATCGCCCTGTTCGGCGGGGGCGCCACCCTCGGGATCGCCGTGCAGGCGCTCGTGCTGATCGCGTTCTGGCGGCGCACCGGACTCGGATTCCGGCCCGACTTCCGCTTCCGCGGCGTCGGACTCGGCACCACGGGACGCGCCGCCGGCTGGATCTTCGGCATGATCCTGATCACGCAGATCACGATCGCCGTGCAGAGCAACGTGGCGAGCCTCGCGGGCCGCTACGACCCGTCGATCGCGGTGCTCAACACCGCGTGGCTGCTGTTCATGCTGCCGCACTCGATCCTCGCGCTCTCGGTCGCGACGCCCTTCTTCACCCGGATGAGCGCCCACGCCCAGGCGGGGAAGCTCGACAGCCTGCGCGACGATCTCTCGAGCAGCCTCCGCACGATCCTGCTGCTCGTCGTCGGCGGCGGAACCGCGGTCGGCGCCGCCGCGATGCCGCTCGCCGCCTTCTTCGACGCGAACCCGTCGAGCGTGGTCGGCATCTCCTCGGTGCTGCTGGCCTACCTCGTGGGGCTCGTGCCGTTCTCGACCATGTTCGTGCTGCAACGCGCCTTCTTCGCCCTCGGCGACACCCGCACGACGTTCTTCATCCAGCTCGTGCAGGGGGTCGTGGCGGTGCTCGCGCTCCTCGCGGTCGCCTTCCTCGTCGCACCCGGGAGACCGGATCTGGTGGGGGTCGGTGTCGCGCTCTGCACCTCGGTCGCGAGCACGGTGCAGGCGATCGTGCTGGCCGTGGTGCTGCGCCACCGCATCCGGGGCATCGACGCGACGCGCGTGCTGCTGCGCCTCGCCCTGTTCCTCGCGGCCGCGGTCGTGGCGGTCGCCGCCGGGGTCGGCGTGCTGGCCCTGCTCGGCGGGTTCTCGGGAGGCTTCGCGGTCGCCGACCGGCTCTCGGCGTTCGTCTCGATCGTGCTCGTCGGCGGCACGGTGCTCGTCGTCTACGGGGCCGCGCTGCTGGCCGCCCGGGTGCCGGAGGCGCGCGCCGGACTCGGCCCGTTGCGTCGCATCCTCGGCCGCCGCGCCGGCTGATCGCGGGGGTCTCGAGATCCCCCGGAATGCCCCCGACCTAGGATGTGTTACAGCTCTCGACAACCTCGACAGGAGTGAATCGGTGCGTCACGTCATCATCATCGGGTCCGGCCCGGCCGGCTACACGGCCGCCATCTACGCCGCCCGCGCCAACCTGCAGCCGCTCGTGATCGCGAGCTCCGTCGACTTCGGTGGTGAGCTCATGAAGACCACCGAGGTCGACAACTTCCCCGGCTTCCCCGAGGGAATCATGGGTCCCGACCTCATGGTGCGGATGCAGCAGCAGGCCGAGCGCTTCGGCACCGAGATCGTCTACGACGACGTGGTGTCGCTCGAACTCGACGGCCCGGTGAAGCGTGTGACGCTCGGCTCGGGCGCGGTCGAGGAGGCGCACACCGTGATCTACGCCACCGGGTCCGCCTACCGCAAGCTCGGCCTCCCCGACGAGGATCGGCTCTCCGGCTACGGCGTCTCCTGGTGCGCGACCTGCGACGGCGCCTTCTTCCGCCAGAAGAAGGTGGCGGTGGTCGGCGGCGGCGATTCTGCGCTCGAGGAGGCCACCTTCCTCACCCGGTTCGCGGATGTCGTCTACCTGATCCACCGCCGCGACAGCTTCCGCGCCTCGGCGGCGATGCAGGATCGTGCCTTCGCCGACCCGAAGATCCAGGTGATCTGGAACAACGAGGTCGCCCACATCTACGGGGCCGACAAGGTCACCGGCATCGGCCTCGTCGACACCGTCGACGGCACCGAGACCACCCTCGACATCGAGGGGCTCTTCATCGCGATCGGTGCCGACCCGCGCACGCACCTCGTGCACGGGCAGCTCGACCTGGCGCCCGAGGGAACCATCGCCGTGCAGGGTCGTAGCTCGAAGACGAGCCTGCCGGGTGTCTTCGCGGCAGGCGATGTGATCGACCCCACCTACAAGCAGGCGGCCACCGCCGCGGGCTCGGGTGTCGTGGCAGCTCTCGACGCCGAGCACTACCTGGCCGATCTGGCGGATGCCGAGAAGGCATCCGCCGCCGTTCCGGCCTAGTCCCTCCCTACTGAAAGGAACCCCATGTCCGCAGCCAAGGCCGTCACCGACGCCACCTTCGCCGACGAGGTACTGAAGTCCGAGAAGCCGATCATGGTCGACTTCTGGGCCGAGTGGTGCGGTCCCTGCCGCGCCGTCTCCCCGATCCTCGACCAGATCGCCGAGGAGCACGCCGACAAGCTCTCGATCGTGAAGCTCGACGTCGACGCCAACCCCGAGACCGCACTCAAGTACGGGATCACCTCGATCCCGGCGATGTACGTGTTCCAGAACGGCGAGGTCGTCAAGCGGGTCATCGGCGCGAAGCCGAAGCCGGCCCTCGAGGCCGACCTGGCCGAGTTCCTGGCGTAACCGCGCTCAGCGCGGCGGCCCTCCCCGCTGGTCGAGTGCCGCCGAAGGCGGTGTATCGAGACCGAGCCACAGCCGACCCCGCGGCCCCCGCTCCCCTTGTGGGCGGGGGCCGCGCTGTTTGTGCCGTTACCCTGGATGGCACCGATCGAACGGACCGCACATGACAGGCACCCAGGGCACCAACCTCGATCCGTGGTACGGCCACTACGCCGCACGCACGGCCGGACTCTCCGCGTCCGAGGTTCGAGCTCTCTTCGCCGTCGCGAGCCGGCCCGAGGTGGTCTCGCTCGCGGGCGGCATGCCCTACGTCTCGGCGCTCCCGACGCAGCTGATCGAGACGGCGGTCGAGCGCACCGTGTCGGAGCAGGGCGCGGTCGCCCTGCAGTACGGCTCGGGCCAGGGGGTGCCGCGGCTGCGCGAGCAGATCCTCGAGGTGATGGCGCTCGAGGGCATCCACGGCTCGGTCGACGACGTGGTGGTCACCACCGGATCGCAGCATGCGCTCGAGCTGCTCGCGAAGCTGTTCCTCGATCCGGGCGATGTGGTGATCGCCGAGGGGCCGAGCTACGTCACCGCGATCACGGTGTTCCGCTCGTTCCAGGCCGAGACGATCCACTCGCCGATGGATGCCGACGGGCTGAACCCGCAGGCGTTGCGCGAGACGATCGCGCGCGTCAAGGCGGAGGGCAAGCGGATCAAGTTCCTCTACCTGATCCCGAGCTTCCAGAACCCGATGGGCGTCACCCTCACCTGGGAGCGTCGCGTCGAGATCCTGGAGATCGCGCGGAGCGAGGGCATCCTGGTGCTCGAAGACAACCCCTACGGGTTGTTGTACTTCGATCAGGCGCCGCCTCCCGCCATCCGCTCGCTCGATGACGAAGGCGTCGTCTACCTCGGCACCTTCTCGAAGACCCTCGCCCCCGGGCTTCGCGTCGGCTGGGCGATCGCGCCCCACGCCATCCGCGAAAAACTCGTGCTCGCGAACGAAGCCGCCGTGCTCTCCCCCTCGTCGTTCTCGCAGATCGTGATCTCGGAGTACCTCGACACCGCCGACTGGCGGGGCCAGATCGCCACCTTCCGCGACGTCTACCGCGAGCGGCGTGACGCGATGCTCTCGGCGCTCGGCGAACAGCTGCCGAGCATGAGCTGGACGGTGCCGAACGGCGGCTTCTATGTGTGGCTGACGCTGCCGGAACACCTCGACTCGAAGGCGATGCTCCCCCGCGCCGTGAAGGAGCTGGTCGCCTACACGCCCGGCACCGCGTTCTACGCCGACGGCAACGGACGCCGCAACATGCGTCTCTCGTTCTGCTACCCGCAGCCCGATTTCATCCGCGAAGGCATCCGCCGTCTCGCGACCGTCATCAACGGCGAGCTCACCCTGCTCGGCGAGTTCCACCAGACCGCACCGCTGCCGATCGTGCCGGTTGAGCGCGACGTGCTGCCGCCGTTCGCCGGCTGACCCGGAGGTACCCCGTGACCGACGCCCCCATCCACATCGTCGTGCTCGCCGGCGGCATCTCCCACGAGCGCGACGTCTCGCTGCGTTCCGGGCGCCGCGTCGCCGACGCCCTCACGGGCCACGGGGCCCGCGTCGAGCTGCGCGACCCCGACGGATCGCTGCTCGCCTACCTGCGTGAGCACCGGCCGGATGTCGTCTGGCCGGCGCTGCACGGCGCCAGTGGGGAGGACGGCGCGCTGCGTGGTCTGCTCGAGTTCCTCGGCATCCCCTTCGTCGGCTCGCGCTCGGGTGCCGCACGGCTGGCCTGGGACAAACCGACCGCCAAGGCCGTCGTGGAGCGCGCCGGGGTGGCCACGCCGCGCTCCATCACCCTGCCCCGCGACGCGTTCCGTGAGCTCGGCGCGGATGCCGTGTTCGAGGCGATCGCCGACGAGCTTCCGGTGCCGCTCGTCGTGAAGCCCGCGCGAGGCGGCTCCGCGCAGGGGGTGACGATCGTCGAGAACCGCGCCGACCTGCCCCGGGCGATGGTCGACGCGTACACCTACGGCGACGTCGCGCTCGTGGAGCAGTGCATCCGCGGAACCGAGATCGCGATCGGTGTCATCGACACGGGCGACGGACCGGTGGCGCTCCCCGCCGTCGAGATCGAACCCGTCTCGGGCGTGTACAGCTTCGAGGCCCGCTACAACGCCGGCGAGACCCGCTTCTACGTGCCGGCCCGGTTGCCGGAGGATGTCGCGGCGCGGGCCGCCGAAAGCGCCCTCGCCGCCCATCGAGCGCTCGGCATGCGCCACCTCTCGCGCGTCGACCTCATGGTCGACGGCACCGGGTCTCCCTGGTTCCTCGAGGCGAACGTGCTGCCCGGTCTCACCGAGACCTCGCTGCTGCCGCAGGCGCTCGAGGCGGCCGGGCACGACCTCGGCTGGGTGTATTCGGCTCTCGCCGAGGACGCCCGGCGGACGACGTAAATCCATCCTGACCAGGTCTTTTACTCAGTTCGTGTGCACTTCATGGCGTCGGCGGGAGGCGCTTGGTCCCCCACCGCGGCGAGGCGGAGCCGCCCGCGTTCCCGTCCCGCCCCCGACGTGGAGCCGCAGGCGCTCTGTTCCCGCCGGTCGCGTGGCGCCGCACGCACACCGTTCCCGCCGGTCGCGTGAAGCCGCACGCGCTCTGTTCCCGCTGGTTGAGTAGCGCCGCAGGCGCGTATCGAAACCAACCCCCCACCCCCGTCATGCCACCTCGCCTACAGGTCTCGATACACCGGCCTCCGGCCGGCACTCGACCGGCGGACACGCGCGACAGGCCGACCCACTCTCGCAGCGCCCACTACCGAGCCGCGAAAGGATCCTGCCCGAGCTCCGTGAGAATCCGGTTCAGATCGCCCACCGTCGCGAAGTCGATCACGATCGTGCCTTTGCTCGCACCGAGGCTGATCTTGACGCGGGTGTCGAGCCGGTCCCCGAGCCGTTCGGCGATCTCCGCGAGGTGATCCTGGCGCTTCCCGGCAGCCGGCTTCACGGGCTTCTGCGGCTTGCCGGATGCGGCACCGGCCGCGGCCTCCGCAGCGCGCACCGAGAGTCCCTCGTTGACGATCTTGTCGGCCAGCCGCGTCATGCCGGCCTCGTCGCCGAGTGAGAGGATCGCGCGCGCGTGCCCCTCCGAGAGCACTCCCGCGGCGACCTTGCGCTGGATGGGCTCCGGCAGCCTGAGGAGCCGCAGTGTGTTGGTGATCTTCGGGCGTGACCGCCCGATCCGCTCGGCGAGCTGCTCCTGCGTGATGCCGAAGTCTTCGAGGAGCTGCTTGTAGGCGGACGCCTCCTCCAGGGGGTTCAGCTCCGCGCGGTGCAGGTTCTCAAGCAGGGCATCCCGCAGCATCGCGTCGTCGTCGGTGTTGCGCACGACGGCCGGGATGGTCTCCAGGCCCGCGGCCTTCGACGCGCGGAGGCGCCGCTCCCCCATGATGAGCTCGTACTGCGGCTCCCCCGCCGCGGCACCCGCGCGCGGCCGCACGACGATCGGCTGAAGCACCCCGAACTCCCGAACCGAGACGATCAGCTCGTCGAGCTCCTCCTGACGGAACTCGCTTCGGGGCTGCTGCGGGTTCGGCACGATGTCGTGGGGCGAGAGACTCGCCAGACGCGCGCCCGGAACGGTCACCAGCTCGGCCGACTCGTCCTGCGCGGGGAAGAACACGTCGACCGGGCGTTCGGCATGGTCGGAGGTCGGGATGAGCGCGCCGATCCCCCGGCCGAGGCCGGTGCGCTTGGGAGCCGCCATCAGTTGTCCTCCTGCTTCTTGGCGCCCCGTCGGGCGATCTCTGCTGCGGCCTCGCGATACGACAAGGATCCCGGCGAATTGAGGTCGTAGCTGATGACGCTCTGACCGTAGCTCGGTGCCTCGGAGATCCGCACCGAGCGCGGGATCACCGTGTTGAGCGCCTCGGCGGGGAAGTGCTCACGCACCTCCTCGACGACCTGGTGAGCGAGATTGGTGCGGGAGTCGTACATCGTGAGCAGGATCGTCGAGACCGCGAGCTCGGGATTGAGGTGGCGCTCGATGAGCTTGATGTTGTTGAGGAGCTGAGACAGGCCCTCGAGCGCGTAGTACTCGCACTGGATCGGGATGAGCACCTCCTTCGCCGCGACGAAGGCGTTGATCGTCAGCAGACCGAGCGAGGGCGGGCAGTCGATGAAGACGTAGTGGGGCGGTGCCTCGCTCTCCGCGATGTAGGCATCGAGTGCGGAGCGCAGGCGCTGCTCGCGTGCGACCAGGGAGACGAGTTCGATCTCGGCGCCCGCCAGGTGGATCGTGGCCGGGATGCAGTCGAGGCCCTCGAACTCCGGGCTGGACTGCACGACCTCGCGCATCGGAACGTCGTTGATGATCACGTCGTAGACGCTCGCCGTCTCAGAGCGGTGCTCGACGCCGAGCGCTGTGGATGCATTGCCCTGGGGGTCGAGGTCGATCACAAGCACGCGAGCGCCGGCCTGGGCGAGGGCTGCGGCGAGGTTCACGGTCGTCGTGGTCTTCCCGACGCCGCCCTTCTGGTTCGCGACCGTGAAGACGCGCGCTCTGTCGGGAAGAGGGAAGGTCTCGGCGGCAAGCGCAAGGCGTCGACGGGTGATGTCGGCGACTTCCCGCGCGAGCGGCGTCGAGGCGTCGAGGGGACTGGGGGTGGTCACGACTCCCTTTCGGTGTTTCACGTGAAACATCGCGGCGGTCGGGCCGCGACTCTCCACTGTAATCCAGGCCGCCGCGCGGCGACTCGCTGAGTGCGGGGTCTCGATACACCGCGCTGCGCGCGGCACTCGACCAGCGGGCACGCTCCACTCCCCCGGTGCCGGGCATCACGGCGGCGCGCTCTCATCCGTGGTCGAAGCTCTTGCGACTGAGTCCGGGAAGCAGCCACTGCTCACCGCGGATGAGAGCTTCGCGCTTCGCCCGCGACCACCCCTGCACCTTCTTCTCCGCCGCGTAGGCCTCCCCCACGTTGCCGAACTCCTGGAAGAACACCAGCTCGACCGGCATGCGCGAGCGCACATATCGGCTCCCGACCCCGGTGCCGTACTGCGTCATCCGGGCGTCGAGGTCACGCGTCGAACCGACGTAGTAGCTGTCGTCGGAACATCTCAGGATGTACATCGCGATCATGGGGAGATCGTCGCCCCTCGCGAGTGCCCACGGGACCCGGGGGACGGGAATCGGGGATAGCCCGTGTCCGGTTCGTGCGGGGAAGGAGGAGAGCGCGTGGGCGGTGATCGGGGGTGCGGAGGGGTGGTTTCGATACGCGCCTGCGGCGCTACTCAACCAGCGGGACTGGTGCGGCTGCGGCGCTACTCAGGCAGCGGGGGTGGTGCGCGTGCGGCGCTGCTCAGGCAGCGGGACTGGTGAGGCTGCTGGGCTGCTCACCGAGTGGGAACGGAGTGGTGGGCCTGCGGACTGTTGTGCGTCTCCGCTGGTCGAGTGACGGCCGGAGGCCGGTGTATCGAGATCTGCGGACGAGGTGGCGTGACGGGGGACGGGGGTGGTTTCGATACGCGCCTCCGGCGCTACTCAACCAGCGGGGGTGGTGCGCGTGCGGCGCTACTCAGGCAGCGGGACTGGCGCGCGTGCGGCGCTACTGAGGCAACGGAACTGGCGCGGCTACGGCGCTGCTCACCGAGCGGGAGTGGAGTGGTGGGCCTGCGGCCAGGTGTGCATGTCCGCTGGTCGAGTGCCGGCCGGAGGCCGGTGTATCGAGACCTGCCCGGCGGGGATCAGTGCGGGAGGGTGGCCCGGAAGACGCGCGTGGGCTCAGGGACGACGCCCTCCCCCAGCACCTCGATGCGCACCTCGCGCAGGCCCGCCTTGCGGATCACCTTCTGCGCGGCGGTGAGCTCCTCGTCGACGCGCGCACCCTTCATGAAGACAAGCTCCCCGCCAGGCCGCACGAGCGGCACCGTCAGCGGGATGAGCTTCGACAAAGCCGACACCGCGCGGGCGGTCAACTGATCGAGGGGAGCCTCCAGGCGCGCCTCCTCCGCCCGCGCGCGCACGACCTCGACGTTGTCGAGGCCCAGCGCATCCGCCTCCTCGATGAGCCATTCGACGCGGCGTTCCATCGGCTCGATCAGCACGAAGTCCACCTCGGGTCGGGCGATCGCCAGCACCAGCCCCGGTAACCCGGCACCGCTGCCGACGTCGCCGATACGCCCCGGGCGGAGCAACGGCGCGACCAACGCCGAGTTGAGCACGTGCCGCGACCACAGCCGCGGCAGCTCCAGCGGCCCGATGAGCCCGCGCAACTCCCCCTCGCGGCCGAGGTCTGCCGTGAATCGCCGGGCGAGCTCGATTCGATCGCCGAACAGCGATGCGGCGACCGCCGGCTCGTCCTCGAGCCCCGTCACCGCATCCGCCGATGTTTCACGTGAAACAATCCGACTACTTCGCCGTGATGACCGTGTGCCGGTCGCGGCCTTCTCCCTCGGACTCCGAGTGGTAGCCGCGCTCGCTCACCACATCGTGCACGAGCTTGCGCTCGTAGCTGGTCATGGGGGGAAGAGCTGCGGATGCCGCGCCACCCTCGATCCGCGAGATCGCGTGGTCGACGATCGCGGCCAGTTCGTCGGCCCGGGCATTCCGTGAGCCACCGATGTCGAGGATGAGCCGCGAGAAGCGGCCCGTCTTCGCCTGGACGGCCAGCCGGGTGAGCTCCTGAAGCGCCGTGACGGTGTCGGGCTTCGACAGCACGTCGAGGTTCGAACCGCTCGTCGAGGTCACCGACAGATAGGCGCGACCCGCACGGGCATCGATGTCGATGTCACCATCGATGTCCGCGATGTCGAGCAGCTCCTCGATGTAGTCCGCGGCGACGTCGCCCTCGTCCACGAGCTCCTGATCGGTCGCAGCCGTCTCGGCCTCGACCACCTTCTCCTCGGTCACTTCTTGGGTCCTCCCTGCTTCTTCGCGCGATTCTTGCCCACGGGCTGCTGCCGCTGTGTCGTGACGGGCTTCGCCGCCTCCTCGGCGACGACCTCGGCGATCGCCGCCGCGTCGTCCGCCATCTTGCCGCGGTTCCGCTTGGCCAAGCGCGCCTCACGGGCGAGTGCCGCCTCCGAGCCGGGCGTGGGCATGTTCCGGATCACGAGCCACTGCTGCACGAGCGTCCAGACGTTGGAGGTGAGCCAGTAGAACATCACGCCGATCGGGAACGCGAGACCCGAGAAGAGGAAGACGACCGGAAGGATGTACAGCAGGATGCGCTGCTGCCGGTACATCGGGCTTTCCTTCATCTCCGGCGTCTGGTTCTTCGACATGATCTGCAGCTGCGTGTAGAACTGCGACGCCGTCATGATGAGGATCATCGCGATCGCGATCGCGGCCACCGCGACGTTCCCGTAGTTGAAGGCGTCGACCAGGCTGTATTTGAGCGGCGCGACCCCGAACAGCGTCGCGTTCGTGTACTGATCAGCCAGCTGCTGGGTGAGGAGGCCGACGCCGGCCTTGTCCTGACGGGCCTCGTTGAGCACCGAGAAGAGGCTGAAGAAGATCGGCATCTGGATGAGCAGGGGCAGGCACGACGAGAGCGGGTTGGTACCCGCACGCTGGTAGAGCGCCATCGTCTCGCGCTGCATCGCCTCGCGCGAGAACTGGTCCTTCTTCCCGCGGTATTTGTCCTGGATCTTCTTGAGCTCGGGGGCCACCTCGAGCATCTTGCGCTGGCTCTTGATCTGGCGCACGAAGATCGGGATGAGCGCGGCGCGCACGATGAGCACGAGGCCGACGATCGACAGCACCCAGGTGATGCCCGCCTCGGGTGCGAGTCCGAGCACCTCCGAGAAGAGCCAGTGGAAGCCCACCAGGATCGCCTCGATGACCCACTTGATGGGCCAGAGGATTGTTCCGAAAAAGTCCATTGCGGCTCGATCAGCCCTTTCCGTGTCCCGCGGCGACGAAGCCGAAGCGGGTGAGGTGATAGTGGTCGTGGTGGCGCTGTGACGGGCGGACGTCGTCGATTCCGCCGCGCGCCCAGGGGTGACAGCGGAGGATGCGCCAGGTTCCGAATGCGACGCCCTTGACGACACCGTGCTGCTGGATCGAGCCCATGGCGTAGGCCGAGCAGCTCGGGTAGTACCGGCAGACGTCGCCGTAGAGCGGTGAGATCACCGCGCGATAGCCGCGAAGGATGGCCACGCAGACATTCCTGGGCAGCAGCCAGAGGAAGAGCCCGACCCGTTTCATCGGATCAACGCCGGGTCGAGGATCGCATGCATCTCGGCCGAGAGACTAGCCCAGCTGTGCTGCGCGGATCCCGGGAGGGCTCGGACCACGACGTCCGATCCGGTGCCGCCCGCATCCACGATGGAACGACAGACCGCCCGCATCCGGCGCCTGACGAGATTCCTCTCGACGGCATTGCCCACCGTCTTGGCGACGATGAACCCGAAGCGGGCGGGATCGGCCGGGTCGCGCTCGATGCGATAGATGAGCGTGCCGACGCTCGCGCTACGGCGTCCTCGGCGCACGATTGCGCGGAAGTCCGAGGGCTTGACCACTCGGTTCGCCCTGGCCAGCACGTCGTCCGACTACGCGGAGAGCTCGGTGCGCCCCTTGCGACGGCGGGCAGCCAGGATGGCGCGGCCGGCACGCGTACGCATGCGGAGGCGGAAGCCGTGCTTCTTGGCACGACGCCGGTTGTTCGGCTGGAAAGTTCGCTTGCTCATGGTGATATCTCCTGGACCCGGTGTGCGGGACCGGGAAAGAACGGGATCGGCGCCTGAATTGCCGACAACCTGTTAAAAATAGGGCCTCGACCGCCAACGGTCAAACCGTGATCCACAATAGCGGCGCTCTCTCCACATCCGCCGAGAGCGAGTTGTCCACAGGGCGCTCTCCACAACTAAGGTGGTCGACATCTCGCGCGAGCCAAAGTACCCGAGGGTTCGGCATCATTCCGCGTCCCACCTTGTGGACGGCCCTGTGAATAACCATCGAGGAACCGACGACAGATGACTGATCCTGCGGACCCCACCCGGGAGCTGTGGACGGCGGTGCTCGCCCGCCTCTCCGTGGATGACCGCATCACTCCTCAACTGCACGGCTTCATCAATCTGGTCGAGCCCAAGGGGGTGCTCGGTGAGACGATCTATCTCGAGGTGCCCAACGAGTTGACCCGCGGGATGCTCGAACAGCGCATCCGCGTTCCCCTCATCGAGGCGCTCACCGATCTCGACGGCGACGTCACCGGGTTCGCAATCGTCGTCAACCCCGACATCCAGCCGATCCTGCAACCCGTGGTCGACGAGAACCTCGAGGTGGGTACCCACTCCGAACAGGTTCCGCCGGTCATCGAACTCGGCCGACGCAGCGACTCGCGGCTGAACCCGAAGTACAACTTCGACAACTTCGTGATCGGCGGCTCGAACCGCTTCGCCCACGCGGCGGCGGTCGCGGTAGCCGAGGCGCCGGCCAAGGCCTACAACCCGCTCTTCATCTACGGCGACTCGGGCCTCGGCAAGACCCACCTGCTGCACGCGATCGGCCACTACGCCGAGAGTCTCTACCCCGGCATCCGGGTGCGCTACGTGAGCTCGGAGGAGTTCACCAACGACTTCATCAACTCGATCGCGAACAACCGCGCCTCGGTGTTCCAGTCGCGCTACCGCGAAATTGACATCCTGCTGATCGACGACATCCAGTTCCTGCAGGGCAAGGACTCCACCCAGGAGGCCTTCTTCCACACCTTCAACACGCTGCACGACCACAACAAGCAGGTCGTCATCACGAGCGACCTGGCGCCGAAGCACCTGACCGGCTTCGAGGACCGGATGCGGTCGCGCTTCGAGTGGGGCCTCATCACGGATGTGCAGGCGCCCGACCTCGAGACCCGCATCGCGATCCTCCGCAAGAAGGCGCAGTCGGAGCGGCTGCAGGTGCCGGAGGACATCCTCGAGTACATGGCCACGAAGGTGTCCTCGAACATCCGCGAGCTCGAGGGAACGCTCATCCGGGTCACGGCCTTCGCGAATCTCAACAAGACGCCGGTGGATCTCGCGCTCGTGCAGACGGTGTTGAAGGACCTGATCACCCTCGACGAGGACAACGTCATCTCGCCGGTCGACATCATCAACCACACCGCCGAGTACTTCAAGCTCTCGGTCGACGACCTCTACGGCTCGTCGCGTTCGCAGGCGGTGGCGACCGCGCGGCAGATCGCGATGTATCTGTGCCGCGAGATGACGAACCTGTCGCTGCCGAAGATCGGCCAGCTCTTCGGCAACCGGGATCACACCACGGTGATGTACGCGAACAAGAAGATCAGCGAGCTCATGAAGGAGCGCCGCTCGATCTACAACCAGGTCACCGAGCTGACGGCGCGCATCAAACAGGATCAGCGGTACCGCCCGTAGGGCTGTCAGCTACCGCCGGCCGAGCCCTCGACGAGCGGTTGCACAGTCTGGGGACAGTCCTGTGGATAACTTCCGGATGGGATGTGGAACGCGCCGAGCGGATGTGTGGAGAGCGAAATCCGCGGCACCCGAGTTCATGACCGGACCACGGGATCCATCCGCACCCGACTCACATCTTTCACGGATGTAGTTTCCCGGTGTCTGCGGAGCGACGGATACTTGTCCACAGTTCCCACAGGCGTTAACACGATTACCTCTCTCCATGATTCTCTGGGCATCCGATAACCGACAGAGCTCGAGTCCGTGCCAAGATCGTGGGACGAGACCCGAGCGACCCCTCAACCGAGGACGAAGGAGTGACGCGTGAAGTTCCAGGTGAATCGCGACGTCTTCAGCGAGGCCGTGTCCTTCGCCGTCAAGCTCCTCCCGCAACGCACCACCCAGCCGATCCTGAGCGGCGTGCTGCTCGAGGCGGATGGCAGCTCGCTGACGCTGTCGTCGTTCGACTACGAGGTGTCGAGCCGCACCGAGATCACCGCCGAGGTCGACGACGCCGGAGCGGCACTCGTCTCGGGTCGTCTGCTCGCGGACATCGCGAGCCGGCTGCCGAACGCTCCGGTTTCGTTCGAGACGGTCGACGGCAAGATCCAGGTGAGCTGTGGTTCGGCCCGCTTCACCCTGTTGAGCATGCCCGTCGAGGAGTATCCGACACTCCCTCAGATCGACGAGCAGACCGGGGTGCTGCCCGCCGAGGAGTTCGCGGCCGCGGTGGCCCAGGTCGCGGTGGCTGCATCCCGCGACGACGTCACCCCCGTCATCACCGGCGTGCAGCTCGAGGTCGGCGACAACAACCTCTCGCTCGTCGCGACGGATCGCTACCGGGTCGCGGTGCGCGAGATCGACTGGGACTCCGGAGCCTCCTCGGCCGACGGCACCACGGCGCTCGTGCCGGCGCGCACCCTGTCCGAGATCGGGAAGACCTTCGCGCACTCGGGAACCATCGCCGTCTCGATCGTGCGGGGCGACGACCGCGAGCTCATCGCCTTCAAGGCCGACAAGAAGACGGTCACCTCGCTGCTCATCAAGGGCAACTTCCCGCCGGTCAAGCGGCTCTTCCCGGAGAGCGTCGAGAACTACGCCGTGCTGAACACCGCGGAGCTCATCGAGTCGACGCGCCGCGTCTCCCTCGTGCTCGAACGCGAGGCCGCGCTGAGGTTCAGCTTCTCGTCGACCGACGGTCTCACCCTCGAAGCCGCCGGCTCGGAGCAGGCCCAGGCCTCCGAGACGATCGACGCCCATCTCGTCGGTGACGACACCGTCGTCTCGCTGAAGCCCTCGTTCCTGCTGGACGGACTCGGCGCCATCCACTCGGAGTTCGTGCGCATCTCGTTCACGAAGACCGAGAATCCCAACAAGCCGGGCCCCGTGCTCATCACGAGCCAGTCCTCGCGCGAGGCCCCGGGATCCGACAACTACAAGTACCTGCTGCAGCCGAACCTGCTGCTGCGCTGAGATTCGACCGCGCTTCGCGCGGAAGGGGAGCCTCCATGCACATCGGACTCGTCGGTCTCGGCAAGATGGGCAACAACATGCGCACGCGGTTGCGCGCGGCCGACATCGAGGTCACCGGATACGACCCGAACCCCGCGGTCACCGACGTGGCCGATCTCGCGGCGCTCGCGGCGGCCCTCCCCGCTCCGAGGATCGTCTGGGTGATGGTGCCGTCCGGCCAGATCACGACCGATGTGATCACCGAGCTCGCGGGTGTGCTCGAGGCCGGCGATCTGGTCATCGACGGAGGCAATTCGAAGTTCACCGAGGATGCGAAGCACTCCGCCTTGCTCGCCGAGCACGATGTCCGCTTCGTGGACTGCGGCGTCTCGGGGGGCATCTGGGGCGCGGAGAACGGCTACGGTCTGATGGCCGGAGGCGACGCCTCGGACATCGAGCGGCTGATGCCGGTCTTCGACGCGCTGCGCCCCGAGGGCCCGAGGGCCGAGGGCTTCGTGCACGCGGGGGCGGTCGGCGCCGGCCACTACGCGAAGATGGTGCACAACGGCATCGAGTACGCGCTCATGCAGGCCTGGGCCGAAGGCTACGAGCTGCTCGAGGCGAAGGACGAGCTGATCCACGATGTCACGGGCGTCTTCAAGGCCTGGCAGCGCGGCACGGTCGTGCGCGGCTGGTTGCTCGAACTCCTCGTGAAGGCTTTGGAGGAGGACCCGGAGTTCACGGATATCGAGGGTTACGTCGACGACTCAGGTGAGGGTCGCTGGACGGTCGAGGAAGCTCTCAACAACGCGGTTCCGGTGCCCACGATCTCGGCATCCATCTTCGCGCGCTTCGTGTCACGTCAGAAGGACTCCCCCGCGATGAAGGCCGTCGCGGCTCTGCGGAAGCAGTTCGGCGGGCACGCAGTCCGCAAGGTCTGACCCGGGTCGTGTTCGTCTCGCATCTCGAGCTCGCCGACTTCCGCAATTACACGGACGCATCCCTCGCCCTGGTTCCGGGGCCGAACCTGGTGGTAGGCAGCAACGGGCAGGGCAAGACGAATCTGGTCGAGTCGATCAACTACCTGGCCACGCTCTCCTCGCACCGGGTGTCGAACGATCAGGCGCTGATCCGCCAGGGTCAGGATGCGGCGATCGTGCGTGCGCGTCTCGAGCACGCCGGCCGCGCGCTGCTCGTGGAGCTGCAACTCAACCGGCAAGCGGCGAACCGGGCGCAGGTGAACCGGGCGCAGGCGAAGCCGCGCGACCTCCCGCGTCACGTGCACGCCGTGCTGTTCGCGCCCGAGGATCTCGCCCTGGTTCGGGGTGAGCCGTCCGGGCGGCGGCGCTTTCTCGATCAGCTGCTGACGCAGCTCACCCCGCGGATGGCGGGTGTGCTCGCCGACTACGAGCGGGTGCTCCGCCAACGCAACACCCTGCTGAAGTCGGCGCGTGCCTCGCGCGTGCCCGCGTCGCAGCTGTCGACCTTGGATGTCTGGGACGAGCGGCTCGTCGACCTCGGCTCGGAGATCATCGAGGCGCGCGGCCGGATGGTCGCGGCGCTGCGCCCCTTCGTGGGCGAGGCGTACGCCGCGATCGCGGGTGAGGTGCACGCGGCCGAGTTGGCGAGTGAGCTCTCGGTGCTCGGTGCCGCCCCCGACGAGGAGTCGGAGGTGAGCGAGCAGACGGTGCGCACCGAGATCGACCGAGCGGAGGCTGTCGCGGCCTTCACCGCGGCCCTCGCCCACAATCGGCGGGCCGAACTCGAACGCGGGCTCACCCTCGCCGGTCCCCACCGCGACGATCTGCTGCTGCGTCTGAACGGCCTCCCCGCGCGCGGCTACGCGAGTCACGGGGAGTCCTGGTCGTTCGCGCTCGCCCTCCGGCTCGCCTCGGCAGCGCTCCTGCGCGCAGATTCGCCCGTGGGCGATCCGGTGCTGATCCTCGACGACGTCTTCGCCGAGCTGGACGAGTCGCGGCGGCTGCGGCTCGCGGATGCCGTGGCCGGCTACGAGCAGGTGCTCATCACTGCGGCGGTGGAGTCGGATGTTCCGCGCGCCCTCGCGGCGCACACGGTGCGCATCCGCGCCGGTCGGGTGCTCGACGGGGAGGCGGAGGCGTGACCGAGCCGCGCGATCCGGAGCATGTCGCGGTCTACCGGCGCATCCGTCGGGTCTTCGGGGATCCGGAGTTGCGCTCCTCCGATGCGCGGAGGCGGGATCGGGCCGCGCGGGACGAGACCACCTCGCCCTATGGCACCGGCCGCGACCCGCGGGAGCTCGATGCGGTGCTGGATGCGCTCACCACGTCGATGGGGTGGACCTCGCCGCTGGCGAAGTCGGAGCTGCTCGTCGCCTGGCCGGAACTGGTGGGAGCCGAGGTCGCTGCGCACGCCGATCCGGTGTCGGTGGAGGATGGTCAGCTCACGGTGCGGTGCGACTCGACGGCGTGGGCGCAGCAGTTGCGTTCGATGCGTGCCGCGGTGCTCGCGCGCATCGCCGAGCGGCATCCCGCGGCGGGCATCGAGGCGATCCGGTTTCTCGGACCGGACACCCCCTCGTGGAAACGCGGCCCCCGCGCCATTCCAGGGCGCGGCCCGCGCGATACTTACGGCTGAGACGGCAAAAGAGGTCGACCGCGCCGAAAAAGGCGCTCAGAGAGGCGTTTCCGCCGGTTTCGGCAGGGCCGCTGAGGTAGGATCGGTACCGTCCGTCGACCCGGGATTCCAGGGTATCGCGGCAGTGACCGTCAGGAGCCCCGTCCTACATGAATTCCCCCTCTACGCGTTCCGCACCGGACAACTACGGAGCCGACGCCATCCAGGTGCTCGAAGGTCTCGAAGCGGTTCGCAAGCGTCCCGGCATGTACATCGGGTCGACCGGCCCGCGCGGCCTGCACCACCTCGTCTACGAGATCGTCGACAACGCGGTCGATGAGGCGCTCGCCGGCTACTGCGACGACATCCAGGTGACGATCCTCACCGACGGCGGGGTTCGCGTGATCGACAACGGCCGCGGCATCCCGGTCGGTGAGCATCCCGTCGAGAAGAAGTCGACCGTCGAGGTCGTGCTCACGATCCTGCACGCGGGCGGCAAGTTCGGCGGCGGCGGCTACGCGGTCTCCGGCGGTCTGCACGGCGTCGGCAGCTCGGTCGTCAACGCCCTCTCGCACCGCCTCGAGGTCGACGTGCAGCGCGAGGGCTTCCACTGGTCGATGGCCTTCCACGACGGGGTGCCGGATGCGCCGCTCGCGAAGGGCGCGAAATCCGACGGCACCGGAACCACGGTCACCTTCTGGCCGAACGACGACATCTTCGAGACCGTCGAGTTCGACTTCGAGACGCTGCGCACCCGCTTCCAGCAGATGGCGTTCCTCAACAAGGGGCTGCGCATCCAGATCACCGATGAGCGCGAGCTCGACGACGACGGCGCCCAGCGCGCCGAGGTGTTCCTCTACGAGCGCGGGCTCGCCGACTACGTCGAATACCTCAACGGCACCAAGAAGGCCGAGGTGATCCACCCGGAGATCATCGACTTCGCGGCCGAGGAGGTCACGGGCGGCGGGGACACCGTCGAGAAGCGCATCTCGCTCGAGATCGCGATGCAGTGGACGACTGCCTACTCCGAGAGCGTGCACACCTACGCGAACACGATCAACACCCACGAGGGCGGCACCCACGAGGAGGGCTTCCGCGCGGCGCTCACCACCCTCGTCAACCGCTACGCGCGGGAGAAGGGTCTCCTCAAGGAGAAGGACGAGAACCTCTCCGGCGACGACGTGCGCGAGGGGCTCACCGCCGTGATCTCCGTCAAGCTCAGCGAACCGCAGTTCGAGGGGCAGACGAAGACGAAGCTCGGCAACACCGAGGCGAAGTCGTTCGTGCAGCGGGTGGTCGGCGAGCAGCTGAACGACTGGTTCGACCGCAATCCGAACCAGGCGCGGGATGTGATCCGCAAGTCGATCCAGGCGGCGACCGCCCGGATCGCGGCCCGCAAGGCGCGCGAGCAGACCCGCCGCAAGGGCCTGCTCGAGGGCGGCGGCATGCCGGGCAAGCTCAGCGACTGCTCGAGCAAGGACCCGTCGCGGTCCGAGATCTTCCTCGTCGAGGGCGACTCCGCCGGCGGCTCCGCGAAGACCGGTCGCAATCCCGAGACCCAGGCGATCCTGCCGTTGCGCGGCAAGATCCTCAACGTCGAGAAGGCACGACTGGACCGCGCGCTGAGCAACGCGGAGATCCAGGCGATGATCACCGCCTTCGGCACCGGCATCGGCGAGGACTTCGACGGAGAGAAGGCCCGGTACCACAAGATCGTGCTGATGGCGGATGCCGACGTCGACGGTCAGCACATCACGACGCTGCTGCTGACGCTGCTGTTCCGCTACATGCGGCCGCTCATCGAGCTCGGCTACGTCTATCTCGCGATGCCGCCGCTGTACCGGATCAAGTGGACCAACGCCGACGACGAGTACGTCTACTCCGACCGGGAACGTGACGCCGTGATGGAGGCGGGGCTCGCCTCCGGCCGCCGCCTCCAGAAGGAGAACGGCGTGCAGCGATACAAGGGTCTCGGCGAGATGAACCACCAGGAGCTGTGGGACACGACCATGAATCCCGACACCCGCACGCTCAAGCAGATCACCCTCGACGACGCAGCCATCGCCGACGGGATCTTCGCGACGCTGATGGGTGACGACGTCGAGGCGCGACGCCACTTCATCCAGACGAACGCCAAGGACGTCCGGTTCCTTGACATCTAGCCGGTGGCCTCGAGACGCGTCGCCGCGGGCGGCGCTCCTCGACCACCTCCCCGCCGTACACCCCCGCTGATCGAGGAGCCGCGAAGCGGCGTATCGAGATCCGGACCACGAAAGAGACCCATGGCAGACGACACCACGACCGAGCAGGACCTGCCGGCCGGCGACCGCATCGAGCAGGTCGACCTGCAGCTCGAGATGCAGCGGAGCTACCTCGAGTACGCGATGAGCGTCATCGTCGGGCGCGCGCTGCCCGACGTGCGCGATGGGCTGAAGCCCGTGCACCGTCGCGTGATCTACACGATGTACGACGGCGGGTACCGCCCCGACCGCGCCTTCTCCAAGTGCACCCGCGTCATCGGCGACGTGATGGGCCAGTTCCACCCGCACGGCGACAGCTCGGTGTACGACGCGCTCGTGCGGCTCGTGCAGCCGTGGTCGCTGCGGTATCCGCTCGCCCTCGGACAGGGAAACTTCGGCTCCCCCGGCAACGACGGCGCGGCTGCCCACCGGTACACGGAGACCAAGATGGCCCCGCTCGCCATGGAGATGGTGCGCGACATCGACGAGAACACCGTCGACATGACCGACAACTACGACGGTCGCACCCAGGAGCCGACGGTGCTGCCGGCCCGGTTCCCGAACCTGCTCGTGAACGGCTCGGTCGGCATCGCGGTGGGCATGGCCACCAACATCCCGCCGCACAATCTGCGCGAGGTGGCGGATGCGGCGCTGTGGGCGCTCGAGAACCCGGATGCCACCCGCGAGGAGCTGCTCGACGCGATCATCGCGCGGGTGAAGGGGCCCGACTTCCCGACCGGTGCACAGATCCTCGGGGTCAAGGGCATCCACGATGCGTACCGCACCGGCCGGGGCTCGATCACCATGCGCGCCGTGGTGAACGTCGAGGAACTGCAGGGCCGCACCTGCCTCGTCGTCACCGAGCTGCCGTACCAGGTGAACCCCGACAACCTGGCCGAGAAGATCGCCTTGCTCGTGAAGGAGGGCAAGCTTCAGGGCATCGCCGACATCCGCGACGAGACCTCGGGCCGCACCGGTCAGCGGCTGGTGATCATCCTCAAGCGTGACGCGGTCGCGCGCGTCGTTCTGAACAATCTCTATAAGCACACCCAGTTGCAGGAGAACTTCGGAGCGAACATGCTGGCGATCGTCGACGGTGTCCCGCGGACGCTGCCCATCGACGCCTTCATCACGTTCTGGATCCAGCACCAGATCGAGGTGATCGTCCGGCGCACCCAGTTCCGGCTCGACAAGGCGGAGGCCGACGCCCACATCCAGCGCGGCTACGTGAAGGCCCTCGACGCGCTCGACGAGGTGATCGCGCTCATCCGCCGCTCCCCCGATGTGGAGGAGGCGCGGGCCGGGCTCATCAAACTGCTGAAGATCGACGAGCTGCAGGCGGATGCGATCCTCGCCCTCCAGCTGCGTCGCCTCGCGGCCCTCGAACGGCAGAAGATCCAGGAGCGCCTGGCCGAGCTCGAGCTCGAGATCGCGGAGTACCGACGGATCCTGGCCGACGAGACGCGGCAGCGCGGGATCATCACCGAGGAGCTCACCGCGATCGCGGCGAAGTACGGTGACGACCGGCGCACCGAGATCCTGTTCGGGTTCGACGGCGACATGAGCGTGGAAGACCTCATCCCCGAGGAGGAGATGGTGGTCACCGTCACGCGCGGCGGGTACATCAAGCGCACGCGCAGCGACAACTACCGCTCGCAGCACCGCGGCGGCAAGGGCGTCAAGGGCGCGCAGTTGCGGGCGGATGACGTGGTGGAGCACTTCTTCGTCACCACCACCCACCACTGGCTGCTGTTCTTCACGACCAAGGGACGGGTCTACCGCGCCAAGGCGTACGAACTGCAGGAGGCCGGCCGCGATGCCAAGGGACAGCACGTCGCCAACCTGCTCGCCCTGCAGCCGGACGAGCAGATCGCCCAGGTGCTCGACATCCGCGACTACGGGGTGGCGCCGTATCTGGCGCTCGCGACCCGCGCCGGCTACATCAAGAAGACGGCGCTTCCCGAGTACGACACCAACCGCACGGGCGGCATCATCGCGATCAACCTGAACGAGGGCGACGAGGTCGTGTCGGCGCTGCTCGTGGATGAGTCGAGCGATGTGCTGCTGGTCTCCCGCCACGGCCAGTCGCTCCGGTTCACCGCCGATGACAGCTCGCTGCGCCCGATGGGTCGCTCGACGGCGGGCGTGCACGGGATGAAGTTCCGTGACGGCGACACGCTGCTCTCGGCATCCGTCGTCGACCGCGGCGTCGAGGGCGAGCCAGGAGAGCCGGAGGAGACGGATGACGAGGCCGTCGTGACCGACGGACCCTTCGTGTTCGTGGTCACCGAGGGAGGTTTCGCCAAACGCACGGCGGTCTCCCAGTATCGGGTTCAGGGCCGCAACGGCTTCGGCATCCTGGTGGCCAAACTCACCGAGGCGCGCGGGGAACTCGCCGGTGCGCTCATCGTGGAGGAGGACGACGAGGTGCTCGCAGTTCTCGCCAGCGGCAAGGTGATAAGGTCTGCCGTGGCCGAGGTGCCCTCGAAGGGCCGCAACACCATGGGCGTGAAATTCGCCCAGCTCGCCGACGACGACCGGATCATCCAGGTCGCGCGCAACAGCGAACGCAACCTCGCCTCTCAGGACTCCGACGAAACCGAACCCCCGAGTTCGGATGCCCAGAACACGGACGCATCACCTGACGATGCAGCCGGGAAGGACGACACCGAATCATGACCAGCGTCGCCGAGAAACTCCAGCGCAAGGAGCACCGCAGCGCCAGCTCGAAGCAGGTGCGGCTCAAGCTCGTCTACGTCGACTTCTGGTCGATCGTCAAGCTCAGCTTCCTGATCTGGCTGTGCCTGGGGATCGTGCTGGTCGTCGCCTCGGTGCTCATCTGGATCGTGCTCAACTCGACCGGCGTCTTCGACACCGTCGACAAGCTGCTGCGCGACATCCTCGGCAACGAGAAGTTCTCCATCACCGACACCTTCGGCATCGGTCAGGTCGTGCTGTTCTCGTTCGTCGTCGCGGTGCTCAACACGGTCGCGGGAACCATCCTCGGTGCCCTCGGCGCCATGCTCTACAACCTGAGCGTGCGTTTCACCGGTGGGCTGCTCGTCGGCTTCCAGAACAGCTGAGTGCTTTTGCCCCGCGCGGATGCGTGGGGTACTGTAGGCGAGGCCGTTCCACGGAACGGATCCTCTCGGGGCTATAGCTCAGGCGGTTAGAGCGCTTCGCTGATAACGAAGAGGTCCCAGGTTCAAGTCCTGGTAGCCCCACCCGATTGGGATTCGCGCTGCGATAATTCGCGAATGCCGACCTTCGCGCGCTGCCGCTATGGTCGTACCTCCCGCTGATCGAGTGCCGGCCGCAGGCCGGTGTATCGAGATCCTCCCCCGCCTACGGCAGCAGCACGATCTTCCCGCGCGGCGCCGTGCCGTCCTCCAGCATCCGCTGGGCGTCGGCGGCACGCTCGAGCGGCAGGGTGCGCGCGATCTCGATGTCGAACTCGCCAGCCCCCGCCCGCTCGGCGGCGAGTCGGACGCCCTCCGCCCGCCACGCGAGCTCCTCGGCGCTGAGCGGAACCGCGCTGCCGCCGCCCCAGCCGCGGATCCCCCAGCGCGGCGCATCCGCCCCCCGCACGATGGTGCCGACGTGCCGCGGATCGCCGGTCAGCTCGATCGAGGCGTCGATCGCCTCGTCGGTGCCGGCGGCGTCGAGTGCGCGGTCGACCCCGTCGGGCGAGATGGCCCGCACCCGGTCGACGAGTCCCGGGCCGTAGCTCACCGGGATCGCGCCGAGCTGCCTCACCCGATCGTGGTTGGCGGCGCTCGCGGTGCCGATCACCCGGGCGCCGAGGGCGCGCGCGAACTGCACGGCCGCCTGCCCGACCGCGCCGGATGCGGCGTGCACGAGCACCGTCTGCCCCTCGCTCACCCCGAGCGAGCGCAGCGCCTGGAAGGCGGTGCCGGCCGGGATGCCGATCCCCGCGGCTTGCGCCCAGCTGAGAGCGGCGGGCTTCCGGGTGAGCCCCGAGACCGGCACGACCGCGTGGCTTGCGTAGCTGCCGCGGGCACCGGTCACGACGACCTCGTCGCCGACGGCCCAGCCGACGACATCCGGTCCGAGCTCCACGATGACGCCCGCGGCATCCGAGCCCGTGGTGCGCGGTTCGTCGAGCGGCCCGCTCGCACGCGCCCCGGAACGGAGCTTGTAGTCGATCGGGTTGGCGCCTGCGGCCTTCACCTCGATCACGACCTCACCGGCGTCGGCCGTGGGCGTCGGCCCGTCGACGAGTTCGAGAACTTCGGGACCACCGAACCGGGAGTACTTCACGAAACGTGTCATGTGGGTCTCAACGCCTGACGGTCGGGAGGATTCCCGGCACAGGGTAGGCTGGCTCACCGAACGGGGCCTTAGCTCAATTGGTAGAGCGCCTGCTTTGCAAGCAGGAGGTCAGGGGTTCGATTCCCCTAGGCTCCACCGATGCGTTCCGTCGGTGCCCGCGCGGGCTCACGCGGACGGGAGCGGCTCGAGCCGCATCCGGGCCGCACCGCGCGCCTTCACGAGCACGAGCACCTCGGGGCTGAGGCGGCGCCGGGAACGGGAGACCCGGCCGCGGAACAGGCCGGGTGAACCCTCGACCGGGAGCAGGATGTGGCCGTCGGCCCACACCTCGACGCCCTCGACGGGCGCGTCGCCGTGCACCGTCACCTCGACCTCCCAGGAGCGCCCGCCTTCGGCGATCGTCGTCCCGAACTCCGGCTCGGGAGCAGGCGCGTCGGACGGTGCCGCTGGCCGAGCCTCGATCTGGTTGCTCGGCAAGGTCGGGGTGAGGAACGCCCCGCCCTCCCGCCGCCGCGTCGCACCCTCATAGGCGACCGCGTAGTCGAGCAGGCGGTCGTCGCTGTAGGCGGGGCCAGCGAAGGTGAGGCCGACCGGCATCTGAAGATCGGACATGAACCCCATCGGAACCGTCACACTCGGGATGCCGAGGTGGCGCAGCACCCGATTGGTGCTCGAATACACCACGCCGTTACGCGAGGCGTGGGCGAGGCTCTCCGGACGCGTGAACAGGTCGTCGCGCCCGACATCGCCCGCGGCGGGGAAGACCACGAAATCGAGCCCCTCCCGCGTGAGCCAGTCCTCGAAGTCGAGGCGGCGCGCCTCCTCGAGGCCGCGCAGCAACTGCGCGAGCTCCGGGATCTCGTCGTACTCCGCAGGGAGCCCCTGCTTCACGAGCTCGGCGAGTCGCTGCCAGTCGAAGCCGCCGCGCGCGCGGGTGATCCACACGGGCACCGGCGCATCCTCGGTCGGGAAGACGGTGTCGCCGTCGACGTCCGCCCAGCTCGGCAGAGCGGGGTCGCCGTTGTCGTGCAGGAACTGGTCGAGCGCCATCGCCGTGATCGTGCTGCCCTCGAGCAGCCGCCAGTTGGCCGGAACGAGGCCGCGCGCCGGAAGCCCCACCGCATCCGGCTTCGACTCCTCGTAGTTCGAGACGACCGGGAAGTCCACCTCGACCACCTCGGCGCCGAGCGCGCGCAGATCCTCGGCAGCGCGGTCCCACAGCCGCCGCACCGAGGCTCGCACCACGGGCGGGTCGGTCAGCTCGGCGTCCTCCCCGAGGTACATGCGCGGCACCCCGATCCGCAGCCCGTCGAGCCGCTCGGGCCGGTGCCGGTCGATCGGATGCGGCAGCACCTCCTCCGGTGCCGGCAGCGCCACCGCGCTCTGCTGCCGCCAGAAGTCGCCGCGGCGCACCGGATCGGTCACCGCGATCACCTCGAGCACCGCGAGCAGGTCGGCGACGGTGCGGGTGTGCGGCACGACCACGTCGCAGCTGGGGCGCAGCGGCCAGTTGCCGCGGATCGACAGCACACCCCGCGAGGGCGTGTAGGCCACGAGCGCGTTGTTGGAGGCGGGCGAACGACCCGACGACACCGTCTCCTCGGCCATCCCGAACGCCGACATGCTCGCGGCGGTTCCGGTTCCCGAGCCGTTCGACGACCCCGAGCCGTAGGCGGCCGTCAGATACTCGGGGTTGTAGGGGCTGCGCGCGTAGTCGTAGACGCCCGGCTGCACACCCCCCGCCGCCATCGGGGGCATGTTGGTCTTGCCGATGAGCACCGCACCCGCGGCGCGCAACTGGGCGACCGATGCCGCATCCTCGTTCGCCACGAGATCCGCGAGCGCCGGCGACCCGGAGGCCACGGTGAGTCCGGCGACCTTGTAGCTGTCCTTCACGGTGAACGGGATGCCCTCGAGCGGGCCAGCCTCGCCGGCGCGCCGGCGCGCATCCGAGGCGGCGGCCTCAGCCAGGCAGTCGGGATTCAGCACGGCGATCGCGTGCAGGCACAACCCCGTGCGGTCGTAGTAGGCGATGCGGTTGAGGTAGGCGCACACCAGATCGACGCTCGTGACCCGACCCTCCCCCAGCGCACCGAGCAACTCGGGGATGCCCGCCTCCACGACATCGAATCGATCCACCGTGCGCCCCTCTCGCGTTGCCTGTCACCATCCTGCCGCGCGTCGCGCGTCACGCGACCACGTCATCGCTCGGACGGCTCCGTGAACCTCCGGGAGCGGATGCCGGTTCCGGGGAGCTGCGGAGCTACCGCCTCAGAACTCGTCCTCGTCGTCGTCGCCCGCGTCCAGCGCGCCGACATCGGCGAGGTCTTCGATCCACAGGTCCTCATCGGCCCGCAGGGTCTGCCAGGCCGCGTAGGCGACGCCCGCGACAGCGACCACACCGAGTCCGATCAGGATGAAGGTGCCCGGCCCCGGGCCCTTCTTCGGCTGCGGGGCGAGCGCCACGACCTTGCCGCCCGAGCGGGCAGCCGAACGCACCACCTCGCGCACGCGCGGATCGCGCACGGCCTCGATGACCGCGATCGCGGAACCGACAGCTCCGGAAATCGCGGGCAGCACGTCGCCGACGACTTTCTCCTTCACCGCGGAGCCCGCCGTGCGTGCGCCCGCGATGCCGGTCGCCACCACCGGCTGCACATGCTCGGTGTAGACACCGCTGACCCGCGGTGCCACCTCCTCGCGCGCGAGGGCGTTGGCCTGGCGGGTGGCCTCACGCAGCACGTACGAGGCCTGATCGAGGGCCTCGCGCTGCTGCTCCCAGAGCTCGTCGGCGGAGCGCTTGAGCTTCTTCAGCTCCTTCTGACGCGTGCGAGACAGTGCCATAACGACCTCCGTGTGCGGCTCGGCGTCCTCCCATCCTGCCACGGTGAGCGTATGAAACAATGGCCGAATGGCTCTCCCCACCGCTGTCGCGACCATCCACACCTCCCTCGGCGACATCAAGGTCAATCTCTTCGGCAACCACGCACCCGTCACGGTCGACAACTTCGTCGGCCTCGCGACCGGTGCGAAGGAGTGGAAGCACCCGGGCACGGGCGAGGTCTCCACCGCGCCGCTGTACGACGGGGTGATCTTCCACCGCATCATCAAGGAGTTCATGCTGCAGGGCGGCGACCCGCTGGGGCAGGGCATCGGTGGCCCCGGCTACCAGTTCGACGACGAGATCCACCCCGAGCTGCAGTTCTCCGCCCCCTACCTGCTCGCGATGGCGAACGCGGGCAAGCAGATGGGCCGCGGCACCAACGGTTCGCAGTTCTTCATCACGACCGTGCCCACCCCCTGGCTCAACGGCAAGCACACCATCTTCGGCGAGGTCGCGGATGACGCCTCCAAGGCCGTCGTCGACGCGATCGAGGCCGTGCCGACCGACGGACGCGACAAGCCGCTCACGGATGTCGTGATCACCGGCATCGACGTCGAGCCCCGGTGAGCTCACCCCGCTTCGGCGAGCAGGTCGCGGAGGATCCCTCCGTCTGCTACCGCCATCCCGATCGCCAGAGCTGGGTGCTGTGCCAGCGCTGCGGGCGCACCATCTGCGCGGAGTGCCAGATCCTGGCGCCGGTCGGGGTGCAGTGCCCCGAGTGCGTGCGGGAGGCCGGCGGTTCGGTGCAGTGGACGCCCACCCACACCAAGCCGGTGAAGCAGCGGGCGGCCGCGCGGAGGCGCACCACGACGGCGTCCGCATCCTCGCGATCGGGGTTCTCCGGGTGGATCGCGGACCGCTTGCGTCCCGACGGGCAGACGCCGCCGCTCAGCTGGATCTTCGCGGGTGTGCTCGTGGCACTCTGGATCCTCGGTCTGATCACGGACAACCTGCCGCTCAACTGGTTGGCCGCGGTGCCCGAGGATGCGTGGCAACTGTGGCGCTACCTCACCGCCCCGTTCGTCACGGTCGCGGCGATCTCGGTGAACGGCATCCTCGGCATCGTGATCAGCCTGTTCTTCTGGCTGCTGATCGCCCCGTCGGCCGAGCGGAGCCTCGGGCGCACGCGCTTCCTGCTGGTGTTCGCCGCGGCATCCGCGGTCGGCTCGGCGGCGATGCTCATCGCGGGGCTCCCGATCTTCGGATTCGGCGCCCCCCTGTTCGGCGTGTTCGGTGCCTACGCGGTGCTGTCGTGGTCGTATCCGCCGGCGCGCATGCAGATCATCAGCGTGCTGGCGATCAACCTGCTCATCAACATCTACGTGAGCGGCGGATACTCGCTGCCGTACCTGATCGGCGGGGCCCTCGCCGGCGCGGGTGCGACCTACCTGCTGCAGTTCTACGAGTCGCGTGCCCGGTCGAAGCCGTCCACACCGTACCTGATCATCGCGGGTGGCGCGGTCGCCCTGATCGTCATCGCGATCATCGTCAACGTGCCGCGTTTCTAGCGACTGTCCACAGCCTCGTCCACAGTGTGGAGAGAATCACAGCGGTGTAGTTCAGCGCCACCGGGTGGTCATGAGGAAGCCGACGAACATGATGCCGAAGCCGACGAGGATGTTGCCGGGGCCGAGATCGCGGATCGGCCAGGAGTTCTGGCTGACGTAGTAGACGATGATCCACGCCAGTCCGACGAGCATGAAGCCGAACATCACCGGCTTGAACCACACGGGGTTCGGGGCATCTGCGCCCTTCGTGGGCTCCGAGGCAGCCGGCTTGGTACGCGTTCTGGGACGGGCCATGCCCAGAATCATAGCCTGACAGGCCTGGGAACCCCGAGCGGGCCCCCAGCGATCGCCGCCTAGAATCAGCGCATGAGCGCAGGACCCGAACCCGCGCCGTCGACATCCGCCGTGCCGGACGGTCGCCGTGCGCGCCGCGCGCGTGCGCGTGCGCGACGTCGCACCTCGGTCGTCGGCGTTCTCGGCGAGGTGCTGATCACCGCCGGTGTGCTGGTGCTGCTCTTCATCGCTTGGCAGTTGTGGTTCACCGAGTGGACGGTCGGCAGCGAGCTCAACCAGGCCTCCACCCAGCAGAGCCAGGAGTGGAACGCGCAGGCATCCGCCCGCCCGAGCACGAGCCCGAGCACCTCGCCGTCCACCGCCCCGACCGGAACCCCGGATCCCGCCGAACCGACGGACCCGACCGACCCGACCGTCACCGATCCGCCGGTCGGCACCCCGGTCGCCAACGCCAAGCGCTTCGGAATGCTCATCGTGCCGCGCTGGGGCGCCGACTACTACCGCCCCATCGCCGAAGGCATCGGCGTGACCGACGTGCTCAACAAGGGCGTGCTCGGCCACTACCCCTCGACCGCGATGCCGGGAGGCGTCGGCAACTTCGCGATCGCCGCGCACCGGATGGGGCACGGCGGCTCGCTGCACTACATCCACGAGCTGCAACTCGGCGACAACATCTACGTCGAGACGGCGGAGGGCTGGTACGAGTACCAGTTCCGCAACCTCGAGTACGTGCGCCCCTCCGGGGTCGGCGTGATCGATCCGGTGCCGCAGTCGCCGGAGACCCCGGCCACCGAGCGCTACATCACGCTCACCAGCTGCAACCCGATGTACACCTCGGACGAGCGCATCATCGCCTACGGCGTGTACGAGAACTTCTATCCCCGCGACACCTCCGCCCCCAACAACGGCGCTCCGGATGAGATCGCGGCGACCGTGGGAGGTGCCTGATGTACGGAGCACTGTGGCGCGTGCTGCCCGGGCCGTGGTGGGTGCGGGTGTTGATCCTGCTGGTGCTGCTCGTCGCGGTGCTCGCGGTTCTGGCATTCTGGGTGTTCCCCTGGGTGCAGACCTTCATCACCACGCCGGAAGTGACCGTCAACCAATGACCCGTGTTCTCGTCGTCGACAACTACGACAGCTTCGTCTACACGCTGAACGGCTACCTGCTGCAGCTCGGTGCCGAGACGGAGGTCGTGCGCAACGACGCCTTCGACGCCGAGGAGTCCGCCGAGCGGATCGCCGGCTACGACGCCGTGCTGCTCTCCCCCGGCCCCGGCACCCCCGCGGATGCCGGCGTCTCCATCCCGATCGTGCGCGCCGCGCTCGACGCGGGCTCGCCGCTGCTCGGCGTGTGCCTCGGCCACCAGGCGATCGCCGAGGCGCTGGGTGCGACCGTGACGCACGCCGACGAGCTGATGCACGGCAAGACCTCCCTCATCCGGCACGACGACTCGGCCTTCTTCGCGGGGGTGCCGCAGCCGTTCCGCGCGACGCGCTACCACTCGCTCGCGGTCGTCGACGGCACTGTTCCCGCGGAGCTCGAGGTGACGGCCCGCACCGAGGGCGGCATCATCATGGGGCTGCGACACCGCGAGGCACCCGTCTACGGGGTGCAGTTCCACCCCGAGTCGGTGCTCACCGAGGGGGGCTACCGGATGCTCGGCAACTGGCTCGCGGCCACCGGACTCCCCGAGGCGGCGGAGCGCGCGGTGACGCTCAGCCCGCTCGTGAAGCTCGCCTGACGGGCGCTCAGCTGCCCGCGCAGTAGCCGAGGGTGATCGCCGAGCGCTGGGCGACATCCCCCTTCGCCGACTGGCTGGTGACCTTCTGGCCACCGCAGCTGGAGTCGGGCGAGAGCTTGACGTTGAGCTGCAGCGCGAGCAGCGCGTTCTGCGCCGTCGTGATGTCCTGATCCTTGAAATCCGGGACCTGCACGAGACCGTTCGACACCGCCAGGTTGATGGTGCTGCCCGCCGGCACGTTCTGCGGGCCGGTGAGCACGGTCGTGTTCGGGTCGACGGAGATGCCGATCACCTGGCCGGCGGGAACGTTCGGGCTGTAGTTCTGGTTCGTGCTGCCGTAGCTGAGCCCGAGCTCCTTGAGCTTGGCAACCGCATCCGCTTCTGCCAGATAGGTGAGGGCGGGCACCGCCACCGAGGGGGGACCCGTCGACACGATGACGTCGATGGACTCGCCCTTGTTGACGCGCTGCCCGGCCTCGATGCTCGTCGAGACGATGAGCCCCGCGTCGACATCGCCGTCGGCCTTGTCGATGCGGTTGGTGCGCAACCCGGCGTCTTCGAGGGTCTTGATGCCCGCGTCGGCCGCTTTGCCTGTCACGTCGGGCACGGTGATGCCGGTCCCCCCGCCGATGTCGGTCGGGGTGAGGCTGAAGACCCAGAACATGGCCGCGACGATGATGACGACCATCGTGGCGATGCCGCCCCAGATCCAGGCGACGGGAGGGCGGCTCTGCGTGCGGGTCGGGCGGTTCTCGTCGTTCGCCAGGCGACGCAGGGTGGCCTCGGATGCGGCGGTCGAGTTGGGGTTGACGCCGAACAGCGTCGCGTTGAAGTCGTCGCTCGCCGGGGCGCGGTCGGGCACCTTGCCGCCGGCCGCCACCTCGAGATCGGCGCGGAACTCGGCCGCGCTCTGGAAGCGTTCGAAGCGGTCCTTCGCCAGGGCGTGCATGACGACCGCGCTCATCGCCGGCGAGACCATCGGGTTGACCGCGTTGGGAGGCGTGGGCAGTTCGCTCACGTGCTGGTAGGCCACGGCGACCGAGCTGTCGCCGCGGAACGGAGTGCGACCGGTGAGCAGCTCGTAGAGCACCACGCCCGTCGAGTAGAGGTCGGTGCGGGCATCGACGCTCTCGCCGCGCGCCTGCTCGGGTGAGAAGTAGCTCGCCGTGCCGAGCACGGCGCTCGTCTGGGCGACATTCGCCGCCGACTCGGAGACGGCTCGCGCGATGCCGAAGTCCATGACCTTGACCTGGCCGGTCGGGGTGATCATGACGTTGCTCGGCTTGATGTCGCGGTGCACCACGCCCGCACGGTGCGAGTACTCGAGGGCGGTGAGGATGCCGGCGGTGATGCGTGCCGCTTCGTCGGCGGGAACCGGGCCGTTGTGGATGAGGTCGGAGAGCAGCTTGCCCTCGATCCGCTCCATCACGATGAACGGCAGCTGCACGTCGTGGCCGTCGGCGCCGCGGACCGTCTCCTCGCCTGCGTCGAACACACGCACGATCGTGGGGTGCGCCATCCGCGCGGCGGCCTGCGCCTCCTGGCGGAATCGGGTGCGGAACGCCGGATCGGTCGCGAGCGAGGGGCGCAGCAGCTTGATCGCCACGCGCCGGTTGAGACGGGTGTCGAGGCCCTCATGCACTTCGGCCATGCCGCCCCGACCGAGCAGCTTGCCGATCTCGTAGCGACCGGCGAGCACGCGAACGCTCTCGATCACCCCGTCACTCATCGGGCCAGTCTATCCGCGGCGCACCCCACGTCGATCCGTCTGCAGACCGATCCTCACTCAGGGGTTGACCGTGATGCTCGCGGGAGCCGACGAGGCGGAGGTGAGACCGCCCTCGCACTTCGCGACGAAGCTCGCAGTGGCCGTCGTTCCGGGGTTCTTGAGCGTGATCACGAAGGAGGTGGCACTCGCCGGGAGGTCGAGGGACCCGCCGGTCGGCGGGTCGGCGTTCGTCAGCGAGAAGGTGTACCCCTGGAGGGCGAACCCGGTCGGGCACCCGGAGTAGCTGAACGTGAGCGTGATGCCGTCACCCGCATCCCCCGAGGTCGTCGGCGGTGTCGGTGTCGGTGCCGACGGTGCGGCCGGGTTGGCCGGTGCCGTGAACACGGTGAGGGTGACGGTCTGCCCCTTGCGGACATTGCCCGAAGGCGTGATGTTCTGGACCGTGTTGATCGCTGCCGGAGACGGCGCGACCGGCCCCGGCCCCGAGGCCTGCTTGATCTCGAACCCCCCATCCGTCGCGGTGAGCTTCGCGATCGCATCGTCGATGCTCAGACCGAGGTAGTCGTCGCGGTTGATCAGCACCGTGTCGGAGGTCTTGCTCGGTGAGGGCGACGGCGCAGGCGGGGTGGAGACCTTGGTGCTCGGCGGCTTCGACGGCTCCCCGCCGCCATTGCTCGGCTGCACCGCGAACACGATGATGATCGCGATGAGCGCGACCGCGAGCAGCGACACGATCGCGATGAGCGGCCACATCCAGGGACTCCGCCGCCGGGCCTCCTCGGTCGGCTGCTGCGGCGGCGCGCTCGTTGCGGCGGAAGGCAGCACGCGGGTCGCCGCGGTGGCGGCGTCGAGCGCCACCGCGCCCGTGACCACACCGGGGACGGCCGCGGCGGCCCCCGCGACATCCCCGCGACGCAAGGCCTGCGCGGCGCGCGCCAGGTGGGCGGCCGTCGCGGGGCGATCCTCTGGACGCTTCGCGATGCACGAGTACACGAGGTTGCGCACCGGCTCCGAGACCGTCACCGGCAGGTCCGGCGGTGCCTCGTTGATCTGCGCCATCGCGATCGCCACCTGCGACTCGCCCGTGAACGGGCGGCGGCCCGCGAGGGCCTCGTAGGCCACGATGCCGAGCGAGTAGATGTCGGTCGACGGAGAGGCCGGATGACCGCTCGCCTGCTCGGGCGAGAGGTACTGCACGGTGCCCATCACCTGGCCGGTGGCCGTGAGCGGCACCTGATCGGCGATCCGGGCGATGCCGAAGTCGGTGATCTTGACCCGCCCATCCGGCGTGATGAGCAGGTTGCCGGGCTTGATGTCACGGTGCACGAGGCCCGCCGAGTGGGCCGCCTGCAGAGCGGATGCGGTCTGCGCGACGATGTCGAGCACCCGGTCGGTGGAGAGCACCTTCTCGCGTTCGAGCACCGTCGAGAGCGCCTCGCCGGGCACCAGCTCCATCACGAGATAGGCGGAACCGTCCTCCTCGCCGTAGTCGAAGACGTTCGCGATGCCCTCGTGGTTGACGAGCGCGGCGTGCCGGGCTTCCGCGCGGAAGCGTTCGAGGAATCCCGGGTCGCCCAGGTACTCGTCCTTGAGGATCTTGATGGCGACCGTGCGCCCGATCACCAGATCGGTGGCCTGCCACACCTCCCCCATGCCGCCGATGGCGATCCGGCTCGACAGCTGGTAACGCCCTCCGAAGGTGAGGCCGCTCGTGGGTCTCATCTGTTCAGCACCGCCTCTATGACCTTCTTTGCGATCGGACCGGCGGTTCCATTGCCGGACCCGGATTGACCTCTTCCGGCACCATCCTCGAGCAGCACCGCGACAGCCACCTGAGGGTCGGCGGCGGGGGCGAAACCGGTGTACCAGAGCGTGTAAGGGTCGTCTTTGCCGTTCTGTGCCGTGCCCGACTTGCCCGCGACGTCGACACCACTGATTCTGGCACCGTTCGCGACGCCGCTCGCGACATTCGCGACCATGAGCTGCGTCATCGTCGCGGCGACATCGCTGCTGATCGACTGGCGGTAGAGCACGGGCGAGAAGTCCTGCAGCACCGACAGATCGGGTGCCGTGATGCGCTGCACCAGGTTCGGCGTCATGAGCGCTCCCTTGTTCGCGATCGCCGCCGACACCATCGCGACCTGGAGGGGCGTCACCCGGTCGTTGCCCTGCCCGAAGGACTGCAGCATGAGCTGGTCGACGCTCTCGGTGGCGGGGAACACGCTCGGGGTGACCGCCATCGGCACCTTCAGCTCGCGATCCTCGAAGCCGAACGCCTTCGCCTGCTCGCGGATGGTGGCGTAGCCGAGGTCGCCGCCGAGGTTCGCGAACGGGATGTTGCAGGAGAGCCGCAGCGCCGTCGCGATGCTCGTCGTCTCCCCTCCCCCGCAGTCGCCGCCGCCCGAGTTGGTGATCGTCGTGCTCGTGCCGGGCAGCACGAAGCTCGGCGGGTTCGGCAGCTGGCTGTCGGGCGTGTAGTCGCCCGTCGACAGGGCGGCCGAGCTCATGACGAGCTTGAAGGTCGAGCCGGGCGGGTTGAGATCGCCCGCGATCGTGCGGTTGATGAGCGGCTCGCTCGGATCCGCGAGCAGGGCGTCGTAGTTGGCGAGCACCTCCGACTGCACGTGCCCGGCGAGCAGGTTCGGGTCGAACGACGGCTTCGACACCATCGCCAGGATGCGACCCGTCGACGGCTCGATCGCGACGATCGCGCCCTGCAACTCGCCCAAGGCATCCCAGGCCGCCTGTTGCACCACAGGGTCGATCGTCGTCTGCACGGTCGCCCCGCGCGGATTCTGCCCCGTGAGGATCGCGTTCAACCGGTCGAGGAACTGCTGGTTGGCGCGACCGCTCAGGTAGTTGTTGAGACTGCCCTCGATGCCGGTGTTCTCCCCGTTCAGGGTGAAGTACCCGGTCACGGGCGCGTAGAGCGCGCCCTCCGGGTACACGCGCTGGTACTTGTACTGGTCGGTGGTCGCGACCGACTGCGCGATGACGGTGTCGCCCGCGAGGATCTGGCCGCGCTCGACCGAGAAGCTCGCGTAGAGCGTGCGCACGTTCCGGGGGTCGGCCTGCAGGCTGTCCTGCTGCACGACCTGGATGATCGTCGTCGATGCGCACAACGCGAGGAACATCGCGAGGATGAGCACGCTGACCCGCCGCAGCTCCTTGTTCATGCCGCGCCCCCCTCGACGACGGCGTGCGGTTGCTGGCGCACCGCATCCGAGAGGCGCAGCAGCAGCGCGACGATGAGCCAGTTGGCGATGAGCGAGGAGCCGCCCGCCGCGAGGAACGGAGTCGTGAGACCCGTCAGGGGGATGACGCGCGTCACGCCGCCGATCACGATGAACACCTGCAGGCCGACGACGAACGACAGGCCGACCGCGAGCAGCCGGCCGAAGTCGTCCTGCCCGGCCACGCCGATCCGGAATCCGCGCGCCACGAAGATCAGGTACAGGCTGAGGATCGCGAACAGCCCGATCAGCCCGAGCTCCTCGCCGAGGCTCGCGATGATGTAGTCGCTCTCGGCGAGCGGCACGATATCCGGGCGACCCTGGCCGAGACCCGTGCCGATCAGGCCGCCGTCGGCGAGCCCGAAGATGCCCTGCACGAGCTGGTAGCTGCCGCCGCTGCGGTCGTACACCTCGGGGTTGAACGCGTCGAGCCAGTTCTCGAAGCGCGCGCCGACATACGGCAGCAGCCGCGTCGCCACCCAGGCGCCCCCGGCGAACAGGGCGAGCCCGATGAGGATCCAGCTCACCCGCCCGGTGGCGACGTAGAGCATCACCAGGAACAGACCGAAGTACAGCAACGCCGTCCCGAGGTCGCGCTGGATGACGATGACACCCATCGAGAGCAGCCAGACCACCAGGATCGGACCGAGGTCGCGCGCGCGCGGCAGCCGCAGCCCGAGGAAGCTGCGCCCGACCATGGAGAGCGAATCGCGGGCCGTCACCAGGTAGCCCGCGAAGAAGACCGCCAGCAGGATCTTCGCGAACTCGCCCGGCTGGAAGGAGAAGAACCCGATCCGCACCCAGACATCCGCGTTGGCGCCCGTGTCGCCGATCACCGGCAGCACGGGCAGCAGCAGCAGCACGAACGCCGAGAACATCGCGATGTAGCGGTAGCGCTGCAGCACGCGGTGGTTGCGCACCAGCAGCAGGCCCGCGATGGCGATCACGAGGGCGATCGTGGCCCACGCGATCTGCCGCACACCGTAGGCCGCCCAGCCCGTGTAGCCCTCGGCGATGTCGAGGCGGTGGATCATGGCGATGCCGAGCCCCGTGAGCGCTGTCGCGATCGGCACGACGATCGGGTCGCCCTCCGGGGCCACCACCCGCTCGACCAGGTGCAGCACGAGCACGAGCGCCGCGGGGATCGCGGCGAGGCCGAGCATGCCGGCGTCGAGCTCGCCGGAGGCACCGAGGTCAACGAGGGTGAGCGCAGATCCCGCGACCCCGAGCGCGACGACGATGAGCAGCAGTTCGAGGTTGCGCAGCCGGGCGGGGGTGCGCAGGCGGATGCGGATCGTCTCGGTGAGCGGGGCCGTGAGGGTCACGTCAGTCCCCCGCCGCCGCCGAGAGCCGGTCGACGATGTTCTGGGCGTCGCGCAGGCTGTCGGCGTTGATCGTGGCCTGCACGGCCTCCTGCTGGTACGCGGGCAGCCCCGCGACGGAGATCGAGGTGCTCTGGTACACGTGCGAGAGCGAGATCGGACCGATCGACTGCTGCACGCCTTGGAAGATGGCGACGTTGCCCTCGCTCACCCCGACGAAGTAGTGCATCTGGGTCCAGCGGTAGCCGAGCCAGCCCGCCAGCACGATCGCCGCGATGGCGAGGCCCACGCCGACGCTCCACAGGATCCGGCGGCGGATGCCGCGACGCCGATCCTCTTCGATGAGCTCATCGAGGTAGCTCTCGCTCTCCGGCTCGAAGTGGGCGTCGTCGGGCGGGGCCGCCTTGAGGGGGTGCAGCAGGAGGGTGGGGAGCCGGATGGGGCGTCGCACCTCCTCCTCGTCCTTGCCGAAGGTCAGCGGATGCGCCGCCGAGCCCACGAAGATCGGCGCCGACCCCGAGGCCCCGTCGCTGTCGTCGATGTCGACCAGCAGCACCGTGACGTTGTCGGGGGCGCCGTGGTCGAGGCTCTCCTTGACGAGGCGGTCGGCAGCCCCCTGTGCCGTGCGGATGGTGCCGAGCACCTGCGCCATCTTCTCTTCCGTCACGTAGCCCGACAGGCCGTCGGAGCACAGCATCCAGCGGTCGCCGGGCCGCGCGTCGAGGATCGCGGTGTCGATCTCGGGGGAGGCGTCGACGTCGCCCAGCACCCGCATGAGCACGGCGCGGCGGGGGTGCACCGCGGCTTCCTCCGGGGTGATGCGGCCCGATTCGACGAGGCGCTGCACGAAGGTGTGGTCGGTCGTGATCTGGGCGAGCTCGCCCCCGCGGAAGCGGTAGATGCGCGAGTCGCCGATGTGGGCGAGGGCGAGCTTGTCGTGAACGCGCACGAGCGCGGAGACCGTCGTGCCCATGCCGGTGAGCTCGCTGTGCTCGAACACCGTCTCGGCGAGCAGGCCGTTGGCGGCGATGAGCGCCGACTCCAGGGCGTGCACCGCATCCTCGGCACTCGCGTACGGGTGGTCGGCCTCGGCGATCCGTTGCGCGGCGATGTGGCTCGCGACGTCGCCGCCCGCGTGCCCGCCCATCCCGTCGGCCACCACGTACAGGTGCCGGCCGAGGTAGCCGGAGTCCTGGTTGCTCGCGCGGACCTTCCCGACGTGGGAGACCGCTGCGCTCGTGGGGATCGTCGCCACCGCCTAGCGCCTCAACTCGAAACTCGTGGTGCCGATGGTCACGGTGGAGCCGATCGGCACGGGCGTCGGGAGGGTGACGCGGGTGCCGTCGAGGAAGGTGCCGTTGGTGGAGTCGAGATCTTGGATGACCCATTCGTCGTTCCACAGCATGAGCCGCGCGTGATGGGTGGAGGTGTAGTCGTCGCGGATCACGAGGCTCGACTCGCTCGAGCGGCCGATCGTGAGCTGCTCGTTCGGCAGGTCGAGCTCGAGGCCCTCCTTGGGGCCCGAGGTGATGACGAGCCGGCGCGGGGTCGAGCCGCTCGCCTGCGGCTGGGCGCGCACGGGGACGGTGAGGGCGCTCGGCGTGGGGGCGGGAGCGGCGGGTGCTGCCGCGGCGGCGACGGGGGCGGCGACGGGAAGCGGGGAGGAGGGGAAGGTCTCGGGCGCGGCCGGCTGCGGCAGCTTGCGGGCGCGCGTGCCGAACAGGTCGGAGCGCAGGGCGAAGACCACCATGAAGACGAAGGCCCACATCAGGATGAGGAACCCGAGGCGCAGCACCAGGAGGGTCAGCTCGCTCATCGCGCGCGGCCCCCGTTCGGATGCGCGTTCTCCGCCGCCTGGGCGAGCACGCGGAACACGATGCGGGTGCGTCCGATCTCGATCACCGAGTCGGGCTGCAGCACCGCCTGCTTCACGGGCTGCCCGTTGAGCTTCGAGCCGTTCGTGGAGCCGAGGTCGGTGACCTGACCGCGGGTGCCGTCCCACAGGATCTCGACGTGCCTGCGCGAGGTGCCGGTGTCGTCGAGCGTGATGTCGGCATCCGATCCGCGGCCGAGCACGGTGCGCCCCTTCTGCAGCGGGTAGCGCTTGCCGCCGATGTCGAGCACGGGCGTCCAGGCGACCTCGCCCTTGACGTTCTCGGAGTCGATGCGCACGATGCCGGCCGTGAGCCCCGCATCCCGTTCGAGCCGGATGTCGATGCCGCCCGCGAAGGTGTAGCGCTGGGCGGCGGCGTGCTGCTGCACGAGGCGCGTGAACTCGTCGATGAGCGCGGGGCCGAGGCCCGTCATCCGCTCGAAGTCGGGGGGCGAGAGCCGCACCGTGAAGCGGTTGGGCACGAGGATGCGGTCGCGCGAGACGACGGCCGCCTGGGTGTCGAGTTCGCGACGGAGTGCTGCGGTCACCTCGAGGGGCTGCAGACCGCTCTTGAAGGTCTTGGCGAACGCGCCGCCGACGACACGTTCCAAGCCCTTCTCGAATTCGTCGAGAATCCCCAAGGGTCTCCTCTCGTGGGCGCGGCCTGACCGTCCGGCTCTCTCGGACTCTCCGATGGTAGTCGGCTCATCCGGGTAGGGGGTCCGTCGTTCGACCGGGTCGTGTCGTACACGAGGCTGATTCAGGTGTGTGCACCGTTCGGTGCACCTCTGCCGCCCGCTGTGCCCCGATCGCCGCGGGTGGTCCCGAGATTCGTGCCAAATGGTCGTCATCCGCGCGCTATGGGCACCATTTGGCACGAATCTCGGGGTGGGGATGCGGGAGAGCAGCGGCGAGGGGATGCGCGGGATGCGCGTGATAGTCTCGCTAGGCTGTTCCGCTTCGGCGGTTCCACGCGCGAGTGGTGAAATGGCAGACACGCTGGCTTCAGGTGCCAGTGCTCGCAAGGGCGTGCGGGTTCAAGTCCCGCCTCGCGCACCAGAGGAGGCTCGGTTCACCGGGCCTCCTTTCCTCGTCTCGGGGATGCGTTCGCGGCGGGCACCCGGCTAGGCTCGTGCCAGATGCTCCTGATGATCTCCGCGTAGCGCCATCCGCTCGCTCCTCCCCCGTACTCCGGTCGTGACGGTCGCCTGACCCCGGCGGGAACCCCCTGGTTCCCGATCCGCGTCAGCATCACCCATCGATCCTGGGAGTACTTCCATGTCACGCATCCTCATCACCGGCGCATCCGGGCGCCTCGGCTCAGCCGCTGCACGTGCCCTCCGCGACGCCGCGTCAGGCCTCGAGCTGTTCGGGCTCGCCCGCAGCGACTCGGCCGCCGAACGCCTCGAACGCGCGGGGCTCCACGTGCGCCGCGGCGACTACTCGAACCCCGAGAGCCTCGCGGCCGCCTTCGTCGGCATCGACCGCCTGCTGTTCGTCTCGAGCCCCGTGCTCGATCCCGTGCTGCGGATCGCCCATCACCGCGCCGTCGTGGCCGCAGCATCCCACGTGGAGCACCTCGTCTACACGAGCGCGTTCGGCGCCGATCACGATCCGGGGCACGCGACCACGGAATCGCTGCTCGCCGAACGGCCGCTCCCCGCGACGGTGCTGCGCAACGGCCTCTACACCGAGCCGTTCCTGCGGCGTGCCCTCGCGGAGGCGGCCTCCGGGGTGATCACCTCCGCGAGCGCGGGACGGGGGCTCGCGACCGCAGCCGTCGCGGACCTCGGCGAGGCCGCCGCCCGCGCGCTGCTGCAGCCCCCCGTCGAGCGGGTCCTCGAACTGCGCGGCCCCGCGTGGACCTACGAACAGCTCGCCGCGGCGATCGCCGCCCGAACCGGGATGCCGGTGCGGCACCTCGAGGTCGCGGCCGCCGACACCGGCGCGTTCGCCGCCGTGTTCCCGCTCGTGGCCGCGGGATTGCTGGAGCAGGAGCGCGACGAGCTCGCACAGTTGCTCGGTCGCCCCCCGCGCGGGATCGCCGCCGTGGTGCAGGAGGCGGATGCCGCCTGAGTTCGCGCGGTCGCGCCCGCCTCACTCCTCCGTCGGGATCGGCTCCGCGGGGAGCTTCCGCACACGGGCGCGGCGGCGACGCTCGGGGATCATCGAGCGCATCTCCTCGAGCTTGCCGAAGCACAGCAGGCGGTCGCCCGCCTCCAGCAGCTGCCCCTTGCGCGGGTTCGGGATGACGCTCGCGCCCCGGTGCAGGGTCAGCACCGTGATGTCGCGCTCCCACAGGCCCGACTCGCCGAGCTTCTTGCCGACGAGCTCCGCGTTGGTGTGCACGAGCAGCTCGGCGACCCCGTAGCCGGTCGAGACCGAGAGTCGCTGCCTGACGTCGATCTCGGGGAAGGCCACCTGCTGGGCGACGTAGTCGATGATGGCGCCCGCGACATCCAGCTGGGTGGCCGCCTCGATGCCCTGCAGACCCGGCGAGGAGTTGACCTCCATCACGAGCGGGCCGTCGGCGCCCTCGAGCATGTCGACACCCGCGACCCGCAGGCCCATGATCTGCGCCGAGCGCACCGCCACCTGGGCGTACTCGGGCGAGAGATCGACGCGCTCGACGCTGCCGCCGCGGTGCACATTCGAGCGGAACTCGTCGCCCTTCGCGGTGCGGCGCATCGCCGCGACGACGCGGTCACCCACCACGAGCGCCCGGATGTCGCGCCCGCGGCTCTCCGAGACGAAGTGCTGGATGAGCACGTTCTGGTTGGTCGACTGCAGCGTCTCGATGATCGCCTCGGCGACCTTCACCTCGGGTGCCAGGATCACCCCGATTCCCTGCGTTCCCTCCAGCAGTTTGATGACGACGGGCGCCCCGCCGACCTGCTCGATCGCGGGGCGCACATCCGCTCGGTTGCGCACGAAGGTCGTTGCCGGCATGCCGATGTTGTGGCGCGAGAGGATCTGCGTCGCCCGAAGCTTGTCGCGCGCATTCGAGATGCCGTTGGCGGTGTTGGGGGTGTAGACGTCCATCTGCTCGAACTGACGCACCACGGCCGTGCCGAAGTAGGTGATGGAGGCACCGATGCGCGGCAGGATCGCGTCGTAGTCGCTGAGCGGCTTGCCGCGGTACTGCAGGTCGGGCTCGTCGCCCGAGAGGTCGATGCCGAAGCGCAGCGTGTTGAGCACCCGCACCTCGTGGCCGCGCTGCTGCGCGGCGGTGCGCAGGCGCTGCGTCGAGTAGGCGCGGGGCGCGCGCGAGAGGATCGCGAGTTTCATGGGTGAGCCCCTGCCAAGATGGTGCGGTGAGCGAGCGCACCCATTCAAACACCCTCGCGGGCTGGCGTGAGTGGGTTCAGCTGCCCGATGTGGGTGTGCCGTGGATCAAAGCGAAGCTCGACACGGGCGCGCAGACCTCGTCGATCCACGCCTACGAGGTCGAGGCGTTCGATCGGGACGGTGCCGCGTGGGTGCGGTTCGGCATCCGTCCCTGGCAGCGCTCGGATGCCGACGAGGCGCGGGTGGAGTGCCCCGTGCTCGATATACGCCGCGTGCGCAGCTCTTCGGGGCACGTGCAGGAGCGTTTCGTGGTGTCGCTTCCGCTCGTGCTGGTCGGCCATCGTGTCGACGCCGAGGTGACGCTCAGCAACCGCGACTCGATGGGGTTCCGGATGCTGATCGGCCGCGAGGCGCTCAGTCGCGGCTTCGTGGTCGACTCGGCCCGCTCCTTCCTCGGCGATCGCGCACCGCGGCCGATGCGCCGCCGCAACCGCGGCGACGCGTAGTCAGCGCTCGCTCGGCCGCCGCCGCGTCATCCCCGGCCGGATGCCGACCCCGCCCCCGACGGCACCCCGCCGAGGAAGCCGAGCACCTCATCCGCCACGGCATCCGTGCGCTCGCTCGCGAGCATGTGGGTGGTGCCGGGCATCACGACGAGCCGCGCGCCGGAGATGGATGCCGCGATGAGCTCGGTGTGGTCGCGTGCGATCACGTCGTGCTCACCCGCCATCACGAGCGTGGGCGCGTCGATGCGCGCGAGCGCGGCCGCCGGGATCGACGGCTCGACCTTCCACATCGCGAGCAGCTTCTCGAGCACGACCGCGCCGTGCTCGGGGCCGTCGGGGGAGAGCTCCGCGTACTCGCGGTCGAGCTGCTCGTGCGCGGCCCGCGGCACGGTCTCGTGCGGGTAGTCGTCGGGCACGAAGCCGTCGGTGCCGATGTTGGCGCTGATCGGCACGATGCTCCGCACGCGATCGGGGTGCTCGAGCGCGAGCAGGAGGGTGAGGATGCCGCCGTCGCTGAACCCGACCACGTGCACGGTGTCGAGCCCCGCGGCGTCGAGGTAGGCGACCGTCTCGTCGAGCATCCGGGCGTAGCTGAAGGGCCCCGGACGATCGGGGGTTCGCCCGTGCCCGGTGCGCTCGGGCGCGTGCACCTCGTAGCGCTCCGCCAGACGCTCGCCGAGCGGCCGCAGGTTCTCGAGGGAGCAGTATCCGCCGTGCAGCAGCAGGAGCGGCTCACCGGTTCCCGAGGTCTCGTAGTAGCTCTCGTCGGATCCGAGGGTGAGGTAGGGCATCCCGCCACCCTACGGGCGGCCGGGCGAGCCCGGTATGTGCGCTCGGCCCACAGTCGGATGTGCCCCCGTGGGTCGGGCGCAGCTCCCGGCGAGCACGCCGACGGCCGCCGGAGCGGGTGCCCCGACGGCCGTCGTGTGCGGTGATCCGGATGCCGGATCAGTCCGCGAGGATGAGGTAGAGCGCGCGGCGCACCTCGTCGAGCTTCGCGATCGCCGCCTGGCGCTGCGCGTCGCTCGCGGCGTGGTGGAACTGACCGACCACGCCCATGAGCTTGCCGACGCTCTGCTGGAACGCGAGTTCCTGCTCGCTGCGCTTGGGGGAGCCGGACTCCCAGGCCCGGGTGAGCTCGTCGGAGTTCTCCTCCACGTAGGCGCGACCGGCCTCGGTGAGCGTGTACTCGGTGCGCCGGCCTTCGCCGGTGGCCTCGATGAGCTCCTCGTCGACGAGTTGCTGCAGCGTCGGGTAGACCGAGCCGGGGCTCGGCTTCCAGGCGCCGGCGGTGCGCTCGGCGATGGTCTTGATGACGCTGTAGCCGTTCGCGGGGCCGGCGGAGAGCACCGACAGGATGACGGAGCGGATGTCACCGCGCCCCGCGCGTCCCCGCCCGCGTCCGCCCCAGGGGCCTGGGCCGAATCCGGGGCCGAACCCCGGACCGAAGCCCGGACCGAAGGGCGGCATCCCGCGCAGGGGTGCGTGGACTCCGAATTCGCCGTGCGAGCTGTGGCCTGCCGGGTCGCCCGGCTCGTGTGCGCCGGGGTTGCGCGGGTCGTGGTGGAACATGGCATGACGCTCGTGGCGTCGGAAATGCTTCGGGTTCATGATCGTTCTCCTTCCGATGACCATGGACTTCGCGAGATATCGCGACAGGTCAACGATATATCGTTAACTATCGCGATGCAAGCTCGCCCTGGATTTCGAGCAATCATCGGCGTATCGTGTGCCGCATCCGGGGGGTGTCACACCCCCGACCCGTTGGCACAACGCGGTAAGGAGGGGCGATGGAGCCGGCATGCGGCGTCGGAGACGACGTCGCCACCACCACACGACACCCCTGGCGCGGCGCCCTCCTCGGTGCCGCTGTGGTCGTGGCCGGCGGTCTGCTGACGCTCTTCGCCCCGTCTGCCGCCCACGCGGCCGACGGCCCCGGCTCCCTCGGGGGGCTCGTGAACGGTGCCGCCCAGCTCGTCGACGAGGCGCTCCCGCTGCCCGTCGCCGGCGTGCCCAGCGTCGCCGAGGTGCCCGTCGTCGGTGGGATCACCGGCGCGATCACCGGTGGGATCACGGGCGCGATCGCCGACGCCACGCCCGTCACGACGCTCACCGACCCGGCCACCACCCTCCTCGACGGCGCTGTCGGCTCCACGGTCGGCTCGCTGCCGATCGTCGGCGGCGCGCTCGGGGAACAGCCCATCGGGCAGCTCGTGACACCGCTGCCCGCCGTTCTCGACGGGATCGTCGGCGCCGCACTCGGCTCGGCGACCCCGGGCTCCGCTGTCGAGTCGCCGGTCGCGGGGGTACATGCGGGAACCTCCGTGATCGGCGCGCTCGCGGCATCCGTGCTCCTGCGCCCGGGGGCCGCGGTCGCGGCCGGGCTCGCGGTGCCGGGCGCACTGATGCCCGGTGCCCTGATGCCGGGCTTCCCCTCCGGGCAGATGCCGCTGGGAGGCGATGCCGCCCTTCCCGCGACGCCGGCGAGCGTGTCCGCCGCGGGTGGACCACCCGGCGGACCGGCCGCGACCGTGATCGGCCTCGGCCTCATCCTGCTGCTCGTGGGTGCGCGTGTGCGCCGCCCGACGCCTCTCGCACCCCTCTCACCCGTCTTCGCGACCGACACCTCACCCGACTGACGAGGAACGACTCTGCCCGCCGCAGCCGCGGCAGGGCGGACACGTTCCGTCGCGCCCACCCGGACGCGACGTCAATCGACACGGTGAGGAGCCGAAAACATGAACACATACGTCTCACGAGGGCTGTGGACCGTCCTCGTCACCGGGGGCTTCCTGGCCCTCGGAGTGGGCGTCGCGCACGCCGACACGGGAACCTCGGGGGAGGACGGCATCGCCTCGGGCACGCAGGCCGCGCCGAGCATCCAGCTGCCCGTCCAGCTCGGCGGCAACGCCATCTCCCTGCTCGGCGACGCCTCGTCGCAGGGCAGCACATCCGGCTCGCCCGCCGCGGCGGGCTCCGGCCCATCGGGAACCACGGATGGCGCGGGCGGGATCGCCGGCGGAACTCAGGCGCTCGCCGACGCGCGCGTTCCGGTGACGCTCGGCGGCAACGCCATCTCGCTGCTGGGGAACGCCTCCAGCAGCGGCGCGGAGACGCCGCCGGCCGGGTCGGGGGGCCCGGTCGGCGCATCCGACGGCGGAACGGACGGTGCCGACGGCACACTGTCGGGCACGCAGCTGCTCGGCGGGGTCGGGGCGCCCGTGACGCTCGGCGGCAACGCCATCTCGGTGCTGGGGGATGCGTCGTCCGACGGCGCAGGCACCGCATCCGGTTCGACCGCCGAGAGCGACCAGGAGGGGTCGACGAGCGGAGAGAACGGGACGCTGAGCGGCACGCAACTGCGCACGGGCGCGGGGGCGCCGGTGCAGCTCGGGGGGAACGCCGTCTCGGTGCTGGGGAGCGCGGAGACGACGGGCTCGCAGGCAGCAGCGCCTGCGGGGACGGGGGAGCCCGCGGTGCCCGTCGGGCCGCGTGCCGCGGGTGGCACCGGATCCGGTGGGGGCGGCACGCAGCTCGCCGCCCTCAGCGTCTCGGCGCTCGCCGCAACCGGGGTGGAGGGCGCACTGACCGCGCTCGCCCTCGCGGGGCTGCTGCTCGCGGCGGGGGTCGCACTCGTCTCACGGGTGGTGATCGGCCGCCGGCACTGAGCCGGCCCCACGGCGGAGGCCGCGGTCGGGGGGCCGCGGTCTCCGCATCCCGCGCGAGGCGCATGTGTCGTCGCGTGACACGGGATGACGGAGCGTTACCGCAGGAGTCGCCTCCGCGTCCGCCAGCCGGGAGGATGCTCCGGTGACCGAGCAGACCGCGCCCCGCCAGATCCGCTTCAACGCGTTCGACATGAACTGCGTCGCCCACCAGTCCTCCGGCATGTGGCGGCACCCCGACGACCGCTCCGAGACCTACAAGGACATCGAGTACTGGACGAACCTCGCCCGGCTGCTCGAGAGGGGCACCTTCGACGGCGTGTTCATCGCGGATGTGCTCGGCACCTACGACGTCTACGGCGGCACCAACGAGGCCGCCATCCGCAACGGCGCGCAGGTTCCCGTCAACGACCCCGTGCTGCTCGTGTCGGCGATGGCCGCGGTCACCAAGCACCTCGGATTCGGCGTCACCGCGGGAACCGCCTACGAGCACCCGTACCCCTTCGCCCGGCGGATGTCGACGCTCGACCACCTGACGAAGGGCCGCGTCGGCTGGAACGTCGTCACCGGCTACCTGCCGAGCGCCGCGCGCAACATGGGCCACGACGACCAGCTCGAGCACGACGACCGCTACGACCAGGCCGACGAGTACCTCGAGGTGCTCTACAAGCTGTGGGAGGGCTCCTGGGAGGACGACGCGGTCGTGCGCGACCGCGAGACCGGGGTCTTCACCCGCCCGGAGAAGGTGCACGAGATCCGCCACTACGGCAAGCACTACACGGTGCCCGGCATCCACATCACCGAGCCGTCGCCGCAGCGCTCGCCCGTGATCTACCAGGCGGGCGCCTCGCCGCGCGGCATCGCCTTCGCGGCGGGCAACGCCGAGGCGATCTTCGTCGCGGCGCCGACCAAGGAGGTGCTGAAGGGCACCGTCTCGCGCATCCGCGACGCGCTCGAGGCCGCCGGACGCGACCGGTACGCGGCGCGCATCTACACGCTCGTCACGGTCGTCACCGACGAGAGCGACGAGAAGGCCCAGGCGAAGTACGAGGACTACCTGCGCTACGCCTCGCCCGAGGGTGCGCTCGTGTTCATGTCGGGCTGGATGGGCATCGACCTGTCGCAGTACGACCTCGACGAGCCGGTCGGCAACGTCAAGTCGAACGCCATCCAGTCGACGGTGCAGAACTTCGCCGAGTCGGCGAAGCACGGTGCGGAGTTCACGGTGCGCGACATCGCGCTGAACGGCGCCATCGGCGGGCTCGGCCCGACCCTGGTCGGCGGCGCGTCGACGATCGCCGACCTGCTGCAGGAGTGGGTGGACTACACCGACGTCGACGGGTTCAACCTCGCCTACGCGATCACGCCAGGCACCTTCGAGGACATCGTCGAGTTCATCGTTCCCGAACTGCAGAGGCGCGGCGCCTACCCGACCTCCTACGAGCCCGGCACGCTCCGCAACAAGCTGCACGGCGCGGGCGACCGCCTCCCCGACGACCACAAGGGCGCGCTCTACCGCATCGGAGGCGAGCTGTCGACCGCGGTCGCCACCACCTCGGAACGCGTCGACCTCAACGTCTGAGCCTTCGCGCCACCCCTCGCCGCCCCGCCGCCGCCGTGCCGGGTGGTGGTGCCAAACGCTGTAGCGCTTGCGGTTCCGCTGCGGCAATCTCTGCCGCGCCCCACCAAACGCTGCAGCGTTTGAGGCCCAACATCGACGGGATGTCGGGGGTGGGGGGCGGATGCGGGGGCGCGGGTCCTCCGCGTGGGCTCGGCCGCCGGGGGAGAAACGGCGCCGCGGAGGGAGACGCATCTCCCTCGACGAGTCCGTCACTCCCGCGGCGAGGGCGCGCCCGCCGGCACGAGTCGCCGGATGAGGAAGCCCCAGCCGAGCGCGACGAAGAACATGAGCACGCCGTAGACGGCAGCCGGGAGCGACATCTCGACGCTGCCGATCACCGTCTGCGCGATCACGATCGCGAGCGTCGCGTTGTGGATGCCGATCTCGAACGAGCTCGCCACCGCCTGCCGCGGCTCCACCCGGAACAGGCGTGGCACGACGAAGCCGATCGCGAGGGAGAGCACGCAGAAGACGACGGTGATGAGGGCGAGTCGCCCCGCGTTCTCGGCGAGCAGCGCCCAGTTCGACACGATCGCGCCCGCGATCACCACCGCGAGGATCACCATCGAGGCGATGCGCACCGGCTTGTCCATGCGATCCGCGAACGCGGGCTTCCACCAGCGCACCAGCATCCCGAGCAGCACAGGCAGCAGCACGATCGCGAACACCTCGACCGCCTTCGCGAACTGCACTCCGAGCTCCTCCTGCTCGGGGAGGAACCATCCGATCGCGAGATTCGTGATGAGCGGCAGCGTGAACACCGCGATCACCGAGTTGACCGCGGTGAGCGAGATGTTGAGCGCCACGTCGCCGCGGAACAGGTGGCTGTAGAGGTTCGCGGTGGTGCCTCCGGGGGAGGCCGCGAGCAGCATCATGCCGACCGCGAGCACGGGCGGCAGCTGGAACAGCACCACGAGACCGAGGCAGAGCGCCGGCAGCAGGAGCAGCTGGCAGACGAGCGCGATCACGACGGCTTTCGGATGCTTCGCCACGCGGGCGAAGTCGGCCGGCCGGAGCGAGAGGCCCAGCCCGAACATGATGATGCCGAGGGCGACGGGCAATCCGATGGAGGTCAACGCTGATCCCATGCCTCATCCTGACCGACGCCGGCCTCCGTGCGCCAGGTAGACAGCCGCGGCGCGTTGTGGGTCGTACACCGCCGCGTTATCGTTCCGACATGAGATTTCTTCTCATCGCGGCGGCGGTCGGCGGGCTCGTGGTACTCGGCGGATGCACGCCGACGTCCGCCTCGGCACCCACCCCCGACGCTCCCGCGGCGGCCGCCGTCGACTGGGACGCGCGGTTCACCGAGTTCGTGGCGGAGAACGGTGAGCGTCCCGCGGCGGTGCCCTTCGCCGACCCGCAGGTCGAGGCCGAACGGCTCGCCGCGAACCAGGATCGCGACTGGCAAGGCGTGGTCGCGTCGTATCCCGACGCCGTGCGACCCGACGTCGCGTTCGCGCATTGGACGAGCGACGACGAGAGGCGGGACCTTGGCTCCGACCTCAATCGCTGCCTCGTCGAGGCCGGAGCGGAACTGGCCCAGGGAACGGATGCGGAGGGTCGCCCGAGCGGCGTGGAGTACTCGTTCCCGCCGACCCAGGAGGCGACGGTTGCCGTCTACGCGTGCCGCTCGCTCGCCTACCCCATGCGTCCCCTCGACGGCAGCGGTGCAGGCGGTTGGCTCTGGGATCTCGCCTCCGAGGTGCTCGTGCCCTGCCTCGAGGCGCACGGGATCCCGCAGGCCGCGTTGCCCACTCGCGAGGAGCAGGTGGCGTCGGTGTACGAGCGAGGGTTCGGGTGGGTCCCCGACTTCGGGCAGTCCGCCACGGATGTCGGGCCGGACTCCGACGCCTATTCCGCCTGTCACGGCGAGCTGCTCTAAGCCGCGGCGGCCCGCACGGATCGGCAGGAACTCGCGCATGCCTGGCGGATGCGGCGCTCGCGGGGCAGGCCGGGCGCGGCTAGCGTCGGGGCATGACCGACACGCTGCCCGCCGCATCCGTCTCGCCGCTTTCGCCCGCCGAGCGCGAGGCCGCCGTCGCGCACTTCGCCGCGAAGCTGCGCTATGAGACCGACGCCTCGGATGTCGCGGCCGCGCTCGCGGCGGGCGAGCGGCTCGTGCTCGTCGACACCCGCAACCTCGCCTCGTGGAACCAGGGGCATGCTGCGGGGGCCGTGCACATGCCGCGCCTCGAGGTGGCCGAGCGGGCGCCGCGCGAGATCCCGCTGGACGTGCCGGTGGTCGTCTACTGCTGGAGCCCCGGCTGCAACGGCGCCGACAAGGCGGCCCTCGAGTTCGCGACGCTCGGCTACGAGGTGCGGCTCATGATCGGCGGCTTCGAGTACTGGGCGCGCGAAGGTTACGACGTCGTCTCGGATGCCGGCCCCGTCATCCGCGCCGTCGACCCGCTCGTCGGCCCGGTGGCCGTGGAGGACTGCGGCTGCTGACCGGGCGCCGACCCCCGCTGCCCGGTCAGAGGTCGAGCGCCGCGCGCAACTCCGCAGCGGTGTCGACGGATGCGATCGCGCCTGCCGCCTCCGCGGGAGCCCCGTAGCCCCAGGTGACGAAGATCGTCGGCACCTCGTGCTCCGCCGCGCCCTCGACGTCGTGGATGCGGTCGCCCACCATGACCGGGCGGGCCAGGTCGGCACCGTCGGCCGCGAGCCGGCGCAGCGCCTCGGCCACGACATCCGGCTTGGAGGAGCGCACCTCGTCTTCTGAGGCGCCGGTGATCTCGGTGAAGGCGTCCGCGATGCCGAGGCTGCCGAGGATCGCCTGCGCGAGCGACTCGGGCTTCGAGGTCGCGAGCGAGAGCGGCACCCCCGCGTCGTGGATCGCGCGCAGCACCTCGAGCACTCCCGGATACGGGGTCGCGTCGTGCACGCCCTCCTCGCGGTAGTGCTCGCGGTAGATCGCGAGGGCGTAGCGCGACTCGTCCTCGTCGAGCTTCGCGAGGTCGCGGAACGAGTCGAGGATCGGTGGGCCCACCCACTTGAGCAGCTCGGCGGGGGCCGGGATCGGCATCCGCAGCTGCTCGTAGGTCCAGGCGAGGCTCGCCAGGATGCCGGGAGCGGAGTCGACGATCGTGCCGTCGAGGTCGAACAGCACGGCGGTGAAGGGGCGGGTCATGGGTTCTCGGGTTCCGTCGGGATCGGGGAGGTCAGAACAGCCGCGCGTGGCCGGTCTCGAGGCCGCGCATGGCGTCGTAGTCGAGCACGAGGCAGCGGATGCCGCGGTCCTCGGCGAGGGTGCGCGCCTGCGGCTTGATCTCCTGGGCGGCGAACACACCGGTGACCGGGGCGAGCAGCGGGTCGCGGTTCATGAGCTCGAGGTAGCGGGTGAGCTGTTCGACACCGTCGATGTCGCCGCGGCGTTTGATCTCGACGGCGACGCTCGCGCCATCCGGTCCCGTGGCGAGGATGTCGACCGGCCCGATCGCGGTCATGTACTCGCGGCGCACGAGGGTGTGGCCGTCGCCCAGCAACTCGATCTGCTCGGCCAGCAGGCGCTGCAGCTCGGCCTCCACGCCGTCCTTCTGGAGCCCCGGGTCGATGCCCAGCTCATGGGCGGAGTCATGCAGGATCTCGTGGATCGAGATGACGAGCAGGTCGGCGGTCTTGGCGTTGGTGACGCGCCAGAGCTCGATGACCCCGGCATCCGCGCGCTCCTCGTCCACCTCGTCGAGCACGAAGCTGGTCGGCGGGCTCATCCAGTTGAGGGGCTTGTAGCTGAGCGAGTCGGAGTGCACGAGCACCGAGCCGTCGGCTTTGACGACCAGCAGCCGGGTCGCGAGCGGCAGATGCGCCGACAGTCGCCCGGCGTAGTCCACCGAGCACCGGGCCACCACGAGACGCATCCTGCGAGTCTATTTCGGCCGCAGACCCCTCCAGGCCGTCGCGCGCAATCGGCGCGAGTCAGTGCGGCGCGTGGTACTCGCTCTCGCCGCGCTTCCAGTAGCCCTTCACGACGATGTGCTCATTCGGCAGCGCCCATCGCTGCAAGAGCAGCTCGCGACCGGTGCGCACGATCGACTGCTCTGCAGCGATGAAGCCGAACACGGCACCAGGAGGGCGGTCGGCCGCCGTCAAGGTGCCCAGACGCAGTGCGAGGGCCGCGCCAGCCGGGGCCGAGCCACGGTGCAGCTGCTCGACCACGACACCGGCGGGCGCGACGATCGGCAGCTCGTGGGCGGAGTCGGGGACCTCGAGGAGGATACGACCCACCGCCTCGGCATCCATCAGGTGGGTGAACCGTCGGATGGCCGGCACCGCGGTCTCGTCACCTGCGAGCAGCCATCCGTCGGGCCGGCCGGTGATGACCATCGAGCCGCGGGGACCACCGATCCCGACGACCGTCCCGAGCTCCGCCGTCGCCGCCCACGGTGCCGCGACACCTTCGTCGCCGTGGAGAGCGAACTCGAGGTCGAGCCAGCCTTCGTCGGCATCCCATGCGAGCGGTGTGTACTCGCGGCTGGGCGCGGCGCGCAGTTCGTCGACCGACGCCGGAGCCCCGTCGGGGAAGAATATGCGGATGTGGTCGTCGGCACCCGGCGATGTGAACCCGCGTAGTTCCTGCCCTTCCAGCCGAACGCGTACATAGCCGGGGCTCAGCCACTGGCGCGCCGCGAGGCGGGCGCTGCGGAAGAGCAACTCGAGGCTGCGGCGTTCCAGCGTGAATGGTGTGGTCATGGGGTGCTCCGTTCAGGCTCGGTGGTAGGCGACGAAGAGGCCGGTCGGCGAGTCGACGACCGTCACCGGGGTGCGGAAAACGCGGCTCAGCACCTCGTCGCGGATGATCTCGGTGGGGGTGCCGTGCTCGGCGATCCGCCCGGCGTCCATCGCGACGATGTAGTCGCTGTATGCGGCGGCGAAGTTGATGTCGTGCAGCACGATCACAATGGTGCGCCCCAGCTCGTCGGCGGCGCGGCGCAACTGGACCATCATCTGCACCGAGTGCTGCGCGTCGAGGTTGTTGAGCGGCTCGTCCAGCAGCAGGTACTCGGTGTCCTGGGCGAGGACCATCGCGACGTAGGCGCGCTGACGCTGCCCGCCGGAGAGCTGATCGAGGAAGCGCTGCTCGAGCTCGGTGAGGTCGAGGAAGTCGATCGCTTCGGAGATCTTGTCCTCGTCGTGCTGGGTGAGGCGACCCCCGCTGTATGGATACCGCCCGAAGCCGACGAGCTGGCGCACGGTGAGGCGGGTGACGAAATGGTTCTCCTGACGCAGGATCGACACGGTCTTCGCGACTTGCCTCGATGGCGCGGTGTGCACATCCAGCCCGCCGACGGTGACGGTGCCCGCATCCGGGGTCAGCAACCGCCCGATCATGGTCAGCACGGTCGACTTGCCTGCTCCGTTGGGGCCGACGAGGGCCACGATGCCGCCGCTCGGGATCTCGAGCGAGATCGGGCCGATCGTCGCGTCGCGTCCGTAGTTTTTCAGAACGTTCTGCAGCCGGATCACAGGCGGCCCTTCCGGAAGATGACGACGAGGAACACGAGCCCTCCGATCAGCTCGACGATGATGGTGACGGCGTCCACGAGGGTGAAGACGTGCCGCAGCAGGAAGTAGGCGGTCGCCAGCACGACGTAGCCGAGCAGCCAGGCGACCGGCAGGATGCGCCGGTGGTCGTAGCTGTCGGTGACCGAATACGCGAGGGTCGCGATGAGGAACCCCAGAAAGGTCATCGGCCCGATGAGCGAGGTGCTCATCGCCATCAGCACCGACACGAGCGTGAGCATGATCATGATCTGCCGCTTGTGGTCCAGCCCGAGGTTGGTGCTGATCTGGCTGCCGAGGGCGACGACGTTGAGCCGCCGCGCGAGCATCCAGATGGTCGCGCCGACGAGGGCGCACACGGGGATGACGAACCACAGGAACTGGGTCGTCGCGTTGCCGATATTGCCGAAGAGGCGCGCGGTGAGCACATCGAACTCGCTGGGGTCGAGCAGCTGTTGCATGAAGGTGGCGAGCGACCCCATCCCGCCACCCAGGATGATGCCGACCAGCAGCATGACGTGCAGGTTGCCGAAGCGCCCGGACAGCAGCCACGAGTACAGCAGTACCGAGAAGGCCACCATCATCGCCGCCTGCAGCAGGAACTGCCCGAAGGGACTCGTCTCGCCGACCCCCGCGACCCCGAAGAAGAACACGATCGCGGTCTGCACCAGGATGTACAGCGACTCGAAACCCATGATCGACGGGGTGATGATGCGGTTGCCCGTCACCGTCTGGAAGGTGACGGTCGCGAACGCCTGGCAGAAGGTGACGGTGGCGATCACGATGATCGCGGTCGCGCGCATCGTCGAGATGCGCCACCATCGCTCGCTGAACAGCTCGTAGCCGTTGCCCCAGCTCAGCAGCAGGATCGTGATCACGCACGCCCCGATCACGAGCGCCGCGACGGTGACGCGGTAGCGGATGCGGTGGGCGCGGTCGGCGTAGGGGCCGAGGCCGCGGCGTGGTGCGGATGCGGGTGGCGCGAGCGCCGTCGGGTCAGCGGACAACGGTCCTCCTGGTGCGCAGCAGCATGAGGATGAAGACGGCCGCGCCGACCACGCCGAGCACGAGCGACACGGGGACCTCGAACGGCATGATGACGACGCGCCCGATGATGTCGCACACCGTGACGACCCAGATCCCGGTCAGGAACACCCACGGAAGGTTGGTGCGCAGGTCGTCGCCGCGGATCATCGACACCAGGTTCGGCACGATCAGGCCCAGGAAGGGCAGCATCCCGATGACCACCGTGACCGTCCCCGTCGTGATCGCGACCAGGCCGACCCCCAGCAGTACGACGCGCTCGTAGTCGAGGCCGATGCCCGTGGCGATGTCCTTGCCGAGGCCGGCGACGGTGAAGCGATCGGCGACGAGCACGACGACGACCGCGATGACGAGCACGAGCCACAGCAGTTCGTAGCGGCCCACCTCGATGCCGGTGAAGCGGCCGAGGAACCAGCTGCCGAGCACCTGGAGGAGGTTGAACTGCAGCGCCAGGAAGGTGGTGAAGGCGCTGACGACGGCGCCGAACATGATGCCCACGATCGGCACGATGAGGGAGGACTTGAGGGTGACGCGGCGCAAGAACGCGAAGAAGATGAGGGTGCCGACGAAGGCGAACCCGATCGCGACAGCCATCTTCGCGACGAGGGTCGCCGAGGGCAGCACGATGTAGGTGACGAGCAGGCCGAGCCCCGCCCACTCGGTGGTGCCGACGGTGGTCGGCTCGACGAAGCGGTTCTGCGTCATGAGCTGCATGATGAGCCCGGCCATCGCCATGCTGGCGCCGGCGAGCATGAGGGATGCGGTGCGCGGCACGCGCGTGATCCAGAGGAAGTCGGCGCCGCGGCCTTCGGTGTCGGTGATGTCGGCGACGCCGACGAAGATCGACAGCGTCAGCAGCCCGATGGTGAGCGCGATGGCGATGAGCAGAGGCCAGGTGCGTTGCCAGGGCGTGCGCGTACGGGTGCGCGTGGGGGTCGCTGAGGAGAGCGCCTCGACGTTGGTGACGCGCCGACGCGGCGATTCTTGGACGGTCATGGGTTTCCCGTTCGCGCGATGCCGGAGCCGCCGCCGGATCCGGTCGAACCCGGCGGCGGCTTCTCATCGCGGGCGGCGGATCAGGATGCCTGGAACACCTTCGTGAGCCCGTTCAGCACCGCGATGTAGGCGAAGACGTCCTCCGTCAGGTAGTAGTCGGCGGGGAACACGTAGATCGCGTCGTTCTGCACCGCGGGCACGGTCGACAGCGCGGTCGAGCTGCCGATGAGCTCGAGTGCGGGCGTCACTTCGCCGTCGGCGACGGCGGCGTCCCGGTCGAGCACGATGAGCACGTCGGCGTTCGCCGCCGCGAGGGCCTCGAGCGAGACGCTGTCACCGGTGTCCTTCTCGGTGCCGGTGGTCTCGAGCGCCGGGGTCATTCCGAGCAGGCTGAAGAAGATGCTGGCGCCGCGCCCGTCGCTCGGGTTCGAGTAGTTGATCTCACCCCCGGACGTGACGAGTCCCATGACGGTGATGTCCGGGTCGTAGGCGTCCTTCGCATCCGCGACGGCGGTGTGGAACTCGTCGATCAGGGCCGCGGCCTCGTCCTTCTTGTTGAAGACCTCGCCGAGCAGGGTGAGGCTGCTCACCACGAACTCGTCGGCGGTCACGTCGTCGGGCGCGGTCATGTCGACGAACGCGGCGTCGGGCGCGGCGTCCTTCACACCCTGCTCCCGCTCGGCGCTGAACCGGTACCCGTTGATCACGAGGTCGGGGTCGGCCGCGACGATCTGCTCGTAGTCGGGCTCGATGTGGGTGCCGATGTTGAGGATGTCGTCGTCGGCGGCGAGCGGGTTGTTGGGGCTCATCAGGTCGCGCGGCGCCACGGTGATGGGGAGGCCCCAGTCGGCGGCGAGCTGGAAGAAGCGGTTGTCGGTGATGGCGACGCTCTCCGCGCTCTCGATGGTGACCTCGTTGCCCGCCAGGTCGGTGACCGTGATCGGGTAGTAGCCCGCGGCATCCGGGGATGTCGAGCCGCCGCTCGTGGGGGTGGCGGCACAGCCGGTGAACGCGAGCGCGGACGCCAGGGCCAGGGATGCAACGGCGGCAAGCCGACGCGTGGTCATACTGATCTCCTCGTGGTGGGGGGTGACGACGCCGGACGCGGCATCGGTTAGGTAAGGCATACCTAACTCCACTATGTCGAGGAATGGGCCGCGCGGCAAGCGGCAAGCCGAGACGCCGCAGGCGTCACCGTCCCGGATCGCCCTCAGTCGAGGTTGAGCTCCTCGAGCAGGCGTCGCGCGGCGCGTCGGTCGGCAGCGGTCACGACCCCACGGCGCGCGACGTCGAGCAGTATCGGCCCCCAGCGTTCATCGACGCCAGGGCGCACGACACCCCTCGCGGCGAGAGCGAGATGCTCCTCGACGTGTTCGGGCAGGGTATTCGAACTGGCCATCGGGTCCTTCCGCGGTCGGGGGTCCGCGTAGCTTTCCTCACGGTAGATCCCGATGGCAGCCGACGACAGTCCCGCAAACGCGGGGGGGGGGGGGTCAGCCGTCGGCAGCGGCGAGCTGGCCGCAGGCGCCGTCGATCTCCTTGCCGCGGGTGTCGCGCAGGGTCGTCGGGATGCCGGCCACCTCGAGACGCGCGATGAACTCTGCGGTCACGTCCGCATCCGATGCCGTCCACACCGACCCTGGCGTCGGGTTCAGCGGGATCGGGTTCACGTGCACCCAGCCGCGGCCGCGCTCGTTGAGCTTCTGCGCGAGCAGCTCCGCGCGCCAGGCGTGGTCGTTCATGTCCTTGATGAGCGCGTACTCGATCGAGACGCGCCGGCCGGTGACCTCGAAGTAGTGCCGCGCGGCGTCGAGCGCCTCGTCGACCTTCCAGCGCGAGTTCACCGGGATCAGCTCGTCGCGTAGCACGTCGTCGGGTGCGTGCAGGCTGAGCGCGAAGGTGAGCGGCAGATCCTCGTCGGCCAGCTTCCGGATGGCGGGGGCCAGCCCCACGGACGACACCGTGATGTGGCGGGCCGACATCCCGAGCCCGTCGGGGGCCGGTGCGACCATGACGCGCACCGCCTTCATGAGCCGGTTGTAGTTGGCGAGCGGTTCGCCCATGCCCATGAAGACGATGTTGGTGACCCGCGGGGCGTCGTGCCCGCCATCGCGGCGGAGGCCGCCGAGCTCGCCCGCGGAGATCGCCCGGTTCGCCTCCACGACCTGTGCCACGATCTCGGCCGCCGACATGTTGCGGGTGAGGCCCGCCTGGCCGGTCGCGCAGAACGGGCAGTTCATGCCGCATCCGGCCTGGCTCGACACGCACAGCGTGACGCGACCGGGATAGCGCATGAGCACCGACTCGACGAGGGCGCCGTCGAAGAGGCGCCAGAGGAACTTGATGGTCTCGCCCCTGTCGGTGCGCAGCCGCCGCACCTCGGTGAGCAGCGGCGGGAGCAACGCGGCGACCAGTTCGTCGCGGCCCGCCTTCGGCAGGTCGGTCATCTCGCTCGGGTCGGTGGTGTGGTGCGTGAAGTAGTGCGTGGCGAGCTGCTTCGCGCGGAACGCCGGCATGCCCAGCTCGACGACCTTCGCGGCCCGCTCCTCGGGGGTGAGGTCGGCCAGGTGCACGGGCGGCTGGGTGCGGCGGGGGGAGGCGAACTGCAGCACCGGTCGGCCGTCGGCCTCCACCTTCTGGGTCCAGCCCTCCGTGCGGGGCCGCACCTGCTTGATCTCGCTCACCGCATGATTCTCGCAGTTCGTGGCTGTGAGGTGCTCGTAGCTGGAGCTGCGGTGTCGCCGCCCCAGAAGCTTCTGGGGCGGCGAGGTGCGAGCTGGAGCTACGACGCCATCCACCGGGTGCCGAGGGTGCGTGCGCCGAGGGTCAGGGCGCGGATGCCGTAGAAGCCCACGCCGTAGGCGAGCTGGATCGCGAGCACGGTGGCGGGGGCGCCCGCGGCATCCGGCGTCTGGGCCGCCCACCAGAGCAACGGAAGGTAGACGACGAGGTTGACGAGGCCGGCCAGCGCGAGGTAGCGCCCATCGGCGGCGCCGATGAGCACCCCGTCGAGCACGAACACGAGCGCGCCGAGCGGCAGCGTTGCGGCGATCGCCCAAGCACCGGCCGGAACCGCGGCGATCACCTCCGCATCCGAGGAGAAGACCCGCCCGAGCCAGGGCGCGGCGACCGCGAGCAGCGCCCCGAGCACGAGACCGGAGGCGACACCCCACACCAGGAGGCGGCGAACGGTCGCGCGCAGTTGCGCGGTGCTGCCCGCACCCAGGTCGAAGCCGACCATCGCCTGCGCGGCGATCGCGAACGCGTCGAGCGCGAGCGCGAACAGGAAGGTGAGTTGGAACAGCACCTGCGTCGACGCGAGGGTGACGGTGCCGAGGCTCGTCGCCGCGACCGTGGTGGCGACGAGAGCCACCCGCAGGGTCACCGTGCGCAGCAGCATCCATGCGCCCGAGCGCGCCGCCGCGGCCACCCCCGGCAGGCCCGGACGGATGCTCGCCCCGACTCGCCGAGCGTGCCGCACCGCGATCTGGAGGCACACCGCCGCCATGCCCCACTGTGCGAGCACCGTGCCGATCGCCGAACCTGCGATGCCCCAGCCGACGCCGTAGATGAGGAAGGCGTTGAGAGCACCGTTCGCCGCGAAGCCCGCGACCGCGATCACGAGCGGGGTGCGGGTGTCCTGGAGGCCGCGGAACAGGCCGGTGGCGGCGATCACGGCGAGCATCGCCGGGATGCCCGCGCACGAGATGCCGAGGTAGAGCACCGCGAGCTCGGTGACGCGCGCGCTCGCACCGAAGGCCGCTGCGAGTGGGGCAGCGGTGGCGACTCCGACGACCGCGAGCACCACGCCGAGGACGAGTGCGAGCCAGATGCCGTCGACTCCCGCCCGCACCGCGCCTGCGCGGTCACCGGCCCCCAGCATCCGGGCGACCGCCGGGGTCGTCGCGTAGGCGAGGAACACCAGCAGTCCGATCGCGGTCTGCAGCACGGTGCTCGCGAGGCCGAGGCCTGCGAGCTCATCGACGCCGAGGTGGCCGACGAGGGCGGTGTCGGTCGCGAGGAACAGCGGCTCGGCGACGAGCGCGCCGAGCGCGGGCACGGCGAGGCCCAGGATGCGCCGGTCGACCGCCCTCACGGCTCCACGGTATCCGCGGGGCGAGGCGATCGAGCGTCGCCGCTAGCTCATCGACTCCGATGCGGACGGGGCGGATGCGGCATCCGCCCCCCGGGAGGAGCGAGGCGGTCGAGCGGCGGGGGCTGCGAGCGTCGCGAGCACGAGCAGCACGAACACGATGAGCAGCGCGTTGAGGATGCCGACGTGCTCGCCCACCAGGCCGATCACCGGCGGCCCGACGAGGAAGGCGCAGTACCCGACGGTGGCGACGGCCGACACCCGGGCAGCGGCGCGCGCGGGGTCGTCGGCCGCGGCCGACATCGCGACCGGGAAGCCGAGCGAGGCGCCGATCCCCCACAGCACGATCCCGACGACGGCCACCGGGATGCTGGGCACGAAGATCACGAGAGCGAGCCCGACCGCGGCGGACGCACCGGTGATCCACAGCACGATCACGCGTCCGAAGCGGTCGATGAGCGGGCCGCCGGCGATGCGCCCGACCATCATCGACGCGGTGAACACGGTGAAGAGGGCCGCAGCCTGGCCGTTCTCGAGCCCGCGGTCGTCGACCATGCCGAGGGCCAGCCAGTCGTTCGCGGAACCCTCCGTGAACGCCATCCCGAGGGCGATGAGCCCGATCGCAAGGGTGCGTGGTTCGAGCCAGATCGCCATCCGGTCACGGAACGAGACGTGCGCGACGGCCTCGCCCGTCTCGGCGTGGGTCGCGACGCGGGGGATCGCGCGCGGGGCCAGGATCGCGCCGACGAGCAGCAGCGCCGCCATGCCGACCGCGTGCCAGACGACGTCGATGTGCGCGAAGACGAGCGCCGTCCCGACGCTCGTGCCGATCACCATGCCCGCGCTCCAGCTGGCGTGGAAGAGCGGCATGATCGTCTTGCCGATCGCCTTCTCGACCGCCGCGCCCTCCACGTTCATGGCGACATCGCAGATGGCGCTGCCGAAGCCGTAGACACCCATCGAGGCGACCACGAGCGGGAACGAGCCGACGACGCTCGTGCCGAGTCCGATGCCGACGAGCCCGAGCGCGCAGATGGCGAGCGTGAGAGCGATCGTGCGGCGTCCTCCGAGCCACTGGAAGAGGTGGCTCGCGAGCAGCAGGCCGATGATGGACCCGATCGAGACGCCCAGGATGAGGTAGCCGACGAACGAGGTCGAGAGCTCGAGCTGGTCGCGGATCGACGGGATGCGGATGGCCCAGGTGGCGGCTCCGATGCCGTTGAGGGCGAACACCGCGAACACGGCGTTACGCCACGCGGTGGCGTGGGTGGAGCGGGTGGGCGTCGTCGTCATGCTGAGGTCCGGAGGTCGTCGTGCGGGTGGGGCGGATCCCGGCGGATCGAATCGATTCGATCGAATCGTTTCGAGTAGGCTAGCGCGCGATGTCCGACACGGCAAACGTCCGTCCCACGCTCGCCGCCGTCGCGGCGCGCGCAGGCGTCTCGGCCTCCACCGCCTCCCTGGTGTTCAGCGGGGCCGGTCCCGTCGCGGAGGGCACGCGGGCGCGCGTGCTCGATGCCGCGGCCGCACTCGGCTATGCGGGACCCGATCCGACGGCGCGCTCCTTGCGCCGCGGACGCACGGGCGTCGTCGGCGTCGTGACCGAGGACCGCCTGGGCGACGCCTTCCGCGATCCCATCAACCTCGCCCTGCTCGACGGGCTGGGGGAGGAGCTCGCCGACGAGGGCTTCGGGCTGCTCGTGCTGCCGTGGGTGCCGGGCTCGGGCATCGACCTCGCGGCCGTGCCGATGGATGCTGCGATCCTGCTCGGCTGCAGCGCGGATCTCGCGACCTCCGTCGAGCTCCTGCAGCGCCGCCGCATCCCGCTCATCGCGATCGAGGCGCCGCCGCTCGCGGAGGTCGTCTCCATCGACCTCGACAATGCCGCAGCGACGCGACGCGGAGCCGAGCTGCTGCGCGGGCTCGGGCACGCGCGCGTCGCGCTCGTGACCCTGCCGCTCGACATCGCGCGCACCCGCGACCCGCTCACCCCGGAGCGCGAGGCGGCGGCGACGGCGTTCACAGCATCCGAGCGCATCCGCGGCGCGCGCGCGGTGTTCCCGGATGCGGGGGGCGTCTCGACCGGCGGCAGCACCGTCGCGGAGGGCTACGCGGCCGGGCGGGCGTTGCTCGACGCGCCCGAGCACGAGCGGCCGACCGCGGTGATCGCGCAGAGCGATCTGCTCGCGGTGGGCGTCATCCGGGCCGCCGAGGAGCTCGGGATCGCTGTGCCGGAGGAGCTGAGCGTGCTGGGGTTCGACGGCATCCGCCTGCAGGGGCTCACGGCGCACGACCTCACGACGCTCGTGCAGCCCGCGGTCGAGAAGGGACGTGCCGCCGGGCGCGCGGTGCGTGCCGCCCTCGCGGGGCACACCCCCGCGTCCGTCTCCCTCTCGGCCGAGCTCCACCCGGGCGCCACGGTCTCACGCCCCCCTCGCTGAGTGGTCGGTTTCTGGCCTCAAGACTCGAGAATGAGGCAAGAAACCGACCACTCAGCGAGGGGGGCGTGAGGGGTCAGGCGGATGCGGCGAGCCGGTCGAAGGCGGCGTCGAGTTCGGGATCCACGGGGCGGCGGGCGGCATCCGCGAGGTGCCAGGCGGCGATCTCGCGGGCGCCGTCCGCGAACGGGGTCGTCGCGACCCAGCCCGGCACGAGCGTCTTGATGCGGGTGTTGTCGAAGAGCACCGAGTGCGCCTTGTCGCCGAGCAGGCCCGGCCCGATCTCGGGGAGCTCGCGGGCGATCGCATCCGAGGCCACGTGCACGATCGTTGGCTCGACCCCGAGGGCGCGGCCGAGCAGCCGCGCGATCTGGTCCCAGGTGAGCGACTCGTCGCCCGTGATGTGCACGGCGGATCCGATCGCGTGCGGGTTGCCGAACAGGCCGACGAAGGCGCGCGCGAAGTCGCGGGCGTGGGTGAGGGTCCACCAGCTCGTGCCGTCGCCGTGCACGATGACCGGCTTGCCGTCGAGCATGCGCTGCAGTGCCGTCCAGCCGCCTTCGAGGGGGATGAGGCTCGCGTCGTAGGTGTGCGAGGGGCGCACGATCGTCATCGGGAACCCGTCGGCGCGGGAGGCGGCGACCAGCACGTCCTCGCAGGCGATCTTGTCGCGCGAGTACCGCCAGAACGGGTTGACGAGCGGGGTCGCCTCGACGATCGGCAGTTGTGCGATCGGCTTCTGGTACGCGGATGCGGAGGAGATGAAGAGGTACTGGCCGGTGCGTCCGGTGAAGAGGGCGACATCCGCGGCCACCTGCTCGGGCCGGAACGCGCGGAAGTTGGCGACCACGTCGAACTCACGCGTGCCGACCGCGGCGGCGACGGATGCGGGGTCGTCCGCGTCGCCGATCAGCACCTCCGCGCCGGCGATCGCGGGCCGCAGGTCGGAGACCCCGCGATTGAGCAGCGTCACCTGCCACCCGCGCTCGACCGCCAGCTGCGACACCGACGCGCTGATGATCCCGTTGCCGCCGACGATGAGCACCCGCTGCGCTGCCATGGCCCGAGTCTAGGGATGCCAAACGCTGCAGCGCTGGGCTCGCGGCGCCCCTCATTCCCGGCGCTCCCAGCCAAGCGCTGCAGCGTTTTGCATAGGGTGGCGGGTATGAGCGATGCCGCCGACGCCAACCCGCACACCGCATCCGGGATCGCGCTGGAGGAGCTAGACCCCGACATCCGCGTGCAGGACGACCTGTTCCGGCACGTCAACGAGCGCTGGATCGCGCGCACCGAGATCCCCGCAGACAAGGCCCGCTACGGCTCCTTCTATCTGCTCGCGGAGGCCGCGGAGCTCGCCGTGCGCGAGATCATCGAGGAGGCGCACGGCGCCGCCCCCGGCACCGAGGAGCGCAAGATCGGCGACCTCTTCGCGAGCTTCATGGACACCGAGCGCATCGAGGCGCTCGGCTGGGAGCCGATCCGCGCCGAGCTCGCCGAGGTCGCGACGCTCACCGACATCCCGAGCTTCCTCACCGCCCTCGGCGCCCTCGAGCGGCAGGGCGTCGGCGGCTTCCTCGCCGCCTTCGTCGACAACGACCCTGGCGACCCCGAGCGCTACCTCGTCTTCCTCGAGCAGGCGGGCCTCGGCCTCCCCGACGAGTCGTACTACCGCGAGGACGCCTTCGCCGAGATCCGCACGGCCTACCTCGGCTACCTCGAACGGATGCTGACCCTCGCCGGCTTCGACGAGCCCGCCGCCCGCGCCGCCCGCGTGCTCGAGCTCGAGACCGCGCTCGCCGCCCAGCACTGGGACAAGGTGCGCACCCGTGACAGCCAGGCGACCTACAACCCGATGAGCTGGACGGATGCCGCCGCGCTCGCCGCATCCGCCCCGCTCGACGCCTGGCTCACGGGCCTCGACGCTCCCGCAGGCGCCCTCGACACGGTCGTCGTGCGCGAGCCCAGCTTCCTCGAAGGGCTCGCGGGCCTGCTCACCGCCGACCGCCTGGATGCCTGGCGCGACTGGCTGCGCTTCCAGCTCATCCGCTCGGTCGCGCCCTACCTGCATGCCGAGGTGGTGCAGACCAACTTCGACTTCTACGGCACGACCCTCACGGGCGCTCCCGAGTTGCGTGCGCGCTGGAAGCGCGGCGTGAGCCTCGTGGAGGGCGCGATGGGTGAGGCGGTCGGCAAGGTCTACGTCGAGCGCCACTTCAGCCCGGCCGCGAAGACGGCGATGGATGAACTCGTCGCGCACCTCATCGAGGCCTACCGCCAGAGCATCACGACGCTCGACTGGATGACCGACGAGACCCGCGTCCGCGCGCTCGAGAAGCTCGACCGGTTCACCCCCAAGATCGGTTACCCGGCGAAGTGGCGCGACTATTCGGCGCTCAGCGTCGACCCGTCCGATCTGGTGGCCAACGTGCGTGCCACCGCGGCGGTCGAGTTCGCGCGCGAGCTCGGCAAGATCGGCAAGCCGATCGACCGCGACGAGTGGTTCATGACCCCGCAGACGATCAACGCGTACTACAACCCGGGGTTCAACGAGATCGTGTTCCCGGCGGCGATCCTGCAGTATCCGTTCTTCGACGAGGCGCGGGATGCGGCGGCCAACTACGGCGCGATCGGCGCGGTCATCGGGCACGAGATCGGCCACGGCTTCGACGACCAGGGCTCGCGGTTCGACGGCGACGGACGTCTCATCGACTGGTGGACCGAGGAGGACCGGGCCGCGTTCGAGGAGCGCACCTCGAAGCTCATCGCGCAGTACGACGCGCTGGAGCCGGCCCAGCTGCCCGGCCACCATGTCAACGGGGCGCTCACGATCGGCGAGAACATCGGCGACCTGGGCGGGCTCGGGATCGCCTGGCGCGCCTACCTGCTCTCGCTCGACGGGGCGGAGCCACCCGTCGTCGACGGGCTGAGCGGGGCCGAGCGCTTCTTCCTCAGCTGGGCGCAGGCCTGGCAGATCAAACTGCGCGACGAGGAGGCGTTGCGGCTGCTGTCGATCGACCCGCATTCGCCGAATGAGTTCCGTTGCAACCAGATCGTCCGTAACCTGGACGTGTTCGCCTCCGCCTTCGCGTTGACACCCGCCGACGCTCTCTGGCTCGATCCCGACGACAGGGTCACCATTTGGTAGACACCCCCGTGCTCTCCGGACGGCGCGCGCGTGTGCACGAGGCACGTGCGCCGCGCCACCGTGCGGAGCGGGGGACGCCGGGATTCTCGGGAGCGTTCCATGCGCTCGGGGATCTCGCCTACGGGGGCGCGCAGGTGTCGGCGTCGGTGATCGACCTCGATTCCGATGAGCGCGTGCTCTCGATCGACGACCGGATCGTGTTGCCCACGGCATCCGTCGGCAAGATCCTGCTGCTCATCGAGGTGTCGGCGCGGCTCTCGGCGCGCGTGGAGCCGGCGCTCGAGGTGCTCGACAAGACGTCGCGGGATGTCGTGGGCGATTCGGGCCTGTGGCGTCACCTGCAGGCGCGGTCGCTGCCGCTCGCCGACGTCGCGACCCTGGTGGGGGCGACGAGCGACAACCTCGCCACCAATGTGCTGCTGCGTGAGGTGGGGCTGGATGCGGTGCGCGCGCGCACGGAGGATCTCGGCCTGCTGCGCACGGCGCTGCTGGACCTGGTGCGCGACAACCGCGGGCCGGATGACGCGCCGCAGCTCTCGGTCGGCTCGACCTCGGAGCTGGCCTGGCTGTTCGCCGCGCTCGCGCGGGGGCAGGTGGTCGACGCGCTGACCTCGTCGCGGGTGCTCGGCTGGCTCTCGCTCAACACCGATCTCTCGATGGTCGCGAGCGCCTTCGGGGTCGATCCGCTCTCGCACCGCGGGGTCGATCACGGGCTGCAGCTGGTCAACAAGACGGGGACGGATGCCGGTGTGCGCTCGGAGGTCGGCGTGCTGCGCGGCCCCCGGCGGGGCATCGCGTATGCGGTGTCGGTGCAGTTCAGCGACCGGTCGATCGCCTCCCGCTTGCGGGTGCTCGACGCCTTGCGGGCGGTCGGATTCGACCTGCTCGAGTACGTCTACTGAGGCGCTCCCCTCCTCAACAACTGCGTTCTACCCCCGTTTCTGCACGTTTCGAAATCGGGGCTTGCGCCCCCCGTCCGGGGGCCCTATCTTGAGGTTTGCACCGGATCCCGCGGCTACCCCCCCGCCGCGATGAATCGGTGTGACATCCCCCCACATCCCGAAAACCCTGCAATACCCGAACCCCCCGAATAGCATTCGGCGTGCCCGCCGCCCTTGTGGCGGCGGGTCGTCGGCTGCGCCCCTTAGCCCGTGCGTCCCCCCCGCGCGGGTCCCCCTGCTAAGGACGTACCCCCGTGTTCAAGAAGACCTTGGCGACCATCGTCGCCGTCACCATCGGATTCGGCCTCTCGGTCGCCGCCATCTCTCCCGCGGTTGCGGACGACGACCCCTCGGCCGTCACGACCGCCACCACGACCGACCCGAACACCCCGTCGGACGAGCCCTCGGACGAGCCCAGCGACGAGCCGTCGTCGGCGCCGTATGTGCCGACGCCCGAGCCCTCGAGCGAGCCGTCGCCGTCGCCGTCGAGCTCGCCCTCGTCGTCCCCTGTGCCGAACGACCCGTACGCGCCCGCCAAGAAGAGCTACGGCGTCGCGCTCTACCTCTACAAGAAGCTCGACCCGACCAAGCCCGCCGCGTGGGCGAACTCGGGCACCCAGCAGCTGATCGTGGCGGACGTCGACAACACGAGCGCCGAGAGCAACGTCTTCTGGACGACCTTCCCCGGCACCCTGCCGACGGGCGTCTGCGGCGACGGCTGGGGTGTGCAGCAGGACAAGGTCTCGTTCACGGGATCGTTCACCTTCCCCGGCGCGATCACCTACCCGGTCGACAACATCGGCTGGCCGCCGATCTACCAGGCGCAGCACAGCGACCTGAGCTCGCTCGTCACGGTGCCCTCGTGCGACATCAAGCCGACCCTCGTGCAGCCCACCTGCTCGGCTGACGGTTCCCTCGAGCTTCCTGCCGCCGCGAACGTCACCTGGTACGTGAACGGCAAGGCAACGACCGCCACCCAGGTCGCGGTGCCCGCCGGCACGACCGTCGAGGTCAAGGCGGTCTCCCCTGTCGCCGGTGTCATCGAGGGGGCAGCCCAGGATCCGTACACGAAGACCTGGTCGCGCACCTGGAAGCTCACGGCGTCGCTCCCGAGCTGTGTCGCGCCGACGCTGACCGGATCGATCACCTCGGTCTGCCTCAACGACGCGCCGTACCTGCAGTACAAGGTCACGCTCGTCGACCCCGACCAGCTCTCGACCGGGAACACCGCGGTGCTCTCGCTCACCGACGGCACGAACACCTACACCTACTCGCCGGCGCTCGGCACGATCCGCAACGGTGAGACGCTCCAGGGCGTGCTGCTCTGGCCCGGGGCGAGCGTCGACGGATCCGGCGAGGCGAACGGCTGGCCCGGCTGGGAGCAGGTCGACGGCGTGTGGACCCCCACCACCGGCAACTTCGCCTGGACGCGTGCCGGTGTGACGGCCAAGATCTCGGTCAACCCCGAGCTCACGATGGACCTCACCTACCCGCCCGGCAACCCCGACTGCTACCCCGGCCCCACCGAGGTGACGCCGACCGTGATCGCGTCCGACCCGAGCTGCTCGCTCGTCGGCGAGTACACGCTCGCGAACATCCCGGGCGTGCAGTGGTGGGTCGACGGTGTCGCGACGGCACCCGGCGTCTACACGAAGACCACCCCGGCGACCGTGGTGATCACGGCGACCGCAACCGGCAATCACGTGATCGCCGCGGGCGCGAAAACGAGCTGGACGCTGAACTTCTCGACCCTGCCCGATTGCGAGCCGCCGACCCTCGGGGTCTTCCCGACGAACGCGGAGCTCGCGCAGCAGTGCACGAGCGACGGACGCGGCATCCTCACCCTCGGTCAGGTCGACGGCGTCTCGTTCTTCGAGGACGTGAACTACTTCATCGACGGCGTGCCCGCCACCTCGTCGACGGTGTACCTGAACAAGGGCACCTACAACGTGACCGTATCCACCAAGAACCCGACCGACGGACTTGACGGTTCGACGGCTTGGCGGATCACGGTCACCGGCGACAACGTCTGCGGTGAGCTGAAGACGCTCGCCCTGACCGGTGCGGGGCCGATCTGGCTCCCCCTCGCCATGCTGCTGCTGATCGCCGGTGCGATCGCGGTTGCAGCAAGCCGCCTGCGCCTGCGCCGCGGCGAGTAAGCCCCGTGTCCCCGTCCGCTGCAGGGGCGGACGGGGACACGGTCGTCAGGATGCGGTTTCGGTGCCCGCAGCATCGGCGTCCGAGCGAGTCTCGGGCCTCACGCCGTGGATGGCGTCGAGTCCCGAGATGAACTCGTCGAGCCGGTTCTCCGCGGCGAGCGAGCGTGCTCGCTCCGAGGGACCGTGCACGAGCACCCCGGCGAAGTGACGCAGCGCCGCCTCGGCGGAACCGTCGTCCCCGCGCGAACGGGCGCGGGCGATCTCCGCCTCGAGCAGTTCCTCGATGTGGTGCCTCAGCGCCACGATCGCGGGGGCTGCCGCCGCGTCGGCTGCGAAGCCGGATGCGGCATCCCCGACGAGCGCGTGGGCTGAGCCGGAGAGCTCCGGCAGCGGCGCGTGGAGCGCGAGCAGTTCGAGGTCGATGAGCTCGACGTCGGGGAGCAACCCGACCTCCGGGTCGACGTTGCGGGGGAGCCCCAGGTCGATCACGAGCAGCCGATGCCCGGACGGCAGGTCGCCGGCCGTGACGGTGTAGCGCGAGGTGCAGGTGATGACGACCTCGGCATCCGCGAGGGCCGCCGCCAGATCGGTCTCGGCGCGCAGGCCGTACTTGGCGGCGAACATGGCCGCGCGTCCCGTGGCGGAGTAGACCCGCAGCTCGGTCGCGCCGCGCGCGCGCAGCGAGGTGATGGTGGTGGCCGCGTAGCGACCGGTGCCGACGATGAGCACCCGCGCATCCGACCAGTCCGGCACCCGGGCGGAGGCGAGGTCGAGCGCGAGCCGGGCGACCCCGCGGTCGGCGCGACTCTGGTCGGCGGCGCCGCGCACCGTGCGGGACGTGCGGGCCGCCTGCTGGAAGAGGCGGTCGAGCTCGCCCGTGACGGTGCCGGCGGCACGGGCGTCCTGGGCCGCACGCTGCACCTGCCCGGCGATCTCCTCCTCGCCCACGACCATCGATTCGAGCCCCGCGGTCACCGCGAAGAGGTGCCGCACGGCGCTCTCGCCGAGGTGGGTGGCGGCGCTCGCGCGCAGCAGCTCGGCATCCTCGGGCGCGGCATCGGCGAGAGCTCCGACGACCGCTTCGGCGGCCACCGCATCCGGTGCCGCGATCGGATCATCGAGGTCGAGGTAGGCCTCGAAGCGGTTGCAGGTCGACAGCACGACGACGCCGCGCACGAACTCGAGGGAGGCGAGACGTGCCGCCGCCTCTGACGCCGGGATGCGGGAGATCCGGTCGAGGAGGTCGAAGTCGGCGTTGCCGTGGTTCGCCGTCAGACAGAACAGCACGTGCCCCATGGTACCGAGAGGTGCCCGGAAGGATGCCCGCGTCGTCGGTAGCGGCGGATGACGTTGCCATGATGCTCGTAGAGCTTGCGGGCACCGCCCACCCACGCGTAGTCCGCATCCGAACCGCCGATGGTGTCGGGGACGGCGTCATCGGTGGTGGTGGTGCCGATCTGGCCGGTGGTGGGGTCGATGGGTTGACCGAACGGGTCAAGTGCGATGAACCTGGCGAGGCCACCGTCGCCGTGCAACCCTGACTCGTGGCCGGCTGGATTCCGCGGCGAGAAGATATTTCGGACGAATTTGTAAGGTTCGGGGCACAGCCGGAAATACCTCTTGTAGAGGGCGGATCTGGGGGCGTAAAACGTGGCGCTAAGCGAGGAAGCCGCACGATTCGCAGCCTTCTACCGAGAGCACTATTCGTTGATCCTGACCACCTGCATCCGCCGACTGGGAGACCGCGCGACGGCCGAGGACGCGGCCGCCGAGGTGTTCCGTGTCGCCTGGCAGAGATTTCCCGAACAGAAGGACCCGACCTTTGCATGGCTCTACGTCGTGGTGCACCACGTCGTCGGCAACGAGTACCGGCGCTCGTCTCGTGCACGGGCGCTTCGTGACCGACTCGAGCAGGTCGCCGTTGACGCGATCCCTGACGAGGACGGCGCGGAGGTGAGAGAGGCGATGGCGGCGCTCCGGCCGCGGGATCGTGAACTGCTGTACATGGCGTATTGGGAGCGTCTGAGTGGACAGGAGATCGCCCAGGTGCTGCAAATCTCAGTCTCGGCTGTATGGGTGCGACTCAGTCGCGCTCGTAACGCACTGCGCAACGCCCTCGGCTACGTGTCGGCGGATCGGGATGGTCGCGATGGATGAGCTTGAGCGGCGCATCCGGGCAGCCAACCCGAGTCCGGTGGATCGAGATGCGCCGCTGAGTGAGCGCGCAGAACAGGAGCTCTCCGTCCTGCTGACGACTCCGCGTGCAAGCGCCGTCGCAGGTCGGGTGCCGCGCCGCCGACCAGCGATCATCATGCCCACGATCGCGGCCGCCGTGGCGGTGCTGCTGACTGTCGGCGTCCTGAACTTGCTCGCACCGCGGCCGGCGGCCGCGTCGGCCCCACCGCTGCTGGAGGCCGTGCCCCTGGGCGAGGATGCGGACACCGTTCTCGGGAGGCTGAGCACGATGGCACGCTCCAACAACACCGAGACCTCTTCGGCCGCTATCGCCAGCGAAACCTGGTCGGCAGAGCTCACGCCGACCGGTACAGCGACGTTCGTGCAGCCGCGCGACGTGGTCCGCACCCGCGCCAGCGACTTGTCCGGCTCCGCTGTGACACGGGCCGGTGCCGTGCGGTGGGGCATCGTGAGCGGGGCGACGCCGCCTGCTCCGGGCACCATCCTCGAGCGTTTCGACTACGGGCCAGGAGAGTTCCCGTTGCTGTTCCCGAAAGCGCCGCCGGACAGCGCGACCGAACTGCAGGCGTACCTGACGCAATACCTCGGACTGGATGCGTCGGCACCGACCGGGGAGGTGTTCCGGGCGATTGTGGATTTGCGGAACGAATGGGAGCTGACCGGCCCGCAGACCGCAGCCGTCCTTGAGCTGCTACGCGACCGCCCGGACGTGGCGGCGCTAGGCACCGTCACAGATCGCCTCGGCCGGACCGGGATCGCGGTCGCCACGCAGACGCGCCTGGACGGCGCCTTCCGGGACCTGCTGATCTTCGCCCCCGGGACCGCGCAGCTGCTCTCCGCCGAGGACGTCTACCTCGGAGGGATCCCCGATCTGAAGCTCGAATCACCCACCGTCATGAACTACATCGCCTGGAAGGACACACCATGAAACACCGCATCCGCTCGGCGGTCACCTTGCTTGCCTCCGTCGCCTTGGTCGGTCTCGGCGTAGGACCGGCCTTCGCCGCGCCCGACACCGACCTGGAGGCCGAGGTCGCCGCGATCCTCGCGGCCTACCCCGGTGGTACTGAGCTCCAGCCGGGCGTCATCTCCTGGGATGACGGGGCGACCGTTCTCACCCTCGAGGGTGCAGCGGTCTCGCAGCGCGACGTCGCGAGCTGCCGGACCGGCCAATACTGCGCGTGGAGCAATACGTCCTACATTGGCACCAAGCTCACCTTCACCGGCTGCTCGGTCGGTGGCTACCCGAGTAGCCTCGCGCTCCTCGGCGGGCTCGCCCGCTCCACTGCGAATGCCCGAAGCTCGGGCCACGTTGACGCAGTGGCCGGGGTATCGACGATCTACTCGATGCCGGCCAACTCGGGGAACCCGGCGAACGGGGTGACGCTCACCGCGCTCGTGTGCTACACATGAGCCGCCTGCTCGCTGGCCGATTCCTCGCGGAGTTGGCTGAGATGGATGACACCCTCACCCGTGGCACCGAGGTGCCACGGGTGAGGGGCCGCCGGTCCGAGCACAGTGCTCGTCTGAAGGCTCTAGCTCCCATTCACCCAGGGGCCGCAAGACTTGGGCGTTCCGGCGCTGAAGTCCTGGATGCATGCGCGGATCTGGTAGTTGGCGGGCATGCTCACCGTTCGGTACGCGACGTATCCCTGACCGCGAGACTCCGTAACGCCGTAGATCGTGCTGCCCGCGGATGCCCGGATCTCGGCGATCGCCGATGCTCCGTCAGCCTGCGTGTCCCACGCCGAGAGCTGGTCGTTCCCGGTCGTGTAGTACGCCTGGGATCCGATGATCGCCGCGCCCTGGTCGGCGAACGCCGGCATGGAGGGAAGCACGGCGATGAGCAGCGCAGCCCCGGCCGCGGCAGCGACTTTTGTGAATTTCTTCATGGCAACTCCTTTGTCGAGCAGGCGCTGCTCCGCCCCCGGATGAGAATGCGAAGGCACCCACACTCTCTTCATTTCCGGCGAGCCGGAGAACCTTACGGAGTTCAGCCGAGACACCCGCGAACGGCAGCGCCGCGCGGTTATGCATCCCGCGCGGCGGCTGCCGCCACCAGTTCGGGACACGACGGCCACGGCATAGGCTGCTGGCCATGAAGACCGAGGATTTCGAGGCCATTTCGCTGGTGCTCATATATTCCGCGCTCGTCGTCTATGTGTTCGCGTTTGTCGCCTTCGCCCTCGATCTCGCGGCCCGATCGGTGCGCTCCATCGCCGCGCAGGACGTGATCGAGCACCGTGACGCCAGCGCCGAAACCGAGCGCGGAAGTTCGCGCGCCGCCGCCGGCCGAGGGACGGTCACCGGCGTCGCCGTGATCGACGGCACCGAGATTTCTCCGCAGCCGGTTCGTCGAGGGTCGCGGTTCGCCCGCGTCGGGGTTGCTCTCACGGCGATCGCATGGATCTTGCACGTCGTTGGGGCAGTCCTGCGCGGCCTCGCGGACGGGCATGTGCCGTGGTCGAATATGTACGAGTTCGCGATGATCGGCACCGGCGTGATGGCGGGACTGTTCCTCGGGTTGAACCTCAGACGCGACATTCGGTTCTTGGGAACCTTCATCACGGGGATCGTCGTGATTCTGCTGGGACTTGCGACGGTCAACCTCTACGTTCCGGTCACCCCGCTCTCGGTGCCGCTGCAATCGCCGTGGCTCGTCATTCACGTTTCGGTCGCGACGCTCGGAACCGGGTTCTTCGCCATCGGAGCAGGCCTGTCGATCATGCAGCTGCTCCAGGCGCGCCACGCGAGAAGGCCATTCCGCGGCCGCCTTCTCGACACACTTCCCGCCGCCGCGAACCTTGAATCGCTCGCCTACCGGGTGATCGTGGTCGGCTTCGTGTTCTGGACCTTCACCCTGATCGCGGGTGCCATCTGGGCCGAGCACTCCTGGGGTCGCTACTGGGGCTGGGACACCAAAGAGGTGTGGACCTTCATCATCTGGGTGA
>QFQR01000016.1 GCA_003243275.1 Leifsonia xyli | reverse complement strand
CGGAAGGCTCGCGGCGCGACCTCGACCACGCCGGCATCGAGCCGCGAGATGTCGAGGATGGCGTTGAACAGGCCGTCCATGGCGGCGGCGGAGGCCTCGATCCGCTCGACGAGGAGACGCGCCTCGCCGGGTAGGTCCAGGCGAAGCAGCGCTCCCGCGAACAGGCCGAGCGCATGCACCGGTTGGCGCAGATCATGGCTTGCCGCAGCCAGAAAACTCGATTTGGCGCGGTTGGCGGCGTCGGCTGCGTCCCGCTCCCGCCGCAACTCCTCCGCCAGCGCCTCGCTCCGCAGCCGCAAGCCGACGATCTCGACGAAGGCGCGGTGGCTGCGGACGCCGAGGCCGCCCATGACCACGATGTAGATCAGCATCAAGAACGCACTCGCCTGCTCGACAAGTGCAGGTGCTAAAAAATTCGCGGCCACATAGGGCAGGGTCGCGGGCAGGAACAATGCGAGGAAGGCGGGCAGCCAGGGGCCGAAGGCGGGAATCGCGCCGGCCGTGACCCCGAGCGTGACGGCGAGGGGAAGGAAGCGCATGTCGAAGGAAGCGTCAGGCGTCAGGCCAACAGGGGCGAACCCCCAGGCGATCCCCTCCAGCGCCGCGATGGCGGTGAAGGCGAGCGGCCATGTCGACGCGGCCCTGACAACGCGATCGGCGCGCCGGTAGCCGAGGGCGAGGAGCGTATGCGCGACGGCGCAGGCCATGACGCAGGCGGCCCAGACGGAGGCGGTGCGGGGATCGGAGGCGCCGAGCGCGACCAGGAACACCGCGAGGGTCAGTGCGGCGAGGCCGGCGCCGGCCACACCCGGAATCACCACGCGGAAGACCGCGTCGACCTGCTCGCGCCGCAGCGCGGCCTCGCCGGCCTCCCTGACCGTTGGCCCGGTCGTCGTCGCGGCGAGACGTCCTTCGATCCGGCTCATCGGTGCGACGCTATTGCGGCGGCAGGACATCGAGTGTCGTCCATTCATTCGGGCGCCGCGACAGGCGGCTCACCGCGGCGCCGGCCTCGGTCTTCCCCGCCTGCACGGCCCGGCGGTAGAATCCGAGCGCGGAAACGGGGTCGGCTTTGCCGAGCAATCCCTTCTCGTGGATCCGTCCGAGGGCCAGCAGGGCGTCCGGCTGGTCCTGCTTGGCGGCGCGCCGATACCAGTGCACCGCCTCGGCCAGGGCACGCTCATAGCCGATGCCTTTCTCCAGCATCTCCCCCTTCCAGGCCATCGCGGTGGCGTCGCCCCGCGCTACGCCCAGCTCGACGAGGCGCCGGCCCTCGGGGATGTTCTTCCTGATCCCGATGCCGTTGAGGTTGTAGTAGGCCAGCTGTCTGATCGACTCCGGATCGCCTTCCTTCACGAGCGCTTCGAGCAAGGCCAAGCCGGCGGCCTTGTCGAGGCCGCGCGCCTTGCCGGCGATGGCCATCCGCGCGCAATGATAGCGGCCGAGCGTGATCGTCATCGTGCAGAGGATCCCGGCCGCCGCCGTCTCGTCCCGCGCGACGCCGACCCCGTCCAGCAGGGCCACGCCCTGCTGGAAGAGTGCGTCGGTGCTTCCCAGTTCGGCGCCCTTGCGGAAATGGGCATAAGCCGCCGCGGGGTCGCGAAGCTCGCTCGGGCCGTATCTCATCAGCCAGCCGATCCGCGCATGGGCTTCGGCATTTCCCGCCTCCGCCGCCTTGCGGTACCATCGCAGCGCGTCGGCATAGTCCTGGCCCCCGTCGAGGCCTGCGGCGCGGATATAGCCCATGTTGAAATATGCGACGGGCGAGCCGTGCTCGGCCGCCTGCTTGGTCAGCCGCACGCCCTCCGCGACGTCCTTCTCGACATTCGTCCCGGTGATGAGCAGGTTCCCGAGCTCGGCGATCGCCCTGAGGTAGCCGGCGGCCGCGGCCTTCCTGACGAGGCGGACCGCGACCGACTTGTCCTTCTCCGCTGCATAGCCGGCGAAGATTGCGGCGGCGCAGTTGTAAGTCGCTCTCGCGGTCTCGAGGCCGCAAAACAGAGCCGCCGCCGCGGCCCGGTCGCGCGTGGGTCCCTCGTCGTTGTAGAGGCGGATCGCGAGGCTCTCCTGCGCCGATGGATCGCCCTTGTCCGCGCCGAGCCGGTAAAGCCGCAGCGCTTCGGCCGGGTCCGGCCGGCCGTCGAGCCCCGCAGCCGCGATATCTCCCATGCGCTGGTAGGCGGCGGCATGGCCCGCGGCCGCGGCCTTGCCGTACCACTCGAAAGCCGCGCGCGGATCCTTCGGGCCGCCGATTCCGCGGTTCGCGAGCGCTCCGAGGTCGAAAAGGGCGGCCGAATGGCCCTGTTCCGCCGCCAGGTGCAGGAGCTTCACCGCATCGTCGACGTCGTTGGCCCCGGCCGCCGGCGCGTTGAGGAGGTGTTCGGCCAGGGCGACGCGCGCGTCGGCGTTTCCCTGGTCGGACAGCCGCCGCAGCATGACGACACCATCGGACGCCGTCCTGCTGGGAAGGGCGCCTTGAAGCAGCAGCTTGCCGCATTGCAGGTCGAAGGAAGCGCCGCCGAGACGGCAGTACAGTCCGGCAGCCGCCGCGATATCCTTCCCGACGCCGCGCCCCTTGAGCAGCGCGTTGGCGTAGAGCAACGTCGCGTTCCGGTCGTTGAGTTCCGCACCGCGCCGGTAGTACTCGGCCGCCTCCTTCAGGCCCTCCGCGCCGCGTCCTTCGTTCTCCAGGATCCAGCCGAGATCCCGGAACGAAGGCGGATAATTCGCCCGGACCGCCCGCTCGATCCAGCTTCGGCCCTCCGCCCGCGATTTCAGCTCGAAGAAGAGGAGGTAGCCGAGTTCCCCCTGTGCCGCGACATGGCCCTTCTCGGCCGCCTTCCGCAGCCAGACGGCTGACTCCTGCCGCGTCCCGGCGTCGTCCCGCAGGAGTTTCCCGAGCATGTACTGGGCCAGCATGTCGTCCTGCTCGGCGAGGGGCTTCGCCAGGCGCAGCGCGGTTTCGCGGTCGCCGCGTCCGAAAGCCGCGACCAGATCATCGCGCGGGCTGGCCGCCGCCGGGACGGCGAGGCAGAGCATCACGAGAAGAGGGATTACGCGGCGCATGGGACCTCGCCCGGTCGCGGTTCCGGCAGCCTGCTCATCCCGAGCCCCACGAACCGGACGCGCATCTCCCTCTCCCCATCCCACGGCTGACAGCGAAGCTGGCCCATTACGCCGACAGCAAATGCTTCATGGTGATGAGCCATCGTTCTCCGCCAATGTGACGGCTGCCGCTCTCTTTGTGTAGCGGCCGAACGTCCCGCCCGCTCGGCCCCATGGACATTGGTCCTAGGACCGTTGAGCGCAGAGAACTTCCATCCTATCCGATACATGACCGCGCTTGCCGTTCAAGCGCTCTGAAGCTTCGTCTGCGCGCGAGGAGCTTGAACGACCTGAGCCGACGTGAAGAAGGCGCCCCGCTCGCCAGCAGGCCGGGGCGGCGCAACTCGGCGCAAGGCCCGGCAATTCCGGCAAGCCCGGCACGGAAGCAGGATCGCCGCCGTGCGATCCGCACGTCGATGCAACAGGAGCGTTCGATGCGTCATCGTTCGGCCTATGCCTTACTCATTGTCTCGACATTTGTGTTTTCGGCCTCGCCTGCCGCCACCGAGCCGCGTGCGCCTCTCGCCGCCGGCGGCTGCTGGATGGTGCTGCCCAAGGGCGGGAAGCCGGAGCGTACGAATGCCGCCGAAGTGCTCTGCCTTCGCGGGGACGGCAGCGGCCGTGTCCGCGAAAGCCAGTTCTATGGCGACGTCGCCGCCTGCGCGCGGGTAAGCTACCGCACAAGCAACGGTCCGACCCTGGTCGAGGTCGATTTCGGCGCCTGCACCAACGGTGCGCCGAGCCACAGCCTGCTCTGCGCGAGCAGCTCCGGCCGCAATCCGGTGCCCTGTCTCCAGAGGGTGCCCGGAGACGACGAGCCGGTTGAGATGGAGCTTTATCCACTCGAAGGAACAGGCTCGTGAGGTCCGCTCTCCTCCTTGCCGCCGTGCTGGGCACTCTGCTCCTGCAGCCTGTCCTCGCGCACGCGTCCGATTGCCCGGAGGGCGTGGCCCGGCCGCTTCCGGTCAAGGCCCCGATCGAATACCGGTTCGGGCATCGCCTGCATCCCGTCATCGGCATGGCGCTCTTCCAGCCGAACATGGTCTTCCGGTCGCTCAGCGGTCAGGTGGTCAGGGCGGTGCGGGGCGGGCGGGTCGAGCCCGTCGAAACCACGCGCATCGGCCGCTTCGTCCGGATCGGGCAGCGCGACGGCAGCGCGCTGCGCTATGGGCCGCTCTCGCAGCTCCGGGTCCGTGCCGGGCGCTGCGTCGCGGCCGGAGCGCGACTGGGTCGCACGACCTCCTCGCCGTTCACGCTCGCTCTGCGGCGAAACGAGCAATGGATCGATCCCGCGCCCTTGCTGGGAGGACAGCGGTGACCCACGCCTCGCGCGGATCGTCGCCCGCAAGAGGAGGCAATGCACGGCAAGCCGGCGCAATGGTGCGGCGGGCCCGATCCGGAGCAGAAAGTCTCTATCCGCAGTTCGAGGGACCTCATGCAAACACGCCGCTTCCTGTTGCCCTTGCTGAGCCTGCCGCTACTGCCCTCGGTTGCCACGGCGAAAGCGCCCTGCGACCCGCGTGGCGGCGCGCTGATCGTCCGGCCGCGCCGGCCGGCGGAGCCGCTCTCGGCGCAGCTCGCTGCGCTCGGCCCGCTGGTCCATGGCGCGGCGCTCGGTCTTGCGTTGCAGCAGTCCTGGCGCTGCTTCACGCCGGAGGAGACGGCACGCATGCGCTCCACGCTCCTCTGGGCACGGGACGCGCTGTCCCGGCCCGGCTTCGGCGAGGTCAGCCCGGCGATGCTGAAGACCGCCCGGCGGCGCGGGCGGGACGCGGCCGCGCGGCTGGTCGAGATTGGCGCCGACAGCGCGGAGGCACGCGCCATGCAGGTGTCGTTGCGCTATGTTTTCGCAAGGGAAGGGCGTGGCAGGGCTCATGCTCATCCGATCTGCGATGCCGACCGGAAGACCGGGGGAGCTTCGTTGTGACAGCACAGACGGCCGAAGCGGCGGGCGCAGACAGCGCCGGCGGCCTGAAGAGCCCGATCCACGAACGCGGCCGTCTCGTCTTGCGGGGCGGGCAGGATCGCTGGAACAGAATCGCCGGGCGTCTCCGCGAACGCCTGGCGGCGTATCGCGCGGCGCAAGCCGCTGCCGGCTGACGAGAAGGAGGGGGCCGATGCGGAAGTTGAGTGATTTTCCCTATGTGGTGCTGTGCGGCGCCTTCCAAGATTACGGCCCGGCACTGCCTGCCTTCGGTCGCTTCGAGCGGATCGAGTGGCCTATGTATTCCCGGGGAGATTTCACCCGGCCGCTCCGCTTCACCGGGATACTAGACCTCGATGGACCACACGCGCTGGCATATCTCCGCGATTCCGAATGGGCCGTGGTCGAGATCGATCGGGATGATCCTTGCGACTGGGTCAAGCGCGAGGACGGGACGGCCGAGCCCGGTCTGGTCTGTTTTGCCTCCGGTTTCGTACTGTTTCGCGGTCCGCGCCGGACGGCGCTCAACATATTCGCCACTTACAGGACCGGCATGCCCTTGAAGACGCCCCTGTCGGCGTTCCAGGATCGCACCGGCGTCGCCTTCGCCGGCGATTTCGGCGTGGCGATCGCGGGCGATGAAGGCTTCGCGCGCGCTGGCTTCTGCGGCGTCGCCCAGGCAGGAATGGCGGAGCGGCGCGGGAGTTCTGATATTTTCGCAGAGGTCGACTGGTCCGGATACTGGGCCTTTGGCGTGGCTCTGGCCGGCGTGCGTGGCAATGCGTCCGCCGGCAGGGAAGGGATTGCCGTGGTTGAGAGTGGCGGCCATGCGCGGGCGGCACATAGCGGTGTGGCGATCGCCCGCCGGCATCCCCGCAAAATCGGCATCGCTCGTGGCCACTTCGGCAAATTCTGCGTCGTCGAGGCCGGCGGCAGCGGCATCGCCATCTCGCAGGCGAGTGAAGGGTCCTTGACCGTTGGAGCCAACGGCGTCGCCGTGGCGACCGAGAACACGCGCTGGCTGGAAGTCGGCCGTGGCGGGATCGGCGTGGCGCAGGGGGATGTGGAGGAGTTGGACATCGCCGACGATGCGCTCGTCGTCGCGGCGGGATTGGAAAGCGGGATCCGTTTCCGTTTTGGCCGGCGAGCGACGCTGATCATGCGTCACCGGCGGACAGAAAGCGTTGTCAGAGTGTTCACGACCAGCGGCGGAAACCTCGAGCCCAAGGTCTATAGCTATTGGGACGACGAACTCCACGACGAGTCCACCGACCGACTCGGTTCCGTCAATATCGAGCCGTGGGAGTCTGAGAAAGACGACGCGGTGACTCTCTCCAAGTCTCCCGCCCCTGCTTTTCCCTCGGGCTTGCCGTGGTGGGTCTCCGCCCGGAATCACGATCCGGAGGCCGAAATCCTGCAAGAGCCGATACGAGAGGGAGAAATCATCGTCCTGTGCGGCAATATTTCAGCAACGGAGCTGGCGGCGGGGCGCAAGGACGGGAAATTTTGGCTCGGCGCCCTCATGGGCCAGGGCGATCTGCCGCTGAGCGATGGGGCGCAATGCTGTCTGGTCAGGGTTGAGGGCGAGCATGCGCTCGGGCAGGGACGCGGCGAAATGGTCGGCTTCCGACAGGGGACGGCGCTCTATCGCGGCACCTTGCGTGGCGCGGTCGCCGCGCTCCGCGCCGTTGGCGCCGACAAGGTGCTCGACGGCCATATCGCGCTGGCCGGGCCTGGCGGCGTCGCGCGTGTCGCGTCGCGGATGGACCCCATGCCGCTGCCGCCTCCGCATCCCGCCGACATCGAGGAGCGCTATTACGGGACCCCGTCCAACCTTCTGCGCGGCGACCGCACCACCGGCCGCTATCCCTCCCTCGCCGTGGCTGGAGACGAGGGTTTCGCCATCTGCGACGGCGAGGCCCATGCCGGGGATCGCGGCGTGGCCTGTGCGCGCGGCCTGGGCGTCGCGCGAGCCGGGGCCAATGGCCTCGCCCTCTGCGAGAACGGCCGCGCGATCGCCGGCGAGTCTGGGATCGCCTTGAGTGTTCCTCTGACCTACCCCGGTGAACTTGACCACGGTGGACAGGCTGTCGCGGGCGAGCATGGCATCGCGATTGCGGAGTGGAACGGTACGACCGCGATAGCCGGCGAGAGCGGCATCGCCATCGCCAGGGGACCATCGGGGGGCCAGGCTCGGGCGGGGGACTTGGGTGTCGCCATCGGCGCGGGGGGCGAGCAGGTCGCGGTCCATGGTGGCGCGCATGCGGTCGTCGTCGCAAAGCGGGGGCGGGTCAGCGGCTTTGACGGCGCGTTGCTCGTCGCCTGGGACGAAGTGACAAAGCGCTGGGTCCACGGCTTGGTCGGGCGGGACGGCATCGAGCCCGGTGTGGCCTATGTCGCCCGCAATGGCCGCTTCGAGCCCTGGACAAGCCCGGTGCTTGTGGAGTTCCGCCGCAAGCGCCGACAAAGGCTGCACTGAGCGCCGGCATCCATCGGCAAGCCCAGGCAAGTCGGTGCAATACCGCGGCCGCCGGGTCGCGGCTATCTCTTCGTCCATCGGATCACCCCGACGGAACGGAGACTGAGCCATGAAGAAACAACTCGCCCTCGCCGCCTTCGTCCTGCTCGCCGCGACCGGCGCGCAGGCCCAGCAGAGCCAGCAGAGCCAGCAGAAGGTCGCCGTCAAGAACCGCGACATGATCGTCACCATCACCAGCGGAAAGCTGGAGGACGAGATCGTCGGCAAACCGGAAATCTTCCAGCGGAGCAAGATCGCCTACGCCATCGGCATGACACGCGGCCTGCAGCGGGCCTGCACCGTCCTCTCCGCCGAGGAGAGCGCCCGGCTCGACCGGCTCGAGCGGGCCTACCGCACGCGGAAGGCGGACAACGAGATCGCTGCGGCGATGCAGGCGATGGTCCTCGTCGAACTGGACAACGGCGCCTCCGACACGGCGGCGCTGCTCGGCCGCTACGATTGCGCGGCGCTGGAGCGCGCCAAGCTGACCGGCCCGCTGCTCGCCTTCTGGAGCAAATATCTCGTCAGGCTGACCGGCTGAGGCCGCCGCACGAAGCAGGAGAAATTGCCATGCGGTTCCAGATCTCTCTGGCAGCGGCGCTGGTCTTCATGTCGGGCATTCTCACGGGCGCGGCGGCGCAGACCTCCCCGCCGCCGCGACTCGAAGCCCAGCGTCTGGCCAATGCGCAGTTCGAGACGTTCCGGGCCCGCTGCGGCAAGGACTATGTCGTCGCGGCCGAGGTCACGCCGCCGCAGCGGGGCGGCTTCACCGCGACATTGGGGGCGCCCCCGCCCGGATCGTCCGCCGGCCACACGCTCTATATCGCCTACGCAGATGTCCGCCTCGACGGGCGCGAGATCACGACCGATATCGACCGCCGCAACGGAATCGCCTGGCGCGGGACGCTGGCCTACAGCGCCGCCGCGCTCCGCCAGATTTCGGTCGGCCAGGACGGCAGCAAAGGCGCCTGGAGTCCGTGGCAGCCGGCAGGGCCCATCTACACGGTGACGCTGGAGCTCAAGGACGGGAGTTGGTCGAGCCGTGGGCAGGAGATGTCGCTGCTGGGGGCGCTGGGGCGATACGCCAGGATCAGGCGGCCGGCCTGCGCGGAGGTTCCCGCGGGCTGAGCCGGCGATGCGCGGTGGCGTTCGCGATGCAAGAATTGGTCGGCTGCGCTTTCCGGCGGTGCTGACCATAGGATAATCTCGAAAACCGAGGCGCGCGGCGATGCCGTCTCGCCCGGCGTCTGACAAGTGCGGGGGATGAGATGGACGAAGCAAGCGTCGCCTTCAGCATCGAGGGCAAGAGCTTTCGCAGCCCGATCGGCCTGTTTTCCATCTTGGGCGTCTGCGCTTTCGCGGGCGCCATTCTCTTCCTGCTGAGGCTCGTGACCGAGCCGGTGACGCTGTCGAACGCCATCCCGTTGCTCTTCGGCGGCGTCGGAGGGCTGATCATGCTCGCGGCCGGCCTCGGCTTTACCGCCATGCATCTGAACGCATGGCGGGCCGGGCGCGATCCGGACGCCGCCGCACGACGGATCACGCCGCTCGTCGTCACGGCCGGCGGGGTTGTCATCGACCCCTATCCCTATGCCGGTCCCGGACCTCTGGGATCGCGCCGCCGCCGCTTCGTGCCCTGGCGGGACGTCGCCGCGATCGGTTCCGTCAAGGAGACAGGCCTGTTTCCCGTTACGGTCGTGGAGAAGGACGGGGTTCAGAAGACCATCTACGAAATCCCCGAGCAGGCGCGCAGCGAGGCCGGCGCGGCGCCGCACGCCACGATCCTCGCCGCTCGGGAACGCTATCTGGCCGGGTTTTCGTCAGCGGTCCGGGCCGCCGCCGGGACGTTCTTCGTTCCGCTCGTCAGGACGGCGCCGCCGATCTGGCGCGTGCTCGGTGGCGGCGTGCTGCTCGCGGGCGCTGCCGTCTTCGCTCTCCTGCTGACCGCGACCGCAGCGACGGTGAAGAGCGCCGATCTGGACCTCAAGGCATTTCTCACGCTTCTGGGCTGGAGCGGAATCATCGCGTTCTTCGCCTTTGTGATCGTCGCCGCCGCGTTCCGGGCATGGCGCGCCCGAGGCCAGCAAACATCCTGGCCGGTCGCGACGATCGAGGCGGACGGCTTCACCGCGACCGCCCTGCCGAATGCCGCAGGCGACCTCTTCGGCGATCTCGAAGGCCGCAGCCGCCGCGTCGCCTGGCCGGAGGTTCGGCGCATCGAGCCGCCGGCCGCCGGCGGAGCCGACTTCATTATCGACATCGGCGAGACCGCCCCCCTGCGCCTGCCGGCCTCGGCGAAGGCCGAAGACGGTCGGACGCTTCACCCGGCGCTCGCCGAAGCCTGGGAGGCCTGGCGCAATGCGAGTGGAACTGAAAACCCGCAGGCGCCGACCTAAACCGAGCCGACCGGGGCGCCCGGCGTCTCGGGCGGCCATTTGAGGTCAAAGAGCAGGAACATCGCCGTCTGCACGGTAGCCGGGAAATCCCGAACCGATCCGCCGGCTGCCGGGCAAGGCAATTCGCCGATGGCGGGATCGTCGAGCGAGCGCAGCAGGGCGAGGCAGCCGAGCGTCAGCGTATGGGCGGGAAGCGCGACGCCGAGTTCGTAAAGAGGCGTCGCATCTGAGCACTTGCGCGCCTCCTCGACCAGCTCGCGCAGCATCGGCGGCGGCGTCCAGACCTCGTCGACCAATCCTCGTCGCAACTCCGGATCGCTCCAGTCGAGCTGAGGAGCGAGCGTCAACAGAAGCTGGCCGGGCGATGTGCTTGCCTCGGCTGTTGCCCTCGGCCGAGTAAAATTCGCCCAGTCCAGGCCGAGCACGGGGAATAGACGCTCTGGGAGTCGGGAGATGGTTTCCCCCCGCCAAGCCTCAGGAGCCCGGCCGAAGGCAACCATATGCAGCGCGCCAAGGAGAAGCTGCGAGGGGCTGCGGCGATGGTCGTGGCAGGCTTCGCGAAACCGCTCAGAGCGTTCCGCGCGCTCGCAGAGCGCCATGAACGAAGCCGGCGCCTCGCGCCAATCCTCGCCGCGCAGCGCTCCCTGCAAGTCCGGCGATCGCCAGTCGAGCACGGATGCCAGCGCCACGATGTCCGGCCCAAGGGGCGGGTCACATGGCTCCGGCGGAAAACGATCCGGCGCCGGCATGCCCGTTGGCCTCGGACGCCTGAGGTCTTCGACAATGGCATATGCCCGGTCGAGCCAATCACTCCAAACGCTCATCGCCGCCTCCTCGAGCGGCCATCATGCTGTGCCGGTGGCGACCCGGGCAATTGATGCGGATTGCATTGCATTGCGATCGGCATCCTTCACCGCGCGATCGATCACGACCATGTGCGCTATGGTCTTCGGATCGGCGCCGGCTGCTAAGAGTGGGCGGCGCTCGGTTCCCTCACTCCCGCTGAGCGTTGCTCAGACCCGGGGTCAATGATCGTGACGCTGGCGCCGACCAACAGGAAGAGCAGGATGATATTGGCGACGCCGATCGCTGATGCGAATCCCCTCGCGCCCCGCGCCCGAACGACGCCGGCAGTAGCAATACCGAATAGAAGCGCCATGGCCGTGTACTGGCCGGTAATCATCCATGCACGAATGTCCGTGCCGACCGCATGATGGTCGATCACGAAAGGACCCGAGAGAATCGCAAGACCCCATGGTACGATCATGAACGACAGGGCATGTAGACGACGTCGGACTTCGGGTGCCCTCGGAAAGGAGCGGACAACGAGCAAAACAAGCACGACGGATACGAATACGATCGACGCGAGAAACAGGACCAAATTGAGCATCGGAAGCTGTCTTCTTCCTGTTCTTTGAGCGCCCATCGTGCTCGGTTCCGCAAAGGAACCTAGCACATGGAAGGGTTGCACGGAATTGTTCGGCATTGCACCGGAATCTGGTCGTCTCGCCGCTATAACGACGGATCTGTTGCTCGAACAGAAGCGAGGCATCATCGATCTCGATGCTGAAAGAACGTGTCCGCTGAGCCGGAGTGGCTCGCCCACACTGCGCCTTCGAGGGTTGCTCGGAGTGGCCGAGCCGATCCTCACCGCAGGAGGACGAGCCGTGGAACATTTTAGTGAAGTTTTGGTCGGGATTGATGTCGCGAAGATGCGGAACGCTATCGTTGCGGGTGATGGTGAGCGCGGCGGCGAGGTGCGCTTTTTCGGCGAGGTGACGCGGCGGAAGAAAGCATGCGCAGGGTGGTGAAGCGGATTGCCGCGAGCTGCGATCGGGCGCACTTTTGCTACGAGGCGGGCCCGACGGGATACGGGCTGCATCGCCTTATCACCTCTATCGGCCATCCTTGCACAGTCGTGGCGCCTTCGCTGATCCCGAGGAAGCCGGGTAACCGGGTTAAGACGAACCGGCGCGACGCCATCGCCCTCGCGAGACTCTTGCGAGCCGGAGAGCTCACAGCGGTGTGGGGCCCGATGCGGGACACGAGGCCATGCGTGATCTGGTTCGCGCCCGGCCCACTGCGGTCTAAACCCAACGCGTCCATCGCCAACAGGTAACTGGCTTCATGCTCAAGCACGGACGCGTCTTCTCGCGGACGAAGGCCTGGACCATGCGTTATCTGAGGTGGCTGCAGGAGCAGAAGTTCGATCATCCCGCCCATCAGGTCGCCTGCAGGAGATGGTCGAGGCGGTCCGCATGTGCAACGAAGTGATACGGAAAGAAACAAGGTGACAGGAACCCGTTTCTGGGAACCCCCGCGAGCCTGAGCCGACAGAGCCGTTCCGGGTCGAAGCGAGCCCGAACGGATATGGGAATGACGAGGAATAACGAGGGCGGCGACACCGCCCGGGACGAGGCGCGCCCGAGCGGCGAACACTTGGCGCGGTATACGCGCAGCTACCGGATGACGACGGACCGGCCGGAGCGGTTCTACTGGCTCTGGCAGGAAGCGATGGCGCATGCTCTGCTGCTGGAGCAGCAGGCTGATCGAACGTATCCGGAGCACGCCGGCCTGACCGGCCTGCAACTGGCGGAAGGGGCGCGGGCGACCGCCCGCTTCTTCGCCTTCATGCTGGCGGAGGCGCCGGCCCGCAAAACCGAGCACTTCGAGGCCAAGATCATGGTGTACGAGGCCATCGCCTTCGACGAGGACGAGATTCGCCGGACGCGCACCTCTTGGATGGTCGAGGCCGCGATGCAGCAGGATGCCCGCGAACTCGGCATCAACCTGACCAAGGTGCCGGTGACGCCCGGCACCGAGAGCAAGCACTGAGGGCGCGACGATGTCCTTCGTGATCTACGACCTCGAGACCACGGGTCTCGAACCGCAGTGGAACGTGCCGTTGCAGGCGGCAGCGATCCACACCGATGTCGATCTTCGGCCTCTTGGCGAGCTCTCGCTGCGCTGCCGGCTCCCGGCGCATATCGTGCCGTCGCCCGGCGCGCTCATGACCACCGGCATCCGGCCCGAGCAGCTCGAACAGGCGCCGCTCTCCTCGACCGAGATGCTCGGCATCATCGCCCGGGCGCTGGAAGCATGGGCGCCGGCGACCATCATCGGCTACAACACCCTGCGCTATGACGAGGAGATCCTCCGGCACGCCTTCTTCAGCCATTTGATGCCGCCCTATGCGACCTCGCTGAACGGCCACCGCCGCGCCGACTTGCTGACCATGGTCCGCGCGGTGGCGATGCTGGAGCCTGGTGCCATCACCGTCCCGCTCAATGGCATGGGCAAGCCGAGCTTCCGGCTCGGCGAGCTCTGCCGGGCGAACGGCATCGCGCTTTCCGAGGACGAGGCGCATGATGCCATGGCCGACACGAAGGCAACGCTCGCCCTGTTCCGGCATCTGCGCCAGGTCGCACCGTCGACCGTCACGATGATGCTCGCTCTTGCCGACAAGAGTGTACCGAACCGGATGCTGGCCAGCGGCGATATCATGCTGCTCGGCGGCGTCTCGCAGCTGACGCCCGTCGTCGGCGTCACGCCGAACCCCACCGTCGCGACCTCCTGGGCCGCCGCCGACCTCACGATCGATCCGGCAGAGTATCTCGACCTCCCGGCCGAGGAGATCGTCGCGCTCTTCTCCAGAGCGGGATCGAAGCCGATCCGGACGATCAAGACCAATGCCCAGCCGATCCTGGTCGCTTTCGAGCAGGGTCGCCACGCTCTGGCCGAGGACCAACGCGATCTCGCGCTCTACAACGAGCGCGCCGCCCGCATTCGTGATCATGCGGGGTTCCGGGCGAACCTCGCCACGGCCCTGGCGAGCCGCTTCGCCGATCGCGAGCCTTCGCCCTACCACGAGGCGACGCTCTATTCCTGTGGGTTCATCTCCAACGACGATGCCCGGGCCTGCACCCGCTGGCATGCCTCGCCCTGGACGGACCGGCCGGCGATTGCGGCCGGGTTCAGTGACGAGCGGCTGAAAGCCTTCGCCAACCGGCTGATGCTGCTGGAGGCGCCGCAATCGCTGTCTGCGATCGCCTGGCAGAAGGGCCAGGGCTGGCTGCGCGAGCGGCTGACGGCAGAAGCCGACGTGCCCTGGCTCACCCTGCCGAAGGCGCTCGGCGAGGTCGCGACCCTGCGTCAGACCCTTCCGGCAGGCGATGCCGATCGGCATGCGCTTCTCGATACAATCGAGCGCTGGCTTGAAGAGCGGGACCGGTTCTTCGCGCTCGCAGCCTGAGCGAGCGGGCAGATGTCGATGACGCAGGAGGCGCCGGCGACGGCGCCTTTGTCGATTCCGGGGGACGGAAGGGAAGCGCGGCCAAGTGGTCGTAACCCCAATGAGAAAGTTTTCGACATGACGAAGAACGACCGGGATCGCGGCCTCGTACCGCTGGTCGGCGATGGGCAGGATGGAGGCGGTGGCGCGCTCGGACCGATCCGCGACCCGCTCGCCGGGGTGACCGACGCGCTCGGCGACGATCCCTCGCTCGCCGAGCTCATCGCCTTCCGCGACGGCCGGCCCGATCTCATGCTGTTCGCTCGCGAGGCGAAACGCTGCGACGACGAGGCGGCACGGCTGCCCTATGGCCATGAACAGACCCATGAGATCAAGATGGCACGGGTCGGGCTCAAGATCGTGGCCCTGAGCTGCACCGCGATGGTGGCGATCTGGCCGACCGACACGGTCGCGGATGCCGACGCGAAGCGGGCTCTGGCCCGGGAGACGCGCATGCATGGCGATGACACCGACTATGGTGTCGCGCCGATGCTCTCGGTCGAGGATGCCGCCCGCATCAGGCTGCACCGGGCCGCCTTCGCGGTCGGCGAGCTCGTCGTGCCTCCCGGCCCGGTCGCTCCGTCCATGGCGGATCGTGGCCTCGGCAGCTGGCCGCTATCGCGGCTCGACCTCGTCGACGCGCTGCCGCTGGCCGGAGGTGATGCGTCCCTTGGCGATGCGCAGATCGCGCGCTGGACTGGGTTCGTCGACGCCTATCCCACCCTCTCCGGTCTGGTCGATCGATTCGCGCGGATGATCGCCATCGCCGACCGGCTGATGGTGCTCGCCGAGACCACGAGCGACGATCCCCGGCCCCTGTGCCATGCGGCAGAAGGCGCGCGCATCCTCGCCTATCTCGCGGCCGCGCGGGCCGCGATCTGGCCGGCGATGCGCTACTCGGCTGATGCCGAGGCGAAGCTCAGGCTCGTCGCGCTCGTCAACGAGCGGGCATCGCGACCGGATCCTCTGCCCATGCAGGCTGCGATCCGCCATGTCGTCTCGCAGGCGAACTGGATCGCGAAGGGGTTCAGGCTCGGGGCGACCTTGGAGCTCGATCCGAACTGGGTTCCGATCGTCTGACAGCCGATCGAACGATACACGACGCCATGGAGGCGCTCCCGACCGGGGGCGCCTTTGTCGATTCCGGGGTCGGAGGGGAGGCGCGGCCAAGTGGTCGTAACCCCAACTGAAAGGTCCCAGCATGACGAAGAACAACCAGGGTGGCGGGCGCTCGCTCGCCCCGCGCACCGGTGGCCCGGTGGGTGAGCCGGACGGCACGGTGCTGCGCGATCCGATCGCGCTGGCGATGGAGATCGTCGGCGACCACGATCCCAGCCTCGAAGAGCTCGTGGCGTTCCGCCGCCAACCGATCGACCTGAAGGCGGCGGCGCGCAACGCCAAGGCCCTCCAGAACGAGGAGTTCAGGCTCAGCCTCACCAAGGAACTCCACGACACCGACACGGACTTCGCCTGCGGCGGGCTCAAGATCATGAGCTTGAGCTACGTCGCGCTGACTGCGATCTGGCCGGCCGACGACCTCGACCGGGCCGAAGCCAAGCTCGCGCTGGCCGAGCGCACCGGCGCGCTGCACCACGCCCATGCGAAGGATTTCGTTCCGTCGATGGAGGCGGCGCACGCGCGCCGGCTGCGCTGGAAGCGGGCGGCGTTCGCGGTGCCCGAGCTGCTGCTGCCTCCGGCGCCCATCGCGCCGCAGGGCGGCAGCCGCGGGCTGGCGAATTGGCCGCTCGAGCGCTGGGACCTCGTCGAGGGCCTGCCGCTGCGCGGTGGTCCGCCGGCCTTCGCCCACACCCAGGTCGCCGGCTGGGTCGGCTTCGCGAAGGCCGCGCCCGATCTCGATCACCTGCTCGCCCGTTCGCGCCGGATGTTCGAGACCTGCGACAGGCTGATCGCCCTGGCGCAGCGCGGCCCGCAGAATGCCGGCGAGCTGATGATCGCGGCCGAGGGCGCCCGCATCGCCGCCTACCTCGCCTGTGCCCAGACGATGATCTGGCCGGTCCACAATCGGGCGGCGCTTGCGCTCAAGAAGGAGATCGTCGCTCTGGTCAACCTGCGCGGCGAGGTCGGCGATCCCATCCACATGCTGGGCGCGATCCGGCACGTTACCGCTGATGCCGCCTGGATCCGGTCGCTGCCGGTAGGCGCCCGCGACCGCCTCGCCTTCGACTGGAGCGAGCTCGTCTGACAGGCGAGCAGTCGGCGAGCATTAGCACGGAGGCAGCGCCGACATCGGCGCTGCTTTTTTCGATTCCGCGAGAGGGAGGGACAGCGACTGCCGAGAGCAGGTCACCCCTATGGATAGAAAGAAACACCATGAAGACCACCAGCCATCGCGACGAGCTGCTCAGCACCATCGTCCTCGATCCGACCCTGCATCCCGTCATCGACGACCTCGCTGCCCTGGAGCGCCTCGTTCCCGAGGCACCGTCCGAAGTCGAGGCCCTCGCTCTCTTCCGCCACCAGACCCCGAGCCTATTGGCGCTGCGCGGCCGGGGCCAGGCGCATACCGAGCAGGTTCGCCGGCTGATCGGGCTGCTCGCGCTGGAGAAGGATCAGGTCGAGGCGTGGATCGACACCGCGAACGCGCTGACGATCTTGACCAATGCCTCCAACCTGGCATTGCTCCTCCTGCCGGCGCGAAATGAGGACGATGCCTGGGCGCGCGAGCAGTTCGGCCGAAACCTCCTGCGGCACGCCCGCCGCCATGGCGATGGCGAGGACCTCGCGCTGGCGCGTCGTGCGGTCGGCGAGCTGCCGCGGCGGCCGGTCCATCTGACCCTGCCGGCGGAGGCTGACGCGATCAGCGAGATGATCGAGAGCATGGCGCGACGGGTCGGCGCGCTGCAGCCGAAGCCGAAGGCGGTCGAGCCCGGTGCTCCGGGCATCCACACGCTGGAGCAGGCCGAGAGCCTCAAGGCGTACTTCGAGGCCGCGCCCGATCTGCCCGGCCTGCTCGACAGTGCCCGGAGCGTGCTGGCGCTCGTCGACGAGGTGCGCGCGACCACTCAGCCGGGCATCATGGCCAAGGACATGATCGAGGGCAGGCTGATCCTCGCCTACGCCCGCCTGATCCGGGTCGCGCTCTGGCCTGCCCGGAATGAGGCCGAGGTCGCGGCCAAGATCGCCGCGCGCGATCTCGTCCGTTCTCGCGACGCCGATCCCGACAGGCTCGGCGCGCTCTGGGAAATCGCCTTCGGCCAGGGCGAGACGGTCTCCGGCCAGAGCTCTCGCTTCCTGAACGTCGACGAGCGCGACTGACAGCCGCGTCGCGGCATTCATCTCGCACAGTGTGGAAGGCGCGCTTCGCCGGCGCGCCTTTCGTCATGGCGAGAACGGGAGGCGAGGGGGAGGGCAGTCCGACCCACAGGACAAAAGGTTCACGACCATGACGGATACCGCCGGCACCCTGCGCGATCTGACGCTCGCAACGACGAGGTCGCGTCCCATTCTCGACGAGCTCGCCCGGCTCGAGACGCTGCTTCCCGACAGATCCGATGATCAGGAGCCCTATGCCGCGCTGATCGAGTTGCTCCCGCCACTCCTCGACCTGCGCGGACGGGGGCTGGTTCACGCGCAGCAGTACGAGCGCTTCCTCGCGCTCGCCGAAGCCGATCCCTCCGCCCTCGAGGACCGCGTCGACACCGGTAACGCGCTCGCAATCCTTTCGCATGCCGGGGAGATTGCGATGCTGCTCGTGCCGCCGGGCTCTCCCGAGGACGACTTCGCGCGAGCCATGCTGGAGAAGGAGCGCGCCCGACAGTACCGCGCCGATGGCGACGGCCGTCACGATCCGGCGCTGATGAATCGCGCGCTGCGGGCGACCGTTCGGTCGGGCGGCATGCGGCTGGTAATCGGCGCGCGCATTCCGGTCGGCATGGAGGTGGCGGCACGACGCTTCCGCGGGGAAGTCTTGCCGGAGCGGGACGAGAACGAGACCGGTCCCGGTGTTTACCACCTCCAAGACGCGCATACGCTGGAGACCTGGTTCAACGCGCCTCCGGGCCTCCCGGCACTGCTGAGCGACGCACGGTGCCTTTTCGCCGCCATCGACGCCTGGTCCGAGCCCCAGGAGCCCGGGCCGTCCTGGTACGCGGCCCGGCGCGGTGCTCTGATCCTCGCCTATGCCCGGCTCTGCCGCATCGGGCTGTGGCCGGCGCGCAGCTCCAGCGATCTCGTCGCGAAGATGGAGGTGGAGCGGCTCGTCTCCGGACGCACCGCCGATCCCGATTTCATGCGGGCGCTGGTCGAGATCGCGCTCGGCGTCGGGCGCCGCATCGCTCGCCAGGGGCCGCCCTTCGTGACGGTTCTCGGCGGCGTCGAGCTGTGAGGCCGGTCATGAACACCGTCAGCTCCGACGACGCCGACGCCGAGTTCGTCCAGTCCTGGCGCGATCACGAGAATCGAGTCCTGCTCAGCCATTTGCGCCGGCAACGCCCCGAGAGCGGGACGCCACCATCGCCGACCGAACAGTCGGCCTCGCCTGACGAGGCGACTTCCGAACCCTCCGGTCCCGCGATCGAGATCTACGATGCCGACCGGCTGGCGCGCCGTCTCGGCCCTGGCGACAGCTTCGTCGGTGATCCCGCTGAGGCCAGCGGCGATGAGGACGCTGCGCAGGCGCGCCAGGTCAGGCTCTGGAACCGGATGCAATCCGACGAGCGCGGCCCCTGGCGCAAGCTCGTCATTCCCGAAGAGGCCATGATCGCGCGGCTCGCAGGCCTCGATGCGATCTGTCCGCAGTTCGCGGAGGTGACTGCCTGGGTCATCAGGGCGGCCAGGCTCGGCGCAAGCACCGGCACGCCGCTGCGGCTCGATCCCGCTGTCGTGGTCGGAGCGCCGGGGACGGGCAAGACCTTTTACGCCCGCAAGCTCGCCGAGGCGCTCGGGGTGCCGAGCGACGTCATCGCGATGAATCTCATGACCGACCGCGGTTCGGCCTTCTCCGGACTGACGCCGGTCTGGAAGGCGTCCGGGCCGGGCAAGGTTGCGAAGCTCCTGATCGAGAGCAGCCATGCCTGCCCGCTGATCGTCATCGACGAGATCGAGAAGGCCTCGCCGATCAATCCGCGAGAGACGCCGGAGAACGTGCTGCACTCGCTCCTCGAGCGCGAGAATGCCGAGCGCTTCGTCGACGAGTTCGTCGATCTGCCAATTCGCGCCGACCACATTTTCTGGTTCGCTACCGCCAACAGCCTGGACCCGCTGCCCGATAGCATCGTCGACCGCCTGATCGTGTTCCAGATCGCGCTGAAGGAGGCCGAGATGCTCGCCATCCAGAAGAGCATCTTCCACGAGGCGAACCTGCGTGTCGGGCGGTGCTTCGCCGAACCCGCCGACGAGTTGTTTCGAGCGACGACCGGACACAATCCCCGCCTGCTTTCGCGACTCTGGGACATCGCCATGGGGTTCGCCTGCGCGGAGGGGCGGCGGCACCTCGTCGGCGAGGATATCCGCGGCGCCGAGCAGGTCTTGCTCGCCGGCAAGGATGGCGCGAGGAGGCCGATCGGGTTCATCCGGCACATGGCGAAGGGAGAGGGGACGCGAATGAGGTGAGATCGGGAATGCCCCCGGGAAGCCCGAGACGACAGGATACGAAAATCATGATGACCATGACGAACAGCGAGGGGCAGACTGTCCCGGCGATTCCCCGCCGCATCCGCGAAGAGGGCAGCACGGCCGCCGTCACGCACTATGTCGAGACGCGCTGGCCGGCCATCGGCGGGAAGAACCTCGCGCGACTTCCCGCGCGCAGCTTCCTCGACCCCGAATTCTCGGAGGCCTACCAGCCCGGCCATGTCGCCTATGTCTATGTCGCCGGCTCCGGCGACACGCTGAAGGCGCCCGATCAGCCGACTGGCCTCCACGGCCTCGCGCGCCGATTGGCGCTGCCGCTGTTCAAGATCTCGGCAACGGCGTCCGAGAATGCGCTCGCCCGGATCGCGGACATCAATCTCGAGCGTTACGCCGGTATGTACAAGGCTGAAGCGGGTCTCGCCTGTGATGCGGGCTATGACAACTGGCGCCTGGTCCTCATCCACCCCTCGCGCAACCCACTCCCGGGAGCACCCGTCGAAGCCCGCCCGCGTGTCATCCGCGTTGTCCTGCCGAAGGGGCTCTCGCTCATCGCCTTCGAGAAGGAACTCCATGAGCGACTCAGCCCGGCGGCGCTGGGCAGCTGGATCGCCTCGCCGGCCGGCCGCAGGCACTGCGCCGATCTCGCTCTCGACCCGCGCGAGGCCATGCGCCTCACCGGCTACAACACCGGCGAAGCGGATCGCGTCAGCCGGGCCGACGAACTCTACATCTTCAAGCCTCGCGGTGATGGCGGGCGCCTGCTCACCATCGTCGAGAGCATCGTTCACGACTTCGTCGTCCGCGACGCGGCTGGGGATCGACCGAGTTGGGGCTGGGTTGTCCGCAACCAGGGCTACCGGCGGTGTGCCTGACGTCGATGACAGATGCCCACGCGCGGCCGTATCGGTTGCGCGTGGATAAAGGCCGCACGGCTACTCGGCGGTCAAATCTCGTAACGGGGGAAAAGCGCCATCGCCTCTGCGAGGTCCTCGATGTCAGGATGCTCGTACTTTCGCCCTACCGACTGTACGGAGTGTCCGGTCAACGCGTCCCTCCAGCGCTCCTCCATGCGGACGCGACGGCTTTGCGCGATCGTCTTGAAGGTGTGGCGCCAAAAATGGTTGGGATCGACATCCTTGTCGAGCTTGGCGACGTGGCGGACCCATGTCGCTAGCTCTGATGAGCGCATCTCCTCCGGCGTCTTCTTCGCGTAGTCCCGCTCCCCATCGACCTTGTCACTGGCGTCGGGATCGACGCCGTCGAAAAACAGCGGGCCCTCGGCGACGCTGCGGATGTAATCGAGCAGGCCAAGCTCCAGCAGGTGCTCGTGGATCGGGACGCGCCGAGGCACGTAGGTCTTGGTGCGCTTGAAATCGAAAACCCAGATGTTGGATTCGACGCGAACCTCGTCTCGGCGGAGACCGACGATCTCCTGGATCCGGGCGCCCGAGTAGGCCGCGATCCATGGCGCCCAACGCCGGCTGGCGGCCGCGCGCGGAAACTTGCCGCCGATCTGGACGCGGCTCGATGCGGTCAGGATCGCCTTGATCTCATGCTGACGGAAATGGTTTTCTCGGCTCTCTTGACGGACGTCCTCGTCAAGCTTGACGCCCTTGGCGGGATTGTGCTGCAGCAGCCGATCGCCGTTCAGAGACATCATGTAATTGAACACCGAGTTGACCGCGACGAGGTCGTTTCGGTTTACCGTTCTGGCCGTGATTCCCTCGATGACCCGGTGCTTGGCCCAGGCATGGATGTCCACGTCCCGCATGTGCCGAACGTCACGGTCTTTTGAGAACGCCGACAGGGAGTAGAGCGTGGGCTTGTAACGCCGCAGCGTGTCATCGGCGAGCTTGCCGAGGCGTTTCTCCGCCCAGATGTCATAGAGGCGTCGGGCGCTTAGGACCTCGTTCGCGGGCGCGGCGACGTGAGGCGCCAGCGCCTGCGTAGCCGGCTCGAACGCGGGGAAAAACTTCGGTTTCTCTTCGTCGCTGAAATCGCCGTCGAGCATGCGCCTTAGGGCCGCAGAGCCGCTGAGCTCGGCCCGGCGAAACTCGCGCAGCAAGGCGGGGCGACTGGCAGAGTCGGACAGGACACCTCGTTTCGCCAGGGCAGCATCGAGGCGTTCGCCGTAGCGCATCTCGAGAGCGAGCGCTTCCTGCTCCGTGTCGATAAGGCCAGGCACGCTCCCCGCCATGACGGCGAGGAAGTCAACGCCCTGCTCCTTGACCAAGTCCTCGACCCACCTGGCCATCGCAGGAACCCGATCCTGTTGAGGCATCGCGTCGAGCTCGCCGAAGAACGCCTCGAGATTGGCGCGGCTCTTCTGTCGGTCAGCCACCTTGGCGGGCTCGTCGATCTCGCCGATTCGCTCGTGATAGGCGTCGGCTGAAATCGCGACGGCCTGGCGATGCGAGAGCGGGCGGGGACCTGAGCGAACCGCCTGCCAGTAGCGACGGAGCGCGGCGTCGGCCTCGACATGGCGTGAGGCGGCAAGCGCCGCGTCCTTGGTCCGCAGGCTCATCTGGACGTAGCCGGCGCTAATCGCGACCGAGACGTCCTTGCCGTCAAGGGGCAACACGACCCGGCCCCTCGCCGTGGGGGCGAGGTCGCTCGGAACTCGTTGCTTGAAGAGATACATCCCGCTGGTGGGATGCTTGATGGGGCGGGCCATGCGTAAGGCCATGAGTGAGAGTCCTGAGTGAGAGTAATCCCACGGAACTCCTTGTAACTTCTTAACTCATTCGCCCCACTCAAGAAAATGAGTGGTGCCCAGGAGAGGACTCGAACCTCCACGCCCTTGC
>QFQR01000015.1 GCA_003243275.1 Leifsonia xyli | reverse complement strand
CCATTCCGAATCCAAGCACGGCCCAGCCGAGCAGGTAGGTCGCGAGCCCGGTCGACGACCCGACCGCGGCGAGGCCCGCGCCCATCAGCAGCGAGCCGGCCGCCAAGGTCTGCCTACCGCCGAAGCCGTCGATCATGCGGCCGACGAAGGGCGCGGCGATCCCGGAGCAGAGCAACCCGATCGATCCGCCGCCGACCACCCAGGCAAGCGGCCATCCGGTGTCGGCGGAGATCGGCGTCGCGAGCACCGCGAGCAGGTAGAAGCTCGAGCCCCAGGAGACGATCTGGGCGATCCCGAGCAGCGGGACCGCGATCCTTCCGCCGGGCGGAACCGACGCCGTCTCCACGCCTCAGACGGCCCGCTTGAGGTCGACCCTGGCCTCCAGCGCCGCTGCGGTCTCCTTACGCTCGCTGTAGCGGTCGGTCAGGTGATCGGAGACGTCGCGGGTGAGGAGCGTGAACTTCACCAGCTCCTCCATCACGTCGACCACGCGGTCGTAGTAAGCGGACGGCTTCATCCGGCCGTCCTCGCCGAACTCCTGGAAGGCCTTCGCGACCGAGGACTGGTTCGGGATGGTGACCATCCGCATCCAGCGGCCGAGCACGCGCATTTGGTTCACGGCGTTGAACGACTGCGAGCCGCCAGAGACCTGCATGACCGCGAGGGCGCGGCCCTGCGTCGGCCGGACCGACCCGACCGAGAGCGGGATCCAGTCGATCAGGGACTTCATCACGCCCGTCATGGCGCCGTGGCGCTCGGGACTGGTCCAGACCTGCGCCTCGGACCAAAGCGACAGCTCGCGGAGCTCGGCGACCTTCGGGTGATCGACCGGGCCGTCGTCGGGCAGCGGCAGGCCCGCGGGGTCGTAGACGCGGGTCTCGCAGCCGAGCCGCTTCAGGAGGCGCTCCGCCTCGAGCGTCAGCAGGCGGCTGTAGGAGACGGGCCGGAGCGAGCCGTAGAGCAGCAGGACGCGCGGCGGGTGGGTCGAGCGCGGTCCGTGAAGCCGGGAGAGGTCCGTCGGCCGAAATGAGGCCTCGTCGAGGATTGGAAGGTCGGTCACGAGCGGTCGCCTCTCTTGGGCGCTGCGCCGCATGACGAGGCCGTGGCCGCGAAGGCCGCGGCGACCTCCGGATGATGCCCGGCGCAACAGTCCTTCAGCAGGAAGGAGGCGAGCCCCTGAACCGCGTCGAGGTCGGCGCGGTAGACGACGAGCCGGCTCCGGCGCTCCGACTTCACGAGGCCGGCCCTCGCCAGGATCGCCAGATGGGTCGAGAGGGTGTTGTGGGGGACGCCGAGGCCGCGCGCGATGTCGCCCACGGGCAGGCCCTCCGGTTCGTGCATCACGAGGAAGCGGAAGGCGTCGAGGCGCGTCGGCTGAGCGAGCGCCCCGAAGGCGTCGATGACTTCTGTCTTGTCCATATATCGACGTACGCCGACATATGGACGGAAGTCAAATCGTCTCCAATCTCGTTGTTAAGTTTGAGGCCGCCGTCTCCATTGCCCGCGGGGACCTATTCGGCGATGACACCGCAGCGGCCCGCCCTGCCGACTGCCCGGGAGCTCAAGCGATGACCATCCAGCCGACCGACCGTTCCGCCGGAGCGGCCGAGCATCGTCCGGCGGCAGCCTTCATGGGCGGCGCCGTAATCGGCACGCTTGGCGGGCTGATCGGTCTCGGCGGCGCGGAGTTCCGGCTGCCGCTGCTGATCTCCGTGTTCCGCTTCGCTGCCCTCGAGGCCGTGATCCTCAACAAGGCCATGAGCCTCGTCGTAGTCTCGACCGCGCTGCCGTTCCGCGCGATGAGCGTGCCGTTCGGCGACGTGCTGGCGAACTGGCCGATCATCCTGAACCTGCTGGCGGGCAGCCTGCTCGGGGCCTGGCTCGGCGCAGGTTGGGCGACCCGGCTCCGCTCGGAGACCCTCTACAAGGTCATCGCGGTGCTGCTGGTTCTGATCGCCATCGTTCTGCTGTTCGGACACGACGCGACCGCGGGCTCACCGCCGTTCTCGGGCGCGGCTCTGGTCATAGCCGGGATCGCCGCGGGCTTCGTCATTGGGGTCGTTGCCTCACTTCTCGGCGTCGCCGGGGGCGAGCTTCTGATTCCGACGCTGGTCCTGCTGTTCGGTGCCGACATCAAGCTCGCCGGGAGCCTGTCGCTGGCGGTCAGCCTGCCGACCATGATCGTCGGCTTCACCCGCTACAGCCGCGACCAGTCCTTCTCCGTGCTCGGCCACAACAAGCCGTTCCTACTGATCATGGCCGCAGGCTCGGTCGTCGGCACGTTCATCGGCGGCCTGCTGCTTGGGGTCGTCCCGTCGGGCCTGCTCCTGCCGATGCTCGCTGCCATCCTCTTGGTCTCCGCGGTGAAGGTCTGGTGGCACTGAGGGTAGCGTTCAGGTCGAGGCGACCTTCCTGTGCCTCGCCTCGATCAGCTCCGGTACGGCGATCCCGAGCATGATCAGCGCCATCCCGATCCAAGCCGCGGCGGTGGGCGCCAGCCCGAGCACGGCCATCAGCAGCAGCGTCGAGATCAGCGGGTCGAGGTAGGACATCCGGCCGACGAGGCCCAGGTGGTCGGTCGCGACCGCGCGGTCCCAGCACACGAATGACAGCGACATCGGCCCGAGGCCGAGCCACGCGGCCGCGGCGAGCGTGGACCACGCCGGGACCGAGATCCCTCCGTCGAGCACGAGGGCCATGAGGGTCGCGAGGCAGAGCGCCGCCAACACGAAGCCCGGCGTGCGTCGCGTCCCCGGCTCGCCGCGACGACGCAGCAGGATGACGAAGGCGGCCCAGGCGCAGGCCGCGGCGAGCGCCAGCGCGTAGCCGAGATGGTGCGCGGGATCGACGGAGAAGCCCTTGCCCTCCGTGACCACGAGGCCAGCCCCGACGAAGCCGACCACGGCGCCCGCCAGTGCGACGCTGGAGAACCGCTCACCCGCGAGCGGAGCCAGCCCGACCATCATCAGCGGCCATAGGTAGGTCAGCAGGTTCGCCTCGATCACGGGCGCGCGGTCGAGCGACAGGATCACGCCCGCGGTCCACCCGAAGATGCCGAGCATGCCGAGCGCCAGCACGACTGGCGGCATCCACAGGCCCGCCGTCGCCGGACGACGCCCGCCGAGCAGGCGGTCCCAGAGGAACGCCGACGGCGCGGCGAACAGGAAGCTCCAGAACAGGAGTTGGGACGACGAGGTGGACTTCAGGGCAGATTCGATCGCGGCCGCCATCGTCGCCCAAGGCAGGATCGCGCCGAGCGTCCAGAGGCCCGCGCGAACCGCGGGTCGGGTGTTCGTCAGTCCAACCACGTCGCTTGGCTCCCGGGCCACCCGCCCAGCGCGGGCACGGTGTCAGGGAGCGTGAAGCAGGACAATGATGACGATCGGCATTTCTGTTCAACAGCGACCTCCAAGCGAGGCTCCCCCGCTGACCAAGCTGAGAACGCGCAAGCCTCGAAGCCACTCAGGAAGTCCGGTCCGCCCTTAACCCACTCGGACGACCTCGCCATCCTCCTTCGTGAAGTCCACAGCCAACGGCGCGGGCAGAATCTCGATCACGACCTCGGACGGGCGGCAGAGCCGCACGCCCAGGGACGTGAACACGAACGGACGGTTGATCAGGATCGGGTGTGCCAGCATGGCGTCGAGGATCCCGTCGTCGGTCACGCCGGGCTCGCCGAGCCCAAGCTCCGCGAACGGCGTTCCCTTCTCCCGGGCGGCTTCGCGCGGGGTAAGCCCGGCGTCGACGATCGCCTTTGCCAACTCGCCGCGGGTCGGCGGCTCCCTCAAGTACTCGACGACGGTCGGCTCGATCCCGGCGGCGCGGATCATCGCCAGCGTGTTGCGGGACGTGCCACAGTCAGGGTTGTGCCAGATGGTGACGGCGTGAGCCATGGTGGCCTCCTCAGATCCGGGCGTCTGATGAACGGGCAGCGGGCGTCCGCTTGACGTTGCCGGACTCGTACCAGCCCTTCGACCTGTTCACGATCGCCACGACCGACAGCATGACGGGGACTTCGATCAGGACGCCGACCACGGTCGCGAGCGCGGCCCCGGACTTGAAGCCGAACAGGCTGATGGCCGCGGCGACGGACAGCTCGAAGAAGTTCGAGGCCCCGATCAACGCGGAGGGCCCGGCCACGCAGTGCGCCTCGCCCGTGGCGCGGTTCAGGAGGTAGGCGAGGCCCGAGTTGAAGTAGACCTGGATGAGGATCGGGACCGCCAGCAGCCCGATCACGAGCGGCTGCGCGATGATCTGCTCGCCCTGGAACGCGAACAGCAGCACCAAGGTCGCGAGCAGCGCCGCGAGCGACAGCGGCTGGAGCCAGGCCAGCAGGCGCGCGACCGCGGCCTCGCCGCCCGACGCCCGCACCTTGGCGCGCAGGATCTGGGCTGCGATCACGGGCGCGACGATGTAGAGCGCCACCGACAGCAACAGCGTCGTCCACGGCACGGTGATGGACGACAGGCCGAGCAGGAGGCCGACGATCGGGGCGAAGGCCACGATCATGATGGCGTCGTTGACCGCGACTTGGCTCAGAGTGAACAGCGGGTCGCCCTTGGTCAGGTTCGACCACACGAACACCATCGCGGTGCAGGGAGCCGCGGCCAGCAGGATCAGCCCCGCGATGTAGCTGTCGATCTGTTCGGCGGGCAGGTAGGGACGGAACAGCCAGCCGATGAACAGCCAGCCGAGCAGCGCCATGCTGAATGGCTTGACCGCCCAGTTGATGAAAAGCGTCACCGAAATGCCCCGCCAGTGCGAGCCGACCTCGCGCAGCGCCGCGAAGTCTACCTTGATGAGCATCGGGATGATCATCAGCCAGATGAGGACCGCGACGGGCAGATTCACGCTCGCGACCTCGAGGCCGCCGATCGCCTGGAACAGGCCGGGGGCGATGTAGCCGAGGCCCACTCCCACCACGATGCAGAGCAGGACCCAGACGGTCAGGTATCGTTCGAACAGGGACATGACGGGCTTTCGGATGGATGTCAGGCGGCCGACGGATGGCTCTTGCCGATCTCGTCGAGGCGACGCTGCAGCGACAGCTTGTCGATGGTCTTGAGCGGCAGGCTCACGAAGATCGAGATGCGGTTGTTGAGGCCGCGCATCGTCTCGGCGAAGGCGAGCGCCCTCTCCGTGTCGGAACCCTCGTAGGCCGCCGGGTCCGGCATGCCCCAGTGCGCCGACATCGGCTGCCCGGGCCAGTACGGACACTCCTCGCCCGCCGCGTCGTCGCAGACGGTGAACACGAAATCGAGCTCCGGCGCGCCGGGCTCGGCGAACTCATGCCAGGACTTCGAGCGGAGGCCCGAGACGTCGAAATTGGTCCGCTTCAGCAGGTCGAGCGCGAAGGGGTTGACCTCGCCGCGCGGGTGGCTCCCGGCCGAGAACGCCTTGAAGCGGCCCTGGCCCTCACGGTTCATCACGCACTCGGCGATGATCGAGCGCGCGGAGTTGCCCGTGCACAGGAACAGGACGTTGTAGGGACGCTGGGCTTCAGTCGCATCCATCGTTCTTCTCCCGGTCGGATGGACGGGGGCCGCATCCGCAGCTCCCCTGGAGGGTTTCGAAGATCGGAGCGCAGACCTCGGGGCGGCCGTTGCAGCAGTCGGTCAACAGGTAGCCGACAAGGCCGCGCATGCCCTCGAGGTCGGCGCTGTAAAGGATCGAGCGGCCGTCCCTTACGCCCTTGACCAGGCCAGCGCGCGACAGGATCGCGAGGTGCGTCGAGAGCGTGTTCTGCAGGCAGCCGACGGCGTCGGCGATCACGCCCGCGGGCGACAGGGCCTCGACCGCGGAGACGTCCTCCTCGGTCATCGGTCCGGAGTCGGCGGGGCCGGCCCCCGGCTTGGTCATGACGCTCATGCGCGGCCTACAACATTTGACTAGATATCGAGAATACTCGATGTATCGCTATATGAGCGGAGAAGGGCGGTCAACGGCGATGGTCGTCGGATCGGCCTCCGAGCCGCAGGAGCGAGATGTCGAGGATTCCCGGACAGGCTCTGTGGAGCGTGATGGCGGCGTTCGCCCTGGCGGCGACGGCGATAGACCTCGGCCGCTGGGGCGCCGAACGCAACGCCGCCGGCCAGGATCTGCTGGCCGCCGCGCCCGTCGCGATGCTGGCGGCCGCAACGCTCGTCGCCTATGCCGTGGCGCGCACCGGCGGGTCCTCCCGCAACGCCTGCCGGATCGCGGGGCTCGGTTCCGCCGTCGTCCTCGTCGGCTACGTGCTGCTCGCGAGGGGCGCCGCGTGAGCGACGGCCGGGCGCCGGGAGGTTCGCCGCCCGGCGCCCGACACCTCAGGCCCGGTACTCCTTGGACTTGTAGCTCGCGTTCCCGACGCTCTCGGGCGCGTCGGAGACTCTAGTCTGCTCTCAGCAGGACAGGTGGTTCGCCGAGGACACCAGGACCGGAGACCTCGACGGCGTCGGCTTCGCCGAGCATGTCCAGCGTGAGGTGCTCGATCGGCTTCCGCAGACGGAGTCGGGGATCGTGGTGATCCGCGCCGCGAACGCGTCGCGGGCGGTCTCGATCGGCTTCATTCACGTCATGGGAGACGGGCCGGCGGACGAACAATCGGAGCGTCTGGCCGCCTGGTGCAAAACGACGGCGAAGCCCCTGGTGCAGGGCATTCTTGCCCAGCATCAGATCCGCCACGACCTCTACGACCGCATGCTGGATCAGGCGAAGCAGTGACCGATGCTTGCGAAGACCGACCGACGGACGTCTTCACGAGCGCCGCGTTTAGGAGCATGGTCGCCGTCATGAACCTCGGCGCACGCGTGCGGCATCTCCTTGTCTTAGTGCTGATGCTCGGCGTCGGCGCGATTCCGGTTGCGGCGAACGCCGCGGCGGTCGGGTCCGCGATGCCTGTCGCCATGGACTCGATGGAGACCATGGCGGACGGCATGCCCTGCTGCCCGGATGACGCCCCGGTGATGCCGGACTGCCAGAAAAGCTGTCCGCTCCTCGCGACATGCATGACAAAATGCGCCCCCGCTGCGCCCATGGCTGTCATGACCAGGTCGCATCGGATGTTGGTGCTGTCCGCCGTCCGTCCCGGTGACGACGCCGCCCGGGCAGGCCCGGTCTCCGAACCCCCGGCCCGACCTCCCCGAAGCTGAAGTCCGTCTACGGCGCCTCAAGGCGCCGAATCGCGCCGTACGGGTTCTGAGGAGCCTGCGCGGTCTCGAACCCGTGGCCGCAAGGCTGCGGGAAGACGTCCGGCCGAACGCCGGACAATGACGCACTTCGGATTTCTACAATGTTCCTGTTCCAAGGTCGGCGCCCGCGCGCCGCAATACTCGCTGCCGTCATTGCGGCAGCCTTTCTGACCCCCGCGCTCGGAGACGTCTCCAACTATGAGTTCCAGCTCGTGGAGAGCGTCGCCAAGGTGGGCGACGCCGTCGTGGCGGTGCGCCTGGTCGACAAGCGAACCTCGAAGCCCGTTCCGGACGCGGTGATCTACTCGACCCGGATCGACATGGCGCCGGACGGCATGCCCACCATGTCGTCCGCCATCGACCCCGCGCCTTCCGACCAGCCGGGCGTATACCGCTTCAAGACCAAGCTAACGATGGAGGGCGGCTGGAGGCTGTCGCTCGCGGCCAAGGTGCAGGGCGAGACCGGCACGGTCGAGGGCAAGCTCGTGTTGCAGGCCAAGCCATGAAGGCGGCGGCCGTCGGCGGCATCCTGCTGGCGGCCGCCCTGGCGGGCGGCGGCTACTGGGCGGGACAGCGCGGCGTGGCCCCGGGCGCAACGGCCGTTCAGGCGGAAGGTCAGCACGCTGCGACCGCCGCGGCCGGCCTGATCCTGTACTACCGCGACCCGGACGGTCGCCGGGTCTACTCGGCCGCGCCCCGGGCGACTGGAGACGGCAAGCCGTTCGCGGCCGTCCGCGAGGGCGAGGATGTCGGCTTCGATACCTCCACGGGCGAGACCGTCGCGGCGAAGTCGGCAGCCACGCCTGCAGTCTCTTCGAAGCCGTCCGGAGACCGCATCCTCTACTACCGCAATCCCATGGGCCTGCCGGACACCTCGCCGACGCCGAAGAAGGACTCGATGGGGATGGATTACATCCCCGTCCGGGACGGCGAGGACGAGGGCGGCGCGGTCACCGTCAGCCAGGGTAAGCGACAGCGCTCGGGCGTGCGCACGGAGAGGCTCGGCCGCCGGACGCTGAGCGCTCCGCTCCGGGCGAGCGGATCCATACAGCTCGACGAGCGCCGGGTGTCGGTCGTTTCGGTCCGCTCCCAGTCCTTCGTCCAGAAGGTCGAGCAGGTCACGACGGGCGAGCCCGTCCGCAAGGGCCAGGTCCTGATGCAGGTCTACTCGCCGGAGGTCGCGGCGGCCGCCGCGCAGTTCCTGTCCGTGGTCGGCCAGCCCTCCGGAGCCGGACGTGCGGTGATCGACGGCGCGCGTCGGCGGCTCGAGAACCTTGACGTGCCTGCGGCGGTGATCGACGCGATCGCCGCCTCCGGCAAGGTGCCCGCAACCATCGCGTGGCCGGCCCCGCGCGACGGGCTGATCCTGTCGCGCAACGCAGTCGACGGCATGCAGGCGATGCCCGGCGACGAGATGTTCCGCCTCGCCGACGTCTCGGTCGTCTGGGCGCTGCTCGACGTCGCCGAACGCGACCTCTCCAAGGTGGCCGCAGGCCAACCCGTGACCGTCCGGCCACGCGGGGCCGGCCAGAGCATCATGGGGCGCGTCGCCCTGATCTACCCCGGCGTCAACCGCGAGACCCGCACCGCCCGCGTCCGCGTGGAGCTTCCGAACCCAGATCGCGCGCTGTTGCCCGACATGTACGTCGAGGCCGACATCGCGACCGGGGCCGGCGGCCCGGTGCTCGCCGCGCCCGACAGCGCGGTCCTCGACAGCGGAGACCGACAGGTGGTGCTTGTCGAGACGGGCGACGGCAGGTTCGAGCCGCGGCCTGTCAAGCTCGGTCTCAGAAGCGAGGGCTTCGTTGAGATCACGGCGGGCCTCACAGAGGGCGAGACCGTCGTGGTCGGCGCCAACTTCCTCATCGACGCCGAGAGCAACCTGAAGGCTGCGCTGTCCGGACTGACGCCGCCCGACCCGTCCACGTCGTCGGAGACACGCAAGTGATCGCCCGGCTCATCGCGTGGTCGGCGCGCAACCTGGTGCTGGTTCTGGTCGCCACCGCCTTTGCAGTCGCCGGCGGCCTCTATGCGGTGAAGACTCTGCCGCTCGACGCCGTCCCTGACCTCTCCGACGTCCAGGTCATCGTTTACACCGAATATCCCGGCCAGGGGCCGCAGGTGGTCGAGGACCAGGTCACCTATCCGCTGACGACCGCCATGCTGACCGTCCCGAAGTCGAAGGTCGTGCGCGGCTTCTCGTTCTTCGGCGTGTCCTTCGTCTACGTGATCTTCCAGGACGGCACGGACCCCTATTGGGCGCGCTCGCGCGTGCTGGAGTTCCTCAGCGCCGCCGCGCCGCGATTGCCCTCGAACGTCACGCCGACGCTTGGGCCGGACGCCACCGGCGTCGGCTGGGTCTACCAGTACGCCGTCACGGCGAAGAACCAGACGCTGGCCGAGACCCGCTCGACCCAGGACTGGCAGGTCCGCTTCGGGGTCTCCGCCGCCGAGGGCGTCGCGGAGGTCGCGAGCGTCGGCGGCTTCGCCAAGCAATACAACGTGGTGGTCGACCCGCAGCGGCTCCGTGCGCTCGGCATCCCGTTGTCGAAGGTCCGCGACGTCGTCCGCGGCAGCAACATGGATACCGGAGGGCGGACGCTCGAGCTCAGCGAATTCGAGTTCATGGTCCGGGGGCGCGGCTACCTGACGGGCATCGCCGACATCGAGAACGCGGTCCTGAAAGTCGATGGCGGCACGCCCGTCCTCGTCAAGGACGTCGCCCGCGTCGAACTCGGGCCGGACGAGCGACGCGGGATCACGGAGCTAAACGGCGAGGGCGAGGTCGCGAGCGGCATCGTGCTGCAGCGCTTCGGCGCCAACGCCCTCGACGTCATCGGCAACGTCAAGGCGAAGATCGCGGCCCTCGTGCCGACCCTGCCCGCGGGCACCGACATCTTTCCGGTCTACGACCGCTCGCACCTGATCGAGGCCGCGATCGAGACGCTGAAATCGACGCTGGTCGAGGAGAGCATCGTCGTCGCGCTGGTGACCATCGTCTTCCTTCTCCACGTCCGCAGCGCGCTGGTCGCGATCCTGATGCTGCCCGTCGGCATCCTCATGGCGTTCGGGGCAATGAAGGCGCTCGGGATCGGCGCCAACATCATGAGCCTCGGCGGCATCGCGATCGCGGTCGGCGCCATGATCGACGCCGCCATCGTCATGATCGAGAACGCCCACAAGCACTTGGAACGGGCGGTGCCGGGCAAGCCGCGGGTGGAGGTCCTGATCGAGGCGGCGCAGGAGGTCGGCCCTTCGCTGTTCTTCAGCCTCCTCATCATCACCGTGTCGTTCCTGCCGATCTTCACGCTGGAGAGCCAGGAGGGCCGCCTGTTCGGGCCGCTCGCCTTCACCAAGACCTTCGCGATGGCGGCCGCCGCCCTGCTGTCGGTCACCCTGGTCCCGGCGCTGATGGTGCTCTTCGTGCGCGGCCGGATCGTTCCCGAGCACAAGAACCCGGTGAACCGCCTGCTGATATGGCTTTACCGCCCGCTCATCCGCGGCGTGCTCAAGGCCAAGACGCTGACGATCCTGCTGGCGCTCGCCGCGCTCGGCGCTTCCTGGTGGCCGGCCACCCAGCTCGGCTCCGAGTTCATGCCCCCGCTGGACGAGGGCACGCTGATGTACATGCCGACGACCCTGCCGGGCATCTCGGTCACGCGGTCGACTGAGCTCCTTCAGACGCAGGACAGGATCATCAAGTCGTTTCCTGAGGTCGCCTCCGTCTACGGCAAGGCGGGACGCGCAGCGACCGCGACCGACCCGGCGCCGAGCGAGATGACCGAGACCATCATCAACCTGAAGCCGAAAGACGAGTGGCGGCCGGGCGTGACGACTGAGAGTCTCAAGGCCGAGATGGACAAGGCGCTTCAGTTCCCGGGCGTGTCCAACGCCTGGACGATGCCGATCCGGGCGCGCATCGACATGCTGGCGACAGGCATCCGCACGCCCGTCGGGATCAAGGTCTACGGATCCAACCTCGTCGAGATGGAGAAGCTCGCCCGCGAGGTCGAGCAGGCGGTCAAGACCGTTCCGGGGACGTCGAGCGCCTACGCCGAGCGCGTCATTGGCGGCTACTACCTCGACATCACGCCGGATCGCTCCGCGCTCGCCCTTTACGGCCTGATGATGAGCGACGTGCAGGACGTGATCTCGACCGCGCTTGGCGGCGAGACCGTGACAACCACCGTGGAGGGCCGTGAGCGCTACTCCGTCAACATTCGTTACCCGCGGGATCTCCGCAGCGATCCGCAGTCGATCGGGCGCGAGGTGCTGGTGCCGATGGCGGGCGGCGGGACGGTGCCGCTCGGCGAAGTCGCCATCATTAAGCGGACCCGGGGGCCGACCTCGATCCGCACCGAGAACGGCAGGCTCGCGATCTACATCTTCGTCGATATCGTCGGCCGCGACCTCGGCGGCTATGTCGCCGACGCCCGCAAAGCAGTGGCAGAGAAGGTCACGCCGCCGATCGGATCGTCGATCGAGTGGAGCGGGCAATTCGAGTATCTAGAGCGCGCCGAGGCGCGGCTGAAGATCGTGGTGCCGCTGACGCTCGGCCTCATTTTCCTTCTGCTCTATCTCAACTTCCGGCGGCTGACCGAGACGCTGATCGTCATGCTGTCGCTGCCATTCGCGTTGGTCGGCGGCCTCTGGCTGATGTGGTGGCTCGGGTTCAACCTGTCGGTCGCGGTCGCCGTCGGTTTCATCGCGCTCGCGGGCGTCGCGGCGGAAACCGGAGTGATCATGCTGATCTACCTCGACCACGCGCTCGAAGAGGTGAAGGCGCGGCGCGTCGCCGAGGGCAAGGCGCTGACCCGCGCTGATCTCACCGAGGCGATCATGGTCGGCGCCGTCGAGCGGGTGCGGCCGAAGATGATGACGGTGGTCGCCATCATGGCCGGGCTGCTGCCGATCCTGTGGAGCACCGGGGCGGGATCCGAGGTCATGCAGCGCATCGCGGTCCCGATGATCGGCGGCATGGTGTCGTCAACCATCCTGACTCTGCTCGTCATTCCCGCGGTCTACGCGCTCGTGAAGGGGTTTGGTCTCGAACGAACCGGAGAGGGACAAGCTCCAGTCAACTCACGGGCTTGAAGCGCAGGAGCCGAAGCGCGTTCGCGGTCACCAGCACCGTCGCCCCGGTATCGGCGAGGATCGCCATCCAGAGCGGGGTCGCGCCGAGCAAGGTCGCGACCAGGAACGCGCCCTTGAGGCCAAGCGCGAGCGCGACGTTGGTCCAGATGTTCGACAGCGTCGCGCGGGAGAGGGCGACGAGCTCGGCCACCCCGCCGACGCGGTCCTTGAGCAACGCGCGCCGTCGCCGACCATCGCGATCGGACCATCCCGGCGATGGTCGGCGATCGCCTCGAGCTTGGCCGCGGGCAGCAGCTCGGCGTGGTGCTCGACGCCAAGTTCGGCCGCGATCGCGGCGGCGGCCCGCGCGTTGTCGCCCGTCAGCATGACGGTGCGCAGGCCGAGTTCGCGCAACCGCTGAAGCCCCGCGACCGCATCCGGACGGAGCGTGTCCCTGAGCGCCACGAGGCCAAGCAGCCGGACGCCCTCGCTGACGGCCACCACGGTGTTTCCGGCGCCCTCGAGCTCGGTCACCCGACCTGCGGCTTCCGGCGACAGCAGGCCCTTCTCGACGGCCTGGCGCGGCGATCCCACGGTGACGAAGCCGGACATCAGGCGCGCGGTCACCCCCTTGCCGGGCGCGGCCGTCCCGCCGAAGGCGTTCGGGACGGTCAACGCCCTCGACTGCGCCTCCTCGATGATGGCGAGCCCAAGCGGATGGCTGGAGCCGCGCTCGACCGCGGCAGCCTTCGAAAGCGTCTCGTCGACGGTCCCGTCGAGCGCAATAACATCGACGACCCGCGGCCGCCCCTCCGTCAGGGTGCCAGTCTTGTCGAACGCGACCGTCCTCACTCGCCCGAGCGTCTCGAGCGCGGCCCCGCCCTTGATCAGCAGGCCCCGTCGTGCGCCGCCCGCGAGCGCCGATGCGACGGCCGCGCGACGATCACCAGCAGCGCGAACGCCATGGCGGCGGGCGTGTACCAGCGGCTGAAGCGCTCGATGAAGCGCGCGGTGGGAGCCTTGGTCGCCTGCGCCTCCTCGACCATGTGGACAATGCGGGCGATGGTGTTGTCGGCGGCGGTCTTCGTGATCGACACGCGAAGCTCGCCGTTGGCGTTGACGCTGCCCGCATAGACGTTCGACCCGACCTCCTTGAAGACGGCCCGGGACTCGCCTGTGATCGGGGCCTCGTTCAGCTCGGACGCGCCATCGACCACGGTTCCGTCGGACGGGACGCGATCACCGGGACGCACCAGCACGACGTCGCCGACCACGAGTTCGGACGCCGGGACGGTCTCCACGTCGCCGCCGCGGATCCGGCGGGCCGAGCGCGGCATCAGGTCAACGAGCGCCTTCACCCCCGCCCGCGCGCGGCTCGCTGCCACGCCTTCGAGCAGCTCGCCGACCGCGAACAGGAACACCACGACCGCGGCCTCCGGGGCTTCACCGATCGCGATCGCGCCGATGGCGGCGACGGCCATGAGCATCTCGATGCTGAAGGGCGTGCCGTTGAGCGCGCCGGCGACAGCGCGCCGGGCCACGGGAACGAGCGCGACGACCGCCGCAACCACGTAGGGCCAGGCCGCCCACTGCGGTTCGAGCCACGAGACGGCCCAGGCCCCTGCGAGCAGCGCCCCGGATGCAAGAACGAGCCTGCCCTTCGCGGTCGACCACCACGGACCTTCGGCCGCTGCGTGGTCGTGAGCACCCTCGGGGCCTGCCGCGGCTGGATCGATCGCCTTGAAGCCGAGGCTGTCGACCTTCGCCCTGATGGTGTCGCGGCTGGTGCGGTCCTCGTCGACCGTGATCGACATGGAGGCCGTGGCGACGCTCACCTCGACCTCGGCGACGCCTGGCAGGCGACGCATGGCGGTCTCGATCTTCGCGGCACAGGACCCGCAGTCCATGCCCTCGATGCGGAGCTTCAACGCGTTGGCAGCCATTTCGTCACCTCGACAATTCCGACGTGACGCATGATATGGACCCTGTAGCAACTACAGGGTCAAGCCGGGAGAATCGGAATGCCGGACATTCGTGCGATCGGCGAGCTCGGACGGGCCACGGACACCAAGGTCGAGACCATCCGCTATTACGAGCGCATCGGACTTCTGGCGGCGCCGCGACGGACTTCGGGTAATTATCGCGCCTATGACGAGACCCACCTCAATCGGCTCAGCTTCATCCGCCGGTCGCGAGATCTGGGTTTCTCGCTCGAGCAGGTGAGGGCCCTGCTCGATTTGGCGGATCAGCGAGACCGTCCATGCGAGGCTGTCGACGAGATCGCCAAGTTTCATCTTGTCGAGGTCGAGCGAAAGATCGCAGATCTCACGGCGCTTCGGAAAGAGCTTCGGGACATGGTTCGGCATTGTGGCCACGGCTCGGTCCGCGACTGTCGGATCATCGAGGCATTATCGCCGTCCAACGAGCCGAAGTCCGCCGTTCGCTGAGGCTCTCGATTGCGAGCGGATCCCTCTAAAGAGAAGGCTGCACGGTCAGATCCGAGGGAGGCGGTTCAATCACGGAATAAGAGACGCCGGCGAACTATGGGATCGTGCTGTCGCGCCGCGATCTTGATTGTCAAAGCGTCGCTCGCGAAGAGCGTGGTGCTTCAGAACCTGCGGGCGACACCGAAATAGACTTCGCGATCTGGACCGTTCCGGTTCAAGCCCAAGTTGATTCCGGCATCGAGTTGCCAATCGCCTGCCGGGTTCCACGCCACTGAAATACCCGTCAGCGCAGTCGTGCTGTGTCCCGCCGGATCTCTATCACGGCTCGCCATCAGTTCCAGCGACGCCGAAACGCTGTCGCTGATGTCGAGACCCAGACCGACGACGCCTCCATATGCAGGATGCCGGCCCTTGCCATCGGTATCGACAGCGGCTTCGACACTCGGCGTCAGGGCAAGCGACAAGCTCTCCGTCAACTCCAAGCTCATCGGCGCTAGTAGGCTTGCGCCTACGTCGCCGGCTCCGATCTTCGAATTGCCGGTCGGCAGGCTCAGCGAAGGCATCAGCGCGAAGGAGAACCCGGATCCGTCGGGATTTCTGAGATTCTGACGTATGGCGATGGTCGCGTCGCCGCCGCCTTTCGCTCTTTCGGTGACGCCTGATTTTCGATCATGCGTGCGCATGCGCGTGTAGCCCGCCCAACCGAACTGAGCCTCGAGGGTATCGGTGAGCCCAATGCGGCCAAGCCATGACCCGAACGTCGCTTCGGTGGTCTTCACACCCGCGCTTCGGTCACGGGTCCAACCACCGACACCGATCTCGATCGCCGCACGACCTCTATCGAGCGTGCAGGATGGCGTGCCAAGCCCAGGTCGATCGAAGCAGAGGTCTCGCGACGCGGCTGCAACGTCCTCCGCCAGCGCTTCGCCTGCGGCCGCGGCTGCGAAAATCGCTAACGGCAACGCAATGCGGACGGCCCGGCTAACCGCTGAGATGCGCGTCGATCGATCTACTTCCGACACGCTTGGCTCCGTCCTTAATGCTGACCCGATGCGGGAGGTCGCCGTGGCGGCGTGACCACGAATATCTATCATATCTCGATACGCGACAGGCCACGCGACACCGACGGATGTTGAGTTTCAGCTTCTGAGGTTCTGGCCGTCAAGCGAACCGAAGTTGGCTTCTCGGTAGCCTTGAGAGGCCGCTATCAATCGGCGGACGTGCAACGCTTCTATGATCAAATATAAGAATTTAATTAGAACGCAGATTGGAATACCTGCGTTTCACCGGGCTGTGAGATCGACGACTGTCGTCGCGCCCCGGATGGAGTTCCTTGGTGATGCGTCGGCGGGTCGTCTCGGTCGCGTTTCTGGGCCTGTGCGCGAGCGCGGCCTGCTTCCTCTTCCTGACCGAGACCGGCGAGGGCTGGCGGGCCGAAGCGAGCGAGGCGGTCTCGAACCTTCGCGAGGAGCTGGCTAAGCTTCGCGAAGCCGCGACCGGCTCGTCGGAAAAGGCCGAGGCGCCGGCTCCGATCCGCGTCTCCATCCAGGGCGGCCGCACCGTTGTGACGCTGAGCGAGGAGGAGCGCGAGCGTATCGGGGTCAAGACCGCGAGGCTTCAATCGAAGGAGCACGCGATCGAGATCCAGGCCTATGGCAGCGTTCTCGATCTTGGTCGCGTCACGGAGCTGACCAACAGCTACGCGAACGCCAAGGCTCAGCTCCAGACCGCCGAGGCGAGGGCAGAAGTCTCGCGCAACGCGGCTCAGCGCGCGCGCAGTCTGGGCACCTACGCCACGCAGGCGCAGGTCGAGGCGACCGGTGGCGCGTCACGCACCGACGAGGCCGCGCTCGCGGCCGCGCAGTCCCAGCTCCGCACGCTCGCGGCCACCGCCCAGCAGGAATGGGGACCGGTGATCGGAAAGGCCATCATCGAGCGCTCGCCGATGATCACCCGGCTGATCGAGCGCGACGATTTCCTGATGCAGATCACTCTGCCGCCGGGCGAGACTTTGAAGTCGCCGCCCAATGTCGCCTACGCCGAGCTGCCGCCCCAGAGCGAGCGCATCGACCTGCGCTACGTGTCGACCGCGACGCGCAGCGACCAGCGCATCCAGGGCGTCAGCTACTTCTACACGGTGGCGGGCGACAGCGGCCTGCTGCCGGGCATGAGCACGCTCGCCTTCCTGACGTCGGAACGGATGACGACCGGCATCGCGGTGCCTGAAAGCGCGGTCGTGCACTGGCAGGGCTCGGCGTGGATCTATCGGAGCGTCGAGGACGACGTCTTCACACGTCATCCGCTGAAACCCGACGCGCCGATCTCTGCCGACTCCTTCGTCATCGACGACATCGGGCCCGAGACCGAGGTGGTCGTGGTCGGGCCCCAGGCGGTGCTTTCAGAAGAGGTCAAGGGCCTCACGCCGGACGCCGACGAGGACGACGATTGATCCCGTCGAGCGAAGAGCCGCGCGCCGCCGCCTCCGACCCCCAGGCCGCGCTCATCGCGTTCGCGGTGCGCCGGCCTGGGATCATCATGGCGCTTGCGCTTGCGCTCGCCTTCTACGGCCTCGTCGCGCTGCAGAGCGCGAAGTACGACGTCTTCCCCGAATTCGCGCCCCCTACCGTGACGGTGCAGACCGAGGCGCCGGGCCTCAATCCGGAACAGGTCGAGGTGCTTGTCACGCAGGCTGTGGAGGTCGCGATCAGCGGCCTGCCTAGGCTAGCGACAATGCGGTCGAACTCGATCCAGGGCCTCTCGGTCGTGGCCGTCACGTTCGAAGCCAATGTCGATATCCTTCAGGCGCGGCAGCTCGTAAACGAGCGCATCGCGGCGATCGCGGCAGAGCTGCCGCAGGGCGTCGCGCCCCCCGCCATGACGGCGCTGACGAGCTCGACCAGCACGGCGCTGCTGATCGGCCTGACGTCGTCCAGTCGCTCGCTGATGGATGTCCGCACCATTGCGGACTGGCGCGTCCGGCTGCGGCTGCTTGCGGCGCCCGGCGTTGGCGAGATCCTGATCTATGGCGGCGACATCCGCTCCATTCGAATTCAGGTCCGTCCCCAGGACCTGATCCGCTTCCGGATTGGCCTGGAAGACGTCGTGGCGGCGGGCCGCAAGGCGACCGGCGTGCGCGGCGCGGGCTTCGTCGACACCACCAACCAGCGGATCACGCTCCAGACCGAAGGCCAGTCGCTGACCCCTGAGGCCGTCGCCCGCACCGTGCTGATCAACGAAGGCGGGGCGAGCGTGACGATCGGCGACGTCGCCGACGTCGTGAACGCGCCAGAGCCCGCCATCAGCGCCGGGGCGATCGACGGCAAGCGCGGAGTGCTGATGATGATCGGCGCGCAATACGGGGCCAACACGCTCGAGGTCACGGCCAATATCGAGGCCGCGCTCGCCGAGCTCCGTCCGGGTCTCGAGCGCGACGGGATCGAGTTACGCGCCGACCTGTTCCGCCCGGCGGACTTCATCGCCCAGGCGACCGGAAACGTGCTGCAGGCGCTCGCGCTCGGCGGTGTTCTCGTGGTCGTGGTGCTGCTCATCTTCCTGTTCGACTGGCGCACCGCGCTTATCAGCGCGACCGCGATCCCACTGTCGCTGATCGGCGCGGTGCTGGTGCTCGAAGCCTTCGGCCAGAGCCTCAACACCATGACGCTCGGAGGGCTTGCGATCGCGATCGGCGAGGTCGTCGACGACGCGGTGATCGGCGTCGAGAACGTCATGCGTCGCCTGCGCGAGAACAGAAGGCTCGCAACGCCAAAGCCTGAAATGGGGGTCGTACTCGACGCCATCATGGAGGTCCGCGTCTCGGTCGCCTACGCCACCTTCGCGGTGTTGCTGGTGTTCCTGCCCGTGATCGCGCTGACCGGCGTACCAGGCCGCCTGTTTGGGCCGCTCGCGCTCGCGTACATCCTGGCGGTCCTGGTCTCGCTCGTCGTGGCGCTCACGGTGACGCCCGCGATGGCGCGGCTGCTGCTGGTCAAGCGCAAGACCCTGCCGAGCCGCGAGCCCCCGGTCACGCGCGGGGCGCGATCCGTCTATGTCGGCGCGCTGAAGCGCTTCGACCGGTTTCCGCGCCTCGTCATAGGGACCAGCGTCGTCATAATGCTGGCGGGCGCCGCGCTGACGCCATTCTTCGGCGGCGCGTTCCTGCCGGAGCTGAAAGAGGGCCAGCTCATCCTGCACACCGCGCTCGCGCCCGGAACCTCGCTCGAGGAGACGCTGCGCTTCGGCGAGCGGATCACCGCGGGCTTGAAGGCTGTCGAGGGCGTGCGGGCGGTCGCCCAGCAGTCGGGCCGCGCCGAGGCAGGCTACGATCTCGGCGGCACGCATGAGAGCGAGATTTACATCGCGTTGAAGCGCGGTCTCGACGGCGAGCAGCAGGAGAAGGCCGAGGCCGACATCCGCCAGCTGATGGCGACAACTCCCGGCGCGAGTTTTTCGCTGAAGACTTTTCTCACCGAGCGCATCGAAGAGGTTGTGTCCGGCTTCACCGCGCCTGTCGTGGTCAGCGTCTATGGCTCGGACCTCGACAAGATCGAGGCCGCGGCGCGCGACGTGGCGCGTGAGGTCGCGGAAGTCCGCGGCGCGGTCGACGTGCAGCTGAAATCATCGGCCGGTCTGCCGCAGGTGAACGTCACGCTGCGGCCGAACGATCTGCGCCACTGGGGGCTTGACTCGATCCAGGTGCTGGAGGCCGTCCGAACCGCCTATCAGGGCGACGTGGTCGGGCAGACCTATGAGGGCAACGCCGTCTTCAACGTCGTGGTCGAGCTCGACCGCCCGACGCGAACCCGCATCACGGCGCTGAAGGACCTGCCGCTCAAGACGCAGAGCGGCACGTTCATCCGCCTCGCCCATGTCGCGGACGTCTACGAGACGCCCGGCCGATACGCGGTCGGCCATATCGGGGCGCAGCGGGTGAGGGTCGTGACCGCTAACGTCGAGGATCGCGACATCGCCTCGTTCACCGCGGCGGTGAAGCGCAAGATCGAGCGCGAGGTGAAGCTGCCCTCCGGCGTCTATGTCGGGCTCGGCGGCGCCGCCGAGGCGCAGTCCAAGGCGACGCGCGACCTGCTGCTCTATTCCGGCCTCGCGGGCCTCGGGATCGTGCTGCTGCTTGCTATCGTGACAGGCTCCTTCGCCAATCTCGTGCTCGTACTCGCCAACATCCCCTTCGCGTTCGTGGGCGGCGTGATCGCGGTGGCGGCGACCGGCGCCGTCATGTCGCTCGGCTCGATCGTCGGCTTCGTGACGCTGTTCGGAATTTCGTTGCGCAACACGATTATGCTGATCGCCCATTACGAGCATCTGGTGATCGTCGAGAAGCGGACATGGGACGCCTCCGCCGCAATCGACGGCGCGGCCGACCGGCTCGTGCCGATTCTGATGACGTCGCTCGTCACCGGGCTCGGTCTTCTCCCGCTCGCGCTCGGGGCCGGCGAGCCCGGGCGCGAGATCGAAGGCCCCATGGCTCAGGTGATCTTGGGAGGGCTCGCGAGCTCGACGATCCTGAACCTGCTGCTTCTACCGATGCTGGCAAAGCGCTTTGCCAGGTTCCGGAAGGAGCGCGACTTGGAGTCGAACGCACCGTCGGCAGCATGAGGTACGATCCGATGCGCAAGGGAAAGATGCTCGCCGCGGCTTTGGCGTTGATCGCGCCGCAGATAGGGGCGCCGGCCCAAGCGCTCGATGAGGATGCGGCGCGCAACATCCTCTCGTCGGTCTTTCTCGCTCAAAGCCTCGCTGCCGTCTGCGCAGAAATCGATCCGGAATTTGTGCAATCGACCGCAGGGCACGACAGGGACGCCTTCGGCGTGATGACACATATCAGGGACGAGATCCTGACGACCATGACCCAGGATCAAGCGGCTCCCGTTCTCGCAAGCGCGGCGGGAGCAGCGCGCGCCGTAAGTCTCGGGTTCATTCGTCCGCTATCGGGCGGCTCGGTTGTAGAGCAGGCAGCAAGGGTGAAGGACTTCTGCGTCCGATCTGCTAGGCCGCTTGTCAAAGGCGTCGTCGACAACCACGAGCTACGGCACGACGCCTTCTTGAAGATGCTGAAAAAGAGTGATCCTCAGCTTCAGCAATGAAATTTAGGCGCAGCGAACGTCCGCATTCAGGCGCTATTCCAATGACTGCAATTGGCGCGTCTCAGCCCGCACATCCCGTCCCGGGCTGACCCTTAACGGACGTCCTCAAGGTCAGCTACGTGGTGTCTCTGCGGAGAACGTATTCAGGTGTCTGGTCGTCTTGGATCAGCGCTTTGGCCGCCTGACCGAAGCCACGCTCAAGTTCGTCAGCAAACGATCGGTTCGCAGCGAGGTTCGCTGGGCTCGGGTGCGGGGCGACGACGACGTTGCGACGCGCGCTCTCAACGAATGAAGACGACGCAACTTCAGAGGCTACCCTGCCCAGAAGGAGAACTGCCTCGAGCCGAGGAAGGAGCTTCAGCAGCGCCAGAAGCGACAGGCGCGCGTACCCGATATCGCGTTTTCGAGGCACGCCAAGTTGGGCGCCCCTCCGAGGCAGGATCCAGGGCACGGCGTTCCAGAGCACGGTCTCGCGACGATCTATCTCCGAGGCGTCGAACAGCCGTCGAAGCGTCCGCGCAGTGCCGGTCGGATTGTCTCTGGATGTAAAGCGGATCGACGCCGTGCTCGGACCAGGCGTCGCCAGCAGAACGAGCAGTCTTGCGTCGACCCCGCCGTCGAACGGATCGAAATGCGGAACGTCGCCATGTCGCCGGCGGAGAACCTCCGCGTAGGCCTCGAGCGGAGCGACGTGGGGCAAGCCCAACGCGTCGGCGCGCTCCGCGATCGCCGCGGCGTTGTCGAGAAGTCCCGAGGTCACGTCTTCCCGTCTTGGAGCATGTCGAGAAAAGCCTGCGCGGCCTTCGTGACGTGGCGCTCCCGATGCCGCAGCGACAGGAAGCGACGCGTCGGGAGCTGGAACGGCACGACGACCAGCGCCCCGGTCGCAATCGAGGATTTCGCGACGAGACGCGACAGCACCGTCGCTCCCGCGCCGGCCTCCACCGCGGAACGCACCGCTTCGTTGGAGGCGAGCACCATGACATCAAACTTTTCCATCGCAACTTCCGCCGTCTCGATGGCCGCCTCGAAGATCGCGCGCGTGCCCGAGCCGGGCTCACGCAGAGTCCACTCCGAGGCGATGAGATCCTTGCCCGAACTCGGGGCTGATCCGATCCAAGGATGTCCCGGCGCGACGACCAGGACCATGTCGTCCTGGGCGACCGTCTCGGAAGCGAGGAGCGGATCGTCGACCTCGCCCTCGACGACGCCGATATCGGCTTCGCCGTTGCGGACGAGCGCCGCGACGTCTTCGGTGTTGGCAATCTTAAGGCTGACCTCGACGCCCGGATAGGCGCGCCGATAGTCGTGAATCAGCGGGGAGAGCCAGTATCCCGAGACCGTCTGGCTTGCCGCGAGCGCCAAGCGTCCGCGCTTGAGGCCAGAGAGATCGGTGAGCGCCTGCTCTGCGGTCGAGGCGCGGGCGAGCACGCCGCGCGCCTCGCCGAGAAACATTCTTCCCGCTTCCGTCAGCACGATGCTGCGCCCGACGCGGTCGAACAGTTTTGTGGCGTAGCGCGCCTCGAGCGTCGACACCGCGGCGCTGACGGCCGATTGCGTCAGGTTCAGGTCCTGCGCGGCTTTGGTCACATGCTCGCGTTCGGCGACGGCGACGAAGATGCGGAGCTGCTCGAGCGTCATCGCTTCGCGACCTCGCGCGTCACGCGCCGAGGTCCTTGTAGACAGCCTCTGCGATCGGCAGCAGGCGGTCGCGCTCGGCCTTGGCCGAGACCGCGAAGCCGAAGCCGCGGTCGAGCCAGGTGAACGTCCCGACTTCGCCCTCGCGCATGAACTGGAACGCGGTTTCGGCGCCCTTGTCGGCGCGGACATAGACGGTGAGACGCGTGCCAGCGTCATCGTCATACATCAGCATCGCAGCGGCGCCCGCGCCTGCGGGAAGGACGCGCCCGCCCATCAGGCGGAAGCCGAAGCCGGTAAGGTCGGGCGCCTTCAGCGGCTTGCCGATCCGCTTCGAGAGCCAGGTAATCAGATGCGCCTCGTCGCCGGCGCGTACCTCGACGGGATGCGCGACCTCGACCACGAAGGTTCGATAGGCGCCGACGGCGTCGGACACGAAGGCGACGGGCGAAGAGCTTGCGCCCTGGCCCGTCCCCGCGACGTCCTTGGCGACCCAGCCGCCTGCGCCGCCGAGCGCGACCAGCGCCACCGCGGCTGCGACGGCGCGAAGCTGACTGAGGCTGCGCGCGCGGCGAGCGGCGCGGATGTTCGCGATCCTCAGCCTCGACGGGATCGGCTCCTCGACCTTGAACGCGAGGCGCGCGCGCAGGTCATCACGCTGGCTGCGGTCCGCCTCGACACGGGGGGCGGCGTCGGGGTGTTCCGCGAGCCAGGCCTCAACCGCGGCGCGGCGTTCGGGCGTAAGGCGTCCGTCCACGAGGGCGGCGAGATCGTCGTCGCCGACAGGGGCGCCCGGCATCGTCACTTCACTCTCCTCAAGTAGCCGGAGCGGCCGGTCTCGATCAGCGCCCTGAGGCGCGTCCGTGCGCGCGACAGCCGCGACATGACGGTTCCGACCGGCACGTCGAGCACGCGCGCCGTCTCTTCGTAGGTCAGGTCTTCGACGCCGACCAGCAGAAGCACCGAGCGATGGTCTTCCGGCAGATGGTCCAGCGCCTCGAGCGCGTCTCGGGCAGCAAGGCCGGCCTCCTGCGTCGCCGGGCCGCCCGGCTCGTCGGCGGCGTCGAGCGCGCTTTCCGGTCGGCGGCGTCGAGTGCGGATCGAACTCACATAGAGATTGCGCTCGATCGCGAACAACCAGGCGCGCAGATCGCCGTCGCGCCGGCGCAGCGCCCAGCGCGACAGCGCGCGCTCGAGTGTGTCCTGGACGAGGTCGTCGGCGCTCTCGTGGTCGCGCGTCATCGCATAGGCATAGCGCCTGAGTTGCGGAATCAGCGGTTCGAGAAGGGCGGCGGCCTTGTCCAAGGCGATGCGCTCCGGCGGTCAGTAGGCGGCGTTCGGGTTCACCTGCCAGATTTCGTCCGCGAGCTTGCCCTCGCGCCAAACCATGACATAGCGCACCTTCACGGCGTTCTTGCCGGAGAACACGACGTCGGCCGTGACCGTAGAGCCCTTCGGGTTCATGGCCTCGGAGACGGACGCGACCTTGGCGGTCTGCTCGCCTTGAGCGGTCGAAAACTTGGTCCAGACGGTCTTGAGCTTGTCCGCGCCCGTGTAGACGCCGTCGAGCGGGCCGCCGACCCAGTGCAGGGTCGCGCCGTCGGCGTAGGCCGACTGGACCGCGGCGACGTCGCCCTTGGCGATCGCGTCGATGCGGGACTTGGACATCTCTTCCGCGGGGCCGGCGAAGGCAGGGGTCGCGAGCAGGAGAGCGGCGGCGGCGAGTGCGATGCGCATGGATGGCTCCGTCGGTTGAAGTGACTGACGAGCCGAGAGACGCCGCCTCGACGCCCGCTATTCCCAGCGCCTGAAAAGATTTCCGCGACCGCCTCGATCACGCGTCCGTGATGGAATGGTCCCAAATCGGCCAGCGTCCCTCCTCGCGACATCGACCTCGAGAGGAGACCTCATGCGGATCGCGATCCCGCTCGCTCTGGCCTTCGTCGCCACGGCCTCGCCGGCCGGCGCGCAAGAGCCGCACGACCACCACGCCATGGCGCATGCCTCGCCGGCTCAAGCCTCCAATCCCAATGCTACGGCCTTCGCGGATCAGACCTCGAAGGCCATGGAGCGCATGCATGCCGGGATGATGCAGGCGCCGACGAATGGCGATCCGCGGCACGACTTCCTCTCGCAGATGATCCCGCACCACCAGGGCGCGGTCGACATGGCGAAGGCCGCGCTGCTCGCGACCGACGACCCGGAGATCCGCAACCTCGCCCAGTCGATCATCGTCGAGCAGCAGTACGAGATCGACCTGATGACGCGGCTCCTCGCCGCCAAGCCGAAGGCCGCAAAGGCCGAAATCCCCCAGCCCAAGGATTCGAAATGACCCGCACACGTCTCGTCGCAGCAGTGCTCCTCGCCGCGACCGCTGTCACCTCGACGGAAGCCTTCGCGCTGCCGCAGGAGGGCGACCGCGTCTACACCGCCGACCAGAACTCCAACACCGTGACGGTGATCGACCCGGTGAAGAACCAGACGCTTGGCCAGATCAAGCTCGGCGACCCGCGCCCGAACGTGCTTAGCCCGCTCTACAAGGGACAGGTCAACGTCCACGGCCTCGGCTTCTCGCCGGATCACAAGACGCTGGTCGCCGTCTCGACCGTCACCAACTCAGTCACCTTCATCGACACGGCGACCAACAAGGTGAAGGGCACAGCCTATATCGGCCGCAACCCGCACGAAGCCTTCTTCACGCCGGACGGCAAGGAGGTATGGGCCACTGTGCGCGGCGAAGACCATCTCGCGGTCATCGATCCGAACACCTTTGAGGAGACGGGCAAGATCAAGACGACGAGCGGCCCGGGCATGACCATCTTCGCGCCCGACGGCAAACTGGCCTTCGTGGCCAACAGCTTCAACCCGCAGCTCGACGTGATCGACGTCGCGACCAAAAAGATCGTCAAAGAGATCAAGGTGGTCTCGCCGTTCTCGCCCTTCGTCCAGATGACGCCGGATGGGTCGGAAGCCTGGATGACGCACAAGGACGTCGGCAAGGTCACGCGGATCGACGCCAAGACGCTCGAGGTGAAGGGCGTGATCGACTCCGGCCCGATCTCGAACCACCTCACTTTCGGGAAGTCAGGGACCAAGACGCTCGCCTATGTCACGATCGGCGGGGAGAACGTCGTGAAGGTCTACACGACCGACGCCGAGGCCAAGCTCGTCGCAACCATCCCGGTCGGCGCGCTGCCGCACGGGATCTGGGCGAGCGGAGACCGCAGTCGTCTTTATGTCGGGCTTGAGAACGGCGACGGCGTCGACGTGATCGACGCCGCCAGCAACAAGGCGGTGGCGCATATGGCGATTGGCCAGGCCCCGCAGGCGCTGGTCTACGTGCCGGGCGCGGCGCCGGGCGGCGGTGCGGAGAATCTGACGCCGCTGAAGAAAGCGCCCGAGAACCTCACCCTGAACCTCAAGGCCCCGGAGGGCGAGACGGGCGCCGGCCAGGTCGTCTCGCGCAATCTCGGCCTGATCGACATCCTCGAGATCAGCGCCTCGAAGCTGAAGCCCGACACAGCCTACGCGCTGTTCGTCGAGGGCACGGACGAGCCGCTGGTCGCCTTCAAGACCAACGAGAAGGGCGCTGCGATGGCGTCCGCGGTTGGCCCGGTCCGCGCGGTCGGCAAGGCCGCGGCTGGCGAGGCGAAGTCGGTCAAGTTCAGGGTCGTCGAAGGTGAGAAAGCCAAGGCGGACGGTGTCCCAGCGCTCAGCGGCGGCTGATCCAAGACAGCACGTTCATTCGTTTTAAGCGAACGAAACGTGCCAAGTTATTCGTTGGAACGATTGGATGGCGGTTTCTATCTTGAATGCAGAGACCGGGACGCATCAAGCGCCCCACCAGCAAACAAGGAGAGCCGCCATGACAGCCCTCGCTTTTCAGGCTCCTGCACGCGAACCCACCGCGCGGGCGATCGACCGCCGCAAGATCGTGCAGACGTCGTCCGACGTCGCCCGCCCGCTCGCGGACGCGCCGCGCCTTCCCGTCACCCGCATCCATCCGCTCGCGATCTGGACGCCTCTTGCCGCCTATTCGTGGCTTATCCTCGCCGCTTGCGCGACATTCGCGGGAGGCGAGACCTCGCTCGTTCTCGCCTTCGTCGTGCTGATCAGCGTGATGTTCCTCAGCGGCATGGCGCTTCCGGCCTTCATGGGCCGCAACATGGAGCCGGAGCGCGAACAGGACCGCAGCTTCCGTGCGTTCTGGAACGGCGAAGCCGACATCGCGACGGGGCGGATCAGCGGACGCGCAGCCTTCTGGCAGGTCGGATCGCTAGCCATCGCGCTCGCGATCGGCGGAACCGCAATCCTCGTCGTCGCCCATATGGCCGCGGTCGCCGCCGGCCCCACCATCTGACCAGAGACCAACGAGGAGCGTCCGATGACCTTCGAACAGGCCCGCCTCGTCGCGACAGGCATCCATCCGCTGTCGCGCCTCGACAACCCCCGCGAGGTCGTGCGCCAGTTCACGCCGAACTGGTTCGCGGCCACGATGGGCACCGGCATCCTCGCGATCGCGCTGTCGCAGTTCGGCAAGGACGTTCCGGTGCTGATGGCGGTCGCCGAAGGGCTCTGGCTCTTCAACATCGGCCTGTTCGCGCTGTTTACGGGCCTCTACGCTGCGCGCTGGATCTTCTTCTTCGACGGCGCGCGGCGGATCTTCGGGCATTCGGTCGTGTCGATGTTCTTCGGCTGCATTCCGATGGGCCTCGCAACCATCATCAACGGGTTTCTCATCTTCGGTGTCGCGCGCTGGGGAGACGCCGCGGTCGGGATCGCCCATGCGCTGTGGTGGATCGACGTCGCCCTGTCGATCGTCTGCGGGATCGCGATCCCCTACATGATGTTCACCCGCCAGGAGCACTCGATTGAGGAGATGACGGCGGTCTGGCTGCTGCCGGTGGTCGCCTGCGAGGTCGCAGCGGTCTCGGGCGGCCTGCTGATCCCGCATCTCACCGAGGCCTCGCTTCGGCTCGACGTGCTCGTCGTCTCCTACGTCCTGTGGTCGCTCTCCGTGCCGCTCGCCATGAGCATGCTGGTGGTGCTGCTGCTGAGAATGGTCCTGCACAACCTGCCGCATGTCTCGATGGCGACGACGAGCTGGCTCGCGCTCGGCCCGATCGGGACCGGGGCGCTCGGCATGCTCGTCCTCGGCCACACCGCGCCGGAGATCCTCGCAGCGAACGGGCTCGGCCAGTTCGGCGGGATCGCCGAGGGCGTCGGGCTGGTCGCCGGGCTGCTGCTGTGGGGCTACGGCCTGTGGTGGCTCGCGATGGCGCTGCTGATCACGCTACGCTACCTGCGGGAGGGTCTGCCGTTCAATCTCGGCTGGTGGGGCTACACCTTTCCGCTCGGCGTCTACGCAGTCGCGACACTCAGGCTCGGAAGCGTCCTGCCGATCCCGGCCATCCACGGCTTCGGCGTCGTCCTGGTCGCGGCGCTCGCTTGCCTCTGGCTGATCGTCGGCGCCCGCACCGTCCGCGGCGCCTGGCGAGGCGACCTGTTCGTGGCGCCCTGCCTGAAGAGCGCCTGACGGACAGGGGGAACGAGCCGTTCCTGCGCTCGTTGTGGTCGCGACATCACGGGCCTGTCATCCCATCGACCGACCGAGATCCAATTTCAAACATTCGAAAAAGGCTGAGACACATGTCCACCAAGACCAAGACTGGCAAGGCGATCCACGACCACAAGACCCGCAACGCGACCCCCTCGAACGCGCGGAAGGTCTCGATCGAACTGCTGAACGCGCGTCTCGCAGACGGGATCGATCTAGCGCTGGCGGTGAAGCAGGCGCACTGGAACCTCAAGGGACCGGACTTTATCGGCGTCCATCTGATGCTGGACGGGTTCCGCGACGAACTCGACGACCTGAACGACAAGGTCGCCGAACGCGCCGTTCAGCTCGGCGCGACCGCCATCGGCACCGCGACCGAGGTCGCCGAGCGCTCGGCGCTCGCGCCCTATCCGACCGACGCCTACGCGATCGCCGACCACATCGCAGCGCTCATCGACCGCTATGCGGCCTACGCCAACGCCATCCGGGAGAACGTCGATCAGACCGATGAGGCGGGCGACGCGGGCACATCGGATCTCTTCACCGAGGTGTCGCGGGCCGTCGACAAACAGCTCTGGTTCCTCGAGGCCCACGTTCAGGAACCGACCGGCGAGATGCGCGACGGCGACGGCAAGGGCAAGCGCTGAGGCGTCGATTTCCGTGAAGCGACTTCAGAAGATCCAGAGCCAAATAGCGGCGACGGCCACGATCGCCAGGACGATCGAGACCAGCAACACCCAGCGCATGTGACCGCTGGTCTCGCCCTGTCGCGCTTCGTTCGTGGTCTCGGTGATCTGGGGATCGTTCATGAGGTTCCTTGCATAAGGCGCAACGTCACGCCGGCCGGAGACCAACTCCGCGCCGGCGCTTTCGTTCGGTACGTTCAGTAGGTCTTCTCGAGGTAGTCGACGATCGCCTTGGCGTCGGTCTCCTCGATCGGCGCCTTGTAGGTGTGGATCATCTTCGTGACCTCGGCCTCCCAGAACGCTCGGCCCTTCTTCGGCGGCTGCGCGTTGATGTAGTCGGCCGAGTGGCAGGACATGCAATTGTTCTGCGCGGCCTCGACGCCAGGTCCTTGCTTGAACTCGGCCGTCTCGTCCGGAAGCTGATAGGTCTTCGGTTCGGCGGAAGCCGCTCCCGCGACGACCGCGCCCATGAGTCCGAGGGCGAGTGCAAGATGTCTCATTCGATCCTCCCTCACGCCGCCTTCACGCGCGTCTGCTCGACGACGTTTCGCATGTATCCGGGCGGGTTCCAGCGCGCCGAAGTCGGTTGCGTCTCGCCGCCGTTCGACGTCGCGCGGACCATGATGGCGGCCTCGCCCGAGGGCAGCGTCGCCTTCGAGGTCCACTGGCGGAACGAGTATTTGCCGAGGTCTTCGCCGAGCTTCGCCGAAGCCCACGTCTTGCCGCCGTCCACGGAGGTCTCGACCGACTTGATCCCGGTCCCTCCGTCGAACGCGATCCCGCGAAGCTCGACGTCGCCCGCCTTCACCTTTGCGCCGTCGAGCACGTTGGTGACGAAGGAGCGCACGTTGAAGCGTCCGATCGGCTTCGTCTTGTCCGGCTTCTGGCCGGCCTCGACGCAGGCGCAGTCGTTGTCCGGGATGCGATAGGCGGATTTCATCCAGAAGCCGTCGAATGGCTGGTCCAGTACCGTGATGGTGGCGAGATGCTTGACCCAGTAGGTGCCGAAACGCCCGGGCACGACGAGGCGCACCGGAAAACCGTTCAGCCAGGGCAGGTCCTCGCCGTTCATCTGGTAGGCGAGCATCACTTCGCCGTCGCGGGCGTGGTCGATCTCGAGCGCCTTCACGAAGTCGGGCGTCGCCGGGATGACCGGCTTGTCGAGCCCGTCGAACGAGACCTGCACGGCGCCGGCCTGGACGCCCGCCTTGTCGAGCACGCTTTTAAGCGACACGCCCTTCCACTTGGCGTTACCCATCGCGCCGTTGGCGAGCTGGCCGCCGGCGACCCGTGGGTCGACGAAGCCGCGGCTGTTGCCGGAGCACTGGTGGACCGCGACGATCTCGACCGCGTCCATCTTTTTCAGATCGTCGAGCGAGAGCGACAGCGGCGTGTCGACCTTGCCCTTCACCTCGATTTTGTAGGCCGCCGGGTCGATCGACAGCGGTACGCCGGCGAGGTGATAGCGCACGAAGAACGCGTCGTTCGGCGTCAGAACGCCCTCGTCGAACACAGAGAACGGCGTCTCGAGCTGCGGCGGGCGGGCGGTGAGCTGGATCAGCGGGCGCTTGCCCGGATACTGCACGAGCTTCCGCTCGCCATTGGCGAAGGGCAGCGTGACGGTCTCTGCCGCGAAGGCCTTCAGCGGCGATCCAGCGATCGCAAGCCCTGAAAACCCAAGCGCCATGCCGCCGGCGGATTTCAGCATCCGTCGTCTGTCGAACATGGTCGTCTCCTCGCGGGGACATATTCCCCATGAAAGAGGAGACGCAGTCGGGCTTCGAATTATTCCAGGCTGATCAGCCCGAGCAGGCGTCGCCGGACGTCGAGGCCTCCTTCAGCGCGATGCGGAGCCCATCGTCCGGCGTGCGGCCGGGACCTGCGAGATCTGCAATCACGGCTGCGAAGCGATCGAGCCGGAGCGGGTCCATCCCTCGGCTCATCAGCGCGTAGGACGCTCCGTCCGCCGACCAACGGCGCACGCGCACGTCGCCCACGTCTACCGCCTCGGGCGCCGAACGAGCTGCGCCCCGACCAATCCAGAGGCCCAGCCGGCAGCCATGGGGACCGACATAGCCCGCGAACAGCCCGCGGCGGCCGTCAGAGACAGGATCCGCCGCGAGATAGGCGAGCCTGAGTTCGGCCGCCGACAGGTCCGGCAGGCTGCTGCTGGCGCCGGTCTCGACGGCGACGCGCACGCCTGCGCTCGACGCCTCCGGTGTGGCGCCCGCCAGCCAGCCGCGCTCCGCCGCGACAGTCGCAGCGAGAGGATCGGCGCCCGGAGCCCGGGAGAGCCACGCGCCCGCCCCGGCGGCGAGCAGCAGCGCGATGGAGGCCGCGAGCGCGAGCGGCCGCCATGACGCAACGAGGCGCCGCCCTGCCGGGCGGGCCGGAAACGGCGGGGCTTCGGTCGGTGCGGGAAGGCCGACGGCTTCGGCCTTCAGTTTCGACAGCGTCGCCACGCGGGCGGCGAGCGACGGGTCGCGCGCGATCGCCGCCGCCACGGCCGCGGATGCGGACGCGTCGAGCTCACGGTCCACATAGGCGTTGATCTCGTCCCAGCCGATCGTCGTCATCGCGTTCCGCGGCTCCGTTCCAGGGGCGTCACCTTTCCGCCCTCGATGGCCTCGAGCAGCGCGAGCCGGGCCCGCGAGAGACGGCTCATCACCGTGCCCACCGGCACCTCCAGGATCTCGGCGGCCTCGGCGTAGCGGAACCCCGCAAGATCGACCAGCTCGATGATCTCGCGCTGATAGGGCTCAAGCCGGTCGAGCCCCTGCCGCACCGTAATGGCGGCGATCCGGGCGTCTTCATAGGCCCACGGCCCCTCGGTCGGTTCGACCGGCTCGCGGTCCGCCGCCCGCACGGTCGCCCTGCGCCCCCTGTCGATCCAGTCGTTCCGTATCACCCGGAACAACCAGGCTCGCGCGGCCGCGGGTTCTCTGGGAGGAGCGTTCGTGTCGAGCGCCTTGACCGCGCTCGACTGGATGAGGTCGCGCGCGGTCTCGCGGTCGCCGCAAAGGCTTACCGCATAGCCGAAGAGGCGGCTCCAGCTCTCCCTCAGGCACTGTTCGACAACGTCGCGCAGGTGGCGCTCCTCCCAGGGCGAATCTGACGTCCGCCTCCACCCAGCATCAGGCGTCAGGGCAGTACGGAGCAAGCCAGGCGCCCTCGGATCGTTTTGGGCTCGCCGGCCGTTGCACCTCGAATGTGAGGCGCCCAATGCTCGACAACTCTCATCGAAAGCCCGGTCAGATCGTTCACAGCGAGGCGCCGTTCAACGCCGAGCCAAGGCTGGACAGGCTTCGCCAATCCTTTCTGACGCCGGAAGAGAATTTCTACGTCCGCAGCCATGGCGACATCCCCGATCTCGAGGCCGACGGTTATCGGCTGACCGTTGGAGGGATGGTCGCGACGGAACTCAGCTTCACGCTGGCCGAGCTCATGGAGCGGTTCCCCGACCGATCGGTCATCGCGACGATGCAATGCGCCGGAAACCGGCGCGCCGACCTCCATCGGCATCGCCCGGTCTCCGGCGACCCCTGGGAGCCGGGCGCGATCGGCAACGCCCGCTGGACCGGCGTAGGTCTCCGCGACGTGCTGAGGGCCGCGGGCGTCGATGAGCGGCAAGAACTCCATGTCGCCTTCGAGAGCCACGACGTGGTGGAGCAGGACGGCGAACGATTTCGCTTCGGCGTCTCGATCGCCATGGAGAAGGCGCTCGATCCCGATACGCTGCTGGCGACGCACATGAACGATGCGCCTCTGGCGGCCGAGCATGGAAAGCCGCTGCGTCTGGTCGTGCCCGGGTTCGCGGGCGTGCGAAGTCCGAAGTGGCTCGCCTCGATCACGGTCCAGGACGCCCCTTCCTCCAATCCGATGCAGGCGGAGGACTACAAGCTCTTTCCGTCTCACCTGAGCAAGGAGACGGCCGACCCGAGCGACGCTCCGGCGATCGAAGCGCTGCCGATCAACGCCGCCATCTGCGAGCCGGCGGCTGGCGCCAGGCTTCCGGCCGGCGAGACGACGGTCCGCGGCTATGCGGTCGCATGCGACCGGCCCATCCGGCGGGTCGACGTCTCGGCCGACGGCGGCGAAAGCTGGATGCAAGCCGAACTCAGCGGTGACCCCGATGCACCCTTTGCGTGGATGTTCTGGACGACGAGGCTCGATCTGGCGCCAGGCGCGCATGAACTGGTCGTCCGCGCGTGGGACGCCGCCGGACAGACACAGCCCTCGCGCCCCGAGCATATCTGGAACTTCAAGGGCTACCTTGGGTCATGCTGGCACCGCGTGACCGTCACGGTCACCTGACGATCAGTGCGTCGCAAGGAACGCCGCTGATACGGCCGACGAGATGATGAGGAACAGCGGGAGCCCCGCTGCGATCACGCGCGGCAAAAGGCGGACCTCGGTCCGCGCTCCCAACCGCTTTCGGACCTCCGCGTCGCGCCAGGCCGCGGAGCCGAAGCAGACGACTGCGCAAAGGATCATCGCCAGCGAGATGATCAGGAGCGGCGAGCCCGGCAGCACCTCGCGAAGGAAGCGTTGCGCCGCGAGCCCGACGACCAGGAAGGAAAGTCCCGTCCTGAGCCAGGAGGCGTAGGTCCGCTCCGCGGCCAGGATCGTCCGGTCCTCCGCCAGGCGCACCTGAGGATTCTCGGCATGGTGAGGGGGGCTGACGGGGGGCTCAGGAGTCATCATCGACACGCGGACTCTGTTCAGTCCCATCGCAGGGATCACATCAGCGCCCCGACGACGAAGATGGCGGCCTGCCCGAACTGTTCAGTGGCGGCGTGGCGCAGCGCGTTCCAGCGCTCGCCGGATGGTCGACGACGCATAGGGCTTTGGAAAGAACACCCCGTCGTCGGGCATGTCGCCCTTCTCGATCCTGACGTGTCCGGAAGCGATGATGATCGTCATGTGAGGCCATCGCTGCCTGACGGCATGGGCGAGCGCGAGCCCGTCCATCGTTCCCGGCATGTCGATGTCGGTGAACAGCACTGAAATTTCGGGATGAGCTTCGAGCATCCGCAACGCCTGATCAGCGTTGCGCGCTTCGTAGGCGACGAAGTCGGCGTCTTCGACGATGTCGACGGCGCTCATCCGCACCAGCGGATCGTCCTCGACGACCAGCACGACGCGGGTCGCGGAGGGGGTTGCACCTGTCATGGTTACGCAACGACCCCCGGTGGCAATAAGTTGCGCGGATCATGGCTGACCATCAGTTAAGGGACTCGTCGAGTTCGCCGGTGAGTTCAAACAGAACGCCGTCAGGCTGGTAGGCGAGACGGGCGTCTCCCGCGAAATAGCCCGCCACGATCCGCTCGGTCAGCCGCGATCCGAACCCGCGCCGCGTCGGCGGGGAAACGGCCGGGCCGCCCTGTTCCTTCCAACGGAACGTGAACGCGCGATCCGGACGACTGTCCCAGACGATCTCCACGGAGCCCTCGCCGTTCGAGAGCGCGCCGTACTTTGCAGCGTTGGTCGCGAGTTCGTGGAGGGCAAGCGACAGCCCAAGCGACTGCTGGGCGGAGAGCTCGCACCTCGGCCCCTGGAAGCGAATTCTCGATCCGTCCGCGTGGGGCGAGATCGCTCGGCCGACCACAAGCTCCACCGCCGCGCTCGTCCAGCTCGTTTCGGTCAGAATGTCCTGGGCGCGGGACAAGGCCGAAAGGCGTTCGGCGATGATGTCGCCGGCGATCTTCGGGTCATCGGAGTTCCTGAGCGTCTGGCTGACGATGGCCTGAACCATCGCGAGCGTGTTCTTCATCCGGTGGATCAACTCGCGCTGGAGAAGGCGCTGGCGGCGCTCGGCGCGCGACTGCTCTTCGATGTGGGCCTGGGCGACGTCGAGGCCATGGGTAAGGTCTACGTTAGCCTTCTCGAGCGCGACGCTCGTGCCGTAGGAATTCGTGGTCTCCGTGACGATGTTCAGGACGCCGCGGACCTGATCGTTCTCGTCCGTCAGAGGGCTGTAGGTGAAGCTCCAGTGGGTGAGTTCCTCGACCCCGTTGCGGGTGGTCTTGAGAGGCAGGTTCTCAACCCGCCGCGAACGACCCGACAAGGCGTCGTCGATCAGCGCCTGTACATCGGACCAGACCTCCTTCCAGACGACTGGACCTGGACGGCCGAGCGTGCGGTCGGCCTTGCCGCCGAGCATCGGCAGGTAGGCGTCGTTGTGGAAGCTCAAGAGATCCTCGCCCCACCAGAAGCACATCGGCTGCTCTGACTGCAGCACAAGGCGCAAAATCATCTTGAGAGAAGCGGGCCAGGTCGAGATGGGGCCAAGCGACGTTCGACCCCAATCGAACGCGATGATCTCGCGCGACATCCGACTGCCGTTCGACAGGAAGCCAGGCACAACGAACGGCTTAGACTGGGTTGACCCATCCAGGTCATGGGCGAGGGTCACATCCGCACCGGTCGTAGCAATGAAGGAAGATCGAGGCCGAAACCTCAAAACTCATCTATCATTGCGCACGAGGTAATTGAAGGCGCTGCGCGCATGGCGGCGATGACCGGCCAGCTAGGTCGACGTGACGAGCGCACCGACCTGCGCGAGCAAACCCCGAAGAACGTTCGCCATCCCCTGACGTTGTGATCCGAAGCCGGGATCTGCCTGGCGCAGGACTGCACCAGGGAGAACGCATGCACATCGAAACGCGAGACGGCGCGCATCTGCACGTCAAGGAAGCCGGAGCGGGCAAGCCCGTGGTCCTGATCCACGGCTGGCCGCTGACGGGCGACATGTTCGAGTACCAGACGCTGGCGCTGCTCGAGGCAGGCTACCGGGTCATCACCTACGACCGCCGCGGCTTCGGCCAGTCGGCGCATCCCGCGACGGGATACGACTACGACACCTTCGCCGACGACCTCGCGGCCGTGCTCGAGAAGCTCGACATCCGCGAAGCGAACCTGGTCGGGTTCTCGATGGGCGGCGGCGAGATCGCCCGCTACCTTACCCGCCACGGGTCGGAGCGCGTCGCCAAGACTGCGCTGGTCTCTTCGGTCGTCCCCTACCTGCTGAAGGACGACAGCAACCCGGACGGCGTCGACGCGAGCGTGTTCGAGGACATGAAGGGTGAGATCCGCAAGGACCGCTTCGCCTTCCTGCAGACCTTCGCCAAGCAGTTCTATGGCGTCGGCGTGATCTCGCGCCCGGTGAGTTCGGCGCTCCTCGACTGGACCTTCACGCTAGGCCTGATGGCGAGCCCCAAGGCGACGCTCGACTGCGTGGATGCGTTCGGCCGGACCGACTTCCGGCCGGACCTGAAGTCCTTCACCAAGCCGACGCTTGTAATCCACGGCACATCGGACGCGACTGTCCCGATCGCCCCGAGCGGCAAGGCGGCGGCCGCGGGCATCCCGGGCGCGACCTACATCGAGTACGACGGTCAGCCGCATGGGCTGTTCGCGACCGATCCGAGGAGGCTAAATCGCGACTTAATTCAGTTTATCGGCTGAACGCCAGCGGCGGGCGTCGCCATCTGGAGCGGCGCCCGGCATGGCGAGATAAAACCTCGCCGTAAGACGCAGTGTCGATGTCCGCTTTGAGGAATGAGGTTCAGTTCCGATATTGGCGCATCCCAGTCGGATGATCTCGTCCCAGGATGACCCATAGCGGTAATTAGCGAGGTCCGTTTTTCGGCGGGCAGACCGAGCGGCGTGGCAGGCGCCGGATCGGGGTCAGGCGACGCGAGCCTTGAGGTCTTCGAGAAGCCAAAGTTCAGTACCGATTGACACAAATAGGCGAAGTCGGAGCGGCGGCATGTGTTGTCGCTAAGAGAACACTTTAGTCCTGGCGACGTTGGGCCGAGGGCGCCGCCGTCAGCCGGGCCGCTTTGACCTCCTTGATAAGCAGCTTGCGGCCTTCCGCGGTCGCCCAGACGTGTTCGCGCCGTCGGCTGTGCCCCTTGCTGTAGACGAAGATATGGCTTTCGGCCTCCGGGGTTCCGGCCTCGGTCACGATGTAGACGACGTATTGCTCCCGATGCTCGCTCGAGAGCATCTGCGTGTACTCGTTGGCCGTCACCTCGGCCGCGACAGCCCGGCCGGAAAGGCCCTTGACCTCGACCTTGATGATAGCGCCGGTCGGGGCCGTCACCGTCAGGTCCCAACCATGGTTTAGGTGCTCGACGCTCTTGACGTTCCGGTTGCCGCCTGCAGCGGATTCATAGAACGCGGTGGCGTGCTCGACGGCCGCATCCTCGATCCGCTTCCGGTCCTCGGGATCCGGATTGCGCGCCGTCCTGCCCTTTCCGGGAGCCTTGGGCTTCGGCAGCACGCCGCCAGCTTTGATGTAGGCCCGCACGCTGTCGCGGTATTCGTCGCCGATCCCTCCGTACCAAACGGGGTATCGTCCGAAATTGCCCGGCTCCTTGCTCATCGGAACCGGGAAGAGGCGCTGCTCCACCTTGAGCAGCGTCGCATCGTCCTTCGCGACGTGGACCTGATAACCGACCTTGAAGCCGCCGCGGGTGAGCTCAATGTCCTCCGACGGCGCCAATAGGGTCGCGTTTTGGTACCAGCCGACGATATAGGTCTTCAGATCCGAGGGGTTTCGTGCGACCCACACGACCGTCACGCCGTCGACGCTCGGAGCCGACTTTTCCGCACCGAGCCTTGTCAGGTTGAAGCTTCCAGACCTCGGAATGTACCCGTAGACCCGGCCGCGATAGGGCTGGAAGTTCCAGCTTTCGTGACCGACGTCGTTCGTTTTGAGAAAGCCGTGGCCGCCCGTCGCCCGATCGTCCGGGGACGCGCCGGCGTATTTGTTCATCCAGCCGATGTTGACGAAGACGAGTGGTGCTAAGGACATGAGATTGATTGGCCCCTTGAGTTAGAGGCGGATAAAAGGCTTGAGATTCGGTCGATCGGCTTGTTTCGAACGCGTTTATAGATGTCACGCCAAGCAACTTACCACCCGGCCCGCGCTTACGTCTTCGATTTCAACACTTGGCGCTTCTCGTCATCGGCTGCGCGCGAGCGCGACGGTCGCGAGCAGGTTGGCCACTGCAAGCATGGCCAACACGCCAAGCGTCGTGTCGGTCCCGGCGGCTGAGATCACAAACCCGGCCGCGAACGGCGCGGCTGCCTGTACGACTAGGTTCGGCGCCGCGAGCCGTCCCATGACGACGGCGTACCGTTCAGCGCCGAACAGCGCGAGCGGGACCGTGCCGCGGGCGATCGACCACACGCCGTTCCCGGCGGCGTAAAGCACGACGGCGACCGCGGCTGGCCCCCCACCGAATGCGAGCAGCACCACGCCGACGGCCACCAGCGCCCCGGCCCATGCAAGGGTTGCGGTCGGGTGGAGCCGCTGGCCGACGAGCATCTCGACCACGCGGGCGCCGACCTGCGACGGACCGATCAGCGCGCCGACCGCGACCGCCGCGGCGAGCTGCATGC
>QFQR01000027.1:2500-4312 GCA_003243275.1 Leifsonia xyli | reverse complement strand
TCGGAACTTACCCGACAAGGAATTTCGCTACCTTAGGACCGTTATAGTTACGGCCGCCGTTTACTGGGGCTTCAATTCAGAGCTTGCACCCCTCCTTTTAACCTTCCAGCACCGGGCAGGCGTCAGACCCTATACGTCGCCTTACGGCTTCGCAGAGCCCTGTGTTTTAAGTAAACAGTCGCCACCCCCTAGTTTGTGCCCCCCACCTCTACTTGCGTAAAAGTGGGGCCTCCTTCTCGCGAACTTACGGAGGCATTTTGCCGAGTTCCTTTGATGTGGTTCTCTCAAGCGCCTTGGTATACTCTACCAGTCCACCTGTGTCGGTTTAGGGTACGGTCTGATGTAGGGCTATTTCCAGGAACCTCTAAGCAGCCCACCCAATCCGATAAGGGCAAACTACCGTCGAGATCCGTCACATCCTACTGGCCCAGGAATATTAACCTGGTTCCCATCGACTACGCCTTTCGGCCTCGCCTTAGGGGCCGGCTTACCCTGCTCAGATTAGCTTTAAGCAGGAACCCTTGGACTTACGGCGACAGGGTCTCTCACCCTGTTTGTCGCTACTCATGTCAACATTCTCGCTTCTGATCTCTCCACCGGATGCCTTACAGCCCGGCTTCACAGAAAGTCTCGCGTGTTCGTCTCCGTCTTGCCCATTGCTGAACAGAGGCGGATAAAACACATGAGACTATATCACAGAACGCTCCGCTACCACGTGCATTGCTGCACATCCTGAGCTTCGGCTCACGGCTTGAGCCCCGTTACATCTTCGCCGCAGGACAGCTTATCTAGACCAGTGAGCTGTTACGCTATCTTTAAAGGATGGCTGCTTCTAAGCCAACCTCCTGGTTGTTTTGGCCGTCCCACATGCTTTCCCACTTAGCCGTGAATTAGGGGCCTTAGCTGCAGGTCAGGGTTGTTTCCCTCTTCACACCGGACGTTAGCACCCGATGTGTGTCTCCCGGATAGTACTCCACGGTATTCGGAGTTTACTTAGACTCAGTAAGGCTGTGGGCCCCCATCATCCATGTAGTGCTCTACCCCCGTGGGTATTCGTCCGAGGCGCTACCTAAATAGCTTTCGCGGAGAACCAGCTATCTCCAGGTTTGATTAGCCTTTCACCCCTAGCCACAAGTCATCCAGACCCTTTTCAACGGGTGTTGGTTCGGACCTCCAGTTGGTGTTACCCAACCTTCATCCTGCTCATGGCTAGATCACCTGGTTTCGGGTCTGATCCGTCGAACTCATGCGCCCTTTTAAGACTCGCTTTCGCTGCGCCTCCACCTAACGGCTTAAGCTTGCTCGACAGACCAAGTCGTTGACCCATTATACAAAAGGTACGCCGTCAGGGCTCAAGGCCCCTCCGACTGCTTGTAGGCGTCCGGTTTCAGGTACTGTTTCACTCCCCTCGTCGGGGTGCTTTTCACCTTTCCCTCACGGTACTGGTTCGCTATCGGTCAGCAAGGAGTACTTAGCCTTCGGGGGTGGTCCCCCGATCTTCAGACAGGATTTCACGTGTCCCGCCCTACTTAATATGTCCCGTGGAGCTTCGTATACGGGGCTGTCACCCATATCGCTGGCCTTTCCAGACCATTCTACTCACTCTTCCAGGCTCGGCTGGTCCGCGTTCGCTCGCCACTACTAGCGGAGTCTCTGTTGATTTCCTTTCCTCCGGGTACTTAGATGTTTCAGTTCCCCGGGTTTGCTCTTAAACCCCTATGTATTCAGGGTAAAAGTACCTGTCTTACCCTACTGATGATCACCACGCCCCGCGGCGCAGCCGCCTCCGGCATTGAGCCGGCGCGGAGCGTA
>QFQR01000026.1 GCA_003243275.1 Leifsonia xyli | reverse complement strand
CGAAGCTGCGGCCCTGATCGCCGGTGTAGTCGTTGAAGCCCTCGCTCTGCGCGACGCGCAGCGCCGTCTCCGGGTCGATGCCGCGCTTGCGCGCCGCCTCACGGATATAGGCGGCGCGCTCCTCGCGCGGCGCGATATGGCCGGCGCCGGGGCCGTCGTCGACTGGCAGAGCCGCGACCGGGCCGACGCTTTCGCGTCCCGCCCCCGCCCCGCCGGAGGCGGCCGTCTCGCGGATCGCCCAGCCGCCGCCCTCGGCGGGGCCGATGCTGCGGGCAGGCCGCGCATGGGGATCGTCGCCGCCGAGCGAGGCCCGGATCAGGCCGCCGCCCGCCCCGCCGAACCCGCCGCCACTTTCGGGCGCATAGCGGAGCGGCACTGCGATGCCGGGCGCGAACACATCCTTCATTCGCTTGAACAGGGCCTTGCCCTCTTCCAGCACCTCCGGCGCCTTCGACTTCACGCCGTCGGCGACGCCCTTGCCCACAACTTCGCCGACCGCCTGCCCGCCCGGCCGGGCGACGGCCGACAGAGCGTCGAGCCCGAGATCGATCGGACCGTTTTTCAGACGCTCGGCGATCTTGGCCTCGATATCCCGGATGCTCGCCTCGATGGCCGTCTTCCGGCTCCGCAGCGCCATCAGCACCGGCGCCCGATCCATGTCGTCTCCGATCTCGGCGGCGCGGCGCTCGTTCGCGGCGAGTTCGGTCCGAAGCTTCTCGATGTCGGCCTTCAGATAGGGAAGATCATTGCCTTCGCGCTCCGCCTTCCGCCGATCCAGGCCAACCCTGAGCTGCTCGCCCGCGACCGCGTTGCCGTGAAATGAGCCCACGACGCCCGCGCCGGCGATGGCGGCCGGAGCAAGCAGGGCCGTCCAGGGCGCTATCGCGCCGGCGGCTGCGGTCGCCGGCAGAGCCTTGGACGCCTTGTCCACCATGCCGGCTTGGCCGCTGGCCCCGAGCTTCGCGGCGGCGACCTCGAGCGCGGTCGCGGCGGAATGCAGATGCGTCGCCGATCCTGTGAGCGCCCCGGCGCCCGTCAGCTTGCGGGCCAGAGCATAGGCGCCGCCGCCGCCGGCCGCGATCGCGGCTCCTCCGCCCACGAGGCTGGTCCATTTCTGGATCTCGGGATTGAGGTTCGAGAACGCGTTCAGCATGCCGCTGAGGCCGTCGGAGGTGAACTTGATGACGCCCTCGTTCGCCTCGCCGATTTTGAGGACGAAGTTCTCCCAGGACCCTTCGAGGTTTTCGAGAGAGCCGGAGACGCCAGCGATCATGTATTTTGATTTGTCGCTGGCGTAGTTCGGGTCTTCGGTCGCCTTCTGGATCGCCGCGCGATCCTCCGCGAGCTGGCCGAACTGGCTTCCGACGATCGCGGCCTTGCCGCCATGCTTGTCGGTGAAGAACGCGTTCTTCAACATCAGCGTCATGCGCGGATTGCTCAGGATTTCAGCGAGCAGTCCCTCGGCGTCGACGCTCTCGACCGAAAGCTTGTGATAGTCGCCGAGCATCTTCGCGATCTTGTTTGCGGTCGGACCGCTGATCTTGCCCTTCTTGTCCTTGGCGAAGCTGTCCTCGAGAACGCCCGACAGACGGCTTGTAAAGGTCTCGCGATCGGCGATGGTCTCGCTGTCTTCGAGAAGGTCGGCGATCTGCGCCCTCTGGTCGGCGCTGAACCCCTTGCCGAAGCGCCGCTTGAAGAACCCTTCCATGGTGTCGGCCGACAGGCCGCCGGGCATCTTCGTGAATTTGTCGTAGTCGATGCCGGCGGCCGCGAGCGCGTCGCGCCCCTTCGACGTCGGGGCGACCAGCTTGGACGCCGTGGCGCGCATGAAGACGCCGAGCTCGTCGCCTCGCAGCCCGCTGCGCCGGCCGACGGAGCCGATCGCCGCGGTCGTCAGGTCGGACAGGCCGGCCGCGGTGGCGGTCGGGAAGGCGTATTTGATATACTGTTGGGCGTCTTCGTCGCTGAGACCGCCCGACTTCGACATGGCGACGACGAGACGCGTTCCACGTCCCGCCTCGGCGACGGCCTTCTCGGCCGTGCTGATGTCCTTCTGCGTCGTCTGAAGAAACGAGCGGATGCCCTCGGCGGCCGTCGTCATGTCGGACTTCATGATGACGGCGTAGTGGCGCGCCTCTTCCGTGATGGCCGCCGCGACGTCCGCCTTGACGTCTGGGTCCTTCATCGGAAGGCCCTGGGCGACGGAAGTCTGCGCTTCGATCGTGTCCGTGTTCGAATAGCGGGTTTCCTGCGCGATCCGAGTCGCGGACGGGATCATGACCGTTCGCTGCTTTTCCTCACTGATGCCGCCGGCGATGTGCTGATAGCGCACCGCCTCGTCGTAGGCCTTCACCGACGAAATGGCGTCGCCCGCGATGATCTTCGCCTTGTAGCCCGCATAGGCCCCGCCGGCGGCGACGGCGGTTCCGACCATCTCCCGACGGTCGGCGCGGCGCTGCAGCCGACGATCTTCGGCCTTCAGTCGTCGCGTCGCCTCGGTCGCGGCGGCTTTCTCGGCCGCTTCCTGCTCGCGGATCGCCTTCGTGGTCTGCTCGATCGTCCGCCGCAGCGCCTGCTGATGCCGCTCGGCGTCCTGGATCGGCACGCCATAGGCCCGGACAGCCGAACGCGCGGCCTCAAACGCAGACGTCTGAGCTCTCATGACGGACTGGACCGTCCTGACTTCTCGCTCCACAGCTTTGTGTTCGGCGGCGAGCTTGGCGACCTCGCGCGCCGCGGCCGTCGCTTTGGCAGCCATCTCGGCGGTCGCGGTGGCGGCTTTGGTGCTGGCGTAGGCGTCGGCGGCTTTCTTGGCGCCGTCCAGCGCCTTGCCGACCTCCGTCATGCGCGCGCGGGCGAGCTTCAGCGTCGCTTCGGTCGAGGCGACTTCGGCGCGCGCCTTTCGGAACGCGTCGAACTCTCCCGCCGCCTTGGCGGTGCGCTGAAGCGACTTCGTCAAACGGTCGACCTCGGCCGACACCTTGGTGGCTTTGGCCACCTCCGCGAAGGCCTTCGACGCCGGCCCGCTCGCCTTCGCGACCTCGGCCAGTGTCCGGGTCACCGATCCGGTCGCCTTGGCGACCTCGCGCAGGACCCGGCTCGCCTGATCCTCGCCGGTGAGGAGGAGCTTGGTTTCGACGACCCGCGACGCCATCACCGTCCCTCACGCTTGCGGCGCTCGGCGCGGGCGAGCGCCCGGCCGTACCAGTAGAAGATCTCGGAGATCGTCAGGTCCCGGACGTCGCCGGGACGCCATCCGAGCTCGAAGACGAGGTCGTCGACGAGCTCGGCGACGCCTCGGTCGCCTTCTCGGCGGCGAGGAAAAAACCGAGCACCGCGTCCTTCACCGCCCGGCTGTCCGCAAGGCAGAGCTGGCCGAGAATGAGCGGGTCGCCGTCGCGCCCGTTCATCA
>QFQR01000025.1 GCA_003243275.1 Leifsonia xyli | reverse complement strand
TCATCGAGGTGTAGGTCTCGACCGAGCCGATGCCGTAGATGCACGACACCGACGCCACGATGATGACGTCGTCGCGCTCGAGCAGGGACCGCGTCGCGGAGTGCCGCATGCGGTCGATCTGCTCGTTGATCGACGATTCCTTCTCGATATAGGTGTCGGAGCGCGGGACGTAGGCTTCCGGCTGGTAGTAGTCGTAATAGGAGACGAAGTACTCCACCGCATTGTCGGGGAAGAACGACTTGAACTCGCCGTAGAGCTGCGCGGCGAGGGTCTTGTTGGGCGCGAGGATGAGCGCCGGCCGCTGGGTCTCGCTGATGACCTGCGCCATCGTATAGGTCTTGCCCGAGCCGGTGACGCCGAGCAGCACCTGGTCGCGCTCCTGGCGGCGGACGCCGTCGACGAGCTCGGCGATCGCGGTCGGCTGGTCGCCCTTCGGGCTGTACTCGCTCTTCAGCACGAAGGTCTGGCCGCTTTGCTCCAGCGCCGCCACCGTGGCCGAGACGCCCTTCGACGGGTCGAAGTCGGCCGGCAGCGCCGAGACGTCGGTCTCGTCCACCGCGCCGAAGCCGCGCGGCGCCTTCTGCGGGTCGGGCGTCCCGAGCGGGGTCGCGTCGCGCTTCTGCCTGCGCTTGCCCTTTTCGGGCGCGGCCTTGCGCGGTTTCGCCGAAGCGAACTCGTCATGCCCCGGCTCGTCCGGGGCATCCATCGTTCCGCCGCGCTCCACGCCCGGCATGGGTCCCCCGGACGAGCCGGAGGACGACGGCGGAGAGGATCTGGTCCGCTCCTCCACCTTCCTGCGCGCCTCTTCGGCCGCGCTTCCGCCGCGGCCGAGCGCCTTCAGCAGGTCGGCGTCGCCGACGAGATCGTCGAGCGGCGCGCCCTCGAAGGCGGCCTGGGGGGCCTCGGCGAAGCCGGACCGGCGGGGAGATTTGGGAGACGGCATGGGCGCAATATGGAGGCTTCGCGCCCCGAAGGGGAGGGGGCGTCGGGCCGTTCCTTACGCCGCCGCCGTCCTTTCCGAGAGCGATCGCCTATGGCGCGTCGTCCGCCGCCACTTCTCCCGTTCACGGGAGCTCTACGGAAGGTCGCGACGTTTCCACCCCCTCCCCCTTGCGGGGAGGGTGAGGGGGGGGGGTGGTTCAGAACAGGGCTTCGAACGTGGGCGTGGAGCGGCTTCGCCGTCTGCGCCTTCTCCGGAGCCACCCCCACCCCCACCCCCGGCCCCTCCCCGCAAGGGGGAGGGGGGAAGAGCGCGTGCTCCTGTTACGCAGACGGCGCGGGCATGACGGCGGTACGCGGCTCCGCTCAGGCGAAGCCCGACACCGCGTGCGGCCGGTAGGGCGCCTCAAGCGCCGCGATCTCCTCCGCCGTCAGCTCGAGCGACATCGCCGCCACGGCGTCCTCGACATGGCCCGGCCGCGAGGCGCCGATGATCGGGGCGGTGACGCCGGGCTTCGCCATCACCCAGGCGAGCGCGACCTGCGCCCGCGGAACCCCGCGGGCCTTCGCCACGGCCCCCACCGCGTCCACGATCGCGCGGTCTTCGGGCGCGTAGAGCGTCTTGCCGAACTCGTCGGTCTCGGCGCGGGCGCTGGTCTCGTCCCAGTCGCGCGTCAGCCGGCCGCGGGCGAGCGGGCTCCACGGGATGACAGCGATCCCCTCCGCCTCGCAGAACGGGATCATCTCCCGCTCCTCCTCGCGATAGAGCAGATTGAGGTGGTTCTGCATCGAGACGAACTCGGCCCAGCCGTTCGCCCGCGAGACGTGGACCGCATTCACGAACCGCCAGGCGTGCATGGACGAGGCGCCGACATAGCGGACTTTTCCTGCGCGCACGCAGTCGTTCAGCGCCTCCAGCGTCTCCTCGATCGGCGTGCCGTAGTCGAAGCGGTGGATCTGGTAGAGGTCGACATAGTCGGTCCCGAGCCGCTTCAGGCTGGCGTCGAGCTCCGAGAAGATCGCCTTGCGCGAGAGCCCCGCGCCGTTCGGCCCGGGCCGCATGCGCTGGCAGACTTTTGTGGCGAGCACGATCTCGTCGCGCTTGGCGAAATCCTTGATCGCCCGCCCGACGATCTCCTCAGACGAGCCGAGCGAATAGACGTTGGCGGTGTCGAGGAAGTTGATCCCGGCCTCGAGCGCCGCCCGGATCAGCGGCCGGCTGGTCTCCTCGTCGAGCGTCCAGGCGTGGGCGCCCCGCGACGGCTCGCCATAGGTCATGCAGCCGAGGCAGAGGCGCGAGACTTCAAGGCCTGTGCGGCCGAGTTTGGTGTGGTGCATGAGGCGGGCCTTCTGGGTCTCGCAGAGGAGGCAGCGACAATTAGGCAAAGGGGGCGTAGCAGGGAAGAGCTGGGTTTCGTCCACAGCTAATTCGCCAATCGCTTTTTCGGATCAGATTGACTTCCGTTTCCTCTCCGATAAATTGATTGAAATTCGGAAGCGGAGGTTGCGCGTGATCTACGAAACTCCGGAGCTAGCTAGACGTCGTCTCGCTGAACTCGGCATCTCGGTGGAGGCTCTTCAGAAGGCAGTCGCTGCAGGGCACGCAGCGCGGGTGTCGACAACGGAGAATGACGCGCCTCAGATCCCGGGAACTCATGCTTGGGGAATGACCCTTAGGGTGCTACGCGACGAACTTTGCGATCTGCGGGGCTGGCGAAAAGACGATCCAGGAAATTTCTCTCTCACTATCAATGATAGTCGACAGTTGAACATAGTTGTCGAGAGTGGAGATCGGTTCACCCGTGTTGCCCATGTTTCTCCGAGAACGAAGTCGCTGAAAGGTCTTTTTATTGAAGCTGCGGCAATCAGGAATAAGCATGGTCACGATTTTTTTCCAGAAACCCTGTCAGAAGAGCTGGCGCGAGCTGCTACTATTCTAAACTATAAGACGTATATTTTGCTTATATATATTACAGAAGATGAGTATCGAGCGGAGCTTTCTCTGCCTGATGAGGTAGAGGGTAATCAAATCGTAAGTTGGTTTGAACGAATATTTATTCCTGATACTTCGGATGTATTCGATGATATTCGAGCGGTTCCGCAGGAGGATGATATCGATATTCCAGTTCGACGTAAGGCGTAGTCATGTTTAATGCATCGCGGCTAATTGTTGCTCGTCAACGCGCGGGACTGACAAAGAAGGAACTTGCTGTTCGAGTTGGTTTGGATCCTCGGTCAATCTCCGGTTTTGAACTTGGCCAGTATGTTCCTACAGAGTCTAATCTAAATGAGATTTGTCGCGTCCTAGGTTTTTCAAAAAAGTTTTTTGAAAGCGACGATATAGAAATATTGGAGAGTGGAGGAGTTAGCTTTCGCTCTATGAGCAAGATCACGTCGAAGCAGCGAGATGCTGCGACGGCTGCTGGATCTATTGCGATGATTTTGAATGACTGGGTAGACCGTGAGTTCGAACTTCCGCGGGTACAGTTACCAGATTACCGCGATGTAGACCCAGAGGTTGCCGCAAATTCTTTGCGACAATACTGGGGATTGGGCGAGCGCCCTATTAAGAATATGATTTATCTTTTGGAGTCAAAAGGTATTCGCGTGTTTTCTCTAGTTGAGAATTGTAAAGAAGTAGATGCTTTTTCTGTTTGGCGCGGTGCTCGGCCATTTGTGTTTCTTAATACAATTAAGTCGGGTGAAAGAAGGCGATTTGACGCCGCGCATGAATTGGGCCACCTAGTTTTACATAGGAATGCAGCACCTCAGGGGGTAGAGGCGGAAAAAGAAGCGCAATCATTTGCATCTGCTTTTATGATGCCAGAAGCAGCTATTAGAGCTAAAGGGCATATTACTCCCAATATGAATACAATTATGGAACTGAAGAAAGAGTGGAAAGTTTCTACATCTGCTATGACTGTGCGGCTTTTTCAATTAAAAAAACTTACATACTATCATTATAACAAGCTATTTATTGAAATATCCCGATCAGGTTATCGAACGGCCGAGCCTGACGCAATGCCGCCAGAGACATCGCAGGTTTGGAAAAAAGTGTTTTCAGAAATGAGGAAAGACGGCATTTCGATAGCTGATTTAGCGGCTGAAATCGCGGTGCCGGAAAATGAGTTGTTAAAGTTGGTTTTCGGACTTGTGACTGTAGGAATGCCGGACGAGCCGGCTCATTCTTCGGAGTTGAAAGGGGCACGAGCACACCTTCGGCTAGTTAAGTAGACCCGCTCTTCCCCACACGGAAGGCGTGTCCGGACCGGCCGGGCGTGCGGGGAGGGGGCGGCGCCCGCGGGCGGGGAGGACCGGATCTTCCTGCTCCCGGGGCGTTGGAGTGCGGCGCCGGCCGTGCGCGCGCGTCCCCCGGCCTTGCGGCTGGAGGCGAGGCGGGCCGTCCGGCGAGGAGACCCGCCGGCACTATGACCGGCGCGCCTACACCGGCGTAAGGACGGATGGCGGCGGCCTCCCTCGGGGTTCGGGCTCCAAAGGCCCAAATCTCCGCCGGGGTCGCCTGAGGGCCGAAAGGCTTCGTTCTCCAGAGGGGAGCGGGGCGTCGCGGTTCCGGAACGCGCCATCGCCGTCCGGGAGTCGCCCGCATCAACGCGAAACGTCGTGCGCGGGGCGCCGGGCGACCGGTCAGCCGCCGAAACTACGGCATGTACGGTGGCCTGGCGTCCCGCGCCTTCCAC
>QFQR01000024.1 GCA_003243275.1 Leifsonia xyli | reverse complement strand
CGAGCAGCACCGGCGGCACGAAGATCAGGGAGATGTTGGGCAGGTCGATTGTCAAATCGATCGCGAGGCCCACGCCGCCCGCAAGCGCCACGCCCGCCGCGGCGAGCGCATAGGCCTCGCCGCCTGGCCCGCGCTCCGCCGCGCGCGTCTCGACCGTCTTCGGCGGCGCCGTCTCGCCGTCGCCGGAGACGACCTGCACGGCGATCGGGCCGGCGCGGTCGATCAGGTCGGCGACCACCGAGCCGCGCGTCAGCGCGAACCAGAACGAACGCCGGGCCTTGCCCACCAGGATCGTGGTGACGTTGCGGCTGCGGGCGAAATGGAGAAGCTCGTCGGCGACGTTGCGGCCGCCGGGCAGCACCAGCGCCTCCGCGCCGAGCGCCTCGGCGAGCCGCAGCGTGTCGGCGATCCGGTCGCGCTCGAGCTCCGACAGTCGGGCGTGGCGCGGCGTCTCGACCGCGACGCAGTGCCATGGCGCGCGGGCGCGGTCGGCGAGGCGCTTGCCCGCGCGCACAAGCGCCGCGGCCCCCGGCCGCTCGTCGATCGCGACCAGCACGCGCTCGACCGCGGGCCACGGCCCCTCGATCGCGTTCGCGGCCATGTAGCCGCGCATGTCGCTGTCGACCCGCTCGGCGGTGCGGCGGAGCGCCAGTTCGCGGAGCGCGGTGAGGTTGCCGGGCTGGAAGAAGTGTCGAACCGCGCGCTCGGCCTGTTCGCGCACATAGACCTTGCCGTCCGAGAGCCGCTTGCGGAGGGCGTCCGGGGTCACGTCGATGACCTCGACCTCGTCAGCGAGGTCGAAGATGCGGTCCGGCACGGTCTCGCGCACGCGGACCCGCGTGATGCGGGCCACGACGTCGTTCAGGCTTTCGAGGTGCTGGACGTTCAGCGTCGTGAAGACGTCGATCCCGGCCGCAAGGATCTCTTCGACGTCCTGATGGCGCTTCGGGTGGCGAGAGCCCGGCGCGTTGGTGTGGGCGAGCTCGTCGACGAGCACGAGCCTCGGCGCGCGGGCCAGCACCGCGTCGATGTCCATCTCGGCGAGCGTCCGGCCGCGGTAGGGAACGTCGCGCCGCGGAACGACCTCGAGACCGTTCAACAGCGCGTCGGTCTCCGCGCGGCCGTGGGTCTCGACGACGCCGACAGCCACGTCGACCCCTTCGCGTCTCGCGGCCTGCGCCGCCGACAGCATCTCGTAGGTCTTGCCCACGCCGGGGGCCGCCCCGAAGAAGATCTTCAGCCGACCTCGCGCCTCGCGACCGGCGAGGCTGAGAAGGCTTTCGGGCGATGGGCGGGCGTCGGCGACCATATGGGCCGCTTATACGCCCTTGCCGCCACGGCGCCTCACGGCTTCAGCGCGTCGAGCGCCATGTTGAGCGCGAGCACGTTGACGCGGGGCTCGCCCAGCAGGCCGAGCGCGCGGGGCTGGACCGTCAGCTGCGCCAGCGCCCGCACGTCGGCCTCCGGCAGGCCGCGCTCGCGCGCGACCCGCTGGACCTGAGCGAAGGCGGTGGCCGGCGAGATGTCGGGATCGAGGCCCGAGCCGGACGCGGTCACGAGGTCGGCCGGGACCGGACCCGTCAGGCTGTTTTCGGCCCTCGCCTTCTGGACGCCGCCGGCGATCCGCTCGGCGAGCGCCTTCGAGGTGGGGCCGAGATTCGAGCCCGACGAGGCGGAGGCGTCGTAACCGTTCGCGCCGGCGGCCGAGGGCCGGCCATGGAAGTAGCGCGGGCTCGTGAAGGCCTGGCCGATCAGGCTGGAGCCGACGACTGTCCCGTTCCTTTCCACCATCGAGCCGTTGGCGGCCGACGGCGCGACCGCCTGGGCGATTCCCGTGACCGCGAGCGGATAGGCGACGCCGGTGACGAGCGTGAACAGGACGAGCAGCACGAAGGCGGGGCGGAGATGGGAGAGCATGGTGTTCTCGTTCGCTTCAGAAACTGGCGTCATTCCCCGGCTTGTCCGGGGAATCTACCGTCGGCGGGGAGCGCCTGGGTCAGCCTATGGCGTGAGCGGATGAGTGGATCCCCCGGACGAGCCGGGGGATGACGGAGCGCCTCTGGGGCGTCAGGCTAGGCCGAGCGCCGAGACGCCCATGTCGATGAGCTTGATGCCGACGAAGGGCGCCACGAGTCCGCCGAGGCCATAGACATGATCAGCGCGTTGAAGATGATGGCCGAGAGAATGGCGCTCTGCGGCGAGGCCAGCCCCATGACGTTCAGCGCGCTCAGGGACGGATAGAGCGTGACGAACATCGCCGGCAGGATCGCGAAATACTTCGCGACGTCGTTCGCGATCGAGAAGGTCGTCAGCGCGCCGCGCGTCATAAGCAGCTGCTTGCCGATGCCGACGATCTCGATGAGCTTCGTCGGGTCGCTGTCGAGATCGACCATGTTGCCGGCCTCTCTCGCCGCGACCGTGCCGGTCTGCATCGCCACGCCGACGTCCGCCTGGGCGAGCGCCGGGGCGTCGTTGGTCCCGTCGCCGCACATCGCCACCAGCTTGCCGCCGGCCTGCTCCTTGCGGATCAGGGCGAGCTTCATCTCGGGCGTGGCTTCGGCGAGGAAGTCGTCGACGCCCGCCTCCGCCGCGATCGCGGCCGCAGTCATCGGGTTGTCGCCGGTGATCATGACGGTGCGGATGCCCATCGCCCTCAGCTCCGCGAAGCGTTCGCGGATGCCGCCCTTCACGATGTCCTTGAGATGGACGACGCCGAGCGCCTGCGCGTCGCGCGACACGACGAGCGGCGTCCCGCCGGACTTGGCGACCCGCTCGACGATCTCCGGGAGCTCCGGCGGAACGATCCCGCCGAGCGCCTTCACGTGAGCGATGATCGCGTCGGCCGCCCCTTTGCGGACCCTGACGCCGCCGACGTCGACGCCGCTCATGCGGGTCTGGGCCGTGAACGGCACGAAGGTCGCGTCGAGCCGCCCCATCTCCCGGCCCCGCAGACCGTGCGCCTCCTTGGCGAGGACTACGATCGAGCGGCCCTCGGGCGTCTCGTCGGAAAAGCTCGCGAGCTGCGCCGCCGCCGCGAGGTCGGCGGGCGCGACGCCCGGCAGGGCGATGAACTCCGACGCCTGGCGGTTGCCGAGGGTGATGGTGCCGGTCTTGTCGAGCAGCAGCACGTCGACGTCGCCGGACGCCTCGACCGCGCGGCCGGACATGGCCAGCACGTTGAAGCGCACGAGCCGGTTCATGCCCGCGATGCCGATGGCGGACAGGAGGCCGCCGATCGTCGTGGGAATCAGCGTGACGAACAGGGCCGCCAGCACGATCACCGACGCCACGCCGCCGGCGTAGGACGCGAAGAAGGGGATGGTGGCGACCGCCAGCACGAAGATCAGGCTGAGGCCCGCGAGCAGGATCGTGAGCGCGATCTCGTTCGGGGTCTTGGCGCGCTCAGCGCCTTCGACCAGCGCGATCATCCGGTCGAGGAAGCTCGAGCCGCTCGCCGCCGTGATGCGCACTCGGATGCGGTCCGACAGGACCTTGGTGCCGCCGGTGACGGCGGAGCGGTCGCCGCCCGACTCGCGGATGACGGGCGCGCTTTCGCCGGTGATCGCGCTCTCGTCGACCGTCGCGACGCCTTCGACCACCTCGCCGTCGCCGGGAACGAGGTCGCCGGCGTCGACCAGGACGTGGTCGCCCACTTTGAGCGACGCGGCCGCCACCTCCTCGACCCGGTCGCCATAGCCGAGGAGGCGCTTCGCCATGGTCTCGGACCGGGTGCGCCGGAGCGCGTCCGCCTGCGCCTTGCCGCGCCCTTCGGCCACGGCCTCGGCGAAGGTCGCGAAGTAGACCGTGAGCCAGAGCCAGACGGCGATCTGCCCCGAGAAGCCCGCTTCTCCGCCGGCGGCCAGATCGCGGGCGAACAGGATCGTGGCGACCACGGCCACGATCTCGACCGCGAACATCACGGGGTTGCGGATCATCTCGCGCGGATCGAGCTTGCGCGCGGCCGCGCCGAGCGCCGGGACGATCAGCGCGGGGTCAAGCAGGGAGCGGGGTTGTGCGGACATGGTGTTGGCTCGGATTGGCGCCACCGTCTTGTCCCGGCCTTGAGCCGGGACCCAGACGCGCGGGGCTCGCAAGGTATGACGGCGAGGGTGGAGGTCTTCTGGAAGCGTCGAGGCTCTGGGTCCCGGCGCAAGGCCGGGACAAGAAGGCAAGGCCTCACCACGTCCTCCCCTGCGCCGTGGCGAAGGCGTCGGCTACCGGCCCGAGCGTCAGCGCAGGCAGGTAGGTGAGGCCGCCGACGATCAGGATCACGCCGACCAGCAGCCCGACGAACAGGCCGCCATGCGTCGGGAAGGTGCCGGCGGAGGGGGGAACGGCGGGCTTGCCCGCAAGCGAGCCGGCGACCGCCAGCATCGGCACGATGAGGGCGAAGCGGCCGATCATCATCCCGGCGGCGAGCAGCAGATTCCAGAAGGGACTGTTGGCCGTCAGCCCGCCGAACGCCGAGCCGTTGTTGGCCGCGGCCGAGGTCGTGGCGTAGAGCATCTCCGAGAAGCCGTGCGGACCGCTCTCCTGCAGCCCGGCGAGCCCGAGGGGGCTCACGGACGCCGCGGCGAGCGCGATCAGCGTGGCGGCCGGCGAGCAGAGCAGCGCCAGCATGGTGAGCTTCACCTCGCGGGACTCGATCTTCTTGCCGACGTACTCCGGCGTCCGCCCGACCATCAGCCCGGCGACGAACACCGCGACCACGGCGAACAGCAGCACGCCGTAGAGTCCCGCGCCGACGCCGCCGATGACGACCTCGCCGAGCTGCATGTTGACCATCGGGATCAGCCCGCCGATCGCCAAGAACGAGTCGTGCATGGCGTTGACGGCGCCGCAGGAGGCAGCGGTGGTGACTGCCGCGAACAGCGCCGACAGCGCGACGCCGAAGCGGACCTCCTTGCCCTCCATGTTTCCGCCCGCCGGATCGAGCCCGAGCGCGGCATGGATGGGATTGACGGAGCCCTCGGCCCAGTAGACCAGCGCGACGCCAGTCAGGAACAGCGCCCCCATCGCCGAGAGGATCGCCCAGCCCTGACGCTCGTCGCCGACCATGCGGCCGAACAGATTGGTCAGCGCCGCTCCGATCGCGAAGATCGAGACCATCTGGACGAGATTCGCGAGCGCCGACGGATTCTCGAACGGATGGGCGGAGTTCGCGTTGAAGAAGCCGCCGCCGTTGGTGCCGAGCATCTTGATCGCGAGCTGGCTCGCGACCGGCCCGAGCGCGATCGTCTGCTCGGCGCCCTCGAGCGTCCTGGCGGTCGCATAGGGCGACAGCGTCTGGGGAACGCCCATCGCCACATAGGCGAGCGCGAGCACGAGGCAGGCGGGCAGCAGCAGGTAGAGCGTGGAGCGGGTGAGGTCCGCCCAGAAGTTGCCGACGCCGCTCGCGGATCGGCGGGCGAAGCCGCGGACCAGCGCGACCGCGACCGCCATGCCGGTCGCGGCGGAGACGAAGTTCTGCACGGTCAGCGCCCACATCTGCGAGCCGTAGGACAGCGTCGTCTCGCCGCCATAGGACTGCCAGTTGGTGTTGGTGGCGAAGGAGACCGCGGTGTTGAGCGCGAGATCGGGCGCGACGCCGGCGAAGCCCTGCGGGTTCAGCGGCAGCGCGCCCTGAAGGCGCAGCAGACCGTAGACCGCGAGGAAGCCGAGGGCGTTGAAGGCGAGCATCGCCAGCGCGTATGTCGCCCAACCCTGTTGGACGTCGGGCTTCACGCCGGCAAGCCGGTAGAAACCGCGCTCGACCGGCGCGAGCACGGGATGAAGGAACGTGCGATCGCCTGCGTAAAGCCGGGTCAGGAAGCCGCCGAGGGGGCGGGTGAGCGCGAGCACAAGCGCGCAGAACAGCGCGATCTGCATCCAGCCGTTGAACGTCATGTCGGATGTCCGGGAATATGCGCCGGCGGCGTCAGAAGCGCTCGGGGCGAAGAAGGGCCGCGACGAAGACCGCGGCCGTGATGACGGCCGCGGCTCCGCCCAAGGCGGCGTCGAGAAGAGCGCATAGGCGCCGAGCGCCGCGAACGCCGCCAATCCGGCGGCGAGCATCAGAACGTCCGTCATAGATCCGCGGTCCCTTCGGCGTTGATCGCCGGCTGGACCTTGGTCCGGACGTACGTTGGGGTTCGACGAGGGTTGAGGCCGCCGGGCGTTAAAATCGCGTTGGGACGGGACGGTCGGTTTGTTTCCGGAGCGCCATCTAGACGAAGGGATGTCCGCTTCTTGGAGGCGAATTTAAGGCTGCTGTTGGCGCCATGCGGTCCGGACCCCTCAGACGCCAGCCCCCTCCCCATCCTTTTTCGTTCCCCGCGCCACGACCACGAGCGCGTCGTCCGGCAACGGCCGCTGAAGCGCTCTCGCCTCCTCCCACGGCGCGTTCATCCAGACGTCGATCTCCTCCGCGGTCGTCAGAATGACCGGCATGGCTTTCGGATGCACCGGCGCCACGACCGCGTTCGGCTCCGTCGTTAGGAAGCCATACAGGTCGATGTCGGCCTCCCAGCCCTTGGTCGCCTTGCGGACGCAGGACCACGTCGTCCAGAGGCCAGCGAAGACGCAGAGCGGCCGATCCTCCGACAGCGCGAACCACGTCGGCGAGAACTTCCCATCCTGGCCGCGCTCATACTCCGAGAAGCTCGTCATCGGCACGACGCAGCGGTGCTCGAGGCCGAGCCACCGGGTCCAGTGCCTCGACGAGACATTGCGGATGTTTGTGGTCCCGCCGTCCGGCTCCATCTTCAGCAGATCGTCGAAGTCGACGTCCTTGCC
>QFQR01000014.1 GCA_003243275.1 Leifsonia xyli | reverse complement strand
GGTGCAGAAGGCCATCACGGCCGCGGTGAAGGATGCCGTCCAGGCCGAAGTCGACGAGGCGCTGGACCCGACGGTGGTCGAGGAGCTGCAAGCGCAGGCGGCCACAGCCGCCCGTCGCGCCGTCACCGCGGCGATGGATGCCCTCGACGAGGAGGAGCCGGCCGACGAGGAGCCGGCGCTGTACTACGGCTCGGTCGACGAGTTCGTGCGCGAGTACCTGGTGAAGAACTACCGTCGCCGCGTCGACGGGGAACGCAGCGTGTGGGCGGCCGACTGGTGGAACTACCCGGAGGCCGTGATTCGCCTCGACGCGCTGTGGCGGGCGTGGGAGCATCTGCGCCTCGATCCGACAACGGGGATGAGCGTCTGGTTCCGCGATCACGCCGAGCACCACATGAGCGTCCTGCTCGACCCTCACGGGCCGTTCGCGGCCGCCGGCATGGGAGAGAACCGGATCAACACGAACGACAGCGACAAGGGCGCTGAGCTGCCGTACACGGCGCCGCCGGAGGGTTTGTACCCGGACCTGCGCGACGAGCCGCCTACGGGCGTCTGAGCGCACAACGAGAGAGGGACCGGCCCAGTGGGTCGGTCCCTCTCTCGTGCGCTCAGGCTGTCGCTCAGCGGCCTAGCTCGGTGCGCTGCACTTTCGACGATCGCGACCGGTTCGGCCGCGCCTTGGCGCTCTGTAGCTGCTGCGCCTTGACCGCCTCGGTGGCCGGCTTGCCCTGGCTGACGTCGGCGGCCATCTTCGCGCTGACCGCCTCCTTGCCGACGCCTCGCTGTTCGAGCTTGTCGGCGTCGCGCTCGCGCCGCTCGGACGAGTCATACAGCGGCTCGGCCTTCTCGCGAGTGGCCTCGGCTCGGTTCTGCTCGCGCTCGGCCTGCACCTGTGCCTGCTCGCGCTCTGCCTCGTCCGGTGTGGCGCCGCCGCGATCGCGCGCCGCCTCGGCCGCCCGGTCGGCTTCGTCGGCCTGGCGTGAGAGCGCGACCGCCTCGGCCTGCTCGGTAGCGCTGCGCTGACGCTCGGTGTCGGACTGCCGGCGCAGCTGCTCAGCCTCGACGGCCGCCTGCACGGCCGCGGGGTCGGCGCCGGTGTTGTTCACGTCGACGCCGTAGCGGGTGCGGAGCTCGTCGCGGATGCGACCCTCCGCGCGCTGCGCCTCGGGGTCTTCCGAGCCCCACGCGCGCGCCGTGGTGAGTGCGCCGCCGATCTGCTGCGGCGTCGCCTTGTCCCACCAGTCGGAGCGGTACACGCCGCCCAGCTCGACGCGAGCTGCGCGCTTCTCTGCCTCGAACCGTGACGACAGCTCGCGGGCTGCCTGCTCGCTCTGCGCCTGTGCGCGTCGCGCCGCCTCCTCGCGGGCGCGGGCGAGTCCTTCGCCTATGCGGCCCGCCGCGGTGACGGCGATGCGGAGCTGCCCTTCGAATGCTTCCTCGATGCCGTCGCTCTCATCGGCCATGATCTGACTCCCTTCTCATCGCTCCGGGCCGCGATCTGCGCCCGGCTTCGTCGTGGTGCGCGGCCGCGCGGGGTCCACCTGTGGCGGAACCGGCGAGCCGGTGGTCTTGTTGCGCTGCTCCTCGGCGCGCTGCATCTTGTCGAGGGCTTCCTGCACGGATGCGTCGACGATCGCGGAGCGGTCGACCCTCGGTGCGGTCGCCGTGGCCGTCGTCGTCGACGCGGCCGCGGTGGCCGGCATCGCTTCGAGCTGACGACGAACGTTCATCACGCGCTCCCGCACGGCTGCCTCGACGTTCGCTGCCTGCCGGGCCTCCCCGGCGGCCTTGGCGGCGTCGTAGACGGCCTGGGAGAGGTTCATGAGCTGGCGCAGCATGGCGAGCTGTGCGGCGGTCCCCTGACCGCCTCGGGCGACGCTGGCGAGGAGCATCGTCGCGCCCGACATTGCCACCCGGCCGGCGCGCTGGGGCTTCACCGGGCGGCGGTAGGTCTGCGCCGACTTGGCGAGTGCGTCGGATGCCTCGGCCAGGTCGCCGGGTGTCTCCTCGACGGCGTTCGACCAGGCGGCAAAAGCGGCCGCGGTCTGACGTGCGACCGTCGACCAGGCGTCGCGGTCGTCGAGCGGGATCGCCCGAAGCTGTTCGCGGAGCTGCCCGATTTCCTCGGTGTGACGCTGCCACAGCTCGGGGTCTGGTTCGCGCATTTCGCGACCAGGCGCAACGGGCCGCCGGCCCCGTCCCGCTGCCTGCCACTCGGCGGCCGCGTCGCTCGCCCCGGTAGGTGTGTCGGGCCATCCCTCGCGGAGCCTCGGCAGGGTCAGGTCGCGGCCCATCTGGCCGCCGCCGTACCAAATCGGACGCTCGCCGTTCGTGGGGCGAGCCGCGACCGAGTAGCCGGTGATGACGTCCGTCGTGCCCTCCGCGAACCGGGGGCGCACGAGGACGCCGGAGCGGCGCAGCCTGCGCACGAACTCGGCTTCGTTCTCGCTCGCGCCGGCCGCCCCTCGGACGCTGCGCGCGAGGTCATTCCGGGGTGCGTTCAGTCGAACCTCAGCGGTGATGCGTGCCTGACGTTCCTTCGGGTCGAGGCGGTGCCATTCGGCCTGCTCTCCCCCGACGCGCGCGGCGTGGGCTTCGTACTTCCGCTGCGCCATGAGCGCCGAACGCTCCTCGACGCGGGACTGCTCCGCGGGGCTGTAGCCGCGCGTCGCACGCTCCCCCTTCGTCGACTCCAACTGCTCCAAGCCGTACTTGACTTCGAGGGCGCGCGCGGCGTTCTGCGCACGCTGGTAGTCCAGGTGCGTCGACGCCTTCGTGCCGTCCTCGCGAACCAGGTTCACGGCGATGTGCACGTGGTCGTTGCCAGACTGCGAGAGGCCGTGACGGATCGCGACCCAACGGCACGGGGCCTTGGTCCCGTCGTTGTCGTCAAACCCCATCGCGGAGACAAAGTCTTGCGCGATCGCCGCCCACTCCTGGTCGGTGCGAATGCCTTCCTCGGCGCGCAGCGACAGTGACGCGTGCCACACGTGCCCACCCTTGACCTCGACGCCCATAGCGGTGCGCGGCCGGTCCAGGTGACGCGCGATCGCCTTCGCGTTGTCGCCGCTCAGCTCGGCGTCGTCGTACCACGCCATGAGCGCGTGATCGCCCGCGACCAGGTGCGGCTCCGTGTGCTCGTTGTGGCGCCCGCCACCGACGAGATACGAAACCAGGCCGGGCATCCGATCGCCGCGCGTGACGTTCGGCATCATGACAGGCTCAGCTCATCCACGGCCGCGTCGATGCGCTCCGCGACACGTCGCACCGCGGCGAGAGTCGCGTCTGTCTCTGCCTGCCGCTGACCGGTCGCGTTGGTCGCCTTCGCAATCTGGTTGACGTTGTTCGACACGGCGGCCAAAAGCCGGTGCAGCTCGAACAGCTTCCCGATCGCGTTGCGCCGCTCGGTGACCGTCTCCCCCGTCTCGGATGCGAGGGTCGTCTCGACCAGCAGCCGCGGGATGGTCACCCGCTGAGCGAGTGCGAGGCGCAGCAGCCGCCCCTCCTCCTCGGGCGTCACCTTGACCTCGTGCTTGTGCTTCCGACCGCCGGGGGCGTTCGCGCGCCGACGCCGCTCGGTCTGGGGCTCGGTTGCCGTCTCATCTGACATGCGATCCCCTTCCTTCGGCCCAGCGCAGCGACCCCGCCTCGTGCGGGGACCACACGTCTAGTGTGCCGCACCCGTCGACGGCTGTCGAGGGGTCAAGCCCACTTAGCCCTGCTAAGTGTTTAGCTTGCTCCGTCCGGGACTCCATTCGGGTTCGCTCACGTCGACAGACGGGAGTGGTCGAGGCTGCGCCTCGGCGTGCTTTTCATGTGTCGACAGGCGTCGACTTCGAACGACTCGATCCGTACGATTGGTGCATGGCTACGCAACTGACACCAGAGGAAGCAATCGAGCGCGCGCGACGTCTACAGGATGACCGCCTGACAGCGGTTCGTACCGTCGCGGAGGCGCGGCAGTCGCTCAGTGATGTGCGCGACGAGACGGCCCGTGAGCTGGCCGATCTGCAAGCACGGATCGCGGAGCGGATCGCGACCGCGGAGCGCGAGGACGTACGCGCCTACTCGGCCGCGCTGAGCGCCGGATGGTCTGCGGACGAGCTGCGCAAAATCGGGTTCTCCGAGCCCGACAAGAAGGCGCGCACGCGACGTCGATCGACGCGGAAGCCTGCGGCCAGCTCGGCCCCTGCGGCGGCTGACGATTCGCAGTCGGACCCGTCTACGGAGGGTTGATCGCGCTCACGGTTCCGGCCCCACGTTCCGCTCTGCGGCGTGGGGCTTTCGTGTGTCCCCGCGCTGCGGGGTTGCACTCCGCTCCCGATCCCGTCAAGGGCGCTGCGCGTCCCTTCGGGAGAGCCCTGCGGGCTCCCCTTGACCGGCTCTCCGCTGCGTGCAAGGCGGCAAGTGTTCCGAGAAAGCCGGCACCTCGGCGTACCGCCGAACTGCCTACTTTCATCGGACACACAACAAGGGAATGGGATCGAACGATGAGTGGACCCGTGAGTTTCGCAACGCTGACAACGACGCTGCCGACGTCGGACGATGAGCGCGGCCGGCTGATGCGGAACGTGAGCGAGCGTGACCAGCAGCTCTACGAGTACGGCCGCTCCGGCTACCGTCTGGCGGCATCCGTGACCGTGCCGGGGAGCGACGTCGTGACGGTGATCGACACGCTCACTCGTGAGGGTGAGTTGGGAAGCGATGGCCGATGACGCGCTCCATTGCCGTACAGGTCGCGCAGCGCATCCGGCGCGTGCTCGACACTCGGGGCCTGACCGTCGAGTGGCTGGCCGACGCGACCGGGATCAAGCTGCGCACGCTCACCCGGCGGCTGCACCTGACCCGGCCGTGCGGCCTCACGGTCGACGAGCTGAACGCGATAGCCGGCGCGCTCGATGTGGCTCCGGGCGTCCTGCTTCACGATGACCAGGACGGGGCTACCGCGGCGTCTGGGTGAGTTCCTGATCGGCCTTGCTGAGGGCGCGGGCAACCGTCGACTTGCCGACGCTGAGCACTCCGGCGATGTGGTCGAGGCTGCGATTCTCGGCGCGCATCCGCTGCGCCTGTGCGATCTTCTCCGGCGTCATCTTCGACGGCCGGCCACCGACCCGACCCTGCGCCTTGGCGTGCGCGAGGCCGCGCAGAGTGTTGTCCCGGATGGTGTCGACGCGGAGCTGCGCGAACACGGCCACCATGCCGAACAGGGCGCGGCCCATCGGGGTTGTGGTGTCGATCATCGGCTCCGTGAGACTCTTGATGTTCACCCCTCGGCGGTCGAGGTCGTGCAGCGTCTCGATGATGATTCGCTCCGACCCTCCGAGCCGGTCGAGGCGGCGCACCAGGAGGGTGTCACCCTCGCGGAGGTAGTCGAGGCAGGCGAGCCACTGGGGGCGGTCTGCGATACGGCTCGACTCGCCGTGGTCAACGAATACTCGAGAAGCGCCGGCCGCGCGCAGCTCGGCCTCCTGAGCTGCGGGGTTCTGCTCCCGCTTCGAGACTCGGGCGTAACCGACGACGTTCGTCACTGCTGCACCTGCTCCACTTCCTCGGCCGGGTCATCTCGTCGCGCTCGGGCGATCCTGCGCATGCGCGGGATGACGAACACGAGCCCGGCCAGGACCACGACGGTGGCAAGGATTCGACCGGGGAGCCATGCCGTCCCGTCGACCCAGAGTGCCGCGATCCAGAGCACGATTCCGAGCTCGCACAGGCCAAGCGCCCAGAGGAGCCGACGTGCGCCGTCGCTGGTGCGTGCGAAGCGATCGCGCGCGGTGAGCAAGGCGATCGCGCCGACGACGAACAACACCACGCCGGCCCCGCCGACAAGGTTCGGGATGAGTGAGTTGAACATGGGATCTTCCTATCGGTCGCGACTGACGTCGGGTCCGCGGTTGGCGCGGTAGCCGGCGCTCGGCGGGCGGGCCTGTGTGCCCCGCTGCGGCGTCTGCTTGGTCGCCTCGGCCGCGGGCCGCGGGTAGGAGGCGCTGAGCGCTGAACGCGCCTGAGCGGCCCGGTCAGGGCCGGCCTGGGGTGCGGTGCGCTCGACGGTCACCGCGGCGAACACCGGGACGAGGGAAGCCGGCTCGGGAGCGTAGGCGAACATGTCGGGGCGGCTCATGGCCGATCCCCCGTTCCACTGCTCCGGGCTCACGCGGGCGAAGTCGAACCGGTACGGCGACTGCTCGGCCACGTGGGCCATGAACACCTTCGACGTGCGGCCGTTGCCTTCGCGGAAGGGGTGCGCCTGGTTGACGTAGGCGAACACGGTCGAGGCCGTGGCGATGAAGTCGTTACGGCTGATCTTGGCCCAGTCGGTCGACGTCACGAGCTGGCGCGCGTCGGACAGATACCGGTCGACCTCGCCCGTCTTGACCTCACCGAATCCGCGACCTGGCCCCTTCGACATTTCGACGGTGCGGTACTCCCCCGCCCACTCGTAGACGTCCTGGAACAGGTGCCCGTGGATCGCGCGTAGGTGCGCCCCGTCGAACGTGCGAGGTATGTCGACCTCGCCGTTACCGAGTTGCACGGCGCGCACGGTGGTGTCGGTGTACTCCATCCGAGACAGCACCCGCGCGTCGCGCTCGTCGTAGAGGTTGCGCAGCGTCCCGATCCCGGTCAGCGGGTCGATGGTGTCGGGGTAGAAGTACGACTCCCAGCTATCGAACTGGGATGCCACGTCAGCGGCCGGCGCCGACGACGCCGGCAGCGCGGCGAGCGGCAGCGTGGCCGCGTCGACGGTACTCCGCGAGGTCGATCGCTCCGCGGGTGTAGTCGGTCACGTTCTCGACGTCCTCGCGGGTCGGGGTGAACCCTTCGTGCCATCCGGCGGCGAGGGCCTGACGCACGCTGTCGCGCTGCGCTGCGTCGAGCTGCGCGAACAGCTCCGGCCACTCCTGCTCGACCGTGAATGCCTCAGCCACGATGGGCTCCCTTCGTCGTCCTACCAGTCTATCGGGTTTCCCGAAAACGGTCTATAAGAAGTTTCGGCACAAGAGGGTTTCGGGACGGAGTTTCGGCACGGCGTGTCGACATCGCCGCGGTGCAGCTCGCGGCCGTGCCGGAATCGATCGTTTTCGGTCCCGTCACTCACCGCCGCGACGCTCGGCGCGCAGTTCGTCGACGAGGGCCTGGTGCATGGGGTGCAAGAAAAGCACGACAGAGCCTTGGTAGTAGCTGTCTGCCCTAATCGCCTCGGTGAACCGGATCTCGAGCTCCGGCTGCTCGCGCAGCGTCCGCCGCACCCGTTCTGCCACTCGCTCAGCCATAGACACTCCCCCCAGAGCTTCCCGGATCGTAGCTGGTTCGAGGCCCAGGCGGGGAGATTGGAGGCATCGCTATTGCCGCGGGCCTGCGATCGCGCGCGACGATGGAGCTAGGCGCCGGCGATTTGTTGGATGATCTGGATGGCCACGGCGACGACGAGGGCATTGTAGAAGAAGCTCACAACGCTGTGGAGAAGAACCAGCCACCGCATGCGCACCGTGGTCACGGACGTATCCGAGGTCGCGAATGAGGTTCCCACGGTGAACGCGAAGTAGAGGTAGTCGGCTAGGCCCGGCGTAGTGGTGCGCGGGAATTCGAGGCCCGGCTGCGGGGGGCTGCGGTGTTGCATGCTTTCGTAGATCTGCGCGAATCCGGTGTGTAGAAGGTGCCACGACAAGATGATGCCGACGGCCGCCACAACACCGGTGAAGGTGTAGCCGGCCCGGGTTCCGTCGATCGGTGCGCGGACGGTGATGGCCAGGAGCGCGGCGTTCACTCCGACGAGGCTTGCCACGAGCGGGAAGATCCAGGAGAGCGCGTCCAGCACTCCCGTCCGTGGGGGCACCTGTTGGCCGCGCACGCTGCGGTACCAGGTCAGTGCGAGCCCTCCGAGGAGGTATCCGGCGGCGATCGCCTCCCACACGATCAGCATCACGACATCCCCGGACGCCACGTATGCCAGCGCAGCCAGGGCGGTGAGGGCTTCTAGGCCTGTGACCAGGTAGTCGACGCCACGATTCCTGCCACGCGGCCGCTCTGCGTTCACGACGCCTCCTTCTCCCGATCACAGCATATTGTCAGCGCGGTTACCTTCCGGATGGTAATCTACCTGTATGCGCACTGATCCTCGTCCCGCGATCCTGGCGGCCGCCTTCACCCAGCTCGATGAGGGGCGGGCGGTGTCCCTGGATTCGGTGGCCCGGATCGTGGGTCTGACCAAGCCGGGGGTGATGTATCACTTCCCCACGAAGGAAGCGCTCATGCTCGCCCTAGTCGACTCCGTTCTAGACCGGTGGGAAGAGGCTCTGATCGCACGACTGGGCATACCTCCGGCTGAGGCGGGCGCGGCGGCGCGCATCGGCGCCTACCTCGACTGGTCACTGTTCGGGGGGTTCGATGAGACCGACCTGGTGGCGATGAGCGACCCGAAGCTGCGGCGCTCGCTCACCCGACGCTGGGCCGAACGTCTCGCACCGTGGCTCGTCGTGCCTGATGACGTGGACCCCGCCGAACGCACACGACTACTCGCAGCCCGCCTCCTCGCGGACGGTGGATGGCTCGCCGAAGCCGCCAGTTTCTACCCCCCAACCCCTGACGAGCGAGCCCAGCTCCGCGTCTTTGCCCACACCCTCTTGAAGGACTGACTATGAAGAAATGGCTTCTCCTTGCCGGCGCGATCATCAGCGAAGTCGCCGGCTCCCTCTCCCTCCAAGCCGCGCAGGACCACCCGGCCTGGTTCATCCTCGTCAGCGTCGGCTACGTCGGCGCGTTCACCCTTCTCGCGCTCGTCCTGCGCGAAGGAATGGCCCTCGGGGTCGCCTACGGAATCTGGGGCGCGATGGGCGTGGCGTTGACCGCGCTGCTGGCCGCACTCCTGTTCGGACAGCCCCTCACCGGGGTCATGCTCCTCGGCCTGGCGCTGATCATCGGCGGTGTCCTCACCGTCGAGCTCGGATCACAAGCGGCACAGCGCAAGAAGGAGGCGAGCATCTGATGGTCTGGCTCTTCCTCATCCTCGCCATCGTCCTCGAAGTCGGCGCCGCGCTCTCCCTGCGCCTCGCGACCGGCGGCCGGAAGCTGTTCTACATCGCCGTCGTCGTGGGCTACCTCGGAGCGTTCTTCTTCCTCACCCAAGTCCTCGCCCTTGGCCTCGGTATCGGTGTCGCCTACGGAATCTGGGCCGCCTCGGGCGTTGCTCTGACCGCGGTGGCCAGCAAGTTCTTGTTCAAAGAACCCTTCACCTGGGTCATGGCGCTCGGCATCGCACTGATCATCGGTGGCGTCCTCCTCGTCGAACTCGGCGCCGCCCACTAACCCACCGGGCCGCGGCTATGAATACCGAGCGAACCATCGCGACGATTCGCCGCGTCCTTATCGACAACCCCGCCGCCGACGTGAAATTCGTGGACGCGATTGCCGCCGACAGTCACTTTGTGAGCACAAACGGCCGCGTCCTGGTCCTGTTCGTCAACCCCGAGCATCGGGAACTGATCGAAAAGTTGCGCCAGGCGTCGCGCTCTCCTGAGTCGGCGGCAGGGCCAGGGAGCACCGTCGGTGTGTCGGAGCATCCGAAGGAGCCCTCATGAACACCCCCCGACTTCGGTCACGACACCCCGCAGGCAACAACCGGCGACATCAGCCGGAAAGATCTCCCGCGTGGGGACTTCCCCCGCACCCGTTCCGGTATGCCCTCGTCGCGACCCTCGGCGTGGGCGTGGGAACAGCGATCCTCGGCGGCATCGGTGCGCTTGGCACGGTGCTGGTCTACCTCGGGATCGCGTTCTTCCTCGCCATCGCCGTCGAACCGCTCCTGCAAACCGCGCTTCGGCGCGGGGTGCCACGGTGGATCGCCGTCGTCGCTCTCGCGCTGATCCTGCTCCTGTCCGCCGCGTTCGTCGGAACCGTGATCGTTCCCGCCGTGTCCGCCCAGCTGGCAACCCTGGCCGAAGACGCGATCGCGTTCGTCACCGCCATCCCCAACCAGGACTGGTTCACCTGGCTGGCCGGCGTCCTCGGCGGATCACTCGACCTGGAAAACCTCACCCACAGCGCCCTGGCCTTCATCTCCGACCCCACCCAGCTACTGAATGTGACCGGCGGCCTGTTGCAGATCGGCACCGGCATCATCGACGCCGTCACCGGCGTGATCATCGTCACCGTGCTCACGGTGTACTTCGCGATCACCATGCCCGCCATCAAGACCAAGGCCTACCAGCTCATCGCCTACCGGCAACGCGCCCGCGTCCAAGACCTCGCCGAAGACATCCTCGGCTCAGTCGGCCGATTCGTCGGCGGTCAGATCGTCCTCGCCATCCTGAACGCGATCGTCACCTTCATCGTCACCGCGGCCGCCGGAAGCCCCGCCCCGGCCCTCCTCGCCCTCATCGCGTTCGTCGGCGCCCTCATACCCGTCGTCGGTCCCGTCATCGGCGCCTCCATCGCCGCCCTGATCACCCTCGACACCGGACTCATCCCCGCCATCATCGTCGCCGCGATCCTGTTCGCCTACCTCCAAGTAGAGGCCTACATCCTCACCCCCCGAGTCATGGCACGAGCGGTAGCAATGCCCGGAGCACTCGTCATCGTCGCCGCGCTCGGCGGTGCCGCCCTGGGCGGCATCCTCGGTGCCCTCGTCGCCGTACCCATCGCCGCGGCCGGAGTCACGATCATCAACCGAGTCGTCATCCCCCACCAACAGCAACAACGATGAGGACCGACTCGTCACGATCGTTCTGAACCCGCGCTTCGGCGTTCTGAGTCGAACACACGTTCGAATCGCGGTAGTCTCATTCTGGCCGGGGAGGAGTCGGCCATCGGGAGCAATCGGCGTTATGCGGAACACTACGACCGTCTGATGGGTGAACGCATCTTGGAACAGACGGTGGTGAGCGCTGGCCCGTTGCAGTCGCTCACGCCGGAGGAGCTGCGCCTGGATTCCGAGCCGGTGACGGTCGACCCTCGTCCTAAGCCGGTGCGAGTTTGGGTGCGGTTCGGGTTGAAGCCTGCGCTCGTCGACGCGGTAGCGGTGCGATGGACGGCGGATGCTGTCGGGGTGGTGTTCTCGATCCGCGAGACGGAGTACCGCGCCTGGGTCTGGGCGTCAGCGGTGACTCCTGTTCAGCGCCCGTCGTGAGGCTGCTGCTACTCACACGGGTGGCAGGGCGGCGTTAAGAACCTCACCGATCCGATCCCGTTCGGGAGCGTCGACCGTGGGGCCGTACACGTCGAACTTGACGTGATCGTAGACCTCGTGCACCAGGTCGTAGACGAGTTGCGCCCGCTGTTCCTCTGTGAGGTTCGCGCGCTGTAGCGCGGGGCGAATCGAGCGAACGATTCCCTTGATTTCGGCGTCGGTCATGGCCTTCTCCTATCTGGTTGCACGGACTTCGCAATCGGATTCGTCGGTGCCGATAAACACGTCCTCGATCGACACGTCCCAGCTCTGGTAACGGCCTGAGTCGCGCAGCTCGTCCTCCAAGTTCTCGAGGAACATTGTCGTGGCGGAACCAACGTGCGGCAGGAACGGGCCGTAGTAGCGCGTCAGCTCGACGCCTTCGGTGTCGACGGTCGACGCCGTGACGATCACGGCCGTTGCGGTGCGAGAAACCATGTCACTCCCCCATCGGTCGGCCGACGGTGAGCACGCCCGGGCCGACCGGCTCGAACGGCTCCCCGCCGTTGTACTGGGCTTCCAGGCGCTCGACCTTCTCCATGATCGCCTCGTTGGCGAACTTCGACAGGTTCGTCATGCCGACGTTGCGCATGTAGGCGACGATCGCGCCGCGCATGCGGGCGGAGTCGTCGGGGTGCTGGTAGATCGTGATCTTGGGGGGCTTGCCGGGCTTCTCCCCCTTCTCAGCGGAGCTCAGCGGCTCTGTGGCGGCCTTGGCTGCCGGGGCGGTCGCAGTGGAGGCGGGAGCCGCTGCGGGAGCCTCCTGGGCGGCCTCCGGGGCCGTGGGGTGATCGAACGGGCTCGCGCTCGACAGGCTCGACTTACGGGGGGCGGGACGGTTCATGAGGGATCTCCTTCGATAGCTGCCAGGTGCTCGGCGTAGATCGCTCCGAGCGCGGTTGCCTCGGCACTCCCCCACTCGTCGAGGCCGCGTGCGGCCTCGGTGGCGTCTGCGATCACGACGCGCTTGGGGATGGGACGACCGATCAGGCGCAGCCCGCGGCCCTCGGCGGCCGCGCGGAGCTCGTCGAGCCAGGCGGCCCCGCCGACGGTGCGTTCTTCGTGCTGATTCACGATGATTCCGGCGACGCTCAGTCCGGGGTTGTAGTACCGCTGGACGTTGCCGATCGTGTCGAGGAGCTGCCCGAGTCCGTCAAGGCTCCACTTCTTCGTGTGGGTGACGATCACAGCTCCGTCGGCGGCCGTGAGGGCGTTGATCGTGAGCTGGTCGAGGGATGGTGCGGAGTCGATCAGGATCAGGTCGTAGTCCTCGATCACCTGGGCCAGCGCCTCGCGCAGCCGAACCTCTCGGCCGGCGCCGGCTATGACGAGTTCATCGCGGACGTTCCCGAGCGTGGCCCCGGACGTTGGCACGACGTCGAGGCCGGGCCAGAGTCCGGGCACGATGACGTCGTGCATGGTGTCGTCGGCGCGAGTGCTCAGGACGTCGGCCAGGCCCGCCTGCTCGGCGTCGACCTCCTCGGCCGTGATGTTGCTCGTGAGGTTGCCCTGCGGGTCGTTGTCGACGGCCAGCACGCGGCGACCGGCGAGGACCGCGGCGCGGGCGAGCTGGAACAACGTCGTGCTCTTGCCGACACCGCCCTTCTGGTTGCAGAGGGCGAGAATTCGAGCGGTCATAAGACAATACCTCCGTTGACGGAAACAACTCTAATACATCTTTTACCGGCGGCGGGGAGAAGCGCGGACTCCCTGACCCGTCTCGGTTGGAACTACGGTCATCGCTAGATTGCCTAACGCTGCCGCCTGGCCTCGTCCTCGGCGTCCATCGCCGCTAATGCTTCCTTGGCCCGTGCCAGGCGTGCAGCCTGAGCCTCGCGGTTCTCCTGGGCGGTAGGTGCGACCATCATGCCCGCGATCGAGGCACCAGCCATTCCGACAATCGCCATCACGATCCCGATAACTCCGGTCACGATGAGCACGTGGTCTGGAACAGGCGATGCACCGCCGACGAGCCGCGATAGCACGAGTACCGCTGCGCCGCTGGCGAAGATCAGAACACTGCACAACAGGAGAAATCCCCGGTGCTGCCTTATCGTCCTCATACCCACACTCTCTCTTGATCCACGGACATGTTTGGCATCGGCCCACCGGCAGGGACGGTGATGCGGGATGCTCAGTGACGCAGCCAGAAGTCGTCGGGGATCGTGGTCGGCTGCACGAGCCACAGGATTGCGGCGCAGACGCCCAGAATCGCGGCGATGCCCCACAGGCAGAACTCGGTCTTGGTCATGCTCGCGCGCCTCTCTCCTCGATGTCACGACGGGGAGGGGCAGCCCTGCGGCCGCCCCTCCCCCAGTCGGTCAGAACGGGGTGTCGTCACCCTGCTCGGCGGCGGGCTTGCCGACAACCCGGATGCTCTGCCCGCGCAGGCTGACCGCGACCTCATCGGCTCGGACCTCGTGCTGCAAGCGGGTGCCCTGCTCCCCCTTGTACTCGGTGACGCGGTAGCGGCCCGAGAACGTCACGCGGACGTTGCCCGACTGCTCTGCGACCTCGACGAGGTTCACGGCCTGGTTGCCGCTCACGGCGACGTCGTAGGCGACGGTGGGGCCGTCGGTGTAGCTGTTGTCATCCTGGCGGATGCGGTCGCTGACGAGGACGCGGGCGTAGGTGTACGGGCCGTTATCCCCCTCGCGGAGGGTGGGGGTCGCGGCCAGGTTGCCGGTGCGGGTGATGTAGCTCATGGGTTCTTCTCCTTCGGTCGGTATTACAGGTGTTGCCGCTAATAGTGTTATTCTGCCGGATCGAATGCCTCGCGCTCAACCTCCAATCTGCGGCCGTCCATCTGCGACGGATACAGCACCAGCTCGATAGGGCTCGTGGGGTTGGGGTTCTGCAAGCGGACGCCCCGCACGGGGGAACCGGCGGTGATCGTCCCCAGCTCGGACACGACGCGACGGGGCGGATTGTAGGGGCGGCCGTCCCAGCTCTTGATCCGGTCACCGAATCGCAGATCGGCAAGCCGGGTGACGGTGATGGTCTGAGTGGTCATGCTGTCTTCCTTAGTAATAACTCTATTGTAGTAAATGACTCTATTAGCGTCAAGCCTTCTCGGCTTCTCCGCGCAGCAGCTCGGCCACCTTCTGGGCCAGCAGCCAACGGCGATCGGCGGCCGCGCGATCCTCGGCGGTGTAGTCGCCGTAGCTCGCCTGGTGCTCGAAGTCCTCGCGGCCTCGGCGGGCCATGTCCAGCAGCTCGTCGATCCCGGCGCACAGCTCGGCGTCGACTGGGACGACTCGCCCGCCGCCGTCGACGACCAGGCTCAGGGGCTCGGCCATGCCTGCCACGTGCATCGCGTAGCCGTCGCCCTCGCGCTCGACGTAGGCCGTCAGGACGGTTGCCGATTCGTCGTTGTCGAAGTCGACCCGGCCGTAGCTGTCGGGGTCATCCCCGAGCGGCCAGAGCTGCGGCTCTAGGCGGGTGCCTCGGTCATACGGGGTCAGGTTGCGAGCGTTCATGGTTCCTCCTTGGGTGGGTATTACCAGTATAAGCGGTAATAGAGTTATTTACTACTGGTGTCAGGCATTGAAGTGAGCGGCTACCCGCTCGATGTGGTCGGGTCGGAGGTCGCACCAGTGATCGTCATCGTCGACGACGACAACGGGGGCCACGGTGTAGCCCAGCTCCTCGGTGACGTACTCGCGCGCGTCGGGGTTCTCGGTGATGTTCACCTCGACGTAGGGGACGCCCTTGCTGTCGAGCATCATCTTTGTCATGCGGCACTTCCCACACTGCGGGCCGGTCGTGTAGACGGTTAGCGCTTCCATTTGGTAATCCTCCCACCCCTCGTTTTTTTGCCGTGAAGGCGAATTCATTCGCCGCTAGGGAGGACGGCCGGAGTGCTAGTGACCGTGGAATACCGGACTGAGCGCAGCGAGGGAGGATATGCCGCGAAAGCACTAGCGCGCAGGTTGGCCGACCGTACGCTGCCGAAGGCTTCACGGCAAAAGAACGGGCCGACAGGCCCCTGCAGTCGGCCGGCTCCGTCCGGCCGTCCGTTAGCCGGCGCCGGCTCCGTCCGGTGTCGGCCGCTGTAGAGGCTCCCCGCCGCGCGGTCTGGGGGGCGACGTGGCGGCGGGGAGCGGGTGCCGGGGCTGCGTGTCTCGCTGGGGGGCGCGGACTAGGCCGCCGACGCGACCCACCCTATTGCGTGGGGGCGCGTAGCGGTATTGGAGTTATTGCCGGTGTTCGGTGTAGAGCGTGACGATTCGGGCGGCGACGTTCCACACGTCGTCGGGGGATACCTCGTCGAGGAGGATCGTTCGCGTTCCGCCGTCGAGGTCGATCCACCAGACCGGGCGCACGGTGTCGGCGTCGATCCCGGCGCGGTGTGCGGCGAGGTCTGATGACGGGTCGACGGGGCCGAAGTAGAGCTGAGGGGCCCAGCTATCCGCGCCCATGTCGGTGTAGAGCGTCGTCGGGAACGGGAGGAGCTGCGCCAGCTCGTCGAGGAGCTGCGCGACGTCGGTTTCTGTGAGGGTGTGCATGCGGGTTCTCCTGCCTGGTGGGGTGGTCAGTCGGCGGCGAGGTCGTAGCCGCCGAAGGGGGATCGGGATTCGACGTGTCGGCCGCCGTGCGGCCCTCGGATGGTGCGGACGGGGGAGCCGGGACGCTGCCATTCGGCGGGGTAGTTGGCCGCGCACCACTTGGCGGCGACTGCTCGTGCCTTCTTCTCGTCGGTGGCCGCTGCGGCGGGGCGGGGCATGATCGGCAGTGATCGCCAGCCGGGCAGGGCGTGGTCGTGCCACGCCTCTACGGCGTCGTTCTCGCGCTCGGTGATGATGTGCCAGGCGCAGCCGGGGCACACGGCCTGATAGCGGCCGCCGCCGGGGAGCGGGTCGGCGGTGTGGTCGTGGTCGGCCTCTTTGCACCAGGCGTCGGCGTAGAACATGTGCAGCTCGTGGCCGTCGTCGGTCGCTGCGCGCTCGCCCTGGTTGTAGCTGTTGCGGTGCCACATGTGGGAGCGGGGGATGCATCCGAAGCCGCCGAACTCGGCGTGGTAGCGGTCGAATGCTGCATCCAGCTCGGCGGGACTGTAGTAGCTGGTCGTGTAGGCCAGGGGCGCGCCATCCCATGCGGTGGCGGCGACGGCCTCGCGCTCGAACTCGGCCAGGTCGAACAGGGTTTCCGCGGTCATCGTTCCTTCTCCTCTGACGGTCTTGACGGCAATAGAGTTATTGCCGCTCAGGCGGCGACGGCCTCGGGCTGCTCGGTGAGCGCGTCGGCCAGGGCGTGAGCTGCGCGCAGCACGTTTGCCGCGGTGGCCTTGATCGTCTCGGCGTCGCAGTTGCTCCACCCGGCGACGTATCCGACGCTGTAGGCGCTGGTGTCGAGTCCGAGAATCCCGGCGACGACGTAGGCGACGCTCTCGGCCTCGGTTTCCTTGGTGCCGCGGTGCTCGACGTACTCGGCGTGATCTTCGTCGGCGTGCAGGATGACGTGCGCGGCCTCGTGAAGTCCGGTCTTTGCGGCCTGGGCGGGGGAGAGGTCGGAATCGAGCACGACGCGACGGCCCTCGGGGTCGGTGTAGCCGTGTGCGCCGCCGGGGATGCTCTCGCGCTCGACGGTCCAGCCCTTGCCGGTGAGGTAGTCGGCCACGGCGTCGAAGATGCCCGCGGGGTCGTCTCCGGTCAGCGGTCGCGCGATGTCGGTCGGGTCGCCCGCCTCGGGGTCGATGAGGTCGGTCTGTCCCATGTCGAACACGGACACCGGGAAGAACAGCGTTCGGCGCTGCTCCTCGTCCTCGCCGGTCTTGGGGTTCTCGACCGTCTCGCGCACGTCGCGGCCGCCGAAGATGCGGATTCCGCGCTCTCCCTTGCGCACCTGGCGGTTGAGCTTCTGCCACGTTCGGTAACCGGCGACGTGGGACGCCTCGGGGCACTGGCCGAAGATCAACAACAGGTTGTTGATGCTGTAGCGGTGGAATGCCTTCGTGAAGTCCAGGAACCGCGCCCACGCCTCGGACTCGCGCAGCGCCTCGACCTGCTCCGCGATCGTGGCTTGCAGCTCCTCGGCCTCGGCGCGACGCTGCTCGGGGGTCTTGGTGGTCTTGACGTTGCGTGCCATGTTCGGAACCTTCCGTGCCGGTAATAGGGTTATTTCCCTGCTCATCCCCTCCACGTTTTTTTGCCGTGAAGGCGGTTTACCGCCGCTAGGGAGGATGCCCGGAGCTCAACCCGTAGGGCGGTGGGGGAGAGAGTTTCGGCGCGAAATAAGGGAGCGCAGCGACCGCGTGCCGAAAGTCTCGGAGGAGCCGGCGGCGTAGCCGCTTGGGTGGAGGGTTGACGACCGTATGCTGCCGAAGGCTTCACGGCAAAAGAACGGGCCGTAGGCCCTGACTGTGCCGGCACCGCCGGCTCGACCAGCGAGCCCCTGGGCTCGCCTCCGCGCAGCGGATCGGTTCTACGCGACGCGGCGCTGCGGGGTGTCGAGCTGCTTCACGGCTGGCCCGTCGCAGTACCGGCACCGGACGCCGACGGTCATCCCGTGGGCGCAATAGCCGGGGTCGATCCATTCGCCGTCGGCGTCGACGTCGGCGGGGTTGTCGTCGACGACGGTTCTCGAGCGGAGATCTCCGTCGGCGTCGCGCTCGTAGGGGCGCACGGCCGTTCCCTCGCGCTCCTCGATGATGATCCGTCGAGCTGCGGCGTAGTCCAGCCGGCCATCGGCTCGGCGCGGGTGCGGGCCGTAGGCGTGGGTGCCGTCGTCGGGGACGAGGGAGAGTTGACCGCGGCTCGGTCGACGTCGGGCATCGGGTCGACGGGGTGCGTGCATCCACGCTTCCTCGGCCTTCCACCAGGCCCATGCTTCGCGCTCGACGCGGTAGCGGTCTGCGCGGGCGTCGAGTCGGCCGGCGACTCCGGCGCGCTCGGCGGCCGCATCGGGGGAGTGGGCGTCGACGCGGTGCCATCCGTCCCGGCTGCGCTCGACGATGCCGGCGTAGGTGAGGCGGTCGAGGAGCCGACGGGTTCGGAGAGGATCGGCGCCGATGGTGGGGGAGAGTTCGTCGAGGGTGCGAGCTGTGGTGTCGATTCGTGCGTAGAGGTTCCCGGCCAGGTGCCCGAGCGCGGGGCGGGTAGCGGTGAACAGGTCATGTGCGGCATCCGTCGTTCGTGTGCGCAGCGTTGCGAGGAGGGTCGTTCTCTCAGCGGCCCCAGCCCCGGGGGGGCGTGGGTCCGCTTGTGACCGGGCATGATCCATGTTGCTGTGGAGAGTGCTCTGCGGGTCGATCGTCCAGTGAGCGGCGCGGGGGCCGTCGGCGGCCGCGGTCTGGGCGATCCATCCGTCCTCTGCAAGGCGCAGCAGCGCCGTCCTGGCCGTCTCGCGGCCAACCCCGGCCAACAGGGCCAGGCGGCGGGTGTCGGCCTCCACGGAGGCGCTGAGGGCGTGCAGGGCGAGGAAGCTCAGCACGTCGAGGATGCGGCGATCGGCGGGGCCGCCTCCGCGGGTCCAGCGGCCGGCGGCCGCGTCGGCGCGGAGCTGCACGTCGCGGACGTGCGCGGCCATCGCGTCGGCGCGGCGGTCGAACGTCGGATCGTCCCCGATCTGGCGGTCACTCGCGGCGACGTAGCGCACGGCCTTGTCCCACTGTCGGCCGAGCACGGCGGCCTGCTCGCCTCGGGGGCGAGCTGCGCGGCCGCGGGTCGTGACGCGGCTGCGGACGTGCTCTAGGCCGGGCTCGGTGTCGACCAGGGCGGCGACGTCGGCGTGCCGCCACCTGGCGGCCGCTGCGCCGATCAGAACGCGCCAGAGCGTCGCTGAGGCGTCGAGGGGTGTCTCTCGGAGAGCTGCGGAGCTGTTGGCTGGGAGCTGCCGGCGTGGGCCGGCCAGGTGCAGGCGGCCGTGGGAGTCGAGGGGGAGCGGTGAGCGGGGGTCGATGGGCCGTGCCGGCTCGGTGTCGTCGACGAGGCCGGCGACGAGGCTCACGAGCGCGCGCACCTGTGCCGCGGTGGCCGTGGGGGCGCGCAATGCGTCCAGGTCGCCGCTGAGGACCGTGGAGTGCCCGCCGGCACGGTGCGGCGCTCCTGGTGGCCGCACACAGCCGGTTACGGCGTTGCTGAGCGGCGACAGGTCGAGGGTGGGGCACAGGTGCTTGGTGAGGCGGGCGAGGGTGGCGACGGTTTCGGCGTCGACGGACTCGGCCAGGCCGACCCACAGGTGCCGGCCGCCGGTCGGCCCGGACTCGCAGAGGACGTAGGGCAGGCCGACGTCGCGGAGGAGGCCGCCGAGCACGTCGGCATCGCGAGCTGCGGCCGCGGGGTCGCCGTGGGCGTCGAGGTCGAACGCGAGGAGGCGGAATCGCTTGTCGGGGCCGGCGAGGTAAACGGCCCACGGGCGCTCAGGCGTGTTCTTGCTGAGCGCGCGATCGCGGTAGTCGTTCAGGACGGTGCCGTAGGCGTCGACGACGGCCACCCGGACGCGCGGCCGCGGGCTCACCGCGGCGGTAAGAGCCCAAGACTCGCCGTCGGCAAAGCGATATCGCTTTTCAGGAGCGCGCGCTATGATGGCACCAACTTCCTAGAACTAGGACATAACAAGGCCCCGGCCTTGTCGGCCGGTTCTGGGGGTTTTGCCTCGATCTACCCGTGTCGCCAAACTCAGAAGATCAGGCACTTAGCTTCGACCCCCCGTCTCGTAGAGGCGGGGGGTTCGCTCGTTCTATGCGGCTTTCGTGGCTGCCCCCTTGGACGTGGTCAGCTCGGGGATCGGCAGCTCTGCTGTCCGATCGCGGGGGAGCGGCGGCGCGTACTGGGGCATCCCCAGCGCGTCGGCCGCGAGCATCACCAGGTACTCGCCGTAGGAGAGTCCTTCGGCGTCGGCGTTCTGCTTCAAGATCGCGCCGAACTCGACGGGAGGCTTCGCCAGAATAGCGTCGCGACGTCCCTTGCTCGGCCTTCCGTGTTGTGCTCCCATGCGGCTCATCCTGCCGCTTTTCCTTAACGCAAAAGGGAGGACACGCCGACGGCCACAGGTGTAGCTCACTGCACACGCTCGACGGTGCAGTACACGTCGCCTAGGAGAATCGTCGATCCGTCGGGGATCGTGGTCGGTTCGCCGGGGGTGAGCCACCGCGGCGGGGTCGACTGCAGTTCGATGCCGTTCGCGGAATCGAGGTCAGTCACGACGATCTGACCGGCGTTGTCGACGGCGATCGTCGCGTGCGTCCGCGAGAGCATCCGGCCGGGTGTGGCGATGCTGAGCGGTTCGTGGCCGGCCACGGGCTCGGGGTTGCGACCGATGACCACTCGCGGGCCAGCGGCGACGCTGCGCTGTGTGTTGAAAGCCAGGCGCAGCGCTGGGCGGGGCGGTGTCGCGCGGCGCGTGACGCGGGTCTGCTCGACGTCGTGCAGCTCGTCGAGTGCGCGGAGCTCAACGGGATTCGGCCGGGTGATCGCGACGGCCGCGGGCGGCGTGACGGTGTTCGGTTCGGCCAGGGGGGCGACCTCCACGCGCAGCGGTTCGTCGACGGCACACTGGACGCACGTCGGCGACGTGACCGGCTGTAGCCGGCGGCAGATTCGGCATCGCCCCTCGTCGATGCCGAGGCCGTCGGCGGCCGGGATCGTGCCGTCGGCGGCCGGGATCGTGCCGTCGGCGCCGACGAGCTGCACGTAGCCCTCGGGGCGCACCGCGAGGGCGTGGGTGCGGCCGTCCTCGGTGACGTCGAGGCGGATCGGCCGGCGTAGCTGCGTGGCGATCGCCACGGCGCGCGCGATCATGCCCGTGCGCAGCGCGGCGACGGACTCAGCCGCACAGGCGCGCCTTTGGCCGTTGACCGTGAGCGTCCCTGTGCCGTCGGCTGTGACGTCGGCGGCGAGCCGGGGCCACTCAGGGACGCGATGGAGCCCTGGGACGGGCTGTGTGGCGTTCACAGCCCGCGTGCGACCGCCGCGCCGGCTGCCAGCCATGCTCGCTGCGTCTCCGGGCGCAGGGAGCCGAAGCGCAGCACGCCGTCAACCATTGCGGGGTCGTGCGGGACGGTCACGGCTTCGCGCGCGAGCGAGCGGTAGCCCTCGGCTACGCGCGCCAGCTCGGCCGGGGTCGACTTGGGGTCGGCCTGGTTGACGATCACCACGGCATCGCGGGCCAGCTCGGCCGATCCGGCGTCGCGCTCTGCGAGAGCTTCGAGGAGAAGCGCCCCGGCCTCGGCGTGGTCGTCGCGGGTCGTGGTGGCGACCACGAGCTGGTCGGTGTGGTCGATCATGCGCAGCCACATCGGGTCGGATTCGTCGTTACCGGAGTCGATGAAGATCAGGCGGTAATACTTCGCGGCCACGGCGTGGATCGCGTCGACGTCGCTCGGCTCCACGCGCTGTTCGTGCGCGAGCGCCATCGGCTTGCTGCGCAGCACGTCGAACCGGTCGCGGGTCTGGTGGTGCACGAAGTGGGCGAGGTCGGCCGACTGCGCCCCCGTGCTCAGGAGCCGGTCGACCTGGGGCAGGAGGTCGAGCAAGGTCGCCTCGTGCGGCCCCTGTTCGGTGCGCCAGCCGAGCGTGCCGCGGGTCTGGTTGTTGTCCCATGTCAGCACGCCCGCGCCACCGTGACGGGCGAACACGGCCGCCAGGAGAACGGTGGTCGGGGTCTTGCCCGCGCCGCCCTTGCCGTTCACCACGGCGATGGTGCGAGGGCCGGGCCAGTGCTGCGACACGGCGAGGACGTCGGAGCGCTCGGCGCGCTCGGACTCGCTGGGGCTCATGCGGATGCCGAAGCGGGTCAGGGTGCCACGCCATCCCTGGGTCGCCGGCTCCTCGATCTGCTCCTGTGTGAGGAACGACTGCCGCGCCTCGCGGCGGCTCGGGAACTCGGGGGCCGGCGCCGGGGCCTGACGCACCCATGCGTTGCCGTCCGGGGCTGCCTGGGCGGGAGCGACCGGCGCGGGAGCGGCCGGCGCGGGAGCGTGAGCGGGCACGCTGTCGATCGGCGCGGGTGCCGGTTCCGGCTGGGGCTCGGGCTCCTCGACGGGCGCGGGGTTCGCCGGCAGGCTGTCGTCGGCCTCCACGCTGCCGTCGGGGTGGACGATCAGCGGCCACTCCCCGTCGGGGCCGGTCGTGGTCACGCGGACGGGGCGCTGCATCTTCCCGGCCGTCTCAGCGACGCGGGCGAGGATCGCGGCGCGAGCATCCTCGAGAGTGGTCGTCTCGATCGGGTATGACGTCCCATTGATCGTGACCTCTCCCGATCCGTTCGCGTGGGTACGCGCCTCGATCTTGGGGAACGTGGGTACTTCGATGCCGCTCATGGTCGTCTCCTGATCTACTGTCCGAGCTGGATTCCGACCTCAGCCATGAAAGGGGCTGGGTCGATGTTTTCGCCGTTCACCTGCACCTCGAAGTGCAGGTGGCATCCGGTGGACTGCCCGCTGCTGCCGACGCGGGCGATCTGCTGACCGCCGGTTACCTTGTCGCCAACCTGGACGAGCATCCCGGAGTCGTACATGTGCAGGTAGCGGGTCGTGACGCCGCCGCCGTGGTCGATCGCGATGACGCCGTTTCCGCCGCTGTCGAAGCCGCGGAACGTCACGACACCCGACTGAGCGGCCCAGATAGGGCCGTCGCAGCCGCCGCCGGCCAGGTCGGTGCCGGCGTGCAGCCGCCACACCTGGTCGATGGGGTGCAGTCGCATCCCGTAGGGGTCAGTGATGGGACCGGCGCCGGGCGCGGCCCAACCCTCAGCGTTGACACTGCCGGGGACGCCGGGGTCGCATTTGCCGCCGCTGGCGCTGCCGTCGCCGGGGTTCAGGCCGGTGGTCTTACCGGAGAGCCCTTCGACGATCTGCACCGCGCCGTCCCAGAACTGGGTGTAGTGGTACGGGTCGGCGTTGACCTGCGTGCGGTGGGCGACGATGGTCGGTTCGAGCGACTCGCGGTCGGGAACCTTCGCGACCATCGCCTGGAAGAACTTCGTCGACGAGATGTAGGGGTCTAGGCGCTCCTCGCGGGTGCCCCATCCGTCCTGCTGCTGGAACAGACCGATCGACGTCGTGCGCGTGCCGTCGGGGTTGGTGACGCCGCCGGTTTCCCAGTCGCCGTAGTCGATGTTTCGGAGGCTCGATTCGCCCATCGCCGTCATGACGCCGATGGTCTGATCGCGGACGTTCAAGCCCTGATCTGCGCCCGCCTTCATGACGTTGGCGGCGTTCACAAGCTGCTCGTGGCCATAGCCGGCGATTTCGGTCTGAGGCACCGAATCGGGGTTGACCGAGACGCCCGCCCCGCCGCCGCCAGCCGTTGGCCCGCAGTTGTCGTCCCCGACGAGGAGGAGGCCGAACAGGGAGCCGATGACGAGGAGGGGGACGGCGGCGATCGCGTAGACGCCGCTGCCCTTGCCGGCCATTAGTTCACGCCCTCGGGGAGGATGAATCGGGAGGCGAGCCACGGCGAATCGGCGTCGGCACGGCTGAGCACGACGCCGTAGGTGCCGGCATTCGTGGGGACGTCGACGAATGCGACGTAAGCGCTGGTGTCGTCGGTGATGGTGGCAGGGCCGGTGACGCTCGTCGCGACGATGCGGGCGGGGTCCATGTAGGCGTAGTCCTGGGTGGCTTTGCCGTCCAGGAGCGGCTGCAAGCCGGCCCACCACTGCTCGAACGGAAGATCGGGGCGGGCGTAGGCGGTCATCACGGCCACGGCGGCCGCGGTGGCGCTCTCGCGCGATTCGTCGTCCCACGTCGGCACGGGACGGGGGCCGTGCGTCTCGCCGCTATCGGCGTCGATAGCGCCGGTAGGCGCGGGGGTGAACTGATCGAGGTCGGGATAGATCGGGCCGGAACTGCTGGCGCTGGGGGTCGGCGCTGGCGCATCGTTGGGGGCAGTGCAGGCGGTCAGCGTCGCCGCGGTGACGACGATGAGTAGTGCCGGCCCGATCTTCCGCATGTCAGTCTCCTTGCTCGGTGTCCGTTCGGATGACCAGCACAGGGCCGGTGTTCCGCTTCGTGTTTGCACCCTTGCGGAGGGTGTCTTTCAGCTCGTCGCGGATGACGAACCAGGTCGTGCCGATCTTGTAGCCGGGGATCAGCCCGTCTTTGAGCCACGTGTAGACGCTCTTCGCAGAGACTCCGAGACGTTCCGCGACTTCGGTCGCGCCCAACGTCGGGGGGCTCTGGTCGAATAGGCGGTCGACCGCATCGCGGTTGATCGCCTCGCTGTCGTCGTCATCGCTGCTCATCGGGATTCCTCCTGGTGGGGCCACGCGACCAGCATACTCATTCGGGGGCATATGTACAGGTTTGGGATCATTCGGGTTGACCCTTCCTTATTTGGCGGGTGGGGGCGTAGGGTTTCCCTGTAAGGGTGAATCTCACTGTACCTAGGAGACAAGATGAGCGAACCGCTTAATCCGTGGCTTTCTCGGCCGACGACACCGCCACCGTCGCAGGCCGCGCCTGTGGCATCGGTGCCGGATGCGGTCGGTCCGGTGGCTCCGCAGCGGGGCATCCCCGCCCCGGATCGTGTCGACCAGCTCCCCATCCACGACCGCGGCACGACCGCGGCGCTCTGGTGGGTCGGCGCTCACGGCGGGTCGGGAGAGTCGACGCTGGCAGCTCTCATGCCAAGGTCACAAGCGGCCGGGCACGCCTGGCCGCGCACTCCCTCGCAGACGCCCGCGCGAACGGTTCTCGTCGCACGCGGTGACGCTCGGGGGCTGCGCGCCGCGCAGGACGCGATGCGCCAGTGGGCGGCGGGGCTCGTGCCGTCGGTTGAAGTCTTGGGCCTGGTCGTCATGGCTGACGCACCTGGTCGTGTACCTCGTTCGCTGCGCGACCTCTTGCAGGTCGTCAGCGGAGGCGTCCCGCGCACCTGGTCGGTGCCGTGGGTCGAAGCATGGCGTGTGGGGGAGCCGCCGGCTCTCTCATCTTCTCCGCGCGAAGTTCAGCGACTCGTCGAAGAACTGACCGCACTCCTCGGTGCCGCCGGCACCACAAACTGAAAGGCAGACTCATGTCCGTTATCGACGTGTTCCACGCGGCGGCTGACAGCGCCGTGCACATCGCCGGCGTCATCCCCGACCCGGACCCCGTACAGCCTCCCGGCACCGAAGGCGTGACGACGATCCTCTCCTGGTTGAAGTGGATCGGCTACGTCGTGGTCGGCGGCGCGATCATCGTCGGCGGCATCATGATCGCCGTCAACTTCCGTCGCGGTGAGGGCCAGGACGCCATCACGAAGATCATCTGGCCGATGGCCGGCGCGATCGTGATCGGCGGTGGTGCCGCCCTGATCGGCATCCTCGCCGGAGCCTGAAAGGAGCCGTCATGGCTGAGGACGACACCCAGCAGAACCCCTTCACCCGCCCCGGCTTCATCGTCGGGGCGGTGGTGGTGGCCGCGCTCATCGTGACGGCCATCGTTCTGACGGTTCTCAACCTGAACCGCCAGAACGAGGCCGGCCCGCCCGCGCCCGATCCGTCGTCCAGCGCCACGACTAGCGCCGTCCCAACCCCGGAGCCTTCCGGGGTTGCGGGCGGCGCTAGTGTCTGTGGCCTGGGAGGCGAGAAGCTGTCGGGCAAGGTGACAACCGCCCCGGCTGCCGAATGGGCGTTCATTCGCACAGTCGCCTACCCGACGTCGACGACGTTCGGTCCCGCCGACACGGGCGCGGAGGGCTACCCGATGTGCTTCCAGCACTCCCCGGAGGGAGCGCTGTTCGCGGCCGCGACCGCCCTCGCCGTGCCTGCCGACACCGAGCTGGTCAAGCCGTGGATCGAGTACGCCCTGAGTGAGGGCCAGTTCCGCGATTCGCTCCTGTCACAGGTCGGCAACACGTCCGAGTCGTCGGGCGTGCGGCTTCAGGTGGTCGGCTTCCGCGTGCTCTCCTACGACGGCGAAAACGCACGGGTCGACCTCGCTGTGCGTGGTTCCTCTGAGGGGACCACGGTCACAGCTTCAACCGTCTACGAGCTGGTGTGGGAGGACGGCGATTGGAAGATCAACGCCAACGTCTCTACCCCGTTCGATTTCGCGACGATTCCCGACACGTCGGGATACATCCCCTGGGGGGCATGACATGGCCTGCGGTATCACCGACCCTCTCGCCTGCGTAGGCGATGCCGTCAACAACGCGGTAGGCGACGCCATCGAGAACATGGCGAATGCCGTTCTCGAGGCGTTCGGTAAGGCGGTGGCATCCCTCGGCACCCTCTGGGTGAACGTCGGGACGCCGAACCTCACCGGGACCGGCGGCGGCTCGTCAATCGCCGCCGGCACGACCGCGCCGAACTCGGACGGCATCATTACGGTGTTGGGCTGGGTGACCTGGATTGCGATCGCACTCGCTGCTATCTCGATCATCCTGCTCGGGGCCCTCATCGCGACGCGCATGCGTAACGGTGAGGGCTTCCAGGCGGCCGGCCGAATGGGAATCGTGCTCGGCGCGATCTTCCTCATCAGTGGCGCAACAGCCCTCGTGTCGGGCCTCCTCCCGAACGGCCCACAGGGCGCGGGCGGCACGGTGCTCTTTCTGCAGTCGTCCCTCTGGTGGTACATGGGCGCGGCCGCGGTGGTGTCCGTCATCATCGGAGGCGTTCGGATGGCGTGGGAACAGCGCGCCGAACCTGGCAAGGACACGATCAAGAGTCTCCTGACCCTGATCGTCGTCGCCGGAGCCGGCGTGACCATCGTCGGCCTGCTGGTGTCGGCCTTCGACTCGTTCTCCGTCTGGATTCTGAACGGCGCGCTGAACTGCGACGTCGGCACGGATACGGCCTGCTTCGGGAACAACATCGCGACCCTGCTCGCCCTCACGACGAACCCCGCGACCGGTGGCCTCGGTGCGCTGCTCATCATCATCTTGGGTCTGATCGCGATCCTCGCGACCGCCTTCCAAATCGTGCTGATGATCGCGCGTGGCGGCATGCTCGTCATCCTGACGGGCATCCTGCCGCTGTCGGCTGCGGCCACCAACACCGAAATGGGTAAGAGCTGGTTCAAGAAGAACGTCGGGTGGCTCGTCGCTTTCATCCTCTACAAGCCGGCAGCCGCGATCGTCTACGCCGCGGCGTTCCAGCTCGCGGGAACGAACGTGTTCCAGGACGATGGCACCGGCTTTATCGCCGTGCTGACGGGCCTCATTCTGATGGTTCTCGCGCTGTTCGCGATGCCGGCTCTGATGCGGTTCGTGACCCCGCTCGTTGGGGCCATGTCCGCCGGGGCCGGCGGCGCGCTCGGCGTCGCAGCTCTCGCCTCGCTCCCGACCGGCGCGGCGTCGATGGGTCGCCTCGCGACCGGTTCTGGGGGCGGCTCGTCGGGCGGCTCGGGATCGTCTGGCTCGTCTGGCTCCACGGGTTCTACCGGCCCGTCTGGGGCGAGTGGTGGCGGCCAGTCGGCACCACAGGCCGCGCAGGCGTCTAGCGGCGCTGGTGGCGGCGGTGGGGCCACGTCAGGGGCCGCGGCGTCCTCGGGTGCTGCCGGTGGCGGCACGGGCGCTGCTGCGGCGTCTGCGGGCGGTGGAGCTGCCGCGGGTGGCGCTGCTGCCGGTGGAGCTGCTGCCGGTGGTGGAGCTGCTGCGGGTGCAGCGGCCGGCGCCGCTGGTGGGCCTATCGGCATGGCGGCGGGCGTCGCGATCGGCGCTGCAAAGCAGGCAGGACAGGCGGCCGCTGGGGCCGCCCGAGACGTTGGTAACCAAGCAACTGGTGAAGGGAGCGGGAGCTGATGGCAACCGTAGAGACAAGCCGTAGGGGCGTCCGCACGTACGGAAACTGGCGTCAGCCGACGTCCCCGGGCCTCCTGGGTCTCGGCACGGTCGGCACGGGCCTGATGTTCGTTGCGCTTCTGATCGTGATCGTCGTGCTGATGACGACGGGGATCCTCCAAGCGTTCGTGACGGCCGCGGTGTTCGGCGGTCTGATTCTCCTGCTGACGATCCGCGACGGCGACGGGCGCAGTGTGCTTTCCCGCACGGCGAACCGTGTCGCGTGGACGTCGACGAAGCGGCGGAAGGCGAACATCTATCGCTCCGGCCCCCTCGGCCGCGCCGATTGGGGAACGAACCAGCTCCCCGGCCTTGGTGCGCAGACTCAGCTCTCCGAGCACGAGGACTCCTACGCGCGGCCGTTCGCGATGATCTACTCACCGCACGCCAAGACGTATTCGATTGTGATCGGTACCGAGCCTGACGGCGCGGCACTCGTAGACCAGGAGCAAGTCGACGTCTGGGTGGCCGACTGGGGCCACTGGCTGCGCAACCTCGGTGATGAGCCGAACATGGAAGCGGCGTCGGTGACGATCGAGACGGCTCCCGACTCCGGCCGCCGGCTGCGCCGTGAGGTCGAGACGAACACCGACCCCGACGGCCCCGACTTCGCCAAGGCGATGTTGGGAGAGGTCGTGCTGAGCTACCCGGCCGGCTCGTCGACGGTGAAGGCGTACGTCTCGCTGACGTTCGCCGCTGCTCCTCGGAAAGGCGCGAAGCCGCGCAAGCCCGACGAAATGGCCCGCGAGCTCGCAGCGCGTCTACCCGGTCTGACGGCCGGATTGCAGGCGACCGGCGCGGGTGCAGCTCACCCGCTATCGGCCCAAGAACTGTGCGAGACGATCCGGGTTGCCTACGACCCGGCGGCCGCGACGCTGATCGACGACGCGCACGCGGACGGTGACGTGCCCGACCTTCGGTGGAGCGACGTCGGCCCGACGGCCGCTCAGGCCGGATGGGACGGCTACCGTCACGACTCGGCCAAGTCCGTCACCTGGGCGATGACGCAAGCTCCGCGCGGACTGGTGCAGTCGGGCGTCCTCGCCCGGCTGCTTGCTCCGCACCGGGATATCGCCCGTAAGCGCGTGACGCTGCTCTACAAGCCGATCGACCCCGCTCGCGCGGCTGCTCTCGTGCAGTCGGACGTGCGAGCTGCGGAGTTCAAGGCGACGTCGACCAACAAGCCGGCCGCGCGCGACACGCTCGCGCTGCGCTCAGCTCAGGCGACGGAATCTGAAGAGGCATCCGGCGCTGGCCTGGTGAACTTCGGAATCCTCGTCACCGCGACGGTGATTGACCCGGTGAAGGAAGCCGAAGCGCGCGCAGCTATCGACAACCTCGGAGCGACCGCCCGCCTCCGGCTGCGGCCGGTCTACGGCTCTCAGGACAGCGCCTTTGCTGCTGCGCTGCCCCTGGGCCTCGTCCTGAGCAAGCACGTTGCTGTTCCTGCGGCGCTGAGGGAGCGTGTCTGATGAGTCCCGATCTGATTGCCCTTGCCGTCCTCGGCGGCCTCGTCGTCGTGGTCGTCGTCGGTGCTCTGCTGTTCGTGCGCTTGGGACGAAAGAACGCCGATGCCGGCTCGTCGACGTCGGCCGGCTCGCTGTCCTCTCGTGGGTACAGCGGCCCCGGCGGTGGCATGTCGAGCTTCATCCAGCCTCCGGCTGAGTGGCGGGGAACGACGCTGCAAGTGTGCGGCCTGTGGCCCTACGCGATCGGTGCCGGCACGCCGATGGTGGGCGTCCCGCTCGGCCGCCACATCCACACCGGGGCGACGCTCTGCTGCGACCCGATTTCGTGGTTCCAGCGCGCGAAGCTCATCAGCAACCCGTCAATGTTCGTTCTCGGCAAGCCCGGCCTCGGGAAGTCGACCGCCGTCGCTCGGATGGCGATCGGCCTCGCCGGCTACGGCGTGCAGCCGCTCGTGCTGGGCGATCTTCGGCCCGACTACGTGGAGGTCATTCGCGCGCTCGGCGGCCAGGTCATCACCCTCGGCCGTGGCCGCGGGCACCTGAACGTGCTCGACCCCGGCGAGGCGAAGGAGGCCGCGCAGCGGCTCACTGACGCCGGTTTCCCGAAGGAGGCCGGCGAGGTCTTGGAGGACGCACACGGTCGCCGCCTGGCTATGGTGTCGTCCCTGCTGACAATCCTCCGCAAGTCGCCTCCGAGCGACGTCGAGGAATCCATCGTCGACCAGGCGCTGCGCTACCTCGATCGGAACTACGAGGGCGTGCCCGTGCTGGGCGATCTGCTGCGCGTTGTGCAGGAGGGTCCGGAGGAGCTGCGCCAGGTGGCTGTCGACCGCGGCGATTTCGCGGAGTATCAGCGGATCACCCGCGGCCTGGAAGCATCGCTTATCAGCCTCTCCCGTGGTGGCCGCCTGGGCGAAATGTTCTCCAAGCCGACCGATAACCCGATGCGGCTCGACCGCCCGGTGGTCTACGACATTTCGGCCATCGGTGAGGCCGAGGGCGATCTGCGCGCGGCGACCCTGCTCGCCTGCTGGTCGAACGGCTTCGCCACGGTGAACATCGCGAACGTCCTCGCGGATGCCGGCCTGGAACCGCGCCGGCACTACTTCGTCATCATGGATGAGCTGTGGCGTGCGCTGCGCGCCGGTAACGGCATCGTCGATCGCGTCGACTTCCTCACCCGCCTGAACCGCCAGGTGGGTGTCGGCACGGCCATGATTTCGCACACGATGGCCGACCTGAGCGCCCTCCCGGAGGAGGACCGATTGAAGGCGAAGGGCTTCGTAGAGCGCGCCGGCATGGTGATGTGCGCGGGCCTGCCGTACACCGAAATGCCAGAGCTGACGTCGGTCATCCCCTTCTCCGCGGCCGAGCAAGAGCTACTGACCGGCTGGCAAGACCCGCCCGCGTGGGATGCCGCGTCAGGCCGCGAGGCCGACCCTCCCGGCCGCGGAAAGTTCCTCGTCAAGGTCGGAACCCGACCGGGCATCCCGGTACAGGTGGTGCTCACGGAGGCTGAGCGCTCCATCCGCGACACGAACCAGCGCTGGTATGAGCAGTCCCGCACCGGACGACGCGCGCTGCACGTCGTTGAGGAGCTGGTCGAGGAGCATGAGGAGAGGGTGTCATGAGCACTCCCAACAACCGTCGACGCGATCCCGGCGGCCTTGGCGGTGAGACGCTGCTGCTGCTGATCGTCGTCGCCGGGGCCATAGCCGCGATCGTCGTTCTCAACGTCGCGGTGCGCCTTGGCCACCAGCTCGACGGGACGGGTGTCGAGCTGCCGTCCGACCCGTTCGCCTTCACCCTCGGGGTGATTCTCGGGCGGGTGCCGTGGCCGGCATCCGCGACGTGGATCGTCATCGTCCTGTTGGCGATCGTCCTCGCGCTCGTGGTGCTCGCGATCGTCGGCGTCGTCCGCTACCGGAAGGGTCGGACGCGCGTCGACCGGGCCAGCTCGTACATGGGCCGCGGGAAGGACGTCGAGGGGCTGAGCAAGCGCAACGCGCAGGCTCAGGCGACCCGGCTCGGCGTGACCGGCTCCCTCGGTGTGCCGATCGGTAAGACCCTCGGACAGATGCCGCTCTACGGCACCTGGGAGGACATGCATATCGACATCTGGGGGCCGCGCACAGGTAAGACGACCTCTCGGGCGGTGCCGGCCATCCTGGAGGCTCCTGGGGGCGTTCTCGTGACCTCGAACAAGCGCGATGTGGTCGACGCGACGCGCGACGTGCGAGCGGAGGCCGGCCCGGTCTGGGTGTTCGATCCTCAGGGGATCGCGCTCGAGCAACCTACGTGGTGGTGGAACCCGCTCAGCTACGTCACGGACGAGGTTCGCGCGGCCAAGCTGGCCGATCACTTCGCGTCCGGCTCCCGCGACCCCGGAGCAAAGACGGATGCCTACTTTGACCCCGCGGGGCAGGATCTCCTTGCGGGGCTCCTGCTCGCGGCCGCGCTCGACTCGCGGCCGATCACGGACGTCTACGGGTGGCTGACACGCCCCACGGAGGAGGAGCCGATCGGCATCCTTCGCCGTGGTGGGTACGACCTGACGGCCGACCAGGTGCGCGGTGTCATTACCGCCCCGGAGAAGCAGCGCGGCGGCATCTACGGCACGGCGCAGCAAATGGCGTCGTGCCTGACCAACCGCCAGGTGGCCGCGTGGGTGAACCCGCAGGGTGAGCCCGATCTGCGACCGCAGTTCGACCCTGGCGCGTTCGTGCGTGACGGCGGCACCCTGTACTCGCTCTCCAAGGAGGGCCGCGGGACCGCCGGCCCGCTGGTGACGGCGCTGACGGTCGCCGTGGTGGAGGCCGCGGAGGAGCTGGCCGCCGGGTCTGCCGGCGGCCGCCTGTCGGTGCCTCTCCTGGGCGTGCTCGACGAGGCCGCGAACGTGTGCCGGTGGCGTGAGCTGCCGAACCTCTACAGCCACTACGGGTCGCGCGGAATCGTGCTGATGACCATCCTGCAGTCGTGGTCGCAGGGCGTCGACGTGTGGGGCGATTCGGGCATGCGGAAGCTGTGGAGCGCCTCGAACGTGAAGGTCTACGGGGGCGGTGTCTCCGAAGATGCGTTCCTGGAAAGCCTCTCCAAGCTGATCGGTGACTACGACCGTCAGGCGTCGTCGGTGTCATCCGGCCGTGGCGGGCGCAGCGTGAATCAGCAGCTCCACCGTGAGCGCATCCTGGACGTGGCCGACCTGGCCGCGATGCCGAAGGGTCGCGCCGTGGTGCTCTCGTCGGGGAACCGTCCGACGCTGATTCGCACGCAGCCGTGGATGACCGGCCCGCACGCGGAGAAGGTCAAGGCGTCGATCGCAGCTCACGACCCGCAGGCATCACGGACGATCATCGAGGCGCAGGAGTCGGTGCGTGAGGTCGCGGCCGCCGTCGACGGGAACGGTGCGGCCTGATGAGCGACAACTGGGGTGACGCTCCCACTGACGAGGGGATCGAGGCGCAGCCGTTCGAGCTGGACGAGGGCGACGAGCCCGACCCGCGCGACGTCCCCGACGACGCCGAGCTGCCGGAGCTGCCGGAGCGCGAGCCCGGCCGGCTGTTCGGGGTCGACATTGCCGACGTCGCGACCGCTCTCGCGGCCCCGGCGATTCGCGCCGTGGTGCAGAAGGCCATCACGGCCGCGGTGAAGGATGCCGTCCAGGCCGAAGTCGACGAGGCGCTGGACCCGACGGTGGTC
>QFQR01000023.1 GCA_003243275.1 Leifsonia xyli | reverse complement strand
CCATGTCGTCATCACGCCTCGACCGCTGGCCTACTTTTACACCGCCACCGTGGCCGGATTTTGCTCCGCCGTTGACATCTACCGTTTGACCTCGGTTCGATGTTAGATTCCCGCGACTTTAACGCCTCATGGTCGAAACGCGGAGCTTGCACCGAAACCCTACGCTTGCGATGCCCTGCATCAGCGGGAGGGCCGCGTGACGGCTTCTTGATAAATGCATCTGATCCGGAGGCATTTCGGTCGGATCGCGCACTCTCCCGCTGTGGGGCCGAGGGTTGAGAGGCGGGCGGTGTCGGAGACGGTGAGGGAAGTGTGTAGGTGACGGGCATCGGCAAGCTGCGATCGGATGCCGAAGCGATCATACGATCGGTTTCCAGCGTCACCTTCGGCATCGGCGGAGCCGACCCGTTCGACAGAACGGTCCGCGCGGCAGTCTCCTGGATGAGGGCGCGAAACGCCGGCGTGCCGTCCGATGCCGAGGATCTCCGTCCGTTCGATGTGGGCGGAGGCGGCGCACCCGTCGCGAGAGCGGTCTTCCTTCCCATCGAAGGGGGACGGATATGGTCAGCAGCCATCGACGATCCCGATTCAAGTCACGTCGGACGGATCTGGATCACGGAGATCACCGTGGCCGAGGCGAACGGCGACGTGCACTTCGGCGTTCGCCTCCTCAACTTCACGCGGGGCGTGGACAGGCCCTTCGCCCCGAGCATCCCACGGGTTGTTCGGGACATCATCGCAGAGTTGCCGTGCTTCGCCGACGGAGAGCTTCTGCGCGACGATGCGAACGTCGTCGAAACGACGGAGGAGGTCGACGCCCTCGTCGCTCTTCTGGAGAAGCAGGATCGGCGTCTTCCCGTCGTCGTGCTGGCCGAAGGGGTGTCCAGGGCGCCCTTTGCGGCCCTCGACACGCTGACGAGAAGACTTGCCGGTGCGGCGCACGTGTTCGGGTTATCGGATCGCTGCACCTGGCTGCTCAAGGCGAAGCTGGGACAGAGCCTGTCCGTCTTCGATGGAGCCGTGCGGATCTATCGACCCGGCCTGCGCGTCGAGGACGCCGATCCATACGCCCATCCGCTCTGGCTGGCGCGCCCAGGTCGCCCCTCCGCAGACGGCGGCCCGGTGATCGTCAGGGTGCTCGCATCCGGCATCGCCAAGGGGACGAAGGACTACCCACGCTTCGAGTCGGTGCGGCAGGTTGCTGCCGAGCAGTCGATCGACCAGCATCGTGCGGGTGCGAGCGCTGACGAGATGGCGGCCCTATACGAGGCTCAGAATCAGGCACTGCGCGACCAGCTCGCCAATCTCCGGGACGAACAGAACCAATGGCTCGCCGACGCGGAATCGGAGCGAGCGCGCGCGGAGCAGCAGATCGCCGAGCTACGGGCGGAAATCCATCGTGCCCGTGCGCAGAACGAGACGCTTCGCTCCGTTGTGAGGAGCGGCGGAGCCTCTCCCTCCACACGGCAGCCGCTCGAGGACTTCGTGGACATCGAAACGTGGGCCGACACCAACCTCAGTCCTGGCATCTGGCTGTCTCCCAAGGCGATCAAGGAGACGGAGCGGCACGGTCGCTACCGGGACCCGGTCGAGTTCGGCGAGGCGCTCTACGCCTTGGACGAGCTGTATGCGCCGATGCGCCGCGATCCCAACGGCGAGCGTCACCAGTTGTGGCAGGACAGACTGACGGAACTCGGAATGACGATGACCTCGTGCTTCGTGCGAGCCGGGGACATCCAGCGATTTCCCGAATACGCCGTCCATTATCGCGGCCAGCGACGTTGGTGCGATTTGCATCTCCGCCGCGGCGGAGGAACAGACCCCCGGTCGATGTTCCGCATCTACGTGCACTGGGATGAGGACGAGGGGGTCCTTCTCGTCGGTCACATGCCGTCGCACCTCGACAACAACATGACCAACTGATGGAACACCGCACCCCTTCGAGGTCGACCATCGCGATCGGCGAGCGACCGTTTCGACGCTCGAAATTAGTGCAATCGAAACCCCCCTCGACGCATGGAATAGTTTACTTATATATGAACTCGAATCGCTGGTCCGAGTTATGAAGAAGCCCGAGACATACACCATCCGCTTTCCGGAGACGGATGGAGCCCCGGGTGATCACGGATCGATCGCGATGAAGGACAAGGACTGGAAGGTGTTCCAGAAGGAAGTCGGTATGGAGGGTCGGGTCCAGATTGAGGCCGCCATGCGGGCGTGGTGCCGCTTCGGACCTGCGAACATCCCCAACAAGAGGTTCAAGTTCGAGACGCGATACGAGAGCGGCGGGAAGGGCGTCCGCATCGACGCCTTCAAGGGACGTCACGTCCGCCTCTACGGTGCCACCGTCGAGGTGGACGGCAAGCCCATGTTCCTGGTCACGGGACGGGACATGTCGAAGAAGACGGACGCGGCCGATCAGGAGCTGCTCAAGGCAGCCGGCAAGACGGCGTTCAAACTGATCCACGGATAAGCCACGGATACATGAAAATGACGAAGAACCGCATCGACGAGAGCGCCACGCAGGAAGCCTACGAGCTGCTCCTGGCCGAGGAGGAGCTCATCCTGCATGCTCAGATGCTGATCCAGCGCCTCCTCAACGAGCAGGGAGTCAGCCAGAAGCAGCTCGCCAAGAGGATGGGCGTGGGCGACTCCTATGTCAGCCAGATGCTGGGGCTGTCTCCGCGCAACCTCACCCTGCGCACGATCGCGCGCGTGATGAAGGCCCTCGACGTCAAGGCGACGATCACCCTCGACGAGCACGCCATCTCGCTCGCCTCCGCGAATTCCGTCGGCGCCAAGGGCGCGGACGCGGCCGAAGTGGTCGCGGATGCGCAATCCTCGCTGGTCTGGGGCGAGGTCGTCGCGCTTCCTCCGCGCAGGAGCAAGTCGGCGCGGGCCGCGGATGCGGATGCCCGCGCCTACGCGTCATACGACCCCCCGATGCACGAGATCGAAGTGGCCATGGCGGCCTGAAGCGAAGATGACCGAGACCAAACCCAAGACCACCGCGATGTCCGAGAAGGACGCGGCCAACTACAATCGCGTCGTCTCGCACGCCACGATCCGCGACATCCGCCTCGTGGGCTCCGACTTCACGCTCAAGCCGGAGGCCGCGGAAGCGACCGACCGGGCTTGGAACTACAGCCTCTCGGATCAACTCGAGGACTGGAGCTGCGACAATGCGAAGGGGACGCTCAGCGGCCTCTACACGTACAAGGCGTCCTGCGTAGAAGGTCGACGCAAGCTGATCACGGCGACCGGACGCTATCTGTCCACATACAGGCTTTCCGATCTCTGCGACGAGGAGGCCGGAAGGAACTTCCTGGCGCGGGTCGGACGCTTCTCCGCATACCCATACTTCCGCGCCCTGTTCGCGACGCTCACGCAGCAGAGCGGGATCATGCTTCCGCCGCTTCCCGTCATCTCCGACGGTCCGCGCTGGGTGAATTCGCCCGACGCGGTCAGGAAGCTGGCTTCCGACGATGCGCCCGATGGTGCGCCGAGCCGGAAGCGGCGCCCGGCCAGCAAGGCGGATTGACCCGGCGGCTTTCGTCAGAGGGCATAGTCCGCCTTCCGCAGAGCCTCGTCGGTCTCCTCCCGGTTCGCGACCACGATGTGCTGGCTGCGGACCGGAAGATCTTCGGGCCGGTCGAGCAGGTTCAGACGCTTCAGGAAGTAGAACAGCATCGCATAGCGGACCTCCAGCACGGTCGTCCCATCGACCATCCCGTAGTCCTTCGCCACGATCGCCCGCTGCTGCTCTCCTAGCTTCGGATGAGGCGCGATGCGCACTCCGAACCGCTCCTGCCAGAGCTCGTCGTCGCAACCCGGCCTACCCGGCTCGCCAGGATTCCTCGTCGCCAGTATCCGCGGCAACAGGAAGTCGCGGAAGCTCTCTGTTCGGTGACAGAAGGCCCGCGCGTGCCACCGGAAACCGTCGAAGCCGAAAGCGTGCGGCGTCACGCGACGCCAGACCGGGTCCGGATTCTCCGGGCTCATCGACTGATACCGGATCTCTATCGACCCTCCGGACCGGTGAGCCGCCAGCACCGACCGGAGACAGTCGTCACTGACCTCCCGCGCGGGTGTCAGGACGACGTCGACGTCAGGTCGCGCCCCGATCCACGAGTCGTCGGGATCCGTCAGCCCCTCTCCAAGCGTAAGCGTGGCCTGAGGGCCGCCTTGCCCGTTTGGCCGTAGCCGGGATGCTTATCGTCTTTGACGAGGGCGCGGGCG
>QFQR01000013.1 GCA_003243275.1 Leifsonia xyli | reverse complement strand
TGGACGGCCTGTTCAACGCCATCCTCGACATCTCGCGGCTCGATGCCGGCGTGGTCGAGGTCGCGCCGCGAGCCTTCCGTGTCGGCCCCTATCTCGCCCGCATCTGCCACGACCTCGGCCCCGAGGCGGAGGCCAAAGGGCTGCGGCTGCGCTGGCGCTCCTGCGACGTGGTGGCCTGGACGGACCCGTTTCTGCTCGAACGCGTGGTGCGCAACCTCGTCTCCAACGCGGTGCGCTATTCGGAGCGGGGCGGGGTCCTCGTCGCGTGCCGTCGACGGGGCGGCCGCCTCGCGATCCAGGTCTTCGACACCGGTCCCGGCATCGCCCAGCCCGACCACGAGCGCATTTTTCAGGAGTACGTTCAGATCGGGAATGTCGAGCGCGACCGCACCAGGGGGCTGGGCCTGGGGCTCGCCATCGTGCGGCGAACCTGCGCGATCCTCGATGCGCCGCTCGCGCTGCGCTCCCACATCGGCCGAGGCTCGTGCTTCGAGGTGGAGGTGGCGCTCTCCGACGAGGCTGCCCTGGCGGAGGATGTCGTCGCCTCGACCCCGGGCGCGCTCGCGGAGAGAAGCTTGATCGTCGTGATCGACGACGAGGCGTCCATCCGCGAGGCGATGGAGAGCCTGCTCGGTGGCTGGGGCCACGACGTCATCGCAGCGGGTTCCGGTGACGAAGCGGTCGCGCGGCTCGCCTCGCACCCGGCGCGGCCGGACCTGATCGTCTCCGATTATCGCTTGCGGGACGGCGAGACGGGAACCGAGGCAATCGAGCGCCTCCGCTCGGAATTCAACGAGACGATCCCGGCGTTGATCATCACCGGCGACACCGCTCCCGACAGGCTGATCGAGGCCCGGACGAGCGGCCTTGTACTCCTCCACAAACCCGTGCCGAACGGGAAACTGCGCGCCGCGATGCGCAATCTGATGGCGGGCGCGCGCGCCTCCTCGGGCGAGTGAGACCGCCTCAGATCAGACCCGCCGCGCGCGCGGCCGCAGCCGCCTGCGTACGGTTGATGGCGCCCAGAACCTTGAAGATGGCAGTGATGTGCGCCTTCACGGTCTTCTCCGAGAGGTCGAGTTCGTAGGCGATGATCTTGTTGGGCTGCCCGGAGCTCAGGCGGCGCAACACCTCGACCTGACGCGCGGTCAGCGCCGAGGCGGTGACGTCGGCCGGGCTCAGCGCCCGCTTAGGCGGGAGCGCCGTTCCCGTCACCTCGCCGAGGATCAGGGGCGGTACATAGACCTCACCGTCCATCACGAGGCTGATCGCTGCGAGCAGCGTGTTGTGGCTCGCAGATTTCGGGACATAGCCGAGGGCGCCGCTGGCGAGGGCGCGGCGAGCGTCTTCCGCCTTCTCCGAGGAGGACAGGACGATTACCGGAACCTCCGGTCGAACGCGGCCGAACTCGTCGATCGCGCTGAGCCCGTCCATGCCGGGCAGGACCATGTCGAGAATGACGACGTCGAGGTCGTCGTTCGCTTCGGCCAGACGCAAGGCCTCGCCCACCGTTCCGGCTTCGAGTATCGCCACCTCGGGGCCGGCCCGCCGGAGCAGCGCCGCGATGCCCTCGCGCAGAACGGGATGATCGTCGACGATCAGAAACTTCATCGCCGGAGTATTGCCCGACTCCGCGAGGCCGGAAAGAGCGCGTAGGTCTCGCGACCAAGGTCCCATTCGTCTCGACTCCCGGCAGACCATCGGTCAGATTGTCCCAGCTCTCCAATATTGCAACGTATTCGTCATGACGGACACTTCAGCGACCGCCGGAGAAGGCGCCGAGTCGGCTCTCGCACGGGGCGGGCCGCAGCCATGGCCGACGGTGCCGGCTGTCTGGCGCGTCCGCCTGACGGCGCTGGCGATCGCGGGCGTCGCCATCGTCGTGACGACGCTGCTGACCGTCCCGGATTCCCCCACGGCCGCGCTGCTTCTCGACCGGCAGCGCTACAGCGTCTTCCCCTATCCCTTCACTATCCAGAACCTCATCTACCTCGCTCTCGCCTGGGCGATGGGTGAACTCTACCGACGCTGGCGCGCCGCACGACGCGAGCGCGCCTTCCTTCAGGCCGGCTTGTTGCCGGAAGACCCCAATTCCCTCCTCGAACTGCACGAACTCGGGCCGATCCGCCGCCGCGTTGCCGAGCTGCACGATGCCGAAAGCGGCTTTCTTCCGGCCCTGATCGACCTGACGATCCTTCAGCTCCAGGCGAGCCGCTCGGTCGATCAGGCGATCAACGTGCTCACCAGCACGCTGAACCTGATGAGCGACCAGGTCGACCTGCGCTACCAGATGCTGCGCTACATGGCGTGGCTCATCCCGACGATCGGCTTCCTCGGCACCGTGATCGGCCTATCGCTCGCGCTGCACCTCATCGACCCTGCCAATATGGATCTCGGCAAGGTGGTCGGCGGCCTCTCGGTGTCGTTCTACACCACGCTCGTCGCACTGATCGCCAGCGCGATGATGGCCTTCGTGCAGCATGCCGTTCAGGAACAGGAGGAGCTCGCGCTCAATGCCGCCGGGCAATACTGTCTCAAGAACCTGATCAACCGCGTCTATGTGGACCACGAGAGCGTGGTCGTGCGATGAGCACAGGGCCGACGAGGCTGCCGCGATGAGAAGGCGCAGGCGGCAAGCCGAGACCAGCGAGGTCGCCTTGATGGCCGTGATGACGAAGGCGATGGGAGCCTTCCTCATCCTCATGGTCTTCGGGTTGAAATATTACATTCCCGATTTCACCTCCGAACAGATCGCCGCGATCGTCCGGTCCTCTCTCGACGGCGTCCGTACGCAGCTCGAGGCTTCCAGCCGGAAGTTGAAATCCGGTGATTACACCAGGGAGGATCTCGATCGTCTCCAGCAGCAGATCGACGCGGCCGTGGCCAGCCTCGCCCAGAGCCAGCGCGACGTGTCGCGGCTCCAGACCCGGCTCGATCAGGCGAGCTCCCAGCTGCGCCGGGTCGAGGACGAGCGAAAGCGCCTCCAGACGGCGCTCGCCGACGCCGAGGCGCAGACGCGGCGGTTCGAGGCGGAGGCGGCGGCGCTCAGGGCGGAGGTCGAGCGCCTGAGGGCGGAGGACAGCGTGGCGCTGAAGGCACGCATCGATCAGCTCGCCCGGGAGAACGCGGCGCTTGCGGCGCGGCGGACGGCGGTCGTGCAGTTGCGCTACAGCTGTTCCGATGCGGTGATCGTCGTCGGTGTCTCGCATCAGCAGGTGCGGGAGCTCGGCAACCCCGAACCCGTGATACCCGCGGACGGCTCGCCGGGCTACGGGCCTATCCTGCGTGGCCCGGACGAGATGGACCCGGGCGAGAGCCTGGACTTCAGCCCGCTGCGGGGCACGCGCGAGTTAGCCTCGACCTGGATCGGTCGAACGCTTCGCCCGGGCGATGCCCTGGCGGTCTATGCGAAATACCTGAACGCGGTCCCGGCGGGGGGCGGCCAGGGTCCTAGCTCGGCGGAGAGCTCTTGTGCCGTGTCGAGCTTTCTGTCTTCCGGCGGCCCTCCCGTGGGAGCGCCGCCCATCCAGATCGGCCCGCAGCAGCCCTTCGTCTTTATCGGCCTCGTGCGTCTCGATGGCGAGCAGCTCAAAGCGGTACCGCTCGACGAGGCACAGCAGCGCTGGTTCGGGGCGCGGTTGGACGGCGCACCCTGCAGGGCGCCGATCTGTGACCCGTCGAGCGCCGCCGCCCGCACGGCGCTGCGCGGCTATCTCGCCGTTCTCTATGGCAGGCGCCTCGCCGACAAGCCCGCCGGTGCGCCTGGCAACGAAGGCGCCGCAGGGTCACTCTTGACGGATCTGCTCGATGGCTATGTCGCGGGCAGCATCGACCAGCCGGCGCTGACCCGTTGGATCGGTTTGATCGAGGCCGATCCGACGCAGGCGGCCGGCGCGCCGCCGGGCGCGCTCGACGCCCTCGCACCCGAACTGCGTCCGCGTCTTTCGGCGGCGGGCGTGCCCCCGGGCGTGGCCGAAGCGTTCGTCCGGCGCGCCTCGCTCGGCTGGTGGAGCCCGGCGGAGCGGGAGGCGCGCTTGCGCCGCGCCGGCATCGCACCGATGTCCGGGGAGTTCGAGGCGCGGGCGGCTGCGATACCCGCGCAGCCCGGCCATGTCGCGCTGATCAAGCCGATGGTCGACGAGGGCTCGATGACGGCCGCGCAGGGCATCGAATGGCTGACGCTCATCACCCGGGCCCGCGAAGCCGGCCGCCCGGGCACGGCCGGGCCGCCGCCGTCCCCCAACCCGCCGCCGCAGATAGAGCGCCTCTCCGACGGCCTCACCGCCAAGGGATTTCCCGAGCCGATTCGCCTGATCGTCTGGGGTCTCGCCCAAGGCGGCACTCTCCGCGCCGCCGACGCCCTCGACCTCCTGTCGCGCACGAAGGGACGCCAGAGACGATGAGCCGGCGCATGCTCCGCTGCCTCGATGGCCATCCCTATGATGCCAATGCCCACGAAGCCTGCCCGGTCTGCGGCGCGGCGCCCCGGCTCCAGGCGGAAGCGGACCCACCCCCGCAGGCGAAAGAGCAAGAGCAAAGCACCCCCCCGCCGCCGAAACGGCGGTGGCGCGGACCTGTCCTGGCCGCCCTGGGCCTCGCGCTCCTCGGCTGCGGCTGGCTCGCCTTCGAGCAGTTGCGGCCGGTCGATTGCCGGCGGCCGGAGAACGCCGAACGCGGTCCATGCGCGGCCGAGGCCGGGCAGCGCCGGCAGGCCGAAGAGCGCGCGCGCCTGGCGGCGGAAGAGGGCCGAAAGGCAGCCGCCGCGCGACAAGAGGCCGAGAGCCGCCGCCGCGGGGAGGAAGCGCAGCGGGTGGCGTCCGATGCCCGGTTCAAGAGCGAAGCGGAGCGCACACTCGCAGCCTTCCTCACCGAGCCCAGCGGTGCGGTGGCGCGCGTGCGCGCGGCCTATGCTCCGCTGGATCCGGCCGAGGTGGAGCCGCTGCTCGATACCCTCTCGCCGCTGCCCTTCGCCGAGGGGCAGTTGCGCCTCTCGCGCGCGCTTCGCCACAGCCTCGTGCTGACGCGCGCCTTACGCGCCTTCCGGGCCGGCCAGACGCCGACGGCCCGCGCCCTCCTCACGGGCCTCTCCAAGGCGACACCCCCGGAGCCGAACCGGCCCCTCGCCTACGCCTCCTTCGCCCTCGGCTTCATCCTCGCGACCGCGGGCACCGATCCCGGCGACGCGGCTGCGGCCGCCTTCCACCTGCGCACGGCGGCGGAGCTCGGTCTCGTGGACGCGGTGGTCGAATTGCTGCGTCGGCCGAACCTCGTCGCCGCGGCCGGGATCGATGAGCGAGGCGCCGCGCGTCTCCTCGAGACCGCCGCCATCCAGGTCGGCCAGTCGCCCGCCGTCGAAGACCTCTACAAGCGCCGCAACCTCAACCCGATGCCGGCCGCGCTCCTGATCAAGGCGTTCACGGACGCGCTGGCAGCCGGCGACTGGCCGGGCCTGATCGCCGCCTACAAGGCGATCGGCGAGCGGCGCGCGCCGCTCGTCGATGCGAATATGGCCTATGCCGTGAGCAGCGCTCCAGGTCTCGACGGGCCCTATGACCGCCTCCTCGTCATGGCGGATGGGGGCGCCGCCGTCATGCATCCGCGGTCGCGCGCGGTGATCGGATGGCTTTGTGAGACGGGGCGCGCCGGGCTCCCCAAGGATCTGCCGAACGCCGCTCTGTGGACTGCGCTCGCGCTCACGGGCATGAAGCCGGACGATGCGCTCTTCGCTGAGCTGAGCAAGCGCTATGCCGGGCTCAAGGACGCGTTGCCGCCGGGCCAACGCGCGCTCGTCGAGCAGGTCGCGAAGGATATCGGGGTTCAGTGAGCCCTCCCGGCCGCCTGCTTCGGACGGGACCTCCATTTCCCGCTCGCGCTGTTCTCGCTACCATCGAACCGCGTTCGCCCGCTCATCGCGGGCGCTTGTGCCGCCCTGACCTGGAACGTGCTTCAGGACGAGCAGAACGCCTCGCTCACCTTGCAGCGGCTGTTACCGTCCTGCTCGCACTCCGCCAGTGCCGCACGGCGTGCGGCCGCGAGCGAACCGCGCCAATACGCCCACCAATGACCGTTGCCCGCCGTCACGAGGGCGGCGCAGGCGTTGGAGAACCAGAGCCGTACCCGGCAGCCCGGCAGCCTCCCGGCCATGCAGAATCGCATCGCAGCGGCTTCCGCGCGGCCGCGGGATTCGTAGTCGTAGGACGTCCCCCATCTCAGGGAACCATTGGCGCTGTCGGAGATCGCGATGGCGCCGTAGCCGCCACCGGACCGGCTGGGGCCGTTGCGTGGTGCCGATCCAAAAGGCGAAAGGCCGTCATTGGATCCGGCGCAGGATCTGTAGCATTCGTTGTAACTGCCGTTGCACATCATCGAGCACTGATTGTTCTGGGCCGCGGCCGGGAAGGCCAGAAGCAGCGCCACAGCGACGGCCGCGCTCGCGAGGCAAAACCGGGTGATCATGGACATCGCGATACCCCCTCTGAGAACCTGAAAAACCAAGCGATCGGCCGGCGCGGACGAAGCCAAGCCGAACCGGAGGAGAGGCCGTCAAGGCCCGAAGACATCGGCCGCGGCGTCCGAGACCTGTCGCTCCGGACGCGCCCGGCAATAGGCGATGAGCTCGGCGGCGATGCCGTCAGGGCCGGCGAAGCGCCGGTGCGGCTCTCCGGTCCCCGACTGCACGCGCCCGGTAAGGTAGCCGAGGCTCCATTGCAGAGCGGCGCGCCCATCCGGCGAACGCGCCTTGCCGAGGGAGTCCAGCACGCGGCAGGAGAGGCCTCCCGCGCCGTTCAGGCGCAGCGCCGCGCTCTGAGCAGTCGCCGCCGGGCAGAGGAGGCACAGCGCCAGTCCGGTGCACGCTATCGATCGGGTGAGTCTTGGATATCCTGGTTTGATGATCGACATTGCGTCCCCCGGCCGATCGAAGAAAATCGAGTTTCTTTTCGCCGTCGAGGCGGAATCTGTCGATTGCTTGCGGTTGCCGGGCCTTGCCGTAGGAGAACCGCCTCAGCGGGCGCGGGCCGAAGAACATGGCGGCGTTGAAGAGGTTGCGACCATCCCCTTCTCCGCGAATCCTGTCTCACGGCACCCCGCAAGCCTGCGCAATCAGGCGCAATCGTCGCCGAACCACCAAAGCTGTATATTCGGAAAACAGATCAGAGGTGGCCACGGGCCGATCCGGTACAGGACATCAAGCGCGAAGGAGAACGTCATGGATCTTCACCAGAGCCCCGGCGCCGAGCCCAAGGAACCGAGCTGGACCGCGAACATGCTGGTCATCGTGTGCGCCGCGATCTCGATGGCGGCGGGCTTCTGGATCGCCATGGCAGCGACCCACTTCTTCTTCCCCGAACCGTGGTCGAAGCCCGGCGCGCCCTATCATGCATCCGTCGCATGGCTAGTGAGAGATTTCCCGGAGCCGCGGCCGCCGCAGAACTATTGGGACATCGCCCAGGACGCCGGCTTCGCCGCATCCTGGCTCACCCACAAGGTTGCCGCGACCATCGCGAGTGTGGTGACCTTCTGGCCGGTGATCGCGTTCGTCTTGATCCTGCTCTTCACCTTCTTCCTGTCCTTCTTCGTGATGTGGAGGCTCTTTCTGGAGCGCATCTACGATGGGCGGTGGCCTGCCCGGCGAGCATCCTGATCCGCAGAGGACATTCTATCTATGGCGTCGGGCCGCTGGGTCCGAAGCGTCTCGCCGGCGGCAACTGGGCAAGGATGAGCCGGCGCAACTCCTCTGCCGGCAGCCCGTCGGCCTCGTCGCGCCTTTCGCCGCCGATGAAGAGGACGGGCGGCGTTCGCAGCCCGGTCGTCGCCACGAGGTCGTCCCGCTGGCGCTGGAGCGCGGCCCGGACCAATCCGTTGTCCAGGCAGGCCGCCATATCCACCGGCCCGCTTTGGTCGAGGAGTTCACCGAAGCTGCGGACGCGCTCGCCCTTGTCCGCGAGGCTTCGCCACCGGCTCGCGCCCGCGACGAAGCGCCGGAACAGGGGGGCCCTCGCTTCCGGCGCGACACAGGCCGTGAGCAGCGAGGCCTCGATATCCGCTTCGCTGCCCGGCTTCCACAGCGGCACGAAGGTCAGGCGCGCATCGCCGCTCGCCACAAAGGGCTCGATGACCTGCATGACCCGATCGAGGCCGCAGCTGGCGCAGGATGGCGGCAGGGCGAGCGTCAGCGCGAGCGGAGCGTCGCCGCGCCCGAGCGCGATGGTGAGGGTCGGATCGAGCACGCGGTTCAGGTTTTCCGCCGTCGCGATCCTGTCGAGCTCCCCACGCGCGTCGAGGCCGATCCGGGGCTCGGGCGTCGCGCGCGCGATGTCGCGCAGCAGCCGCCCGGCCTTGGCCGGGTCGCGCAGGGCGGGATCGCCGTAGAGATAGAGTCGGGCCAGCGTGAACTGCGCACGAAGGTTCTGCGCGACCACCGGCCGCTCGAGGAGCGCCATCGCCTCTTTCTGCTGTGGACCGACGATATCGCGCCCATCGGAGTCGGTTTTGCCATCGGCGAGGAGGAGGCCCAGCCGCAGGATCGGCTCGGGCTGGCCCGCCTTCGCCGCCGCGCGCAGCAGGTCGAGCGCCCGCTGCGGTTTTCGTCCTTCGCCCAGATAGTAATCCGCGAGATCGAGCGTCGCGGGCTCGAAGCCGGCCGTGGCCGCCTGCTCCGCCAGCGCGAGCGTGTCCGGCCCGATGCCGTCCCCGCGCCCAATGCGCTGGCGAGCCTGCCAGTAGCGGCCGGCGATATCGTCGCGTGACGCCAGAAGGCCGAGCAGGCGGGTTCGCTCCTCCGGTTCGAGCCGATAGGCCGGATCGGTTTCCGCACGGCTCACGGTGACCGCGATGGCGGGCCGGAACCCGGCGGCGACAGCACGCTGCAGCCAGACACGTTCCCGCTCCGGCGAAAACAGCGCCGGCGAAAGACCGTTTCCGCCGAAATTCTGCGCGGCGTGGTAGGCGACCTCGCCGGTGCTGTCCTCTGCCGCGGCCTTGCGAAAGACCGCCTCGACCTCGTCCAGCACCTCGGGCGGCACGCCTCCGATGCCGCCGCTGCGGAGCGTCGACTCCGCGACCGGCGCGAGAACGGCCGCGACGAGGACACCCTTCGCCTCGGCGTCCCGCAACGACCGGACGATGGCCACCGGGCCTGCCTCGGCCGTATAGAGCGAAGGCGCGATCAGCATCGGCGCGATCGCACCGAGTGGTAGATCGGTCTGCGCCGCTCTTTCGGCGAGAGCATAGGCCTCTCGTTCTCTCGTTTCCCGCGCCTGTCCATCAAGGGCTCCGGCATCCTGCGCAGCCCAGGCTGCGGCCAGCAGGACAGCCTTCGGATCACCATCACGCAGACCCGTCGCGACCTGCTCTTTGCCATGGGCTTTGGCAGCGGCCTTCTGGACCAGGATGCGGGGAATGGATTGGCACCAGTCGCGCCGGGTCAGGCCATAGCGATCCGCCGGCCCGTCCCAGGGCTGCGCGCAGGTCAGATCATAGGCCGCCTTGTCCAGCAGCCCGGCGCGCAGCAACAGGGTCGTGCGCGTTTCCGGATAGGCCGTCCCCCACAGCGTGGCCGCTGCAACCATGGTCAGTGCCGCGACGCCTCCGGCGAGGCGCCGCATGGCCTGCCGGCGCGAGAGCCGGAACGGCGGGCGCTTGCTCCAGCCCCGCAGCCGCTGCGCGTCCGCTTCCGTCAGCGACAAGGGCGGCATGAAGCCCTCCCGATAGACCGAGACCGTCTGCTCGTCCTTGGTCCAGAGGCCGACCTTGGTGGCGACGTCGTCGATCATGTCCTGCAGGCGGCGCCCGGGCTTGAGCAGGCTCGGCAGTTCCTCGGACAGAGCCATCGCGAAGGGGCTGTGATCGCCGAAACCGTCGGCGGCACGGGCATGGGCCGCCGTCGAGAAGACGAGCTGCGAGGGGCGAGGCAGCTTGGCGCGCGCGAGCCCTGCGGTGACGCCTGCGGCCTCCTCGCCCGTTGGCGAGACCTCGTCACGGCAGGCGTCGATCGCGACGATGGTGGCGCGGCGCGCGCAGCGGGCGAGCTGCGCCACCGCCACGTCGAGCGGCAGCGACCGCGTCGCGAGATAATGCGGGGCCGGGATCCGGGCATCGACCGGCAGCAGGAAATTGCCGCCCTCATGCTGCACGCCATGCCCCGCGAAATAGAGCAGCGCGATCGCGTTCGCGCCGGCAGCGTCGAGCTCTTCTCCGAAGGCGATCACCGCGTCCTGCATCGCAGCCAGAGTAGCGTTCTCGACGCGTCGCACGGAGAAGCCCATCCCTTCGAGCGTCCAAGCCAGCAGGCGCACGTCCCGGACCGGATTGGCGAGCACGGCCGAGGTATAAGCGGCGTTGCCGATCAGCAGGGCGAAGCGCTGCTCCACGCCGGCCCCGGAAGGCTCCTCGATCTCAGGGGCGGCGGCCGTGGAATCCGGCGGAGCATCGGATTCGACGGCGCTGGCTACTGTGTCGCCGGCATCGCCCGACAGATCGAACCAGCGGCTGCGCATCTGCGATGCTCCGTCAGACGGTCACGATGTACTCGGCGCTCGAAACCGTGACGGCGCCCGCATTGCGGCGCTGCAGGCGGCGCAGATTGGTCAAAAACCGGGCGGTCTCCTCCTCGTCGAGCGCGCCCGGCTCCGCATCCGCTCCTCGTGGATCGAGCAGTCTGCGACTGTCCGCATCCCAGAGCAGCGCCGTGGTCGCCAGGAACCGTCCGGGTGTGGGCCGCACGGGCGCCGCCTCCGGCATCAGCAGAAGCTTTCCCTCGGCCAGGCGCGGGTGGGACGGGGACGGCAGCCACAGGATTGTTTCACGCCAGCTCAGTTCCCAGCATCTGTGTCCGATGGGGCGCGTGTCGCGCGCAAGCAGCGTATAGGCCATGGCGGGCTCGCGATCGATGCCTTGCACCGCAATGCGGCCCTTGTGCCGGCCCGCCTCGAAGACCACGGGTCCGTCGCCTCCGGACGGCAGGAAGCCGTCGAAGCTGCGATCGGCGGCGAATTTCTCGATGACGAGCCGCACCGTTCCCTGCGGATTGACCCCGGGCGCCAAGTCGCCGAGCAGCGCATCCTGCGCCCGGTCGAGCGTTTCGTCGTCCTCGATCCGCGCCGCCGACTGGATGCGGCGGATGAAGTCGTAGAGCGGCAGCGTGAACTCGGACGGAGCCAGCGGCTCCGCCAGTCCGGGCAATCCACGCGCTCGCAGGCTGACGTCGAGACGCTTGTTGACGATCTCGGCGAGTTCGGTGGCGGTATCGAGGGAGAAGCCGTAATCGCCGTAAAGCAGCTTCGAGAATTTCGGCGCGCTGCTCTCCCCATTCGTTTCCCCGAACAGCCGAAAGGCGATCTCGGCCTCGGGCATCGGCATGCCGACGAGATCCCGAAAGGCGCGCCATTTCAGATACAGGCCAGGTGTCGTCGCCATATCGTCCAACCACCGCGATGCGGTTCAGCCTCATCATGATGCTGTGCCACAGCGCCAAAGACAATTGTACTGAAACCGAATGTCCGGTGTCCGGCGCTGCTTCAACGCATGCTCATGGCGCATCCTGAATGCGCAACGCGGGGCTAGAAGCTGGAGGGTTCGAAGAACCTCGTCATTTTGGGCGTTTCGTGGTCCTCTGACGCGACTGGGCTGAGGGGGGCGGGACGATGACGGGGATGCCGGGCTTCTTCGATATGGATGAGCGGCTTCGGCGTCTGAGCGAACTCGGCGATCAACTTGAAGCCTATGCCCGGGCCGTGGATTTCGAGGCCTTTCGTCCCGATCTGGAGAAGGCGCTGGCCTATTCTACCGGCGTCCAGGGTGGACGGCCTCCCTACGATCCGGTGCTGATGCTGAAGATCCTGGTGATCCAGGCAGCGAACGGCCTGTCGGACGAGCGGGCGGAGTTCTTGATCAGCGACCGGCTCTCCTTCATGCGCTTCCTCGGCCTGGGGCTTTCGGACCGCGTCCCCGATGCGCGCACGATCTGGCTGTTCCGGGAACGGCTGACGAAGGCCGGCGCGATCGAGCCGCTGTTGGCCCGTTTCGAGGCGATGCTGCGCGAGGCCGGCTACATCGCCATGGCCGGGCAGATCGTCGATTCCAGCCTGGTCGCGGCGCCGCGCCAGCGCAACACGCTGGAAGAGAAGCAGGAGATCAAGGCGGGGCGGGTCCCCGCCGCCTGGAAGGAGCGCCCGGCCAAGCTCCGGCACAAGGATCGCGATGCCCGCTGGACGGTGAAGTTCACGAAAGCCAAGCCGCAGGCGGACGGCACCCTGCCGCCGGTCGACATCGCCGTCCCCGCCTTCGGCTATCAAAACCATATCGCGATCGATCGCGAGCATGGCCTCATCCGGCGCTGGCTGGTGACGGATGCGGCGGCCTATGAGGGAGCGCGCCTGCGCGAGGGGCTGCTCGATCCCGGCAACACGGCCCGCACGGTCTGGGCCGACACGGCCTATCGCTCGGCCGCCAACGAAGCCTTCCTCGACAAGCATGGCTTCGTCAGCCGCATCCATCGCAAGAAGCCGAAGGGTAGGCCGATGCCGGCGGCGACGCGCCGGGCCAACAATGCGAAGTCGAGGATCCGCTCTCGGGTCGAGCACGTCTTCGCCGAGCAGAAAGCCAGAATGGGCCTGTTCGTCCGCACCATCGGCATCGCCAGGGCGAAGACGAAAATCGGCATGGCCAATCTCGTCTACAACATCCGCCGCCTCGCCTGGCTCACGCAGGTCGCGCCGGCATAGGGCTCGTCAGGGAGGCAATGGCCCCTCCGTCAGCGCCCATATAGGGCGAGCAGCCCGGCTGTCCCGCCACTCAAGCCGCACAGGAAGCCCTGAAAACCGCAAGGCTCGACAGCAGGGAGCAGTTCTTCGACCCCTCCAGCTGGCGGGCGACCGAGAGCCGAGGTCGGTCGATGCCGGGAGCCGGCATTGAATTTCAGCAAGTTTCCGAAGCCGGGGCAGGCTATGCTGGCAATCCTTGCCGGAGCCTATGGGGATTCGCTCACGCGACTGCGAGACAGCCGAAATTGACAACTCGTCAAAGCGGCATATTTTGTGGCTATGGAACCGTGCGATTAGCCGGGATTATTGCGGAGTGACGACCCGCAATCCTGGCTGCCGATGAGGCGAGATCGTAGCGGGGCGGCTCGGACGTAGACGCGCAAATAGTCTAGCGCATGCGGACCGACAACTCGCGGGGCATATGGCCGATCCCGTGTTTGATGGCTCCGAGGCTTCGCGAAGTGACGAAGCGTTCTCGCTCCGGAGCGATCGCTAAGCCATGTCCACTCTCGCCGACCAGATCAAAGCTGTTCGCCAGTTCCCTCGCACCGCCATCAGGGCGAAGGAGCTCGCCGCGATCCTCGGGATCTCCTATGCAGCCCTGGGCTCCCAGCGCAAGCGCCGGACGGGGCCTCCGGCGGTCGACCGGCAGGGTTGCCGACCCTACTATGATCGCACGGAGGTTTGCGACTGGCTTCAGGCGCAGATAGACCGGAACGCCCGCTAGGCTTCCCCGGTCAATCCCGCCCCTTGACCTGACCGTGCTCCCTGAGCCTGCGCTGACGGCCGAGGACGGCCATGGTCTTCGCCGCATCGCCCTCACCTGCGCGGCGCAGGGCCGTCTCTGCCGCGAAGGCGTCCATGGAACGGCCGCCATCCCAGGACCGGACGAGCTTGCGCTGCCGCACACTGCCATCTCGGGCCAGCGACACCAGACCGGCAAAGGCTTCCTCCCCGAGCGCGCGTTTCAGGGCATCGCGCGCGATCGGAATGGCTCCCCCTAAGAGGGATTCCAGGGCCATCGCGGCGAGAACCCGCCGAGACTTTCCGATCAGGGCGAAGTCGAAGCTCGCGGGCTCACGTGTTTTCCGGGAAGAGGCAGGGGCGAGGGGAACCGCCCTCGGCGTATCTGCAGCCTCCCTTTCCATGATGGCGACCGGCGCAGCCTGCGATACCGGCAGAGGGCGGCTTCTCGTGACGGCCGCGCGTCTCTGGGCGATCAGCCCTCGCGCCTGAGCACGCAGGGCGTCGCCGTAACCTCTTACCGCGACGGTCGCGACGAAACCGGCACCGAGCGCCACCGACAACCCCATGCCCGTCAGCAGCATTCCGCCCGCGGCTAAGGCGAATGCAACCTTGCGGGCGCGACGCGACTGCAGAATGCGCGCAGCCCGAAAGGCCCGGTCGATCCTACGCTCTCTCATCCGGGCCGTCTCGCGCCGGGTAGCCAGGGTGGCCCGGCGCATCGCCGCCTGGGACTGGACCTGCCCGGCCTTGTCGGAATCGGCCTCAGCCTTCTCCCGCGCGCGCCGCATCCGGCCGAAGATGCTGTCGAATTCGCCATCCGCCGCCGCCTCGAAGCGGCCCCGATCGATTTCGCGGTCGAGAGCGCGCTCCGCCCGCTTTAGCGCGCGGGCCGCACCCTCGCGGCGGGACTGAGGAAGAGGCGGCGCATCGTGACGGAGTTGCGCGATCGCCGATGGCGCGACCTCCAGGCCGCCGCCCGAGGCGATCCTGACCGACGCGGCAAACGGGAGCGCCATGCCGGTCTCGTCATGGACGGCCATCAGGGTTTCGCTACGATTTCCGATCGCGACCGAGAACCCCTGCGCGGCAAGGGCGCGAGGAAGGGAGCCTGAGCGCAATCCCTTCGTGACAGCCGCCAAAAGACGGCTGCGGAACACCATCAGCGGCAGCTTCGTCCGGGCGGCCTGCTGCCGGTCAGCCTCGCTGTCCTTGCCGCGCCTGCGGACCGGCTCATAGGCTTCGAGGATCTGCGCCTCCCGATCGCGGCCACGGGCGCGCAGATCGGCGGCGTTCCGCTGAACCCTCGGCCCCGGCGTCAGAGCCTCGCCGAACTCGATCTCCAGGCGGCGGCTGACGAGTTCGTCGCGCGCGTAATTGGCCTTGGAGCTGAGGACGCGGCCTGTTGCCGGATCGACCGCGCTGAAGAGGAGATGATAATGCGGTGGCCTGTCGCCCTTGTCGTGCTCGATCAGGCGCATCGGGTGGTTGCGGGAGATGCGGTTCTCGCGGCGGATCAGGGCGATCGTGCGAAGGAGCTGTCTTCGACTCAGGACATGCGCAGGCGAAATCTTGAGGTGTCCGAGCGTGATCCGCGCCTTGGGATGGGCTGCGGTCAGGGCGGAAGAGAATGCCAGGAACCCACCCAGGTCGCCCGGGCAGCCGCGGTCGAACGCGCTGTGCTCGACGACGCGCTTGTTGTTCCTGCTATTCAGGAGATGGGCCACCCGATTGGGATCGTCCTTCACGTAGCTGGACCGGATAATCATGTGCGCCCCCGCCCGAGCGCGGCCATGATGGCAGCCAAGGCAGTGTCCAGGTCGAGCAGGATACGGTCCAACTCAGTTCGTGGCCAGGGAACCGACCTGCCCGCATTCAGGTGTGCCGCAACCTGATTGACGTTGTTGCCGACCCGTCCCAGCTCGCCGAGCCCCTGCCGGAGCAGGTCGGCATTCGCCACCCTGCGCCGGACCGTGGCGGTTCGGGCGATGAGGCCGATTTCGCGCTCGATGATGCGCCGCGCCAACTGGCCCGGGGTCAGCCCCATCGCCGCGGCGACCGCCACCAGCTTCTCCGCCTCCTCCTTCCCCACGCGGAAGACGAAGGGGCGGCTCTTTTCGTTCTTCTTCTCTTGCTTTCGGTCTGCCATGGCAGGCCTTCCGTGCGTTCGCGCGGACAACCCGGCCGAAGGGCGGCGGGGGTCCACGGGGGCAGCGCCCCTTGGCCAGCAGACATGTCCAGACGCTCGCGTCGTAAACATGTCGTCACTGGCATAATGTAGCTTATCTCTGCGTCAATAAAACTGTCAGAGAATCCACCCGCTATACAACGGGTATAATCCTAGAAAATATTGCCGCATCAAACCTAGGATACGGCCTGATAATTTAGATCTATATTATCAGTGACGCGATTGACGATTCTAACGACTTCGCATCGATCGACGATATCGATAAGTTAATCGAGATGCACGCTGCCAGGTGCGCCGCTAAGGGTTACGCAAGGAGGGCAGCACCATGAGCGACCCGCGAACCCACAGCCTGGCCCAGCTCGCACCGCGGCCTGCGGCAGAAACCCTGAAGAGCCAGTTCTTCAAGCTGATGCCGGCAATCGAGGCCGCGCTCGGGCGCGACGTCGGCTGGAAGGACATCCTGGCCGATCTCGAGCGCAACGGCTTCCAGATCAGCCCGACGCTCGCCTCCAACTATGCCGCCCAATATCGGCGTCGGCATAGGCCGGTAGGAGTGACCGGCAAGCCAGGCCGCCCCCGGAAATCCGACGCCGCTTTCGCCGCGCCGGCTTCTCCCCAGGTCACCCCGGTTCTGGTCGTCGAGAATCCCCGGCCCATGCCCCGCAACGTAGCCAACCTCCGACGACCGCCTGATCTCGATTGATCCGCCCCCACACGTCCCAACCACCGTCACCCAGCAGCGCCGATCTGAGGAGTCCTCCATGACCATGACGACGAAGGCCGCATCGCGCGGCAGGAAGTACATCTTTGCCGCGGCTGGTGGCGGCGGCAAGAGCACGCTCGCGATGCTGATGACGAGCACCGCCATGTTCAGGAAGGTCGAACTCGACCTCTTCGACGTCGAGCCGGCCAACCCCACCCTCCGCCGCTACTTCAAGGCGATGCCGGCCGAACACGCCCTCGAGGACGACCGGCCCGAGGCCGTGGTGCCCTTCCTCGAAAACCGGGTGTTCCGCGAGGACCGATCGGCGTTCGTGGATCTCGGCGCGAACATGGAGGGCCATGTCCTGCGCTGGATCAATGACCGTGGCGCGGCCGTCGCGGAGGACATCCGCTTCATCGTGCCCGTCAGCAAGCGGGACGGTATCACCGCTGCGGCGCGGATCGCGCTCAATTGCGGGTCTGCCTCAGTCCTGCTGGTGCACAACGAGGCCGGCGGGCTCGACGCCGAGGCCGCGATCGCCGATCCGGTGTTCATCAAGCTCGCCAGCGAGGTCGGCCAGCCCGCCCGCCTGCCGCAGCTGGGCGCGACGATGGCCGACGTGCATCGCACAAGCACGCCGCCCCATCTCATGCTCGGCGGCAAGAACCGCTTCGAGGCGCAGGGCGCTCTGACCATGATCCGCAGGGTCGAGGAGACCTTCTTCGACCATCCGGAATTCAGGCCCTGGTGAGGCCGTGACACGCTTCACGGACAACCTGCGTAAGAGCGCCGGCGTGCGTGACGGCGACCCCGTAGCGCCCGTCTTCGACGCGATCGACGATCTCGATGGCCGGGTCGTGTGCGCCGAAGCCCAATTCGGCCATGCGGCCGCGACGGAGAAGCGGGTGCGCCGCGATCTCACGCGGAAGGCCATCGTTGCCGGCTTTCTCATGGCCGTGACCTCGACCGGGCTCGCCATGGCGTTGATGTCGAGCCTCATCGCGGGGATCGAGCGCCGGAGCGCCGACGAAGTCCGGCGTCTCGACGAGGAGCGGGCTCGCAGCCTCGACGCCCGCGTCGAAAAGCGTGCGGCCGAGATCGCTTTCAAGGCCGTCACCGACGCGAATGGCCGCGCGACCAGCGCCGAGGCGCAGCTGGAGATCGCCCGCGACAAGCTTGCGTCCCTGGCGCGCAATGCCGACGACGAGGTCCGCGACCTCGTCAAGTCGATCGCGACGGCGCCCCGGGAAGACCTATTCCTGATGGCAAAACTGCTGCGCCACCAGAATCCGAACGTCCGCAAAGCTTGCGACGCGCTCACAGCCGTGTCGCCGGCACTCATCACGAAGCTGCAAGCATATTTCGCGGCCAACAAGGGCCGTCTTTAGAGCCTGGAAGGAGGTACATATCATGGATTTCGACAACGAACTCGACCGCGACCGCGATTTCGACGAGATGTGGTTCAACCATTCCAGCCAGCTCGTCACCATGCGGAACATCTCTCCGATGAGGGCCGCCGCGACCTCCCTGGCGCTCATGCGCCGCGTGTTCGGCGAGGATGCGGCTTTCCGGCACTGGCTGATCCAGAAGGGTCTGCCGACCGTCGCGCCGCGATAGGCGGCGGTCGGGCACAGCCTCAGGCGCGGCTTTCATCCGAGGCCGCCGGCTGTCCTCTTCATGCCGCAGCGCCCCGACCGCTCCCTGCAGGCTTGCTCGTGTCTCGGTTGGTCCTGCGCCCAGCCTTCTTCCGCAAAAGCGCGAGCGCCTGACCTGGCCGCCGGGCATTCTGGTGCGCCTTCGGGGTTCCGGCCGCCATCGATCCGCTGTACCGGAGCTAAGCCTGGGCTCACGCAGCGGTCAGCGTCGGAATCGCCGAGACGTCGACCTCACGCTCGGCATGCCAGGTATCGTAAGCGCCCTGCATGCGCACCCACAGGCCTGCGCCATTCCCGAAGAGCTTGCCCAGCCGCACCGCGACGGCCGGAGAGACGGGCTTCTTCTCTTCCAGGATGTCGTGAAGGTGCTGCCGCGAGATCCCGAGCAGGCGTGCGATCTCCACCTTCGGCTTGCCGACGGCAGGTATGACATCTTCGCGAAGGAGGGCCCCCGGATGGGTCGGGGCTCGGTCACGGGCTCGCATAGGGGGGATCGCGTCGGACATGGCGGCAGCTCCTGACGGTAACGTGGGGATACGAGACATGACCCCGGTCAATGGTAGTTCTCCAGATCAACGGCAACGGCGTCGGGGCCTTCGAAGACGAAGGTGATGCACCACGGCCCGTTGACATGAACCGTGTAGCGCGTCGGATCGAAGCCCTTCAGCGCATGGAAGTCGAAGCCGGGGAGGTTCATATCCTCCGGCCTGCCGGCGGCGTCCAGGGCATCCAGGCGACGAAGGACGCGACCGTGCAACTTTGCGTCGACCTTTGCGGTCCGCCCCTTCTCCCACAGCTCGGAGAGGCCTTTGTGCTTGAAGGACCGGATCATGGTTGTGCGTAAGCTTTCTGCTTACGCATGTCAACAGATAGCTTACGCAGAAAACGGCCGGGCGGCGCCCCGGCGATAGGGCGCGAGGAAGCGATGATGCAGAGCCCGATCCATCTGCCCTTCCCCCTTGAACTCCTCATCATCGGAGCCGTAAAGGGCTGGGTGACCACGTCCCTGACGGCGGCCCGCGAGCTTCTTCGAATACGCCCCCTGATTAGTAGGAAGGGGCTAGGCGGCGGTTGATACGGTGATCCAAATTAGGAAAATTCATCCCTAGCAACCGGGCAAGTACGAGACTTGCCGCTGCAATCTCTGCTTTATAGCCTAACTAGGAGCACGATTTGGGCAAGGGATCCACTGCGTGGCGATTGCAGGTGTCGATTATCAACCGCGTTGGAGTCGTGATCTCGTTCGCTTTCTGCCGCTGAAAAGTCAGTTCCTTTTGACCGGCAACATCCGGGACTTGCAGACACGTCAGGCCGGTTCCCAGGTCATCGCCCAGCCCATGCGCGCCGTGCTCTCCGCGACGCTCGCCGAGGCCGGATATGCCAGCGTCATCGGCTTTGACCCAATGAACGGCTTCTGCGTCATGCATACCACCGACCCAGAAGGCGCCGACGCGGTGCTTTCGAGATTGGGGCTCACGCCGGTCGAGGGCCGCGCATCCGGAGGCCCGGACCTTCTCGGGATGACACTGGAGCGGCTTGTCGGGCAAGCCGGCGAGCCCATCGCCCTGGTCGCCGACTTCGCCGCGCGCCTGACGATCCGGCCAGAGGCCCTCTCTGCGGCCGAGCATCACCTCTTCACGCGGGCGCTCATCCTCAGCCACGGCGCGAGCGCGCGTCCTTGGGGGCCGAGCCGCGTCCCCCGCTTCAACACGGTGATCTGGCTCGCCGACAGGGAGGGCGACCTTCCGGACTGGTTGATCGTCGGGAACCCCCGGCTCCGGCATATCCCTGTGGCCGCCCCTGACAGGGCGGCCAGAAGGGCCGTGGCACCATCCCTCGTCCGCGGCCTGCCCGGCGCCAGGGACGCCACGCCGGAGGACGTCGGCAAGGCAGAGGACGACCTGGTCGCCTCGACGGAGGGCATGCTCCTCAGCGACCTCAGCGCCGTGGTTCAGTTGGCCCGTACCGAGGGCGTCGCCGTCGGCGAGGTCTCGGAGGCCGTCCGCCGCTACAAGGTCGGGGTGACCGAGGACGCCTGGCGGAAGATCGAGGCCGACCGCATCCGGGGCGGCGCGGAAGCCCTGTCCCGCCGGGTCATGGGGCAAGGCCATGCGGTCATACACATGCTGGACATCGTCAAACGTGCCGCCACCGGCATTGGCGGACGACGGGGCTCCGGGCGGCCTCGAGGGATCGCCTTCCTCGCCGGGCCGACGGGCGTCGGAAAGACCGAGCTCGCGAAGTCGGTGACGGAGCTACTTTTCGGAGACGAAAGCGCCTACATCAGGTTCGACATGTCCGAGTTCAGTGCGGAGCATGCGGACCAGCGCCTGATAGGTGCTCCGCCCGGATATGTCGGCTACGACGTCGGCGGCGAGCTGACCAACGCGATCCGGGAAAAGCCGTTCAGCGTCGTGCTCTTCGACGAGATCGAGAAGGCGCATCCCCGCATCCTGGATAAGTTCCTGCAGATCCTCGACGACGGCGTCTTGACGTCCGGGCGCGGCGACCGCGTGTACTTTTCCGAGGCGCTCATCATCTTCACCTCGAATCTCGGGATCTACTCGACGGCGGCGGACGGAGCCCGCGTCGCCAACGTCCTTCCGGAGCAGCCGTACGAGGAGGTCCGCTCCCGCGTGCGCGTCGAGATCGCGAACCACTTCAAGATCGTCCTGAACAGGCCCGAGATCCTAAACCGCTTCGGCGAGAACGTGATCGTCTTCGACTTCATCCGGCCGGAAGTGGCCGAGCGCATCTTCGCGTCCATGGTCGACGGCGTGCTCCGGGACGCCACGGCGGCCGGGCATTCGGTGACCCTCGGGAACGAGGCGCAAGAGACCCTGCGTCGCCTCTGCACGGCCGACCTCTCGAATGGCGGGCGTGGGATCCGCAACATGATCGAGGCGCACCTGATCAACCCGCTCGCCCGCGCCCTGTTCGACCGCGACGCTAAGGGCCCAGTCCAGATCGTGGCGGTCCGGCCCGGTCCCGTGACGGAGCTGGAGGTCATCGGCGCGTGAAGGTCGCAGTGTCGCGTTTGCATTTTCCGATCACGACGCTCGGTCCGGGACAGCGTGTCGGCCTGTGGTTCCAGGGTTGCTCGCTCCGCTGCCCCGGCTGCATCTCCGTGGACACCTGGAACGCAAGCCTAGGTGGGACCACGATCGCCGAACTGCTGGGCGTGATGGAACCTCTCGTCCCGAACGCATCCGGCCTGACGGTTTCCGGCGGCGAGCCCTTCGAGCAGCCTGCGGCCTTGGCAGAGGTGCTGCGGTTCTGGCGCCGTCGGTCGGCGACGTCGATCCTCGTCTTTACCGGCTACGAGCTCGAGGACGTGGAGCCTTGGCTCGCCCAAAATCCCTGCCTCGTCGACGGACTCATAACCGGGCGGTTCCGGTCAGACCTGGATCAGACGCTCGCGATGCGCGGCAGCGACAACCAGCGGCTCCATAGGCTCACTCCCCTGGGGCAGGAATTCGCGGCGTTCGATCGTCCGCTGACGCCGGACGACCGGGCCCTGGATGTGATGTTCGACCACGACGGGTCCGCATGGTTCGCCGGCATTCCCGCCCGCGGCGACTTCGGCCGCCTCCGTCGCGCACTGACGGCCGCCGGCCACGACGTTCAGATGTCGGATTCGATCCGGAACTTGGCGACATGATGCGCTTTTGCCCGAACTGCGAGACCGAGCGGCCGGTTGCCGAGCTACTTTGCGAGGGCGAGGCCAACGGACATCCGTGCGGCTGGGACCTCTCCGGGCTGCCGATACGGCCGGAGGGCTGGCGACCGCAAGCTGCGAGCCCCGCGGCTCCGGCCGCGCCTACGCCGACCTGCCCCAATGGGCACCCCGTCGATGCAGGCGACCTAATGTGCCCCGAATGCGGGGCTGACCTCGACGTCGCGTTGGTTCCTAGCCCGCCGACCCCGATCTACGAGGCGTCTGATGGCAGCCAGTCGGAGTACATCGCCGAGCCCCCTCCGGCGCCGGATGGATGGCGTATAGTGCGGCCGCTGCCGCCCTCCGGCCACGTGAGGGAGAGCTTCGTCGCCGAACGCGCCAGCGACGGCAGGAGCGGAATCCTTTCCATATATGCCGCTGGCAGCGACCCCGACCCAGAAGTCTACGTCGCGCTCGGGAGCATTTCGACGGGACACGTTCCAGAGGTCTTCGAGACCGGCCGCATCGGCGAGCGGTCATACGAGGTCACCGAGTTCATCGGTGGCGGGACATTGGCTGACGTCGGCGTTGCCGGGGGTGACATCGGCCACCTCCGGGAAGTCCTGTCCGAGGTCGGAACCGCGCTTGCGGCCCTGGGAGAGCGCGGCCTGCGTCACCGCGACCTACGACCGGACGCCATTCTGGTCCGGTCGCGCCAGCCGCTCGACCTCGTCATCGCGGACTTCGGCTCGGCTCGCCTTTCAGACTACGACCTCGACGTCGTATCGCCTCTCGAGACCACCCGCTACACGGCACCGGAGGCGCTTGCGGGCGGGGTCGCGGCGGCGAGCGACTGGTGGTCCCTCGGCATCATCCTGCTGGAGCTGATGACGGGCGGCGACTGCTTCGGCGGCGCCGACGACCAAACCTTCCTGATCAACATGATCACGAACGGAGCTCCGATCCCCGGAGGGCTGCCGCCTGACGTGGACGCGTTGTTGCGGGGCCTGCTCTCCCTCGACCGCCGGACGCGCTGGTCTTGGCCCGAGGCACAGAGGTGGATCGCCGGCGACATCCCGGACGCCCCCTCGGCACGGCGTGATGCCGAGGCGGCCGAGGGACGGCGCTCGATCACCCTGGGCGGCAGCCGGCATTCGTCACCCCAGTCATTCGCGCTCGCCGCCGCCGACGCGCAGCGGTGGGAGGAGGCCAAGGTCCTCCTCGAGCGCGGGGATTTGTCGACGTGGTTGGAGGAGGCAGCCCACGACCCCGCGCTTCGACGCGCGGTCAGGGCTGCGGCAACCTTGGAGGAGGCGTCCCCCGACCTTCGCCTCTCCGTGGCGCTCAAGGCCATGAACCCGCTGATGCCGCTCGTGGTCCGGGGCGAGATTGTTACACCCGGATGGCTCCTAGAGCATCCTGAGGCGGGATACGAGCTCGTCACCGGACCGGTCCCCGCGATGCTTGAGCGCGAGGGGAACGAGGGATGGCTCGGCCGGCTCCAGCGACGGGAGGGCCGCGTCCGGGAGCGGGCACGCCAGCTCGACGTCGAGATCGACGAGGCCGAGCTCCGCGTTGCCGTCCTCTCAACCTCCCGGAGCAGGCTCTCGGCCGTCTGGGACGAGAAGCGCAGGATCCTCCCGGATACGGACCATCCGGGCCTTGCGGCGCTGACGGAGCGCCGCGTCACAGAGGAGGAGGACCTCATCCTGCTCCTTAGCGCAGCGGTGGGCCAGTTCAGGTCGGCCGGCGCGATCGTTGACGAGGCCAAGGCGACCGCCGAGCGCGCGGGCGTGACCACCTTCGACGACGATGCCGCCCACGCGCTGATCGCGCGCCCGCGCCGGGAGATCCATTCCGAGATTGAACGCCGCCTCGAGGGCTTTTCCCGATGCGGTCTAGACAGGGTCGACGAGTGGGCCGACCAGTTCCGCCTCGAGCGCCGCTTGCCGCTGGCCAAGGCGCTGTCGCTCCTGGCGGTGCCGGAGGACGCATGGCGCCAGCCCCCGCGCCAAGCCTACGTCGCGACGCTCCTGGACTTTTTTTCGAAGCGGATCACTGGCGCCATCATGCGCGGACCGCTGACGCGCATGGTGATCGGCAAGGCATCCGCGAGGATCGACCTGCCCGAGCTCAATGGGGAGAGGCGCTCTGCCGCGAGCATCCTCGACCACATCCTGCTGCGCAACGACCAAGCCATCGACATTGACCCGGCCGTGTTCGCGGCGAACCCTCAGTTGGAGCGCCGGATCCGCACGCTCCACTCCCACGCCACCCTCTACCGGCGCGACACGGGCATTGACGGCCTCTACATGGGCTTCCCCTTCCTCGTGATGCAGGAAGCCCGGGCGACGACGCGGCCGCGGATCGCGCCGATCATGCTCTGGCCGATAAAGGTCAATCCCGAGGTCGGCGCCCGCGGGCGCATCTCCGTCGCCTTCGACCGTGATCGCGAGGAGGTGCGTCTGAACCCCGCGCTAGAGGCGCTCCTCGGCGTCGAGGAGGCGCGGCGGTGGCAGGAGGTCTGCGACGACCTTCTCCGACGGGCGACGGTGACCGCCGCGGAAGCAGTCGAGGCGTTCGCGGACTTCGTAGCGATAGGAAGCGAGGCCCTCCGACCCCTTCCGGGGTCGGATTTCCGTCTGAAGCCCGGAGAGGACCGGGTCGAGGCATGCGCGGCGCTGTTTCACCTCGGCTTTATGGGCCAGGCCGTGATGGAGGACCTGCGCCAGCTCAAATCCAGGCCGCCCGAGGGCACGGGCCTCGAAACCGCGCTACGGATGTCCGAGGCCGCGCCCGTTGAGGAAGACGCACCGGAGCGCGTGCCCGAGCGGTCCCGATACTTTACCTCCGAGAGCGATCCCTCTCAGGAGGCGGCCGTCCTTGAGGCGCGCGCAGGCAAGGGCCTGCTGGTCGAGGGACCGCCGGGGACGGGCAAGAGCCAGACCATCGTCAACATGGTCGCCGACGCCATCGGCACCGGCAGGACGCTCCTCGTCGTCTGCCAGAAGCAGGCCGCCATCGAGGTCGTGCACAAGCGCCTGGAGGCGGCCGGCCTCGGCGGGCGCGTCGTGATGGTGAATGACGTCAACAAGGACCGGGAGCCCGTCCTGCGGGCCGTGCGCGATCAGCTGGAGGAGATCTTCCAGCGACCGCGCGGGCCTTCGGGGTGGCAGCAGCAACGGGAGCAGGCAGCCGCCCGCGTGGAGGCCCTCGAGAGGAACCTCGACGAGCACCACGGCGCCCTGCACGCGCTCGACGAGCCCACGGGGCTATCGTACCGGTTGATACTCGGGAACCTCATAGAGCTCGCTAGGGAGGGGGCGACGCCGTCCCTGCCGTCTCTCCGCCAGCACCTCACGGCGCTGGACGTGGGCGGCCTGACGATGCTGCAGGAGGAGATCGGGCCGACGGCGCGGCTCTGGCTCGCCGCCCGGTTCGAGGGAAGCCCGCTGGCGAGCACTCGCCCGTTCGCCGCAGATCCCGGGACGATCGAGGTCTTCTCCGCGGCATTGCGCGATTTTGCCGAGTCTGAGATGGACCGGGCCTCGGTCATAGGTAGAACGCCCGACGCTCTCGCAATCAGCGACCCAGAGCCCTACAGGCACTTCGCGACAAGCCACGGAGCGGCGCTGCGCGAACTTGACGGAGATCAGCGGGCACTCGTCGCGCGGTGGCTCGACCTGTTAGCTGGCGTCGGCGAGCGTGGGCCGGGGAAGACGTCCATCCAGATCGAGTTTGACTCGCTGAGGCATGGACTTGCTGCACTACCTCCGGACAACGCCCCCGACGATGCGGTGACCTTCGCGCGCTCTTTGAGTGATGCTGATGTCTCCCGTTGGATCGCTATATCAGACCGTCTCCTCGCGCCGCCGACCTTGCTCCAAAGGCTTTCCCCAGGGCGGTGGATGGCCGCGTCCCGGCGCCGGACCCTGCTGAAGTCGGCCGGCCTCTCGGACCCGCGGGCCTTCGGCGCCGCCCTCCATAGGGAGCGGGAGCTGCGTCCCCTTCGGGCCCGCCTCGTGGCGGCGCAACAGCAAATCGGGGAACCAGACGGCCAACTGCCCCTGCGCAGGGTCCCAGAGCTCGCCGACATCGTCTCGAGCGCCGTCGCGCGCCTGTCAGGCATCGAGGCCATCGTGGCCATGCTCGAGGACTATCCCTCACGTAACGCGGCCTTCGCGGTCGCCCGGAAGGCCGACGCCGCGGCGGTCGATGACTTGCTGCTTGCGATCGGGCAAGGACTGATGCGGCACGCCTCACGAGAGAGGAGCCGCGAGGCGCTGGCCGCCCTCGGCCCCTGGATGACCGATGAATGGCTGCGGGCGTCAGCCTCCGCCATTTCTGAGGACCAGTCCAACGCGGGCAGGATCGACCCCGTCGTCGGTGTCATCTCCCGGACAGCCTCCTACCAACGGTTCCGCGCCCGAGCGTCCCAACTCGAGCCGCTGACGATGGCGGCGTTCTCCAGGCTGGCGACAATCAGGGAGACCCTCGAAGCCCTGCCTGCGGATCAGCTGGAGCCCGTCGTCCGGAGGATCATCGGCACGGAGGGCAGGCTCGCCTGGAAGGGACGCCTCGAGCAGGCCCACCCGGCACTTCTGCTCGATGCCGGCGAGCTCGAGGGCAAGGCGAAGCTGCTCGCGACGGCGGACCGCGAGCTGCGCGCCTTCAACAAGCGCCTGCTAGTCGAGGGGATCGACTTGGCGAAGCTGCGCCCCCTCCGCGATTGGGAAGAGATCACGCGGCTCCGGGGAGCCCGCGCTCGTCGCATGCGCGAGTTCGTGGAGCGCGGCGCCGACCTAGGGCTGATGGCGCTCCGCCCGGTCTGGCTCGTCAACCCGGACGTCGCGAGCCGCCTCCTTCCGCTCCGCAAGGCCTTCTTCGACACCATCATCTTCGACGAAGCGTCGCAGATGCCGATCGAGTATGCGCTGTCGGCCCTGTTTAGGGCCCGGACGATGATCGTCAGCGGCGACGAGAAGCAGATGCCGCCCACCGCGTTCTTCTCAAGCAGGTTCGAGAACGACGAGGCCAGCATCTTCGAGGGCGCCACGGCCGAGGAAGACCTCGACAACGAGGAACGAGAGGCCGCGCAGGAGATCTGGAACCGGCGCGAGATCAAGGACTGCCCGGACCTCCTACAACTTGGCAAGATCGTCCTCCCGTCTCGCACGCTCGAGATCCACTACCGATCGGCTTTTCGGGAGCTCATCCAGTTCTCCAACGCGTCCTTCTACGCCGGGCGCCTGAACGTGCCCGCACGCCATCCGGCCGAGGAGATCCGGCGGATTCGGCCGATCGAGCTGATCCGCGTCGACGGTACTTATACCGACCAGACCAACCCTGCGGAGGCGGAGCGCGTCGTCGACGTCCTCCGAGACATCTGGCTTGACGCCGCGGGGGCGCCGCCGACCATCGGGGTCGTGAGCTTCAACCGCAAGCAGGCCGACCTGATCGAGGAGGCCTTGGAGGCGCGGGCCGAGGCCGACCCTGTCTTCCGGACGGCGTTGTCGCGCGAGCGGGACCGGGTCGAAGCCGGCGAGGACATGAGCTTCTTCTGCAAGAATGTCGAGAACGTCCAAGGCGACGAGCGCGACATCATCGTCTTTTCATCGACCTTCGGAAAAAATGCGCAAGGCACCTTCCGCCGGTCATTCGGCGTGCTCGGCCAAGTGGGCGGTCAGCGGCGGCTCAACGTCGCCGTCACGCGGGCGCGCAAGAAGGTCATCCTCGTGACATCTATGCCCATCGCGTCGATCTCGGACTTCCTTTCGACCAGGCGGCAAGCCTCAAGCCCACGGGACTTCCTCCAGGCCTATCTCGAGTATGCCACCCTGCTGTCGAGCGGCGACCTCGACAGCGCGCAAGCGCTCCTCTCGCGCCTCAGCCCCGAACGGCCTCGACAGGGAGGTTACGGCGTCGGCCAGGACGGCCTCGAGGCTGCCGTGACCGAAGAACTGAGGGCGCTAGGATGGGAGCCGACGAACGTCAGGGAGGACGGCGCTTTCGGGATCGACCTCGCCGTCGAGGACCCGCGAACGGGCCTGTTCGGCATCGGCATCGAATGCGACGCGCCGCGCCATCCGCTCCTCGAGCGCGCCCGCGCCCGAGAGGTCTGGCGACCACAGGTACTGCGGCGGTCGGTGCCGATCCTGCACCGCGTCTCCTCGCACCGTTGGTTCCACGAGCCCGACGTAGAACGGGCACGGCTGCGAGAGGCCGTTGCCCAAGCCCTGGGAGAGCGGCATTGAGCGGGCCCAAAGTCGTCAGGATCGTCACGCGGGAGGAGAACGAGGCGATTTGCCGGGGCATGCTGGCCAGGATCGACGCCGCGCTTGAGGAATGGGCGGAGACGGGGCGCCGAAACGACTACCTGGATGCGGCGACGATCGAGGCCGCCCGTCGGCGCCGTGACGCCCTAACGGCGCTCGCCGCGAGGGGGCTGTTCGCTGAGATGCAAGCGCAGGCTCCTGCGGAGGAGTCGTTCCTTCGCTCCGACTTGCGCTTTCGCCTTGAGAAAGCCGCGGCCGCGAGGGCGGCGGCGCGCACCCATGCCCGTCGACGCGGCGAGGCGGCGGCGTCTCTTGCAAGGGCCGCTGCCGCAGCCGGCGTCGTTCTCTCGGATCAGCTGAGGCGAGGCCTCGAACAAGGCGAAGAGGCCGCACTCGCGGAGGGGTTCCGAGCCCTCGCCGCGACCAGGCCGGCTCGCGGGCCGACGAGTATCTTGGCGGAGCAACTCCGCGCTGGCGGAGAAACCGTGTCGTTCGCCGACTGGCTCGCCGCGCAGCCGGCAGCGCCGACGGCTCCTGAGATCGAGCGGATCGAGGTCCGCCTCGAGGAGTTGAGCGCCCTTGGCCTGACCGGGACGATCGAGCCTCTGCAGCGGAGACTTGACGAAGTCAGGGAGGCCCAGACGCCCCGCCGCGGGCTCCTCCTCGATGGGTTGGAGGTCGAGACTGGGCGAGCCCTTGCCGACGCTCGGAAGGCGGCCGACCTTCGTTCCGCCCTGCGAGTGCTCCTCGCCGAAACGGCGCAGGCAGGGCTGCCGGTGGCAGCCTTCGCGGTATCCGAGGATGGCGTGGCCATAGAGGAACTCCAAGCCCGCCTCGGGGCCGCGGAGGCGGCTTTGGCAAAGCATCGGGCCGATGAGGCCGCATCGGCGCGGCGCACGGCGGTGATGAAGGGCCTTGCGGGTCTCGGTTACGAAGTCCGGGAGGGTATGACCGCGACATTCGCGGAGAGCGGCAGGCTCGTCGTCGCCGATGCCGCAAGGCCCGGATACGGCGTCGAGGTCAATGGCGCGGCCGATGGGCGGCAATTCCAGATGCGGCCCGTGGCTTTCGCCGCTCCAGGGCAGCCCGCCGATACCTCGCGCGACAGGGACGCGGAGACGATCTGGTGCGGACAGGCGTCAGAGCTGTCCAAGGCCTTGGCAGCCAGCGGCGGCGGAATGGAGATCGTGAGGTCGCTTCCAATCGGCGCCACTCCGCTCAAGAGGATCGTTGCGACTGATCATGTCGCCGTCGACGAAGCGGAAATGACGACGGGGCGGGAGAGGTCACTGCCCAAACCCTGACCCCCTCAACTAGGTTGATAGTCCTCGGGTAGCCTGGCTGGCCGCGTCAGGCGGCCAGCCAGCGGGCATACGCGCCGATGTCGATCATCGGCACCGTCCCGGAGAACTGGAGCTTCTCGATCAACTTGAACAGGAACGCCGTCGCGGGCTTGCCCTCGGCCACGAGCTCGTAGGTGTCGTCGGCCCTGCGGTTGAAGTGCCCGTGCGCGGCGATGCACCCTAGGTCGAGCCGGCCAGGCTCGGCAGGGTCGGAAAGCGCGCGCTCGAGGGATGGCCCCAGGGCCGGCGCCCACTCACTCTCGAACGAGAGGATCCCGCCGAGGATCGGAAAGGGCTCCTTGGCCTTGTAAACGCCGCCGGCGTGGGGAATGGGCAGCGACGTGCGGGAGAGCGCGCGGACGCTGGCGACCTTCGCCTGCGCGTACGCAATCAGGGCAGCGTCGACCGTCTGCTTCGCCTCGAACACGGCATAGACGCTCTCGGCGGGGATGACCTTCTGGCCCTGGAAGTCGAAAATGAAGGGGGAGTACTGGCGGTCGAAGACCACCACGTCGATCTGGTCGCTGAACTTCCCCTCGCTGTCGACGACATGGGCGGTCTCGGCCTGGTAGCGCTTCGGGAGGTACGTCTGCAGGAGTGTCAGCCAAACGGTCTCGCTGGCATCGCCCTTGACGCCGGGATGGGCGAACGAGCTCCGCGCTAGGTCGAGTTTCCCCTGAATGTCAGTGTGCAGGCTCGACAGGATGGTCGCGAGGTTCCAATTGCTCATCGGCTCTTGTCCTGAAAGGGGGCGGTCGGCTCCATGGCGGCGGCGATCGCGATGGCCCTGACCGGATCGACTCGGGCATGGGGGTACGCGTCGAGCACGATCGCGGGGATCAGCCGCTGCGTGATGTCCGAGAACGTGAATCCGTAATCGCGCTGCTTCGCCGGGCCCGTGGCCGCGACCAGCCCGTCGACCTGGGACGGGGAAAGCCCCACTCCGGCCATAAGGCCGGAGATCACGGCCCGACGCTGCTCGACGTTCGGCCTCTCGAACGTGATGATCTCCGCGGCCCGCCGGCGGACGGCCGGGTCGAGCGAGCCCACCCTGTTGGTGCACATGATCACCGCGGCGGGAAGCGCGCCATTGCCCAGACGGTCGATCCCCCGGATGAAGGCGTTCACGCCGGCCCGGTCCTCGTGGTGCATCTGCGCGGCCTCCCGGGATTGCGCCAGGGCGTCGGCCTCGTCGACGAGCAGGATGACCCCTCCTCGCGCCTTCCCGGACGCGGACTTGAACTTCCCGGCCTCGGCGACGGCGTGCTCGAAGGCGGCGGAGATCAGCTGGGTCATCTCGCCGACACGGCCCTGGCCGCGGGCGGAAAGGCTCAAGGGAAGGAGCGTGACGCTGATCCGCTCCTGGCGGGCGACCTCGTCCCCGATGGTCTCGGCCAACTCGGTCTTCCCGGAACCGACATCACCCGCGAGGATCACCAGCGGCGGCCTCCGGATGACGTTCCGGACCAAGACGTGAGCGGACGGGTGGTTGGTCTGCGCCCAGGTCCGTAGCCCGTCAGGGTTGACCAGGACGGCGAGGATCTTTCCGAGCCGGGACTTGTGGGCGTCGAGGCCGACCAGCTGGTTGAGGCGCTCTCGCGCGTCGACATCCGGGAAAACGGCGGCGCGCTCGAAGATTCCGTTCAGGTTCGGAGAGGCGTTCATCATCGGCTCCTGACGACGGCGCGGCCGAGTGAATGGCCGCCAGCGGAATAGGTTCTGTCGGGGACGAGCGTGCCGCCGATGGTGGGCTCGACGGCGTCGGCGCGTTGGAACGGCAGCCTTTGCCGGAACGCCTCCCGCTCTGCCGGCGACGCGGCGTACCAGGCGGAGCTGTAGGTCAGGTAGTTGTAGAGGTATGCCCCGTCGACGTTCGCCCGCGGCGGGATCCCCCCAGGGTCATCGTCGTTCGCCGAGCCTCCCTCGAGATCCCTTGCCGTATAGCGCAGAGTCGGCTCGATCCACTGGTCATGCCGACGGAAGCCGATCGTCAACGTGCCGAGATAACCGGCTTTGAGGAACTCGATGACCTCGGCCTCCCACCTCAAGATCTCTGCCTCGGCCGGCACGCCGTAGAAGCTCCGGAGGCGGCGGAGGTCCGTAGAGACCTTCGCCGCCATGTGCCGGGCGTGCGTCAGGGTGAAGGTCTGGCTCTCCGTGATCGTGAAACTGTCGGTCATCGTGGCCTCACGGGTTGAAGCTGGGGCCGAGGACCTTCTGCCAGTAGCGGACGGTCTCGTGCTTGGTGGGGGCGCCCAGCGCAGCCTCGACGGCGTCGCCCGCCTCGAGCGCGGCGTCGACGATCAGGTCGACGTTGTGCCGGGTGTAGAGGGAACTGACGTTGTTGGCGGCGTTGACCGGGTCGATGATCCGCATCGGATGAGGGAAGTTCCCCACGGCGGCGCGCTTGTAGAAGTCCTCGAACACGATCTGGTCTGCGAGGCCCGTCTTCCCGATGTAGTCGAAGAAGGCGGTCAGGGCCCGCGGATAGTCCGAGAGGTCGGTGCCGTTGTCGGCGATGTGGGCCATGATCAGCTCCACCATGAACGATTTGAAACGGAAGCCGTCGCGCTCGTTCTTCATGCGCTTGGCCCAGAACTTCGCGAGGCGGACGGCCTGGGCAAAGTGAGCGGGTTGCGCCGCCTTACGCGTCCTTGCGAACTCGATATGGCGGGGGATGCTCGTGCGGAGCAGGGAGCCGTCGTGCCGGTTGACGAGATCGCCGTACCAGTCGGGGTCCCCGTCGTAGAGGATCGGGACGACGTCGATGCTGAGGCCTGTGCCCGAGAAGGTGATGGTGACCGAATAGGTCTGCGGGACGATCTGGTGGTCCTTGACGTTCGGGATGCTCCTGAGGCGGTCCGCGAGGTACTCGGCAATCCCCTTCCGGTCGCTGGGAGCATCCGACACCTTCACGTAGCAGGCCATGTCGACGTCGTTCAGCGAGCGCAAGGCAGTGCCCTTGGCGAGGCTGCCAGAAAGGCGCATCTTCCGCAGCGTGAAATTCGGGTTCTGCGCGATATAGGTGTCCAGCCGGTCGCGAAGCCAGTTGGCCTGCTCGCGATATTGGCGCGCCTTCTCGGCCGGCAGATTGACCCGCTGCTCGCAGAAGTCGGAGATTTCGCCCTGGCCAACGTGTTGACGGCTCACCGCGTACACTCCAAGTTGGTCGCCATATCGAGGGCGACATACTAACTATGTCGAATATGTAGGCGGGTCGACAAAATCCGTCAAGATCACTATGACGAGTTCGACATGACTGACGCACCCTTGCCCACTGACGTTTTCCCGGGCCGTCTGCGCGCCGCGCGTGAACTGCGTGGCTGGAGCCAAAGCGACCTGGCGGCCCGCTGCGGCATGCCCACCAGCTCCGTCGGGCATTTCGAGGGGGGGACCCGCAAGCCGTCCTTCGACAACCTGCGCAAGCTCGCCAACGCCTTGGAGGTGACGACAGACTACCTTCTAGGGCGCGTCGACGACCCCGGGCGGGCGGAGGCCGGCGACCCCCTTTTCCGCGACATAGGCAAGCTCAGCGGCGGCGACCGCGACCTCGCCAGGGACTTCCTGCAGATGCTGGCGTCCCGCGCCGCCGGCAAGAAATGAGGTCGGTCGATGAGCCTTCCGTTTCGGCTAAAGATGGCCAAGCAGAAGGCGGAGGCGTTCCTCCGGGACGAGGGTCTCGGCACATTGCCGATCGATCCATTCAGGATCGCGGAATCCCGAGAGATCCTGGTGCAACCGAAGCCCGACACGGCCGACGGCGTGTCGGGCATGCTGCTGCGGCACGGGAACCAATTCGGCATCATGTATGCCACGCATGTGAAGAGCGACGGCTTCCAGAGGTTCTCTGTCGCCCACGAGCTCGGCCACTACTTTCTCGACGGGCATGTCGACCACGTGCTCAAGGATGGCTTCCACGAGTCCCGGGCAGGGTTCGTGACCGCCGATCCTTTCGAGCTTGAGGCGGACAGCTTCGCCGCGGGCTTGCTGATGCCGAGCGCCGCCTTCAAGCGCGCGATCGGTCGCCGTGACCCCGGCCTCGGCGTGGTGACCGAACTTTCCGATGAGTGCCGGACGTCTGTCACGGCGACCGCCATCCGCTACGCCGAGCTCACCGGGGATGCCGTCGCGGTGGTCGTCAGCACCGGCGGAATCATCGACTACTGCATTCTGTCTGAGGCGATGAAGACCCTGCCGGCCTTGGCCTTCCTCCGGAAAGGATCCGAGCTTCCCGGAGGCACCGCCACGGCCGCCTTCGCGGCAGAGCGCGAAAACGTGCTGGGCAGTGCGGACGTAGACGAGGAGACACAGGTGCGCTTCTGGCTCGGGGGACCGAGCAACGCCAGGGTCCGTGAGCAGACGATCGGCCTCGGGGCGTATGGAAAGTGCCTGACCATCCTATCTTCGGCCACCATCGGCCAAGCCGAGATCGAGGATGATGCCGACGAAGAGTCGGGCCTGATCGACAGCTGGACCCCGAAGTTCCGCCGGTAACACGGCCGTGCTGATCACCGACATATAACCTGCCAATACCCTCTACCGGCCTCACTGCGAATCGGACACTATCAAGCCGTTGGATCGGGCGCTTATGCCCGAGGGCCCGGTGAAGCCCCCTATCCGACCCGAATGAGGCTGAGACCCTCGCCAGATGGCGGGTCTCCACCTGCCGCCTGGCGAGGACCAGGAGGCAATCCCGCCCCTGGTATCCAAGGGGGCGACATGGCCAAGCATGAGCTCTTCCCGCATGGCGCTGGCCCCGAGCAGGTCTCGGCGGCTGTGGCTTTGGCGCAGTACAACTGCCGGGAGGAGATGACGGGCTTCAACGCGATGAGGAAGCCGCAGAGGCCGTTCGCGTCCGTAGAGGAGTTCGTCCGCTTCAAGCTCTGGAAGGCGTCCAAGACAGCCTTCGGGAAGATGGCGCCGCTTCTCGACGGAGCGACCGTTTTCCGTGTGACCTTCACAGCAAGCAAGGAAGTTCGGAGCGATCGCAGGTCCCACGCGAATGGCCTCAAGAGGTTCATGCAGGGAGCACTGCGCGAAATCGGGCCCGCGGTGGCGGCGCACTGCTCCAACCTCCACGTCGACGCCCAGGACTACCTCCATGTCGACGTCACGGTGGTCGTCCGCGATGAGGATGTCGCAGACTTCAAGCAGAGGGCCCGTAGGGCGCACACCTTAGGTTGGCGGAGGAAGCTCGGCGTGCGCGGCGCCTGGTGCCATATCTCGGTGCAGGGCAAGACCAAGGAGGACCTCGAGCGGACCCTGAATTACACCCTCAGATTCGACCGTTTCCGCCGCAGGCCCTCGTGGACCCGCGAGGCGATCAGGGCGATCGGTGTGGCTCGTGCGAGTGGCTTCAGGCGGAACCGGCGCTCCCAGTTCTCGAAGACTAACGCCGGCGCCGCGAACCTGCTGAAAAGACGAACGAATCCCGCGGGAAATTCGGGAGGTAGCAACCTTCGGCAAACGCAAGTGACGACTAAGAATCCGAACGTAGCAAGCCCGCCGCCAAAGAAGGTTGGCTCGCGACCCCGCGGGCGGCCCGCCAAGCATTCTCATGCGGCGTATCGGAAGGGATTCCGGAGGGATCGCGAGGCCCGGGAGGGCGTGGGCGCGTCTCTGGCGCCCGCGGGCTGCGGTGCACGGCCTGAACATCGTCCTGAGCATCTCTATAACGCGGTCACGGGCGTCGAAAATCTCCCGGAAACTAGCAATACGAGGGGCGAATCCCAATCCTCGGACCTAATTCAGCTCAATCGCCCGGCACGCCGATTGATCGCGATCGCAATGCAGTCCGGCACCGCCCTCGGCCTGCTGACAAGGTCGGGGCTGTTCGGAATCCCGCAGTCTGACACCCAATGGCATGCAGCCAACCGTCGCACGAGACGAGCGCAGGCCCGGCGTTCGCGTGCCCTGGATAAGAATTTCATCTCAAATCCCTCGACGGAGAAACGTTATGAGCCGATCCTCGCGTAGAATTGCGCCGTTAGACCCAGCAATTCATCACCTGAACCCCAATCCTATTAAGACGGAACATTTCGACAATGCTTTTGTTGCTGGATTGGCGAAACTTCCCTCCGCAACGATAGCATTCAATCGAAATAGGAAAGATACTAACCTATCACCTTTGAGTCCAAATGAATACTATGCAATGAAATTAAGAGAGTACGCGCGTTCCTTTTGGTCGATACAAAATATTTCAATTAATAATTCATGCATGATGAGAATCACGATTGACGTTTCTGCAAAATCTTTCCCAAATCAAGCTCACAACACGGCAATGGCGCAAAATTGGTTGAATGATATTTTGAAAGCAAACAGGCAATATCAAATATATTCGATATATTATTTCCATCATTCTGAGAATAATTACGTAAATATACAAGCTTTGCTTATTTTCCCATCAAGAGAATTGATTAATATTATTGAAGAGCTGTTTACGCTTGCTAAGCGGGTCGCAGCCGCGCATGGACCGGGTAACAACGTAAAATTCGACCCGGTCGCCCTTACGGCTGCGAGCCTCAGGCGAGAGGCGGAGGACATCTGTCACTGTGCCACAGGAAGCGCCAGCGCCCGTGCGGCGGGTGTTGACGCTGCCATCCGCGCCCATGCGATCGCAAAAACGATTAGCGGCATCAAGGTTCGCGGCCGCGTCCCGATGCGCCTAAGGTAGCCCAACGCATCAATGAGCTATGAAGGGCCGGCGAAAGCGGTTAGCATTCCTAAGTGTACTCTCACTCAACAGCCTTACTCAAGAAGCGAGACCGACACGGAGTTCTTATTGTATTTCAACACTCTATCGCAATCCCGTTGGGTTCGAGTCCTCTCCTGGGCACCACT
>QFQR01000012.1 GCA_003243275.1 Leifsonia xyli | reverse complement strand
CTTGTGGGTTAGCTGCTGCCCAGGCGACGGCGAGAGGCGTATCCTTTTTCGACCAACGGTGACGGGAAGGGAGCAAGTCATGTCGAAGAAGATCGTGGCGCCGGTCTATGTCGCGGCGATGGCGCGGGCGGAGGCGGATCCGGCGTCAGCGCGGTTCTGGGTGGGGCTGGATATCGGGTTCAAGAGCACGGCGGTTTGCGTGGTCGATGTCGACGGCGCAGTGGTCCACCAGGTGTCGATGAAGAGCCACGCGACCGAGATCGGCCGCTACCTGCGCCGCAACTTCAAGTCGCATGTGACGCTGATCGGCATGGAGACGGGCGGTTTGTCGCCGCACCTGGCGGGCAAGCTGCGCGAGCAGGGCTTCCAGGTGGCGGTGCTCGATGCGCTACAGGTCCACCGGGTGCTGTCGGTGAAGCGCAACAAGACCGACACCAACGACGCGCGCGGCATCGCCGAGATCACGCGCAGCGGCCGCGACTATCTGACCGAGGTCTACGTCAAGTCGAACCTGTGTTTCGAGGTCCGGGCGTCGCTGATCATGCGCGACCGCCTGGTCAAGCAGCGGCGCGAGACCGAGGCGATGATCCGCGGTCTGGTCCGCGTCTATGGCGGGCGGATCGAGCCCGGCAGCGACAGCCCGGCGACGTTCCGCGAACGGGCCATCGACCAGCTGTGCCTCATCGCCGACACCGAAGGCGTCGACCTGCGCCCGCGCATCATCCCGCTTCTCGACCTGTGCGAGCGCTTCTACACCGAGGCCGGGCGGATCGAGCGCGAGCTGGACCTGCTCGCCGCGTCCCATCCGGTGTGCAAGCGGTTCATGGAGATCCCCGGCATCGGCACGATCACGGCGCTGTCCTTCTACAGCGCGATCGAGGACCCGACCCGGTTCCGGCATGTCGACGATGTCGCGGCCTATCTCGGCCTGACGCCGCGCGTCTACCAGTCGGGCGAGAGCCTGACGCACGGCGGGATCAGCAAGATGGGCAACCAGCTCACCCGCACGCATCTGGTCGGCGCCGCGACGGTCATGCTGGCGAACACCAGGTCGTTCAGCACGCTCAAGGACTGGGGCATGAAGCTCAGCAAGCGCGTCGGCTTCAACAAGGCCAAGGTCGCGCTCGCCCGCAAGCTGGCGATCGTGATGTTCAGCCTGTGGCGCGACGGCACCCATTTCATGGCCAAGGCCGCCGACGTGGGGCCGCACCGCGACCTGATGCGGGCACGCGCGACCGCATAGACAATTCCAAGTTCATACCAGGTTCGTCCGCACAAAAGCGGCGAAACCGTCCTCCCGGGAGGCGGAGGGACAGGAGACTTCGGGCCTAAAGGTGAGGTGGCGACAACCTCGTGACGCTTGTTGAAGCTCCACCCTTTGCACGTGAATGCCCATACTGCGGCTGGCGACAGGCTCCGCGAAGGAGCAGATCATGAGGTAACGTGAAGGAGTCGGGATATCCCTCGCACAGAGGGGCAGCAGCTAGAGACTTTGGGCCCCCGCAGGCGCCTTGGACATACACGCCCGCTCCCCGGCCGAAACTGGTTCGGGCCGGGCATTCGGCTACTCAGTGACGAGGTTTCCACGCCTCGGTTCGCCTGCTGACGAACGGATCATCCCTACCCGGTGAGTGTTAACAGGATCAATCCGGCAACTGACGAAGAACCTATCTTTTCGATCGTCATCGAGACAGGACGCCCGTCTTTTCCGTCCGCGGCCCGAATGGGCTCACCCCGATCGACGCATGAAACGAGACGCTTGGGCAATGGCGGCGCCGGGACCCACGTGAAGTCGGCGGCGGCAGCAAGCGGACGGACGGCAGGATCGGCGCGCTCCACCGTGCCGTTGCCTCGTGCCCCTCCTCTCATGGAAGCAATCAGCCATGATATGATTCCATCGATGGGAAACGAAGGTGCAGAACGACAGTCACGAAGTCGGTGAACGCCTCCGACTACTCACCCACGAGATCTACGCCGAAGCGATCAGGCGCAGACCGGACCTCATCGAAGAGGCCGGCCGCGTGGTCCGCGAGCGCATCGAGCGGGGTGAGGCCACGTTCGCCGAACGCATGTGGGCCGTCCTTCTGACCCGATCCACCAGCGACGTCGTCAAGGCGATGCTCGATCCGGGCGAGGACGGGCGCACCTTGCGCTCGGGAAGTCCGCTGTCCGTCGTCGTCGGAGTTCCTGCCCCCGCCCAGCGCAAAGAACTGTGGCGGAAGGCGAACTCGTGACGCGGTACATCGACGACGTCGCGCGCACCTCGAGAGCGCTGGCATCCACCTTCGATGTTTCGGAGATCAAGATCGTCGGCAGCCAGGCGATCCTCGTGCATCGCGCGGACGCGATGGTCGCATTGCGGAACAGTCCCGAGATCGACGCCTTCGTCCGCATCCCCTGAACGCGGCCATCGTCGCAAGATCAGGCATCCCACCTCAAGGTTCCTCCCTTCCGGAGTGCCTCCGAAACACATCACCCGTCCGGTCCCAGATCGACGAAGCACGACGGGCGCATTGGCGGCCGCGACCGTCTCGAGAGCGACGTCCTACAGGCATGCTGATCAGCTGTTCTGTTGAGGGTGACGTCTGCGTCGCCCCGGGGTGACACGGACGTCACCCTCCTGCAGTTCCAGGCATCGTCGAACCGAGCGCCGGACCATCGGCGCCGCACGTCGATTTGGCGAAGACACTGGCTTGCACATGAGCTTCGGGAGAAGTTCGACGTATGCACGCCTGGTCGGGGGCCTGATCGCCTTCGCCAGTCCGGTCGCCATCTCTCGAGCGGGCGAAAGCCACCTGTTCCGCCGACGCGGTCGCATCCGCGAGCGCCTTTCGCCGGACGTCCAGCGAAGGCCCGCTTGCTCGATCGCGCGAGTGCGGGTCAGCGCATCGTGGTGACGAAGCCGAATGCCGGGATGACGGGCGAGACCACCCAGCGTCGGATCCCCGGGGCACGGCAGACACGACCGGCATCCCAGGCTCACGCCGGCGATCGACCGGATCGCACCGCTACATTGGCAAATGGTATAGTCGCCGTGATCGGGGGCTAATCTCGGCGACGTAGATCAGCCGCATGACCGTGGATCGATATCGACCCTCTTCCGAAGCCGGCGGGATCCGTTTCGCGCGGCAGGCCGTGGGTGCGCGGTGATGGGAGACTGGGTCGTCACCCTGATCGGCAAGCTGGGCTATGCCGGGATCGCCCTCCTGATGTTCGCGGAGACCGTCTTCCCGCCCATACCCTCGGAGGTGATCATGCCGCTCGCCGGAATGCAGGCCGCGAGGGGCCCGATGTCGATAGTCGGCGTCATCCTCGCCGGCAGTGCCGGCGCCATGCTGGGCAATGTGCTCTGGTTCGCACTGGCCCGCGCGCTCGGCGTGGATCGCTTCAGGACGTTCATCGGTCGTCATGGCCGATGGCTCACCATCGAGTGGCGCGACGTCGAACGGGGTCGCCGAGCCATGGAGCTTCGAGGACGCTGGTTCGTGTGCCTCGGACGGCTGATCCCGACCGTTCGCTCCATCGTCTCCATCCCGGCTGGACTGTTGAGGATGCGCTGGGGCGGCTTCCTCGTCTGGTCGGCCATCGGCACCGTGGCCTGGACGTCGCTTCTCACGCTCGCGGGCGCCTATCTGGGTCAGCGGTTCGGCATGGTCGAGCGGATCGTCAGTCCGATCGCCACCGGCGTTATCGTGCTGCTGGCGCTGGCCTATTTGTGGCGGGTGGCGCGCCGGCCCCGGCGGCAGGACTGAGCCATGGATCGAACGATGCGTCGTTTGGCATCCGTCCTGGCAACCTCCGCGATGATGGCGTCGTGCGCACCCGTGGACCGGGACGTGGAACGCGGACGCATGATCTCGTCGATGAAGGCGGCGGCGTCCGATGTGCCGATGCTGCGGGATGATCCGGTATTCCGCGCCGCCGTCGCCGCGGAAGCGCATCTGCCGCGCGAGGACTTCGTGCCCCATTCGGCCAGGGCGCAGGCCTACGTCGGGGCGCCACTCGAGATTGGCTGGGGTCAGACCATCTCCGATCCCTACGTGATGGCCATCATGACGGCCTCGGTGAAGGTCGTGCGCGGCTCGCGCGTTCTCGAGATCGGCACCGGGTCCGGGTATCAGGCGGCAGTCCTGGCGGAGCTCGGCGCGCACGTGTCGACGATCGAGATCGTGCCCCAGCTCGCCCGGCGAGCCGCCGCCACGCTCCGTCGGCATGGATACCGGAACGTCACGATCCGTGCCGGCGACGGCTTCGCGGGCTGGCCCGAACGCGCACCCTTCGACGCCGTGATGGTCACGGCCGGATCTGTCCGCGTTCCACGGCCGCTTCTCGATCAGCTGCGGATCGGAGGGCGGCTGGTGATGCCGGTCGGACCGTCCACCGCCACCGAACGGCTCGAAGTCTTCACGAAGCGCGGCGACGGCGGCTTCGACGCATGTTCGCTCGGATGGGCGATGTTCGTCCCGCTCACCGGTCGCGGCTTCGTGCCCGATCGCCCCGGCGTGGGCGACCACGGCAAGCCGTGGTGCTACGGTGCGCCGGTGACGTGATCTCGACCGGACAGCAACGGGAAGGCGACGCGGACGCATAGCCCCTGCTCGCTGTCGGGAATGCCGAAGCGCGCCTGATGCAACGACGCCACCGCCGCCACCAGGGCCAGCCCGAGCCCCGCGCCCTCGGTGCTGCGGCTCTCGTCGCGACGATAGAAGCGGCGGAACACCTTCTCCCGGTCCTCGATGGGAATGCCGGGCCCGCTGTCGCAAACCTCGGCAACGGCTTCGCCCCCGACGATGCGCAGCCGCGAGACGATGCGGGTGCCGGTCGGCGTGTGAACCATGGCGTTCTCGACGAGGTTTATGAACAGCTGGGCGAGGAGTTCCGGGTCGCCGAGGATGACGACACCCTCCGCATGATCCGCGACGAGGCTCTGGCCTGCATCCTCCACGACCGGGCCGTAGGCCGTGTGGATTCGGTCGAGCAGCTCCGACAGGTCGACGGGAGCGAACCTACGTCGGCCGACCCCGCCTTCGACGGAGCCGATACGGAGCAGCGCCGTGAACGTCGTCAGCAGCCCGTTCGTCTGCTCCAGCGCCTCGCTGACACTCCCCGCGTCGCCCACGCCAGAGGCCTGCATCCGCTCGAGGTGCTGGTGAAGACGCGTCAGCGGGGTGCGCAGGTCGTGCGCGATGTCGGTCGAAACCTGCCGCAGCGCCTCCATCGCCGCGGCATTGCGCTCGAGCATTCGATTGAGGTTTCGGGCAAGATCGTCGAACTCGGGCCCGAAGCCGATCATCGGCAGCCGCTCATTTCGGTCACCTTCCACGATACGGTCGATCGCGTGATTGACCCTCGCCAACCGCCGGAGGAAGACGCGGCCGACCAGATAACCTCCGAGAAGGGCGAAGGTGGCGATCGCGACGCCGCTCCAGAGCGTGAAGCGACCAAGCCGCTGCCGCAGCTGCTGCACGTCGAAGCTGTCGGTCGCGACGACGAGAATCATGCCATCGGGCAGCCGCGTCCCTCTGATCGTCAGCCGCTCCAGGCGTCGGTTGCCGTCATGATCCTCCGGCACGGTGATCGTGCCGCCTCCGACGCGCGCCGCGTTCGACGGAAGGTCGCCGGAGAGACGCCGCCCGGCCGCATCGACGAGAAGATAGCGGTAGGGCGGGTCCACGTCGGTGCCGCGATGGCGAGCGATCGCATCGGTCAGACCCGAGAGGCCCAACTCCGCATATTCACCGGCGAGCACCGACGCTTCGGCACGCAGCATGCCGTCGCTCGCCTCCTGCGCGTAATGCCCGACCTGTCGCTCGACCGTCAGCAGCAGCGCGCCCGCGCCGAACGCGACGACCACCGCCAGCATGAGCGCGAACCTGAACGCCGCGCTCCCGAGAGCGGCCGGCCACCACGACCTAGCTCGCATCGATCCGGTAGCCCGCGCCGCGAACGGTCTGGATCAACTCGCGTCCGAAGCCGCGGTCGACCTTGGCGCGCAGGCGACTCATGTGGCTTTCGATCACGTTGGTCTTGGGGTCGAAGTGGAACGACCAGACGTTCTCGAGGAGCATCGTCCGCGTCACCACCTCGCCCGCGTGGAGCATCAGATATTCCAGCAGCTTCAGTTCCTGTGCCTGGAGTTCGACCCGCTGGCCCGCCCGCGTGACGCTGCGCCGGATGCGGTCGAGAACGAGATCGTCGACCACCAGCGTGGTTGCGACGTCCGTGATCGGCGGGCGTCTTGCCAGCGCGTTGACGCGGGCGAGCAGCTCGGTCGCCGCGAACGGCTTCGCCAGATAGTCGTCCGCTCCCGCCTCGAGTCCTTCCACGCGGTCCTCCACCCCGTTCATCGCGGTGAGGAACAGCGCCGGGGTGCGAACGCCCGCCGCGCGCAGGGCCTTCAGCGCGGGCAGGCCCGCGATCCCCGGCACCATCCGATCGAGGATGAGCACGGCATACTCGCCCGACGACGCAAGGAAGATCGCATCCTGCCCGGTCCTGCACGCATCCACGACATGTCCGGCGCTTCGAAGGACACGCTCAAGATGCTCGCAGGTCGCGGCGTCGTCTTCGAGCAGCAGGAGTTTCACGAGCCGACCATCGCCTGTCGTTCCGCGGACGGCAAGTTGGCCATAATCAATGTTCCCCTCACATCCCACCCAGGCGGCCGGCCGTAAGACCTCGCTCGGGCAACACCGCCCCTGAGGAGTGCGTGACATGCGTGATGCGCGTTTGATGCTCGGCCTGCTGGCCGCAGCCGCCATGAGCGGCACCGCCGCGGCGGCCCCGGCAAAACTGAAGGGTGGCCAATTTGCCGCTCAGGCGAAGATCTCGCTGGCTGCGGCTCGGCAGACCGCGCTCAGGGCTCGCCCCGGCACGATCACCGATCAGGAGCTGGAAAAGGAGAAGGGCGGCAGTGGCCTGCGCTACTCGTTCGACATCACCAGCCACGGCAAGCCTTATGAGGTCGGTGTCGACGCACGCAGCGGAGCCATCCTCGAGAATGTCGCCGAGGGCAGAAACCCGGATTGATCGACATCGACCGGCCGGCGCGGTGACCACCGTCGCCGGCCAGGAGGCGTGACGCAGACATGACATTGAAGAGGACGATCCGGGGCGTTCTGCCTCTTGTGCTCGCAACATCGCTGGCGGGATGCGCGCATTACAGCGCGCTCCCGCTGGCGCGGGAGGCACCGCTGGCGCCCTCTGTTGCGGCGCTCGACCACGCGCCCGCCGCTTCACCGCAGGGAACGTCCCTCACCGTCAGCGACGTCGTGACGCTCGCCCTGGCGAACAATCCCGACCTGCGGGCCGCGCGCCTGAAGCGCGGGATCGCGGAAGGCCAGGCGACCCAGGCCGCGATCCTCGCCAATCCATCGCTGTCCGGCGCCTTCCTGCCCCTGCTCTCGGGCGCCGGCACCGTCCCAGCCTGGAATCTGGGGCTGGCGCAGGACATCAAGAGCCTCATCACCTATCGCGCCCGCCGTCGCGCCGCCACGGCGAGCAGCGGGCAGGTCGCGGCCGATCTCGTCTGGCAGGAGTGGCAGGTCGCCGGACAGGCGCGTCAGATCGCCACGGACATCATCATCGGAACGCGCAGCCGACCGACCTATGTCGCCGCCTACGATCTCCTGGCCGATCGGAACGGCAAGCTCGAGCGCGCGCTGGAGGCGCGCACCGTGACGCTCGTCACCGTCGCCCCGGACCGCGTCGCGCTTCAGGCGGCGCGCACATCGCTCAACACGCTCGACCAGACGCTGTTGTCGCAGCGTCACCAGCTGAATGCCCTGCTGGGCCTGACGCCCGATGCCGTCGTGCCGCTCGCTGGCTTCCCCGACCTGCCGTCGTTCGATCCCGCCGCCATCCGCTCCGGGCTGCCGACCCTGCCCGACCGTCGGCCTGATCTTCTCGCGCTGCGCCTCGGCTACGCCGCCGCGGACGAGCAGTTGCGGGTGGCGATCCTGTCGCAGTTCCCCGATTTGATCCTCGGTGGCGCCGTCTCCAGCGACAATGCCAAGGTCATCAACGGCGGCCCGAACGTGCAGATCGGCCTCCCCATCTTCGATCGCAACCAGGGCAACGTCGCGATCGCGCGTGCGACGCGCGCGCAGCTTCACGCCGACTACGCGGCGCGGCTCGCGGCCGCGACCGGCACGGTGGGTGCGTTGCTGAGGGAATACGAGCAACTCGCCGAGCAGTTGGTCACCGCCCGCCGCGACCTTCCGGCCGCCCGCATCGCGGCGGCCCGGGCGCAGGCGGCCTTCGGCGCCTCGAACATCGACGAGCGGGGTTATGTCGACCTCGTCTCCAACCGCTTCGCCAAGGAAGAGGAGATCATGACCCTGGAACTCGCGCTGTTCGATCGGCAGATCGCCATTCAGACGCTGGTCGGCGACGGCCTGCCGACGGTCGACCTACCGCCCGAGCAAGCAGGGACGGTCCGGTGACTCCCAGCCTTCTCAGGATTTCGGCCGCCTTTCTCCTCTTGCCTGTCGCGGCATGCAGCGGCACGTCGTCCACGCCTGACCCGAGCGCGACACCGACGCCGAGCGTCCTCGTCGGCACCGTTGCACCCCGCCAGGGTGCGTTGCCGGCGATCGTCACCGCCTACGGTTCCGTGGCACCGTCCGAGGTCGGCACCCGCACCTTCAACGAGGCGCAACCGGGCCAGGTCACGCGGCTGTTCGTCGCTCCAGGCAGCGCGGTGAAGACGGGTCAGCCGCTGGCGACCTTCGTCACGGCGCCGACCGCGCGCAGCGCCTATGAGCAGGCGGTGAGCGCCCTCGGGGCTGCGCAGAAGGCACGCGCCAGTACCGCGCAATTGCTCACCCAGCAGCTCGCGACGACCGATCAGCTGGTGCAGGCCGACAAGGCGGTGTCAGACGCCCGCACGGCGCTCGCCGCGTTGCGGGCAGAGGGCGCCGGGGCGCCGGTCCATACCATCACGGCGCCGTTTGCGGGCGTCGTCACCGCCGTGGCCGTGGCGCAAGGCGACCGCACCGCTGCGGGCGCCACGATCCTGACAGTCGCGCGGTCGGGCGGGATCGTCGTAACCGTGGGGATCGATCCTTCGCAGCGTGGAGTCGTCACCGTCGGCCAAGGTGCGTCGCTGAGGCGCCTGTCCGGGGGCGGCACGCTCGAGGGTCGTGTCGTCCGGGTCGACGGCGCGCTGAACGCCGTGACCAAGATGGTCGACGTCGACCTGTCCTTTCCCGCGGGAGCGCTCCTGCCGGGCGAGCCGATGCAGGTCGACATCCGCACCGGCGAGGTCGGCGGATGGGTCGTGCCGCACGCGGCGGTGGTCACCGCGGGTGGTAGCCCGCGCATCTTCCAGGTCCGGAGTGGCAAGGCCAAGGCGGTTCCGGTCGCCGTCCGGCTTTCGTCGGACGCGGGTGACGTGGTCGACGGCGCCCTCTCACCACGCCTCCCGCTGATCGTCGCAGGCGCCTATCAGGTCGCCGACGGCGACGCCGTCCGGAGCCGATGATGCTCGAGCGTCTCCTGCGCACCCAGTCGCGCGCGTTCGTCCTCGTCGGCCTGGCGCTGGCGCTCGCAGGGATTGTCGCGGCGCTGTCGCTGCCGATCGGTCTGTTCCCCCAGGTGTCGTTCCCGCGCGTCGTGGTCGATCTGGACTCGGGGAGCCGCCCCGCCGATCAGACTGCGCTGACCGTCACCCGCCCCGTCGAGGAGGCGATCCGCGCCATCCCCGGGGTCAACAACGTCCGTTCCGAGACGGCGCGCGGCACGGCGCAGATCTCGATCGATTTCGGGTGGGGCCGCGACATGATCGCGAGCACGCTGCTGGTCGACACCGCGGTCGGCCGCATCCTGCCGTCGTTGCCTGCCGGCACCCAATACAACGTGCGGCGGATGGACCCGACCGTCTTCCCGATCATCTCCTATGCGCTGGTTTCGGATACGGCCGACCCAGCACAGCTGCAGGATTTCGCACGATACCAGATCACGCCGCTGCTGTCCTCAATCACGGGGCTTGCCCGCGTTGGCGTGCAGGGCGGCGACACCGCCGAAATCGAGGTGCTCGCCGATCCCCAGCGGCTCGCGAGCTACGGCCTCGCGATGACCGATCTGGCGACCGCCATCCGCAACGGGAACGTGCTGAGCGCGGTCGGCCAGGTCCAGGATCGCGGACGCCTTTCGCTCGTCATTGCCGACCGCAGCGTCGCCAGCGCCGCGCAGATCGGCGACATCGTGGTCAAGGCGGCGCCAGCCGGGGTCGTGCGGGTGCGGGACGTCGCGACCGTCCAGAACGGCGCCGTGCCGGTCTGGCAGCGGATCGTCGAGGACGGGAAACCTGCCGTCCTGTTCAACATCTACGAGCAGCCCGACGGCAATGCCGTGCAGATCGCCAAGGAGGTGCAGGCGAAGCTGGCGGGCGTGAAGCTGCCGGCCGGGGTCAAGCTGGTCAATTGGTACGATCAGAGCGAGCTCGTGACCGAGTCGGTCGCGAGTGTCCGCGATGCGGTGCTGATCGGCCTCGTCCTAGCCGCGCTAGTACTCCTCCTCTTCCTGCGCAGCTGGCGTGTGACGCTCGTCGCGGTCATCGTTGTGCCCGCGACGCTCGCCGCGACGGTTCTGGTGCTGAGCATGCTGGGCATGAGCTTCAACATCATGACCCTGGGCGGGATTGCCGCCGCGGTCGGGCTCCTGATCGATGACGTCATCGTCATGGTCGAGCATATTGCGCGGCGCGCTGGCGAGGCGCGGCCGGACGGCGAGGTCGCCGGCAATGCCGCGGTCATCCCGGCCGCGCGCGAGTTCATGGCGCCGCTGACGGGTTCGAGCCTCGCGACGCTGATCGTCTTCGTCCCGCTGTCCTTCCTGACCGGCGTCACCGGTGCCTTCTCGAAGGCGCTGTCGGTGACCATGGCAGCCGCGCTCGCCATCTCTTGGGCGATGACCGCCTTCGTGGTGCCGATCCTCGTGCGTTGGCTGGTGGACTTCCGCACATGGCGAGACCCCGGCGTCGCCGGTGAGGGGCGTCTCGCGATGATCCACGACAGGGGGCTGGACCGCCTGTCGGCCCGTCCCTGGCTGCTCGTCGTCATCCTCGTGCCGCTGCTGGTCATCGGCTACATCGGCTATTCCAAGGTGCCGACGGGCTTCATGCCGAAGGTCGACGAAGGCGGCTTCGTCATGGACTACTACACCTCGCCCGGCACCTCGCTCGACGAGAGCGGGCGTCAGGTCGGCCAGATCGACCGGCTGCTGCAGGGAAATCCGGAGGTGCTCACCTTCTCGCGACGGCTCGGCACCGGCCTCGGCGGTGATCTCGGTCAGAGCTATCACGGCGACTACTTCGTCCGACTGAAGCCGAACCACAGCCGGCCGACCGAGGAGGTCGCCGCGGCCGTCGCCGACGAGGTCGCGGTCAAGGTGCCCGGCGTCCAGGTCGAGGTGGCGCAACTCATCGAGGATCTCATCGGCGATCTGACCGCCGTTCCGCAGCCGATCGAGGTCAAACTCTACTCGTCCGACCCAACCGTGCTCGATGCGCAGGCCAGGAAGGTCGCCGCCCTGATCGAGAAGATCGACGGCGTCGTCGAGGTGAAGGACGGCGTCCAATTGGCCGGCGACGCACTCGACGTCCGCGTCGATCCGGTCCGCGCCGGCGTGGAAGGCGTAGCCCCCGCCGATGTCGAGGCGCAGCTGTCGACCGCCTTGAGCGGCACGGTCGCCACCACCCTCGCCCGACCGGATAAGGCGATCGACGTGCGGGTCCGGCTCCCGCAGGCGATGACGATCAGTCAGGCCGGTCTCGCGCATATGCCGATCCGGGCGACCGACGGCCATGTCTTTCCGCTCTCGCGCGTCGCCACGATCGAGGCGGTTGTCGGACAGCCGCAGATCGCCCGCGAGAACCTGGAGCCGATGGTCGCCGTGACCGGGCGCATCCAGGGTCGCGGAATCGGGGCTGCCGTCGGCGACGTGACCAAGGCGCTCGATCGCCCCGGCGTGCTCGCGCCCGGCATCCGCTACGAACTGGGCGGCCTCTACCAGCAGCAGCAGATCGCCTTCGCCGGTCTCATCAAGGTGTTCGGCGCCGCCCTCGTCGCCGAATTGGTGCTGCTCCTCGTCCTCTATCGACGGTTCTGGTTGCCCGTCATCATCATCGGCTGCTCGCTCCTGTCGACCACGGCGGTCTTCACCGCCCTGTGGATCGCCAGCGTGGACCTCAACATCACCGCGCTCATGGGCATGACGATGATCATCGGCATCGGCACCGAGATGGCGATCTTCTACGTCTCCGAGTTCGAGGAGCTCTGCCGCACGATGCCACCCGCCGCGGCGACGCGCGAGGCGAGCCGCAACCGGCTGCGTCCGATCACGATGACGACGCTGGCGGCGATCCTCACGCTGCTTCCGCTGGCGCTCGCCATCGGTCAGGGATCGGGCATCCAGCAGCCGCTCGCGATCGCGATCATCGCCGGGCTGCTACTCCAGTATCCGCTCGTACTGCTCGCGATGCCCATTCTCGTCTTGCTGACTCTCGACCGCGACGCGAGGCGTGAGGGAGGTATGCCGAGCCATGAAGTGGCCTGAATACGTGAGGCACGATCCTTTATAGAACATCGGTCGTCCGCCTCGTGCGATCACCGCCCCTCGACAGAGCGCGGTCAGATACGCTTAGCGTTGGGGCAAATCGGTTAATCGAAACGCGCTGAAGTGGAGGCTGGGGAGTGGGGGTTTTGTCCGGGAACTAGACGTTGCCCTATTCAGATCGATGGATAAGACGGTCGCTACTAAGCGGCGGCGCTCACCGGCATCTCGTTCCATTCCCGCCCGTCGAGCTCGCGGCCGCCTGACTTCGGTCTAGGGCCACCCCACTGCTTGAAGAAGAACGGGACCGCCTGGCGGGCGCACTCGTTCCTCACCTCACGCGCCCAGTCGATGTGCATCGGACGGGCACCCGGCCCACTCTCACCACCGGCAATGACCCAGTGTATGCCATCGAGGTTCATCTCCCCGACCGCTCCAATCAAGGGTTCGATCGACAGGAAGCGAACGGCGGCGGGCGCCTGGCGCAAATGGTCGATGCGCGACTTGGCGGCCGCCTCCTCAACCGATACCCCAAGCCAGATGTGCGTGGGCACCGGACGCTCCGCGTAGCGGCGCAGCAGATAGTCCCGCATCAGGGACGAGCGCTTGGTCAGCACCTGAAACACGTGCCAGTCCGCCCGCTCCATCGTATCGAACACCTGATCCACGAACGCGGTCGGCACCTGCTTGTGGAACAGGTCGCTCATCGAGTTGACGAAGATCATGCGGGACCGGCGCCAGGCCAGCGGCTGCTCGAGACGCTCGGGTCGAAGAGTCAGATCGAAACCGCTCGCGAAGGGATGACCGGACACGCCGCGGAAGCGCTCGGAAAAGCGGGAGGCGTAGCAGTTGTCGCAGCCGGCCGTGATCTTGGTGCATCCCGTTACGGGATTCCAGGTCGCGTCCGTCCATTCTATCGCACTGCCGTCCGCCATATCAAACCCCCGCTCTGGAACAGCCCACGAACAGTGCCATATCGCGAATCACAGCGCAAGGCGCTGGACAAGACTTGTCGCCGAAGTCAAGTTATTGTTCGGCGGCTGGAGTTCACCGGTCGATGACGACCCGAGGTCAGCGACATGGCGACGATCGAGCGTGCCGAACACCGGTTCGGAGGCGGATGGACCGAGATCAAGCTCGACGCCGTCTCGGACTATCTCAATTTCTACACCCAAGCGCTGAAGGCCAGCCCTTCGCCCGACAACCCCTTCGAAACCTGGTATGTCGATGCGTTCGCCGGAACGGGCGATCGCACGGTCGAGATCGAAGATGGTGGGCTGTTCGCCCAACCTGACGCCACCACCGAACGGTTGCGGCTCGACGGCTCCGCGCGGCGGGCGATCGCCGTCGATCCGCCGTTCCGGCACCTCGTCTTCATCGAGAAGGATCCCGGGCGCTTCGCCGCGCTGGAGGCCCTCAAGACCGAATTTTCCCACCGCGACATCAGATGCGTCCCCGGCGACGCGAACGACGAGCTCAAGAGCATCTTCGAAAACGGCCCGTGGCGAGAGCGCGGTCGCAGCACCCTGCAGCGTGCAGTCGTCTTCCTTGATCCCTACGGCATGTCCGTCCGCTGGGAGACGCTCCGTTTCCTAGCCCAGACCGAGCGCGCCGACGTCTGGTATCTCTTCCCACTTCACGCAGCTCTTCGCCAGCTCAGCCACGACCACCGAATGCTCGATCCCGGCAAGCGTGCGGCCCTCGGCGAGATATTCGGAACGGCTGATTGGGAGCAACGGTTCTACCAGCCGCCTCAGGAGGCTCCCGCCGATCTCTTCGAGGCCGCCAACCGTGCTGGTCCGAAGCGAATCGCAAACGCCGGGAGCGTGGAGGAGTTCGCGGGGGAACGCCTCCGGACGATCTTCAGCTTCGTATCGCGGCCGATACCGATCCTGACGCACCGCAAGCTCCAACAATTCTCCCTCTTCCTGCTCAGCGGCAACAAGAACCCACGCGCCATCGCGCTGATCGAGAAGGGGGTCGCGGCGCAGGTCAAGAAGTATGGAGGGCGGTGATCACGTCGACCGTCAGTCGAAGATGAACCGTTGTCAGGCCGGCTAGTGGCGCTGCCGACGTTCCGCGGGGTGACGGCGATCGCCGTCGTTAATAGCCAAACACCGCACGATCCGGCCTAGCCTAACGACGACTCGAGGTGCGTCGTCGCCCCGTGTTCCTGAATCAGCTCGACTGAACGGTTCGCCTCTTCCGACTCGTGGCGTTTGCAAATGCACGACCACCATCAGCAGGCCGACGATCGCGATGGCTCCGACGACGGCGATCATGACAATCCCGTTTATCGGACCGACTGAGCACCCGCCGCGCCGCGGGCGCCTCCTGAATCCGTGCTCGGAAGGAGCCGTCCGGCGGCTTCGAAGCGCATGCCGTTCGAGCCCATTCCCCGATCGGCTCCCGCGGTTCGCCGACATTGTCGAATTGTATAGTGCGCTCCAGCCCGCCCCATCGTTTGCCGCGTAAGCGCCACGAATGCGCCTCCCCCTGCTTCTTCCCCTCGCACTTGCCGGCTGTGGCAGCGAACCGTCGAAACCGCCGATCCCGCCCGCACACGCGGAGACGATCGCGCACGAGACGGAGCTGCTGAAGTTGAAGCTGACACCTCAGGCGCAGCAGCGACTCGGGATCACGCTTGCTCACGTCGGGGACGGTTCGACCAGCGCGACTCGGGAAGTCGCAGGTGAGATCGTCGTGCCGCCGACCAGCGCCAACGGCGTGCCCGTCAATTCGAGCACCAACCTCCAGCAGATCGGCAGTCAGCAGGCCGCGGCGGACGCCGAGCTGGCCCGCGCGACCGCGCAGGCCCGGCTTGCGCGCATCGCCCTCAACCGGGCCGATGCCCTGGTGCGCGAGGAAGCGGGCAGCGTGCGCGGTCGCGACGAGGCCGCCGCGGCACTGGCCGCCGCCCAGGCGGCGCTCGGCGCGGCGCGTCAGCAGCGGCAGTTGCTCGGGCCGGCGGTCGCCTCGCTCGGCTCGCAACCCGTTCTATGGGTGCGGGCATCGGTGTTCGGCAGCGACGTCGGCAACGTCCGGCGCGACGGTTCGGCCACGATCCGCACGCTCGGCGATGGCGGTGCACCACGCTCGGGTCGCCCCGTGCAGGCGCCGCCATCGGCCAACACCAACGCCGGCACCGTCGACCTGTATTTCGCCGTCGATAATCGCGACCGGGCATTCCGGGTCGGCCAGCGCGTGTCGGTGGACCTGCCGCTCGCCGGTCAGACCGAGGGGCTGTCCGTCCCATCCGCCGCCATCCTGCGCGATATCTATGGTGGCGAGTGGGTCTATCAGAAGACCGCTCCCGACGTCTTCGTCCGTCAGCGGGTCGAAGTCGCATCGGAGAGCGGCGGGCGCGCATTGCTCGCGCGCGGGCTGACGGCCGGCGCCCAGGTGGTCACCGATGGTGCGGCCGAGCTGTTCGGGACCGAGTTCGGGGCTGCGCACTGATGCTCGGCCGCCTCGTCCACTTCGCGCTGGCGCAGCGCCTCCTAGTTCTCGCGTTCGCCGCATTGCTGGTCGTGCTGGGCGTTCGCGCCGGGAGAGACGTGCCCCTCGACGTCTTCCCGGAGTTCGCGCCGCCCATGGTCGAGATCCAGACCGAGGCCCCGGGCCTGTCCACCGAGGAGGTCGAGAGCCTGGTGACGGTCCCGATCGAGACGGCCGTCAACGGCGTGCCGCGCCTCATGACGCTGCGATCCAAATCCGTTCTCGGCCTGTCGTCGGTGCAGATCCTGTTCGAGCGCGGCTCCGACGTGATCCGCGCGCGGCAGATGGTCGGCGAGCGGATCGCCCAGGTGCAGCCGCGCCTCCCGCTGGCAGCTCGTCAGCCGGTCCTCATGCCGCCTCTGTCCTCGACGAGCCGCGCGATGAAGGTGGGGCTGTCGTCGAACAAGCTCGACCAGATGCAACTGTCCGAGCTGGTGCGCTGGACGATCCGTCCGCGGCTGATGGCAGTCCCCGGCGTCGCCAACGTCGCGGTTTGGGGCCAGCGCGACCGTCAGCTGCAGGTGCTGGTCGACCCCGACCGCCTGCGTGCTGCCGGCGTGACCTTGGCCGAGGTTCGCGCCGCGGCCGGCGACGCCGTGCTCGTGGGTGGAGGCGGCTTCGTCGACACGCCCAATCAGCGGCTCGCGGTCCAGCAAACCGGCACCGTCCGGTCCGCGGCCGATCTCGCCCGGGCGATCGTGAAGCAGGCGGGCGAAGCCCCGGTGCGGATCGGCGACGTCGCCCGCGTGGTCGACGGCTTCGCCGCGCCGATCGGCAATGCCATCATCGACGACGGCCCCGGCATCATGCTGATCGTCGAGAAGCAGCCGACCGCCAACACGCTGGAGCTGACCCGTGCGGTCGAGGCCGCGTTCGCCGAGCTGAAGCCCGGCCTCAAGGACGTGAAGGTCGACACCACGATCTTCCGCCCCGCGACCTTCATCGAACGCTCGATCGACAATCTCACCCGCGCCCTCCTGATCGGTTGTGCGCTAGTGGCCGTCGTGCTGTTCCTGTTCACCCGCGATTGGCGGCAGGCCACGATCAGCCTCGTCGCCATCCCCCTGTCGCTGCTGGGTGCCGGGCTGATGCTGCTGTGGTCGGGGGCGACGATCAACGTCATGATCATCGCCGGCCTGGTCATCGCGCTCGGAGAGGTCGTCGACGACGCCATCATCGACGTGGAGAACATCGCACGCCGCTTGCGGCTCAATCGCGAGTCCGTCGATCCGAGACCGGCGTTCGAGGTGGTGCTGGCCGCCTCGCTGGAGGTCCGGTCGGCGGTGGTGTTCGCCTCGCTGATCGTGATGCTCGTCTTCGTGCCGATCTTCTTCCTTGGTGGCGTCGCCGGTACCTTCTTCCAGCCGCTCGCCATCGCCTACGTGCTGGCGATCGCCACGTCGCTGCTGGTCGCGCTGACCGTGACGCCGGCGATGTGCCTGTTCCTCCTCCCCAACGCTCCCTTGAAAGAGGAGCGCGACACCCGCTTCGTGACGGCGCTGAAGCGCCGCTACGTCGGCTTCCTCCCGCGTGTGGTCGGCAGGCCCGCGCTGGCCGTGGGCATCGTCGCGGGCGGATTGCTGCTGGCCGGGGTCGGCTACGCGACCTTCAAGGATCAGTTCCTGCCCGATTTCCGCGAAACCGACTTCCTGATGCACTTCGTCGAGAAGCCGGGAACGTCGATCGAGGCGATGGATCGCATCACGATCCGTGCTTCCAAGGAACTGCGCGCGATTCCCGGCGTCCGCAACTTCGGGGCGCATATCGGTCGTGCCGAGCAGGCCGACGAGGTGGTCGGCCCCAACTTCACCGAGCTGTGGATCAGCCTCGACGAGAACGTCGACTATGATGCTTCGGTGAAGCGCATCAAGGAGGTCGTCGACGGCTATCCCGGCCTCTTCCGTGACGTGCTCACCTACCTGCGCGAGCGCATCAAGGAGGTGCTGACCGGCGCCGGCGCGACGATCGTCGTGCGCATCTACGGCCCCGATCAAGACGAGCTGCGCACCGCCGGCGCCCGCGTCCGCTCCGCGATCAGTAGTATCCAAGGTGTTTCCGACCTGAAGCTGGAAAGCCAGGTGCTGGTCCCGCAGATCCGCATCCGGCCGCGGCCCGCCGAGCTGGCGCGCCTCGGACTGACCGCGGGCGAGGTGCGCAGGCAGGCGCAGGTTCTGATCGCCCAGGCGAAGGTGGGCGAGATCTACCGCGACCAGAAGGCGTTCGACGTGGCGGTGTGGGGTGAGCCTGCCGTGCGGAACAACGTCCACGCGCTTCGCGACCTGATGATCCAGGCGCCGGCCGGGGGCGGCATGGCACCGGGAACGGGATCCGCGCCGGCGCCCAATGGAGGCTCCACAGCGGGAGGCTCCACCAGCTCCACAAGCGGCGCACCGGTGCGACTCGGCGACGTGGCGGACGTCGAGATCGTGCCCGCCCCCAACGAGGTGAAGCGCGAGAACGGCCAGCGCCGCCTCGACGTCACCATGAACGTCGCCGGCGCCGACCTCGGCACCGTCGCGCAGGCGGTCGACGCCGCCGTCGCCAAGGTGCCGTTCGCCACCGGATATCACCCGCAGGTGCTCGGCGAATACGCCGCACTGAAGGAGTCTCGCCAACGGCTCTGGACCACCGGCGCCTTGTGCCTGATGGGCGTGCTCCTTCTCGTCTGGATCGAATTCCGCTCGCGTCGGATCACCGCGCTGGTCGGCCTGAGCCTGCCGTTCGCGCTGGTGGGCGGGGTGGCGGCGGTCGCGATGACGGGCGGAGTGCTGTCGCTGGGATCGCTGGTCGGCTTCGTCACCGTGATCGGCATCGCCGCCCGCAACGGGATCATGCTGCTGTCGCACTACCAGCATCTCGAACGCCATGAGGGAATGGCGTTCGGCCGCGACCTGGTCGTGCGCGGGGCCGAGGAACGCCTGGTCCCGATCCTGATGACCGCCGCCTGTGCCGGCTTGGCACTGGTGCCGCTGATCGTCGCCGGCGATGCACCGGGCCACGAGATCGAACATCCGATGGCCATCGTGATCCTGGGCGGCCTCATCTCGTCGACCGCGCTCAACCTGCTGCTGCTGCCCGCGCTCTACGCCCGCTACGGCGAGGAGCGGTGCGTGTCTCCGGCGGTCGAGCGCAAGGAGGCGCTGGCATGACCAACCCTATCCGGCAACGCCTCACACCCGCGCTCGCGTTGCTCGCTTCCGCGTGCATGAGCGTCCCCAAGCCGCCTCCCACCTCCGCGCCGGCCAGCGCGACGGGCGGATTCGCGCAGCTGCCCGTCGCATCGATCGCCCCTGTTCCCGACGACTGGTGGCGCCTCTACGACGACCACGCGCTCGACGGGTTGGTCCGCGCCGCGCTTGCCGCCAATGCGGACCTTCGCGTGGCCTATGCCAATCTCGACGGCGCCCGCGCCGCGCTGCGCCAGGCGCAGGCGGCGCGGTTGCCGCAGACGACGATCGAGAGCTCGTTGGGGATCGACGATCCCTCAAGCCAACCGAGCGCGTCGGGCAACGTGCCGACCACCGACTATGATGTCGCTGCGACCGCGAGCTGGGATGTCGACCTGTTCGGCCGCCTGCGCTCGGCCGCTACCGCCGCGCGGGCGGACGTCGAGGCCCAGGCCGCGGTCGTCGACGGTCTGCGCGTCGCCGTGGTCGCCGATACCGTCCTCGCCTACGTCGACCTGTGCGGAGCAACCCGTGCGGTCGCCGTGGCGCGTGAGGTCGCAGCAGTGCAGGATCGCACCGTCGGCCTGGTGCGCGAGCAGTTTCGCGCCGGCGAGGTCTCCCCGCTGGAGGTGTCGCAGGTCGCCACGATCGCCGCCACGACCCGCGCAGCGATCGCGCCGTTCGAGGCGCAGCGCGCCAACGCCCTCTTTCGCCTCGCAACGCTTCAGGGACGCCCGCCCGCCGAAGCTCGCGCCTATACCTTCGCTTGTACCACCGCGCCACGTCTGCGCACCGCGGCACCGGTGGGCGATGGCACCGCGCTCCTGCTCCGCCGCCCCGACATTCGCGAGGCCGAACGTCGCCTTGCCGCTGCCGCGGCGCGGATCGGGGTCGCGCGTGCCGACCTATATCCGCGCGTGAACCTCGGCGGTGCCCTCGGGCTGCTCTCGGGCAGCCTCAAGGCTGTCGCCTCGCCGCTCGTGTCGTGGGCGTTCCCCAACCAGGCACCCGCCCGCGCGCGTCTCGAGCAGGCGCGCGCTACCGAGCGCGCCGCTCTCGCCGGGTGGGATGTGGCCGTGCTACGATCCTTGCGCGAAGTGGAGACAGCGCTGGCCGCCTACGACGCTGAGACGCGACGCAATCGCGACCTCGGGATCGCCACGCGCGAGGCGCAGGCCTACGCCCGTCGTGCGGGTGCCCGCGTCAGGCTCGGCGATGCGCCCGGTCTGCTTCAGGTCGATGCGCAACGTGCGATCGCGGCCGCCACCCTCCAGCAGGTCCAGTCCGACCTGCTGGTTTCGCAGAACGAGGTCGCCTTGTTCCGCGCGCTCGGCGGCGGCTGGCGAACCGACACGGGCACGAAGTGAAGGAGTGGGATGCGGATATTGATCGTCGAGGATGATGCCGAGACACGTGACTTCGTCGCTCAGGGACTGACCCAAGCCGGACACCAGGTGACGGTCAGCCCGGACGGTCGGGATGGCCTTTTCCAGGCCACCGGCGGCGAGTTCGAGGCGCTCGTTGTGGACCGGATGCTGCCAGGACTGGACGGTCTGGCGCTGGTGCGGGCGCTGCGTGCCGCCGGTGACGTGACGCCCATCCTGATGCTGACCGCCGTCGGCGGCATCGCCGACAGGGTGGAAGGCCTGGAGAACGGCGCCGACGACTATCTGGTCAAGCCGTTCGCCTTCTCCGAGCTCGCGGCGCGGCTCAACGCGATCGTCCGCCGACCTGTGGTCCGCGCCAACGACCATTCGCACCTGCTCAAGGTGGCCGACATCGTGCTCGACCTCCACCGTCGGACGGTGGAGCGTGCCGGACAGCGTGTTCACCTTCAACCACGAGAGTTCGCCCTCCTCGCCGAACTGCTGCGCAATCCCCGCCGCGTGATGACGCGGACGATGCTGCTGGAGCGGGTCTGGGACTTCGACTTCGACCCGAAGACGAACATCGTCGAGACGCATCTCAGCAGATTGCGCTCCAAGCTGAACGCCGGCTTCGACCAAGACGCGATCGAGACCATCCGCGGCGCCGGCTACATGATCCGGGGCGATTGATGCTGCTTCGCCTTTGGCGATCGACCTTCGGGTTGGTGGCGATCGTGGCGATCGCCTTCGCGCTCGCCACCGTCGGCATCGGTGGAATCGCTTACGTCGTCACGCACGAGGCGCTCGAAGAGCAGCTCGACCACCGCGTCTCGATCGAATCCGGTGCTCTGTCCGCCGAAGCGCGGGAGGGCGGCCTGGCGAGCGTCGCCCGCACCATCCGTCTCCGCAGCGATGCTCGTACGTCGTCCAGCCTGGAGTATGTGCTGATCGGCTCCAGCGGGCAGCTGATCGCCGGTACGGCGACGCCCCTCACGTCGATCGGACACCGCTACGAGGAGCTCTTCCGGTTCCGGCGCGGCGACTACATCGGGGTCGGTCAGTCACTCACGACGACGGTCCCCGGTGGCACGCTGGTCGTGATCGCGGACCGTCGCGATCTCGACGAGATCGATCGCACACTCGAGCTGCTGGTGGCAGGAGCGCTGGCAGCCATGCTTGCGCTCGGGGTCGGCGCAGCCGCCCTGGTCGGCTGGCTGACGCAGCGGCGCCTTGCGCGGATCGACACCACGGCCCAGGCGATCATCGCGGGCGATCTCGGCCAGCGGGTGGCGCGCGACGGTTCCGACAGCGAGTTCGATCGTCTTTCCGCGACGCTGAACCGGATGCTGGACCGTATCGCCGCGCTGATGGACAATCTCCGCCAGGTGTCGAGCGACGTCGCCCACGATCTACGCACGCCGCTCACCCGCCTGTGCAATCAACTCGAACGGGCCGCCTCCGAGGACGAGGACACCGGCAAAATGCTCGCGATCCAGGCCGCGCGCGAGCAGGCCGACGAGCTGCTGGAGATCTTCGCGTCCCTTCTCCGCATCGCAGAGGTGGAAGGGCTTGCCGAGCGGCGGGCGCTGAAGTCGATCGACCTGTCCGCCCTTCTCGAAGAGATGGTGGACACCTACGGGCCGGACTTTGAAGCGAGCAACCGACGCCTTGTGTCGCAAATCGCCACGGAGTTGCAGGTGCGTGGGGATCGACGTCTGCTGGCTCAGGCGTTGTCCAATCTTCTGGAGAATGCACTGCGCCACACCCCCGTCGGAACGACGGCGAGGCTGTCGAGCTTCACGCACGGTGAGTCGATCGTCGTCGAGTTGGAGGACGACGGGCCTGGGGTCGCGGCCGAGGACGCCGCTCGGCTATTCCAGCGCTTCGCACGTGCGGAGACCTCACGAACTACGCCGGGCCATGGTCTCGGTCTCGCTCTCGTCCGGGCGGTGGCGGTGGGACATGGCGGCGACGCCGCCCTGTCCCGTTCGGAAGGCGGCTTCGGCGTCAGAATGCGGCTTCCCTCACTGATCCGACGGCACACCGAGTCGTAGACCTTCTGGAACACGCACCACGGATAGCCTTGCGCGGATCCATCGGCTCGCGGCAGAGGATCAGAATATGATCTTCGTTGGTATCAGATGCTGATCGCTGACCTGCGAGAGGCCCGGCGCGCGAAAGGGTGGACCCAGGCTCGTCTTGCGGAGCGGATCGGGGTCAGTAGCCAAACCGTGAAGCGGCTGGAGAAGGGCATCGGGTCGACGTCCAACCTTCTCGCCTCGATGCGGGCGCTCGAATTCACGCTGACGGGCGTCGGGGCCGGCGCGACGCTCACCGAGCAGCTGCAGGCGCGTCGGCGGCGGCAGGGGCTGTCCATGGCCGAGGTCGCGATTCGCGCGAAGCTGTCGCGGACCACGGTGGCCGATCTCGAGCGTGGAGGGGGGTCAGTGGCGAGCCTGCTGCGTCTGCTGGATGCGCTGGCGCCCCGCACCCGGAGGCGCGCGCCCGAGCGCGCCTACTGGGGGCAGGCCGAGAAGGCGGATCGGGATAGTCGCTTCACACCTTCCTCATTTCTCGCACCCATCTACGATGCGTTCGGCCCCATCGATCTCGATCCGTGCGGGCACGAGCTCAGCCCGGTGGTCGCCCGGCGGCGGCTCATCCCCGAGCACGGAGCCGACGGGCTCACGGACACTTGGACAGGACGGCTCGTCTACCTCAATCCGCCGTTCTCGCAGCTGTTGCTCTGGCTCAGGCGGGCGCATGAGCAATGGCGGGCGGGCAACGTCGAAACGGTCGTCGGCCTGGTGCCGGTCAGGACGGATTCCAGCTGGTTCCATGAGGTCTTCAGCTCGGACGCGGACATCTTCCTGCTGAAGGGGCGGATCGCCTTCCTCGACACGAAGGGGAAGAAGCAACCCACCCCTTTCTCGCTGATGATCTTCACGCTGGGTGCGGGGCCCGAGCAGAAGCGTCGCTTCGCGGAACTCGTACCCGGCTTCTGGTTGTCGCGGGACCTCGCCCCGCACGACTGACTGTCCCTCGTTCCCTTGGACGCGGGCGCCCTGACGAAGTTGGAACGGGGGAGGAACACGGCGAAGGTGGTGTCCGAAAGAAGAAATCGTTCGAGGTGCGGGTGCAGATCCTACTTGTCGAAGATGATCCGGAAACGGGAGGAGCGATCGAGCGGCATCTCGTTCGCGCCGGTCACGACGTCCGGCTGATCGCGGACGGTCACGCCGCCGCGGTTGCGGGCGCGGCGCGCAGGTTCGACGTGGCGATCCTGGACAGGGCTCTTCCCTCGAGGGACGGCCTGACGGTCCTCCAGTCGTGGCGCGCCGCCGGCTTGACGGTTCCGGTGCTGCTGCTCACCGGGATGACCAAGGTCGAAGAGAGGATCGAAGGCCTCTCGGCCGGCGCCGACGACTATCTCTCCAAGCCGTTCGATCTGGGTGAGCTGGAAGCGCGCTTGGTCGCTATCACTCGCCGGCGCGCAATAGAAACCGCGACGCCGCGGCTTCGCGTCGGAAGCCTTGAACTGGACCTCCTTCAGCGAAGCGCGGCCGCCGTCGACTTAGACCGGAGCGTGAGGCTGCAGCCTAGGGAGTGCGGCATGCTTGCCCTGCTGATCCGCAACTCCGGAACCATCGTGACCCGGAAGATGCTGATCGAGGCGGTGTGGGGCTATGCCTTCGATCCCGGGACGAACATCGTGGAAAGCCACATGTGCAGGCTGCGAACGAAACTCGCCGAACTCGGCATGGAGCCGATCGAGACGCTCAGGGGCCTGGGATACCGGTTCGCGGTCTCATGAGGCTGGCGGCGCGTCGCCCGCCTCGCGGGATCGTCGATCCCGATCGGCGGCGCCATTCCTGGATGGGGGAGGAAGTCGGCTACGCATCAGCGGCGTTGGCCCATGACCTGCGGACGCCGCTCACGCGCATCCGCACGATCCTCGACGCGGCGCTGAGGGAGAACGATCGTGTCTCGCAGCGGGACTTCATCGAACGGGCGATGGCAGGGTGCGACGACATGGCGGAACTGCTCGGCTCGCTCCTGCGCATCACGGAGCTGAAACGGGGAGGCATCCCGCTGCCGAAGGCGGACGTCGATCTCGTCGAGCTCTGCACCTTCCTCCACGAGGCGTTCGAACCGGCGATCGTGGATGGTGGCAGGACGATCAGCCTCTGCTGCGAAGGTCCGGCGGTGACGCGCGCCAACCGAGCGCTTCTGGCCCAGGCGGTGTCGAACCTGCTGGACAACGCCCAGCTCCACACCCCCATCGGAACGAACATCGTCCTGTCGATCGTGGCGGAGGAGGCTGTGCTCCGCATCGGCGTGTCCGACGATGGACCGGGAGTGCCCGACACCGTCCTGAACCGTCTGACCGAAAGGTTCTACAGGTCCACCCCAGGCCGATCGCCGCCCGGGCATGGCCTCGGCCTGAGCCTGGCCGCCGCCGTCGCAGCGGCACACGGTGCCGACCTCCGCGTCTTCAACGACGGCCCCGGTCTGCGCGTCGTCCTTTCCTTCGCCTCGATGCCCGACGACCGGAAAGGTGCGGAGTCTCCGGCTCGGCGCTCGGCGTTAGTCCATCGGCTCTGACGAGTAGCGCTCGTACCAGGTGATCCTGGAGATGCGCGCCTCCCGCGCGCCGGCGTAGATGTCGGACGCGACCCAGGCCCTTTCGAGCTCCATCTCCTCCCCGGACACCTCCCGCCACCAGCAGCGACGATCACCGTCCCAGCGGTAGCGGCGATCCTTCAGGGCCGCGCGGGCTGACATCGGCGCATTGGGCACCTCCACACGCCAGGTCGGCCGGGCGCCCGCCACGAGGAGCTCCTTCATGACCGTCGTGCCGCACGCGAGACGGTGGTCGAGCAGATGCAGCAGCGCGTTCACGTCCCCGGCGGCGCGGTGCGCATCGAAGAAGAGTCCGCAGCGCAGCAGCAGGCTCGACAGCGTTCTCGCGTCGAAGCCGTGCGAACTCCAATCCAGACCCTCCAGGCTGCAGATCCACGGCATCGGCGGCAGTCGGAGGCGGCGATCGATGAAGCCCCTGTCGAAACGCGCGTTGTGCGCGAGCACGACGTCCGTATCCGTGAGCATGCCGAACGCCTCCCCGTCGGAGATGCACCGGCCCTTCACGTCGGCATCAGCCAGACCCGTTATGACGCTGACCTTCGGGGGGATGGGCACGCCGGGATCCTCGAGCCAGCTCCTCGGCCTCGACGTCTCGACGATGTGACCGGCCTCATCGACGCGGACGCGCTGGATCGCCAGCTCGATGATGGCGTCGCGCCGCGCATCGAGCCCCGTCGTCTCGACGTCGACCACCGCGATGGTCAGCTCGCCGGGGCCACCCACCGTGCCCCTCCGCCGGTCCATCGGACCGATCCGGCGGGCCACCCGATAGTCCGAATGATCCTCGAGCGCGGCCGCCGCGCTTTCCGGATCGACCAGCACCGGGATGCGGTTGCTCGCAGGCGCGCTCACGCGACCATCCTCCGCTCGACACGCACGTCGAGGCCAAGGGCGATCGGTCCGCCCGGGTCGGACGCAGCCGCCTGGATCTCGGCGGCCATCGTCTCCGTGAGCAGTCCGCGGACCACGGGGCGGTGGCGCTCGAAACCCGCCTCGACGGACGCGGACGTCGCGAGATCGTCGCCGTATCGCACCGCCAGGCGCCGTCGGACGGTGGCCTCGTCACAGGCGATCGTGGCGCAGAACGCCACGATCGACCGCCCGCCCGAGCCCGCTCGCCCTTCCACCAGCGACGTGAAGAGACGGGGTCCGGGAACGCGGAAGCGATCACCGGCTCCGAGCGGCACCTCCGCGGCATGATCCTCGCCGTCCTCATCGTGCTCGTCGTCCCACAACCACGACGCCACATCGAGCGGATCGGCATCGATCTCGGCTCCCTCCCGCACGCGCAGCAGATGGAACAGCGTGGCGACCACGTATTCCTCGCGTTTCTGGCACGCATCGATGGCGCGGCCGCCGCCGAAGAGCCTCTTCGGTTCGAGCATCCAACGGGCCGCGTCCTCCCGGACGCCCTCGTGCGCGAAGCGGGCGCCAACGTCCGCCGCCAGAGTCACGAGGCGGACGACCCGGCGCTCCGTGGTGACGAGCGGGAAGTCGTCAACCCGATCCCGCGAGACCGGATCAACGAATTCGGACGTCGTCCACGAACTGGGCGACCGCCCCGGAGCGGCGGCGAACCCGTGCGCGTCAGCAACTTCGGACATGTTCTTCTCCCGTCACCGGCCACATCATCGTGGCCGCGCGCCGGAATTGATTCGTGGTAAACGCCTAATCAACAAACCTTGCAGGAACGTAATGTTGGGAGTGCTGATCCTCCCAACCGGGCGCGGCGGCCGAGCCGCCTCGCCCGGAAGCGCCTGCAGCATCCTCGTGTCGAACACCTAGGGCGAGGGGCGTCGTTAGCGAGCCATCTCCACGCGACCACTGAGAAAAGGGATTTCCTCGGTCTTTGACTTGAGGAGAAAGAGCTTGAGTGGGCAGGAAGCCGGAGCCAGGCTGACGGATCACGAGCGACGCCGCCGGGCATCCATCGCGCGTCGCTACGCCGCGATCGCATCACCGACGAGGGCGGACGACGAGGCGTTCGCCTCGGAGCTTGGGCTGAGCGTCGATAGTCTATGGCGCCTCGCGCGGGCCTGGCGGCTCGGCGCTGCCGGAGAGGTCGGCGTGGAGGACCAGACGACCCTGCGCGCTCGGGCGCTCGAGGCCGCCCGCGATCCGGACCTGTCCGAGGTTTCGCCGTCGCGCCATCCCCTGATGGAGGCGAGGCTGCAGGTCATCGCCGATCACCTCGAAATCGTGCGGCCGACGCCCGCCGATGTGACGGCGGCAGCGAAGACGCTAGAACTTACTGTTCCCAGCTTCCGACGTCTGCTCCGCGAATGGATCCGCCACCGCAACCCGGCTCTGCTCGCGGGCGGGTCCACCCCGATGAGGAAGGCCCGGTACGAGCGCAAGGAGATCGCCTCCCGCGAACCTCAGATGGTCCGGGCGCTGGCGAACCTCGGCACGCAGGTCAGCTCGATGGCATTGCACCGCGAAGTCGTGCGTCTCTGCGAGATCGATGGCGTGGCGCCACCCGGGCAGCCGACCACCTACGCTCGGCTGATGCGCGCCCGATCGGACGCCTCCATGAACGAGGGCCCGCCGGGCTTCGCGCTTGACCACAGTGCCGTCAACCTCGCCGTGCGCCGCGAGGACGGAACCGATCCGACGATGGCGGTGCTCAGCATGCTGTTCTGCTCGACCTCGGGCAGGATCGTGGCTCACTCGCTGTCGCTCGACCCTCCTTCCCCGGGCCGAACCGCCGCGCTGTTGTCGATGGCGGCTTCGATCCTGCCGCCGGGGACCGAAGAGCTGACGTTGGACATACCGGCGCATCCGGACTGGCGTAGCCTCGACGACACGCTGAAAGCCTCCGGCGTCTCGATCAGGATCGACTCGTCCAAGCGGCTCGCAGCGGGCAAGCTGGCGGCCCGTCGTTTCGGCGATCTCGTCGGCACGCTGCGGTTGCGCCCGGGTCACACCCGGTCGCCGGCGACGGCGAGGCTGACGCGTGTCATGGGAGCCGACACTCCCCTCACGCCGTCCGAGGCGGTCGGCGCCGTCGACGCCGCCGTCCGTCTCCACAACAGCGGAAGGGCAGAACCCACCGTCGGCTTCGTTCCATCCGGCCGCCTTAACGACTTCACGAAGGCGCTCGATCAGATCTCATCCTAGATCGATTGCGGACCGGCGACGACCGACAGGAGACCCCTGATGGCGTTCAGTTCGCCGTCGTCAACCCACTCGTCGTCGCGCCGCGTCATACGGCCCAGGATCTCGAGATTACGCTCCTGCAGGGCGCGTCCGATCTGCATGTGCAGCTCGACCGTGGCGAGGGTGTAGTCCGTCCTCCTTCCGGTCCTGTAACCCATGCCGGGCTCACGCAGTCCGGTGCCGATCCAGATCTTGCCAATACGGTCTCCAAGGACGCGTACGATGCGCGATCCCGGAACGGCACCGCGGAGAAGGAGCGGTTCGTCGCAGCTCGAGCGGACGAAGCGTGGATCGTGGACCCCGTCGTCGAGCAGGCGGCGCCAGCGGACGTCGTGCGCGGCATCGCCGACGGGCGGCCCCACGAAGCGGACCGAATGGACGTGCCCATAGATCTCGACACCGCGGAAATCGATGTCGGCAAGGCCCCCCAGCACCTCGTCGCGAGCATCCCCCCCGTCACTATCCCGTAGAGCATGCCCGGCGGCTGCCGCGTATCCATGTGCCACGTCGTTCTCGGCGCTGAACGCCCAGCCGAGCACCAGGCCGGTGTCCTCGTCCAGAGCCGCGCACAGACGTTGCCGACGATCCCGAATGTCGATGAGATCGGCTCCGGCGTTGTCGAACGTGATCATCCGTCCGAACGGAGCCGTGATCGGCAGGTCGTTCCGGACGGCGCGAATGAGGCGGAGCAGGGTCGTCTTCGGCAGGGGCAGTCCGTCGGCGTCAAGCTGCTTCGCGATCTTCGACGGTGCCAGATCCGGGGTTCGTGCGAGCAGGTCCGCCAAGCGCACGCGCACTTCAGCATCACCTTTGGGCTTGGGATCCGCCTCCTCGACGTTCTTTCGAACGTAGACCCCCAGGCTGTCGAGCGACGGCTTCGCGTCCCATCGCTGACGCATGGCGTAGAGGGTGCTGAGGTTCACGCGGGCGATGCGCAGAACCTTTTCGACATCGACCTTCCCGTGATCGGTGCCGCTCCACAGCCGCAGAGCCTGCAGCCGGCGGAGGACCTTCTCGCGCCGACTCTTCGGCAACGCGTGCCAGCGGGCGATCTCCTCGTCGGGGATGCTCGGCCACAGCGACCGCAGCGCGTCGTCGCCCGTCAGCTGATCCGGAGCAGGGGATTGATCCGCTTCTTCCATGCGTCCCCATCACCGCCGTCGACAGGATCGTCAAGCGGTCCCACGTGTTCCGGAACAATTCTTGACATCGTGGGTTCAGCCCTACTAACAACGTGGGACTGTGTTCAGGTTAATCCTTCAATGATCAGGGAGTCCATCATGTTCCATCACGCCAGCATCGTCTCGGGTCCGGACCAGGGTCCGCAGGGTGAGCACGTGCTGCCGGGACTCGGCTCCATGGCGCCGTCCGTCGGTCGAGCGATGGAGATCGAGGTCGAGGGTCTGCGCCTCCGCCTCCCCGCGCCCGGCGAGGAGCCGCTCGTCGTGGGCTCGGTGACGATCCGCCCGATCGACCTCGGGGACGGCAGGTTCATGCACGAGATCAGGGCCGTCCGCTGATCGAACCCGCAACGACTTCGCGGCCAGCCCGCGGCACCGAAGACACACCACGCGAAGGGACACGTCATGGTCCGGGAACACGCCGAACTGCCCATCCGCCTCCTGTCCCTGCCGGCGCGTGCCGTGCGGGGCATCGTCACGTTCGCCACTCGTTCGATCGCGATCCCGCCCCCGGCGGCCCCGCCGCGGGCCACGTTCCCTCCCCGTCGTTCGGCCGTCGATCGGCGGGATCCGCGCGACGTCGGTGTTCCGTCGCACGCTCGCCGAAACGGCCACGCGTCGTGAGTTCGGGAGGATCGTCGTCCGCGAGGCGGTTCGCGATCTCGCAGATCGCGGCGCGTGGCCCCGCGCTCGACCTCCTGGAGGATCGCTCGGTCGCTCCCCGCGCAAGCCGCATCCGACCTTTCGACGGCACCCGGAAACAGTCGGACGATCTCGTGGCGATGGCCGTGATGATCCGGGCTCCCGGCGGAGCGCCGCTCCGCCTGGGCAGAGCCGTGCTGGCCCACGAGCACGGCACGTACGCCTCCCCCAAGTCGAAATTCCCGCTGGTTTGGGAGGGGGAGGCCCAGCAGGAGGCCATCATCGAGGCCGACACCAACTTCGACGTCGAGAGGGTCGAGACGGAATCGGTCTCGTTCGAGTTCATCATGGACGGCAAGCCGGTCAGCTACACGGTCGATCTCGCCATCCGTTCCGCCGACGGTCGCGAACGCCTCATCGAGATCAAGCGCGACGACCGTGATCTCGAGGATCCGGAATACCGGCTCAAGCTCGCGCACGTCGCCGAAATCTGTCGCCGATGCGACATCGACTTCCACGTCCTCCTGCGGGCGGACATCTTCCGGAGCGACCGTCACCGCCGCAACGCCGCCTTCGTCGCGTCGCGTGGCTTCACCACCATCGAAGCGCATCATCTGCGCCGGTTCGAGGCCCATCGCCGCGAGGTCGGCTCGACCACCAGCCTTGGCGACCTCGCGGACGCGCTCGAGCCCGGCTCGCCCGTGCTCGGCGAGGCCCTCGTCCACGCGCTCGTCGTGCGTCGTCGCGTGAGGATCGACCTCGCCGGCCGCATGCTCCCGTCCGCCCCCGTCTCCCTCCACTGAAAGGCACGATCATGAACACGACCCGTCAGACCACCGTCAGCAGCGCCGAGATCCCCGTCGCGGTTCTCCAGCGTCTCGGAGACCCGTCGATCAGCCGACCCAGGGTGGAGGTGGTCTTCGACACCTACTCCCGCATGATCCTCGGGTTCCGCGTCACCGACGGACGCCCGGTCCGCTGATCCACCGCGCGATCCGCGCACGATCCGAAATCCCAAGCTGCCGGCTCGTCCGGCCGCCGACCACCGGCCCGCCGCCGGACAACGCAGCCGCACGGGGCGGTCGGCGATCGCCGGCGTGCGGCCTCTCAACGGAGAACGTCAATGGCCTACCAGCGCTTCGAGAAGAACCACTACCTCCGCATCGACAACGTCGACTACAAGCCCGCCGGCTACGCGGCGGACCGCCACCTGCTCATCCACTGCGTCACCGGACAGCCTTACGTCTGCGCCGACGAGAACGGCGTCGTGGGGCTGCCCACCGACGCGATGCTCGACGGCCTGCTGGCGTCCAGGGTGGCCGAGGTGCACTCGATGCCCGCGTGCGACCCCGCCAGCCTACGCGCGCAGGTCTCCCAGGAGACGATCGCCCAGGCCATGGAGATCGATCCCGGGGTCGGGAAGATCAGCCTCATCGTCAACATGGCCGACGACGCCGGGATCGAGAACGGCGACAAGGCCCTGGACATCTTCTTCCGCAAGGCGTGGACGGCCGAACTCGAGGCGGAGCACGGCCCGCTCCCCTCGTTCCGCACCATCCGGCGCTGGCGCGCGGAGCGGGGAGAGCCCGGGCGTCGACACCCCCGGCAGCTGGTCCGTCGATGGGGCAGGGTGCCGCGCGGCACGTTCGCGCAGGAGGTGCCGAGCGAGATTCTCGGCAAGCACGTTCTCGAGTACGCGACCCATCCGTGCAGGTTCGCGGACGCCTATGCGGGCTACGTGGCCGAGGCGACGCAGGTGAATCTGGGTAGCCACCCCGACTACGCCCCGTCGGCCGAACCCCTGAAGATCGCTTCCCGGGACACCTTCCGTCGCTGGTGCAACCTGCTCGAAGGGTCGGCGACCGTGGCCGCGAAGCACGGCAAGCAGAAGGTCGAGCAGGACTGGCGCGGCGCCGGCAGGCCGCTCACGGCGGACTTCTGCATGCAGAGGGTCATCGTCGATCACACCGAGATCGACGTTCACGTGGTCGACGACGAGCGTGAACTCGTCCTCGGCCGGGCCTGGCTGACGATCGCCGTCGACGTCAGGTCCCGCGCCGTCGTCGGGCACTGCCTGTCGTTCATCAATCCCTCCACGTGGACGGTGGCCGAGATCCTGAAGCGCATCGCGCTCCCCAAGCGGCCCCCTCCCGCCATGGCGAAGCGCTACCCCGTGCTCACCTGGCTGCGCGGCCGGGTCACCGAACTGATCGTGGACAATGCGAGCGAATTCCATGGCGACGGGCTGGCGGTGGCCGCCCGCACGCTCGGCTTCCACCTCCGCTTCTGCCCCGTGAGGCGGCCGCGATACCGGGCGATCGTGGAACGTCTGATCGGCACCATCAACCGCGCCCTGTGCGAGGTGCTCCCCGGCCGGGTCCTGCCCATCAGGGACGCCAGGCGCCTGGACTACAACGCCGAGAAGGGGGCGTGCATCCTGATGGACGAGCTCGAGGCCCTGCTCAATCAGGTGATCGCCGAGTACAACACCAGTCCGCACGACGGGCTCGGTGGTCGGCAGCCCGCCCTCGTCTTCGAGAAGGAGCTCGTGAACAAGGGCGTCATGAACGTCGGCGACCTCGACAGCTTCCTGCGCGACGTCATGCCGGCGGTCTACGGAGCGCAGCTGTCGCCGTCCGGGATCAGGTGGCAGGGGCTGCGTTACCACTGCATCAGGGCGGTGCCCGAGCTGCTCGACGACCTCGTGCCGCTGGAGCCCCGCCGCACCCGACGCGACGATGCGACGGCGAGCGTGGAGTTCCGCTACGATCCCCTGAACATCGGCAGCATCCACGTGTGGAACCGCCGCACGAAGCGCTACGTCACCCTGGTCTGCGCCGACGCCACCTACGCCGACGGGCTGCCCCTGGCCATGCACAAGGATCTCCGGGCAGCGGCGAAGGCCGAGGGCGCGGCCTTCAACACCGAGCACGAGCGGCTCGCCGCCCGCGATCACCGCATCCAGGCCATCCGCAACATCGACCCCGCCGCCAAGGAGGCCGCACGCGCGCGGAAGGCCGAGCTCCTCGACGTGCCGCGGGTCCGTCGCGTGGTCGGGAACATCGTCCATCTCCATCGACCGGAGACCGCAGCGAAGGTCGGCGACTTCATCGCCAGCGACCGCGCCGGCCTCACCGCCTTCGACCAGGCCGTTCTTCCGGCCGGTCGCACCCGCGGCCGCGGCGAGGAGAGGCCCCACGACCGTCGCGATGCGGGCGGGCCGAACGGCCCCGCCGCCGGCAAGGCGCCCAAGGGTCGCCGCCTCCGGTACGGCAGCGACGGCGGAGACGCGGCGTGAGCGCCGCGTCGAGCGCGGATGCGGTCGCGACCGGCAAGGAGATCTCCACGCTCTCCACGCCGGCGCAGCGCGTCGGCAGGGCGAAGACCGTCTTCGACGCCATCCGGCTGCCCTATCCGCTCCAGGCGGATGCCGTCTCTCAGATGGACGAGGTCCGCTGGGCGGCGAAGGGGCGCGCGCCCTCCGTCTCCTGCTCCGGAGCGGTGCTCATCGCGCCGACCGGGGTCGGGAAGAGCGAGGCCTGCAAGGCGCTCGTGCGCCGCGCCGCTGACGAGGTCGCCGAGGGCGAGGACCGCATCCCGGTGCTCCACGTGTCGCTGGCCGTCGACGGATCCACGGGGGCGGTTCCCACGGCCATTCTTCGGGCCCTGCGCGACCCGCGACCCGATCTCGGCAAGGAGTTCGTCCGCTGGCTCAAGGTCATCGACCGACTGCGGGCTCGAGGGGTCGAACTGATCCTCTTCGACGAGTTCAACCGCGCCAGCCGTCGCCCGACCATGAGCGCACCGATCGCGCTTTCGATCCGGGAACACCTGCTCGATCCCGGCGTCTGCCCGGTGGTCATCGTCGGCTCGGAGAGCGCGGGGAAGGTGCTCGAGAACGCACCGGCCCTGCTGGAGGTGCTCGACGAGCAGATCGACCTCGATCCGCTCGACTGGGAGGACAAGAGCGATCAGGCGATGTTCAAGGACTTCCTCGGCGAGCTCGATGCACGGCTCGTCGCGGAGAAGCTGCTGCGGGACCTGTCGTCGCTGAGGGGGGACGATACCGCCTATCGCCTGTGGGAGGCGTCGGCCGGACGGGTGCGCCGTCTCATGAAGATCGTCCGCTTCGCGCTCGGCACCGCGCTCCACGCCGGCGCGCCGTCCCTCCGTCACGAACATCTGGCCGCGGGTGTCCAGGCGTACGCGATCCGAGCCAAATACATCGACAGCAACCCCTTCGGGGACGCGTGATGGCCATGCGCTCCGCGACCGGTCCCTGGCGTCTCGATCGGCCCCATCCCCCGCTGCCAGGGGAATCCTACAACGGCTACGTCGCCCGGGTCGCCGCCGCGGAAGGGCATCCGCACACATTCGAGCTGCACCGCATCGCGGGGCTCGAGTGGCCGCAGCGCACTGAGATGGCACCGACCTGTCTGGACGGGATGCCGGCGCTTGCCGAGACGCTGGGGATAGACGTGCGGGAACTTCAGCAGCGGGCTCACGCCGTCCTTCCGGACGGCGTCCGCACCTGGCGCGGTATGCCGCTCGAGCGTCGCGTGCTCGAGCTTTCGACCCGCCGCTTCAGTCCGGCGTCCCTTTCGACGAGCGCTCATCACCGGGCGTTGTGGAGCGTCCGCCCCTTTCCGTTCTGCGAGGAGAGCTGGGAATACCTTCTGAATCGGTGCCCCGACCCGCACTGCGGGGTCGTCCAGCGATGGTATTATCCCTCGGGCATCGATCTCTGTGACCGTTGCGGCGAGCGACTGACGCATGCGGAAGCGGTCCTCGTGGACGATGAGCTGCGTGACAATCTCAGTTCGGCGGTCGGACTGCTGCACCACGACCCGGAGCGCATCTCGGAGTCCATGTCGCGGCTGCCGGAGGAGGTGCGGAGACTGGGGCCGGGAAACACGTTCGCCCTCCTGCTGGGCCTCGCACGCCTTTGGGAACCCGACCTAGGGAGTCGCCGCCGCACCATCGAGGCGGGCGTCCGGCCGGACAGACTCGCCCGAGCCATGGCGGAGGCGTGGTCCCTCATCATCGAATTTCCAATGTCCGTCGAGCGGCTCGCGGCGGACAGGCTGGCGGCCCGCAGGAGCATCCACGACGACGGGAACAGTGGGCGCACGCTGCGCTTCCTCCTCGATCCATGGCATCCGCACGCGCCCGAACTCGAGCCGTTGATCTCCTCCCTCAGATCGACCTTCGAGCGGAACGCGGCCGAATGCCCGACCGTCGCCGACGTGATGAGGGACAGCGGCACCCGGCCGCGGGACATCGCACGTCGCCGTCGCGAGGGCATCGTGGATACCGTGTTCGCGCTCGACGGAAGGCGCGCCGTGGCGCGCGTCTCTCGCGAGTTCGCCACCAGGATCGCCGAACGCCGGCGGGGGAGCATTCCGATCGCCGAGGCTGCCACCATACTGGGCATCCCCATCTACGGCGTCGAACAGAACTGCTCGGCCGGCCTTCTCGAGTGGATCGTCGATCCGCTGCCCTGCGCCGTCCGGGATCAGGTCCGCGTGGGCAGTAGATCGATCGACGACCTCGCGGCGGCGATCATCGCCCGAGCGCTCCAGTCGAACGTCGGGGGTGGAGTGCCGCTCGACCGCGTCATGCTCGGAATCGGCGGAGGGCCGAAGCCGTGGGAGCCGCTGGTCCGTAACATGCTTGCGGGCGACATCCACTTCGCCGTCAACGCGCGCGACGCGACCGTGCCGATCTTCAGGCGCTTGCTTGTCTCCGCCGATCACGTCGCGCACGTCCGCGATCTGGTCTTCGCCGGCTTCGGAGACTTCCCGGCGCGAGACCTCATCACCCGGGCGGAAGCCGGCGAGGTCATCAACGTGCAGAAGGCGAGCGAGGCCAAGTCGATGCTGGCGATGTGGCCGGCGGCGGCGTCGGGTCGCGCCGTTGTGCCCGCTGCGGACCTGAGCATCCTCGCAGCCTCCGTCATCCACGCGCAGGAGATCGCCGAACGGTTCGGCCTGGCGACGTCGGGCGTCAACGCGGTGCTGCGGCGCGCGGACGTCGACCGGAACACCGGCGGGTTCGATCGTGCCCGTGCGCTGCCGCTGATCGCCGACGCGCTTAGGAACGAGGACGCCATGGTTGCACTTGCGGCGCGCGTCGGCATGCGGCCAGGCATCCTGCGCCGCCGCCTCCGCAGCGTGGGTCCCCGATATCGGCCCCGGGGTCGCCTGCGGCGCGGTGCCTGCGCGTGAGCCGTCTCGCATCGGCGAGATCCGAAAGACCTCCATCATCGACGACAGGAGACGCGGGAATGCGTGATTGGCTGCTCCACATGACCGAGTCGCAGCGGACGTACGCCGTCGGCCTGATCGACGCCGCGCTCGACCGGCTCGGCACCCCGTTCGACATGCCACCGGTGCGATGCCCGAACTGGACGCGGCTGACGGTGCCGAGCCTGGGTGACCGCCGCGCGGGTGCCAGCGTCTCGCTGTCGCGCGGCAAGGTGTTCCTTCGCACTCCGCTGTCGCTGCGAAGGGGCAGGTTCGCCGCCGAGATCACGGGGCCGGCATGCTCCGCGGTGGACGTCCTCGCCGATGGCGATGTCGCCGTCATGCTCGTGACGCTCGCCGAATGGAGGTCAGCGCTGTCGTCCCCGGTTACGGCGGCGACGACGACCGAGGTCGAGAAGATGGAGCAGGCGTCGAAGACGCTGCTCAGGGCCGTCGTGCACGTGCACCGGCCGGACTGGGAAATGGCGGCACTGCAGTCCTCCCGTGACGAAGGCCACATCGTGCGGGTCTACAGTCGCGAACCGGACGGTAGCCAGCTCGGACGCCGGTTCACCAGCCAGCCGAATCCCCGTGGCGGAGGCATGACTCGGGAACTCGTGGCCGAGATCGACCGCATCGTCGGCGGTCGAGCCCATGCCCACGTCGTCGAGCTGAAGCGGTGGAGGCGCTACCACCTACGCATCGACGCGACGCCGGACTACCTTCTTTCACCGACGCAGGATCCGATGACGACGATGCGCGCGCTGAATGCGCTGCCGCCCGGCGCGCGCCTCTCGCCCGGGACATAACGCGAGCCCCGTCGCGGTCCGATGCGGCTCCCAACCATCGCGGGGCGGCGCGGCACCTTTCTGCGCTCAGCTACGATCCGCTTTCGTATCTCTCTTCGGTGCGTCTTTCTTCACCGTGATCGGCGGGTCCGGTATCAAGTTCCGACTGTCGGTGGGATGCGGATCGTTGCGCCTCCTCGTCTCGCTCGATCCTCAATGCATCCTTGAGCGCCGCCAACTCCGACATGAGCGAAGAAAAATCGACGACCAGATCTCTGGATCCGCTCTCGATGCCATGCTTGCGTCGCACTCTATGGATCGCACGCTGAATCGCCTCGGCTTCGACGGAGCTGTCGAGCAGCCCTTCGACCTTCTCCAAAAGATTTTCCACTTCCTCGCGCGTCGCCGAGCGCTTGTGGTCCTTCGCGAAGAGCTGCTGCTCCCTATCCACAACATGGCTGAGACGATCGCGTCCGGCAGCCGTTTCAGCCCGGCGGCGCATTCTGTTCAATTCAACAAATAGCCTAGCCATGCGATCAAGATAGATTGCCGCATCCGAGGCAACACTCTCCGGCGGATCCTCGCACAACTTCACGATGGCGCGCGCGAAAGGCAGCTTCTCGATGCGAGCGTTCCTGGCGTTCAGGACCTCCTCGAGACGATCGAAGAGACCGGTGCCTGCCGCCCTTGCTTCGAGTTCCGCAGGGCTGATGGATGCGCCAGCACCGTTGCGATGCAGCGCGAGTTCCCGAAGGCAGAGCTCCCCGTAAGCGTCCGGTGAGCCGCGTGTTGCCGCGTTCGGCATAGCCGTCGATGTCCGGACCGGTCGTGGTCTCCTTCTGGA
>QFQR01000022.1 GCA_003243275.1 Leifsonia xyli | reverse complement strand
CCCGACAGCGTCAGCAGGTCGACCGGCACGCCGGCCGGCAGCGCACCGCCGACCTGCGCCCAGCCCGCGCCGTGCCCCGCCAGCGAGGTGACGAACTGCACCTCGCCGGTGCCGCTGTGCCTGATCGCGATCATCATGCCACCTGCTTGGCGATCAGGACGCATGCGACGCCCGTCGCCGGTTTGGCAGTGCTGCCGATGCTGGTGTCGTAATAGGCCAGCGCCCGCACCTCGTAATAGGTGCCGGCGGTCAACCCGGTGATATGCCCGATCGCATCATACGGACTGCCGGGATTGTTCTCGGGCGGCTCGCCGGGGCCACCGTTGGCCCGCGTCGCGCTGCTCCCCATCCCCTCGCTGCCGGACACGTCGACCCACGACCCGCTCGGGACGCGGTATTGGTGCTTGGTCTGTAGCCGCGTCTCGCCGATCGCGCCGCTGCCGCCGGCGTAATAGGTGCCCGACAGCTGCGTATCGATCTTGCCCGACGATCCCGCCTGGATCGAAATCGTCCCGCCGAACACGTCGTAGCTGGTCGACGTGCCGCCGGCACTGATGTTGAGGCCGCGCTCCTCCAGCGACGTCGGCGCGCGCAGCACCGTGATCCCGACCTTGACCTGCTGCGACAGTCCCGCCGCCGCCACGGTATAGGTGACGCTCGCGGTTGCCTTGCTGATCGCCGTGATCGCGATCGTCGTGCCGTCGCCCGCGACGCTCGCGGTGCATCCAGACGTGGCGTTGATCGTCACGCCCGTGATCGTCGCCGACACGCCCCCGCGCGCCGCGCTGTTTTCGATGTACGCCGGCAGCGACCCCGGCACCGCCGCGCCCGCGGTGTCCCCCTGCAGCTGCAGCGCCGCCGGCTGGGCCGTGACCAACAGAGGGCTGACGCCGGGAGTACCCGGCGACCCCGGCGCACCGTTGGTCCCGTCGCGCAGCCGTTGAAGCGACACGGTATCGTACACGCCGTTCGCCTCGGCGCGCAGCGTCACCCGCCCCAGCGATCCGCCGTAGTTGTCCACGAAGTACGCCATGCCCGCGAGGTTGAGCGTCAGGCTATCGTCGCTGTTGCGCGTCCAGTAGCTCGGCCACGCGGCAACGAAGTCCTGCGCGGAGCCATAGCCAAGCTGCGTCCCCTCTGCCGCGAACAAGCGCCACACCGTCCGCTGTGTTGCCACGGCGTTCTTGAGCGCGGTGTAGGTGACCGACTGACCACCAACGTAGTTACCGTCCTGCCCCACCTTCGCCACCAGCGAGGTGGCGTCGAGAGTGACCAGCGGAGGCGTCTGACCGCTCGCGCCACCACGCACCTTCGCGGCGGTCAGCTTGAGAGGGAGCGCCTGCCCCTGATAGGTCGCGATGAAATTGGAGTACCCCGTGTCCCCGTACAGCCCCAGCGCGTAGTAAGACCCGTCCGCCTCAATCCGGCCATCCAGATTGACGGGGTTTTGCGCTGTGAACGTGCACTGCGACGTCACCTCGGTCAGCCCGTAATAGACCCGCATCTGCCCGCGCGACAGGTCGACCGGGAAGGCCGTGTAGTTGCCGCTGGCATCGGTCGGGACGGAGAAGTTCTCGTTGGTCAGCACAGCCGCGAGGACGCTTTGTCCGTCCGTGCCGTCCTTGACCTTCAGCAGCGTCTTGCGGTCGCGCGGCCCTCCCTGCACGTAGGCGATGACGCGGAAGCCGCCCCCGCCCTGACCGGCAGCTGCATCCGCCCACGCCTGCGTGATCGTCACGTTATCCGGGCCGGTGCTGGAAAAGACCGACGGGTCGTAAGCGGCCATATCAGCCGCCGTAGTCTCGATGTAACCGTCACCGTTGAGCTTCTCGAACCGGAAAAACGGCTCCAGCGAGGTGTTCTTGCGCGTGGTCGTGAACGTGATCGGCCCAGATGCGATGACGTCGGACTTGCTGTATTTGACCACATCCGCCGATGCCGACAACTGGATGTCCACAGCCGGAGCACCGTTCGCGCCCGCATTGTTCTTCGTGACGCTGAACGTCAGGTCGATCGGCGGGAAACCGGGATATGTGCCACGAAAAACGGCATACCCCGAAGACGATCCGGCCGGGAAGCCGGTCAGCCCATAATAGCCCGTGCTGTTGATGACCGCCGTGATGATGCTGTCGGACACCAGGCTGAACGTGCATCCGCTGGTGACGTCGGCCCCGCCCAGCAACACGCGAAACTGACCCGACGCGCCGGCATAGGTCACCGGATTGCCTGCCGCATCGGCCGCGACGTTGTGCGCTTCGTTGGTCAGATAGCCCACCAGCGCGGACTTGCCGTCCTCACCCCGCGCGCCGTCCTTGACCTTGCGTAGCGTCTTGCTGTCGCGCGGGCCGCCCTGAACGTACACGATGGTCCGGAAACCGCCGCCCCCCTGCGTGACGACGGCATTAGCCCAAGCCTGCGTGATCGTGAGATTGTCGGGGCCGGTGCTCGAAAAGATAGAAGGATCGTAGGCAACGAGATCGGCCGCCGTCGACTCCGCGTAGCCGTCGCCGTCCAACTTCTCGAAACGGAAAAACGTCACCAGCCCGGTGTTCTTGCGAATCGCGGTGAACGTGATCGGTCCCGAAGCGATCGCGTCAGCGTCACTATACTTGACGTAGTCGGCCGAAGCCGTGAGTTGGATATCCACAGCGGGCGAGCCGTCCGCGCCGGCGTTGGTCTTGGTAACACTGAACGTCAGGTCGATCGGCGGATAGCCCGGATAGGTCGCGCGAAACACCGCGTACCCCTGCGACGCCCCGGTCGGAAAGCCGGTCAGCCCGTAGTAGCCCGTGCTGTTGATGGCCGCCGTGATGACGCTGTCGGTAACGAGGGAGAACGTGCACCCGCTGGTGACGTCGGTGGTGCCCAGCAGCACGCGAAACTGCCCCGATGCACCGGCGTAGGTCACCGGGTTGCCTGCCGCATCCGCCGCAACGTTGTGCGCCTCGTTGGTCAGATAGCCGGACAGCGCGGACTTGCCGTCCTTGCCCGCCGCCCCCGCCTGCGCCAGCGTGATATCCTCGACCCGCGCGGTCCCGGCCAGCGCAGCGCGGAACCGCAGCGCATTGGCCGGCGCGTTGGGGTCCGCCGTCGTCCCCATCCAATCGAAAACGTAGATCAGCGTGCTGTCCGCATACCAGCGCACGTACCGGCCATCGAACTGCACCCGGCACCTGGCAGCGGCCGTGCTGGTGTAGGGCGTCGTGCCGCTTTGCTCGGTCCCGTTGATGTAGACGCCAAAGGCGCCGGCCGGGGTGCGACACAGCGCGAAGGTGATGCTGTCGTAGTTGTTCCCCGGACGCGATCCGGGATCGCCCTGCGTCAGCCCGGCCATCACATAATCGCTGCCGCTGCTGGGCGGTATCGTGAACGTGCACACCGCCCCGCCGGTGTAAGCCTCCTTAGAAGACGCCGCATCGGTGCCGAACACCGAACCGTTGTTGGCCGCGCTCGCACTGATGCTGTTGCGGTCGATGACCGTCGTCGCGCTCCCCGCCACCAGCGTCACTGCACCCGCGCCGGGATCGCCCTTTACCGACACCGTCGCCGTCGTCACCGGCCCGATCACCCGCCGGTCGCTCGCCACCCCCGCCTTGGTATAGCTGACCGCCACCTCATAGGCGGTGCCCGCGCGCAGGCCGGTGATCTCGCGATACGTCGCGGTCGGCGCATCGCTCCCCGCCGCCGTCCACGGCGCGCCGCTGTCGAAGACGCGGTATTCGAACACCACGCCGTCGACGTTCGCCGCGCACGCGCCGCTGATCGCCAGCGTCGGGGTCACCAGCTGCCCGCCCGCCGGCAGCGCCGCCAGCGTCCAGTCACCGTCGCGCGGCATCGGCACGATCGGCTGCGCGGTGACCCCCGGCGTGGGGGGCGGCGTTGTCGTCTGCCCCAGGGCGAAGGCGTGCTTGCCCGGCGTCTCGCTGCGCGCGGTCATCGTCACCACGCCGCTGGCCGGCGCCAGCTGGCGTTGCAGCAGCAGGATCGGCTGCGCGTTCAACCCCAGCTCGGGCAGCGTCGCGGTGACGCAGTCGCCCGGCTTGTATCCCATCCACACCAGCTTCAGCGGCAGCGTGATCGGCCCGAACTCGCGCGCATTCTCGATGTCGTATCGGACCGCCGTGGCCACCTGCTTGGTGTTCTGGATCAGCGGATAATCCTGCAACCGCGAGCGCTTGCCGCCGTCCAGCGCCACATGCTCGGCCACGCTGATCGGGCTGCCCGGCAGATACTGCCAGTTGTTCGCCTCCAGCCGGTAGCGCGGGGTGATCGTGTTGATCCGGTCGCGGCGCGACTGCGTCGCCGTCACGCTCGCCGCGCCCACGACGTCGTCGGTCGTGATCGTCGCCAGCGACACCTTGGGCGCGTTGACGTAGCAGCTGATCCGCGCCCCCAGCGCCATCGGCTCGCCCATCCCGGCTTGCAGGATACGCTTCATGGTGTCCCACTTGCCGTCCGTCGAATAGACGATCCCGCCCGCCGTCCACCCGTTCGCGACCGCGATGTTGCGCCCCTCCACAAACGCCGCGACGTCGATCAGCGCCCACGGCGCACCGATCCCCATGACGCGCTGATACGTTGATCCCGCGACGCTGGGGTCGCGCTGCCACACCCCATGCGCCCAGCGCATCGCCAGCAGATATGGGTTCTCGGTCCACTCCCACGTCGCCTGTGCCGCGTCATAGGCCGCGGTGTCGGACGGATCGGCCATGCGGTGCGGCCCCGATCCGCCGGGATAGGTGCTGTCCTTGGTCGGATCGTAGCA
>QFQR01000001.1 GCA_003243275.1 Leifsonia xyli | reverse complement strand
CACGGGGTTGACGGTGACGGGCTTCACGCCGCCGGCCTCGGGCACGCTGAACATCGCCGCGGACGGTTCGTACACGTACACGCCCGCTGCCGGGTTCTCGGGTCAGGTGACCTCGACGTACACGGTGCGGGACGCGTCCGGTCGGACGACGACGGCGACGCTCACCATCACGGTGACGCCGGTCGCGGTGAACGACACCGACTCGACCACGGCGGGCACCGCGATCACGCGGGATGCCTCGGCCGGGGTGCTCGATGACGACCGCGGCACGACGCTCACGGTGACCGGCTTCACGCCGCCCGCCTCGGGCACGCTGAACATCGCCGCGGACGGCTCCTACACCTACACGCCGGCCGCCGGGTTCTCCGGGGACGTGAGCTCGACCTACACGGTGCAGGACGCATCCGGTCAGACCACGACCGCGACCCTCACCATCACGGTGCGGCCGCACGCGGTGAACGACACGGATGCGACCACGGTCGACACGGCGCTCACCCGCGATGCGTCCGCGGGTGTGCTCGCGAACGACCTCGGCGCCGGCCTCACCGTCACGGGCTCCACCGCGGCGACGAACGGCATCCTGACGATCGCCGCGGACGGCTCCTACAGCTACCTGCCGGACCCCGGATTCTCGGGCACCGACAGCGTCGTCTACACGGCGCGTGACGCGGCCGGTCAGACCACGACCGCGACGCTCATCATCACGGTGGCCCCGACCGGCGGCGACGACGTCGGCACGACCCCGGCGGGCACCCCGCTCGTGGTTCCCGCGGACGGCGTGCTCGGCAACGACAGCGGCACGGGGCTCACGGTCACATCCAACACGCAGCCGGGCGCGGGTGTCGTGTCGATGTCGTCCGACGGCTCCTACACCTACACGCCGCCCGCCGGCTTCTCCGGCGTGACGACCTTCGAGTACACGGCGACCGACGGCACCCGCAGCTACACGCAGACGGTCACCATCACGGTGACGCCCGTCGCGGTGGACGACAACGTCTCGGGCGACGTCGACACGCCGATCGTCATCCCGCCGGCCGATCTGCTGGGCGATGACCTCGGCACCGGGCTCACGGTGACGGGCACGACCAACGGCAGCAACGGCGTCGTCACGCTCGCTTCCGACGGCACCGTGACCTACACCCCGGCGCCCGGCTTCTCGGGACAGGACACCTTCACCTACACCACGACCGGCGCGGGCGGCACCTCGACGGCGACCGTCACGGTGCTGGTGCGCCCGAGCGCACCGGATGACGCCATCACCACGAAGGTCGACCAGAGCGTCTCCTCCGCCACGGGCCGCCTGCTCGCAGGGGTGCGCGGCACGGGGGTCACGCTGCATGGCAACACGCAGCCCGCCCACGGAACCGTGGTGGTCGACGCCGACGGCACCTTCCGCTACACCCCGACGCGGGGCTACAGCGGGCCGGACGAGTTCGAGTACTCGGTGATGGATGCCTTCGGCACGATCGTCACGGGCAAGGTGTCGATCACGGTCACCCCGGCCGTGGCCCCGATGCTCCCGTTCACGGGTGCTGAGCCGGGTCTGGCGGTCGGCGCGGGTCTGCTCGCGCTGCTGACCGGTCTCGTGCTGCTGCTCGGCGCCCGTCGCCGCCGTCGTGCGGAGACCCCCGCCGCCTGAGTGCGGGGGATCTCGATACACCGCGCTGCGCGCGGCACTCGATCCGCGAGGATGGGGTGCCGCGCTCAGCCGACCGCGAGGGTGGGGTGCCGCGCTCAGCCGACCGCGAGCAACGGCCCCCCCGTGATCGGGTTGCGCGTCCACTCCGCGCGCACCCCGAACACCTCGCGGATGAGCGCGGGCGTGAGCGTGCCCTCGGTCGCACCGTGCGCGGCGACGCGGCCGCGGGCGAGCACGACCACGGCATCCGCGTGCGCCGCCGCGAGGCTCAGCTCGTGCAGGGCGGCGATCACGGTGACCCCCGCGGCGGTGAGCTCGCGCACGAGCCGCACCATGTCGAGCTGGGCGGCGAGATCGAGGTGGTTGGTGGGTTCGTCCAGCAGCAGGATGCGCGGCTGCTGAGCGAGCGCCCGCGCGAGCAGCACCCGCTGGCGCTCCCCGCCCGAGAGCGTCGTCACGTCCCGCGAGGCGAACGCCTCCGCCCCGGCCCGCGCGAGGGCGTCGTCGACGACGGATGCCGCATCCGCGTCGCCCCCGCCGAAGAGCGACTCGTGCGGGCTGCGCCCCAACCGCACCACGTCGCGGCCGGTGAGCGGCAGCTCGGTGGTGGCGTCCTGTTCGACGAGTGCGACGACGCGCGCCCTGCGGCGCCGCGGCAGCGCGAGCAGCTCGACGCCCGCGTAGCGCACCGTTCCGCTCTCGCTCGGCTCGACGCCCGCGAGCGCCCGGAGCAGGGTGGATTTGCCCGCCCCGTTGGGTCCGACGATCGCGGTGAACGCACCCTCCGGCGCGTCGAACGCGATGTCGTCGACGAGCGCTCGCCCGCCGAGCTGCACCGTGAGCCCGCGTACCTCGACGCGGGCACCCGCATCCGCGCTCATGCGAGGCTCCGGCGGCGCAGCAGCAGCAGGGCGAACACCGGCGCGCCGAGGAGCGCCGTGATGATCCCGACGGGCAGCTCCCGCGGGTCGAAGGCGGCGCGCGCGAGCGTGTCGGCCCACACCAGGAACACACCGCCCGCGAGTGCCGACAGCGGCAGCAGCGCCCGGTTGCCGGGCCCGATCACGAGGCGCACCGCGTGGGGGAGCACGAGCCCCACGAAGCCGATCGAGCCCGAGACGGCGACGAGCGCCCCGGTCAGCAGGGCGCCCGCCCCGAGCAGCGCCCAGCGCGCGCCGGTGACCGGGATGCCGAGGGATGCCGCCGAGCGGTCGCCGAAGGCGAAGGCGTCGAGCACCCGGCCGGTGAGCATGAGCGGCACCCCGACGACGAGGATCGCGACCCCCGCGATGGTCGCCTCGGGCCAGCGCGCCCCCGCGAGGGAGCCGAGCAACCATCCGAGGATCTCGCGGTAGGAGTCGCCCGTCGCCGTCCAGAAGATCACGAGGCTCGTGAGGGCTGTCGCGAAGCTCGACACCGCGACGCCCGCGAGCACCGTGCGGGTGGGGGTGAGCGGTCCGAAGGCCGAGGCGAGGCCGAGGGTCGCGAGCAGGGCGAGCATCGCGCCGCCGAAGGCCGCGGCCGGCAGCAGCACGCCGATCCCGAGCAGCACGACCGCGACCGCCCCGAGAGAGGCGCCGGAGGAGAGCCCCAGCAGGTAGGGATCGGCGAGCTGGTTGCGGGTGACCGCCTGCATCACGCAGCCGACGAGCGCGAGTCCCGCGCCGACGGCTGCGGCGGTCAGGATGCGGGGGAGCCGCAACTGCCACACGATCCCGTCGCGCAGCGTGTCGAGGGGCGAGGTGCCGCCCGTGAGGTGCGCGACGATCGAGCCCCACACATCCGTGGGCCCGATGTCGGCCGAGCCGATCATCACCGCGAGCGTGATCGAGGCGAGGAGTGCCGCCCCGAGCAGGATCGCGGTGACGACGACGCGGGTCACGGCAGCGCGGCCAGCTGCTCGGCGACGGATGCGGCGGCGTCGACCGTGCGCACGCCCGCCTCGCCGGAGGGGAAGGGCACGATGATGTAGCGCTTGTTCGCGACGGCGGGGAGCGCTGCGGTCGCCGGGTTCGACTCGAGCCGTGCGATCTTCTCGTCGGCAGTGTTCCAGCTCGCGTCGACGAGGATGATGACGTCGGGGTTCGCGGCGACGATCGCCTCCCAGCCGAGCGAGTCCCAGGTGGCGTCGACGTCGGCGGCGATGTTGGTGAGTCCGGCGGTCTCCATGATGAGCTCCGGTGCGCCGAGCCCACCACCCACGTAGGGGATGTCGGTGCCGGAGGAGTACCAGAGCGCCGTGCGTCCGCGGGCGTCGGGGCGGATCCCGTCGAGTGTCTTCTGCTGGGTGGCGAGCAGCTCCGTGGGGTCGACGCGGAAGATGTCGGCCACCTGCCGGATCTCGCCGAAGATCTCCTCGAAGGTGAGCTTCGGCGGCACTTCGGCGCTGCGGCATGCCGCGGGCTGCACATAGCTCGTGACCCCGAGGCTCGCGAGCTCGTCGCGGGTTCCGGCCGCGTCGGCGGCGAACGCCGACTCCCAGCCGGAGTACACGAGGTCGGGTCGGGTCTGCAGCACGGATTCCTCATTCGGCATGAACGCCGAGAGCTCAGGCGCATCGAGCTCGCCCGCCCATCGCGGCGGCACCGGGCCGTCGGTGAAGGCGGTCGCGACGATGCGGTCGCCGAGGCCGAGCGCGAGCAGCATCTCGACAGAGGTCGACTTGATGGCGACCACGCGCTCGGGGGCGGTATCGAAGGTGACGCTCGTGCCGCAGTTGTCGACGGTGACGGCACCTGCCGTGCTCGGAGCAGGAACCGGCTGGGCGCCCGCGGCGGTGCAGCCGGCGAGGAGAGCGAGTGCGGCGACCGGTGCCGTCAGACCGCGGGAGAGGCGAGCGACTCGCTGGCGACGGTTCCGGTGGTGGGGGAGTGCGGTGCGCATGGGGCTCCTGGGATGCGGTGACGAACGGAATCGGCGAGCGTGAGAAGCTCGCGGGTCGCAACCGCCCCAATGAGGGGGCCGGTGGCGCCGTGCAGATCGGCACGACGGCAGGTGATGCCCTCCTAGCGTACAGAATGTGGGAGTGGATACATCGCCATCTGAGCGCTGGGATGTCGTGGTGCCCGTGAAGGCGGCGCGCATCGGCAAGAGCCGGCTCGGGGGCTCGCCGGAGCTGGCACGGGCGATCGCGGCGGACTCGCTCGACGCGGTGCTCCGTGCATCGCTGGTGGCGCGGGTGATCCTGGTGACCGCCGACCGCCAGCTTCCCCGGATGCTGGTCGTCGGCGCCGACCGAGGCGCGCGGCTCGTGGTGGTGGCGGAGTCGGGTGGCTCCGGTATCTCGGCCGCGGTTCTCGCCGGCCTCGCGGTCTCGGCGAGGGAGCGCCCGCGTGCCGTGCTGCTCGGCGACGTGCCCGCGCTCGAGCCGCTCGAGCTCGATGCGGCTCTCGTCCTGGCGGGTCACGCGCGCCGGGCCTTCGTTCCGGATGCCGACGGCGAGGGCACGGTGCTGGTCACGGCGGCATCCGGGGTGCGGCTGCGCGAGGCCTTCGGTGCCGGCTCCGCGGCGGCGCACCGCGCGCTGGGGCTGGTCGAGCTGGCCGTCGGCGCGGAGACGGGCCTCCGGCGCGATGTCGACACCCGCGAGCAACTCGCGGAGGTCATCGCCCGCGCACCCGCCTCGCGCACCGCGCGGGCGGCGTCTCAGCTCGCCTGACGCAGGCTCTCGGCGAGGGCAAGGGCGTCGCCCGCGAGCGCCGCGCTGCTCGCCGGGTCGCGCAGCCAGAGCGGAACCGCGCGCGCGGCGATGCCGGCGCCCGTGATCGCGGGGAGCAGTGCGGCGTCGACCTCGTCGACGAGCCAGCCGTCGAGCAGCCCGCCTGAGGTGCGGGAGCCGTAGTGGGCGGCCACCGCATCCGCCGCCGTCTCGACCCCGATCGCGCTGAGGCAGGCATCCGCCATGCCCCGCACGACGGCCCCGCCGATGATGGGCGACACCCCGACGACGGGGGCGGATGCCGCGCGCAGCGCCTCCCCGATGCCCGGGATGCCGACGATCGGCGCGATCGACACGACCGGGTTCGAGGGGGCGAGCACCACGACATCCGCCGCCGCGATCGCGTCCAGCACCCCAGGCGCGGGTCGAGCGGATGCCTGGCCGCGGTGCTCGAAGCCGAGCGCGGGCAGGCTCGAGCGGTAGCGCACCCACCACTCCTGGAAGTGGATGACGCGCCCCGGCTCGTGCGGGTCGTCGACCCGCACCCAGGTCTCGACCTCCTGGTCGGTCGCGGGGATCAGGCGCGCACCGAGCGGCCAGCGCGCGGTGAGGCGCTCGACCGCGGTGCTGAGCGGCAGCCCCTCCCGCAGCCAGGAGGTGCGCGAGATGTGGGCGCCGAGGTCGAGGTCGCCGAGGGTGAACCACGGCCAGCCGACGCCCCAGGCGGCGAGCTCGGCCGAGACCCGCTCGCTCTCGCCCGTGCGTCCCCAGCCGCGCTCGGTGTCGTTCACGCCCGCGAGTGCGTACATGATCGTGTCGAGGTCGGGGGTGATCCGCAGGCCCGCGAGCCACATGTCGTCGCCGGTGTTGACGATCGCGGTGAGCTCGTGCTCACCGGGCTCCCGCGCGAGGAGCTCGCGCATCCCGAGCAGGAACCGTGAACCGCCGACCCCGCCGGCGAGCACTGTGATGCGCATGCTCGCGAGCCTAGGCGGTCGTGAGAGCGCCCCCGTCCATCAGCTGCGCGATGAGCAGCAGCGTCACCCCGAAGCCGACCGCGTAGTTCACCCAGAGGAAGCGCCGCCAGCCGCGGTTGGCGCGGGCGGATGCCGCATCCGGCAGCGAGCGGTACGGCCAGGCGAGCGCGAGGTAGGGCACCGCGAACGCGGCCGCGAGCAGCCAGGGGAAGGGGGTGAGCAGCAGGAGCACCCCCGCGAGCGTCCACCCGGCGAGCGCGAGCCGCACGGTGACGCGGGCGCCGAGCACGGTGGCGATCGAGGCGATGCCCGCCTCGCGGTCGGGCACGATGTCCTGCACGGCTCCGAAGGCGTGGCTCGCCATGCCCCAGAGCAGGAAGGCGCCGAGCACGAGCCAGCTCGTGGTGGTCCACTCCGCCCCGGCGAGCACGAGCCCGTAGACCGCAGGCCCCACGAAGTGCAGGCTCGAGCTCAGCGAGTCGAGGCCCGGCACCTCCTTCCAGCGCATCGGCGGGGCCGAGTAGGCCACGACGTCGAACAGCAGCACCGCGAGCACGAGCCACGACAGCGGCGAGCCGAGCAGCGCCAGCGCCACGACGAAGGGGAGCGCGATCCCGAACGCGAGACCGAGCGCGAGCCGATGGGTGCGCGGCGGCAGCAGCGCCCCCTCGACGCCGCCCTTGCGCGGGTTCGCGGCATCCGAGGCGTAGTCGAAGACGTCGTTGACCCCGTACATCAGCAGGTTGTAGGGCACCAGGAAGAACACCGTGCCGATCACGAAGGCCGCATCGACGCCATGTCCCGCGAGCAGCATCGCCGCCGCGAACGGGTAGGCGGTGTTGACCCAGCTGAGCGGCCGGGAGGCGAGCAGCAGCCGCGTCGCCAGCGGGGTCCCGCGCTCAGTCACGGTCGCCGCCGAGCTGATGCCACAGGGCGGGCAGCAGCGCCGCCGTCGCGATCGGATACGAGAGGTCTTCGATCGGGGCGAGCCCGATCCGGATGCCGAGCAGCTGCTCGGGCGGATACCCGTAGAGCCCCACGGCGATCATCAGGTTGTCGAAGACGAGCGTGAGCGCGATGAGCACGCCGCCCGTCACGAGGCTCGGCGCGAGCGGCAGCGGGCGTCCGCGTCGCCGCGCGGCATCGCCGAGGATGAGCCGCGCGGCCACGGCGATCGTCACGAGCGAGAGGGCGAGGATCGGGTAGGCGGGCATCCGTCACCCCCGAGCGTCCGTGCGGCGGGCGCGTCGCATCCGCCGCACGAGCCCGTGCACGACCATCGTCAGCAGGCAGAGGAAGACGAGGAACACGGGCTCCTCGAGGGGCAGGTGCGGGGCGAGCATGACGCCCGAGAGGGCGGGCGAGTCGCCCACCCGGAACACCCCGAGCGCGATCGCGAGCAGGTCGACGGCCAGCAGCAGCCCCACGCCGACGAGCAGGGTGAGCGCGGCCGCGCGAGGGGCGCGCCACAGGAACAGGCGGTAGCGCGCGTCGAGCACGAGCATCCCCGCGATCGACACGAGCAGCGCCCCCAGATAGCCGAGGCTCATGCGGACACCAGGGGAGCCGCGCTGCGGTCGCCGCGCACGCGCTTCAGCACGAGCTCGGCGCTGATGAGGCACATCGGCACGCCGATGCCGGGGATCGTCCCCGAGCCCGCGAAGTAGAGCCCCTCGACCTTGCGCGAGCGGTTGCCCGCCCGGAACATCGCGCTCTGCCGCACGGTGTGCGCGGGCCCGAGCATGCTGCCGCGCCAGGCGCCGAGCTCCGTCTCCAGCTCGCCCGAGGTGCGTGTGCGCCGCACCACGACGCGATCGGCGAGGTCGGATGCGCCGGTCCAACGGCCGATCTGCGCGATCACCCCGTCGACGTAGCGCTCGATCGCGGGGTCGCCGGATCCGTCGATCCCGCCCGGCGCCATCGCCGCGGCCGCGGGGGAGGGCACGAGCACGAACAGGTTCTCGTGCCCGGCGGGGGCGACCGTCGGGTCGCTCGCGCTCGGCTTGCCGAGGTAGAGCGAGGCCTCGGGCGCGAGCGTGTTCCCGGTGAGCCGTGCGAAGCCGGCATCCCAGTCCTTCGCGAACAGCAGGGTGTGGTGGGCGAGCTCGGGCAGCTCTCCGCGCACCCCGAGCATCGCGGTGACGACCCCGAAGCCGAGGTCGCGCCGCTCCCACCAGCGCGCGCTGTGGTCGCGCGCCTCCGGCGGGAGCAGCTCGGTCTCGATGCGGTGCAGGTCCGTCGCGCCGACCACGAGCTCGGCGGCATGCCGCATCCGCGCCCCGCCTGCCCCCCGGAACTCGACGCCCGCGGTGCGCCCGCCGTCCACGAGGATGCGGGTGACGGGGGCATCCGCGACCAGTTCGGCGCCGGCCGCGCGGGCGAGCTCGACGAGTGACTCGACGACCCGCGCGAAGCCGCCCCGCGGATACAGCACCCCCTGATCGACGTCGAGGTGGCTCATCAGCTGGAAGAGCGACGGCACGGTCTTCGGGGTGCCGCCGAGGAACACCGCCGGATAGCCGAGCAGCCGCCGCAGCCCCTGGTCACTCGTGGTGCGGCGGATCTCCGCGTCGAGGCTGCGGCTCAGCATGCGGGTGAGCCGCGGCAGCTCCCGCGCGAGTTCCGCGTCGAGGTAGGGCCGGGCGCTGTCGAAGGAGCCGTAGAGGAAGCGCTCGACCGACATCCGGTACGCGGATGCGGCGGTGTCGAGATAGCTGCCGATCCGCCCCGCGGCGCCGGGGTCGAGGGCGGCGAGCGCCGCTCGCGCAGCCGCGCTTCCGGCGGGCAGGTCGAACGGGACCGGGTCGCCCTCGACGTAGACCCGGTAGCCGGGGTCGAGCCGGGTGAGCTCGAGCTGCTCGGCCGCGCTCGTGCCGAGCAGCCGGTAGAAGTGGTCGAACACCTCCGGCATGAGGTACCACGACGGGCCCGTGTCGAAGCGGAAGCCTCCGTGCTCCCAGCTGCCCGCGCGCCCGCCGAAGGCCGGGCCCGCCTCGAAGAGCGTCACCCGGTGGCCGTCGGCGGCGAGGAGCGCCGCGCTCGCGAGGCCCCCGATCCCGCCCCCGACGATCGCGACCTCGCGTGCGCGGCTCACGCCCGCCCGCCCGCGCCGAGCAGCCGCATCCGCTCGCGTGCGAGCAGCGCGAGCTTGCGTGAGGTCGGCACCGAGACGCGCGTGCCGGCGAGCTGCTCGGCGGGCAGCGTCTCGATGCGGGCGAGCAGCTCGCCGAACACGGCCGCCGCGGTCGCGACCGCGAGTCGGCAGTCGGCGGGCAGCAGCGGGATGCCGGATCGCGCCCGCGCGAGGTCCGCCCGGATGCGGACGATGACCGCGGCGGTGGCCGACTCGACGGACAGCAGCCGGAACTCGGGCAGGTACTCGCGCCCGAGGCGGTCGCGGTCGTCGCCGAGGTCGCGCAGGAAGTTCACGAGCTGGAAGGCCGAGCCGAGCGCGCAGGCGGCGTCGTCGAGCCGGGCGTCGCGCGTGGGGGTGAACACCCGCAGGCACATGAGCCCCACGACCTCGGCCGAGCCGTGGACGTAGGCGCGGAGGGCCCCGTCGTCGAAGGCGACGGGCTCGAGGTCGCGACGCATCGAGGCGAAGAACGGGCGGGTCAGCTCGGGCCCGAAGCCCGCCCGCCGGGCGACGTCGGCGAACGCCTGCACGATGAGGTTCGCGCTGAACCCGGTGATGAGCGCGTGCTCGACCTCGGCCTCGAACAGATCGAGCGCCTCGCGCAGCTCGGAGGGCACGAGTCCGGCTTCGGCCGCCGTGCCGTCGACGATCTCGTCGGCGACGCGGACGAGCGCGTAGATGGCCGCGATCGAGCCGCGGCATCGACGCGGGAACAGGGCCGATGCCATCCCGAACGAGCTGGAGTAGCGCCGGATGACGGGAGCGCTCGCCGCGCGCGCGGTCTCGCGGTACAGCGCGAGCCCGACCGGGGGCGCGGTCATGCCTCGCGCTCCATGCCGCTGCGCACGACCTGCCGCAGCTCGGCGGTGAGCGCGCTCGGCAGCCGGGCCGCCCCGATGAGCGAGAGCACGTGGGCGCCTTCGCGTTCGATCTCCTTCTCGAGCCGGCGTCTCGCGCCGCACACCTCGAGCGCCTCGCGCAGCAGCTCGATCTCGTGGTCGGCCAGCTCGGGCCGCCCCCAGAGCGGGGCGACCGCCTGCCAGGCCGGCTCGTCGCGGGCGTACGCGACGAGCATCGTCACCTTGCCCTCGCGCAGGTCGCTCGAGGCGCTCTTGCCGGTGAGCTCGGGACGTCCGAAGGCGCCGAGCAGATCGTCGCGCAGCTGGAACAGGATGCCGAGGCCCCGCCCGATCTCGCCGAGCCGGTGGGTGAGCGGCTCGGGCGCCTCGGCGAGTGCCGCTCCCATGCGCAGCGGCGTCTCGAAGCTGTAGCTCGCGGTCTTGCGGTGCATCATCGCGCGGATCGCGGCCGGATCCGGACGCTCCAGCCCGATCCCGTAGGCGACGTCGGCCTGCTCGCCGGAGGCCGCGAGATAGATCCCCTCGTCGAGCACCGCGAGCAGCCGCTCGCGCAGCTCCTCTGGCGCCTCGATGCGGGCGACCTCGCGCACGGCGGCGCTCAGCAGCAGGTCGCCGCCCAGCAACGCCATCGTCTCGCCCCAGGCGCGGGAGCGCGCCTCGGGGAGGCCGTGCGCGCGCGCATCCGCCGCGAAGGCCGCCGTGATGTTGGGACCGCCCCGGCGTTCGAGGTCGCCGTCGATGATGTCGTCGTGGATGACGAGCGAGGTGTGCAGCAGTTCGACGGCGACGGCGGCGCGGATGGCGTCGTCGCGTCGCCGTCCGCCGAGGCCGTCGTGGGCGGCGAGCAGCAGCAGCGGGCGCACCCGTTTGCCGCCGCGGGAGAGCGAGCGCAGCCGGTTCCAGAGCTCACGGAAGCGTTCGTCGTGGAGGGCGGCCCGGAGCGATTGCGCGGCGAAGTACTCGTCGAGGCGCGCATCGAACTGCTCCCGCAGACGGTTCGTGTGGGTGTCGGTGAACGACACCACGGCGCCTCCCGCTGCGAGCTCCATCGCCTCACCTTACGAAGTAGTTAACCGAGATAGCAATACACCTGGTGAGATTCACCCTGTCGTCCTAGCATGCAGGAGTGACGAGCGGGCATCAGACGCGGGCGGAGGACGCCGAGCGCATGCACGACCCCCGCGTCATCGACATCCGCGGACGCATGCTCGACGTCTCGGAGATGAGCGACGACGAGATCGCCCACACGGTGCGGGTGCTCGACGCGCTCCGCGATTGGCGCACCGCAGAGGAGCGGCTGAGCGAGGCATCCCGCCGGTTCATGAAGCTCGGCGACAGTGACATGCGGGCGCTGCGCTACCTCATCGTCGTGACGGATCGCGGCGAGGTCGCCACCGCGGGCGGCATCGCCGAGCATCTCGGCATCTCGAGCGCCGCGACCACGAAGCTCCTCGACCGGCTGGAACGCGGCGGCCACATCCGGCGTCTCCCGCATCCGCACGACCGGCGCTCGGCGTCGATCGTGATCGAGCAGGAGACGCGCCAGGCGGCGCAGGCCACGGTCGGACGCGAGCACGCCCGCCGCTTCCGGGTCGCGGCCGCGCTCCCGCCCGCGGAGCGCGACGTCGTCATCCGCTTCCTCGGCGAACTCTCTCGCACCACCGAGGGGGAGTGGGCCTAGCTCGGCCCGGTGCGGCATCCGCCGCTCAGCTCGCGTTCTGCGCCACCGCGAGCGCCGCACCGACGGCGGGGATCTCCTCCCGCAACGCCCCCACGGTGACGCGGATGTGCGGGTCCTGACCGTCGCCGAGCTGGAACGGGCCGCCTGCGGCGACGCGGATGCCGACCGCCGCGAGCTGCACCACCGCGGCGCGCTCATCCGCCACCCGCAGCCAGGCGTTGATGCCGTCACCGCCCGCGAGCCAGCCCCCGGCCTCGCGCACCGCTTCCGCGAGGGCCGCCTGCCGTCCCGAATAGGCCCAGCGCGCCTCGTCGATCGCGAGGGTCGAGCTCGGATGCGTCAGCAGCTCGTGCAGGATCGCCTGCATCATGCGCGAGGTCCAGCCGGGGCCGAGCAGACGCCTCGCGACGACGCGGTCGACGAGCGGGCGCGGTCCGCCGATCGCGCCGATGCGCAGGTCGGGCCCGTGCGACTTCGAGAAGCTGCGCACGTGCAGCACCCGATCCGGCAGCCAGGTCGCGAGGCTCACATCGGGGGACGAGCTGATGGCGCCCGAGTGGTCGTCCTCGATGACGATCGCGTCCTGGGCGGTGCGACTGCGCGCGAGGATGCCGGCGAGCTGCTCCGCGCGCGCCGCCGTCATCGAGATGCCGGTCGGGTTGTGGGCGCGCGGCTGCAGCAGCACGATCGCGGGGGAGCTGCCGAGCGCGGCCGCGAACTCCTCGGGCCGCATCCCCTCGGCATCCAGCTCCACGCCGACCGCCTGCAGCGCGTAGTGGTCGAGCAGATCCATGAACGGCGGGAAGGTCGGGTTCTCCACGACCACGCGGTCGCCGAAGCGCACGAGCGCCGCGAGCGCGCGGTCGATGGCGTCGAGGGCGCCGTTCAGCACGGTGATCGACTCGACGGGCGCCGGCCAGCTCGCGCGCAGCAGATCGTGCAGCTCGGGGATGTCGGGCTTGGCCTGGTAGCTCGTGGTGTCGGCGCGCGCGCCCACGCGCGCGAGCGCGGGCCCGAGGGCGGGCAGCAGCTCGGGGTCGGGGGTTCCCCGCGAGAGGTCGAGGCGCGCGTCGAGCTGGCCGTCGAGGCCGCGGTAGCGCCGCGGCAGCCATTCGCGGGGTTCGGCGCGCACGAAGCTGCCGCTGCGCCCGCGGCTCGTGATGAGTCCGGCGGAGGCCAGTGTCTGCCAGGCGTGCGAGACGGTCGCGGGCGAGACGCCGAGGTCGGCGGCGAGCTCGCGCACGGTCGGCAGGCGGTCGCCGGGGGCGAGGTCGCCGGTCGTGATGAGCCGCGCGATCCCGGTCGCGATTCCGTGAGGAGATCTTTCTTCGATGGAAAGGGCTACCGATTTCACTCAAACCCCCGTAGTTTTACGCCCACGTCACAATGCGTAACGTCAGAGAAATGTTTACGACCAAAGATAACAAAAAGCAAGATCCGAGGAGACACCGCATGACCGTCGTACGTGCCGCCATCAGCCAGACCACCTGGACCGGCGACAAGGAATCCATGCTCGACAAGCACGAGGGGTTCATCCGGGATGCCGCCCGCGACGGCGCACAACTCATGTGCTTCCAGGAGCTGTTCTACGGTCCCTACTTCGGCATCACGCAGGACAAGAAGTACTACCGCTACGCCGAGCCCGCCGACGGGCCGATCGTGCAGCGCTTCGCCTCCATCGCGAAGGAGCTCGGCGTCGTGACCGTGCTGCCGATCTACGAGGAGGAGCAGACCGGGGTGTACTACAACACGACCGTCGTCGTCGACGCCGACGGCTCGATCCTCGGCAAGTACCGCAAGATCCACATCCCGCACGTCGAGAAGTTCTGGGAGAAGTTCTACTTCCGGCCGGGCAACCTCGGCTACCCGGTGTTCGAGACCGCCGTCGGCACGGTCGGCACCTACATCTGCTACGACCGCCACTTCCCCGAGGGATGGCGCGAGTACGGCCTGCGCGGCGCCCACATCGTGTGCAACCCGAACGCCACCAAGCCCGGCCTCTCCAACCGCCTGTGGGAGGTCGAAGGCCCCGCCGCCGCCGTCGCGAACGGCTACTTCGTGCTCCAGCCCAACCGCGTCGGCCTCGAAGACAACGAGTACGGCGCCGACGCGGTCAGCTTCTACGGAACCTCCAACGTGATCGACCCGCGCGGCAACTTCGTGGGCGAGCGCGGCTCCGGTGAGCACGAGGAGCTGCTCGTGCGCGACCTCGACATGAACCTGGTGCGCGAGATGCGCGACGACTGGCAGTTCTACCGCGACCGCCGCCCCGAGACCTACACCGAAATCGCCAAGCCGTAGCCGCGAAGGAGCGAACCATGGCAACCACACTCATCACCGGCGGAACGGTGGTCTCGGCCACCGGTCGTGGAGCAGCGGATGTGCTGGTCGACGGCGAGCAGATCGTCGCCGTCCTCGCCCCCGGCTCCGAACTGCTCGGCACCGACCTCCGCCGCGGCGTCGACACCGTGATCGACGCGACCGGCAAGTACGTCATCCCCGGCGGCATCGACGCGCACACCCACATGGAGCTGCCCTTCGGCGGAACCAACGCCTCCGACACCTTCGAGACCGGCACCCGTGCCGCCGCCCACGGCGGCACGACGACGATCATCGACTTCGCCGTGCAGACCTACGGCCAGAAGGTGATGGACGGCCTCGCCGCCTGGCACGAGAAGGCCGCGGGCAACTGCGCGATCGACTACGCCTTCCACCAGATCATCGGCGGCGTCGACGCCGACTCGCTCGCCGTGATGCCGAGCCTCGTCGACGAGGGCATCACGAGCTTCAAGCTCTTCATGGCCTACCCGGGGGTCTTCTACTCCGACGACGCCCAGATCCTGAAGGCGATGCAGGTGGCGGCCGACACGGGCCTGCTCACGATGATGCACGCCGAGAACGGGCCCGTCATCGACGTGCTCGCCGCCCAGCTCGCCGAGGCGGGCAAGACCGACCCCTACTTCCACGGCATCGCGCGTGCCTGGGAGATGGAGGAGGAGGCCACCCACCGCGCGATCATGATCGCCCGGCTCACCGGCGCTCCGCTCTACGTCGTGCACGTCTCCGCGAAGCAGGCCGTCGAGCAGCTCGCCGCCGCCCGCGACCGCGGACAGAACGTGTTCGGCGAGACCTGCCCGCAGTACCTCTACCTCTCCCTCGAGGAGCAGCTCGGCGCGTCGAGCGAGGAGTGGGGTGCGTTCGAGGGGGCCAAGTGGGTGTGCTCGACACCGCTGCGCGCCCGCGCAGACGGCCACCAGCACGCCATGTGGCAGGGCCTGCGCACGAACGACCTGCAGATGGTCTCCACCGACCACTGCCCGTTCTGCATGAAGGGGCAGAAGGAGCTCGGCCTCGGCGACTTCCGCAAGATCCCCAACGGCATCGGCTCGGTCGAGCACCGGATGGACCTCATGTACCAGGGCGTCGTCACGGGCGAGATCACCCTCGAGCGCTGGGTCGAGCTCACGAGCACCACCCCGGCGCGGATGTTCGGGCTCTACGGCAAGAAGGGCGTCATCCAGCCCGGCGCGGATGCCGACATCGTCGTCTACGACCCGAACGGGCACACCTCGATCGGCGTGGACAAGACGCACCACATGAACATGGACCACTCCGCGTGGGAGGGCTACGAGATCGACGGACACGTCGACACCGTGCTCTCGCGCGGCAAGGTCGTCGTCGACGACAACCAGTACCTCGGTACCAAGGGTGATGGCCGCTTCGTCAAGCGCGGCCTCTCCCAGTACCTGGTCTGACCCCACCCCCTTTTTCTGATCGAGTATCGACCCCACCCCTGTTGATCGAGTAGCGGAGCATATCGAGATTATGGATTTCGGAGCAGTCCTCCAGACCAACCCACCGGCGTCCCGCACGGTGCACCTGGCCAAGCTGGCCGAGCAGTACGGCTTCAGCCACGTCTGGACCTTCGACTCGCACATCCTCTGGCAGGAGCCGTACGTCATCTACAGCCAGATCCTCGCGGAGACCCGCAAGGTGAAGGTCGGGCCCTTCGTCACGAACCCCGCCACCCGTGACTGGACGGTCACGGCATCCGTGTTCGCGACACTCAACGAGATGTACGGCAACCGCACGGTCGTCGGCATCGGCCGGGGCGACTCGGCGGTGCGCGTCACCAACGGCAAGCCCACGACGCTCGCGGAACTGCGCGAGTCGATCCACGTGATCCGCGAGCTCGGCAACAGCCGCGCCGTCGAGTACAACGGATCGATGCTGCGCCTGCCCTGGTCGGAGGGCTCCGAGCTCGAGGTGTGGGTGGCCGCCTACGGCCCGCTCGCGCTCAAGCTCACGGGCGAGGTCGGCGACGGCTTCATCCTGCAGCTCGCGGATGTCGACATCGCCAAGTGGATGATCAAGACGGTCCGGGATGCCGCGGAGGCCGCCGGCCGCGACCCCGACGAGATCACCTTCTGCGTGGCCGCCCCGATGTACATCGGCGACGACTGGGAGCACATGCGCGAGCAGTGCCGCTGGTTCGGCGGCATGGTCGGCAACCACGTCGCCGACATCGTGGCCAAGTACGGGACCACGGGTGCCGTGCCGAAGGCGCTCACCGACTACATCGAGAAGCGCACCGGCTACGACTACAACACCCACGGCAAGTCGGACAACGACCACGTCGACTTCGTTCCGGACGAGATCGTCGACCGGTTCTGCATGCTCGGCAACTCGGCGCAGCACATCGAGAAGCTCGAGGAGCTGCGCTCGCTCGGCGTGCACCAGTTCGCCGGCTACCTCCAGCACGACAACAAGGAGGAGACGCTGCGGGTCTACGGCGAGACCGTCATCCCGGCGCTTCGTGAGACGGTGACGGCCAAGTCGTGACCCGAGGACGCGCGAGGGGCCGCGGCTGGGCCGCCGCGGCCTGGGGCGTGCTCGGCGTCGTCGCGGTCGGTGCGATCTGGGAGCTCTACAAGGCGCTCGGGCCCGCCGAGGGCGTCGTCATCGGCGGGGTCGAGGGCGAGGCGGGCTCCGGATGGATGATCCTGCCGCGCACCCACGACCGCGCCATGCCGCACCTGTGGACGATGTTCACCCGCCTGTTCGAGCCCACGAGCGGCGCGACCACGCCGCCGCTCATCGTCTCGGTCGCGCAGGCGGCGCTCGTGACGCTCGCGATGGCGGCACTCGGCTGGCTCATCGGCGTGGCCGTCGGCGCGCTGCTGGGGCTCGCGATGCAGCGTTGGAAGCTCGTCGAGTGGGGGCTGCTGCCCTGGATCGTGGTGAGCCAGATCGTGCCGCTCATCGCCTTCGCGCCCGTCGTCAACGCGATCGGCAACCAGCTCGACCGCTCGGGCACCCCGTGGCCGCAGTGGCTCTCGGTGGCCGTGATCGCCTCCTATCTGGCGTTCTTCCCCGTCGCGATCGGCGTGCTGAAGGGGCTCGAGGCTCCCGACCGCATCCACCTCGACCTGATGCGCAGCTACGCCGCAGGCTACGGCGCGACGCTCACACGGCTGCGGCTGCCGGCATCCGTGCCGTACCTGCTGCCCGCGCTGCGCCTCGCGGCCGCGAACGCCGTGCTCGGCGCGGTCGTCGCCGAGGTGTCGATCGGCATGCGCGGCGGTATCGGCCGGATGCTGATCCAGTTCGCCGGGCAGGCGTCCAGCGATCCCGCAGCCCCGTGGGGGCCGATGTTCGGCTCGATCGCGCTCGGACTCATCGCGGCGGGCTCCGTCGCGCTGATCGGGCTCGGGCTCACCAAGTACCGCAGAGGAGAGGCCGTCGCATGACGCAGAATGACCCCGCCGCCGAACTGGCCGTGCGCGCCGCAGGCGTCGGCAAGGTGTTCCCCACCAAGGCGGGCGACGTCACCGCCCTCACGGGCGTCGAGCTCGAGGTGCGCGCCGGCGAGTTCGTCTCGCTCATCGGCCCGTCCGGATGCGGCAAGTCGACGCTGCTGCGGCTCATCGCCGACCTCGACGAGGCCACGACGGGCGAGCTCACCATCTTCGGCAAGCCCGCGCGCCGCGCCCGCATCGACCAGGACTACGGCATCGCCTTCCAGCAGGCGGGCCTCCTGCCGTGGCGCACCGTCGGGGCGAACATCTCGCTGCCGCTCGAGTTGCACAAGGTGCCGCGCGCCGAGCGTGAGCGCCGGGTGACGGAGCTCGCCGAGCTGGTCGGGCTCACCGAGTTCGTGGAGCGCTTCCCCGATCAGCTCTCGGGCGGCATGCAGCAGCGCGTCGCGATCGCGCGCTCCCTCGCCGCGCGCCCCAAGCTGCTGCTCATGGACGAGCCGTTCGGCGCGCTCGACGAGATGACGCGCGAGTACCTGCAGGGCGAGCTCACCCGGATCGCCGCCGAGACCGGCGCCGCGGTCGTGTTCGTCACCCACTCGATCCCCGAGGCGGTGTTCCTCTCCGACCGGGTGGTCGTGATGAGCCCCCGCCCCGGCCGCATCACCGACATCATCGAGACGGGGCTCGGCGCCGTGCGCGACGAGACGCTCCGCGAGAGCCCCGCGTACTTCACCAAGGTCACGGCGGTGCGCGAGGCGCTGCACGGCGTGAAGCTCGAGCGGGCGAACGAGCGATGAACCTGTCCGACTCGAACCGACGGCCGGGACGGCCGTCGGCGCTGGCGTCGCGGCGGAGGCCGGCAACGGCCTCCGCTCCCAGCTCCAGCGCGCCCTCCTGGCTGCGGTTCGCGGCGCCCGTGTTCGTCGGCGTGCTGATCGTGGTCGCCTGGACCCTCTACGTGGAGTTCGGCGACGCCCCCCGGATGCTGCCCGCCCCCGCCGCGGTCGGTCAGGAGTTCGTGGATCGCTGGGGCATCATCTGGGACGACATGCTCATCACCGCGACCAACGCCCTGATCGGTCTCACGGTCGGCGCCGTGCTCGCCGTCATCCTCGCGGGGCTCGCGGCCGCCTGGCGGCCGGTCGACGGGATGCTGGCGCCGCTGATCGCGGCCCTCGCCGTCATCCCGATCGTCGCGATCACCCCCATCCTCAACACCATGTTCGGCGCGTCCAGCCAGTTCGGTCGGCAGGCGGTCGCCACGATCGCCGCCTTCATCCCGGTGTTCATCAACGTGCTGCGCGGGCTGCGCCAGACCCGTCCGGTGCACCGGGATCTGCTGCGCGCCTCCGCCGCGAACGGTGCGCAGACCTTCCGGCTGCTGACCCTGCCGACGGCGCTGCCCTACCTCATGACGGGTCTGCGGGTCGCGAGCTCGCTCGCGGTCATCGCGGCGCTCGTCGCCGAGTACTTCGGCGGCCCCTCCGACGGCATCGGAACCTCGATCGCCACCTACGCGAAATCCGGCAGGGCCGCGCTCGCGTGGGCCTACGTCGGAGGAGGCATCATCATCGGCCTCGTGTTCTTCCTCGTCACCTCGCTCCTCGAGCGGCTCGTGACGAGGCATGCGCCGGTCTGACCGGCACCGCTCCACGAAGTACCACCCCTGATACACCACAGAACGAAAGGGAACACAGCATGAGACTCAGCAAGAGGCGTGGTCTCGCCCTCGCATCCGCGGCCGCCGTGGCCGCACTCGCGCTCTCCGCGTGCGCCGCCCCGTCGACCCCGGGCGGCGGCTCCTCCGACGGCGACTTCACCCCGCTCACCTCGATCAAGCTGCAGCTGCAGTGGCTGCCGCAGGCGCAGTTCGCGGGCTACTACGTGGCGCTCGACAAGGGCTACTTCACGGATGAGGGCTTCGACTCGGTCGAGATCGTCCCCTCCGGCGGCGACATCGTGCCGCAGGACGCGCTCGTCGGTGGCGACGTCGACTTCGCGGTCGCCTGGGTGCCGAAGGTGCTCGGAACGCTCGAAGCCCAGGGCGTCGAGCTGACCGACATCGCGCAGGTCTTCCAGAAGTCGGGCACCACCCAGGTGTCGTGGAAGGACAGTGGCATCACCTCCGTCAAGGACTTCGAGGGCAAGAAGATCGGCTCCTGGGGCTTCGGCAACGAGTGGGAGATCTTCGCCGCGATGGCCGCAGACGGGCTCGACTCCACCTCGGTGTCGATCACGACGCAGGACTTCTCGATGAACGCCCTGCTCGACAAGGATGTGGACGCCGCACAGGCGATGACCTACAACGAGCTCGCGCAGGTGCTCGAGACGGTCAACCCGGCCACCGGCAAGCTCTACACGCTCGACGACCTCAACGTCATCTACTACGAGGACACCGAGGGCGCCATGCTGCAGGATGCGCTGTGGGCCGACACCAAGCGCCTCGCCGACGACCCCGCCTACGCGGACGCCTCGGTGCGCTTCCTGAAGGCCGTCATCAAGGGCTGGCTGTTCGCCCGTGACAACCCGAAGGAGGCAGCCGACATCGTCTACAAGGCGGCGACGGCTCCCGGTGTCGACGCGTTCCCGGTCGGCCCGACCCACCAGCTCTGGATGATGAACGAGGTCAACAAGCTCATCTGGACCGGCGGCGACTTCGGCAAGATCGACTCCGCTGCCTGGAAGAAGACGGTGGCCGGTGCGCTGTCCGCCAAGAACCAGGACGGTCTCGAGCTGATCACGAAGGAGCCGGCGGCGTCGGCCTACTCGAACGACTACATCGAGAAGGCGCTCGCGGCCCTCAAGAAGGACGGTGTGGACGCCTCGGGCTCCTACACGCCCATCGACGTCACCCTCACCGAGGGCGGCAAGTAACACCCACATCGCGGGGCGGGCGGCGCGTATCGCCGCCCGCCCCGCACCCCGCCCTCGGCGGCCCACGCAGGGACACGATATGAGCACCAACCAGTACACCCTCGACCTCGACCGCGCCCACGTCTTCCACTCGTGGTCGGCGCAGGGCGCCCTCGCCCCCTTCGTGATCGCCGGCGCATCCGGCACCGAGGTGTGGGACTTCGAGGGCACGCGCTACCTCGACTTCTCGAGTCAGCTCGTCAACGTCAACATCGGTCACGGCCATCCGAAGGTGGTCGCGGCGATCCAGGAGCAGGCGGCGCTGCTGTCGACGGTCGCGCCCGCGCACGCCAACCTGGCGCGCGGCGAGGCGGCGTCCCGCATCCTCGCGAAGGCGGGGCCGGCCTTCGGCAAGGTCTTCTTCACCAACGGCGGTGCGGATGCCAACGAGAACGCCATCCGGATGGCGCGTCTCACGACGGGTCGCGACAAGATCCTCTCCACCTACCGCAGCTACCACGGCAACACGGGCGCCGCGGTCGTCGCGACCGGCGACTGGCGCCGGGTGCCGAACGAGTATGCGCGCGGGCACGCCCACTTCTTCGGGCCGTTCCCGTACCGCTCGGAGTTCTGGTCCGAGACGCCGGAGCAGGAGGGGGAGCGCGCGCTGCACCACCTCGAGCGGGTCATCGTCTCGGAGGGCGCCTCCTCGATCGCGGCACTGCTGCTCGAGGGCATCCCCGGCACGGCCGGCGTCATCATGCCGCCGCCCGGCTGGTACGCGGGCGTGCGGGCGCTGTGCGACAAGTACGGGATCCTGCTGATCCTCGACGAGGTCATGTCGGGCTTCGGCCGCACGGGCGACTGGTTCGCCTGGCAGAACCCCGAGGTGAACCCCGAGGGCATCGTGCCCGACCTCGTGACCTTCGCGAAGGGCGTCAACTCGGGCTACGTGCCGGTGGGTGGTGTCATCATCTCGGAGGCGATCGCGCACGAGTTCGACGACCAGGTGTTCCCGGGGGGTCTCACCTACTCGGGGCACCCCCTCGCCGCCGCGTCGATCGTCGCCTCGATCGACGCGATGGTCGAGGAGGGCATCATCGAGAACGCGGCGACGATCGGCCGCGAGGTGCTCGGGCCGGGGCTCGCCGCGCTCGCGGACGCGCATCCGATGATCGGCGACGCGCGGGGCGTGGGCGTCTTCTGGGCGCTCGACCTGGTCACGTCGCGCGAGACCCGGGAGCCGGTGCCGGCCGCGACGATCGGCGCCCTCAAGAAGGAGCTCATGTCGCGCGGCTACCTGCCGTTCACGGCCGACAACCGCCTGCACGTGGTGCCCCCCTGCACGGTGACGTCCGAGGAGTGCCTGCGCGCCCTCGCGATCCTCGACGAGGCCTTCACGGCTCTCGACTCCTAGCGAGATCGGCCAAACGCTGCAGCGTTTGCCGCGCCGCCCCAGAGTTTTCGGGTGCCGCGAGCCAAACGCTGCAGCGTTTGACCTTCGCCGCGCTGCGGAGCGCGCGGGACGTGAGCTCCTCACCCGCCGAGCCCCTCTGCCTGCGGGCTGACGGCCAAACGCTGCAGCGCTTGGCCGTCTGCCGCAGTGATCGCTGCCGCGCGACGCCGAATGGTGGCGCGCGAGCGGCGGATCTGAGGCCGGGGAATCGGATGCGGCATCCCTCGGAAAGCGCGGACGTCGTCCGGATGCGCCGCGCGCGCTGCAGAGTTCGGCACCCGGCGGCAGGAACTGGTGCGTCACGAGGCCAGACGCTGCAGCGTTTGACGCACCCACCCGAGTGGCAGGGCCGCAGGGCGCCGAGACCCCGCGGCCGGGAGGCGCGGCGCGCCCGGGGAGGCGTAGAATCGGCGATCGTGTCCGCAGCCCAGAACCCCTACAACGTGCCCGTGCACGACGTCATGCATCGCCCAGGCGAACTGCGTGAACGCGTGCTCGAGTTCGACGCGCCCGAGCAGCTCGGCGAGGCCGTCGCGGTCGTGAAGGCGGGAACGCCCATCCGCATCGACCTCCGCCTCGAGGGCCTCCACGACGGCGTGCTCGTCACGGGCGAACTCGACACGGAGGCCGACGGCGAGTGCGTCCGTTGCCTCGACCCGGTCGAGCTGCCGGTCGAGGTCGAATTCCAGGAGCTTTTCGCGTATTCTGAGGACGAAGCTTTCGACTTCGCGATTCGAGACGATCACGTGAATCTCGAATCCGTCGTGCGGGATGCGGTGGTGCTGGCACTGCCGTTCCAGCCGGTCTGCCGATCGGACTGCCCCGGTCTCGACCCCGCCACGGGGGAGAAGCTGCCGGATGGTGCCGTCGCGCAGAAACGCGAAGCGAGCGACCCCCGGTGGGCGGCGCTCGAAGGCTTCGAGCCCACCGAGTAGACCTCCGGCGCCCGCGCCGAACACGAAAGAAGAGACAGCCATGGCCGTTCCCAAGCGCCGCCAGTCGCGTGCCAACACGCACGCCCGCCGTTCGCAGTGGAAGGCCTCCGTGCCGACCCTCGTGAAGACGGTCGAGAACGGCAAGGTCACCTACAGCCTCCCGCACCGCGCGAAGGTCGTGGAGGACTCCGCCGGTACTCCGCTCTACCTGGAGTACAAGGGTCGTAAGGTCGCCGACGTCTGAGGCGCTGCCGTCCGTATCCCTGTCGGGCGGTGACCTGGATCGCGCCGAGCTGAGCTCGGTGCTGCAGCTCGAGATCGAACCCGAGCTGCTCGTTCTCGCGCTCACGCACCGTTCCTACGCGTACGAGAACGGCGGCATCGGCCACAACGAACGCCTCGAGTTCCTCGGCGACTCGATTCTCGGGCAGGCGGTCACCGTCATGCTCTACCTCGAGAACCCCGACGTCGACGAGGGCGAGCTCGCCAAGCGCCGCGCGAGCCTCGTCAGTTCCGCCGCGCTCGCCGAGATCGCGGCGCACATCCACCTCGGCCGCTATCTGCTGCTCGGGCGCGGCGAGGAGATGACCGGCGGGCGCGAGAAGCAGTCGATCCTCGCGGATGCCGTCGAGGCGATCATCGGCGCCGCCTACATCTCGGTCGGACCGGATGCGGCCACCGCGCTCGTGCTGCGGCTCATCGCACCGCTGCTGGCCGACCCGAACCGCTTCGGTGCCGCGATGGACCCGAAGACGAGCCTGCAGGAGCTCTCCACGCGCCTCGGCAAGGGGCTGCCGCAGTACAAGGTCACCGACTCAGGCCCCGACCACTCGAAGCGCTTCACGGCGTCGGTCGCGCTGGCCGGCGAGACCATCGCATCCGGGGCGGGCACGAGCAAGAAGCAGGCGGAGATGGCGGCCGCGCTCGCGGCTTGGGCGATCCTGCAGCGCCCGACCCGCTGAGCTGACGGCGATGCCCGAGCTCCCCGAGGTCGAGGTCGTGCGCGCGGGTCTGATCCCCGCGGTGACCGGCGCGACCGTCACGCGCGTGCGGGTGCTCGACGAGCGCTCGCTGCGCCGGCATCCGGGCCCGGCCGAGGATTTCGCCGACCGCCTGACCGGCGCCCGCCTCGCCCACCCCTCCCGCCGCGGCAAGTACCTCTGGCTCCCGTTCTCAGCGCTCGTAGCTCCAGCTGCGGCGTCGGCGCCCCAGAAGGATCCGGGGCGCCGAGGTGCGAGCTGGAGCTACGAGCGCCCGGAGGAGGCGCTGGTGGTGCATCTGGGCATGAGCGGGCAGGTGCTGCTGCGGGAGCCGGATGCGGAGCTCGCGAAGCTCACCCGGATCGTGCTCGACGTGGAGGCCCCCGGCCACGGGCCGGTGCGGCTCGACTTCGTCGACCAGCGCATCTTCGGCTCGATGGCGCTCGACGCGCTCACCCCGACCGCCGACCACGCCGACGAGCGGGTGCCCGCATCCGTCGCCCACATCGCCCGCGATCCGCTCGACGCGCACTTCGACGACCGCGCCTTCCTCGACCGGCTCGCCCGCAAGGACACCACCGTCAAGCGCGCGCTGCTCGATCAGACCCTCGTCTCGGGCATCGGCAACATCTACGCCGACGAGGCACTGTGGGCGGCCCGCATCCATCACGAGCAGTCGACCCGCACGCTCAGCAGGCCGCGTGCCCGCACCCTGCTCGCCGAGGTGCGCGCGGTGCTCGCGAAGGCGCTCGCCGAGGGCGGCACGAGCTTCGACGCGCAGTACGTGAACGTCAACGGCGCCTCCGGCTACTTCTCCCATTCGCTCAACGCCTACGGGCAGCACGGCCGCCCCTGCCCACGCTGCGGCACGCCCATCGTGCGCGAGAGCTTCATGAACCGCGGCTCGCACTTCTGCCCCCGCTGCCAGCGGCGGCGATAGCCGGCGGATGCGGCATCCCCGGTACCGTCTCATCTCGTGACCACCTCGCGCCGCGACTTTCTCGACGCAGCGCTCGACGCCGTCGTGGCGGGCGGGCCGTGCCCGGAGCCGGATGCGGGGGACCCCTGGCAGCTCGCCGTGGCCGCGTTCGTGGCGAGCGAGCAGCTCGACTTCGCGGGCGCGCGACGGCTCGCCGACGCCGCCCTCCGCGCGCAGGGAGCGGATGCCGATGCCGTGGCGCGCGTGACCGCGGCGGGTGCCGCCGGAATGGCCGCCGCAGCTGAACTGCTCGCGGGCACCTGGGCGGACTCCGCACCCGGCCTGGGCGGGAGCGGCGACCCGGTCATCGAGGCGGTCCCGTGGAGTGAGCTGCTCGACGACGACGACGCGGCGCAGTTCGCCCGCTACCTGCTGGCGGAGGCGGCGCTCAGCTGCGGGCGGCTCGAGCTCGCGGCTCGCCTCCCGGCCCCGAACCCCGCGGGGTTCCTCTCGCGGGATGGCGCCCCGCATCCGTTCTCCGCCGTGTTCACCGTGCTCGCCGCGCGCATCGCGGCGTTCCACGGGCGGATCGCGGATGCCCAGCTCGCGCTCGTGGGCGCGACGAGCGCGGTGCCGCTCTACGCGCTGCTGCTGGATGCGACCCGTGCGCTCGTGGCGGGAAACGCCTCCGATCTGGCCGTCACCCGCGAGCTGGCGGAGCGGGTCGAGCGCACGAGTCCGGTGCCGTCGGGTCGCGTCTCGGCAGGCTGCTACCTGCTCGCCGCCTACGGTCTGCTCGGCTCGTATGACATCGCCGGTGCCGCCCGCCTGGTGCTCGCCGCGGGTGGCGACGCCGACCTCGACCAGCTGCTCGTCACCGACCGCGCGATCGGGTTCGAGCTGCTCGTCAACGCGGCTCTCGCCGACGGCGACCCGGATGCCGCCGAGGCGTGGGCGGCCCGTGCCGAACAGCTCGCCGCGAGCCCCATCGCGAATGCGACGGTCGCGCGCACGCGCAGCCGCATCCGCTTCGCGCTCGGCGACCTCGCGGGTGCCCGGGAGGCGGCCGCGCTCGCCGCCGGGTTCGCGCGGGCCGAGGGGCGCGTGATCGAGGCGAGCGAGGCCGATATCCTCGCGGCGCGCGCGGAGCTCGCCGCGGGCGAGGGCGGAGACGCCAGCCGTCGCCTGCAGGCGCTCGCACAGGATGCCGACCGCACCGGATTCCGCTCGGCGGTGGCCGCGGCGGCGCGCGAGCTGCGGGCGGCGGGGCGGCGGTTGCGTCCTTTCGCGGGCACGGGTTGGGCGGGCCTGTCGGAGCGCGAGCGCGGGGTGGGGGAGCTCATGCTCGACGGCCTCAGCAACGGCGAGATCGCCGCCCGGCTCTACCTCTCGCCGCACACGGTGCGCGTGCACGTCTCGCGGGTGCTGGCGGCTTTCGGGGTCGCGTCGCGTGTGTCGTTCGCGGCGCGTGTCGCGGTGGATGCGCGGCGCCCGGATGCGGGAGGCGCTGCGGATGCGCCGCTCGCCTCGCTCACCGCGCGGCAGCGCAGCGTCGTGGCGGAGCTCGTGACGGGTGCGAGCAACGCGCAGATCGCCGAGCGGCTCGGCATCAGCGTCAAGACCGTCGAAAAGCATCTGCACGAGGTGATGCGCCGTCTCGGCGCGACGAGCCGCGTCGGTGTGCTGCGACTGCTGCGGGAATAAGCCGGAACCCCACTACCCGCGGCGCTGCGGCATCCGCAGGATGGGGCCATGCCTGCGTCGTCACGTCCGACCGTCCGTTCCGCCGCCTTCCTCGCCGTGCTCGGTCTCACCCTCGCCGGATGCGCCACCACGGCACCCGGAGGGGGCACCGATGCGGCACCCGGTGGCGGCGGCGATTCGGATGGCGGTGCGGCATCCGCGCTGAACTGCGACAAGGTGGCGACGGCCGGGTGGGAGTTGATGACCGAACCGCGGGCGAGCGTCGAGCCGTCCGGCGTGGTGCCTCTCACGAAGGCGGGCGAGAAGCTCACCCTCACCGACAGCGGCGGCGAGGAGTACACGACGTACAGCTACCAGCTGGGCTACATCGACGACTTGGGAACCGTGTTCCCGAACCAGTCGGGCGGCTTCGACCAGGAGATGGAGAAGAGCCACGTGCTCACCATCGAGGGGCCGTTCGCTCCGACGGGCGTCGACGGGGGGCCGTACGCGGGCGTGCTGCAGATCGATGCGACCTCGATCGACGCGAGCAACAACGTCACGACGACGACGATCGCGCGCGTCTGCGTGCAGCTCGCCACCGAGCAGTGAGCGGGCCGCACCTCTGATCGCCCACGGCGGACGCGCAGCCTGCGAGAGCGCGTGCCCTGTACCCTGGGGGACAGGACCTCTGACGTAAGGAAACGCCATGGCCAACCCCGCCTTCTCGACCAATCCGGCATTCAACGGCAAGGGGGTGCCCGCGGTTCCGACCCCGAGCGCCGAGCAGTTGCAGACGCAGTTCGAGTTGCCCTCGGCCCCCGACCCGGCGGTCGGCGAGCCGATGACGGTGGACGGCACCGTCCGCGTCTCGATGGGCACCTTCGGGGTGCTGCTCGTGGGCGCGGCGATCGGCTGGGTCACGATGGAGGCGCTGCCCCTCCTCTGGATCGGCGCCGCCCTCGTCGGGCTCGTGCTCGCCCTCATCAACATCTTCAAGCGGGAGCCCTCGCCCGCGCTCATCCTCGGCTACGCGGCCGCGCAGGGCGTGTTCCTCGGCGGCATCTCGGCCTTCTACGAGCAGCAGTTCCCCGGCATCGTCGTGCAGGCGGTGCTCGCCACCTTCTCGGTGGTCGCCGTCACCCTCGTGCTGTTCGCGAGCGGCAAGGTTCGCGCCTCGGCGAAGGCCACCAAGATCTTCCTCATCGCCATGGGCGGCTACCTGCTGTTCTCACTCATCAACGTGGGGCTCATGGTGTTCGGCGTCAACAACGACCCGTGGGGACTGCTGACCGGCGTGACGATCTTCGGCATCCCGCTCGGCGTCATCCTCGGCGTCTTCGCGGTGCTGCTCGGCGCCTACTCGCTCGTGCTCGACTTCGACTTCGTGCAGAAGGGCGTGCAGAACCGCATCCCGAAGAAGTACCAGTGGACGGGTGCCTTCGGCATCATGGTCACCATCATCTGGCTCTACCTGGAGATCCTGCGCCTCATCGCGATCATGCGCCGCTGACGCGGTCACCCGGGCGCCTCGCGGGCGGCCGTGGCCCCTGAATGGGGGTGCGCTCCGCCGTATCCTTGGACCTCCCTCAACCGCTACCGCGCGAGGCGGACTCACTTCCTGACCCGACAGCCTGAGAGCCCGCTTCTGAAGTGGGGGGATCTGTCGTGCGTCGTCGTCTTGTTCTCGGTCTCGCGGTCAGTGGTGTTCTGGTCTTGACGACTGCGGTTCCCTCGCAGGCGATTCCGGCCCCGGAGTCGGCTCCCGAGGTGCTGGCGAACGCCAGCCGCCCGGCGACGGATATTGCGCCTCTCGTGTCGGAGGGCGTGTTCGTGCCCGGGGGCGAGGCGCGTGCGCCTGTGTCGGATGCCCCTTTGGACGATTCGGTTGTCAGGGCGAAGAAGGATGCTCCGCTCACGCCGTTGGGCGTGGAGGAACTGTCGCGGGCCCAGTTGACAGGGCGGGAGGAGTACGCGGATCTATATGTGAACTCGGCGGGGCAGAAGTTCGCCGCCCTCTCCCTGACTCCGAAGAACGTACGGGATAACAAGGGCACGTGGGTGCCGCTTTCGGAAGCCATTACGGAATCAGCGGACGGGTCCGCAGCGGCGAAGCTGCATCCGCTCTCACCGGTTTTCGGTAAGGATGCGTCGTCAAAGATGCTGACCGTGACCCGAAACGGCTTCACGGTGTCGATGTCGCTGGAGGGTGTGCGGAAGGCAGCCCGCTCGTCGGTCGTCGGGGCGGGCACGAACAAGGTCTCATACGCAGACGCCCTGCCCGGGGTCGATGTGACGTTCGAGATCGATGGCGCTACCGTGACGGAGAAGCAACCCAGCCCGTGTGACCCGGGGTAGCGTCCATACCACCAAGGGTCTATCAGTGCAGTTGCGCGGTAATGGCGTCACAGTCGCCGTAGGTAGCAGATCCCGCATGATTACGAGCCTGTGGCCAAACTCGAGATCGGGGACGGGTGCTACGTGGACAAGATGGCTCACCTATCGCATGTGACTCTTGAGGACCTGATCGCATTGTCCGCGCGTGCGCCGGCGTCCCGATGGGTGTCGGCCGGCTGGGCGGGATTCGAGTGGTCCTCGGGGTTGCGTTTGGCAGAACGCGATCACACGTTTCGCGTTCTTTTCTCCGAGCGGCAGACCCTCGTGCGGTGGTCGGTGATCTTAAGGGCACATCTCGCCACTCGCGACTTGGTCGCGTGTCTCACCCCGCTCACACAGAACGCCTCTGCGCCGCCGAGGAGAGCAATCGGTCCGCTATGGGTTGCCGCCCCTGGCGAGCCGCCGATGTACTCCGAGCGTCTACTGCGGACGCTGGATGCGGCCCGCGAGGAATGCTGGAAGGAGGACTTTCTGGGAGTGGCCGACGCTCGGGTCGATGCGGCGGACGAATACGACTGGCTGGCGATGCAGCTTGCCCGCTCGGTCTTGCTCGGCGCTCGTTCGCGAGGAAGCCGGGCGGAGGAGATTGCCGAACACCTGCAGCGTCACTGGTTCGGTGAGCCGGGAGAGAGCCCCGACACTCCGCTCCTTGCGGAGCGCATCGCTCAACTCCAGAACGAGATCGCAGCCCGCTTGGCGTGACCTCGCGAATACTCACCTGTCTGCCATCGACTACGGGTGGCTTGGCGGGTTCTCCAAGTTCACGGAACACGCTGGATCCATCTCGACGATCGAGATGGGGGCGCGCCAGTACGTGCCCGCCCTCGGACGGTTCCTGTCCGTCGACCCTGTGGAAGGCGGCGTCACCAACGACTACGACTACCCCGCAGTGAATCGGCCGGGGATTTGTTCCTATCCGGTTTCCTGTCCTGAGACATCACATCCGGTTTCTTGTCCGGCGGTTGCCGGGAGGGATGGTTCGAGTTCAGCGTCGTCGGTGGCCGACCGTCCGACTTCCTCACGAGTTGGGGTTCGCTCGGGGATACATCGCCCTCGATGTCGACAGCTGTGGCGGGGCACCGGCCGCTGCTCGCGGGCAGTAGCGTAGAGCGATGCCGCGACGCGTGAGGGAGGTGGCCGGGTGCATCTGAAGAGCTTGACCCTGAAGGGGTTCAAGTCGTTCGCCCAGCCGACCACTTTCGCCTTCGAGAAGGGCGTGACGTGCGTCGTCGGGCCGAACGGCTCCGGGAAGTCGAATGTCGTCGACGGGCTCGCCTGGGTGATGGGCGAGCAGGGGGCCAAGACCCTGCGCGGCGGCAAGATGGAGGACGTCATCTTCGCGGGCACCTCCACCCGCGGGCCGCTCGGTCGGGCCGAGGTGCTGCTGACGATCGACAACGCGGATGGCGCCCTCCCGATCGACTACAGCGAGGTCACCATCTCGCGCACCCTGTTCCGCAACGGCGGCAGCGAGTACGCGATCAACGGCGAGCAGTGTCGGCTGTTGGATGTGCAGGAGCTGCTCTCCGACTCCGGCCTCGGACGCGAGATGCACGTCATCGTCGGCCAGGGGCAGCTCGACCAGGTGCTGCACGCCACCCCCGAGGACCGCCGCGGCTTCATCGAGGAGGCGGCCGGCATCCTGAAGCACCGCCGCCGCAAGGAGAAGACGCTCCGCAAGCTCGAGGCGATGCAGGCCAATCTCACGCGGCTCTCGGATCTCGCGGGCGAGATCCGTCGGCAGCTGAAGCCGCTCGGGCAGCAGGCGCAGATCGCGCGGGAGGCCCAGACGATCGCGGCCATCGTGCGCGACGCCCGCGCGCGGCTGCTCGCCGACGAGGTGGTCGAGCTGCGCCGCTCCATCACGGATGTCACCCGCAGCGAGTCGGAGCGCAAGACCGAGCGCGTGGTGCTGCAGGAGCAGCTCGACCAGTCGAAGCTGCGGCAGGCCCGCATCGAGCAGTCCGAGTCGAGCGATGCCGTCGACGACGCCCGTCGCGTCGCCTTCGGGCTCGAACAGGTGCAGGATCACCTGCGCTCGCTCTTCACGCTCGCCAACCAACGGCTCTCCCTGCTCGCGCAGCAGGCCGAGCTGCCGGGGCTCGGTGCGACCCTCTCGGAGTCGACGATCGCGGATGCGCGTGCCGAGGCGGTGCGGCTGCAGGAGGGCATCGCCGAGGCGGAGGCCGTGCTCGGCCGCGCGACAGCGGCGACCGCCACCGCGCGGGCGAGCCTCGACTCGCTCGACGAGGAGATCAGCGCCCAGTCGGCGCTCGTGAGCCAGCACGACCTGGAGCAGGGGCGACTCGCCGGCGCCGTGCGGGCCGCGGAGGAGCGGCTCGGCGCCCTCCACACCCAGCTCGAGAGGCAGCGCACCGCGCTCGCGGCCGCCGAGGAGCGCCGGGAGGCCGCGCGCGCCGAACTGCTCGCGCTCGAGGGCGATGACGAGGGCACCGCCGAGGACACGCAGCTCGCGGGGGCCGTCGAGGCCGCCGAGCGGGCGGTGGCCGGCACGCAGGAGCGGGTCGACGCGCTCCGTGAGGAGTTGCACACCGCCGAGCGCGAGCGCGACGCTCTCGCCGCTCGCACGAGCGCGCTCACCATGGCCACCGACCAGCAGGACGGCTCGCAGCAGATCATCGGGCTCGGCGGCATCCGCGGTCTCGTCGCCGAGCACATCAAGGTCGAGGCGGGCTACGAGGCGGCGATCGCGGCAGCCCTCGGCTCGCTCGCGGATGCCGTGCTCGCCGACAGCTGGGATGCCGGGATCGCGGCCCTCGGGCACGCGCGCGAGGCATCAGCGGGCCGGGTCGAGATCGTGGTGGCCGATGCCGCAGCCCCCGCCGATCCCGCGGGTCTGCCGGCCGGGGTGCGCTCGGCCGCATCGCTCGTGGCGGGGCCGAACGGCATCCGCGGGGTGCTCGCCGGAGTCGTCGTGGCCGACGACCTGGATGCGGCGCGTGCGGCGTGGCCCGCGCTCGCGAAGCTCGGCGGCATCACCGTCATCACGCGCGAGGGCGATGTGCTCGCCGAGCATGTGCTGCGCGGCGGTTCGGGCGCAGGCCGCAGCCGCATCGAGCTGCTCGCCGAGCGCGACGCAGCCGAGCAGCGACTCGTGGGGGTCACGACGACGATCGAGCGGCTCGCGCACGAGCTCGCCGAGCAGCGCGAGCGACTCGACCTCGCCCGCATCGACCTCGTGCAGGCCTCCGGCGCGCTCAAGGAGTTCGAGACGCGCCTCGCCGAACGCAGTGAGGCCCTCGGGCGCTCACGCGTGCAGCTGGAGGCCGCCGCCGCCGAGAGCGAGCGGCTGGCGGAGGCCATGGGCGGCCTCGGCGAGCAGGTCGCCGCCGCCGAGGCGGGTCGTGGGCGGGCGCTCGCCGACCGTGACGAGCACGCCGCGACGCCGCGCCCGATCCTCGACGTCTCGGCCCGGGACGGGCTGCTCGCGGAACTCGAGGAGGCACGGGCTGCCGAGGTCGCCGCCCGCGTCGAGTTGGAGACCGCGCGCGAGCGGGTGCGCGCGGCGCGCGAGCAGGCGGAGCAGTTGCAGCGGCGGCTCGATGCCGAGCGTGCGGCCGCGGAGGAGGCGGCGCGGCTCGCCGTCATCCGCCGCCACCAGATCGAGGCGGCGCAGGGCGTGATCGAGGCGCTGCCTGCGGTGCTCGACACGGCCGACCGTTCGGTCACGGAGGCGCGGGTGGCGCTCGCGGCCGCCGAGGCGCAGCGCGCCAAGCAGAACGAGGAGCTCGCCGAGCTGCGGCGCGGCGAGGGGGTGCTGCGCGAGCGGCTCGCGGCCCTCAACGAGAACGTGCACGGCCTCGAGATGCAGGCCTACGAGAAGAAGCTGCACCTGTCGTCGCTGCTCGAGCGGGCCGCCGACGAGCTCGGCCTCGTCGAGGACGTGCTGGTCGCCGAGTACGGCCCCGAGGTCCCTGTCCCGCTCGACGCGCCCGCCGCCTCCGCCACCGCCGCCGCATCCGCCTCCTCCGCATCCCCGGCCTCCGCCGCATCCGCTGTGTCGAAAATGCAGGACGAATCCGCGGGTACTCCCGAGGATTCGGGGGATGCGGATGCGGCGACGACGGATTCTCCTGCATTTTCGACAGAGCAGGGGGGCGAGCGCGAGCAGCCGACCGCAGCGCAGACCGAGCCCTTCGACCGCGCGAAGCAGAAGGCCCGGCTCGACAAAGCCGAGCGCAAGTACGCGCAGCTGGGGCGCGTGAACCCGCTCGCCCTCGAGGAGTTCGCCGCGCTCGAGCAGCGCCACAAGTTCCTCACCGAGCAGCTCGCCGACCTCACTGCGACCCGCAAAGACCTCCTCACGATCATCGAGGAGATCGACGAGAAGATGCAGGACATCTTCGCGGCCGCGTTCGCCGACACGAAGGCCGCCTTCGACGAGGTGTTCCCGCTGCTGTTCCCCGGCGGCACCGGCTCGCTGCACCTCACGAATCCGGATGACATGCTCACCACCGGCATCGAGGTCACCGTGAAGCCGGCGGGCAAGAAGATCGAGCGCCTCTCGCTGCTCTCCGGTGGCGAGCGCTCCCTCGCGGCCGTCGCCCTGCTCTTCGCGATCTTCACGGCCCGCCCGAGCCCCTTCTACATCCTCGACGAGGTGGAGGCGGCGCTCGACGACGCCAACCTCGGCCGTCTGCTCACCGTCATCGAGCGGCTGCGCGAGAACTCGCAGCTCATCGTCATCACCCACCAGAAGCGCACCATGGAGATCGCGGATGCGCTCTACGGCGTCTCGATGCGGCAGGACGGCGTGAGCGCCGTCGTCGGGCAGCGGGTGGCGACGGAGGGCGAGCGGGCGAGCTGAGGCGCTGAGGCCTCCCGCGCTCAGCCGACCGGCTCGCCGTTGATGGTGAGCACCCGCCAGCCGTCCCCGTCGCGCTCGATCGCCGAGACCGTGCCGTTCAGGATGACGTCGACCGGGTACCCGGTGAGGCGGATCAGGGTGTACTTCATGATCGTGCCGTGGCACACCACCACGACGTTGCGGTCAGGGAAGTCGGCGTCGATGCGGTCGAGTCCGCGGAGGCAGCGCTCGACGACCGAGTCGAGCGTCTCGGCGCCGGGGTAGGCGCGGTCGGGCCAGCGGGCCATCACCTCCGCATCCGACATCCCCTCGAGCGGACCGTAGTCGCGCTCCGCGAGCTCCGGATACGCGGGCCCGAGGGGCAGGCCGAGCCCCGCGGCGACGATCTCGGCCGTCTCCCGGGCTCGCGAGAGCGGGGAGCTCACGACGGCATCCCAGCTCCACTCCTCGAGCATCCGCTCGGCATCGCGCGCCTGTTCGCGCCCGGTGTCGTTGAGGGGGATGTCGCTCGAGCCCTGGAAGCGCCCGTCCCGGTTCCAGTCGGTCTGGCCATGGCGCACGAAAGCGAGGGTCACCCCACCATCCTGCCGGATGCCTGCGCAACGGTGCCCGAGGGTGCCAGGTAGCCTGGGCGCATGGCGGCATCCTGGTCTCTCGGCGGCGCGCTCCGCGGCATGTTCCAGAAGGCGACGATCGACGAGAACAGCTGGGACGAGCTCGAGACGGCTCTGCTCGGCGCCGATTTCGGGCCGGATCTCACCGAGACGATCGTCGACGAGCTGCGCGCCCAGGTCGAGCGCTACCGCACGACCGACCCGAAAGACCTGCAGAGGATGCTGCGCGAGACCATCGAGGAGCGCCTCGCGAAGCACAACCCGACACTCACGCTCAGCAACCGCCCGGCGGTCGTGCTCGTCGTGGGCGTCAACGGGGTCGGCAAGACGACCACGATCGGCAAGTTCGCCAAGTTCCTCACCACCCACGGCCGCTCGGTCGTGGTGGGCGCCGCCGACACCTTCCGCGCGGCCGCCGTCGAGCAGCTCGCGACCTGGGCGGAGCGCGCGGGCGCGCGCATCGTGCGTCCGCAGCAGGCGGGGCAGGATCCGGCATCCGTCGCCTTCCAGACCGTCGAGCTCGCCCAGCGCGAGGGCGTCGAGATCGTGCTCGTCGACACGGCCGGCCGCCTGCAGACCAAGTCGGGCCTCATGGACGAGCTCTCGAAGGTGCGCCGCGTCGTCGAGAAGCTCGAGCCGATCGCCGAGGTGCTGCTCGTGCTCGATGCGACGACCGGTCAGAACGGCCTCGCCCAGGCGGACGCGTTCCTCGAGCACGCGGGGGTCACCGGTCTCGTGCTCACCAAGCTCGACGGAACCGCGAAGGGCGGATTCGTGCTGGCTGTGCAGGAGAAGACGGGTATCCCGGTGAAGCTCGTCGGGCAGGGTGAGGGCATCAACGACCTGACCGGTTTCACGCCGCACGTCTTCGCGCAGCAGCTCGTCGGCTGAGCCGCGGCCCGGCGCAAGGCCCCGGGCGGGCGCCTGCGGCAGGATGGCGGGGTGAGCGACGACGCGACGAACCCGGATCCGGCCCCCGCACCCTTCCTCATCGACGCGGGGGGCGACGCCGGCACCGATCCGCGCGCCTTCGCGGGCGGTGCGGCCGAACTCGAGGCGGCCGGCTACGACGGCATCTTCGCCGCCGAGACCAAGCACGACCCCTTCGTGAGTCTCACCGCGGCGGCGATGCGCACCGAGCGGGTCGCCCTCATGACGGGCATCGCCGTCGCCTTCGCCCGCAGCCCGATGACGGTCGCCGAGACCGCGAACGACCTGCAGCTCGTCGCGGGCGGCCGCTTCATCCTGGGCCTTGGCTCGCAGATCAAGCCGCACATCGAACGCCGCTTCTCGATGCCGTGGTCGGCACCTGCACCCCGGATGCGCGAGTTCATCGCCGCCGTCCGCGCCATCTGGTCGGCGTGGGAGACCGGCGAGAAGCTCGCCTTCGAGGGCGAGCACTACCGGCACACCCTCATGAGCCCGTTCTTCTCGCCCGGCCCCAACCCGCACGGCAACCCGCCGATCTGGATCGCCGCGGTCGGGGAGCGGATGACGGAGACCGCGGGCGCGGTCGCCGACGGCGTGCTCGCCCACACCTTCACCACCGAGCGCTACCTGCGCGAGGTGACGCGTCCCGCGCTCGAGCGGGGTGCCGCATCCGCCGGTCGTGACGCGGGCACCCTCGGGGTGAGCGTTCCGGCCTTCGTCGCGGTGGGCGAGACGGATGAGGAGCTCGCCCGCGCCATCCAGGCGACGCGCGCGCAGATCGCCTTCTACGGCTCGACCCCCGACTACCTGCCGGTGCTCGCCCTGCACGGCTGGGAGGGGGTGCACGAGAAGCTCTACGCCGCCTCACGCCGTGGCGAGTGGGCGCAGATGGGCGCGCTCGTCGACGACGAGATGCTGGCGGCGTTCGCGGCGGTCGGCTCACCCGCCGAGGTGGCGGCGCAACTGCGGCAGCGTTTCACGGGGCTCGTGACGCGGCTCTCGTTCAGCGCGAGCTACCCGATCCGCGGTGAGGTGCAGGCGGCCCTGCTCGCGGCGTTGCGGTAGCGGGAGTCGGCGGCCCCGCGACGCCTGCGCGCTTCGCGGGTCGCCGCGCGGCTCAACCGGTGGGTGAGGGCAGCGGCACCTGGCCGGTCGCGACGAGCACGAAGGCGATGACGAGCGAGACGAGCACGGTCGCCACGCCGACGCCGCCCACCACGACGAGCATGAGCACCCAGGGGTGGGTGGTCGTCCAGCCGATCGTGCCGGGGTAGCGCTCCTTCAGGTCGATGACCGCGAGTCCGGCGGGGGCGCGTACGATCGGCGCGCCGATCGCCTCCGCGAGCTCCTCGAGCGTCTCCTGCGGCCAGACCTGCGCCGAGAGGGAGAACATGCGCTTGAGCGCGGGGGAGACCCCGTAGAGGGTCGCGTCGCGGGTGCCGGGAAGCGGCAGCAAGACGAGGGTGCCGATGCGGTGCAGCGGCCAGCGCCTCGTGCGAAGCGCCCCGCGGATGCGCAACTCGCCCGCCTCGATGCTCACCCGCGCGCGCCCGAAGTAGGCCGCGAGTGCGATGCCGACCAGCAGCAGCCCCCCGCCGAGTGCGACGAGCGCCATGCCGAAGCTCGGCCAGCCCACCATCACGAGCACCAGCAGCAGGAAGGGGGCGAACCAGAAGAGCCGGATGAGCAGGCGCCGATGGAAGGCGGGCCACGACGGACGGAACTCGCGCCGCTCGGGCGCGGCGGCATCCGTCACCGGAGCTCCCGATGCAGGGCCGAGAGCTCGCGGTAGTGCTCCGCGTTGCGGCGGATGCCGGCGACCTCCTCGTCGCTCAGCTCGCGGCGCACCTTGGCGGGCACCCCGGCGACGAGCGAACGCGGGGGGATGACGGAGCCTTCGAGCACGAGCGCGCCCGCCGCCACGAGGGACTCTCGCCCGATGACGGCGCGGTTGAGCACGGTGGCGTTCATGCCGATGAGGCAGTCGTCTTCGATCGTGCAACCGTGCACGACAGCGCCGTGGCCGACCGAGACGCCCGCGCCGATCGTCGTCGGCACACCCTCGTCGACGTGCACCACGACGTTGTCCTGCAGGTTCGAGCCCGCACCCAGCGTGATGCGGTCGCTGTCGGCGCGCAGCACGGCCCCGTAGAACACCGAGGATTCCGGATGCAGCGCGACGTCGCCGACGAGCGTCGCGTTCGGTGCGACCCAGGCGGTGGCGTCGAGCTGCGGCGCCCGGTCGCCGAAGGGCAGGATGAGGCTCATCCCGCCACGCTACCGCGCGCCGATGTCCGCCGCCCGAGCGGCCCCGCCGCCGCGTGCCCGTCCGGCCGACCCCACCCCTCAGCCCCGCCGCCCCCGCCCGCTGGTTGAGCCGCCCCGCCGCCCCCACCCGCTGGTTGAGTAGCCGCGCAGCGGCGTATCGAAACCCCGCCCCGCCTACAATGGTGCCGACATGGCAACCTTCGGCACCCTCTCCGACCGGCTCACCGAGACCTTCAAGAACCTCCGCACCAAGGGCAAGCTCAGCCCCGCGGATGTCGACGGCACGGTGCGCGAGATCCGTCGCGCTCTGCTCGATGCGGATGTCGCGCTCGAGGTCGTGAAGGACTTCACCGGCAAGGTGCGCGAGCGCGCGCTCTCCGACGAGGTCAACAAGGCGCTCAACCCCGCGCAGCAGGTGGTGCAGATCGTCAACGAGGAGCTCGTGGCGATCCTCGGCGGGCAGCAGCGCCGCCTCGAGTTCGCGAAGAAGCCGCCGACCGTCATCATGCTCGCGGGTCTTCAGGGCGCAGGCAAGACGACCCTCGCCGGCAAGCTCGCCAAGTGGCTGAAGAAGGAGGGGCACACGCCCCTGCTGGTGGCATCCGACCTCCAGCGCCCGAACGCCGTCACGCAGCTGCAGGTCGTGGGGGAGCAGGCGGGGGTGCCGGTGTTCGCGCCGGAGCCGGGCAACGGCGTCGGCGACCCCGTGAAGGTCGCCAAGAACGGTGTCGCGGAGGCGGAGCGCAAGCAGTACGACGTCGTCATCGTCGACACCGCGGGACGCCTCGGCATCGACGCCGAGCTCATGAAGCAGGCGGCCAGCATCCGAAAGGCGGTCGACCCCGACGAGGTGCTGTTCGTCATCGACGCTCTCACCGGTCAGGATGCGGTCAACACGGCGCGCGCCTTCCAGGAGGGCGTCGACTTCACCGGGGTCGTGCTCACCAAGCTCGACGGCGACTCGCGCGGTGGCGCGGCGCTGTCGGTCGCCTCGGTGACCGGCCGGCCGATCATCTTCGCCTCGATCGGTGAGGGGCTCGACGACTTCGAGCCGTTCCACCCGGATCGGATGGCCTCCCGCATCCTCGACCTCGGCGACATCCTGACCCTCATCGAGCAGGCGCAGTCGGCGTTCGACGAGGAGGAGGCGCTCAAGGTCGCGGAGAAGTTCCGCACCGACAGCTTCACGCTCGACGACTTCCTCGGCCAGATGCAGCAGCTCAAGAAGATGGGTTCGCTCAAGGGCATGCTCGGGATGCTGCCGGGCGCCCGCGGCATGAAGGAGCAGCTCGACAACTTCGACGAGCGCGAGCTCGTGCGCACCGAGGCGATCATCCAGTCGATGACCCCGGCCGAGCGGCAGAACACCAAGCTGTTGAACGGCTCGCGGCGGCTGCGCATCGCGCGCGGCTCGGGCATGACGGTGACGGATGTCAACCAGCTCGTGCAGCGCTTCGAGCAGGCAGCGAAGATGATGAAGACCGTCGCGAAGGGCGGCATGCCGCAGGTGCCCGGCATGGGGCCGATCCCCGGGGCGCACGGCGGCAAGAGGCAGCAGGTGAAGAAGAAGGGCTCGCGTTCGGGCAACCCCGCCAAGCGGGCTGCCGAGAACGCCGCGATCGCGCAGGGTGTGAAGCCCGGCGGCGCATCCGCTCCGTCCGGCTCGGGCTTCGGCCTCGGCGCGGGCTCCGGCGGCGGCAAGGCCGCCCCCACCCCCGAGGAGCTCGCCACGCTGCAGCGGATGCTGGGCGGCCGCTGACCCTTCCGCATCCGGTTTCGTAGCTCCAGCTACGACGTCGCCGCCGGAGAAGCAACTCCGGCGACGAGGTCGCAGCTCCAGCTACGACAGCTACGACACGACGTAGCGTGGACGGGTGACCGAGAAACCGATCAGAATCGCCGTCCAGCTCGCCCCGCAGCACGCCCGCTACGACCTCATCCGCGACACCGTGCGCCGCGTCGAGGATCTCGGTGCCGACATCGTCTTCAACTGGGACCACTTCTTCCCGCTCACGGGCGATCCCGATGGGCTCCACTTCGAGGCGTGGACGATGCTCGCCGCGATCGCCGAGCAGACCGAGCGCATCGAATTCGGCCCGCTCGTGAACTGCAACTCCTACCGCAACCCCGACCTGCAGGCCGACATGGCCCGCACGGTCGATCACATCTCGGCGAAGGATGGTGTGGGCCGCTTCATCTTCGGCACCGGTTCCGGATGGTTCGAGCGCGACTATGCGGAGTACGGCTACGACTTCGGCACGGTCGGGTCGCGCCTCGACGCGCTCGCCGAGGACCTGCCGCGCATCCGGGCCCGCTGGGGGAAGCTGAACCCTGCTCCGACGCGGCGCATCCCGATCCTCATCGGGGGTGGCGGCGAGAAGAAGACGCTGCGGCTCGTCGCGGAGCACGCCGACATCTGGCACTCCTTCTCGGATCCGGAGACGCTCGAGCGCAAGCTCGCGATCCTCGACGAGCACTGCGCGGCCGTCGGTCGCGACCGCGGTGAGATCGAGATCTCGACGGGGGTCTCGGTGCGCGGCATGGGTTCGCTCGACGTCGCGGTGCTCGAGCGCCAGCACGCGCTCGGCGTGCGCCTGTTCGAGGCTTCAGCGACAGGCCCCGACTTCGACCTCGGCCCGCTCGAGCAGCTGCTGGCCTGGCGCGCGAGCTTCGACGCCTGAGCGGGGGTGTCAAACGCTGTAGCGCCTGCCATCGAGCGACGCCAATCTCCGCTGCGGGGCGGCAGACGCTACAGCGTTTGGCCCACACCTCAGCGAGCGAAGGAGCCGGCGAGATCGTCGAGCGCGGCACCGACCGACTTCTGGAAGTCGGGGGTTCCGGCGGCCAACAGCTCCCGCGCGCCGTCGATCGTCACGAGCACGATCGGGTCGACGAACTCCTCGGGTCCGTGCGGGTGCGGCCAGGGCCCGTGCCCGGGCCAGGGCCACGGCCAGCGGGGGCAGATCTCCTCGAAGTCGTCGTACGCCCGGAGGGCACGCACCGTGACCTCGGGCCCGGCCTCCTCGCGCGGGGAGGCGGCAGCCGCGCGGGCGGCCACACGGCCGAACTCGCTGACCGCCTTCGCGGGCAGCACCGCGGCGAGCGCGCGGGTGATGCGTGACGCGACGATCGCGTCGATCTCGTGCACGAAGCGCGCACGAATCAGCAACTGCCACGGCACGCGGTCGGCGCCGGGGAAGTCGTCAGATGTCCACATGGTCTCTCTCCTCTTCCGACCCCGGATGGGGTCGTCACGAGACAAGAGCGCCGCGCCGTCGAGGTGATACTCGCGCGTCGCCATCGGCCCGCCGCCCCGCAGTATCCGGAGCCCCCGGATGCGGTTGGCGGGAACGGCACGTTGCCTGACCGGATGCGGGCTATCGGCTGTCGGACGCGGGACGTAGCGTGGCGACGTGACCGCCCCTCCCGCCCCCACCGCATCCGCGACCCGGCTCTCCCGGCTCGTGCTCCTGGCGATCGCGTTCACCCTGCTCGCCTGGGCGAGCGCCTTCATCGTGATCCGCGGCGTCGCCCCCGAGATCGGCGGCGGTGCGCTCGCGCTCGGTCGGCTGCTGGTCGGCTCGGTCGCGCTCGGGGTGCTCATGCTCGCGGCGCGGCGCTGGGTGCGGCCGACGGGCCGGGAGTGGGTGCTGCTCGCGCTCTACGGCATCGCCTGGTTCGGTGCGTACAACGTCACCCTCAACCTCGCCGAGCACACCCTCGATGCCGGCACGACGGCGATGATCGTGAACATCGGCCCGATCCTGATCGCGCTCGGCGCGGGGCTGTTCCTCGGGGAGGGCATCCCGCGCTGGCTCGCGATCGGTGCGGGGGTCGCGTTCTCGGGGGTCGTGTTGATCGGGCTCGCCACGAGCGTGTTCGGATCGGGGGGCCGCGTCGACGTCGCGGGGGTGCTCTGGGCGCTCGCCTCGGCGGTCACCTACGCCGCGGGCGTGCTCGCGCAGAAGCCGCTCGTCCGGCGACTCCCCGCCGTGCAGGTCACCTTTCTCGGCTGTCTGATCGGCATGCTCGCGTGTCTGCCCTTCGTCGGGCAGCTGGCGACGGAGGCGGCGGATGCGTCGCCCGCGGCCCTGCTCGGCGTCGTCTACCTGGGTGTCGTGCCGACCGCCCTCGCGTTCACCACCTGGGGTTACGCCCTCGCGCGGGTGCCCGCCGGCCAGCTCGGGATCTCGACCTACATCGTGCCCCCGCTCGCGATCCTCGCGGGGTGGCTCGTGTTCGGCGAGGTGCCGGGGGTGCTGGCGGTGATCGGCGGCGTGCTCTGCCTGGTGGGTGTCGCCCTCTCGCGGCGCCGGAGCGCGATTCCCGAGCCGAGTGGCACCACTGTCGCGGACGTGCCAGAATAGGACGTTGGATCCGCGCCGCCCGACCCTCTATCAGGCGCGACGGATCCCCTCATCAAGAGCTTTCTGCCGGAGTGTGCCCCCACGCGCACGGGAGCAGTTCGACCCCTACACACACGTTTCAGGAGAATTGTGGCTGTCAAGATCCGCCTCAAGCGGCTCGGCAAGATCCGTGCCCCGTACTACCGCATCGTCGTCGCCGACTCGCGCACCAAGCGCGACGGCCGCGTCATCGAAGAGATCGGGAAGTACCACCCGACCGAGGAGCCGTCGTTCATCGAGGTGAACTCGGAGCGCGCCCAGTACTGGCTCTCCGTCGGCGCTCAGCCGACCGAGCAGGTGCTCGCGATCCTCAAGCTCACCGGCGACTGGGGCACCTTCAAGGGCGACAAGAACGCCACGAGCACCGTTCGCACCAAGGAGGCGCCCGTCGCGTTCGTCGCCGACGAGGCCAAGAAGCCGGTGCTGAAGCCCAAGGCCGAGAAGAAGGTCGTGGCGGAGGAGCCCGCAGCCGAGGAGTCGACCGAGGTCGCTCAGGACGCGGACACCGCGGCCGCCGACGCCGAGGAGCTCGCCGTCGAGGCCGTCGTCGCCGAGGAAGCGGCCGAGGACGCCGCTGCCGAGGCCCCGGCCGACGCCGACAAGGAGTAACACGTGCTCGCATCCGCCCTCGAGCACCTCGTCAAGGGGATCGTCGATCACCCCGATGACGTGCAGGTGGATTCGTCGAGCAGCCCGCGTGGCGAGGTCCTCGAGGTGCGGGTGCACCCCGAGGACCTCGGACGCGTCATCGGTCGCTCGGGCCGCACCGCGAAGGCGCTCCGCACCCTCGTGACGGCGCTCGCCGACGGTCGACGCGTGCGCGTCGACGTCGTCGACACCGACGCGGCGTGAGCGGGGCGAAGCGCCCCGACACCACCCAGCTGCGCGTCGGGCGGCTGCTGAAGGCGCACGGTCTGAAGGGTGCCCTCAAGGTCGAGCTCTACACCGACGACCCGGCGAAGCGATTCGTGCCAGGCGCGAGCTTCTCGCTGCAGGTGCCGAAGGATTCGCCGTGGCACGGCAAGACCCTCGAACTCACCGAGCTGCGCTGGTACAACGGGCATCCGGTCGCGTTCTTCGAGGGCATCCTCGACCGCACCGCGGCAGAGACCCTGGTGAAGGCGATCCTGTGGATCGATGCGGATGTCGCGGCCGAGGAGCCGGAGCCCGACGCCTGGTACGACCACCAGCTGGTCGGCCTGCGGGCTCTCCGCGACGGTGCCGAGGTCGGTGAGGTCGTTCGGGTCGAGCATCTGCCCGCGCAGGATCTGCTCGTCGTGCGCGCCGACGACCGCGAGGTGCTCGTGCCGTTCGTCGCGGCGTTCGTGCCGACCGTCGACACGGCATCCGGAACGGTCACCTTGACCCCGCCTCCGGGCCTCTTCGAGGAGCTCCCGGATGCCGACCCCGAGCCCGAGGCATCCCGCTCCGCCTCCGTTCGGGAGGACGACACGCCGCCCGAGGCCTGACCGGCGCTGCCTGACGGCGCGTCATCCTCCCGAACGGATGCCTGCGGCGCTCCACAGGTGCTGTCTGCGCGCGATGAGGTCGCGGATGACGGCGAGGGTCAGCATCCAGTCGCCCCGGATCTGTGCGATGTCGAGCCGGATGACGAGGTAGCCCCGCGCGGACAGCAGCAGGTCGCGCCGCCGGTCGCGTGCCCGGGCGAGCGGGTCGTCGTGGTGGGCACGCCCGTCGCACTCGATGATGAGCCGGTCGCCGATGACCAGGTCGACCCGTCCGATCCCGTCGATCTGCACCTGGGATCGCGCCAGGATGCCGGCCACCAGCAGGCGGCAGCGCACAATGGTCTCCAGGCCCGACTCCGCCGCGGGGTCGACGAGCGGCAGCAGCCTCGCGCCGCGCCGGGTGTCGGCGAGTACCCGTTCGAGCTCGGCGAGGCTGATGAGGCCCGTGTTGAGCGCCGAGTCGAGGGTGCACAGTGCCGCCTCCGGACGCAGACAGTCGGCGAGGTCGCGGATCACCGTCTCGAGCGGGTCGGCGGTCGCGTGACCGCGCCGCCATTCCCGTCCGCGCCAGTGCGCGATCGCATCCGCCGGCGGCTGGGCGTGACCGGAATGCCGCGGGAGTGAGATGTGGAGCCCGGGGTCGTCCTGCACCCACAGGCCGAGTCGGCGGGCCTGGCTCGCGCATCCGAGGCGACCGCCGGCGCTCACCGCGGCGAGCAGCTCGACGTCGGCCGCCGCGCTCGCGACCCAGCCGCGCCGCGGCCTCATCACGAGGCCCGTTCGTACCGCCGCGCCCGCCACCCAGGGCGGCACGTCGAGCTCACGCAGGGTTTCGACGTGGGCGACTCCGTCGCAGCGACCGAGGGCATCCAGCAGCATCATGCGTACACGCTGACGTGCGCCGACCGGCCGCGAGCTCCGCGCATCCGCGTTCCGTGCACAACTCGCCCGCGCCCAGCCTGTGCAGGACAGGCCGCCCCGATTCCGTTCGGGAGGATGACACGCCGCGCGGAGGCCGGGGCAGCGTCGGCGACGGCGTGTCATCCTCCCGAACGAAGGCCGACTACGCTCGACGGGTGCGCATCGACGTCGTCACGATCTTCCCCGAGTTCTTCTCGGTGCTGGATGTTTCGCTGCTCGGCAAGGCGCGCGCGAACGGGCTCATCGACATCCGGGTGCACGATCTGCGCGACTTCACCCACGACCGGCACCGCACGGTCGACGACACCCCGACGGGCGGCGGCGCCGGCATGGTCATGAAGCCGGAGCCGTGGGGCGAGGCACTCGATGTCGTGCTCGCGGATGCGGCGGATGCCGTGGTCGTGTTCCCGACGCCCGCGGGCGCACTGTTCCGCCAGCCGGTCGCGCGCGAGCTCGCCGCCGCATCCCACCTCGTGTTCTGCTGCGGCCGCTACGAGGGCATCGACCAGCGCGTCATCGAGCACACCGCGAGCCGCCCCGAGGTGGCGGCGGTGCGCGAGCTGAGCCTCGGCGACTACGTGCTGAACGGGGGCGAGGTCGCCGTCATGGCGATGATCGAGGCCGCCGGCCGCCTCGTGCCCGGCATGGTCGGCAACCCCGAATCGCTCGTCGAGGAGAGCCACGAGGACGGGCTGCTCGAGTACCCGAGCTACACGAAGCCGTCGCTCTGGCGCGGTCTCGAGACCCCGCCCGTGCTGCTCTCGGGCAACCACGCGGCGATCGCCGCCTGGCGCCGCGAGCAGCAGCTGGAGCGCACGCGCCGCATCCGCCCCGAACTGCTCGGCCCCGAGGCGCCGGCCGGCGACGACTAGCTCGAGCGGGCCGTGAGCACGATCGGGCCGTCGGCGGTGATCGCGACGGTGTGCTCGGCGTGGGCACCGCGCGAGCCGTCCTTCGATCGCAGGGTCCAGCCGTCGCGGTCGGTGTAGATCTCGTCGGTGCCGCGCATGAACCACGGCTCGAGCGCGAGCACGAGCCCCGCGCGCAGCGGCAGGCCGCGCTTGCGGCGCCCGTCGTTGGGCACGTGCGGGTCGCCGTGCATCGTGCGCCCCACCCCGTGCCCGCCGAAGTCGAGGTTGACGCTCAGCGCGGAGGCCTCCGCGACATCCCCGATCGCCGCCGAGATGTCGCCGATGCGGTGCCCGACCGTCGCCGCCGCGATCGCCGCATCCAGCGCCCGCTCGGTGGTGCGGATCAGCTCGAGGTCGGCCGGGTCGGCGTCGCCGACCACGATCGAGAGCGCCGAGTCGGTCACCCAGCCGTCGACGGATGCCGCGAAGTCGAGCGAGAGCAGGTCGCCGTCGCGCAGGCGGTAGTCGTGCGGCAGCCCGTGCAGCACGGCGTCGTTGACGGAGGTGCAGATGACCTTGCCGAACGGCGAGGCGCCGAAGGAGGGGTGGTAGTCGATGTAGCAGGACTCCGCGCCTGCCGCGCGGATCATCTCGTGCGCGAGGGCGTCGAGCTCGAGCAGGTTCACCCCGACATCCGCGGCGTCACGCGTGGCTTCGAGCACGCTCGCCACGAAGCGACCGGCGGCGCGCATCTGCTCGATCTCAGCGGGAGTCCGGAGTTCTATCACCCGTCGAGCGTAGCCTTGCCACATGCTCATCCGCCGCGTCGTCTACCGCCTGCTGTTCCCGCTCGCGGTGCTGTTGCCCGTGTGGGTGCTGATCGGCCGCGGCATCGTCATCGACGGCATCGGATGGAGCTTCGTCGGCTACCTCATCGTGTGCCCTGTGCTGTTCCTCATGCTCCTCGCGATCGGCGGTTTCATCGTGTGGCGGCCGGGCGTGCGGCAGGAGCGCGCGGTGTCGCGGTGGGATGCCGCTGTGCTCCTCGCGCTCTGGACCGTGCTGATCGCGGCGGGCTTCGTGGCGCATCCGGCGATCGTCGCGGCCGCGATCGTGCTCGTGCTCGGCGCGTTCTGGTTCGCGCTCTGGGAGCTCGTCACCGAGGGGCGGCGCCGGTTCCGCGCCGCGATGGATGACGTCGACGCGACCCTGAACGGTGCCCGCGCATCCGTCCCCCGGCAGCCGGCGCCGGTCGACATCGGCGAGGTGATCGTGGTGACCTCGCAGGATGTCACTCCGCCGGAGCCAGGCGGCCGCACCTCGTGACCTCGCGCGTCCTGGCGATCGAGACGGCGGTTCCGCCCGCCGTGCTCAGTCAGGAGCGCGCACGTGACATCCTCGCCGGGCAGCCCGGCCTCTCCCGGCTCGGCGCCCGGCTGATCTCGACGGCCTTCGACGGCTCGGGGATCGCGCAGCGGAACACGGTGCTCGACTCCCTCGTCACGGGGGAGGACTCACTGCTCCTCGCGCCGGACGGCGCCATCCGCCCCGCCACCACGGGCGACCGCAACGCCCTGTACGCCGAGCATGCGCCGCAGCTCGCGGTCGCGGCGGCACGACGCTCGCTCGCCGCGGCCGGGGTCGCGCCCACGGAGGTCACCCACGTCATCACGGTGTCGTGCACGGGCTTCGTCTCGCCCGGGCCGGATCTCGCGCTCGTGCGGGAGCTCGGCCTCGACCCGGCGACCGCGCGGCTGCATCTCGGCTTCATGGGCTGCTCGGGCGCGTTCCCGGCGCTGCGCACCGCGGATGCGATCTGTCGCGCCGACCCGTCGTCGCTCGTGCTCGTCGTCTGCGTCGAGCTGTGCACCCTGCACCTGCGGGCGACGGATGAGCCGGAGCAGATCGTGGCCATGTCGCTGTTCGCCGATGGTGCGGCGGCGGCCGTCGTCGGCGCCCGAGAGCCGACCGCACCGGCGCTCGCGCTCGACGGCTTCCTCACGGGGGTGCTGCCCGACACGATCGACGAGATGCGCTGGACGATCGGTGACGGCGGCTTCCTCATGCACCTCTCGAGCCGGGTTCCCGGCATCATCGGGCGCGGCATCCGCGCGGCCATCGCCCCGCTGATCCCGGAGGATGCGGGCGCGATCGGGGGCTGGGCGGTGCATCCGGGCGGGCGCAGCATCGTCGACCACGTGCAGGAGGCGCTCGCCCTCCCGGATGCGGCGATGCGGCATTCGCGCGGCGTGCTCGCGGACCACGGCAACATGTCGAGCCCGACCGTGCTCTTCGTGCTGCGCCGCCTGCTCGCCGTCCAGCGCGGCGGCGAGGTGTGCGCGATGGCGTTCGGCCCCGGGCTCACCCTCGAGGCGGCTCGGATGCGCGTCGAGGTCGGGCGGGGGCCGAGGTGACGGCGCTCCGCGAACGCGAGACACGGTTGCGGGAGGCGATGGACGATCCCGGATGCGATCTGCGGCTGCTCGAGAACACCTACCGCCTCTTCCCGCGCGTCAACCGCGCCTTCAGCGGCTGGCAGCGCATCTACCTGCGCCGCATCCGCCCGCTCCTGGATCCGGTGCGCCCGTTCCGCCTGCTCGATGTCGGCTCGGGCGGCGGCGATGTGGCTCGCGCGCTCGCCGGGTGGGCGAGGCGCGACGGGGTGCGGCTCGAGGTCACCGCGACCGATCCCGACCCGCGTGCGCATGCCTACGCGCAGCGCACCCCCGATCCGGATGTCGTGCTGCTGTCGGCCTCGACCGCCGAGCTCCTCGCGGCGGGCGCGCGCTACGACCTGGCGGTGTCGAACCATGTGCTGCATCACCTCGACGAGCTGGCCGGGTTCCTCGGCGATTGCGCCGCGCTCGCGCCGCGCGGACTGCACAACGACATCCGCCGCTCGGGCACCGCGCTCGCGCTCTACAGCGTCGTCACCCGGCCGCTGGCCTCGCGTTCGTTCCTCTACGACGACGGTCGGCTCTCGATCCGCCGCAGCTACACGGCTGAGGAGCTGCGGCGCGCCGTTCCCGCGACGTGGCGGGTGGAGCCGGCGCGGCCGTTCCGGCTGCTGGTGACGCGGGGGATGGGAACGGGCGCATGACCGCCAGGGTGCTCACGATCGCGGCCGCCTGCTCCTATGCCGCGAGCTGCACCCTCGGGATCGGCGTCGCGACCGGCCGGTTCCGCACCGGTCGCGCGCACTGGCTGCACCACGCGCTCTACATCTCGACGGCGGCCACGACCTCCGCGGCGGCCGTCGCGCTCGTCGCGGAGCGCGGCCGTGCGGGGGCCGTGCTCGTCCCCGCGCTCGTGCCGCTCGCGGTCATCCCGGTGGCGGGCACGCACGGATGGCGGCATCCGGCGCTCGCGGCATCCGTCGGCCCGTTCCTCGCCGCGGCGCTCGCGGTGGCGCTGCGGGGGAGACCACCGGAGCGGGGCGGGCGCTCGGCCCGCCGCGGGAGAGGCACGAGATGAGCGAGTTCCTGGACGTGCTGCGCCGACGCAAGACGACGAACGGGCCGCTGCGGCCCGATCCGGTGTCCGAGGAGCATCAGCGCCTGCTCATGGAGGTCGCGAGTCGCGCGCCCTCCCAGCTCAACAGTCAGCCGTGGCGCTTCGTGCTCGTCGAGTCGCGCGCCACGATCGAGGAGATCGCGCGCATCAGCGGCACCTCGATGACGACGGCGATGTCGAACGGCACCTTCTTCGAGCGCTACAAGCCGTATTTCCGGTTCAGTCGCGAGGAGATGGAGCGCACCCGCAGCGGGATGCTGTTCGACAAGCTGCCTGCGCCGCTGCGCCCCTTCACCGGTCAGGTGTTCACCGCGCGCGGCCAGAAGCTCATGAACACCATGCGGGTGCCGCAGCTGCTCGGCGAGGAGAACCGCAAGCTCGTGGCCGGTTCACCACTGCTGCTCGGGGTGATGCTCGACCGGGCCGAGTACCGGCCGGGGGAGCTGTCGTCGTTCTACTCGGTGTTCTCGATGGGGGCCGCGATGGAGAACGTCTGGCTCACGACGACCATGCTCGGCATGGGCATCCAGTTCATCTCCTTCCCCATGGAGGTGCCGGGCGCCTGGGATGAGATCGTGCGCCTGCTGGCGGTGCCCGACGAGCTCGAGCTGATGGCGGTCTACCGACTCGGCTACCTGCCCGACGACGCGAAGCGCCCGCCCATCGACTGGACCAGCCACGAGCGCAAGCTCCCCTCGCAGTTCGTGTTCCGGGAGAACTGCGCGACCCCCGAGACACGGTGGGATGCGCCGCCGAGCTCCGCGGGATAGGCGGGTCGTGGGGAGGGGCGCTCGTGTGGCAGAATGGATCCTTGTGCGTCCGCACGGCCCTGCCACAGGGGGACCGTCGCCGCGAGATGCACATCCCATCTTCTGATTTCCGTATACCCGCGTTCGACCTGTGGCGGGCGCAGAGAGCGAAAAGAACATGCACATCCTCGACGAGGTCGACGCCGCATCCCTGCGTTCCGACATCCCCGAGTTCCGCCCCGGTGACACCGTCAAGGTGCACGTGAACATCATCGAAGGCACGCGCTCGCGTATCCAGGTGTTCCAGGGTGTCGTCATCGGCCGCTCCAACGAGGGCGTCCGCGAGACCTTCACGGTGCGCAAGGTCAGCTTCCAGGTGGGCGTCGAGCGCACCTTCCCGGTGCACTCGCCGGTGATCGACCACATCGAGGTCGTCACCCGCGGTGACGTGCGTCGCGCGAAGCTCTACTACCTGCGCGAGCTCCGCGGCAAGAAGGCCAAGATCAAGGAGAAGCGCGACGCCTGAGCGTCCGCCGCATCCGTCCGGAGCCCGGTTCCCGCACACGCGGGGCCGGGCTTCGTCGTCTTCCGGCGTCGCATGTCATCGCCGCCCGCGGGGGGCGCATATGCTTGCAGGGACTTCAGGGGAGTGATGAGCGAGAACACCCAGGAACGCGCGGAGACTGCTCCCGCGGACGATGCGGACGAGTCGTCCGAGACCGAGAAATCGGGCAAGCCGAAGCGTGGCTTCCTCTACTTCCTGCGGGATGTCGCCTTCATCATCCTCGCGGCGATCGTCATCTCCTTCCTCATCAAGACGTTCCTGATCCGCTCGTTCTACATCCCGTCGCCGTCGATGGAAGACACCCTGCTGGTGAATGACCGCATCATCGTCAACCAGCTCGAGCCCGCTCTCACGCCGATCTCGCGGGGCGACGTGGTGGTGTTCAAGGATCCCGGCGGCTGGCTGACGCCGAATTTCGAGGCGCCGAAGGATCCGGTGTCGGGCTTCTTCGACTGGCTCGGATCGATTGTCGGCCTCACCGCACCCGACTCGAACGACCACCTCATCAAGCGCGTCATCGGGTTGCCGGGCGACACCGTCAGCTGCTGCGACGACTTCGGGCGGATGTCGGTCAACGGGGTGCCGCTCGACGAGTCCGCCTATGTGAAGCTGCCGCCGGGTATCACCGCCGTCTCGAAGGACCCCTTCGAGGTGACGGTGCCCGAGGGTTCGTTGTGGGTCATGGGCGACAACCGTTGGAACTCGCAGGACTCGCGCTACAACCGCGACAAGCCAGGCAACGGCTTCGTGCCGATCAGCAACGTGGTCGGCCGTGCCGTGCTGATCTCCTGGCCCGTCAGCCGCTGGACCTGGCTCGACAACTACCCGCTCGTGTTCGACGGGGTCGAGAACGGCGGCACCCCCACGCCGGCGCCGTCGGCGACGACGACCTCGGGCGGATGAGCGTCGCCGACCCGACGCTGCAGCTGGAGCGGGAGCTCTTCCGTGACGGCGCTGCGCTCGTGATCGGCTGCGACGAGGTCGGCCGGGGGGCGATCGCCGGGCCGGTCGCGGTCGGGCTCGGCGCGTTCTGGCCGGATGTGCAGGGGATGCCGGTGGGCCTGCGCGATTCGAAACTGCTCTCCGAGCGGCGTCGCGAGGCGCTGCATCCGGAGGTGCTCGCCTGGGCGCCGTTCTCGGCGGTCGGGCTGGCCGACAACGCCGAGGTGGATGCGCTCGGCATCGTGGCCGGGCTCGGGCTGGCCGCCGTGCGGGGGCTCGAGACGCTCGTGGCGGCGGGGGTTCCGGTCGAGGCGGCGATCGTCGTGCTCGACGGCTCGCACGACTGGCTGACCCCGGCGCTCGGCGAGTGGCCGGAGTCGTCGCGCCCGCGGGTGATGACCCGCGTCAAGGCCGACCGCGATTGTGCGAGCGTGGCGGCGGCATCCGTGCTCGCGAAGGTGCACCGCGATCGGCTCATGGTGGACGCGGATGCCGTGCACCCCGGCTACGAGTGGCCGAGCAACAAGGGCTACGCCTCGGCGACGCACTACGCCGCGATCGACCGGCTCGGCGCATCCCCGCTGCACCGCTGGAGCTGGCTGCGCCAGGCCGCGCTGTTCTGAGCGGGTCGGCGGTGGTCTCGAGGCGCGCTGGTCGACCGGCCGCGGGTCGCGTCCCTCCCGCTGGTCGAGTAGCCGCGCAGCGGCGTATCGAGACCCCGCCCCCAACTAGACTCGTCGGGATGGACGAGGACGAGTTCGACGACTACGACCGCGAGATGGAACTCTCGCTGTATCGCGAGTACCGCGATGTGGTGGGTCAGTTCAAGTACGTGATCGAGACGGAGCGACGTTTCTACCTCGCCAACGAGGTCACGCTCGAGCGGCACGACACCGAGCACGACTTCTACTTCGAACTCACCATGACCGACGTCTGGGTGTGGGATGTGTACCGCTCCGACCGCTTCGTGAAGAGCGTGCGCGTGCTCACCTTCAAGGACGTCAACGTCGAGGTGCGCGGCGACAAGGATCTCGAGCTCCCGAAGGAGCTCGCGCTCGACGAATGAGCGGCGGCGCCTGCCCGTGCGGCTCCGGCCCTGCGTATGCGGAGTGCTGCGAACTTGTCCACAGGGGCGCCCCGGCGCCGACGGCTGAGGCGCTCATGCGCTCGCGCTTCAGCGCGTTCGCCCGCGGGGACGCGGCCTACCTGCTGGCGTCGTGGCATCCGTCGACACGGCCGCCCGAGCTGGAACTGGATGCGGATGTCGTCTGGCGTCGCCTGCAGATCGTCGACACGGTCGCGGGCGGGCCGGATGACGCGGCGGGCGTCGTGGAGTTCCGTGCCTCGTACCGCGGGCCGGACGGCGCGGGCGTGCTCCACGAGCGTTCGCGGTTCGCGCGCGTCGGCGGGCGCTGGCTCTACCTCGACGGCGAGGTCTCCCCGGTCGGGTAGCCGCGCGGCGGCGTGCCCCGACCCCTATCCTGCGACGAGCACCCACACTCCGACTGTCGCCGAGGCCGCGGCGAGCACCATCGCGATCGCGACGAGCACCTGGTGCACCCGCAGGAAGCGGGTGGCGCGCCCCGCCGCATCCCGCGCCCGCGTGTCACGCGCGACCCGCTTCAGGAAGGTGGGCCAGGTGGCGACGTTGAAGAATGCTCCTGTCAGCAGCAGGATGCCGGCGAGTACGGTCACGCTCCGAGCCTAGGCATCCCCGCCGCGGAGCTCCATGCGGTGGCAGATCACCGGGATCGGCTCGCCGCCGGCGATCACGGCGGGGTAGTCGAATGCGCCGGCATCCGTCCAGCCCTCGCGCTCGTAGAAGCGCCGGGCGCGCGCGTTGCCGCGGGCGACCGCGAGCCACGGCACGTCATGTCCGGCTGCGCGCACCTCGGCCGCAGCATCCGCGAGCAGCCGGGCGGCGACGCCGGTGCCGCGGTGGGCGGCGTCGACGTACACCTGGTACACCTCATCGTCCAGGCTCATGGTGAAGCCCGCGAGCTCGCCGTCGACCTCCGCGACGCGGGTGCGCTCGAGTCCGTCGACGACGCGCGGCAGGAAGCTCTCGCGGGTGCGATGGGCGAGCAGCTCCGCCGGCGCGTCGGCGAGGTGCCCGTCGCGCCAGCCGATCGCCCAGATGTCGGTGATGCGCTCGATGTCGTCGGGGCGGGCGGGGCGGATGATCTCGGTCACCTTCCCGACCTTAGCCCCGCGGACTACCCTGGCGGCATGGCCGGACTGGTGCCCTATCTGCTGCTTCCCGGAACCGCCCGCGAGGCGTTGACGCGCTATCACGAGATCTTCGGCGGCGAGCTGGAGCTGCACAGCTACGCCGAGTTCGGACGCGAGGACGGGCCGGCGGATGCGATCGCCCACGGTGCCGTGTCGGGCCTGGTCACGCTCTTCGCGGCGGATGCCGCCGAGGGCGAGTCGAGTTTTCAACTGGCGGGGGGCATGTTCGCGCTGCTCGGCACGGCGGATGCCACGACGCTCAAGGCCTGGTTCGCTGCGCTCGCCGAGGGCGGCGAGGTGCTCGATCCGCTGCAGGAGCGAGCGTGGGGTGATCGCGACGGGCAGGTGCGCGATCGTTTCGGGGTGCACTGGCTGGTGGGCTACCAGGGCTGAGCCGTGTGCTCGGATGCGCCCCGTATCCGGGGGCGTGCGGGTTCCGTTCCGGGGGTTCCGTCCATCCCTCCCCAGCCATGAAGCTGTCGGGGTAGTGCCCGATTCGGCCTCCTGACGCCGTCCGGTGTCTGCCGGAGCCACGAAGCTCTCCCGCATGGCAGCGAAGGATGATCTCGGCAGGCGCGGTGAGCGGCTCGCGGAACAGCACCTGGTGGCGCGCGGGTACCGGCTCGTGGAGCGCAACTGGCGATGCAGGCACGGCGAGATCGATCTCGTGGTGCGCGACGGCGACGCGCTCGTCTTCGTCGAGGTGAAGACCCGCAGCTCGACGGCGTTCGGGCATCCCTTCGAGGCGATCACCCCGCTCAAGCTCGCGCGTCTCCGGCGCCTCGCGGGGGTATGGTGCCAGACGCACCCGCGCGAGCGAGGCCGCATCCGCATCGACGCGGTCGCCGTGCTCGCGCCGCGGGGCGCCGACCCGCGCATCGAGCACCTCGTGGGGGTGTTCTGATGGGCGTCGGGCGTGCGCACGCCGTCGCGCTGCTCGGACTCGACGGCTCCCCGGTCGAGATCGAGGCCGACACCGCGAGCGGCCTGCCCGCGTTCGTGCTCGTCGGCCTTCCGGACGCGGCGCTCGGTGAGGCGAAGGCCCGCGTGCGTTCGGCGATCGGCAACAGCGGCTTCGACTTCCCGGGCGGGCGGGTCACCGTGAACCTCTCGCCCGCCTCGCTGCCCAAGACCGGCTCGGCCTTCGATCTCGGCATCGCGCTCGCGCTGCTCGCCGCGGAGGGCTGGGTGTCGCCCGAATCGGTGACCGGGGTCATCCACCTCGGTGAGCTGGGGCTCGACGGGCGACTCCGCCCGTGTCGCGGCATCCTGCCGATGGTGCTCGCGGCGGAACGCGCCGGTTTCGACACCGTGCTCGTGCCGGCGGGCAACGCCGATGAGGCATCGTTCGTGCCCGGGATGCGCGTGGTCGCGGTCGCGAGTCTGCGCGAGGCCGCGATCTGGCACGGAGCGGAGATCGAGCCCGTCGAGGTGGAGCCCCTGCTGCCGTCCGCCGCCCCCGAATTCGACGACGACGCGGGCGACCTCTCCGAGGTGGTCGGCAACCGGGACGCCGTGGAGGCGGTGCAGCTCGCCGCGGCCGGCGGGCACCACATGTTCCTGCTCGGTCCGCCGGGGGCGGGCAAGACGATGATCGCCTCGCGGTTGCCCGGCATCCTGCCCGACCTCGACGAGCGCGCGGCGATCGAGGTGAGCTCGATCCGCTCGCTCGCCGGGATGCCGGTCGGGCGCTCGCTCGCGATCCGCCCGCCGCTCGAGGCGCCGCACCACTCGGCCTCGCCCGCCGCGATCGTGGGAGGCGGCAGCGGCGTCATCCGTCCGGGGGCTGCGGCGCGGGCGGCGCACGGCATCCTCTTCCTCGACGAGGCGCCCGAGTTCGCGCCCTCCGCGCTCGACTGCCTGCGGCAGCCGCTCGAGTCGGGCGTCATCACGATCTCGCGGGCCGCCGCGACCGCGAGCTTCCCCGCCCGATTCCAGCTCGTGCTCGCCGCGAACCCCTGCCCCTGCGGCAACGCGGGCGTGCGCGACGCCGAGTGCACCTGCACCCCCTTCGCGCGCCGCCGCTACCTCGGGCGGCTGTCCGGTCCGCTGCTCGACCGGGTCGACATCCGACTCGATGTGCCGCGCGTGACGGCCGCCCAGCTGCGGGTGGGGGCGGACGCCCCCGCGACCACGAGCGCGGCGGCGCGTGAGCGCGTGCTCGAGGCCCGTGCCCGCGCGGCGCGGCGACTGGCCGGTTCCCCGTGGCGGCTCAACGCCCACGTGGCGGGCCGCTGGTTGCGCTCCGAGGGCGCTCCCGCGAGCGGCGCCACCGCCGCACTCGATCGAGCCCTCGAGCGCGGCGCGCTCACGATGCGCGGCTACGACCGGGTACTGCGCCTCGCCTGGACCTTCGCCGACCTCGACGGCATCGACCGCCCCGGGCTCGATCAGATCGGTCGCGCCCTCTACCTCCGAAAGGCCGCCGCATGACCATCCTGGGGATCGCCGACACGACCGTCGCCTCGCTCATCCGCCCGCTCACCGACCCGGGCCATGATCGCGATGCGGTCGCCGAGCGCTTCGCCCGCGCCACCTGGACGGGGATCGCGGAACCGGGGGATCGCGTCGCCGGCCTTGTCGTCGCCGCGCTCGGCGCGGAGGCGGCGCTCGCCGCACTCATCGACGACCGCGAGGGCGGGATGCTGCGGCACGCGCTCGCCGAGCGGGATGCGGGCCTCGACGACGCCGAGTTGAGTCAGGCGGTCGCGCGCTGGACCCCGCGCATCTCGAAGGGGGACGCACTGCTGTCGCTGCGCCAGGCGGCACGGTTCGCCGCCTCGCTCCTGGTGCCGGGCGACCCCGATTGGCCGACCGGCCTCGCCGATCTCGCCGAGTACGCGCCGGTCGCGCTGTGGATGCGGGGGCAGCGGGCGAAGCTCGCCTCCCTCCAGCGCGGCGTCGCGATCGTCGGGGCGCGCGCCGCCACCGGGTACGGAGAGCACGTGACCGTCGAACTCGCCGCCGGGCTCGCCGACCGCGGCTACGCGATCGTCTCGGGCGCCGCCTACGGGGTCGACGGCGCCGCCCATCGCGCGGCCCTCGCGAGTCAGGCCGACACCGTCGCCTTCCTCGCGGGCGGGCTCGACCGCTTCTACCCCTCGGGGCACGAGGCGCTGCTGTCCCGCATCATCGAGCGGGGCGTCGCCATCTCGGAGGTCCCGTGCGGTGTCGCACCCACCAAATGGCGCTTCCTGCAACGCAACCGCTTAATCGCCGCGGCGAGCCTCGTCACCGTCGTCGTGGAGGCCGGTGCTCGCTCGGGATCGCTCAACACGGCGGGTCACGCGGCCGCCCTCGGCCGTCCGCTCGGCGCGGTGCCCGGTCCGATCACGAGCGCCGCATCCGCCGGATGCCATCGCCTGCTGCGCGAATACGACGCCGTCTGCGTCACGAGCGCCGACGAGATCGCCGAACTCGCGCCACTCGCCACCGCCGACGGGGTGCGGATGAGCGAACAGACCGTCGAGGAGGCGGACGCCGGTGCGGCCCGCCCGGCCGCGGACCCCACCGGCACCCGCATCCGCCTCCTCGACGCCCTCGCGCCCCGCAGCCCGCGCACCCCGGAGAAGCTCGCGGTGCTCTCGGGTCTCGCGGTCGACCGGGTGCGCGCCGAACTCGGCCTGCTCGCGCTCGACGGCGCGGTCCGCGAACTCTCGAGTGGCTGGGTGCGCGCCACCTAGCGTGACGGATGCGACGGCTACGCTCGCAGCATGGTCCAGCTCGGGCAGTACGCGCCGCCGATCCACGTCATCGCCCACATCAGCGACACCCACCTGCTCGGCGCCGGGCGCGCGCTCTACGGGGCGGTCGACACGGATGCCACCGTCGCCCGCGCCTTCGCCCAGCTCGAACGCAGCGGCATGCGGCCCGAAGCGATCGTCGTCACCGGTGACCTCACCGACCTCGGTGAACCGGAGGCCTACCACCGGCTGAAGAGCCTCGTCGAGCCGGCCGCCGAGCGGATGGGGTCGCGCGTCATCTGGGTCATGGGAAACCACGACGAACGCGAGCCGTTCGCCGAGATCCTGATGGGGGAGCCGCCGAGCACCGAGACCCAGGATCGCGTGTACGACGTGAACGGACTGCGCATCATCGCGCTCGACTCGACGGTGCCGGGCTACCACCACGGCGACCTCGAACCCGCACAACTCGAGTGGTTGCGCCGCGAACTCGCCACACCGGCACCGCACGGCACCCTGATCGCCCTGCATCATCCGCCGATCCCCACCCCGGTGGAGCTCATGGCGATCCTCGAACTCGACCATCAGGCCGAACTCGCCGAGGTGATCCGCGGCACCGACGTGCGTGCGGTGCTCGCCGGGCATCTGCACTACTCGACCACCGGCACCTTCGCCGGGATCCCCGTGTCGGTCGCCTCCGCGACCTGCTACACGATCGACTCGAGCGCCGAGCCCGGAACCCTCGCCGGCATCGACGGCGGTCAGACCTTCAACCTCGTGCACGTCTACGACGAGCAGGTCGTGCACTCGATCGTGCCGATCGGCGACGCCCCGCGCGTCGCCGGCTTCTCGGGCGCCTTCCTCGACGCGCTCGCCGCGATGACCCCGGAGGAGCGCCGCGAAGCGTTCTCCTTCAAACGCTCCACCTTCAACCTCGACGACCACCTCCGCGCCACGGGCGGCTGAGTTTCGAGGCGCAATCGCCGCATCCCCGCGTTCGCACCCGCGGTTTCGCGGGCGGCGGGTGCACCATGGCGACATGGAGTTGCGTGTGGCGGTCGAGGCGTACCTCGCCGAGCTGACGCAGGAACGCGGCTACTCCGCGCACACCGTGCGCGCCTACCGCAACGATCTCGCCGAGCTGGTGGGCTTCGCCGAGGCGCTCGGCCAGCCGGATGCCGCATCCCTCGACCTGGAGACCCTGCGTGACTGGGTCTGGCGCGGCTCGCAGGCGGGACTCGCGCCGTCGACCCTCGGCCGCCGGGTGTCGTCGGCGAGATCCTTCACCTCCTGGCTCACCCGTGGCGGTCTCACGCCGCACGACCCGGGCGTGCGCCTGCGCACCCCGCGTGCCGGCCGTCGACTGCCGCGCGTGCTGACCCGCGCGCAGATGGACGGGCTGCTCGAGGGACTGCAGGCGCGCGCCGCGGGCGGCGATCCGCTCGCCATCCGCGACCTGGCGATAATCGAGGTGCTCTACGCCTCCGCGGTGCGGGTGAGCGAGCTCGTCGGTCTCGACCTCCCCGACCTCGACCACGGCGCGCGCACGCTGCGGGTGCTCGGCAAGGGGGCGAAAGAGCGGGTGGTTCCCTACGGGGCACCCGCCGCGCAGGCGCTCGAGCGCTACCTCGCCGAGGGGCGGCCCGAGCTCGCGACCGACCGCTCGGGGTCCGCGCTGCTGCTCGGCGCCCGCGGAGGCCGCCTGAGCACCCGCGCCGTCTACGAGCTCGTCGCCGACGAGATCCGCGAGTTCCCGGGTTCCGGGCCGGCCGGTCCCCACGCACTCCGTCACACCGCTGCCACGCACCTGCTCGACGGCGGCGCCGATCTGCGCATCGTTCAGGAGCTGCTGGGTCACGCGAGCCTCGCCACCACTCAGCTCTACACGCACGTCTCGACCGAGAGGCTTCGCGAGAGCTACCGCCTGGCCCATCCGCGCGCCTGAGCCGCGCTGCCCCGCTACGGCGGAAGCAGCACCGCGCGCGGCTGTCCGCCGAGGAACAGCAGCGGCGAGACATAGCCACCGTCGATCCGAACGCCGAGGTGCAGGCATGCGCCGCTCGCGCAGTGCCCCGCGATGACGGTGCCGATCACCTGCCCGCGGCGCACCGTCTCCCCGGCGGCGACGGTCGCCACGACGGGCTCGTAGCTCGAGAGCACCCCGCCGCCGTGGTCGATCGAGAGCACGGGCCGGTCGACGACGACTCCCACGAAACGCACCACGCCGTCGGCGGGGGCCCGCAACTGCGCGCCCTCCGCAGCACGGATGTCGATGCCGCGGTGCCCGGCGGCATACGGTGTGGCGGGGGCCAGGTAGGGGCGCACGATCGGATGCGGTGCCGCGATCGGCCACGCCCAGAGCGCGGCAGCCACCACGGCGGCGGCGATTCGGCGGGTGGGGTTGCGCATCCGCTCATCTTCGACCGCCGCGCGCGGGCGACGATCCGGAACCGTGGCATCCGGGGAGAACGCGCGTCGGCCTCACCCGGGGGAGGAGACGTCAGAACAGCTCGGCGACCGCCCGCGCGAACAGCTCGTCCGCGTCGCACGCGAGGCCGCGCCTGGCGAACCAACTGCAGACGTTCCGGCAGTCCCGTTCGAGAAGCGCCATGCCGTTCGGGTTCGCGATCACGTCGACGAGCTGCGGCAGGTCGATCACCACCACCCGTTCACCGTGCACCAGCAGGTTGTAGGGCGACAGGTCGCCGTGCGCCCACCCCGCCCGCGCGAAACCGAGCACGATCTCGACCACCTGGGCGAAGAGCCGCGCGAGCTCGGCCCCCGTCGCATCCGTCTGGGCCAGGCGCGGAGCGGCCACGGCGCCCTCGCCGATGAACTCGAGCAGCAATTCGGTGCCGCTCACCTGCACCGGGTAGGGCACAGGGATGCCGAGCTGGTACGCCCGCGACAGCGCCGCGAACTCCGCGTACGACCAGGCGACGGCCGCGACCGTGCGCCCGTAGGCGGTGCCGCGGTCCACCGCCCGCTGGTCGCGCGAGCGCCGCTCGACCCGGCCTTCGCGGTACGTCTCCGAGCGGTGGAAGTCGCTGTGCTCGGCTGTGCGGTAGCGCTTCGCGGCGAGCAACGAGACGGCGGAGCCGTCGGGCACCGCGCGTTCCAGCAGGAACACGTCCGCCTCCTTCCCGGTCTTCAGGATGCCGAGCTCGGTGTCGATCGCGGCGGCGGAGGTGACGACCCAGTCCGGCCACGGGCGCGGCCCGCGTTCGGAGGGGGTGACGGCCGGCCAGGTCGACCAGCGTTGGCCGACGTCGGGTTCGAGGTCGGCGAAGGTGAAGGTGGGGACGACGAAATCGTCGCCGAAGAAGTTGTTCACGATGGACTCCGGAGGGAGGCCACCGCGGGATCAGCGGGCGGCGGCCTCGAGGGTGAGGGTGGGGTTTCCGAGCACGACGAAAACGGTTCGCATCGGGTCCTCCTCTCCTCAGCTGCGCCGCGGGCCATCCGGGCCGGATCAGCATAGACCCGGCGGCGCACGCTGTACAGCCGCGCTGCTACACTGAGGTCAGCACCCGCATCACGCGGGTGACTTCGCGTGCCCATCGTTCGTCAGAACAGCACGGCCCACCTCCTTCAGTCCGCCCCTCGGGGCAGCGGATGTGCGCCGGGGCACCAGGGATCGCGACCGGCCGGTCGCGGCACACAACTGAGAAACCGCAGAGCAGGCGGAGCCCTGCCCTGCAAGGAAAGGAAACGGCCATGGCCGTCGTCACCATCCGCCAGCTGCTCGACAGCGGCGTGCACTTCGGACACCAGACCCGCCGGTGGAACCCGAAGGTCAAGCGCTTCATCCTGACGGAGCGCTCCGGCATCCACATCATCGACCTGCAGAAGTCGCTCGGCTACATCGACAACGCTTACGACTACGTCAAGGAGACGGTTGCCCACGGCGGCACCATCCTCTTCGTCGGCACCAAGAAGCAGGCCCAGGAGGCCATCGCTGAGCAGGCGACCCGCGTCGGCCAGCCGTACGTCAACCAGCGCTGGCTCGGCGGTCTGCTCACCAACTTCCAGACGGTCTCCAAGCGCCTCGCGCGCATGAAGGAGCTCGAGGAGATCGACTTCGACGACACGACGAAGGGCTTCACCAAGAAGGAGCTCCTCATCAAGAAGCGCGAGCTCGACAAGCTGCACAAGACCCTCGGGGGCATCCGCAACCTCACGAAGACCCCGAGCGCGATCTGGGTGGTCGACTCCAAGCGCGAGCACCTCGCGGTCAACGAGGCCACGAAGCTCGGCATCCCGGTGATCGGCATCCTCGACACCAACGCCGACCCCGACGAGCTGCAGTACCCGATCCCGGGCAACGACGACGCGATCCGTTCGGTCGGTCTGCTGACCCGCATCATCGCCGACGCCGCCGCCGAGGGGCTTATCCAGCGCCACCAGAAGCCGGAGGCCGAGGGCAACGTCTCGGCCGTCGAGCCGCTCGCCGAGTGGGAGCGTGAGCTTCTCGAGGCCTCCACCGAGTCGCCGTCGGTCGCCGAGCAGGTCGAGGCCGTCGACGAGCGCGTCGAGGGCGACCCGGTCGCCGCCGAGGCTGAGGTCGAGGTCGTCGTCGCCGAGGCAGCCGCCGAGGAGGCCGTCGCCGAGGAGGCCGCTGCTGAGGAGGCCGTCGAGGCTGAGGTCGAGGAGACCGCCGCCGAGGTCGAGCCCGAGGCCGAGGTCGCCGCGCCCGCAGCCAAGAAGCCGGCTGCCAAGAAGCCCGCCGCCAAGTAGTCCGAACCCAGACAGTTAGGAATCCATCCATGGCCCACTTCAGCCTGGAAGACGTGAAGGCCCTGCGCGAGCGCCTCGGCACCGGCATGGTCGACACCAAGAACGCTCTCGTCGAGGCCGAGGGCGACATCGAGAAGGCCGTCGAGATCCTGCGACTCAAGGGTGCGAAGGGCAACGCGAAGCGCGCCGACCGCTCCACGAGCGAGGGCCTCGTCGCGGTCGTCGAGTCGGCCACCGCGGTCACGCTCATCGAGCTCGCCTGCGAGACCGACTTCGTCGCCAAGAACGAGAAGTTCATCGCCCTCGCCGAGAAGGTCGTCGGCGCGCTCGCCGACTCCGGCGCCGAGACGGTGGATGCGGCCCTCGCGGTCGCCGTCGACGGTGGCACCGTGGGCTCCCTCATCGAGGACCAGGCCGCGACCATCGGCGAGAAGATCGAGCTGCGTCGCGTGGCCCGCATCCCGGGTGAGAAGTTCGCGGTCTACCTGCACCGCACCTCGAAGGACCTGCCGCCGCAGATCGGCGTCGTCGTCTCCTACACGGGCGACGACGCGGAGACCGCGCGCTCGATCGCGCAGCACATCTCCTTCGCCGACCCGACGTACCTGTCGCGCGAGGATGTGCCGCAGGCCGAGGTCGAGAACGAGCGCCGCATCGTCGAGCAGATCAGCCGCGAGGAGGGCAAGCCGGAGGCCGCCCTTCCGAAGATCGTCGAGGGTCGCCTCGGTGCCTTCTTCAAGCAGGTCGCCCTGCTCGAGCAGGACTACGCCCGCGACAACAAGCTCAACGTCGGCAAGGTCCTCGCCGACGCGGGCCTGACCGTGACGGGCTTCGCCCGCTTCAAGGTCGGCGCCTGAGCAGCATCCACCCGAAGGGGCCCCGCATCCACGGATGCGGGGCCCCTTCGCATTCCCGCCCCGCGCCGAGAAGCCGAGACGGCAGTTCCGACCCGAAACTCGCATCAGGATGGGTCGGAACTGCCGTCTCAGCGGCGCATCCGGGGGAGTGCCGCGACCCGGGAGCGCTCGGGTACGATTCTTGACGGCCCGTCCGGCCGCAAACCCCCTCGGAAGGACACCCATGTCGAAGCGCCGCCGCGTCCTGCTCAAGCTCTCGGGTGAGGCGTTCGGTGCCGGCTCGCTCGGGGTGAATCCGGATGTCATCGCGGGCATCGCGAAGGAGATCGCGGCCGCGACCCCCCGCACGCCGGACGACCCGGAGGGTGTCGAGGTCGCGGTGGTCGTCGGTGGCGGCAACTTCTTCCGCGGGGCGGAGCTGAGCCAGCGCGGCATGGACCGCGGACGCGCCGACTACATGGGCATGCTCGGCACGGTCATGAACGCCCTCGCCCTGCAGGACTTCCTCGAGCAGGCCGGCGCCCAGGTGCGCGTGCAGTCGGCGATCTCGATGACCCAGGTGGCGGAGCCGTACATCCCCCTGCGCGCCGAACGGCACCTCGAGAAGGGTCGCGTGGTCATCTTCGGCGCGGGGGCCGGCCTCCCGTACTTCTCCACCGACACGGTGAGCGCCCAGCGTGCGCTCGAGATCGGCGCGGCCGCCGTGCTGGTCGCCAAGAATGGCGTCGACGGGGTCTACGACGACGACCCCCGCACGAACCCGAACGCGAGGAAGCTCGAGCGCATCAGCTACCAGGAGGCGCTCGTGCAGGGCCTCAAGGTGGTCGACTCGACCGCCTTCAGCCTGTGCATGGACAACCGGATGCCGATGCATGTGTTCGGGATGGAGCCGGCCGGCAACATCACGAAGGCGCTCCGCGGCGAGCACATCGGCACCCTCGTCACCGTCTGACCGTGAGCGACCCCTACGGCGAGGACGTCCTCGCGGGCGACTGGCGCGCCCGCGGCCGCATCCGGATCCCCGAGCTCGAGGCGACCCGCGAGCTCGTCGTCGAACTCCCCGACGGCTTCGTCGGGGCCGTCGTGGCACTCGAGAAGGGCAACGTCGGCCTCGAGGACCGTCAGGGCCGGGTGCGCTGGTTCCCGCTCGGCGGCGGCTTCCTGGTCGACGGCGCGGCCGTCGTGCTCGTGGCGCCGAAGGCAGCGGATGCCGGGCGCGCCTACACGGCATCCGGCTCCCGGGCCGCCACCCCGCAGCGCGCCCGCGTCGCCCGCGCCAGCCGCATCCTGGTCGAGGGGCGCCACGACGCCGAGCTCGTCGAGAAGGTGTGGGGCGCCGACCTGCGCGTCGAGGGCGTCGTCGTCGAGTACCTCGAGGGCGTCGACCACCTGCCGGAGCTGCTCGCCGAGCGTAGCCCCGGCCCGGACGCCCGGTTCGGGGTGCTCGTGGACCACCTCGTGCCCGGCTCGAAGGAGTCGCGCATCGCCGCCCGGGTGCAGGGCCCGCACGTGCTCGTCGTCGGCCACCCGTTCATCGACGTGTGGCAGGCGGTGCGCCCCGAGCGCCTCGGCATCCGGGCGTGGCCCGTCGTTCCGCGCGGCGTCGAGTGGAAGCACGGCGTCTGCGAGGCGCTCGGCTGGCCGCACGACGACCAGGCGGACATCGCGGCGGCCTGGCAGCGCATCCTGGGCTCGGTGCGCGGCTACACCGACCTCGAACCGAGCCTGCTGGCACGCGTCGAGCAGCTCATCGACTTCGTCACCACCTCAGATCACTAAGCTTGACGGGAACTGCCTGCGACATCGAAGGAGCCCCCGTGATCAGTGACGTTCTCGCCGAGGCGAAAGACAAGATGACCCGGGCCGTCGAGGTCGCGAAGGAGGACTTCGCCACGGTGCGCACGGGCCGTGCGAACCCGGCGCTGTTCCAGAAGATCCTGGTCGACTACTACGGCACCCCGACCCCGCTCGGCCAGCTCGCCGGACTGCAGAACCCCGAGGCGCGCACCCTCGTCATCACGCCCTACGACAAGTCGGCGCTGAAGGAGATCGAGAAGGCGATCGTGAACTTCCCGAACCTCGGTGCCACCCCGAGCAACGACGGCAACATCGTGCGGGTCACCATGCCCGAGCTCACCGAGGAGCGCCGCAAGGAGTACGTCAAGCTGACGCGCGCCAAGGGCGAGGATGCCAAGGTCGCCATCCGCAACGTGCGCCGCAAGGCGAAGGACGACCTCGACGCGCTGCAGAAGGAGGTCGGCGAAGACGACGTCGCCCGCGCCGAGAAGGAGCTCGACGCCCTCACCAAGACGCACGTCGACCAGATCGACGTGGCCCTCAAGCACAAGGAAGCCGAGCTGCTCGAGGTCTGATGGATCGCGACCCGGACGGCGCCTCCGCGCCCGAGAACCCCGCGCCGACCGGCAAGCGCACCCCCCGCGAGGAGTTCGAGGCGCGTGCGCACCAGACGCGCGCGGAGTTCGAGGCGCACGCCCAGCACGCACGCGAGGAGTTCGAGGCGCAGGTCAAGCACGCGCGCGACCAGTTCGATCAGACCCAGGAGAAGATCAACGCGCGCACCGGACGCAACCTGCTCGCCGCGATCGGCATCGGGGTCGCCCTCGGAGCCATCCTGCTGGTGAGCCTGCTGTTCACCAGCTGGCTCTTCGTCCCCTTCGCGGCGTTCCTGGTGGGCTTCACGGTCTGGGAGCTCTCGACCGCCCTGCGCGCGGCGGGCCGCGACGTTCCCCGCGTCATCTCGATCGTCGTCGGCATCGCGGTGCTCCCCGTCGCCTACTTCTTCCACGTGCCGGGACTCTGGATCGCCGTGATCGCGGGGATCGCGCTCATCACGGTCTGGCGTCTCGCTGAGCTGCTCCGCCCCAGCCAACGGGTGCCCGCCGGATCCGTGTTCGCGGACCTCGGGGCAGGGCTCTTCGTGCAGCTCTACGTCACCTTCCTCGCGGGCTTCTACGTCGTGCTCGCGGGGGAGGCCGGAGGTCAGTGGTGGGTGCTCGCGGCCCTCATCATCGTGGTGTCCACCGATGTCGGCGCCTACGCCGCCGGTCTCAGCTTCGGTCGGCACAAGATGGCGCCGCGGATCAGCCCAGGCAAGACCTGGGAGGGGTTCGCCGGTGCGGCGCTCGCCGCGATGGTGGCAGGCACCCTGCTCGCCTGGCTCATGCTCGACCAGCCGTGGTGGGAGGGCACCATCATGGGTCTCGTGCTCATGCTGGTCGGCACCATGGGCGACCTCACCGAGTCGCTCATCAAACGCGAACTCGGCATCAAGGACATCTCCGGATGGCTGCCCGGCCACGGTGGATTCCTCGACCGGCTCGACTCGATCCTGCCGTCGGCCGCCGTCGCCTACGCGTTCTATCTGATCTTCCACTGACGCCCCGACATCCGTGACGGTGCGCCGATTCCGCGGATGTGCAGGAAACGGTGGGTAGCATGTCCGGGTGAGTATGACCTTCCCCCGCGCGCGCAAAGGCCGGGCCGGCTACGACATCGACGAGGTGGAGGACTTCCTCGAGGATGCCCGCCGCGCCTACACCGCGCAGAGCCCCGACGCCACGATCGTCACGGCCGACACCATCCGCACGACGGCCTTCTCGATGCGCAAGGGCGGGTACTCGACGAACCACGTGGACGCCGCGCTCGAACGTCTCGAAGACGCCTTCGCCTCCCGCGAGCGTGAGCGTGTGATCGCCCGTGAGGGCGATGCCGCCTGGTACGCCGACGCCCGAGCCACCGCGCAGGAGCTCCTCGACCGCGTCGTGCGCCCCGCGGGCAAGAAGTTCCAGCGGGTGACCTTCCTCACCATCGGGTACTCCGTCGCGGATGTCGACGCCTTCGCCGCCCGCATCGCCGACTACTTCCAGAGCGGCACGCCGCTCACCCCCGAAGACGTGCGCACCGTCGCGTTCCGCTCCCAGCGAGGCGGCTACCGCGAGGCGCAGGTCGACTACCTTCTCGACACCGTCACGCGCGTCATGCTGGCGGTGCGCTGAGGGGCGCCCATGACCTTCGTCGGAAGCGTCGCTACACTGGTGCGACTGTGAGCGGATATCGGTGCCGGGGCACGCATCCCGACCCGCCCGGACAGGCGGTGCAGTTCGCGCGCGCCCGCGCCACGGGCAAGGTGCGCCCGCGCTGGCTGCTCGGGACCTTCGCCTACCTCGCCTCGATCGGCCTCGTCGCCGCGCTGCTCGTGGAACCCTCCGGACTCAGCTCCGCCGCCAGCCTCGCCGCCGCGAAACAGCCGCTCAGCGCGAGCGACATCGCGGGGCAGAGTCTGCTCATCGACGAGGTGGCGACCCAGGTCGCGGCCGAGACGGCGGCCCGCGACGGCTTCGAGGTCGTGAAGTCCAAGCCGAAACCGACCGCCGCGACCGCGCCCGCCGTCGGTGTGCCCGACCCCGGCACCGCGCAGGCGATCGCCTACGACATGGTCGTCGCACGCGGATGGGGGCAGAGCGAGTTCGACTGCCTCGTGGCGCTCTGGAACAAGGAGTCGCACTGGAACGTCTACGCCCACAACACGCGCTCCGGTGCCTACGGCATCCCGCAGGCGTTGCCTGGCGAGAAGATGGCGAGCGCCGGAGACGACTGGGCCACCAACCCGACCACCCAGATCGTCTGGGGCCTCGGCTACATCCAGGGGCGCTACGGCAGCCCGTGCGTCGCCTGGGGCAACTCGCAGACCAGAGGGTGGTACTGAGCTCGTCGGCGTCGCGATTCGCTGACGGCGGCGGGACGGAGCGGATGGCTCGCCGATACGATCGAGCATGGACTACGCGCTCGTGGCGATCGGCGGGGTCATCGCGATCGTCGCGGCGGCGGCGTGGGCGCCCCGGCTCGGCCTCGCCGCACCCCTCATCCTCGTGGTGCTGGGGGTCGGCTACAGCCTGATCCCGGGGGTTCCGCCCATCGATGTCGAGCCCGACATCATCCTGCTCGGTGTGCTCCCGCCGCTGCTCTACGCCGCCGCGATCACCGTGCCGTTCGTCGACTTCCGCCGCAACCTCTCCACGATCTCGGTGCTCTCGGTGATCCTCGTGGTGGCGAGCGCGCTCGTCACCGGCTTCGTGCTCTTCATGCTGCTGCCCGATCTCAACCTGGCGGCGGCGATCGCGCTCGGCGCGGTCATCTCGCCGACGGATGTCGTGGCGGCCACCTCGATCGCCAAGCGGATGGGGTTGCCTGCCCGGCTCGTGTCGATCCTCGAGGGCGAGGGGCTCGTCAACGACGCGACCGCGCTCGTGCTGCTGCGCACGGCGATCGCGGCGACCGCGGTCACGGCATCCGGGGCCGACGTGATCGCCTGGAACGCCATCGGGCAGTTCTTCTACGCCGTGCTGGTGGCGATCGCGATCGGCGTCGTCGTGGGGGTCGCGGCCGTGTGGGTGCGCAAGCGGCTCGACAATCCGATGCTCGACACGGCGATCTCGTTCGCCGTGCCGTTCATCGCGTTCATCCCCGCGGAGGAGCTGCACGGCTCCGGTGTCATCTCGGTCGTCGCGGCCGGCCTCTACAGCGGTCATCAGAGCGCGAAGGCCTTCTCCGCGCAATCCCGCATCTCGGAGCGCTTCAACTGGCGCACGCTGCAGTTCGTGCTCGAGAACGGCGTCTTCCTGCTCATGGGGGCGCAGATCTTCACGATCATCTCCGACGTGCGCGAAGACGAGCTGTCTGTGCGGGACGCCCTGCTGCTCGGCCTGCTCATGACGGGGCTGCTCATCGTCATCCGCTACGTGTTCGTCTGGCCGCTGATCTTCCTCATGCGTCGGCAGGAGCAGCGCTCCGCGGAGCAGGAGGGCATGCTCGCGCGCGCCCTCGACCGCGTGCAGGGCATGTCGGGACGCGGGGAGCGCTTCGAACGGCGGCGGGCCGGGGTGGAGCGGCGCATCGATCGCCGCCGCAACGATCTCGCGCAACTGCAGGCGGAGGGGCTCGGCTGGCGCGGCGGCATCGTGCTCGGCTGGGCCGGGATGCGCGGGGTGGTCACGCTCGCCGCCGCCCAATCGCTGCCGCGCACCACCCCCTACTACGAGCAGCTCGTGCTGATCGCCTTCACGGTCGCCATCGTCACCTTGCTCCTGCAGGGCGGCACCCTTCCCTGGATCATCCGGTGGACAGGCATCCGGGGCAGTGATCGCGCCGCCGATCGCCGCGAGCTGGCGGCGCTGCTCGAGGAGATGTCGACGGCGGGCATCGCGGTGCTCGACGGTGAGGAGGTGAGCGTCGAAGGCGTCCAGGTCGATGCGGATGTCGTGCAACGCGTGCGGGACGACACCCTGCTCGCGGTGCAGGCGGCGTGGGAGCGCGCCGAGAACGCCGTCCAGGATGACGCGCTGGCGAACGCGCCGCACCAGCAGTACCGCTCGCTGCGCCGCGAGGTGCTCGCGGCTGAGCGCTCGGTGCTGCTCGACGCCCGGTCGCGCGGCACCTACCCCTCCCGCATCCTGCAGCGCGCGCAGACGCTGCTCGACCTCGAGGAGGCGCGGCTGCAGCAGATCGACACCGGCGGCCGCACCCAGGAGTGACTCGTAGACTCGGAGCATGTCTCCGTCGCGTCGCCCCCGTCGCCGCGACGCCGACCCGGAACCGCTCGACGTGGAGCGCATCCTCGGGGGCATGAAGCACACCGAGGTGCGCCGCGACGGCAGCTGGAACGTGCAACCGCAGAGCGCCGCCGCCGCCGTCAAGGAGTACATCTGCCCCGGATGCGGTCTCGCGATCGCGGTCGGCACCTCCCACCTGGTCGCCTGGCGGGCGGACGGGCTGTTCGGCGAGGAGGACGATCTCGCCTCCCGCCGGCACTGGCACAGCCACTGCTGGAGGATCCGCACATGAGCGTCACCATCAGCGGAGGCGTCGAGCTGCCCGCCTTCCGGGAGGAGATCGAGCTCCGCACCGCCGATGGGCTCACGCTCGTCGGCGAGCTCGCGATCCCCGAGACGGCGGATCCCGTGGCGACGCTCGTGTGCCTGCACCCGCTGCCGACGCACGGCGGCTTCATGGACTCGCACATCATCCGCAAGGCGGCTGCGCGGCTGCCCGCGCTCGCCGAGCTCGCGGTGCTGCGCTTCAACTTCCGCGGCGTCACCTCACCGCGCGGCACGAGCGAGGGCTCCTTCGGGCACGGCGTCGCCGAGCGGCACGACCTCGCCGCCGCGATGGCGCTCGTCGCGCAGCGCGGCCTGCCGCACCCCTGGCTCGTCGGCTGGTCCTTCGGCACCGAGGTGGCGCTCAAGTACGGGCTCGAGCATCCGATCGAGGGCGCCATCCTGCTCTCCCCGCCGCTGCACCGTGCCGCACCGGATGAGGTGGCGGCCTGGGCGGGAAGCGGCAAGCGCCTCGTGGCCGTGGTGCCGGAGCTCGACGACTACCTGCGGCCCGCGGAGGCGGCCGAGCGTTTCGCCGTGGTGCCTGAGCTCGAGCTCGTCGCCGTCGAGGGCGGCAAGCACCTGTGGGTGGGGGAGAAGCAGACCTCGCGCGTGCTCGGTGAGATCGTGCGCGTGGTCAACCCCGCAGCGCTGCCGCTGCCGAGCGAGTGGCCGGTGCCGTAGCGCGGATCAGAGCTCGTTCTGGCGGGGGATGATGACCTGCTTGAAGATGATCAGGATCGATGCCGCCACCGGGATCGCGACGAGCGCGCCGAGGATGCCGAGCAGCGTTCCGCCGGCGAGCGCCGCGATCACGACGACCACCCCCGGAACCTTGACGGCCCGGTTCATGATGTTCGGGCTCAGCAGGTATGCCTCGACCTGCATGTAGATCAGGTACCAGATGCCGACGATGAGCACCGCGGGCCAGCCGTCGAACAGCCAGACGAGCGAGGTGATGATGACCGAGCCCGTGATGGTTCCGACGAGCGGAACGAGCGAGAACAGGAAGGCGATGAAGGCGAGCAGAGCCGCGTAGTCGATCGGGTTGCCGAGGATCCAGCCGAGCACGGTGAGGAACAGGAAGCTCAGGATGCCGTTGCAGGCTCCCAGCGCGACCTGCCCGACGACGTAGCGTCCGACCGAGGTGGAGATCTGCTCGGAGATGTCGATGAACTTCTCGCGCTTGGATGCGGGCACGAGCTGGTACATGGCGCGCTTGATCCCCGCGAGCGAGGCGACGAAGTACAGCATCAGGATGAGCACGATGAGTCCGCCGAAGACCCCGCTCACGACGGTGAACACCGTGTTGAGCACCCCGGAGGTGATGTTGTCGAGATTGCTCGTGAACCAGTTCTGCACGTTCTTGAGCGCGATGTCGAAGTCGATCCAGCCGACGTAGGTTCCCCACCACTCCCGGAGGACCTTCAGGTCGCCGATCGTCTCGACGAGGTGCGGCACCTGGATGATGAGCTTGCCGACCTGGTCGGCGATGACGGGGATGATCGCGAAGATGAATCCCGCGAACACGCCGAGGATCCCGGTCAGCACGATGACGATCGCGAGCGGACGCGGAACCTTCTTGCGCTCGAGGGAGGAGACCGCGGGGTCGACGCCGAGGGCGAGGAACAGCGCGGCTCCGACATAGGTGAGGATCGTCGCGAGATTGCCGATGCCGGTGCCGATGACGACCGCGACGAGCACCCCGAGCCCGCCGAAGAGCCCCACCCGGAACGCGTTCTGGATCTTCATCTTCACCCCTCCCCACCCGCGAGACGCGGGCGTAGAGCCAGGCTAGCCGTCAGCCCTCCGCGTGTGCGTCCGCCGTCCGGCGCGTGTCCGTCTGCGTCTCCGGCTCGGCGCCTTCGTCGCCAGCTTCCTCGGCGGTCTCCGCCTCGGCGGCGACCACGGGAGCCTCGATCGCCGGGCTCGCCTCGTCGGCGGGGACCGGGAAATCGTCCTGCGGCGTCGAGAGCTTGTCGGCACCGGCGAGCAGCCCGCGCAGGTTCTCGAAGTAGCCGGCCACGGCCTCCCGTTCGACGCGGATCTTCGCGAGACGCTCCTCGGCATCCGCGATGAGCGCCTTCGCCTGCTTCTCGGCGTCGGCCACGAGCTTCTTCGCGGTCGCCTTCGCCTCGCGGGTGGTCGCGGTGGCGGCATCTCGCGCGTCGTCGGCGATCTTGCGGGCCTCGGCGACCCCCTCGGTCGAGAGCTGGTCCACCTCGGCGCGCTTCTCGGCCGCGCGAGCGGATGCCTCCTGCAGTTGCGCGGTGGCCTCGTCCAGGTACTTCTGCGTGCTCGCCGCGGCCTCCTGTTGCTTGGCCAGGTAGTCCTTCTCGGCTTCGTCGCGGCGGGCCGCGAGCTCGACATCGAGGTCGGTGCGGGCCTGCTCCGCGTCGGCGGCGAGTCGCGTGGCGTGCGTGTCGGCCTCGTGGGCGATCCGGGCGCCGTGCGTCTGCTGCTCTGCGGCGAGTTCCGCACGGACCCGCGCGACCTCGCGCTCGGCATCGCTGCGGAGCTTGTCGACGGCGGTGGTCGCCGTGTGGCGCAGCTGGGCGAGCTCCTGATCGGCCTCCGCGCGGCGGGTGGCGAGCTCGGCCTCGAGCGCCTCGCGGGCGGCCGCGAGCTCCGCAGCCCAGCCCTCCCGTCCGGACGACTCCTCGGTCTCCCACGCCGAACGGCTCGCGGCGAGCTCGGTCTCCTGCGCCGTGCGCGACTGGCTCAGCTCCGTGGCGAGCGCCTTGCGCGAGGTGCGCAACTCGGTCTCGAGCACGGCGCGCGCGTTCGCGAGCTCGGCGTCGTGGCTCTCGCGTGCGGCGGCGAGCTCGGCGTCGTGCGTGGAGCGTGCGGCGGCGAGATCGGTCGCCTGCGCCTCCCGCGCCGCCTGGAGCTCCGTCTCCTGCTGCTGGCGCGTGGCCGCGAGCTCGGCCTCGTGGGCGGCCCGCGCCGCGGAGGTCTCGGCCTCGAGCGCGGCCCGCGCGGTCGTGAGCTCCTGCTCGAGCGCCGTCCGCGTCGTTGCGCTCTGCTGCGCGAGCTCGGTCGCGGTGCGCTCGCGGTCGGCGGACAGCGTGGCCGCTGTGGTCGTGACCTCGGCCTGGAGAGCGGTGCGCGCGCGCGTGACCTCGTCGTCGTGCTCGGCGCGGAGCCGAGTCAGCTCCGTCTCCAGCGCGGCACGGCGATCCGACACCTCGGTCTCGAGCGCGGAACGGCCCGTGGTCATCTCGATCTCGAGTTGCGCGCGCGCGGTCGCGATCTCCGCGGCGAGCGCCGCACGTTCGGCGGCCGTGCGCTCGTCGAGTTCGGCACGCGACTTGCGGGTGTCGGCGGCGAGCGCGTTGTTCGCGGCCTCGGTGTCGATCCGCAGGGCCTCGCGCGCCTGGGTCGTCTCGCGTTCCAGGTCGGTGCGCCCCTGCTCGAGGTCGTGCGCGAGCTGCGCCCGTAGCCGGGCGTCCTCCGCCTCGAAGTCGGCCCGTCCCTTCTCGGTGTCGCGGGCGAGCGCCGCAGCCGCGTCACGCGCCTCGGCGACCTCGCGCTGGGCCACGACCCGCAGCTCGGCGATCTCGCGCTCCGCCTCGGCGCGCAGCGCCGCCACCTCGCGTCGCCCCGCCGCGCGGGTCTCGGCGATCTCGGTGGCGACCGCGCCGCGGATGGCGGCCGCCTCGCGGAGCGCCTCCTGCGTGGTCGCCCCCGCGTCGGAGGTGGCGCGCGTGACGACCGTCTCGGCCTCCCCGCGGGCGCCGGTCAGGATGCGCTCGGACTGGGCCTGAGCGTCGTCGACCAGCCGGCCCGTCGCATCCGCCGCTTCTGCCCGGAGCTCGTCGACCTCCCGCTGCACCGAGGCGCGCAGCTTCTCGGCGTCGATATCGGCCTGGGCGATGAGGCGGGTCGACTGCTCCTCCGCCATCCGGAGGGTGTTCTCGAGCTTGGTGCCGAGTCCCGCGTAGGTGGGGCTGCCGACCTCGTCGAGCTCCGCCTGCAGATCCTCGGCGAGCGCCTGGAGCCGCTTGACCTCTTTGAGAGCCTCGGTGCGGTCCCCGTTGGCTTTGATGAGGTCACGTCGAAGGCTGCCGACCGCCTGGTCGACCTCCTCCTTCTTGTACCCGCGAAGCTCGGTGGTGAATCCCGCGTCGTCTGCCGCCACGTGCGCTCCTCGCTCGGGAAAACGGTGAGTCCTCATCCGCCGAGGAGGCGGAGACCCTCCCTGAGTGTAATCGGCGGCCGGGGTCGGCGTCGCCGCCTCCTCCGCCGAGGGATCAGGGGACTCCCAGGCCCCTCCCTGGCACCGTCCGGGGTATCACCTCCCATCTCCGCTAACCTGGGTTGTCTTTGCCTGCTGCCCCGTCGACATCCCGATGGCGGGGGTCCGCCCCGGTCTCCCTCGGCGGATCGCGCGGAATCCTCCGCGCCGCAGCTCGAGAGGAGTTCATCCGTGCGGTTCGTGATCGCGATCGTGCTGTTCGCCGTAGCGGCCGTGTCCATCGGCCTCGGTGTCGCGCAGCGCACCATCCTGCGAGGCCCCGACCAGTTGGTGTCGAAGATCGATGTGACGGGCGGTGCGCCGTTCACCGTGATCGACGGGGCGACCCTCGGTGCGAACCCCGGCGCCCAGCTCCTCGAGGTGAGCGGATCCGGATCCTCCCCGGTCTTCATGGCCTACGGCCGCTCGGATGATGTGCGCGCCTGGCTCGACGGGGCGCGCGCCGTGCAGATCGACTACGACGCCGCGACCGCGACCCTCACCAGCAAGCCGCTCGCCGCGCAGGACGGCGCCGGCGGCACGCCGAGCGGCGCCCCGAGCGAGACCCCCTCTGAGGTGCCGAGCAGCACGCCCGCGACGAGCGGCGATGCGACCGCGGCCGACGAGACCCCGGCTGCCGCGGGCGTCTCGCCCGTGGGGAGCGACCTGTGGATCCAGGAGTTCACGGGCGAGGGCTCCCTGGTTCGCAAGGTCAACGTGCCGAGCGACGTCTCGGTGCTCATCGCATCCGACGGAACCGCGGCGGCGCCCGCCGCCGTGTCGATCACCTGGCCGCTGGACAACTCGACCCCGTGGTCTGGCCCCCTGATCGTGGCGGGCATCGGCGCGCTTCTGCTCGGTCTGATCGCCCTGATCTGGGCGCTCATCCACGCGCGTCGTCGCCACGGGCCCCGCCGCAAGACCCCCAAGATGCCCAAGCCTCCGAAGCCCGCGCAGCTCAAGCCCGCGCCGCGGCGAGCGGCCATCACCACGGGTGCCGAGCCGCGTGGGCGGCGGCGCGTCTTCATCGCCCTCCCGGTGCTCCTCGTGGGCGCGCTGGTGCTCTCGGCCTGCACCCCCGACGGCGACACCGAGCCCTCGCCGTCGAACACGGTCGCCCCCGCGGCCGACATCGACCCGCCCGTCGTCACCCAGCAGCAGTTCACCCGCATCGTGTCGCAGACGGCCGATGTCGTGGCGAAGGCGGACAGCGCAGGCGATGCGGCGCTCGCTGCCGAGCGGCTCGACGGCCCCGCGCTCGAGTTGCGCACCGCGAACTACACGGCACGTGCCGCCGACTCGTCGATCGCCGCGCTCCCCGCCTTCCCCTCCGGGACGGTGAGCCTCATCCTGCCGCAGCAGCAGCACGATTGGCCGCGTGCCGTCTTCGCCGCGATCGCGGATGCGGAGGGCAACGACTACGGGCTGATGTTCGTGCAGAACTCGCCGCGCGACCAATACAAGGTGCAGTACCTCGTGCGGCTGACCCAGTCGATCCCCGAGGTGGCACCCGTCGACCTCGGCGCCTCACGGTATCCGACCGACTCCAAGCTCCTGGCCTTCCCCCCGTCGAAGCTCGCCGGAGAGTACGGCGACCTGCTCATCAAGGGCGACAACTCGGCGTTCGCCGCCGATTTCGATGCGGCCGACGATGTGCTCCAGGAGAAGTTCGGGGCCGCCTACAAGGCCCAGCGTGCGGCCGACCTGCCCAACGCCGTCGTGAGCTACACGAGCACGAGCGACGAGGACGCGCCGATCGCCCTCGCGGCGAACGACACGGGAGCGATCGTGGTCGTCGAGTTGCGCGAGACCGAGACCGTGAAGCCTGCCGAAACGGGTGCCGCCATCAGCCCGAAGGGGGCCGTGAAGGCACTGTCGCAGAAGCAGACCACGACGAAGGGGATCGATGCCGTCTACGGCATGCAGATCCTGTTCTACGTGCCCCCCGCGACCGCGAGCGACCCGAAGGTGCGCCTGCTGGGGTTCACCCAGGGTCTCGTCGCCGCGAGCGAAGTACCGTAGTCTCCGTGACCGATCTGCCCTCCGCCAACCTGCGCGGCGCCATCGACCTGTCCGGACTCGTGCGACGCGCGGCCGAGTCCTCCCGCCCCGACCACGGTTCGGCGCCCGCCGCCGACTCCGCGCTCGTCTTCGACACCTCGGATGCCGCCTTCCAGAGCGTGCTCGAGCTCTCGACCCGGGTGCCCGTGGTCGTCGAGTTCATCGCACCGGGGCTCGCCTCCGCGCTCGGACCGCTCGTCGAGTCCTACGGCGGTCGACTCGTGCTCGCGGTGGTCGACGGCACCGTCAACCCGCAGCTCGCCCAGGCGTTCCAGGTGCGCGAGGTGCCGACGGTCGCGGCCGTCATCGGCGGGCGTCCGGTCAACCTGTTCGTCGGCATCCCGTCGGATGCCGAGGTGCGCCAGGTGCTCGACGAACTGCTGCAGCTCGCCGGCGAGAACGGCGTGGTGGGAACCGTCCCGGTGCCCTCCGCCGAGGGGGAGGACGCTGCCGAGCCGGAACCCGAGCCGTTGCCCCCGCATCACCAGGAGGCGTTCGACGCGATCTCGGCGGGGGATTACCCCACCGCGATCGCCGAGTACCGCAAGGCGATCGCCGAGAACCCTCGCGACCAGCTCGCTGTCGCCGGTCTGGCGCAGGTCTCGCTTCTCGACCGGCTCTCGGGAGCCGAGGCCTCGAGCATCCGGGATGCGGCGGCCGCCGCGCGCGACGACCTCGACGCGCAACTCGCGGTGGCCGACCTCGACATGAGCGGCGGGCACCTCGACGACGCCTTCGGACGGCTGCTGGAGTCGTTCGCGACCGCCGGACCTGCCGACCGCGATCGCATCCGTGCCCGACTGCTCGAGTTCTTCGAGATCGCGGGTGCCGACGACCCGCGCGTGGCGTCGGCCCGCACGCGGCTCGCCTCGCTGCTGTACTGAGGCCGGCTCAGGCCCGCACGAGCCAGAGCGCGGCGAGGGGCGGCAGCGTGAGCTCGGCCGAGGCAGGCAGCTCGTGCCAGGGCTCGGGACTCGCCGTCACCCGCCCGTAGTTGCCGACCCCGGAACCGCCGAAGACGGTCGCATCCGAGTTCAGCAGCTCGCGCCACTCGCCCGTCGCCGGCAACCCGACCCGGTACGGCCCCACCGGGTTGCCGCCGAAGTTGACGATGCAGACCAGCTCGCGCCCGTCCCGCGCCCGGCGGACGAAGGCGACGACGTTCGCGCCGGGGTCGCTCGTGATCCAGCGGAAGCCCTCCGGATCGGCGTCGAGCTCCCACAGGGCCGGCTGCGCGCGATAGAGGGCGTTCAGCTGGCGCACGAGCTCCGCGAGGCCCTGATGCACCGGCTGGTCGAGGATCCACCAGTCCAGCCCCCGTTCCTCCGACCACTCGGAGGGCTGCCCGAACTCCGAGCCCATGAACAGCAGCTGCTTGCCGGGGTGCGCCCACATGAACGAGAGGTAGGCGCGCACATTGGCGAGCTTCTGCCACTGGTCGCCCGGCATCTTGGCGAGCAGTGAGCCCTTGCCGTGAACCACCTCGTCGTGGCTGATCGGCAGCAGGAACGCCTCGCTGAAGGCGTACAGGAACGAGAAGGTGATGTCGCCGTGGTGGTCGCCGCGCCACATCGGGTCCTCGTGCATGTACTGCAGCGAGTCGTGCATCCAGCCCATGTTCCACTTCAGGCCGAAGCCGAGCCCGCCATCCGAGGTGCGATGTGTCACGCCGGGCCACGAGGTCGACTCCTCGGCGATCATCACGATGCCCGGATTGCGCTTGTAGGCGGTGGCGTTGACCTCCTGCAGGAACGAGATCGCCTCCAGGTTCTCCCGCCCGCCGTGCACGTTCGGCACCCACTCGCCGTCCTTGCGGGAGTAGTCGCGGTACAGCATGCTCGCCACGGCATCCACCCGAAGCCCGTCGATGTGGAACTCCTCGAGCCAGTAGAGCGCGTTGGCGACGAGGAAGTTGCGCACCTGGGAGCGGCCGAAGTCGAAGACGAGCGTGCCCCAGTCGGGATGCTCGCCGATCCGCGGATCGGAGTGCTCGTAGAGCGGTTCCCCGTCGAAGCGGGCGAGCGCCCACTCGTCCTTCGGGAAGTGCGCGGGAACCCAGTCCATGATCACGCCGATGCCGGCCTGGTGCAGCCGGTCGACGAGATGGCGGAGATCGTCGGGATGCCCGAAACGGCTCGTGGGCGCGTAGTAGCCGGTGACCTGGTACCCCCACGACCCGCCGAAGGGATGCTCGGCGAGCGGCATGAACTCCACGTGCGTGAAGCCGAGGCCGGTCACGTAGTCGATGAGCTCGTCGGCGGCCTGCCGGTACGAGAGCCCGGGCCGCCAGGAGCCCAGGTGCAGCTCGTAGACGCTCATCGGCCCCTGGTGCGGATCCCGCCCGGCGCGGGCCGACATCCAGTCGACGTCGTTCCAGCGGTAGCTCGAGCGCCCGACGACCGACCCCGTCGACGGGGGCACCTCGGTGTAGCGGGCCATCGGATCCGCGCGTTTCACCCACGCTCCGGACGGGGTCAGCAGCTCGAACTTGTAGATGCCGCCCGCGTCGACGCCGGGCACGAAGAGCTCCCACACCCCGTTGTCGTCGAGGCGGCGCATGGCATGGCCGGTGCCGTCCCAGGAGTTGAAGTCCCCGATCACGCGCACCGCCTGGGCGTGCGGCGCCCACACCACGAACCCGGCTCCGTCGACCCCCTCGTGCTGCTTCAGTTGCGCGCCGAAGACCTGCCAGAGCTGCTCGTGGCGTCCCTCGCCCCAGAGGAACAGGTCGATCTCGCCGATCGACGGCACGAAGCGGTAGGGGTCGTCCGCGAGCCACTCGGCGCCGTCGGGGTAGCGGGTGCGCAGCCGGTAGGCCTGACCGGCACCCGGCGCGTAGCCCTGCCAGAGTCCGCGGTCGAGGTGCGCGAGTGGCACCTCGGTGCCGTCGGCGCGCACCGCGGTCACCGATTCGGCGAGGGGGCGCAGGGCGCGGATCACCCATCCCTCGCCCACGGGATGCTGCCCGAGCCACTCGTGCGGGCGCGGGTGCCGTGCCTCGACGAGGCTCGCGATGGCGCCCGCATCCAGTGTCGGCAGGGTGGGTCGGGCGGCCATCTCAGCGTCCCTTCGGCGGTTCGACCTGGAGGATGTGCACCGGCTCGGTGAAGGCGTCGAGCCGCACGTAGTTCGCCTCGCCCCAGGTCCAGCGGGCACCGGTCACGAGCTCGCGCGCCGCGAAGGTGTCGCCCTTCGCGAGCCCGATCGCCTCGAGGTCGAGGTACACGGTCGTCTCGCGCACCGAGTGCGGGTCGACGTTGACGACCACGATGAGGGTGTCGGGTCGGCCGTTCGCGGTGAACGCCCCCGGCAGGTGCTTGGAGTAGACGAGGATCGCGTCGTCGTCCGACCAGTGGATGCGCAGGTTGCGCAACTGGGTCAGTGCGGGATGCTCGTGTCGGATGCGGTTCAGCATCGTCAGGTACGGCGCGAGCGAGCGCCCGGCGGCCTCGGCGGCCGCCCAGTCGCGATCCTTGTACTCGTATTTCTCGTTGTCGATGTTCTCCTCGGAGCCCGGGCGCGCCACGTCCTCGAAGAGCTCGTAGCCGGCGTAGACACCCCAGCTGGGTGAGGCGGTCGCCGCGATCGCGGCGCGCACCTTGTAGGCCGGGCGCCCGCCGAACTGCAGGTACTCGGTGAGGATGTCGGGTGTGTTCACGAAGAGGTTCGGTCGCAGATAGTCGGCGGATTCACCCGAGATCTCGGTGAGGAACTCCTCCAGCTCGTCCTTCGTGTTGCGCCAGGTGAAGTAGCTGTACGACTGGTGGAACCCGGCCCCCGCGAGCGAGTGCAGCATCGCCGGACGCGTGAACGCCTCGGCGAGGAACACCACATCCGGATGCCGGTCGGCGACCTCGCCGAGCAGCCACTCCCAGAAGTCGAGCGGCTTGGTGTGGGGGTTGTCGACCCGGAAGATGCGGATGCCGCGCGAGATCCACAGCTCCACGATCCGCAGCACCTCGGCGCGGAGCCCGTCCGGGTCGCGGTCGAAGTTGATCGGAAAGATGTCCTGGTACTTCTTCGGCGGGTTCTCGGCATAGGCGATCGAGCCGTCGGGCCGCTGGGTGAACCACTCGGGGTGCTCGGTCACCCACGGGTGGTCGGGGGAGGCCTGGAGTGCGAGGTCGAGGGCCACCTCGAGACCGGCCGCCTGCGCCTGCTTCACGAAGTATCGGAAGTCGGCCGTCGTGCCGAGCTCGGGGTGGATCGCGTCGTGTCCGCCTTCGGCGGCGCCGATCGCCCACGGGCTGCCGGGGTCGCCGGGGCTCGCGACCGTCGAGTTGTTGGGCCCCTTGCGGTGGCTCACGCCGATCGGATGGATGGGCGGCAGGTAGACGACGTCGAACCCCATCGCGGCGACGGCGGGCAGACGCTTCGCCGCGGTGCGGAAGGTGCCCGACTTCCAGGTGCCGTCTTTGCGGCGCTTGGCACCCTCGGACCGCGGGAAGAACTCGTACCAGGCTCCGACGGCTGCGCGCGCCGTCTCGACGACGAGTTCGACGGTCTCCGATTCGGTGACGAGCGAACGGACCGGATGCCGATGCAGTTGAGCGATCAGCCGCCGGTCGCCGGCCACCTTCAGCCGGTCGGCAGGGGAGGCGGTCGGGTCGAGAAACGCGGCCCGCGCATCCGCCGCGATCTTGCCGGGCACCCGCTCCAGCAGCTCGGCACCCATCGCGAAGACGAGCTCGGGGCCGTCGCCGACTCCGAGCTTGATGACCGCGGTGTGCAGCCAGCTCTCCCAGTCGTCGCTGAACGCGCGCACCCGGTAGCGGTAGGCACCCGTGACGGGCGGGCGCAGCTCGACGCGCCAGCGATCGGTGCCGGCGCCCACGAGTCGCATGGGGTGCACGGTCTCGACTCCCGCGGGGTCGGTGAGCACGAGCTCGGCGCCGATGAGGCCGTGACCCTCGCGGAAGATCGTCGCCTCGAAGGGCACGACCTCACCGAGGTAGCTCTTGGCGGGCCAGCGGTTCTCGGGCTGCTGCGGCGAGAGGCTGCGGATCGGGATGCGACCGATCCGTGCCGCCCGCTCCGTCGCGGTCGCCGGGGTGTGGTCGGTGGGCACGTTCCGACCGTAGCGCGTCGGGCATCGGATGCCGAGTCGGTGCGGTCTGCGGATGATTCGTGTCGGTCGGGGGTCGACCGCCTGGTTTCTTGTGCCCCCAAACCTTGGGTGGAACGCCCGTTCGTGTACCCCGAAAAATACCGGGGTACATGCCTCGCGAGGAACGTTCAAGATATTGAAATCTCTGGTCAGAGCCTGTTTTCAGGGAAATCATCGATCCGTTCGACGACCCCCGCAGTGGGGCGGCCGCGTCCCCTTTGTCCGCCCTATGGGGGACTCTATTGTGGACTCCGGGGGATAGGAGCGCAGATGCTCGCCTCCCACCACAGGCCTCCCGAGCCGACGTCATCGCATCCGCGTTCGTCGTCGCGCGCCGGAAATGCACCACCCGAAAGGAAACTGGAATGAACAAGAACATCAAGGCATCGATCGCCATCGCGGCCGGCGTGGTCCTCCTGATGGGCGGCGCCGGATCGCTCGCCTACTGGAACGACTCGGCGAACGTCGGCCCGGCCAGCGGCAGCAATGTCATCACCGCCGGCAACCTCACGGTCGTGGCCCAGAACGCGGGCACCTGGACCAAGGGCTTCTACAACCAGAGCGGCACGCAGGTCGTGGCGCCCGCGGCCCTCGCCTCGCTGTCCGCCGTGCAGGTCGTGCCGGGCAACCGTCTCGTCTACACGCAGACCTTCAACCTCACCGCCTCCGGTCAGGACCTCTGGTTCAAGATCGACTCGACCAACGGTGGAGTCGCCGGTGCGAGCGCCGCTGCGGCTGATACCGCACTCGCCGCCGCCATCAACGGCTCGACCAGCAGCACCATCTCGGTCGGCTCCGTGACCGGTGGCAACGTGGTCGCGACGGGCGTCACCGCCAACACCTACAAGCTGAACGCCTCGGCCGGTCCGTCGACCATCACGGTCACCTGGACGATCGACTTCCCGTTCGGCGCCGCCACGTCCAACACCACGAAGCTCGGCGCGGTCAACCTGTCGCAGGGTGCCATCACCCTCACCCAGGTCGCGGCCCAGTAGTACCCAGGGTCCGGGGTGAGCGGGAGGGCTCACCCCGGACCCCGCACCTGCAATCCGAACCCGCATACGAAACCGACACCCGATACGACGCCGAGATGATGAGAACGATGAACCCGAACCGGAACACCCGAGGCACCCACAGTGCCCCGCCGGTCGTCGTCTCCTCAGCTCGGCGTCGTCGGTTGCGTGCCCCCGGCATCCGGGGCGTGCTCGCGGCTGCGGTCGCCCTCTCGGTCGGCGTCGGTGCCGCGGTCGTCGCGGCGGGCGGGAGCTACGCCTACCTCAATGCCACCGCGAGCTACGGCAGCGGCGGCACCATCGCCTCCGGCAACGCCGCATTGACGCTCACCCGCGGCACCGATCCGGCCACCTCGACGCTCACGATCCCCGACTCCGTCTACGAGAAGATGCTGCCGGGCGACATCGTCAACCAGAGCCTCACGCTCACCAACACCGGCACCACCCCGCTCGCGGTCACGGCCTCGATCACGAGCGATGGAGCCTGGGAGACCCGCGTCGCGCCCGGTGCCTGCCCGACGGTGAGCGGCACCCAGCTCTCGACCGCGGCGCTCACGAGCTCGCCGACTGCCTACGGTGCGAGCTCGCTCGCCGCGGGAGCAGCATCCGCCTTCTGCCTTCAGGTCGTGCTGCCGAGCAGCGCGCCAGGCGGAACCATGAACACGACCCTCGGGTACACCGTCACCTTCGACGGAACGCAGGTGGCGTCATGAGCGGCCGGGGCATCGGATGGCGCGGCAAGCTCGGCCTGATCGCCGGCATCGTGACCTTCAGCCTGCTCGCCGGTGCGGGCGCGAGCTGGGCCTACTGGACCGCCCAGGCCACCTCGACGACGACACTCGGCGCCGCGAACCTCACCATCACGACCGCGAACTTCTCCTCGCTCGCGAAGACCTTCACGAACGACTCGCTGCAGCACACGGGATCCGTCACCGTCGCCAACACGACCTCGACCTCGAGCACGACCCGCGGCGACGTGACCCTCACCTTCTCCGCGACCACGAGCACCTCGCCCGACCTGCGCTCCAAGTTCGCGGTCCAGGTGTGGCTGCAGACCACGGGCTTCCCGTGCACCAACACCACCCCGGGGCCGATCCTCGCGAGCGGAACCTGGGGCACCTCCTTCGACCTCGCGCTCACCGGCGCGAGCGGGTTCACCGCCGGTGAATCGCGCAGCTACTGCGTGCGCACCACGATCGCGAAGCGCGAAGACGTCGCGACCTCGGGTGGCACGCTCACCCTGACGCCGGCCTTTGCGGGCAAGCTCCAGATCGGGAGCTTCGTGGGGACCGCGACGGCCGCGACCACCGCGCAGACCACGAGCAGCATCTACAGCGCGCCGACGGTGCCGATCAGCACGACCGCGTACTACTGGCTGCGCCCGAACCTCAGCTCCTCGAGCTATCCCAAGTACTGCGCGGATGTCAACGGTGGCACCCCGAACCCCGGGATCAGCGTCATCGCTTTTGCGTGCAAGAAGTCGGGTGCGGACAACCAGGTATGGCGCTTCAACGCCGTGTCGGGGCGCGCCGGGTACTTCACCATCTCGACCGGTGTGAACACCACCAACTTCGTCGACGGCACGAGCGGCACGCTCATGACGCCCACGGCATCCGGCGGCACGAACCAGATCTGGTTCCCCCAGCTGATCGACGCCTCGACGTCCCGTTTCCAGATCGTCAGCGACGCGAGCGGACTCTGCTGGGTCGCGCCCACCGGGACCGGGCAGAATCTGGGCGACATCACGCTGGCCGCCTGCAACGGCGGCGTCGCGGCTCAGCAGTTCATCATGTCGCGAGTGCCGACCTTCCAGTCGTGCAACTACAGCAACAGCACCTACACGCTGACATTCACGGCGGCGGCCAGCACCACCTACCGTCTCTACGACGGCGGCACGAGCACCCTCGTGGGATCAGGCAGTTCCACGACCACCGACACGAGCGGTGCCGGCGTCATCACCTTCACCCGCAACGATCTCGGCAGCAACGGCACCTACAACATCGACCTCGTCGACGCCTACGGCACGCTGGTCGGCACGGGTACGGCGACGCGCGGCGTGAACTTCTTCCAGCAGCCGACAGGCAGCTGCGCGATCTCGGACATGACATGAGCGGCGAGCGACGACGCGTGATCATCGCCGCGGCGTTCGCTCTGCTTCTCGGAGTGGTGGCGTCGCCCGCACAGGCGGCGAGTGCGGCGAGCGATCCGCTCGGCGTCTCGCACGACGGGGTCACCTTCGCCTCCGCCTACAGCGGCAACCTCTTCGGCGGGGCGCAGATCGTCCCCGGCGGCACCATCACCCGCTCCTTCTGGGTGAAGAACCAGGCCTCGACCGCGGGCAATCTCGCGGTCGCGATCCGCGATGTCGGCGGCACCGACGGTGTCTTCATCTCGGCTCTCTCCGTCTCGGCCGATGCCGGCGTCGGCAGCGGGCCCACGGTCGAGCTCGCCGACGTCGCACCGTGCTCCACGCTCGTCCGCGGCGTCGGGATGTCCGCGGGCGCGATCGTGCGCGTCGACGTCTCGCTCGCGCTCTCGGACACGCTCACCGGCACCGAAGCCCAGCGCTCCCTCGGCGAGTTCGACATCATCGCGACGCTCACCAGCACGGATGTCGCCGCGCCGGACGGATGCACCGCGCCCGTGGCGCCGCCGGGTGGGGGGAGCGGTGGCACCGTGACGATCCCCGGTGCAGGCGGCGCGAGCACCGGCACCACGAGCACCGGCACCACGACTCCGGGCGAGACTCCGAGCGCCACCCCCACCCCCGCGCCGACTCCCGTGCCGCTGCCCGACAGCGGCGGGGGCTCCGGGATCGCGACGGGTGGCCCCACCTGGAACACGGACCGCTTCTTCCAGGAGTTCACCGTGGCGTGGTGGGTGCTGGCCTTCGTTCTGGGGGGCGTGTACGCCTGGCTCCGGGATCGTCGACGTGAAAGGATCCCCCAGTGAGTGAGCGGCGAGCGGTGCGGGACACGCCGAAGGAGCGCGGTCTGCTCTCCTACATCGCGCTCGGCCTCAGCTGGGCGCTCCTCGGATTCGTCGCGCTCATCGCCGCCCTCGTGGTGGTGGTGCCCGCGATCGCCCAGGCGACCCCGTACACGATCCTGACGAGCTCGATGGAGCCGAACTACCCGCCGGGCACCCTCGTGATCGTCAAGCCGATCGCGACCCAGGACATCCGGATCGGAACCGTCGTCACCTACCAGCTCACCTCCGGCGAGGCTGAGGTCGTGACGCACCGCGTCATCGAGATCGTGCAGCCGAACCTGCCTGGCGGTGAGGTCAGCTTCATCACCAAGGGCGACGCGAACGGCGCGGCCGACGAGAAGCCCGTGATGCCCGTGCAGGTGCGCGGCGCCGTCTGGTACGCGGTGCCCTGGATCGGCTGGGTCAACAACCTCGTCAACGGCGACATGCGATCCGTCATCATCCCGCTCATCGCCGGATTCCTCTTCCTCTACGGCGGGTGGCTCATCGTCTCCAACCGCCTCGAGAAGCGGCGCGCGCGCCGCAAAGCCGAGGACGAGGCGGATCGCGCCGCCCGCGAAGCGGAGCTCTCGGCGTTCGCGCCGCGCGCCGAGGGGACCGGCGAGCAGCCGCCGTCTTCGTGACATCCGGCCGTAACCCGTCGGCCCTAGGGTTGAGCGGGTGAAGGCCATCCGACGATTCACCGTCCGCACCGTTCTTCCCGAGGCGCTCGCTCCGCTCGAGGAGCTCGCCGCGAACCTGCGCTGGTCGTGGCACCGCGCCACGGCGGCACTGTTCCGCGACATCGCGCCGGAGCTCTGGGATCAGCTCGGCAAGGACCCGTACGGCCTGCTCGGGGAGGTCGAGCCCGCCCGGCTCGTCGAACTGGCCGCCGACGAGAGCTTCGTGGCGCGCGCGGTCGGCCTCCGCGACGAGCAGCGCGCCTACCTGAGCGAGCCGCGCTGGTACCAGAGCCTCGGAGCGGATGCGCCCGCGACCATCGCCTACTTCTCGCCCGAGTTCGGCATCGCCGACGCGCTGCCGCAGTACTCCGGCGGCCTCGGCATCCTCGCGGGCGACCACCTCAAGTCCGCCTCCGACCTCGGGGTGCCGATCGTCGGTGTCGGCCTCTTCTACCGTGCCGGCTACTTCCGCCAGAGCATCTCGCGGGAGGGCTGGCAGCTCGAGAGCTACCCCGTGCTCGACCCCGACGGCCTGCCGATGAGCGTGCTGCGGGCACCCGACGGCACGGCGGCGCAGATCGTGCTCGCACTTCCCGACGGCAAAGCCCTCACGGCGCGCATCTGGTTGCTCGCCGTCGGCCGGGTGCCGCTGCTGCTGCTCGACACCGACATCCCGGAGAACCCCGAGGAGCTGCGCTCGGTCACCGACCGGCTCTACGGTGGCGGCGGGGAGCACCGGCTGCTGCAGGAACTGCTGCTCGGCATCGGCGGCGCACGCGCGGTCTCGCTCTACGCGCGCCTCGCCGACATCCCCGAGCCGACCGTCTTCCACACCAACGAGGGGCACGCGGGCTTCCTGGGCCTCGAGCGCATCCGCGAACTCGTCGGCGACGGTCTGAGCTTCGCCGAGGCGCTCGAGGTGGTGCGTGCCGGCACGGTGTTCACGACCCACACGCCGGTTCCCGCGGGCATCGACCGCTTCGAGGCGCCGCTCGTGCAGCGGTACTTCTCGACCGATCTGCTTCCCGGGGTCGATGTGCAGGACGTGCTCTCCCTCGGGGCCGAGGACTACCCAGGTGGCACGGCGGACACCTTCAACATGGCCGTCATGGGGTTGCGGCTCGCCCAGCGCGCCAACGGCGTCTCGAAGCTCCACGGCGATGTGAGCCGCCGGATGTTCGGCGCGCTCTGGCCCGGATTCGACGCGGACGAGGTGCCGATCACCTCGATCACCAACGGCGTGCATCCGGGAACCTGGACCGACTCCGAGGTGCGCGCCCTCGCCGCCTCGAAGCTTGGCACCGACGATGCGACGGCGTGCGACTGGACCTCGGATGCCGTGACCGACGCCGAGCTCTGGGAGCTTCGCGGGCGTCTCCGCGCGCAGCTCGTGGCCGACGCACGCACGCGGATGGCGGCCGCCTGGGAGGAGCAGAACCCGGGGGTGCCGGCGCCGCCGTGGTACCGCGAGCTGCTGTCTCCCGAGGTGCTGACGATCGGCTTCGCGCGCCGCGTGCCCACCTACAAGCGTCTGACGCTCATGCTGCAGGACCCTGCCCGACTGCGGGCCCTGCTCACCGATCCCGAGCGGCCCGTGCAGCTCGTCGTCGCGGGGAAGTCGCATCCGGCCGACGACGAGGGCAAGCGGCTCATCCAGGTGCTGGTCGAGTTCTCGCAGGATCCCGAGGTGCGCGGTCGCATCGTCTTCCTGCCCGACTACGACATCGGCATGGCGCAGAAGCTCTACCCGGGCTGCGATGTGTGGCTCAACAACCCGCTGCGTCCGCTCGAGGCCTGCGGCACCTCCGGCATGAAGGCTGCGCTCAACGGGGCGCTCAACCTGTCGATCCTCGACGGCTGGTGGGCCGAGTTCCACGAGGAGCGCAACGGCTGGGCCATCCCGTCTGCCGACGCGGCGGGCGATGCGGCCGAGCGCGACGCGCTCGAGGCGGCGGCGATGTACGACCTCATCCAGCACCAGATCGCGCCGCGCTTCTACGACCGCGGCGCCGACGGGGTGCCGAGCGCCTGGGTCGGCGACATCCGGCACACGCTCGCGACCCTGTCGCCCGCGCTCTCCGCGGATCGCATGGTGCGCGAGTACGTGGAGCGGCTGTACCTGCCCGCCGCACGGTCGGAGGCGGCGATCACCGCCGACGAGCTGGCCCCGGCGCGGGCGCTCGCGGCCTGGGTGTCGCGGGTGCGCGGAGCGTGGCCTGGAGTGCACGTCACGCATGTCGAGTCGGGCGGCGTCGACGCCTCGCCGCACGTCGGCGAGGAGCTGAGGGTGCGCGCCCTCATCGAGCTCGGCTCGCTGGACCCCGCGGATGTCGCGGTCGAGCTCGTGTACGGGCGTCCGCGCTCGGGGGAGCAGCTGAGCGAGGTGCAGGAGCTGGCGCTCGAACTCGAGAGCCACGACCTCGGAAAGCCCGCCGCGTACACCGGGTCGGTGCGGTTCGCGCGTGCCGGGGCCTTCGGCTACACGGTGCGCGTCGTGCCGCGCAACCCGCTGCTCTCCTCGGATGCCGAGCTCGGCCTGGTCGCGATCGCCGGCGCGTAGCCGCTCCTCCACAGGAGCTCAGACTCTGAGTCGTGCACAGATCCGCCGCCTGGTGTCCCGGCGGTGGATCGGCGAGGCTAGTGTCGTTCCCATCGGCACCCGAGGGAGAGGACGGCACGCGTGAACGAACCGCAGATCTGGACGCTCATCGGCGTCTTCGCCGGCGTCATGCTCGGCGGGTTCACACTCTCGACCGGCCTGCTGACCCGCGTCATCCGTTCCGGTTTCGAGGCGGTCGATGCGAAGTTCGCGGCGGTCGACGCGCGATTCGAGGCGGTGAACGCGCGCCTTGATCACCTCGACCGTGACGTGTCCGCGCTCATGAGGCGGGCGTGGCAGGAGGGCGACGAGCGCTGACCGCGCTCAGCGCGCGATGTCGGCGACCACGGCATCCGTCGCCCGGATGAGGTCGCCGGGAGCCAGCCCCAGGTCGAAGCCTCGGCGACCGCCGGAGACGTAGACGACATCCCAGAGCTCGGCGGTCTCGTCGAGCACCGTCTCGTGCCGGGTCTTCTGCCCGATCGGACTGATGCCGCCCACCACGTAGCCGGTGCGCTTCTCGGCGAGCGAGGGGTCGGCCATCGCGGCCTTCTTGCCGCCGACCGCTGCGGCGAGCGCCTTCAGATCGAGCTTGCCCGTCACCGGCACGATGCCCACGACGAGACGCCCGTCGACCTCGGCCAGCAGGGTCTTGAACACCTGGTCGGGGTCGAGACCGAGCGCGGTCGCCGCCTCCCGGCCGAAGTCGCGGATGGCGGGGTCGTGGGTGTACGCATGCTCGCTGAACGGGATGCCGGCCGCCGTGAGCGCGGCCGTCGCGGGGGTTCCGGCCATCCGCCTCACCCCGCCCGGAACAGCAGCATCGACGTCGGCGCCATCGTCAGCTGCTCGCCCGGACGGTGCACGCCCTCGACCCCGCTGATGTCGTCGTGGCCCGAGTCCCACAGCAGGGTGTACTGCTTGACGCCCTCGTGGGTCGGGAGGGTCACCGCGACCTCGGTCTCGAGACCGTGCACCACGAGCAGGATGCGGTTGGGCGCCTCGAACTCCGGCGTCGAGGCGGCGAGGTACTGGAGGGTGCGTTCCTCGGCGGAGTCCCAGTCCTCGATGCTCATCGTCTCGCCGTCCTTGTTGTACCAGTCCATCTGACTGGCCGACGGCGTCGTCTCCCCCCACCGCCCGAAGCGCACCGGCCGCAGCGCCGGATTCTCGCGGCGCAGGCGGATGAGCGTCTTCACGACCTCGACGAGATCCTCCTGCCACTCGGTGCGGTCCCAGCTGAGCCAGGTGAGCTCCGAATCGTGGCAGTAGGCGTTGTTGTTGCCGCGCTGGGTGCGGCCGAACTCGTCGCCCGCCGTCAGCATCGGGATGCCGGCCGAGAGCAGGAGCGTGCCGAGCAGGTTGCGCACGGCCTTGCGGCGCGTCGCGAGGATCGCCTCATCCGCGGTCGGCCCCTCGACCCCGTGGTTGAACGACTTGTTGTCGTCGGAGCCGTCGCGGTTGTTCTCGCCGTTGCCGAGGTTGTGCTTCTTGTCGTAGGCGACCAGGTCGGCGGCGGTGAAGCCGTCGTGCGCCGTCACGAAGTTCACCGAGGCGAGCGGACCGCGCTCGAGCGCGAACACGTGGTTCGAGCCGGCCAGGCGCCTCGCCAGGGAGCCGATGCCCTCGCTCGCGTTCCCGGTCGCGCGCGCCTGGGCGATGTCGCGCAGCCAGAAGTTGCGCATCCGGTCGCGGTAGCCGTCGTTCCACTCCGACCAGCCGTTCGGGAAGTTGCCGACCTGCCAGCCGCCCATGCCCACATCCCAGGGCTCCGCGATGAGCTTCACGCCCGCGAGCGCCGGGTCGTCGATGATCGCGTGCAGCAGCGGATGGTCGGGGCTGAAGGCTGCGTCCTCGCCGCGGCCGAGGGTCGCGGCGAGATCGAACCGGAAACCGTCGATCTGCACCTCGTTCGCCCAGTAGCGCAGCGAGTCGAGCACGAGTCGCTGCGTCACGGGGAGCGCGTAGTCGAGCGTGTTGCCGCACCCCGTCGTGTCGATGTACTGGCCTTCGGGTGTCTGCCGGTAGTAGCTCGCGTTGTCGATGCCCCGGAACGAGCTCGTGGGGCCGCCGCGCCCCTCCTCGGCGGTGTGGTTGTAGACGACGTCGAGGATCACCTCGAGGCCCGCCTCGTGGAGGAGCTTCACCATGCCCTTGAACTCGCGCAGCACCGCACCCGGTCCGCCGAACTGGGCATCCCGCGTCGCGTACGCCGCGTGCGGGGTGAAGAAGTTCAGCGTGTTGTAGCCCCAGTAGTTGGTGAGGCCCATCTTGGTGAGCCGCTGCTCGGAGACGAACTGATGCACGGGGAGCAGCTCCACCGCGGTGACGCCGAGATCCCGCAGATAGGCGATGCTCGCCGGGTGCGCGAGCCCCGCGTAGGTGCCGCGCAGCTCCTCGGGGATCTCGGGGTTGAGCCGGGTGAGGCCCTTGGCGTGCGCCTCGTAGACCACCGTGTGATCCAGGGGGGTGCCCGGCTTCGCGACGCCGCCCCAGTCGAAGGCGGTGTCCTGCACGTAGCTGCGCCAGGCGCCCTCGGGCGTGCGGGCGAGGCCGCGCGCGTAGGGGTCGAGCAGGAACCGCTCGGGGTCGAACTCGTGGCCGGCGCCGTCCGGGCCGTCGACGCTGAGGGCGTACCGGGTGCCCGGCGTGAGGGAGCGGGTGGTCGCGCTCCAGACGTCCGCCTCGTCCTTGACGAGCGGCACGCGCTTCGCCACCCACCCGGCATCCTTCGCATCGAAGATGCACAGCTCGATCGAGGTGGCGTTCGCGCTCCACACCCGGATCTCGCCGCCGCGGGAGCTGAGGTGCACGCCGAGGTTCCTGAGCGGATCGGCGGGAGACATGACGTCTAGGTTAGGACGTGCGCGTGACGGACTTGTAACGCGGCGAGGAGGAACCCGTGGCGGTCTATCTCGACCATGCCGCCACCTCGCCCATGACGGACGGGGTGTTCGCGGCGTACACCGAGGCGTTGCGGCTCGTCGGCAATCCGGCCTCGATCCACGGTCCGGGCCAGGCTGCGCGGGAACTCCTCGAGACGGGACGCGAGGCGGTGGCGCGCGCGCTCGGCGCCGACCCCGTCGAGGTGGTGCTCACGAGTGGGGGCACCGAGTCGGTCAACCTCGGCATCAAGGGGCTGTACTGGCAGCGCAACGCGGGTGCGCGTCGTCCGCGGATCGTCGTTCCGCGGGGCGAGCACCACGCGAGCCTCGACACGGTCGAGTGGCTGCAGCGCCACGAGGGGGCGGAGCCCCGGTGGGTCGATCTCGATGCCGAGGGGCGCATCCGGCTGGACGCGCTCGCGGCGGCGCTCGCCGCCGACCCCGAGAGCGTGGCGCTCGTCTCGACGCTGTGGGCCAACAACGAGGTGGGCACGCTGCAGCCGGTCGAGGAGATCGTCGCGCTCGCCCACCGGCACGGGGTGCCGGTGCACGTGGACGCCGTGGCGGCCTTCGGGCAGGTGCCGGTCGAGGTGCACGCGGTCGGTGCGGATGCCGTGTCGGTGTCGGCGCACAAGCTCGGGGGGCCGGTGGGCATCGGCGCGCTCGTGCTCGCCCGCAGCGCGAGCGTCGAGCCGTTGCTGCACGGCGGAGATCAGCAGCGCGGCCGCTCCGGCACCCAGGATGCGGCGGGTGCGGCGGCGTTCGGTGTCGCGGCGGCGCAGGCGGTGGCGGGGCTGCCGCTCGCCCGGGTCGCTGCGCTGCGGGATCGGCTCGTGGCAGGCGTGCTGTCGTCGGTGGAGGGCGCGGTGCTGCGGGGTGCGCCGGGTGGCGGGCGCGTGCCCGGCAACGCGCACTTCACCTTCGCGGGTGCCGACGGCGACGCGCTGCTCTACCTGCTCGACGCATCCGGTATCGCGGTCTCGACGGGCTCCGCCTGCCAGGCGGGGGTCCCCGAGCTCTCGCACGTGCTGCTCGCGATGGGGGTGCCGGAGGCGGAGGCGCGCGGGGCGCTCCGCATCACGCTCGGGCACGACTCCACCGACGCCGATGTCGACGCGCTGCTCGCGGCACTGCCCGCCGCGGTCGCGGGTGCGCGTGCCGCCGCCGCATCCTGACGGCCCGCTGCGCGACAGCGGGCACGCGGGGGCATGCGTACCCTAGACGGGTGAAGGTTCTCGCGGCGATGAGCGGTGGCGTCGACAGCGCCGTCGCGGCCGCGCGTGCCGTCGAGGCCGGACACGAGGTGGTCGGCGTGCACCTGGCGCTCAGCCGGATGCCGGGCACGCTCCGCACCGGATCCCGCGGCTGCTGCACGATCGAGGACTCGATGGATGCCCGCCGAGCCGCGGCGAAGCTCGGCATCCCGTTCTACGTGTGGGACTTCTCCGAGCGCTTCCGCGACGACGTCATCGACGACTTCGTGGCCGAGTACGCGGCCGGACGCACGCCGAACCCCTGCATGCGCTGCAACGAGCGCATCAAGTTCGCCGCGCTGCTCGACAAGGCGCTCGCACTCGGTTTCGACGCCGTGGTCACCGGCCACTACGCGGAGGTGCGCGAGGGTGCAGACGGTGTCGAGCTGCATCGCGCCGCCGCCTGGGCGAAGGACCAGTCGTATGTGCTGGGCGTGCTCACCGCCGAGCAGCTCGCGCACGCGTGGTTCCCGCTCGGCGCCACCCCGTCGAAGGCGGAGGTGCGCGCCGAGGCGGAGGCGCGCGGGCTCTCGGTCGCCGCGAAGCCCGACAGTCACGACATCTGCTTCATCCCCGACGGGGACACCCGCGGCTGGCTCGCCGAGCGGATGGGGGCCGAGGAGGGCGCGATCCTCGACCGCGCCGGCGCGCAGATCGGCACGCATCCGGGTGCCGCGGCCTTCACGGTCGGCCAGCGCAAGGGCCTCAACATCGGCTACCCGGCACCGGATGGGCGTCCCCGTTTCGTGCTCGAGGTGCGCCCAGCCACGAACGAGGTCGTCGTCGGGCCGCGTGAGGCGCTCGCGATCGCCGAGCTCGCCGGCGCGCGGTACAGCTGGGCGGGGGCGGCCCCTGCGGGCGCCGAGGCGGGTTTCGGCTGCGAGGTGCAGGTGCGCGCGCACGCCGACCCGGTGCCGGCGTTCGCACGCCTGGATGCGGGCGAGCTCGTCATCCGCGTCGACGAGCCGATCGAGGGCGTCGCGCCCGGCCAGACGGCCGTCGTCTACGTGGGCACCCGCGTCGTCGGCCAGTGCACGATCGACCGCACGGTGAGCGCCGTCCCGGTGGAGGCTCGTAGCTCCAGCTAGCGCGCCGGCGCCCCGGAAGTATCTGGGTCGCCGAGGCCGTAGCTCCAGCTACGAGCGCACTCTACGTCGTGTCGCCCGTCGCGCCTAGGCTGACATCCGTGGCACGCGGCATCGACGACACCGAGCAGGTTCCCGCGGAGACGCGCGCGTCTCTGCAGAGCGCGCACGCGGAGGCCGAGGGGCTGACGGCCCGCATCCTGGAGCTCCGCGAGGCCTACTACGAGCGTGACGCGAGCCTCGTCGACGACGCCGAGTACGACGCCATGATGCGACGTCTCGAAGAGCTCGAGCGCCTCTACCCCGAACTGCAGAGTCAGGATTCGCCCACCCAGACGGTCGGCGGGGGCGCGGAGACGAGCGGCCTCGCCACCATCTCGCACGCCGAGCGCATGTTGAGTCTCGACAACGTGTTCTCGGCCGAGGAGCTGCGCGAGTGGTGTCTGAAGACCGCGGATGCCGCCGCCCGTCCGGTGCGCTGGCTCACCGAGCTGAAGATCGACGGCCTCGCCCTCAACCTCCGCTACGAGCACGGGGTGCTCACGAGCGCCGCCACCCGTGGTGACGGGCGCACCGGCGAACTCGTCACCGACAACGCGCTGCGGCTCGCCGACGTCCCTGAGCGCCTCGAGGGCAGCGGCCATCCGGCGCTCGTCGAGGTGCGCGGCGAGGTGTTCATCCCGGTCGCGGCGTTCGAGGCGCTCAACGAGCTGCAGGCCGAACTGCGCGAGCGCGCCTTCCAGGATGCGGTCGGGCGCGCCAGCGGCCGCGCCGCAGCCTTCGACGAGGAGAGGGCGCGCACGGCTGCCGCCCGCCGCTTCCCCGCGTTCGCGAACCCCCGGAACGCCGCATCCGGGGGCCTGCGGCAGCAGCTCGACAAGAAGGACGGCCTCGAGCTCGAGGCGGCGCTCGCCCGCATCGGTTCGCTGCGGCTCTATGTGCACGGCATCGGTGCCTGGCCCGACCCGCCGGTGGCCGCGCAGAGCGAGATCTACGACATCCTGCGGGGCTGGGGGCTGCCCACGACGCCCTATTCGCGCGTGCAGCCGGATGTCGACGGCGTGCTCGCCTTCGTCGCGCACTACGGCGAGCATCGGCACGACGTCGAGCACGAGCTCGACGGGATCGTCGTGAAGGTCGACGAGCTGGCGCTCCACGACGAGCTCGGTGCCACGAGTCGCGCCCCACGCTGGGCGATCGCCTACAAGTACCCGCCCGAGCAGGTGCAGACCGAATTGCTCGACATCGTGGTCTCGGTGGGCCGCACCGGCCGTGCGACGCCGTTCGCGGTCATGGCGCCCGTGCGGGTGGCGGGCTCCACCGTGCGGCAGGCGACCTTGCACAATCAGGATGTCGTGAAGGCCAAGGGGGTGCTGATCGGCGACACCGTCGTGCTGCGGAAGGCGGGCGACGTCATCCCCGAGGTGCTTGGCCCGGTCGTGGAGCTGCGCGACGGCTCAGAGCGGGAGTTCGTGATGCCCGCGAACTGCCCCGAGTGCGGAACCCCGCTCGCGCCCGCCAAGGAGGGTGACATCGACCTGCGTTGCCCGAACGCGCGCGGATGCCCCGCGCAGGTGCGCGGGCGCGTCGAGCACATCGGATCGCGGGGTGCGCTCGACATCGAGGGTCTCGGCGAGGTGGGGGCGGCGGCGCTCACGCAGGCGGAGGTGGCGGCGCCGTTGACCACCGAGGCGGGGCTGTTCGACTTGACCCTCGAGCTGCTGATGCCGATCGAGGTGGTCGTGCGCGACGCCGAGACCGGCGAGCGGAGGATCCTGGAGGACGGCGCTTTCGACCTGCGCGCACCGTTCCGCAAGATCGTCGAGCACGAGCGCAAGGACCGTCCGGCGGTGATCGGCCCCTCCGCGGTGGCGGAGACCCTGCTCTCGGAGCTCGAGAAAGCCAAGGCGAAGGAGCTGTGGCGTTTCCTGGTCGCCCTCAACATCCGCCACGTCGGCCCGGTCGCCGCGCGCGCCCTCGCCGACTGGTTCGGCTCGCTCGCCGCGATCCGTGCCGCGAGTCGTGACGAGCTCGCCGCCGTCGACGGCGTCGGCGGCATCATCGCGGATGCGGTGCTCGACTGGTTCGCGATCGACTGGCATGTCGAGATCGTCGAGCGGTGGGCTGCCGCGGGCGTGCCGTGGGCGACCCAGGGGCATCCAGGGCCGGGCAGACGGCAGGCGGTCGACGGGCCGCTCTCGGGGCTCACGATCGTCGTGACCGGTGCGATGCCGGAGCACTCGCGGGATGGCGCGCAGGAGGCCGTCATCGCGGCCGGTGGCAAGCCGGCCTCGAGCGTGAGCAAGAAGACCGATTTCGTCGTGATCGGTCCGGGCGCGGGGTCGAAGGCGACGAAGGCTGCCGAGCTCGGCATCCCGGTGATCGAGGCGGACGACTTCAGTCGTTTTCTCGCCGAGGGCCCTCCTGATCGGGGTTGAGCAGATCGTCGGTGCGTTCCACCGCCTGCTCCGCCTCCAGGAACCCTTTCGCTCCGAGCACCGCGCCTCCCTCCGACACGGGTGAGGCATCCGATTCGCCCGCCGCGCGGGAGGAGAGCAGCACGCCGAGAATCGGGAACACCAGCACCGACACGACGCCGGCGCCGATGACGCTCGCCTGCAGCGCAGCCGTCATCCGTCCCGTCTGCACGCCGATCTCCGTGAGGGCGATCAGGAGCGGCAGGCTCGTCGAGCCGAACAGGGCGATCGCGACGCGTTCCCGTCGTGCGCGCTCACGGAACCAGAACAGCAGCGGCGCCCCGCGGATGAGCAGCAGGAACGCGAGGAACACGAGGAGCGGCAGCGGATTCTGCACGATGGCGTCGACGCCCAAGGTGAGGCCCGAGTAGACGAAGAACACCGGGATGAAGATGCTGTAGGCGATCGCGTCGAGCTTCTCGGGCAGCGTGCTGCGCTCGGGGCTCGCCCAGCGACGCAGCACGATGCCCGCGGCGAACGCGCCGAGCACCGACTCGAAGCCGAGGCTCTCGGAGAGCAGGAGCAGGGCGAAGAGCACGAGCACGACGAGTCGCACCGTCAGCTGTCCCGTCGCATGCTCGCGGGCACGCAGGATGCGGTGCAGGCGTTGGGGCAGGCGGTGCCACGGAATCACCGCGATGAGCACGATGAGCGCCAGGAACACGAGCTCGAGCACGATGCCGACGAGCGACCCGTCGGCCCCGAGGAAGATCGGCATCGCCAGGATCGGCCCGAGCTCGCCGACGGCGCCGACGGCGAACACCGCGACGCCGAGCCCGGTCGTGAGCAGCCGGTTCTCCTTGAGCACCGGCACGAGGGCGCCGAGCGCGGTCGTCGAGAGTGCGATCGCGAGCACGATGGGGGTGCCGATGATGCCGAGCGCCGCGAGCGTGAACATCGCGGCGAGCCCGAGCGCGAAGGAGGTGAACCAGGCGAAGATCGCGCGCCGCCCCACCCGGCGGCGGAACAGGCCCAGATCGAGCTCGTATCCGGCGAGCAGGAACAGGAAGGCCAGACCCGCCATCGAGAACAGCTCGATATCGGCGGGCCTCGCCCAGCCGAGCACCTGCGGGCCTACGAGGATGCCGCCAGCGATGAGCAGCACGAGCTGGGGGATCCGGATGCGCCCCGGCAGCAGATCACTGATGATCGGTGCGGCGGCGCTCACCGCGAGCACGACGACGAGCGAAAGCATGGTGGTGTCCAAGGTGAGCTCCGATCCTCGGCCCATCGTGGCAGACGGGCGCCGCGCAGCCGATAGATTCCGACCACGCATATAGACGCATGCCCGCGGTAGAATGTGCCTCGTTCGCTGCTGTGCGCTACTGGGAAGGGCAATCAGCTGTTCGAGATCGCGTTGCTTTTTGCGACCCCGGCTCTCCTGGTCGGGGCTTTCGGCGTGCCCGCGGCACCCCTCGTCGTCGCCGTCGGCGAGGCGCCTGCGGCGCAGCTGGATGTGCTCGGCACCCCGCTCGCTCCCGGCTCCGACCCGATCAGCGAGCCCTCGCTCTCGATCGACCGGCTGCAAGGGGTCGCGCTTCTCGACCGGCTCGACGCGATGCCGCGCGGCGATGTGCGCACCTTCTTGGCGTCGCATCCGGATGCCGTGCGCGCGCTGCTCACCTCGCCCCCGAGCGCGATCGAGGTGTCGGCATGGTGGAACTCGGCACCCGCCGACGGGCGATCGAACCTTCGCGCACTCGCGCCGGAGCTCGTCGGCAACCTGGAGGGCGTTCCCTACGCGGCGCGCGATCTCGCCAACCGTGACGTGCTGAAGGAGACCAAATCCGATCTCGATGCGCGGCTCGCCGGCGGGAGCGTCGGCCGGGCTGAGCGCGACGAGCTGGTCACGCGCCGGCATATGCTCGAGCAGGTCCAGAAGGCGCTGGTCGCCAAGGGCGAGACGCGGCGGCTCGTCAGCCTCGATGTGACGGGTGAGGGGCGCGCGGTCGTGGCCGTGGGCGACATCGCGCGCGCCGACTACGTGAGCTACCTCGTGCCTGGCATGTTCTTCGGCGTCGACGCGCAGATCGAGGCGTGGGCGGCGACGGCGCAGACCGTCGTCGATCAGCAGGAGCAGTGGCTGAGGGTGCTCCACCCGGGGCAGCAGGAGACGGTCGCGGCCATCGCCTGGATCGGCTACAAGACCCCGAGCCTCGTGAACGTCGCCTCGATGGAGCTCGCCCGCGAGGGGCAGGTGTCGCTGACCGAGTCGTTGCAGGGGCTGCGTGCGGTCCGCGGCGACGATCAGCCCTACCTCTCGGTGCTGGCGCATTCCTACGGGTCGACCGCGGCGCTGCTCTCGCTGGCCGAGGACGATGTGAGCGTCGACGCGCTCGCCGTGGTCGGCTCGCCGGGGAGCCCGGCGCGCTCGGTCGACGAACTGCATGTGACCGCGGGAAACGTCTGGGTCGGCGCGGCGGATTGGGATCCGATCCCGGCCTCGGGGGTGTTCGGAAGTCAGCCGTCGTCGCGTGCCTATGGCGCGCGACTGTTCTCGGTCGCCGCGGGCAGCGATCCGATCGCCGGGGGCGAGCTCTCGGGGGCGGTCACGCACAACGACTACTTCGCGCCCGGGAGCATGTCGCTGCGCAACCTCTCCCTCATCGGGATCGGCGAAGGCCAGTACGTGGTCGGGCCGGATCATTCGCGCGGCGACTTCGCGCGCGCACTCACCCGCATCCGGTAGTCGTCGCGGCCCACGCGTCTCGATGCCCGCGGCCCCTCCTAGGATGGAAGCCGTGTCTGAGATCACCCCCGACCTCGTGCGCCATCTGGCGACCCTCTCCCGCATCGGGCTGACCGACGAGGAGGTCGAGCGGCTCACGGGCGAGCTCGGCCAGATCGTCGACGCCGTCGCCACCGTGCGTCAGGTGGCGACCCCGGACGTGCCTGCCACGAGCCACCCGATCGCGCTCGGCACGGTGACCCGGGCGGATGTCGTGGGCGTGCCGCTCACCCCCGAGGAGGCGCTCGCGGGTGCCCCCGAACGCGAGGGCGACTTCTTCAAGGTCACCTCGATCCTGGGGGAGGAGCAGTGAGCCTCGTCACCCGGACCGCTGCCGAGCTCGCGGTGCTGCTGGACGCCCGTGAGGTGTCGAGCGTCGAGGTGACGCAGGCGCACCTCGATCGCATCGCGGAGGTCGACGGGGCGGTGCACGCCTTCCTCCACATCTCGGAGAACGCGCTCGACACGGCGGCGTCGATCGATCGCGCGCGTGCCGAGGGCACCGCATCCGGGCTCGCGGGTGTGCCTGTGGCCATCAAGGATGTGCTCTGCACGGTCGACATGCCGTCGACCTCGGGCTCCAAGATCCTCGAGGGCTGGGTGCCGCCGTACGACGCGACCGTCGTCGCCCGGATGCGCGCGGCCGGCCTCGTGCCGCTCGGCAAGACCAACATGGACGAGTTCGCGATGGGTTCCTCCACGGAGCACTCCGCCTACGGCAACACCCACAACCCGTGGGATCTCACCCGCATCCCCGGGGGTTCAGGCGGAGGCTCGGCTGCGGCCGTGTCGGCGTTCGAGGCGCCGCTCGCCCTCGGCTCCGACACCGGCGGATCGATCCGTCAGCCGGCCGCGGTGACCGGATCGGTGGGCGTGAAGCCCACCTACGGCGGGGTGTCGCGCTACGGCGCGATCGCGCTCGCCTCCTCGCTCGACCAGGTGGGTCCCGTCACCCGCACCGTGCTCGACGCGGGCCTGCTGCACGACGTGATCGGCGGGCATGACCCGCGCGACTCGACGTCGATCCCTGAGGCCTGGCCGTCGTTCGCGGAGGCGGCGCGCGCCGGGCAGCGCGAGGGCGCCGTGAAGGGACTCCGCATCGGCGTCGTGACCGACCTCGCCGGTGGCGAGGGCTTCCAGCCGGGCGTCGTGCAGCGCTTCGAGGAGGCGCTCGCGCTGCTGGAGGCGCAGGGGGCGGAGATCGTCCCGGTGTCGGCGCCGTCGTTCCAGTACGCGATCGCCGCCTACTATCTGATCCTTCCGGCCGAGGCGTCGAGCAACCTCGCCAAGTTCGACTCGGTGCGCTTCGGCCTGCGCGTGACGCCCGATGGTCAGCCGACCGTCGAGGATGTCATGTCGGCCACCCGTGAGGCGGGCTTCGGCGACGAGGTGAAGCGCCGCATCATCCTCGGCACCTACGCGCTGTCGGCCGGGTACTACGACGCGTACTACGGCTCGGCGCAGAAGGTGCGCACCCTGATCCAGCGCGATTTCGACGCGGCCTTCGCCACGGTCGACGTGCTCGCGACCCCGTCGGCGCCGACCACCGCGTTCCCGCTCGGTTCCAAGGTCGACGACCCGCTCGCCATGTACCTCAACGACCTGACGACGATCCCCGCGAACCTGGCGGGTGTGCCCGGCATCTCGCTGCCGTCGGGGCTCGCCCCCGAGGACTCCCTGCCGGTCGGCATCCAGTTCATGGCGCCCGCCCGTGAGGATGCGCGGCTCTACACCGTGGGCGCGGCGCTCGAGCAGCTGCTCGAGGAGCAGTGGGGCGGCCCACTGCTCGCGCAGGCGCCCGCGCTCTGACCCACCCCGCCCGCCCCTCGGCGCCGCGCGCTGCCGCGCCGCCCTCCACCGCGCGCGGCCCCCACCCGCGGGTTGAGTAGCCGCGCAGCGGCGTATCGAAACCCCACCCCGCCCGCCCCGCCTAGAATCGAACGCATGGCCAAGCCCGACCTCATGGACTTCGACAAGGCGCTCGAGCTGTTCGAGCCGGTGCTCGGATTCGAGGTGCACGTCGAGCTCTCGACCGCGACGAAGATGTTCAGCGACGCCCCGAACCCGGCAGCGCCCGGCGGTTTCGGCGCAGCCCCGAACACCCAGATCACGCCGTTGTGCCTGGGGCTTCCGGGCAGCCTGCCGGTGGTGAACCAGGTGGCCATCGAGTACTCGATCTCGCTCGGGCTCGCGCTCGGATGCCAGATCGCCCCGTCGAGCCGCTTCGCCCGCAAGAACTACTTCTACCCCGACCTCGCGAAGAACTACCAGATCAGCCAGTACGACGAGCCGATCGCCTTCGAGGGCTCCCTCGACATCGAGCTGGAGGACGGCACCTCCGTCACCATCCCGATCGAGCGCGCCCACATGGAGGAAGACGCCGGCAAGCTCACCCACATGGGCGGCGCGACGGGTCGCATCCACGGTGCCGAGTACTCGCTCGTCGACTACAACCGTGCGGGTGTGCCGCTCGTCGAGATCGTCACGAAGCCGATCTTCGGCACCGAGCATCGCGCGCCCGAGGTGGCGAAGGCGTATGTCGCGACGGTGCGCGAGATCGCCCGCTCGCTCGGCATCTCGGAGGCGCGGATGGAGCGCGGCAACCTCCGCTGCGACGCGAACGTTTCGCTGCGCCCCCGTACGGCGGCGGCGGCGGTCGCGCTGGCCGACGGCCACGACGCATCCGTGAACCCGCATCCCGAGGTGAAGCTCGGCATCCGCACCGAGACGAAGAACGTGAACTCGTTCCGCTCGGTGGAGCGGGCCGTGCGCTACGAGATCCAGCGGCAGGCGGCGATTCTGGCGGCGGGCGGCTCGATCATCCAGGAGACCCGCCACTGGCACGAGGACCGCGGGGTCACCTCGGCGGGGCGCCCGAAGTCGGATGCCGACGACTACCGCTACTTCCCCGAGCCCGATCTGCTGCCGATCGAGCCGAGCGCGGAGCTCATCGAGCAGTTGCGCGCCGCGCTGCCGGAGTCGCCGGCCGTGCGTCGCCGTCGCCTGCAGCAGGCGTGGGGCTTCACCGACCTCGAGTTCCGCGATGTGAAGAACGCGGGGCTGCTGGTCGAGGTGGAGGAGACGGTGGCTGCCGGTGCGGCGCCCGCCCAGGCCCGTAAGTGGTGGACGGGCGAGATCGCCCGTGTCGCGAACACCCGCTCCGTGGAGCCGGCCGAGTTGGTGTCGCCGGATGCGGTGGCCGAGCTGGTGGCGCTTGTCGAGTCGGGCGAGCTCACCGACCGCCTCGCCCGTCAGGTGCTCGAAGGCGTCATCGAGGGCGAGGGGCGGCCCGCCGAGGTGGTCGAGGCCCGTGGCCTCAAGGTTGTCTCGGACGACGGTGCGCTGATCGCCGCGATCGACGAGGCGCTCGCCGCCCAGCCCGATGTGCTCGAGAAGATCCGCGACGGCAAGGTGCAGGCCGCCGGTGCCGTCATCGGTGCCGTCATGAAGGCGATGCACGGCTCGGCGGATGCCGCCCGCGTGCGCGAGCTCGTGCTCGAGCGCGCGACCCAGGCCTGACCCGGACGACGCTTCCGCGGACGCGCGGGCCCGCCATCCGCGCGCGCCCTCACTCCCGCAGAACCCCCTCGGATTCGTGCCAAGTGGTCGCCACCCGGGGTCGGTGGCGACCATTCGGCACGAATCTCGCCACCTCTCTGAGCGCGGCCGTTCCGTGCGGGATCGGTGGTTGCTGCCCGTAGTTGCTGTGGGTAGCTCGGGGCGCTGGACTCAGTCTTCGTCGACGGACGAGAGAGCGGTTGACACGAGTGCTGCATCAACCGTGAGATCGACCTCCACATCCTCCTGTGACCGCAATCGGGGAGGCGCCGCCGACCAGGGCTTCAGAGACTGGCCGATCGTCTCGTATGTCGTCTCGACAGCATTCAGCACCGAATCGATGAATCCGCCGCGTCCGGTTCCTCGTTTGGTTCCCATCGGGAACGTGCTGGCGACGGTGAAGGATTTCAATTCCTTTGCCGGATCGCCGACCAGCTTCGCAGGGGCGTCCCGTAGATCACGCAGCAACTCGGCTGTCGCGACTCGCGATCGGAGTACCGAGGCTTCGATACGTGTCGTATCCGGCGCGGCCTTCAGCTGCCGGAGCAGCCAGTTGATGCGCGTGAGCGGGCGACCTTCGCGCGGTGCATCGATCTCGAACGAGCAGGTCACCTTCGACGCACGCAAGTCTGCGCTGACCCGCAGTGGGGACACAGCATTCGGGATGCGCAGCTCACCCGTGAGCACACCGTCGGCCACGAGGCGACCGGCGAGGGCGCTCGTTCGGAGGGCAGGGTTGTCACTTTCGGATCGAGTGAGAACCGGAACTACCTCGGTGCCCAACTGGCGGCCGAGTCGGAGCGAGGCGAAACGCAGGAGCGCATCGAATCGGAGCGCCACGTCCGTCGCGGTCTTGTCATTCGACCGAAGCGTCCCTGACGCTACTGCTTCTCTCAGAGGCACCCAACTCGGGCCCATGTCCTCGAATTCCATCGCACCGGACTTCGGATGCTCGAGGTAACGGATGAGCTCGCCGAGTATCCACGACTGGTCCGGATCGGCCACCCCACGGAACTGCCGTTGGAGCACGGCGTGGGAGAGGATCTCCGTCCAGGAGTAATGGTGAACGCTGACTTTGCGCAGCTTCCTCCTGTCGAGGGCGGTGGGATGCGTGCCGGCCGCAGCCGGAAGCTCGTTCGAGATGGTGATCAGGTAGTCGTATACGCGATCGCGCGCGACATCGAGGTATTGCTCAAGCTGTTCGGTCGCGAGCGTGTTTGCGCCGGTCTTTACCTCGACGAGGGCGGTCCACACTTTCGACCCACGCTTCACCCTGATGAGCCCGTCGGGGAAGATGCGTCGACCATCGGCGAGGTCGAACGGCACCTCGATGAACGTCTCGACACTTCCGGCTGGGGCGCCGAGCGGACCGAGCAGCGTCCGCGCGAATTCTCGAACTGCACCCATCACGGCGAGCAACGCCGAGGTCGCCCGTCGCTCCTGCTCCTCGGCACCGTTGATGCCGGATGTGGGAATCAGCCGGGCGGCGTTCCACGTCTGTTGCTCGGGCATGGGACCTCCTTGCGATCGACACCGGTGTCGAAACCCTGCTGGTCAGTCTGTCGGCGATCTGTTAGCCGCGTCTACCGCTCGTTCGGGGGCGCGGAACGGGCACTCCGTACTTGTTGTCGTCCGCACTCCCAACCTGCCGCGACCTCCGCCTCGACCCCCCGGAGACATTCGTGCCAAGTGGTCGCCACCGGGGGCCCGTGGCGACCATTCGGCACGAATCTCGCCACCTCTCGTTCACCTCCGAGTCACCCGCCTTCGTGAGGCTGCCGGAGTCGACCGCCCGCCGCAGCCGAAGGAACCCATGTACCCCCACGCAAGCTCCCGCATCCGTGCCATCGTCGGAGGGGCGGTGACAGCGGCGCTCATCGCCGGGGGCGCGCTCGTCGCGGGCAGCGCGGCCCGCGCGGCCGACGCGCCCACCGTCGTGATCAACGAGGTGGAGTCGAACGCGGTCGAGAAGGACTGGGTGGAGCTCAAGAACATCGGCACCGATCCGGTCGACGTCAGCGGCTGGATCATGAAGGACGACGACGACACCCGCACGAAGGCCATCCCGGCCGGGACCACCATCGCCCCGGGCGGCTACTTCAGCTTCGTCGTCGACGAGAAGCCGAACGGCTTCGGGCTCGGCAAGGCCGACAGCGCGCGGCTCTACCTCGGCGACGGCACGACGCTCGTCGACGGCACCAGCTGGGGTCCCGACCACGCGCCCTACACCTGGGGCCGCTGCGCCGACGGCACCGGCGCATTCGTGCAGACCACCGCATCCACCCGTGACGCCGCCAACGCCTGCCCGGATGCCGCGGCCACCCTCAAGATCAACGAGGCGGTGTCCGACGGCGGCACCCCCGGCGACTGGATCGAGTTCGTCAACACGGGTGACGTGCCGGTGAACGCCGGCGGCCTGGTCGTGCGCGACGAGGCGGAGAAGACCCCCTACACGATCCCCGCCGACACCTGGGTCGCGGGGGGCGGCTACCTCGTGCTCGACAACGGCACCGACTTCGCCTACGGCCTCGGCAAGGGCGACTCGGTGCGCCTCTTCGCCACCGACGGCGCCACACTGCTCGACTCCACCACCTGGCCCGCTGGCACCCACGCGAGCCCCTCGTGGGGTCGCTGCCCGGATGCGTCGGGCGCGTTCGCGATGACCGTCGCGGCCACCAAGGGGGCCGCCAACGACTGCGACGACAGCACCCCGCCTGTCGACCCGAGCACGGCGAACGTGGTGATCAACGAGGCGCAGTCCAACGGCGACGACTGGGTCGAGCTGAAGAACCTCGACAACGACAACAGCGCCGACATCGGCGGCTGGGGCATCGTCGACAGCGACACCACCCGCACCCCGACCCGGTTCGCGGCGGGCACGGTCATCGAGTCGGGCGGCTACCTCGTCATCGAGCGCGCCGCGCTCGGCTTCGGTCTCGGCGACGACGATGCCGTCATCCTCTCCCGGCCTGACGGCAGCATCGCCGACTCCACGAGCTGGACGGGCCAGCCCGCCGGCACCTGGGCCCGTTGCCCCGACGGTACCGGCGCCTTCCGCGACAACCCGACCGCCACCAAGGGGCTCGTCAACGATTGCAGCGACCCCGGCACCGACCCCGGCACCCTGCCGGAGGGGGTCGTGGCGTGGCCCGGCGGCTCGAGCGTCAGCACCGTGCCCACCGACATCCCGTTCGCGGGCGACCTGTCTGGCCTCGACTACGAGGTCGGGGTGACCGGTGACGGCACCATGTGGGCCGTCACCAACGGCACCGGGGTGCTCTCCAAGCTCACCCCGGGTGCCGATGGCGCCTGGAACGGCGCGACCGGCTGGGGCGCAGGCAAGCAACTCGCCTACGCCGACGGATCCACCGCCCCGGATGCGGAGGGCGTCACGGTCGCCGACGGAGGCTCGGCGGGCGGCGTGTACGTGGCATCCGAGCGCTCGAGTTCCGCGAGCTCGGTGAGCCGCCCCTCGATCCTGCGCTACGACGTGAGCGGCACCGGCACCATCCTCCGGGCCACCAACGAGTGGAACCTGAGCGCCGACCTCACCTCGACCGTCGGCACCATCGGCGCGAACTCGGGACTCGAGGGCATCACCTGGGTTCCGGACTCGGTGCTCACCGCCCGAAAGTTCCTCGACGAGGCGACGGGGCGGCTCTACGACCCCGCGCTCTACCCGAACCACGGCACGGGCGTCTTCTTCGTCGCGTTGGAGGCCACCGGCGACGTCTACGCCTACGTGCTCGACCTCACCGGTTCCACCGCCGTCCGCGTCGCCACGATCGACACCCCGGGCGCGATGGAACTCGACTACGAGCCGGAGACGCAGCTGCTCTGGGCGATCTGCGACCAGGTCTGCGAGGGGCGCACCGCCACCCTGCAGATCGGCGCATCCGGGGCCTACGAGGTGACGGCTCGCTACGCGCGTCCTGCCGACTCGGCCAACTACGCCAACGAGGGCTTCGTGATCGCGCCGCAGTCGACGTGCGTCTCGGGCTCCAAGCCCGTCTACTACGCGGATGACGCCAACACCGCCGGGGTCTCGCTGCGGGTCGGCAGCATCCGCTGCACCGCGCTGCCCGGCACGGGCGGTGGCGACGGCGGCACCGACCCGGGCACGAACCCGGGAACCGGCGGCGGCACGACCGCCCCCGAGGCACCCGCGGAGACCGACCTCACGCCGACCACCCAGAACGGCGTCACGGGTCCGTCATCGGCGCGCGCCGGCTCCACGATCACCGTCGCGATGGGCGTGGAACGCGCGGGGGATCGCGTCGACGGCTGGGTCTTCTCGACTCCGAGCTACCTCGGCGCCCGCACCGTGAGCGCGGCGGGCACCATCCAGCTCACGATCCCCGCGACGCTCGCGCCCGGCGCACACCGCGTGGCGGTGCTCGCGGCCGACGGCACGGTCATCGGCTGGTTCGCCCTCGCCGTCTCGCCCGCAGCCATCGCCTCGACGGGTGTGGATGCGGCGGCGACCAACTCGGGGATCGCCCTCGCCGCAGTGCTGCTCGTGGCGGGCCTCGCCCTCGTGGTCGTGCGTCGGCGCGTGCGCCTCGTCGCCTGAGGGGTCTCCGCCGCAGGCAGTGCCGCCGCGGAGGGCGTGAGATTCGTGCCGAATGGTCGCCACCCGCGGGGTTTGGCGACCATTCGGCACGAACCTCGGGGCGGGGTCAGCGCACCGCGTAGCGGAGGTAGAGCCAGCCGCCGCTGAAGCGGCGCTCCGTGAGCAGCTCCAGCTCGAGCCGGATGCCCTCCTCGAGCAGCGGGGTGCCGCCGCCCAGCAGTATCGGCGCGACCATCAGGTGCACCTCGTCGAGCACCCCGGCGCGCGCGGCCTCGGATGCGAGCACCCCGCCGCCGATGCCGATCGGGGCATCCGCCGCCGCCTTCCAACGCCGCACCTCATCCGCGTCGAACTGCGCGCGCAGCACGGCTCGCCGCATCCGCACCTCGCCGAGGGTGCGCGAATACACCACTTTGTCGGCCGCGCCCCACAGCCGCTCCCACTCGCGGGACGCTCCGACCAGCTCGGCCGGATCGACGTCATCCCAGAACAGCATCGTCTCGTAGTTGCGGCGCCCCGAGAGATGCAGTCGGGTGCTGCGGAACAGCTCGTTGATGAAGCCATGCACCTCATCGTCGGGGGCGCCCCAGTCGAAGCGGCCGGCGCTGTCCTCGCGGTAGTTGTCGAGCGACACGGTGCTGAAGTAGATGAGCGGCGCTGCCATGCGCGTTATCTCAGCACAGGAGTCCGCCGGCCGCCAGCCTCCACCGCCACCACGTCACAGAAGCAGGACGAATCGAACCTCTCGCCGCTCAGAGGCGGCACAACCGCCGATTCGTCCTGCTTCTGCCACCGTCGACCGGCGGGCCGACGCTCAGGCGGCGTCCTCCGGCCGCACCCGGAACCCCTTCGCCAGGTTGGCCCGCAACTCCTCGGCGTTCTGTCGCACCACGTAGGCCGGCCGGTCACGCTCCAGCCGCCACGACTCGTCCAGGCCGCCCGCGGAGACGGTGTCGAAGCCGAACTCGTCGTAGAGCCGCGTCACGAGCTCGATCGCCTCCGGGTGGTCGGATGCCGTGCCGAGCGCCCGGCGGTTCGGGGTGCCCGCGGGGGAGCCGGTCGTGGTGATATCGGGGGCCATGATGTGGTTAAAGGCCTTCACGACCTTCGACTCCGGCAGGTGCGCCTGAAGCAGCCCCGCGGTCGTCGCCTCGCCGCGGTCGAGCTCGGGGATGTGGCCGTCACGCTCCCAGTAGTAGTTGTTGGTGTCGAGCACGATCTTGCCCGCGAGCGGCACCGCGGGAACCGTCGCGTAGGCCCGCAGCGGCACCGTGACGACCGCGACCTCCGCGGCCTCCGCCGTCTCCTGAACTCCCGCGGCGCGGGCGTGCGGCCCCAGCTCCGCGATGAGGTCGCCGAGCGTCTCGGGCCCACGCGAGTTGGCGATCACCACCTCGTGACCGTGGGCGACGAGCGCCCGAGCCAGCTGAGATCCGATGTTGCCTGCGCCGATGATTCCGAACGTCGTCATGCGGGCTGAAACCCGCGGGTGCGGTGGCGCATTCCCGGGGTCGGGACGCTACTTCTGTTTCGGTTGGCGAAGCCGCAGGTAGCGGAGCTGGCCGTCCTCGCGCAGCTCGACCTGACTCGCCCGCGACTTCACGAACTCCGTGAACGTCTCGAAACCGAAGGTCTTCTCGGCGAACTGCGGGTTGAGGCGTTTCATCTGGCTTTTCACGGCCGACGCCTGACTCCAGCCGTCGTCGTCCTTGCCCGCGAGACCGAGCGCCTTGATGAGCAGGCGCGACGCCCCCGGCCCGCCGATCGGCTGCCCGGCGGGGGCGGCGTCGACCGCCGCACTCGCTGCCGCAGCACCCGGCTTCGTGGCGACCACCACGGACACCGGCGCCGTCGCGACCTGCGCCACTGCATCGTCGTCACGGGCGACCTCGTCGTAGTACTCGAACTCGTCGCACGCGGAGATGAGCGCCTTGCTCGTGCCCCCGGCCACGCCGATGCCGACCACGACGCGGCCGAGTCGCTTGCAGCGCTGGGCGAGGGCGATGTAGTCGGAATCGCCCGCGACGATCACCACGTGCGTGATGTCGGGGAGGCGGAAGAGGTCCTCGAGCACGTCGACCGAGAGCCGGATATCGGCCCCGTTCTTGGTGCCGGATGCCGGAAACAGCTGGGTGAGGTCGATCGCGCGCTCCACGAGCTGCCCTTTGTAGGCGGAGTTCGCCGGGACGGACCAGTCGGCGTAGGCGCGCGTCACGGCGACCGTTCCGAACGAGGAGGCGTAGTCGAGGATCGCGCTCACCTCGACGCGCGCCGCGCTGAGCTTCGTCTTGATCTCGTCACGCCCATCCCGCGCATTGTCCTTGCGCCACGCGCCGTCGCCGTGGAGCTGGTCGTAGCGCGAGATGACGATGTTGTCGAAGTCGATGTAGACGGCGACGCGATCGGTGTCGGTGAGCTCGGGCATCCGGGCCTCCTCAGTGTCGCTCCGACCCTACCGGCGCGAGGCGACATCCACCCCTACGGGGTCGTCGCCAGGAACAGGAACGCCGCGAACAGCACCAGATGCACGGCACCCTGCAGTCGGGTCGCCCGACCCGGCACCACGGTCAGGGTCGCAACAGCCACCGTCAGCAGGAACTCGACGATCTGCACGGGCCCGAGCCCCAGCGTCAAAGGGCTCGGCAGCCAGATGGAGGCCACCGCGAGCGCCGGGATCGTGAGGCCGATCGACGCCATCGCCGATCCGATCCCCAGATTCAGCGAGGTCTGCAGCCGGTTGCGGGCCGCCGCCTTCGCCGCGGCGACCCCCTCCGGCAGCAGCACCACGAGCGCCACGATGACACCGACGAACGACTGCGGCACGCCCGCCGCCACGACGACCGTCTCGATGCCGGGGGAGACCGCCTTCGCGAGCCCCACCACCGCCACGAGCGCGACGAGCAGCAGCCCGAGACTCAGCAGGGTCGCCCGGGTCGACGGCGGATCCGAGTGCTGATCGTCGTCGATGATGCGCCCGTCCTTCGCGACCGGCAGGAAGAAGTCGCGGTGGCGTCCGGTCTGCAGCAGCACGAACGCGCCGTACAGCACGATCGACGCTATCGCCACGAACACCAGCTGCGAGGGCGAGAACTGCGCGCCCGGCTCCGACACGGTGAACGACGGGATCACGAGCGTCAGAGTGGTGAGCGTCACGACCACCGCGAGCGCGCCGCCCGCACCCTCCGGGTTGAACCGCGGCGTCTCGTGCTTGAGCGAGCCGATCAGGATCGAGATGCCCAGGATGCCGTTGAGCGTGATCATGACGGCCGCGAACGCCGTATCGCGCGCCAGCGTCGAGGTGTCGACGGATGCCTTCCCGAGCATGAGGGTGATGATGAGCCCCACCTCGATGATCGTCACCGCGACCGCGAGCACGAGCGACCCGTACGGCTCGCCGACCCGGTGCGCCACGATCTCCGCGTGGTGCACCGCCGCGAGCACCACCCCGATCAGCACACCGCCGACGAGCAGGTAGAGCACCTCCGGCAGCTCGCGGTCCCAGGTCAGCACGAGTGCCACCACCCCGAGCACCGGCAGCACCCACACCCAGCTGTCGACCACGCGGCGGATCGTGGATGTCGTGGTCACCGCGTCGCTCATCCCGCCATTGTCCCAGGCCGCCCCGAGCGCCCGCCCGATGGCGTGAGCGCGACGCGATAGGGTGGCGGCATGAAGGTCGTCGTCTTCCTCGTCTCGTTCGTGATCTTCCTCGCGTCGCTCCCCGCGTTCGGCTACGCCTTCGAACTCGGCGACCAGAACACGCTCGCGGGTGCCGCCCTCTTCTTCGGCGGGATCCTCGCCGTGTCGGCCGCCTTCGCCATCCCGTTCCACCTGCTGCCGAAGCTGGACTGAGTCTTTTGGCGCGGCGATAATCCGCCGCGCGCGACGACCTCGAACACGAGCGCGGTCGCGCTCGAGGTCGGGTTCGCACACCGTGGGGTGTTCTTTGGGGTCCGCCGCGCGCGACGACCTCGTGCACGAGTTCGGTCGCGCTCGAGGTCGGGTTCGCACACCGTGGGATGTTCTGGGGGTCCGCCGCGGCGGGCGGGCGGGTCAGGCGAGCACGCGGGAGGCGAACGCCTCCAGGCGGCGCAGCAGGCCGGCTCCGCGGTTCGCGATGACGGTGTCGGGGTTCGGGTCCCAGGGGCTGCCGTGCGGCGCGAACCGGATGAGCAGCGAGCATCCGAGATCCGAGCAGATGTAGGTGCCCACGCTGTCGCCCGCCTGCCCGGCGACCCCCGCCCGCAGCGCCGAGAACAGCCGCACCTGGCCGGCCGGCTGGGAGATCTGGCACAGCGAGCACATCGCCGAGCCGCCCGCGAGGCGCGTCTCGGCGGCCCGCAGCACGATGCCGACGGCGCGCTCGTCCCGCCAGAACACGAGGTAGCCGCGATGCGCGGTCGACCCGTCGCGCCATCCGAGGAACTCGCGGTCGGCCCACACCACCTCGTGCAGCCCCGGCAGCGGGATGCGCTCGCGGTCGATCGAGCCCGCGTTCACGAACGAGTCGCGGATCTGCTCGGCGGTCAGCGCATCCATCTGACACCAGGCTAGCCCCGGATGCCGACATCACGAGGAACCGCCCGGCACTGGTGCGGAGGACCGCGTCGTGCCATCGTGGACGGCGAACACGTGACGGAGGTGCGGATCATGCTCACGACGGTCAGCGGTTTCAGCGGCTTCTCGGTGCCCGACATCGAGGCGGCGCTCGCCTTCTATCGCGACATCCTCGGCCTGGAGGTGACGCGCACCGAGATGGGCGGCCTCGAGCTGCGGGCGGGTCGCACCCAGGTGTTCGTCTATCCGAAGCCCGACCACACCCCGGCGAGCTTCACCGTGCTCAATCTCGTCGTGCCCGACATCGACGCCGCGGTCGACGAGCTCGAGGCGGAGGGCGTGCTGCTCGAGCGCTACCCCGGCATGCCGCAGGACGGCCGCGGGGTCATGCGCGGTCGGGAGGCAGGCCGGGGGCCCGACATCGGATGGTTCACCGACCCCGCAGGCAACATCTTCGCCATCATCGGAGAGTGACCCTTTCGACCCCTGACGCCGCCGACCGGATGCCGCGGGCGCTTCGCCCGTTCCGCATCCCGCAATACCGGCTGCTGGCCGTCGCCCTGACGCTCTCGCTGTTCGGCGCGGGTGTCTGGCTCATCGCCGTCGTGTTCGAGATCAAGCAGGCGGGCGGCGGCCCGATCGAGGTGTCGTTCGTCGCGACCGCGAACGCGGTGGGGCTGCTGCTCGCGGTGCTCGTGGGTGGGGCGGTCGCGGATCGGGTGCCGCAGAAGCTCGTGCTGGTGACGGTCGAGATCGTCAAGGGGGTGCTCGTCACGATCGTGGCGGCGCTCGCCTTCGGCGGCGGGCTCGAGGTGTGGCACCTGGCGGTGGTCGGATTCGTGCTCGGGGTCGCCGACGGCTTCTTCATGCCCGCGTATTCGGCGATGCTGCCCTCGATCCTGCCCGAGGAGCAGTTGCTCGCGGCGAACGGCTTCGAGGGGATGCTGCGCCCCGCGATCCTGCAGGCGGGCGGTCCGGCGATCGCGGCTGCCCTCATCGCGGCGTTCTCGCCGGCTGCCGCGTTCGCCATCATCGCCGTCACCCAGCTCGGCGCGATCGTGCTGCTCACGGTGCTGCGCCGCACGGCGCTCCGGCGCGAGCTGACCGGCGACCGGCATCCGGCGATCGGCCTGCTCGTGGATGTGCGCGACGGTTTCGTCTATCTGGTGCGCACCCCGTGGCTGTTCGCGACGCTGCTGTTCTCCTGCGTGCTGGTGCTGCTCATCATGGGGCCGTTCGAGGTGCTCCTGCCGTTCGCGGTGACGGAGCGCACCGGCGGGGATGCCGGCAGTTACGCCCTCGTGCTGGTGGGCTTCGGGGTGGGCGGTGCGATCGCCTCGATCGCGGTGGCGTCGTGGCGGCTTCCGCGGCGCTACCTCACCACGATGACGCTCGCCTGGGGTTTCGGATGCCTCCCGCTGCTGCTCGTCGCGGTCACCGCGGAGCTGTGGGTGATGGTGGTGGCGGCGTTCGCCGTGGGGACGGTGTTCTCGGGGGCCGGGGTGATCTGGGGCACGCTCCTGCAGCGCCGGGTGCCGCCCGCGATGCTCGGGCGCGTGTCGAGCCTCGACTTCTTCGTGTCGCTCGCGCTCATGCCGGTGTCGACCGCCGTCGCCGGCCCGCTCGGCACGGCCGTCGGGTACGGGCCGGTGTTCATCGTGGCGGCGGTGGTGCCGCCGGTGCTCGGCGTGATCGCGGTGGTCGCGGCGCGGATGCCGCGCGACGAGCTCGCGCATCCGCTCGACACCCCCGCACAATGAACTCGTGACGATTTCCGCTCTCCGGGCCGACCTCGAGGCCGCCCGCTACCGCGTCGACCACCTGGAAGCGCTGTGGGGTGCGGCGGCGGGTGCGGCGCTCCAGCGCGGCGACCGGGTGCCGGCCGCCCGTGCCCTCGCGGCGTCCGCCGATCCGGCCGCGGTGCTCGCGCGCGCCTTCGTGCTCGGCGAGACGGTGGACGCCGCGGAGCTCGCCGCGGCGCTGCCCGCCCTCACACTCGCCGGGGCGGCGCGACTCGCTCTCGTCGCGGCAGAGGGGGAGCGCGCCCGCCCGCTCGTCGACCTGCGCCCGTACGCCTTCGTCGACCCGCACGGCGCGGGGGAGTGGTGGATCGCCTCCGACCTCGGCGAGCTCGCCACCGGCGCCGCTCTGCGGGTCGACCACGTGCTCGGTGTGGGCGGCGCCTCGACGACGCTCGCCTCGCTGCAGTTCCCGGATGCGGCGGACCGCGTGCTCGACCTCGGCACCGGATGCGGCATCCAGGCGCTCCATGCGCGGCGCTTCGCCCGGCAGGTGGTGGCCACCGACATCTCGGCGCGGGCGCTCGACTACGCGCGGCTGAACGCGGAGCTCAACGGGGTCGACGGCATCGAGTTCCGGCTCGGCAGCCTGTTCGAGCCGGTGGCGGGGGAGCGCTTCGACCGCATCGTGTCGAATCCGCCGTTCGTCATCACGCCGCGCGTTCCCGGAGTGCCGGCCTACGAGTACCGCGACGGCGGCCTCGAGGGCGACGCGCTGGTCGCCGCGGTGGTCGCGGGCGCGGCGGCGCACCTGGCACCGGGCGGCACCGCCCAGCTGCTCGGCAACTGGGAGTATCGCGGCGAGCATGACGGCCTCGAGCGCGCAGCCGACTGGGCGCGGGATGCGGGCCTCGACGCCTGGGTCATCGAACGCGACCGCCTCGACCCGGCCCGCTACGCCGAGACCTGGATCCGTGACGGCGGAACGCGAGGCGGAACCCCGGAGTACGAACGGCTGGTCGGTGCGTGGCTCGACGACTTCGCGCGGCGGGGGGTGAGCGAGGTCGGTTTCGGCTATCTCGTGGTGCGCCGTCCGGATGCCGCCCCGACGCTCCGCCGCGTGGAGCGGGTGAGCGCCCCGCTCGACGGCGTGGCGGGCCTCGGCGCGCACCTCTCCGAGGCGCTCGCGGCACGCGACCGGATCGCGGGCCTGAGCGATGAGGCGCTCGCCTCATCGGCCTTCCGTGTCGCGGGCGATGTGACCGAGGAGCGCAGCCATTGGCCGGGCGAGGCCGACCCCACGGTCATCGTGCTCCGTCAAGGCGGCGGCCTGCGCCGCGAGCTGCGCGTCGATACCGCGCTCGCCGCGGTCGTCGGGGCGTGCGACGGCGAGCTGCCGCTCGGTGTCATCGTCGATGCGGTCGCCGAACTGCTCGGCGCCGAGGCCCCCCGGATGCGCCCCGCGGTGTTCGCCGAGGTGCGTGAACTGGTCACCGACGGATTCCTCCTGCCCGTCTAGGCCCCTGCCAGCCGCATCCCAGCGACCGCCCAGGGCGGCTTCGTAGCGTAAGCCCCGGAGGCACGCATGGGATTCCTGGATCGTTTGTTCGGCACGGAGGGGCCGCAGGCTCGCACCACCGCATCCTCGGCATCCGCGACCCGCAGCGACGACGAGCGGGCACTCGAGCGCTACCGCTATCTGCTGCGCACCGCCCCGCCCGAGACCATCGAGCAGGTGCACGCCGAGGCCTTCGCGCGGCTGACCGACAGCCAGCGGGCCCTCATCTACGAGGAGCTGAGCCGGGGTGCGGGAACCGGCGAGCGCCCGCTGTCGAGCGAGCCGGCCACCCTGGCCCGCTCCGCGACGCGCGCCGAGCTACGCCAACCGGGCGCGCTCGAACGCTCGCTCTCGGGCAGCAGCGCGGGCATCACCCCTGGCGGTCCCGGCTTCGGTTCGATGCTCGCGAGCTCGCTGCTCGGCACGGTCGCGGGTTACGTGATCGGCTCGGCGCTCGTGAGCGCGTTCCTCCCGTGGGATGCGGCAGACGCATCCGCCACCGACGCCTCCTCCGCCGATCCCGCGACGGATGCCGACTTCGGCTCGGCGGACTTCGGCGGCGACTTCGGGTTCTGACCCCGCGCGAGCAGGGCCACCGCCACCGCGTATCCGACGGCGCCGGCGACGGCGAGCACGAGGCTGAGGCCGGTGATCGTGATGACGACGCTCGGCACGATGGTGACGAGGCCCGCGGCCGCGAGCACTCCGAGCGCGCCCGCGTGCAGCACGGGAGCCGACCGCTCGAATCGTCCGAGCACGAGCGACAGCAGTAGGAGCAGGCCGATCACGAGCAGGTAGATGAGCGGCCTCGTCGCCCACCAGCTCGCGTCGCCCGGTGCGGGTGCGATTCCGGGGAGCAGCAGCCCCGCTCCCGCGATCGCCAGGATCAGCGGCAGATGCCACAGGTAGATCGTCATGAGCCGCGCGCCGATCACGAAGACGAAGCCGCGCATGACGCGCGTGCGCATCAGGGCCGTGAGCGGCGGCTTCAGCAGCTGCAGCAGGGCGGCCTGTCCGAGGCCGAGCGCGACGAGCGGCAGCGTCGGCGGGTTGAGGTTGGTGAGCATGTCGTCCGAGTACGGTGCCCAGCTGGTGAGCGGCACGAGGCTTCCCCAGCAGACCCCCGCGATCAGCACGAGCTGCCACCAGGCGCGCCGGGCGAACCAGCCGTCCGCGTACCAGAATCCGATCTGCTGCACGAGCGGCCAGACGAAGAGCAGGTTGAGGTAGCCGAGCAGGCTCATCCCCGCGGGGTCGACGGGGATGCCGGGCACGGTGAACTGCGCCACGTCGATCAGGACGACCGCGGCGAGCAGCACGAGCACGGTGCGCCACGGCGCACGCTCGTGCCATCCGAGCAGCAGCGGCGCCGCGAGCTGGCAGATCAGATACGCGCCGAGGAACCACAGCGGACTGCCGACTCCGGTCGCCACCGACCTCAGCAGCTCGGGGTCCACACCGAGCGCGGTCGCGATCCCGAGGGCGAGCGCGAGCGTGACGAAGAGCGGGAGAGCAGGTCGGGCGAGCCGCTGGATGCGCGCGTGCACGAAGGTGCGGGCGACGAGTCCCGGCGCATCGCTTGCCGCCTCGGCGCGGCGCCGGGCGCTGCGCAGCGCGGTCGCCGTGGCGAAGCCGCCGACGACGAAGAACAGCGGCATCACCTGACCGAACCAGGTCGCGATCCAGAACCACGGCTGCTCCTCGAGCGGGCGGCTGATCGCGATGCCACCGTCGGAACCCGGCCCCACCCCGACGAACAGCAGATGCACGACCACGACGAGCAGCACGCAGAACACCCTCGCGAGGTCGAGGGTGAGGTCGCGGCGCTCGAGGTCGATGCCGGCTCGGTCGGAGTGCGCCGTCGTCACCAACACACTGTAGCGACCCCTCAGCGGGAGATGAGGATGCGCACCGCGGTGTCGAGGTCGTAGGACTGGCCGACCTCGACGGAGGTGTTGAAGATGTCCCCGCGCAGCGTCACGAACACCGCTCCCGTCTCGAGCACATATCCGAGCACCCGCCCGGCACTTCGCACCCGGTGCACGTCGTCGAGCACCCGCTCGACATCCACCTCGGTTCGGGTCATCGGCGACTCGATCGTCAGATGCATGACTTCCGCCCCAATCTCGACCAGGCCCTCGTTCGGGGGATACCTCCCATTGAACGTCCGCCCACCGGGATGCGGCAAGGGGGTGGCCGGTGAGTTGACCGTGTGTTCCCCGCGCGTTTGCCGCCTCCGGAGGCTCCCACGGGATGCGGAGGCGGATGCCAGGCTTCTGCCAGGAAGCTGGGGCACCGTGGATTTCGGCCCGGGCGGCCCGGTGCGATCGACTCCACCGCAACAATCCGCCCGATACACGGCCCACCCGATCCGACGGCGCGCAGCAGCGCTCTCCCGCCCCGCGGGACAGAACACCCGAAAGACCCGACTCCGTGCCCCACCCGCGTCACCGCGCACATCGCGCATCCCCGGCCTCGGCCGTTCCGAACACCGCACAGCTGCTGCACCCACCGCTCGGCATCTTCCGGCAGTTGAGCCGCAGGCAGCTCGCCGCCAGCACCGTGCTGCTCAGCATGGCGTTCCTCGTCGTGAACAATCTGCCGGCCTCGGCCACGACGCTGGCCCAGCCTGTCGTCGTCGTGGCGGGCCAGGAGCTCACGCTCAGCGCCGCGCAGCTCGCCGAGGCGGAGCTGTCGGTGCCGCAGACGATGGCGCGTGACGAGTTCGATCTCAGCTACTTCACCCCCGTGCAATGGCCCATCGACCCGAACACGCCCATCTCGAGCTACTTCGGCGGTCGCAGCGCCCCGTGCGCGGGATGCTCGACCAACCATTCGGGGATCGATTTCACGCCCGGCTACGGCGACCCCATCCAGGCGATCGCCGACGGCGTCGTGGTGTCGCGGCCGATGGAGGGCTGGGGCACCTACGTCGTCATCCAGCACGAGATCGACGGGCAGACGGTCTACAGCGGCTACGCGCACATGATCAGCGGGTCGAACGTGCCGGTCGGCACGGTCGTCAAGCGCGGGGATGTGATCGGCCGCGTCGGCAGCACGGGCGACAGCACGGGTGCGCACCTGCACCTGAGCATCATCGAGGGCAGCACCTTCGTCGAGCCGCTCGCCTGGATGCGACGCTACGTCACCGAGCCTTGGGCGCCCGTGGGCTGACCCCGCGGCTCAGGGGCGGGGCTCAGTCCTCGGTGGGGCGCTCGCCGGTCGAGTCGTCGAGCAGCTCCTGCAGGGCACGGTCGACGTCGTCCTGCTCGGGCTCGGCACCCGTGAGCCGGGCGATGAGCAGGGTCGGGTCGTCGATGTCGGCGTCGCTCGGCACGATGTCCGGATGCGCCCAGAGCGCGTCGCGGTCGGCGGCGCCGGCGGCATCCGTCACGGCCTGCCACATGGCGGCCGCCTCGCGCAGGCGTCGGGGCCGCAGCTCCAGCCCGATGAGGCTCGCGAACGCCGACTCGGCGGGGCCGCCCGCGGCGCGGCGCCTGCGCACCATCTCCGCGATGGCGCCCGAGCTGGGCAGGCGCCCGGTGGCCTGCGCCGTCACGACGTCGACCCAGCCCTCGATGAGCGCGAGCATCGTCTCGAGCCGACGCAGTGCCGCGAGCTGTTCCTCGGTCTTCGGCGGGATCAGCTTGCCGCTCGTCATCGCCTCGCGCAGCGACTCGGGGTTCTGCGGGTCGAAGTCGGCCGCGAGCTCCTCGAGCGGCCCGGTGTCGATGCGGATGCCGCGCGCGTAGTCGGTGATCTGGGTGAGCAGGTGCAGCCGCAGCCACTTCGCGTGCCGGAACAGCCGCGCATGGGCCAACTCGCGCACCGCGAGGTAGAGCCGCACCTCGTCCGCGGGGATCTCGAGACCCTCGGCGAAGCCGTCGATGTTCTGCGGCACCAGCGCGGCCTGGCGCTGGTCGCCGTCCAGCAGCGGGATGCCGATGTCGCCGCCCGAGACCACCTCCTGCGCGAGCTGCCCGACCACCTGGCCGAGCTGCATCGCGAACAGCGTGCCCCCGACGTTGCGCATGATGCGCCCCGCGTCGCCGAGCATGTTCGTGAGCTCTTCGGGTGCCTGTTCTTCGAGCACGCGCGTGAGCGCATCCGCGATCGAGGTCGCGACCGGCTCGGCGAGCTGGATCCACACCGGCATGGTGGCCTCCGCCCAACCCGCCCGGGTGAGCAGGGTGGGCTCGGCGGTGAGGCTCGCGATGTCGGTGGTCTCGTCGAGCCAGAGCGCCGCGACATGCAGCGCCTGTTCGAGGGCGGAGACCTCGGCCGGGGTCGAGGGCACCGCGGAGCGTGAGGCGAGGGCGGTGGCCTGCTCCTTCGCGAGCGCCCAGTCGATGCCGTCGCCCGAGTGCTGGAGCGCCTGTTGCAGCTGGCCGATGAGGCGCTGCACGAGCTCCGGGTCGGCGGGCAGCCCGGCGGCGCTCGCGAGCTGCGCCGGGTCGAGGTCGGAGTTGCCCGCCAGGAAGTCGCGCAGCATCTCGCGGAACTCCTCGCCCGGCTGCTGTTCCGACCCGTCGGAGAAGGGGTCGCGGGGCTCATCTGCCATGCGCTCCACGGTAGTCGCCCCTCCCAGGGCGGCACCGGGGAATTGGCTTAGGCTGACCCCGTCTGGGCTGCGCCCGCAGCGAACACGGAGGATCAGGTGAGGACAGCCCCGGAGGGTGATCGCGAGTCGCGACGCCGGCTGGTCGGTCAGGGGCTCGTGCTGCTCGCCGTGCTGGCCACGCTGCTGGTCGGTATCTCGCCGACGCCCTACGCGGTCGAGCGCCCCGGCCCGGTGTACGACACCCTCGGCACGACCCTGCGCGACCGTCAGGAGGTGCCGGTGATCGCGATCGACGGCGCCACCACCTATCCCACCGACGGGCGGCTCGACCTGCTCACGGTCTACCTCGACGGCTCGCGCGAGAACCCGCTCGACTGGTTCCAGGTGATCGGTGCCTGGTTCGATCCGACGCGCGCGATCCTTCCGCTCGACGCCGTCTTCCCGATGGGGGAGACGGAGGATGAGGCCGACGAGCAGAGCGCCGTCGACATGCAGCAGTCGCAGCAGTCCGCGGTCGCCGCGGCGCTCAGCCAGCTCGAGATCTCCTACGACTCGACGGTCGGGGTGGGGCTGGTCTCTCCGGACGGCCCGTCGAACGGCGTGTTGCAGGAGGGCGACGAGCTGCTCACGGTGGGCGGCGTCGCCGTCACGACCGAGTCTGAGCTGCGCGCGGCGATCGCGGATGCCGGGGTCGGCAGCGCGCTCGAGCTCGGCATCCGCCGCGACGGCACCCCGCAGACCGTCACCGTCACGACCGCCGCGCGCTCGGCATCCGATGACAGGCCCGTGATCGGGATCGCCCCGACCGAGAGCTACCAGTTCCCGTTCCAGGTCGACATCAACCTGCAAGACGTCGGCGGCCCGAGCGCGGGCATGATGTTCGCGCTCGGCATCTACGACCTGCTGACGCCCGGCGCGCTCACCGGCGGCGCGCACATCGCGGGCACCGGCACGATCGACGCTGCGGGCGAGGTCGGGCGGATCGGCGGCATCCGGCAGAAGATGTTCGGGGCCAGGGATGCGGGGGCCGAGTGGTTCCTCGCGCCTGCCGGCAACTGCGACGAGGTGGTCGGGCACATCCCCGACGGCCTGCAGGTGTTCTCGGTCGCGACGCTCGACGACGCCATCGCCGTCACCCGCGCGATCGGCACGGGCGCCTCGACCGAGGGCTTCGCGCGCTGCCGCTGAGTCGCCGTTCCCAGAGCCTCTCCAGCAGCGCGCCCATAGGATGGGCGGGAGCCGCCGGGGTCCCTTGCCCCGCTGACCCGCAGGAGCGCCCCACGTGACATCCGCCAGCAGCCCTTCCGACGTCCGTTCTCGTGGACGCAGCACCGTCGCGATCGTCGTCGCGATCCTCGCCGTGCTCGTCGTCGGGTTCATGGGCTTCGCCTACCTCTACGCCGACGTGCTCTGGTTCGACCAGCTCGGCTACCTCTCGGTGCTCACCACCCAGTGGTGGGCGATCGCGGTGCTCTTCCTCATCGGCTTCGCGGCGATGGCGCTCACCATGTGGGTGAGCATCTTCGTCGCCTTCCGCTCGCGGCCGCTCTATCAGAAGCTCAACTCGCAGCTCGACCGCTACCAGCAGGTGATCGAGCCGCTGCGGCGCCTGGCGATGATCGGTGTTCCGGCGCTGCTCGGGCTCTTCGTGGGCGTCTCCACGGCCGCCCGCTGGGCGACGGTGCTGCAGTTCCTCAACCGCACCGAGTTCGGCAAGGTCGACCCGCAGTTCGGCCTCGACGTGTCGTTCTACGTCTACGAGCTGCCCTTCTACCGCGGGCTGGTCGCCTACGCGTCGGCGATCGTGCTGATCGCCGGCATCGCGGCGATCGCGACGCACTACCTCTACGGCGGCATCCGCATCAACGGACGCGAGGTGCGCGTGACGCGCGCGGCGCGCATCCAGATCGCCATCACGGCCGCCGTCTACGTGGCGCTGCAGGCGGTGAGCATCTGGCTCGACCAGTTCGCGACCCTCACCGATGACACGGGAGCCGTCACCGGTGCCACCTACACGGATGTGAACGCCGGCATCCCGGGGCGCGTGATCGTCGCGGGGATCGCCGTGCTCGTGGCGGTGCTCTTCCTCGTGACGGCGGCCATCGGCCGCTGGCGGCTGCCGCTCATCGGTGCGGCGCTGCTCATCGTGTCGAGCCTCGTGGTCGGCACCATCTACCCCGCCATCGTGCAGCGGCTCACCGTCGACCCCAACGCGAAGCAGGTCGAGGCGCAGTACATCCAGCGCTCGATCGATGCGACGCGCGCCGCGTACGGGCTCGACAACCTCGACGTCGTGCCCTACGACGCGGTCACCACGGCGACAGCGGGGCAGCTGCGTGAGGACGCGCAGACCACGGCCAGCATCCGCATCCTCGACCCCGCGATCGTGAGCCCGACCTTCCGTCAGCTCCAGCGCGTCAAGCAGTACTACCAGTTCGCGACCCACCTCGACGTCGACCGCTACCAGGTCGACGGGCAGAGCCAGGACACGGTGATCGCGGTGCGCGAGCTGAACCAGGCGGGCCAGAGCAACCAGGGTTGGTACAACAACACCCTGGTCTACACCCACGGCTACGGCGTGGTCGCCGCCTACGGCAACAAGCGCGCCTCCGACGGTTCGCCCGAGTTCCTCGAGTCGGGCATCCCGTCGACCGGCGCACTCGGCGACTTCAAGCCGCAGATCTACTTCGGCGAGAACTCTCCCGCCTACTCGATCGTGGGCGCCCCCGAGGGGGCGACCCCGATCGAGATCGACTACCCGCGCGCCGGTGGCGAGGCGAGCGACGCCAACGCGGCCACGACCACCTTCGACGGAAACGGCGGGCCGCTGCTCGACAACGTCGTGAAGAAGCTCGCCTACGCGGTCAAGTTCCAGTCCGCCGACCTCCTGCTCTCGGATGCCGTGACCGACAAGTCGCAGATCCTCTACGACCGCGATCCGCTCGATCGCGTGAAGAAGGTCGCGCCGTATCTGACCCTCGACACCGACACCTACCCGGCGATCGTCGACGGGCGGATCGTGTGGATCGTCGACGGCTACACGACCACCGCCGACTACCCGTATTCGAGCATCCAGCAGCTGTCGTCGACGATCGCCGACACCTACACGCCGAGCCCGCAGTATCCGCTCGACGACATCAACTACATCCGCAACTCGGTGAAGGCCACGGTCGACGCCTACGACGGATCGGTCACGCTGTACGCCTGGGACACCGAGGATCCGCTGCTGAAGACCTGGCAGAAGATCTTCCCGTCGACCCTCAAGCCCGCTTCGGCGATGAGCGAGCAGCTCACCTCCCACGTGCGGTACCCGGCCGACCTGTTCAAGGCGCAGCGCGCGATCCTGCAGACCTACCACGTCGACGACGCGGGCACCTTCTACTCGGGTGACAACGCCTGGGCGACGCCGGAGGACCCGACCCAGAGCACCGGGGTCGCGCAACCGCCCTACTATTTGACGATGCAGGTGCCGGGCACCGACAATCCGGCGTTCTCGATCTACTCGACCTACATCCCGAAGAGGCAGGCGAACGACGCGGGTCAGAGCGTGCTCACCGGCTACCTGACGGCGAACGCGGATGCGGGCAAGGACTACGGCAAGCTCACCCTGTTGACCCTGCCGACCCAGGACACGGTTCCGGGGCCAGGTCAGGTGCAGTCGAACTTCAACTCGAACACGACGGTGGCGACCGAGCTCAACCTGCTCAACCAGCAGGGCAGCAAGGTGACGCGCGGCAACCTGCTGACGGTGCCGGTGGGCGGCGGTCTGCTGTACGTGCAGCCGGTCTATGTCGCCTCCACGGGCGAGACGAGCTACCCGCTGCTGCGGAAGGTGCTGGTGGCGTTCGGCGACAAGGTGGCGTTCGACGACACGCTCGACGGCGCGCTCGACACCATCTTCGGCGGCGACTCCGGCGCATCCGGCGGTGACGCGGGCACCGGAACCGATCAGCCGGATGGCGGAGGCACCGACGGTGGCGGCACCGACGGCAGCGGAGGCGGCACGGGCACCGATGGCGGTTCGGGTTCCACGACCGACAACGCGGCCCTGCAGCAGGCGCTGAAGGACTACCAGAAGGCGCTCTCCGACCGCACGGCCGCCTACGCGAAGGGCGACCTGGTGGCCGCCGCGGAGGCCGACCAGCGGATGCAGAAGGCCGTCGAGGCCGCGATCGTCGCGGCCGGCTGATGGCGGAGCGGTCGGAGCGGGTCGACCCGCGGGCGGGCGAGTGGCTCGAACGCAACCGTGCGCGGTGGGACGAGCTCGTGCCGATCCACGTCGCAGCTCCCATGTACGACCGCACCGCGCTGCGGGAGGGCCGGGGGCGGTTCATGACGCCGATGGAGGAATCGGAGCTGCCCGTGCTCGCGCCGGAGGGCTGGAACGGTCTCCGGGTGCTGCATCTGCAGTGCCACTTCGGGCAGGACACGCTCGTCTTCGCCCAGCGCGGCGCGGAGGTCGTGGGACTCGATTTCTCGATGCCCGCCGTCGAGGAGGCGCGCCTGGTCGCCGCCGAGCTGGGGCTGACCGAGCGGGCGCGTTTCGTGCACGGGAACATCTACGACGCACGCCATCTGCTGCCCGAGCCGGGCGGTTTCGACGTCGTCTACACGACGTGGGGCACGATCGGCTGGTTGCCGGATGTCGCCGAGTGGGCGCGCATCATCGCCTGGTTCCTCAAGCCGGGCGGCCGCCTGTATTTCGCCGACGGGCATCCCGCGGCGTTCGCGCACGAGGATCCGACGTCGGGGGAGGGCATGCCCGAACTGCGCTACGAGTACTTCGGCGACGGTCGCCCCGACATCGTGGACGAGGGCGACGACTACGCGGATGCCGAGGCGGTCGTGCGCAACAGCGTCACCTGGGAGTGGACGCACCCGATCGGCGACGTGCTGACCGCGCTGCTCGATGCGGGCCTGCGCCTCGATTTCTATCACGAGCACGACGCCGTGCCGTGGCGCATGTTCCGAACGCTTGAGGAGATCAGCGACGGCCTGTGGGGCTGGCCAGCCGAGCGCTGGCTCCCCTTGGGCTACTCCCTCGCCGCGACCCGCGTCTGACCCGTCGCCCCGCTCCCGGGCGGTCGAGGAGCGCCGCGCAGCGACGCGTCTCGCGACCCCCTCGCGGCCCTCGTCAACACCCCTCCCGCATCCGTGCTAGGCTCATTCCTTGTGCCGCGGGGTGGAGCAGCTCGGTAGCTCGCTGGGCTCATAACCCAGAGGTCGCAGGTTCAAATCCTGTCCCCGCAACGAAAGAAGGCCCCGGACTCGTTGAGTCCGGGGCCTTTCGCTTCGAGCCGTTAACTACCGTCTCCGGAACTCGGACGGTGCGGCCGGGTTCGTTGACGTCCTCGCTCTCGACTCGACGGGCGCCTTCGTCATCATCGAGCTGAAGAAGTCCGACTCAAAGGCTCGGCAGGCTCTCCAGCAGGTCTCCAAGTAGGCAGCTGACCTCGTCGCACGGGACAAGGTCTGCCGCCGGGCAGGTGCGCGCAGTGATCGTCTTGACCGCTTGGCCCGAACTGACCGTTCTCGTCAGCCATTACCGGCGGCCGGGAGGGATCGATCCGTTCCTCACGCCCCCTCGAGCAACTGCCGCGCACATCTTCCGGCGCTCCGTCTGAACGAGGTCCCAGGTTCTGCAGTCCTGGCGCTGTCGTTGTCGGCTCGGTGAGATCATTGCTCGATCTGCGAGAAGACGACTCATCGAACGAGGACGGCTTTCCCCGGTCCTGCGAGACCGACCCCCTTCGGCCTTGAAAGCGCTTGGCAGGGCAGCTCCTGCGTCCCTCCTTCGATAGCTGAAGATCTGTAAGGTGTTGAAGGCAGAAAACTGACCGCGAGGTGGCGAGTGGATTCAGAATCACGTGATGATCCTCCGGTTCGTGAGTACCGCGTCAGCGATCGGGCCGAACTAGCGCGGCTGCTGCGTCAGATGTACCAGGACATGCACGCCGTTTACGGCGGCACAGCGCCCGCGCTCGATGCCGACTGGGAGCATCGTCTGACGACATCGATCGAACATCGACTGGGTCGCGATCTGGGAATCTTCGTGATCGAGGGTGAGCGGGGGCAATTGGTCTCCCTCGCTGGAGGGCGAATCTGCGAAGGTTTGCCCAGCCCGCGCAGGCGCCACCTGATGGAGGGCTACATCGAGTGGGTCGTGACCGACGCCACTCACCGGCGGCGAGGATACGCATCCGCGGTGATCAAGCGACTTCTCGAGTGGTTCCGCCAAGCGGAGGCTCTATCTGTGTCGTTGAACTCGAGCCCGGCCGCCGAGTCCATCTACCTCAACCTCGGGTTTTCGGCAGATGGGCCGAGAGCGCTCAGCATGCACATGACGCGAACCGACCATCGGATCGGAGCGAACTATCGTGACAACCATCCCCGCTAGGTCGACGAAGAGGAGCACGGCAACATGACGACGTATGGCGAACTGGCGCACATCCTTCGTACCCAGGATGGAGTCATCCACGGGGTGGGGGTCTCGGAAGCAGAGGTCAGCGATGCGGAGAGCGCTGTAGGTGCGTTTCCATCGGGCTATCGCCAGTTCTTGATGGAGTTCGGCTGGGTCAACTTTGCGTTCTATCAATTCTGGGGCCTAGGTGCGGATCGCCCGTACCCGACGCTCGGTGTGGTTCCCCAGACGCTGCGAGAGCGAGAACTGGCCGACTTGCCCGACACGATGATTGCGTTCTACAACAACGGAGGCGGGGATCTGGCCTGCGTGCGTCGGGCGGATGTCGGCCCCCCAGAGGACGACGCCGTCTACTGGCACTGGCATGAAACCCGAACCATTGAGCGTGCTTCCCCTTCTTTCCCGGATTTTCTTGCGGAGCGACTCGCGTCAGCGGCGGAGCGGAACGAACTCTCGTGACCGAACTTGGCCCGCCACACGATCCGCGCGGTTAGCCTCACGACAGGTCTGACTACGGCTTGCCCCGCGTGCATTGCGGCATCGTGAATCCTGCCGAAACAGCTTCGCCTGTCGCACCGCACCATGCGTGGGCAAAAGCGGCAGCCTCGAACAACATGCAACGTCCGTGGCCCGGGCTCATAACCCAGAGGTCGCAGGTTCAAATCCTGTCCCCGCAACGAAGAAACACAGAACGGAAGCCGTTCCCGGAGAAATCCGGGGGTGGCTTCTGGCGTTGAGGCAGCCTGGGGCGGGCGTCCGCGGACTCGATGCGAAGCGTTCATGTCCACCGCGTATCCTCGGAACGTGGCGGCCGAGCTGACAGACGACGAGATCATCAAGCAGGTAACCGAGAGCCTTCGGGCGAAGTTTCCGGATACCTCCGACACGGAGATCGACGCGATCGTGCGGGAGGAGTTCCTCAAGATCTCCGACCGCCCGGTGCGTGACTTCTTCGGAGTGCTCACCGAGCGTGCGGCGAAGAAGCGCCTCAAGAAGGGCTAGTCGCTCCGCGCGACGGCCCCGTTCGCATCCAGCTCGCGGCGTAGGCTGACGGCATGAACGCCGAAGAGGCCCCGTTCGCGGTGGCGGTGGCGCAGTTCGCGCCGAACGCCGACACCGAGGCCAACCTGGAGGAGATCTCGCGCCTCGCCGTCGAAGCCGCCTCCCGCGGCGCGATGATGGTCGTCTTCCCCGAATACTCCTCCTACTTCACCCCGACCATGGGTGCCGACTGGGTAGAGGCGGCGCAGACCATGCACGGCCCGTTCGTGCGCGGACTCGCCGAGATCGCATCCGAACTCGGCATCCATCTGGTCGCCGGGCTGCTCGAGCTCGTGCCGGGCGAGCCCGAACGGGCAGCCAACACCATCGTCGCGCTCTCGCCGGAGGGTGAGGTCGTCGCGCACTACCGCAAGCAGCACCTCTACGACGCCTTCGGCCAGCGCGAGTCCGACTGGATCGTCGCCGGTGCCATCGAGGAGCCGCGCACCTTCGGCGCCGGCGGCTTCACCGTCGGCATCCAGACCTGCTACGACGTGCGCTTCCCCGAGGTGACCAGGCGTCTCGTCGACGCCGGAGTCGACCTCGTCGTGCTGCCGAGCGAGTGGGTGCGCGGGCCGCTCAAGGAGTCGGCGTGGCGCACCCTCGTCACCGCGCGGGCCATCGAGAACACCGTCTTCGTCGCGGCCGCCGACCAGGCACCGCCGATCGGGGCGGGCAACAGCATGGTGGTCGACCCGATGGGGGTCGAACTCGTCACCATCGGCGAGGCGACGGATGTGGCGGTCGCCTGGATCAGCCCTGCCCGCCTCCGCGAGGTGCGGCACCTCAACCCGGCGCTGCAGCTGCGGCGGTACCGGGTGGAGCCGCGGTAACGCGCGCTCGCTACGCGGCCTTGAGGTTCGCGTTCGCGGCTGCGCGGGCCTGGAACGCGATGATGACGAGCACGATGCCCGAGAGCACCGCGTAGGCGCCCAGCACGTAGATGAGCCCGACGATGGCCGAGGTGGGCGTCGTGAACAGCAGGATCGTGAGGAGCACGCCGAACACGATCGACAGCACCGAGAACACGATCCCGAGCACCTTGGCCGCCCCCGAGGCGATCGAGGCGGCGGCCGGGATGCCGAAGATGCCGCTGATGATCGCCCAGATCGCCACGATCCAGAGCAGCACGAGCAGCGCGAGCGCGCCTGCCGCCGCCGGGAAGATCATGACGACGATGCCCGCGATGAGCCCGACGATGCCGACCGTGAGCAACCAGCCCCACGCCGGGTCGGACTTGCGGGTCGAGAGCGCCTGCACGATGTTGACGACACCGTCGACGACCGCGTAGATCGCGAACACCCAGACGAACGCGATCGCGGTGGCGACCGGCCACACGAAGGCCAGGATGCCGAGGATCACCGCGAAGACGCCGCGCAGCAGCACGAGCCACCACACCGACTTGATGAACTTGCTGACCTCGATGACGTCGTCGTTCGACATGTGGCGGTTCTCCTTCGGCTCGCGGCGGACGCCTGCGCCCGCCATCGACGCCGAGCCTAGCGAGGAGGGGAGCCGACGGCCAGGCTGTCGACGCAGCGCGCGAAGACGAGCTTGCCGGGTGCCGTGTCGACGACATCCGCATCCACCGCGCGTTCGAGCATCATCACGAGCCCTCGGGTCGCGGCGTCGAGCTGCTGTTGCGGGGCCGACAACGCCACACCCGAACCGATCATGTTGATGACAGCGGCCACGGCGTTGGGCTCGACGTCGCGGCGCATCATGCCGACATCCTGCAAGGCGGGCAGCAGCTCCGGGTGGATGGTCACCTCGGGCAGCGCCACGATCCCGTCGACCGAGCGCATGATGCGGTTGAGGCCGATCGGATCGGCGAGGTACAGCGCCCGGGCGAGCGGATGCTCGTAGATCGCGCAGAGCGAGTAGCCGAAGATGCGCGAGGGGAGCCCGCCGCGGGGATCGCGTTCCACGTTGTCGACGATCGTGCGGCTCAGAGCGCCGACCTCGCGGTTCAGCATGCCCGCCAGCAACTGCTCGAGGACGGGGAAGACGAGTGAGATCTCGCGGGGCGTCGTGCCGAGACGGCGGGCGATGGTTCCGTATCCGAGCGCCTCGACGCTGTCATCGATCACGATGGCGGATGCTGCGTCGAGGATCTGCTCGGCAGTCGGGGTGGTGGTGTCCATGGGCTACCCATCGGGTGTGGTGTGCGCTCAGCCTAGGGTGCATCCGAACAGGTCTGTACACCCTTTTCGGGGGCGGACGGGGGACACCACCCCGGTTCAGCTGACGGCCCGCTGCAGCCGCGCGGCCGCCTCCTCGAGCACCTCGACCCGTTTGCAGAACGCGAACCGCACGAGCGAACGGTACGGCGCGCGCCGCTCCGGATGCACGAAGGCGGTGAGCGGGATGCCGACGACGCCCGCCAGCTCGGGCAGGCGTCGGCAGAAGTCTGCGGCATCCTCGACGCCGAGCGGCGCGGCGTCGGCGATCACGAAGTAGGAGCCGCTCGGCCGGCTCACCGTGAAGCCCGCTGCGCGAAGACCCGCCGAGAGCAGGTCGCGCTTGGCCTGCAGGGTCGCCGCGGTCTCGGTGTAGAAGGTGTCGGGAAGATCGAGCCCACGAGCGATCGCGGGCTGGAACGGCGCACCGCTCACATAGCTGAGGAACTGCTTGACCGCGACCACGGCATCCCGCAGCTCGGGCGCGGCCGTCAGCCAGCCGATCTTCCAGCCGGTGAGCGAGAAGGTCTTGCCTGCGCTCGAGATGCTGATGACGCGCCCGGCGGCACCCGGTCGCGTTGCGGCGGGCACGTGCACGAGGCCGTCGAAGACCAGATGCTCGTAGACCTCGTCGGTCACGACGAGCGCGTCGTGCCGGTGGGCGAGCTCGATCGCCAGATCGAGGATGCCCGGGTCGAGCATCGCGCCTGTGGGGTTGTGCGGGGAGTTCAGCAGGATGATGCGGGTGCGATCGCTGACCGCGGCACGCAGCGCATCCGGGTCGGGCTGGAAGTCGGGTGCGGCGAGCGGCACCGGCACGTGGCGTCCGCCGGCGAGCGCGATGACGGCGGTGTAGGAGTCGTAGACCGGCTCGAGGGTGACCACCTCATCGCCCGGCTCGACGAACGCGAGCAGGGTGGCGGCGAGCGCCTCGGTGGCACCCGTGGACACGAGCACCTCCCGGTCCGGGTCGACCTCGAGGCCGTAGAAGCGGCGCTGGTGACGTGCGATCGCCTCGCGCAGCACCGGCATCCCGAGTCCGGGCGGGTACTGGTTGACGCCGGATGCGATCGCCTCACGGGCGGCCTCCCGAACCTCGGCCGGGCCGTCTTCGTCGGGGAAACCCTGACCCAGGTTGAGGGCGCCTGTGGCGGTCGCGAGCGCCGACATCTCGGCGAAGATCGTGGGACGCGGCACGCCGTCGGCCCCCAGCAGCAGAGCGCCGTGCGCCGTTCTGACCCAGGGCGCATCGCTCATCCGCACACGCTACCGGCAACACCACATGCTCGGCGAAGTAGGCTCCCAGGGCGACCATAGGGATCGTTCAGCTTGGAACCGCACGCTGGCGAATGCGTGAAAGGAGCGCCCCCGATGTCTGAAACCGAGTCGACCGAGAACCCCACCCCCGAGGCTTCAGCGCCCGCAGAGGTCGAGCAGGGGGCAGTCCAGCCGGCCGAGCCCGCCGCCTTCGCGCCCGTCGAGTCGGTCGTCCCGGTCGCGCCCGCGGTGGCGCCCGTCGTGCCTGCGTCCTCCGTCGAGGCAGCGGCGCCCGTCGCGCCCGCGGCTCCCGTCGAGGCGGCCGCGCCCGTCGCGCCGACCGCTCCCGCGGCACCGGCCTACCCGACCGCTGCCGCCGCGCCCGCCGCATCCCCCGTGGCGCCTCCCGCGCAGCCCGCCCCCGTGGCGGGTGCCGGCGGCCAGATCCCGCCGACGTTCGCCGCACCGTCGGCGGCCGCCCCCGCCGCAGGCCCCGCACCCGTTCGGCAGCGCTCGGTGGCCGTGCCGATCCTCGCCGCGGCGGTCGTCGCCGCCCTCCTCGGCGGTGGCGCCGGTGCGGGCGTCGCGGCCTGGGCGATCACGAGCCAGAGCACGACGCAGAACGCGAGCGCGAACGGCGGCGGTCAGACGATCACCGTCAACAACCCCAACAGCGTCGACACGGTCACCGCGGTCGCCGCGAAGGCCGCCAACTCGGTCGTCACGATCAACGTCTCCTCGGGCAGCTCGGGCGGCACCGGCTCCGGTGTCATCCTGAGCGACGACGGCTACGTGCTCACCAACACCCACGTCGTCACCCTCGACGGGGAGTCCGCAGACGGCACGATCGAGGTCACCACGGCCGACGGTCGGCTCTTCTCCGCGAAGCTCGTCGGCATCGACCCGATCGTCGACCTCGCCGTCATCAAGCTGAACAACGCATCCGGCCTCACCCCCATCGAGTGGGGCGACTCCGAGACGCTCGACGTGGGCGATCAGGTGATCGCGATCGGCGCTCCGCTCGGGCTCGCCAACACCGTCACCGACGGCATCGTGAGCGCGCTCGACCGCAGCATCCAGATCCAGTCGTCGGCGGTGCCCGACTCGAGCGACACCGATCAGACCCCCGACCAGCAGCAGAACGGCGGCCAGGGTCCCTTCGACTTCTGGAACTTCGACCAGAACGGCGGCTCCGGCTCCAGCCAGAACTCGACCTCCGCCAGCTCCACCATCTCGCTCCCCGTGATCCAGACCGACGCGGCGATCAACCCCGGCAACTCGGGCGGTGCGCTGCTCGACGACCAGGGTCGACTCGTCGGCATCAACGTCGCGATCGCCTCGACCGGCTCCTCCAGCGGAGGCCAGAGCGGGTCGATCGGCGTCGGATTCGCGATCCCCGCCTCGCTCGCGAAGCGCGTCTCCTCGGAGATCATCGAGAACGGCAAGGCGACCCACGGCCTGCTCGGCGCGAGCGTCGGCACCGCCACCTCCTCGGACTCGGATGTCGTCGGGGCGCTCATCTCGGAGGTCGTCTCCGGCGGCGCCGCCGACAAGGCGGGCCTCAAGGCCGGTGACGTGGTGACCGAGTTCAACGGACACAAGGTCACCAGCAGCACCGACCTGACCGCTCAGGTGCGTGCGCTCGCGGCCGGCTCGACGTCGACGCTCAGCTACGAGCGCAACGGGAAGTCGACGAGCGTCGAGGTGACGCTCGGCAAGCTGACCAGCTGAGACCTGCCTACAGTTCCCGTTCCGCGCATCCCGGCCCACCCGCCTGGTGGGTCGCGTGGAACGGGAACCGTGGCGTCGGGGCGACCCCGTCGTCGTTGCTAGGCTCGTGCGAACCGCATCCGCGGGTCAGCAGGAGGACGCATGGCACACGCCGATCCGGCGCCGGGCGTCTCCTACGTGATGCCGGTGCTCAACGAGGTCGGTTACGTCGAGGACGCGGTGCGCTCGGTACTCGCGCAGGACTACCCCGGAGCGGTGGAGGTCATCCTCGCGCTCGGCCCCTCGACCGACGGCACCGCGGAGGTCGTGGCGCGGCTCGTGGCCGACGACCCCCGCATCCGCGTCGTCGAGAACCCCGGGGTCGACATCCCGATCGGGTTGAACCGTGCGATCGAGGCGGCGCGGCATCCGGTGATCGTGCGGGTCGACGCGCACAGCGAGCTGTCGCCCGGATACACGGCCCGTGGCGTCGAGACTCTCGCGCGCACGGGTGCGGCGAGCGTCGGCGGGGTCATGGCGGCAGCCGGACGCCCCGGCGTGCAGGCGGCGATCGCGCGCGCCTACAACAGCCGCTTCGGTCTGGGCGGCGCGAGCTACCACGACGACGACGCCGTGAAGGAGGGGCCGGCGGAGTCGGCCTACCTCGGCGTCATGGATGCCGCGGTGCTGCGCCAGGTCGGCGGCTACGACGAGACCCTGCGCCGCGGTGAGGACTGGGAGCTCAACTTCCGGCTGCGCAACTCGGGGCACCTCGTCTGGTTCGATCCTGCCCTGCAGGTGAAGTACTGGCCGCGGTCGAGCTGGGGCGCGCTGACGCGCCAGTTCTGGGCCACCGGGGTCTGGCGGGGCGAACTCGTGCGGCGGCTCGGCGGGCGCAACTCGCTGCGCTACTTCGCACCCCCGGCGTTCGTGGTCAACCTTCTGCTGTGCGTGCTCGTGCTGCCGCTGCTGGTGACCGGAGCGGTCGGCGGATGGGCGGGCTGGCTGCTCGCGCTCGTCTACCTCGGGCCGCTGCTCTACCTGGCGCTGCTCGGCTTCGCGGCGCTGCGCTCACCCGGTAGCCTCCTCGACCGGATGCGGGTGGCGCGGGCGATCACGATCATGCACCTGAGCTGGGGGTCGGGGTTCCTCGTCGGCGTCAGCCGCGGGGCGCGCGACGCCGTCGACACCTCGCGCACGGAGTCGTAGGGGGCGGGTTTCGATACGCCCGCTGCGCGGGCTACTCAACCAGCGGTATCTGCGGCTGCGCAGCCGCGCACCCCCGCTGATTGAGTAGCGGCGCAGCCGCGTATCGAAATCCCCCTACAGCCAGCCCGCGTCGAGCATCCGCTGCACGACGCGGCGGCCCGCGTCGCCGTCGTCGAGCGGGGTGAACCGCTCCCGCCAACGCGCCGCCTGCTGCCGGTAGCGCGGGCGTGCGAGCTCCGCATCCGCGATCGCGTCGAGCAGTTCCTCGCGGGTGCGCACGACAGGCCCCGGCGCCTCGGCGAGCAGATCGAAGTAGAACCCGCGCAGCTCGGAGCTGTAGTGGGCGAGGTCGGGGGTGAAGAAGACCACGGGGCGCCCGGTGCCGGCGAAGTCGAACATGACCGAGGAGTAGTCGGTGACGAGCACGTCGGCCACCTCGAGCAGATCGGCGACGTTGGGGTAGCTCGTGACGTCGATGAGCCGTTCGGCTTCGAGGTCGCGTCCGTACCGCAGGGTGCGGGAGTGCCCCCGCACGAGCAGCACGTGGTCGTCGCCGAGCTCGCGCGCGAAGCTCGTGAGGTCGAGGTAGTCGACCATCTCGGTGCGGTCGTCGCGCCAGGTCGGCGCGTAGAGCACCACGGTCGCCTCGTCGGGGATGCCGACGGCACGGCGGACGGAGCCGGCATCCGCGCCCGAGCTGAGGCGGTCGTTGCGAGGGTACCCCTCGTCCCAGGTGCCGCGGGTGAAGGCGTAGGCGGAGCGGAAGATGCGCGCGCTGTAGGCGTTCTGGGCGAGCAGCGCGTCCCAGCGGGCGCTCTCGCGACGCACCGCGAGGCGGGTGCGGAGGCGGATGCCGGGCCGGTCGAGGCCGAGTCGTTTGAGCATCGTTCCGTGCCAGGTCTGCAGCACGTGCTGGTGTGGCCGAACGCTGTAGCGTTTGCGCAACCAATCGTTGACGATGAGCACGCGCGCGGCAGCCCGCACCCGCCACCACTCCCGACTGCCCTCGATGAGGCGCACGTCGCCATCCGGGATCGCGACCGATCCGTCGACGACGCTCCAGTACCGCGTCACGTCGGGCCGCATCCGCCGCAGGGTGCGGGCGATGCCGAGAGGGTTGTCCGAGGCGGACTGGCCGTAGAAGCTCTCGAGGAACACGGCATCCTCTGGCGCCGGCCGCGAGCTGCGGTAGGCGCGTTCGAGGCGGCGCTGGTTGCTGGCACCGCGTTCGTCGTCGGCGAGGGGCGCGGAGACCCGCAGCACGAGCCCGCCCGCGTGGGCGCGCAGCTCGGCGTGGAAGAGCGGATGCGCGAACCGCCCCGGCAGCGGCATCTCGATGGTGAGGCGGCTCGTGGCGACCTCGCCGTCGAGCGTCAGCCGGTAGTCGCCCGAGGGCAGCGCGAGCCCCGCCGCGCCCCAGCGTTCGGCGAGCAGCGGCAGGCGCACGCTCAGCGAGCCACCGACGGCGACCGGGGCGTCGATGCGCGCCCGGGAGCCTTCGAGTCGCACGGCGGTCACGTCGCGGGTGGGCTCGGCGATCGTCACCCGTAGCGCGGGTCCGTCGGCGGCCTCCTCGAAGACGGCCTCGACCACGCGGGCGCGCACGAGGCGGCCGTCGGGCACCGGTGCATCGCTCGGCGCGCCGGTGCGGACGAGGATCTCGGCGAGCACGCGCTCGGCGCTGCGCCCGTCGAGCCGGTCGACGTGCTCCTCGCGCAGCCACACCGTGTGGCGCGCCATCCGCCTGCCCAGCTCGGTGTCGGTGCCCACGGCGTCGAGTTGTTCGAGCACGTGCTGCCAGCCGGCCACGTAGCGGTCGTCGCTGAACACGCGGTAGTTCTCGTAGAGTCCGCGTGCCCGTGCGTAGAGTTCGACGTCGGGCGCGAAGTAGACGGTGGGCACCTCGCTGAGCGCGCAGTCGTAGGCGATCGAGGAGTAGTCGGTGATGAGGGTGTCGACCCCGGCGAGGGCGGGGGTGACGTCGACCAGCTCGCGGCTGCCGAGCATCCGGATGCGGTCCGACACCTCGGGGCCGGCGGCGTAGTCGCCGAGGCCGAGCGGATGCGCGCGCACCAGCAGCACCGCATCGCGTGCCTCCAGCCAGCGCGCCACCATCACCCACTCCTCGCGCGTGGGGGAGCCCGGATCGGGGTCGCCGTCACGCCAGGTGGGGGCGTAGAGCACGACGCGGGTGGCATCCGGGATCGGGCCGGTCGCCGCGGCGAGCAGCGCGCGGGCACCGGAGCGCACCTGGTGCCGGTCGGGCGCCAGCAGTGCGTCGTCGCGGATGTCGCCGAGCGCGACCACGCGTTCGGGCCGCACCCCGAACGCGCTCGTGATGCGCGGCGCGACGAGTTCGGAGGCCACAGGGAACAGGTCGATCCCGCGCCCCGCGAACCGGTAGGCGCGGGCCAGCACGGCACGCACGTAGCGGTGGTCGGGCACCCCCCGCACGCGCAGGGCGGCGGGGGAGTCGAGGTGCAGCTTCTTGAGCGGGATGCCGTGCCACAGCTGCACGACGAAGGCGCCGCCCGTCGCGTAGCGGTTGACGTCTCCGAAGCCGTGCGTGACCACGATCACCTTCGCGCGCAAGGTGAGCCAGAACCCGCGCCAACTGCGTTTCGCGACCGCGTCGAGTCCGCGCGCGCTCGCCTCGGCGAGTTCCGCGTCGCTCGAGGCGAGCCACACCAGCCGGGTTTCGGCCGCGAGCCGCTCCCGGGCGAGGAGGTAGAGCGGCAACGCTCCCTCGCCGAGGCCGATGCCGCATCCGAACGCCCACAGGCGCGGGGTGCGGGGAACGAGCAGCGCGGCGAGCGCGCCGAGGGCGTAGAGCGGGAGTCGGAGCAGCTTTCGGGCGTTGCCCGCACCGAAGGTGAAGGTACGAGGCATTGGCACGATTCTGTCATGTGCGACTCGGCGACGGTTGCCGGGCGCGGGCAACCGATCGGTAACGATGCCGTCCGGTGGCGGGTGGGGGCGCATCCGGTGCTGGTGTAATGGATCGGACGCCGGCGGTTCCGGACTCCGGGGAGGACGAGGGATGGGCATCGCGAGCGATCTGAGGGCCGCGCGCACCGTGCTGCGCAACGCGTTGCGCTCGCGCACCACCCGACGCGAACTCGCCCACCTCATCCAGACCCGGGGCACAGGCGAGCCCGCCGAGGTGCACATCGCGGTGTACTTCGCCGACACCCGGGTGAACCTGTACCAGATCCGCCAGTGGTACGCCCCGCTCGCCGAGCTCGCGAAGACGCATCCGGTGACGATCCTCACCCGCAGCCCCGGCGCGACGCTCACGCTCAGGGACGAGGCACCCGTGCCGGTCGTCTACTGCAGGCGCGTCACCGACCTCGAGTCGTTCGTGGGGCGGCACGAGGTGCGCGTCGTCTTCTACGTCAACCAGAACATGAAGAACTTCCAGATGTTCCGGTACGGCCGCATGTGGCACGTGTTCATCAACCACGGCGAGTCGGACAAGATGTACATGACCACCAACCAGTTCAAGGTGTACGACTACGCCCTGGTGGCCGGTCAGGCGGCGATCGACCGACTGTCGAGGAAGCTGTGGGGTTACGACGTCGCCACGAAGGCGATCCCGATCGGCAGACCGCAGGCAGACCATTTCGCGGGGGAGGTGCCGTATCCCTCCGACGGGCGCACGGTCGTGCTGTACGCCCCCACCTGGGAGGGCGACCGCCCGGCGGCCGCCTACGGCTCGATCGCCTCGCACGGGGTCGCGCTCGCGGAGGCGGTGCTCGCCTCGCCCGCTCACCGGCTCGTGTACCGACCGCATCCGCGTTCCGGGGTGATCGACGCCGACTATCGGGCGGCCAATGAGCGCATCATCGCGGCGATCGCCGCCGCCAACACGGCCGATCCGGCAGCGCACCACGTGTTCGATGACGGCCCGCAGCTCGGCTGGCAGTTGGCGGATGCGGATGTCGCCATCACCGACATCTCGGCGATGGTCTACGACCGGTTGGCGGTGGGGCGGCCGATCCTCGTGACGCGCCCGACCTCCCCGGATGCGGAGGTCGATGCGGAAGGCTACCTCGGTGCCGCGGAGTGGCTGACCGCCGCCGACGCGCCGACCGTGCTGACGGCCGTCGACCGCGTGCTGAACGACGAGGACGCCCAGGCGGCGCTCGCCTACTGGGCCGACCACCACTTCGGCGACACCACGCCGGGTGCTGCCACGGAGCGGTTCCATGCGGCCGTCGAGCAGCTCGTCACCGAATGGGATCGCTACGCGGCGCTGCACGCCGACGACCGTCGCACCTCCGAGTCCGACCCGTTCGACGACGACGAGGACGAGGAGGGCATGCCCTCCTCGGGCGACTGAGGCTCGCCGCCCCGCTCGCCCGCGCGGTCCGTCGCGGCGGACCCGACCGTGCGGTCAGCCGAGGGCTCGGGTGACCAGCTCGACGATGCGCGCCTCGACCTCGGGGGTGATGCGGGTCACCGCGAACGAGGCCGGCCACATGTCGCCGTCATCGAGCGCGGCGCTGCCGTCGAATCCGAGGGTCGAATAGCGCGCCTTGAACTTCGCGGCCGGCTGGAAGAAGCACAGCACCTTGCCGTCCTTGTAGTAGGCAGGCATCCCGTACCAGGTCTTCGGGGCGAGGCTCGGCGCGGTGGTCGTGATGATCTCATGCACCTGCTCGGCGAGCACGCGGTCGTCGCCCTCGAGCTCGGCGATCTTCTCGAGCAGCGACTGCAGGTCGGCTGCCGCCTTCTCGGCCGCGGTGCCGGTGCGGCTGCGCGCCGCCTTCCGCTCGGCCGCATGCTCTTTCATGGCGGCCTTCTCATCCTCGGTCCAGATGTCGTCGCCGCGCTCGGTCTTGTTCGCCATGGGTGCTCCTTCGTGTCGCTGCGGTCGAGAATACGTGCGGCGGATGCGGGGCCGCACGCTATCCGTTGAGTTCCCTCCGCAATTCCTCGAACGACTCGGCGACCGTCGTCCACAGCAGCTCGGGGTCGATGCGGTCGCTCACAGTGCGACGGCCTCGGCCAGGATGCCCGCGTCGCGGCGTGGGTCGAGGGCGCGGCGGCTGATCGCGTCGACCGGGCGACCGCTCAGCTGCTCCATGTCGACCTCGAACTGCGCGAGATCGAAGAGGCTCGCGTCGGCGGCCGGGGTGACGAGCAGGTCGAGGTCGCTCGTCGGCGTCTCCTCCCCACGCGCGACGGAGCCGAACACCGACACGTCTTCGAGCCGGTTGAGGCGCGCGATGCGGCGAATCAGGTCCCGCTGCTCGCGGAGCCGGTCGAGAGCGGATGCGGCCGGGGCTGCTTCGCGCGGCGCGTGCAGTGCGAACGGCACGATGACTGCCTCTGGCCTGCGCCGCGAACCGATCACCACCGGCTCGGATGCGGGATTCTCGCGATAGCGACGCAGGATCTCGCTCAACCCGCGTCGCGCATCCGCAACCGTGACCACCTCATCCATGCGCGACAGGTTACGCGCTTCGGGGTGAGATGTACATGTTCATGTACATCTCCCCGCTACTCGGATGCCGGGATGTTCAGCGGCGGCAGCGACTCGACGATGTCGACCGTGCGCAGCGACACCGTCACGAGGCGCTGGATCAGCTCGAGGATGTACCGCGGGTTCCCGTGCTCCTCGCCCCAGGCGTTCGCGTCGTTGACGATGCCCGACGCCTTGTCGACGCGCACGTAGTAGCGGTCGACCACCCAGTCGATCGCCGAGCGCGAGCCGAGCTTGTAGTCGTGCGCGCGCTCCGGGATGCCGGTGAGGGTGATGTGCTCGTTGTAGGTGAGCGTGGTCTTGTCGGCGCCGCGCTTGCCGCCGTAGCTCATCTTCTTCTCGACCCGCAGTTGCTCGTTCCCCTCGGGAACGCCGCCGAGCGGATACAGATCAGCTGATTCGTAGCCGAGGTGCAGTTCGGCGAGCTCGCGGCCGGAATCCGCGAACGCGCGGAAGTCGCCCACCTGCGGGATGCGCGGGAGCGTGCGCTTGAGGTCGGCCGCGAAGCGCTCGCGGTATTCGGGGGAGTGCAGCACGCCGTACACGAAGTGGAAGATGTCGTCCTTCGTGATGCCGGGGTCGGCGTAGCGGATGCGGTAGTCGGCCAGGATCTCGTCCGTCACGTTGTCGTGGCGGATGTACTCCTCGCCCTCCTCGGTGCCGAACACGTCGAGCTGCCCCTCGGCGGTCTCTCGCTTCTCGTACCAGTAGCGGGGGAAGAACAGACCCGTATCGAGCATGTGTTTGTCGGGCAGAGAGTCGGCCAGCAGCAGCGCAAACTCGGAATGGGATCCTTCGGCGGTCAGCATGAAGCCGAAGTTCAGGCGGCGGGAATCCGGGAACACGGAAGACAACTGGTAGCTACTGTGGATGAGATCTGATCCCGAATAGATCTTGGTGCGGGTGAAAGGTCGGTAGCTGGCATTGCGGACGTTCGTCGGCTGAAACGACACTTCCCGTCGGCGCTCGAACTTCGCTCGAAGAGCTGTTGACCAACTAATCTCCTCGGGCCGCGGATCCATGTGTTCAGCGGGGCGTCCCCCAGCAATTCGAAAGCGATGCAGTCGTTCGCCATAGGCGCTTACCAGCCTCTGGATCTGGCGAGAAAGGTCAGATTCTGAATAGCTATAGGACCATGAATCTCTCCCCGTGCTGACACCGCCAGTCGTCATGGTGAAGATTGTCAATTCCTTGGCACCGCGCTTCTTGGCGATTGGAGTGAACCCCGCGAAGAGACCGGTGCGCTGATTCGTCCAATCGCCTGCCTCATTCGGAGTGAGGTCCTCCCATGGCACAGAACCGCTGACGCGGAAGTCAGCGAGTGCGCGGAGCTTTTGGTCGCGAGTGAGATAGTCCGGGGTACTCCAGTAGTGGAGATGTCCCTCGTGCTTTGACGGGTCCTTGACGAGTATTACTACTGCGATAGTCGCCCGGCTCCCCGCGTCGAAGACCTTTCCACCTTCTCGACGCGATTCTTCGCCTGCGGTGCGTTGATTGCCCCGGAGATTAAGGACGTACACGTCGCCGAACTCGCGTAGTAGGGACTTGCGCATTCCGCCTGCCGAATTCGAGTCGATGAACCCACCGTTGGTTACGAAGGCCACGAGCCCTCGCGAACCGATTCGATCCGACGCCCAGCGAATGGCACGGATGTAGGAGTCGTATACGGAGACGCGATTCACATTGCCGGACATCGCGAGGTACGTTCGCTCGATCGACTGATCGAGCGTTGGATACTTCAGGTTCGCGTTCAGGTCGTTGGCCGATCCCTGACCAACCGAGTACGGCGGGTTGCCGATGATCACCGAGATCGGCGCATCCGCCTCACGCACCACGACCTCGTTGTTCGACTCGAAGACCCCCTCGGCATCCAGTTGGTCGCCGTCCTCGGTGTTCTGGAAGGTGTCGGTGAGCGCGATGTTGGGGAAGGTCACGTAGTTGCCGCCCATCCGCGCGCGGTAGGCCTGCTCGAGGTTCACCGCCGCCACGTAGTAGGCGAGCAGGCTGATCTCGTTGGCCCACAACTCGTTGCGGAACTTGTGGGGCAGCTTCGCGTCGGGCATCAGCTCGGGGTTGAGGATCAACTGCGCCAGGAAGGTGCCGGTGCCCGTGAACGGGTCGAGGATGTGCACGCCCTCGTCGGCGAGACCCTTGCCGAAGTGCTCGCGGCTGAGCTCGTCGGCCGAGCGCAGGATGAAGTCCACGATCTCGTTGGGCGTGTAGACGATGCCGAGGCGCTCGGAGGCCTTCCGCATCGCCAGCCGGAAGAAGCGCTCGTAGAGCTGCTTCAGGAAGCGCTGCTTGCCCTGCGCATCCGTGATCTGCCCGACCGAGCGCTTCACGCCCGCGTAGAAGTCGTCGAGCTCGCGCAGCTCCGAGTCGACGTTGGTGCCCTCGAGCGAGGCGAGCATCCGCTGCATCGACGAGGCCACCGGGTTCGACGCGGCGAAGCTGTAGCCCTCGAACAGGATCTCGAGCACCGGCTCGGTGATGATGTGCTGCGCGAGCATGTCGAGGGCGTCGGCGTCGGTGATCGACTCGTTGAGGTTCGCCTTCAGGCCCTTCACGAAGCGGTCGAACTCGCGCCGGATGCCGGGCCGCGTGTCGACGAGCGCCTCGATGCGGGCACGCTGCCGGTTCGCCACCTCGGCCACATCGGCGGCCCAGTTCTCCCAGTACTCCCGCTCGCCGACCTTCTTGACGATCCGGGCGTAGATCGCGTCGTCCCACTCGGGGCCGAGCGGGGTGAAGTCGAGCCGGGCCTGGGCGGTCGCGGCCTGCCCCGCCTCGGCGGCCGCCGCATCCGCATCCTGGCTCGGCAGCCAGCGATCCATCGCGATGACCTGGATCTGCTCGTTGCCGGCCTTCGGGTTGAGCCGGATCGCCTCGATCGTCGCCGCGAAACGCTCGTCGTGCGCGCGCAGCGCCTGCAGCACCTCCCACACCACGCGGAAGCGGTCGTTGCCGTCGAGCGCCTCCTCCGGCGTCATGCCGGCCGGCACCGCGACCGGCAGGATGATGTAGCCGTAGTCCTTGCCGGGCGCCTTGCGCATCACGCGGCCGACCGCCTGCACGACATCGACCTGGCTGCCGCGCGGGTTCAGGAAGATGACCGCGTCGAGGCTCGGCACGTCGACGCCCTCGGTGAGGCACCGCGCGTTGGTGAGGATGCGGGTGCGGTTGCCCTTCGGGTCGGCTTCGAGCCACGACAGCAGCTCGCCGCGCTGCAGGATGTCCATGGTGCCGTCGACGTGCCGCGCCTGCATGACCAGGTCGGCGTCCTTGCGGGGCACCGCCCTCGACAGCGCCGCGTTGTCGTCGAGCATCGCCGCGACGTGCTGCGAGGCCTTGATGTCGGAGGCGAACGCCACAGCCCGGCGCATCGGCGAGTGCGCTGCGGGGTTGTCGTCGAGGCCTTCGACGGCGGTCTTCGCGAGCGCCTTGTAGATGCCGGCGACGCGGGCGGCATCCGGCAGCGTCAGCTCGGACCCGGCGGCCGCGAACTGCTTCTGGAAGCCCTCGTTGACGGCATCCTCGCTGACGGCGAGCACGAGCACCTTGTAGTCGGTGAGCAGACTCCGCTCGACGGCCTTGCCGAAACCCAGGCGGTGGAACTCGCGGCCGAAGATCTCCGGGCGATCCATGCTGGCGATCTCGACCGCCTCGGCATCCGCCTTCTTCTTCGCCGCCTCGCCGTAGAGCTTCGGGGTGGCCGTCATGTAGAGGCGCTTGCGGCCCCGGAGGTAGTCGGCATCGTGCACGCGCACGAAGTTCGAGACCCGGTCGGCCTGGGAGTGGATGACGCCCGCGGTGCGGTGCGCCTCGTCGCAGAGCACGAGGTCGAACTCGCCGAGCCCGGCCTGCTGGGCCTCGTGCACGACGGGGAGTGACTGGTAGGTGGAGAAGAACACCGTGAGCCCGCCCGGCTCCGTCGGCGTGGCGAGGGCGGCGAGGAGGTCGTCGGCGTTCGTGGTGGCGGCGATCTCCAGATCGCGCAGGCGCAGATCCTCCGCGTCGCGGCCCAGCTTGTTGTCGGAGCAGATGGCGAAGCTGCGCAGCGGCAGCTCGGCCTGCTGCGTCCACTCGCGCAGGGTCTGGGCGAGCAGCGCGATCGAGGGGACGAGGAAGAGCACGGTGCCGCCGGGTCCCGCCACACGTTCGGCGATGCGCAGACCGGTGAAGGTCTTGCCGGTGCCGCACGCCATGATGAGCTGGCCGCGCTCGTCCTCGTCGAAGCCCGTGAGGGTGTCCTGTAGAGCCTCGATCTGGTGATCGCGCAGGCTCTTGCGTTCCACGACGAGTGCCGCATCCGGTGCCTCGAAGCGGTACTGCGACCAGTCGATGACCGACTGGGCGAGGTGGGCGAGGCCGATCCGCTGGGTCGGCACGTGGCGGTCGTTCAGGGCGTCGAGAGCGTGCTTCGACCACTTGTCTGTCGTGGTGACGACGAGCGCCTTGCCGAACGGCTTGCGGGCGGATGCCTCGAAGAACGAGTCGAGCTCGCCCTTCTGCACCGTGTGCGACGGGTCGTAGAACTTGCACTGGATCGCCCAGAGCGCTCCGCTGTAGCGTTCGCGCGCCACCAGGTCGATGCCGGTGTCGACCTTCCCGTCGCGACCCGGCCAGTCCTGCCAGAGCCAGACCTCGTCGAAAAGCCCCTGGTAGACGGGCTCTGTCTCGAGGTAGCGCTTCACGAGGCGCTCGAAGTACAGGCCCTTCGCGCGGGTGTTCGGCGCGATCCGCGTGTACTCCGCGAGCAGGTCGTGGATGGTCGTCATCGAGATCCCCCGGCCGATCGAGAACCGGATAGGGCATCCGGACGTGATGCATTAAAGCATCATGCCTACGACATCTCGTTTCTCGTGACCCGGGCCGTTAGGCATGGGGGATGCCTGCCGCCGCCTCGTCGAACGCGTCTCGGATCGTGGGGGAGCGGCTCAAGGAGGCCCGCCAGCAGCTCGGCGTCTCGCAGATGGAGCTCGCCAATCTGGCCGGGATGAACGTCGCCAACTACGGCAAGATCGAGCGCGGTGTCGGCAACCCCACCCTCGACACGATCGTGCGGCTCGCGGGCGTCATGGAGCTCGACCCCGCGCGGCTCGTGGCGGGGCTCGGGCTCGGCGACCTGCCGCCATCGAAGTCGAGCTACACCGTCGCGGAGTTCTTGCGCGAGAAGCGGGCGCGGTAGCGGGCGGCGCTCCTCGACCGCTAGGAGCACGGCGGGCTAGAACGAGACGCGCCACAGGTACTCCTCGCCGTTGGGGCGCAGCCAGCGGATGACGAGAGTCGTCTCGCGGGCGAGGTCGCCGCCGCGGATCACCACCTCCATCGCCTCGCCTGGCGCGAGCGCGCGCGGCGGCCCCATCGGCATCACCCCGCTGCCGCAGAGCGTCGTGGTGACGCCGCGCACGCGCTCCGGGCTGTCGTTGCGCAGCCGGAAACGCGGCGCGTGGGTGCGGTCGAAGCTGAAGGGGACGCGGTAGGGATCCATGCGCCGAGGCTAGAATCGACGACCGACTCGAACAAACATTCGATGGATATCTCCGACACTCCGATTCTGGGGAGGAGTGGAGCAACCTTCAACCCTTGATTGAGGCGACTTTTCGCCGCACTATAGGAACATTAGTTCTAATCTGAGATCATGGAGTCATGCCCGATCTCGAACTGGTGAACCTGCTCCGCGAACACCTCGCGGCGCTGCGTGCGCTGCCTGCCGAGGTCGAGCCCTATCGTGCGGCTGGTGACGCAGAGCTGATCGCAGCGTCCTCGACGCTCACCGAGCTCATCCGCGCGCTCGACGGGCATCGCGCGCTCGTCGCCGGCGAGATTGCCCGCCGTTCGGCACCCGAGTTCGGCTACCGCGGCCTCGCGCAACGCGAAGGGCACCGCACGGCCGAAGAGTTCCTTCGTGCCCGCACGGGTGTCACGACGCGCGACGCCAAGAACGCGCTGCGCGCGGGTGCGGCACTGCACGACGCGGTCGAATTGCCGGATGCGCGCACGGGAGAGCTCGTCCGGCCGGTCGCGCCGTGGATGCGGCCCATCGCCGACGCCGTCGCGGGCGGGTTGTTCGGTGCCGAGCACATCGCCTCCGTGCGTCGCGGTCTCGGCGATCCCGGCGAGGGAGTCGACGCCGAGTCGCTGCTCGGGGCGGCGGAGACCCTCTGCCGCGAGGTGGCGCAGGCCGACGGCACGGTGCCCGACGCCGACCGCCTCTACCGCCGTGCCCGTGCCTTGCGCGACGAACTGGATGCCGAAGGCGTCGCCGACCGGGAACGGCAGCGATTCGCCCGACGGTCGTTCACCCTCGTGCCGCAGCCCGACGGCATGACGCGCATCAGCTGGCTGCTCGACCCCGAGTCCGCCGGCTACGTCGCCAACCTCTACGACCGCATCACCTCCCCCAAGCGCGGCGGCCCCCGCTTCGTCGATGCCGCAGAGCGTGACGCGGCCGAGGCGATCGAGCTCGACCCGCGCACCCCCGCGCAACTCGCCTCCGACGTGTTCCTCGACCTGCTACGTGCCGGTGCGACGGCGGATGCCACCCAGCTCCTCGGCGGCGACGGTGCCGCCGTGCAACTCGTGATCGTCGACGATCAGCTCGAGCGCCCCGCCGGCCACGGCTGGATCGTCGGAGCCGCCGACCCGATCTCCCGCGAGACCGTCGAACGCCACATCTGCACCGACGGTCGCCAGAGCATCCGGGTCACCCCCGCCGGAGACCCGCTCGACGTCGGCCGCACCCGGCGCCTCCACAGCCGCAAGCAACGCATCGCGCTCGCCATCCGCGACGGCGGATGCCGCTTCGGCGACTGCGCGCGCGGGCCCGGCATGGTCGAAGCCCACCACATCGACCACTGGACCCGAGATCGCGGCGGCACCAGCGTCGAACGCGGCATCCTGCTGTGCCGCTACCACCACCTCCGCATCCACAACGAAGGCTGGCAGATCCGGGTCAGCGGTGTCGGCCGCTTCGAGCTCATCCCGCCCCCGACGGTCGACGTGCACCAGACGCCGATCCCGATGCCCAGCAAGACCCCCATCGCCCGCGACCTCGAACGACGGCGCGCGGGATGAGCACGCGTCGGGTCAGGGCGCTTCAGGCAGCGGCGTTGGCCGGCGGTCTGTTCTCGTGGTCTGTTCTCGTGGTCTGGTCTGGTCTGGCCTGGCCTCGTGGCGTGGCGTGGCGTGGCGTGGTCGGGTCGGGTCGGGTCGCGTCTGGTCGGGTCGGCTTGTTCTGCGCAGCCTGTTCGACGCAGCCTTGTGCTCAGCGGTCCAGGGGTCAGCCGCCTGGGGTTCGGCGACCAGCGTTCGGGAACCAGCGTTCGGGGACCAGTGCTCGGCGGTCAGGTGCCAGGTTGCGGCGGCTCGCCGGTAGTCGGGGCAGCCTCGTTCGGTGCCGCACCGTTCGGCACCTCGCCTTTCGGTGCCTTGCTCCTCGTCGTCGTTCCCCGCTTCGCCGCGCGGATCGCACGACGCTCGGCCGCGGCCATCGCTCGATCCTCCTTCGTCGGCCGCTGCCGAGGCGCCAGGGGCCGGGGTGCGGTGCTCGCCGGAAAGTACGGCGGGGGCGGCCCGAAGGCGGTGCGCGCCGTCTTCACCACCCGTCGTCCGAGCAGCTGGTTCGCGGTGCCGCCCACGACCGCGCCCACGCCGAACGGCAGCACGCGTCCGACCATGCTTCCGCCTGCGGTCGCCATCATCCGCGGCAGATACACCTTGCGCACGCGATCCATGAACTGGGTCACCGCCGTGCGCGGAAGGTTCTTCGCGATGAGTGTGCCCCAGAACTCCGGCTTCGCGGGCCCGCGCCCGCTCGCCTGCCCGGTGAACTGCATGATGAGCTCCTGCGACGGGCCGCCCACCACCATCGCGAGCACGAGCGCCCGTCCGCGCTCCGGATCCTCCACGGGAATGCCGTGCAACTCCGCCACCGACTGCGCGAACAGTGCCGTCGCTTCCAGGAACAGCACCGTCTCCGCCCCCGACAAGGCGAGCGCAGCCCCGGTGCCGACCGCGGGTACGGCAGCCGCGACACCCACCCCGGCACCACTCGTCGTCACCGTGGTCAGATAGCGTCGCTCCAGCACCCGCAGCACCTGCTCGGGGTTCGCATCCGGATACTTCGAACGGATGCCGCGCAGATGCGCCAACACCGCCGGCCGGTGCACCGACATCACCCGGTCGAGAATCGCGTCGATCCGCGACACCTCTGCGTCCGCCCCGGGCCCAGACCCAGACCCAGGCGCAGACCCCGCCCCAGTCCCAGCACCCGTGCCCGCCCCGGACCCAGGCGCGCCCGTGTCACCCGGCAGGATCTCGGCCTCGATCACCGCAGCCGCATCCGCACCTGCAGCCGCACCCGAATCCGCCGGCAGCACCCGCGGCACCACGACCGGCACGAGCTCGCCGCTCGACGGCGCCCCGGCGGGCGGCGTCGCATCCGAAGACCCGGGCCTGGAATCCGTCACGAGTCCACGGTACGCGAGACGTCCGAATTAACCGCGAGAACGACTCCCGTTCACCTGCGCGATCCCGCCCGATCACCCCCGCGTCGCACGATCGCTGTGGCAAAGGGGGACGAATGCATCACGACGCGCTCGCCTGGGTCGAGTCGCCGCTGCAACTGCTGAGCGCGGCCGAATGGGCCGATCGTCATCGCCGCGCCACCGGATGCCTCACCACCGTCGCGCATCGCATCAGCGACCCGCAGATGGTCGCCACCGCCGAAGCCCTGCACCGCGCCGGAGCACCGTTCGTGCGCTTCGAGCCCTACTTCGGCATCCCCTGGTCGCGGCTCGCCGCCGCCAGGCACTGGGTGATCGGCGACCCGCTGTCCGGCCAGTTCCGCACCGCGGCCGCCGTGTTGCCGAAGCCCCGTCGTCTCACGGTCGTCGACGACGGGTCGATGGTCGTGCACGCCCTCAGCGCGATCGCGGGCGAAGTCGACTACGCCCGCCCCGGCCAGCAGGAGTCCCGCACCAAGCTCGTGCTCGGTGGGGCCACCGCCTCACGACTCCGCTCGCTCGCCAAGGCCGGCCGCCTCGACGCCTTCACCGCGTTCCCGGATGCGGATGCCGCAGCCCACCGCCTCGGCATCCCGGTCATCCGCAACGACTTCGCCTGGCTGCGCGCGGCAGCCGCGCACAGCGAACTGCCCGCTCCCGCCTTGCCGGTCAACCGCATCGCACTCGGCAACGCACGCGTCGTCGATGGCCTGCTCGACGCGGCGAGCCACCTCGGCTGGCTGCGCGAGCTCGCCGAGGAGGCACCGCTCAGCTATCTGCCGCACCGACGGGAGACGGATGCGCAGCTGCGCGCCGTCGCGTCGCTCCCCGGCGTCACCGTGGTGCGCACCGGGCTGCCGATCGAGCTCGTGCTCGCGGGCACCCGGCACCCCCTCGAACTGCACGCGCTCCCGACGAGCGCCATCACGACCCTCACCGCGGTGCTGGCCGACAGCGGCAGCAGCATCCACCTCGACCGCGTGCCGACGTCCGCACTGCGGCAGGAGCGGCAGCGATGAGCGCGGGCGAGGTCGTCGCGATCATCCCCGTGCGCGGCGGATCCCGCGGAGTGCCGCGCAAGAACCTGCGGCGGGTCGGCGGGGTGCCGCTCGTCGTGCGGGCAGTGGAGACCGCCCTGGCTGTGAACTCCATCGACCGTGTCGTCGTCACCACCGATGATGCGGAGATCGGCGCCCTCGCCCGCAGCCACGGCGCCGAGATCGTCAACCGCCCAACCGAACTGGCCGGCGACACCGCGAGCTCCGAGTCGGCGATCGACCACGCGCTCGGCGTGCTCGCCGGTCGCGGCGTCGAGGTCGGCACGATCGTCTTCATCCAGGCCACCTCGCCGTTCATCGAGCCGGCCGACATCGACGACGCGGTCGAGCGGGTGCGCACCGGCACCGCCGATGTGGTGTTCTCCGCGGTGCCCTCCTGGGGGTTCCTGTGGCGTCCCGTCGCCGCCGATCAGGCGGATGCGGTCGGCTCGGTCACCGGGGTCAACCACGACCCCGCGCACCGTCCGCGGCGGCAGGATCGCACCCCCGAATACCTCGAGACGGGTGCCTTCTACGTGCTCGACGCGGCCGGATATGTGCGGGCCGGTCACCGCTTCTTCGGCACGATCGCCGCGGGCCTCGTGGCCGAGTCCACGGCGATCGAGATCGACACAGAGGAGCAACTGCTGCTCGCCTCCGCGATCGCGACAGTCGTCGACCCGGCCGTAGCCCGCATCGACGTCGACGTGGTCGTCACCGACTTCGACGGCGTGCACACCGACGACCGGGTGCTGGTCTCGGAAGACGGCATCGAGTTCGTCACCGTCAACCGCTCCGACGGCATGGGGGTCGCCCAGTTGCTCGCCGCGGGCGTGCCCGTGCTGATCCTCTCCACGGAACGCAACCGCGTCGTCGCGGCACGTGCCCGCAAGCTCGGTGTCGAGGTGCTGCACGGGGTCGACGACAAGGTCGCCGCACTCGAGGTCTGGGCGGCGGATGCCGAGGTTCCCCTCGATCGCATCGCCTACCTCGGCAACGACGTCAACGACCTCGGATGCCTCGAGCTCGTCGGCTGGCCCGTCGTGACCCCCGGCGCGCACCCGCTGGTGCGGGCCGCGGCCCGTGTCGTGCTCGACCGTGCAGGCGGCGACGGCGCCGTCCGCGAGCTGGCCGAACGCGTGCTCGCGGCGCGCGATCGGCCGCAACCGACATCCGAACCCCGCACCTTCGACAGCCAGGAGACCCGCGCATGAGCGTCACCATCGGATCCCACCGCATCGGCGTGGACGAGCCCGTCTACGTCATCGCCGAGATCGGACTCAACCACAACGGTTCGGTCGAGCTCGCGAAGCAGCTCATCGACGTCGCGGCGGATGCAGGCGCCCAGGCGGTGAAGTTCCAGAAGCGCACCCCCGAGATCTCCACCCCCGAGCACATGCGCGAGGTGCGCCGGGAGACCCCGTGGGGCGAGATGAGCTACCTCGAGTACCGCTACCGCGTCGAGTTCGACCGCGAGCAGTACATCGAGATCGGCGACCACGCGACCATGCGCGGACTCGACTGGTTCGCATCCCCGTGGGATGTGCCTGCGGTCGAGTTCCTGGAGGAGCTCGGCGTCGTCGCGCACAAGGTGGCGTCGGCATCCGTCACCGACCACGACATGCTGCGCGCGCTCGCCGCCACCGGCAAGCCCGTCATCCTCTCCACCGGCATGTCGACGCTCGAGCAGATCGACGCGGCGATCGACATCCTCGGCACCGAGAAGCTCGTGGTGCTGCACGCGACCTCCACCTACCCGCTGCCGCCCGAGGAGGCGAACCTGCGCGCCATCCAGACGCTGCAGGCGCGCTACGCGGGGGTTCCGGTCGGATACTCGGGTCACGAGCGGGGTCTGCAGATCTCGCTCGCGGCGGTCGCGCTCGGCGCGGTCGCCGTCGAGCGGCACATCACGCTCGACCGCACCATGTGGGGCTCCGACCACGCGGCCTCGCTCGAACCGACCGGCCTCGAGCACCTGGTGCGCGACATCCGCATCATCGGCGACGCCCTCGGTGACGGCGTCAAGCGCGTGTTCCCCGGCGAGATCGCGCCCATGGAGAAGCTGCGTCGGGTGACCGTCTGAGCGCCGGCGGCGCGGCGCTCCGCGTCCTCGCGGTCGCCGACAGCGACTCGTACCTCAAGTGGGCGGCCGCGACGCTCGCGAGTGCGTCCGCGGAGGTCACGGGTGCGCTCCTTCTCGTCGAGACGCCCGCCCTGCCGAGCGCGGAGCAGCGGGCGGCGGCACTCCGCGGCACGGGGTTCGATCCGGATGCCGTCGCCGTCGTCGCGGTCGGCGCGCTCGCCGCGCGGGTCGCCGAGGCAGCCCCGGACGCCGTGCTCGTCGCGACCAGGGGCCCGCAGGCACGCACGGTGCTGCGCGAGCTCTCCGCGATCACCCCGCGGCCGGTGTTCGTGAGCGGGATGCCCGGCATCTCGATCCCCGCGACCCGCAAGGCGCTGTTCTTCCGGGCGCAGGCCGACCTCTTCGTGCTGCACGCGCGACGCGAGGTGCGCGAGTTCGGCGCGCTCGCGGCGCGGAACGGATGGCATCCGCGGCTCGCGCTCGCGAGTCTCCCGTTTGCGGCACGCGGCATCCCCGAGCCACGCACACCCACCGGAACCGACCTCGTGTTCGCCGTGCAGTCGATCGTGCCGCTCGCCGTGGACGACCGTCGCCGGGTGGCCCGGATGCTGCTGGCCGCGGCAGAGGCACGCCCCGACCGCCGCGTCGTCGTGAAGGTGCGCGCCGCCGCGGGGGAGCGGCAGACCCACGACGAGGAGCACCCGATCCCGGAACTCGTCGCGGCGGAGGCCGCCCGAGCGGGGCGGGCCGTGCCGCCCAACCTGGTCGTGTCGAGTGTCGCCATGTCGACAGCCCTCGACACCGCGGAGGGGCTCGTCACGGTGAGCTCGACGGCGATCATCGAGGCCATCGCGCGGGGCATTCCGGTGATCGCGCTCGACACCTTCGGCATCGACGACCGCCTCATCAACCCGGTCTTCGAGGGCAGCGGCCTGTTCGCCGGGGAGGATGCCGTGGTCGGCCGCGCGTTCCGGCATCCCGACCCCGGCTGGCTCGACGACGCCTATTTCCACCCGCACACCGACGACGAGCTGGTGCCGCGCCTGCGGGAGCTTGTGGCGGCGCGCCGCTCAGGCGGGCTGCCTGCGCGCGCCGAACTGCCCGTGCGGGGTGGCGCTCTCCGCCGGGCCTGGCAGCGTCGGCTCGCCTTCCCTGGACACGACGGCGGGGTGCGGGGTCTCGCGCTCGACGTGATCGGTCATCCGCTGCGGTTCGGTGCGCGCGTGCTGCGCCGTGTCACGTCGCTGCTCCGGACGCCGACCCGGACGCCGGTTCAGGCCGCCCGCGATCAGACGCCGTAGTCGGCGTTGTAGCGGTCGACGACCTCCTGGATGCCGGCGTCGAGCACGAGCGTCCCCTTGTCGAGGTAGAGGCCGCGCCGGCAGAACCGCAGCAGGTCGCGTTCGCTGTGCGAGACGAAGAACAGGGTGCGCCCGCCCGCGAGCAGTTCCTCGATGCGCGTGTAGCACTTCTCCCGAAACGCTTTGTCGCCCACCGCGAGCACCTCGTCGACCAGGATGATCGGCTCCTCCAGCCGCGAGATCACGGCGAAGGCGATGCGCACCTTCATCCCGCTCGAGAGGTGCTTGTAGGGGGTGTCGACGAACTCGGCGATCTCGGCGAACTCGATGATCTCGTCGAAGCGGGCATCGATCTCGCGTTTGGTCATGCCGTGCAGTCCGGCCGTCAGGTACACGTTGTCGCGCACCGAGAGGTCGTTGACGAAGCCGCCCGTGATCTCGATGAGCGGAGCGACACCCCCGCGAACCTCCACGGCGCCCTCATCGGGATACACCACCTCGGCCACGAGCTTCAGGAGCGTCGACTTGCCCTGGCCGTTCCGGCCCACCACCCCGATCGCCTCGCCGGCGCGCACCTCGAAGTCGACGCCGCGCAGCGCCCAGAACTCGCCGGGGCGGGTGCGGCGGTCGCGCGCGGCGAACAGGTCTTTGAAGGAGCGGCGCGAGGAACGGTTGCGTTTGAACCGGATGCCGGCGCCGCGCACCGAGATGACCACCTCATCCGCGGAGTCGGTCGCCATCAGATCTCCTTCAGCACGGTGCGGATCGTGCGGTGGAAGACCGCGAGACCGAGCAGCAGGATCCCGATCGAGATGGCGGCCGACACCCCCACCGCGAACCAGTCGAGCTCGTCGGGGAAGAACGCGGCGCGGTAGAGCGAGAAGATGCCGGTGAGCGGGTTGAAGGCGCCCCAGAAGTGGAAGTTGATCGGCGTCGTCGGAAGATCGCGGATGCCGTAGATGATTGGCGAGGCGTAGAACGCGAAGCGCAGCACGAGCTTCACGGCGCGCTCGAGGTCGCGGAAGAACACCACGAGCGGCGCGACGATCAGTCCGACTCCGACCGTGAGTACCGCCTGCAGCACGATCGCCAGCAGCACCCAGAGCGCATCCCAGTTCAACTGCGCGGGCGTGGGGGTGAACAGGCTGATCACCGCGAAGAGCGCGATCACCGGGATGCTCGCCACGAACTCGATGCCTTTGGAGAGCACCAGCCGCGTCACCCAGATGGTGTGCGGGATCGTCGTGGAACGGATGAGTTTCGCCTCGCGTGTGAAGGCGCGCGTGCAGTCGTTCACCGCGCCCGTGAACCACATCCAGGGAAGGAGGGCGCAGAGCAGGAAGACGAGGTACGGTTCGTGCCCGACCCCCCGATTGAAGACCTGGGTGAAGACGAACCAGTAGATCGCGCTCATCGCGAGCGGGTCGAGGATCGACCAGAAGTAGCCGAGGAACGACGTCGAGTAGCGCACCTTGAGGTCGCGTGTGGTCAGCAGCCACAACGAGCGCCGGTACCGGGTGAACGGCGACCAGTCGCGTCGGGCGAGCGCGGCGGAGGTCACCGGAACAATCTAGTCGGTGCTCTCATGCCGATGGCCCCGAGGAGCGCCCGAGACGCGGACGCGTCCCGATATCGGGCGCGGGTGCTCAGACGAAGGCGTTCGCGCGCTCGAGGTCTTCGGCGAAGTCGATCTCGACCGCGTACAGGTCGCTGATGTCGACCGGCGCGAAGCGCACCTCGTCGTGCTCGATCGCGAGCTCGATGCCGCGCTCGAAGTAGTCCTGCGCGTCGACGCGCTGCAGCTGGCGCACCAGGGCTGCCTTGTCGCGGCTCGAGACGAAGTTGATGCCGACCGCCTCGCCGAGACCGCCCCGCACCGTCTTCGACAGCTCGCGGATGTGCCCGGTCTCGTCGATCGTGTACTTGACCTCTTCGTCCGACACCTTCGAGGTGTTGACCGTGACGAAGCTGCGGTCTCGGGCGACGAGGTCGCCGGCGCGCACGAGCGCCTCGGGGTCGAAGACGACGTCACCGTTCATCCAGAGCACGGGGGCGTCTTTGGTGGCCTGCAGGGCGCGCAGCAGGCTCTTGGAGGTGTTGGTCTGGTCGTACGCCTCGTTGTAGACGAAATCGGCGTGCGGGAAGGCTTCGATGATGTGCTCGAGCTTGTAGCCGACGACGATGGTGACCTTCACGTCACGGCCGAACGCCTGGTGGATGTTGTCGAACTGCTGCCGCATGATGGTGCGGCCGTCGCCGAGCTCGGTGAGCGGCTTGGGCAGCGAACGGCCCAGGCGGCTGCCCATGCCTGCGGCAAGGATCACGATCTGGGTGGTCACGGAGGTCTCCTCGGTGTGGTCTGAGGTGCGGGCGTTGAGGTCGTCGAGGTTGAGTTCGTCAAGAGTTCACCCGCGCGTCGATATAGGGACACGCCGTCGTGCTCCTGTGAGTTTAGCGACGGACATCGAGAAGTCACGGTGAGTTCACCGTTCGTTCTCCTTTCGTGATATCGCCGCGGGTTGCGGTGCGAGCGCGTGTCATACCTGAGGATGAATCCCGCCCGCGGCATCGAACGCCGCTCGCGCATGTTGATACGGTGAACCGGTGGAGTCCAAGCCCACTTCCCCCACCACCTCGTCCCGGCGTCCGTCCGGTTCTTCGGCGCGTCGTGGTTCGGCATCCGCGGCATCCCGTGCCCGCTCGGGAGCGGCGCTCGTCGACCCCCCGCGCCCCGACGACTCGGTGGTCGCCGACGCCGACACCCTGCCCGAGGCGGTTGCTGACGAGGCCGTCGACGAGGTCGCTGTCGAGGCCGCTGTCGAGGAACCCGTCGAGACGAAGCCCGTCGAGACGAAGCCCGCCGAGCCGAAGCCCTCCGAGGCGAAGCCCTCCGCGAAGCAGCCCCGCAGCAAGCGTCGTCCGGTGCGCGCCACCGCGCCGGCCTCGCCCGCCGCGAGCCCCGTCGCCGTCGAGGTGGCGCTCTCCGTCCACGGCTTGACGAAGTACTTCGGCGATGCGGCCGCCGTCGACGGAATCGACCTCGAGGTCGACGCCGGATCCTTCTACGGCATCGTCGGACCCAACGGGGCGGGCAAGACCACGACGCTCTCGATGATCACCGGGCTGCTGCGTCCCGACGGCGGCACCGTGCGGGTCTTCGGCCTCGACGTGTGGCACAACGCGGCGCTCGCCAAACGCAAGATCGGGGTGCTGCCCGACCGTCTGCGGCTCTTCGACCGGCTCACGGGTGCCGAGTTCCTCTACCACGCGGGCGCGCTCCGCGGCGTCGACCGTGCCACCATCGCCCAGCGTTCCGCCGACCTGTCGGCGGCCTTCGGGCTCGAGCACTCGCTGCATCGGCTGGTCTCCGACTACTCGGCGGGCATGACGAAGAAGATCGCGATCGCGGCGGCGATGATCCACGCCCCGCGCCTGCTCGTGCTCGACGAGCCGTTCGAGTCGGTCGACCCGGTGTCGACCGCGGTCGTGATCGAGGTGCTGAAGCGCTTCGTCGCGGCGGGCGGCACCGTCATCCTGTCCAGCCACAGCATGGAGCTCACCGAGCGGGTCTGCGACGGCGTCGCGATCATCGTCGACGGTGCGGTGCTCGCCGAGGGACCCCTCGCGACGGTGCTCGACGGGCGCAGCCTCGAGCAGCGTTTCGTCGAGCTGGCCGGCGGCGAGGCGGCAGTGAAGGGCATGGAGTGGTTGCAGAACTTCTCCGACTGAGGCTGCGCATCCTCGCCAACGGCTTCCGCAGGCCCTGGCCGCAGGTGGTCGCCATCGTCGTCGGGCTGCTCGTCGGCGTCGCGGGTGTGATCGTCTTCTGGATCGGGGCCCGCTGGGTGAGCCAGTTCGACGACGTCTTCGTCGCCCGTGCGACGACGACGGTCGGCGCCTGGCTCTCGATCGCGGCGCTCCTCATCCCCGTGATGGTCGTCCGTCGTCCTGTGCTGTTGCCGCGCGCGTTCCTCGGCTACCCGATCTCGTCGGTCGCGGTGGGCATCACCTTCCTCGCCTTCGCGATCATCGGCCCCGGCATCCTGCTCGCCCCCGTCGCATTCGCACCCGTCGCGGCGTGGTCCGACGAGAGCTCGCGGCAGGTGGCCTGGGCCGCGGCACCGTTGCTGTTCCTGCAGTCGCTGCTCACCGTCCGGCTCGCGCGACAGCTCGGGATGCTGCTGCGCAGCCGTCCGCGCACGGCCGCCTGGGTCGACTTCTTCTCGGTCATCGTGCTGCTGCTCGGCGCCGCGATCGTGCTCGTGGTGTTGACGCCGCGCATCCCGCAGCTGGGGGAGCTCCTGCGGATGGCGGTGCCGTTCAACGGCTTCTTCCGACGGGTGCCCGAGGTGCTCGCGCAGACGCCGTTCGGGATGCTGTGGGCCGCACCCGGCTACGCCTCGACGAGCGTCGGCGATGCCGACGCGGCCTGGCGCACGCTCGGGGTGTCGGCGCTGCTGGTGGTCGTGCTGCTCGTCGTGTGGTTCGCGTTCGTGGGCTTCCAGCTGCGTCCCACCCGGCGCCAGCCGAGCCCGCGTCGTGAGCGGGTTCCCGGATGGTTCGCGCGCTTCCCGGCGACCCCGGTCGGCGCGGTCGCGGCACGATCCGTGACCTACTGGCTGCGGGATCCGCGCTACCGCGCCGTGTACGGGGTGCTGCCCCTCGTGCTCATCGTGGTGCTGCTGGCCCTCTGGGTCGGCGGCGTGCCGTTCGCGATCGCGGTGCTCGTGCCGCTGCCGCTGATGACCTTCCTGCTCGGCTGGTCGACGATCCACAACGACATCGCCTACGACAACACCGCGGTGTGGCAGCATGTCGCGGCGCAGACCCGGGGCGTCGACGACCGCGGTGGGCGTGCGATCCCGGTGCTGCTGTGGGGTGTCGCGCTGCTGGTGATCGGCATCCCGCTCACGGTCTGGGCGAACGGCGATCCGCGCGTCGCGGCGCCCCTCACGGGCGTGTGCGTGGCGCTGCTGCTCGGCGGAATCGGGGTCGGCAGCCTCTATTCGGCCCGATTCCCCTACGCCGCACCCCGGCCGGGCGACCCGGCCTGGCAGGCCCCGCAGGTGGCCACCAGCCAGGGCGGGGTCGCGCAGGGCATGTCGGTGCTGCTCGTGCTGCTGGTCGCCGTGCCGCCGCTCGCGCTCGCCGTGCTGTGGTGGGCGGTCGGCGGATGGTGGGACTGGCTGTCGCTCGCGGTCGGTGTGCTCGCCGGGGGGATCATGCTCGTGGTCGGGATCCGCGGTGGTGCTCGCAGCTTCGACGCGCGCGCTCCCGAGCTGCTCGCCTTCACGCTGCGCAACTGAGGTCGGCGCGGGCGCCGGTGCCCGCCGGCCGAAACCGCGCCATCCGCGGGTGTCTCCCTGCGATCCGTCGTACTCTGGGCGGATGAGCGAGCTGGATGGCGAACGAATCGGCGGCGGAACCGACGTGCTCGACCGGGAGCTCGAGAAGCTCCTCGAGGGCGAGCTCACCGAGGATGGCGACCACGACCGTTTCGCGCACTACGTGCAGAAGGACAAGATCGTCGAGTCGGCTGTGACCGGCAAGCCGGTGCGCGCGCTCTGCGGCAAGAAGTGGATCCCGGGCCGCGACCCCTCGAAGTTCCCGGTGTGCCCCGACTGCCAGAAGATCTACGACCGCCTGAAGTAGCGGTGCCGCGGTGCCCCGCCCCGCCCCACCCCGCTGGTTGAGTAGCCCGCGCAGCGGGCGTATCGAAACCCCCGCCCGCGCAGCGGGCGTATCGAAACCCCCGCCCTCACACCTAGAGGTAGCGCGTCGGGATGGCCGGCTCGCCGCGCGAGAGCCGCAGCCCCTCGGCCGGCAGCTCGGCGATCGCCCGCGCGTGGTGCGCCCGAGCGGCGGCTGCGCCGTTCGGGCCGAGCGCGTCGCCGGCCGGTTCTCCCGCGGTCACGAGCGGCACATGCAGCAGGCGGCCGGCATCCGCGGCGAGGGCCTCGACGGGCGGATCCTCCACGTGGATGTCTTCGGAGATCGCCATCCCGTCCTGAAGCGCGCGCACGGGCTGCTTGCGTCCCCCGATCGTCGCCTTGCCTTCCGAGGACTTGCCGACCGCGACCCAGGAGCCCGCGGCATCCCGTCGCGCGACGAGCTTGTAGACCATGCCCGCGGCGGGTGCACCTGAGCCGGTGACGAGGGCCGTGCCGACGCCGTAGGAGTCGACCGGGGCGGAGGCGAGTGCGGCGATCGCGTGCTCGTCGAGGTCGTTCGTCACGGTGATGCGCGTGCCGGTGGCTCCGAGCGCATCCAGTTGGGCGCGCACCTCGCGCACCACGACTCCCAGGTCGCCCGAGTCGATGCGCACGGCGCCGAGCTCGGTGCCGGCCGCGCGGACGGCGTGCTCGACCCCGGTGCGGATGTCGTAGGTGTCGACCAACAGGGTGGTGCCGGTGCCGAGGCTCGCCACCTGGGCGCGGAACGCCTGCTCCTCGTCCGGGAACAGCAGGGTGAAGGCGTGGGCCGCGGTGCCCATCGTGGGAACGCCCCAGCTGCGGCCGGCCTCGAGGTTGCTGGTGGCGTGGAACCCCGCGATGTAGGCGGCGCGTGCCGCGGCGACGGCGGAGTGCTCGCCGGTGCGGCGGGATCCCATCTCGGCGAGCGGCCGACCGGCGGCGGCCGACACCATGCGTGCTGCGGCGCTCGCGACGGCGGAGTCGTAGTTGAGCATCGAGAGGGCGAGGGTCTCGAGCACGACTCCTTCGGCGAAACCGGCTTCGACGACGAGCAGCGGGGAGCCGGGGAAGTACAGCTCGCCCTCCCGGTATCCGCGGATCTCACCCGCGAAGCGGTAGGCCTCGAGCCAGTCGAGCGCCTCGGCGGAGACCACCTCGTCTCGCTTGAGGGCGGCGAGTTCGCTCGGCCCGAAGCGGAACTCGGTGATCGCGTCCAGCAGGCGACCGGTGCCCGCCACGACGCCGTAGCGGCGTCCGCTGGGGAGGCGGCGAGCGAACAGCTCGAACACGCACGGGGTGTCGTGGTTGCCCGAGCGCAGGGCCGCATCGATCATCGTGAGCTCGTAGCGATCGGTGAGCAGCGCCGTCGACGTCATGCGTCCAGCGTAGGTCGTCGTCATGTTGCGGTTTCGGCGCAATGTTGCGGTTTCGCGGCCCACATTGCGCCGAAACCGCAACATGGATGCGGATGCGGATGCGGATGCGGATGCGGATGCGGATGCGGATGCGGATGCGGATGCGGGATGCGGGCGGTTCAGCAGCCGGGGCCGGCGGGTGCGCGCGTGCAGTCGCGGTCGACGAGCACCGTCTTGGCGCCGCCCGCGGTGATGTTGAGCTCGTTGGCGGGCAGCGTGATCGTGCCCGCGATCGGGACGAAGGGGCCGCCGGCGAAGCGGTACTCGGCACGGTAGGTGATGGTGAGGCGGATCGTGTACGACCCGTTGCGCAGGTAGGTGTGGCTCGTCGGCGTGGCATCGAACTCGCGAAGCCCGAGCGCCGACCAGGTGCCACCCTTCGTCGTGCGCGTCGCCGCGTCGCCGTCGCCGTAGTTCCAGTTCCAGGCGACCGGGGTGAAACGCACCTCGGCGGGTTGTCCGAGCAGTTCGCCGGGAACCACCTGCGGGTCGACGAGCGAGTAGATGTTCGCGGGCAGCCCCACCACGACCCAGCCGTCGGGCTCCATGCGCTGCACGCCCGGCGTCGGGCGGAACCGGGCGATGTCGTTGAGGGTCACCACGATGACGTCGAAGTCGTCGCGGGAGTCGCACGTCGGATCGAGGTCACCGCAGCGGGGCGTGGTGGGCGCAGCGCCGGGTGCGGGTGCGGATGCGCCGGTGCCTCCACCTCCGGACCCGCCTCCGGACCCGGTCGAGCCAGGCGTGGTCGTCGAGCCGTCGATGACGGCTTCGTCGCCGTCGATCGTGGAGGTGACGTTGCCGAGTATGCCGTCCCCAAAGCCGCCTGACGGTTCGGGATTGGTGCCGGCGATGATGAGCATCGACGCGAGTGCAACGGCAATCAACACACCCCGCTCCCGTCCCAGAGATCCTTACGAACAATCCGAAGATTGTCTTTCACGTCGAATTCGACTTCATACGGGATCCGTGTCTGACGGTCCGGAGGCACTACGGATTGGCCGTTCTTGTCAATAACGTCTGTGCCGCTGAAGTCATCACAGACGTAGGCAACGATCGCTTTGGAGTCGCGTCGTTGGAGCTTCATTTCGAAGGTTGTCTTGCCTGTACCGCGCCATTCGTTCTCTCCAAATTGAGCAAAACTGGCAACGTCGCGCTCGAACAATGGAACTGAGAGGAATGGCTTCACCCGGTCGGAGCCAGCTCCGCTCTCGCCTACTACAGCATCGGCCGCAGCGATGTACTTCCCATACGCCTCCTGCGCCGCCGCGAGCGCCTCCTCGTCGGAGGCGAAGACGGGGGTCGCATCCGAGCTGGGCGGTGCGCTCGGCATCGGGGCGGGGGTCGTGCACCCCGCGAGCAGCAGCGCGGCGAGCAGCGTCGGAGTCAGTAGACGGGTCGTTCTGCGCATGCCGCCACGCTAGGGCACCGCGCCGACCCGCGGGGGATTCATCCACAGGCGGGCCGCTCGGCCAGCACCGCGCGGGCGAGTCGGCCCCCGCGGGTACGCTGGAACACCGTGACCGCATCCGTTCCGACCGACGCGCCCATCGGGGTGTTCGACTCGGGCGTCGGAGGGCTCACGGTGGCCCGCGCGATCCTCGACCAGCTGCCCAACGAGGCGATCCTCTACGTGGGCGACACCGCCAACACCCCCTACGGTCCCAAGCCGATCGCCGAGGTGCGCGCCTACGCGCTCGCCGTCATGGACGAGCTGGTCGCCGAGGGCGTCAAGTCGCTCGTGATCGCGTGCAACACCGCCTCGGCCGCGGTGCTGCGGGATGCGCGCGAACGCTACACGGTCGGTGCAGGCATCCCGGTGGTGGAGGTGATCCAGCCCGCGGTGCGCGCCGCGGTGCGCGCCACCCGCAACGGGCGGGTCGGGGTGATCGGCACGGTCGGCACCATCCAATCCCGCGCCTACGACGACGCCTTCGCCGCCGCCGACGGGCTGGAGCTGGTGAGCCGGGCCTGCCCGCGGTTCGTCGAGTTCGTCGAGGCGGGCGTCACGAGCGGTCCCGAGCTCTTCGAGGTGGCGCAGGAGTACCTGACCCCGCTCATCGAGGCGCAGGTCGACACGCTCGTGCTCGGCTGCACCCACTATCCGCTCATGTCGGCCGCCATCCAGTACGTGATGGGGCCGGGCGTGCGGCTCGTGTCGAGCGCCGAGGAGACAGCCGCCGACGTCTACCGCACGCTCGTGTCGCACGGCATCGAGCGCACCGCTGCCGTGCCGCCCGTGCATCGCTTCGAGTCGACGGGGGATGACGAGCGCGCGTTCCGGGCGCTCGCGGCGCGCTTCCTCGGGCCCGAGGTGCGGCACGTCGAGAGCTTCCCGACCGGTGCCATCCTGGTGCAGGGAAGCCGTGCCGACACGCCCCGCGCCGACCAGCCCCGCCCCGCCCACGACATCCGCCCGATCGGAGACATCGCATGACCGACACCCGTTCCGACGGCCGCGCCGCCGACCAGCTGCGCCCCGTCACCATCGAGCGTGGGTGGAGCACCCAGGCCGAGGGCAGCGCGCTCATCTCCTTCGGCAACACGAAGGTGCTGTGCACGGCGAGCTTCACGAACGGCGTGCCGCGCTGGCTGACCGGCAAGGGCAAGGGCTGGGTGACCGCCGAGTACGCGATGCTGCCGCGCTCGACCAACGACCGCATGGACCGCGAGTCGGTGAAGGGGCGCGTCGGCGGCCGCACGCACGAGATCTCGCGCCTGATCGGCCGCAGCCTGCGCGCCATCATCGACACCAAGGCGCTCGGCGAGAACACCATCGTGATCGACTGCGACGTGTTGCAGGCCGACGGCGGCACCCGCACCGCCGCGATCACGGGTGCCTACGTGGCGCTCGCGGATGCGGTGGAGTGGGGCCGCGCGCGCGGGTTCATCGGCAAGAACTCACGCGCGCTGATCGACACGGTCTCGGCGATCTCGGTGGGGATCATCGACGGGGTTCCCATGCTCGATCTGGCATATGTCGAGGATTCGCGCGCCGAGACGGATATGAACGTCGTCGTCACGGGGCGCGGGCTGTTCGTCGAAGTGCAGGGCACCGCCGAGGGCGCCCCCTTCGATCGCCGGGAGCTCGACGCGCTGCTCGACCTCGCGCTCGTCGGCAATGCCGAGCTGGCCCGCATCCAGCAGGGGGTGCTCGAGGCGTGACCACCTTCGTGCTGGCGACCCACAACGTGCACAAGGTCGAGGAGCTGCGGCGCATCCTCGGCGAGCGTCTCGGTCACCACGAGCTGATCGGCTACGACGGTCCGGAGCCGATCGAAGACGGCGACAGTTTCGAGGCGAACGCGCTCATCAAGGCGCGGGCCGCCAACATCCACACGGGTCTGCCCTCGATCGCCGACGATTCCGGCATCTCGGTGCGCGCTCTCGGGGGTGCCCCCGGCATCCATTCCGCGCGCTACGCGGGAACCCGCGACGATGTCGACAACTACACGCTCCTGCTGCGCGAGCTGGAGGGTGCGACCGACCGGGCCGCCGACTTCGTGTGCGCTGCGGCACTAGTGGACGGCGAGAACGAGTTCGTGGTGCGCGGCGTCTGGCCGGGGACGGTGCTCGAGGCCCCATCGGGTGCGCACGGCTTCGGCTACGACCCGGTGTTCCGGCCCGAGGGCCGTGCGACGAGCTCGGCCGAGCTGACCCCCGACGAGAAGAACGCCATCAGCCACCGGGCACGCGCTTTCGGCTCGCTCGTCGAGCGACTGCGCACGCTCTACGGCTGAGCAGAGCGCACGTCCCGCAGAGGCCCCCGACACCGCGAACGCGAGGAGCACACCATGGCGAAACCCGCATCCTCGGCGGTCGAGGACTATCTGAAGGTGATCTACTCCCACACCGAGTGGCAGGATGCGCCGATCACCGGCACCCAGCTCGCGGCGCGACTGGGGCTCGTGCCCTCGACGGTCACCGAGATGGTCAAGAAGCTCGTCTCCTTGGGCTTCGTGCAGCACGCGCCCTACGGAGCCATCACGCTCACGGATGCGGGACGCACGGAGGCGCTGCGGATGGTGCGCCGCCACCGGCTGGTCGAGACCTGGCTCGTCGAGGGTTTCGGCTACGCCTGGGATGAGGTGCACGACGAGGCCGAGGTGCTCGAGCACGCGCTGAGCGACCGACTGCTCGCGGCCATCGACTCGCAACTGGGTCACCCGAGGCGCGACCCGCACGGCGACCCGATCCCGGATGCCGGGGGCGCCGTGGTGCGCCCGGATGCGGTGCTCGCCTCCGGGCTCGGCGTGGACGTCCGCGGCCGCGTCGCGCGGATCAGCGACCGCGATTCCGAGGTGCTGCGCCGCATCCAGGATGCGGGGGTCGGGCTCGACACCGTGCTGTCGGTCGGGGAGCTGCCTGAGGGCGCTTCGGACGCGGTCTGGATCGTCCCCGTGGAGTAATATTTCGGGATGCCGAAAAATCCGAGCCCCCGTGGGCTCGGAGGGTTGCTCGGCCCCGCGATGGTCGCGGGTGTCGCGTATCTGGACCCCGGCAACGTCGCGAGCAACGCGAGCGCAGGCGCCCAGTACGGCTACCTGCTGCTCTGGGTGGTGGTCGTCGCCAACGCGATGGCGTGGCTCATCCAGTACCTCTCCGCCAAGCTCGGTCTCGCGACCGGCCGCAGCCTGCCCGCCCTGCTCGGGCAGCGCATCCGCTCCCGCCCGGTGCGCTACGCCTTCTGGGTGCAGGCCGAGCTCGTGGCGATGGCGACCGACATCGCCGAGGTGATCGGCGGCGCGATCGCGCTCAATCTGCTGTTCGGGCTGCCGCTGCCGCTCGGCGGGGCGATCACCGGCGGGGTCTCGCTCGCGCTGCTGGTGCTGCACAGCCGTCGCGGCCCGCGCATCTTCGAACGCGTCGTGATCGGGCTCGTCGCGATCATCGCGATCGGCTTCTGCGCGGGGCTCGTGGTCGCTCCCGTCGACCCGGGTGCCGCGGTCGCGGGCCTCCTGCCGCGCTTCACGGATGCCGGATCGGTGCTGCTCGCGGCGTCGATCCTCGGCGCGACCGTGATGCCGCACGCGATCTACGCCCACTCCGCCCTCACCCGCGACCGCTTCGGACGCGTCGAGGAGGGCCCGCGGCGACGCCTCGTGCTGCGCGCGACGCGCGTCGACGTCACGATCGCCCTCGCCATCGCCGGAACCGTCAACCTCGCCATGCTGCTGCTGGCCGCCGCGACCCTCCCCGGAGTCACCGGCACCGACACGATCGAGGGCGCGCATGCGGCGATCGCCGCCGCGCTCGGTCCGGTGATCGCGACCCTGTTCGCGGTCGGGCTGTTGGCATCCGGTCTCGCCTCGACCTCGGTCGGCGCCTACGCGGGGGCCGAGATCATGACGGGGCTGCTGCACGTGCGCCTCCCGCTGCTCGCGAGGCGGCTCATCACCCTCGTGCCGGCGCTCGTGCTGCTTCTCGTCGGCGCCCCGCCCACCCTGGCGCTCGTGCTGAGCCAGGTGGTGCTCTCGTTCGGCATCCCGTTCGCCCTCGTGCCGCTGGTGTGGCTCACCACCCGTCGCGAGGTGATGGGGGATGCGCGCAACCGACCGGCGACGACGGTGCTCGCGGTCGCCTCGACGATCCTGCTGATCGCGCTCAACGCCACCCTGCTGGTGCTGCTCATCCTCGGCGGTTAGCCGGACGCTGCCCCCGCGCCCGGCGGGCGGCTGCGCTCAGTCGTCGAGCAGCTTGTGGTCGAGCACGGCCTCGGCGTCGGTCAACGGCTGGGTGCCCTCCTTGCGCGCCCGCCGCGCCTTCACGACGCCCTGGACGTAGTGGAACACCGTCGGGATGACGGCCAGCGCGATCGCGCCCAGCAGGATCACGTCGATGTACTCGGTGACGAAGTTCGCCAGCGGGGGGATGTAGCCCAGCAGGAAGCCGGCGAAGGTGAGGCCGGCGCCCCAGATGAGCGCGCCGACGGCGTTGTAGAGCGAGTAACGCTTGTAGTTCATGTGTCCGACGCCCGCCGCGACGGGGGCGAAGGTGCGCACGATCGGCACGAAGCGGGCCACGATGATCGCGGCCGGACCCCAGCGCTCGAAGAACTTGTTGGTGCGCAGCACGTTCTCCTTCGAGAACAGACCGCTCTCCTTCTGCTCGAAGATCCGCGGGCCCGCCTTGTGGCCGATGAGGTAGCCGACTTCGCCGCCGAGGAAGGCGGCGAGCGCGATCGCGAGGCACACCCACCAGATCGGGATCTGGATGCCGGTGCCCGATTCGGTCATCGTGCCGGTGAAGCTGAGCAGCCCCGTGATGATGAGCAGGGTGTCGCCCGGCAGGATGAAGCCCACGAGGAGACCCGTCTCGGCGAACACGATGAGGCACACCACGAGCAGCGCCCACGGGCCGGCGCCCACGATGATCTCGCGCGGGTCGAGCCACGGGATCAGTCCCATGGGCGCGGCCGCGATGACGGTCATGGCGAAGGTGGTGAGAGGCACTCGGAGGTCTCCTGAGCGTCGGTCGCGGGAGCGATCGGCTTGCGGGTTCGGTTCAGGGTAGCCGCTCAGTCTGTGAGCCTCGCTCCGAAGACGCTGAGATCCGCATCCCGCTAGTCGTGTGGCTCCTCCATGAGCTGCTGCAGCCGGGCGGCGGCGGTCAGCAGCTCGCGCAACTCCTCGCCGTGCCGCAGCGAGTAGAGCGAGGCGCGGCCCTCCGAGCGCGAGACGACGAGCCCGGCATCCTTGAGCCGCGCGAGGTGCCACGAGACGGTGCTCTGCGAGAGCCCGAGGTGTTCGTTGAGGTCGACGACGCGATGCTCGCCGAGCTGCAGGTGCTGGAGGATGACGAGCCGCGGCGGGTAGGCGAGGCTGCCCAGCAGTTCGGCGGTCGGGGTGAGGTCGACCCACTCGTCGTCGACGTGTTCCGGTTCGGATTCCCCTGAGGTCGACATGGCTCGATGATAGGGCGGTCGGCCGAGGCGATCCCGGGTGCAGCACGACGCGGAGGCGATCGGTGTCATCTGATCGCCTCCGCGTCGTCGTCCCGTCAGACGGGACTAGTGGGAGTGGCCCGCCGGCTCGAGCTCGCGGTGTGCGCGCTCTTCGTCGGTGGTGACCCCGGCGAGGTCGCGGTGCATCGCGCCCTCGTGCTCGAGGTGGCCGGGCTCTTCCAGCTGGAAGGTGCTGTGCTCGATGCGGAACTCGTGCCGCATCCGCTCGGTGAGTTCGTCGAGCACGGCGGCGCTGCGACCGTCGCGCACGAGCTCCTCGTCGACCACGACGTGGGCCGACATCACCGAGACGCCGCTCGTGAGGGCCCAGACGTGCACGCTGTGCACGGCCTCGACGCCGTCGACGGAGGCGATCTCGGCCTCCACCTTGTCCATCTCGATGCCCGCGGGGGCGCCCTGCAGGATGATGTTGATCGCCTGGCGCAGCAGCATGAAGGCACGCGGCAGGATGATGACGCCGATTGCGGCGGCGGCGATCGCGTCGCCCTGCTTCCAGCCGAGCGTGACGTTCAGGATGCCGGAGATGACGATCGCGGTCGCGCCGATGCCGTCGCTCATCACTTCGAGGAAGGCGGCCTTCACGTTGAGGCTCTCCTTGGCACCGCGGCTGAGGAGGACGAGCGAGATCGAGGCGCCGATCATGCCGACGACGGCGAAGACGATCACCAGGCCGCCCTCGACCTCCGGCGGGTTGAACCAGCGCTCGACGGCTTCGGTCAGCACGTAGATGCCGAGGCCGAAGAGCAGGAGGCAGTTGATGAGCACCGCGATGATCTCGGCGCGCATGAGGCCGTAGGTGCGCTTCTTGTTGGGTTTGCGCACGGCGAGGTAGGTGGCGATCAGCGCGATCAGGATGCCGCTGCCGTCGACCGCCATGTGCATGGCCTCGGCCATGAGGGCGAGGCTGTTGGTGAGCCAGGAGCCGATGAGCTCGGCGGTGATGATGCCGGCGTAGATGCCGAGCACCATGAACATCCGGCGGCGGTAGCCCGCGGTCGCGGTCTGCACTCCCGTCTCACTGCTGCTGTGGTCGTGTCCCATGCCCATTGTGGTGAGCTCTCCTTCGTGTGGGTGGTCCGTGTGTCGTATTCATCGACGAGACTCGATGTTAGCGACGGAAAGCGGTGTTGTCGAGTTTTCTCGCTGAATTTTTTCTGGGAGCGGATTCGGGCCCTCCGCGGCCGCCTGAGCGGACCGAGCGCCGCCGTAGACTGAACCCCGCCTCCGCGGGAGTGGTGGAACGGTAGACACGCAGGATTTAGGTTCCTGTGCCTCACGGCATGCGGGTTCGAGCCCCGCCTCCCGCACCACGCACCGCCAGGTGGTCGGGAGCGCCCGCGCAGCGGACGCGCCGCGAGACCGCGGCAGACGGACACCTTGTGGACAACTTCCGACGCTCCCGTCGGCATCCGGGCATCCTGTGCGGGTGACGGGTGCGATCGGGGTCATCGCCGAGCAGGTGCGGGAGCGGGTGCGCCGCGAAGGCGTCGACCTGCGCGGCGACCGGGAACTCGCCGACCGCTACGTGCGCGACGAGGTGCAGCGCTACGCCGAGCTCGCGCTCGGCGGGTCGGTGCCGCTGCTCGACGACGAAGCCCGCGTCGCGCGGCAGGTGGTGGCCGCGCTCACCGGCCTCGGGCCGCTGCAGCCCTACCTCGACGACCCGAGCGTCGAGGAGCTCTGGATCAACGCCCCCGACCGCATCTTCGTCGCCCGCGACGGGGTCTCCGAGCGCATCCCCGTCGAGGTGAGCGACAGCGAGGTGCGGGAGCTGCTCGAGCGGATGCTGCACCAGACAGGCCGCCGCATCGACCTCAGCTCGCCGTTCGTCGACGCCTCGCTGCCCGACGGCTCGCGACTGCACGCCGTGATCCCGGATGTCGCGCGGCGGCACGTGTCGATCAACATCCGCAAGTTCCGGGCAGGCATGCGCACCCTCGTCGACCTCGTGGCGCTCGGCTCGCTCACCAGCCAGGCGGCCGGATTCCTGCACGTCGCGGTGCGCAGCGGCCACAACATCCTCGTCACGGGTGCTACCCACAGCGGCAAGACCACCCTGCTCGGCGCGCTGCTCGGCTCGTGCCGGGCGAGCGAGCGCATCGTGACCGTGGAGGAGACCTTCGAGCTCTCGGTCGACGCGCCCGACCACGTGGGGATGCAGTGCAGGCAGGCGAGTCTCGAGGGCACCGGTGAGATCAGCCTGCGGCGGCTCATCAAGGAGTCGTTGCGGATGCGGCCGGACCGGCTCGTGGTCGGCGAGGTACGCGAGGCGGAGGCCCTCGATCTGCTGATCGCTTTGAACTCGGGCATCCCCGGCATGTGCTCCCTGCACGCGAACAGCGCCCACGACGCTCTCGTGAAGCTCTGCACCCTGCCGCTGCTCGCGGGCCGCAATATCGACGTGTCGTTCGTCACCCCGACGGTGGCCTCCGCGATCGATCTCGTCGTGCACGCAGAGCTGGGCCGCGACGGGCGGCGGCGGATCGTCGAGATCGTCGCGCCGACCGGGCGTGTGGTGCACGGCGCGGTGGAGTCGGTGGTGCTCTTCGCGCGCGACGGTGCTTCGCTCGTGGCCACCGGTGAGCTGCCCCCGCGGATGGCGGGGTTCGAGCGGGCGGGCGTCGACCCGGCGGCGATCCTGCGGGCGCGGCCCGTGGCATCCGCCGTGCCGACGCCGACGTCGACCCCGACGCCGACGCCGACCCCGACGCCGACGCCGAGTGGTGGGTCCGGAGTGCTCGGAGCGGTCGGATGATCGCCGCGGCCTGGGGTCTCGTGCTGGGCGTCGGCGTGGTGCTCGTGGCCTCGCCGTGGCTCTGGCCGACGGCGCCGGAGCGCGGTGCGCGACGTGCGCGTCGCTCGGCGCGGCTGGGGGAGCTCGTGCAGCAGGCCGGGCTCGGACGCGTGTCGGCCCCCACGGTGTTCGCCGTGTCGGTGCTGCTCGCACTCGCGGCGGGTGCGCTCGTGCTGGCTCTCGTGCCGGTGGTCGCGCTCGCCGCTGCCGCCGGGATCGCCGCGGGCCTGCTGCCGTTCGCGATCATCGCCTCGCGCGCTCGGGTGCGCCGCCGGGCGATGCGCGCGGTCTGGCCCGATGCGCTCGACCACCTCGTGGCGGGACTGCGCGCGGGGCAGCCGTTGCCGGACGCGCTCGCCGCGCTCGGTGAGAGCGGCCCGGTGCCGCTTCGGCCCGCATTCCTCGCCTTCGGCGGCGACCTCCGCGCCACCGGCCAGCTCATGGTGGCGCTCGATGCGCTCAAGGCGAGACTCGCCGATCCGGTCGCCGACCGCGTCGTCGAGACGCTGCGGGTAGCGCGCGAGGTGGGCGGCACCGAGCTGCCCGCGGTGCTGCGGGCGCTCGCCGCGCACCTGCGGGCGGATGCCGCCCTCCGTTCGGAGGTGGAGGCGCGGCAGAGCTGGGTGGTGAGTGCGGCCCGGCTCGGGGTGGCTGCGCCCTGGCTCGTGCTGCTGTTGCTCGCCGCGCGCCCGGAGGCCGTGCGCGCCTACAACTCTCCGGCGGGGGTGGCGGTGCTCGCCGTGGGGCTCGTGGTGACGATCCTCGCCTACCGGCTCATGCTCGCGGTGGGCCGGCTGCCCGAGGAACGGCGGTGGTTCGCGTGAGCCCGGTGCTCGCCGCGGCGATCGCGCTCGGCATCGTGCTGGGCCTCGGCCTCTGGACGCTCGTGGCGCTCGCTCCGCGGGTGGGTGCGAGTCGGCTCGCGGAGCGCGTGGCGCCGTATGTGCTGGATGTCTCGGACGAGGCGCGGGCGATGCGGGCCGGACGTCCGAGCGAGCCGGCGTCGCTGCTCGCGGAGCTGGTGGGGCCCGCGGTGGCGCGGGTCGCCCGAGCGGTCGCGTCCGTGCTCGGCGGTGACGCGACCGTCGGGCGACGCCTGCGGCAGTCGGGGTCTGCGCTCGGCGTCGAGGCGTTCCGCGCGCGCCAGCTCCTGTGGGCGGTGGGCGGCGCGATCCTCGGAATCCTGGCGGTTCTGCTGCTCGCGCGGTCGGCGGCCGTCTCGCCGGTGGTCATGGTCGCGCTCGTGGTGGTGGCCGCCGCATCCGGTCTGCTTCTGCCGGAGCAACTGCTCGCGGCACGAGCGCGCGCCCGGATGAGACGGCTCGCCGCCGAACTGCCGACCGTGCTCGAGTTCCTGAGTCTCGCGCTCTCGGCGGGCGAGACCGTGCGCGATGCGCTGCGCCGGGTGGCGCGCGTCGGCTCGGGAGAGCTCGCCGCCGAGCTCGCGCGGGTGATGACCGACGTGGATGTGGGGGTGCCGCTCGGCGACGCGCTCCAGCGGTGCGCCGACGCACTCGAGCTGCCGGCGCTCAGCCGCGTCGTCGAGCAGTTGACGACGGCCCTCGAACGCGGCAGTCCGCTCGTCGAGGTGCTGCGCGCGCAGGCGCAGGACTCGCGCGACGACGCCAAGCGGCACCTGCTGGAGGCGGCGGGCAAGAAGGAGGTCGCGATGCTCGTGCCGCTCGTGTTCCTGATCCTGCCGACGACGATCGTGTTCGCGCTGTTCCCCGCAACGCTCGTGCTCGAACTGGGGTTCTGAGTCGGCGGTGCGAGCGCTATCCTCGTGCGCAACAGGGCTTCTCGGCGGGCACAGACCCTCGAGCGGAGGGAGTCGGACGGATGCGGCGTTCGGGTGTGGCCGCGATGCTCGTCGTGGCATCCGCGGTCCTCGCGGGCTGTGCGGAGCCCGCGCCCCTCGACCCCCTGACCGAATGCGTCAACTGGACCTGGGACGGCGATCTTCGTGCGCTCGCCGAGCAGATCGCCGAGCAGGCTCGCGCGGACGGCGTCGAGATCGGCGACGTCACCGTCTCGGGATCGCTGGGCTTCGCCTCGACGGCATCCGGCGGATTCGGGGTCGTCGCCAACTCGGTCTTTCGGTACCTCGCGACGATCGACGGAGTCGAGGTGCCCTTGAGTCAGGAGTTCACGGGCGAGTGGTCGGGTCGGTGGTCGTGGGCCGACACCCCGGATGCGACGGTCGGGAAGGCGGAGCTGACGCTCGACGACGGCGCGGCGATCGGCGTCGTCACCCTCCCGGCGAGCGGCGCAGGCGCCGAGGAGGCCCGCAACCTCGCCGTGCCGTTCCAGAGCGACGCCCCGCTGCAATTCACCTGCGACGACAGCGGTCTGACGATCCAGCAGGACGGCGATCCGCTCGTGACGCGCTGGTCGCGGCTCTAGCGACCGCCCCGTGGCGGGCTGTGGATAACCGCCGACGCCTCCCCGGCATCCGCTGCACACTGGGCGCATGCGACGACTCCTGCACCGCTTGCGCGACGACACCGGGGACGTGCCCGGCTGGGTGCTCATCACCCTGATGACCGCCGCCCTGGTGATTCTGATCTGGGCGCTCGCCGGGCCCGCGCTCTCCGACATCTTCCAGAACGCCATCGACAAGGTCTCCGGAATCTGAGGTGCGCACCTCCCGCGCATCCGCGGTGCTCGGCGACGACCGCGGCTCCGCGCCCGTCGAGTTCGTGCTCGTGGGCGTGCTGCTGACCTTCCTCACCCTCGCCGTGCTGCAGCTCGCGCTCGCCCTGCACATCCGCAACACCGTGCTCGACGCCGCCGCCGAAGGGGCACGCTACGGCGCGCTCGCCGACAACCAGCCCGCGGATGCGGTGCCGCGCACCGTCGACCTCATCAGCACCGCGGTCGGCCCGAGCTATGCGAGCGACGTCGCCGTGCGGCAGGGGGAGTGGATGGGGGTGCCCGCCGTGATCGTCACCGTGCGCACCACGCTGCCGCTGCTCGGCTTCCTCGGCCCCGATCGTGCGCTGGAGGTGGAGGGCCATGCAGCGCGTGAGACGCTGGAGTGACGGGATGCAGCGGGGAGCCTCGGCCGACGACGGCTCGGCCTCGCTCGAGTTCATCACCGTCGGGGTGCTGCTGCTCGTCCCGCTCGTCTATCTCGTGCTCGTCGTCTCGTCGCTGCAGGCGGCATCCCTCGGCACCGAGGGGGCGGCGCGTCAGGCGAGCCGGGTGTTCGTGCAGGCGGAGACGGAGGCGGAGGCGCGCACCGCGGCCGAGCGGGCCGTCCTCGTCACCCTCGCCGACTACGGGATCGAGGCGGGCGGAGCCGAGGTCGTGATCAGCTGCCGCCCGGACCCCGACGACTGCCTCGCCCGGCGAGGCTTCGTCACCGTCGAGATCTCGACCCGCGTGCCGCTGCCGCTCGCCCCGCCCGTGCTCGGGCTCGACGTGCCGCTCGGGGTGACGGTGCGCGCGGTGGCCACCGAGCAGGTCTCGCGGTTCCGGGCGGGGCCATGAAGCGGATGCGTGGGGCGCTCGCCGCCGACGACGGCTCGACCCTGCCGCTCGTCGCGTTCTTCGGCTTCCTCGCCCTCGTCGTCGTGCTGCTCGTCACCGCGGCGACCTCGCTCTACCTCGAGAAGAAGCGCCTCTTCACGATCGCCGACGGGGCCGCGCTCGTGGGCGCGGAGGCGTTCGAGCTCGACGCGGTGTCCCTCACGCCCGCCGGACCGCGGCCCGTGCTCGAGAGCGCCGACGTCGCCGCGGCGGCCGCCGACTATCTCGCCGGCAACCCGGCCCCCGACCTCGATGAGCTCGCGATGGTGCGCGCCGAGAGCGTCGACGGGCGCAGCGCGACGGTCACGGTCTCCTCGATCTGGCATCCGCCGGTGGTGACGATCTTGGTGCCCGAGGGGCTTCGCATCGAGGCCACCGCCACCGCCCGCTCGGTGTTCGGGTGAAACACCCGCGCGTCAGGGTTGACCCTGCGCCGATCGGCCGTCAGGCTGGACGCGACCGTTCGTCAGTTCTCCGAGAGGCCGTCATGACCCTCGCCCCCCTTCGCGGTGCGCTCGCCGTCGTGCTGCTCCTCGCGCTCGCCGCCTGCGCTCCCACCGTCGAGGCGCCCCCGTCCGCAGGCCCCGCGGCATCCGGAACCCCGAGCACCTCGCCGACCCCCACGCCGAGCACGAAGACCACGCCGCAGCCGGAGGTCATCGACGAATCGGAGCGTGCGGCGATCGTCGAAGGCATCGAGGCAGGCAACCCCGCCGCGGTCGGCCCGTTCCTCGCCGACGAGGTCACCTTCGTCATGGCGGCCTCCGAGTGCTGCGGGGCGATCAGCGCCGCGGATGCCGCGGGCGGTCTGCTCTCCTACACGAGCGGGTCGAGCGGCTGGACCTCGCCCGTCGACAAGGCCTACCTCGACCAGGTGCGCACGAGCGTGTACTACGGCCAGTACGTGCCCCTCGACGTGATCGCGCTGCGCGCCGCATCCGACGGCACGGTCGTCGTGCTGGGTGTCGACGGCGACCGCATCGTGTCGATCCTGGTCGGCCACGAGGACGTGCTGCTGACCTAGCGCCTCAGCGCCTCGTCGAGTAGCGCGGCACGAAGATCCGCAGCTGGACCGCGCCGAGCAGCCCCAGCACCCCCATCACGCCCGCCGCCACAGGCAACGAGACCGCGGCGGTCACCCCCGCGATGAGCAACGGCGCGACCGCCGCCCCCGAATCGTTGGTGAACCGCCAGGCGCCGAGGAACGGAGCCGGATGCGCCGGGTCGGCAAGATCCGCGCCGAGCGTCATGAGGATCCCCGCGCCGATGCCGTTCGAGAGCGACAGCAGCCCCGCGACCATGGCGAACCAGACGACCGCGTCCGGCAGCTCGTGGCTGAACGCGAGGAGCAGGTGCGACACCCCCAGCCCGATCATCGACGGCACGGCGGTCCACAGCCGCCCGAAGCGGTCCATGATCCAGCCGCCGGCGTAGAACAGCGCGAAGTCGAGCGCCGCCGCCGCGCCGATGATGACGGACGTCGTCACCTCGTCGACGCCGATCGACACCGCCCAGAGCGGCAGGATCACCGCGCGGCTCGCGCGCAGCGCCGCGACCAGGGCGGATCCGCTGCCGAGCGTCACGAGCACCCGTCGGTTGGCGTGGATGGTGCGGAACAGCCCGCGCTCCGCCGCGGCCGCCTGGCGGGCAGCGGGTCCCGGGCGCCTCGTCACGACATCCGCGGGGTCGTGCAGCACGACGAGCACCACGACGGCCGCGAGGCAGGCGACGAGGTGAATCCAGAACGCGTTCGCGGCGGAGCCGGTCGCCTGGATGACCGCTGCCGTGATGAACGGGCCGATGAGGTAGCCGAGGCGGAAGGTGCCGCCGAGGGTCGACAGGGCGCGCGCCCGGTAGGCGGGCGGCACGAAACTCGTCATGAAGGCGTGCCGGGCGAGCGCGAACACCGCCGTCGCGACGCCGATGATGAGGATGCCGAGCCCCAGCAGCCACGGGTTCGGTGCGAGCACCGACACGAGGACCCCGACGATCGAGAGCACGGATGCGCCGATCATCGCCGTGCGTTCGCCGATGCGTGCGACGAGGGCACCGGCCGGGATGTCGCCGAGCAGTTCGCCGACCACGATCATCGCCGAGATGAGCCCCGCGACCGCGAGGCTCGCGCCGAGGCTCGAGGCGACCACGGGGATGATCGGGATGATCGCGCCCTCGCCGATCGAGAACAGCACGGTGGGCAGGAACGCCGCGACGACGACCTGCCGCCACGGGAAGCGGTCGGTGGGGGCGGCATCCGTCATGGGGGTGTCCACGCTACTCCCGCGGCCGACGGGATCGCGCGGGCCGGATGCGGCGGGCGGCGGTCGCTAGGCTGGGGGAGCCATGCTCGATGATCTCCCCGCCCAGCTCGCCACCCTCCGCAGCACCTTCGACGACATCCGTTCCGTCGTCGACGTGCCGCGGCTCGAGGCCGACATCGCCGACCTCTCCGAGAAGGCGGGCGCGCCCGACCTGTGGGACGACCCCGAGAGCGCCCAGAAGGTCACCAGCGCGCTGAGCCACCGCCAGGCCGAGCTCGCGCGCGTCACCGCCGTCGAGCGCCGCATCGACGACCTGGAGGTGCTCGTCGAGCTCGCCCGCGAGGCCGACGACGCCGACACGGCCGCCGAGGCGGAGGCCGAGTACGAGGCGCTCAAGAAGACCATCGGCGACCTCGAGGTGCAGACCCTGCTCGACGGCGAGTACGACGCGCGTTCGGCTGTCGTCACCATCCGTTCCGGCGCAGGCGGCGACGACGCCACCGACTTCGCCGAGATGCTCATGCGCATGTACCTGCGCTGGGCGGAGCGCCACGGCTACCCCGTGAAGGTCATGGACACCTCCTACGCGGAGGGCGCGGGCATCAAGTCGGCCACCTTCGAGGTCGATGCGCCTTACGCCTACGGCACGCTCTCGATCGAGGCGGGCACGCACCGCCTCGCGCGCATCAGCCCGTTCGGCTCCGCCGACAAGCGACAGACGAGCTTCGCGGCCGTCGAGGTGATCCCCGTCATGGAGGAGGCCGTCGAGGTCGACATCCCGGAGGGCGACATCCGTGTCGACGTGTTCCGCTCCTCTGGCCCCGGCGGACAGAGCGTCAACACGACCGACTCGGCGGTGCGGCTCACCCACCTGCCGACGGGGCTCGTGGTCTCGATGCAGAACGAGAAGTCGCAGATCCAGAACCGCGCGGCCGCGATGCGCGTGCTGCAGACCCGGCTGCTGCTGCTCAAGCGCGAGGAGGAGGCGGCCAAGAAGAAGGAGCTCGCGGGCGTCATCACCGCGAGCTGGGGCGACCAGATGCGCTCCTACTTCCTCTACGGTCAGCAGCTCGTGAAGGATCTGCGCACCGGATACGAGGTGGGCAACCCGGCCGTCGTCTTCGACGGCGACCTCGACGGCCTGATCGCGGCGGGCATCCGCTGGCGCAAGCAGGATCACGACGACTGAGTCTCGTGGAGGGTGTCGCCTGGGCGATCGAGGAGGCGCCCGCCGACCCCGCCGAGCGGATGCTCGCGGGACGGATGCTGCTGCGCCGCCTCGCGGGGGAGCAGCTGGGTCTCGCGCCCGAGCTCGTGCCGCTCGAGGCCCGCTGCCCGGACTGCGGGGGGCCGCACGGGCGCCCGGTGGTCACCGGCTCGGAGCTGCGGGTGAGCCTGTCGCGGTGTGCGGCGGGGATCGTCGCGGTGGCCGTGTGGGGGCGCGACATCGGGGTGGATGTGGAGGCGCGCGCCGACGAGGCGGGGCGGCTCGCCGCCATCCGCGAGGTCGCGGGCGGCGGAGGGCTCGCCCACTGGACGCGGGTGGAGGCCGTGCTCAAGGCCGACGGCCGCGGGCTGCGGGTGGACCCGCGCACCGTGGGCATCGTCGCGGACGGTGACGGCATCCTCACCGCGACGGTCGCCGACACGGGTCGCCGCTACCGCATCCTCGAGCCTGCCCTCGATCCGCACCTCGCCCCCGTCCTGCAGCTGAGCATCGCCCTCGCCTCACGCCCCCCTCGCTGAGTGGTCGGTTCTCAGCCTCAAAATCAAGAAATGGGGCCAGAAACCGACCACTCAGCGAGGGGGGCGTGAGGGGAGCGGGGTTTGCAGGAGCCAGGTGTCGAACAGCGGGTCGAGGCTGCGCCCCGCGACCTCGGCGGCGAGCGCGCGGATGTCGGCGGTCGTCGCCGTCTGATGCCGGTGACGCGAGGTCCACAGTCGCAGCAGCGCGAAGAAGCGCTCGTCGCCGAGCTCCACCCGCAGCGCGTGCAGCAGCAGGGCACCTCGCTTGTAGACCCGGTCGTCGAACATCAGCACGGGTCCCGGGTCGCCGAGCAGCAGATCCTGCGGCTGCGCGGCGAGCGCCGCATGATGAACGGCGGCGCACTCGGCCGCGCTCATCCGTCCCGAGCGCTCCGACCAGATCCACTCGGCGTAGCAGGCGAAGCCCTCGTTGAGCCAGATGTCCGACCATACCCGCAGCCCGACGCTGTTGCCGAACCACTGGTGCGCGAGCTCGTGCGCGAGCAGCCGCTCCGACTCGCCGCTGCCGTCGGCGTGGTTCGCGCCGAAGATCGCGAGACCCTGCGCCTCCAGCGGGATCTCGAGCGGATCCGGCGTCACCACGACCGTGTAGCCGGGGAACGGGTAGGCGCCGAACGCCTCCTCGAAGACGGCCATCATGCGCGGAAGCGGCTCGACATATCCGAGCACCCGGCGCTCGATCGCGCGCGGGTAGGCGAGCGTGAGCGGCACCGCGCTCCCGGGCAGCGCCCGACGCACATACCGCCCGAGCTGCAGCGTCGCGAGGTAGCTCGCGGTCGGCTCGGCCTGCTCGTAGTGCCACAGGCCTCGGCCGGCCGCGATGCGGTGCTCGACGAGCACCCCGTTCGCGACGACCGTGTAGGCCTGGTCGACGCTCATCCGGATGCCGTAGGCCGCCTTCTCGTCGACGCGGTCGTTGACGGGATACCAGCTCGGTGCACCCGAGGGCTGCGAGGCCACGAGCACCCCGTCGTCGAGCTCCTCCCAGCCGACCGCACCCCAACGGCTCCGCACCGGGCCGGGTGCGCCGGCGTAGTCGACGGTCACCGTGAACTCGGTGTCGGCGGGGATCGGCTCCGCCGGGGTGATGACGAGCTTGCGCGTCGACTGGGTGAAGCGGGTTCCTCGCGCCCCCGCGATCCGCACCTTGGTGGCGCGCAGCTTCGCGAGGTCGAGGCTGAAACGCTCGAGCCGCTGCTCGCTGCGCGCCCGGATCACGGCGCTGCCCTGCAGCCGATTCGTGCTCACCCGGTAGTCGAGGTCGAGCTCGTAGCGCTCGACGCGGAACCCGCCGTTGCCGTGCCCAGGCAGATAGGGGTCGCCCGCGCTCGTCGCGCCCACCGACCGCGGGCTCATCGGCGGGGCACCGAGTGGTAGTCCGCCGTCGTCACCTCACGCCACGGTCCGATCGGGTTGCCGCTCCACCGGCTCCCCACGGGCACGCTCTCCCCGCGCATCACGAGGGAGGCGGGGCCGACGGTGCCGTGCGCGCGGATGCGGGCGGCGGGCAGGATGACGCTGTGCGGGCCCAAGGTGGCACCCGGCTCGAGCGTCACCGTGTCGATGCTCATGACTCGATCATGGAACAGATGCGTCTGCACCACACATCCGCGGTTCACGGTCGAGCCGTCGCCGAGGTGGGCGAGGTCGGCCTCCGGCAGCCAGTAGCTCTCGCACCACACCCCGCGGCCGATGTGCGCACCGAGGCTGCGCAGCCACCAGACGAGCGCAGGGGTGCCGCCCGCGGGCTGCGCGAACCAGGGCGCGGCGACCATCTCGATGAAGGTGTCGGCCACCTCGGTGCGCCACACGAACGACGACCAGAGCGGATGCTCACCCGCGCGGATACGCCCCACGAACACCCACTTCGCGGCGGTGCTGACGAGCGCCGCGACCGCCCCGGCCGCCAGCAGCACGACCCCGCTGAGCGCGGCGGCGAACGCCGGGCCGCCCACATCGGTGAGGGCGGCGAGCACGAGCAGCACGCCCAGTCCGATGCCGCAGCTCACGATCACCGGGATCACCCGGCACAGCTCCCACAGGGTGCGGGCGACGCGCAGGCGCAGCGTCGGATGGAAGGTGCGGCTGTCGTCGTCGACCGCGGCGACCGTGCGGCGCAGGCGCACCGGGGGAGAGCCGAGCCACGATGAGCCGGCCTTCGACTTCGCGGGTGCCGCCGACAGCACCGCGACGAGCGCGTCCTTCGGAACCGTGTGCCCGGCCGCCGCCATCCCCGAGTTGCCGATGAAGGCACGCTTGCCCACCTCGACGCGCCCGACGCGCAGCCAACCGCCGCCGAGCTCGTAGCCGGCGACCATGGTGTCGTCGGCGAGGAACGCGCCGTCGCGGATGGTCGTCATCGACGGCAGCAGCAGCACGGTCGACACCTCGACGTCGCGCCCCACCTTGGCCCCCAGCATCCGCAGCCAGACCGGGGTGAACAGGCTCGCGTAGAGCGGGAACAGCAGGGTGCGCGAGAGGTCGAGCAACCGCTCGATGCTCCACACCTGCCAGCCGATGCGGCTGCGCACCGGATGGATGCCCTCGCGCACACCGATCGACAGCAGGCGCACGCCGAGCAGCACGAGCCCGGCGAGCACGAGCCCCGCGACGAGGGTCGCCGGCACGAGCGCGGCGAAGGCGCGCAGCGCGAACTCGCCGAGATCCGCCGCCCCCTGCGCGGCGAGGGCGATCACCACCCCACCGGCCGCGAACGCCAGCACCGGCAGCAGCGACAGCAGTGTGGCCGACACCCCGAACATCGCCACCCAGCCGCGCGCGGACGCCGGCCGCTCGCTCGGCCACCAGGCCTCAGCCGAACCCTCGCGCTGGGCGGGCGACCCCGCCCAGTACTGCCCGGATGCGACGCGGCCGAACACCGCCGAGCCGGGTGCGATCTCCGCGCGCTTGCCGATCCGCGCCCCCGGCAGCAGGGTGCTGCGCGCGCCGACGGTGCTGCCCGCGCCGATGCGGATGTGCCCCACCCGCACGATGTCGCCGTCGATCCAGTAGCCCGAGAGCTCCACCTCGGGCTCCACCGAGGCGCGTGAGCCGATCGTCAGCATCCCGGTGACCGGCGGCAGGCTGTGCAGGTCGACGTCGCGCCCGATCTTCGCCCCCAGGGCGCGCGCGTAGTTGGTGACCCACGGCGCACCGGCGAGGCTCACCGCGCCCACCAGGTGCGCCGCCTGCTCCGCCACCCACAGCCGCAGGTGCACACTGCCGCCGCGCGGGTAGTCGCCCGGCCGCAAGCCCAGCAGCACGAGCCGCACGCACACGACGGCGATCGCCATCCGTCCGAGGGGGGTGCCGAACACCACGAGCGCCGGGATCAGCACCTCGAGCGGCACCGTGGGCAGCGCCTCGAAGCCGTCGACGAGACTCAGCAGGCCGCTCGCGGCGAACAGGTAGCTCAACCAGCGCGCCCCGCTCAGCACGTAGAGCGGGATGCCGAGCAGGGTCTGCAGCACCTGCATGCGGCGTGGCGTCGGCGTGACCTCGTGGTAGCTGCGCTCCGAGCCTCCGCTCGCGCCGCTGCGTTCCGCGAGCGCGTCGGCCATCGCCCCGAGACGGGGCTGCGCGTAGATCTCCGCGACCGTGAACTCGGGGTCGGTCTCGCGGATCAGCGCCACCAGTTGGGCGGCGGCGAGCGAGCCGCCCCCGAGGTCGAAGAAGTTCGAGGCGGGGTCGGTGACGGGGATGCCGAGCACCTGCTGCCACATCCCGGCGAGTTCGCGCTGCGGGCCCGACATGCCCGAGTCGTCCGGCTCGACCTCGGGCAGCGGCCACGGCAGCGCCGCCCGGTCGACCTTGCCCGAGGTGCGCACCGGCAGCTCCGGCAGCACGGCGAGCAGCGGCACGATCGCGGCGGGGAGCTCCTCGCGCAGACGCGCCATCGAGGCGGCGCGGTCGAAGCCCGCCTCGTCGGGCACCGCGAGGTAGCCGACGAGCACGCGGTTGCCGGCCGCGGTCTCCCGCACGGCGGCGGACGCGGCGACGACGCCGGGCAGCTCGTGCAGCGCCGCCTCGATCTCGCCGAGCTCGATGCGACGCCCGCCCACCTTCACCTGGTCGTCGGCGCGGCCCTGGAAGACGAGCCCGGCGGGATCGAAGCGCACCAGGTCGCCGCTGCGGTAGGCGCGCCGCCAGCCGAGGCCCTCGTGCGGGGCGTACTTCTCCGCGTCCTTCGCCGGGTCGAGGTAACGGGCGAGGCCCACCCCGCCGATGATGAGCTCGCCGATCTCCCCATCGGCCACCGGATTCCCGTCGGCGTCGACGACGGCCAGATCCCAGCCGTCAAGGGGGAGCCCGATCCGCACCGGGTCGGTTCCGTCGAGCGGCGCGGCGCAGGCCACCACGGTCGCCTCGGTGGGGCCGTAGGTGTTCCAGACCTCGCGCCCGTCGACGGCGAGCCGTGCCGCGAGTTCGGGCGGGCAGGCCTCGCCGCCGAAGATCAGCATCCGCACGTTCTCGAGCGACTCGGCGGGCCAGAGCGAGGCGAGCGTCGGCACGGTCGACACGATCGTGATGCCTCGCGCCGTCAGCCACGGCCCGAGGTCGACGCCGCTGCGCACCAGGGCGCGCGGCGCAGGCACGAGGCAGGCACCGTGCCGCCAGGCGAGCCACATCTCCTCGCAGGATGCGTCGAAGGCGACCGACAGGCCCGCGAGCACCCGGTCGCCCGGCCCGATCGGCTCCTGCTGCAGGAACAGCCGCGCCTCGGCGTCGACGAAGGCCGCCGCCGAGCGGTGCGACACCGCGACCCCCTTCGGGGTGCCGGTCGAACCCGAGGTGAAGATGATCCAGGCGTCGTCGTCGACGCCAGGCGGCTCCACGATGGGGGTGCCGGAGGTGCTCGGATGCGGGGGCGCGCCCGCGAACAGCGCGCCGTCGCTCGCGGGGGTCGCGGCAGCCGCATCCGCGACATCCGCATCCGCAGGCTCGTAGCGCCCCGCGCCCGTGATGATGCCGCGCACGCCCGCCTCGCGGAAGACGAGTTCGGCGCGTTCCTCCGGGTCGTCGGCGTCCACAGGCACGTAGGCGGCACCGGCCGCGATCACGCCCAGGATCGCGATGTACAGCTCGCGCGTGCCGGACGGCATCCGCACCCCCACCCGGTCGCCACGGGCGACGCCCGCGACCCGCAGCCGGGCCGCGGTGGCGATCACCCGGGCCATCAGCTCGCGATAGCTGAGGGCGCCGTCGCCGTCGTCGAGCGCCGAGGCGTCGGGGTGGGCGAGGGTGGAGGTGCGCAGCACGTCGAGCAGCGTGCGCGGCTCGGCGGCGGCAGCTCCCGCCAACAGCAAACCCGGTTCGATGCGGAGCCCGCTCGTCGCCTCGTCCATGTGCTCCCGTCACGATTGCCAGGGCGCACAGACTACGCGAGCCGGGTGAACGGCCTCGTTCACCTCGGACGAGTAGCATCGGGGCCCACACCCACGGATCCGGCACACCTCAGGAGGCATCGTGGCATCCAAGAAGTCCGACGCGAAGAAGAAGAGCGACAAGGCCAAGGAGCGCGAGGCTGCCGCCAAGAAGGCCGCACATGCCGCCGCGAAGGCCAAGGAACAGGCGAAGAAGGAGCGGGCCAAGGCCAAGGAGAAGGCCAAGAAGGCCGCGAAGAAGGCCGCCGAGAAGCTGAAGGACGCCGAGAAGGCGGCGAAGGCGAAGGCCAAGGCCGCCGAGAAGGTAGCGAAGGCCAAGGCGGCGAAGGCTGCCGAGAAGGCGAAGGCCGCGCCGAAGCTCGTCACGAAGCCGGCGTCGCCCGCATCCGCGGCTGCCGCACCGCCCGCCACCGAGACCTACGCCGTGCTGCGCGCCCGGGCGCGTGAGCGGCGCATCACGAACTACTCGCGGATGACGAAGGCGCAGCTGCAGCTCGCCCTCGCCGCGACGGAGGCGTAGCGCCCCGCCGCCGATCCCGAACGGGGGGAGTGTCGCAACCGGGGTCCTGAACGAGCCTGCTTAGGCTCGAAAGGCCATGATCCGATTCGACCAGGTCACCAAGACCTACTCCGGCACGACGCGTCCCGCCCTCGGCAACGTGAACCTCGAGGTGTTGAAGGGCGAGTTCGTGTTCCTCGTCGGCGCGTCCGGCTCCGGCAAGTCGAGCTTCCTGCGGCTGATCCTCAAAGAGGAGCGGCCCACCAAGGGCAAGATCCACGTGCTCGGCAACGACCTCACGACCCTCGCGAACCGCAAGGTGCCCTACTTCCGCCGCAACCTCGGCGTCGTGTTCCAGGACTTCCGGCTGCTGCCGGCGAAGACCGTCTTCGACAACGTCGCCTTCACCCTGCAGGTGATCGGCAAGTCGAAGGGCTTCATCCAGGAGGCGGTCCCGGATGTGCTGAAGATGGTCGGCCTGGCCGGCAAGTCGAGCAGGTTCCCGCACGAGCTCTCAGGTGGTGAGCAGCAGCGCGTCGCGATCGCCCGCGCGATCGTGAACAAGCCGGCGATCCTGCTCGCCGACGAGCCGACCGGAAACCTCGACCCGGCGACGAGCGCCGGCATTATGACGCTGCTGTCGACCATCAACGCCAACGGCACCACGGTGCTCATGGCCACGCACGACTCCGGCATCGTCGACACCATGAAGCGTCGCGTGATCGAGCTGATCTCGGGTCAGATCGTGCGCGACGAGCGGCAGGGCGGCTACCAGACCCAGGCGATCCCCGTGCAGGATTTCGGCATCCAGATGGAACGCGAGCGTCTCGCGACGGCGGGCGCGCCCGCACCGGATGCCGTGCGTGCCTCGGTGCCGCCCGTCACCGGCTCCGCGCCCGTCGCCGCGTCGGCGGCGGCTGAGGCAGAGCCCGTCTCCGTGTTCGCGCCGGCGGCCGCGCCCGCGCAGCCTCGTCCGGTGCCCGCGTCGTTCTTCGCGCCCAAGGCGGCGCCGGCCGCGGCGCCGACCGCTGCACCCCCGCCCACCGCGCCGGGTGCCGCATCCGCGCCCGCCGCATCCGCGCCCGCTCCGTCTGCACCTCCCGTGCCGCCGCCGCTCGTCGAGCCGGGAGGCCGCTCGTGAGGCTCGGACTCATCCTCCAGGAGGTCGGTCAGGGCTTCCGGCGCAACCTCTCGATGGTCGTCTCGGTCGTGCTGGTGACCTTCATCTCGCTGACCTTCTTCGGCGCCGCGATTCTGCTGCAGATGCAGATCGGCCAGATGAAGGGCTACTGGTACGAGCGCGCCGAGGTCACCGTCTACATGTGCATCGAGGTCGCGCCGAACTGCAACGGTGCTGTCGCCACGCAGGAGCAGATCGACGCCGTCACCGCGCAGCTGAACGGGCCGACGCTCTCGAAGTTCGTGCAGAAGGTCACGATCGAGTCGCGGGAGGAGGCCTTCGCGCGCTTCCAGAAGGAGTTCGCCGACTCGCCGATCCTCGGCATCTCGAGCATCGACTCCTTCCCCGTCGACTTCCGGATCAAGCTCGTCGACCCCAACAACGCGGATGTCATCTCCGATTCGATCAGCAGCATGCCCGGGGTCGACAGCGTCGAGGACCAACGCGCGCTGCTGCGGCCGATCTTCGACATCATGAACGCGGCGAGCTACACGGCGGTGGGTGTTGCGGGGCTCATGCTGGTGGCTGCGGTGCTGCTCATCTCCACCACCATCCGGCTCTCGGCGTTCTCGCGGCGACGTGAGCTCGCGATCATGCGGCTCGTCGGCGCATCGAACCGCTTCATCGAGACGCCGTTCATCCTCGAGGGTGTGATCGCCTCGCTGATCGGCTCGCTGCTGGCGAGCGGCGCGGTCGCCGCGATCGTGCACTTCTTCGTCAGGGGCTACCTGGCCGAGCGGCTCACCAACTACTCCTTCGTCGGCATGCAGGATGCGCTGCTCGTCGCGCCCGTGCTGGTGGGTGTCGGCGCGCTGCTCGCCGCGCTCTCGGCGAGTGTCGCCATCCGTCGCTATCTCAAGGCGTGATGGTCAAACGCTGCAGCGTTCGGCCCCGTGCCGCAGTCATCGCTGGTGCCCGTCGGCAGACGCTGTAGCGTTTCGCCGATAGACTGGGCGGCTGCCGTGGCGGATGCGAGAGTTGAAGGAGGTGCGCCATGCCCAAGGAACAGGGCCAGAAGGTCGTCGCGACCAACCGCAAGGCGCGCCACGACTACACGATCGAAGACACCTATGAGGCCGGCATCGTCCTCTCCGGCACCGAGGTGAAGTCGCTGCGCGAGGGCAAGGCGTCGCTCGTCGACGGCTACGCCTTCATCGACGGCGGCGAACTGTGGCTGGATGCGGTGCACATCCCGGAGTGGGGTTCGGGATCGTGGACGAACCACGCGACCCGGCGCAAGCGCAAGCTGCTGCTGCACAAGGCGCAGATCGTCAAGATCAGCCACCGCACGAAGGAGGGCGGCTACACACTCGTGCCGCTCTCGATCTACTTCAAGGACGGCCGCGCGAAGGTCGAGCTCGCCGTCGCGAAGGGCAAGCGCGAGTACGACAAGCGTCAGGCGCTGCGCGAACGCCAGGACCGCCGCGAGGCGGATCGCGCCATGTCGAGCCGCCGCCACCTCGGCGAGTAGGGGCCTGTTTCGCGCTGTGTTGCGGTTTCGGCGCTATGTGCCGCGCGCGCGGCGCACATAGCGCCGAAACCGCAACACAGCAGGGCTCAGCTCGCCTCGAAGCGAGCGTCGACGGATGCGGCGACCTCGATGTACTCGGGCGTGAAGTCGAAGGATGCCCCTCCCGGCGGGGGAGCCGCGAACGCCGCCGCCCGCATCATGGTCGGGGCAGGCGCCCCGGGATCCCCGCTGACGCCCAGCATCCCCGGGTCGGCGATCGCCGTCGCGGTGACCTGCCCGAGACCGATCGCCTGAGCGAATACCCGCGCCTTGTCCGCGGCGTCCTTGACGGCACGCGAGCGCACCTCGGTCGTGACGGAGGTGCGCTTGGCCTCGGTGAGCGCCCAGTCGATCCCGTTCACCTGAACCCCCGGCACCGTGGCCGTCTCGCCGAGCCAGTCAGCGAGGGCGTCGAAGTCCTTGAACTTCACGGTGATCGAGAGGGCGGCGTGGTGCACGGGCGCGAGCTGCTTGCCCTCGTTGTTCCAGGGACGCTGCGCCCACACCCGGATGCGGTCGGATGACCACCAGGTGATCGGCCCGGCATCCGGATCGTGCAGCCTCTTCACCGAGTCGGTGACGGTTTGCACGGCGGCGGTGGCGGAGGCCAGCACCGCCTCGCGCCTCGGGCCGTCGACACCGACGGCGAGCCTCACGGTGGCGCGCTCAGGCGGATACCAGGCGGTGAAGTGGCCCTGAACGGTGATGACGGTGCCCATGGCGCCATCCTGCCAGGAGGCGGCCGCCTGGGCTACACTGAGGGGCTGCGCCGGCGACGGCGCGGCGTGACAACTCCACAGCGCGTGATGACGGCCCACCTCGAGCGAGGTGATCATGGGGATGATCGGTTTCGACATCGCCTGCGAAACTGCGAGAAGCGGGCCGAGGATGCAGGGTTATCTCGTTAACGATCTCTGCAAACCATAGGTGCCAACGTTAAGCGCACCGACCTCGCTCTCGCCGCCTAAGGCAGAGTAGAAGGTCCGTCAGACCGGGTTTCGCCTTCGCCCCGGCTCTGGCGTCATCGAGAGGGCTTGCTGCGCGGTCGGGTCTCCGGGGCCGCGCGGGACTCACACCGGGACTGGGCTCGTCGACCTAGGCGTTCGTGACAAAGGTCGGAGCCGAGCAGAACGATTCCACGGACTGCGCCCGGAGAAGGCGCAGGCTCACAGCGATGGACGGGGGTTCAATTCCCCCCATCTCCACCCAGCGCCGCCCAGGCCCCGCCTGCGGCGGTCGAGCCGTCGTCACGCGCTGCGGGGTTGCTCCGGCGGGCTACTCCACGAGCTTGCCCGCGGCGGAGACCTCGCGCATCCGCTCGGCGATCTCCGCCGGGATGGGGGCGATCGCCTCGCGCTCGAGGGTGCCGTTCGCCGACCAGACGAGGTTGACCTGCAGTGTCGGGTCGAGCTCGGGGAAGTCGCTGCGGTTGTGGCAGCCGCGGGTCTCGCGGCGCTCGAGCGCCGACTGGAGGGTGGCGCGGGCGGCGAGCGCCGAGGCCTTCAGGTCGAAGGCGTGGGCGAGGTCCTGGAAGCCCGCGATGTCGGGGTGCACGCCCACGTTCCGCATCCGCTCCTCCACCTCGCCGAGTTCGGCGAGGCCCGCGAGCAGCCCGGCCTCGTCGCGCACGACGCCCGCGTGCTCGGTCATCGTGTTGCGGATGCCGCGCTGCAGCGAGCGCACGTGCTCCGCCCCGTCGGCGGCGAGCAGCCCGTCGACCTCGGCCCGCGCGAAGGCTTCGGCGTCCCTCGAGCGTCGCTGCGCGTCGAGACCCGCCGCGTAGGAGGCGGCCGCCTGCGCCGTGATGCGCCCATAGACGAGCAGCTCGATGAGCGAGTTGCCGCCGAGCCGGTTGGCCCCGTGCAGCCCGGATGCCGCCTCGCCGATCGCGTAGAGGCCCGCGACGTCCGTCGAGTGGTCCTCGGGGCGCACCCACACCCCGCCCATCGAGTAGTGGGCGGTGGGGGCGATCTCGATCGGGTCGCTCGTGATGTCGAGCATCTGCAGCTCGAGCATCGTCTGGTAGACCCGCGGGAGCTTCTGCATGATGGTCTCGCGCGGCAGGTGCGAGACATCCAGCCACACGCCGCCGTCGGCGGTGCCGCGGCCCTCCTCGATCTCGGTGTAGGCGGCCAGCGCCACCCGGTCGCGCGTCGACAGCTCCATCCGCGCGGCGTCGTAGCGCTCCATGAACCGTTCGCCGAGCGCGTTGCGCAGGATGCCGCCCTCGCCGCGCGCGGCCTCCGAGATGAGGGTGCCCGCCGCGTTCTCGGGCTCGAGGATGCCGGAGGGGTGGAACTGCACGAGCTCGGCGTCGCGCAGGCGGCCGCCCGCCTCGACGGCGAGCCGGAACGAGTCGCCCGTGTTCTCGTCGCGCCGCGAGGAGGTGCGCCGCCAGATGCGGTTGTGGCCGCCCGCCGCGAGGATCACCGCATCCGCGTGCACGAGGTAGCGGGTGCCGTCGCCCACGTCGAAGCCGTAGGCGCCGAACACGGCGCCGTCGCGGGTGAGCAGGCGCGTCACGTACACCGAGTCGATCACCGGGATGTGCAGTTGCGCGGCGCGGTTCACGAGCGTGCGCTGGATCTCGAGGCCCGTGTAGTCGCCCGCGAAGGCGGTGCGGCGGAAGGTGTGGGCGCCGAAGAATCGTTGGGAGATGCGGCCGTCGTCTTCGCGGGCGAACGGCATCCCGTAGCGCTCGAGGTCTTCGATGCCGCGGGCCGCCTCGCGCGTGACGATCTCGACGGTGCGGGGGTCGGCGAGCAGGTAGCTCTCGGTGAGGGTGTCGGCGGCGTGCTGCTGCCAGGTGTCTTCGGCGTCCATGGTGCCGAGGGCGGCGTTGATGCCGCCGGCTGCGAGGGAGGTGTGGGCATCCGCTTTCGGCCGTTTGCCGACTACGAGCACGTCGACGCCGCTCTCGGCGAGCTCGATCGCGGCGCGGAGGCCGGAGCCTCCTGTGCCGATCACGAGCACGGTGGCGGACAGGCGGCGTTCGGATGGCATGGTGCTCCTCGGTGCGGATCGGTGCGTCGTCAGTAGTGCGGGTGGTGCAGGTGCGACTCGCCGAGCCGGTCGGCGAGCTCGCGATAGAGCCGGGTGACCGAGGCGCTCGTCGCGCAGCCGATCCAGATGATGAAGGGCTGCGCGCGCAGCTCCGACTCCTCCGGCATCCATTCGGAGGCCCACGCCTTGGTCGCCCGGGCCGCGAGTTCGCCGCGTTCGGGGATCGCCCCTGCCACGCGGTCCCGGCACAGCCAGCTCACCGCGACGCCGGCGGGGGCGGGGAGTCGGCGGATCTGGATGGCGGAGCTGACCTCGAGATAGACCTGGCCGACGGCTCCGACCGGGAGCCGGCCCAGCATGCCGCTGATGGCGGGGATGTCCCTGCTGTCGCCGACGAGGAGGAAGTGCGGCCCATCATTCATATAGGTAAGGCTAACCTAATCAACTCCATCTCGGGACCCCTCTAGTTCTCGGAACTGGGGTCGTTCGAAGGGGCCTGTCGACCCGCCGCACGGTCACACTGGTGCTCCCGGCCGAGTTCCCGCTCCGCCGGCCATCCTCGAATGGAGCCGTCACATGCCCTCGCACCACCACACAGCGAAGCGCCGTGCGATGACCGCTCTCGCGATCGTCACGGCATCGGCCGCAGCCCTGAGCGGCTGCAGCCTCCTCCCCGGCGGAGGACCCACCACGAAGGCCGTCGACTTCGACGACGTGCAATCGGCCACGGTCTACCTCAAGGGCCAGGGAACCTTCATCGACCCCGGCACCACGAGCTCGTCCGAGGTCGCCTGGATCGGCTCTGGCTTCATCGTGAGCCCCGACGGTCTCGCCATGACCAACAACCACGTCGTCGTCGGCGCGGGAACCCTCTCCGGCTACCTCGGCGGCGATCCGAACAAGGAGGTCACGGTGAAGGTCGTCGGCGCATCCGAATGCCTCGACCTCGCGGTCGTGCAACTCGAGGGCGCGAAGTTCCCCTACCTCGGCTGGCGCCAGGGCGAGATCAAGACCGGGCTCGACGTCTACTCGGCCGGGTATCCCTTCGGCGCCGCCGAGCAGTTCACCCTCACCCGGGGCATCGTCTCGAAGAACGACTTCTCCTTCGACACCCAGTGGGCCTCGCTCGACGATGTCATCGAGCACGACGCGCGCATCCGCGGCGGCAACTCCGGCGGTCCGCTCGTCGACCCCGACGGCGCCGTCGTCGGCGTCAACTACGCGGGCAACGACTCGCTCGACTACAACTACGCGATCCACCGCGACGTCGCTCAGAAGGCCTTCGCGGCGCTGTCGAAGGGCGAGCGCGTCTCCTCGATCGGCATCAACGCGAAGGCGTGGCAGAGCGACGACGGCTCCCTCGCGGGCGTCTGGGTGCAGTCGGTCGAGGCAGGCGGACCCGCGGATGCCGCTGGCGTCGAGCCGGGGGACCTCATCTACAAGCTCGGCGGGGTGAGCGTCGGCACCGACGGCACCCTCGCCAGCTACTGCAAGGTGCTCGACACCCAGGGGGTCGACGCGACGATCGACGTCGACGTGTACCGTCCGGCGCAGGATGCGACCCTGAGCGGTCAGGTCAACGGCAAGGAGCTCGCGGTCACTGCGACCGGGGTGTTCGGCGCCAGCGGAGGCGGCAGCACGAGCAACTCGGGAGGGTTCAGCACCGTGTCGGACGACTCGGGCACCGTCTCGATGAGCGTGCCGAGCGAGTGGAGCGACGTCGACGGCGCGAGCGTCACGGGCGGAGACGGGCGCACCTGGTACAGCGCCGCCGCCTCGAGCGATCTCTCCGGATTCCAGTCCTCGTTCACGACCTCCGGAGCGCAACTCCTCGCGACGGATGCGAGCCTCACCGCGGAGGACGCGCTCGCGATGTTCGACTTCTCCTCCCAGTGCTCGGTGACGACGGCGAGCGGCGCCTACGACGACGGCTACTACGCCGGTGTCTACAACGAGTTCGACTGCGCGGGCAGCTATGAGCTCGTCCTCGCGACGCAGGACTCGGGCGGCACCGGCACGCTCGTGCTCATCGCCCAGCTCAACTCCGACTACGAGAAGGAGACGGTGCTGAAGCAGCTGATCAACACCTTCCAGCTCGGCTGACCGGCGTCCGGGCCGGGTCGCGCGAGGACCGGCCCCGCCCGGACGCCCCGGCGGCCGTCCTCGCCTGCCGGATGCGGGTGCTCCCACCACCACGGGCACCCGCATCCGTGCGTCGCGGTGCGGTCAGGCCGAGAGCGGCCGCCGTCGCACGGTGGTGACCTCGCCCCTCCGCTCGAGGCAGTGCGCGCGGAAGGCCTCGATGATCTTGACGGTCACCTGCATTTCGTCGGCGATCGTGGCGGCATCGGGATGGATGCGCTCGATGCGGGCGTACGCGGCGGGGTCGACGAGCAGCGTCGCCGCATAGCGGTCGGCCCTGCGCTCGATCGCGGGGGTGCTCGCGCGGTCGCCGTAGTGGTGGTGGCCGAGTTCGTGCGCGATGACGGAGCGGCGCTCGAACGGGGTCAGCCGGAGGTCGAACCAGATGCGGGCGCTGTCGGGCTCGTAGCAGCCCAGCAGCCCCTCGGGCAGGTGGCACGCGTGCACCGTGAGGCCCTGCTCGGCGGCGAGACGCAGCAACTCGCGCATCGCCGGCTCCTCACTGCTGGTCGGACTTCCTCGCCCCGCGTTCCGCGGCGTGCGGGAGGGCCGCGTCGGGGCCCTCGGGGGTGACCTCATAGTCGAGCGGGCGTCCGACATCGCGTGCGCCGGATCCCGCCGAGAAGCGCTCCTCGGCGCGTTCGACGATGACGTGGGGGTCGAGAGCCACCGCGGCCGCGATGCGGAAGAGGGTGCTGAGCGTCATCGCGCGCTCGCCTTTGACCCACCGGTCGAGCGTCTCGCGGTTGATGCCGGTCGCGCGCGCGACGCCCGCGACCGTCGTGTTGGCGGCCGCGATCTCGGCGCGGACCTGCGCTGCGACCGCCTGCGCGAAGAGTTCGGCGTCGGGGCTCACCATGCGGTCAACAATATCCGGCCGGAGTCACCCCCGAACCGTCCCCTGGCCCTTGTTGGAGAGCAATCCGTTCCGTATTGTAGCCATATGGCTACTGAATTGGCGAGATCCGCGGAGGTGATCCGTCGTGTCGAAGCCCGCAGGAACCGGGCGCGCATCTCACGCCGCGAGCTCGCCGCACGCGCGGGGCTCGCGTTCTCGACCCTCGACCGCAAGCTCGACGGCCACCGCGAGTTCACCTTCGCCGAGCTCTACGCGGTCGCTGCGGCGCTCGGCACGACCCCGTCGGCCTTCATCCCGCAGGATCCCGCTCAGCCGTAGTCGGGGGCGGCCGGCAGACCGAAGTACTCCTCGAGGGTGCGGATGCCGCGGTCGTGCATGTCGGTCGAGACGTCGACGCCGACGTAGCGGAAGTGCCACGGCTCGTAGGTGTAGCCGACGATCGGCTGCCAGCCGTCGCCGTAGCGCGGGATGAAGCCGTACTTCCACGAGTTCGCGGCGAGCCACTGGCCCCCGGGGGTGGTCGCGAAACAGGCGTTCAGGTTGCACCCGGTGCCGTCGTCGAGGTCCATCACCAGCCCGGTCTGATGCTCCGAGTTGCCCGGCCGTGCCGAGTGGGTGTCCGCGCCCGCCACGCCCTGGCTCGCCACGAAGCCGTTGTAGATCGTCTGCTGCCGGGCGTAGCTGCGGTATCCGCTCGACATCCGCAGCGTGATGCCTGCGGCGGCCATGTCGGCACGCATCTGCTCGAGCGGCGCGATGAGCTCCGCGCGCACGGGGGAGGCCCCGGGGATTCCCGCCGGGGTCGTGAGGCCCGGCGGCACGTAGTCGGCGGAGAGGCCGCGTCGTTTGTTGACGACCGCTGTGATCGAGGACGGATCCGGCACCCGGATGCCGCTGCCGCCACCGGATCCGCCGCTCCGCACCGGGGCGCGTGCCGCGTCCGAGGAGGCGACGACGGCGTCGACCGCCGCACGGTAGCCGGTGAGGGTTTCGGCGAGCGACGCCGGATCGGAGGTGTTGAGCGCCGCCGTGCTGCTCTGGAGGGCCGCGGTCGCCTCGGATGCGGCATCCGAGCGATCGGTGAGCAACTGCTGCCCGACGAGCTGGGCGGCCGTGAGGTAGTCGACTGCCGCGGTCCGCAGCGCGTCGACCGCGTTCTCGAGACGGGTCGCTCGCGCCTCCACGAGCGTGGTGTCGCCGGCGAGCGCACGTGCCCGCTCGCGCGCGGCCGTCGCCCGCGCGCGGTCATCGCCTCGACCCGGGGCGGTCCGTGTATCGCCCGCGAGGTTCCCGACCGCGCTGCCGTCCGCGGCCTGGACCTTCGCCGCGGCATCCCGCGCCTCCTGGAGTGCGGGCCGGGCGGCCTCGTCGAGGCCGGCTCCCGTGATCGCGAGCCCGGCATCCGCCGCCGCGACGAGCGTGTCGAGTTCGTCCGCCGCGGTGTCGACCCGGCCGGTGGCCTCGTCGAAGCGGTTCTCGGCGGCCGTGAGCTCGCGCTGGGCGGCGCGCAGCTCATCGGCCGCGGCCTGCGCGCCGAGACGGTTCGCGACGAGCACCCCCGCGATGAGCACGAGCACGAGTGCGAGGGAACCGCCCGAGATCAGCAGGATGCGGGTGCGGCGGCTCAGCCGCTTCCGCTTCCGCGTCCGCGTCGGGTCCGGGCTGGGCGCGGCCTGCGCGGCCGGGTCCGGGGATTGTGGCAGCAGCTCGGTCGGCTCGCTCATCGACGTTTGAACAGGCCGCCGATGATGTCCCGTGCGATGCGCATGCCGCCAGAGACGACCTCCTTCTGGATGCGCTCCTCCTGACGGCGCTGCTCCCGTGCGTCGCGGGCTGCGGCCTCCTTCGCCTTCTGCTCGGCGCGCACCTGCGCCTCGATGGCCTTGCGTTGCTGGGCCGGGGTCAGGCCGGTCGCGGCGCCCGCAGCGGGCGTCGCGGGATCGGCCGCCGGCTGCGCGGCGGCGGTGCGCTTCGCGAGCAGCGCGGCCGCACCCTCGGTGGTGCTCGCGGCCGTGTACTTCGCGGTGAGCGGTGACGCGGCGACGGCGGCCTGGAGGGTGGCATCCGGGGTCGGATCCATCGATCCCTCTGGAGCCCGCAGCCGCGTCCAGGCGACAGGTGTGGGGGCGCCCTTCTCGTTCATCACCGTCACGATCGCCTCGCCGATCGCGAGGTTCGTGAGCACCTCACCGAGCGCGTAGGGCGAGTTCGGATAGGTCGACACCGTCGACTTCAGCGCCTTCGCGTCGTCGGGGGTGTGCGCCCGCAACTGGTGCTGCACCCGGCTGCCGAGCTGTGCGAGCACCTCGCCCGGCACATCCTTCGGGGTCTGGGTGACGAAGAAGATGCCCACCCCGCGCGAGCGGATGAGGCGCACCGTCTGGGTGACGATCGCGAGGAAGTCGTCGCTCGCCTCGCGGAACAGCAGGTGGGCCTCGTCGAAGAAGAACACGAGCTTGGGCTTGTCGACGTCTCCCACCTCGGGCAGCGAGGTGTAGAGCTCGGTGAGCAGCCACATGAGGAAGGTCGAGAACAGCTCGGGACGCCCGAGTTGGCTGCGCACCTCGAGCAGGCTGACGACGCCGCGCGTCACGCCATCCGCGCCGGTCTCGGTGCGGAAGAAGTCGGCCGTGTCGATCTGGGGGAGCCCGAAGAACACGTCGGCACCCTGCTCGGCGAAGGAGACGAGCTCGCGCAGGATCACGCCGGCGGTCGCCTTCGACAGCCCGCCCAGGTTCTCGAGCTCGGCCTTGCCGTCGGCGCTCGTGAGGAACTGCAGCACCGCGCGCAGATCGTCGAGGGTCACGAGGGGGAGCTGCTGCTGCTTCGCGTAGTGGAAGACGAGCCCGAGACTCGACTCCTGGGTCTGGTTGAGGCCGAGCACCTTGCTGAGCATGACCGCGCCGAAGCCCTCGACGCTCGCCCGGATGGGGGTGCCGATGCCGTCGCCGCCGAGCGCGAAGAGCGCGGTGGGGCTCGCGTGCGCGGTCCAGGTCTGGCCGAGGCCCGTCGTGCGGGCGAGCAGCTTGTCGCTCGGGGTGCCGGGGGAGGCGATGCCCGAGAGGTCGCCCTTGATGTCGGCCGCGAACACCGGAACCCCCGCGGAGCTCAGCTGTTCGGCGAGCACCTGCAGGGTCTTGGTCTTGCCGGTTCCCGTCGCGCCGGCGACGAGTCCGTGCCGGTTGACCATCGAGAGCGGGATGCGGATGGGCACGTCGGCGAGCGCGTCGCCGTTGACGAGCGCTCCCATCTCGAGCGCGGGGGCGTCGAAGGCGTAGCCGGCGCGCACGGCGTCGACGGCGGCCTGATCGAGAGGGCCGGATGCGGCGGGCGCCGCTACGGGTGCGGCTGCGGGCGTCGTCGCTGCGGGCGCGGGTGCCGCGACGGGTTCGGGCGCGGCCGGCGGTGCGGTCTGCGCGGCAGCCTCCGCCGCGGCCAGCGCGGCCTGCGCCTGCTCGAGTGCCTGACGCGCGGCGGCGACCGCGTCATCCGTGTCGGTCATGCGCACGAGCCTAGCGACGCGCGGGCCTTCCGCGGCCACCTCTGCCCTGCGGCCGATCGAGGAGCGCCGCCCGGGTGTCGCCGCTCGAGACCGTCGTCACGCCGGCTCCTTCGGCAGCGCCGCGAACCGCCCTTCGGGATCGAGCGTGCGCGTGATCGCGTCGGCGATGCCGGCGAGTTGTCCGAGCTGCTCGCGGCTGAGCGAGTCGATCACGGCGCGGCGCACGAAGGCGATATGGCCGGGCGTCGCGCGCACCAGTTCGCGGCGTCCGGCATCCGTCAGGCGCGCGTTGGTGGCGCGCCGATCCTCGGGGCAGGGGGTGCGCTCGACGAGCCCGCGCTTCTCGAGCCGGGTGACGACGTGCGAGAGCCGGGGGAGGGTGGCGTTGGTGCCGGTGGCGAGCGCGCTCATGCGCTGGGTCTGCTCGGGCGAGAAGCGCAGGTAGGAGAGCACGGCGAACTCGAAGTGGGTGAGCGCGGAGTCGCGCTGCAGTTGGGAGTCGAGGGCGCTCGGCAGCAGCTCGAGCAGGGTGACGAGCGAGAGCCAGGCCGTCGATTCCTCGGCGTCGAGGCGCGGAACGAGTCGGGTCATGTGCTGCAGCCTAGCGGAATAGTTGCATCGACAACCATGTTGTGCCTATCGTTGACGCAACAACCAAATGGAAGGATGGTCGGACATGACCACGATCAGCATCATCGGCACCGGCAACATGGGCGGCGCGATCGCCGGCCTCGCGGCGAAGGGCGGCGCGGAGGTGCAGCTCGTCTCGCGCGAGCCGGTGCAGGCGCTCACGGGCGACATCGTCGTGCTGGCGGTGCCGTATCCGGCGGTCGCCGAGGTGATCGCCGCCTACCGTGACCAGCTCGAGGGCAAGACGGTCGTCGACATCACGAACCCGCTCGACTTCTCCACCTTCGACGACCTCGTCGTGCCGTCCGACTCCTCGGCCGCCGCGGTCATCGCCGCACAGCTGCCGGGAGCCCGGGTCGTCAAGGCCTTCAACACCAACTTCGCCGCGACTCTCGCATCCGGTGTCGTCGGCGACCAGCCCACGACGGTGCTCGTCGCGGGCGACGATCAGGCGGCCAAGGATGCGCTGCTCGCCGTCGTGCGCGCGGGCGGCCTCCGGGGTGAGGACGTCGGCTCCCTCAAGCGCGCTCGCGAGCTCGAGGCGCTCGGCTTCCTGCAGCTCACCCTCGCGGTCGGCGAGCGGACCTCCTGGACGGCCGGCTTCGCCCTCGTGAAGTAGCGCGCGCCCTTCGTCGACGTCGAAAATGCAGGAGATCCGGGCTCGCTGACGGGTGAGAGCCCAGCGGATGCGGGGGTGCGGCCCGGAGGCTCCTGCATTTTCGACATGAGGGTGGGGCGGGCGCGAGGTGAGGGCGTCACGCGGATGCCGGGCCGGCGCGGACCCAGAAGGCCCGGTTTGTATACAAGCCGGGCCTTCTGGGGTGTTTCCGTCGCGTAACCGCGCTTGAGTGTATACATTGATGTCGTGAGCATGCCGAGCGGGCGCGCGAGCGATCGCGCATACGAGGTGCTGCGGGAGGAGATCCTGCAGTGGCGCCTCGCGCCCGGAACGGTGCTCGGCGAAGTCGAGCAGGCCACCCGGCTCGGGGTCTCGCGCACCCCCGTGCGTGAAGCGCTGTCGCGTCTCTCCGCCGAAGGACTCGTCGAGGCCCAGTCGGGGCGCGGGCTCGTCGTCTCCTCCGCCGACGTGGAGGACGTGCGCGGCCTCTTCGAACTGCGTGAGGCACTCGAGACCGCCGCCGCCGCCCTCGCCGCCGAGCGCCGCGACCCCCCGGCGTTCGCGGCTCTCGCATCCGAGTTCGACGGCGCGGCCGCGCTCGTCGGCCGCCACGAGCTCGAGGCCTACTACGACCTCGTGGCGCGCTTCGACGAGGCGATCGACGCGAGCGTCGCCAACCCCGCGCTCGTCGCCGCCCTCCGCGGCGTGCGCACCCACCTGCGCCGCATCCGGCGTCTCGCCCAAGACGACCCCGCGCGCCTCGAGCGCGCCGCCGCCGAGCACCGCCTCATCGCCGAGGCGATCCGCGACGGCGATGCCGACCTCGCCCGCCACGCGACCGCCGTGCACCTGCACGCGAGTCTGCGCCACATCCTCGAGGCGACCGCCTCATGAACACGAAGGAGAGCCGATGAAGCTCCACACCGTCCGCACCCACCGCAGCGACGAGAGCCTCGCGCGGGAGGATGAGCTCGCGTGGAAGATCGCGCGCCTCGCCGTCGACCCGGTCGCGGTCGAGTCCGAGGTCGCCGAGATGATCGTCAACCGCGTCATCGACAACGCGGCCGTCGCCGTCGCCTCGCTCTCCCGCGCTCCCGTCGTCGCGGCGCGCGGGCAGGCGCTCGCACGCCCCCAGGCGGATGCCCGCCCGGGCCACGCGGGATCCGCCGTCTTCGGTGCGGAGGGTGTGGTCCAGCCCGAGTGGGCGGCCTGGGCCAACGGGGTCGCCGTGCGCGAGCTCGACTACCACGACACCTTCCTCGCCGCGGAGTACTCGCACCCCGGCGACAACATCCCGCCGATCCTCGCCGTCGCCCAGCACACGGGTGCGGACGGCGCAGCCCTCGTGCGCGGCATCGCAACCGGCTACGAGGTGCAGATGGACCTCGTGCGCGGCATCAGCCTGCACAAGCACAAGATCGACCACGTCGCCCACCTCGGCCCCTCCGCGGCCGCCGGCATCGGAACGCTCCTCGGTCTCGCGCCGGAGACCATCTACCAGGCCATCGGACAGGCGCTGCACACCACGACAGCCACCCGCCAGTCGCGCAAGGGCCAGATCTCCACCTGGAAGGCGCACGCCCCGGCGTTCGCGGGCAAGATGGCCGTCGAGGCGATCGACCGGGCCATGCGCGGCCAGACCTCACCCGCACCCATCTGGGAGGGCGAGGACGGCGTGATCGCGTGGCTCCTCGACGGCCCGGACGGGCGCTACCAGGTGCCGTTGCCCGAGTGGGGCGAGCCGAAGCGCGCCATCCTCGACAGCTACACGAAGGAGCACTCGGCCGAGTACCAGGCGCAGGCCTGGATCGACCTCGCCCGCAAGCTCGGCCTGCAGCGCCCCGAGCTGCGGAACCCGGATGCGGTGCGCAGCGTCGTGCTGCACACGAGCCACCACACCCACTACGTGATCGGTTCGGGATCCGGAGACCCGCAGAAGTACGACCCCACCGCGAGCCGCGAGACGCTCGACCACTCGATCCCGTACATCTTCACGGTCGCGCTGCAGGACGGCGCATGGGATCACCTCGGCTCCTACGCGCCCGAGCGGGCCGCGCGCCCCGACACGGTCGCGCTCTGGAACAAGGTCACGACGGCGGAAGACGCCGAGTGGACTCGCCGCTACCACTCGGAGGACCCGGACGAGAAGGCCTTCGGCGGGCGCGTCGAGATCGAGCTCGCGGACGGATCGCGCCTCGTCGACGAGATCGCCGTCGCGGATGCGCACCCGCTGGGGGCGCGTCCCTTCACCCGCCCCGACTACGTGGCGAAGTTCCGCACCCTCGCGGACGGCGTGCTCGCCGACGCCTCGATCGAGCGCTTCCTCGACCTCGCCGAGCGCCTGCCCGAGCTGAGCGCCGCCGAGGTGGCGCAGCTCAACGTGGTGGCCGCCGGGCTGCCGACGGCCCCGGAAGGACTGTTCTGATGCTGCATTCGGGAACCACCGCATCCGCCAAGCGTCAGGCGCTCCGGGCGCGACTCGCCTCGGGTGAGCTGGTGCGGATGCCGGGCGCCTTCAACCCGCTCTCGGCGCGGCTCATCGAGGACAAGGGCTTCGAGGGCGTCTACATCTCCGGTGCCGTGCTCGCCGCCGACCTGGGGCTGCCCGACATCGGCCTCACGACCCTCACCGAGGTGGCGCAGCGCGGCGGGCAGATCGCCCGCGTCACCGAGCTGCCGACGCTCATCGACGCCGACACCGGGTTCGGCGAGCCGATGAACGTCGCCCGCACGGTGCAGGTGCTCGAGGACGCCGGCATCTCGGGGATGCACCTCGAGGACCAGGTCAACCCCAAGCGCTGCGGGCACCTCGACGGCAAGGCCGTCGTCGACGAGGCCACCGCGCTCAAGCGCATCCGGGCCGCCGTCGAGGCGCGTCGCGACCCCGATTTCCTCATCATGGCGCGCACCGACATCCGCGGCGTCGAGGGGCTCGCGGCCGCGAAGGATCGCGCGAAGAAGCTCGTGGATGCGGGTGCGGATGCGATCTTCCCCGAGGCGATGGCCGACCTGGCCGAGTTCGAGGCGATCCGCGCGGCGGTCGACGTGCCGATCCTGGCGAACATGACCGAGTTCGGGAAGTCGGAGCTGTTCACGACGCGGCAGCTCGCCGAGGTGGGCGTCAACATCGTCATCTTCCCGGTGAGCCTGCTGCGGCTCGCGATGGGGGCCGCCGAGCGCGGCCTCGACACCATCGTCGCGGAAGGTTCTTTCGAAAGCCGTGTGCCCGAGATGCAGACCCGTGCGAGGCTGTACGAACTGGTCGACTACGCGGGGTACTCGGAGTTCGACGCCGGCGTCTACACCTTCGATCTCACGAACAACAGGAGCTGACATGGCTGAGGCCGACATCAAGAAGGGGCTCGCGGGCGTCGTCGTCGACGTGACCGCGATCTCGAAGGTCAACCCCGAGACGAACTCGCTGCTGTACCGGGGCTACCCGGTGCAGGAGCTCGCCGCCAACTGCACCTTCGAGGAGGTCGCGTACCTGCTCTGGCACGGCGAGCTGCCGACCCCGGTGCAGCTCGAGGAGCTGCAGGCCTTCGAGCGCGCGCACCGCGAGCTCGCGCACGTCGCCAAGGAGGCGATCGATCTGCTGCCGCTCGAGGCGCATCCGATGGATGTCGTGCGCACCGCCGTCTCGGCGTTCGGCGCTGCCGATCCGAGCGTGGCCGACCAGAGCCCGGAGGCGCAGCTCGAGCAGGCGAAGCGGCTGTGGGCGCAGCTGCCCGCGATCGTCGCCTACGCGCAGCGTCGCCTCCGCGACGAGGAGGTCGTGGAGCCGCGTGACGACCTCGGCTACTCGGCCAACTTCCTGCACATGACCTTCGGCGAGGTGCCGGATCTCGTGGTCGTCACCGCGTTCGACGTCTCGATGATCCTGTACGCGGAGCACTCGTTCAACGCCTCCACCTTCACGGCGCGGGTCGTCACCTCGACGATGGCCGACCTGTATTCGGCGGTCACGGCCGCGATCGGCGCGCTCAAGGGGCCGCTGCACGGCGGGGCGAACGAGGCCGTCATGCACATGTTCGACGAGATCGTGTTCGCCGACCGCGCCGCGGAGTGGCTGGATGCGGCGCTCGCCGAGAAGCGCAAGATCATGGGCTTCGGGCACCGCGTCTACAAGAACGGCGACTCGCGGGTGCCGACCATGAAGGCCTCGCTCGACACCCTGCTGGTCGAGTACGACCGCCCCGACCTCGGCGAGCTCTACACTGCGCTCGAGTCGGCGATGAACGAGCGCAAAGGCATCAAGCCGAACCTCGACTACCCCTCGGGGCCCGCCTACCACCTCATCGGCTTCGACACCGAGCTCTTCACGCCGCTCTTCGTGGCGAGCCGGGTCACCGGGTGGACCGCCCACATCCGCGAGCAGGCGGCGGCGAACGCGCTCATCCGTCCGCTCTCCGAGTACGTCGGTCCGGCTGAGCGGTACGTGGCACCTCCTGCTTAACGGTCAAACGCTGTAGCGGTTGCCGCCATGCGCCAGAGATGACTGGCGCGCGTGCGCAACCGCTACAGCGTTTGGCAGATGAAACGGATGGGTCAGGTACGCATGAGCGAACCGCCGGCCCGCACGCGGGAGACCGCGTCGACCGTGGCGGCGAGCACGAGCACACCGCCGGTGACGATGTAGTTGACGCCGGCCGGGAGGTTCAGGAGCCCCAGACCGTTGGCGATCACCGCGATCACGAGGGCGCCGATCGCAGCGTGCATGAGCCGTCCGCGTCCGCCGAAGAGGCTCACGCCGCCGACGACCGCCGCCGCGACACCGCTCAGCACCGTGTCGGTGCCGAAGCCCGCGTTGACCGATCCGACCTTGCTCGCGCTGAACACGCCCGCCACGACCGCGAGCACCGAGCAGACGATGAAGGCCGCCCAGCGGATCGTGATCACCTTGACGCCCGAGCGCCGCGCCGCTTCGCCGTTGCCGCCGATCGCGTAGATGTAGCGACCGAACTTGGTGCGGTCGAGCACGAAGGTGCCGATCCAGAGGATCGCCAGCACGATCGGGACGACGATCGGCACCCCCTCGATCACCTTGACGCTCGACGAGCGGTTCGCGCTCAGCACCGCCACCACGAAGCCACCTGCCACCGCGATGATGGCGAGCTTGGCCCAGACCAGAGCGATCGTGCGGTTCGGCACCCCGGCGCGGGTGCGCAGGTAGCGATCCCACATCGACATCGCGAACGAGATCAGGAGGATCACGCCGAGCATCGCCCATCCGGCCCAGATCGGCAGGTTCGAGTTCTGGATCGCCAGGAAGTCGGGGATCTGGATGCGGAACACGCCGCCGTCGCCGAGCAGGATGAGGGTCACCCCCTGGAGCCCGATGAACAGACCCAGCGTGACGACGAACGACGGGATGCCGACCCGCGCCACGAAGAATCCGATGAAGGTTCCGATCACGATGCCGACGAGGATCGCGATGGCGAGCGCGATGATCCAGTTCATGTTGATGCCGTCTGGCTTGGTGAGCACGACGAACGCCGAGAGCGCGACGCCGGAGGTCACACCCGCCGAGAGGTCGATCTCACCGAGCAGGATCACGAACACGAGGGCCATGGCGAGCATCACGAGGGATGCCGCCTGGGTCAACAGGTTCGCGAAGTTGCGCTCGGTGAGGAAGAACTGCTGGCCGAGCATGGCCTGACTGAGGATCGTGAACAGGATGACGAGCACGACGAGTCCGCCGATGGCGGGGAGGGCGCCCATGTCGCCGTGGCGCACCCGCTGGAAGTAGGCACGTACCTGGTCGAGGAGCCCGCCTTCCTGGCCGCTGCCGATGAAGCCGCCCTCGGCGGGCAGGTTGGTGGTGTCGTCCGAGGCGGGGGGCGTCGTCGCCGGTGTGGTGGTCATGCGTTCGCTCCGTCGTAGGTCTTGCTGCCGGTGATGTAGCCCACGACGTCGTCGCTCGTGGTCTCGCTCGTCCGGATCGAGGCGACCATCGTGCCGAGGTAGAGCACGTCGACGTAGTCGGCCACCTTGAAGACGTCCTGCAGGTTGTGGCTGATGATGATGACGGCGACGCCCTGGTCGGCGAGTCGTCGCACGAGGTTGAGCACCTGCTCGGTCTGTGCGACGCCGAGGGCGGCCGTGGGCTCGTCGAGGATGACGAGCTTGGCCTTCTTGAGCACCGAGCGGGCGATCGCCACGGTCTGGCGTTGCCCTCCGGAGAGCGAGGAGACCTTCTGCCGCACCGATTTCACGGTGCGCACCGAGAGCGATCGCAGCGTCTCGCTGGCTTCGCGTTCCATCTGGCCTTCGTCGAAGGTCACGCCCGCCGTCTCCTCGCGACCGAGGAACATGTTCTGGACGATGTCGAGGTTGTCGCAGAGGGCGAGGTCCTGGTAGACGACCTCGATGCCCAGGCGGGATGCTTCGCGCGGCGAGTGCAGGTGCACCTCTTCGCCCTGGAAGCGCACCTGGCCGCCGTCGTAGGGCTGCACCCCGGCGAGGCCCTTGATGAGCGTCGACTTCCCGGCGCCGTTGTCGCCGACCAGCGCGGTGACCTTCCCGGCGTAGGCCCTGAGGTTGACACCCTTGAGCACATTCACCGGGCCGAAGCTCTTCACGATGTCCGTGAGCTCGATGAGGGGGGTTTCGGCCATGGCGGCCCCTTCTTTCTGGGACGTCGTCGTCCCGTGCTGTCATGATCCCACCGGTGGCGGGTTTCGTCGTGGGAAGAGGCCCCGCGCCGTGGAATCGCTCCCGACGCGAGGCCCCTCCTCGCGGGTGTTACTTGACGCCGTACTCCGTGCACTTGGCGGCGACGTCGCCGGTGCAGATCTCGGCGGCCTTGGCGTTGCCGTCGTCGATGACCTTCTGCACGTCCTTCGGCCCGACGAGAACCGGCGTGACCGCGATGTACGGCGTGCCGTCGTCGAGCTTCTTGTCGACGGTGGGCTTCTCACCGTTCAGGAGCTTGATGGCGAGGTCGGATGCGGCCTTGGCCTCGAGCTGGAAGGGCTTGTAGACCGTGGCGGTCTGCTTGCCGAGCAGCACGTTCTGCAGACCCGCGACCGAGGCGTCCTGGCCCGAGACCGGAACGGTGAGGCCGTTCTTGTCGAGGACCGAGATGACACCGGCGGCGTTGGCGTCGTTCGCCGACCAGACGGCGTCGACCTTGCCACCGAGCGAGGTCAGCGCCTGCTCGAAGTTGGTCGCCGACTTCTCGGTGTCCCAGACGCCGGTGGGCTCGGCGGCCGGCTTGATGCCCGCGGCCTCCATGACCTTCACGGCGCCGGTGCGGAACATCGCCGCGTTGCCGTCCGAGGGGTCTCCGCCCATGTAGACGACGACCGCGGTGGCCGGGTCCTTGCCTGCGGCCTTGAGGCCGTCGACGACCGACTGGCCTTCGAGCTCGCCGACCTTCTCGTTGTCGAACGACACGTAGTAGTCGGCGCCCGAGATGGGACGGTCGTAGGCGATGACCGGGATGCCCTCGGACTTGACCTTCTCGGTGACGGCGACGCCGGCACCCTGGTAGTCGACGACGAGCATCACGCCGCAGCCCTTGGAGAGCTGCTGGTCGGCGATGGTCGCCATCTTGTCGGTCGAGCCCTGGGCGTTCTGGATGTCCGCCTCGAAGCCGGCGTCCTTGAACGCCTTCTCGAGAGCCGGACGGTCGCCGTTCTCCCAGCGGTCCGAGGACTCGGTGTCGGGAAGGATGACGCAGGCGCGCGTGGAGGCGGTGCCTCCCGACGCCCCGCCGCCCGAGGGGGTGCTGGAACATCCGGCAAGAACCAGCGCCGAGGCGCCGGCGAGTGCTGCGATCGAAATCAGCGATGACTTCTTCACGTCACTCCCTTTCTCATGGTGCGAGGGGGAACTTCCTCGAAGTACCACTCTCAACGGTGAACAGTGGCAGTGTGATTGTGCACTGACTTCAAGACTTGAAGATACCCGGCGCGACGTTTATTCGGTAACTATTCGGTAACAGCCCAGGATTTCGGGATGCGACCCCGCTCGCGGAGTACCGAATCCGGCGGTGACTTCACTTCACGACGTGAAGTCTTCAGCCTCGAAGCGCGTCCAACACCGTGTCGTGCAGCAGGCCGTTGCTCGCGACCACGCTCAACTCGTCGAGCCGGTCGCTCCCGGACGCCGCGGTCACCCGACCGCCCGCCTCGACGATGACCGGCACCAGCGCCGCGATGTCCCATGGCTTCACATCGAACTCGCCCACGACGTCGATCGCGCCCTCCGCGAGCAGCATGTAGGCCCAGAGATCGCCGAATGCGCGGGTGCGTCCGACCGCGCGAGACAGCTCGACGAGCCGCTCCAGGTGACCGTACTGATCCCAGCTCTGCAGGTTGTTGTAGCTGAGCGTGGCATCCGCCAGCCGGTCGATCGCGCTCACCCGGAGGCGGCGCGGCTCGCCGCCCGACTGCTCGAGCCAGGCACCGTGTCCCGTCGCCCCCCACCAGCGGCGGCCCAGCGCGGGCGCGCTCACGACGCCGACCACCGGCACGCCGTCGACGACGAGCGCGATGAGCGCACCCCAGATCGGCACGCCGCGCGCGAAGTTGCTCGTGCCGTCGATCGGGTCGATGATCCAGCGGCGCCGCGAGTCGCCCTCCTCGCCGAACTCCTCACCGAGCACCGCGTCGTGCGGGCGCACCTCGGCGAGCCGGTCGCGGATCATCCGCTCCACGCGCGTGTCGGCATCCGTGACGATCGACTTGTCGGCCTTCAGCTGGATGCCGAGGTCCTGGGAGAGGTATCGGTCCATCGCGATGAGGTCGGCCTCGGCGGCCAGGGTCAAGGCGACCGCGAGGTCGTCGGCGATGGTGTACGCGGGGGAGTCGGTCACCCCTCGAGCCTAGCGACGGAGCGAGGTCTCGCGACCGCCGTCAGGCGAGCGAGGCGAGCAGCCGTCGCAACGAGTCGACGCGGGCCGGATCCAGCCTCCCGTCCGCGACGCCCTCGTCGAGCGCGCAATCGGGTGCCTCGGCCAGGTGCGTGCAGCCGCGCGGGCAGTCGGCGGCGACCGCGTCGAGATCCGGGAAGCCGCGCAGGATGTTGGCCGGGTCGACGTGCCCCAGCCCGAAGGAGCGCACGCCGGGGGTGTCGATGATCCAGCCACCCGTCGGCACGCGCAGCGACACCGTCGACGACGAGGTGTGACGCCCCCTGCCGGTCACCGCGTTCACGACCCCGGTCGCCCGCCCGGTGCCCGGCACGAGCGCGTTCACGAGCGTCGACTTGCCGACCCCCGAATGGCCCACGGCGACCGTGGTGTGCCCCGCCAGCAGGGGAGCGAGCTCGGCGATCGGCCAGGCATCCGGAGCGCTTCGGATCACCGGCACCTCGAGCCCCGCGAAGTTCGCCAGGAACAGTCCCGGGTCGGCGAGATCCGTCTTGGTGATCACCATGAGCGGATGGATGCCGGCGTCATACGCCGCGACCAGATAGCGGTCGACCAGCCGGGGCCGCGGCTCGGGGTCGGCCGCCGCCACCACGATGAGCAACTGGTCGGCGTTCGCGACGATCACCCGCTCCACGGCATCCGTGTCGTCTGCGCTGCGGCGCAGCAGGGTGCTTCGCGGCTGAACCCGCACGATCCGCGCCAGGGTGCCGACGTCGCCGGAGGCATCGCCCACCACATCCACACGATCGCCCGTCACGATCGCCCGGTCGCGCAGCTCCCGTGCCCGCGTGGCGGTGGCGGTGCGCTCGTCCGCACCGTCCTCGTCGACGAGCACCGTGTAGCGCCCCCGGTCGACCGAGAGCACGCGGCCGTCGACGGCGTTCTCGTGGCTCGGCCGGATCTTGGTGCGCGGCCTGTTGCCCTTCGGATTGGGGCGCACCCGCACATCCGATTCGTCCCAGGCGTCGAACCCCTCCGGCTCGTCGTCGTCGCCGCTCAGCCAGCTCACCTGGTCGGCCTCGTCATCTGCGCGTCACCGTCGGGGCCTCACAGCGGAAGCGACTCCCAGCGCGTCGCTCCGCCCTCGCGGCCGAGCATCCGGTTCCACAGCTCGGGGAACTCGGGAAGCGTCTTCGCGGTCGTCGCGATGTCGTCGACCGTGACCTCAGGCACGACGAGGCCCGCGAGCGCCCCCGAGGTGGCCATGCGGTGATCGGCATACGACTCCCACGCCCCGCCGTGCAGGGGCTGCGGGTGGAGTTCGAGGCCGTCCTCGTGCTCGATCACCCGACCGCCGAGCCGCCCGATCTCGGTCGCGAGCGCCGCAAGCCGGTCGGTCTCGTGGCCGCGCAGGTGGCCGATGCCGGTGATCGTGCTCGGGCCGTCGGCGAAGGCGAGCAGGGTCGCGACCGTCGGCGCGAGCTCGCCGCCGATCGTGAGATCGAGGTCGGTCGCCCGCAAGGCGTCGCCCTCGCGGATGCCGCGGCCGCCGTCGACCGTCACGGTGTCGCCGTCGCGCGTCACCGTGGCACCCAGGCGCGGCAGGATCGCGAGGAACTCGTCGCCGACCTGGGTCGTCGTGGCCGGCCAGCCGCCGATCGTGACCGTGCCGCCCGCGAGCAGCGCCGCCCCGAGGAAGGGGCCTGCGTTCGACAGATCGGGTTCGATGGCCACGTCGATCGCCCGGATCGGCTGCGGCGCCACGACCCACACCCCGCGCTCCGGCTCCTCGACGACCACCCCGCGCGCGGCGAGGCACTCGATCGTCATCCGGATGTGGGGCAGGCTCGGCAGGCGCTCGCCCGTGTGCCGCAGGGTGAGGCCCTCGGCGAAGCGGGGAGCGGCGAGCAGCAGACCCGACACGAACTGGCTCGAGGCGGAGGCGTCGATCGCGAGCTCGCCGCCGCGCACCGCGCCCGTGCCGTGCACCGTGAACGGCATCGTGCCGCGGCCGTCGTCGCTCACCTCGACACCGAGGCCGCGCAGCGCCTCGATCGTCACGCTCATGGGGCGTTTGCGCGCGTAGGGGTCGCCGTCGACGGCCGTCGGGCCGAGGGCGAGTGCCGCCACGATCGGCAGGAAGCGCAGCACGGTGCCCGCGAGGCCGCCGTCGATCGAGGAACCCAGCAGCTCGCCCGGCGTGATCCGCAGATCCGGCCCGAACTCGCCGTCGCCCGCAACCTCGACGATGCCGACGCCGAGATTGCGCAGCCCCTCGATCATGAGCGCGGTGTCGCGCGAATGCAGCGGCCGACGCAGCGTCGACGGCCCGTCGGCGAGGGCGGCCAGCACGAGCTCGCGGTTGGTGAGGCTTTTCGATCCGGGGAGCGTCAGCCGCGCCGCCAGGGGACCGTCCGCGAGCGGTGCCGCCCACGGACCCGCGTCCGCGGCATCCGTTCGGGACACCCCAGGGAGGACGAACGGATCCTCCGCGCGGCCCGGAAGCTCCGGGATCAGCTCGTCACGACCGGAATACCGAAGAACGCCCATCGGTTGTCAAGGGTAGTGCCCCGCGGGGCGGGAGAGGAGCGAGCGTGCTGGTGCTGGAGGTGCCGACCATGCCGGGTGGCCTGCGGGCGCTCGGCATAGACTCGACGCCGATGGCTGACAGCGCGCTCCCCGACCGCACCCCCGACGAGTTGAAGGGTCTCTTCGCCGAGCAGGCGATCCCCTTCATGGATCAGCTCTACGCCGCGGCGATGCGCATGACCCGGAATCCCGCGGATGCGGGCGATCTCGTGCAGGAGACCTACACGAAGGCGTTCGCCGCTTTCAAGGGCTTCGAGCAGGGGACCAACCTCAAGGCGTGGCTGTACCGCATCCTCACCAACACCTACATCAACAGCTACCGCAAGAACCAACGAGGCCCCTACCAGGGCACCCTCGACGAGCTCGAGGACTGGCAGCTGGGTTCCGCCGAGTCCCTCACCCAGGGACGCACCACGAGGTCCGCGGAAGCCGAGGCGATCGACCACCTCCCCGACAGCGACGTCAAAGAGGCACTCCAGTCGATCCCCGAGGACTTCCGTCTCGCCGTCTACCTGGCGGATGTCGAGGGCTTCTCCTACCAGGAGATCGCGGACATCATGAAGACCCCCGTCGGCACCGTGATGAGCCGACTCCACCGAGGACGCCGCCTGTTGCGCGAGCGCCTCGCCGACTACGCCCGCGAGCGCGGATACACCGCCGCGGACGCCTCCACCGGGAGAAGCAAATGACCGACTGCGGCTGCGACAAAGCGAAGGCTGAACTCGAAGAATTCCTCCACCGCGAGCTCTCCGATCAGGATCTCAGCGACATCCAGGAGCACCTCGACCACTGCCAGGACTGCTCCACCGAGCACCTCGTGGGGCTCACCCTCATCCAGAAGGTGCAACGCGCCTGCCAGGAGAAGACCCCCGACGAGCTGCGCGCCTCCATCCTCGCCTCGCTCGGCTGAGCCGCCGCAGGAGCGCGCCGCCCCGCTGAACGAGTCGCCCGCCGAGCGGGCCGATCGAAACCACGAGGGGCACCGCTGAATGCGATGCCCCTCGTCCCCATGAGGGGGAAAGAGCTACAGCGTCAGCGCCTTCGCGATGAGCTCCGTCTGCTCGGCGGCGCTGCGCTTCGAGGAGCCCGTCGCGGGAGAGGCGGATGCCGCCCGCGAGGCCACCCGCATCGTGCGCCCGCCGAGCTGAGGGACGAGCTCGAAGGAGAGGAACGGCCAGGCGCCCTGGTTCTCCGGCTCGTCCTGCACCCACCAGAGCTCGGCATCCGGGTACTTCTCCAGCACGGGCAGCAGCTGGGCGGTCGGCAGCGGAGCGAACTGCTCCAGCCGCACCAGGGCGAAGGCGCTCGCGTCGTCGCGCTTCTCCAGCTCGTTCAGCAGGTCGTAGTGGATCTTGCCGGAGTGGAGCAGCACGCGCTTGACCGTCGACGCGTCCTGGATGCGCGCGTCGTCGATCACCGGCTCGAACTTGCCCTGCGTGAAATCGGCCACCTCGCTCGTCGCGCCCCTGAGGCGCAGCATCGACTTCGGGGTGAAGACGATGAGCGGACGCCGCGGCCGAGCGTAGGCCTGACGACGCAGCAGGTGGAAGTACGAGGCGGGCGTCGAGGGGCGCGCGATCGTCATGTTGTTCTCCGCCGCGAGCTGCAGGTAGCGCTCCATGCGCGCCGAGGAGTGGTCGGGGCCCTGACCCTCGTAGCCGTGGGGGAGCAGCATGACGATACCGCTGCGCTGGCCCCACTTCTGCTCCGCGCTCGAGATGAACTGGTCGATGACCGTCTGCGCACCGTTCGCGAAGTCGCCGAACTGCGCCTCCCAGAGCACCAGCGCATCCGGACGCTCCACCGAGTAGCCGTACTCGAAGGCGAGGGCCGCGTACTCCGACAGCAGCGAGTCGTAGATCGCGAGGCGCGCCTGGTTGTCGGCCAGATTGCCGAGCGGCAGCCACTCCTGGCCGTTCTCGCGGTCGTGGAACACGGCGTGACGCGAGACGAAGGTGCCGCGGCGGGCATCCTGGCCGACGAGTCGCACCGGGGTGCCCTCGAGCAGCAGGGAGCCGAGCGCGATGAGCTCGCCGAAGCCCCAGTCGACCCCGCCGTTGCGGCTCATGTCGAAGCGCTTCTTGAGCAGTTGCTGCAGCTTCGGATGCACGGTGAAGCCCGCTGGCGGGTTGTCGTGCGCGTCGCCGATGAGCTCGACGACGCCCAGGTCGACGGCCGTCGAGGCGGGCTCGCCTGCCGCGGCATCCTCGCGCTGCTGTGCGACGGGGCGCTCCAGGTCGGCCACCGGGTTCTGGTCGCTCGTGATCACCGGGATCGAGCCGGTCTGGGCGGCGTGCGTCTCGGCGAAGGCTCGCTCCAGGCGGTCCTGGAAGTCGGTCTGCGCCTGCTCGAACTCCTCGGCCGTGATGTCGCCACGACCGACGAGCGCCTCCGTGTAGAGGGTGCGTACGCTGCGCTTGGCCTCGATGAGGTTGTACATGAGCGGCTGCGTCATCGACGGGTCGTCGCCCTCGTTGTGGCCCCTGCGGCGGTAGCAGACGAGGTCGATGACGACGTCGCGCTTGAACTCCTGGCGGTAGGCGAAGGCGTGCTCCGCGACGCGCACCACGGCCTCCGGGTCGTCGCCGTTCACGTGGAAGACGGGCGCCTGGATGGTCTTGGCGACATCCGTGGAGTACACCGAGCTGCGTGCATCCTGCGGGGTGGTCGTGAAGCCCACCTGGTTGTTGATGACGACGTGGATGGTGCCGCCGGTCTTGTAGGCCCGCAGCTGCGACATCTGCAAGGTCTCCACGACGACACCCTGACCCGCCATCGAGGCGTCGCCGTGCACCAGGATCGGCAGGGTGCGGTACTGGCCGTCGCCCGTGCGGTCCTGCTTGGCGCGCACGATGCCCTCGAGCACGCCGTTGACCGCCTCGAGGTGCGAGGGGTTCGCGGCGAGGTACACCGGCACCTCCTTGCCGCTCATCGCGGTGAAGGTGCCCTCGGTGCCGAGGTGGTACTTGACGTCTCCCGAGCCCTGCACCGACCGCGGGTCCTGCGTGCCCTCGAACTCGCGGAACACCTGGCCGTAGGTCTTGCCGGCGATGTTGGTGAGCACGTTGAGGCGCCCACGGTGCGCCATGCCGATCGCGACCTCGTCGAGGCCCGCCTCGGCTGCGCCCTGCAAGATCTCGTCGAGCAGCGGGATGGTCGACTCGCCGCCCTCGAGGCTGAAGCGCTTCTGGCCGACGTACTTGGTCTGCAGGAAGGTCTCGAAGGCCTCCGCCTCGTTGAGCTTGCCCATGATGCGCAGCTGCTCGTCGTGGGTCGGCTTGACGTACGGCTTCTCGAGACGCTGCTGGAACCAGGCGCGCTGCTCCGGGTCCTGGATGTGCATGTACTCGACACCGACGGTGCGGCAGTAGGAGTCGCGCAGCACGCCCAGGATCTCGCGCAGGAGCGCCTGACGCTTGCCGCCGAATCCGCCCGTCACGAACTCGCGGTCGAGATCCCAGAAGGTGAGGCCGTGGCTGCCGATCTCGAGGTCGGGATGCGAGCGCTGGCGGTACTCCAACGGGTCGATGTCCGCCATCAGGTGGCCGCGCACGCGGAAGGAGTTGATGAGCTCCTGCACGCGGCTCGTCTTGGAGATGCGCTCCGAGAGGTCGACGTTGATGTCCTCGGCCCAGTGAATCGGCTCGTAGGGGATGCGCAGCGCCGAGAAGATGTCCTCGTAGAAGCCGCGCTCGCCGATCAGCAGCTCGTGGATCTTCTTCAGGAACTCACCCGAACCGGCACCCTGGATGACGCGGTGGTCGTAGGTGCTCGTGAGGGTGATCGTCTTGCCGATGCCGAGCTCGACGAGCGTCTTCGGGCTCGAGCCCTGGAACGCGGCCGGATACTCGAGCGCGCCCGCGCCGACGATGCAGCCCTGACCGCGCATGAGGCGCGGCACGGAGTGCTCGGTGCCGATGCCGCCCGGGTTGGTGAGCGAGATCGTCACGCCCTGGAAGTCGGCGGCGGTGAGCTTGTTCGCGCGGGCGCGGGCCACCACATCCTCGTAGGCGGTGAGGAACTCGGCGAAGGTCATGGTGTCGGCGCGCTTGATGCCGGGCACCAGCAGGGACCGTGTGCCGTCGGGCTTCGGAAGGTCGATCGCGATGCCGAGGGTCACGTGTGCCGGGGAGACCACGGTGGGCTTGCCGTCGTCCTCGCGGTAGAACACGTTCTGGCTGGGGAACTCGCCGAGCGTGCGCACCATCGCCCACGCGATGAGGTGCGTGAACGACACCTTGCCGCCACGCGCCCGGCGCAGGTGGTTGTTGATGACGATGCGGTTGTCGATCATGAGCTTCGCAGGCACGGTGCGCACGCTCGTCGCGGTGGGCACGGTGAGGCTCTGGTCCATGTTCACCGCGAGGGTCTTCGCCATGCCCTTGAGCACGGTGACCTCGTCCTCCGCCTCGGCGGCGTCGGCGACCACCGGGGTCGAGGCGGTCGTGGGCGCCTCGGCGGGGATCGGCTGCGGCTTCGCGGGAGCGGAGGTGGTGCGGGCGATCGGGGTGGTGGGGGGTGCGGCCTCGGATGCGGGCTCGGCCGGGGCGGGCGTCAGCTCCGCGGGTGCGGGCGCGGGCGTCGGCTCCGCGGGTGCGGCGGGCGGCTCCGCGGCGGCGGGCGCGGCATCCGGGGCGGGCGAGGCATCCGCGGTGGGCTGCGCCACGAGCGGGATCGCCGAGGTCGGGGTCGGGTCATCGACCGGGCGATACGACTCGAGGATCGGCCACCAGCTCCGGTCGACCGACTCCTTGTCGACCAGGTAGCGCTCGTACATCTCGTCGACGAGCCATTCGTTGGCTCCGAACTCTCCCGAGGCGTTCTCCTCAGGTGTCACTCCGGTGACGGGGTTGGACACAGCCGACCGCCCATTCTCACTATTCGCCGGTGCCAGGGATCCGGGTGATCCCCTCTGGTCACACCAGGGTCAAGCCTAACCCGATGGGGCTGGCGGAGTGGACGATCCTCGGGGGTTCGGGGAACCTCCCAGGCTCCCGGGTGCGCGGGCCGCGCCGACGTCCTAGCGTGGAGGTATGCGCTTCACGGGACAGGTTCCGGCTCACGACCTCACCTACTCGGATGTCTTCCTCGTGCCGAGTCGTTCGGGGGTCGCCAGCCGCCTGGCGGTCGACCTCGGCACAAGCGACGGAACGGGCGCCACCATCCCGATCGTGTCGGCCAACATGAACTCGGTGACCGGCCCGCGGCTCGCCGCATCCCTCGCCCGTCGGGGTGGTCTCGGGGTGCTGCCGCAGGACCTGCCGCTGCAGGAGCTGGACGCCGCGATCCGCGCCGTGAAGGCGCAGCCGGTGGCCTGGGATGCGCCGATCGAACTGCCCGCGAGCGCGACCGTCGCCGAGGCGCTGCGCATCGTCCCCGCGATCGCCGCCGGGGTCGTCGTGCTGCGCGATGCGGCGGGGGAGGAGGCCGGATGCGTCCCCGCGGCCCGCCTCGCCACGGCGCTCCCGGATGCGCGACTCGGCGACCTCGTGCACGGCGCGGTCACCTCCTTCGACGCCGACGACCTCGACGGCCCGCGCGCGGCCTTCGACCTGCTCGTCGACGCCGGCGTCGAGGTGGCCCTCGTGCGGCACCACGGTCACCTCGTCGGTTCGGTCACCCGGCGAAGCACCCTGCGCTCCACCATCTACCAGCCCGCCGTCGACGCCGACGGACGCCTGCGGGTCGCCGCCGCGGTCGGCATCAACGGCGACGTCGCCGCGAAAGCGCGCGCCTCGCCGACGCGGGCGTGGATGTGCTCGTGGTCGACACGGCGCACGGACACCAGGAGGGCATGCTCGCGGCGCTCCGCACCGTCGCCGGGCTCGGGCTCGGCATCCCGATCGTGGCGGGCAACGTCGTCACCGCCGAGGGGGTGCGCGACCTCGTGGAGGCGGGGGCGTCGATCCTCAAGGTGGGCGTCGGGCCCGGTGCCATGTGCACGACGCGCATGATGACGGCGGTCGGGCGTCCGCAGTTCTCGGCGGTGCTCGAGACGGCGGAGGCGGCGCGTGCGCTGGGCGCGCACGTGTGGGCGGATGGCGGCGTGCGCTACCCGCGCGACGTGGCGCTCGCGCTCGCCGCGGGGGCGGCATCCGTGATGATCGGATCCTGGTTCGCGGGCACGATCGAGGCGCCGGGGCGGCTCGAGACGGATGCCTCGGGTCGGCTCTACAAGGAGAGCTGGGGCATGGCGTCGACGAAGGCCGTCCAGGAGCGTTTCGGGCGGCTCGACCCCTACGAGCTGGCCCGCAAGGAGCTCTTCGCGGAGGGCATCTCGAGCTCGAAGATCTATCTCGACCCGAACCGCCCCTCGCTCGAGGACCTGCTCGACATGATCACCTCGGGGGTGCGCAGCTCCTTCACCTACGCGGGTGCCGCATCCCTCGCCGACTTCCACGACCGCGCCGTCGTCGGCTTCCAGTCGGCCGCCGGCTACGAGGAGGGCAAGGCTCTTCCGGTGTCGTGGTGACGGTTCTCTGCCAAACGCTGCAGCGTTCGCCGCACGGACCCAGACACTGCTGCCGCTCGGCGACAAGAACTAGCGCGCGAACCGCTTCGCAGCAGCCCGGAGGAGCATGCTCTCCGCGCCGGTGAGCGCGTTGGAACGGGGGCGTGGGAGGCGGCTGGGAAGCCCGGCGTCGCGGAGGATGTCGTAGAACCGGCCGAGCGGATGCAGATCCGCGGGAGCCCAATGTGTGATCCCGTGCACCTGGGGGAGCGCCAGCAACTCGCGGTCGCGATCCTTCTCGGCGCGGAAGACGTCAGCCGGATCCCGACCCCTGAGGTAGGCGGGATCGGTGTACTTCGCGCGTCCGTCGCACTCGCCGGCGTGGCCGTACTCGTCCCACCACAAGTCCACCCGGCGCGTGCCTCCACGCGTCACGAACTCACGCTGCAGCTCGGGCCGCGGGAATCCGAGAAGCGCCGCCGTGATGCGCGACTCCGACTCCGGTGGCGACTCGGCCCGGCCATCGGCTTCGGCGGCGACGATTCTGGCACGGATCGCGCCACGACCGCGCGCGTCGTCCGCACGGCGGAGCAGCTCATCCTGCGTGGTCAGCGGCGGGCGTCCGAACGCGGAGCCGAGTGCGGAGTCCGCGGCGACGACGGCGTCGATGAGCGGCAACTCGCGCGCCAGGTCGACAGCGGTCTGGGCGGGCGAGGTCACCAGAAGACCGTTCAGCTCGATGATCTCGCGCTCGTCGAAGCCGAGGGCACGGCGTCGCAGCCGACCGCTCGATCTCCCTCCGTCTGCGCGGTCGACCAGCACGTCGACCCGCTTCGGCCACTCCTTCCGGATGCGGATGCCCCAGAGCGCGGCCGCCGCGAAGTGGGAATAGACCTGCGGTGCCGTCACTCGTTCCGCGGTACGAAGGACCAGCTCGCGGTGCTGTTGATGGCGTTCGATCGAGTTCCACTCCGCCGGGAGCGCGAATTCGCCTGGGCGCACCCGATGAAGCTCGCCGATGCGGATCAGCTGCGCGAGCTGGCGATCCGTGAACCCTTGCGCGAGTGCGTCCGCTCGCGTGATCCGTCGCAGTGTCGTGTCGTCCATCGCTGTAGCGTCTGGCATCCGAAAGTCGACGTTGACTCAAAGGGGCTGTTCTGTCGAGTACTCCCGTGATACTCGAGCGGGGGAGGAGTGGAGGTCACCAGCGCTGTCGTCGTCGCCGTCGGCCACCTGCGCGACACTTTTTGGCTTCGCGCTGCGTCGATCCCACGCGCGCATGGCCAAGCGCTGCAGCGTTTGGCAGGGGGGTCAGCGGAGGAAGGGCTTGGGGCGTACGCTCAGGCGAGCGCGGCAGGTGCCCGCTAGGCTGGCCCGATCATGGATGACCCTCCGTCTTCGACGTCAGAGCCAGACCACAGACCCGCGCCGGTGTGCACCGCAGGGGGTGACGTGCGATGAGCCCCGAATGGTGGATGTTCATCGCCGGCATGATCCTCACGGTCGGAACCGGCTTCTTCGTCGCGAGCGAGTTCGCGCTCGTCAACCTCGACCGTCATGAGCTCGAAGACCGCCAGAGCAAGGGCGAGACGATGCTCGGCCCGACAATCCGGGCGCTCAAGGTCACCTCGACCCACCTCTCCTCGGCGCAGCTCGGCATCACGCTGACGACCCTGCTCGCCGGTTTCACGCTCGAGCCGGCGTTCAGCACCTGGCTGCGGCCGCTGTTCGCCGGATGGGGGCTGGGGGAGGCGACCACCCGCGTCGTCGCCGCGATCGTCGCCATCGTGGCGGCCACCCTGCTCTCGATGATCATCGGCGAGCTCGTGCCGAAGAACTTCGCGCTCGCACTTCCGCGGCAGACGGCGAAAGTCGTCATCCCGTTCCAGACGCTGTTCACGACCGTCTTCAAGCCGTTCATCGCCGTGCTCAACGGCACGGCCAACGCCGTGTTGCGCGGGGTCGGCATCGAGCCGAAGGAGGAGCTCAGCTCGGCCCGCACCGCCGACGAGCTCAAGAGCCTCGTGCGTCGATCCGCGAGCGAAGGCTCCCTCGACAGCGACACCGCGACCCTCCTCGCGCGCACCCTCGCGTTCTCGGAGCACATCGCCGCCGATGTCATGACCCCGCGCCTGCGCCTCGCCGCGGTCGCCCGCACCGACAACGCCGAGGCGGTCATCGAGCTCGCGCGCCGCACCGGCTACTCGCGGTTCCCGGTGATCGACGAGGGGCCGGACGACATCGTCGGCGTCGTGCACATCAAGCAGGCGGTGGCGGTGCCGCGCGAGCGACGCGCATCCGTTCCCGTGTCGGCATTGCAGACGGATGCGTTGCGGGTGCCGGAGACCATGAAGCTCGACGTGCTGCTCGGCGAGTTGCGCGCCCGCAGCTACCAGATCGCGGTGGTGGTCGACGAGTACGGCGGCACCGCGGGGGTCGCGACCCTCGAGGATCTCGTGGAGGAGCTCGTGGGCGAGGTCTCCGACGAGCACGACCGCTCGCGTGCCGATGTCGTGCGCAGCCGCGACTGGCTCACCTTCCCCGGCGCCCTCCGCCCCGACGAGCTGCGCGATCGCGCGGGCGTCACGGTTCCGGAGGACGGACCGTATGAGACCGTCGCCGGATACCTCATGAGCGAACTCGGCCGCATCCCGTCGCCGGGCGACACCGTCGAGATCGCAGCGGGGACCTTCCGGATCGAACGCATGGACGGCCGCCGAATCGACCGGGTGCGCTTCACCCCGCGGCCCGCCGAGACGGAGGAGGAGCGATGACCACCGCCGACTGGTGGGGGATCGCCTGGCTGTTCATCCTCCTCGCCGCGAACGCCTTCTTCGTGGCCGCCGAGTTCGCCGTGATCTCGGCGCGACGCTCGCAGATCGAGCCTCTCGCGGAAGCCGGATCCCGTCCGGCGAAGACCGCGCTCTGGGCGATGGAGCACGCGACGCTCATGCTCGCCACGAGCCAACTCGGCATCACGGTGTGCTCGCTGCTGATCCTCAACGTCTCCGAGCCCGCCATCAAGCACCTGCTCGAGGTGCCGCTCGACGCCTTCGGCTGGCCCGAGGATGTGATCGCGACCGTCGCATTCCTGGTGGCGCTCGTGCTCGTGTCGTTCCTGCATGTCGTGTTCGGCGAGATGGTGCCGAAGAACATCTCCTTCTCGGTTCCGGACCGCTCGGTGCTCATCCTCGCCACCCCCCTCGTGGCGATCGCGACCGTGCTGCGCCCCCTCATCCGGGCGCTCAACGCGACCGCGAACGGTGTGCTGCTGCTGTTCCGGGTGCAGCCGAAGAACGAGGCGACGAGCGCCTTCACGGTCGAGGAAGTCGAGTTGATCGTGCGCACCTCGACGCGCGAGGGCGTGCTCACCGACAGCACCGGCACCCTCAGCAACGCCTTCGAGTTCACGACGAAGAATGTGGCGGATGTCGCCCTCGGCATGGATGCGCTCGTGACGCTCCCCGACGACGCCACCCCGGCGGATGTGGAACGCGCCGTCGCCCAGCACGGCTTCAGCCGCTACGTGCTCGTCGACGCGGACGGCGAGCCGAGCGGCTACGTGCACCTGAAGGACGTCATCGACCTGCGCGACGACGAGTTCGACGAGCCGGTGCCGCCCAAGCGCATCCGCCAGCTCATCTCGCTCTACCGCGGCATGGAGCTCGAGGACGCGCTCGCCACGCTGCGGCGCGCGGGCAGCCACGTGGCGCGTGTCTTCGACGAGAGCGGGGCGACCCGCGGGGTGCTGTTCCTCGAGGACATCATCGAGGAGCTCGTCGGCGAGGTGCAGGACGCGACGCGGCGGCAGTAGTCACCGCGATAGTCCGCAGCGCACGGGCGGCCTAAGCGTCGTTGCCGCCTTGATCCACTCCGAACTTGCCGCCCGTGATGGCGACGACGATCAATCCTGCGACGGTGACCACACCGACGACGACCGTGCCGAACAGTGCCGCGCGGTGCTTGTTGTTGTCGGCGTGGACTGCTGCCTGCGCCTTGACCGTCTCACCGATCTCCTTTGTGATGCGAAGCTTCTCGTCCACTGACAGGTTTGGGTCGTCGAGCATGGCACGGAGCGCGCTGCGCCACTCCTCTGCCCCCTGGTGGACGCGTACTTCGCTCTCCTGCGACGCTGCGAGCGTCGTCTCGTGCGCCGTCGAGATCTTGTCGATGGCTTCGCCCGCGAGCTTCCGGAACTCGGGCAGCTGCTCGATGATCTTCGCCTGAACCTCTGCGCTCAGATGCTGCACGTGCACGGCGAACTTGGCGAAGTTGGTGTTGGCGAGCTTCTTGAGTGAGTCGACCTTGCGCGGTGTCATCGCGTCGGCGCCGTCGGCACTCATCCGGTTCTCCGATCCTTAGCGGTGAGGCGATCGTAGACCCTGGACTCCGCCACTCTCCGCCTGAGACAGGCCCTGCATGCCTCGCGTTTCGACACGGCGTCGGTGAGGTCGGCGTCGCACTTGCGAGCTCGTGACCGCGCTTTTCGCGACCTTATGCGATACCAAGAACTGGTACCATGCCCTCATGGCGCAGAACACCTCCTTCAGCCTCGACGCGCACTTCACGGATTTCCTCTCGCGAGAGGTCGCATCGGGCCGATATCGGTCTGCGAGCGAGGTCGTCCGAGCCGGCCTGCGCTTGCTCGAAGATCAGGAGACGCGACTGGCGACGTTGCGTGCTGCGCTCGCTGAGGGGGAGGCGAGCGGTGAGGCCGCGCCCTTCGACTTCGACGCCTTCGTCGCGACGAGAAAGGCATGACGGGATTCCGGCTCACTCCGGCTGCGCAACGTGACCTCGCGTCGATCTGGGACTACACCGCCGAACGCTGGGACCTCGACCAGGCCGAGACCTACCTGAACGAGATCCGAGCCGCCGTCGAGCGAATCGCCGAAGTCCCTGGTCGTGGTCGCCCGTGCGACGAGATCCGCGAGGGGTACCTCCGGTACGCCATCGGGAGCCACCTGCTCTTCTATCGCAAGAATGCTCAGGGCGGTGTGGATGTTGTCCGCATTCTGCACCAGCGGATGGATCCGACCGCGCATCTGTGAGTTGCGTCAGATCGTGGTCTCGAGACGCGTCCGCTTCGCGGCGGCAGTAGCGGGCGCTCCTCCACCAGGCGGCGGCTCAGCTCCAGCGGGCGCGGAGGTACTGCGGGGGCCAGTAGTCGAGCTCGATGCCGAGGGCGTGGGCGGCGCGCAGCGGGAAGTGCGGGTCGCGCAGCAACTCGCGGCCCAGCATGACGGCGTCGGCACGGCCGGAGCGGATGATGTCGTCCGCCTGGGCGGGGTCGGTGATGAGGCCCACCGCCGAGACCGGCACATCCGCGTCGTCGCCGATCTGCTCCGCGAACGGCACCTGGTATCCGGGGCCGAGCGTGATGGCCTGGTGGGCGACGAGACCGCCCGAGGAGATGTCGAAGAGGTCGGCACCGGCGTCCTGCGCCCAGGCCGCGACGGTGGCCGTCTGCTCGGCATCCCAGCCGCCGTCGGCCCAGTCGGTGGCCGAGAAGCGCATGAACACGGGGAGATCCGAGCCCACCGCATCCCGCACCGCCCGCACGATCTCGAGCAGCAGTCGGGCACGGTTCTCGAGCGAGCCGCCGTAGGCGTCGTCGCGGAGGTTCGACAGCGGCGAGAGGAACTCGTGCAGCAGGTAGCCGTGCGCGGCGTGGATCTCCACGACGCCGAAGCCGGCTCGCACGGCGCGACGGGCGGCATCCGCGAACGCCGCGACGAGGCCGGGGATCTCGTGCGCCTCGAGCGCGCGCGGTGTGGCGTAGCCGTCGAAGGCGATCGCCGACGGCGCGACGGTCGGCCAGCCGCCCTCGTCCACCGGCACCGAGCCGTGCCGCGCGTCGCCCCACGGCGAGAAGGTGGACGCCTTGCGCCCCGCGTGGGCGAGCTGCACACCCGGCACCGCACCCTGCGAACGGGCGAACGCGGTGATCCGCGCCCAGGCCGCCTCCTGCGCATCCGACCAGAGCCCGGTGTCCTCCGGGGCGATCCGCCCCTCGGGCGCGACGGCCGTCGCCTCGGCCATCACGAGCCCCGCGCCGCCGCGGGCGAAGGAGCCCAGGTGCACGAGGTGCCAGTCGGTCGGCACGCCGTCGCGGTCGAGGCACGAGTACTGGCACATCGGGGAGACCCACAGCCGGTTGCGGAACTCGGTCGTGCGAACGGTGATCGGATCGAACAGGCCGGGCATCAGGACTCCCGGGCGAGGGATTCGAGGAAGGTGCGGAGACCGCGGACCTCGGTGAAGACGTGTCCCGTGACTCCGAGAGCGGTCGCGCCGTCGACGTTGGAGGCCTTGTTGTCGATGAACACCATCTGCTCGAGCTCGATTCCCAGCTCCTGTGCGACGTGCCGGTAGATCTCCGGTTCCGGTTTCAGCATCCCGAGCTCCGCGCTCACGAACACCGCCTCGAAGAGGGTCGCGAAGGGCGCGTTGCGGAAGGGGTCGCCGAAGTCGAAGCCCGCGTTCGAGAGCAGCGCGGTGCGGGTCCCGCCCGCGTGCAGTTCGCCGATCAGCCGCACGGTTCCCGGCTCGACGCTGATCCAGCTGCGGAAGTCGATCGCCCACAGCCGCTGGATCGTCGCGAGATCCCACTCGACGCCGAGGTCGGAGGCGACGCGCTGCCAGTACTCGACCACGCGGACGCTCCCCCGGTCGAGGTCGTCACGGTGCGCCCAGTAGACCGGCCAGAAGTGCTCGGCATCCTGCAGGGCGGTGCCGAGGAGCGCGAGGCGGTCGTGCTCGCTCTGCGCCATCGAGATCACCTCCCCGTAGTCGAAGACGACGACACGGCCCGGGATGCTGATGCTCACCCGGTCAAACTATCGTGGCCGCATGGGCGCGACCTTCGGACCGGAGCAGGCGGTGGGCTGGATCGCGGTGCCCGGCCCCGCAGACGACAAGTACTCGCGCGGTGTGGTGGGCTTCGCCACCGGCTCGGCCCGCTATCCGGGCGCCGCGGTGCTCGGGGTGGAGGCGGCGCTGCACACCGGCGTCGGGATGGTGCGCTACCTCGGCGCGGGACGGCCCACCCGGCTCGTGCTGCAGCGGCGGCCCGAGGCGGTGACTGCCGAGGGGCGCGTGCAGGCTTGGGTGCTCGGCTCGGGGCAGGACCCGGATGCGCTCGACGACTTCTCCGCGACGGTGCGCGACCGGACCCTCGCCGACGCCGTGCCGACCGTGCTCGATGCGGGGGCGCTCGGCTTCGTCGAGCGCGTCGTCGGCACCCGGGTGCTCGTGCCGCACGCCGGCGAACTGGCGCGGATGCTCGGACGCGACCGGGCCGAGGTGACGGCGGATGCGCCGGGTGCGGCGCTCGAGGCGGCCTCCGTCTTCGACGCGGTCGTGCTGCTGAAGGGCCACACCAGCTACGTCGCGTCGCCCGACGGCGGGCTGCTCGACGTGAGCTGCGCGCCGGCCTGGACCGCGACCGCGGGGGCGGGCGATGCGCTCGCCGGGGTGCTCGGCGCGCTGCTGGCGACCCATGCGCTCGAGGTCGACGCCGATCCGGGGGCGGCCGCGCCGCTCGCCGCGACCGCCGCCGTGCTGCACGGGCTCGCCGCCGAGCGCGCGAGCAGCGGTGGCCCCTTCACGGTGCTCGAGCTGTGCGCGGAACTGCCCGGCGTCATCCGCGGGTTGCTGCGGGGCTGAGGTCTCTTCCGGCGCGGCGCCGAGCTCCCGCAGCAGAGCGAGAGGGGCTGGCTCAGGGCGCGAGGCGCGCCAGGAACTCGCGGGTGCGGGGCTCGCGCGGGGCCGCGAAGAAGCTCGCGGCCGGCCCCTCCTCGACCACCGCACCCTCGTCGAGGAACAGCACGCGATGCGCGACCTCCCGCGCGAAGGTCATCTCGTGCGTCGCCATCAGGATCGTCGCGCCGTCGGCCGCGAGCTCGCCGACGAGGTCCAGCACCTCGCCCACGAGCTCCGGATCGAGCGCGCTCGTGATCTCGTCGAGCAGCAGCACCTCCGGGTCGGTCGCGATGGCCCGCACGATCGCGGCGCGCTGCTGCTGCCCGCCGGAGAGCCGATCGGGGTGCTCGCGCGCCTTGTCGGCGAGCCCGATGCGCGACAGCAGCGCCATCCCGCGCTCCTCCGCATCCGCCTTCGAGGTGCCGTGCACGAGCCGCGCCGCGAGGGTCACGTTCGCGAGCACGGAGAGGTGCGGGAACAGGTTGTAGTGCTGGAAGACGATGCCGAACCGGGCGCGCACCGCGTTCGCCTTCACCCGCGGGTCGGAGATGTCGTCCTCGCCCAGCAGGATGCGCCCGTCGTCGATCGGCTCGAGCAGGTTGAGGCAGCGCAGCAGGGTCGACTTGCCCGATCCGCTCGGCCCGATGAGCGCCACCACCTCGTGCGCCTGCAGTTCGAGCGAGATGCCGCGCAGCACCTCGCGCTCGCCGAACGACTTCCACAGCTCCGTCGCGGTCAGCACGGCGCTCATACGATCGACCCCATCTGCTCGCGCCGCCGCAGCCGCGCCGCGTACCAGTCGGTGAGCCGGATGGTGGGGATGGCGAGCAGGATGAACAGCACGCCCGCCACGATGTAGGGGGTGAAGTTGTAGCTCTGGGCCGCCGCGTTCTGGGCGGCGCGCACCGCATCCACGGCCCCCAGGATCGACACGAGGCCGACATCCTTCTGCATCGACAGGAAGTCGTTCATGAGCGGAGGCGTGATCTTGCGCACCGCCTGCGGCATCACGATCCGGCCGAGGGTCTGCACATAGCCGAGGCCGAGCGCGCGGGCTGCGAGCCGCTGCGAGGGGTGCACGGCCTCGATGCCCGCGCGCATCACCTCGGCGACGTAGGCCGAATAGGTGAGGGTGATCGCGAGCACCCCCAGCACGATCGGCGGGAACCGGGTGCCGGTGATGGTGGGGATGCCGTAGCCGACGATGTAGAGCACGATGATGAACGGCAGCCCGCGGAAGAAGTCGGTGTAGGCGGCGGCCGCCATCCGCAGCGGGAAGAAGACCGGGCCGCGCAGGGTGCGCAGTGTCGCGATCAGCACGGCGAACACCCCGACGCTGACCACCGAGATGGCGAGCACCTGGAGGTTGAAGAGGAACCCGTCCCAGACCTTCGGCAGGTACTTCCACGCGATCGCCGGGTCGAGGAAGAAGCGCTGAACGGCCGCCCAGCCCTCGGTGTTGATGACGGTCGCCCACACGATCACCGCGAGCACGACGGTGGATGCGGCGGCGATCAGCACCGAGCGGGTCTGCTGGCACCCGCGGTAGGCACGACGCTCGATCTCGAGCCGGCTCGGTTCGTGCGGAACCGGCCGGCCCGAGGTCGGATGGGGAGAGTTCACGTGGTGACGCTAGCGCGTTGTCACTTCAGGAGCGGCACGCCCTGGCCGGAGCCCAGCCACTTGTCGGTGATCTGGGCGAGGGTCCCGTCGTCACGGATGGCGTCGACCGCCGCGGTGACCTTCGCCGTGAGCGGCGAGTCCTTCGGGAGCAGGAGGCCCCACTCATCCGGCACCCCCGCGGCGGGCAGCTCGCCGACGATGAACGAGTTGTCGATGTAGACGCCGGTCGCGTAGTAGGCGGTCGGTGTGTCGAGCACGATCGCATCGATCTGGCCCGCCTTGAGGGCCGCGACCGCGTCGTCGTTCGAGTTGTAGAGCTGGGGGGCGGTGGTCGGCTTGACGGCCTCATCGATCGTCGTGGCGCTCGTCGAGCCTGCCATCGCGCCGAGCAGCAGCCCCTTGAGACCCGCGATCGTCGTCACGCCGTCGGCCTTGCCGCCCTTGATCGCGACGACGGCCTGGCTCGCCTGGTAGTACGGCGAGGAGAAGTCGACGGCCTGCTTGCGCTGATCCGTGATCGTGTACTGCTGGATGTTGAAGTCGAAGTTCTTCGGGCCGGGCGCGATCGCCGACTCGAAGCTCGTGCGCACCCAGACGACATCCTGCTTGTCGAAGCCCAGGCGGTCGGCGACCGCGTAGGCGATCGCGGCCTCGAATCCCTCGCCGGACTCCGGCTTGTCGTCGATGACGTAGGGGAAGTACGCGGTCTCACCGGTCGCGATCGTGAGCTTGCCGGGGGTGACATAGCCCGACTCGGCGTCGCCGGAGGGAGACCCCGAGGGGGATCCGGACGGGGTGCTCGCGCAGGCGGCGAGGCTGAGGGCGAGCGCCGACACGGCGGCGACGGCCGCCAGGCGCGGACGAATACGGGACATGGTGCCTCCAGGATGCTGTGGTGCGGGGGACTGTCCCATCATGCCGGTTGCCGCCGACGCGCGCCGACCCCCGCGTCATGTCACGTCACCGGACGCGATTACGCTGGAGGGATGACGGAAGCGGCGCTGGCATCCGGTGTCCGCTCTCGCGTGGCACCCCTGCTCAGCCATTCGGCGGTGCTGTGGGCCGCCTTCGTGCTCGTGCACCTCGTGCTCGGCCTCATTTGCCTGACCTCGCCCAGCCTGCCCATGGGCGATGTGACCCTGGTCTACGCCTTCTGGATGAACCGCGGTCTCGACGCGGGCATCTGGGTCGGCATCGACACCTCGTGGGTGTACCCGCTGCTCGCGATCGTGCCGATGGCACTCTCGGCGGTCTTCGGCTGGACGTTCTACGCGAGCACCTGGCTGACCCTCGCGATGGCGATCGATGCGGCGGCCTTCGCCGTGCTGTTGCGCCGCGGACGGTCGGACCGTGCCACCACGGCGACCGCGTGGTGGTGGATCGCCTTCCTGGTGGCGGTCGGTCCCGTCGCACTCGGCCGGATCGACACCTTCGCGACAGCCGTCGCGATCATCGGCGTGCTCGTCATCGTCGGGCGGCCCGCGCTCGGATCCGCGCTGCTGACGATCGGCGCCTGGATCAAGGTCTGGCCCGCCGCGCTCGTCGCGGCGGCGGTCATCGCGCTGCGCAGCCGGCTCACCGTGTTGGCGTCGGCGTTCGCAACGACCGCCGTCGTGCTGGTGGTCGGCCTCATCCTCGGCGGAGGAGCGAGCCTGTTCAGCTTCATCACCGAGCAGTCGGGGCGCGGTCTGCAGATCGAGTCACCGCTCGCGATCCCGGCGATGTGGGCGGCGTGGGCGCGAGCGGGCACCTCCATCTACTACGACCGCGAGATCTTGACCTACCAGCTTCGGGGGCCGGGCACCGAGTTCGCGGCATCCCTCTCGACGCCGCTGCTCGCGCTCGCCGTCGCGGCCGTCGCGGTGCTCGGGATCATCGGCGCCCGGCGTGGCCGTGCGGCCGCGACCATGCTGCCGCCCCTGTTCCTCGCCCTGATCACCGCGCTCCTGCTCTTCAACAAGGTCGGCTCGCCGCAGTTCGCCGGCTGGCTCGCGGTGCCCGTCATCTTCGGGCTCGTCACCGCCCGGCTCGAGGGCGGCCCCTCGTTCCGGGTGCCCGCGGTGCTCGCCCTCATGATCGGCGCGCTCACGCAGGTGGTCTACCCCTACTGGTACGGCAGGCTGCTCGGCCTCGACACCGTCATCCTGGTGGCGCTCACGACGCGCAACCTGCTCTACCTCGTGCTCTTCGCGTGGGCGATCGTCGCGCTCGTGGCTGCCGTGCGGCGCGCTCCGGAGCTCGAGTGACCGGCGCATCCGCTCCGACCCTGTCGCCTGCCCGCACCCGACTCGCGCTCCTCGCCCTCGCGCTCGGCGGATTCGGCATCGGGGCGACCGAGTTCGTGGCGATGGGCGTGCTGCCGCAGATCGCCGGCGACCTGCTGCCCGAGACCTGGGCGGCCTCGCCCGACGACGCGATCGCGCAGGCGGGTGTCATCATCGCGGCCTACGCGCTCGGAGTGGTCGTCGGGGCTCCGACGATCGCGGTCTTCGCGGCACGCCTTCCCCGGCGCACGATCCTGCTCGGCCTCACGGTCGCGTTCACGCTCGGCACCGTCGCCTCCGCGCTCGCCCCGACCTTCCCGCTCGTCGTGCTGTTCCGCTTCCTCGCGGCCCTGCCGCACGGGGCCTACTTCGGCATCGCCGCGCTCGTCGCGGCCTCGCTCATGGGGCCTGGCAAACGCGGACAGGGCGTCGCGCTCGTGCTCTCCGGCCTCACGGTGGCCAACGTCGTCGGTGTGCCGCTCATCACGGCGCTCGGACAGAACGCCGGATGGCGCGCCGCCTATCTCGTGGTGGCCGCGATCTTCGCGGTCTCCGTGGTCGCGATCCGGCTCACCGTGCCGAAGCTGCCGGGGGATCCGGATGCCACCCCGCGCCGCGAACTCGGCGCGTTCCGCCGCCCGGCCGTCTGGTTCGCGCTGCTCACCGGCTCGGTCGGCTTCGCCGGCTTCTTCGCCGTCTACAGCTACGTCGCGCCGCTCACGACGGGGGTGACCGCGCTGCCGGCGTCCGCGGTGCCGTGGGCCCTCGTGACCCTCGGGCTCGGCATGACCCTCGGCAACCTCGTCGGTGGCTGGGCGGCCGACCGCGGGGTGCTGCGCGCCCTGTTCATCAGCTTCGGCGTGTTCGCGCTCATGCTGCTCGGGCTGGGGCTCACGGCGCCGTCCCCCGTGGGGCTTTTCGCGTTCCTGTTCGGGGTGGGGGCCGCGGCCGCAGCCCTGTCGCCGACCATCCAGACGCGTCTCATGGATGTGGCGGGCGACAGCCAGACGCTCGCGGCGGCCGTCAACCATTCGGCACTCAACATCGGTAACGCGCTCGGGGCCTTCCTCGGCGGTGCCGTCATCGCGGCGGGCTGGGGCTATCTCGCCCCGACCTGGGTGGGGCTCGCGCTGTGTCTGCCCGGCGTGCTGCTCGCCCTCGCCGGCATGGCGGTCACGGCGCGCTCGTCCCGTACCTCAGCGCACGGTGCCCCGGCCTCCGTCGGCGACTAGAAGGTGCCGGTGGGGGCGTCCTGGATGAGGATGCCGTCCTGGATGGCGCGGCGCCGCAGCGCGACCTTGGTGCCGACGTCGATGCCCGCCACCCGGTACTTCTCGCGGATGCGCTTGAGGTAGCTCTTCGCGGTCTCCTCCGAGATCCCCAGCTGGTACGCGACCGACTTGACCGGCTCGCCGCCCCCGTAGAGCGCCATCACGCGGCGCTCCTGCGCCGAGAGCTTGGGGGCACCGCCGATGTCGGCCGCGTTGATCGCGAGGTCGAGCTCGGCGGAGATGAAGCTCTCCCCTGCGGACGCCGCACGGATCGACTCGACGATCATCGCGGCATCCTCGCTCTTCACGAGGTAGCCGAGGGCACCGGCGGCGAGCGCCTCGCGCACGACGTTCGGCTCCGAGTAGGTGCTCATCAGCACGACGCGAACGCCGGTCGACTTGAGCGCCGAGATCTTGACGGCGATCGGGATGTTGTCCTTCAGATCGAGGTCGAGCAGCACGACGTCGACCGGGAAGGCGGGATGCGTCAACAACTCCGGCCACGTCGTGAGCTCCGCCACGACGTCGATCTCATCGCTCGCGTCACGGATCCAGTTGGCGAGGCCGCTCAGGATCATCCGGTGATCATCGACGACGGCGAGTCGGATCGGGGCAGCCATGGCGCGCTCCTTCGGGTGTTTCGGGGGGATCACACGTCCGCCGGATTGTCGACCTTCGCGTCGATGTCGACGCGGAGGCTTCCGTTCTCGGTGGAGTCAGAGTATCGCCCGACCCGGCCCAGGGCGGCCCAGATCGAGGGATCGACACGATTGCGGCGGATGCCGCTGCTGGTGATCGCGATGGGCACGGCGATCTTGTGATCGTCGCGGGGGGCCGTCGCCGGAGCGAGCGGGCCGAGCTGGAGGGTGATGCTGCGGTGCGGGCCCGCCTTCTTGCGGGTGTCGCTCACGAGCATCCACGCGGCACCGAGGAGGCCGTCACGCTGCGCCGGATCGAGCAGCCCGGCGAGCGAGGACTTGTCGACGAGGGTGACCGAGCGACCGAGCATCTCGGACTCGCTCACCGCGTGGTAGAGCCAGGTCTCCCGGCGGCCCTCGATGAGGTGCAGGCGCAGCTCGGTCGCGAGCGAGGCGGCGAGCGAGGCGGTCTTCGGGGTCAGCGGCAGCGCCGTCTTCTTGGTCGCGATCGAGTCGAGGAGCCGTTCGGCGGCGAGGTCGAGACGGGCGAGCTCCTCGGAGGCGAGCATCCCGACGGCGTAGCGGGGGGCCGACACGTTGCTCTGCACGAGCACCCGATCGAGTTCGAGCTGCACCATCCGCCGGTAGCCGTTCACCACGACCACCCCGATGACGCCGGGCAACACCGTGAAGGCGAGGGTGGCGAGCTGCGGTGCGAGGTGGTCGGCGTCGAAGAGCGTGCCAGGCGGCATGTTGAAGAACATGGCGATGCCGAGCGCGAGCCCGAGCACACCCGTCGCGATGAGCAGCTCGATCGGCCCGCGCTGCGTCACGACGAGCAGCAGCGCCGCTCCGGCGGCCGTCGCCGCGGTGAGAGTGCGGCCGAGGTCCTGCAGCGGCCAGACGGCGATCAGGTCGAGGGCGACCGTCGCCGCGATGCCCGCGAGCACGAGTGCGAACGCCCAGTTCGGCATCCGATCGCCTCCGACGCGCGAGGCGATCACGCTTCCCACGATGACGATCACGAGCAGCCCCCAGGCACCCGCCGCCGCCCCGGGAATCGGATAGCGCTCCCAGAGCACCACGAACCAGCTCAGGCCGTACACCGCGCGGAGCACGACGAAGATCGCCGCTCCGAGGGCGAGGAAGGAGATGCCGAGGCTCGGACGAGCGCCCGCGCGACCGAGCCGCTTCGCGGTCTTGGAGACGGCGCGGGCTGCGTTGCCGACGACGATGCCGAGGGTGTTCTCCTCGGGGATCCCCGCGGTCATCTGGGCACCTCCAGCACGACGGTCGTCCCGGATCCGGGGGAGGAGAACAGGCGCGCATTGCCGCCGACCTCGCGCAGCCGGGCCACCACCGACTCGGCGAAACCGAGCTTGGCCTCGTCGATGTCGGCGATCGCGAAACCGACACCGGCATCCGTGACCATGGCGCGAACGGTCGTGTCGTCGTCGGTGATCGTCACGTGCGCTTCCGTCACGCCGGAGTGGCGACGCACGTTCTCGAGGCATTCGGCGAGCGCCAGGAGGAAGGCGTCGAGCACCTCGCTCGGCAGGAGCACCTGGCCCGTGCCGTGCCAGCTCACCGTGAGCCCCATCCGTCCGAACCTCTGCTTGACGGATTCGAGCGTGCGACCCAGCACCGGCTCGGATTCGCCGCCCGTCTCGAGCTGGTAGCTGCCGGATGCCTGGGGGGTCGGCGTCGACCCGAGGCGCAACTGCCGGAGCAGTCGGGCGTCCTCGGCCGCCTGCTCCCGCAGCGCCTCCGGCGTGACCCCGACACCCGAGTGCGCGAGCAGGGTGAGCGTCGCGAGCACCGTGTCGTGGAGGAGACGGGCCGACTGCCGGCGCTGCGCCTCGAGCTCGCTCGCCTGACGCTCGGCGCGGTGAGCGCGCCCGATGCTCGCGATGCGCTTGCTGACTTGCGGCACCCCCGCGGAGACCCAGAGGCCGATGCCCGCGGTGAGGATCCAGCCGAGCACCAGCAGCCCACCGGTGCGCAGCGGCGCCTGGGATGCCACCGTCATCCAGAGCGTCACGGCGGTGAGCGCCGCGACCATCACCCCGAGCCCCACGACCCGCCACACCGTGCCGGTCAGCACCATCGCGACGGATGCGAGCGACCCGGAAACGAGCAACTGCACGGCGGTCATCCCGCCTTCGCCGAGTTCTGCACTGCCGAGCTCGGTCGCCGTGGCGACGATCCCGGTGCCCGCCACGACGGTCAGCAGCACCCAGACGGGGTTGCGGCTGATGCCGAGCATCAGCTGGGCGCCGGCGAGGGCGAGGTAGAGCACGATTCCGAGGGCGACGGCGCCGGTGCTGGTGACGGCCCCAGGCAGCACGAAGCACAGCGCTGACGCGATCGTGAACCCCAAACCGTACACGCGCGCGGCACGCTGCAACAGGTGGTCGCGTTCCTTCGCGATCAGATCCATCGCACACTCCACCCCGTCGGGTAGCCGGGGCCTCCTCCGCACCATCGTGGCAGATGGTGACACCCGAACGGGGGTAACGGCACGCCGTGCGGGTCGTGAATTCTCACGCGTCGAGCAGCCGGGCGAGTTCCGCCGCGACGAGGGCGTCTTCGATCAGGAAGGCGTCGTGGCCGAACGGCGAGGTGATGACGACCGGCTCGGCGCCGGTCAGGCTGTTCGGCAGGTGGCTCGCGATGGTGCGTTGTCCGGGCACGGGGAACAGCCGGTCGGAGTCCACTCCGAGCACGAGCCCGAGCCCCGTCGCCCGCGCGAGCGCAGCCGCGACCCCGTCACGGTCGCGCCCGATGTCGTGGGAGCTCATCGCGTCGATGAGCACGAGGTAGCTGTTGGCGTCGAAGCGCCGGGTGAACTTGTTGCCGTGGAAGTCGAGGTAGCTCTCGACCGCGAAGCGCCCGCCGTCGCCCATCGGGTTGATGCCGCTCTGCCAGCTGCGGGCGAAACGGTCGTCGAGCTCCGTGGGGGAGCGGTAGTTGAGCAGAGCCATCCGGCGCGCCAGGGCGAGACCGGCGTGCGGTCCCTCACCGTCTTCGGCGCCGTAGTAGTCGCCTCCGGCGAACGCCGGATCCATGCGGATCGCCTCCGACTGCACGGAGTTGAGTGCGATCTGGTCGGCAGACGACGTCGGGGGCGCGGCGAGCACCGCGAACCGCTCCACCCGATCCGGATGCCCGACCGCCCATTCGAGCGCCTGCATGCCACCCATCGACCCGCCGATCACGGCCGCCCAACGCCCGATGCCGAGCGCGTCGGCGAGCGCGCGCTGCGCCTCGACCTGGTCGCGGATGGTGAGGTACGGGAAGCGCGCCCCCCACTCCGTGCCGTCGGGAGCGACCGAGGCGGGGCCGGTGGACCCCTGGCAGCCGCCCAGCATGTTGGGGGCGACGATGAACCAGCGGTCGGTGTCGAGCACCTTGCCCGGTCCGACCAGACCCGACCACCATCCGGCGGTCGCGTGTCCGGGGCCTGCAGGCCCCGTCAGGTGGCTGTCGCCGGTGAGCGCGTGGAGCACGAGCACGGCGTTGTCGCCCGCGAGGTTCGGTGTTCCCCAGGTCTCGTAGGCAATCGTGACGTGGGGGAGGCTGCCTCCGCGTTCGAGCGAGAGCGGGCCGATCCGCTGGAACAGGCGGTCGCCCGGGTCGTCGCCGATCCGCCAGGCTCCGGATGCCGGAGGTTTCGCGGAGAGGGCGCGGCGGTTGGACTCGGTGACGAACGCGGACGGCACCGCGTCTTCGGGGGTCTGCCAGTCCATCCCGCCATTCTCGCGTGTCGCGCATGCGTGTTACGCGCATACGCTCGTAGCTCCAGCTGTGACGCGGGCGCCCCAGACGGATCCGGGGCGCCGACGTCGTAGCTGGAGCTACGAGAACGGCAGGACGGTGCTACGCGCCCGCGTTGGCCGCGCTGACCTGCTTGGCGGCGTCGAAGCCGGCCTGCAGATCGGCCGTGAGGTCGTCGACGTGCTCGAGGCCGACCGAGAGCCGCACGAGGCCCGGGGTGACACCGGTCGTGAGCTGCTGCTCGGGGGTGAGCTGCGAGTGGGTCGTCGAGGCCGGGTGGATGATGAGGCTGCGCACGTCGCCGATGTTGGCGAGGTGGCTGAACAGGCTCACATTCTCGACGAGCGCGCGGCCCGCGTCGACGCCGCCCTTGAGCTCGAACGACAGCACGGCGCCGACGCCCTGGGGGGCGTACTTGTTCGCGGCCGCGTACCACGGGCTCGACGGGAGGCCCGCGTAGTTGACGGAGGCGACATCCGGGTGGCCCTCGAGCCACTCGGCGATCGCCTGCGTGTTCTGCACGTGGCGCTCGATGCGCAGCGACAGCGTCTCGACGCCCTGGATGAGGCTGAAGGCGCTGTCGGGGGAGAGCGCGGCACCCGTGTCGCGCAGCAGCGTGACGCGCGCCTTGATGACGTAGGCGATCCCGTCGCCCAGCACGCCCGTGTAGCTCGCGCCGTGGTACGAAGGGTCGGGCTCGGTGAGGCCGGGGAACTTGTCGACGTGCTGCGACCAGGGGAACTTGCCGCCGTCGACGATGACACCCGCGATGACCGTGCCGTGGCCGCCGAGGAACTTGGTGGCCGAGTGAACCACGATGTCGGCGCCGTGCTCGAACGGACGGATGAGGTACGGCGTCGCGATCGTGTTGTCGACGATGAGCGGCACCTCGTTCTCGTGCGCGATGCCCGCGACGAGTTCGATGTCGAGCACGTTGATGCGCGGGTTGCCGATCGTCTCGGCGAAGAACGCCTTGGTGTTGGGCCGCACGGCCGCGCGCCACTCCTCGGCGTCGTCCTGGTTCTCGACGAAGGTCACCTCGATGCCGAGCTTGGCGAGGGTGTACTTGAAGAGGTTGTAGGTGCCGCCGTAGATGGAGCTCGACGAGACGATGTGGTCGCCTGCACCGGCGATGTTGAGGATCGCGTAGGTGATCGCGCTCGACCCGGATGCCGTGGCCAGCGCAGCGGTGCCGCCCTCGAGGGCCGCGATGCGGTCCTCGATGACCGCCTGGGTCGGGTTCATGATGCGCGTGTAGATGTTGCCGAACTCGGCGAGCGCGAACAGGTTCTTCGCGTGGTCGGCGTTGTTGAAGACGTACGACGTGGTCTTGTAGATCGGCGTCGCGCGGGCGTTGGTGACCGGGTCAGGGGCCGCGCCGGCGTGGATCTGCTGGGTCTCGAACTTCCAGTCCGACATGGTTCGCTCCTCGTTCGGGTCCACGAGCGCATGCGCGCCCGCTGCGGGGAACGTTACGTGCGGCCCGACCGCTCGGCAATTCGTGCCGCAACTTCGCGTCACATCCGGGAGGCGGATGCGCGGCTTGACACACGCGACTACTTGCATAAAAGTAGTCGCGTGTCATCCATCCGCTTCTACATCCTCGCCTCGCTCGCCGAACACGGTCCCCTGCACGGGCACGCCCTCGTCGCGCTCGCCGAGCAGGAGCACGTCACCGAATGGACCGACATCTCCGTCGGCGGCCTCTACGGGGCCGCCCGGCGACTCGCCGCCGAGGGACTCATCGAGGCGGTGCGTGTCGAGAAGCAGGGCAACTACCCCGAGCGGCAGGTGTTCGACATCACGGATGCGGGGCGGGAGTCACTGCGCCGGCTGCGCCGCGAGGGACTCGTCGAGCTTGCCTGGCGACACGACCCCGTCGACCTCGCGCTCTCCAGCCTCGACCCCGATGCGCTCGGCGAACTCGAGGGGGTGCTGCGCGATCGCCGCGAGCGGATCGCCGCCATCCTCGAGCGCAAATGCGTGCGCTGGGACGGCATCCGGCAGCACCTGACCACCGCCGAGTGGATGGGCACCCGACACGGTGTCCATCGGCTCGAGGCCGAACTCGCCTGGCACGACGAGTTGTTGGCCGCGCTTCCCGACATCATCCGCGACGAACTCACCCGGCAGAAGGACGCCACATGACCTCCACCTCCACCTCCAACCCCGGTTCCGACACCGGCTCAGGCCTCCGGGGCACCCGCTCGCGCTGGCTCGCGCTCGCCGTGCTGATCCTCGGCATCGCGATGGGCATGCTCGACACGACCGTCGTCAACGTCGCATTGCCCACCATCCGCACGAGCATCGACGCGAGCGAGGCGACGCTCTCCTGGATCATCTCGGGGTATGCGCTCGCCTACGGCCTGATCCTCATCCCGGCCGGCCGCATCGGCGACCGCTTCGGGCACAAATGGGTGTTCGTGATCGGCGTCGTCGGCTTCACTGCCGCGAGCCTCGCCTGCGGCCTCGCCGAGGACGGCACGGCGCTCGTCGTAGCCCGCGTCGCGTAGGGGCTGTTCGGCGGGTTGTTCTTCCCGCCCGTCACGGCGCTCATCCAGTTGCTGTTCACGGGTCGCGACCGGGGCAAGGCCTTCGCGGTGATGGGGGCCGCGATCGGCGTCTCGACGGCGCTCGGCCCGATCGTCGGCGGACTCCTCATCGAGTTGCTCGGCAACACCGACGGATGGCGCTCGATCTTCTTCGTCAACCTCCCGATCGGGGTGATCACCGTCATCGCCGCGATCCTCATCCTCCCCAGCGGTGCCGAGGGCGGTGCCGCGAAGGGTGCCGACTGGTTCGGCTTCGTGCTGCTCGCGGGGGCGCTCGTGGCGATCCTGGTGCCGCTCATCGAAGGTCAGGACCTCGACTGGCCGCTCTGGACCTGGATCTCGCTCGCGGGCGGCGTCGTGCTCGTCGTGCTGTTCGCGCTGTGGGAGCTCGCCCTCACGCGAGGCGGACGCGTCACGCCGCTCGTGCCCCCGCGTCTCTTCAGCCACCCCGCGTTCACGGGCGGGGTCGTGCTCGCGCTCGTCTACTTCGCGGCCTTCACGAGCATCTTCTTCACCATCTCGATCCTCTGGCAGGCGGGCCTCGGCCATTCCGCGCTCGAAGCGGGTCTCGTCTCGATCCCGTTCGCGCTCGGATCGATCGTCGGCGCCTCGCAGAGCGACCGGATCGCGCACCGCTTCGGGCGCACGGCGCTCGTGCTCGGCACCGCGATGGTGGCGGCCGGGCTCGTCGCCGTGTGGCTCGTGCTGCTGCTCGTGCCGGCCGCCGACCTCACCAACTGGCAGCTGCTGGCGCCGCTCGTCGTCGCGGGCATCGGCTCGGGGCTCTTCATCGCCCCGAACGCGCAGTTCATCGTCGCGACGGTCGACCGCACCGAGGCGGGGGCGGCATCCGGGGTCATCGGCACGATGCAGCGCATCGGCTCGGCGATCGGCATCGCCGTGATCGGCTCGGTGTTCTTCGGAACCCTCGAGATCTCGGGTCCCACGGATGTGGCTCCCGCGTTCGCGTCCTCCGCCGCGCACGCGATGCTCGTCTCGGCGATCTTCGCGGTTCTCGCCTTCGCGCTCGTCTTCGTGCTGCCGAAACGCGTCGACCGTGGCTACGAGGTCGTCGCCGCTGAGTGAGCGGTGCGCAAACGCTGCAGCGTTCGGCTTCCGGCGCCGCGAGTTGCAGGCGCGAGGGGGCAAACGCTGCAGCGTTTGCACCATCACTCGCGGCGAGCACCCGTCGGGTCGGTGCGGGAACGGGTCGGCGGCTCCTCGGCGCGGTGTGAGAAGGGCCAGTTCGGCTTGGGCTCGATGAGGGGGCGGAACACCTTCCGTACCCAGGGGCTCGAGAGCGCGATCGCGATCGCGAACGAGGCGAAGACCATCGTGAGCAACCAGATCGCCGAGGCGTGCTCATCCTTCAGCACCCCCGACTCGCGGATCGGGTAGAGCACGAAGGAGTGCAGCAGGTAGACGTACATCGTGGCCTGCCCGAAGGTCGTGAAGAAGGTGCGGCGGCGCGGGATCAGCACGAAGAAGGCGGCGCTCAGCAGCACCGCGAGCGCGATCAGGCCGAGCCGCAGCAGACCGGCCCACCAGACCTGCTCCCCGAGCTCCTTGTAGGAATCGTCGTAGAAGAACCAGAAACGCAGATCGAACTCGCGGAAGACCTGGATGTTCAGCACGATCACCGAGAGCCAGGTGACGAGGATCGCCGCGCCGCCCACCCGCAACCCCCAGATCGCGCCCGTCGGCAGCTGCCGCCAGCGATCGACGAGCCCCCAACCGCGCAGCTTCCAGCCGAGCACGAAGAACGGCAGCACGCCGATCGCCCGCGAGAGCGAGAAGGTCGAGTCGACGTTCGAGAAGAAGCCCACCGCGACCGAGCCGACGACCGCCCACAGCAGCGGCCAGCGCAGCAGCGCGAGGTAGGGGAGCACCATCCGGAAGATCGCGAGCGCGAGCAGGAACCACAGCGTCCAGAGCGGCTGGGTGAGGTTGAACGAGCCCTTGCCTTCGACGAGCCACTGCACGAGCGACCAGATGGCCTGCATGATCACGTAGGGCAGCAGGATGTCGGTGATCACACGGCGCATCTGGCGGATGCCGGGCGGGCTCGCCTTCGAGAAGTAGCCGGAGACGATGGCGAACGCCGGCATGTGGAACGCGTAGATGAACAGGTAGAGCGACAGCGCGTTGTCGGAGTCGCTCGTCTGCCGCTGGATCGCGTGCCCCATCACGACGAGCACGACGCAGGCGAAGCGCGCGTTGTCCCAGAACGGCACGCGGATGCGCGGCTTGATGGGCACGGATGCGGTGTCCGTCATCCGTCCAGGGTATGCCGACGCCTCTGCACCACCACCTGGGCCCGCGCAGCGGACACGTCTCGATACCTCCGAGGCCGTAGCGTGGAGCCATGACATATCGCGTGGTCGTGACGGGGGCGAGCTCGGGCATCGGGGAGGCGACGGCGCGCCTGTTCGCGGCGCACGGCTGGGATGTGATCGGTATCGCCCGCCGTGCCGACCGGCTGGAGGCGCTCGCAGCGGAGGGCGTGCTCACGCCGATCATCGCCGACGTGACGGACGACGCCGACGTCCGACGCATCCGCTCCGAGGTCGAGGCGGGCGGGCCGCTGCACGCGCTCATCAACAACGCGGGTGGTGCGTTCGGCGCCGAGAGCGTCGAGGACGCGATCCTCGACGACTGGCGGGCGATGTTCGAGCTCAACGTGCTCGGCACCCAGCGCATGATCGCCGCGCTGCTGCCCGCGCTTCGCGCCGGATCGCTCGAGCGGGGCTCCGGCGACATCGTCGCGGTCACCTCGATCGCGGGGCACACGGTCTACCCGGGCGGCGGCGGCTACAACGCGGCCAAGCACGCGCAGCACGCGCTGCTCGCGGTGCTGCGGCTCGAGCTCGGTGGCGAGCCGCTGCGCGTCATCGAGATCGCGCCCGGCATGGTCAAGACCGACTTCTCGCTCGTGCGCTACAAGGGCGATCAGTCCGCAGCGGATGCCGTCTACGCCGACGTCGCGAACCCGCTCGGCGCGGACGACATCGCCGAGACGATCGTGCACGCCGTCGAGCTGCCCGCCCATGTCGACCTCGACCTCGTGGTCGTGAAGCCTGTCGCGCAGTCGGCCGTGCGCACCATCCACCGGGGCGAGCTGCGCCCGAAGGGGTGAACGATCAGCGGGCCGGGTCGACCTCCGGCAGCAGCTCCTCCTCGACGTCGGCGAAGGCGAGCTTCGGCACGAAGAACAGCAGCACCATCGCGACGAGCGCGCCGACGCCGCAGATCGCCCACACGGTCAGGTAGCCCGCGAGGGGTGCCGCGGTGCCCTCGGTGACCCCCGCGACGAGCACCACCCCGAAGATCGCGGAGGCGAACGCGCCGCCGATGGTCTTGGTGGTGTTGGTCATTCCCGCGGCGACGCCGGTCTGCCCGCGCGGCGCTGCCGCTGCGGCGGCGGCCGGGAGCGCGGCGACGAGGGCACCGGATCCGAGTCCCGCGATCACCATGTTCGTCACCACCTGCCAGGTCTCCAGGTGGAAGGGCAGGAACAGCAGATATCCGGCCGCGACGAAGGCGGTGGCGAGGATGAGCGAGAGCCTCGGCGAGAGGCGCCGTGACACGACGGCGAACAGCAGCGCCCCGACGATCATCGAAACCAGGTACACCCCGATCAGGATCGAGCGGTCGCCCGAGTCGAGCCCGAGGCCGTAGCCGACCTTCGCCGGATCCGTGCCCGCGTAGGTCGCGAGCGGTGCCTGGGCGCCGAGCACGCTGATGCCGAAGAGCGCAGCGGTCACCAGCACCGGCCACATCGCGGGCTGGCGCATCACGCGCAGGTCGATCGCCGGATCCGCTTGCTTCAGCACCCAGCGTCCGAAGAGGTAGATGATCGCGAATCCCGCGAGGATCATGGCGATCACCCCGAGCAGGCCGCCTGGCCCCGCATCCTCACGCAGCAGCGCGAGGCCGGCCGTGATCACGATGAGGCCGAGCGACAGCAGCCCGAAGCCCACCAGGTCGAGTCGGCGGCCGGGCAGGGGCTCCGACTCGGGGACGCCGAACAGGATCGCGAAGAACACGAGCGTCACCGCGATGGCCGGCACGAAGAGGGTCAGCATGATGTCGCCGCCGGTCGCCGCCAGCACACGGCTCGCGCCCAGCGCGCCGATGATGGCGCCCGCCTCCAGAGCCACGACGAGGAAGCCCGCGGCGCGTCTCGTGGCGGATGCGGCGGTGCCGGTGCGGCGTCCGCGGTCGAAGATGAGCGCCACCTCGAGCGGCAGCCAGACCACGTAGAACGATTGCAGCGACCACGCCGCCAGGAAGCTCCAGAAGTCGCCCGTGACGGCGAGCCACCAGGTCGCGCCGGCGGTGAGCGCCGTCGAGATGAGCAGCATCCGCTTGTGCCCGTGCATGTCGCCGAGCTTCGAGAAGATCGGCACGATGATCGCGGAGAGCAGCAGCGCGCCCGCCTCGAACCAGTTGAAGTCGCCGTCGCGGATCTGCAGGTGGTCGACGAGGTCGGGGATGAGGGGCACGTAGAAGCCCTGAAGGATGCCGCTCGTGAGCTCCACGAGGAAGAGGAAGCCGACGAGCGAGAAGGTGATCGCGCCGACGGAGCGGGTGGTTCGGGTCGCCATGAACGGATGCTAGGCCCTCGGCGGCTCGATAGCGTTGACGCATGGCGGATGATGCGCGCGAGATCCTCGACTGGCAACTGTTCGGGCGCGCCTCGCGCGAGCTCGCCGAGACGATCGCGGCCGACGGTTTCCGACCCGATGCGATCGTCGGGATCGCCCGCGGCGGCCTCCCGCTCGCGGGCGCGCTCGGCTACGCGCTCGACGTGAAGATGCTCGGCAGCCTGGGCGTCGAGTTCTACACGGGTGTCGAGTCGCGCCTCGACGAGCCCGTGCTGCTGCCGCCCACGCTCGACCGCGAGGCGCTCGCGGGCAAGCGCATCCTGCTCGTCGACGACGTGGCCGACTCGGGGCGCACCCTTGCGCTCGTGCTGCAACTGCTCGAGGCGGGCGGCGGTGAGGTGCGCACGGTGTGCCTCTATACGAAGCCGGGGACCGTGCACGAGCCGCACTACAGCTGGCGGCGCACCGAGCGGTGGATCATGTTCCCGTGGAGCTCCGAGGGTCCGGTCGCCTACCCCGCGGAGGATCCGGGCGCATGACCGGGCCGAGGCCGCTCACCGCGCTCGTCGATCCCGGTTGGGCCGCGGCTCTCGAGCCCGTCGCCCCGCAGGTGGCGCGGATGGGGGAGCTGCTGCGGGCGGAGGTCGCGGCCGGGCGCCCGTACCTGCCGGCCGGGGCGAACGTGCTGCGCGCCTTCACGCATCCCTTCGACGGGGTGCGGGTGCTCATCGTGGGGCAGGACCCGTACCCGACGCCCGGGCATCCGATCGGGCTCTCCTTCGCGGTGGAGCGGCACGTGCGGCCCGTGCCGCGCAGCCTGCAGAACATCTACCGTGAGCTGCACGACGACCTCGGCGTCGTCCCGCCCGAGCACGGCGACCTCTCCGGCTGGAGCGGCCAGGGCGTCATGCTGCTGAACCGGGTGCTCACGGTGCGTGCGGGTGCCTCGGGATCGCACCGGGGCATGGGGTGGGAGGCGGTCACCGAGCACGCCATCCGGGCGCTCGTGGCGCGCGATGCCCCGCTCGTCGCGATCCTGTGGGGGCGGGATGCGGGCACGTTGCGCCCGCTGCTGGGTGCGACCCCGGTGATCGCGTCGGCGCATCCGAGTCCGCTCTCGGCACACAACGGCTTCTTCGGCTCGAAACCCTTCAGCCGTGCGAACGCCCTGCTCACGGAGGCAGGCGCCGCGCCCGTGGACTGGGACCTGCGCGCCCTCGACGCCGCCGCATCCGCCCGCCCCTGAGCCGCCCCCTCCCGCCCCCTCTCGCCCGCCCCCGCCGCCCCCTCCGTCGTGCGTCGCACTGCGTCGAACTGTGTCGAAAATGCAGGAGACCCCGGGCGAGTCGCCTGTGCGGTGCCCGCGGATGCGGGGGACTGGCACAGAAACTCCTGCATTTTCGACGTGGACCAGCCCTATCGACCTGCTCGGAGTTCACGGCGCTGTTCGTCTCGGCCTCGTCACTCCGCCCGAAGCGCGCGCAGCCGCTCCCGCCCCCGAGGTGCCCCCGCCGGATCCGGCGCTCGACCGTCTCGACCGGATCTCCGCCGGATGGGGGAGGAGCGACCCGGCGTGCGCTCGGTAGCGTGAGGGGCATGGCCGGAGCAGTCATCGAGATCCAGTCCCTGACCAAGAGGTTCGGCAGCGCTACCGCCGTCGACGAGTTGAGCTTCCGGGTCGAACCGGGCGTCGTCACCGGGTTCCTCGGGCCCAACGGCGCGGGCAAGACCACGACGTTGCGCTCGCTCGTCGGGCTCGTGCGACCCACGAGCGGCCGCGCCACCTTCGACGGCAAGTCCTACGCCGAGCTGCGCGATCCGCTCCGCACCGTCGGCACGGCGCTCGAAGCCGCCAGCTTCCACCCCGGTCGCAGCGCCCGCGACCACTTGCGGGTGGTGGGCGCCGCCGCCGGCATCCCGAGTGCCCGCGCCGACGAGGTGCTCGAGTGGGTGGGACTCGGGGATGCCGCCCGCCGCCGCGTGGGCGGCTACTCGCTCGGCATGCGGCAGCGGCTCGGCCTCGCCTTCGCCCTGCTCGGCGACCCCGGTGCCCTCGTGCTCGACGAGCCGATCAACGGACTCGACCCGGAAGGCATCCGCTGGATCCGCAGCTTCCTGCGGAACCTCGCCGCCGAGGGACGCACCGTGCTCGTCTCCTCTCACCTGTTGAGCGAGGTGCAGCAGACGGTCGACCGGGTCGTCATCATCTCGCGCGGTCGGCTCGCCTACCAGGGCACCCTCGACGGACTGGAGACCGGTGCCGTCGCCCGCGTGCACGTCGATGCGGTCGACCGTGAGGCGCTCGGCCGCGCGCTCGCCGCCGCGGGCGGTCACGTCGAGGTCGCGGGCGACGGCCTGCACGTCGCGGGCCTCGACGCCACCGCGATCGGCGAGCGGGCGCTCGCTGCCGGGGTGCCGTTGCGCCTGCTCGTGCCCGAGAGGGAGGGGCTCGAACAGACCTTCCTCGAACTCGTGGGAGAAGGGGGGATCCGCTGATGCTGCGCTCGTTCCGCTCCGAACTGCTCAAGATCTCCACCACCCGCTCGTGGTGGATGCTCGCCATCATCCTGTTCGTCTGGGTGGCCTTCAACGCCGGCATCATCGCGGCGCTCGGCGGGGTGCTCGTCGAGCAGAGCATGGGCGCCATCGCCGCGGAGTCGATCCCGCCCCTCGTCTACAGCGTGGTGACCGCTGTCGGCTACGTCTTCCCCCTGCTCTTCGGCGCTCTCGCCTCGACCACCGAGTTCCGGCACCAGACCCTCACGCCCACCTTCCTCGCGACTCCGCGTCGCGGCGTCGTGCTCGGCGGCAAGCTGGCAGCCGGGGTCGTCTGGGGCGCGATCTTCGGAGCCGTGGGCCTTGCCGCATCCGTCGGTGTGGGCGCGCTCGTGCTGCAGCTCACCGGGGGAGCGCCGGCACTCGACTCCGGTGACACCTGGGCCCTCATCGCCCGCGCCCTGCTCGCGATGGCGCTGTGGGCGGTCATCGGTGTGGGCCTCGGTGTGCTCATGCCCAACCAGGTCGCCGTGATCGTCACGGTGCTCGCCTTCACCCAGTTCCTCGAGCCTCTGCTCCGGTTCGGCACGAGCTTCTGGGAGTGGACCGCGGCGGTCGGGCGCTTCCTGCCGGGGGCGGCCTCGGATGCGACGGTCGGCGCGAGCATCTACTCGCTCGCCCTGGGCAGCACCACGGATGCGCTCGAATGGTGGCAAGGTGGTCTCGTGCTGGCTGGCTATGCCGCGCTGTTCCTGGTGATCGGCGGGCTGACCACCTGGCGTCGTGACGTGACCTGAGGAACGGATGGGGCGCATGCTCGAAGAGGAATACAACCCCCGCCGCGAGCTGCCCGTCCACCTGCGGAAGAAACCGGAACCGGAGTCGGAGTTCGCGTTCAGCATCCGCGACGCCACCGAGCAGGATCTGCCCGACATCCGCGAGATCTACAACCACTACGTCGCCAACTCCACGGTCACCTTCGACGAGGATCCGCAGACCCTCAAGGAGCTGCGGGCGAAGTTCCGCCACAACGAGAAACTCGGCTACCCGTGGCTCGTGGCGGTCTCGCCGAGCGGGCAGGTGCTCGGCTACGCCAATGCCTCGCCGTGGAAGCAGAAGGCCGCCTACCGCTTCACCGTCGAGAACTCCATCTATCTGCGGGCGGCATCCACCGGCAAGGGTCTGGGTCGGGCGTTGATGGCCGAGTTCCTGACCCGGGCGAAGGCCGCGGGGATCAAGGAGGTGATCGCCGTCATCGCCGACAAGGGTGCGGATGCCTCGATCGCCATACATCGCGAGTTCGGTTTCAAGGAGATCGGCCGCATGGGCAAGGTCGGCTTCAAGTTCGGCCGCTGGCTCGGCACCGTGCTCATGCAGAAGAGCCTCAAGTAGCGGCGAGCTGACGCGTCGTCGACCGCCCAGCGGGGACGGTCGACGACGCCGCGCACCCCGCTACCCGCGGGGGGTCGCGCGTTGCAGCACGAGCCCGCCCACGATCGCGGCCGCGACCGCGGGGATGAGGAGGACGCTCGCCACCCCGACCACGCCGAGGTCGCCGATCGTGCCCCAGAGCGTGCCCCAGCTCGACGTGAGGGTCAGCCCGGCGATCGCGCCGACGACGAGGAGCGCGAGCGAGACGAGGGAGAGGGTGAGCCCCGTCGCCTTCCAACGCACGTACATGGCGGCGAAGATCGTGCCGGTGAAGAAGAAGAACACGAACCAGCAGAAGTACACCCACCACTGCACGAGCCAGCCGTCGTCGGTGGCGAAGTAGAAGGTGCGGAAGAACACGCCCTTCAGCCCCCATCCGTCCGTGAGGTCTTCGAGCCAGGCGCCGATCGTCATGACGAGCGCGTACACCGCGGAGAGCATCACGAAGGCGAGCGTCGAGCCGAGCGAGAACGCTCGACGGGTGGCGCCGTAGCCGAGCGCGAGCGGGAACGCGAGGTTCACCGATTGCACGGCGATGACGAGCATGTAGACGAAGATGTAGCTCGCGGCACCGTTGTACTGGGCGTCACCGGCGTCGGCGCGCGCGTCGGCGCCGAGGTTGACGTTGATGAGCCACCAGATGATCCAGGTGAGCACGAAGATCACCCCGAGGATCATGAACGGCAGCCCCGCGACGGTCCACGGGTTCGTCGTGAGCAGTCGCGCGATGCGCCAGACGCGCGCGACGGCGCGCGGGGTGGCGGCCGTCGACTCGGATGCGGTGAGGGCGCTCATGAGCGGGCTCCGTTCTCGTGCGTGTTCTCGGCCTCGCCGAGGGTGGTGGTGCGGATGACGAGCTGCTGCAGCGAGACGGGCGCCAGTTCCAGCCCCGCGGCGTGCGCCGCCGCTCGGGCGGCCTCGTCGAGGCCGGCCACGGTGGCGGTGGCGAGTCCGCCGATGCCGGCACGGTGCAGCACCTCGCGTCCCGTCGTGAACGCGTCGACCGCGCTGCGGGTGCCGACGACGTCGATGGCCGAGCCGCGGAGCGTCTCGGCATCCGCGTCGATGATGATGCGCCCCTCGTCGATCACGAGCACGTGCTCGAGGAGGTTGGAGACCTCGTCGATGAGGTGCGTCGAGAGCACCACGGTGCGCGGGTGCTCGGCGTAGTCGGCGAGCAGCGTGTCGTAGAAGAGCTGCCGCGCGACGGCGTCGAGGCCGAGGTAGGGCTCGTCGAAGAAGGTCAGCGGTGCGCGGCTCGCGAGCCCGACGATGACGCCGACGGCCGAGAGCTGCCCGCGGGAGAGCTTCTTCACGCGGCGGTTCACGGGCACCCGGAAGCGCTCGACGAGCTCGTCGGCGAAGTCGGCATCCCACCCGGAGAAGAACCAGGGGGCGCTTCTCAGCACGTGCTTCACGCGGAAGTCGTCGGGGTAGCGCTGGCTCTCCTTGATGAAGCAGACCCGTTCGAGCACGCGTGCGTTCTCGAGCGGGCGCTCACCGAACACCTCGATGGTGCCGCGGCTGGCGAACTCCTGCCCGGTCAGCAACTGCATGAGGGTGGTCTTGCCTGCGCCGTTGCGGCCGAGGAGACCGTAGATGCGGTTCTCTTCGAGGGCGAAGGTCGCGTCGGCGACGGCGTGCACGGCGTTCTTGCCCGCCCCGTAGCTCTTGCCGAGTCCGTCGACACGGATGACGGTGCTCATCGCTCGGTCTCCGTGATCATGGTGGACAGCTGGCCAGGCGTGATGCCGAGCCTCGCCGCCTCGGCGAGCAGGGGAGCGAGGTACTGCTCCCGGAATCGTTCGCGGCGCTGGGCCACGAGGCGCGCGCGGGCGCCGTCGGCGACGAACATGCCGATGCCTCTCTTCTTGTAGAGGATCCCTTGGTCCACGAGCAGGTTCACGCCTTTGCCGGCCGTGGCCGGGTTGATGCGCAGGTACGCGGCGAACTCGTTGGTGGAGGGGACCTGGGTTTCTTCCGGGAGCCGGCCGGCGACGATGTCGTCTTCGATCTGCTCGGCGATCTGGAGGAAGATCGGGCGGCTGTCGTCCACGGTGGCTCCTGTAGTGGATGGGTTCATTACTTGAGTAACTAACCAAGCAGCTTCGGCGACGGATGTCAACCCCGGTATCCGCCTACGCTCGGAGGGTGTTCGAACTCCACCACCTCACCGCGGTCGAACAACTCGACTGGCTGCGCCGCGGCGAGGTGTCCCCGCGCGAGCTCGCGGCGCACTACCTCGAGCGGATCGCGCGGCTCGATCCCGAGCTCGGTGCCTTCGCGGTCGTCGACGCGGATGCCGCGCTCCGCCAGGCGGACGCCGTGGGCGCCCTGCCGCACGCCGCGGCGCTGTGGGGGCTGCCGCTCGCCGACAAGGCGCTCGTGCGACGGGCCGGGCGTGAGTCCGCCTTCGGCTCGCGGGCCTTCGCCGGCTTCGTGCCGGACGAGAGCGACGGCCTCGCGCTCGCCCTCGACGCCGCCGGTGCGGTGAGCCTCGGCGCGACCGCGGCCCCCGAGTTCGGCTTCCCGAGCTACACCGAGCCGCTCGCCGGACGCCCGGCGCGCAACCCCTACGACCCGCGGCTCGGTGCAGGCGGCTCGAGCGGGGGAGCGGCCGTCGCGGTCGCGGCGGGTCTGCTGCCCGTGGCGCCGGGCTCCGACGGCGGCGGCTCGATCCGCATCCCGGCCGCGGCCACCGGGCTCGTCGGGCTCAAGCCCTCGCGCGGGCGGGTGCCCGCGGCGTCCGGGTTCGAGGGACTCGCCGGGCTCGTGCAGGCGGGGCCGATCGCGCGCACGGTCGCCGACGCGGCGCTGCTGCTCGACGCGCTCGCCGCCGGCCCCGGAGCACGCGCCGCCTGGGCCACCGCGCCGGGTGACGAGGGCGGCGACGGCCCCTTCCTCTCCGCGGCGACCCGCGGCGAGGGGCGTTTCCAGCTCGCGGTGAGCTACGACTCGCCCTGGTCGAGCGCCTACGAGCTGCGTCTCGATCCCGCAGCCCGCGCCGCCGTCGAGCTCACGCTCGCCGAACTCGACGCGCTCGGACACGGCATGGAGGAGCTGCGGATGCCGGAGGAGCCTGGCTACTCGGCCGCCTTCCGCGCCGTCTGGCAGGCCGGCGCCGCCGCGCTTCCGCTCGATGACGCCCAGCTTGCGCTCGTCGAGCCGCTCACCCGCTGGCTCGTGGAGCGCGGACGGGCGCTCGACGCCCGCACCCTCGCCGAGGCGCTCGCCTGGCTGGCCGACTACGAGCGGCGCACCATCGCGCTCTTCGCCCCCTACGACGCGGTGCTGCTGCCCGCACTCGCGCTCACCCCGCGTCCGGTCGGCTGGTACGACCCCGACGACGGCGAGGCCAATTTCGCGCAGCAGGTGCAGTACACGCCGTTCACCAGTTTCGCCAACGTCGCCGGGCTGCCGGCGATCACGCTTCCCGTCGCGACGTCCGGCTCGGGGCTGCCGATGGGGGTGCAGTTGGTGGGGCGTCCGGGGGGTGAGCGCACGCTGCTCGCCATCGGAGCACAGCTCGAGCGGCGGATGGGGTGGCGGGGGCGGCATCCGTCGTGCTGGTAGGGATGCTGCGCGGCGAACTCGCAGCATCGGCTTAGGTAAGGCTGACCTATACTGGCGATGATGCTTCTCTCCGACGTGCTCCCCGCCGCCATCGCCTGGAATCCCGGCGAGGGCGATTCGGTGCTGCTCGGGGCCGTGGATGCCGACATCGCGATCGCGGAGACGGTGGCGGCGACGCTGCCCGCCAAGGCGCGCGGGCGCATCTTCCTCGAGGTGGCGGATGCCGCGGGCATCCGCGAGTTCGTCGCCCCGGGGCGCGTGTGCGTCACCTGGCTGTGCCGCGACCGCGGACAGAGCCTGCGTGCGGCGGTCGACGCCTGGCTCGCCGAGATGCTGCCCACGGATGCCGCGCGCGAGCACCAGGTCTACGCCTGGGTCTCGGGAGACCGCGCCGCCCAGTCCCTCAGCTCCGACTGATCCCGCCCCGCGCCCCCTGCTCCCGATCCCCCCGAGAGCTCACCAGCTCACTCGCTGAGTGGTCGGTTCCTGGCCTCATTTCTCGGTTTTGAGGCCAGAAACCGACCGCTCAGCGACGGGGGCGTGAGGCGAGCGGGGGCGTGAGGCGAGCGGGGGTGGGTCAGCGGTAGCCGCCGCGCTCGAGACCGGCCTCGACCTCGAAGCGGTTGGTGAGTGCGACGTGACCAGCCGCGAGATAGAGCACGGGCAGGCTGAGGCCGTAGCGGCGCCACTGCATCCGGTGCACGGCCTCGTGCGCGAGCACCGGATCGGAGATGTTGTCGCGCGTGAGGTAGACGGCGCCGATCGTGGTGCCCCCTCGGCCGAAGGCCCACCGCGGCAGCCGCGAGATGATGTGCAGCCCGTGGCTCCGGCTGTGCCGGCCGAGCAGCACCGTGCCCCACAGGAACGCGCACGCCGTCGCGAGCCCGTAGCCGGGGATCGCGAGCACGGGCCAGAGCAGCACGCGCCGCAGCCCCGGCACGGCCACCGTGCCCCGCACGAGTGCCGCCGCCATCCGCTCCAGCCGGTTCGGGCGCTCGGGTCGCAGCGGTGCGATCACCCACCGCTCCCGGGACGCCCGAACGCCTCCAGCCAGCGCAGCCAGACCTCGCTCACGGTCGGATACGCGGGCACGGCGTGCCAGAGCCGGTCGAGCGGCACCTCGCCCACGATCGCGATGGTCGCCGCGTGCAGCAGCTCGCCCACATCCGGTCCGACGAAGGTCGCCCCCACGAGCACGCCCCGATCGAGATCGAGCACCGCGCGCGAGCGTCCGCGGTAGTCGTCCGCATAGACGGCGGCGCCCGCGACCCACGAGAGGTCGTAGTCGAGCGCGCGCACCCGCAGCCCGGCCGCCTCGGCCGCGGCGAGGGTGAGCCCCACGGAGGCGACCTCCGGCTCGGTGAAGGTCACCTGCGGCACCACGCGGTGGTCGGCCGTCGCGACGTGCGCACCCCACGGCGCATCGTCGACGGGCCCTCCGGCGGCACGCGCCGCGATCACGTCACCCGCCGCGCGCGCCTGGTACTTGCCCTGGTGCGTGAGCTTGGCGCGGCCGTTGACATCTCCCACCGCGTACAGCCAGTCGAATCCGGGCACGCGCATGGTGTCGTCCACCTCGATCGCGTCGCCCGCGGCGAGCCCCACCTCCTCGAGCCCGAGGTCGCGCGTGCGTCCCACCCGCCCGGTCGCGACGAGCACCTGCGCGGCGAGGATGCGGGAGCCGTCTCCCAGGGTCAGCACCGCGTTCTTCTCCGCCCGGTGCGCCTCCACGACATCCGTCCCGACGAGCACCCGCACGCCGGCAGCCTCGAGCCCCTCGCGCACCAGCTCGGCCGCGAACGGCTCCTGGCCGCCCAGCAGCCCGCGCCGCGCCACGAGCGTCACGCGGCTGCCGAGGCTCGCGTAGGCCGCCGCCAGCTCGCATCCGACCACGCCCCCGCCGAGCACCGCGAGGGTGTCGGGCACCTCGGATGCCGCGGTCGCGTCGCGCGAGGTCCACGGGTCCAGCTCCGCGAGGCCAGGCACCTCAGGGAGCACCGGCACCGAACCGGTGCACAGCGCCACGGCCTGCCGCGCCTCGAGCTCGGTGACGGTGCCGTCGGATGCGGTCACCACGACCCGGCGCGGACCGACGAGTCGGGCGTGGCCGCGGAGCAGTTCGATGCCCGCGCCGTCGAGCCAGCTCAGCTGCGAGGAGTCGTCGCGGTCGTGGGTGATGCGGTCCCGGCGGCGGAACACCGCGCGCGCGTCGACCTCGCCCGTGACCGCCTCGGCCGCACCCGCGACGGCCCGCGCGGCACGCAGCGCCGCCCCCGCGCGCAGCAGCGCCTTCGACGGCATGCAGGCCCAGTACGAGCACTCGCCGCCGACGAGCTCCTCCTCGACGATGACCGTCTCCAGCCCACCCTGCACCGTGCGGTCGGCGACGTTCTCACCCACCGCGCCTGCCCCGATCACGATGACGTCCACCACGCGCGCGCTCATGAGGCGAGCCTAGAACGGTCGGTGCCGCGGGTCACGGGTGGCGGTCGGCTACCCCCGCAGCGCCGCGATGAGGCGCAGGATCGCGGGGGCGTCGTCGCCCGCCCGTTCGGGCGACTCGGGGGCGAAGGAGGCGATCGTGGCGCCCGCGAGCGGCATCCGGGCGACGAGCACTTTCACCGCGGCGACGAGCTGCGACGCCGTGACGCCGAACGGCACCGGTTCGAGCAGGCCGTCGAACTCGGCCGGATCCAGCACGTCGAGGTCGATGTGCAGGTAGACGCGACTCGCGCCCGTGGCGACGACCGCATCCGCGACGGCCTCGGCATCGGCGAGCGCCGCGACGTCGACGGAGGCGATGCCCTTCTGCTGCGCGAAGTCCTCCTCGCCCGGGTCCCATTCGCGTGCCCCGGCGATGAGCACGCGCGCCGGGTCGACGGTGCCGTCCTCGACGAGCGAGGCGAGCACCATGCCGCCGAAGGCCCCGGACGGCGAGGTGCTCGGCGTGTTGAGGTCGGGATGCGCGTCGAACCAGACGAGCGCCAGCTCGGGCCCCGCGACGTGCGCGACCGCCGCCGCCGAGACGCCGCAGTCGCCGCCGATCACGATGGCCGCGTCGCCTTCCTCGCCCAGGGCATCCGCGAGGCGTTCCCGCACGAGTTGCAGGGAACTGAAGCGCGCGATCCCGCTGCCCTGTTCGTCGCCCGCCTCGAGGGGCACGGCGACCTCCCGGGTCGCGGCGGCGGGGAGGTCGGCGCGGATCGCCTGCGCCCCCTCGGCGAGACGCATCGCGCGGCTCGACGGCGAACCCTGCCACTGCGGCACGACGAGGAAGGTCATGGGGACTCCCGGATCGGATGGCGGGCGCGGCCGCCCGTGACGCATCCTATTCCGCGGAGCCGACGGTGATCTCGGTGCGGATCGAGTTCGCCGTGACGAGTTGCCCGTCGTCGAGCCGGATCGTCAGCTCGGCCTCGGCCCCGTAGTCGCCGGCGGGCAGGTTGCCGCCCGCGCAGGCGGTCGTCTGGAGCGGAACGCTGAGGGTGAGCGTGCCGCCCGGGGCGAGGTCGACCCTGGTCGTCTCCGTCGCGCCCGCCGACCAGCCGAGGGGCACCTCGCCGGTGCCGAGCGCGACATACGGCGCCGTCTCGATGCTGCCGAGGAGGGCGGTGCCGCTGCCGTTCACGAGGGTGAGCTCGAGCGCCCCGCCGGGCGTCGGCTGGGAGAGCTGCAGCTCGGCGCCGCTCGGCACCGCGTCGCTCGTGACGCCGGATGCCAGCCGGCACTCGGGGTACGGATCGGTCGCCAGCGAGCCGCCTGCGGCCTGATCCGCCATCCTCTCCTGCTGCCCGTCCGCGGCCGGCGCATCCGCCAGCTGGCTCGTGCCCGTCGGCCCGGTGCTGCCGAGGGCGAGCGCCACCGGAACCACGACCGCGACGGCGGCGAGACCACCGAGCGCGGCCACCGCGATCCGCTTGGGCCTGCGGCGGGCGCGGGCTCGGCGGATGATGCGGTCGGCGTCGAGCGGATCCGGTGCCTCGCCGCCCTGGAACAGGCTGCGGAGCTCAGATTCGGTGGGCATTCTCACCCTCCTTCGCTTCGGGGCGGGGCAGCGACGGTCGTCGCAGCGGCGTCGTGCCGGTGCCGGGTCGCGCGCCTCCCGGGCCCAGTCGGTCGGCCGCGGTGCCGTCGTCGGCAAGGGCGATCGCCATCTTGGCGAGCCCGTCGCTCAGGTAGCGCTTGACGGCGCCCGAGCTGATGCCGAGCGCCTCGGCGATGTCGTCGACCTTGAGGTCGTCGTAGTAGCGCAGCACGAGGCAGGCGCGCTCGCGCGGGGTGAGCTTCTGCAGCTCCTCGTGCACGTCGAGCCGGAGGCCGGTCGCCTCGTCGGCGGGTGGCTGTTCGTCGGGTTCGTACTGGCTCGGTGCGACCCTCCGCCAGCGGCTCACGCGGCGTCCGCGGTCGACGGAGGCGTTGAGGATGGCGCGCCGCACGTACGATTCGGCGCTCTCCACCGTGAAGCCGTTGCGCAGCCGACCGAAGGTGCGCACGAGCGCGTCCTGCACGAGGTCGGCGGCGTCGTCGGGGCTGCCGGTGAGCAGGGTCGCGTAGCGCAGCAGGGCGTCGCCGCGCTCGGCGACCAGCTCGGTCACGACGCGTTCCCATGCGGCTTTGCTCACGGCATCCTCCCCTCTACTTCATCAGACGCGCATCGCGCCCGAAACGTTGGCTGTGGTGCGGAGATTCGTGCGAAATGGTCGCCATGGTGCCGCGGTGGCGACCATTTCGCACGAATCTCGAGCACCTCGGAGGCGGATCAGCTCGATGCGGATGCGGATGCGGATGCGGCACCGGATGCGGATGCGGCGAGGGCGTGTGCGGCGCGCGCGAGCCAGGTGGCGGGTTCGGCGAGGGCGGCGGCGCGAGAGCCCGCGAGCTCGGTGAGCGAGACGGCGCGGCGGCCCGCGGCGGCCCCCGCATCGAGTGATCCGGCGACGAGCGCGACCGGCACGCTCGCCGCATCCGCGCGCGCGAGCACCGAGCCCACCACCTTGCCCGAGGCGGAGCTCGCATCGATGCGGCCCTCGCCCGTGATCACGAGCTCGGCGCTCGCGACCGCGGCATCCAGTCCGGTCAGCTCGGCGACGGCGGCGGACCCGGATGCCAGGGTCGCGCCCCACGCGGTGCGCAGCCCGTACGCGGTGCCGCCCGCAGCACCCGAGCCGGGCGCATCTGGCTCACCGCCCAGCACCGCGGCGAGTCGCCCGAGCGCCGCATCGAGCACCGCCACATCGTGCGGCGTCGCCCCCTTCTGCGGCTCGAACACGGATGCCGCCCCGCGCGGTCCGGTGAGCGGCGCGTCGACGTCGCACCAGAGCTCGAGCGCCGTCGGGGAAGCGCGCAGCTCATCGATCTCGATGCGGGCGAGTCGCGCGAGGGCGCCGCCCCCGCCCGGCAGCACCGAACCGTCGGCGGCGAGCAACCGCATCCCGAGCGCCGCGAGCGCACCCGTGCCGCCGTCGGTCGAGCCCGAGCCGCCGAGCCCGACCACGATCCGTGTCGCCCCGGCATCCAGCACCCGCCCGAGCAGCTCGCCGAGCCCACGGGTGGAGGCGCCGAGCGGATCGGGGCCGCGCATGAGCGCGAGCCCGACGCAGTCCGCGAGTTCGAGGAGCGCACGCCCGTCGGGCAGCGCGAGCCACCGCCCGGGCGCGGGTCGCCCGTCGGCTCCCGTGACGGGCCCGCCCTCGTGCAGCACGGCATCCGGAACCGCCCGCGCCACGACCTCGAGCGTGCCGACGCCGCCATCCGCCTGCGGCACCTCGAGCACCTCGTCGTGCGGACGCACCGCCCGCCAGCCGTTCGCGATCGCGGCGGCCGCGTCGCGCGCCGAGATCGACCCGGTGAAGGAGTCGGGAGCCACGACGATGCGCATGCCCCCAGTGTGACGGTGTGGTGCCCTCGACACGATTCGAACGTGCGACTTCTTCCTCCGGAGGGAAGCGCTCTATCCACTGAGCTACGAGGGCGCGGCACTTTAGGCTACCAGCATGCCGCCGACCCTCTCCGCAGCCGCGAGCGCATGACGCTGCGGCGCGAGGTGCAGACGAGTCTGACCTTCCGGGTCGACGACCCGACCGCGTTCGTGCTGGCGCTCGCCGCCGCCGAGGGGCTGCCGGTGACCGCCGAGACCCTGCGGGTGACGCTCGACGGCGAGCGTGTCGACACCCGTCCGCTCACGGAGCCGCCGGGCATCCGGCTCGCCCTGTTCGAGACGGTTCCCGGCATCCTCCAGGTCGACTACGCGGCCACGATCACGGGTCGCGCGACACCCGCGATCGTCGACCCGCTCGATCCGGTCGTCTATCTGCGGCCGAGCCGTTACGTGCCCTCGGATGCGTTGACGCCGCTCGCGCGCGACACCTTCCCCGGGCTCGATGGCTGGCCGCTCGCCCGCGCCGTCGGCGACTGGGTGCACGAGCGGCTGCGCTACGACGCCGCGGCGACCACGCCCACCGGGGGAGCGGCCGAGACCCTGGAGGCGGGCGCCGGGGTCTGCCGCGACTTCGCGCACCTGACCGCTGCGCTGCTGCGCGCGCTCGACCAGCCGGCGCGGGTCGTGTCGGTCTACGCGCCGCAGCTGACCCCGATGGACCTGCACGCCGTCGTGGAGGTGCTCGTGGGCGGCCGCTGGGTCGTCGTCGACGCGACGCGCCTCGCCCCGCGCACGGGCCTCATCCGCATCGCGACGGGCCGCGACGCCGCCGACACCGCGTTCGAGACCAACACCCTCGCGGATGTCGAGCTGCTCGCCATGTCGGTCGATGCCCGGGCGGACCGGGAGCTCGCCGACGACCACACCGAGCCGGTCGAGCTCGCCTGACGGCGGCTGCGGTCAGCCGAGCGCGGCGAGCACCGGGGTGACGAGCGGGCTCGCGTCGCCCGGCGCGAGGAAGTAGTTCGAGCGCACGACGACCCAGTACGAGCCGTCGAACACCGTGGCCTCACCGGCGCCCCCGACCACCGCGAAGGAACCGGTTCCGACCCCGTAGTCGGCCGAGGTGCCCGCCGCGGCCGCCGTCTTCAGCTTCTCGAGCGTCGCCGAATCCGGCGCGGCGACCGAGACGTCGATCGTGTCGCCGCTCGTGTCGTTCTTCCAGCGGCACGCGACCCCGGATGCGGCGACAGCCTGCGCGGCCGCGGAACCCGCGTCGGGCGTCCACGACGACAGGAGGCTGAAGTTCGGGTTGAAGTCGTACATCGCCTGCTGGGCGATGAGCGTGCCGCAGGGGATGTCGACGGGGGTCGCCGCGGAGCTCGACGGCGGCGCGCTCGGGGTGGAGCTCGCCGAGGGGGAGGAGCTCGGGGTCGACGCCCCGCCGCTCGGCGTGGCCGCCTGTTCGGGCACCGCGCAGCCCGCGAGCAGCACCCCCGCGGCCAGCAGCACGGATGCGGACGACACGAGCGGCAGGCGACGAGGCATGAGCCCATTGTCACCCGCGCCCGTCGCCCGGCCCGGCAGCGACGGGCGGGCGGCTAGGATCGAACCTCGTGAATCCCGCCGAACTCGCCGCCGTCCTGCTCGACCATGTGCGCCGGGCGGCTGCAGAACGCGGGATCGATCCGAGCGAGGTCGCGCCGGAGGACGTCACCCTCGAACGCCCCCGCAACCGCGAGCACGGCGACTGGGCCTCGAACGCCGCGCTCAAGCTCGGCAAGCGTCTCGGCATCCCGCCGCGCGAACTCGCGGAGGCTCTCGCCGCATCCCTCGCGGACGTCGACGGGATCGCGGATGCCGAGGTCGCCGGCCCCGGGTTCCTGAACGTCACGCTCGACGCGGCGGCCGCCGGTGCGCTCGCCGCCCGGATCCTGGAGGAGGGCGACGCCTACGGGCACGGCGCCCTGTACGACGGGGTGCGCATCAACCTCGAGTTCGTCTCGGCGAACCCGACCGGCCCCATCCACATCGGCGGCACCCGCTGGGCGGCGGTCGGCGACAGCCTCGCGCGGCTCATGGAGGCGCAGGGCGGTCTCGTCACGCGCGAGTACTACTTCAACGACCACGGCGCCCAGATCGACCGTTTCGCCCGCAGCCTGGTCGCCGCGCACCGCGGCGAGCCGGCGCCGGAGGACGGCTACGGCGGCAGCTACATCCTCGACATCGCGGCGCGCGTCGAGCAGGACTACCCCGGCGATCTCGACGCGCTCCCGCGTGCCGAGCAGCAGGAGGTGTTCCGCGAGCTCGGTGTCGCCCAGATGTTCGGTGAGATCAAGGCGAGCCTGCACGATTTCGGGGTCGACTTCGACGTCTACTTCCACGAGAACTCGCTGCACGAGTCGGGGGCCGTCGATCGGGCGGTGGCCCGGTTGCGCGAGCTCGGCCACATCTACGAGGCCGACGGCGCGACCTGGTTGCGCACCACCGAGTTCGGCGACGACAAGGACCGCGTCGTCATCAAATCCGACGGGGAGCCCGCCTACATCTCGGGCGATCTCGCCTACTACCTCGACAAGCGCGAGCGCGGTTTCGACCGCTGCCTCATCATGCTGGGTGCGGACCACCACGGGTACGTCACGCGTCTGATGGCGATGACGGCGGCGTTCGGGGATGTGCCGTACGTCAACCACGAGATCCTGATCGGGCAGCTCGTCAACCTGCTGCGCGACGGCGAACCGCTGCGGATGTCGAAGCGCGCCGGCACGGTCGTCACGATGGAGGACCTGGTCGACGCGGTCGGGGTAGACGCCGCCCGCTATGCGCTCGTGCGCAGCTCGATCGACTCCAACATCGACATCGACCTCGACCTGCTCGCGAAGAAGACCAACGACAATCCGGTCTTCTACGTGCAGTACGCCCAGTCGCGCACGCGCGCCGTGGCCCGCAATGCGGAGGCCGCGGGCGTCACGCGCGAGGGCTTCGATCCGGCGCTGCTCACCCACGAGACCGAGAGCGAGCTGCTCGGTGCGCTCGCCGAGTTCCCGCGCATCGCCCTGCAGGCGGTCGAGTTGCGCGAGCCGCACCGTGTCGCCCGCTACCTGGAGGAGCTCGCCGGCTCCTACCACCGCTGGTACGGCGCGTGCCGGGTGATCCCGCAGGGCGACGACCCGGTCGAAGCCGTGCATCACGCCCGGCTCACCCTCAACGACGCGACCGGGCAGGTGCTGCGCGGCGGGCTCGCGCTGCTCGGTGTCTCCGCCCCCGAGCGGATGTGACGTGAGCGACGCCGAGTTCTCCGCGGTGCGTCCCCGGCGGCGCCGGGCCTGGCCGTGGGTGCTGCTCGGCATCGTCGCGGTTCTCGTCGGCGCGGCCTTCGCGGCCGACGCCCTCATCCGCGACCTCGCGGAGAAGGCGATCGCCGAGCGGATCTCCTCCGCCCTGCAGGTGCCGGCCGACGCGCCGGTCGAGGTGCGACTGGGCGGTGCTCCCGTGCTCGTGCAGGCGATCGGCGGCTCGCTCGATCAGGTCGATCTGACGATCGACTCCTTGGCGCTCGGGCCTCTCACCGGCGACCTCACGCTCCGTGCGCGCGGCGTCCCGTTCGACCAGAACGCGCCGACGCGTGAGCTCGTGGCGCGCTACGCGATCCCGGCCGCAGCTCTGACCGCTGTGGCACCCGAGGCGACCGGTGTGGCGGTCGAACAGGTGTCGTTCGACGGCAGCGAGGTGGTCGCGACGGGCCAGGTGACGGTGCTCGGCGCCTCGCTGCCGCTGGGCGTCGGACTCACCCCCTCGGCGCTCGACGGCGACCTTGCCTTCGACCCCACGAGCATCCGGATCGGTGAGCAGACCCTCACCGCGGAGCAGTTGCGCGCCACCCCGGTGTTCGGGAAGGTCGCTGACGCGCTGTTGCAGCAGCGCACCGTGTGCATCGCCGATGCGCTTCCGGCGGCGCTGAAGCTCACGGGTCTGACGGTCGAGGGGAACGAGCTCGTCGCGACGCTCGACGCGTCCGGCGCTGCTCTCGCGGGCGACGAGTTCCAGCAGAAGGGCGTCTGCGCCGCGTGAACGAGGCAGCCGAGGCTCAGCCGCCACGATTCCGCCGGATGGTGTGGCGCCTGGCATGGATCTCGGCGATCGGCGGTCTGCTGCTGGCCCTCGTGCTGGCGCTGCTCGGGGTGGCCGCCGCGAGCGGGGGCGGCGAGCTGATGACCTCGCTGCTGCCCGCCGTCGTGCTCATCGGCCTCGGCATGGCGGTACCGCCGTGGCTGTTCGGTGTCGCGGGACTCGCGGTGTCGATCGCTCGTCGCGGGATGCGCCGGGAGGCCGTCGCGACCGCGATCGGCGGCGCCGTGGGCGCCTTCGTGTCACCGATCGTGTTCTACCCGGCGTCGGCTCAGCTCGGGCTCACCGTCGCCCTCGTGATCGTCGTCGCCGCATCCGGCGGCTACCCGCTCGCGGTGCGTGGGCTGTGGCGCCAGTCGTCGCGTCCCGAGCGGCATCCCCGCCTCGGCTAGACTCACGGTGGCTTCAGGGACCAAGCCGGGTTCGCTCGCCTCACTCTTCGTTCCGACGTACCCGTGAGGTTCGCATGACCGCCAACCCCCTCGCCCCCGAGTGGCTCGCGCATCCTGAGGATGCGAACGCGCTCGCCGCCGGCGTCTGGCCGGCGTCCGCGAGCCGCGCCGACTCCGGCGAGTTGCGGATCGGCGGCGTCGCCGCTCCCGCCCTGCACGCGGCCTACGGCACCCCGCTCTACGTGATCGACGAGGCGGAGGTGCGCGCCAGGGCCACCCGCATCCGCGACGCCTTCGCGACGGCCTTCGCACCGCTCGGTGTGCGCACGAGCGTCTACTACGCGGGCAAGGCCTTCCTCTCGATCGAGGTGGCGCGCTGGATGCAGGAGGCGGGCCTGGGCCTCGACGTCTGCAGCGGGGGTGAGCTGGCCGTCGCGGAGGCGGCCGACTTCGATCCGCAGCACCTCGGATTCCACGGCAACAACAAGAGCCTCACCGAGATCGACCGCGCGGTCGAGTTCGGTGTGGGCGCGATCGTTCTCGACAGCGTCGTCGAGATCGACCGTGTCGCCGAGGCGGCCGCCCGCCGCGGGCGCGTGCAGAATGTGCGGTTGCGCCTCAACAGCGGCGTGCACGCCTCGACCCACGAGTACCTCGCCACCGCGCGCGAGGACCAGAAGTTCGGCATCTCGCTCGCCGACGCCCCGGCCGCGGTCGCCGCCATCCGGGCGCAGCCGTCGCTCCGCTTCCTCGGCTTGCACTCGCACATCGGCTCGCAGATCTTCGAGTCGGCCGGCTTCGTGGAGGCGATCTCGCGGCTGCTGGCCCTGCACGCGCGGTTGCTCGCCGACGGCGAGGTGCCCGAGCTGAACCTCGGCGGCGGTTTCGGCATCGCGTACACGAGCGTCGACGAGGTCACCCCGATCGAGACCCTCGCGGCCGACTTCGCTGCGGCGGTCGCCGCGGGATGCCGTGAGTACGGCATCCCGGTCCCCGCGATCACGATCGAACCGGGCCGCGCGATCATCGGCCCCGCCGGGGTGACGCTCTACGAGGTCGGCACCCTGAAAGACGTCGCGGTCGACGAGCGCGGTGTGCGCCGCTACGTGAGCGTCGACGGCGGCATGAGCGACAACCTGCGCACCGCGCTCTACCACGCCGACTACACCGCCCGCATCGCGAACCGCGTCTCGGATGCCGACCCCGCCCTCGTTCGCGTCGCAGGCAAGCACTGCGAGTCGGGCGACATCGTCGTGCGCGACGACTACCTGCCGGGCGACGTGCGCCCCGGGGATCTGCTCGCCGTCGCCGCGACCGGGGCCTACTGCTGGTCGCTCTCCAGCAACTACAACTATCTCGGCCGCCCCGCCGTCGTCGCCGTGCGCGACGGGAAGAGCCGCGTGCTCATCCGTCGCGAGACCGAGCACGATCTGCTGCGCCGCGACTCCGGCTACTCCTCCTCCGCCGAGGAGATCGACCGGGAATCCATCCTCGACCGGGAACACTGAATGATCGAATATCGCAATCTCAAGATCGCCATCCTGGGTGCCGGCTCCGTCGGTGCGCAGGTCGCGTCCCTCCTGCTGCAGCACGGTGAGGAGCTCGCGGGCCGGGTCGGCGCGGGGCTCGAGGTGGTGGGCATCGCCGTCCGCGACCTCGACGCGCCGCGCACCGCCGACATCCCGCGGCAGCTGCTGACCACCGACGCCCGCGCGCTCATCCTGGGTGCCGACATCGTGATCGAGGTCATGGGCGGCATCGAACCCGCCCGCGAGTACCTCGAGCTCGCGCTCACCTCGGGGGCCGACGTCATCACGGCCAACAAGGCACTGCTCGCCACGCACGGTCCCGAGCTGTTCGCGATCGCCGAGCAGGTGGGCGCGCAGCTCTACTACGAGGCGGCGGTCGGCGGGGCGATCCCCATCATCCGGCCGTTGCGCGACAGCCTCGCGGGCGACCGGGTGAACCGCATCCTCGGCATCGTCAACGGCACCACCAACTACATCCTCGACCGCATGGACCGCGACGGCGACACCCTCGAGGGTGCGCTCGCGGTGGCGACCGAGCTCGGCTACGCCGAGGCAGACCCGACCGCCGACATCGAGGGATACGACGCGGCCCAGAAGGCGTCGATCCTCGCGAGCCTCGCCTTCCACACCACGGTGCCGGTCGACGAGGTGTTCCGCGAGGGCATCACGGCCGTCACCCGCGAGCAGGTCGTCGCGGCGCAGAAGGGCGGCTTCGTCGTGAAGCTGCTCGCCGTGTGCGAGCGCCTCGTCGACCCGGAGACGGGAACGGACGGGGTGAGCGCGCGCGTGCACCCGGCGCTGATCCCCGCGAGCCACCCGCTCGCCGCCGTGCACGGTGCCAACAACGCCGTCTTCGTCGAGGCGGAGGCCGCGGGCAGCCTGATGTTCTACGGCGCAGGTGCCGGGGGAGTGCAGACCGCATCCGCGGTGCTCGGCGACCTGGTCTCGGCCGCCCGCCGCCACGTCGTGGGAGGACCGGGTGTCGCCGAGTCGACGCATGCCGATCTGCCGATCCTGCCGATCAGCTCGGTGACGACGCGCTACCAGATCACCCTGAGCGTGCAAGACCGTCCGGGGGTGCTCGCGCAGATCGCGACCCTGTTCTCCGAGCACGGCGTCTCGGTCGAGGCGGTGCAGCAGACGGTGGCGAACCCGGATGCCGACGGTCGGGACGAGCATGCACCCGGCGCTACGCTGGTGATCGGCACGCACCGGGCGACCGAGGCCGCGCTCGCCGCGACGGTCGCCGAACTCGCCGGCAGCCCCGTCGTCGCGCGGGTGGAGAGCGTGCTCCGGGTCGAAGGACTGTAAGGAAGACAATGGCTCACCAGTGGCGCGGCGTGCTGCGCGAATACGCCGACCGTCTCGACGTGACGGAGGCGACACCGATCGTCACGCTCGGTGAAGGCGGCACCCCCCTGATCCCGGCACCGGCGCTCTCCGCGCGCACGGGTGCCCAGGTGTGGGTCAAGTTCGAGGGCATGAACCCCACCGGCTCCTTCAAGGACCGCGGCATGACGATGGCGGTCTCGAAGGCGCTCGAGCACGGGGCGAAGGCCATCATCTGCGCCTCGACCGGCAACACCTCGGCTTCGGCCGCGGCCTACGCCACCCACGCCGGCATCACGGCCGCGGTGCTCGTGCCCGAGGGCAAGATCGCGATGGGCAAGCTCGCCCAGGCGATCGCCCACGGGGCCGAGCTCCTGCAGGTGCGCGGCAACTTCGACGAGTGCCTCGACATCGCCCGCGACCTCGCGGCGAACTACCCCGTGCACCTCGTCAACTCGGTCAACAACGACCGCATCGAGGGGCAGAAGACGGCGGCCTTCGAGGTGGTCGAGGTGCTCGGCGACGCACCCGACTTCCACTTCATCCCGGTGGGCAACGCGGGCAACTACACCGCCTACACGCGCGGCTACAAGGAGGAGGCGGAACGCGGCGTCACGACCAGACGGCCCCGGATGTTCGGCTTCCAGGCCGAAGGATCGGCGCCGATCGTGCGCGGCGAGATCGTGCGGAACCCCGAGACCATCGCCTCCGCCATCCGGATCGGCAACCCCGCCTCGTGGGAGCTCGCGCTCATCGCGCGCGACGAGACCGACGGCTACTTCGGCGCGATCAGCGACGCGAAGATCCTCGAGGCGCACCGCATCCTCTCGAGCGAGGTCGGCGTGTTCGTCGAGCCCGGATCGGCGGCGAGCGTCGCGGGGCTGCTGGAGCGAGCGGAGGCCGGGGCGATCCCGAAGGGCGCCACGGTCGTGCTGACGGTCACCGGTCACGGTCTGAAGGACCCGAGCTGGGCGCTCAAGGCCGCCGACGGCTCCGAGGTGCAGCCGACGAGCGTCGCCGTCGACGCGGATGAGATCGCCGACGTGCTCGGCCTCGTGCGCGCCGCCGACCCGACGGCGTCTGCATGAGCCTCCTCGGCCGTTCCGTCACGGTGCGGGTTCCCGCGACGACGGCGAACCTCGGCCCCGGATTCGACACGCTCGGCATGGCGCTCGCCGTCTACGACGAGCTCCAGGTGACCGTGCGCGCGGCGCCAGGCGCGACGGTGCGCGTGATCGGTGTCGGCGAGGGTGAGGTTCCCACCGACGAGTCGAACCTCGTGGTGCGCGCGATCGCCCACACCTTCGCATCCGTCGGGCAGCCGTTCCCCGGGCTCGATCTGGTGGCGCACAACACCATCCCGCACGGGCGGGGGATGGGATCCTCGGGTGCCGCGATCGTCTCGGGCATCATGGCCGCGAAGGGGCTGCTGGAGGGCGTCGTCGAGTTCGACGCCGAGGATCTCCTCGCGCTCGCGACCGAGCTCGAGGGGCACCCCGACAATGTGGCACCCGCCCTCTTCGGCGGACTCACGATCACCTGGGTCACCCCCGACGGGCCGCGCTACAAGAAGCTCATCGTGCATCGCGGGGTGAGCCCCCTCGTCGCCGTGCCGAACGAGCGCACGATGTCGACGGCGCTCGCGCGCAGTCTGCAGCCCGACTCGGTGCCGCACGAGGACGCGATCTTCAACGTCTCGCGCTCCGCGCTGCTCATCGCCGCTCTCGTGCAGAGCCCCGAATTGCTGCTCGCCGCGACCGAGGACAAGCTGCATCAGAGCTACCGGGCGAGCGCGATGCCCGAGACGGATGCGCTCATCCAGGTGTTGCGCGCCAATGATCTCGCGGCCGTGGTGTCGGGGGCTGGCCCCTCGATCCTGGTGCTCGGATCCGATCCCGCTCAGCGGCTGCGCGCCGCCGAGCTGATCGCCGAGAACGCGGAGTCGGACTGGGAGTGTCTGATGCTCGCGGTCGACTTCCGGGGTGCTACAGTGGTGCTGCACTCGGACGACGCCGCGGCGTAAGCCGGCGCGAGGGTGCATTCCACTGGCACTCGCCGACCGCGGTTTCCCGCATCCTCATGCAACCCGAACCGCAGCGGGCGGTGCCCCCACACCGGGAAGTTCTGTGCCCGGGTCGAAAGGACAATCCAGTCGTGACCGACACCACCATCCCCGCGGACGCCGCGGGCGATCGCACCGCCCTGAGCCGTCTGCGTCTCCCGGAGCTGCAGGCTCTGGCCCAGGCGCGCGGGATCAGCGGCGTGTCCCAGATGCGCAAGGGAGATCTCGTGGACACCCTCTCCGAACTCGTCGACTCCGCCGAGACCGTGACCGAGCAGGCCGAGGCGCCTGTCGCGGAAGCTCCCGTCGCGGAGGCTCCGGCCGCCGAGGAGGCCCCGGCCGCCGAGGAACCGAGCACCGAACCGGCTGTGGAGGCGGCTCCCGAGGTGCGCGCCCCCGCATCCCGCCGTGGCTCGCGCCGGGCGAGCGTTCCCTCGGCGGATGCCGCGGCGATCGCCGCAGCGCTGCCCGCCGTCGACGAGACCGAGAAGCCCCAGCGCCGGAGCGCCGCGCAGCACGCGGCCCAGGCTGAGCTCGGACTCGAGCTCGACAAGCTGGTCCCGGCCGCCGAGCAGCAGCCCGCGGGCGAGGGGGAGGGCGACGGCGAAGGCCAGCAGCCCAGCCGCCGCAACCGCAACCGCCGCGGAGGCCGCGGAGGCCAGAACGGCCAGCAGCCGCAGAACGGTCAGCAGGGTCAGCAGGATGCCTCGGGCGAGGCGGAGCCGGCCCAGAACGGCCAGAACGGCCAGAACGGTCAGCAGGCGCAGAACGGCCAGCAGCAGGACGGCGAGAACCGTCGTGCCCGCGGCCGTGACCGCAACCGCAACCGTCGCGGGGGCAACGTCGACGAGCTCGAGCCCGAGCTCTCCGACGACGACGTGCTCATCCCGATCGCCGGCATCCTCGACGTGCTCGACAACTACGCCTTCGTGCGCACGACCGGGTACCTCCCCGGCCCGAGCGACGTCTACGTCTCGCTCGGCCAGGTCAAGAAGTACAACCTGCGCAAGGGTGACGCCGTGGTCGGTGCCATCCGCCAGCCGCGCGACGGCGACGGGCAGAGCGGCCGTCAGAAGTACAACGCGATCGTCAAGATCGACTCGGTGAACGGCCAGACCGTCGACGAGGCCGCCGACCGCGTCGACTTCGGCAAGCTCACCCCGATCTACCCCAACGAGCGCCTGCGTCTCGAGACCACCCCCGAGAAGCTCTCGACGCGCATCATCGACCTCATCGCGCCGATCGGCAAGGGGCAGCGGGGTCTCATCGTCGCGCCGCCCAAGGCCGGGAAGACCCTCATCCTGCAGGCCATCGCCAAGGCGATCGCGGTCAACAACCCCGAGGTCCACATCATGGTGGTGCTCGTGGACGAGCGGCCCGAAGAGGTCACCGACATGCAGCGCTCGGTCAAGGGCGAGGTCATCGCCTCGACCTTCGACCGTCCCGCCGAGGACCACACGACCGTCGCGGAGCTCGCCATCGAGCGCGCCAAGCGCCTCGTCGAGCTCGGCAACGACGTCGTCGTGCTGCTCGACTCGATCACCCGCCTCGGCCGCGCCTACAACCTGGCCTCGCCGGCATCCGGGCGCATCCTGTCCGGTGGTGTCGACGCGTCCGCGCTCTACCCGCCGAAGCGCTTCTTCGGCGCGGCGCGCAACATCGAGGGCGGCGGCTCGCTGACGATCCTCGCGACCGCGCTCGTCGAGACCGGCTCCAAGATGGACGAGGTGATCTTCGAGGAGTTCAAGGGCACAGGCAACATGGAGCTGCGGCTCTCGCGCGCCCTCGCCGACAAGCGCATCTTCCCCGCCGTCGACATCTACGCCTCGAGCACCCGCCGCGAGGAGGAACTGCTCTCGGCCGACGAGGTCAAGATCACCTGGCGGCTGCGCCGCGCTCTCGCCGGGCTCGAACTGCAGCAGCAGCTCGAGGTCGTGCTGTCCAAGCTCAAGGAGACCGGCTCCAACACCGAGTTCCTCGTGCAGATCCAGCAGTCGCTCCCCGCGGCGGGCGGCAACGGCAACGGCTCCGTCTCCAAGGGCTGAGCGGTGTTCGAGTCGGTCCAGTCGCTGCTGGCCGAGCACGAACAGCTTCAGCAGCAGCTCGCGGATCCCGCGATCCATGCGGATGCGGCGCGCGCCAAGAAGGTCAACCGCCGCTACGCCGAGCTGAGCCAGATCGTCGCGGCGCACGACGGCTGGCAGCAGGCGCAGTCCGATGCGGCGGCGGCGCGCGAGCTCGCCCGCGAGGACGAGACCTTCGCCGAGGAGGTGCCCGCGCTCGAGGCCGCCGTGCAGGCGGCGCAGGAGAAGCTGCGGCGGCTGCTCATCCCGCGCGACCCGGATGACGGGCGTGACGTGATCATGGAGATCAAAGGCGGCGAGGGCGGCGAGGAGTCGGCGCTGTTCGCGGCCGATCTGCTGCGCATGTACCTGCACTACGCGGAGTCGCGCGGCTGGAAGACGGAGCTGCTGGAGCGCAACGAGTCGGATCTCGGCGGCTACAAGGACGTTCAGGTGGCGATCAAGTCGAACGCCGCCGACCCCGCGGACGGGGTGTGGGCGAGCCTCAAGTACGAGGGCGGGGTGCACCGCGTGCAGCGGGTGCCCGCCACCGAATCGCAGGGACGCATCCACACCTCCACGACAGGCGTGCTGGTGTTCCCCGAGGTCGACGAGCCCGAGGAGATCCACATCGACCCGAACGAGCTGAAGATCGACGTCTTCCGCTCCTCGGGGCCGGGCGGGCAGAGCGTCAACACGACCGACTCGGCGGTGCGCATCACGCACGTGCCGACCGGCATCGTGGTGTCGATGCAGAACGAGAAGTCCCAGCTGCAGAACCGGGAGGCGGGGATGCGCGTGCTGCGCGCCCGGCTGCTGGCGAAGCAGCAGGAGGAGCTCGCCGCGGTCGCCTCCGACGCCCGCAAGAGTCAGATCCGCTCGATGGATCGCTCGGAGCGCATCCGCACCTACAACTTCCCCGAGAACCGCATCGCCGACCACCGCACCGGGTACAAGGCCTACAACCTCGACCAGGTGATGAACGGCGTCATCCAACCGATCCTCGACTCCTGCATCCAGCTCGACGAGGAGGCGCGCCTCGCAGCCCTCGGCAGCGACGAGCCCTCCGCCCGCTGAGGAGCGTCGAGGCCCGCACCTCAGCCCCCACCCCTCATGAACCCAGACAGCACCCTCCCCACAACCCTCGCCGAGCTGCGCAGCCACGGCGTCCGCGTGCTCGAGCTCGCCCGGGTGCCCACTCCCGAAGCGGATGCGGAACTGCTCCTCGCGCACGTGCTCGGCCTCAGCCGGGGGCAGGTGCAGGCGAAGGTCGTCACCGGAACGGGTGTCGGAGTCGACGAACGGCTCGCGTTCGTCGAGGCGGTCGAGCGCCGTGCCGCGCGCGAACCGCTGCAGCACATCACCGGTGTCGCCCCGTTCCGCTCCCTCGAGCTCGCCGTGGGGCCCGGCGTCTTCGTGCCCCGCCCCGAGACCGAGTTCGTCGCCCAGCTCGCGATCGACGCCCTGCTCGCGGTCGCCGCGCCGACACCCGTCGCGGTCGACCTCGGAACGGGTTCTGGTGCCCTCGCCCTCGCGCTCGCGACCGAGGTGCCGCACGCATCCGTCTCTGCGGTCGAGAACTCGCCGCGCGCCTTCATCTGGGCGAAGGAGAACGCCCGCCGGATCGGGGCCCCCAATCTGCGTCTCGTCTTCGCCGACCTGGCGGAGGCGTTGCCCGAGCTCGACGGCACGGTCGATGTGCTCGTCTCGAACCCGCCCTACATCCCCGACGACGCCATCCCGCGCGATCCCGAGGTGCGACTGCACGACCCGGCGGCCGCGCTCTACGGCGGCCCAGACGGACTGGATGTGGTGCGGGCGCTGTCGCGGCGCTCGCTCGCTCTCGTGCGCCCGGGCGGCGCCCTCGTCATCGAGCACGGCGAGCTGCAGGGGGCCGAGCTGCGTGCGCTGCTGGATGCCGACGGCTGGCGCGCCACCGCAACCCACCGCGACCTGCTCGGCCGCGACCGCGCGACGACCGCGCTGGCCGCTTCCGCGCCGCGATAGTCCGCCGGATGCGGAAGCGTCCCGGAACCCCCGTCGTGCGCTACGCCGCGCGCTGCTCGGCGAAGCCCTCGATCGCCGCACGCATCCCGGCGGCCGTGCCGTAGTGGTACGTCGTGATGCCGAGCGACGCGGCGGCCGCGACATTCTCGGGCAGATCGTCGACGAAGAAGGTGTCGCGCGGGTCGGCGCCGTAGTGGTCCAGCACGCGCGCGAACACCTCCGGATCGGGCTTGCGCGCCCCGTAGCGACTCGTGGTGCGCAGATGCTCCCCGAACAGCGGGGCGATCTCGGGTGCGATGACGGTGAGATGTTCGTCGAGCAGTGGCCCGTTGTTGGTCAGGAGGCTCACCCGGCCGAGCTCGGCGGCGCGCGCGACCGCGGCGATCGCCTCCGGGCGTGCGCGCATCGCCGAACGGCGGTTGTCGATCCAGTCCTCCGCCGCGATGTCGACCCCGAGGGCCGCGCTGAGCGCGGATCGGTAGGCGTCGCCGTCCGCGAAGCGCCCCGCCTCCGCGGCCCACTCGCCGTCGTGGTGCCACCACCGTCGGCGAAGCTCGGCGAGCTCCAACCCCGTGAGCGCCGTGAGTCCGTCCATCCGCGTGCGCCAGTCGTAGTCGTAGAGCACGTCGTCCATGTCGAAGAGGAAGAGCAGAGCCATCCCTCTCATTCTCCCCTCTCGTCTCCCGCTGCGGATGCCGTCGCGCAGCAGTTCCCCGGCACGACAGCCCGGCGCTGAGCGGTCTCTCGGCTGAGCGCTCCTAGGATGGGGTACGCCATGGCGATCTACGACACCGGCGTCCCCGAGCAACTGCTGACCGGGATGCGCCTCGCCCGCGGCGCCATCGGGCGCGGCGAGCTCGTCGTCATCCCCACCGACACCGTGTACGGGCTGGCGGCCGACGCCTTCTCGCCCGCGGCGGTCCAACGACTGCTCGACGCCAAGGGTCGCGACCGCACGGCGCCACCGCCCGTGCTCGTGCCCGGGATCGAGACCCTCGAGGCGCTTGCCGACCCGATCCCGGATGAGGTGCGCGCCCTCGTCGCCGAGTTCTGGCCGGGCGGACTCACGGTCATCCTGCGCGCCCGCTCGATGCTCGACTGGGACCTGGGCGAGACCCGCGGCACCGTCGCGCTGCGGATGCCGGATGACAAGATCGCCCTCGAACTGCTTGCCGAGACGGGCCCGTTGGCCGTCTCGAGCGCCAACCTCACCGGCGAACCAGCGGCGCTGAGCGCGGCGGAGGCCGAGTCCATGCTCGGCGACCGGGTCGCCGTGTATCTCGACGCGGGTCGGGCGGGGGAGGGGTACCCGGGGGCCGCCGCCCACACCGGCTCGACGATCGTCGACGCCACGAACCTCGAGCACCCGGAGGGGAAGCTCCGGATCGTGCGGCAGGGCGTCATCCCCGCTGCCGAGATCTCGCGCGTGGTCGGAGCCGAGCGATGCGAGTGATCGCCTACGTCGCGACCGCGGGCATCGCCGCGATCGTGTCGTTCGCCTTCTCGATGGTGATCTGGAAGCTGTCCACCCGCTACCGGCTCTACCCGAAGATCCGCGAGCGCGACGTGCACACCCGACCGACTCCGCGTCTGGGCGGGGCCGCGATGTTCCTCGGCGTCGTCGCGGCCTTCGGGATCGGATCCCTTTTCCCGCCGCTCGCGATCGTCTACTCCCAGCCTTCCCACATCTGGGGGCTGCTCGGGAGTGCCCTGATGATCGTGCTCATCGGGGTGGCCGACGACATCTGGGATCTCGACTGGCTCACCAAGCTCGCGGGGCAGATGCTCGCGGCGGCGCTGCTGGCCTGGTCAGGCATCCAGTTCCTGTCCTTCCCGTTGCCGAAGCTCTTCGGGGGCGACGATTCATCCCAGTCGGTCATCGTGCAGCTCGCGCCCTGGCAGTCGCTCGTGATCACGGTGATCGTCATCGTGCTCGTCATGAACGCCATCAACTTCATCGACGGGCTCGACGGTCTCGTCGCGGGTGTCGCGATCATCGCCAACGGCGTGTTCTCGGTCTACGTCTTCTTCGTCTCCTCCGGGCCCACCGGCCAGAACGACTACTTCAACTTCGCGCAGCTCATCTCCGCGGTGCTGATCGGCGCGTGTCTGGGATTCCTGCCGCTCAACTGGCGTCCCGCACGCCTCTTCATGGGCGACTCGGGCGCGCTGCTGGTCGGTCTGCTGATGGCCGCATCGACGATCGCCGTCACCGGGCAGATCGACCCCGACCGCGTCGAGGAGACGGTCGGCAGCGCCCGCCAGCTCTTCCCCGCGCTCATCCCGCTGCTGCTGCCGTTCGCGATCCTCGTCGTGCCGCTGCTCGACTTCGGGCTCGCCGTCGCCCGTCGGCTCCGCGCCGGGAAGTCGCCGTTCAGCGCGGATCGCAAGCACCTGCACCACCGCCTGCTCGACATGGGCCACTCCCACCTGCACGCGGTGCTGATCCTCTACGGCTGGACGGCGGCGGCATCCATCGGCATGCTCCTGTTCCTGTTCATCGACACCTGGTGGGCCGCGCTCGTGACGGTGCTCGGCCTCGTCCTGTGCACGATCGTCACCCTCGCGCCCCTCAGCCGTCGCAAGGCGGTCGAGGCGGCCGTGCAGAGTGCGGATGCCGTCGCCACCGCCGATCCGCGCCTCGCTCGGTTCGACCCGCTCGACGCGGCCGCGGACGAGGACGACATCGCAGCCGCAGCCGACCCGGAGGCGGCCCGTGAGGCGCTCCACCGACTTCATGAGAAGGAGAGTTCCGCATGAGCGGTTCCGCAGGTAATCCCGTCCTCGCCAAGTCCTTGAGGTGGGGCGCGATCTTCACGGTCATCCTCGCCGCGGTGACCGGCACGCTCGGCTTCCTCCTGGCGGGCCCCACGGGGCTGTGGGGAGCCCTGCTCGGTGCCGGACTCGCCTTCATCTTCCTGGGGCTCACGGCCGGCAGCATCCTGCTCGGGCGCCGGCTCACGGTCGACGATCCGCTGAGCCCCGTGTTCTACGGCGTCGTGCTCGGCTCGTGGGTGCTCAAGCTCGTGCTGTTCGTGCTCTTCATGATCTGGCTCCGCGGGCAGACCTGGTTCGATCCGATGTGGTTCGGCGTGACCGTCGTGGTCGCGGTGATCGGCTCGCTCGTCATCGACGCGCTCGCGATGATCCGCACGCGGGTTCCGTACGTCGACGTCGCACTCCCCGAGGCGTCCGCGGAGGATGCCGCGGGCAACTGAGCGTCCGATCGGACCGTTCGAGCCTGGTAGTGTGAGAACACACCCCTGATCGTCGTGCGTGCCAACGCCCCGAGCCTGGAGTCAGCGCTGCTAGCTTCCACCTTCACCCCTCTGGTGCGATTCGCCGCTGGCCCCGACGGCCAGTTCGTGCCCCCCTCGATCGACGAGTTCTTCCCCGACCCGATCCTGTTCGCGGGCACGCCGTTCGAACTCAACCGGGTGCTCCTCATCCGGCTCATCGCGGTGCTCGCGATCGTGCTCTTCCTCTGGCTCGGCACCCGTCGCCTGAAGGTCGTCCCCGGCCGCGGGCAGGCGGCCGTCGAGTTCATCATCGACTTCGTGCGCAAGGGCATCGTCATCGAGACCTTGGGTGAGAAGGACGGCAAGCGGTTCATGCCGCTCATCATGACGATCTTCTTCCTCACGCTCGGGCTCAACCTCACGGGCACCTTCCCGGGGCTCCAGATCGCGAGCACGGGCCTCATCGGCATGGCGCTCATCATGGCCGTCGTCGCGTACGTGACCTTCATCTACGCGGGACTGCGCAAGCACGGCATCCGCTACTTCAAGAATGCGACGCTGCCCTCGGGAGTTCCGGCCCCGATCGCGCCGATCATCGTCGTGCTCGAGGCGCTGTCGACCTTCATCGTGCGGCCGGTCACGCTGACCTTGCGACTCACCATGAACATGGTCGCCGGTCACATGCTGCTGATCCTCTGCTTCCTCGCGACGAACTTCTTCTTCGTCACGGTGCTCGCCGGCGGGAACGCGATCGGCTTGCTCGGCATCGGCACCTTCGCCTTCGGTATCGCTTTCACCGTGCTCGAGATCTTCGTCGCAGGGCTGCAGGCTTACGTCTTCGCCATCCTCACCGCCATCTACATCCAGATGGCGCTCGCCGACGAGCACTGAGCTCGTCGTCACCTCCCCGAACCACCTCGAAAGGAAAGAATCCACCGTGAACATCGTTGGACAGCTCGCCCCCCTCGCCTTCGGCCTGGCCGTCATCGGCTCCGGCATCGGCGTGGGACTGACCGTCGGCAAGACCATCGAGTCGGTCGCCCGCCAGCCCGAGATGCAGGGTCGTCTCCAGACGCTCATGTGGATCGGTATCGCGCTCACCGAGGCCCTCTGCTTCATTGCGATCGGTGTCGCCTTCATCCCGTTCCCCGCGCCGTAAATCCGTCCCCCTTCGTCGTTAGGAGTCTGAATGCACACCGCATTCACCCTTGTCGCGGGCGCGACGGCTGCCTCCGAGGAATCGAACAGCATCGTCCTCCCGGCTCTCCCGGATCTCGTCTGGGGCACGATCTCGTTCCTCATCGTGCTCGCGGTCGTCATCTGGAAGGTGCTGCCGTCGATCAACAAGAACCTCGATGCGCGTCGCGACGCGATCGAGGGCGGCATCGAGCGTGCCTCGCGTGCCGAGGCCGCTGCCGCCGCCAAGAAGGACGAGTACGAGCAGGCGCTCGCCGAGGCGCGCACCGAGGCCGGCCGCATCCGCGAGCAGGCGCGCGCTGACGGCGCCGTGATCCTGGCGGAGCTCAAGGAGCAGGCACAGGCCGAGGCTGCGCGCATCGTCGCCAACGCCCAGACCCAGATCGAGGCGGAGCGTGCCGCGGCACTCGTGTCGCTGCGCTCCGAGGTCGGTGGGCTCGCTCTCGACCTGGCATCCGGTGTCATCGGGGAGAGCCTCTCCGAGGACAAGAAGGCTGCGGCCATCGTCGACCGCTTCCTGGCGGACCTCGAGGCCGACGAGAAGGCGAAGGCGGGCAACTAGATGGGTTCCGCTTCCCGCGTCGCCGTCGAGGCGGCGACGCAGCGGCTCGCAGCCTCGACGGGGGTCACCCTCGTCACGGGCGAGCAGCTGCTCGCCGTGGCACGGGCGATCGAGTCGTCGACACAGCTGCGCGCCGTGCTCGCGGATCCGTCGATCCCGGCCGCGGAGAAGTCGGGCCTCATCGGTCGCATCTTCCCGCAGCTCGACGCGACAGCGGCTCGGGTGCTGGGCGGCGTCGTCGAGTCCCGTTGGTCCAACCCCGCTGAGCTGATCGACGGGATCGAGCAGCTCGGTATCCGCGCGATCGCGATCGCCGCCGGCCCGGATGCGGGCATCGAGGACGAGATCTTCGCCTTCGGTCGTGCGGTCACCTCCGATCACGAGCTCGAGCTCGCGGTGGGCAGCAAGCTCGGCACCGCCGAGGCGAAGGCCGCCCTCGTGGACGCACTGCTCGGCGGCAAGGCGCAGGCGGGTACGGTCGCGATCGTGCGCCACCTCGTGCAGAGTCCGCGTGGTCGCCGTATCGGTGAGCTGCTCTCGCTTGCCGCCTCGGCGGTCGCGGATGTCGCGGGTGCGGTCGTCGCGACCGTCACCTCGGCGACGCGGCCCTCGGCGGCACAGCTCGCCACCCTCGAGAAGGCTCTCGGCGCGCGCTACGGCCGCGCCCTCCGCATCAACCTCATCACCGACCCCACCATCGTCGGCGGCCTGCGCGTACAGATCGGCGACGACGTCATCGATGGAACCGTCGCCTCGCGCCTCGCCGAGCTTCGCATCCGACTCGCCGGCTGACCCGGCACACCGACGCACCACTCCAAGGAAGAGACATGGCAGACATCACGATCAGCCCGGACGAGATCCGCTCCGCGCTCAAGGACTTCGTCGCCGGCTACCAGCCGGAGAAGGCGACCACCACCGAGGTCGGCACCGTGCGCGACGCCGGTGACGGCATCGCCCACGTCGAGGGCCTCCCGGGCGCGATGGCGAACGAGCTGCTCCGCTTCGAGGATGGCACGCTCGGCCTCGCGCTCAACCTCGACGAGGATGCCATCGGCGTCATCGTGCTCGGTGAGTTCACCGGCATCGAAGAGGGCCAGGCCGTGACCCGCACGGGCGAGGTGCTCTCCTCCCCGGTCGGCGACGGCTTCCTCGGCCGCGTGGTCGACCCGCTCGGCAACCCGATCGACGGACTCGGCGAGATCGCCGCGGAGGGGCGTCGCGCCCTCGAGCTGCAGGCTCCCGGCGTCATGCAGCGCAAGTCGGTGCACGAGCCGCTGCAGACCGGCATCAAGGCCATCGACGCGATGATCCCGGTCGGTCGCGGTCAGCGCCAGCTCATCATCGGCGACCGCCAGACCGGCAAGACCGCCATCGCGATCGACACGATCATCAACCAGCGCGCCAACTGGGAATCCGGTGACGTCAACAAGCAGGTGCGCTGCATCTACGTCGCCATCGGCCAGAAGGGCTCGACCATCGCGGCCGTCAAGGGCGCGCTCGAGGACGCCGGTGCGATGGAGTACACGACGATCGTCGCGGCCCCCGCCTCCGACCCCGCGGGCTTCAAGTACCTCGCCCCCTACACCGGCAGCGCCATCGGCCAGCACTGGATGTACGGCGGCAAGCACGTGCTGATCATCTTCGACGACCTGTCGAAGCAGGCCGAGGCCTACCGCGCCGTCTCGCTGCTGCTGCGCCGCCCGCCGGGCCGCGAGGCGTACCCCGGCGACGTGTTCTACCTGCACTCGCGTCTGCTCGAGCGTTGCGCGAAGCTCTCCGACGAGCTGGGTGCCGGTTCGATGACGGGTCTCCCGATCATCGAGACGAAGGCGAACGACGTGTCGGCGTACATCCCGACCAACGTCATCTCGATCACCGACGGCCAGATCTTCCTGCAGTCCGACCTGTTCAACGCGAACCAGCGTCCCGCGGTCGACGTCGGCATCTCGGTGTCGCGCGTCGGCGGTGACGCCCAGGTCAAGTCGATCAAGAAGGTCTCCGGAACGCTCAAGCTCGAGCTCGCCCAGTACCGCGCGCTCGAGGCGTTCGCGCTCTTCGCCTCCGACCTCGACGCGACGAGCCGTCGCCAGCTCGAGCGCGGTGCGCGCCTCACCGAGCTGCTGCGTCAGCCGCAGTACTCGCCGTTCCCGGTGGAGGAGCAGGTCGTCTCGATCTGGGCCGGCACCAAGGGCAAGCTCGACACGATCCCGGTGTCGGATGTGCTGCGGTTCGAGCGTGAACTGCTCGACCACCTCGGTCGCAAGACCAAGATCCTCACCACCCTGCGTGAGACGAACGTTCTCGACGACGCGACCGAGGCGGAGCTCGCCGAGGCGGTCGACGCCTTCATCGCCGAGTTCCAGCCGGGCGCCGAGTCCGGCGGTGTAGGCAGCGAGGAGTTCGAGGCGACCGAGGTCGAGGACGTCAACCAGGAGCGCATCGTGAAGGGCAAGCGCTGATCCGCTGCGACGGATCACGCCCTCACCGAGACATCGACAGGAAGAGATAGGACATGGGAGCCCAGCTTCGGGTCTACCGGCAGAAGATCCGCTCTGCCCAGACGACCAAGAAGATCACCCGTGCCATGGAGCTGATCGCGGCGAGCCGCATCCAGAAGGCGCTCCAGCGGGTGGCGGCGTCCGCGCCGTACGCCCGCGCCGTGACGCGCGCCGTGTCGGCGGTCGCGACCTACTCGAACGTCGGCCACGTGCTGACGACCGAGCCGGAGAACGTGCGCCGCGCGGCCGTGCTGGTGTTCAGCTCGGACCGCGGACTCGCGGGCGCGTTCAACGCCAACGTGCTGCGTGCGAGCGAGGAGCTCACCACCCTGCTGACCGAGCAGGGCAAGGAGGTCGTGCACTATGTCGTCGGCCGCCGCGGGGTGAGCTACTTCAACTTCCGCAAGCGCACACCCGAACGGGCCTGGATCGGCGACACCGACACCCCGAGCTTCGCGACCGCCGAGGAGATCGGCGAGGCGATCGTGGCACGCTTCGTGCAGCCGACGGATGAGGGCGGCGTCGACGAGATCCACATCGTCTACAACCGCTTCGTCTCGATGCTCACGCAGGAGCCGGAGGTCGTCAGACTGCTCCCGCTCGAGATCGTCGAGGGCGTCGAGGCGCCCGACACGACCGAGGTGTTCCCGCTCTACGAGTTCGAGCCCGAGCCCGAGAAGGTGCTCGACGCGCTGCTCCCGGTGTACATCGAGAGCCGGATCTTCAACGCGCTGCTGCAGTCGGCCGCCTCCAAGCAGGCCGCGACGCAGAAGGCGATGAAGTCGGCGAGCGACAACGCCGACAAGCTCATCCGCGACTACACCCGCCTCGCGAACAACGCGCGTCAGGCGGAGATCACCCAGCAGATTTCCGAGATCGTGGGCGGCGCAGACGCCCTCGGCTCGGCAAAGTAACGATCAGGAAGAGAAACCATGGCTACCGCTACCAAGAAGGCAACGGCGTCCGAGGCTCCCGCCGCGGGCGGTGTCGGACGCATCGCGCGTGTCACCGGTCCCGTCGTCGACATCGAGTTCCCGCACGACGCGATCCCCGACATCTACAACGCCCTTCAGACCGAGGTCACCATCGGCGACGCGACCTCGACCCTGACCCTCGAGGTCGCACAGCACCTCGGTGACGACCTGGTGCGGGCGATCGCGCTCAAGCCGACCGACGGTCTGGTGCGCGGCCAGGAGGTGCGTGACACGGGTGCTGCCATCTCGGTGCCGGTCGGAGACGTCACCAAGGGCCGCGTGTGGAACGTCACGGGCGACCTGCTCAACGGCGAGCCCGGCGAGAAGCTCGAGGTCACCGAGCGCTGGCCCATCCACCGCAAGCCCCCGGCCTTCGACCAGCTCGAGTCGAAGACCAACCTCTTCGAGACCGGCATCAAGGTCATCGACCTCCTCACCCCGTACGTGCAGGGTGGCAAGATCGGCCTCTTCGGTGGTGCGGGCGTCGGCAAGACGGTGCTCATCCAGGAGATGATCTACCGCGTCGCCGCCAACCACGGTGGTGTCTCGGTGTTCGCCGGTGTCGGTGAGCGCACCCGTGAGGGCAACGACCTCATCGGCGAGATGGAGGAGGCGGGCGTCTTCGACAAGACCGCCCTCGTCTTCGGCCAGATGGACGAGCCGCCGGGGACGCGTCTGCGCGTCGCTCTCTCCGCGCTCACGATGGCGGAGTACTTCCGTGACGTGCAGAAGCAGGACGTGCTGCTGTTCATCGACAACATCTTCCGCTTCACGCAGGCCGGTTCCGAGGTGTCGACGCTGCTCGGCCGCATGCCCTCCGCGGTGGGCTACCAGCCGAACCTCGCCGACGAGATGGGTGTGCTCCAGGAGCGCATCACCTCGACGCGTGGGCACTCGATCACCTCGCTGCAGGCGATCTACGTCCCGGCCGACGACTACACCGACCCGGCGCCGGCGACCACCTTCGCGCACCTCGACGCGACGACCGAGCTCTCGCGTGAGATCGCCTCGCGCGGTCTCTACCCGGCCGTCGACCCGCTCACCTCGACCTCGCGCATCATGGACCCCCGCTACCTGGGCGAGGACCACTACCGGGTCGCGACCGCGGTGAAGGCCATCCTGCAGAAGAACAAGGAACTCCAGGAGATCATCGCCATCCTCGGTGTCGACGAGCTCTCCGAAGAGGACAAGATCACGGTGTCGCGTGCGCGCCGCATCCAGCAGTTCCTCTCGCAGAACACCTACATGGCGACGAAGTTCACCAACGTCGAAGGCTCGACGGTGCCGCTCAAGGAGACCATCGAGTCGTTCGACGGCATCGTCAAGGGCGACTACGACCACGTCGCCGAGCAGGCCTTCTTCAACGTCGGCTCGATCGCCGACGTCGAGGCGAAGTGGGCGCAGCTCCAGAAGGAGAACGGCTGATCATGACCCTCAAGGTCTCCGTCGTCTCGGCGGAACGCGAGCTGTGGACGGGCGACGCCAGTCAGGTCGTCGCCCGCACCCTCTACGGCGAGATCGGCATCCTGACCGGTCACGAGCCGGTGCTCGCGATCCTGGCTCCGGGCGAGTCGCGGATCACCGCGAGCGACGGAACCCGGGTCGTGGCGCGGGTCGAGGACGGCTTCCTCTCGGTGCAGGGGAACGCGGTCACGATCGTCGCAGGACGCGCAGAGTTGGTCTGACGTTCCGCGTCAGACCGCGCAAGAGACCGACGGACTCGTAGAGTAGAGCCATGCTCATCGTGATGGCGGGACTCCCGGCTGCGGGGAAGAGCACGATCGCCGAGGTCGTGGGCAATCGGATGGGTGTTCCCGTCGTGTCGGTCGACCCGATCGAGACCGCCATCCTGTCGGCGGGGATCGATGCCGACCAGCCGACGGGCCTCGCGGCCTACCTCGTCGCGGGGGCGTTCGCGGATGCGGTGCTCGCGGGTGAGGGCAGCATCATCGTCGACGCCGTGAACGCGGTGAGTCCCGCGCGCGAGCAGTGGGTGAAGCTCGCCGAGCGGCAGAAGGCCGACATCCGGTTCATCGAGGTGGTGTGCTCGGATGCTGAACTGCACGGCGAACGCCTCGCCGCCCGTGCCGAGCGTCTGGCCGAGACGGCGCTTCCGGGTGCCTTCGCCGTCGAGCAGAGCCTCGACGAGTGGGAGGAGTGGTCGGGTGCCAGCGGCGCGATCGCCCGCATCACCCTCGATTCGGTCGAGCCTCTCGGCGTGAACGTCGAACGCGCGCTCGCGTTCCTGCGACGCTGAGGTGCTGATCCTGCTGCCGCCCTCCGAGACGAAACGGGAGGGCGGAGCCGAGGGCAGCCGACTGTCGTCGCGGGCGCTCGGGTTCCCCGCGCTGGCCGCTGCGCGGCGCGAGGCGCATGCCGCCCTCGAAGAGCTGGCCCGCGATCCCGAGGCGTCGCGGGTGGCGCTCAAGTTGGGACCGACGCAGGCAGGCGAGGCGGAGCGCAATCGCCGCATCCGGCGCTCGCCCGTGCTTCCGGCGCTCGACCGCTACGACGGGGTGCTCTATGACGCGCTCGACGCAGCCACCTTGCCGGATGAGGCTCGGTCGTTCGCCCACGAGCACCTCGCGATCGCCTCGGCGCTTTTCGGGCTGACGCGGGCGTTGGATCCGATCCCGGCGTATCGGCTGTCCGCCGACTCGCGGATGCCCGGCGTCTCCCTGAAGCAGCTCTGGACCTCGCCGATCGCGGCGGTCGTCGCGGCCCGGCCAGGTCTCGTGCTGGACCTGCGCTCGGAGGCGTATGCGGCGCTCGGGCCCGCGCCGCGGCGGGAGGATTCGGTGTTCGTGCGGGTCGTGACGGATGCGGGCGGGCGACGCCGGGCGCTCAACCATTTCAACAAGGCGGGCAAGGGGCACCTGACGCGAGCGCTGCTGCTCGCGGGGATCGTGCACCCGGATGTGGCATCGCTGACGGCGTGGGCTGCGGGCGAGGGCATCCGCCTCGAACCGGGCGCGCCGGGGGAGCTGGACCTCGTGGTGTCGGCCTGAGAGGAGCTCGAGGAACGCCGCTCAGCGGGCGCGCCAGCAGCCTTCGACGTGGTCGTCGACGAGGCCCGCCGACTGCATGAGGGCGTACATCGTGGTGGGGCCGACGAAGCGGTAGCCGCGCTTCTTGAGCTCCTTGCTGAGCGCGGTCGCCTCGGGGGTGACGGCCGGCACCTCCGCGAGCGAGCGGGGGCGCAGTCCGTGCTCGGGCGCGAACGACCAGATGAGGCGGTCGAGCGCGCCGGGATCCTGCTGGACGAGCTCGCGGGTCACCCGTGCGTTCGAGATCGTCGCCTCGATCTTGGCCCGGTTGCGGATGATGCCGGTGTCAGCCATCAGCCGCGCGATGTCGTCGTCGTCGAACTCGGCGACCTCGCCGAACTCGAAGTCGCGGAACGCGATGCGGAAGGTGGGCCGTCGCCGCAGGATCGTGATCCAGGAGAGCCCCGCTTGGAAGGCCTCGAGGGAGAGCTTCTCGAAGAGCGCGCGATCGCCGTGGAGCGGATGCCCCCACTCCTCGTCGTGATAGCGGCGGTACTCGTCGTCGTCACCGACCCATCCGCACCGCGGCCGGCCGTCGTGGGCGACCAGGTCGGGGCTCGTCATGCCGCGGATCCCTCGCTCGGCAGGTCGAGCATCGGGGCGGGGTCGGAACGGGAACCTCCCGGCATCTTGTGCGGGATGCCCTCGTGCGCGAGCAGCCACGCCTTCGTGGGAATGCCCGCTCCGGCGGAGTAGCCGGTGATGACGCCGTTGGTGCCGAGCACCCGGTGGCAGGGCACGATGATCGGCACCGGGTTGGCGCCGACCGCGCCGCCGACCGCGCGCCCGGCTGTGGGGCGGCCGGTGGTCTGCCCGAGCTCGCCGTAGGAGACGACCTCGCCCCACTGCAACTCGACGAGACGTTCCCACACGGAGCGCTGGAAATCGGTGCCCGCGAGCGACACCGGCACGTCGAAGTCGTGGCGATGGCCCGCGAAGTACTCCTCGAGTTGGGCGACGGCGAGCGTCGTCACCGCATCCGGTCGTTCCTCGTGGTCGTCGTGGGGGAGCAGCCCGTCGTGCTCGATCGAGAGCGCGATGATCGCGGAGCCGTCGCCGACCACCTCGATGCGGCCGAGGGGGCTGTGGAGGCGGCGCAGGGCGACGGGGTCGGAGGCGGGGTCGGGGGTGGTCATGGTTCGAGAGTATCCCCGGCATCCGACGCTCACCGGCGGGAATCGGACATCAGCTGGATGTCGCCTCGCGCCCGCAGCTGTGCAGGAGCGGCGGCGTAGGCTCGGAACATGCAGAGCCGCGCCCTCGGTCCCTCGGATGTGCACGTGTCGGTCGTCGGCCTCGGCTGCAACAACCTCGGGCGCGTCGACACGCTCACCCGCACCCAGCAGGGCGCGACGGATGTCGTGGTCGCCGCGCTCGACGCCGGGGTGACCTTCTTCGACACCGCCGACATCTACGGCGCCGAGTACGGGCTCAGCGAGACCCTCCTCGGCGAGGCGCTGCGCGGGCGGCGCGAGGAGGCGGTCATCGCGACCAAATTCGGCCACCAGGACTTCCCGTCACCGCTCGCCGATCTCGGCCCGCGGGGCGGTCGCACCTACATCCGGGCAGCCGTCGAGGGCTCGCTGCGACGGCTGCAGACCGACCGCATCGAGCTGTACCAACTGCACACCCCGGATCCCGAGACGCCGATCGAGGAGACGCTCGGCGCGCTCGATGAACTGGTGCGAGAGGGGAAGGTGCGCCTGATCGGGCACTCCAACCTCGAGAGCGACGCCATCCGGGCCGCGGATGACGCGGCCGCCTCGCTCGGAACGGCGCGTTTCGTCTCCGCGCAGAACGAGTACAGCCTGCTCGCCCGCTCCGCCGAGACCCGGGTGCTGCCCGCCGTGCGGGAGCGGGGGCTCAGCTTCCTGCCCTTCTTCCCGCTCGCGAACGGCCTCTTCACGGGCAATTTCAGCCGCACCGAGCGGCCGGCCGACAGCCGGATCGGACGGCAGCGTCCGCATATCGCGGAGAACGCGCCGTGGGATGCGATCGAGGCCTACGAGGCGTTCGCCGCCGAGCGCGGGATCGGCATCCTCGAGGCGACTTTCGGCTGGCTGCTCGCGCGCCCCGAGCTCTCGAGCGTCATCGCGGGTGCGACGCGCCCCGAGCAGATCGTCGCGAACGCGCGGGCGGGTTCGGGGTGGCGTCCGACGGCGGATGAGGTCGCGGCGATCGATGCGCTGTTCCCCGCGACGACCCCGTCTGCCGACTGAGGCCGTCGACCCCCTCGCCCGGTGCCGCGCTCCTGCGGGCGCCGGGCGAGGGGGACCGAGGGGCCTCAGTCCTGCTTGACGACCTGCAGCTCGAAGGTGAGGGCCACGTCGTCGCCGAGGGTCATCCCGCCGGCCTCGAGGGCGGTGTTCCAGTTGACCCCGAAGTCGGTGCGGTTGATGGTGGTGGTGGCGCTGGCCGCGGCGACGGTCTGGCCGTAGCCGTTCGTGACGATGCCGAGGAACTCGCCCTTCAGCGCGACGGGGCGGGTGACCCCGCGCAGCGTGAGCTCGCCCTCGACGGTGAAGTGGTCGCCGTCCAGGGTGACCGCGGTGCCACGGTAGGTGGCGGTCGGGTGCTCGTCGACGAGAAAGAAGTCGCCGGTGCGGAGGTGGCCGTCGCGCATCTCGTTGCGGGTGTCGACGCTGGCGATGTCGATGGTCGCCTCGAGGGTGGTCTCGCTCTCGTCAGGCGAGGTGACGATCGTCACGTCGAAGTTCTCGAAGACGCCGCGCACCTTGGAGACCACGAGGTGGCGCACCGAGAACGACAGCTCCGAGTGGGCGGTGTCGAGCTTCCAGGTTCCGGCGGTGAACTGCGGATGGGTGGTCAGGGTGGTCTGTGCGGTCACGGGTGTTGCTCCTTCACGGCGAACGATTTGATTGACAAGTCAACTTCAACGACAAGTCAACCAGAGATCCGGCCGCGCTATTCCCGCGCCGCCGCGATCGGATCAGTGGCCCGTGAGCGGCCCCATGGCCCGCGCGACGAGCGAGGCGCGTCCCGTGGCACGCTCCTCGGCATCCGCTGCCGTCATGGCGACGAGGCCCGCGTTGGCCCCGAGGAAGCGCAGCGGTTCGAGCTCCCAGTCGGGCGAGCGGTGCCCCACCCAGGGCAGGCGGGTGAGCTCGGTGTCGGCGCCGGTGAGCAGGTCGGCGAGGGTGCGGCCGGCCAGGTTGGTGGTCGACAGGCCGTCGCCGACGTAGCCGCCCGCCCATCCGATGCGGGTGGCGGGGTCGAACCGCACGGCGGCGTGCCAGTCGCGGGGAACCCCCAGCGGACCACCCCAGCGGTGGGTGACGGCGGTGTCGCCGAGCGCGGGGAACAGCTCGCCGAGCGTGCGCCGCAGGTGGCTGAAGACCTTCTCCACCCGGTCGTATTCGCCGCGGATGGCGCTGCCGAAGTGATAGCGCGCCCCGCGCCCGCCGAAGGCGAAGCGGTCGTCTGCCGTGCGTTGCCCGTAGATGATGAGGTGGCGGTAGTCGCTGAAGGTGCGACCGTGCGGGATGCCGACCTCGTCCCAGAAGGCGGCAGGCAGCGGCTCGGTGGCGATCATGAGCGAGTACAGCGGCAGGATGCTGCGATGCGTCTGGGCGAGTGCGGCACCGTATCCCTCGACCGCGATGACGACGCGATCGCAGCGCACCGTGCCGCGGTTGGTCGCGACCCGCCCCGGATCGACCCGTTCCACCGTGGTTCCCTCGGCGATGCGCACCCCGCGCGCCTCGAGAGCCCTGGCGAGCCCGCGCACGAGTTTGGCCGGATGCAGCCGCGCACAGTTCGGGTCGTAGACCCCGCCCACGGCGCCGGCGGCGTGCACCCGATCCGCTCCCCACCATTCGAACGGGTCGACTCCGAATCCGGCCGCTTCCTCGACCTCGGCACGCGCGGCGCGCTCCTGCACGCCCGAGCGGGCGTAGACGACGGTGCCCGCGCGCGCGTAGTCGCAGTCGATGCCGGCCTCGGCGGCGGCGCGCCCCACCTCGCCGACGGTGTCGATCATGGCGCGCCGCATGGCGAGCGCCGCATCCCGCCCGTGCTGCTTCGCGAGCGAGGCCGTCGAGCGTGGGAACAGGGCCGAGCACCAGCCGCCGTTGCGTCCGGAGGCCCCGAACCCGGCGATCTCCTTTTCGAGCACGAGGATGCGGGCCTCCGGCTCGCGCTCGGCGAGGTACCACGCGGTCCAGAGGCCGGTCAGGCCGGCGCCGACGATGACGACGTCGGCATCCGCATCCTGATCGAGCGCGGGCCGGGGATCGAGCGCGTCGCCCGAGGCCGCGACGGAGTCGTGCCAGTACGAGAGCGCGCGGTACGACACCCCTAGAGCCGCGACCAGGCCTCGGTGAGCACCGACCGCAGGATGCCCTCGATCTCGTCGAACTCGGCCGGGCCGATGGTGAGCGGCGGCGCAAGCTGCACCACCGGGTCGCCGCGGTCGTCGGCGCGGCAGTAGAGGCCCGCGTCGAACAGCGCCTTCGAGAGGAAGCCGCGCAGCAGACGCTCCGACTCGTCGTCGTCGAAGGTCTCGCGGGTGGCCTTGTCTTTCACGAGCTCGATGCCGAAGAAGTAGCCGTCGCCGCGCACGTCGCCGACGATCGGCAGGTCGAGGAGCTTCTCGAGGGTCTGGCGGAAGACGGGGGAGTTCTGCTTCACCCGCTCGACGAGCCCCTCCTCTTCGAAGATCGCGAGGTTCTCGAGCGCGACGGCGCTCGAGACCGGGTGCCCGCCGAAGGTGTAGCCGTGGTAGAACGCGGTCGTGCCGTGCCGGAACGGCTCATAGAGGCGATCGCTCACGATGCACGCGCCGATGGGGGAGTAGCCGCTCGTCATGCCCTTGGCGCAGGTGATCATGTCGGGACGGATGTCGTACGTCGTGGAGGCGAACATGTCGCCGATGCGCCCGAAGCCGGTGATGACCTCGTCGGCGACGAGCAGCACGTCGTACTTGTCGCAGATCTCCCGCACCCGCTGGAAGTAGCCGGGGGGAGGGGGGAAGCATCCGCCGGAGTTCTGCACCGGTTCGAGGAAGACCGCCGCGACCGTCTCGGGGCCTTCGAAGAGGATCATCTCCTCGATGCGGTTGGCGGCCCACTGGCCGAAGCCCTCGAGCGAGGCGCCCTCGTAGCCCATCTCGGCCGCGCGGTAGAAGTTGGTGTTCGGCACACGGAAGCCGCCAGGGGTGATCGGCTCGAACATCTCCTTCATGGCGGGGATGCCGGTGATGGCGAGCGCGCCCTGCGGCGTGCCGTGGTAGGCCACGTAGCGCGAGATCACCTTGTGCTTGGTGGGGCGGCCCTGCAGCTTCCAGTAGTACTTGGCGAGCTTGAAGGCGGTCTCGACCGCTTCGCCGCCGCCGGTCGTGAAGAAGACGCGGTTGAGGTCGCCCGGCGCGTAGTCGGCGAGCCGGTCGGCCAGCTCGATCGCGGCCGGGTGGGCGTAGGACCAGAGCGGGAAGAAGGCGAGCTCTTCGGCCTGCTTGGCGGCGACCTCCGCGAGGCGCTTGCGACCGTGCCCGGCGTTCACGACGAAGAGCCCGGACAGGCCGTCGAAGTACTTCTTGCCGTGCGAGTCCCAGATGTGGTGGCCGTCGCCCTTCACGATGATGGGTGCACCGTGCTCTTCGAGCACCGACTGGCGTGCGAAGTGCATCCAGAGGTGGTCTTTGGCCTTCTGCTGCAGCTCCTCTTCGGTCTGCGCGCTGAGTGCGTTGTCGATCATGGTCATGGTGTGATCACCTGGTTCCCCAGTTGTAGAGCTGCTTTTGCAGCTTCAGATAGACGAAGGTCTCGGTGGCCTGCACGCCCGCGATGCTGCGGATGCGCTGGTTGAGCAGTTCGATCAGGTCGTCGTCGTTCTCGCACACGACCTCGGCGAGCAGGTCGAAGCTGCCGGCGGTGAGCACGACGTAGTCGACGGCCGGGATCTCGGCGAGCTGTTCGGCGACCGCGCGGCTGTCGCCGGTGACGCGGATGCCGACCATCGCCTGGCGGTAGAAGCCCAGCTGCATCGGGTCGGTGACGGCGACCACCTGCATGACGCCCGCCTCGGTGAGCTTCTGCACCCGTTGGCGCACGGCCGCTTCGGAGAGCCCGACGGCTTTGCCGATCTCCGCGTAGGAGCGCCGACCGTCTTCCTGGAGCTGCTCGATGATCGCTTTCGACACCTCATCGAGGGCGATCGGGCGGTTTCGGGGCGTCATGCGTTCGATTCTCTCACCACGGGAGGGGCTTGACAAACGAATCCGCAACGTGAGCGTGTCGCAACGACGAAATCAGCAGTTCCGGGGGCACTCGGGAGCGGTTAGGGTGAGCACATGGCCGAACGGATTCTGCGCAACTTCATCAATGGCGAGTATGTCGACGCACGCGGCGACGACAGCTTCGAGGTCATCGACCCGGCGACCGAGCAGAGCTATGCGAGCTCGCCCGTGTCGGGGCAGGCGGATGTGGATGCCGCGTTCGCGGCTGCGGCATCCGCGTTCGAGAGCTGGGGCGAGGCGACCCCGGCGGAGCGGCAGCTCGCCCTGTTCCGGATCGCCGACCGGATGGAGGAACGCGCCGAGGAGTTCGCCGACCTGGAGTCGCAGGACACCGGCAAGCCGCGCGCGAGCCTCGTCGGCGACGAGATCATGCTCTCGGTCGACCAGATCCGCTTCTTCGCGGGCGCCGCCCGCAACCTGGAGGGCCGGGCGAGCGCCGAGTACATGAAGGACCACACGAGCTCGATCCGCCGCGAGCCGATCGGGGTGATCGGCCAGGTGACCCCGTGGAACTACCCGCTCAACATGGCGGTGTGGAAGTTCGCGCCGGCGATCGCGGCAGGCAACACGAGCGTGCTGAAGCCGTCGGACACCACCCCGCAGTCGACGCTGCTGCTCGCCGAGATCGCGGCCGAGTTCCTGCCGCCTGGCGTGCTCAACGTCATCACGGGTGACCGCACGACGGGTGCCCGGATGGTGGAGCACAAGACGCCCCAGATGGTGTCGATCACCGGTTCGGTGCGCGCGGGGATGGAGGTGGCGCGGTCGGCGTCCTCCGACCTGAAGCGGGTGCACCTGGAGCTCGGCGGCAAGGCGCCGGTGATCGTGTTCCCGGATGCGGACATGGCGAAGGCGGCCGAGGGCATCGCGGTCGCGGGCTACTTCAACGCGGGCCAGGACTGCACCGCGGCGACCCGTGTGCTCGTGCACAAGGACGCGCACGACGCGTTCCTCGCGGCGCTCGCCGCCTATGTGGCGGAGAATGTCACGACGGGCGCGCCGGGGGATCCGGACACCTTCTTCGGCCCGGTGAACAATGCGGCCCAGTTCGATCGCGTGCTCGGCGTGATCGGCGCGTTGCCGTCGCACGCCCAGATCGTGACCGGGGGCGAGCGCAAGGCGGGCAGCGGCTACTTCATCGAGCCGACGATCGTCGACGCGCTGCGCCAGGACGACGACGCCATCCAGAACGAGATCTTCGGGCCGGTGATCACCGTGCAGACCTTCTCGGATGAGGCGGAGGCGCTCGCCTGGGCGAACGGCGTGCAGTACGGGCTGGCCTCGAGCGTGTGGACCTCGGACCACGGTCGCGCGATGCGCTTCGCGAAGCACCTCGACTTCGGCTGCGTGTGGATCAACACGCACATCCCGCTGGTCGCCGAGATGCCGCACGGCGGTTTCAAGCACTCCGGATACGGCAAGGACCTCTCGATGTACGGCTTCGAGGACTACACCCGTATCAAGCACGTGATGAGCTACATCGGCGAGTAGTGCGGGGGCGCGGGCGCTCCCGCGCGAACTCGGTGACCCCGGCCGACGTTCGATCGATCTGTCGCTCAGTCGCGACTCCCGTGCACCAGCCTTTCTGCCTCGTAGCGGGGCTTGTCAGCCGACAGCCCGCGAGCGCTGTTCGAGGCCGGCGGCTCCGTACGGCCATGATGCCGGCTCAGGGTCGCTGGCCTGGTCGAGCGCCATGAGATCAGCGGTTGTGAGGGTGACATCGTTCATGCCGAGGTTGTCGGCCAGCTGAGCGGTGGTGCGGGCGCCGAGGACGATCGAGGTGACGCTCGGACGAGACGCGAGCCAAGCGAGGGCGATGCGGGACATGGAGTGACCGTGCGCGGTGGCAATCCGCTGCAGTTCATCCAGCACTCGCCAGGTGCGAGGCTGAGCGGAGCGGGCATCGTAGGCCTCGACGCCGCGGTTGGGGTCCTCTCCGAGGCGCGTGGCACCGGTGGGTCGCGCGTCGGGTCGATACTTGCCGGTCAGCCACCCCCCGCCCAGGGGTGACCAGGGCAGCACTCCGAGGCCGTTTGCCTCGCAGGCGGGGATGATCTCCCATTCCACCTCGCGGGCGAGGAGGTTGTACTGCGGTTGCATGGAGACCAGGGGGAAACGTTCGCGCACGGTCGCGGCAGCCTGCGCGATCTGCCAGCCGGTGAAATTGGACAGACCCGCGTAGTCGATCTTCCCGGCGTGGACGGCGTCCTCGAGGAACCCGAGTGTCTCTTCCAACGGCGTGACGGGATCCCATGCGTGCACCTGATAGAGGTCGAGGTGCTCCACACCGAGCCTGCGCAGGCTGGCGTCCAGGGCGCGGCGAAGATGTCGGCGTGAGAGGCCTGCGTCGCGCGGCTCAATCCCGACCGGGAAGCGCCCCTTACCCGCCAGAAACACCCGGTCCCGCATAGCAGCACCGGCAGTGCTGAGCCAGGTGCCTACGATCTGCTCGGCACGGCCGGCACCATAGACGTCGGCGGTCTCGATCAGGATCCCCCCGCTTTCGATGTAGAGGTCGAGCTGGGCGGATGCTTCGTCAGCGTCGGTCTCCGATCCGAAGGTCATCGTCCCCAGTGCGAGGTTCGAGACGACGGCGCCGGAGCGCCCGAGCGGGATGTATTTCATTCGTTTTCTTCCCTAATGGTGAGGGGGCGGGGCCGGTAGGCGTCGGCAAGACGGTCCATGAGCTGGTCGACGATGGGGTCGACGACTTTCGCCGCCGGGTGGGCGTCATGCCACGCGATGATCTCCTCGGCGCCGCGCGCGAAGGGGATCGACGGCGTGAAGCTGGGTACCAGCCGCCGGATCTTGCTGTTGTCGAAGACCATGGAGTTGGCCTTGTCTCCCAACAGTGCCGCCCCCCATGCGGGGTCGGCGGCGGCGATCGCGTCAGAGGCCACGTGCACCATTCGCGGCTCCACGCCGGCGGCGTGAGCGATGGCCGCGTAGATCGCATTCCACGTGGGGGCTTCGTCGGAGGTGATGTGGAATGCCTCGCCGATCGCCTGGGGATGGCCGAACAGACCGACGAATCCGCGCGCGAACTCCGCGTGGTGGGTGATGGTCCACTGCGACGTCCCGTCACCTGGAACGATCACCTCCGCACCGCGCCGCATCCGATCGACCACCGTCCACCCGCCGTCGAAGGGCACCATGGTCGGGTCGTAGGTGTGTGAGGGGCGAACGATCGTCATCGGGAACCCGCGCTGCCGATACGCCTGGGTCAAGACGTCTTCGGCGGCGATCTTGTCGCGGGAGTATTGCCAGAAAGGGTTGGCGAGGGGCGTGGATTCCGTGACCGGGATCCGGACGGGTGGTGTCTGGTAGGCGGAGGCGGAACTGACGAACACGTACTGCTCGGTGCGTCCGGTGAACAGGTGCAGGTCCTGTTCGATGTGCTCGGGCAGGAACGCAAGGAACTGAGCGACGACGTCAAAACTCAGGTCGCCGATAGCTCGTTCGACGGATTCCGGTGAGCGGATGTCGCCCTGGTGTCGGTGTACACCTTCCGGGACGGGCCGCAGAGCCGACGCGGAGCGGTTCAGGACGTGAATCTCATGCCCCTGGACGAGGGCTTCGCGGACGACGGCGGCGCTGATGATGCCGGTGCCCCCGATCACCAGCACACGCAGCGGCCTCATTTCACTCCACCGGCGGTCAACCCGCTGATGATTCGACGCTGGAAGATCAGCACGAGGATGATCAGCGGGATGGTCACGATGACACCGGCGGCCATCTGAGTGCCGTAGGGCTTGTCATATTGGGAGATGCCGGTGAACTGGGCGATCGCAACCGTCACCGGCTGAGACGCGGGGGTCTGCGACATCGAGTTGGCGATCATGAATTCGTTCCATGCCGAGATGAAGACCAGGATCGCCGTGGTGAAAACGCCGGGCACCGCTAGGGGCAGGATGATCTTTCGGAAGGCCTGCCCCCGTGTGGCACCGTCGACGCGCGCGGCCGCCTCGAGCTCCCAGGGCATGGCCCGGAAGAAGCTGGTGAGGATCCATACCCCGAGCGGGAGCGAGAAGCTGATGTCGGGGATGATCATCGCCTGGTAGGTGTCAATCCAACCGAGGTCGGCGAACAGCTGGAACAGAGGGGTCAGGATCGCCACACCCGGGAACATCGAGGTCGCCAGAAACAGTCCGAGCACCAGGTTCTTCCCCCGGAACTGCAGGCGGGCGATCGCATACGAGGCGAAGATCCCGAACAGCAGCGCCACCAGGGTGACGCTGCTGGCGATGATGAGACTGTTGCGCAAAGCCAGCACGAAGGTGTTCTGTGCGCCGAAGACGGCCTCGTAGTTGATCAGGGTGGGCTCGAGGGGAATCAGGGAGTTGTCGAAGATCTCGTTCGGGCCCTTCAGGCTCGACACCACCATCCAATAGAACGGTGCGAGGCAGAAGATGGTGATCGCGACCACTGCGATCCATAGTCCGCCAGCCCCCCAATTCACGCGTCGACGTCGACGGGTGACGCCCGTCGCAGCGGGTGCGCCCCCCGCACGACCCGGGGCAGTGCTCGTCTGGATCATCGGTCGCCTCTTCTCTTGCCGCTGGCCTGGTCGACGGCGTTCACTCCGAGCAGGCGGACGAACAGGTATGCGGTGACGAAGATCAGCACGAAGGTGATGGTCGAGAGCGCCCCGCCGTACCCGGGTTTGAGCTGGCTGAGGGTGGATTGCACAACAAGCACGGACAGCGTTGCGGTGCCGTTCGCACCGTTGGTCATGATCTCGGGCAAGTCATACATTCGCAGCGCGTCCAGCAGCCGAAACAGCACGGCGACCAACAGTGCGGGCTTGACCAGCGGCAGCGTGATGAACAGGAACCGCTTGAACGCACCGGCACCGTCGATCTTCGCGGCCTCGTAGACCTCCTCGGGGATGATCTGCAGCCCGGCGAGGATGAGGAGCGCGACGAACGGAGCGGTTTTCCAGGTGTCGGTGACGACGATCGCCACGATCGAGGGTACGGTCGAACCGGTCCAGACGATCGAGGATCCGGCAAGGGCGTTGATGATTCCCTGCGGGTCGAATGCCCACTTCCACAGCACCGCCGCGACCGCGGTCGGCACAGCCCATGGCACGAGGACTGCGGCGCGCAGGATTCCGCGGCCGCGGAAGGCGCGGTTGGCGACCAGCGCCATACCCAGGCCGATCAAGGTCTCTAGGACGATGGTGACACCGGCGAAGAGGTAGGTGACGCCCGCCGACGCCCAGAATTCTTTCGCGCCGTATCCCCAAAGCGCTTCGGCGTAGTTGTCGAAGCCGACGAACGGGGTCTCGCGGATGCCATCCCCGAAGAAGGAACGGATCACCGAGGCGGCCACCGGGAAGGCGATCACGATCGTGAGGACGGCGATCGCGGGGATGACGAGCCAGAAGGCGAGCCTGCCGTCTCGTTCTCGGGTTTCGTGGGGCCGCCGACGGCGCTCCCGTGCGGTGCCGAGTAGGACTGACATGGCTCGCCTTCTGCTCTTCGGTCTACTTGATGGCCTGCTCGAGGTCGGCCGCCATCTGCGTGATCGCTTCGTCGACTGACACCGTGCCCTGCAGCGCTGCGTACGCGTTCTTCTGGATCGCCAGGCTGACGGCGTTGTAGTTCGGCGTACCGGGGCGCGGGACTGCCGTCAGCTCAGCCTTCTGCAGCGTCGGCAGGTATGGCGACACCCCCACCAGCTCCGGGTCGGTGTACAGATCGCTGCGCACCGAGGCCTGGTTCATGACGCTGACGAGAATCTTCTGCGCTTCCTCCGACTGCATCCACTCCACCCAGGCCTTCGCGGTCTCCTTGTTCTTGGAGAAGGCGGAGACGCCGAGGTTGATGCCACCCAACGACGACACTCCGAGGCCGTCCTTGCCTGGCAGCTGTGCCATCCCGAACTTCCCGGCAATGACGGAGTCGGGGGCGCTGGCTGCGGTGTACACGTACGGCCAGTTCCGCAGGAACATCAGTTTTCCGTCCAGGAACGCGTTGGCGCTCTCTTGCTCCTGATAGGTGATGGCCGCCTTGTTGACGTCGCCGTTCTTGAACATGTCCACCAGGTGCTGCAGCCCCTCGCGCGCCTCCGGCGAGTCGACGGTCACCTTGCTGCCGTCGTCACTCAGGAACGTGCCGCCGGCGGAGTTGATCGCCTCCGCAGCGTTCACGGTCAGACCCTCGTACTGCGCAAACTGGCCCGCGTAGCAGTCGATGTTGTTCTGCTTCGCGATCTCACAATCCGCCGAGAGCTCCTCCCATGTCGTGGGGGGTGAGTCGATGAGGTCCGACCGGTAGTACAGAAGCCCGGCGTTCGTCATGAACGGAGCTGCCCAGATCTTGCCGTCGTACGTGGCGGATGCCACGGCGGCCGGCAGAATGTCGGGACCGGCGACCTTCGTCGCGTCGAGCGGCTCGAGCCAGCCGTAGGCCGCGAACTCCGACGTCCACACCACGTCGCCCCAGATGACGTCGTACCGTCCGCTCTTCGCCTGGAAGTCCTGGACGAACGAGGTGCGCTGGTCATCCGGAGAAGCGGAGAGCTCCAGGAACGTCACCTTCTGGTCGGGGTTCTCCTTGTTCCACATGTCGATCAGTTGCGGCATCGCACCCGTCAGATCCTTGCCCGACGCGAACGTGATCGGACCGACACCGTCCCCGCCCTGACCGTCGCCCGGTGCATTGCTGCTGCATCCGGCGACTGTGAGGGCCACGACGGCCAGGGTTGCTGTTAGTGCTGCGACAAGACGCTTCTTGGTACGCACGGCTCTCTCCTATGAGATCTCTGCTGTCGCTTCATCCCGGCCTTAAGCCTTGGGGTGAGGACGCCCCACCGGAGCGTCGCGATCAGGCTTGCATATTGAGAATCAGACTGTCAAGTAACCGATTACTTGATGCGATGGGAACCATGGATTCTTGCTAGATTTCATATGTTTTGCGCGACCCGGGAACTACAAGCAATCGGTTACCGATCTGCTTGACTCTCCGCGATAGGGTATGAGCAGAAGTCGGAAGAGAACGGGAAGCCCATGGCGGTCACAGTCAAGGACGTCGCGCGCATCGCGGGCGTGTCGACCGCAACCGTCTCGCGCGCGCTCCGCGGATTCGAGACCGTCGATCCGGACATCCGGAATCACGTTCTGGAAGTCGCGGAGCGACTGGACTACGTCGGCTCTCCCGCTGCTGCTGCTCTTTCGACGGGGAGAGCCGGCAGCATCGCCATCATCACCCCCTATGTGGACCGGCTCGCATTCCAACGCATGCTCAGCGGCGTCGAAAAGGAGATGCGCGACTCGCGCATGGACCTGCTGTTGTACTGCACCGGCGATCCCAGCGATCCGCACCCTGTCCCTCCGCACAAGCGCCTAGCGCGTCGCGTCGACGGCTTCCTCGTGCTCTCGCTCAACGCGCAGAGTCGCGACCTCGAAGAGATCCTCAAACTCCGCATGCCGGTCACCATGTTCGGATCCCACGGACCGTGGACGTCCAGTGTCGATATCGACGACCGTGCCGGCGCTGCAACCGCAACCCAGCACCTCATCGATGGCGGGCACCACCGGATCGGCCTCATCTACGGTCGTGAAGCTGAAAGCGCGGCTGTTCTCGAACACGACCGCCACCTTGGCTTCCGCGATGCCATGACAAGAGCGGGACTGTCGATCGACGAAGAGATTGTCGTTCCCGGCGACTACACGCTCGCAGGCGGTGCCCACGCGATGGAGCGCCTGCTCGCGGTCGACCGGCCACCTTCGGCTGTCGTCTGCTTCTCCGATGAGATGGCGTACGGAGCCATCCGCGTCATGAAGGAACATGGGGTCAGCCCCGGGGCGGACATCGCGATCATCGGCTACGACGGACACGATATGTCCTCCCTTCTCGACCTCAGCACCATAAGCGTCCCGTTCGAACAGATCGGCGCCACGGCCGCCCGCAAACTCCTCAACGACATTCGCGGGACACAGGTCGAGAACCCCGACACCACAGTCTTTCCCACCGAACTGGTAGTCCGAGGAACGACGATGAAGCACCGGGGTGTTTCATGAGCAGCGTTTCCGAGTCGGCGGTCGTCGGCTGAATCACTGCTACATCGAGTTCGAGACTGTTCACGCCGCGGCATGCGCGGCGGCGTGAACAGCAGACAAGAACTGCCCGCGAATGTCGGGACAGGTCAGCAGATGGCCTCGGCCCCATCTCAGTCCTCGGTAGCCTTGCGGCGAGGAGTCGACACGCGGAGAGGCGCATTGGGCTGACCGGTCCGATCCGCTATCCAACGTTTTCCTCACAGCTCCCGCGGGCGCATGAGCTGCCGCGCGAGGTCGGCGAGCCCGAACAAGTTGGATCGCTCGGTCGAGGGCTCAGCATGCCCGGCGGGATATGGTTGTGCACCACACCGATCGATCAGGCCGCTTCCAGCTTCACCGTTCAACGCCGATGGGCTCGAGTCGCGAGGAAGCCCGTCCGCGTCGGCAACCTCTCCTGCGATCCTCGGCCAGCATCATGAACGCGGACAGGGCTCGATCGTGATCGTCCCGTCCGGATGCAGCCACCCGTCGTCGGGAATGCCGCGCTTCGGAATCGTGAAGCGCGCCACCGTCCCCCCGGTGCCGAACTGCGGGAAGACGGCGAGTTGCTCACCTCCTGTGAGTTCGGGTGACGACGATGTCTCCACGCGGGCCCACTCGTCAGGATTCGACGTGATCACACCACGCGCGGACCATCCGTCGTCCTGCTCGGCCACAAAGAACTCCTGGAAGCCGTCGTCGGTGCTTTCCCCCATGCGGACGCCCACCGGGGCGGGCATCGCCTCGCCACAGTTCGTGACGGTGACGAACCCATCTCGGAGCGCCACCGCCAGGTCAGCAGCCGGCACATCCTCGAGAACGTAGTCGCAACCGCTGAGCAGCACCGCCAGCGGCAGCCCGACGAAGGCTCCACGCACGACACGTTTCTTGCGAATCAACGATGCTCCTCTCGCCAAGGACACCCGCCTGCATACGACGTGCCACGAGTGAATCGGCCTGGCTTTCGTTCCGCTCCCGGCGTTTCTCATGTCCAAGAGCGATCGAACCCTACAGCGCGTTGAGCATCACGATGACATTCTCCTCGACCAAGGGTCGGAGGAGCTCGGGTTGCAGGACGATCCCGGCTGTCATGGACTTTGGGTGAAGCTCGATCCACAGCTGAATCGCACGCCGCCCGAGTGACGGCGGCAACTGGTTCATCTGTCGGATCAGGGCCAAGGACTCGTCGAGTGCCTGGTCGACTGAGAGCTGACGATCTCGCCAGTGCGGCGGCGCAAAGTCCCAAGCGCGGAGCTTCCAACTGACCTGCCCCTTGCGCTCAAATACCTCGCATCCCGTGGGCGCGAACTCAGATGGAGGCGGAGTTTCCCAGCGAACCCAGAGATCGATCCGGATTTGATCCGGGCCCGCGCTGTCGTCATCGTCCTGGCCGTCCAACGTCCCCAACTCCTCGCTCATTACTGATGGTGCCGGCGATCTCGGAATCGACCTCGTCGAGCTCCGTCCGACTGTCCCAGTCGTCGTCCGAGGGATCGCCGGGCGTGGGAAACGGACTGGAAAGCTCCGCCGATACTGCCAGGAGAGCGGTGGCATCCACTACTTTTCCCGTGCCGTACACACCTTCCCGGTTGGGCTGACGATTCCCCGCCAGCTTCTTTGACCTTGGCTCTTCCTCCTGCAGCGTCGAACCGCCGTGCAAGCGCGGAGCGTTGCAAGGCATGGGCACGAACTGCCCCGCCGCGCTCTGCCCCGCGAACTGAAAGTTGAGGCTCTGAAGCCTGTTGGGGGACCGTTCCGCGATCCCAGTCGGCCATCACTTCACCTGCCCACGATGAACGGTCGGGAACCGCAGCGACCGCATTCGCTCATCCTGCGTCACGCACGAGCTCGTGACCTGCTCGCGTGATCCCCGGGTGAGGCCGGACACGCTGGCAACAAGAGGGAAGTCCGCGGAGCTCTCGACGACGCAGCCAAGGCGGGTCAACTCCAGGTGACAAAGGTGCGTTGCTCGAGCGACTTGGCCGCCGCACGGTATCAGCGCGCGGGTGGGCGCCGTTCGACGGGGGCCGATGCGGGGACCACACCATTGACCTCCGGTTGGGCGGCCTTGATGCCCTGTCCAACTGGCGCCACTCGTCTCAGTGAATCGGAGCCTGGGTGCCCAGATAATGAGGGAACTGCGTGACGTGCCAATCGGAACATGCGCGAGTGCCGTAACAATCTAGGGGGCAACCGTGTTTGAACGCTTTTCCGCAGGTTTCACGGTCACGGGTGCGTCAGACGCAGGATCGGAGCCGCTGCTCGCTCCAAACGGAGGTGAGGTGCGCGGGTTCGCGGAATTCATGGCACGATTCGCCGGTGTGACTTTTGATCGCGGGCTCTACCGTGTTCACACCAACGGATCCGCGACCGACGCCCTTGGCGCCATTGCCGAGATGTTCCCGGCGAGGCGCGCACAGTATTTCCCCTTCGCGTATGACTGGCTCGGCCGACAATGTGCTCTGGACTTCGGGCGAGTCGCGGCCGGTGAACCTCAAGTGGTTCTCCTGGACCCGGGAGCGGGCGAAGTCCTTCAGGTGCCTGCGAGTTTCGAATCCTTCCATGAAGACGAGTTGATCGAGTATCAAGATGCTGCGCTGGCGGCAGATTTTCTTGACGCATGGCGCGAATACGCCAGCGATGCGCGGGGTCTCCAACCTGACGAGTGCGTCGGCTATCGTGTCCCTCTCTTCTTGGGGGGCGCCGATGAGGTGCACAACCTCGAGCGCAGCGATATGAGCGTCTACTGGTCAATATGCGCCCAGTTGTTCAGGGGTGCCACAGCTGCGGGCCGGGGCGAATCGATATCCGGCGTCGCAGGGGACTAGCCACGCGCGAGCGTCGTAAGGGCAGCGCGCCGCGCACCAGCGGAGCGAGCGATGGGCTTGCTTACTGCGACTCACTGGATGCAGGGTCTTTTCCCTCGACTCGTGAAGCAAGCCGCTCTGGGTGGGCGCTGGTCGGAGCCGTGGAAACGCGACTGGGTACTTAGGGTAGGCATCGGCGAGCCGATTCGCGCCTCACCCCCTCGGGGGCTACGGGCGCGCACGTGGGCGCGAGAGAATGGACGTTCGACCTGGGAGGGGGTGAGCCGAACGTGCACGAGAACACCGACGACACGGTGCCGCAAGCGGTGCGTGAACGGCTTGCGCGCCTCGTGGTCGACGTCGACGAGGTGGAGGTGGCTCTCGGCGACACGATCGTGCGCGGTACCGCGCCGCAGGTCGAGCGGCCGGCCGTACCCGAACTGCCGCCCGTGCCCAACGCTCTGCGGCCGCACCACCGCATCCGGGTGGGACAGGGCGAGCCCATCGTGCTCGACCGCCCCGTGCACGTCGGCCGCAGCCCACGCGCCATGCGGGTGCCCGCGGTCGGCGCGCCCCTGCTGGTGCCGGTCGCCAGCCCCGAGGGCGGCATCTCGGCGACCCACCTCGAACTTCACGAACAGGGTGCCGTCGTGGTCGCGACCGACCTGCGCACCCTCAACGGCAGCGAGGTGCGCGTGCCCGGCTCGCCCGTGCGCGCCCTGCGGCGGGGCGAATCGGTCGTCGTGACCCCCGGCACCCGCATCGACCTCGGCGAGGGTGTCGTCATCGAGATCCTCGGGCCAGAGCGTCCCGCGCCACGAACGGAGCCCGTCACATGACCCGCCACGGCGACGACGAGACCCGACGCCTTTTCCCGCTGTCGGGCCGTCCCGATGAACACCTCACGCTCGCCTGGGCGGCGGTCACGGATGTCGGACGCCGCCGGCAGGCGAACGAGGACAGCCTCGTCGCGCTGCCCCCCGTGTTCGCCGTCGCCGACGGGATGGGCGGTCACGCCGCGGGCGACCTCGCGAGCGCCGCCGCCGTCGACCGGCTCGCCGAGCTCGCCGGTCGCGACGGGGTCGACCACGACGTGGTGCGGGAGGCGCTCGTGCGTGCCGCCCACGACATCGACGAGCTGGCCGAAGACCTGCCGCTCGGCGCAGGCACGACCGTCACCGGGGTCGTGCTCGACCTCGACGCCGACGAACCCGGCTTCCTCGTCTTCAACGTCGGCGACAGCCGCGTCTACAGCTTCCTCGGGAACGAGCTCACCCAGGTGACGCGCGACCACTCGGTCGTGCAGGAGCTCGTCGACTCCGGCCGCCTGACCGCCGCGGAGGCCGAAGGGCACCCCGAGTCGAACGTCGTCACCCGCGCGCTCGGCTTCCACGAGGTGCCGCGACCCGACTACTGGATCGTCCCAGCCCGCGCGGGTCTGCGACTGCTCGTGTGCTCCGACGGCCTCACCAAGGAGCTCGACCCCGAACGCATCCGCCTGCACCTCGCCGCGCGGCTCACCGCCGCTGAGACCGCGGGGGCGCTCGTCGACGCGGCACTCGCCTCCGGGGGCCGCGACAACGTGACGGTCGTCGTCGTCGACGTGCTCGACGCGCCCGAGCCGGCCGACAGCGACGTTTACACTGAAAGCTCGGCGGGGTCGAGGGGGTAGCCGTGGCGCGACGACTCCCCTCCCAACCGCCGGTGCTCCCGGGGTTCTCCTACGTGCACGTGCTCGGCTCCGGCGGCTTCGCCGACGTGTTCCTCTACGAGCAGAACATGCCGCGCCGCCAGGTGGCCGTGAAGGTCATGCTGAGTGAGGTCGTCAACGACCAGGTGCGCCAGATGTTCCAGGCCGAGGCGAACCTCATGGCGCAGCTGAGCGCGCATCCCTCGATCCTCACCGTCTACCAGGCGAGCGTCTCGAGCGACGGCCGGCCCTACCTCGTGATGGAGCTGTGCTCGTCCTCGCTCTCCGAGCGCTACCGCCGCGAGCCGATCCCGGTGCCCGAGGTGCTGCGCATCGCGGTGAAGATCGGATCGGCGATCGAGACCGCGCATCGCGCAGGGGTGCTGCATCGCGACATCAAGCCGTCGAACATCCTGCAGACCGCCTACGGGCATCCCGTGCTCTCCGACTTCGGCATCGCGGCGACGCTCGGCAGCCAGAAGGATGAGAGCTCGGTCGGGCTGTCGATCCCGTGGTCGGCCCCCGAGGTGCTGCTCGACGAGACCCCCGGATCGATCGCATCCGAGGTGTGGTCGCTCGCCGCGACCGTCTACTCGCTGCTCGCCGGCCGCTCCCCGTTCGAGATTCCGGGCGGAGCCAACTCGTCGAGCGACCTCATGGGCCGCATCGCGCGCGCCAAGCCCCAGCCGATCGGCCGCCCGGATGTGCCGGCGAGTCTCGAGGCGCTGCTGCGACGCGCGATGTCGCGGCGCCCCGAGCAGCGACCCGCGAGCGCGCTCGAACTCGTGCGCGAACTGCAGCTCGTCGAATCCGAGCTCAGCCTGCCGCAGACCGCCGCCGAGATCGCGATGGACGACTGGGCGCTCGGAACCGTCGCCGACCAGGAGGAGCGCACCCGCCTCCGCCCGGTGAGCACCGGCACCGCGCCGCCCAAGGCGGGACGACGTCGGCGCCGCCCCGTGAGCGGCGAACCGTACGCACCCGTCGGCACCGTGCGCGAGCGCAGCGCACCCGACGGCCCGTTCTCGCGCAGCACCCCGAGCCAGTCGACCCCGGGCATCCGACGGCTCGCCTGGATCGTCGCCGGGGCAGCCGCGCTCGTCACCACGCTCGGCGTCGTCGCGCTCGTCGTTCTGCTGCGCACCGTCGGCGACGGCATCCCCGTGGTGTCCGACATCCAGGCGCAGCTCGGCAGCAGCGGACGCGTCGAGTTCAGCTGGCGCGATCCCGGCCTCGACACCGACGACCGCTACCAGATCACCGTCACCGACGACGGGGTCGCCTCCACGCCCGCACTGCAAGCCTCCAACCGCTTCGTGGTGGACGCCGACCCCGGCGACGCGGTCTGCCTCTCCGTCGTGGTCAACCGCAACGGCACCTCCGGCGCAGCCAGCGCCGAGAAGTGCGTCGACATCGCGGAGGAGTGACCGTGCGCACCTGGCTCGCCGCACACCGATCCCTCGTCGCGACCGTCACGAGCAGCACCGTCGTGGCCGCCCTCGTGGCGACCTTCGCGATCGTGTCGACTGGCTACACGGCGCAGCGGATGGACCTCAGCGACCCCTCCGTGTGGGTCGTCGGTGCCGACCACGATGCGATCGGCCGCGCCAACACCGAGGTCTACGAGCTCGACAGCGTCGTCTCCGTCGACGCCGACGCGCCGCGGCTGGTGCAATCGGGGTCGACCGTGCTGCTCGTCGACCAGGGAAGCGCGACGGTGCGTCAGGTCGACCCCGCTCGGGCCACCATCGGCGACGACATCGCGCTCCCCCCGCAGAGCCCCGAAGTGCTGCTCGCGGGCGACCGCGTCGTGATCGTCGCCGAGACGACGGGCGAAGTCTGGTTCGTGCCGCTCGCCGGCCTCGACTCCTTCGACGCGGCGACCCCCGCGAGCCTCAGCCTCGGCGCGGATGCCGTCGTCGCGGTCACCGAGACCGGTGCGCTCCTCGCCTACGTTCCCGAAGCCGCCCAGGTCTGGCGCGTCGAGCCGGATGCCGACGTGGTCAGCCAGCGCTGGGATGCGGGTTGGGGCGCGGACGCGACCTCGACCGACCGGGTGCAGCTCACCGCCGCAGGCGAGCGGTGGGCGGCGCTCGACACGACGACCGGTGAACTCGCCACCGCATCCGGTGTCCGCAGCCTCGACAAGGAACTCACCGGCACGGGGGCACGACTGCAGCTCGCTGGGCCCGACGCGCAACGCGTGCTCATCGCCGACTCCCGGGCGCTGGTGGCCGCCGACCTCGATGCCGGAGACCCCGAGGTGCTCGTCGACGACGCCTCCGGTGTCGCCACCGAGCCGGTCGTCGTCGACGGATGCCAATACGCCGCCTGGGCGTCGGGAACCGGATGGCGCAGGTGCGGCGGACGCGCCCCGACGACCCTCACCCTCGACGGGATGCCGGGCGGGCCGACCCTGCGCTTCGCCGTCAACGGCGGACGCGTCGCCCTCAACGACGCCGCAGGCGGTGCGAGTTGGGCCGTGCAGGCCGACGGGGAGCTCATCGACAACTGGGATGCGCTCATCACCGACCAGCAGCAGCAGGAGGACCAGCCGCAGGCCGACGACGAGACGCCGCCCGAGCTCGCCGAGATCCAAGAGCCTCCCGTCGCCGTCGACGACGAGTTCGGTGCGCGACCCGGACGCGCGAGCGTGCTCCCTGTGCTGCTGAACGACTACGACCCGAACGGCGACGTGCTCGTCGTCACCTCGGTCGACCCGATCGACAGCACCGTCGGCCGCATCGACCTCGTGAGCCGCAACCAGCAGCTGCAGCTCACGCTCGCGCCCACGGCATCCGGCACCATCCGCTTCGGCTACACCATCAGCGACGGACGCGGCGGCAGCGCGAGCGCAGTCGTCACGGTGACCGTGCGCACCGACGCGGAGAACTCGCCTCCCCGGCAGGTGCGCACCTCGAAGGCGACCGTCGGCGAAGGCGGGCGGGTCTCGACCCAAGTGCTCAGCGACTGGGTCGATCCTGACGGCGACGCGATCTACATCACGGGCGCCTCGGTCGCCGAACCTGACGAGGTCGGCTTCAAGCCAGACGGTGTGATCGTCTTCACCGACGGGAACGGCGGCACCGGGCTCAAGTCGGTGGCCGTGACGGTCTCCGACGGGCGCGACGCCACCAACGGAACCCTCCAGGTGACCGTCGAACCGGCGGGCAAGGTGAAGATCGAAACCGAATCGTGGGTGGCGCTCGCGACAGCGGGCGACGAGATCACCGTGCGTCCGCTGCTGCACGTGCGCGGGGGCAACGGTCCCATCCGCTTGGGCGGGGTGCCGCCGAAAGCCGGCACGACGATCGTCGCGAGCTTCGAGGCAGGCACCTTCACCTTCGTCTCCGACCAGGTCGGCACCCACTACGTCGAGTTCACCGTCACCGACGGAACCCAGACGGCGACGGGCACCGTGCGCGTCGACGTCTCGGCACCGGCCGATGCCTCCACGCGTCCCATCACCGTGCCGAAGACCATGTTCATCACCTCGCAGAGCTCCCAGACGGTCGACCCCTCGACGACCGACATCGACCCTGCGGGTGGCGTGCTCGTCGTCACCGGCGTCATGAACGTGCCGACCGGATCCGGCATCCAGGCGGAGGTGCTCGACCAGCGCCGCGTCCGGGTCACCCTGCGGGCGCCGCTCGACGGACCCGTCAGCTTCAACTACCGCATCAGCAACGGGCTCGCGGAGGCGGAAGGCACCATCACGGTCGTCGAGATCCCGAGACCGCTGCGGATGCAGCCGCCCATCGCGACCGACGATCAGGTCACGGTGCGTGTGGGGGATGCGATCGACATCCCCGTGCTCGACAACGACGAGCAGCCAGACGGCGAGGAGATCACCCTCCAGCCGGATCTCGCCGAGCAACTGCCCGAGAACGGCGGTCTGCTGTTCGTCTCGGGGGAGAAGCTGCGCTACCTCGCGCCGCAGACGGCCGGCAACTACACGGCCATCTACACGATCGCCGGAACCGACGGGCAGACCGCCCAGGCGCGCGTCGTGATCTCGGTGCGCGAGAAGAACGCCGCCACCAACAACCCGCCCGTGCCGGGCATCGTGACGGCGCGCGTGCTCGCCGGGCAGACCGTCAACATCGAGATCCCGACGAGCGGCGTCGACCCCGACGGCGACTCGGTGCAGCTCGTCGGCACCGTCACCAACCCCGAGAAGGGCAGCGTGCTCGCCGTCGACGGCAGCACCATCACCTACCAGGCGAGCGACTACTCCTCGGGCACCGACACCTTCCAGTACTCGGTGGTCGACGGGCTCGGGGCGCGTGCCACCGGCACCGTGCGGGTCGGCATCTCGCCGGCGCTCGAGGGGGCCCGCAACCCGGTCGCGAACCCGGACAACGTCGTCGTGCGCCCCGGACGCACCGTCTCGGTGCGCGCGCTGCTGAACGACTCCGACCCCGACGGCTCGGCGCTCACGATCCGCCAGGTCGAGCCCAACAGCGAGGGGGTCGTCGCGAAGATCGTCGGCGACGACGTCGTCGACATCACGCCGCCCACCACACCGGGCGACTACGCCGTCATCTACACGATCGAGAATGCCACCGGCGGCACGAGCTCGAACTTCATCCGCGTCACAGTCGATCCGAATGCGCCGCTGTCACGCCCGAGCGCGCAGGACTCCGTGCTGAGCGTGACCGACGTGCTCGACCGGCGCACCGTCGACGTCGCCGTGCTCGACCGGGTGTTCTTCGCCGACGGCAACGTCTCCGAACTCGGGGTGGAGCTGGTCTCCGGCTACGGGACCACGGCGCAGGTGCTCCCCAACAAGCGGGTGCGGGTCACGATCGGGGAACGCAGCCAGATCATCCCGTTCGCCGTCGTGCACCCGGACAACCCCGAGATCCGCTCCTACGCCTTCATCCGCGTGCCCGGGTTCGATGACGCGCTGCCGCAGATCAACACGAAGGCGCCGCAGCTCGTCGTGAAGAGCGAGTCGAAGCTCACCATCGATCTCTCCAAGTACGTGGTGGCCCTCGGCGGCTCGCGCGTGCGTCTCACCGACTCGAGCACCGTGCGCGCCACGCACGCCAACGGCGACCCGCTCGTCGTCGACGAGGACACCCTCCAGTACACCTCGGCCGACCGCTACTGGGGTGCGGCGTCGATCACCTTCGAGGTGACGGATGGCACCTCCGCCTCCGATCCGAACGGTCACGTCACGACCCTCTCGCTGCCCATCAAGGTCGAGCCGCGCGACAACACGCCCCCCGTGTTCACGGGCGGCGTCGTCGAGTTCGAACCGGGGCAGCAGAAGGAGCTCGACCTCGTCAAGCTGACCAGGTACCCGTACGACGACGACATCGACGAGCTCGCGTACACGGTGCTCACCCCGCTGCCGACCGGCTTCAGCTACGAGATCAACGGTCAGCGGCTGCTGCTCACCGCCGACTCCTCCGCGGTGAAGGGCACCACGACGAGCATCACCCTCGGTGTGCGCGACGCGCTCAACGACGGTCAGTCGGGCCGACTGGAACTGCGTGTCGTCCCGTCGACGCGCCCCCTGGCGCAGCCGGTGCCCGACCAGGCCATCACGCGGCGTGGCGCGACCACGGTCGTCGACGTGCTCGCGAACGACGCCGCCACCAACCCGTTCCCGGGAACGCCGCTGCGCGTCGTCAGCATCCGCGGTCTCGACGGGGGCGCGCTGCCCGCGGGCGTCACCATCTCGCCGAGCGCCGACCGGTCCAAGCTGACGGTGAGCGTCTCCGACAAAGCGGACCCGGTCGATGTCACGCTGCAGTACCAGGTCGCGGATGCCACCGGCGACACCGAGCGCATGGTCTGGGGCATCGTCACGATCTCGGTGCAGGACGTGCCCGATCCGGTCGCCGCCCTCCGGGTCACCGAGTTCGGCGACCGGATGCTGCGCCTCGGCTGGTCGCCCGGCCCCTTCAACAACTCGCCCATCACCGAATACCGCGTGACGCTCACCGACGCGGCGGGCGGGGGCACCCTCTCGACCACGAGCTGCACGATCACCGTCGGGTGCACGGTCTCGACCCCCGGAAACGGCCCAGACAATGCCGTGCGGATCGCTGTCGTCGCCGTCAACGCCATCGGCACCTCCGTGCCCGCGCAGCTCGCGGGCACGATCTGGTCGGATGTGATCCCGCCACCTCCGACGGGCATCACGGCGACCCCGCTCGACCGCGGCCTCCGCGTCGTCTGGCGAAAGCCCGCCTCGAGCGCGGGAACCCCGATCGACAGCTACGTCGTGACCGTCGGCGGCCAGCCCGTCACCGTCTCGGTGCCCAGCGACGATCCCGCGGGCACCGAATACGCGAAGAACATCACGAGCACCTCGATTGTGAACGGCTCGGCTGTCGCCTACTCGGTCAGTGCACGCAACAAGGCACCCAACTCGCTCGCGACCTGGAACGAGGCGGGAGGCACGGGTACCCCCGCGGGGGCGCCGACGCTCACCGCGAGCCCGACCGCCTCGGCCTCCACGACCGACGGGACCACCGCGAGCGTGAGCTGGGCCGGGTCCTTCGGCACGAACGGCAAGGCGATCACGAGCTACTTCGTGGCGCGGCACGACGGCACCGCTCCCAGCTGCACCGTGACGGGTGTCGAGAACGGTGTGCCCGTGCTCTCGCCGCCGACCGGGCCGAACGTGCAGAGCCTCTCCGGGTCCGCGACCTCCGCGACCTTCAGCGGGCTGTCGGCGAACACCACGTACACCTTCACCGTGTACGCGTACAACGGTCAAGGATGCACATCATCCGGAAGCGTGACCGCGACGCCGCGCGCAGCCCCGGGGAACGTCGTGGGCGTCGGCCTCACGGGACCGCTTGCCAACGGTGCGGGCGCCTGGGACTACCGTCTGCTCGGATTCAACATCCCCTCGGGCTCGAGCGACGTCGACGGCTACCAGTACCGGCTCGGCGGAGGCAGCACCGACGGCTCCGAATACTCGGGGGTGCTGGGCGCCGGGTTCCTGACCGCCGGGGGAACCCAGTACGGCAACACGGTCACCCTGCAGGTCAAGGCCTGCAAGCAGTATCCCGAGGTGCGGCTCTGCAGCCCGGACTGGTCGACCCCGACCACGATCGGCACGCCGGTGAAGATCGACCTGACCGGTCTGCAGGCGGTCGAGACGGTCCCGCCCCTCACCGCCCTCTCGCCCGGGCAGGGCTCGTGGATCTGGACGGGAGGCCCCGGCCTCGTGAGCGGAGGCGTCGGCTACGACGCGGTGAGCTACAACTGCGGGGGATCGGACCTTCCCGACACGACCAGGCAATGCGACGTCGTCGGAGGAGGGGTGCTCGGCAACGACTACCCGTCGTTGACCGTCAGCGTGACCGCCAACGGCAACATCTACACCCGAAGCTACAACTGGGCCGACACGCCCCACTGACCCGACAGCTGTGAGAGGACACCCCATGACGATGACGCCCGAGCAGGCGAGCGCATTCCACGAGACGTTCGGTCGACTCGTGTCCGGCGTCGAGCAGGTGCTGCTCGGCAAGACCTTCGTCGTGCGCCTCGGCTTCATCGCGCTGTTCAGCGAAGGCCACCTGCTGCTCGAGGACTACCCGGGCACCGGCAAGACCTCGCTGGCACGCGCCATCGCGCAGAGCGTCGACGGAACGAGCAACCGCATCCAGTTCACCCCCGACCTGCTGCCGGGCGACATCACGGGCGTGAGCATCTACGACCAGCGCACGGGCGACTTCGACTTCCACCGCGGTCCCGTGTTCGCGAACGTCGTGCTCGCGGACGAGATCAACCGCGCGAGCCCCAAGACCCAGGCGGCCCTGCTCGAGGTCATGGAGGAAGGGCGGGTCACCGTCGACGGGGAGACGCACCCGGTCGCGGCACCGTTCATGGTCATCGCGACGCAGAACCCGATCGAGCAGGCAGGCACCTACCGTCTGCCGGAGGCGCAGCTCGACCGATTCCTGCTGAAGGCATCCATCGGCTACCCCGACCACGCCGCCACCGTGCGCATCCTCGAGGGGGCGGGTGTGCGGGCGCATGACACCGTCATCCCGTCGATCATCGGCGCGGCCGAGGTCATCGAGCTCGCGGCCCTCGTGCGCACCGTGCACGTCGATCCCTCCATCAACGACTACGTCTCGCGGCTCACCGAGGCGACCCGCTCGGCGACCGAGGTGCGACTGGGGGCGAGCGTGCGCGGTGCGCTCGCCCTGGTCCGCGCCGCCAAGACCCTCGCGGCGGCCAGCGGGAGGCACTACGTCGTGCCGGACGACATCAAGTCGCTCGCCGAGCCTGTGCTCGCACACCGCCTCGTGCTCGACCCCGAGGCGGAGTTCGACGGGGTCACGCCGTCGAGCATCATCTCCCAGCTGCTGCTCGAGACCCCGCCACCGAGCGATCGGCAGGCCGTGTGAGCCCACAGTCCCGGTCGTCGAGCGCGAGCCGCGAGACGACCATCCCGAGCGACACCGCCGGGCTCGGCGCGACCCGGGCCCGGATCGTCGGCGCGCGCACGGGCGTGCTCGCCGACGTCGTCGTCGGGACGGTGCGCGCGGCGCGCGCCATCGGACGGGGATTCGCACGCGTCGGACGTCGACTCGGCGGCGTCGTCACGCCGCTCGGCTGGGTCGTCATCGCCATCATCCCGATCGCACTCGGGATCGGCTACACCCTCGGCTGGCTCGAGCTGGTGGCGGCAGGCTGGGCCGCGGTCATCCTCGCGCTCGTCGCGGTGCTGTTCCTCGTCGGGCGGGCGCCGTATCGGATGACCCTCTCGCTGCCGCACCGTCGCGCGGTCGTCGGGGAGCCGGCACGGGGCGCGGTCACGGTCGACAACGGCGGACGGCGGATGCTCGGAACCGTCATGGAGGTCCCCGTCGGCGAGGTGATCGTCGAGCTCCCCCTCCCCGGCCTGCGCCGCTCGAGCGCGCACACCCAGGAGTTCGCCATCCCCACCGACCGCCGCGGGCTGATCGCCGTGGGGCCGGTGCGCACGGTGCGCGGCGACCCGATCGGACTCATCCGCCGCGAGCACAGCTGGACCGAGCGCCTCGAACTCGTGGTGCATCCGCACACCGTGAGCGTGCCCTCGACCAGCACCGGCCTGATCCGCGACCTCGAGGGCGCACCGACCCGCGACCTGACCGCGAGCGACGTCGCCTTCCACGCGCTGCGCGAATACCAGTCAGGGGATGACCGGCGCTACATCCACTGGCGTTCCACCGCGAAGACGGGCACCTACATGGTGCGGCAGTTCGAGCAGACCCGCCGCAGCCACCTCGTGGTCTCGCTGAGCCTCGCCACCCACGACTTCGCGAGCGAGGCCGAGTTCGAGCTCGCCGTCAGCGTCGCCGGATCCCTCGGCGTGCGCGCCATCCGCGACGGCCGCACCGTGTCGGTCGTGGTGTCCGCGCTCACCCCCGAGTTCGCGAAACGGCGCGTCTACGCCGTGCGCCCGCTCGCCACCCACCTTCCGGACCGTCTGCTCGACGACCTCGCCGTGGTCCAGGCGGATATCGATGCGCTCCCGATGCGCGAGATGGCCCGGATCGTCGCCGACGGCACCCCGGGCATCTCGGTGGCCTTCCTCGTCTGCGGATCACGCACGACTCCGCAGGAGCTCCGCATCGCGGCCTCGTCGTTCCGCCGCGACGTGGAGGTGCTCGCCATCGTCTGCGACCCCGACGCGGCCCCCGGCCTCCGCAGGCTCGCGGGACTCAACGTGCTCACGATCGGGTACCTCGACGAGCTCCGGATCGCGCTGGCCCGATCGGCGGCGGTCGCATGAGCGCCAGGCGCCTCGGGCCGGCGGCGATCGGTGACGTGCTGCAGCTGTGGCTCGCCCTGGGCATCGCGGCCGTCATGCTGTGGCCGATCTATCAGTCGAGCGCCTACCTCGCGCTCGCGGTCGGGGCGATCCTGCTGGGCACCGTGATCGCGGTGCTCGGCGCGGTGTTCCGGTGGCCCGCCTGGATCGTGTTGCTCGTCACGGTCGCCGGATTCGCGCTCACCGGGGTGCCGCTCGCCGTGCCGGGGCAGGCGGTCGGGGGCGTGCTGCCGAGCTTCGCGGGGCTCGTCGACCTGTTCTCCGGCGCGGTGCTCGGCTGGAAGCAGCTTCTGACGATCACGCTCCCCGTGGGGGACTACCAGTCGCTGCTGGTCCCGGCGTTCGTGCTCTTGCTGGTCGCCACCGTCGTCGCGGTCAGCATCGCCCTCCGGGTGCGTTACGGCGAGTTCGCGGCGATCCCGCCGGTCGTCGTGTTCGTCGTCGGCATCGTCTTCGGTCCGAGCGCCGCGAGCCACCCGGTGCCGCTCGGCATCGCGATGCTCGTCGTGAGCATCGGCTGGATCAGTTGGCGGCGCTGGCGTCGTCGGCGCGCGGTCGGCCGGGTTCAGGATCGCGACGCCGCCTCGGCCGGCTTCCGGTTCGGCGTCGAGGCGCGCACGCTGCTGGCCGGGGCGCTCGTCATGCTGTTCGCGGCGGGCGGTTCCGTCGCCGTCGCGGGCACCCTCACCCCGAACGGCGACCGGGACGTGTTGCGCAACGCCGTCGCCCAACCCTTCGACCCCCGCGACTACCCGAGCCCGCTGTCGTCCTTCCGGCGCTACCTCCGCGAGGGGACCGCCGACACCACGATGCTCGAGGTGAAGGGCCTGCCGACGGGCGCGCGGATCCGCATCGCGACACTCGACAGCTACGACGGGGTCGTCTACGCGGTCGGGAGCGCGCGCGTCGACTCGGCCTCCGGCACCTTCGTGCGGGTGCCCACGCGGATCGATCAGTCGGTCCCCGGGGGAACGCGCGCCGACCTCACGGTCACGGTCGAGGGGTACTCGGGCGTATGGGTGCCGACCGTGGGACGGCTCGAGCAGATCGACTTCACCGGCAGCGGCTCCGCGCGTCTCGACGACGGCTTCGCGTTCAACAACCCGACGGGCACGGCCGCCGACCTCGCGGGTGTCGGCTCCGGTGACAGCTACCGGCTCGAGGCGGTGCTGCCGCCCGACCGCGACCTCGATTCGCTCCGCACCGCGGTGCCGGGCTCCGCCGACGTCCCCCGCACCGTCGACCCGCCCGAGGAGCTCTCGACGGCGCTCGACAGCTACGTGCAGGGGGTGGAGGGCTCGGGGGCTCAGCTGGTCGCCGCGATCCAGCGGCTGCGCGCCGACGGCTACATCAGTCATGGCCTCTCGGCGGACGAGCCCGCGAGTCGTTCGGGTCATTCGCTCGACCGCATCGCCGAGCTGTTCTCGGGCGCCCAGATGATCGGCGACGCCGAGCAGTACGCGGTCGCGGCCGCGCTGATGGCGACCCGCCTGGGCTTCCCGACCCGGGTGGTGGTCGGCTTCGCCCCCGAGTCCGAGGGCGCCGACACGACGACCGTGGTGCGCGGCTCCGACATCAGCGCGTGGATCGAGGTCGACACGGCGAGCGACGGCTGGGTCGCGATCGACCCCGTGCCGCCGGTGCGCCCGATCCCCGAGGAAGAGCCCGAGCAGCCGACTCCCATCTCGCGACCGGACACCATCGTGCCGCCGCCCGTGGATCGCGTCGATCCGCGCGACGAGCAGAGCGATCAGGACACCACGGCCGACACGCCCGCTGCTCCCGACGCGACGCTCGAGGTGCTGCTGCAGGCCGCGCGGATCGGTGGGATCGTGCTGCTCGCGATCGCGATCGTCCTCGCGCCGTTCCTCGTCGTGATCGGTGCCAAGGTGCGCCGCCGATACCTGCGACGCACCGGGTCGACGGCGCTCGCGCGCATCCGCGGGGGGTGGGATGAGTTCGCGGACCTCGTGGTCGACCACGGCCTCGCGGCACCCCCGGCGGCGACCCGCACCGAGCTCGCCGCCGCCGTGGGCACCCTGCCGTCGCGCGTGCTCGCGGCGGTCGTCGACCGCGCCGTGTTCGCGCCGGACCCCCCGCGGGAGGCCGATGCCGAGCGCGTGTGGGTGGCGATCGGGGAGCTGCGTGCCTCACTCGACTCGGGTCGCACCCGCCGCGAGAAGTTGCGTGCGCTCATCTCGGTGCGCTCGCTCGGCGGCGGTACGGTGCGCCAGCTGCTGCGACCGAGGAGTCGCGCATGAACTGCCTGTATTGCGGCACGCAGCTGCCGCCCGGGGCCCTCTTCTGCGTGGAGTGCGGGCGCTCGGTGGGGGAGTCCGGGCCCGCCGCGCAGCCGAGCCCCCTCGCGCAGCCGGATGCCGGCGCCGTGGTCGGGATGCCGCCGGCCCCGCCCGCGCCCGTTCCGCATTGCCCCCAGTGCGGCAGCGCGATCGAGGATGCCGACATCTTCTGCGGCGAATGCGGCTTCGTGCTGCGTCCCATGACTGCGGGACTCGAGCTCGCCCCCGCGGGGGAGCTCGCGTCGGAACGGTACGCGGAATGGGCGCCTGAGTACGTGCCGGCTCCTGCCCCGGCTGCGGCTCCGACTCCTGCTCCTGCTCCCGCGGAGGTCGACGCGCCGGAGCCCACCGCATCCGCCGAGCTCGAAGACATCGAGAGCACACGCATCGTCGCGCCGGAGCCCGCGGCGGAACCCGCCGCGGAGCGCTACGTGCTGCAGTTCAGCACGGGCGAGAGCGTCGTCGTGGCGGGCACCGGGCTCATCGGGCGCAACCCTGCTCCGGAGCCGGGGGAGTTCGTCGACGAGCTCGTGCCGATCTTCGACGTCGGCAAGTCGGTGTCGAAATCGCATATCGAGTTCGGGCAGGAGGCGGGACGGTTCTGGGTCAGCGATCGCTACTCGACGAACGGAACGATCGTGCGGCAGCCCGACACGGCCGCGGTGCGCTGCAATCCGGGCAAGCGCTACGTCATCGCGCGCGGCAGCAGGGTCGAGATCGGCGAGCAGTTCTTCATCGTCAGCTGATCCTCCCCAGGAACCCGGAACGCGCATCCATCCCCAGAAGCGGGTGATCGGCTCCCGTGGCGCGGCGCGATCCGCTGTGCTGGGGGGATGCTCCCGGTGCATCGCATCCCCCTTCCCGCCGTCACCGACCCCGCGCCGCGGCGTGGCATCCCCGTGGTCGCGACGATCGCCCCGCTGCTGCTCGCCGTCGTGCTCTGGCTCGTGACCTCCTCGCCCTACACGCTGTTGTTCGCGCTGCTCGGTCCCGTCGTCGGGGTCGCGACCGCGCTCGACGGACGCCGGTCCAGCCGCCGTGCCCGGCGCGCCGAGCTCGCCGCCGCGCGGGAACGGATGGCGGCCGTGCACACCGAGATCGAGGCACTCGTCGCGGCCCGGCTGCGGGAGTGCCGGGCGGCGCTTCCGCGTCTCGGCGAGGCCTCGCCCGAGGCGCGCGGCTGGTGGATCGGCGCGGCGGATCTCCCCTCCGGGATCCAACTCGAGACGGCAGCGGAGGTTCCCGAGCTCGCCGGCGAGACCGCCGCGCTCCGCGCGCTCGCGGCGGTCGTTCCCGGTGCCCCCCTGATGCTCGAGGACACCGACGAGATCGCGGTCACCGGGGTCCGCCCGCTCGTCGACGCCTTCGCCCGCGGACTGATCCTGCAGGCCGTCGGACGGTGCGAGCCGGGCACCGCGCGGGTGACGGCTCCCGAAGGCGAGCGATGGATCGAGGCCCTGCCTGCCAGGTGCGCGCCGGGTGCGGAATGGACGGTGGATGCGGGCGAGCGCCGGATCCTGCGCATCCGGGTCGGTGCGCCGCGCCCGGGGGAGTGGGGGCTCGCGCTGGGGGAGGCGGGCGAGCATCCGCGGATCGAGTCCCCGGAGCCACCGGATGCCTGGCGCCCGGCCTACCTCGCGGCCGTGGAGGCGGCTCACCTCGCCGCGCGCCTCGCGGAGGCCGCACGCGCGCACGGATGGCGGGCGCCCGAGGCGATCCCGGCTTCGGTCGATCTCGAGGAGCTGCTCACTGCGACCTCGGATGATCCGATCTCCGGCGCACCGCTCGCTCGGGACGGCGAGGGGGTCGTGTCGCTCGATCTCGTCGATCAGGGTCCGCACGCGCTCGTCGCGGGGACGACGGGCGCGGGCAAGAGCGAGTTGCTGGTCAGCTGGGTGATCGCGCTCGCGGCTCGGCACCCGCCGAGCGAGCTCGCCTTCCTGCTCGTGGACTTCAAGGGTGGGGCCGCGTTCGCCCCGCTCACCGTGCTCCCGCATGTCGCGGGCATCGTGAGCGACCTCGACCCGAGCACCGCCGCGCGCGCCGTGCAGAGTCTGCGGGCGGAACTGCGCCGGCGGGAGACGGTGCTCGCCCGGTACGCCGTGCGGGAGGCGCGCGAGCTGCCGGCGGGCGTCGTGCCGCGGCTCGTCATCGTGGTCGACGAGTTCGCGGCGCTCGTGCAGACCGATCCGGAGCTTCAGCAGGTGTTCGCCGACCTCGCCGCGCGCGGTCGCTCCCTCGGACTGCACCTCGTGCTCGGCACCCAACGACCCGCGGGCGTGGTGCGCGACGCCGTGCTCGCCAACATCACCCTCCGGGTCTGTCTGCGGGTGCTGGAGTCGTCCGACAGCGCCGCGACGGTCGGTGTGAGCGATGCGGCTGCGATCCCCGCTGCCGCACGTGGGCGCGCGATCGTGCGGGACGGCGCGGGCGTGCGCGAGGTGCAGCTCGCCCTCGCCGGGCCGGGGCTCGCCGCGCGGGTCGCGGCGCGCTGGGAGGGGCATCCGATCCCCGAGGCGCGCCCATGGGTCGATCCGCTGCCGGTGCTCGTCACCCGGTCCGAGCTGCCGTCCGCGCCGGGCGGGGAACCCGTGGTGGGCCTCGTCGACCTGCCCGAATGCCAGCGTCGTGACCCGCTCATGCTCGACCCGTGGCGAGCTGGGCCCCTGCTCGTGGTCGGCGCATCGGGCTCCGGGCGCACCGAGGCGCTCGCGTCGCTCGCGGCGGCGTGCCCGGCCGAGGTGCGGTGGGTTCCGCAGGAGCCCGCCGAACTCTGGGACGCACTCGTGGCGCCCGTCACGGCGCAGCGGACGCTCGTCGCGATCGACGATCTCGACGCGCTGCTCGCACGCGGAGACGCAGAGCAGCGCGCCGAGCTCAGCGAGTTGCTCGTGCGCGTCGCGCGCGAGGGGCGACGCGCGGGGGTGGCCGTGGCCGCGAGCTCGCGCGCGGCGGGCGGGGCCCTCCAGGGTGCGCTCGCGGCGTTCGAGCAGCGCCTGCTGCTGAGGCTGCCGAGCCGCGAGGAGCATCTGCTCACGGGCGGAGAGGCGCGCACCTTTCGTGCCGACCGCCGCCCCGGATCGGCCGTGTGGGAGGGCCACGAGGCGCAGCTCGCCCTCGCCCCCGCGCATCCGCAGCCGTGGCGCTCCGAACCGGTCGAGGCCCATCTCGGTGAAGGAGACTGGGGGATCGCCTCGCCCGACCCGGAGGGGTGGCTCGCCGAGCTCGCGGCGGCCGGTGTGCACGCCGCAGCGCTCGGCGGCGATCCGGCCGCGATGATCGTGGTGGGGGATGCCGACTCCTGGCTCATCGACCACCTCACCCTCGGACGGATGCGCCGGAGCGGTCGGCTGCTGCTGCACGGCTGCGGGCGCGGCGAGCTGCGCACCCTCACCCGTTCGCGTGGTGCCGCACCCCCGCTGGCTGGCCCGGGCGAGGCCTGGTTGGCCACCGCGGGGCGCGTCACCCGGGTGCGGCTGGTGCTGCCGGCCCTCGCGGCACCCGGCGACGCGAGCTCGCGCACGCCCGAGGAGCGACGGCCACCCGCGGCCCGTCCGTCCTGATCGCGCTCGCCATCCGCCGTGCCGCCCGCCTGCAAGATTCACGCCGCTACACGGAGGAATCCGTTGAGGAACCCGCTGACTTGTGCTGATTTCGTGAAATCTATGTTTCAAAATGGACGCTATTGGCCGTTTGGTACGCGACAACGCCCCGGATGTGCGAATATCAACGCACGGCAACGCTGCCGGTGTCCGCGCACCACGTGAAGGAGTCCTGTCAGATGTCCCGCTCTCTTCCCGAAGACCCGCTGATCCGCAGCCTCGTCATCCAGGCTCGTCAGGCGCAGTTCAGTCGGCGCCGCATCCTGCAGGGCGCCGGAATCGGCGCAGCCGGTCTCACGCTCGCCGCCTGCGCGCCCGAGGGCAGCGCGAAGCCGACCGCGGCCGCCGACAACTCGGCCAACGATCCGACCCTGACCTGGGCGAACTGGGCGCTCTACCTCGACGAGGACGACAAGGGCGGCCACCCGACGCTCGAGAAGTTCCAGACGGAGTCGGGCATCACGGTCGACTACCGCGTCGACGTGGACGACAACAACTCCTACTACGCGAAGGTCAAGGATCAGCTCGCGCTCGGGCAGGACATCGGCGCCGACACGGTCTGCCTCACCGACTGGATGGTGAGCCGCTGGATCCGTCTCGGCTACACGCAGAAGCTCAACGACGCGAACATCCCGAACAAGAAGAACCTCGAGCCGAACCTCAAGGACGTCGACTTCGATCCGGGCCGCACCCAGTCGCTGCCCTGGCAGGGTGGCTTCGCCGGCATCTGCTGGAACAAGGCCAAGATCCCCGCAGGCCTCAAGTCGGTCGACGACCTCTGGAACCCGGCGCTCAAGGGCCGTATCGGGGTGCTGAGCGAGATGCGCGACACGATCGGCTGCATCATGATGCAGAACGGCGTCGACATCTCGAGCAACTTCAGCAACGACGACTTCCAGGCGGGCATCGACGTCTTCCGCAAGCAGGTCGAGGTCGGGCAGATCCGCAACATCAAGGGCAACTCCTACATCGACGACCTCGCCAACGAGGACACCCTCGCGGCGATCGTCTGGTCGGGCGACGTGACCACCCTCAACGCCGAGAACGGCGACAAGTGGGAGTTCGCGATCCCCGAGGCCGGCGGAACGATCTGGAACGACAACTTCCTGATCCCGATCGGCTCGCCCCGCAAGACCAACGCCGAGAAGCTCATCAACTTCTACTACGACCCGGAGATCGCCGCCGAGGTCGCCGCCTGGGTGAACTACATCACGCCGGTGGCGGGTGCCAAGGAGGCGATGGAGAAGCTCAATCCGTCGCTCGTCGACAACCAGCTGATCTTCCCCAACGAGGAGACGCTGGCGAACGTCAAGCGGTTCCGTACCCTCACTCCCGCCGAAGAGCAGTCCTTCGGTGCCGAGTTCCAGTCGGTCCTGATCGGCGCCTGATGGCCGGATCGTTCGACGAGGCGGGGGCGGATCTCGAGCTGGTCGGCGTCACGAAGCGCTTTCCGGGCTTCACCGCGATCGAGAACCTGAACCTGACGATCCCCGCCGGCTCGTTCTTCGCGTTGCTCGGGCCGTCCGGATGCGGCAAGACCACGACCCTGCGCCTCGTGGCCGGACTCGAGGAGCCGACGGCCGGGCGCATCCTGATCGGCGGCAAGGACGTGTCGGCGACCAAGCCGCATCAGCGGCCGGTCAACACCGTGTTCCAGAGCTACGCGCTCTTCCCGCATATGTCGGTGCTCGCGAACGTGGAGTTCGGCCTCAAGCGCCGCGGCATCTCCAACGCGAACGAGCTCGCCCACGAAGCCCTGCGGCTCGTCGAACTCGACCACGTCTCGGCACGCCGCCCCGCCCAGCTCTCGGGCGGGCAGCAGCAGCGCGTCGCCCTCGCCCGCGCGATCGTCAACCGCCCGGCGCTCCTGCTGCTCGACGAGCCGCTCGGCGCGCTCGACCTCAAGCTGCGTCGCCAGATGCAGCTCGAGCTCAAGGCGATCCAGGGCGAGGTCGGCCTCACCTTCCTGCATGTCACCCACGACCAGGAGGAGGCCATGACGATGGCCGACACGGTCGCGGTCATGAACAAGGGGCGCATCGAGCAGATGGGCGCACCGGAGGAGCTCTACGAGCTTCCCCGCACGACCTTCGTCGCGAACTTCCTCGGTCAGTCCAACCTGTTCACGGGCGAGGTGGTCGCCGCGGGCAACGACGCCATCACGGTCGACATCGCGGGCCTCGGCATCAAGGTGCCGCGCGAACGCGCGCAGCGCCACGCGGGCGAGGTGACGATCGGCGTGCGCCCCGAGAAGCTCACCCTGCACACGACGAAGCCCGCCGAGGCGGCCGGCGTCAACATCCTCGGGCCGGGAACGGTGACGGATGTCTCGTTCACGGGCGTCAGCACGCAGTACCTCGTGCAGGTGCCCGGCCTCCCGCTCATCACCGTCTTCGCGCAGAACATGGCGTTCGGCCCGGTGGCCGAGCAGGGCGCGGAGGTGTGGGTCTCGTGGCGCGTCGAGCACGGTTTCGGGCTCGCCGACGAGCCCGAGCCGGAGCCGAAGTTCGCCGACGACGACGACACGAGGACCATCGCGGTGCAGCGTCGCCAGCGCCTCGAGGACGAGCTGGACGAGGCCTGACGTGGCATTCGGCGCATTCGCCAACACGGGCCCCGACCTCGCCGCCGCCGCTCCCCGTCGGCGCAGCTACGTCGCGATCCTGCTGCTCGCCCCCGGCGTGCTCTACCTGCTCGCGACCTTCGTCGCCCCGCTCGTCTCGCTCGTGCTCACGAGCTTCAAGGAGCCAGGCGGCGATTTCGAGGTCGGCGAGTACGTCTACGCGTTCCGGTGGGAGAACTACGCGGAGGCGATCGAGCGCTTCGGCGAGATCTTCCTGCGCACCTTCGGCTACTCGCTCGTCGCGACGATCCTCGCGCTGCTGATCAGCTATCCGCTCGCCTACTTCATCGGGGTGACGCTGCGGCGCTTCCCGCTCTGGCAGAGCCTGACGCTCATCCTCGTGATCGCCCCGTTCTTCATCAGCTTCCTGCTGCGCACCCTCGCCTGGAAGGCGGTTTTCGCCGACGAGGGCCCGGTCGTCACCTTCCTGCAGTCGATCGGCGTGCTGGGCCCGGAGGACTACCTCAACGGCACGGCCTTCACCGTCATCTTCGGTCTGACCTACAACTACATCCCGTTCATGACGCTGCCGATCTACACCTCGCTCGAGCGCCTCGATCTGCGCTACGTCGAGGCGGGCAACGACCTGTACGCGGGATCCGCACAACGGTTCTGGCGCATCATCCTGCCGCTGTCGCTGCCTGGCGTCGTCTCGGGCACGCTGCTGACCTTCATCCCGGCATCAGGCGACTACGTCAACGCGAGCAAGGACTTCCTCGGTTCCACCAACACGGTCATGGCGGGCAACGTGATCAACGACATGTTCTTCCAGAGCTTCTACCCGCTCTCTGCTGCGGTGTCGATCCTGTTGATGATCGCCATCCTCATCCCCGTCATCGCCTACGTGGCCAAGAGCGGATCGGAGGACCTGCTGTGAGCACCCAGGAGGCGGCGGCGCTGGCCACGGCGGAGAAGGCCAAGGCCCCACGCGGACGGGTCCGCAGCGGGCGCGGAGGAACCGGATCGTGGGTGATCGGCGCGTACTCGCTGCTCGCGCTCGGGCTCATGATGATCCCGATCGTCTACACGATCGTGTTCTCGTTCAACGACGCCCGTCGCACCAACATCGTCTGGCGCGGGTTCACGCTCAAGAACTGGCTCGGCATCTGCGACGACCCGCGCGTGTGCGAGGCGTTCGGCAACAGCATCATCGTGGGTGTCACCGCGACGATCGCGGCGACCGTGCTCGGCACCATGATCGCCATCGCGATCGTGCGCTACACCTTCCGGATGCGCACCCTCGTCACGGTGCTGCTGTTCCTGCCGATGGCGACCCCGGAGGTCGTGCTCGGCTCGGGCCTCGGATCGCAGTTCGTCAACATGGGTGTCGAGCGCGGGCTGTGGACGATCATCGTCGCCCACATCATGTTCTGCATCAGCTTCGTCGTCGTGACGGTCAGGGCGCGCGTGGCGAGCCTCGACCCCTCCCTGGAGGAGGCGGGCCGCGACCTGTACGCGAGCCCCGGGCAGGTGTTCTGGCGGGTCACCCTGCCGCTGCTCATGCCGGGCATCCTCGCCGCCGCGCTGCTGTGCTTCGCGCTCAGCTTCGACGACTTCATCATCACCAACTTCGTCTCAGGCAACGCGGAGACCTTCCCGAAGTTCGTGTACGTCGCGGCCAGCCGCGGCATCCCGCCGCAGTCGAACGTCATCGCCTCCGCGGTGTTCTTCCTCGCGATCATCCTGGTGGTGGCCGTGCAGCTGTCGGCCGGGGCGCGGCGTCGCAAGCTCGCGAAGACGGGATGAGCGTGTACCAGGATCGCGCGCGTCTCACGGAGCTGTGGGAGGCGGAGGTGGCGAGGTTCCGTGCCGCGCGCCCCGCATCCGGTCGACTGCATCGCGCCGCCGAGGAGGTCATGCCCGGCGGTGTGCCGATGCTCTGGATGGAGAAGTGGCCGGGCCCGTGGCCCGTGTACGTGACCTCGGCGAAGGGTGCGCACTTCACCTGCGCCGACGGGATCGACCACGTCGACCTGTGCCTCGGCGACACGGGTGCGATGGTCGGGCACGCCCCCGAGGCGAGTGTGCGGGCCATCACGGAGCGGCTGGCGAACGGTTCCACCTTCATGCTGCCGACGGAGGATGCGGCGGCCGCCGCCCACGAGCTCGCCGGGCGCTTCGGCCTTGAGCGCTGGCAGTTCACCCTCACCGCGACCGACGCGAACCGGCACGTGCTGCGCTACGCGCGGCTCGTCACGGGGCGCCCGAAGGTCGTCGTGATCGACTTCAGCTACCACGGCACGGTCGATGAGGCCTATGCGACCCTCGACGACGCGGGCCGGGTCGTGCCGCGGCGCGGCAACATCGGGCCACCCGTCGACCCCGCGCTCACCACGATCGTCGTGCCGTTCAACGACGTGCCCGCGATGCGCGCCGCGCTCGAGACGGGCGAGGTCGCCGCGGTGCTCATCGAGCCCGCGATGACCAACATCGGCATCGTGCTGCCCGACGCCGACTGGCATGAGGCCGTCTGGCGCGCCTGCCAGGACACCGGCACCTACCTCGTGATCGACGAGACGCACACGCTCTGTGCGGGCCCGGGCGGGATGACGGCGCGCGACGGGCTGCGACCCGATGCGGTCGTGGTCGGCAAGACGATCGCGGGCGGAGTGCCTGCCGGTGCCTGGGGCATGACGACGCAGTTCGCGGCGGCGGTGCGCGAGAAGCTCGACCCGGAGGGGCACGGGCTCGAAGACATCGATGTCGGGGGAGTCGGCGGCACGCTCGCCGGCAACGCGGTGTCGATGGCGGGCATCCGGGCGACCCTCTCGGAGGTGCTCACCCCGCAGGTCTACCCAGGCATGATCGCCCGCGCCACCGAGTGGACGGCGGGTGTGCAGGCGGCGATCGACGAGTTCTCGGTGCCGTGGCAGGTGACCCAGCTCGGCTGCCGCGCCGAGTACTCCTTCCGCCCCACCCCGCCGCGGGACGGGCGGGAGGCCGCCGACGCGGACGACTTCGGGTTGCAGCAGTACCTGCACCTGCACGCGCTCAACCGCGGCATCCTCATCACCCCGTTCCACAACATGGCCTTGATGTCGCCCGCGACCACCTCGGATGATGTGGCGCGGCATACGGTCGCGTTCCGCGAGGCGGTCGCGTCGCTGTACTCCTAGCGCAGCAGGGGCAGGGGCGGGGGCGTCCTCAGAAGGTGACGCGCACCTGCGCCCCGAGCGCGGCGAGCGTCTCCTCGGCGAGCTCGCGTGCCAGCAGCCCCTCGCGCACGAGCAGTTCGAGCCCCGCGGCGGTGGTCGCCCGCTGCGACCCGTCGAGCACCTTCACGGCGACCGTCTCGCCGCCGGGCGCCACGAGCACGAGCACTCCCTCGGCACCGAGCTTCGCGACGAGCCCCGTGCGCTCGATCGTGACGGTGTTGGCCCGACCCGGCCCATCGATCGCCCAGGGGTGGGCGAGGATCGCGTCGCCGAGCGTCGTGCCGGCCCGCGCGGTGTGCGATGCCGCCCGGGCGAGCCCGACGAGACTGATCACCGGGATCGGCGCACCGCATCCGTCGACGCCGAGATGCGCGATCCGCTCGCCGGCCGTGCGCTCGATCGTCTCGATCACGTGCCGCTGCAGCGGGTGAGCCTGGTCGAGATAGCTCGCCGGATCCCAGCCGTGCAGCACGCACGCGGCCAGGAACCCGGCGTGCTTGCCCGAGCAGTTCATCGTGATCGGAAGCGGTTCGGATGCCGCCCGCCGCGCCGCCGGATCGCCCGGCCAGTCGGCGGGGCAGCGCAGGGCGTCGGTGTCGAGCCCGACGTCGGCGAGCATCCGTTCGACGACGGCGACGTGGGCGGGGGTGCCGGCATGGCTGGCGGCCGAGAGCACGGTCGCCTCCTCGTCGAGGACGACGCCGAGCAGTTCCACCGCGGTCGCCTGCGCGAGCTTGAGGGTCGAGCGCGGGTAGATGAGCGCTGCCGGGTCGCCGAGGGCACGCACGAGCCGCCCCTCGGCGTCGATGAGCGCCGCGGCACCGAGATGACGCGATTCGGGCCAGCCCGAGCGCTCGACGACCGCGAGCTCGACCGAACCTCCCGCGTCGAGGGGACCTGTCACGCGCCGGCTGCGGCGAACGACTCGGTGAGCACCTCGAGGGCCTCGGCGAGCAGTGCGTCGTCGAGGGCGAGGCTCGGCAGGAAGCGCAGCACGTTGCCGTAGGTGCCTGCGGTCAGCACGAGCACGCCGCGCTGGGCCGCCTCGGCGGCGATTCGCGCGGGGAGGTCGGCGCGCGGCTCGTGGGTTTCCGGGTCGAGAAGCTCGACGGCGATCATCGCCCCGATGCCGCGCACCTCGGCGATCACCGGGAAGCGCTCGCGCAGCGCCTCGAGTGCGGGACGGAGCCCCGCTTCGATCCGTGCCGCCTCGGCGAGCAGCCCGTCGCGCTCGATGCGTTCGAACACGGCGACGGCCGCTGCGCAGGCCACGGGGTTGCCGCCGAAGGTGCCGCCGAGACCGCCCGGCTGGGCGGCATCCATGATCTCCGCGCGACCCGTGACGCCCGCGAGCGGCAGACCGCCCGCGATGCCTTTGGCGGAGAGCACGAGGTCGGGCACGAGCCCGAAATGCTCGCTCGCGAAGTAGCTGCCCGTGCGCGCCATGCCCGACTGGATCTCGTCGGCGATGAAGACGATGCCGTTGGCCGTGCACCATTCCTGCAGGGCGGGCAGGTAGCCGTCGGCGGGAACGATGAAGCCGCCCTCGCCCTGGATGGGCTCGACGACGAGGCAGGCGAGATCGGTCGCGCCGACCGTCTTCTCGAGGTAGCCGATCGTGCGTGCGGCGGCTTCGGCCCCCGAGAGCCCGTCGTGCAGCGGGTAGGAGTTCGGGGCGCGGTAGACATCTCCCGCGAAGGGCCCGAAGCCGAGCGAGTAGGGCATGGCCTTGAAGTTCATGGCCATCGTGAGGTTGGTGCGGCCGTGGTAGGCGTGCTCGAGCACCGCCACACCGCTGCGTCCGGTGTACTTGCGGGCGATCTTGACGCCGTTCTCGACGGCCTCCGCCCCGGAGTTCACGAGCACGGTCTTCTTGGCGAAGTCGCCGGGGGTGTGCGCGGCGAGCAGCTCGGCGACCCGCACGTAGCTCTCGTAGGGCGTGATGGTGAAGAGCGTGTGGGTCACCTCGGCGAGCTGGGCGGCTGCTGCCGCGACGACCGCGTCATCCGTGTGGCCGATCGTGGTGACGCCGATTCCGGCGCCGAGGTCGATGAACTGGTTGCCGTCGACGTCGACGAGGATGGCGCCGTGCGCGCGGGCGATGTAGACCGGAAGCGCGCTCGAGACGCCATCCGACACCACCTGTCGGCGTCGCTCCTGCAGCGCGATCGACCGCGGTCCGGGGATCGCGGTGACGAGGCGGCGCTCGGGAACGAGCGGCGCTACCGTGGAGGGCGTCAGAGTGTCGGTCATGGCTGCGATCCTACCGCGCGGCTCGAGAGCTCCGATGCTGCTGATTCCGTAGCCGTGGCCTGCTTCGAGTGAGGATTCCCATGAATCACCGCCATCATTACGCGGTTTCCGTCGAATGGACGGGCAACCGCGGCGCGGGAACCTCGAGCTATCGCGCCTACGGACGCGACCATGTGGTGCGCTCCGAGGGCAAGCTGCACGAGTTGGCCGGATCCAGTGATCGCACCTTCCACGGCGATCGGGAGCGCTGGAACCCGGAGGAGCTGCTGCTCGCCGCGCTCAGTCAGTGCCATCTGCTGAGCTACCTGCACGTGGCGGCCAACCGCGGCATCGTCGTGGTCGGCTACACGGATGCGGCGAGCGGTGAGATGGTGCAGACCCCGGATGGTGGCGGCCATTTTGTCGAGGCGACCCTGCGCCCCGTGGTGACGATCGCGGCCGGTGATCCGGTCGACGCGCTCGACGCGCATCACGAGGCCTCCGCGCTCTGCTTCATCGCCGCATCCGTCAACTTCCCGGTGCACCACGAGCCGACGATCCTGCTCGCCGACGACCCGCTGTCGTGAGGCGGGAGCCGGACGCGCCGGGGCGCTCAGGAGGCGGGCGCCGAGCGGCTGTCGAGCTTCGCGTAGAGCTCGGCGCGTTGCGCGTCGAGTGACGTCAGCTCCTCGACCTTGGCGTTGTAGGCGTCGACGTCGGCGTTGAGCTGCACGCGGTCGCTCTCGAGCGTGTTCTGGCGCGCGACGAGCTTCGCACGCTCCGCGTCGAACTGGGCCTGGCTGTCGAAGGTTCCCGCGTCGGCACGGGCGTTGAACGCCGCGATGTCGGCATCGAGTGCCGCGGATGCGGCGTCGTAGGCGGCGGACCGGCTCTGCAGCTCGCCGGAGGTGGTGTCGAGCTCGGCGCTCAACTGGTCGATGCGGCTCGTGTAGCCGTCGAGCTGCTGCGTCGCCCGGGTGGCGTAGCCGACCACCTGGGCGCGATTGCTGAACACCTCCGCGTAGTGCGTCTCGAGCGCGTCGGGGAGTCTCTCGTGCGAGTTGCCGAGGCGCGAGTGCCACTCGTCGGCGCGCTGGTCCTCGGGGTAGGTGGCGACGATCTTCACATCCCGGTCGGTCTCGGGCAGGGTCGCCACGTACTGCGCGATGAGCGCGTCGACCGGTGCCCGCTGCTCGGGCGTCATCCGGTCGTAGACGGCGTGCAGCAGCTCGTGCGCGGCGGTCGCCTCCACGGTGCCGGCGAGGCGTTCGTCGGTGACGTCGTACACGTAGATCTGCGAGCGGTAGTAGCAGCCGAGCACGACCTCCGCCTCGACAGGGCAGTGCGCTTGGAAGTCGTCCGCCTGGTCGAGCTGGGGGCGACTCGCGAAGAAGATGCGGCGTCCGGTCTCGGTGAGCTCGATGCGCTCCGCGAGCCGGGTGATCTGCTCGCTGGGCGGCTCCGTCCACACCACGAGCTGGTCGGCGTACGCCTGACGGCGACTCGGATCCCAGGGGGAGAGGGCGACGAGGCCCCCGAGCAGCAGCACGGTGATGCCGAACGCGACCCAGCGGCCGGGGCGGCGTCGCGGGCGCCGGGGACGGGTCGGCGGATGGTCGAACGGCGTCTCGGTCATGGGCGTCAGAGGGTGGCGAGGGCCTCTTCGAGCACGCCGGCCGCGTCGTCGATGAGCTCCTCGCTGACGACGACGCTCGGCAGGAAGCGCAGCACCGAGTCCCACGAGCCCGCGTCGAGCGGGATGACGCCGTTCGCGGTCGCGTGGCCGAGCACCGTGCTGAGCGCCTCGGGGTTCGGGGTGGTGGTGCCGGGCAGTACGAGCTCGACGCCGAACATGGCGCCCTTGCCGCGCACCTCGCCGACGACGCCGAAGCGCTCCGGCCAGTCGCCGATCCGCGCCGTGAGGGCGCGCTCGACGCGCTGCGCCTCGCCGATCAGGTCGTCGCGCTCGATGATCTCGAAGACCTTGAGCGCGGCCGCGGTCGACACCGGGTTGCCGCCGAAGGTGCCGCCGATGCCGCCCGGCTGCACCGCATCCATGATGTCGGCGCGGCCGGTGACGGCGGCGAGCGGCAGACCGCCCGCGATGCCCTTGGCGCTCGTGACGAGATCGGGCACGACCCCGTGGTGCTCGATGGAGTACCACGCACCCGTGCGCGCGATGCCCGCCTGGATCTCGTCGGCGACGAAGATGATGCCGTTCTCCTCGCAGAAGCGCTTGATGGCAGCGAAGTAGCCGGGCGCAGGGATGACGATGCCGCCGTCGCCCTGGATCGGCTCGGCGAAGAACGCCGCCACCTCGCTCGCGCCGATGTGGGTCACGATGTAGTCGATCGTCTTGGCGGCGGCCTCCTCTCCCGTGAGCCCGTCGCGGAACGGGTAGGAGACCGGCACCGAGTACAGCTCGCCGGGGAACGGCCCCATGCCGGCGCGCTCGGGCCAGGGGCGGTAGGTCATCGCCATCGTGAGGTTGGTGCGGCCGTGGAAGGCGTGGTCGAGGCTCACGATCGCGCGGCGGCCCGTGAAGCGGCGGGCGATCTTGACGGCGTTCTCGACGGCTTCCGCACCCGAGTTCACGAGGATCGTGTGCTTCTCGAAGTCGCCGGGGGTGATCTCGGCGAGCTTCTCGGCCACCCGGATGTAGTTCTCGTAGGGGGTGACGGTGAAGAGCGTGTGGGTGAGTTTCGCGGCCTGCTCCGCGACCGCTGCGGCCACCTCGGGATGCGCATGGCCGATCGTCGTGACGCCGATGCCGCAGCCGAGGTCGATGAGCTGGTTGCCGTCGACGTCGACCAGGATCGCGCCTGAGCCGTGGTCCATGTAGATGTTGGCGAGGGTGCCAGCGCCGCGCGAGACGGCGGCGACGCGACGCTCCTGGAGCGCACGGGACTTCGGGCCGGGGAGTTCGGTGACGAGCTTGCGCTGTTGGGGCACGCTGAAGGTCATGCTCCGAGTCTACGAGGCGCCTTCCGGGCGCTCGGTGCGCGGGGCTCGGATCGGGCACCAAGGTTCGATGCGGCAGGATGGGGTGTCCCGCATCGCTCTCGAGGAGTCCGTCGTGCCCCGCGCCCTTCCCATCCTGACCGTCGCCGCGCTCGCCGTGGCCCTCGTCGGCTGCTCCGCAGGCAGCCCAGAGCCGACCCCCTCGGGATCCTCCAGCGCGAGCGCGCGTGAATGCGCGGCATCCGGTTCGGTGTCGGACTCGGTGAAGGTGACGGGCGACTTCGGGAGCATGCCGACGGTCGACTTCACGGCGCCGCTCAAGCCGGAGCAGACCGAGGTGAGCGTGGTCTCGAAGGGGTCGGGCGCCGAGGTGGCGTACCCCTCGGTGGTGTCGGTCGACTACAGCCTCTACAACGGCACCACGGGCAAGGTGATCGAGTCGACCGACTACGCCGCGGGAAAGCAGGCGGTGTTCGTGCTCGAGGAGAGCAAGCTGCTGCCCGGCCTGCTGAAGACCATCGAGTGCGCCAAGGTCGGCTCGCGTGTCGTCGGCGTCATCGAGGCGGCGGACGGATTCGGTGACGACGGGCTCGACAGCTTCAACATCTCGGGGGGCGACTCGCTCGTCTTCGTCGCCGACGTGGTGTCGTCGGTGACGCGCGCGACGGGTGAGGAGCAGAAGCCGGTCGACGGGATGCCGACGGTGACGCTTGCCGCCGATGGCGCGCCGACGGTCGACATCCCCGAGGGGTACACCCTTCCGACGACGACCCAGTCGGCGGTGCTCATCAAGGGCGCGGGTGCGCAGGTGCAGGCGACCGACACGGTCTACATCCAGTACCAGGGCATGAACGCCGAGACGGGCGAGATCTTCGACCAGACCTGGGGCAAGGCGCCCTACGGCGGCCCCGCGAACGGTTTCATCACGGGCTTCACGAGCTCCCTGGTCGGGCAGACGGTGGGCTCGCAGCTGCTCATGGTGATCCCGCCGGCCGACGGCTACGGCGAGAAGTCGGACAGCAACACGAACGCGCTCGCGGGGCAGACGCTCGTGTTCGTGGTCGACATCCTCGCGACGGCGCCCGCCGCGTCGTAGCGGCCGGGCAACAAACAGAAAAGGGCTTTACTGGAAACGACCTTTCCTGTAGCGTTCCGCGCAAGACACGACCACCGGTCGCAGCATCCTGTCTCGCAACGACGCTCCAGAGATGAGGTACCTCCATGCACCGCCCTCGCACCCGGGTGATCACGCTGATCGCCGCAGGCACCACAGCACTCGCCCTCTCGCTCACCGCCTGCGTGCCCTCCAACGGCGACGCAGGCGATCGACCGCTGCGGGTGTGGTCCGGCTCGATGACGCCCATCAACAACGACTTCAACCCCTTCCACGTCGACACGGCGACCCACTTCACCTTCGGCGCGATCTACGAGCCGCTGTTCTTCTTCAACCAGCTCTCCGCCGATCCGCCCGTCGGTCTCATCGGCGACACCTTCAGCTACAACGACGACGGCACGCAACTGACGATCACCATCAAGCCCGGCCAGAAGTGGAGCGACGGCGAGCCGCTCACGGCAGCCGACGTCGCCTTCACCTTCGGCTACGGCTCCAACGTCGACCCCGAGATGACCTCCATCACGGCCACGAACGACACGACCGTCGTCATCACCTACTCCACGCCGAAGTTCACGGCCGCCTCCCTCATCCTCGGCTCCACCTGGATCATCCCCCAGCACATCTGGTCGAAGATCACCGACTACATGAACGAGACCAACCAGAAGCCGGTCGGCTCCGGTCCCTACACGCTCAAGTCGTTCACCGACGCCGCCTACACGATCGAGGCGAACCCCCTCTTCCGTGACGGAGCTCCCGCGGTCGCCGAGGTGCAGGACATCGGCATCGACTCGAACCAGTCCTCCGAAGACCTGCTGAAGACCGGCAAGATCGACTGGGTCGGCCAGTTCATCGCCAACCCCGACGGTGTGACCGCGGGAGGCCGCATCGCGACCATGAACCAGCAGCAGGACCCGACCGTGATCGTCACCTGCGCGGACACCGCGATGGGCTGCACCGGACCGCAGACCGACCCGGCCGTGCGGCAGGCGATCAACGTCGCGATCGACCGTTCCACCATCCGCGAGAAGGCCTTCGCCGGGCTCGCCGGAGAATCCTCGCCCGCCTTCGCCCTGCTGCCGCGCGACGAGAAGTGGGTGAGCGACACCTCGCTCACCACCAGCCCGCAGGATCCGGATGCCTCAGCCGCATCCGCGATCCTCGAGGACGCCGGCTACACGAAGGACTCCGAGGGGTTCTACGGCAAGGACGGCACCCCGATCGAGCTCGACCTGTTCTCGCCCGACGGCTGGACCGACTACAACGACGCCGCGAAGCTCGTCAGCGAGCAGGCGGCGAAGGCCGGCATCCGCATCAACGCCCGCACCGTGTCGGAGGCCGAATACTGGACCCCGATCTCGAACGGCGACTTCCAGCTCGCGATGTACGGCCTCACCCAGTCGCTCGTTCCCGACCCGTTCTCGAACTACGACCAGTACTTCGCGACGGCCTCGAGCGCGAAGGTCGGCGAGGAGCCCACGAAGGGGCAGAACTACTCGCGTTACTCGAACCCGGTCGTGGATGCCGCGGTCAAGGCCGCAGGCGCCACCCAGGACGAGGCGACCAAGAAGACCGCGTACGCCTCCATCCAGGCCGAGATCTCGCGCGATCTGCCCTACATCCCGATCGTGCTGAACGCCTCGCAGTCGTTCTTCAACGTGAAGGACTTCACCGGCTGGCCGAGCGACGACAACCTCTACGCGGCCCCGCTGCCGTACCTGTCGACCGCGTCGGCCGTGGTGCTCACACACCTGAAGCCCGCGAAGTAGCACCGGTGACCACGGACTCGTCCTCGAGAGCACGGAGGAGGTGAGCGTGAACTTCTACGTGCGGAGGATCTCCTTCTACCTCCTGACGTTGTGGGCGGCGATCTCGCTCAACTTCCTCCTGCCCCGGCTGCTGCCGGGTGATCCGGCGGCGATCATGCTCGGCAAGCTCCGACGTGCCAACGGCGGGCGCCCCCTCTCGGAGGAGACGATCAGGACGATCACCGCGATCCTGGGGGCCGAGAAGGGGACGAGTCTGTGGGACCAGTACCTCGCCTACTGGGGGCGGCTGTTGCACGGAGATCTCGGCATCTCCTCGACCCGCTACCCGGCGAGCGTGAGCGACCTCATCGCGGCCGCCCTGCCGTGGACGGTGATCCTGGTGGGCGTCGCCACGATCCTGTCGTTCGTGCTCGGGATCGTGGCGGGCGCGTGGGTCGGATGGCGTCGCGGCACCTGGGTCGACCACCTGGTGCCGGCGACCACCTTCCTGCAGTCCATCCCGTACTTCTGGCTCGCGCTCGTGCTCGTCGCGGTGCTCGCGGTGCAGCTCGGGTTGCTGCCGATCTTCGGCGGCTACGACGTGTTCGACTTCCCCGAGGGCCCCGAATGGAGCTGGGCGTTCGTCGGCAGCGCGATCGTGCACGCGATCCTGCCCGCCGCGACCATCGTGATCTCCTCGGTCGGCGGCTGGCTGCTCGGGATGCGGAACATGATGGTGCAGACGATGTCGGAGGACTACGTCGTGACGGCCGAGGCGAAGGGGCTGACGCCCGGCCGCATCCGCAGCCGGTACGCCGGGCGCAACGCCGCCATTCCGAGCCTGGCAGGCTTCGGCATCGCCCTCGGCTTCGTGGTGGCGGGCTCCATCGTCACCGAGCAGGTCTTCAGCTATCCCGGCATCGGCAAGCTCATGATCCAGGCCGTTCAGGGGCTCGACTACGCGCTCATGCAGGGGGTGTTCCTCGTGATCACCCTGACCGTGCTCGCGGCGAACTTCCTGATGGAGCTCATCTACGGCTTCATCGACCCGAGAGTGAGGCACCGTGGCTGAGACGCGCACCCTGCTGCCCAGCATGTCGGGCAAGCTGCTCACCGGTCTCGTCATCGTCGGCGTGATCGTGCTGTTCGGCCTCATCGCGCCGCCGTTCGTGCAGGATCCGCGCGACTCGGGCAACCCGGCGCTGCTGCCGCCAGGCCCCGAGCACTGGCTCGGCACCACCAAGCTCGGCTACGACGTGTTCGCCCAGCTCGCCTGGGGCACGCAGGGATCGCTCTTCGTGGGCCTCGTCGCGGGCGTCGTCTCGCTGTTGCTCGCGATCGTCTTCGGGGTGCTCGCCGGCTACTTCGGGGGTGTGCTCGACGAACTCCTCACGCTGCTGACCAACATCATGCTGGTGATCCCGGGCCTGCCGCTCGTCATGGTGATCGCCGCTTATGTGCAGCACACCGAAGGGCTCGGGCCCCTCGCGCGCAGCTCGTTCCTGGTGGCCCTCGTGCTCGGGATCACCGGATGGGCGGGTTCGGCGGTCGTGCTGCGCGCCACCGCGCGTTCGCTGCGCACCCGCGACTACGTCGCAGCGGCCCGCGTCGCGGGGGAGCGTCCGCTGCGCATCATCTTCGTCGAGATCCTGCCGAATCTCGTGCCGCTGCTGGCCGCGCAGCTCATCTTCGGCGTGATCTTCGCCGTGCTCGGGGAGGCGGGGCTCTCCTACCTCGGCCTCGGACCGACGGGCTCGATCACGCTCGGCACGATGCTCAACGACGCGCAGACCGGCCAGGCGGTCGGCAGCGGCGCCTGGTGGTGGTTCGTGCCGCCGGGGGCGATCATCGCGTTGCTGGGCGCCGGCCTCTCGCTCATCAACTTCGCGATCGACGAGGTCGTGAACCCCAAGCTGCGGCTCGCCCCGCAGGCCGCCCGCCGACAGCGGAAGGCGCGTCGCGCCGGCCGGGGCATCTCCGAGGACGGGGTGATCGCATGAGCGGCGATCCCGTGCTGACGGCCCGCGGCGTCTCGATCGAGTATCAGGTCGATCCGCCGGTGAAAGCGGTGCAGGAGGTGTCGCTCACCCTGCACCGCGGAGAGATCCTGGGGCTCGCGGGGGAGTCCGGATGCGGGAAGACGACGCTCGCCTACGGCCTCAACCGGCTGCTCAAGGCGCCTGCGCTGCAGACCTCAGGCGAGATCGTGTTCCACGACTCGGCAGGCACCGACATCGACGTCGTCGCCCTCGCCGGCGAGTCGCTGCGCCGCTACCGCTGGGACAAGGTCTCGATGGTCTTCCAGGGCTCGATGAACTCCCTCAACCCGGTGATGAGCGTGCGGGCGCAACTCGACGACGTGTTCACCACGCATCGTCCGGGGATGCGCCGCGCCGAGCGCCTGCGGCGCGCGGGCGAGCTGCTCGGGCTCGTCGGGGTCGGCCCGTCGCGGCTCACGGCGTTCCCGCACGAGCTCTCGGGCGGGATGCGGCAGCGGGTGATGATCGCGATGGCGCTCGCGCTCGACCCGCAGGTGATGATCATGGACGAACCGACGACGGCGCTCGACGTTGTCGTGCAGCGGGGCATCATCCGCGAGATCATGCGGCTGCGCGAGCGGCTCGGCTTCGCGGTGATCTTCATCACCCACGACCTGCCGCTGCTCATCGAGATCAGCGATCGCATCGCGGTGATGCTCGAGGGCCGCATCGTGGAGCTCGGCGATGCCGAGCGCATCTACCGCGCGCCCGAGCACGACTACACGAAGCGCCTGCTGTCGAGCTTCCCCAGCCTGCGCGGCGACCGGGGCGGCTTCGTGCGTCGCCGCGACGACACGGACGGGGTGAGCGCGTGACCAGCCAGCAGCAGACGGTCGGCGAGCCGTGCCTCGAGGCGCGGAACCTGGTGCGCGACTACCGCATCCGCAACGGACTGCGGCGCACGACGCTGCACGCCGTCGCGGACGTGTCGTTCACGATCCGGCCGGGGCGCACGATCGCGCTCGTCGGCGAGAGCGGATCGGGGAAGTCGACCGTGGCGCGGATCCTGGCGCGGCTTGAGACGACGAGCTCGGGCGGCGTGTTCCTCGACGGCACGCCCGCGCCGAGTCGTGGCGCGGCGCTCGAACGCTACCGCTCGCGCGTGCAGATGGTGTTCCAGGATCCGTTCGCATCCCTCAACCCGTTCCACACGATCCTGCATCACATCGAGCGGCCGCTGCGCATCCACCACCCCCGGATGTCGACCGCCGAGGTGCGGGAGCGCGCGCATGAGCTGCTCGAACGCGTGCAGCTGACCCCCTCGTCGCGCTACGCCGACCGCCGGCCGCACGAGCTCTCGGGCGGCCAGCGGCAGCGGGTGGCGATCGCTCGCGCACTCGCGCCAGGTGCCACCTACATCGTCGCGGACGAGCCGGTGTCGATGCTCGACGTGTCGATCCGGCTCGGCGTGCTGAACCTGCTCGCCGAGCTGCAGCGCAGCGAGGGCCTCGGGGTGCTCTACATCACCCACGACCTCGCGACCGCCCGGCACTTCTCGGATGAGATCCTCGTGATGTACCGCGGGGAGATCGTGGAGCGCGGCGACGCCGACACGGTCATCCTCGACCCTCAGCACGCCTACACGCGCACGCTGCTGGATGCGGCCGCCGACCCGGATCGGCTCGGGCAACTGCGCGAGGAGGTCAGGGAGGCGGCAGGCGCCACCGCCCCCGACGCTCGCGAGAAGAGACGATCATGACCCAGATCGACCCAGGAACCTCCGCCTGGTTGCGCGCCCACAACGATCGCACGGCGTTCCGCCTGCTGCTCGAGCACGGCCCGCTGACCCGCGCCCAGCTCGGCGAGCTGTCGGGCATGTCCAAGCCGACCGCCGGCCAGATGCTCGTCCGGCTGGAGCGGGCCGAGCTCGTGCATCCCGTCGGGGAGGCCTCGGGCAGTCGGGGGCCTGCTGCGGTCAGCTACGGAGTGCGCACCGATCGGGGAGCGGGGGTCGCGGTGAGCATGCTCGCGGACGCCCTGCGGTGCACGCTCGTCGACGCGACCGGTGCCGAGCATCCGATCGTCGAGGTGGCGCTCGCGGGCGGTCGCAGCCCCGAGGCGGACATCGCGCGGGCGATCGGTGCGGCGTGCGCGGCCGTCGAGGCCGAGGAGCGCGCAGTGGCCCACGTCGCGATCGGGGTGCAGGCGGCCGTCTGGCAGGAGCGCGACACGCTCTCACTCACCAACACCCTGCCCGGCTGGCCCGAGACGGGTGCCGCGGCGCGCATCGAGGCCGAGCTCGGCGTCGCGGTCACCATCGAGAACGATGTGAACCTCGCGGCGATGGCGGAGCGCGCGAGCGGGGTGGCACGGGAGGCGGCGAGCTTCGTGCTGCTCTGGCTGGGCGACGGCATCGGCGCGGGCGTCGACCTCGGCGGCGTCATCCTGCGGGGGGTGTCGGGCAGCGCGGGCGAGGTCGGCTACCTCGCGCTCCCGGGCGCCGCGGGCGCGGTCGATGCGACCGATCTGCTGGGTGGGGCGGCGGTCGCCGAACTGCTCGCCCCCTGCGGGGCGCTCGGCTACGAGGATGCGCTCGCGCGCCTCGCCGACGACACGGTCGCGCTCGCGACCGTCGCCGATCGCATTGCGCTCGCACTCGATCCCGTGCTGGCCGTGCTCGATCCCGCGATGGTCGTGCTCGGCGGGCCGACCGGCGTCGCGGGCGGCGCGCCGCTCGCGGAACGGGTCGACGCCCGCATCTCGCGGGAGGCGCATCCGGTGCTCGAGGTGCGCGCGAGCAGCACCGGCGCATCCGCGGTGCTGCTCGGCGCCCGCCAACTGCTCGTCGGCCGCATCCGCGACAGCCTCGAAGCCCGGATCGTCTCGGGCTGACCACCCTCGACCAGACAGGAACCCGCACCATGAAGCTCGCCATCGTCGGCGGCGGCTCGACCTACACCCCGGAGCTCATCGACGGCTTCGCCCGCCTGCGCGAGCGGCTGCCCCTCGACGAGATCGTGCTCGTCGACGTCGACGAGCAGCGCCTCGCGCTCGTCGCGGGCATCTCGCGGCGGATGCTGGCCCGGGCCGGGCATCCCGGGCGTCTCCTCGCGACGACCGACCTCGTGGCGGGGGTGTCGGACGCCGACTTCGTGCTCATCCAGTTGCGCATCGGCGGCCAGGATGCGCGGCACGCAGACGAGACCTGGCCGCACGAGGTCGACTGCATCGGCCAGGAGACCACCGGGCCGGGCGGATTCGCCAAGGCGCTGCGCACCGTGCCGGTCGTGCTGCGGATCGCCGAGGTCGTGCGGCGGCACGCGAAGCCGGGCGCCTGGATCGTCGACTTCGCGAATCCGGTCGGGATCGTCACGCGCGCCCTGCTGCAGGAGGGCCATCGCGCCGTCGGGCTCTGCAACGTGGCGATCGGGTTCCAGCGCCGCTTCGCCGCGACCCTCGGCGTGCAGCCCGACGAGGTGCAGTTGGGCCACGTCGGCCTCAACCACCTGAGCTGGGAGCGCGGGATCACCGTCGACGGCGTCGACGTGCTGCCCGGGCTGCTCGAGACGCGCCTCGGCGAGCTCGCCGAGGAGGTCGAGCTGCCGCCTGCCCTGCTCACCCAGCTCGAGGCCGTGCCGTCGTACTACCTGCGCTACTACTACGCCCACGACGAGGTGCTGCGTGAGCAGTTGCACGAGGAATCGCGCGCCCACCAGGTGCGCGCCATCGAGCAGGAGCTGCTGCGGATCTACGCCGACGAGACCGTCGACACGAAGCCCGAGATCCTGGAGCGTCGCGGCGGAGCGTTCTACTCGGAGGCCGCGATCGAGCTGCTCGTCGCGATCCTCGGGGGCGACGCGGTGCCGCGTGTCGTCAACCTGCGCAACGACGGAGTGCTCGACTTCCTGCCAGACGACCACGTGATCGAGGTGCCCGCGCACTACCGCGGCGGCCGCTTCGTCGCCGAGCCGGTCGCGCCGCTCCCCGACGACATCCGGGGGCTCGTCGCGGCGGTCGCCGGATACGAGCGTCTCGCGCTCGATGCGGCCGTGCACGGCGGCGCCGAACGGGTGCTGCGGGCGATGCGCGCGCATCCGCTCGTGCTGCAGCACGAGCGCGCGGAGAAGCTCACCGAGCTGCTGCTCGCCCGGAACGCGCGCTTCCTGGAGTGGGCGTGACCTCCGCGGGCGGCCTCGTCGTCGCGGTCGACGGCGGCGGCTCGAAGACGGATGCGGTGCTGCTCGACCTCGACGGCCGGCTGCTCGCGCGGGGGAGGGGCGCGGGGTCGAGCCCGCAGATCGACGGCCTCGAGAGCTCGGTGCGCACGGTCGACGCGGCGATCACCGAGGCGCTCGCCGCTCACCCTGTGGCCCAGCTCGCGCAGGTGAGCCTCTACCTCTCCGGGCTCGACCTGCCTGCGGAGCTCGCGGCCTATCGCGCCGCGATCCAGGGGTATCCGTGGGCGGTCGACGGGATCGTCCTCGAGAACGACCTGCACGCCCTGCTGCGGGCGGGCGCCGACGAGCCGGATGCCGTCGCGATCGTCTGCGGCACCGGCATGAACGCGATCGGGGTGCGCCGCGACGGTGCGCAGGTGCGGTTCCCGGCGCTCGGCGGGATCTCGGGCGACTGGGGCGGCGGATCGAGCCTCGGCGGCGAGGTGCTGTGGCATGCCGCGCGCGCCGCAGACGGACGGGGGCCGCAGACGCTTCTGCAGCCCTTGCTTCTCGACGCGCTCGGGCTCACGAGCCTCGACGAGCTCATCGAGGACCTTCATTTCGAGCGCCGCCCGTACACGATGCTCTCGGGCCTCGCGCCGCTCGTCTTCCAGGCTGCGGCCAGCGGGGATGCGGTGGCCGCGGCGGTGGTGGATCGCCAGGCGGATGAGGTGCTCGCCTACGCACGTGCGTGCCTGACCCGACTCGGCCTGCTCGACAGCCCGGTTCCGGTGGTGATCGGTGGGGGTGTCGCGCGCGCCCGCGACCGGCTGTTCGTGGATCGGATCCTCGGCGGCCTCGCGCGCCTCGCGCCTCGCGCCACGCTCCGCATCGTCGATGCGGCACCCGTGCTCGGCGCAGCGCTGCTCGCCCTCGCGGCCGCGGGCGCCGCCCCCGACGCGCTCGAACGCGCCCGCCGACAGCTCGAATCCTCGGAGGGCGTCGAGTCGCGCGGATAGGCTCGGCACATGAGCCGCCGTCGCGTCGTCGTCCTGGGGTCCACCGGATCGATCGGCGTGCAGGCGCTCGAGGTGATCGCCGCGAACCGCGACCGTTTCGAGCTCGTCGGGCTCGCCGCCGGACGCAACGCGGATGCGCTCGCGCGCCAGGCGGGGCAGGCGGGCGTCGAGCGCACCGCACTCGGCATCGACGAGGCGGTCGCACTCGTGCGCGACACCCCCGCCGACGTGGTCGTCAACGGCATCACCGGCTCCGTCGGCCTCGCCGCCACCCTCGCGGCGCTCGAGACGGGTGCCACGCTCGCCCTCGCCAACAAGGAGAGCCTCATCGTGGGCGGCGAGCTCGTGCTCGCGGCGGCGGCCCCCGGTCAGCTCGTGCCGGTCGACTCGGAGCACTCCGCGCTCGCGCAGGCGCTGCGTGCGGGGGAGCACGGCGAGGTGCGCCGGCTCGTCGTGACGGCATCCGGCGGCCCCTTCCGCGGGCGCAGCCGCGCCGAGCTCGCCGAGGTGCGCCCCGAGGATGCGCTCGCCCACCCCACCTGGGACATGGGCCGCGTCATCACCACCAACTCCGCGACCCTCGTCAACAAGGGCCTCGAGGTGATCGAGGCGCACCTGCTCTTCGGCATCCCCTACGACCGCATCGACGTCGTCGTGCACCCGCAGTCGATCGTGCACTCGATGGTCGAGTTCGTCGACGGCTCGACGATCGCGCAGGCCTCGCCGCCCGACATGCGGCTGCCGATCTCGCTCGCCCTCGACTGGCCGCACCGGGTTCCCGGCGTCGGCACGCCGCTGGACTGGACGACCGCGCAGCAGTGGAGCTTCGAACCGCTCGACGACGACACCTTCCCCGCGGTCGCGCTCGCCAGGCACGTCGGAGCGCTCGGCGGCACCTACCCCGCCGTCTACAACGCCGCCAACGAGCAGGCAGTCGACGCCTTCCACGCGCGTCGGGTGCCGTTCCTCGGCATCGTCGAGACCATCCGGCGGGTCGTCGAGGCGCACGAGCCAGGGGATGCGAGCCTCGAGGGGGTGCTCGCGGCCGAGGAGTGGGCACGCGACGAAGCCGATCGGCTGCTCGCGGGAGGGGTGAACGGATGACGAGGCGCGCGCTCGCGGGAACCCTCGCGACCGCCATGCTCGCCGCCACCCTCACCGCGCTCGGCATCGCCCAGCCCGCAGCCGCCTGCGCCTGCGGCGCGCCCGCGCCGCCCGCCGGCACGGCCGTCTCGGTCGGCCAAGAGCACGCTCTGGTCAGCTACGACGGCACCACCGAACGCATCGAGCTGGTGCTCGACATGCTCGCCGACGGCCCCGACACCGGCCTCATCGTGCCGACCCCGACCCCCGCCACCGTCCGTGCGGGCGACCCGACGGTCTTCACCGCGCTCGAGCGCCAAACCGCCCCGATCGTCGAGACGGTCGAGAACTGGTGGGGCGGGGGCGACGCGACGGCGGGTGCCGAGCCGGAGGTGCTGAGCGAGGTGGACCTCGGTCCGATCACCGCCGTCACGCTCGCCGCATCCGACGCCGCGGGCCTGCAGGCCTGGCTCACCGAGAACGGATACGGCGTCGACCCCGCCGTTCAGGCGCTGTTCGCCGACTACATCGCGCGTGGCTGGTCGTTCGCCGCCTTCAAGCTGACCACCGAGAAGGCCCTCGACGGCGCCCTCGACCCGGTGCGAATCGAGTTCCCGACGGCGACACCGGTCTACCCGCTGCTGCTCTCCCAGGCGGCGCAGAGCCCGCAGACGGTGCGGCTCTCGCTCTTCGGCGACGCCGGGATGCAGGCCACGTTCCCGGACGGCACGGTCGCAGGCACGGTCGCCTGGGCGGGCCCCGTCACCGAGGCTGCCCTGCTGCCGTTCGGTTCCTACCTCACCGTGATCGAGGCCTCCTTCCCCGAGCCGGCGACGCAGATCACCGGAGACCTCACGCTCAGCTCCACGGGCACGCGCGCCGACTACACCCCCGTCGTGGTGCGCACCAAATACCAGCAGATCGCCGGCATCCCGCTCGGCTTCGCCATCGCGGGCGTCGCGGGCGTGTTCGGCATCATGCTGCTCATCGTCATCGTCGGCGGCATCGTGCACCGCGTCCGGGAGCGGCGGCGTCGTCGCCGCGCCTGGTAGCGCCCCGCGCATCCAGCCGGGGCATCCAGCCGGGGCATCCAGCCCGCGCAGTGCCGCGCCTCGGCGCACTCACAGCGGCGGTGCCCTAGCCTTCCGCTGTGGAAACCGTGCTGCTCTACGTGCTCGGCATCGTCATCGTGGCGGTCGGGCTCGCGCTCTCGATCGGGCTGCACGAGCTCGGCCACCTGATCCCCGCCAAGCGTTTCGGGGTCAAGGTCGGGCAGTACATGATCGGCTTCGGGCCGACGCTGTTCTCCCGCCGCAAGGGCGAGACCGAGTACGGCGTGAAACTCATTCCGCTCGGCGGATACATCTCCATGTCGGGCATGTACCCACCCGCCAAGGGCGGAGACGGTGCCCGCACCGCGAGCACCGGCTTCCTCGACACCCTCGTGCAGGACGCGCGCGACTCCTCGGCCGAGACGATCGAGGAGGGCGACGAGGACCGCGTCTTCTACAAGCTGCCGACCCACAAGCGCATCATCATCATGCTCGGCGGGCCGACCATGAACCTGCTCATCGCGATCGTCCTCTACGCGATCGTCCTGTGCGGTTTCGGCATCGCCCAGTACTCGACGACCCTCGGATCGGTCAGCCAGTGCGTGGTGACGGATGCCTCGCAGACGGAGTGCACGGCATCCGATCCCGAGGCTCCCGCTGCGGCGGCCGGGTTGCTCCCCGGCGACCGGATCGTCTCGATCGACGGCACAGCGATCACCACCTGGGACCAGGCCAGCCAGACCATCCGCGACAGCCCAGGAACGCCCCTCCGGTTCGTCGTGGAGCGCGACGGCGCGGAGCTCACCCTCGAGGTGACCCCGCTGCTCACCGAGCGCCCGGTGGCCGACGAGAACGGGCGCGCGGTCGTCGACGACAACGGCACGACCGTCACCCAGAAGGTCGGGTTCATCGGCGTCAGCCCCGCGACCGAGAAGGTGCAGCAGCCGATCACCGCCGTGCTGCCCGCGGTCTGGGACAACTCGGTCGCGGTCGGCAAGATCATCGTCACACTTCCGCAACGCCTCGTGCAGGTCGCGCAGGCCGCGTTCGGCGGTGAGCAGCGCGACCCCAACGGCCCGATCAGCGTCGTCGGCGTCGGACGTCTCGCGGGCGAGGTCACCGCCCTCGACGCAGCCCCCGTCGCCGACCGGGCCGCGGTGCTGCTGCAGATGCTCGCGGCGCTCAACGTCGCCCTCTTCGTCTTCAACCTCATCCCGTTGCTCCCGCTCGACGGCGGGCACGTCGCGGGAGCCATCTGGGAGACGATCCGCCGCCGGATCGCGAAGCTGCGCGGCAAGCCCGACCCCGGGCCGGTCGACATCGCCAAGCTCGTGCCTCTCACCCTCGCGATCGTCGCGGTGCTCGGCCTCTCGAGCCTGCTGCTCATCTACGCAGACATCGTCAACCCCGTCACTCTCGGCTAGCGGGGGCTGGCCTCTGTCGGATGCCGGTGGCAGGATGCCGCCATGACCGACGAGATCCGCGTCCTCCCGGCGAACGAGGCGAGCTGGCAGCAGTTGCAGACGGTTTTCGGTGCGCGTGGCGAGGCGGCGAACTGCCAATGCCAGTGGTTCCTCGCCCGCGACCGCGAGTTCACGCCGATGCCGCGGGAGGAGCGCGAGGCGCGCCTCCGCGCGCAGACCGCGTGCGGGCATCCGGATGCCGCGACGACGAGCGGGATCGTCGCGTTCCTGGGCGATGAGCCGGTGGGCTGGTGCGCCGTCGAACCGCGCTCGCACTACGTGCGCCTTGCCCGCACCCGGGTGCCCTGGGCGGGGCGCGAGGAGGATCCGGCCGACGACGGGGTCTGGGCGATCGTCTGCTTCGCCGTGCGCACGGGGTTCCGCCGTCAGGGGGTGAGCACGGCGCTCGCCGTCGCCGCCGTCGAACATGCGCGGGCGAGGGGAGCGCGCGCCGTCGAGGGCTACCCGAAGGAGCTGGCGCCTGGCAAGGCGGAGATCTGGGGTGAGCTCTACGTCGGCACGCCGAGCATGTTCGAGGCCGCGGGCATGCACGTCGTCTCGCGCCCGACACTGCGCCGCCTCGTCATGCGGCGCGACTTCGCGTAGTCGGCTGCGCCGGAGCTCACACGCCCATCCGCGCGAGCCGCTCGGCTTGCGGGCGGTGGCCGATGGTCTCGAATCCGACGATGATCGCGGCGGGGGCCGCCACGACGAGTCCGAGCCACGCCCACAGCGGCGCGCCCGCGTTCGCGGCGAGCACCGACAGCGCCAGCAGGCTGAGCGCCACGCCGAACAGCAGCACGTGGGAGCGGTCGAGCGCGGCGAGCAGCAAGGAGTCGAGCAGGAGGAACAGCATCAGCAGCACGGCGACCGGCAGGGCGACCGCGAGCGCGACGGCGGTGCGGTCGAGTTCCCCCTCGCCCTCCGACGACAACGCGGCCACGTCGAGCCCCGCGCCCACGGCGACCAGGCTGCCGAAGACCAGGATGTGGCCGTAGCCCCACGCGAACCCGCGTCCGCGGAAGCGGGCCAGCACGCGACCGGAGGGGAGCATGAAGTACACCCACCAGAGCGCGAAGGCCAGCGCGAGCCCCGCGAACGCCACGAGCCCCGCATCCAGGCTCCACCCGGACTCCTGCACGACGGCCGACACGGTCGACGCCGTGCCGAGCACGACCTCGCCGAGGGTGATGATCACGACGAGCCCGTAGCGTTCGGCCACGTGGTGCGGATGCCACGGGGTGCCGGTTCCCGAACGCTCCGCCACGATCGGCCCGACCAGCTCGATCAGGTACAGCGGCACGGTGGCGGCGAGGGCCGCTCCCAGCGGGAGCTGCAGCAGGGCGACCAGCACCCATCCGCACTGGGCGATCACGAGGGTCGTCGCGAACAGCACGGCGGGGCGCCGATGAGCCGGATCCTGCACCGCCACCCGGATCCAGAGCGGCAGCAGACCGAGGCGCATGATGACGTAGCCGATCACGACCACCTGGTTGTCGAGCCGTCCCTCCGCGATGCTGCGGAACACGTCGGGGATGCCGAGCGCGAGGATGATGACGCCCGTCATCTGCACCAGGGTCATCACCCGCACGTACCAGTCGTCGGTGTCGAAGGCGGATGCCCACCAGCTGAAGTTGATCCACCCCCAGCTGATGGCGAAGGTCGTGAACCCGAACGCCAACAGGCCGCTCGCCGTGTGCCCCTCGACGATGGCGCGGGCGAGCAACGCCGAACTGGCGCCGAAGGCGATCACGAAGGTCAGGTCGAAGAGCAGCTCGAGCGAGGTGGCCGCGCGGTGCGGCTCGCCCGGATCGCGCCCCGTGAAGCGACGCAGATGGTGGTGAAGGGGCGCAGGCGCGGTCACCCGTCGAGGCTACCGGGCGACGCGCGGCTCGCCGTCCTAAGCTTGTCGGGTGCCCGCCATCAACATCGGGATGCCGAAGCCTCCACCGGAGGTGCTGGCTCCCCGCCGCAAGTCCCGTCAGATCAAGGTCGGGAAGGTGCTCGTCGGCGGTGACGCGCAGGTCAGCGTGCAGTCGATGACGACGACCCCCACCACGAACATCAACGCGACGCTCCAGCAGATCGCCGAGCTCACGGCATCCGGTTGCGACATCGTGCGGGTCGCGGTGCCCAGCCAGGACGACGCGGATGTGCTGCACATCATCGCGAAGAAGAGCCAGATCCCGGTGATCGCCGACATCCACTTCCAGCCGAAGTACGTCTTCCAGGCGATCGACGCCGGCTGCGCGGCCGTGCGCGTGAACCCCGGCAACATCCGCAAGTTCGACGACCAGGTGGGCGCGATCGCGAAGGCGGCGAAGGATGCGGGCGTGAGCCTGCGGATCGGCGTCAACGCGGGCTCGCTCGACCCGCGACTGCTCGAGAAGTACGGGAAGGCGACCCCCGAGGCGCTCGTCGAGAGCGCCGTGTGGGAGGCGAGCCTCTTCGAGGAGCACGACTTCCACGACTTCAAGATCTCGGTCAAGCACAACGACCCGATCGTCATGGTGAAGGCCTACCGGCTGCTCGCCGAGCGGGGCGACTGGCCCCTGCACCTCGGGGTGACGGAGGCCGGGCCCGCGTTCCAGGGCACCATCAAGTCGGCGACCGCGTTCGGCATCCTGCTCTCGGAGGGCATCGGCGACACCATCCGCGTCTCGCTCTCGGCGCCCCCCGCCGAGGAGGTCAAGGTGGGGCTGCAGATCCTGCAGTCGCTGAACCTGCGCGAGCGGAAGCTCGAGATCGTGTCGTGCCCGTCCTGCGGGCGCGCCCAGGTGGACGTCTACACGCTCGCCGACTCGGTCACGGAGGGCCTCAAGGGCGTCACCGTGCCGCTGCGCGTCGCCGTCATGGGATGCGTCGTCAACGGCCCGGGCGAGGCGCGCGAAGCGGACCTCGGGGTCGCCTCCGGCAACGGCAAGGGCCAGATCTTCGTCAAGGGCGAGGTCGTGAAGACGGTGCCCGAGTCGGAGATCGTCGAGACCCTCATCGCCGAGGCTCGGCGCATCGCCGACGAGATGGGCGACGAGGCACCCGTCGGCGAACCGGTCGTCGTGACGCACTGACCCGCGTTTCGTTGGGTGGTGGGTCGCACGCGCCGCTCGTAGCGTGAAGGCATGACCCGTCGCCGCGTCGCTGCCGCCGCCATCGCCGTGCTCCTGCTGCCCGCGCTCGCCGCGTGCTCGACCGCGCCCAGCGCGCCGAGCTGTGTGAGCTGGGTCGACTTCCCCGACGCGCAGAAGATGTACGAGGAGGCCGTGCTGGTGGTCGCCGGAACCGCGGATGCCGCGGACGGCACCGTCGAGCTGTTCTCCGGTCCGGGGGATCGGCACCGCGTCACGATCGACGAGGTGTACAAGGGCGATTTCGCCGGCGAGGAGCTGTGGGCTGCCTCCCCCCGCGACTACTGCACCGAGAATCCGCCGTCGCCGGCCGAGGATCCGATCCCGACCGGCGAGCGGGTCGTGCTGTTCCTGCGCCCCGCGAGCACCGACGCCACGGATACCGGGACGCCGTCCGATCTCGCGAGCGTGGCGGCGTGGCGCACCCTCACCCCGATCGCCGGTGTCCTTCCGTTCTCCGAGGGTGCCGAGCCGCCGTTCGACACGGAGGGCTGAGCCCGCGCGGCTACAGTATTCGGGTGCCCACGCTTCTCTCCCAGCTCTTCGTCCGCACCCTGAAGGACGACCCCGCCGACGCCGAGGCGACGAGCCACAAGCTGCTCGTGCGCGCCGGCTACATCCGTCGTCAGGCGCCGGGGGTGTTCGCCTGGCTGCCGCTGGGGCTGCGGGTGCGTGCCAAGGTCGAGCGCGTCATCCGGGAGGAGATGGCGGCCGCGGGAGCGCAGGAGGTGCTGTTCCCGGCGCTGCTGCCGCGCGAGCCCTACGAGGCGACCGGACGCTGGGAGGAGTACGGCGACGGCATCTTCCGCCTGAAGGACCGCAAGGGTGCCGACTACCTGCTCGCGCCCACCCACGAGGAGGTCTTCACCCTGCTCGTGAAAGACCTCTACTCCTCCTACAAAGACCTGCCGCTCACGATCTTCCAGATCCAGGACAAGTACCGCGACGAGGCGCGCCCCCGCGCGGGCCTGCTGCGCGGTCGCGAGTTCTCGATGAAGGACGCCTACTCCTTCGACCACACCGATGCGGGCCTCGACATCTCCTACCAGGCGCAGCGCGACGCCTACGAGCGCATCTTCACGCGGCTCGGGCTCGACTACGTGATCGTGCAGGCGGATGCCGGGGCGATGGGCGGGTCGCGCTCGGAGGAGTTCCTGCACCCCACCGCGATCGGCGAGGACACCTTCGTGCGCTCGCCCGGCGGCTACGCGGCGAATGTCGAGGCGTACACGACGCCCGCGCCCGCGGCGCTGCCCATCGAGGGGCAGCCGGATGCGGTCGTGCACGACACCCCGGACACGCCCACGATCGCGACCCTCGTCGACGTCGCGAACGCATCCGTGGCGCGGGGCGACCGCGCCTGGACCGCGGCCGACACCCTCAAGAACGTCGTGCTCGCGCTCACCCACCTCGACGGATCCCGCGAGCTCGTGATCGCGGCGGTGCCAGGCGACCGCGAGGTCGACCTGAAGCGCGCCGAGGTGGCGTTCGCGCCCGCCGAGGTGGAGCCCGCGACCGAGGCCGACTTCGCGAAGCACCCGCTGCTCGTGAAGGGGTACATCGGGCCGTGGTCTCCGACCGGCGCGGTGCTGGGGGAGGAGTCGGCCACCGGCATCCGCTACCTCGGCGACCCCCGCGTGGTCGACGGGACCGCGTGGATCACGGGCGCCAACGTCGACGGGAAGCACGTGTTCGGGCTCGTCGCTGGGCGCGACTTCAGCTTCGACGGCGCGGTCGAGATCGCCGAGGTGCGTGCGGGCGACCCCGCCCCCGACGGCTCGGGGCCGGTCGAACTCGCGCGCGGTATGGAGATCGGGCACGTGTTCCAGCTCGGCCGCAAGTACGCCGAGGCGCTCGGACTCAAGGTGCTCGACGAGAACGGCAAGCTCGTGACCGTCACGATGGGCTCCTACGGCATCGGCGTGACGCGCATCCTCGCGGCGATCGCCGAGACCACGGCGGATGAGCGCGGGCTGCTCTGGCCGCGCACGATCGCGCCCTTCGACGTGCACGTCGTGGCCACCGGGCGCGACGAGGTGGCGTTCGAGCTCGCGGCGCGTGTCGCATCCGAGCTCGAGGCGGAGCGCTTCGAGGTGCTCTACGACGACCGCCCGAAGGTGTCTCCCGGCATGAAGTTCGGCGACGCCGAGCTGCTCGGCGTGCCGACCGTGGTCGTCGTGGGCCGTGGTGCCGCCGACGGTCTCGTCGAGCTGTGGGACCGCCGCACGAACGAGCGCACCGAGCTGCCCGCATCCGCTCTCGTCGACGCCTTCCGCGCCTCCCTCGCCTGAGCCCCCCGCGCCCGCCCCTCGCGCACCAGGACCCCTCGCGCACCGGGCCCCCTCGCGCACCCGGGGGTCGGAGATTCGTGCCAGATGGTCGCCACACGCGCGCGATGACGACCATCTGGCACGAATCTCCGGGGCTGTGGATGAGTTCCGCGCGACCCGCGGCGATCGCGCGAGGATCGCGGCATGCCGCATCCGCCGGAGAGACTGCCCGACGGGGTGCGCGGGCTCGTGATCCGCACGGGGGAGGCCGCCGCCTGGGGCGTCGGCAGGTCCCGGATGCGGCAGCCCGACGTCGCGCATCCGTTCCACGGGCTCGCCGCGTTCGACTTCGCCGCCGAGGAGTTCGACGAGCGTTGTCGCGCCTACCTCGCGCTGCTGCGTGCCGGCCAGGTCTTCAGCCACGTCACCGCCCTCGCGCTGCTCGGCGCCCCGCTGCCGCGCTGGCTCGACACCGAGCCGCTGCACCTCTCGGTGCTCTTCCCGCGCACCCCGCCACGCGGGGTCGGTGTGCACGGGCACTCGCTCACGCGGCTGGTCGCGGTCGAGTGGCGCGGCCGCCCGCTCGCCGATCCCGCCTACGCCTGGTGCCAGTCGGCGTCGATGCTGGCGCGCGAGGATCTCGTGGCGGCGGGGGATGCGCTCATCACCGGTCCGCGCATCCGCGGCGTGCGCACGGCGGGCGTCACGACGCTCGCCCGCCTGCAGGAGGTCGCGGCGCTGCTTCAGGGCAGCCCCGGCTCGGGCAAGGTCGCGTGGGCGCTGCCACGCCTGCGTTCCGGGGTGGACTCCCGACCCGAGACGCTGCTGCGACTGCTCTGCGTGCGGGCGCGCCTGCCCGAGCCGAGCGTCGACGTCGAGGTGGCGGTGGCGGGTGGGCTGCTGCTGCACGCCGATCTCGCGTTCGTCGCCGAGCGGATCGTGCTCGAGTACGAGGGTGACGTGCACCGCGTCGACCGGGCCACCTGGCTGCGCGACCTCGAGCGCCGCGAGCTCTTCGAGGACGCCGGGTACCGCGTGGTGCGGGTCACCGCATCCGATCTGTTCGTGACGCCGGATGCGTTCCTCGCCCGCCTGCGCCGCCTGCTCGCCGCTCGGCGCCCCTGAGCGCTCGGGGCCTCGGAACGAGCGAAGGGGGTCTGGATTCGTGTGAAATGGTCGCCACCACCCGGAGATGGCGACCATTCCGCACGAATCTCAGACCCCCAGCCAGCGGAGGTGCTGCCCGAGGAGCGCTGAGGCTACTGCGCTTCGACGGGTGCGGGGTCGATCATCGGCTCGATCTGCATGGGCTCGGGGAGCGCGATGACGCCCTCCACGAGCGAGACGATCGTGTTCCACATCCCGCCGTCCGGGTTCTGGAAGGCGTAGCCGGGCACGAGCCAGGCGTTGCCGTCGACGTCCCACATCAGCAGCAGCGTCGTCTCGGCCTTGTCGAGCGTCACCGTGATCGTCTCCGGGGTCGGCACCGGCTCCGGCGAGGTCCCCGGGTCACCCGGGTCACCCGGCTCGACGGGCGGCAGGGTCGCGCTCGGCAGCTCGCTCGCCCCCGGATCCGGCAGCACGACGCCCGGGTCACCCGGATCGGCCGGCTCGGTCGGCGGGGTCGACTCGGCCTCGGTCGGCGGGACGGGTGCGGGGGTCGAGACCGCCGAGGAGTCGGTGCCCGCCGCATCCCGGGCGAGCCCCGAGGTCGCCGCGTACATGACCGCGCCGCCGCCGTAGTCGGGACCGGCCGCGCCGTACCAGCGGCCGTCCGCGATCCGCTCGACAGCGGATGCCGCCGACACGGTGTCGTAGTCACCGCGCTTCACCACCTCGATCGAGTGGCCCGAGGCCCAGGCGATCTTGCCGAGCGGCGACCACACGACGCTGTACTGGAGCGACGTCGCCTGGCCGTCGACGACCAGGTTCGCGGTCGCGGAGGTCTGCCAGGAGTCCACGGACACCTGGATGTCGGAGGCCTTCACCCGGAAGCCGGTCGCGTCGAAGAGGGCCGCGGCGAGCGTGCGCGCCTCATCCGCCGACGGGGCCTTCGACTCGGATGCGGGGATCTCCGGCTGCGTGCAGTCCTGGTAGCTCTGCCCCGGCTCGCCGCCCGCGACCGCCACATCGGTGCAGACGGGCGCCGGGTAGGCGCTCGGGTCGCTGTATCCCCAGTCGCCCGTTCCCGTCCAGCTGAGGGAGATGGAGGCGGCGCTGCCGTCCTCAGAACCCACCACGTAGCTCGGGTAGTCGGCGCTCGAATACTGCGACTCGGTCGGGGTGCCCGAGAGGCCGAGCGCCTTGGCCGCATCCGCGAGCACCGCCTTCGGCTCGCCGACCCGCTTCACCTGGTAGACGCTGCCGCGCCCTCCGTCGGTGGAGAGCCCCGCACCCGCCACGTACCGGTAGTCGGCCCACCAGGCGAGCTTGCTGTCGGCCGCCATCGCGGAGGCCTCCCCGCCGCGCGCGCTGCTCACGCCGCCCGCCGTGAACAGCGGTGCGCTGGGGGCGACGAGCCCCGGCAGCACGAGGGCGCCGACGGACACCGCCGCGACCGCGGTGAGCGAGATACCCGCGGCGCGGACCGCGCGGCCGTGCCGCACGAGGCGCGGGGCCTTGCGGTCGGGCGCGCCGGACACGAGGGCCGGGTCGAGTTCGGGGGAGTCGGGCACGGATGCGGCGCGGCGCAGTCGCGCCTCGGCGTCGTCGGAGAAGTCGTTCATACCCTGTCTATGTCGCGGGCGGTGCGGATCTTTCACCCTCCGCATCCGGGGTCGCCCGGCCGGCCGCGAGAGCCGTGGCGAGCGCCTTCTTCGCGCGGTGCAGCCGGATGCTCGCCGCGTTCGGCGAGATGCCGAGTGCCACCGCGACCTCCGCGACCGGCAGGGCGTCGAGCACGACGAGCGCCAAGATCTCCCGCTGCGCGCCGGGCAGGGTGCGCCAGGCCCGCGCCAGCTCCGGGTCGCCTTCGAACGCCGCATCGGCGGCGGGGGCCGCATCCGGAACGATGAACAGCGCGAGCGCGTTCGCCCGGATCGCGAGCCTGCGCCGGTGGTTCGCCACCTGGTAGGAGGCGATGCGGTACAGCCAGGGCAGCTCCTCGCCGGGGGTGACGGATGCGCGCTTGCGCCACGCGATCGCGAACACGTCGGCGGCGAGATCCTCGACGTCGGCACGGTCGACGCGCCGCGCGAGGTAGGCGCTCACGGCGCGCAGGTGCTGTCGGTAGACGGATTCGAACTCGGCGCGCGCGTCGGGCATGCCTCCAGTGTGGCGGCATCCGGTGCCGACCTCCGCCCAACGTTCTCGGCGTCTCGAACGTCGCGTGCCCTCGCCCAGGCGCCTCAGGTAGAGTGGGCGGTCGCGGTGTGCAGGCGACACCGTACGAGATCTGAATATCGGAGGCTGACGTGGACATCGACCTCGCCGTTCTGCGGCTCATGGAGCGCGAGCGTGAGATCCCCTTCGACGAACTGGTGCAGATCATCGAGCAGGCGATCCTCACCGCCTACCTCAAGCACACCGGCAAGGCGCCCGAGTCGGGGGCGCGTGCCGAGCTCGACCGCAAGACCGGCCACGTCGCGATCTACGTGCCCGAGCTCGACGACGACGGCGAGGTGATCGGCGAGGCCGTCGACAGCCCCGACGACTTCGGACGGATCGCCGCGTTCGCCGCGAAGCAGGTCATCAACCAGCGCCTCCGCGACATCGGCGACGACAAGGTGCTCGGCGAGTTCCGCGGCAAGGAGGGCGACATCGTCGCCGGCGTGATCCAGCAGGGGCCGAACCCGCGGATGGTGCACATCGATCTCGGCACAGTGGAGGCGATCCTGCCGCCCGAGGAGCAGGTGCCGGGCGAGGACTACACGCACGGGCGTCGCATCCGGGTCTACGTGACGAGCGTCGCGAAGGGGCTCAAGGGGCCCTCGATCACGGTGAGCCGCACGCATCCGGGGCTCGTGCGCAAGCTGTTCGCGCTCGAGGTTCCTGAGATCGCCGCGGGCATCGTCGAGATCGCGTCGCTCGCCCGCGAGGCGGGCCACCGCACCAAGATCGCGGTGCGCGCCACCCAGCCGGGCGTCAACGCGAAGGGTGCCTGCATCGGCGAGCTGGGCGCCCGGGTGCGGGCCGTCACGAGCGAACTCGGCGAGGAGAAGATCGACATCGTGGACTGGTCGGAGGACCTGCCCACCTTCGTGGCCAACGCGTTGAGCCCCGCCAAGGTGTCGAGCGCCTTCGTCGTCGACGAGTCGCTCAAGGCGGTGCGGGCGCTCGTTCCCGACTACCAGCTCTCGCTCGCGATCGGCAAGGAGGGCCAGAACGCCCGCCTCGCCGCCAAGCTCACCGGTGCCCGCATCGACATCCAGCCCGACTCGGTGATGGAGTCCTGACCCGCGCGGTTCGCTCGTCGCGGGAGCCACGAGCGAGAGACATCGGAGGGGAGGGGGTAGAGTGGAACCCGTCAGAACCTGCCTGGGTTGTCGGCAGCGTGCTCCCCGAACCTCACTTCTGAGGGTCGTCGCGCGCGACGGACAGCTCGTGGCGGATGCTGCGTCCCGGCTTCCGGGACGAGGCGCCTGGGTCCATCCGGATCCGGGATGCGTCGCATCCGCCATCCGGAAGCGTGCCTTCGGGCGCTCCCTCCGCCAGGAAGGACCGCTCGACCCGAGCGGGCTGACACACCTCTATCCAGTCCCTGACGAACAGGCTGAACGGCACATGGACAACTAATGAGCGGCTCGAAATGAGACCCCTCCACCCATAACGTCCGCTCCTGCCTGGAGCGGATCCCAGACAGGAGAATTGTGGCCAACCCCCGCGTGCACGAGATCGCGAACGAACTCGGCATCGACAGCAAGATCGCCCTTGAGAAGCTCAAGGACATGGGCGAGTTCGTGAAGAGCGCGTCCTCCTCCATCGCGCCCCCGGTCGCGCGTCGCCTCAAGGCGGCGCTCGAGGCCGACGGCGTCGCGAAGCCCGCCCCCGCGGCACCCGCCGCCTCGGCGAAGCCCGCCCCGCGGCCCGCGGCGGCGAAGCCCGCCCCGGCTCCCGCCGCGGAGGCTCCTGCGGCACCCGAGGCCGCGGCGCCGAGCGCGCCCGCAGCCCCGGCCGCCCCCGCCGCCGCAGCAGCAGCCACCCCGGCGGCAGCAGCGCCCGCGGCAGGCGGCACCGACGCCCCGCGCGCCGGAGGTCCCCGCCCGGGTGCCCCGCGCCCCGGCAACAACCCGTACGCGCCGAGCCAGGGCATGCAGCGCCCGGGCGCCCCGCGCCCCGGCAACAACCCCTTCTCCTCGACGCAGGGCATGCCGCGCCCCGGCGGCGGCGCCATCCCGCGCCCCGCGGCCCCGCGGCCGGGCGCACCCCGCCCCGGCGCCCCGCGCCCCGGAGCTCCCCGCCCGGGCGGCGCCCCGTTCCAGCAGCGTCCCGGCGGCCCCGGTCGTCCCGGCGGCGCAGGCGGCGGATTCCAGCGCCCCGGCGGTGCTCCCGGCGGCGGTGGCGGCTTCGCCGGCCGTCCCGGTGGCGGTGGCGGTCGCGGACGCGGCCCAGGCGGTGGCACCGCGGGTGCCTTCGGCAAGGGCGGCGGCAAGTCCCGCGCTCGCAAGTCGAAGCGGACGAAGCGCGCCGAATTCGAGATGCGGGATGCGCCCCAGCTCGGCGGCGTCGCCATCCCGCGCGGTGACGGCTCGACCGTCATCCGCCTGCGCCGTGGCGCATCCATCTCCGACCTCGCCGACAAGCTCGAGGCGCTCACCAAGTACACGGTGCAGCCCGGCGCGCTCGTCACGGCGCTGTTCCACCTCGGTGAGATGGCGACCGCGACCGAGTCGCTCGACGAGGCCACCTTCAAGATCCTCGGTGAGGAGCTCGGCTACAACATCCAGGTGGTGAGCCCCGAAGACGAAGACAAGGAGCTCCTGGAGGGCTTCGGACTCGACCTCGAGCAGGAGCTCGAAGACGAAGACGACTCCGACCTCGAGATCCGTCCCCCGGTCGTCACCGTCATGGGTCACGTCGACCACGGAAAGACCAAGCTGCTCGACGCCATCCGCAAGGCGAACGTGGTTGCGGGTGAGGCAGGCGGCATCACCCAGCACATCGGCGCCTACCAGGTGTGGACCGAGCACGAGGGCATCGAACGCGCCATCACCTTCATCGACACCCCGGGCCACGAGGCGTTCACCGCCATGCGTGCCCGCGGTGCGCAGGTGACCGACATCGCGATCCTGGTGGTCGCCGCCGACGACGGCATCATGCCGCAGACGGTGGAGGCCCTCAACCACGCGCAGGCGGCCAACGTGCCGATCGTCGTCGCGGTCAACAAGATCGACAAGGAGGGCGCGAACCCCGCCAAGGTGCGCCAGCAGCTCACCGAGTTCGGGCTCGTGGCCGAGGAGTACGGCGGCGAGACGATGTTCATCGACGTCTCGGCGCTCGGCAACATCGGCATCACCGAGCTGCTCGACGCGGTGCTCCTCACCGCCGACGCCGGCCTCGACCTGCGCGCCAACCCCAACAAGGACGCGCGCGGTGTCGCCATCGAAGCCAAGCTCGACAAGGGACGCGGCGCGGTCGCGACCGTGCTCATCCAGTCGGGAACGCTCCGGGTCGGCGACGCGATCGTCGCAGGCACCGCCTACGGGCGCGTGCGCGCCATGCACGACGAGAACGGCGAAGCGGTCGACGAGGCCTGGCCGTCGCGGCCCGTGCAGGTGCAGGGGCTCTCCTCGGTTCCGCGGGCAGGCGACACCTTCCTCGTGACCGAGGAAGACCGCACCGCCCGTCAGATCGCCGAGAAGCGCGAAGCGGTCGAGCGCAACGCCCAGCTGGCCAAGGCCCGCAAGCGCATCTCGCTCGAAGACTTCACCCGTGCGCTCGAAGAGGGCAAGGTCGACTCGCTCAACCTCATCATCAAGGGTGACGTCTCCGGTGCCGTCGAGGCGCTCGAGGAGTCGCTGCTCAAGATCGAGGTCGACGACAGCGTTCAGCTGCGCATCCTGCACCGCGGTGTGGGCGCGATCACCGAGTCGGACATCGACCTCGCGACGATCGACAACGCGATCGTCATCGGCTTCAACGTCCGCCCGGATGTGAAGGCCCGCGAGCGTGCGGCGCGCGAAGGCATCGACGTGCGCTTCTACTCGGTCATCTACTCCGCGCTCGACGACATCGAGTCGTCGCTCAAGGGCATGCTCAAGCCGGAGTACGAAGAGGTCCAGTCGGGTGTCGCCGAGATCCGCGAGGTGTTCCGCTCCTCCAAGTTCGGCAACATCGCGGGTGTCATCGTGCGTACCGGAACGATCACGCGCAACGCCAAGGCGCGCGTCATCCGTGACGGTGTGGTCGTCGGCGACAACCTCGCCATCGAGTCGCTGCGTCGCTTCAAGGACGACGTCACCGAGGTCAAGACGGACTTCGAGGCCGGTATCGGGCTCGGTAAGTTCAACGACATCCAGATCGGCGACGAGATCGAGACGATCGAGCTGGTCGAGAAGCCGCGCGGCTAGCTTTCGTGGTGACGGCGGCTTCGGGCGCCGGATTCCCTCCCGAGTCAAGAGAGGGGCCCCTACCCCGATTGACTCGGGAGGGAATCCGGAGCCCGAGCCGCCTGAGCCCGCTCATAGGGCCGCGCTCGCGACCACTTCATCTGAAAGGCAGGGATGTCATGGGTGAGAACCCTCGGGCGGCGAAGGTCGCCGATCGGATCCGGGAGATCATCGCGCAGCGGCTCGAGCGCGGCATCCGGGATCCCCGGCTCGGCTTCGTGACCATCACGGATGTGCGGGTGACGGGCGATCTGCAGCACGCGAGCGTCTTCTACACGGTCTACGGCACCGAGGAGGAGCGCACCGACTCCGCCGCCGCGCTCAAGGCGGCCACCGGGATGCTGCGCACCGAGGTGGGCCGGAACCTCAACCTGCGCCTGACGCCCTCACTCGAGTTCATCGCGGATGCGATCCCCGAGAACGCGGCCGCGATCGACTCGCTGCTGCGGGAAGCCGCCGAACGCGACCGCGAGGCGGCGGCGCTCGCCTCGAACGCGGAGTACGCGGGCGACGAGGACCCCTACGTCAAGCCGCGCGAACTCGACGACGACGAGGACTGAGGATCGCCCCGCGCCCTCGGGACCGCCGGGAATCGGTCGACGCCCTCGGACGTTGACCGAGGAGTGACCCCCGTGCTCTCCGTGCTCGATCTCGTCCCCGTCCGCACCGGTCAGAACTCGGCGGATGCGGTCGCCGCCTCGCTCGCTCTCGCGGCGCGCGCCGACGAGCTCGGCTACACGCGGTACTGGTTCGCCGAGCATCACAACATGCCCTCGGTGGCATCCACTTCGCCGCCCGTGCTCATCGCGGCGGCCGCGGCGCGCACCCGGCGCATCCGCGTGGGCTCGGGCGGCGTGATGCTGCCGAACCACGCGCCGCTCGTCGTCGCGGAGCAGTTCGCGGCGCTCGAGGCGATCGCGCCGGGGCGCATCGACCTCGGGATCGGGCGGGCGCCCGGATCGGATCCGGTGATCTCCGCCCTGCTGCGCGCGAGCGGCCCCACGAGCGAGGTGGACCGCTTCGAGGAGCACCTGGGCGACATCCGGGCGCTCGCGGGTGCCGGGGCGACCGTCACCGTGAACACCCGTGAGGGCATGCGCGACTACGAGGTGCGCGCGACCCCCGCGCCGCTCGGCGTGCCCGAGATGTGGTTGCTGGGTTCCTCCGAGTACTCCGCCCACCTGGCCGGGAAGCTCGGGATGCCCTACGTCTTCGCCCACCACTTCTCGGGGGAGGGCACCGAGCGCGCGCTCGACATCTATCGGCGCGAGTTCGCGCCCTCCGAGCTGCTGGCTGAGCCCCGCACCTTCCTCACCCTCAACGCGGTCGTCGCCGACACGGTCGAGGAGGCCCTGGCCCGGGCGCTCCCCGCGCTGCAGAACCTGGCGCGGCTGCGCACCGGGAAGCCGCTCCGCGCGCTCGACACCGTCGAGGCGGCAGAACGCGAGGAGCAGGATCCGGCCTCGCGGTTCGTGATCGACGAGATGCGCGAGCGCTGGGTCGTCGACGCCCCGGATGCCGCGGTCGCGCGCATCCGGGAGCTCGCCTCGCGCTTCGGTGTCGACGAGGTCATGGTGTCGCCGGGCGCCGGCGCGCGTGAGGGCGAGCCGCTCGACCGCGGAGTCGGGCGCGAGCGCACTCTCGAACTGCTCGCGGCAGCGCTGCCGGCTACTTGAGCAGCCGGTCGAGCACCCGGTCGGAGAGCTTCTTGCCGCCGGTCTGGCATCCGGGGCAGTACTGGAAGGTACGGTCGGCGAAGATCACCTGCTCGATCCGGGTGCCGCACACCGGGCACGGCTCGCCGAACCGCCCGTGCACCCGGAGGTTCGTCTTCTTCTCCGCCTTCAGCTCGGATGCGGCGACGCCGTCGGCGCGGGCCACCGCATCCGCGAGGGTGGTGCGGAGCGCCGTGTAGAGCGTGGCCGAATCCGCGTCGCCCATCGCCGCCGGCTTGTAGGGCGACATGCGCGCGACGTGCAGGATCTCATCGGAGTAGGCGTTGCCGATGCCCGCGATCACGGCCTGGTCGCGCAGCACGCCCTTCAGCTGGGCGCGGCCCTGGGCGGCGAGGACGGCACGGAAACGCTCGAGCGTGAAGTCGGGGGCGAGCGGATCCGGCCCGAGCCGCGCGATGCCCGGCACCTCGGCCGGGTCGCGCACCACATACAGCGCGAGGCTCTTCCTGGTGCCGGCCTCCGTGACGTCGAAACCGGAGCCGTCGTCGAGCACCATTCGCGCGGCGAGCGGGCCGTGACCGGGGCGTCCGGATGCCTTCGGTGCGCCGGCGCGCCACCGGATCCAGCCCGCCCGCGCGAGGTGCATCACGAGGTGCAGCCCGTCATCCGTCGCCAGGTCGAGGAACTTGCCGTGCCGCGTGATGTCTGCGATCCGCTGGCCGGAGAGCGCCTCGAGGGGTGGTTCGTAGGTCTTGAGCGCCGGGAACGCGAGCAGGTGCACGCGCGCGATGACGCGCCCACGCAGTCTCGCATCCAGATCGGATGCGAGGGCCTGCACCTCCGGCAGCTCCGGCATGGTCTCAGTGTGCCGCACCCGGTCGGCTGGTGTTGCGGTTTCGGCGCTGTGTGCGCCGCGCGCGGCGCACACAGCGCCGAAACCGCAACACCAACGCGCGAGCGACCGGATGCTCAGCCGCTCGGGAGGGCGAAGCCCGCTCCCGCGCGCTCGACGAGGCCGTCCGCGAGGAGGCCGACGAGGGCGCGCTCGCGCTGCACGGCATCCGGCCAGAGCTCCGCGATGCGCTCAGCGGGAACCGGCAGCTCGCTCGCGCGCAGCTCGCGCAGGATGCGACCGCGCACCTCGCGATCGGATCCCGCGTACGGCTTCTGCTTGGGTGCCGCAGGCCCCGTGTAGGCGGGGTAGCCTGCGGCGCGCCAGGCGCAGGCGTCGGCGATCGGACAGCGCTCGCAGGCGGGAGCGCGCGCCGTGCACACGGTCTGACCCAGCTCCATCATCCCGGCGTTGGTGAGCCGCGCCGTGGCCGGCTCGGCAGGCAGCAGCGACTCCATGCTGGCGTGCTCCTCGGCCGTGCGAGCCGGGCCCGGCTCGCCGACGCCGCGCACCGCCCGCGCGAGCACGCGGCGCACGTTCACATCCACCACGGGCACGCGGATGCCGTACGCGAAGGCGGCGACGGCGCGCGCCGTGTAGGGGCCGACGCCCGGCAGCGCGAGCAGCTCGTCGACATCCGCGGGCACGACCCCGCCGTGCCGTTCGGTGATCGCGACGGCTGCCGCGTGCAGGTTGAGGGCGCGCCGCGGGTAGCCGAGCCGATCCCAGGCGCGCACGGCTTCGCCGGGCGGCACCGCGGCGAGGTCGGCGGGCGTGGGCCAGCGCGCGAGCCAGTCCTCGAGCCGCGGGATGACGCGCGCCACGGGGGTCTGCTGCAGCATGAACTCCGAGACCAGCACGCCCCACGCGGGGAAGCCGGGCGCACGCCAGGGGAGCGGGCGATGCCCCGCGGCGAACCAGGCGGCGACGCGGATGCCGATGTCCGCATCCGGTGCCGCTCGCATCCTCCCAGCGTAGGCTGGCGACATGGCGAGGTGGGCTCCCGAGCGGCGTGAGGTGATCGCGGCGACCGCCGAGGAGATCCTCGGCAACTACCGGCGCGGGCGCATCGCGATCGGCATCGACGGGCGCACCGCGTCCGGCAAGTCGACGTTCGCCGACGACCTCGCCCGTGAGTTCGAGCGACGCGGGTTCGCGACCGCGCGGGCCTCGCTCGACGACTTCCTCCGTCCCGCAGAGCAGCGCTACCGCGCCGGGCGCTTCTCGCCCGAGGGCTACTACCGCGACGCCTACGCCTACGACGTGTTCCGGCGCGTGCTCGTCGAGCCGTTCCGCTTGGGCGGTTCGGCCGCCTTCGTTACGGCCGCCTTCGACAAGGAGCGTGACGTGCAGCTCCAGCCGAAGTGGCGCACCGGGCCGGAGGACATGTTCCTCATCGTCGACGGCGGCTTCCTCGACCGCCCCGAGCTGCGGGGCGTCTGGAACTACACGATCTGGCTCGATGCCGACGACGGGGTGCGCGCCGAGCGGTTGTATGCCCGGGACGGCATCCAACCCGGATCGGAGCACGCGGGCCGCCACGAGGGTGCCCACGAGCTCTACGAGCGTGACGCGCATCCCCGCCAGGCGGCGATCGCGATCATCGACAACACGGATCCGGACCACCCGCGTCGCGTGTTCGCCGACGCCTGCTGACGGGGCGACGCGTCGCGAGACCGCCGAGCGGCCCGCTCAGATCGGCACGCGCTCCACGACCTCGGCCGCGCTCAGGAAGCCGCCCGTGCGCTCGACCTCGTGCACGAGGCCGACGATCGCCGCGTTCACCGGCGCGGGCAGTCCGTGCTCCGCGGCGGCGGCGACCACCGCGCCGTTGAGGAAGTCGATCTCGGTGAGCTGCCCGCGGCGGATGCTCTGCAGGGTGGAACCGGGGTTCGGCACCTCGCCCATCCGCCTGGCCAGCATCCGCGGGAACTGCGCGCCGAGCGTGAGCGGCAGCACCCCGATGAGCGCCAGCACCGATCCCGAGACGCCCTGCACCCGCCCGAAGCGGATGCCGATGCGCCGCGCGATGCGCACGGTCTCGCGCATGCTCGCGGTGAGCACGCGGCGCAGGCCCGCATCCGCGACGACCTGCTGCACGCTGAGTCCCGTGATCGCGGGGAGCGCGTTGACGTGGTTGATGAGCAGTTTGGTCCACTGCGCGCCCGTGAGGTCGTCGGTGATCTCGACCGGCATCGCCTCGCCGATCGTGGCCGCGACCCGGTCCCGCAGCGTCCGGTCGGTGCCGGGTCCCGCGCCGATGACGACCGGGTTCGGGCCGGTCACCGTGACGTGTCCGGGTTCGAGGTAGGAGGCGGCGAACAGGGCGAGCGCGCCGAGCAGCGGGGCATCCGGGAGTTCGCGGTGGGCGACGTCGAGGCCGCCGAGGCCGTTCTGCACGACGAGCAGCGGAACGCCGGCGAGCCGGGTGGCGTTCGCGGCGAGGGCGGTGGCCGCGTCCTGCGCCTTGGTCGCGAGGATCGCGAGCTCCGGGCGCTCGGTGAGGGTGGCGGATGCGGTGATCCGCACCCGGTGCTCACCCCATCCGCCGTCGAGGTGCAGGCCCGTCGCGCGGAGGGCGTCGAGTTGCGCGCCGCGGGCGGTCACCTCGACGTCGTGGCCCGCATCCGCCAGCAGCGCCGCGAAGGTGCCGCCGACCGCGCCCGCCCCGATCACGCCGATCCGCATATCGTCGAGCCTAGGCGCTCCCCGTCCGCTTACCCCTGCAGCGCGGAGAGGGGCTCGGACGGGGCGCCGGCCTCCTGCGCGTCCGCGGCCTCCTGCGTCACGGCCCCCGGCAGGCGGCCCGCCGGGAGGAAGAGGGCGACGAGCGCGGTCGCGGCGACGACCGCCGCGCCCGTGAGCACCGCGGGGACGGCGGCGTCGACGTAGCCGGTCGGCGTGAGCTGCCCGCCCGCGCCCGTGAACACGGCGGTGAGCACGGCGATGCCGAGGGCGACCCCGATCTCGCGGATGGTGGAGTTCGAGCCGGATGCCTTGGCCGTGTCCGCCTCCGAGATGTTCGCGAGCACCGCGGTCGAGGAGGGCGCGAAGACGAGTCCCATCCCGACCCCCGCCATGATGAACGGCCCGACGAGCTCGGCGTACGGCACCTCGGCCGACATCGTCGCCCCGATCCAGGCGAGCGACCCGGCCTGGAACGCGAGGCCGACGACGATGAGCACGCGGGTGCCGATACGCGGCGCGAAGATCCCCGCGAGCGGCGCGACGACCATCGGCGCGAGCGTCCACGGCATCGTCAGCACGCCCGCCTCGAGCGGCGAGTAGCCCTGCACGATCTGCAGGAACTGGATGAGGATGAACACCGAGCCGAACATCCCGAAGCTGAAGCCGAGGCCGACGACGTTCGCGATCGTGAACGACCGGTCGCGGAACAGCCGCAGCGGCAGCAGGGGAGCGCTGGCGCGCGACTGCCAGAGCACGAAGAGCACGAGCAGCAGTCCGCCGCCGATGAGTCCGGTGAGCACCTCGGCGCTGTCCCAGCCCGCGTCGTTGCCGCGGACGATGCCCCAGACGAGCCCGAGCACGCCGAGGCCCGCGAGCACGACGCCCAGCACATCCGCGCGCACTCGCTGTCCGAAGTGGTTCGGCAGCAGGGCGAGCGCGATCGGGATGGCGACGATGCCGATCGGCACGTTGAGCCAGAAGATCGCGTTCCAGTTCCAGGCCTCCACGACGGCGCCGCCGAGCACCGGGCCGAGCGCGACCGCGAGGCCTGCGGTGCCGCCCCAGATGCCGATCGCGAGCGGACGACGCGAGGCCGGGACGGCGCCCGCGAGCAGGGAGAGCGACAGCGGCATGATCCCCGCGCCGCCGAGGCCCTGCACGGCACGGGCGATGATGAGCTGGGTGGGGTCGGTGGCGAGCGCCGCTGCGGCGGAGGCGAGGGTGAACAGCCCGATCGAGACGGCGAAGACGGTGCGTCGGCCGTACCGGTCGCCGAGCGCTGCGGCCATCAGGATGAAGCTCGCGAAGACGAGGGTGTAGGCGTTCATGAACCACTGCAGCTCTTCGATGCTGGCCCCGAGGTCGAGGCGGATGGCGGGGAGCGCGTTGGTCATGACGAGGTTGTCGAGGGTCGCCATGAACATGGGCAGGCCGGTGGCGAGCACGATGAGCCCGAACGGCACACGCCGCGCCGGGCGGGTCGTCGTCGCGGGGGAGGGCGATGTGGTCATGATGGCTCCGTGGGTTCGAGGCGATGCAGTCCAAGTGGTAATCGAATGATTACAAGAGGCGAGATTAGTAATCGGTTGATACCATGTCAAGCGTGACCCCGCCGGCTGAGACCACGACCACGCGGATGCGCGCCGAAGACCGCCGCATCCTCGTGCTCGAGGCCGCCACCGGGGTGTTCGGGGAACGGGGCTACCACGGCGCCACGACCGACGCCGTCGCCAGGGCGGCCGGCGTCAGCCAGCCCTACGTCGTGCGGATGTTCGGCAGCAAGGAGGCGATGTTCCTCGCCGTGCTCGACCGCGCCGTCGACCGCATCCTGGGCTCCTTCGACCGGGAGCTCGGTGCGCTCGCGGGCGACGGCGCTCCGCCCGACCAGGATGCGCTGGCCCGCTGCCTCGGAAGCAGCTACGTCGACCTGCTGTCCGATCGCGGACTGCTGCTGAGCTTCATGCAGGCGTTCATGCTCGGCTCCGACCCGGTGGTCGGACCCCACGCCCGCTCGGCCTTCCGCCGGGTCTACACCTACCTGCGCGAGCGGGTCGGCCTGACGCCCGAGGCGACACACGACTTCCTCTCCTACGGCATGCTGCTCAACACGGTCGTCGGCCTGCGCATGGCCGACGACTACGCCGCCCACCCCGACGTGCGAGAGCTGCTCGACGAGATGCTGCCCACCAAGCTCGAGGTGCTGCTCAGTCTGCGCGGGGCATCGTCGTGACGAGCGGAATCCTGCTCGTCGACAAGCCGCAGGGCGTCACGAGCCACGATGTCGTCGCGCGCGCGAGGCGTCTGCTCGGCACCCGCAAGGTCGGCCACGCCGGCACCCTCGACCCGATGGCGACCGGACTGCTGCTGCTCGGCGTCGACAGCTCGACGCGGCTGCTGACCTACCTCGTGGGGCTCGACAAGGAGTACACGGCCACCATCCGGCTCGGCATCGCGACCGACACCGACGACGCCGAGGGCGCGGTGACGAGCACGGCGGATGCGGCGGGCACCGCGGACGCCGAGATCGCGGCAGGCATCGCCGAGCTCACCGGGCCGATTCGGCAGACCCCGTCGACGTTCAGCGCGATCAAGGTCGACGGCCGCCGCGCCTACGACCGGGCGCGGGCGGGGGAGGAGGTCGCCCTCGCGGCGCGGCCCGTCACGATCCACGCCTTCGAGCTGCTCGGCACCCGGCGAGACGGTGCCGTCATCGACCTCGAGGTGCGCGTCGCGTGCTCCTCCGGCACCTACATCCGGGCTCTGGCGCGCGACCTCGGCGCCTCGCTCGGCGTCGGCGGGCACCTCACGGCGCTGCGGCGCACGCGCATCGGGCCGTTCGCGGTCGCGGATGCCGTGGTGCTGCCCGACCCGCGCGAGCATCCGGACGCCGCAGCGCCGCCGCTGCGCGAGGCCGCCGCCGTCGCCGCGGAGCTGTTCCCCGTCGTGCGCTTCGACGCCGCCCAGACCCGCGACCTCGTGCACGGCAAGCGCGTCGAGGTCGACGCGCCGGATGCCGAGCTCGTCGCGGCGCTCACCCCAGAGGGCCGACTCGCCGCCCTCGTCGAGCTGCGTCGCGGCCGCGCCCGCGTACTGCTCGGACTGCCTGCCACGGAGGTGCTCGGATGATCCTGCCGTTCACGATCGCCCAGATGGTGGTGGCGAGCATCGTCGGACTCGGATGCGTGGTGCTCGGCCTCGTCGGGCGCAAACCGAACGACGTGTCGGTCTTCGCGCTCGTGCTCGTCGAGTTGCTGCTGCTGGCCCAGGTGGTGGTCGCCATCGTCGCGCCGCTCATCGGCACAGCGCCCACCGGCAACCCCGTCGAGTTCTGGGCCTACCTCGTCTCGGCCCTCATCATCCCGCCGCTCGCGATCTTCTGGGCACTCGTCGAGCGCACCCGGTGGTCGAACGTCGTGCTCGGTGCGGCGGCGTTCGCGATCGCCGTCATGCTGTGGCGGATGGAGCAGATCTGGAACGTCCAACTCGCCTAGTCTGGAGGGCGATGTCCAGCCAGCCACGAACCCGCGCGTTCGGCGTCGGCCGCGTTCTCGTCGCCGTCTACGCGATCCTCGCGATCGCCGCCCTCGGCCGTTCGATCTTCCAGATCATCGACCGATTCGAGGAGGCCCCGATCGCGTTCACGCTCTCGGCGGTCGCCGCGGTCGTCTACGTGCTCGCCACGATCTCACTCGCCGCAGGCTGGGATCGTCTCGCCTGGATCACCGTGAGCTTCGAGCTCGCGGGCGTGCTCATCGTCGGGACGATCTCGCTGGTCGCGCCGCAACTGCTCGGCCTCGACGCCGCGAACCCGTTCGGCCGCGAGGCGACCGTGTGGAGCGCCTTCGGTGCGGGGTACCTCTTCATCCCGCTCGTGCTCCCGGTGCTCGGCATCCTGTGGCTGCGACGGCGGGCGAAGGTCGCGGTCGGCGCGTGATGCAGTTCTTCGACGGTCTGGAGACGGTGCCGGCCGGGTTCGGACCGACCGCCGTCACGATCGGCAAGTTCGACGGGGTGCACACGGGTCATCGTGAGGTGCTCGCCCGCCTGCGCGAGCTCGCGACCGATCGCGGGCTGGTGAGCGCCGTCGTGACCTTCGACCGGCATCCTCTCTCGCTGCTCGCGCCCGCGTTCTGCCCCGCACCGCTCGTGAGCAATGCGCAGAAGCGTGAGCTCCTCGCCGAGGCGGGTGTGGATGCGACGCTGATGCTGGAGTTCGACGAACGGCTCGCCGAACTCGACGCCGCCGACTTCGTGCGGCGGGTGCTCGTCGAGGCGCTTGACGCGCGTGTGGTGTTCGCGGGGCGCGACTTCCGGTTCGGGCGCAAGGGCGCGGGCGACATCGAGCTGCTCCGGGAGCTCGGCGCGGCGAGCGGATTCGAGGTCGTCTTGATCGACGACGTGCGCACCGATGGGGGTGGGGCCGCCCGCCGTGCCTCCTCGACCTGGGTGCGCGAGGCGCTCGAGGCGGGGCGCGTCGACGAGGCGGAGCGCATCCTCGGCCGGCTCCCCTCGGTGCGGTCGGTCGTCGTGGCGGGGGAGCGTCGGGGGCGCGAGCTCGGCTACCCGACGGCGAATCTCGATCCGGCGCGGCTGGAGGGCTTCCTGCCCGCCGACGGCGTGTACGCCGCCTGGGCACGTGTCGACGGGATGCGCCACCCCGCCGCGGTGTCGATCGGCAACAACCCGACCTTCGACGGCGTGCCCCAGCATCAGGCCGAGGCGCACCTGCTCGATGTCGAGCTCGACCTCTACGGGCGGACGCTCCAGCTCGACTTCGTCGCGCGGTTGCGGGGCATGGCGCGGTTCGACACGCTCGACCAGCTCGTCGCGGCGATTCGCGCGGACGCGGACGCGGCGCGCGAGCTTCTTGCGGGGAGCGCGTGACCACGAGGCCGCTGTGGGCCGGTCGCACGCTGGCTCTGCTCGGTGTGCTGCTCGTCGCCCTGAGCCTGCGTACCCCGGTGTCGGCGATGTCGCCGATCCTCGACCGGATCGGCCGCGACATCCCGCTCGATGCCGTCACGCTCGGGATCATCGGGGCGGCGCCGCCGCTGGCGTTCGCTGCGAGCGGCTTCCTCGCTCCGACGATCGCCCGCCGACTCGGGCTCGAGCGCGCGCTCATCGCTTCGCTCATCGCCATGTCGCTCGGTCATCTGGTGCGTGCCCTCGCCCCCGACTCGCTCGCCTTGACGCTGGGAAGCGTGCTCACCTTCCTCGGTGTGGGCATCGGCAACGTGCTGCTCCCTCCGCTCGTCAGGCGCTACTTCCCCGACCGCATCGGGCTCGTCACGGCGCTCTACGCGACGCTCCTGTCGCTCGCGACCGCGCTTCCGGCGCTCGTCGCCGTGCCGACCGCCGATGCGGTCGGCTGGCGGTTGTCGCTCGCGAGCTGGATGCTCGTCTCGCTCATCGCGGCGGTGCCGTGGGTCGTGGTGTTGGTCGATCGGCGGCCGAGCTCGGCATCCGTTCCGGGGGAGGAGGCGCGAACCGGGCCGATCGAGCAGGGCGCGGTGCGGGTCGGAGACGCCCAGTCCGCCGCCACGGAGGCGGCCATCCAGCGCCGCCCGGAACCCGCAGGGCGGCCGGGGGTGCGGATGCTGCGCTCACCCACCGCGTGGGCGCTCGGGGTGGTCTTCGGATCGTCGAGCCTCGCGGTCTACGCGAGCGTGGCGTGGTTGCCGAAGCTGCTCGTCGACGAGGCAGGTGCCACGGATGCCGGTGCAGGCGCGCTGCTCGCGCTCTACGCCTTCATGGGGGTGCCTGCCGGGCTGCTGGTTCCCGTGGTCGCCGCGCGCTTCCCGCGCAGCGCCGCCGGGATGGCGATGCTCGGTCTGGTCGTGTTCGCGATCGGCTACCTGGGGCTGCTCGTCGCGCCGGCTGCGGCGCCCGTGCTGTGGGTGTCGAGCGCGGGGCTCGGCGCGCTGCTGTTCCCGCTCGCGCTCGTGCTCATCAATCTGCGCTCCGCGAGCCCGCCCACCACCGTCGCCCTGTCCGGGTTCGTGCAGACGGTCGGCTACCTCCTCGGTGCGGTCGGGCCGTTCGCGGTCGGCATCCTGCACGATGCGACGGGCGGATGGACGGCGCCTCTGGTCTTCCTGCTCGCGATTCTCGTCGTGATCATCCCCGCGGCCGCCATCCTCGGACGGGGCCGCACGGTCGACTCCGAGCTCTGAGCTCCCGCGACGCGCGGCGCTGCGGGCAGGGTCGGTGCCGCGGCGTAGCGTTGAGGTGTGGAGGAGATCCGGCTCGTGCGCGAGGTCGACCTCCCGCGCGGCATCGTGTGGGAGGCGCTCGTCGACCCCGTGCTCGTCGAGGGCTGGCTGCACCCGAGCGCGCGGCTCGCGCACGGAACCGAGCCCGTCGTCTTCCGCGAGCCGGACGATCCGGCCGAACCAGCGGTGCTCGAGGTGATCTCCCCGTCGTTCGGCCGGGTGCGCGTGGTGCTCGAGCGGGTGCCGACGGGCACGAGGGGAGAGTCGACGCGACTCGAACTGACGGTCGGCGACGAGTGGGGGCGTCGTTCGGATCGCGAGGCGCTGTGGGCCTTACGCCTCGAGCAGCTGGGGGCGCTGCTGCGCGGTCACCCGGTCGACTGGACGAGCTGGCCGGAACGCCACAGGGCGGAGCACGCGGCCGCCCGAGCGGAGGCCGGCCTCCGCTCGGCACGCTGATCGCGCATCCGCGCCACGACCTCGGCCCGCGTGCTCATCTGAGCAGGCTCGCACGCGGATGTTGTCCTGCTCGTGCGGGCGGGATACCGTCGAACAGGGAGGCACCGTGGACGAGGAACTGCTCGCCGTGCGCGTCGCCGAGCTCTACTACGACGAGAACAAGACGCAGGATGAGATCGGCGGGCTGCTCGGCATCTCCCGTTGGAAGGCGGGCCGACTGCTCTCGCAGGCACGCGAGAGCGGCATCGTTCGCATCGAGATCGTGCACCCGCGCGCCCGCAGGCTCGCGACCGAGCGGGCCCTGCGCGAGCGCTTCGCCCTCGCCGATGCCGTCGTCGTGCCGACCCCCGAGAACGAATCCGGCGTGCAGAGCCGCGTCGCGCAGGCGGCCGCCGACTTCCTCACGAGCCTCAGGCCCGTGCCGCGCGTGCTCGGGGTCAGCTGGGGGCGCACCCTCACCGACGTCGCCGAGCGGATGCCCGACGGCTGGGCGACGGGCGTCACCGTCGTGCAGATCAACGGCGGCGTGAGCCTCAACCGCCGCCCGGGAACCGCGGCGACCCTCGCCTCCACGATCGCGCAACGCGGACGCGGCCACGCCGTCCTGCTGCCGAGCCCCGCGATCCTCGAGCGGCTCTCCACCAAGAAGGCCATCGAGTCCGATCGCACCGTCGCCGCGGTGCTCGACCGGGCAGCCGAGGCCAACGCCTTCCTGTTCAGCGCGGGCGTCGTCGATGCGAACTCGGCGCACGTCGAGAGCGGCTACCTGCGCCCGGACGACATCGACGAACTCGCGCGCCGCGGCGCGATCGGCGACGTCGTGGGGCGCTACATCGACGCGAACGGCAACATCGTCGACCCGTCGTTGGACGAGCGCACCCTCGGCATCGAACTCGACACCCTGCGCTCCGCCGCGACGGCGATCCTCGTCGTCGCCGGCACCGCGAAACACGACATCGCCCGCGCGGTGGTCACGAGCGGTCTGTGCACCGTGCTCATCACCGACGAGGCCACCGCCCGCGCACTCCTGGAGGACTCATGACCATGCAGACCACCGCGCTCGCCCCCGCGGAACGCGCCGTGCGCGTGCTCGGCGGCGACCTGACCGAGCGCAGTCTCCGCCAATACCTCGAGGGGTTGAGCGGCGTCGACGCGGTCGGGCTCGAGCAGCGCGCCGCGAGCTTCGCCACCCGGTCGATCAAGACCAGCTCGAAGGCGTGGGCACTCGACCGCATCATCGAGCTCATCGACCTCACGACCCTCGAGGGGGCCGACACCGCGGGCAAGGTGCGCTCGCTCGTGGCGAAGGCCCTGCATCCGGACGCCTCCGACCCGACCACGCCTCGTGTCGCCGCGGTCTGCGTCTACGGCGACATGGTTCCCGCCGCCGTCGACGCGCTCGGCGCCGCCCATGGCGACCCGGATGACGGCCTCGTCTCGGTCGCGGCCGTCGCCACCGCCTTCCCCTCGGGGCGGGCCTCGCTCGCCGTCAAGCTCGCCGACACCCGCGACGCGGTCGCGGCCGGCGCCGACGAGATCGACATGGTGATCGACCGCGGCGCGTTCCTCGCCGGCAACTACGGCAAGGTCTTCGAGGAGATCGTGGCCGTCAAGGAGGCGTGCCGCCGCGCCGACGGAGGCTACGCGAGCCTCAAGGTGATCCTCGAGACGGGCGAGCTGAACACCTACGACAACGTGCGGCGCGCCTCCTGGCTCGGCATCCTCGCGGGCGGCGACTTCATCAAGACCTCCACCGGCAAGGTGACACCGGCGGCCACGCTCCCGGTGACGCTCGTCATGCTCGAGGCGGTGCGCGACTGGCACCGCTTGACGGGCGAGTACGTGGGGGTCAAGCCCGCTGGCGGCATCCGCGCCTCGAAAGACGCCGTGCGCTACCTCGTGATGGTCGCCGAGACCGTCGGCGAGCAGTGGCTGCAGCCCCACCTGTTCCGCTTCGGCGCGTCGAGCCTGCTCAACGACGTGCTCCTGCAGCGCCAGAAGCTCCGCACCGGCCACTACTCCGGCCCCGACTACGTGACGATCGACTGAGGACGAAGCACATGAAGGACATCGAGATCACCGGCCGCGGCTTCCTCGAGTACGCCCCCGCACCCGAGTCGACCAGCATCCTGCACCTCAAGGACAGCTACGGCCTCTTCATCGACGGCGAGTTCCGTGAGGGCACGGGCGGCTCGTTCACCACCATCTCGCCCGCCACCGAGAAGCGGATCGCGGAGATCGCGAGCGCATCCGAGGCGGATGTCGACGCCGCCGTGGCGGCCGCGCGCCGGGCCCACACCAAGACCTGGTCGAAGCTCACGGGCGCCGACCGCGGCAAGTACCTGTTCCGCATCGCGCGGCTCGTGCAGGAGCGCGCCCGCGAGCTCGCGGTGGCGGAGTCGCTCGACAACGGCAAGCCCATCAAGGAGAGCCGCGACACCGACATCCCGCTCGTCGCTGCCTGGTTCTTCTACTACGCGGGCTGGGCCGACAAGCTCGACTTCGCCGGACTCGGCGCCAACCCGCGCTCGCTCGGGGTCGCCGCGCAGGTGATCCCGTGGAACTTCCCGCTGCTGATGCTCGCCTGGAAGGTCGCCCCTGCCCTCGCGGCGGGCAACACCGTGGTCCTGAAGCCGGCGGAGACGACCCCGCTCTCGGCGCTGCTGTTCGCCGAGATCCTGCAGCAGGCCGACCTTCCGCCTGGCGTCGTCAACATCCTCACCGGTGCGGGCGAGACGGGCGCGGCGCTCGTGCGGCATCCGGATGTCGACAAGGTCGCCTTCACCGGTTCGACGGGTGTCGGGCGCGAGATCGCGAAGGCGGTCGCCGGCACCCACAAGAAGGTGACGCTCGAGCTCGGCGGCAAGGCAGCCAATATCGTCTTCGACGACGCGCCCATCGACCAGGCGGTCGAGGGCATCGTCAACGGCATCTTCTTCAACCAGGGGCATGTGTGCTGCGCGGGCAGCCGCCTGCTGGTGCAGGAGTCGATCCACGACGAGGTCGTCGAGCGGCTGAAGAGCCGGCTGGCGACCCTGCGGCTGGGCGATCCGCTCGACAAGAACACCGACATCGGGGCGATCAACTCGGCGGAGCAGCTCGAGCGCATCCGCACCCTCAGCGATCTCGGGGAGCGCGAAGGGGCCGAGCGCTGGAGCGCGCCGTGCGAGATCCCCGAGAACGGGTTCTGGTTCGCGCCGACGATCTTCACGGGCGTGTCGACCTCCTCGACCATCGCGCGGGAGGAGATCTTCGGGCCGGTGCTCTCGGTGCTCACCTTCCGCACGCCCGCTGAGGCGATCGCGAAGGCGAACAACACCCCCTACGGACTGTCGGCGGGCATCTGGAGCGACAAGGGATCGAAGATCCTCGCGGTCGCCGACAAGCTGCGCGCGGGCGTGATCTGGGCCAACACCTTCAACCGCTTCGACCCCGCCTCGCCGTTCGGCGGGTACAAGGAGTCGGGCTACGGCCGCGAGGGCGGCCGCCACGGCCTCGGCGCCTACCTCGCCCCCCAGGCGGTCGAGGAGCGCCGCCCGAAGGGCGACACCACCTCCACGAAGGGAGCGAGCAAATGACCCGCCTCACCATCCCCAAGACCTACAAGCTCTACATCGGCGGCAAGTTCCCGCGCAGCGAGTCGGGGCGCAGCTACGAGGTGCTCTCGGCATCCGGCGACTTCCTCGCGAACGCCTCGCTCGCCTCCCGCAAGGACGCCCGTGACGCCGTCGTGGCGGCCCGCGCCGCGGTCGCCGGATGGGCGGGCGCGACCGCCTACAACCGCGGCCAGGTGCTCTACCGCGTCGCGGAGGTGCTCGAGGGCCGCCGTGCGCAGTTCGTGGAGGAGCTGACCGCGGCCGAGGGGCTCACCTCGGCCGAGGCCGCGCGTCAGGTCGACGAGACGATCGACACCTGGGTCTGGTACGCCGGATGGGCGGACAAGTTCGCGCAGGTCGCGGGCGCCGGCAACCCCGTCGCGGGGCCGTTCTTCAACATCTCGGTGCCGGAGCACACGGGCGTCGTTGCGATCGTGGCGCCGCAGGGCGGGTCGAGCCTGCTCGGGCTGGTGCGGGTCGTCGCCCCCGCGCTCGTCGCCGGGAACGCGGTCGTCGTGGTGGCGGATGAGGCGCATCCGCTCTCGGCGATCAGCCTCGCAGAGGTGCTCGCGACGAGCGACCTGCCGGGTGGCGTCGTGAACGTGCTCACCGGTTCGCCTGCGGAGATCGCGCCGTGGCTCGCCTCCCACGCCGACGTCAACGCGATCGACCTCGCGGGTGCGGGGCAGCTCGACTGGGTCGACCTCGAGATCGCGGCGGCCGACACGCTCACGCGCGTGCTGCGTCCCGAGCCGGGCGTGCCGGCGCGGGCGCTCGACCGCATCCTCGCGTTCACCGAGACGAAGACGGTCTGGCACACCAAGTCGCTCATCTGAGTCGGGAGACCACGTCCTGTCTACGTAACGAAAAGGTAACGGGCGTGCTAGGGTCGGCTCACCTCGCGACGGTGCGGGGAACCCGAGTCGGAAGCAGACGTGTCGATGGTGACGCATCCTGTGCGGCGGGCGCTCGTGTCCGCGGTGGTGACGCTCGCCCTGGTGGCCGTGTTGCTCCTGGTTCCGGATGCCGTGCGCGTCTACGCGACGAACATGATGGGTCCGCTGCGAGCCCCAGGTGAGGCGGCCTTCGTCGCCGGGCACCGGGGGGATCGTGCCGAGGCGCCCGAGAACACCATGCCGGCGTTCGCGGCTGCCCTGGCATCCGGCCTCGAGTTCGTCGAGACCGATGTGCAGTTGACGGCCGACGGGGTGCCGATCCTCATGCACGACGAGACGGTCGACCGCACGACAGACGGCTCGGGTGCCGTCGCCGAGCTCACGGCCGCGCAGATCCGCGCGCTCGACGCCGGCTCCTGGTACGGGCCCGAGTTCGCGGGAACGCGCGTGCCGCTGCTCGACGAGTTCCTCGACGCGCTCGCCGGCTCCCGCCAGAAGGCGCTGCTCGAGCTCAAGGAGTACTGGGCGCCTGACGACATCCGCGGGGTGCTCGACTCCATCTACCTGCGGGGTGTGCAGAACCGCGTGGTGTTCGCGAGCTTCAACCTCTCCACGATCGCGAACCTCGCCGACACCGCGGCCGCCATCCCGCGCGTCATCATCAGGCGGGACCTGCCGCGGGATCCGGTCGGGCTCGCCCGCTACTACGGGGCGATCGCGATTCTCACGACCCCGACGTCTCTCGACCAGGACGCGGATGCCGTGACACGCATGCACGAGGCGGGCCTCGGCGTGCTCGTCTACACGCTCAACAGCGAGAAGCGCTGGTCGGCGGCGCTCGCCTACGGCGTCGACGGCATCATCACCGACAAGCCCTCGAAGCTCGACTCCTGGATCGCCGCGACCGCCCCCGGCACCTGACCCCTCTTCTTTCGGGAGGATGACACGCCGCACGGGCAGCGGATGCGGGCGCCGTGCGGCGTGTCATCCTCCCGAACGGAGGAGGCGGGCTAGAGGCGCCCCACGAGCGCGTCGAAGAAGGCGATCGCGCGGCGGTAGGTGGAGACCCGGATGCGCTCGTCGATGCCGTGGATCGACTGCAACTCGTCCTGCCGCAGGTCGAACGGCAGGAAGCGGTAGACGTGGTCGGAGATGGCGGCGAAGTGCCGGGAGTCGCTCGCCTGCAGCATGACGTAGGGGGCGACCGCGGCATCCGGGAAGACCTCGCCGATGCTCGCCGCGATCGCCTCCCACCCGCGCCCGGAGGCGGGGGAGACGGGGGCCGGATCCGCACCGTCGAGCACCCGCACCCGCACCCGTTCATCGTCGATGACGCGCTTGATGTCGGCCGCGGCGGAGGCCACGGTCGCGCCAGGCAGAATCCGCACGTTGAGCGTCGCGCTCGCGCGCTCGGGCACGACGTTCATGCTCGACGAGCCGCGCAACTGGGTGACGGCGCGCGTCGTGCGGGTCATGGCGGCGAGCTGCGGGCTGGTTCCGGCGAGGGTGCGGGCGAGCGGGCCGCGCAGCAGCCTCGCGTGCCGCAGCGCCCACCCGCGGATGCCGCCCATCCGCGCCCCGAGCGCCTCCAGCAGGCCGATCGTCGGCTCGATGAGGTGCGGGGCATCCGGTTGGTTCTCGAGGCGCAGGATGGCGCGCGCGAGCAGGGCGGTCGACCCCTCGGGCAGCGGGATCGCCGCGTGACCCCCCGAGAGCTCGACGGCGAGCTCGACGTTCATGATGCCCTTCTCGGTGACGCCGACCACGGCGGTCGGCCCGAGTCCGGGGAGCAGAGCGTCCATGACGGCCCCGCCCTCGTCGAGCACGAGCCAGGGACGCACGCCGCGATCCCGCAGCAGCGCCACGATCGCCTCGGCACCGGTGCCCCCGGCCTCCTCGTCGTGCCCGAAGACGAGGTACACATCGGCCGCCGGGGCGAATCCCGCGGCCAGGCGCGCCTCGACCGCCTCCAGGATCGCGCCGAGCGCCGACTTGTCGTCGAGCGCACCGCGGCCCCAGATCGCCTCCTCGTCGCCCTCCCCGACGAGCCCGCCGGCGAACGGCGGATGCGTCCACCTGCTCGCGTCGTCGACCGCCACGACGTCCTGGTGCGCCATGAGCACCGCGGCGGGGCCGGCGCCCGTGCCGGGCCAGCGGAACAGCAGGCTGCGTTCCGCGACGAGCTCCCGCTCCAGCCGCGCATGGACGAGCGGGAACGAGCGCGCGAGCGCCGCATGGAATCCGGCGAAGGCATCCTCGACATCCGCCGCACCCTCGTGCGAATAGCTGGCGAATCGCAGCAGCTCGCGGAAACGCTCGACGACGGCATCGCTCATGCTCCGATCCTAGGCAGCGTCGCGGGCCGGATACCCTGGAGGGGTGAGCACGCAACGCCCCGCATCCCGTTACGGCGACCCCGGATGGCGCAGGCTCGCCCTCGCACCCGGCCTGCTGGCCGCGATCGTGATGTTCGTCGGCATCGCCCTCCTCGGGCAGGACAGCTATCAGTACGTGAGCTGGGGTGCCGCGGTGCTCGCCCTTATCGTGATGGTCTTCGCGATCCAGGCGAAGCAGTGGTGGTGGGTGCCGGTCTTCGCGGCCGTCGCGGTGCTCTGGAACCCGGTGCTGCCGTTCGCCTTCACGGGCGCGCCGTGGCTCGGCGCCCAGTACCTCGCGATCGCCGCCTTCATCGCCGCGGGCATCCTCATCAAGGTGCCGCTGAAGTCGCCGGACTCGCGCCGCTGACACGAGCCGCGAACGAGGGTGCTGGCGTCGCGGGCATCGTGCGCTAGACTGAAGGCGCCCACCGCCCCGCCGGCCAAGCCGGATCAGGGGAGTCGCGGGGGCGATCTGCACCGAGAATCCGGTCCGGCGCACTGTCGGATCGCAGTGAGACGCGACATCACTCGTCGCGATGGGGCGATGCCCCCGAGGAGAACGATGGCCACATCCGGCCAGAAGACCCGCAGCGGAGCGAAGTCGGGTGCCAAGGGCGCGCAGCAGCGCCGCCGCCCGCACCAGGACGAGACGGGCATCATCCCCGTGCTCGCCCGCGTCGTGCGCGGCATCGAGAACGCAGCCGAGCGCGGCAAGGTCAACCCTGCCAACCGGCTGCGCTACCGCGTCGTGGCGGTGCTGGCGCGCGAGGAGCGGGCACGTATCAAGACGGATGCGAGCCTCACCGACGCCGAGCGCACCAAGGAGCTGACGCGCCTCGACGGCATCGCCACGATCATGGCCAAGACGGCGGCGCGTGACGCGAGCCTCATCCAGCTGCTCACCGACACCGCACCGCTGAGCCCGGCCGCCCAGGAGGCGCGGCGCGCACTGCTGCTGGAGGCGGGCACCCCGCTGGCCCCCGAGGACCTGGTGGTCGTGACCGAGGCGACGGCCCCTCCCGTCGTGGAGGAGCGTCAAGTGGTGCCGCAGTCGGTGCGCCAGTACCAGATGTCGAACCCCTTCCTCGCGCCCGACTTCAGCGCCTACCAGACGCCGAAGCCGACCCCGCGCGGCGACCTCGACAGCTGGGAGCTCATCGAGCCCCTGTTCCGCTCCTTCGAGGTGGGTGCAGGCGGCGGTGCGGCGAGCATGGAGCTTCCCGAGGCGCGGTCGCTCGCGACGCCAGGCGGCATCGAACTCATGCGTCATCAGGCGCGGTTCGTCGAGTCGGCGCGGGAGGGGCACCGCAGCTACCTGCTCGCCGACGAGCCGGGCCTCGGCAAGACGGCGCAGGCGCTGCTCGCGGCCGATGTCGCGAACGCCTACCCGCTCCTCGTGGTCGTGCCGAACGTCGTCAAGGTCAACTGGGGCCGCGAGGTGGAGAAGTGGACGCCGCACCGCAGCTCGACGGTCGTGCACGGTGACGGCGACGACATCGACGCCTTCGCCGACATCGTCATCGTCAACTACGAGGTGCTCGACCGGCACGTCGCGTGGCTCTCGCGACGCGGGATGCGCGGCATGATCGTCGACGAGGCGCACTTCATCAAGAACAAGGAGTCCCAGCGTTCCAAGAACGTGCAGCTGCTCTCGGCCTCGATCCGCAGGCAGACGCCGAATCCGCTGCTCGTCGCCCTCACGGGAACGCCCCTCATCAACCAGATCGAGGACTTCCGGATGATCTGGCAGTTCCTCGGCTGGATCGACGAGAAGAAGCCGCTTCCGCGGCTCATGGAGAAGCTCGAGGAGACCGAGCTCACGCCCGTCGATCCCGGCTTCTTCGGCGCGGCGCGGCGGGCCGTGGTCGGCATGGGGATCGTGCGCCGCAAGAAGGTCGATGTGGCGGCGGACATCCCGGCGCGCCGCATCGCCGACATCCCGGTGGAGCTCGACGGCGAGGCGGGCCGTTCGATCCGCGACGCCGAGCGCGCGCTCGTGGCGAGGCTCGTGGAGCGCTTCCGCCGGTTGCGGGCGTCCCGGCCGGATTCCGCATCCGCCGATCTCATCCGTCTGGTGGCCGCCGCGGAGTTCGAGGAGTCGCGCCAGGCGGAGGCGGGCGGCGACAACGTCTTCACGATGGTGCGCCGCATCGGCCAGGCGAAGGCCACGCCGGCAGCGGACTACACGGTCAACCTCGCCCGCAACGTCGGCAAGGTGGTGTTCTTCGCGAAGCACGTCGATGTCATGGACGCAGCGGAGGCCTACTTCGCCAAGGCGGGCCTGAAGACGGTGTCGATCCGGGGCGATCAGAGTGCGAAGGTCCGCCAGGCCGAGATCGACGCCTTCCAGAACGACCCGGAGGTCGCGGTGGCGGTGTGCTCGCTCATGGCGGCGGGCGTCGGGGTGAACCTGCAGGCGGCATCCAACGTGGTGCTCGCGGAGCTCAGCTGGACGAACGCCGAGCAGACGCAGGCGATCGACCGCGTGCACCGCATCGGGCAGGAGCTGCCGGTGACCGCTTGGCGCATCATCGCGGCCCAGACGATCGACGGACGGATCGCGGAGCTCATCGACGCGAAGGCGGGCCTCGCCGCCCGTGCCCTCGACGGCGAGCTCGGGGAGGCCGCGGAGGGATCGGTGCAGCTCGAGGCGCTCGTGGCGTTGCTGAGCGACGCGGTCCGGGAGCTCTGAACCCTCAAGTATTCAGCGAGACTTCACGTCTTGCGTCCCGTTCATCAGCGAGTAATCTCGTGTTCACCGGAAGGCACGGATCCCCTCGGGGGTCGGCCGGAAGGTGACAGAAAGGCCCTCGGGGCTCGACGAACCCCGGTGCTTCGGCGCCGGTGGAACGCGGCGATCGGGGGCCTTTCGTCGTCTCCGGAAGCGCCCCCCGACTTGGGGGGAGCGTTCCCACGGGCGGATTCCGTATCGTGATGACTGCACTAGTTGGGGGACTAGCAGGCGGCGGTGATCCTGTCATCATCGCGATTCCGGTACGGGGGTATTGAGGAATCGCGGACAGCATCACCGCCGCCAGTATTTAACGTCGCGGTCGTTCGCGAAAGCCTCAACCATCCAGTGAGACTTGACTACTTGTGCCTCCCGTGCGGCTGAGTAATCTCTCCTACAACCGATGAGGCGCGATCCCGACGCAACCGGAGAGATCCGGTGAAGACAGGCTCGCAGCCGCAGCGGGGCGGTGATCTCCACGAGCCGGCCGGGTCAGCCCGACCAGAGCGTGGGGTGGCCCCAAGGGAACACGGAGCGAGAGTTCCGTCCGTGGGGCAGCACCGGCAGCTGGGGTGACGACCCGCAGCCGCGGAGGGTGGACCGTAGGGTTCATCGGATGCGGAGGCGGGGAGGATTCCGCGGCACCGTGAGGTGTCGTGGGGGAGACCCCATCGCCGGGGCCGTCTTGGGAGCAGGTGGTTCGCCCCAGCTCCCGAGCTGCCGTCCGGCTCGGCGAACGCCCGACCCGAGAGCTCGCGGGAGCGGCGGTCTCACCGACACAGAAGGGCCCCTGGCATAGCTAACCGGGGGCCCTTCGTCGTTCGCGCCGTCCGCCCTCAGCTCGTGCGGGCGGTGAGCGCCGCGTTGAACCGCTCGGTCAGTTCCGCGTCGATCGCGCGCTCGGTGCCGTCGACGGCGCGGATCGGTGCGACGTGGCGCACACTGGAGACCAACCAGGCGGCATCCGCGGAGTCCAGCTCGGCGCGGGTGAGCAGCTCGTATCCGGTGGAGAGGCCCGTCGACGCGGCCCAGGCGAAGAGATCGGCTTGGGTCGTGCCGGCGAGGATCCCCAGGTCGATCCGCGGTGTGACGAGGCGGGAACCGAGGCGCAGCACGAGCGTCGAGGTCGGGCCTTCGAGCAGGTAGCCGTCGCTCGAGACGAAGAGCACATCGTCGGCGCCGCGGCGCGCCGCCTCCCGGAGCGCGGCGCGGTTGACCGCGTAGCTCAGCGTCTTGGCGCCCGCGAGCAGCCACGGCGCGGTCTGGGGGATGTCGTGGCGGTAGCCGCGGTCGAGCAGCACGATCCGCACGCCCTCGGTGCGGTCGCGGGTGAAGTCGGGGGCCGCGGTGCCGTGCACCCAGCCGGTGGGCGCGCGGGTGCCCTCGACGCCCCGGGTGAGCACGAGCTTGATGGCACCCTCGGCGACACCCTCTGCGGTGAGCGCTCGACCGACGGCCTGCACGGCGTCGCGCCAGACGGCGAGGTCGGGCGAGGGGAGGTCGAGCATCCGCGCGGACTGGGCGAGGCGCTCGAGGTGCGCATCGAGCGCCTGCACGTGCCCCTCGACGAGGCTCGCGGTCTCGAAGATCCCGTCGCCGCGGGTCACCCCGAGGTCGGTGACGAGCAGCTGCGGCGACTCGGCTGCGGCGAGGTGCCATCCGGTGGGGGCGCCCGACACGGGGTCGAAGGAGATGATGGCGACGACGCTCATGCGGTCCTCCGTCTGATGCGATCGGCGTCGAGCAACGACCAGACGGTCGGGCTGAGGGAGGGATAGCTCAGCGCGATCTGGCGCAGCATCCGGTAGTCGACGTCGGCGGTGGGGCGGCGGTCGTTGTCGGCGTGGATGAGTTCGGCGCGCAAGGTCAACACCACCAGCTCGTCGACGGTCGGGATCTCCTGCATGAACTCCCAGGGGTCCTCGCCGGCCCGCAGCCGTTCGAACACGACCGTCGCGAGCTCGTCGCCTGCCTCGGCGCGCAGCACCTCGAGGCTCGCGCGCCGCCGCACGCCCGTCTCGTCGCGGGAACTCATTCCTTGAGCCTATGACGCGTGCAGGGGAGCCCGAGGCGGCACGCCCTACGATCGATGGGTGCCCGACAGTCCGCTCGCCGCGTCGCCCTACGAGGTGCTCGGTGTGGCGTCGACCGCGAGCGCCGAGGAACTGCGGCGCGCGTACCGCAAGAGGCTGCGGGAGACGCATCCGGATGCCGGGGGAGTCGCCGCCGAGTTCCACGCCGTGCAGAGCGCGTGGGAGCTCGTCGGCAGCCCCGAGGCGCGCGCGGCCTACGACGCGGGCGGCATCCGCTCGGCGGGCACGGCACCTCCCAGCTATGCGCCGCGGGCGCCGCGGCCACGAGCGGACTCCCGACCGCAGGCGCGGGCGAGCGGGCATCCGGGGGGATGGTACCGGCAGCGCTACCTCGAGGAGGTGCGCGAGTGGGCGGGACGCGGCGTCTCGTTGCCCGACCCCTACGACCCCGCGCTCGTGCGCTCGGCACCGCGTCTGGTGACGCATCTGCTCGCGGCGGCGATCGCCGAGGAGCAGTCGGCCCGTGAGCTCGCCCAGCTCGGCATCGGCTACACGATCTGGCACGACGTCGACACGAGGGCGGGCAAGCTCGACCACATCGTGCTCGGCCCGAGCGGTCTCTGGGCGCTGCTGAGCGAGGACTGGGGCGGTGAGGTGCGCGTCAAGGGGGCCGAGCTGATCGGTGCCGCTCTCGACGGCGAACGCCCCGTGCACGAGCTCTCGGCGCGAGCGCGCGCCTTCGCGCGTGCGGCCCGGGTGAAGTTCTCGGCGATCGGAGTCGTCGTTCCGGACGCCCACCTGGCAGCGGCGACGGATCTCGGGTCGGTGCGCGGCGCGCGGGCCCTGGTGATCCCTCAGCCGCAGCTCGCGCACGTGGTTCGGACGGGTGTGCCGGGCGTCGGCACGGGCGGAACGGATCTGTTCGAGCTGAGGTCGCGGATCCAGGCGGCCGTCCGATTCATCTGAGGCGCGCCCGCCGAGCGGCGCGTCAGGGGGCTGGGTGCCTCAGATCCGGTGAATCGGGGCGCCGAAGTCGGTCGGGCCGTCCGGGGCGAGGTCGCGGGACTCGCGGAACTCGTCCTGCGGGAGCGCGCGTGCCGTCGACGGCGCGGTTCCGAGCGGGCCGCCGTCGCTCGGAAGCGGAACGGGCTGGGGTCCGGTCGTCGGAGTCACGCTGTCGTTCGGGCGGGCGCTCGGCGCACCGGGCGAGGCGATGCCGAGAGCCGCGAGGTAGGCCGCGTTGGTGTCGACCGGGGCCGCGACATCGGCGGAAGGATGGGGGGAGGGCTGCGACACCGACGGCACCGTCACCGGACGCGCCATCGTGGGGTGAGGCACGTCGGGGGCCGGCGTGGGGGCCGACGCTGACGGTGCCGCAGCGTTCATGGGCGCACCGCTGCCGAGCGCGGCGGGGAGCGCGAGGATGGTGGGTGCGGGGGTGAAACCGGGGATGACGGGGGCCGCAGACGGGCCGGACTCGAGCTCGAGAGCGGGCGCGGCCGGAGCGGGTGCCGAGGCGTAGGCGGAGGGCGAGGGCGCCGAGGCGTAGGCGGAAACCGGCGCACCTGGCGGGAGGGTGCGCGGGTACTCGGCGCTCGGCGGCTGCACGGGCTGAGGCGTCGTCGTCGTGAACTGCGGCATCGCGAGCTGAGGCGCGGCGGAGGGCTGGGCGGCCGCCGGTGCCGACACCGCGGCCGGAGGTGCGGAGGCGACCACATGGGCGGCGCTCGGCGGTGCCTGTCGCGCGAGCAGCTCGGGCGGAACGCTCGGCACACGCGGTGCGGTCGGTGCGGCTGCGACGCCGGGCGACGGCGCGGATGCTGCGGGAACCGCCGGGGCGGGAGCCTGCGCGGCGGCGGGCTGTGGCGCCGCGACCGGCGCTGCGGTCGGCTGAGCGGGCGACGGCGCGGGAGCGGCAGAGGACGGCGATGCCTGCGGCTGCGCGACGGGCTGCTGGGAGAACTGCGGCTGCGTGACGGGCTGCTGTGCGACCGGCTGGGGCGCGACGGGCTGGGGCGCGGCGGGCTGCTGCACGACCGGCTGCTGCGGCTGCGCGGGAGCCTGATACGGGGCGGCGTGCTGGTAGCCGGGCTGCGCGTGGACGGGCGGGGTCGACGCGACCTGTGCGGGGTAGCCGGCAGCCGTCGCGGGCGCGGCGCCGGTCTGCTGAACGGGCTGCGGCTGTGCCTGAGCAGGCTGCGGCAGCGCCTGAGCAGGCTGCGCCTGTGCTTGAGCAGGCTGCGCCTGGGGCTGAACAGGCTGCTGCTGCGCGGGCTGCGGCTGCGCCTGAACGGCGTGCACCTGCGGCTGCGTCGGCTGAACCTGCGCGGGCTGAACCTGCGGCTGCGCGGGCTGTGCCTGCGGCTGCACCGACGGAAGCTGGGCCGCGGGTGCCTGCACGGTCTGCGGCTGCGTGGCGGGACGCTGCGGCTCAGCAGCGGCGACCGCCGCGGGGACGAAGTCCGACGGAGGCACGACGGGCGCGGGCATGTTCATGGGAGGCGGCGGCGGGATCGGCGTCGTGTACGCCGTCCAGCTCCGCCCGTCCCACCAGCGCTGCATGTTCGCATTGCTGGGGTCGGGATACCATGCCGCTCGGGGCGACACACCCATGAAGTCCGACACGTTCAGCCCCCACTGTGTCCGTGATGTATCGAGCCTAGGCTCTCACGGCGTCGGCGCTCAGTCCCCCGTTCGGGTGAGAACGCACAGCGACGACCCAGGGGAGCAGGAGTTGCGCTCAGCTGAGCTTGGGGAGATGCCATCTCCGACCCTGCCCGTCAACACTCTCGTCGACGGGCAGCTCGGCCGCGGCAGCCTTGGCCTTCGCGGCTGCGGCGCGTGCGGCGGCCACCGAGACGGGTCGGCCCTCGTCGTTGCTGGAGAGCGTGGAAGCCGCGGTCGGCTCAGGCTCGGGGGAGGGCTCGAGAAGCGCCCCCTGGGCCGCTGCGGCCTTCTTCGCCGCCGTTTTGGCCGCGAATGCGGCGCGCGCCTGCGCGACCGAGGTGAAGTGGTCCTCGCCGCCGCCGGCCGCGGTTGCGGGTGAGGCGGCCGGGGCGGCGGGAGTCTGCAGGCGTCCGGCTTCGGCGGCCGCGAGATCGGCGGCCGCTTGGGCTGCCACCTGTGCCGCGGCTGCGGCTGCCGCCGCGGCCTTCTCCGCCTGCGCGGCAGCGAAGGCTGCGCGCGCCGCGGCCACCGACTGGTTCTCGTCCACGACCGGAGCGGTTGGCTGCTCGCTCAGCGGTGCGGAGACCTCGGCCACCTCGTAGACGGGGGCGGCGGGCACGGGCGCGGCCGACACGGCCGCGACCGGAGCCTCCGTGACGGGCATCTGCGCCAGGGCGGAGGGCGGCGGGGGAACAGCGGCGATGCCCGCGGTGCCGGCGGTCGGCGCCGGAGCGGCGGCGAGGGCGGCGACGAGCTGCGTCGGGTCGGAGACCGCGACGGTGGCCACGGATTCGGCGGCGGCGACCGCGGGCTCGGATGCGAGCGGCGGTTCGCTGCGCACCGGCTCGAAGCTCGGCGGAGCCTCAGGCACGTACGCCGTGGCGGGGTCGGGCATCGGAAGGCTCTGCGGGGCCTGTGCGGGGCGCGGACGCGTGTGCGAGGTCCAGCCGAGACCGTCCCACCAGCGCAGGAGCTCGGCATCGGTCGGATCCGGATACCAGGCGGCGACCGGTGCGGCGGCAGTGAGGCTCACGAGTTTCTCCCCCTCGAGGTGCAGCCTCCCCTCGGCTGCTGAGAGGGAGTCTAGGGACGGCCCGCGGAGGCTGGAGAGCCCCCACTTGGGGTGACCCCTGAGCAGGGGGTGATCGGGCAGCACATCCTCCGCCACAGGGCCTCACGTGCCGCGTGCGCGGAACAGCTCAGGGCTGTTCCGCGCACGTCGACCTGGCGCCGGCGAGCGGCGCGGGAAACCGCCGGGTGAGGAGGAGCGGTGCTCAGCCCACCGAGAAGGAGGAGCTGTAGTCGCCGTTCTCCGAGTCGATGCTGACCCACAGGGTCGTGTGCGACCCGTCGGGCAGGGTGACGTCGCAGGTGTAGATCGAGCCCACCGTGCGGGTGTCGGCGATGGGCGGGCAGGCGACGGCCGTGCCGGTTCCGTTCCCGACGATCTCGTCGCGCAACTGCGACTGGATGCGCACCGCGGTCTGCACGTTGTCGAGCGCGCCGCCGAACCAGGCCGCGACGGGCGCGCCGATCAGGCCGACCATGAGCAACGCCCACGCGATCAGCTGCCCCCAGCTCTTGGGCAGGCGCAGCGCGCGCACCACCAGGTAGACCGGGGCGGTCAACAGCGCGGTCGGGAACGCCGGAGGGGTGTGGCCCCAGGCGGCGAGCTTGCGACGGTCGAGCAGCGCGAGCACGACGACGACGACGTAGACGACCACGACCGCGGCGATGCCGAAGAGAACGCTCGGCGCCACGTAGAGCCACGCCCAGATCGCGGCGAGCAGACCGACGGCCAGCAGCGCGGGGCTGAAGGCGACCATCCAGCTCTCGGCGGTCGAGGTGGAGCGCACTCGGGTGCGCGACCTGACCGCGGCGGGGCCCGCGAACTTGTGCTCGAGTTCGGCGGATTCCGCCTCGGCGATGGCGTCGAGGTCGGGCTTGGGCTGAGTGTGGTCGGTCCAGGCGATGCCGTTCCACCAACGAACCTGTGCGGCGCTCGAGGGGTCTTCGTACCATCCAGCCGGGACGACGCGGGTTGCTTGATCGGTCACGGGAATCACCTCCTGTGCGGTGCTGTCGGGTTGAGTGCTGTCGGGGTCGACCATGCGCAGAACACGGTCATCGGTTGGTCGAGAAGACGCCCCAGTCGTCGACTCGCCAGTCGATCCAGCCGTTCTTGCGCTGGAGGCTGACGGTCACGTTGGCGACCTTGGTGGAGGTGACGGCGCTGCAGACCATGGTGTCGCCGACGAGCAGAGGGGGCACATCCGGGCAGGTGGCGTTGATCGAGGCGCCGATGGCGCTCGCCTGCTCGGAGATCGCCTGCTCCGCCTCGTCCGAGAACACGCCGGGGGCGAGTGCCATGACGATGCCGGGGATGGCGACGGCCGAGCCGATCAGCAGGATGGTGAGCGCCGACCAGGTGAGGAAGGGGCGAAGCCCGCGCCCGGTCTCGCGAACCACGTTCGACATCCGCGCGATGAGGTAGACGGGGGCGCCGAGGAACGCCCAGTCCCAGTTCGCGGTGCGGGTGTGGCCCATGCGGCGCAGCATCGTGCGGTCGATGATCGCGAGGATGACCGTCGCGATGTAGGAACCGAAGAGGATGATGCCCGCGAACAGCCCGGAGTCGCTTCCCGCGTTGCCCGCCACCAGGAACATCAGGCCGAGCACGAGCATGATGACCGGCATGAGCGCGATGATCCAGATCGGGCCGGTGTTGACCGACAGCCCGTTCTCCGCCATGACGGCACGCCGGGTGAGCGGCTGCGACAGGTCGTGCTCGGCGAGCACGGAGGGCGCGTAGCTGAAGTTGCTGAACGCGGCGGGGTCGAAGTTCGTGGTCGTGAAGGTGCCGACGCCTGATGCGGCATTCGGGTCGACCTGGAAGCTCGGCATCGCGTCGAAGGCGAAGCTCGGGGCGAAGGTGGTGCGCGGCGTCGCCTGCTGCGCCTCGGCCGGGTCGATCGGCACGCCGAGCAGGTCGTCGTAGCTCGTGTCGAGCAGGAACGGGGCGCTCGTCGGCGCGTCCTCGATGACGTGCTCCTGGGCGTACCTGAGCCCGGGGGAGACCTCCTCGACGAGCTGCTGCACGACCGGGGCGGCCTCGAGCGAGAGGACGGGGTCGGCGGTGGCGAACGCGGTCTCGGTCGCCGGAGCGCCTCCGCCGGTCTGGGGGTGCAACTCCTCGCGGAACTCGCGCCCCAGGTATTCGTCGTCATCGTCCGCGTAGGCGAGCTTCGCCGTGACCGTCTCCTGGGCGACCATCGGCTGACGTGCGTCGGAGGTGTGCTCGGTCCAGGCGTGGTTGTCCCACCAGCGCAGCTGGGGAAGCCCGAGCGGATCGGGATACCATCCCGCCGGCACGTGGCCGTCCTCTTCCGCCATGAGATACCTTCCTCACCGCGTTCCCCAGAGGGAGCTCTTTGACGCTTCCCCCCGACGGAACGTCTCGTTCGTCGCGCCCATGATATGGGCGGCTTCGCACCTCCCGATAGATGGTCGCCTCCCCCCAAGCCTGGGGACACGGGCGATCGTCTTCCGGGTGCGGCAGACTGCTCGAATGGCCTCCGCAGACCTCGCTTCACGCCTTCCGCGGCCCTGGGATCCGGACGCTTTCCTCGCTGCATTCGACGACTGGACCCGATCGCGCGGGCTCGCGTTGTACCCCGCTCAGGAGGAGGCGGTGCTCGAGCTCGTGCTCGATCGGCACCTCGTGCTGAGCACGCCCACCGGCACCGGCAAGTCGCTCGTGGCGGTCGCCGCGCATGCGGCCGCTCTCGCCCAGGGGAGGCGCTCCGTCTACACCGCACCCCTCAAGGCCCTCGTGAGCGAGAAGTTCTTCGACCTGGTCGCGATCTTCGGTGCCGAGAACGTCGGCATGGTGACGGGCGATTCGAGCGTCAACCCGGATGCGCCGATCGTGTGCTGCACGGCCGAGATCCTCGCGAACCGTGCGCTGCGCCACGGGGCGGCGGCCGAGGTCGACTCGGTCGTGATGGACGAGTTCCACTTCTACGCCGACCCCGAGCGAGGCTGGGCGTGGCAGGTTCCCCTGCTGGAGCTCACACGTGCGCGCTTCGTGCTCATGTCGGCGACGCTCGGCGACGTGTCGGCGATCACCGAGGATCTGGAGCGCCGCACCGGGCGGGAGGTCGCGCGGGTCACCGGGGTCGAGCGTCCCGTTCCGCTGCACTACCGCTACGCCGTGACGCCGGGGCAGGAGCTCGTCGAGGAGCTCCTCGCCGACGGGCTGGCCCCCGTCTACATCGTGCATTTCTCCCAGGCCGCCGCGGTGGAGCGGGCCCAGGCGCTCGCGAGCGTGCGCGTCGCGACCCGCGAGCAGCGTGACGCGATCGCCGCGGCGATCGGGGGTTTCCGCTTCTCGACCGCCTTCGGGCAGACCCTCGGCAGGCTGGTCCGCTCGGGCATCGGCGTCCACCACGCGGGCATGCTGCCGCGGTACCGCCGCCTCGTCGAACAGCTCACCCAGCAGGGCCTCCTGCGGGTGGTGTGCGGCACCGACACCCTCGGCGTCGGCATCAACGTGCCCATCCGCACGGTGCTGCTCACGGGGCTCACCAAGTTCGACGGCACCCGGATGCGGCAGCTCACCGCGCGCGAGTTCCACCAGGTCGCGGGCCGCGCCGGTCGTGCGGGGTTCGACACCGCCGGCGAGGTGGTGGCGCTCGCGCCCGAGCACGAGATCGAGAACGCGCGGGCGGCGGCGAAGGCGGGCGACGATCCGAAGGCGAAGCGCAAGCTCGTGAAGAAGCGGGCACCCGACGGCTTCGTCAGCTGGGGGCCGGCGAGCTTCGAGCGGCTCATCGCCGCCGAGCCGGAGCCGCTCGCGAGTTCGCTGCGCATGACGGCGGCGATGCTGCTGCAGTTGCTGTCCCGTCCGGGGGCGGATGCGCCGGCCTCCCACGCGGGCAGCGCCTTCGGCGTCGTGCGGGAGCTCGTCGGCGACAACCACGAGCCGCCCGCGCGCCGGGCGGCTCTCGCCCGCCGCGCGATCGCGCTGTACCGCACGCTGCGCACGGCGGGGGTCGTCGAACAGCACGGCGGCGGCTTCGACGGCACCGCGCGCATCCGCCTGACGCTCGAGCTGCAGGCGGATTTCGCTCTCAACCAGCCGCTCTCGCCCTTCGCCCTCGCGGCCCTCGAGCTGCTCGACCGTGACGCCCCCGGCTACGCGCTCGACGCGCTGAGCGTCATCGAGGCGACCCTCGACGATCCGCGTCCCGTGCTCGCGCAGCAGGAGTTCCGCGCGCGGGGCGAGGCGGTTGCGGCGATGAAGGCGGAGGGGATCGAGTACGAGCAGCGCATGGAGCTGCTCGAGGAGATCAGCTGGCCGAAGCCGCTCGGCGAGCTGCTCGAGCAGGCCTACGAGACCTTCGCCTCGAGTCAGCCGTGGATCCGCGATCACGAACTGCGGCCGAAGTCGGTCGTGCGCGATCTCTCCGAGCGGGCGATGACCTTCGCCGAGTACGTGGGCTTCTACCAGCTCGGGCGCAGCGAGGGCCTCCTGCTGCGCTACCTGAGCGACGCCTACCGGGCGGCTCGGCAGACCATCCCGGATGAGGCGAAGACCGAGGAGGTGCGCGACCTCATCGAGTGGCTCGGTGAGCTCGTGCGCCAGGTCGACTCGAGCCTGCTCGACGAGTGGTCGGCGCTCGTCGAGCAGGCACCGGTCGGCGATTCGGACACGCCCGTCGTGCCGCCTCCACCGCCGGACGTGACGACCAACCGCCGCGCCTTCCTCGTGCTCGTGCGCAACCAGCTGTGGCGTCGGGTGCAGCTCGCCGCACTCCAGCGCGACGATGAACTCGTCGCGCTCGACCCCGGCGCCGAGTGGCCAACGGCTCTCGACGCCTACTACGCCGAGCACGACGACATCGGCACCGGGCCGGCGGCGCGCTCCGCGGCCCGGCTCGTGATCACGGAGCACCCCGACCGCTGGGAGGTGCGCCAGATCCTGGAGGACCCAGCGGGCGACCACGACTGGGGGATCGACGCCGAGGTCGATCTGGCGGCGTCCCGCGCGGAGGGCGTCGCCGTGGTGCGGGTCGCGGGGCTGAGGCGGCTGGACTGAAGCGGGCTCAGCCGCCCGGAAGAGTCTCGATGTCGTCGTCATCGTCGCGCACGCGTGCCGACGGGCCCTGGGAGTAGTCGACCTGGGTCTGGCGTGCACCGTGCGCGGTGGCCAGGCCCTGCACGAGCCAGGCGATCGCGGTGACGACCGCCAGTACGAGCGAGACCGCCCCGACGATCGCCGAGACCGCTGCGATCGCCGGAGTCGAGCGCTCCGAGCACGGCCCGGGAGCGTCCAGGCAGCCGCTCGCGGCCGAGGTCGCGATGTCGACCACGGCGAAACTGATCGCTGCGACGATGATCGCGACGAGCGCGATCGTGCCGAGCGCTCTCCGTGAGCGCACGAGGGTTTCTCCTGTCGGTTCGGGCCGACCTCTCTGTTCGGATGCTAGGGCTGCCAGGGCGGCGGGCGACATTCCCCCATCCGGGGGTTTAAGGGCCGCGGGCGCACTCCGGAGGGGCGGAAACCGCTCGTTCACCGCATGGACATCTGCGAGTTGCCCGGCATTCACCAGCGTGTTTGGATAGCCCGCAGTGGACCCCCTCATTCTGGTCGCGCTCGTCATCGCGCTGGCCCTGTTCTTCGATTTCACCAACGGCTTCCATGACACGGCCAACGCGATGGCGACACCCATTGCGACCGGTGCGCTCAAACCCAAAGTGGCCGTCGCGCTCGCCGCCGTCCTCAACCTCGTCGGGGCGTTCCTGAGCACAGAGGTCGCGAAGACCATCTCGGGTGGGCTCATCCGCGAGGGTGACGGCGGTGTGCGGATCGGGCCCGAACTCATCCTCGCGGGACTCATCGGCGCGATCGTCTGGAACCTCGTGACCTGGCTGTTCGGCTTGCCGTCCTCGTCGAGCCACGCGCTGTTCGGCGGTCTCATCGGCGCCGCCGTCGTCGGGGCCGGATTCGGCGTCGTCGACGGGGGAGTGCTCGTCTCGAAGATCCTGATCCCCGCCGTGCTCGCGCCGGTCACCGCCGGGATCGTCGCCTTCCTCGCGACCAAGATCGCCTACGGTATCGCCCGCAAACGGGAGCGGGACGGGTTCAAGAAGGGGCAGATCTTCACGTCGAGCCTCGTCTCGCTCGCGCACGGCACCAACGACGCGCAGAAGACGATGGGCGTCATCACGCTCGCGCTCATCGCCGCGGGGTTCCAGCCGGTGGGGAGCGGCCCCGAGTTCTGGGTGATCGCCGCGTGCGCCGTCGCGATCGCGGCAGGGACCTACTCGGGCGGCTGGCGCATCATCCGCACCCTCGGTCGCGGGATCACCGAGGTGGAGCCCGCCCAGGGCTTCGCCGCGGAGGCGTCGACGACCGCCACGATCCTCGCCTCCACCCACCTGGGGTTCGCGCTCTCGACCACCCAGGTCGCCTCCGGTTCCGTCATCGGCACAGGGATCGGCCGCAAGGGCGCCTCGGTGCGCTGGCGCACGGCAGGCCGGATCGCCCTCGGCTGGCTCATCACGATCCCCGCCGCGGGCGCGGTGGGGGCGGTCTCAGCGCTCCTCGTCGGCGTGGGACCGGGCGGCATCATCACCGCCGTCGTGCTCGCGGTCATCGCGATCACCGGCATCTTCCTCTGGTCGCGTCGGAGCCACGTCGACCACCGCAACCTGCACCAGCCCGAGCCGGGGGTCTTCGTGCGGCCGAAGAAGCGGAAGATGCGCCGATGATCGACTGGATGGCGTTCCTCACCGTCTTCGTGGCGTCACTCGTCTCGGCGTGCATCGCGGTGACGCTCTTCTCGCTCGGTCTGCGCCTGGGAGACGGCGCAGCGGCCTGGCGCCGTCCGGCATCGGTCGCGGTGTTCGTGCTGTGCGCGGCCGTCGTCGTGTTCGGCATCAACCTCATCGTCGGCGACCATCTCGTGCAGCTCTTCAGCCGCTGAGGCATCCCATCGGCGGTTCACCGCGGTGCCCTCGACGCCCCCATAGAATCGGGTGACACCCTTCGAAGGAGATGCGTGATGTCCGACATGACCGGTCTGACCGCCTCCGAGCAGCTCATCGTCGGTGACGAGGATCACGTGACGACCGGCCCCGACGGGGCCTCCGAGCTGCTCTCAGGCGCTGGACACCCTGGCCGCACCGCCACCCGCACCGAACGGGACTCGCTCGGCGAGCTCCAGGTGCCCGCAGAGGCCTACTGGGGGGTGCATACGGCGCGGGCGCTCGTGAACTTCCCGATCACCCGCCGCGCGATCTCGAACTACCCCGATCTCATCCGGGCTCTCGCCTGCGTCAAGCAGGCCGCGGCGCGCGCGAACCGCGAGATCGGGGTGCTCGATCCGGCCAAGGCGGATGTGATCGACCGGGTGTGCGCGCGGATCATCGCGGGCGAGCTGCACGACCAGTTCGTGGTGGGCGTCATCCAGGGCGGTGCCGGCACGAGCACCAACATGAACACCAACGAGGTGATCGCCAACGCGGGCCTCGAGGAGCTCGGCTACGCCAAGGGCGAGTACGCGCACCTGCATCCGATCGACGACGTCAACCGCAGCCAGTCGACCAACGACGTCTACCCGACCGCGATCAAGCTCGCGATGGTGTTCGGAACCCAGCGACTGCTCGACGAGCACCGGCTGCTCACCGAGAGCTTCCGCGCGAAGGGTCGCGAGTTCGCGCACGTGCTGAAGGTCGGCCGCACCCAGCTGCAGGACGCCGTGCCGATGACCCTCGGGCAGGAGTTCGCGGGCTTCGCCACGACCCTGTCCGAAGACTTCGACCGGCTCTCGGAGGTGCTGCCCTGGCTCAACGAGATCAACATGGGCGCCACCGCGATCGGCACCGGCATCACCGCCGACCCGCGCTACGCGGAGGCGGTGCGCCGCAACCTCGAGGAGATCACCGGGATGCGGCAGGAGACCGCGCCCGATCTCATCGAGGCCACCGCAGATGCCGGCATCTTCATGACCCTCTCGGGCACGCTCAAGCGTGCAGCCGTCAAGCTGTCGAAGATCTGCAACGACCTGCGGCTGCTCTCCTCGGGCCCGCAGGCGGGGCTCGGCGAGATCTCGCTCCCCGCGCGCCAGGCAGGTTCGTCGATCATGCCGGGCAAGGTCAACCCGGTCATCCCCGAGGTGGTGAACCAGGTCGCCTTCAGCGTGATCGGCGCGGATGCCACGGTCACCGCCGCCGCGGAGGGCGGGCAGCTGCAGCTCAACGCCTTCGAACCGGTGATCGCGCACTCGATCCTGCAGTCGCTCGCCTGGATGACGAACGCCTGTCGCACCCTGCGCATCAACTGCATCGACGGCATCGAGGCCAACGAGGCCAGGCTCGCCGGTCAGGTCGCCTCCAGCGTGGGCGTCGTGACCGCGCTCACGCCCTACATCGGCTACACCGAGGCGGCCACGCTCGCGCACATCGCGCTCACCACCAACGAGTCGATCGCCGAGCTCGTCGTGGGTCGCGGCCTGATGTCCGCGGATGATGTCGCGCGCGTGCTCGCGCCCGAGCGGCTCTCGGGCATCGTGCCGGTCACGGGCGCGATCCCTGTGGTCGTGGGCAAGGTGGTCGAGTAGGGGCGGCAGGCCATGACGTCCCCGCTCGTGGCGCCGTGGTCGCGGCGCGCCCTCATCCCCGCGATCGGTGTGGCCGCATCCGCTCTGGTGCTGTTCGGCTTCCAGCTGCCCGGCTGGGGCCACCTGCTGCTGGTGGTCTCGATCGGGCTCGCGTGGTGGCTGGAGAGGGATCTCGGCATCGATCTCACGCTCATCGGGATCGGCATCGCGATCGTCTCGGCGACCTCGGTCGAGGCGGATGTGGCGTGGGACTCGTTCTTCCGCATCGGCATCGTGCTGGCGCTCGCCGTGGCGACCCCGTTCCTGATCGACCGGTTCCTGCTGCGGCGGCGCGCGATCCACTTCCCCTGGCGCAGCCATGAGAAGAAGAGCCGACTCGAGATCGCCTACCTGGTGGCGGTGCCGCTGCTGGGCTGGCTGATCCTGCCGTTCTACTTCATCCGCTCGGGGGCGTACCAGAACTGGCCGCAGATCACCGACCTCTCGGAGCTCATCCGGTTCTTCATCGGGGTGAGCGCGGTCGGCACCTGGGACGAGCTGTTCTTCATCGCCACCTGCTTCGTGCTGCTGCGCCGGCACTTCCCGGTGTGGCCGGCGAACCTCATCCAGGCGGTGATCTTCGTCTCGTTCCTCTGGGAGCTCGGATACCGCTCCTGGGGGCCGCTGCTGACCTTCCCGTTCGCGCTGCTGCAGGGCTACCTCTTCGCGCGCACCCGTTCGCTCGGCTACGTGCTCTCGATCCACCTGCTGTTCGACGCGATCGTGTTCCTCGCGATCGTGCACGCCCACAATCCGGGGTGGATCCCGATCTTCGTCTACTGAGCGCCGCCCGCTTCGTCAGGGGACGTAGCGGGTGCGGATGCGGGCCAGTCCGGGCAGCAGGAACCAGGAGAGCAGGCCGAGGACGAACACCACGCTCCCGGCGGCGTAGCCTGCCGGATGCCCGGCGACCATGTCGAAGATCAGCAGCGCCGTCCCCGACAGGGTCAGCAGCACCGCGACCAGGGTGGCGATCAGCAGGCGGTTGCCGGTGGCGACGAGCCGTCGCTTCGCCTGACGCCGGAACAGGGCACGGTGCATGCTGACCGGGGTGAGCGCGAGCAGCGTGGCGAGCACGGCGATGCAGACCAGCACGAGGTACACCGTGATCTGGTAGCCGTCGAGCTCCTCGAACCGCTGTTGGAACGCGATCGCCAGGAGGAAGCCGGTGAGGATCTGCGTGCCGGTCTGCACGACGCGCGTCTCCTGCAGGATCTCGTTCCAGTTGCGATCCAGGCGTTCGGTCTCGGTCTCCTCGCGTCCGTCGCCCGGAACAGCGTCATCGTCTGCGGCCATGCGGTCACCCTACGACCGGGTGGCCCGCTCGGCCCTCCGATCACGCCGGATGCGGCTTTCGCGCCGAGCGCTGGGGGCTGCGCTCCGGCCGTGCCCGCCAGAGGTGGAGGGCGGCGTAGCTGCGCCAGGGCGCCCAGCGGCGGGCGTGCGCCGCGAGTCCGGTCCGCTCGCCCGGCATCCCGAGGGCGGCGGCGCTCTGCCGGATCACCAGGTCGTCGACGGGCAGCACGTCGGGTGCGCCGAGCGCACGCATCGAGAGGTAGTCGGCGGTCCACGGGCCGATGCCGCGTCGGGCCAGCAGCGCCGACCGGAACTCGGCGAGCGGCATCCCGATGTCGAGCACCAGCTCGCCATCGGCGATCGCCTCGGCGATCCCGAGGATCGCCTCGATCCGAGCCGTCGGCCCGCGCAGCACCTCGCGCCCGCGCTCCGCGATCAGCGCCGCGTCGGGGAAACCCGGCCCGAGCGCCGTGACGAGCCTGCCGAGCGCGGTGCGGGCCGCCGCCAACGAGATCTGCTGGCCGAGGAGGGTGCGGAACAGTGCCTCCGTCGGGTCGAAGGAGCCCGCGATCCGGATGCCGGGCACCGCCGCGACGAGCGGGGCGAGCACCGGATCGCTCGCGAGCGCCGCGTCGATCGCCACCGCATCCGCGTCGAGGTCGAAAGCCCGGCGGATGCGCGACACGGCCACCCCGACGTCGGCGAGTCGACCGAGCCGCACGGTTGCGATCAGGCCGTCACCGGCCGGATCCGCACGCACCTCGATCGTCGCAGGCCCGCCCGGAAGCCGGAGCGGGCGCGCGAAGCTGGCGTCATCGCCCTCCTCGAGGCCGGGCACGGCGTGGTCGGCGAAGAAGCGGAAGAGTCCCGTGCGATCCAGCGGCGCCCGTGCGGCGAGCCGCAGCGTCAGGGCGCCGGAGGTCGCCGCGGCGTCGACCGCCGTCGCCGCGCTGCCGCGCCGGCTCAGGGCGCGGAGCTCGGTCGGGGTGGCCTGGTAGACGGCCCCGATGGTGTCGTTGAACTGGCGCAGACTGCCGAAGCCGGCCGCGAAGGCGACATCGGCGACCGGCAGCTCGGTGGAGGCGAGCAGCGTGCGTGCGGTCTGCGCCCGGTGCGCACGGGCGAGAGCGAGGGGACCCGCTCCGAGCTCGGCCGTCAGCACCCGGGTGAGATGACGGCTCGAGTAGCCGAGGCGGCGCGCGAGCCCGTCGACGCCGTCGCGGTCCACGACGCCGTCCTGCACGAGGCGCATGGCGCGCGCGGCGAGGTCGTCGCGCAGGTTCCAGTCGGGCGAGCCGGGGATCGCATCCGGTTGGCATCGCTTGCACGCCCGCAGCCCCGCCTCGTGGGCGGCGGCTGCGGTGCGGTAGAAGCTCACATTGCCGGGCTTCGGGGTGACGGCGGGGCAACTCGGGCGGCAGTAGATGCCCGTCGTGTGCACGCCCGCGATGAACTGGCCGTCGAACCGCGCGTCGCGCGAGGCGAGCGCGCCGTAGCGCAGCTGGAACAGCGGGTCCTCGGGCGTCACCCTGTCACCTTCGCACGTGGGGCGCTCGGTGAGGAGCGGGATTCGGACATGAGGGATGGTGGTGCCGAGACCCCCGGTGGGCGCGCGGGGCGCCGCGGCGACCGCCTCGGTAGCCTCGAGGGATGCTGGATGAGTTGCGCCGGGAGCTCGGCGGGGTGCTCGTGACGGATGCGGCCGCGCTCGAGGAGCTCCGCTCCGACAAGTCGGGTCAGCGCTCCGACTCCGCACCGCTCGCGCTCGTCGAAGCCCGCGAGATCGCGCACGTGCAGGCAGCGCTGCGCTGGGCAGCCCGCCACGGTGTGCCCGTCGTCCCGCGCGGCGCGGGCACGGGGCTCGCGGGCGGTGCCATCGCGCGTGCGGGCGAGCTCGTCGTGTCGACCGCGGCGATGACGCGCATCCTCGAGATCTCCCGCGAGGACGAGCTCGCGGTCGTCGAGGCCGGCGTGATCAACGCCGAGCTGAACGCGGCGCTCGCGCCGCACGGACTCTGGTACGCCCCCGACCCGGCGAGCCGCGCGATCTCGACGATCGGCGGCAACATCGCCACCAACGCGGGCGGTCTCATGTGCGTGAAGTACGGGGTGACGCGGGAGGCCGTGCTCGGCCTCACGGTGGTGCTCGCCGACGGCCGCCTGCTCGAGCTCGGGCATCGCACCGTGAAGGGGGTCACCGGATACGACCTGACTGCCCTGTTCATCGGCTCCGAGGGCACCCTGGGCATCGTCGTGGAGGCGACGCTGCGCCTGCGCCCGCTCGTCAGGGGGGAGCTCGTCACGATGAGCGTCGCCTTCCCGGATGCGGAGCGCGCGGCGGCGGCGGCGTCCGCGATCACGGCGGCAGGCATCCGTCCCGCGGCCCTCGAACTGCTCGACGGAGCGGCCCTCGCGGCGATCGGCGCGCACCTCGGGCTCGCGCTCGGCGGCGGGGCGCTGCTGCTCGTGCGGTGTGACGGGGCCTCCGCCGTCGCCGAGGCGCAGCACGCCCGCGAGGTCGTCGAGGCGCACGGCGGCACGGCGACTCTCGCCGCCGACGAGGCGGAGGGGGAGCGGTTGTTCGCGGTGCGCCGTGCGTTCCACCCCGCGATGGAGAGCCGGGGCACGGTGCTCATCGAGGATGTCGCGGTGCCGCGCAGCCGGCTCGCGAGCATGTTCGCGGCGATCGCGCGGATCGAGCGCGAGTTCGGCATCCGGATTCCCACGGTCGCGCACGCGGGCGACGGCAACCTGCATCCGAACTTCGTCTTCGAGCCGGGCGACGGTGAGTTCGCGGTGCCTGCCGTGGTGTGGGAGGCGGCTGACGCGCTGTTCCGCGAGTGCCTCGCCCTCGGAGGCACGCTGACCGGCGAGCACGGCGTCGGGCTGCTCAAGCGGCGATGGCTGCGGCAGGAGCTCGGTGACGACTCCCTCGAGCTGCAGCGGCGGCTCAAGGCCGTGTTCGATCCGCTCGGAATCCTCAACCCCGGCAAGGTCTTCTGACCCCTGGTGTTCAGACGGTGTTCAGCCGAAGCTCGGGAATGTTCCGGGAAGAGGCGCTGTTGTAGTGCTCGATGACTCTTCGACTCGCCGTTCCGCGCCCGACCGTGGGCGTCCTCCGCTTGCGCCCGACCCTGCGGGGCCGGGGCTTCGTCGTCGGCACCGTGGATGCAGCCGGCCCCGACACGAACGGGTTCGCCCCGCGGGATCGGGTCGCCTGGCGCGATTCCGGCGAGGAGCTCGGCGAGCTGCTGCTGCGCCCGCAGTTGGACGTGCTCGGGGTGCCGCGCTGGATCAGCGACGAGCAGCTCGTGTCCTACCTCGGGCCGGGCCTCGTGGCGCGCGCGCTCGTGCGCACCCGCCCGTTCGGGCGCGGTGACGACGTGCGCGTCGTCTCCGCCGATCCGCTCGTCGCCGACATGACCGCGGCGTGGGCGCGTTCCCTGGGAGCCCGCATCGTCGAGAGCGGCAGCGATCTCGCCATCCGCGACGACCTCCGGGTGCGCCGCGCGATGCTCGCGGGGCACGGCAAGCTCGCCCAGTCGGCGGTCGAGGTGTTCCAGGCGATCCGGAGCGGCGTGTTCGATGGGGTCGACCCGATCCCGGGCGCGTCGCCGCGCGTCGCCGCGTAGCGATCCCCGGCTCGCGGCGGAGGGGGCTCCGCCCCGTGCGGGCGGCGCGGTTCTAGGCTGACCGAATGACGTTCCTGCCGATGTCCGACGACGCGGAGCTGCCGAGGGAGTCCCTGTCGGCCGCGGAGGGGTCAGCTGAGCTGCGGGGCGGGCGGCTCACCCATCTGGATCGCACGCTGCTCGGGCACCCGCCGAGTTTCGAGGCCTATGCCGGCTGGGGTCGGCTGAAGGACGAGCTCGAACCCTTCATCGGGGAGCGCGCGGTCGCGCTCTTCGCCTACGCGATCTCGGATGCCGCCGATTGCCGTCTGGGCGCCGCGACCTTCCGGCGCATCCTGATCGAGTCGGGGGACACCCCCGACGCGCCGCAGGTCACCGAGACCGAGCGGCTGCTTCTCGACTGGGGGCGGATGATCGCCACCGATCCGAACGGCATCCCCGAGGAGTTCCGTGCGCGGCTCGAGCGGGCGTTCTCGCCCCAGCTGCGGCTCATCCTGGTCGCCTTCGCGGGGCAGACGGTCGCCATGAACGTGTTCGCGACGGTCGGCCGGGTGCCGCTGGATGCGGCGCTGGAGGAGTTCTGCAGGCCGGACGGTGAGCGCGTCGACTGAGTTGGGGTCACGCTGACTTGAAGTGCTAGGATGCTGTTCAGGTCAGAGTGACCTTTACGGGAGCGGCGGGGAGTACGGCGGTGACGGAGACGGGGATCGATCTCGCGGTATCGACCGTGATCTTCGCCCTGCGCCCGGATGCCGACGCGCGTCTCGTGCTCTCGCTCCCGCTCGTGCGACGCACCCGTGACCCCTTTCAGGGCCTGTGGGCGCTGCCGGGCGGAGCCGCGGATGCCGCCGAGAGCCTCGCCGACACCGCCGCCCGCAAGCTCGCCGAGACGACCGGGTTCGCCCCCGCCTACCTCGAGCAGCTGTACTGCTTCGGCGCGCCCGAGAGATCGCCGTCTGGACGGGTCGTGTCGGTCGTGTACTGGGCGCTCGTGCGGGCAGCGGAGGCCGAGCTCGTCACCGACGAGAACGTCGCCTGGTTCCCCGCGGACGAGCTGCCGCAGCTCGCGTTCGACCACAACCTCATCGTCGACTACGCGCTCTGGCGGCTGCGCACCAAACTCGAGTACGCGGCGATCGCGCACGCCTTCCTCGGCCCGACCTTCACCCTCGCCGAGCTGCGTCAGGTGCACGAGATCGTGCTGCAGCGTGAACTCGACCCCGCCAACTTCCGCCGCCAGATCGACGCCGGTCGCGCCGTCGTCCCGACCGGCGAGCACGTCACGGGCGGTCGCCACCGACCCCCGCGCCTCTACCGCTACGACGCGAGCGCCCAGCTCGCCGACAACGGCCCCCTGACCTCGGCCGGCATCCGCTGACCGACCCCCGAGAGAGAAGCACGATCGTGGTCTCCGTCGATACGACCATCCAATTGATCCGCACCACCGGGCGGGATGCCCAGGGCGCACCGGCCTCCGCCTGCAGCCCCGCGCTCGCGAAAGCGCCGTGGGAGTTCGACGGCGTGCTGCAGTACGGCCCTGGCTCCTCGATGGGCGACGTGATCCCGGCGGGCTCTCCGCGTCAGGGCGCACTGCCCGCGGAGTACCAGCGCGCCTCCGCCGAGGAGCTGGATCGGCGCATCCGGGAGGCGAAGCAGACGCTCGGCGACCGCGTCGTGATCCTCGGACACTTCTACCAGCGCGACGAGATCGTGGAGCACGCCGACTTCCTGGGTGACTCCTTCCAGCTCGCGAACGCCGCGCAGACGGTGCCGAACGCCGAGGCGATCGTCTTCTGCGGGGTGCACTTCATGGCCGAGACGGCCGACATCCTCGCGCAGCCGCACCAGCGGGTGATCCTGCCGAACCTCGCCGCGGGCTGCTCGATGGCCGACATGGCCGACATCGACTCGGTCGAGGAGTGCTGGGCGCAGTTGGAGGAGATCTACGGCACCGAGCCGGACGCCGAGGGGCGCGTGCCGATCATCCCCGTCACCTACATGAACTCCTCGGCGGCGCTCAAGGGCTTCTGCGGCCGCCACGGCGGCATCGTGTGCACGAGCTCCAACGCCGAGACGGTGCTCGAATGGGCCTTCGCGCGCGGGCAGCGGGTGCTTTTCTTCCCCGACCAGCATCTCGGGCGCAACACCGCCAAGAAGATGGGGGTGGAGCTCGAGCGGATGCCGATGTGGAACCCGCGGAAGCCCCTCGGCGGCAACACCGCTGAGGAGCTGCGCGACGCGCGGGTCGTGCTCTGGCACGGCTTCTGCTCGGTGCACAAGCGCTTCACGGTGGAGCAGATCGAGCAGGCGCGCGCCGAGCACCCCGGCGTGCGGGTCATCGTTCACCCCGAGTGCCCCATGCCGGTCGTGGATGCCGCCGACGAGGCGGGCTCGACCGACTACATCCGCAAGGCGGTGGCGGCCGCGGCCGAGCCGACGACCTTCGCGATCGGCACCGAGATCAACATGGTCAACCGGCTCGCCGCGGAGTTCCCGCAGCACACCATCTTCTGCCTCGACCCCGTGGTCTGCCCCTGCTCGACGATGTACCGCATCCACCCCGGCTACCTCGCCTGGGTGCTCGAGGGGCTCGTCGCGGGGGAGACCCTCAACCGCATCGAGGTGCCGGAGGCGGTCGCCGCCGACGCGCGCGTCGCGCTGCAGCGCATGCTCGACGCGAAGCCGAAGGTGTGACGTGCGGGTCGTCGTCGTCGGCACCGGGATCGCCGGGCTCATCACCGCCTACCGGGCGAGCGCCCGGCACGAGGTGGTGCTCGTCACCAAGGCGGAGCTCGCCGAATCGAACACCAAGTACGCCCAGGGCGGCATCGCTGCCGCGCTCTTCCCGGATGATTCGGTCGCCGCGCACATCGCCGACACTCTTGCCGCGGGAGCGGGGCTCTGCGACCCGGCCGCCGTCGAGGTGCTCTGCACCGAGGGCCCGTTGCGGGTGCGCGAGCTGATCGCGCTCGGGGTCGAGTTCGATCGGGATGCCGCGGGGGAGCTCGCGCGCGGTCACGAGGCGGCGCATTCGGCCAGGCGCGTCATCCACGCGGGCGGGGATGCGACCGGACTCGCGATCGAGGTCGCGCTGCTGCGGGCGGTGCGCGCCCTCGCGGTGGAGGTGCACGAGCACACCGTCATGCGCGACCTCGTGCTGCGTGAGGGGCGGGTGGTCGGCATCGAGGCGGTCGCGCAGGCGGGCACCGCCTTCCGCATCGACGCGGACGCCGTGGTGCTGGCATCCGGTGGCGCGGGGCAGCTCTACCGTCACACCACGAATCCGACGGTCACCACGGGCGACGGCATCGCGGCGGCCTGGCGCGCGGGTGCCGAGCTCGCCGAGGTCGAGTTCTACCAGTTCCATCCCACCGCTCTCGCGGTGTCGGGCAGCCCGCTCGTCTCGGAGGCGGTGCGCGGTGAGGGTGCCGTGTTGCTGGATGAGCGCGGTGAGCGGTTCATGCTCGCGGTGCACCCCGACGGCGAGCTCGCGCCGCGGGATGTCGTGGCGCGGGGGATCGCTGCGGCGATGGCGCGGCAGGACGGGCGGCCCGTGCTGCTGGATGCGACAGCGCTCGAGCGCGAGCACGGCGCGGGTTTCCTCGCGACCCGCTTCCCGAGCATCACCCGGGTGACCCGCGAGCACGGCCTCGACTGGACCCGCGAGCCGGTTCCCGTGACGCCAGCCGCGCACTACTGGATGGGCGGCGTGCGCACCGATCTCGACGGACGCACGAGCCTGCCTGGCCTCTACGCGGTCGGCGAGGCGGCGTGCACGGGTGTGCACGGGGCGAACCGGCTCGCCTCGAACTCGCTGCTCGAGTCGCTCGTGTTCGCCTGGCGCGCCGCGGATGCCCTCGATGTTCCCGCGCCCGAGGTGGTCGAGGAGCGCGCTGGGCGGCGGCACGCGTCTCGAGAGCACCGGCTCACGATCCTCGAGCCCGGTGATCTCGAGACGCGTCCGCCTGCGGCGGGAGATCCTCGACCACCTCTTCGCGCCGACATCCAGCAGCTCATGTGGGCGGCCGTCGGCCTCGAGCGCGACGCTGCGACCCTCCGTGCCGCGCTCGACACGCTCGCGGGCTGGGAGGTCGCGGGCGAGGGCACCGCATCGCTCGAGAACCGCAATCTGCTCGATCTCGCCCGCATCGTGACGCGGGCCGCGCTCGTGCGCGAGGAGTCGCGCGGCGCGCACGACCGCACCGACTTCCCGGATACCCGCGACGCGTGGGCGTACTCCTTCGCCTGGCGTCTGGCCCATGAGGAGGCGTTCGCGTGAGCACTCAGATCGACGACATCATCGAGCGGGCCCTCGCCGAGGACGCCCCGTGGGGCGACCTCACGAGCGAGGTGTTCCTGCCCGCGGGCGCCACGGCATCCGCCGCGCTCGTCGCGCGCGAGCCGGGGGTGTTCTCCGGGGGCGGGGTGTTCGCGCGCGTCTTCGCGCTCGTTCACCCCGACACCGCGGTCGAGCTCGTGCAGGGCGACGGGGAGCCGTTCGCCGCGGGCGCCGTGCTCGCGCGGGTCGAGGGGGGAGCGCGCGCGCTGCTGCGTGCCGAGCGCATCGCGCTCAACCTCGTGCAGCGCATGAGCGGCATCGCGACCCTCACCGCGCGCTACGTCGCGGCCGTCGAGGGAACCGGTGCGCGCATCGCCGACACCCGCAAGACCACGCCCGGCCTGCGCATCCTGGAGCGCCAGGCGGTGCGTGACGGCGGCGGGCACAACCACCGCTTCTCGCTCTCGGATGCCGTGATGGCGAAAGACAACCACCTCGCGGTGCTCGCGGCGCAGGGGGTGTCGACGGGTGAGGCCATCCGTGCGGCGCGCGCCCGCATCAGCCACACGACCCACCTCGAGGTGGAGGTGGATCGGATCGCGCAGATCGAGGAGGTCGTCGCGGCGGGCGTCGACACGATCATGCTCGACAACTTCACACCCGCCGAGCTGCGCGAGGGGGTGGCGGCGGTGGCCGGTCGCGCGATCGTGGAGGCGTCCGGAGGGGTGAGCCTCGACACGGTTCGGGCGATCGCCGAGACGGGCGTCGACGTGATCTCCGTCGGCGCCCTCACCCACAGCGTGCGCGCCCTCGATCTCGGGCTCGACATCGCGGTCGGATAGCCAGGTGCACGATCCGCTCTACCTCGACACGGCCGCCACGACCCCCGTGCGGCGCGAGGTGCTCGAGGCGATGTGGCCCTATCTGACGGGGGAGTTCGGCAACCCGTCGAGCCACCACGAGCCGGGGGAGCGGGCCGCCCGCGCCGTGCAGGCCGCGCGGGCGGTGGTCGCCGAGCAACTCGGATGCCGCCCCTCCGAGATCGTGTTCACCTCGGGCGGCACCGAGGCCGACAACCTCGCGGTCAAGGGCATCGCTCTCGGCGATCCGCGGGGCCGCCACCTCGTGATCTCGCCCGTCGAGCACGAAGCCGTGCTCGAATCCGCCGACCACCTGCGCCGACTGCACGGCTTCGAGGTGACGGAGCTGCCGGTGGATTCCGACGGGCGTGTCGACCCCGCCGCCCTCGAGGCGGCGCTGCGGCCCGACACCACGCTGGTCAGCATCCAGCATGCGAGCAACGAGATCGGCACGGTGCAGCCGATCCGCGAGCTCGCTCGGGTGGCCCGTGCCGCGGGGGTGCCGATCCACACGGACGCGGTGCAGTCGACCGGCGCCCTCAAGGTGGGGCTCGACGCGCTCGGGGTCGATGCCATGAGCGTCGCCGGTCACAAGCTCGGCGCGCCGAAGGGTGTCGGCGCGCTCGCCGTGCGCGGGACGCTCCCGCTCGAGCCGCTGCTGCACGGTGGGGGACAGGAGCGCGGGCGCCGCTCCGGCACCGAGAACGTGGCGGGCGTCGTCGGCTTCGCGACGGCTCTCGCCCTCGCCGCCATTGAACGGCGACACGAGGATCGCGTGGAGACCGCGCGCGACCTCATCATCGACGGCGTGCTCGCCCGCGTGCCGGGCGCGATCCTCACCGGCTCCCGCACCGACCGCCTCCCGAACCACGCCTCGTTCTGCTTCCCCGGGACGAGCGGCGAGTCCGTGCTGCTCGAACTCGAACGGCGCGGCATCGTGTGCTCCTCCGGATCGGCGTGCGCGGCGGGCAGCGACGAGCCCTCGCCCGTGCTGCTCGCGCTGGGCCTCGCGCCGGAGGTCGCGCAGACGGCCGTGCGGCTCACCCTGCCCGGCGAGGTGACCGAGCTTCAGGCGTCGGAGGTCGTCGAGCGCGTCGTGGCGGCCGTCGCCTCGGTGGGCGGGCTGTCGACCCGCTGATCCGCGCGCCGCCAGGGTCGGGTCACCGCGAGCCAGAGGCCGAGGGCGATCGTCGCGTAGATCGCGTACATCCCGATCCAGCTCCACAGGGCGAACGGCACCTCGGCCCACGAGGCGGGCATGGGCATGAGCACGAGGAAGAACGCCAGCAGTCCGACGGCGTAGGCACCTCCCCAGACCCAGCGGTTCCAGGCGAACAGCGAGGCCCCCGTCAGCCCGCGCGCCGGCAGCAAGGCGATCGGCAGCGCCGCGATGCCTGCGGCCGTCACCGAGGCGAGCGTCTCGCGCAGGAACACCGTGCCGAGGGCGTCTCCTGCGCTCTGCAGGAGGGCGAAGCCGATCCACGAGACGAGGGCGAGCGCGAGACCCCAGCCGAGGGTGATGAGCGTGAGCCGCGCCTTCGCCGCCGAGGTGGCGATCGCGGTGCCGAACGCGACCCCCGCGACGAGCCCGAACACGATGCCGGGCTGGAACCCGGTCATCCGCGTGAACACCACGGTCGCGACGACCACCACGAGCGTCAGCGGGCGGAACTCGAAGGCGGCGGTCGCCTGCGGGTGCAGCCGCCCGACCACCCAGATGAGCACGAACCAGCCGACGACGACGTCGAGGCCGAACCCGATCGCGATCGAGCCGAACTGCCGCAGGCTCGCGGCGTCGAAACCGAACGCCGGGTCGACGAAGGAACTGATGAGTGCCGCCGCGAGCACGCCGAGCGCGGCCGGCCCCCAGCCGCGGAAGCTGCGGGTGGCGCGGATCGTCTCGGGCGCGAAGGCGGCTTCCGCGTCGGCATCCGGATCCGCGTCGGGGTCGGCGGGACGGGGCGACCGGATGCGTCGCCACCATGACGACGCGCGCGTGCCGAGTTCGTCCGACACCTTGGCGAGCAGGTGCGTGGGGAAGCCCATCAGCAGGGCCAGGATCACGGCGAGCAGCGCCGCGAGCGCGCACTGCTGCAGGCTGAGCGTCTCCGCGGGGGTCGACAGTGTGCTCAGCACGGTGGGCGCCGTCGCCGTGCGCGGCGTCGCGGCCGGGCCTCGGTCGCTTCCCGACGCAGCCGCGGCGGGCGTCGCATCCGCCGCGGGCTCCGGCGGGCAGATCACGGCGTCGATGACGCACGCGTCGCCGGAGACGTAGGCGAGGGTCATGTCGAATTGGCTGCCCCAGGTGAGGGTTTGGGCGCCGTTGCAGAGATACCATCCGCTCCCGGGCAGGACTTCGCTCGCGACGAGCTCGGTGGCGGTCACCGATACGAGCGTCATCGTGTGGGGGCGGATGTTGTTGCTGACGCACCAGTCGCCGGCGGTGGGGAAGTCCCACGTGTCGCTCGGGCCGGTGTAGGGGAAGGTGTCGCCGACGAAGGTCCACGGCCATCCCGTGAGCTGGCAGTCTCCGTCGGCAACGCAGGAGATCGTCATGGTCAACGGCATCGGGTTGGCAGGCTGGGGCGCTCCCGTGCTGTCGAAGTCGGTGCGCGTCGCGGTGCCGGTGAAGACGATCTGGGTGCCGGGTGCCGCGGTCGGCGTCGGCGTCGACGAGGGAGTCGGCGTCGCCGCTCCTGCGCCGGCGACCGGTCCGAGGGCGAGCAGGATCGCCGCGAGCGCGCAGACGAAGATGCGAACACCGCGGCGTGTTCGGGTCACGACGGTGGGGGGTATGGGGGGATGCTAGCGAGGCTCCCGGCCTGCCGACAATACCCCTGCCGACACCCCTGCCGACGGCGCGTCCTCGGCCCGCTGCTGAGCGTTCGCCTCGAGCCCCCAGTCGCCCCCGTCGAGCGCCTCCACGGCGGCGAGCACCGTCGCGATCGCGGGAACCCGCCTGGCACCCTGCAGCGCGACGACCTGGATCGACCGGTCGCTCGACGGCGAGGTCGCGCGGATGACGGCGCCGGCCGGCACGGTCGCGGTGGCGAGCGCGAGGCGCGGCAGCAGCGCGACGCCGAGCTCGGTCGCCACGAGGTGCAGCACGGCGACGGCATTGTCGGTCTCGAGCTCGATGTCGGGTTCCACCCCGACCGCCTCGCACGCCGCCAGCAGGTGGCCGCGGCAGAGCGGGCATCCGGCGATCCAACGTTCCGCGCCGAGCCGTGCGAGTTCGACCGGCGTGCCGGGGGCCGCGTGCGGATGCTGCTCGGGCAGGGCGATCACGACCGGCTCGGTGAAGAGCGGCACGGTCTCGACCGGCCCCTCCGATTCGCGGTGCGGGTCGGCACGGTCTCCCGGGTAGGCGAAGGTGATCGCGAGGTCGACGGCGCCGTCCCGCAGCATGGCCAGTGCCTCCGGCGGCTCCGCCTCGACGTAGCTCACGGTGAGCCCCGGATGGGTGCGGCGCAGGCTGCCGAGCAGGCGCGGCACGATCGTCGACGACGCCGTGGGGAAGGCCGCCACCCGGACGGTGCCGGTGCGGAGCCCGACGAGCTCGGCGAGTTCGCCGCTCGCGGCGTCCATCGCCGAGCCGATCGTCTGGGCGTGACGGGCGAGCACCATGCCGGGTTCGGTGAGCCGCACCCCGCGCCCCGCACGCACCACGAGCGGCAGACCGAGTCGTTGCTCTGCGCGACGCAGGTGCTGGCTGACGGCCGGTTGGCTGTAGCCGAGCGCGCGGGCGGCACCGCTGATCGAGCCGTGTTCCGCGATGGCGCGCACGATGCGCACCGACTGGAGGTCGAGATCCATTCCAAAACAATAGTGAATGGATTACATGCAGCACATGCCCTTGTGCGATAGATGGGCGCGTCGCACGCTGGAGGGGTGAGCATCCGCACCGCGCACTCGTCCTCCGCGCTCTCGCGCCCCCTGGCCGACGCCATCGCCGAGTTCGGCGAGCCCCGCGGCTACGTCGCCGCCGCCTCGATCGGCATCCCCCCGGCGCGCACCGTCGAGGCGCTGCGTGCCGACCTCGACGCGTGGGCCCGCGCGGATCGCGACCCGCAGGGCTACGACGATGTCATCGCCCGCACCCGCGCCTCCTACGCACGACTCGTCGGGGTCGACCCCTCGCGCGTCGCGACCGGCTCGCAGACCTCCGTGCAGGCCTCGCTCGTCGCCGCCTCGGTGCCGGCGGGCGCCGAGGTGCTCGTGGCGGAGCGCGACTTCTCCTCGCTCATCGCCCCCTTCACGCAGCGTCCGGGGGTGCGGGTGCGTGCCGTGCCGCTCGACGGGCTCGCCGAGGCGATCAGCGACGAGACCTTCCTCGTGGTGTTCTCGCTCGTGCAGTCGGCGACGGGTGCGCGGGCGGATGCCGCCGCGATCGGCGAGGCCGCCGCGCGGCACGGAGCCCTCACCTTCTGCGACACCACCCAGGCAGCCGGGGTGCTCCCGGTCGCCGCCGACGACTTCGACATCACCGTCTGCCACGCCTACAAGTGGCTCTGCTCGCCCCGTGGCGTGAGCTTCCTCACCGTGGGATCGGCGGCGGACGCGGTGCTCCGCCCCGTGCAGGGCGGCTGGTACGCGGGGGAGGAGGTCTGGCAGAGCTGCTACGGCCACGACATCACGCTCGCCTCCGACGCGCGCCGCTTCGACGTCTCACCCGCCTGGCAGGCGTGGATCGGGGCGGAGCAGTCGATCGCCCTGTTCGCGGGCCTCGACATCGCCGAGATCTGGGAGCGGGCCTCCGGTCTCGGCGAGCTTCTCGCCGACGAGCTCGCACTCCCCGCCCAGCGGCAGGCGATCGTCTCCTGGCCCGACCCCGACGGTGCGCAGCTCGCGGCCATGGCGGCGGCCGGCATCCGCATCTCGGGGCGCGCGGGGCGTGCGCGTGCCTCGTTCCACCTCTGGAACACCGAGGATGACGTCGCGGCGATCGTGCGCGCCGTGCGCGGCTGAGCTCAGTCTCCGCCGAGCGCGAGCGCAGCGGCGGCACGCGCGTGGGCGCGGGTCGAGTCGACGATCGGCAGCACTTCGCGCCCGAGCGCGTCGAGCCCGAACAGCTCATCGGTGTCGATGCCCTCGCCCGTCACCGGAGGATCGTCCCACGCGCGACGAGCTTCCCGACAGCAGCATTCCCCACAGCGCGGGGTCGGTAGTCTGGAGGTTCTCACCCTCGCACCGCGCACGCCGGCGCGGCCCGAACCTCAGGAGCTCTCCGTGGCGACGCCCACCCCTCTCGATCAGGTCATCTCCCTCGCGAAGCGCCGGGGGTTCGTCTACCAGGCGGGTGAGATCTACGGCGGATCCCGTTCCGCGTGGGACTACGGCCCTCTCGGCACCGCGCTCAAGGAGAACATCAAGCGCGAGTGGTGGAAGTTCATGGTGCAGCGCCGCGACGACATCGTCGGCATCGACTCCTCCATCATCCTGCCCCGTCAGGTGTGGGAGGCGTCCGGTCACGTCGAGGTGTTCTCCGATCCGCTCATCGAGTGTCTCAACTGCCACAAGCGCTACCGCGAAGACCACCTGCTGGAGGCCTACGAGGAGAAGAAGGGCCGCGCGCCCGAGCACGGCCTCTCCGACATCGTCTGCGAGAACTGCGGCACCCGCGGCCAGTGGACGGCGCCCCGTGCCTTCTCGGGGCTGCTCAAGACCTTCCTCGGCCCGGTCGACGACGAGGAGGGGATGCACTACCTGCGCCCCGAGACGGCACAGGGCATCTTCGTGAACTTCGCCAACGTGCTCTCCAGCTCGCGCCTCAAGCCCCCGTTCGGCATCGCCCAGATCGGCAAGAGCTTCCGCAACGAGATCACCCCTGGCAACTTCATCTTCCGCACGCGCGAGTTCGAGCAGATGGAGATGGAGTTCTTCGTGCAGCCCGGCACCGACGAGGAGTGGCACCAGTACTGGATCGACGCCTCCTACGGCTGGTATCGCGAGCTCGGCATCCGCGAGGAGAGCCTGCGGCTCTACGAGCACCCGAAGGAGAAGCTCAGCCACTACTCGAAGCGCACGGTCGACGTCGAGTACCGCTTCAACTTCGCCTCGGGCGAGTGGGGCGAGCTCATGGGCATCGCGAACCGCACCGACTTCGACCTGAAGACCCACTCCGAGCACTCGGGCAAGGATCTGTCGTACTTCGACCAGACCACCAACGAGCGCTGGGTGCCGTACGTCATCGAGCCCGCGTTCGGGCTCACCCGCGCGCTCATGGCGTTCCTCATCGACGCGTATCACGAGGACGAGGCCCCGAACGCCAAGGGCGGAACGGATGTGCGCACGGTGCTGCGGATCGACCGCCGCCTCGCGCCCGTGAAGGTCGCGGTGCTGCCGCTCTCGCGCAACGAGCAGCTCTCGCCGGTCGCGCGCGAGCTCGCCGCCGACCTCCGCGAGGACTGGATGATCGAGTTCGACGACGCCGGTGCCATCGGGCGCCGCTACCGCCGTCAGGACGAGATCGGCACGCCGTTCGCGGTGACGGTCGATTTCGACACCCTCGACGACAAGGCCGTCACGGTGCGCGAGCGCGACACCATGGCGCAGGAGCGCGTCTCGCTCGACCGCCTGCACGGCTACCTCGCCGAGCGGCTGCGCGGCGCCTGATGAGCGAGAGCGTGCCGCCCGGCTACGCCGTGCCGCCCCCGTACCCGCTGCCGCCCGCCCCGCCGCCCGTCGAGGTGCCCACCCCCTACCACCGGCTGTTCCGCACGAACCCGGGCTACGCGTGGTGGCGTCCGCTCGTCGCGGCCGTGCTCTTCGGGGTGTTCTACCTCGTGCTCTCGGTCATTGTCGGCGTCGTGTGGGGGATCATCGCGGTCGCCACGGGCGACGTGGATTTCTCGCTGCTGACCAACATGTCGAAGCTGCTCGCGCACCTCTCCGACACCTCGAACCCGCTGAGCCTCGCCTACCTGCTCGCCTCGATCGCGATCATGCTGCCCTGCGTGCCGCTCGCGATGCTGTGCGCGGGTCTGCGCCCGGTGGGACTGCGCCACTCGGTGACCTTCCGGCTGCGGTGGCGCTGGATGCTGTGGTGCGCGATCCCCGCCCTCGTCATCACGATCGTCAACAGCGCGCTCTCCTTCGTCCCGCTGCTCTTCGGCGAGCCGTTCGAGCCGGTTCCCGTCGATCCCGGCACCTTCGCGATCCTCGTCGTCATCATCCTGCTGCTCGTGCCGTTGCAGTCGGCGGCCGAGGAGTACGTGTTCCGCGGGTTCATGATGCAGACCCTGGGCGCCTGGATCAGGCCGATCTGGCCGCTCATCATCGTCGCGACCTTCCTCTTCACGATCGGGCATACGCAGTACGAGATCTGGGGAAAGCTGAGCGTCGCCGTCATGGGCGCGGGGTTCGCGATCGTCACCTGGCGAACAGGTGGCCTCGAGGCGGCGATCGCGTTGCATGTCGTGAACAATGTGATCTCCTTCCTGCTGCTCACGAGCGGTGTGCTCGGCACCACCGTGATGAGCTCGGAGGGCAGTGGCCCGGAGGCCCCGTTGATCCAGCTCGTCTTCACGAGCGCCTTCGTGCTCTGGGTGGAGTTCGCGGCGCGTCGGCAGGGCATCGCGCGCGTGCGCGGGCTTCCGGCCTAGCCGAGTCGCACGGTCGTCGGGCGAGCGGATGATGTCGCCCAGGTTTCGGATGACCCCCGCCCCGTGAACGGCACGTAAAAGGTAATCACTGATTACTTCCGAGGCATTGACCTCCCCGGGTCCTCCTGAAAGCCTCGGGCTACAGCCGACGGCGCGAGGTCGCCTCCACCCGAAAACGGAGGACGCCGAACCACCCACGTGCCCGCGGTCGACGGAGACCTCACCGCGCGAGCGGTGTCGGCGCATCCCGACACTCCACCCCCCGAGGAGTCCTCCGATGACCCCTGCCCTGCTGTTCGCTTCCCCGATGAGTCCCGCCGCCGAGTTGCCGTCCGGCTGGGCGAGCGTCGGCGACTTCTTCGCGATGATCCTGCCGTACTTCCCGCTGGCGATCGCGGGCACCGTCGTCTGGCTGCTCTGGCTCTACCGCGTCGTGCTCTCCGCGCGCACCGGGCCCATCGAATCCGAGTACCGCACCACCACCTCGGTGATCGTGCCGTCGTTCCACGAAGACCCCGAGATCCTGCTCGAGTGCCTCGAGAGCTGGCGCGGGCAGAACCCGACCGAGATCATCATCGTGCTCGACGTCGCCGACGTCGACGCCTACGACCGCATCACCGCGCTCGGGGACGAGCGGGTCAAGCCCGTGCTCTTCCACCACGCGGGCAAGCGCTCCGCGCTCGGCGTCGGCATCCGCAAGGCGAGCGGTGAGGTGCTCGTGCTCACCGACTCCGACACCCGCTGGACGCCCGGCCTGCTCGAGAACGTGCAGAAGCCCTTCGTCGACCCGGCCGTCGGCGGTGTCGGAACCCAGCAGAACGTCTACCAGCCCGGCTTCAACATCTGGCGTCGCGTCGCCGACTGGCTCGTCGACCTGCGCTACTACAACTACGTGCCGGCCATGGGGCGCAAGGGCGCCGTCGCCTGCCTCTCCGGGCGCACCGCCGCCTACCGCCGCGCGGCCGTGCTGCCGGTGCTCGACCACCTCGAGAACGAGTTCTTCTTCGGACGACGCTGCATCGCCGGTGACGACGGGCGCCTCACCTGGCTCGTGCTCGGCTCCGGCTACAAGACCGTGCACCAGCGCTCCGCCAAGGCGCTCTCGATGTTCCCCGCGACCTTCAGCGCCTTCGTCAAGCAGCGCGTGCGCTGGAGCCGCAACTCGTACCGCTGCTACCTCACCGCGATCTACAAGGGATGGCTCTGGCGCACCCCGTTCGTCACCAAGATCACGGTGCTGCAGATCCTGCTCACCCCGCTCACCATGGGGCTCACGCTCGGCTACCTGCTGTTCAGCAGGCTCGAGATCCACCAGCTCACCACGGTGGCGCTGTGGGCGGCGATCGCCTGGCTGCTGATCGGCCGTGGCATCCGCGGCTTCTCGCATCTGCGGCGGCATCCGGGCGACATCCTGCTGCTGCCGATCGTCGCTCTTGTCGTAATCTTCATCTCCCTGCCCATCAAGCTCTACGCGTTCGTCACCATGAACAAACAGGGTTGGCTCACGAGGCACGCGGACCGGATCGGCGGCGACGGTCAGACCGCGCGCACGCTCGTGGAGGTGACGGCGTGATGAGACGGATCGCATCGGCGGCCCTCGTCGTCGCCGTCGGCGCGGCACTCGCCCTGGCCGGCCCCCTCGCCGCCTCCGCCGAAGAGCCGAGCCCCGCGGCCGGCGACGGCAGCGTCGCGGGGAAGGGCTACCCCGGATCCCCCGAGGACGAGGCGCGGATCGTCGCCACCGAGGACGCCCGGATCAGCTCCGCGCGCGCCATCGCCAACGCGACGCAGTGGACCGGCGTCAACGGCCAGCTCCCGTTCCGTCTCGCGCAGGGTGCGGGCTACACCCTCGTGCTGCCCGCCCGCGCCGAGCCGTACACCTTCGACGAGCTGCTGCGGTTCCTGCCCCGCACCCTGGTGCGTCAGCAGGACGGCTCGTACCTGCTCTCCGACGACATCATCGTCGACCAGGGGGCGACCCTCAGCATCCGCTCCCGCGACGGGCTGGTGCTCAAGCTCGCGAGCTCCGCGAACGACTTCGCCTCGATCGTCACGGTCGGCGGCTCGCTCGAGATCATCGGCGACCCGAACAGCCACGTCACCGTCGAGAGCTGGGACGACACGCGCGGCGCCGTCGACACCGACACCTCGGACGGACGCGCCTACGTGCGCGTCATGGGCGGGCGCGCGGCCTTCTCCTCGGTCGACTTCGCGAACCTCGGATTCTGGAGCGGACTGACCGGAGGCGTGAGCCTGAGCGGCATCGACACCTCCTCGGTCTTCGCCCCCGGCGCGGTCGGCACCTCCGACGGCGGCAACAAGACGGTCTACGGCTCGGAGCTCCTCCCGGTCGGGGACGACGCCGCGCAGAACGACCTCGGCGCGACGGGTGCGGGGGCCACCAACGACTTCGGCTACGTCTCGGCGCTCGTGAGCGACACGAGCTTCCACGCGAACGCCTTCGGACTCTTCGTCACAGGCGCTGACGGGGTCGACATCCGCGACTCGGAGGCGACGGGCAACCTCGTCGACGGCATCGTCTTCCACCGCTACGTCTCCAACTCCTCGATCCGCAACACGCTCGCGGCCGACAACGGCCAAGACGGCGTCGCCCTCCGTCGAGCCAGCACGGGCATCATCATGGATCGCCTCACGGTGCGCGACAACCGCGGCAACGGTGTCACCATCAACGGCGCGAGCCTCGCCGACGGCCCCTCCGCGACGGGCATGTCGACCGGCACCTACGGCAACAACGAGCTCACGGCGAGCACCATCCGCGGGAACGGTCGCTACGGCGTCGAGGTGATCGGCGGCGTCAACACCCGGCTGACGGGGAACACCGTCTCGGGCAGCGAGATGGGCATCGTGGTGAACCGCGGTGCCCAGCAGGTCCAGATCAAGGACAACACCCTCACCGATGTCGCGCGGCAGGGCATCGCCCTGCGCGACGGGGTGTCCGACAGCGAGGTGAGCGACAACGAGGTGACGGGGGGCGAGAACGGCATCTATGCGCGCGACTCCTCGGCGAAGGTCACCCGCAACACCATCGAGGAGGTCACCAGGCACGGCATCACCTTCGTCGGGGATGCCACGGGTGCGGTCATCCAGCAGAACACGGTCTCGGGGCGGGGACTGAGCGCCGTCGACGTCGCCCGGGCGACGGGCGCCACGGTCGGCGAGAACGAGGTGGAGGCCTGGGTGCTCACCAAGCCCTGGGACGTCGTGCTGCGCAGCATCTTCCAACCGCTCACCGTGATGTGGATCGTGCTCGGGCTCATCGTCCTCATCACGGCGCTGACCGGCCTCGGCCGTCGCCGCGCCGGGGAGGTGCGCAACCCCTACGCGAACCTCGCGCCGCTCGCGAGCTTCAGCCGCGGGGAGGTCGCCCGTGACGAGATCGATGTGCCGCCCAGGCACCGGCGCGAGGAGTACGTCGAGGAGGCCCGCGCCTCGTGAAGCAGCTCGTGACGAAGTATCCGATCTGGTCGCTCGTGGCGGCACTCATGGCGGGCGGCCTCGTCGTGCTGCTGATCTGGTCGGTCGTCGCGGCGGCCCAGGCGGGGGTTCCCGCCGCCGCCCCGTCGTCGAAGCCCTCGCACGGCGGTCAGCCCGCGGCATCCGCATCCGCATCCCCGTCGACCGAGCCGAGCCGGCCGGACTCCGGCTCGTGCGGCGCCGCCGACGTCACGGTCGACAGCGCGGAGGCGCTCCAGCAGGCACTCGACGACGCGGCTCCGGGGCGCACGATCGCCCTCGCGGACGGTGTCTACGCGGGCCAGTTCGTCGCGACCGTCTCGGGGACGAAGGATGCGCCCATCACGCTCTGCGGGGGAACGGGCGCCGTGCTCGACGGCGGCGGCACCGGCAAGGGCTACGTCCTCCACCTCGACGGTGCGCAGTATTGGCGCCTCACGGGATTCACCGTGCAGAACGGGCAGAAGGGCGTCATGGCCGACGGCACGGTCGGGAGCGAGATCCGCGGCCTCACCGTGACCATGATCGGCGACGAGGGGATCCACCTGCGCAACTTCAGCACCGACAACGTCGTCGCCGACAACACCGTCAGCCAGACCGGGCTGCGCAAACCGAAGTTCGGCGAGGGCATCTACATCGGCACCGCCGAGAGCAACTGGTGCGACATCAGCGGCTGCAAGCCCGACCTCTCCGACCGCAACGTCATCGAGAACAACACCATCAGCGCCACCACCGCCGAATCGGTCGACATCAAAGAGGGCACGAGCAACGGCGTGCTGCGCGGCAACAGCTTCAACGGGGCGGGCATCGACACCTCCGGCGCCGACTCCTGGGTCGACGTCAAGGGCAACGGCTGGCTCATCGAGGGCAACACCGGCGTCGACTCGCCCCAGGACGGCTTCCAGACCCACGAGATCCTCGACGGCTGGGGCACCGGCAACACCTTCCGCGGCAACACCGCTGCGGTCAACGGTCCCGGCTTCGGCTTCTCGCTCACCCCGGTGCGCGACAACGTCGTCACCTGCGACAACACCGCGACGGGCGCGGGGGAGGGACTCGCCAATGTGAGCTGCCGCTGACCGACCGCGCATCCGAGAAACGCCATCCCGACCATCACATCCGCATCACCCTCACCCCTGGAGGTTCCGATGTCACACCCCACCGCTTCCCCCGCCCCGTCCGTCGCCTCGCAGCCCCGGATGACCGTCATCGGCACCGGCTATCTCGGTGCCACCCACGCCGTCTGCATGGCGATCCTCGGCTACGAGGTGCTCGGCGTCGACGTCGACCCCGCCAAGATCGAGCTGCTGGCATCCGGCCGCGTGCCCTTCTACGAGCCCGGCCTCCCCGAGAAGCTGCAGGAGGCGCTCGCCTCCGGCAAGCTCCGCTTCACGACCTCCTTCGACGAGGCCGCGGCCTTCGGCGACGTGCACTTCGTCTGCGTCGGCACGCCCCAGCAGCCGGGCTCCTACGCAGCCGACCTGCGCTTCGTCGACTCCGCGTTCACCGAGCTCGCGCGCCGGATCGACCGCAAGGTGCTGCTGGTCGGCAAGTCGACCGTGCCGGTCGGCACCGCGGCCCGGCTCACCGAGCTTGTGCAGTCGGTGTCGCCCATCGGACGCGAGCTCGAGCTCGCCTGGAACCCCGAGTTCCTGCGCGAGGGCTTCGCCGTGGAGGACACGCTGCACCCCGACCGGCTCGTCTTCGGCGTCGACTCGGAGTGGGCGGAGGCGCAGCTGCGGGCGGCGTTCCAGCCGCTGCTCGACGAGGGCACCCCGCTCGTGGTCGCGGACACCCCGACGGCGGAGCTCGTCAAGGTCGCCGCCAACTCCTTCCTCGCCACCAAGATCTCCTACATCAACGCCATGGCGGAGGTGTGCGAGGCGACCGGTGCCGACGTGAACGTGCTCGCCACCGCGCTCGCCTACGACGACCGCATCGGCGGGCGCTTCCTGAAGCCCGGACTCGGCTTCGGCGGCGGTTGCCTTCCGAAGGACATCCGCGCCTTCCGCGCCCGTGCCGAGGAGCTCGGCGTCGGGCAAGCGGTGCGCTTCCTCGACGAGGTCGACCAGATCAACCTGCGCCGTCGCTCGCGCACCGTCGACCTCGTGCGCGAGCTCGCCGGCGGGTCGCTCGACGGCGTGCGGGTCGCGGCGCTCGGTGCCGCGTTCAAGCCCAACTCGGACGACGTGCGCGACGCGCCCGCGCTCGACGTCGCCCGGATGCTCTACCTCGAGGGTGCGCAGGTCGTCGTCTACGACCCCGAGGCGAACGTCAACGCGCACCGCGCCTATCCGGACCTCGACTACGTGGACACGCTCGCCGAGGCCGTGATGGATGCCGAGGTCGTGGTGCTGCTCACCGAGTGGGACGAGTTCCGCCGCGCCGACCCGCGCGACCTCGGGGCGCTCGTCGCCTCCCGCAAGGTCGTCGACGGCCGCCACGCCCTCGACGCGAGCAGCTACCGCGCCGCAGGCTGGCAGTACCGCGCCCTGGGGCGCCCCCACGAGGCGCGCACCGCCGAGCTGGTCGAGAACGAGAAGGACTCGGTCGCCCGCGCCTGAGCGCACCCGACGCGCCGCCCGGATGCCGTGGGAATGCCCGCGGCATCCGGGCGGTTGTTCCGTGGCATGGCCGAGCCTCTCAAGATCGACATCTGGTCCGACATCGCCTGCCCGTGGTGCTTCATCGGCAAGCGCCGCTTCGAGGCGGGGGTCGCGGAAGCGGGCGTCCCGGTCGAGATCGAGTACCACTCCTTCGAGCTCTCGCCCGACACCCCGGTCGACTTCGACGGCAGCGAGGTGGAGTTCCTCGCGGGGCACAAGGGCATCCCCGAGGAGACGGCGAAGCAGATGATCGACCGGGTCACCGGGATCGCCTCCTCGGTGGGGCTCGCCTACGACTACGACGCCCTTCAGCACACCAACACCGTGAAGGCGCACCAGCTGCTGCACTACGCGAAGCTGCGCGGACGTCAGCTCGAGATGAAGGAGCGGCTGCTGAAGGCGTACTTCGAGGAGGGCCGCCACGTGGGCCGCATCGAGGATCTCGCCGACCTCGCGGCCGAGCTCGGCTTCGACCGCGACGACGTCATCCGCTCGCTCGAGGCCGACGAGCACCTGGCCGACGTGCGCGAAGACCAGGCGGTCGCCCAGGAGTTCGGCATCCAGGGGGTGCCGTTCTTCGTGATCGACCGCAAGTACGGGGTCTCGGGCGCGCAGGAGTCCGCCACCTTCGCCCAGCTCTTGCAGCAGGTGGCGGGGGAGAAGGCGGATGCCGGGGTCGCCCCGTGAGCGGCCTCATCCCGCTCGGCGACCCCGAGGCCGTCGCCTGCGAGGGCGACGTCTGCGCACTCCCGTCCGTTCGGGAGGATGACACGCCGCGGGCCCGAGGCTGAGGCGCCGGCTGCGGCGCGTCGTCCTCCCGAACGGAGTCAGCGCTCGGGGGTCGGCTCGCTGATGTCGGCGACCGTCGCGCCGAGGCCCGCGATGAGGGCGTCGCCCTCCACGAAGAGGCTCGTACCGTGCTCGCCCGCGCCCATCGACACGCGACGCCCGACGATCCACTCGTCGACGAAGACCGGCCAAGCGGTGCTCGACCCGAGCGGGGTGATCGTGCCGCGCTCGTAGCCGGTCGCCTCGAGCGCGAGGGATGCGTCGGGCAGCTGCAGCTTGTTGACGCCGACGATCGCGCGCAGCTTCGGCCACGAGATCACCCGGTCGCCCGGTATCTCGGCGAACAGGAAGGTGCCGTCGCTGCGCTTCACGACGAGCGACTTGACGATGTCGGCGGGGGTGATGCCCAGGATCTCGGCGGCCTCCTCGAGCGTGTTGGCCGCCCGACGGTCGACGAACTCGACCTCGATGCCGCGCGCCGCCGCATCCGCCGCCACCCGCTCACGTCCCGTGCTCACGTCCGGACTCCTCACGTCACGATCTGAAACAATCGACAGGATGTCCACCCTATTCGCGCCACCCGTGACCCCGCTGTCACCGGCACTCTCGATCGGCCCGCTGCGGCTCGACGTGCCGGTCGTGCTCGCGCCGATGGCGGGCATCACGAACACCGCGTTCCGGCGGCTGTGCCGGGAGTACGGTGCCGGGCTCTACGTCTCCGAGATGATCACGAGCCGCGCCCTCGTCGAACGCACCCCCGAGTCGATGCGGCTCATCACCCACCACGAGTCGGAGACGCCGCGCTCCATCCAGCTCTACGGGGTCGACCCGAAGACGATGGCAGAGGCCGTCACGATGCTCGTCGCCGAGGACCGCGCCGACCACATCGACCTCAACTTCGGCTGCCCTGTGCCGAAGGTCACCCGCAAGGGCGGGGGAGCGGCGCTGCCGTGGAAGATCGGGCTGTTCCGGGACATCGTCGAGGCGGCCGTGAAGGCGGCAGGCCCGCTGCCGCTCACCGTGAAGATGCGCAAGGGCATCGACGCCGACCACCTCACCTACCTGGAGGCGGGGCGCATCGCCGAGGGCGCGGGGGCCGCCGCGGTCGCGCTGCACGCCCGCACCGCCGCCGACTTCTACTCCGGCCACGCCGATTGGGCGGCCATCGCGACCCTCAAGCAGACCGTCACGAGCATCCCCGTGCTCGGCAACGGCGACATCTGGTCGGCCGCCGACGCTCTCCGCATGGTCGAGGAGACCGGATGCGACGGCGTCGTGGTCGGACGCGGCTGCCTCGGTCGTCCGTGGCTGTTCGGCGACCTCGCCGCCGCCTTCCGCCCGGGCGAGGGCGCACCGACAGCCCAGCCCACCCTCGGCGAGGTCGCCGCCGCCTACCGCCGCCACGCGGAGCTGCTCGTGGAGTTCTTCGGCGACGACGAGGGCCGCGCGTGCCGCGACATCCGCAAGCACGTCGCCTGGTATTTCAAGGGCTACGCGGTCGGCGGCGAGCTGCGCGCGGCGCTCGCGACCTCGTCGAGCCTCGCCGAGATCGACGAGCTGCTCGCCCGACTCGACCCCCACCAGCCCTACCCGGGCGCGGATGCGGAGGGCCAGCGCGGGCGCGCGGGCACCCCCAAGAACCCCGCGCTGCCCGACCGCTGGCTGGAGTCCCGCGAGCTCGGCGACACCCACCGGGCCGCGCTCACCGAGGCGGAACTGGACACGAGCGGTGGCTGAGCTCGCGTCGGGCTACGCCGCGGCGGATGCCGAGCGCATGCTGCCCGAGGAGCATTCGACCCGCCGCAGCGACTTCGCCCGCGACCGGGCCCGCATCCTGCATTCGAGCGCGCTGCGCCGGCTCGCCGTGAAGACCCAGGTGCTGAGCCCCACCGCGGGCCTCGACGTCGCGCGCAACCGCCTCACCCACTCGCTCGAGGTGGCGCAGGTGGGTCGCGAGCTCGCGCAGAGCCTGGGGCTCGATCCCGATGTCGTCGACACCGCGTGCCTCGCCCACGACCTCGGGCATCCGCCCTACGGGCACAACGGCGAGCGGGCGCTCAACGACTGGGCGGCCGACATCGGCGGCTTCGAGGGCAACGCCCAGACCCTGCGGCTGCTCACCCGGCTCGAACCGAAGGTGTTCGACGGTGACGGCCGCGCCTACGGCCTGAACCTCACCCGGGCGAGCCTCGATGCGAGCTGCAAGTACCCGTGGCCCGAGCAGGAGGGCATCCCCGATCCGTCCGGGCGCAGCAAGTTCGGCTTCTACGCGGACGACACCCCCGCCTTCATCTGGCTGCGGGCGGGCGCGCCCCCGCGGGTGCGCTGCATCGAGGCGCAGGTCATGGACCTCTCCGACGACATCGCCTACTCGGTGCACGACCTCGAGGACGCGATCATCACGGGCTACCTCGACGTTCCGGCGCTCTCGGCGCGTGTCAACCACGACGCCCTCGTCGACAGCATGGTCGAGTGGATCGGCGGCGAGCTCGACCACGCGACCCTCATCGCTGCCTTCGACCGGCTCGACAGCCTCGCCGACTGGGTCGACACCTGGGACGGCTCGCGACGCGACCAGGCGCGCCTGAAGAACCTCACCTCCCAGCTCATCGGCCGCTTCTCGGCGGAGGCGGTGCGCGCCACGCGCGAGGCGCACCCGCAGGCAGCGCTCGCACGTTTCGGCGCGGATGTCGTGGTGCCGCTCGAGACGCGCGCCGAGATCGCGGTGCTGAAGGGCATCGTCGCCGCGAACGTCATGTCGACGAACGCGCGCAAGCCGATCTACGCGCAGCAGCGTCAGATCCTCGGCGAGCTCGCCGACGCGCTCTGGGCCGATCCCTCGCACCTCGATGCGGGTTTCGCGGCGGACTTCGCGCTCGCCGCCGACGATACGGCGCGCCGGCGCGTCATCGTCGACCAGGTGGCCTCGCTCACCGACCCCTCGGCGAACGCCTGGCACGAGAGGCTGTGCTGACGCGTCGGCACGCATCGCGAGCGCTCCCTAGACTCACTGCATGCCCGGTCTCATTCGTCGAAGCGACATCGACGAGGTCCGGGCCCGCGTGAACATCGCCGACATCGTGGGCGACTACGTCACCCTCAAGTCTGCCGGTGTCGGCTCGCTCAAGGGCCTCTGCCCCTTCCACGAGGAGCGCAGCCCCAGCTTCCATGTGCGCCCAGGCGTCGGCCGCTACCACTGCTTCGGCTGCGGTGAGGACGGCGACGTCTTCACCTTCCTGCAGCGGATGGATCACGTGAGCTTCCAGGAGGCGGTGGAGCGGATGGCGGCCCGCGCCGGCATCGAGCTCCACTATGAAGACGGGGGAGCGGCGGCCTCCGACCACGGCAACCGGGCGCGGCTGCTCGCGGCGAACGCGGCCGCCGAGCAGTTCTTCCGCGCCCAGCTCGCCGAGCCCGCCGCGCAGCCCGGGCGCGATTTCCTCGGCTCCCGCGGCTTCGATCAGGCGGCGGCCGAGCGGTTCGGGGTGGGCTACGCGCCGAAGTCGTTCGACGCGCTGAAGAACGCCCTCACGCAGCAGGGTTTCACGCTCGAGGAGCTCACCGCCTCCGGACTGCTCTCGACCGGCGAGCGCGGCAACTCCTACGACCGGTTCCGCGGGCGGGTCATCTGGCCGATCCGCGACGTCACGGGGCAGACGGTGGGCTTCGGCGCCCGCAAGCTGTTCGACGACGATCAGGGCCCGAAGTACCTCAACACCCCCGAGACGCTCGTCTTCCACAAGTCGCAGGTGCTCTACGGGCTCGATCTGGCCCGCCGCGACGTCGCGAAGTCGAAGCAGGTGGTGATCGTGGAGGGCTACACGGATGTGATGGCCTGCCACCTCGCGGGTGTCACGACCGCGGTCGCCACCTGCGGCACGGCGTTCGGCGTCGACCACATCAAGGTGGTGCGCCGGGTGCTCGGCGACTACGACACCACGGCGGTGTCGCAGACCGGAGAGGTCGTCTTCACCTTCGACCCGGATGAGGCGGGTCAACGCGCCGCGAGCCGCGCCTTCGCCGAGGAGCAGCGCTTCGCCGCGCAGACTTTCGTCGCGGTGGCGCCCGACAATCTCGATCCCTGCGATCTGCGCATCCACCGGGGTGACGAGGCGGTGCGCAAGCTCGTGGCCACCCGCAAGCCGATGTTCGAGTTCATGATCCGGCGCAGCCTCGCGGGCCACGACCTGGAGACGGTGGAGGGACGGGTGGCGGCGCTCCGCGCGGGCGCGCCCGTGGTGGCAGGCATCCGCGACCCGGCGCTCCGCGGCGGCTACGTGCGCAATCTCGCGGGGTGGCTCGGCATGGACGCGGGCGAGGTGTCGCGCGCCGTCACGAGCGCGGGCAACACCTCCCGCCGGGCGGAGCCCCGCGTGGATCAGGCGGCGGGCACGGGCGGCGACGATCCCGTCGCCGAGGCGCGCCCGCGGCAGGCGAACCTCACCGAGCTGCCGACCGATCCGGTCACCCGCATGGAGCGCGATGCGCTCATGGCGATCCTGCAGTATCCGCAGCAGGTGGGGCCGGAGCTCGTCGCGCAGGCGGTCGACGCCCGGTTCACGAACGCGACCCTCGCCGTGATCAGGGACGCGGTGCGGGCACGCCTCGACCAGCTCGACTCGCCGGAGTGGCTGCAGCTGGTCGGTGCGGAGGCCCCGAGCGGGTTCGAGTCGCTCGTGATGCAGCTGGGTGTCGCGCCGATCCCTGAGCGTGCCGAGCAGATCGCGATCTACTGCCGCGGTGTGGTCACCTCGCTCGTGGATCGCGAGCTGCTGCGGCGGAAGGGCGAACTGCTGGGAGCGATGCAGCGCGCCCGGGCGGACGGGGACGGCGCACGCGAGGCGGCGCTCAGCCGCGAGTCGCTCGCGCTGGAGAGCCAACGCAGAGAACTGCGCGGCGAGTGAGGCGGCCGCGCGGATCGGTGCCGGGCGCACGCCTCGCCGGGCGGTGCGTGCGCGCGGCCGTGATAGACCTGAGGAGGGGGCGGCACGTGGTCCCTCTCCTCTTCGTATCCAGGAATCGAGGTCCACGGAAGTGATGTCCGCCTCTCGTCAGGCATGTCTGCTCGCCCTGGTGGCGCTCCCCGTCGCCCTCGCGGTCGGGCTCACCGGCTGCGGGTCCGATGCCGGTGGCTCCGACGCCGCCGGTGTCAGCATCGTCGTCGGCACGACGGATCGGATGCCGGTGCTGGACCCCGCAGCGGCCTCCGACGAGGGATCGTTCGCGGTGCTGAACCAGGTGTTCCCGTTCCTGATGAATGTGCGGCCCGGCAGCTCCGAGCTCGAGCCGGATATCGCCTCGGCCGCCGATTTCACCCCGGACGGCGACTACCGGGTGGTGCTCAAGTCCGGTCTCCGCTTCGCGAACGGCAACGACCTCACCTCCTCGGATGTGAAGCTGAGCTTCGACCGCCAGCTCGCGATCGCGGATGCGAAGGGCCCGTCGGCCCTGCTCGGCAACCTCGACCGCGTGGAGACACCCGACGACACGACGGTCGTCTTCCGCCTGAAGCAGCCTCACGACCAGAGCTTCCCGCGCGTGCTCGCGAGCCAGGCCGGTCTGATCGTGGACGAGCAGGTGTTCTCGGCCGACGCCGTGACGGGCAATGACGACATCCTGAAGGGCATGGCCTTCGCCGGGCCGTACACGATCACCGACTACGTTCCGGGCGAGCTGGTGACCTTCGTGCCGAATGCGCGGTACCAGGGCCTTCTCGGCACGCCGAAGAACCGCGAGGTGAGGCTCAGGTACTACACGGATGCGTCGAACCTCAGGAACGACCTGTTGGCGGGGACCGTCGATGTGGCCTTCCGGGGCATCTCGGCGGACGACCTCGCCACGCTGCGTGACGAGGGATCGGTGACGGTCGTCGACGGGCCGGGAGGAGAGACCCGGTACCTCGTCTTCAACCTCAGCACGATGCCGTACGGCACCGCGACGGCTGACGCCGACCCGGCCAAGGCGCTCGCGGTCCGCCGGGCGATGGCCGACGTCGTCGACCGCGCGCAGCTCGCGAAGCGGGTGTACGCCGACCGCTACCTCCCGCTGTTCTCCGACATCCCGTCCGGTGTGGCGGGTGCCGCCGAGGCTCTCAGGGGGCTCTACGGCGACGGGTCGGGAGGTCCGGACATCGCGGCGGCGAAGACCGTTCTCGAGGTGGCGGGCGTCGCGACCCCGATCGCGCTCACCCTCAGTTACACGCCAGAGCAGTTCGGCTCGGGCACGGCGGACGAGTACGCGCTCCTGAAGTCGCAGCTCGAGGGGAGCCGCCTGTTCACGGTGACGCTCAACGCCGTCGACGGGTCGCAGTACGCGGACGACCGCGCGAACGATCTGTTCCAGGTGTCCCAGTCCGGTCGCTCGGCGGCGTTCGCGGATGCGGCGAACTACCTGATGCCGCTCTTCGGCGCGGACGACGTCGCGAAGAACCACTACGCGAACGCCTCCGTGCGCGACGACCTGGCGAAGCAGCTCACGGAGCCCGACCCCGCCGCACGGCTGAAGCTCATCGCGGGCATCCAGGCCCAGGTCGCCGCCGAGCTGCCGACCCTGCCGCTTCTGCAGAGCACGCAGTATTTCGTCACGGGGAACGACGTCTCGGGGGCGGTCGTCGACGCGTCGCACACCCTCCGCTTCGGCACCCTCACGAGGAACGGAGGTGCCGGATGAGCCGGCTGCCGGCCACCGACGCGGCGGTGCTCGCCGACGATCTGACGCTCGGCTACGGACGGGACGAGACCCCGGCCATCAGCGGCGTCTCGTTCACGCTCGCGGCGGGGGAGACGCTCGGCGTGATCGGGGAGGCCGGATCGGGGAAGTCGACGCTCGCGCGCGCCGTCGCGGCCCAGACGGCACCCGGCGAGCGCGAGGGACCTGACATCCGCGGCGGGCGGCTCGTCGTGCTCGGCGAGGAGTTGCGGGGCAGCGCCGCGCGCGGCCGCGACGGGCTGGCGCGGCGCGTCGGCTATCTGCCGCAGGACGGTGGTTCCTCGCTGCAACCGCACCTCACGGTCGGCGAGAACGTCGCCGAACCGATCTACCAGCGGGATCGCCGCTTCGACCGCATCGAGGCGGGCGCGGCCGTCGCGACGCTCGTCGACGCGGTCCGGCTTCCGCTCGCCGTGATGGAGAAGTTCCCGCATGAGCTCAGCCGCGGGCAACGCCAGCGCATCGCGCTCGCGCGGGCCCTCGTGCTCGAGCCGGAGCTGCTGGTCGCCGACGACCCGACGATGGGCGTCGACGTCCTCGTGCGCGGGCCGATCCTGCAGGTGGTCGCCGAATTGCAGCGCGAGTTGGGCTTCAGCGCCCTCATCGTGGGTCACGACCTGCGCGAGCTGCGCACGATCGTCGACCGCGTCGCGGTGCTGCACGCGGGCCTGATCGTGGGGTACGGCGACGTCGACGAGGTGCTCGCGAACCCGCTGCACGACTACGTCCGCACCCTTGCCGCGCTTCAGTCGTGACGGAGCTGCTGATCGGGGCGTACGGGCCCGACATGGAGGGGCGCGCGCCGGGCATCGCGACGGCCGCCTCCCTGCCGGATGGCCGCGTGATGCTCACGGGCGACGGGCCGCCGTGTGCCTCCCCGTCGTGGCTCGCCGTGCGAGGCGCACGGATGGTGGCGACGCTCGAAGGTGCCGGAGAGCTCGCCTGGTTCCGGCGGGCCGGCGCGGGATGGGTCGCTGACGGCGTCACGGCTCTCGGGGGCCGGTGGCCCTGTCACGCGGCCTTCCTCGACGATGACACCGTCGCGGTCGCGTGCTACGGCGACGGCGCGGTCGTGATGGCCCTGGCCGGGCGCGAGGCGCCGGTTCAGCGGCTCGAGGGCTCCGGATCGGGGCCGCTCCCGGCGCAGGACGGCCCGCACGCCCACCACGTGCACGTGCTGCCCGACGGACGTGTGCTCACCCTCGACCTCGGAGCGGACCGGATGCACGTGCATGCGCGCGGCGGCGACGGGCTGCTCGAACGCGTCGACTCGCTCGTGCTCCCCGCGGGTACCGGGCCGCGCGACCTGCATGCGCTGCCCTCCGGCGCCCTCGCGCTGCTCGGGGAGTGGTCGTGCGAACTGCTCGTGCTGGAGCCCGTGGGGCGGGGGTTCGAGGTGGTGACGCGTCTCGTGCTCCCCGGCGCGACCCCGGGCCGCGACCAGGCGGCCGGTGTGGCCGTCTCGGCCGACGGTCGCCGACTGTACGCCGGCATCCGAGGTGCCGACCGGATCGCGGTGCTCGCGCTCGAGGACGCCGTCCCGCGCCCCGTGGGCTGGGTGGCATCCGGTGGGCGCTGGCCGCGCCACCTCATCCTCGACGGTGGCCTGCTGCATGTCGCGAACCAGCTCTCCGACGCGGTCGTCACCTTCCGGATCGGGGACGACAGCATCCCGGTGCCGACCGCCACGGCGACCACGCCGTCGCCCACCTGCCTCGTCCGGAGCGGGCCAGAAGGTTTGCTAAGCTAGCGAGGCTGTTTTCGCAGCGATCCTCGGTAGCTCAATTGGCAGAGCAATCGGCTGTTAACCGATAGGTTCTTGGTTCGAGTCCAAGCCGGGGAGCTCCTATGGATGCTCCCGCCCGTTCCCCGCGTCGTCGGCGTCTGCTGCTGATCTTCGTGGTGGCCTTCGCCGCGATCGCGGTCGTCGTCGCAGGCGCCTTCGTCGTGACGAGCCTGCAGCGTGAGGAGCTCATGCGCACGGGCGAGCAGGTCGAGGCGAGTCCGACCGGGGACTACGTCACCCGCAGCGGCAGCAACGAGAAGAAGTACTACTACATCGTGTGGGGCTACACGGTGGAGGGGCGCGAATACACGATTGTCGGCACCGAGCGGTACCGCAATCTCGCGAGCGTCAGAAGCGACATCTCGCGCCTCGCCGACGTCGCGGTGACGGCGTTCTACGATCCGGCGGATCCGAGCCGCGCCGTCCTCGGCGAGGTGCCCTGATCGGCGTACTCCCGCGGGAGTAGTCGGCGGCTCTCCGGGGCGGACGCCGCGGGGAGCGGTGCCGCGTAGCATGGCGCCATGCCCGGCCAGCTCTCGTCTCACGACGGCGCGTCCTGGCCAGGCGAGCCGTGGGTGTTCGCGGGTTCGGATGCCGCGGGCCGGGGGCCGAGCCGCGCCGTCCGGCTCTGGCTGCCGGTCGTGCTGAGCGGGCTCGTCCAGCTGGCGATCGCGACGATGCTCCTGCGCGGCGGGCATCACCATTCGGCTTTCGCCGCGCTCACGCTGGTGCTCGCGGTCGCCGGGCCGCTCGCGCTCATCGCCGCCAGGCGCTTTCCGGGTCCGGTCGTCGCGCTCGTGGCGGCGATCTCCGTGTGCTCGATGCTGTTCGCGGTCGGGGGCGGCCCGATCCCGCTCGCGTTCGGCTTCGCCCTCGCGGGCGCGGTGGTGCGGGGAGCCCGGGTCTGGGCGTGGGCCTCGCTCGCGGCGGCCTGGGTCGTCGTCTTCGCGGTCTCGGTGTTCGGGGATGTGGTTCCCTGGCCCCCGCCGCGCGTCATCGGCACGGTGCTCGGGCTCGTACTGGCGATCGGCCTGGGGGAGCTCCTGGCCTCCCGCCGCGCGCGCTTCGCCGCCTTCCGGGCGGCCGCGGCGCGTCGCAGGCAGACCGCGGCGGAGGAGGAGCGGATGCGCATCGCCCGCGAGCTGCACGACGTGCTCGCGCACTCGCTCAGCCAGATCAACGTGCAGGCGGGTGTCGGGCTGCATCTGGCGCAGTCGCAGCCCGACAAGGCGGTCGAGGCCCTCGCCTCGATCAAGCAGGCGAGCAAGACCGCGCTCGACGATGTGCGCTCGGTGCTCGGGGTGCTGCGCGCCGATGGCGAGGCGCCGCGCGCCCCCCAACCGGGCATCCCCGGGATCGCCGGGCTCGTCGCCTCGACCGGCATCCCCGGTGCGGAGCTCCTCGTCGAGAACTCGCTGCCCGAGGGGGAGCTTCCCGCGCCGGTGGGCGCGGCCGCGTACCGGATCGTGCAGGAGGGCCTCACCAACGTGGCACGCCACGGGGTCGACGTCTCGCGGGTCGTGGTGCTGCTCGCGGAGCGCGCCGACGGCATCCTCGTGGAGGTGCGCGATGACGGACGGGACACGCCGTTCGTGGCCGGGCGCGGGCTCACCGGGATGCGGGAGCGGGTCGAACTGCTCGGGGGCCGGTTCGAGACGGTGCAGGACGGCGGCTTCACGGTGCGCGCGCTGCTGCCCACGACCGGGGAGCGCCCATGATCCGGGTCGCGATCGCCGACGACCAGGGCCTCATCCGGGCCGGCTTCCGCAGCCTGCTGGAGGCCGAGCCCGACATGCAGGTGGTGGGGGAGGCCGCGACCGGCCGCGACGCGGTGTCGCTCGCGCGAGCCGAGCGGCCCGACGTGCTGCTCATGGACATCCGGATGCCGGACGGTGACGGCCTGTGGGCGACCGAGCGGATCGTGTCGGATCCCGAGCTCGCGGGCGTGCGCGTCGTGGTCGTGACGACCTTCGAGCTCGACGAGTACGTGGCGCAGGCGATCCGGGCGGGCGCGAGCGGCTTCCTCGTGAAGGACACCGAGCCCGTCGAGCTCATCCGGGCCGTTCACGTGGTGGCGACGGGCGACGCGCTGCTGAGTCCGAGCGTCACCCGCACCCTGCTCTCGCGCGTCGCGGCGGGCCTGCGCACCCCGCCGGACCCCGCGGCGCTCGCGGTGCTCACCGAGCGGGAGCGCGAGGTGCTCGCGCTCGTCGGGCAGGGCCTCACCAACGAGGAGATCGGAGCCCGGCTGTTCCTCAGCCCGCTCACCGCGAAGACCCACGTCTCGCGGATGATGTCGAAGCTGGGTGCGCGCGACCGGGTGCAGCTCGTGATCGTGGCCTACGAGACCGGCCTCGTGTCGCCCGGCGTCGTCCCGGGGGAGTAGGCGGATCGCACCGCCGGGCGGATCCGCATCCGCGGGGCGGCGCGCAGGCTGGATGCCGACGGCCCCACCGCGGGGCCGACGTGGAAAGGACATCCGACATGTCGTCGACCATCGCCCTCGCGGGCGCCATGTTCCACCCGGGGTGGGGCCCTGGATGGGGTTTCTGGATCGTTCCGACGATCTTCTGGCTGCTGATCATCGGTCTCGTCGTCACGCTCATCGTCACGCGTCGTCGCCACTGGCGTCGCGCAGGCTGGGGCGGGTACCCCGGCGGTCCGTGGGGCGGATCCTGGCAGGCCGCGCAGGCCGCGCGGAGCGCCGAGGCGGTGCTCGCCGAGCGTTTCGCGCGCGGAGACATCGAGGAGGCCGAGTATCGCGCCCGGCTCGAGGTGCTGCGCTCGCAGCAGCCGGTGCCGCCCCAGGGCTGAGGCGCCTGCCGCCCCGGGAGCGCACGCTCGACACCCCCCGGGGCGGTCTCCTCCGCCTCGCTCCGCTAGCATCGTGACGACCGTGCGATACCCGGCGCGCGACAGGAGGACGTCAGTGGACGCCTGGCTCGAGGCCAACAAGACGACCGTGCTGGTCGTGCTCACGGCCGTCGCCGCCGTGCTGCTGCTCGCGGGGATCGTACTGTTCGTCCTGTGGCGCGCGAGCCGTCGCGCGGTCCGGATCGCCGTGCGCCAACGCGCCGCGGCCGAGCGGGATCGCCTCGAGCTGGAGCTGACCCTCGCCGAGCAGGGCAGCCGGCTGCGGATGATCCGCGAGCTCTACGAGATCGCCGTGCACTCCGTGTCGGTCATCATCACCCAGGCGGACGGCGCCCGCTACGCCGCCACCCAGGACCCCTCGGCGGCGGGCCGCAGCGCCGCCGCGATCGCGGACTCGGCGCGGGCGACCCTCGCCGACCTGCGGCGGGTGATGACGGTCGTGAGCGACGGCGAGGCGGAGGCGGGGGCCGGTCCGCAGCCCGAGCTCTCGACCGTGCACGAGCTGTTCTCGGTCATGCGCGACGCGGGTCTCGCGGTCGAGTTCGTCGAGAGCGGCGAGCCGCATGAGTTGCGCAACGGCGCGGAGCTCGCCGTGTTCCGGATCGTGCAGGAGGCGCTCGCGAACGCGTTCGCGCACGGCGGCGCGGGCACGACCGCGAAGGTGGCCTTCACCTGGACCGACGACGGCCTCCAGGTGCTCGTGGAGGACGACGGCATCCGCGCGGAGGCGATTCGCAACGGTCTCGACCCCTACGTCGAGGCCCAGCGTCACAGCTACACGGTCGACGACGATCTCGCGGCGCTCACCCAGGCGCCGAGCGGGCGCGGCATCACCGAGATGCGTGAACGCGCGGAGCTCTTCGGCGGTGTCTTCGAGGCGCACTCGGTGCCGGGGGTCGGCTTCACGGTGCAGGCGGTGTTCCCCTCGATCCGCGTCCACAACGGGGTGCACGGCGTGCCGTTGCCCCCGCGCTGAGCGGTGACAGAGGGAGGGACTCCGGCGCGGGACGCGGATGCGGCGGGTCAGGCCATGCGGGCCGCGCTCAGCGTCGGTCTCGCCGTCTCGGCCTACGGCGTCTCGTTCGGCGCGCTCGCGGTCGCCGCGGGGCTCGACGTCTGGCAGGCCTGCGCGCTCAGTCTGCTGATGTTCTCTGGCGGCTCGCAGTTCGCCCTCATCGGTGTGCTCGCCTCGGGCGGCGTCGCCGCGGCCCCCGCCGCGATCGCGGGCGCGACGCTGCTGGGTGTGCGCAACGGCCTGTATTCGATGCGGATGTCGCCGATCGTCGGCGGGCCCTGGTGGAGGCGGCTGCTCGCGGCGCAGTGGACGATCGACGAGTCGACGGCGGTGGCGACGGCGCAGCCGAGCCTGCGCGGGCAGCGGATCGGCTTCTGGGCGACGGGAGCGGTGATCTACCTCGGCTGGAATCTCGCGACGCTGATCGGAGCCCTGATCGGCGATCTGGTGGGCGACGTGCGGCAATACGGGTTGGATGCGGCTGCCGCTGCAGCGTTTCTCGGGCTGCTGTGGCCCCGGCTCACCGCGCGGCAGCCGGTGGCGGTGGCGGTCGCGGCTGCCGTGGTCGCGGCGGCGCTCATCCCGTGGCTGCCCGCCGGCCTGCCGGTGCTCGCGGCCGCTCTCGTGGCGATCGTGGTGGGGGTCACCAATCTCGGGGCGAGGCGGATGCGATGACCGTCTGGCATGTCATCCTCCTCGCGTCGATCGCGGTCTTCGCGCTCAAGCTCGCGGGGTACCTCGTGCCGCCGAGCCTCCTCGAGCGGCCCACCCCGTCGCGCGTCGCCTCGCTCGTGACGGTCGCGCTGCTGTCCGCGCTCACCGCGACCCAGACGCTCGGGACGGCGGGCGGGATCGTGCTGGATGCGCGGGTTCCGGCCGTCGTGCTGGCCGCGGTGCTGTTCGCCGCGCGGGTTCCGTTCATCGTCGTGGTGGTGGCCGCCGCGGCCCTCGCCGCCGTCGTGCGGCTGCTCGGCTGGCTCCCCTGAGCCCCACCCGCGGCGCTCAGGGGGAGAGGATCACGAGCTGCTGGGTGGCCCTGGTCATCGCGACATAGCGGTCGACGGCGCCCTCGATCCCGCCGCCCCAGCTCTCGGGGTCGACGAGCAGCACGAGGTCGAACTCGAGCCCCTTCGTGAGCTCGGGGCTGAGCGAACGCACCCGCGGACGCGCCGGGAACCCGGGGTCTCCGACGACGCAGGCGATGCCCTCCGGATGCGCGGCGAGCCAGCCGTCGAGGATAGCCTCGCGCTCGGCGAGCGGCGCCCGCACCACGGGGTTCCCGCTGCGGCGCACCGCGACGGGCACGTTCGCGTCCGGGATCGCGGCGCGGATGACGGGCTCGGCCTCCGCCATCACCTCCTCGGGCGTGCGGTAGTTGACGGTGAGCGTGGCGAGCCGCACATCGCCGAGCCCGACGCGGTCCAGCCGCTGCTGCCAGCTCTCGCGGAAGCCGTGCCTGGCCTGCGCGCGGTCGCCGACGATGGTGAGACTGTGGGAGGGCGCGCGCCGCAGCAGCATGGTCCACTCGGCGTCGGTGAGCTCCTGCGCCTCGTCGACCACGACGTGGGCGTACGGCCCGGCGAGGGCGGCGGGCGAGAGCGCGGGCAGGTTGTCCTCGTCGATGAGCTGCTCGGCGAAGCTCTGCTGGCCGAGCGCCTGCACCTCGCCCTCCCGGTCGTCGTCGGCCGCGATGAGCTCCTCGATCACCCGCTCGCGCACCTCCCGTTCGGCGGCGAGGTTCGCGGCCCGCCTGCGGGCGACCCGCGCGATCTCGGGGTCGCCGATCCGCTGCCTGGCGGCGTCGAGGTAGGGCAGGTCGGAGCTCGTCCAGGCGCGTCCGTCGGCCCGGGTGAGGGTGCGCACCTCCTCCTCGCTCAGCCACGGTGCCGCGGCGTGCAGGTAGGAGGGCACCGTCCAGAGATCCGCCACGACGCCCTCGGGGCTCAGCAGCGGCCAGGCTCGGCGGAAGCGCGCGGTGAGCTCCGCGTGCTGCGCGAGGGCACGGCGCAGCAGCCGGGCCGGCGCCCGCTCGGGGTCGAACTGGTCGGTGAGGATCACCAGCAGCGCCGCCCAGATCTGACCGCGCGCCTCGTTGTGCGAGGCGTCCGGTTCGGCCGCATCGAAGGCCTCGGCCCATTCGGCGGGCCCGAGCCAGGCCTGGCCCCACGGGGTCGGGATGACGAGCTCCTCGCGCGGGGGCTGCTCGTAGCCGCGAACCGCGTTCTCGACCGCGTCGAGCAGGCGGATGCCGGCCTTCGCGCGGGCGACGCGATCGTCGCTCTCGGGGATCGCATCCGCGCCTTCCGGCACCAGGTCGCGCAGCGTGCAGCTCTGCACCCCCTCCTCGCCGAGGCTCGGCAGCACGTCGGAGACGTAGGCGAGGTAGGGCTCGTGCGGCCCGACGAACAGCACGCCGCCGCGGCGATGGCCGAGCCGCGGGTCGGCGTAGAGCAGGTAGGCGGTGCGGTGCAGCGCGACGACCGTCTTGCCGGTGCCCGGCCCGCCGTCGACGACGAGCGGGCCGCGTGAGGGGGCGCGGATGATGGCATCCTGATCGGCCTGGATCGTCGCGAGCACGTCGCGCATCTGGGCCGATCGGCTCGCGCCGAGGCTGGCGATGAAGGCCGACTGGTCGTCCAGCGCCGCGTGGTGCTCGAGCGCCTCGGCCACGAAGACCTCGTCCCAGTAGTCGGTGACCCGTCCGCGGCTCCACCGGTAGCGGCGTCGGCTGGCGAGGCCCATCGGTGCGGCATGCGTCGCCGCGAAGAACGGCTCGGCCGCGGGTGCGCGCCAGTCGATGAGCAGCCGGGTGCCGTCCGAGTCGGCGAGGCTCAGGCGTCCGATGTAGACGGGATTCGGGTCGTCGGCGGCCACCATGCGGCCGAGGCACACGTCGAGACCGAAGCGGCGCAGCAGGCGCAGGCGTGCCGCGAGCTCGTGCGACTCGAGGTCGCGTTCGAGCACCTCCTGGTTGTTCTCGCCGACCCGCAGCCTCGTGGCAGCGAGGCGGCGCTCCAGCTCGTGAGTCTGCCGTTCGACCGCCGCCCGGATCGCGGCGAAGCGCGCCTCGTCTCCGGCGATGAGGGCGGGATCCGCCTTCGCCGCGAGCCGCTCGGGGAGCTCGAAGGCGCCGGAGGTCACGTCATCAGGCCTCACGCCGGGTGACGCGTTCCGCGAGCTCGGACAGCTCCGATCGCGCCGAGGAGCTGAGCGGTGCCGCGGCGAGCGCCTCGCGTGCGACCCGCACGTTGTGCGCGATGATGCGCTCCACCTGCTCGGCGGCACCGCTGTCGCGCACCGTGTTCTGCAGCATCCGCACCTGGGCGTCGTCGAGTGCGGGGTCGCCGAGGAGTTCGTCGAGGACGCGGACGGCCGTCGGCGGCATCTTCTGCCGGGCGAGCCCGATGAGCACGGTGCGCTTGCCCTCGCGCAGGTCGTCGCCCGAGGGCTTCCCCGTGACGGCCGGATCGCCGAAGACCCCGAGCATGTCGTCGCGCAGCTGGAAGGCGACCCCGAGCGGCAGCCCGAACTCGCGAAGCGCGGCGAGCTGGGCGAGTGCGCCGCCTGCCATCGCGCCCCCGATCGCGAGCGGGGCCTCGACGCTGTACTTGGCGGACTTGTACACGATCACCCGGTGCGCGCGCGGGAGCGCTTCCGCGTCGGGGCGGGAGCGCCAGGAGTCCTCCTCGAGCACGTCGAGGTACTGTCCGGCGGTCACCTCGGTGCGCATCCGGAAGAACTCCGCCCGCGCGGCGTGGGCCGCCTCGCGGTTGGCGAGCTCGGAGAGTCCCTCGTCGAAGAGCTCGTCGCTCCAGCCGAGCAGCAGGTCGCCGAGCAGGATCGCCGTGGCGGTGCCGAACTCGGCGTGGTCGCCGTCCCACCCCTCCCGGCGATGCAGCGCCTCGAACGCGCGGTGCGCGGAGGCGCGCCCACGGCGCAGATCCGAGCGGTCGATGATGTCGTCGTGCACGAGCGCCGCCGCGTGGAAGAGTTCGAGCGCGGCGGCGACCGAGACGACGGCGGCGAGGTCGCGCTCGTGGTCCGGGCCTTCCAGCTCGGTGAGGCCGCTCCGATCCGCCTCGATGGCGGCGATCGACTGCCAGCCCCAGTAGCAGAACAGCGCGCGGAACCGCTTTCCGCCGGAGAGCAACTCCCTGGCCTCCGCGACGAGGGGGGCCAGGTCGGGCGAGATCTCGGTGAGCGCGGTCGCCCGGCTCTCGAGCGCGTCGTCGATGCGCGCGGCCACTGTGTCGACTAACCGCGTACTCCCAGCCACGCGCCTAGCCTAGCCAGGCTGCACGCGCCTAGAATTGTCTGCACCGGTGACGCCCGTGGACGCCGGATGCCTGAAGGAGTTCGAGATGCCGCTTTCGGAGCAGGAGCAGCGCCTCCTCGACGAGATGGAGCGCAGCCTCTACCACAGCGAGGCCGACGACGTGACGACGGTCGGTGCGCGACGTGGGCGCGCGAACGGAATGGCGATGGCACTCGCGGCGGTCGGCATCCTGCTCGGGCTCGGGCTCCTCGTCACGGGGGTCGTCGTGCGGCAGCCGCTCGTGGGCATCCTCGGCTTCGGGCTGATGTTCGCGGGCGTCGTGCTCGTGGTCGCCCCTCCGCTGCGCTTCACGATCCCGTCGCGTCCGCGACCGCGGGGTTGAGCATCCGCTGAGCTGATCCGCGTCTGACAAGGCCGGCCTTCGGGCCGGCCTTTCGCATGTCCGCGTGAGGAGACGTTCCCTCCCGCGTCCTCCCCGTGCGCCCTCGTGCGCCCCAGATCGCTCCATTTCCCTCCACCGTCAGAACCCTTGTGTTTGCGGGGATCATTCCGCGTTCCATCGGGTATTCAGGGCGAAAATGCTTGTTTGGTGGTGGAGAGTGGAGTAAAGTGGAGGCATTCCTCGACCTGGCCGGAGAGAAGGGGGCGACATGCTGCTCGGCACGTTCGTCCCCAAGCTCGACGAGAAGGGGCGCATCATCCTTCCGGCCAAGTTCATGGGCGACTTCGCGAACGGCGTCGTGATGACCCGCGGTCAGGAGCGCTGCATCTACCTCTTCAGCCAGCGCGAGTTCGAGGAGCTCCACGAGCGCGCCCGGCAGGCGCCCGTGACCGGCAAGAAGGGCCGCGACTTCATCCGCATGCTCCTGAGCGGTGCGAGCGAGGAGACCCCGGATAAGCAGCACCGCGTGACCATCCCGCCGCGCCTGCGCGAGTACGCGGGTCTCGACCGTGATCTCACGGTCATCGGTGCGGGCAGCCGCGCCGAGATCTGGGACACCGCGGCGTGGGACGCCTACTACGCGGCGACCGAGGCCGACTTCGTCGACACCGACGAGGAGGTGATCTCGGGCCTGTTCTGATCCCTCGGATGCGACCCTCAGCCGCGTCTCCTGATGCACCTTCCCCGGTGTCAGGCGGCGCCGGATGGGGATCGGATCCGGGGGCTCGCTCCCGAACCACCATGAACGAGCTCCACGTCCCCGTCCTCCTCGAGCGCTGCCTCGAGCTGCTCGCACCGGCACTCGCGGCACCCGGCGCCGTCGTCGTCGACGCGACCCTCGGCCTCGGCGGGCACTCGGAGGCGCTGCTCACCCGGTTCGCGCACATCCAGCTCGTCGGCCTCGACCGCGACCGGCACGCCCTCGCCCTCGCGGGGGAGCGGCTCGCCGGCTTCGGCGACCGGGTGCACCTCGTGCACACCGTCTACGACCGGCTGCCCGAGGTGCTCGACGAGCTCGGCATCGTCCAGGTGGCTGGCATCCTCTTCGACCTCGGCGTCTCCTCGATGCAGCTCGACGAGGTCGACCGCGGCTTCTCCTACGCGCAGGACGCCCCGCTCGACATGCGGATGGACGACACGACCGAGGTGACGGCGGCGCGCATCCTCGCCGAGTACGACGAGGCGGCTCTCCGGCGCATCTTCTGGGAGTACGGCGACGAGAAGCTCGCCCCCCGCTACGCACGTCGCATCGTCGAGGAGCGCCGTGCGGCGCCCATCGAGACCTCCGCCCGGCTCGTCGCGATCATCGACGCCGCGACCCCGGCCGCTGCCCGCCGCGCTGGTCACCAGTCGAAGCGGGTCTTCCAGGCGCTGCGCATCGAGGTGAACCAGGAGCTCGCGGTGCTCGAGCGGGCGATCCCGGCCGCCGTCGACGTGCTCGAGGTGGGCGGCCGCATCGTCGTGATGGCGTACCAATCTCTCGAGGATCGCGTGGTCAAGCGCGAACTGCAGGCGCGTTCGGTGTCGACGGCGCCGCGGGGGCTCCCGGTCGAGCTGCCCGAGCACCGACCCGAGCTGGCTCTGCTCACCCGCGGCGCGGAACTCGCGCCCGACGACGAACGTGCGCGCAACCCGCGCGCGACACCCGTGCGGCTGCGCGCCGCCGAGCGGATCCGGGAGGCCGCATGAGCTCCGTCCACGCCGTCAGGCTGCCGCTCCCGGCACCCGAGGAGACCCCCCGCCGTCACCTCGACATCGCGCCGTCGCGCGCCCAGAAGCGCGCCAGGCCCCGCATCTACGCGGCGCTCGTCGCCGTGGGGGGCATCGCCGCGATCCTGCTCGCCCAGTTGCTCATGAGCATCGTGCTCGCCGACGGCGCCTACCGGATCGCGGCGCTGCAGCGGGATCAGCGCGACCTCGGTCGCGAGCAGAACGCGGCCCAGGAGCGTCTCGAGCAGCTGAGCTCGACCCAGAGCCTCATCGAGAACGCCACCGCCCTGGGCATGGTGTCGAGCGGCAACCCGGTCTTCCTCGATGTGGATTCGGCGCAGGCGCTCGGCACGGCGGGCGCGCCCCGCGGCCAGATCGTCGGCTCGGGAGGGAACCTGATCGGCAACGCCTTGCTCGGCGACGGGAGCAATCTGCTCGACCCGGCCGCGATCGCCGCCGCGCAGGCGAGCGCCAACGGGGCGGCGCCGACCACGACCACGACGACCACGACGCCGGGCAGCACGGCGCAGCCGGGTGTCGCTCCCGTCGCGGGCGCGACCGGCACGCTACCGTCGCCCACGACACGCTGACCAGGGGGAGCACGGTGATCGAGGCACGCAGGACCCGTCGTCGTCTCGCGGTCGCGGTCATCGCGGTGTTCGCGATCGTCGTCGTCTTCTCGATCCGCCTGGTCGACATCCAGGTCGTGCGCGCCGACGAGCTGAAGACGGCGGCGGGCTCCAACTACCGCACGGCGACCGTGTGGGGCACCCGTGGCAGCATCGTCGACGAGAACGGCACGGTGCTCGCGACCTCCGTCGACCGCTTCAACATCACGGCCGCCCCCGACCTCGTCGATCTCGCCGGCTTCGACCGGGTCGAGACGAAGGACGGCAAGAAGACCCGCACGCGGGTGAGCTTCGCGGATGCCGTGCAGCAGATCGCGGAGCTGACGGGCGCCGACCCGGCCGTGCTCACCACGACCCTCACCGAGAACCCCGACGCCAAGTTCGCCTACCTCGTCAAGTCGGTCAAGCTCGACGTCTTCCAGGCCGTCACGGCCCTGCACATCCCGTGGGTGTACAGCGAGCCCCAACCGGCGCGCAGTTACCCCAACGGCGCGATCGCCGGCAACCTCATCGGCCTGATGGGCACCGAGAAGGCGCTCTCGGGCACCGAGCTCCAGTGGAACAGCTGCCTGGCCTCGAGCAACGGCGAGATCGGCTACGCGGTGAGCGAGGACGGCGTGCGGATGCCGGGGTCCGAGGTCGTCGAGAAGCCCGCGGTCGACGGCGGCACGGTGCATCTCACGATCGACTCCGATCTGCAGTGGTTCGCCCAGCAGGCCCTCGCCGAGCAGGGCACCGCGATCGGCGCGCAATGGGGCACGGCGATGGTCGTCGAGATCGGCACCGGCAAGCTCCGCGCCGCCGCGGACTGGCCCTCCGTCGACCCCAACGACCTGAACTCCGCATCCGCCGACGACGCGGGCGCGCGCAGCTTCACGGCGCCGTTCGAGCCCGGCTCGATCATCAAGCCCGCGACGGTCGCCTCGCTCCTGGATGCAGGCAAGCTGACGCCGTCGACGCAGTTCACCGTCCCCTCCGGCTACACGATCCCGGACGTCGGCTTCACCATCCGGGACTCGGTCGGCCACGGCACGCTGCGCTACACGACCGCCGGCATCCTGGTGAACTCCTCGAACATCGGCATCGCGCAGATGACGGAGCTGCTCCCGCTCGACAAGCGCATCGCGTACCTCAAGAAGTTCGGTTTCGGCACCGAGACCTCCGGCGCGGACTTCCTCGGCGAGGACGACGGACTGGTGCGCTCGGTCGCGCAGAGCGATCCGATCACCTCCATCACCCAGCAGTTCGGTCAGGGCATGACGGCCACGAGCGCGCAGCTCGTGAGCATGTACCAGACGCTCGGCAACGGGGGGGTGCGCGTGCCGCTGACGCTCGTGGACGGCTGCGAGCGCGCCGACGGCAGCTACACCGACGTGCCCCAGGTCGAGGGCACCCGGGTCGTCTCCGAGAGCGCCGCGGACCAGACCCTGCTCATGATGGAGGGCGTCACGACGCAGTACCACCTCGCGGGCGAGCTCGCCGTGCCCGGGTACCGGATCGCCGCCAAGACGGGCACCGCGGAGGTGGCTGACGGCAACGGCTACGGCTCCGACCGCATCGTGTCGCTCGCCGGGGTGTTCCCGGTGGACGATCCGAAGTACGCGGTTGTCGTCACCTTCGCCAAGCCCGTTACGATGAAGACGTCCGCCGCAGCGGCACCCACCTTCAACGCGATCGTGAAGCAGGTCATCAAGACCTTCCGCGTCACCCCGTCGACGGTGCCCGCGCCGGCCAACCCGCTCACCTGGTGAGTTGCGCCCGGTAGTGGGGGAGGATTGGCGGACGACGAGAGACAGAGGAGGCCACGCAGCGTGAGCTCACGGATCCCTCCCATCCTCCGCCCCGAGCACCCCAGCCCGCGTCCGCTCGCCCGGTTCGTGCAGGAGTTCGGGCTCGAGTTCCGGGGTGAGCTCGACGGCGTCGAGGTCACGGGCGTCACCCTCTCGACGGGCGATCTGCACCCGGGCGACCTCTTCGTGGGGGTGCCGGGCCTCAAGACCCACGGTGCGGGCTTCGCGGCGCAGGCCGCCGAGGGCGGTGCCGTGGCGATCGTGACGGATGCGGCGGGCGCGGAGCTCGCCGCCGGGAGCGGTCTGCCGATCGTGCTCGTGCCCTCGCCGCGTGCCGCGCTCGGGGAGATCGCCGCGTGGGTCTACCGCACGGGCGACGACCCGCCGCTGCTGTTCGGCACGACCGGCACCAACGGCAAGACCTCGACGAGCTATCTGCTCGAGGCGGTGCTGCGCCAGCTCGGACTCGTCACGGGCCTTTCGACGACCGCGGAGCGGCACATCGGCGAGCTCGCCGTCGTGAGCCTGCTGACCACCCCCGAGGCGAGCGAGATGCACGCGCTGCTGGCGCGGATGCGGGAGGCCGGGGTGCGCGCGGTCGCGATCGAGGTCAGCGCGCAGGCGCTCTCCCGCCACCGCGTCGACGGACTCGTGTTCGACGTCGCGGGCTTCACGAACCTCAGCCACGACCACCTCGACGACTACGCCGACATGGAGGCCTACTTCGCGGCGAAGCTGCCGCTGTTCGAGCCCGAGCATGCGCGCCGCGGTGTCGTCTGCCTCGACTCGCCCTACGGGCGCCGCGTGGTCGCCGCCTCCCGCATCCCGGTCACCACGATCGCGACGCTCGGGCATGCGAGCGCCGAGGATGCCGCCGCCGCCGAGTGGACGGTCGAGGTGCTGGACGAGACCGCCGCCTACACCGAGTTCCGCCTCACGGGACCCGACGGGCGCGAGCTCGTCACGCGCGAACCGCTCATCGGCTGGCACATGGCGGCGAACGCCGCGCTCGCGATCGTCATGCTCGTCGAGGCGGGCTTCGAGCTCGAGGCGATCGGGGCGGCGCTCGACGCCGACGGCGGCATCCGCGCCTATCTGCCCGGGCGCACCGAGCGCGTCTCGGGAGACCGCGGCCCGAGCGTCTACGTCGACTTCGGCCACAGCCCCGACGCCTTCCAGAACACCCTCGCCGCGGTGCGCAAGTTCACGACCGGCCGCACCATCATGGTGTTCGGCGCCGACGGTGATCGCGACGCGACGAAGCGTCACGAGATGGCGCGCGTCGCGGCCGAGGGCAGCGACATCCTCGTCATCACGGACCACCATCCTCGTTTCGAGGACCCGGTGTCGATCCGTCGCACGCTGCTCGAGGGTGCGGCCCTCGCGGAGCACCAGCCCGAGCTCCACGAGGTGAGCCCGCCCGAGCAGGCCATCCGGGTCGCCGTCGGGCTCGCGAAGGAGGGCGACTCGATCCTGTGGGCGGGACCGGGTCACCAGGACTACCGCGACATCCGGGGGGTGCGCACGCCGTACTCCGCCCGTGAGGAGGCGCGCGCGGCGCTCCGCGAGGCGGGTTGGGCATGATCCCGTTCCGACTCGGGGAGCTCGCGGGCGTCCTCGGCGGTCGTCTCGTGCTCCCCGCGGGGTTCGCCGCGGAGACGCTCGTGGACGGCTCCGTCGAGACCGATTCGCGCCTGGTCGGGGAGGGCTCGATCTTCGTCGCCCTTCCGGGGGAGGTGACAGACGGCCACCTCTTCGCGCCGGATGCCGTGGCCGCGGGTGCCGCCCTCGTCATCTCCCGCGAGGATCTCGGGCTCGCCGTGCCGCAGCTCGTGGTCGCGGACGGCCTCGACGCTCTCGCGGCGCTCGCCCGCGAGGTCGTCGCGCGGGTGCACGCGGGCGGGTCGCTCACGGTCGTCGGCATCACGGGCTCGAACGGCAAAACCACCACCAAGAACCTGTTGCGCGCGATCCTGTCGGCCGAGGGGCCGACCGTCGCACCGGAGGGGTCGTTCAACAACCAGGTCGGCGCCCCCATCTCGATGCTGCGGATCGACCACGCGACGCGCTACCTGATCGTCGAGATGGGCGCGAGCGGCGCGGGGGAGATCGCACGGCTCGTGTCGATCGCCCGCCCCGATCTCGGGGTCGTGCTCAAGGTCGGCCTCGCCCACGCGGGCGAGTTCGGCGGAATCGAGGCGACCGAGGCGGCGAAGGCCGAGATGGTCACCGAGCTGCCGTCCTCGGCCGTCGCCGTGCTCAACGTCGACGATGAGCGGGTCGCCCGGATGGCGGAACGCACGGCCGCGCGGATCGTGGGCTTCGGGCTCTCGAGCGCCGCCGCGGTGCGGGCGACGGAGGTCGTGACGAGCGTCTCCGGCACCCGTTTCACCCTCGTCGTCGACGGCGAGCAGCGCGAGGTGCGCCTGCGCATCCTCGGCGAGCATCACGTCATGAACGCGCTGGCGGCTCTCGCGGTCGCCCGCGAACTCGGCGTCGACCCGGATCGCGCCATCCGCGCACTCGCGGAGGTGCCGCGGGCCGAGCGTTGGCGCATGGAGCTGTTCCGGCGCGACGACGACGTGATCGTCATCAACGACGCCTATAACGCGAGCCCCGACTCCACGGCGGCCGCGCTCAAGACGCTCGCCCAGCTCGGCCGCGACGACGACCGCCGCACGGTCGCCGTGCTCGGCGAGATGGCGGAACTCGGCCCCTACGCGCAGGAGGAGCACGACCGGATCGGGCGCCTCGTGGTGCGGCTCGACATCCGGCAGCTCGTCGTGGTGGGCGACGGTGCACGCCACATCCACGCCGCGGCGGGGCTCGAGGGATTGTGGGACGGGGAGTCGGTGCTCGTGGGCGACGTCGATGCCGCCTACGATGTGCTGCGTGACCAGCTGCGCCCGGGCGACATCGTTCTCGTGAAGTCGTCCAAGTCGGCAGGGCTCCGCTTCCTCGGCGATCGTCTCGCGGATGCGGGGGGCGCCTCGTGATCGCGTTGCTCGTCGCGGGTGCCTTCTCGCTGATCTTCACCCTGCTCACCACGCCGCTCTGGATCCGGCTGTTCAAGAAGCTCGGCTGGGGACAGTTCATCCGCGACGACGGTCCGCAGACCCACCACACCAAGCGCGGAACCCCGACGATGGGCGGCATCGTCTTCGTGGTGGGCACCGTGCTGGGCTACATCGTGGGGCATCTCGTCGCCGAGGAGCCGCCCACGCGGGTCGGCATGCTCGTGCTCGGGATGATGGTGGGCCTCGCGCTCGTCGGCTTCGTCGACGACTTCCTGAAGACCCGCAAGCAACGCAGCCTCGGTCTCGGCGGCTGGTCGAAGATCGCCGGGCAGGTCGTCGTCGCGACCACCTTCGCGCTGCTCGCCCTCAACTCGACCGACGAGAACGGCCTGACGGCCGCCTCGACGAAGATTTCGGCCGTGCGCGACATCCCGTGGCTCGACCTCTTCGCGTTCGGGCCGATCATCGGCGTGATCCTGTTCCTGCTGTGGGTGAACCTCATCACGGTGTCGGCGTCGAACGGCGTCAACGTCGCCGACGGCCTCGACGGGCTCGCCTCGGGTGCCTCGATCTTCGCCGTGTCGGCCTACATCTTCATCGGCTTCTGGCAGAACAACCAGTGGTGCTTCGGCTCGCGCGTCGCCGAAGACGTCCTCTACAAGTGCTACGAGGTGCGCGATCCGCTCGACCTCGCCGTCGTCGCGGCCGCCGTCGCGGGGGCGCTCATCGGCTTCCTGTGGTGGAACACCTCGCCCGCCCAGCTGTTCATGGGCGACACCGGCTCGCTCGCCCTCGGCGGGGTGCTCGCGGCCCTCGCGATCCTCAGCCGCACCGAGCTGCTGCTCGTGCTCATCGGGGGGCTGTTCCTGGTCACGACCGGATCCGTCATCCTGCAACGCGCCTACTTCAAGGTCACGAAGTGGCGATTCGGCACCGGCAGACGCATCTTCCTGATGAGTCCGCTGCACCACCACTTCGAGCTCAAGGGCTGGGCCGAGATCACGGTCGTCGTGCGCTTCTGGATCATCGCCGCGCTCTTCGTCGCGGCGGGCGTCGGCGTGTTCTATCTCGAATGGTACGTGCGCTGAGCGCGCCGCTCTCCGAGCTGACCAGCTGGCGCGCCGACTGGTCGGGGCTCCGGGTCGCCGTGCTCGGACTCGGTGTCACGGGCTTCGCCGTGGCCGACACGCTCGTCGAGCTGGGAGCCGATACGCTCGTCGTCGCGGCTCGGGGCAGCGAGGAGCACCGCGAGCTGCTCGCCGTGATCGGCGCACGGTTCCTGCAGCATCCGGATGACGCGGGCGTGCCGGACGAGCTGCTCGCCTTCGCCCCCGAGCTCGTGGTGGTCTCGCCCGGCTACCACCCCGATCACCCGCTGCTGCTCTGGGCCGCGCAGGCCGGCATCCCGGTGTGGGGCGACATCGAGCTCGCCTGGCGGCTGCGCGACAAGGTGCTGCGGGCCGACGGCACGCCCGGCGAGTGGATCCTCGTCACGGGCACCAACGGCAAGACCACGACGACGCAGCTCACGGCGCACCTGCTCGTGGCGGGCGGGCTGCGGGCCGCGCCGGCGGGCAACATCGGCATCCCGGTGCTCGACGCGATCCGCGATCCTGCGGGATTCGACGTGCTCGTCGTCGAGCTCTCCAGCTACCAGCTGCACTGGAGTCACACCAACCCGGGCGGGGAGCTCGCACCGCTCGCGAGCGTCTGCCTCAACATCGCCGACGACCATCTCGACTGGCACGGCTCGCGCGAGGCCTACGTGGCGGCGAAGGGCCGGGTCTACGAGAACACGCGCATCGCCTGCGTCTACAACCTCGCCGACGAGGCCACCCGGCACCTCGTCGAGGATGCCGAGGTGCAGGAGGGCTGCCGCGCGATCGGCTTCGGGCTGGGCGTGCCGGGGCCGAGCGACCTCGGGGTCGTCGACGGCATCCTCGTGGACCGCGCCTTCCTCGAGGAGCGGCACCGCAGCGCTCTCGAGCTCACGACCGTCGCGGAGCTCGGCGCGGTCGGCCTCGCGGCCCCGCACACGGTGCAGAACGTGCTCGCCGCGGCGGCGCTCGCGCGTGCGGCGGGCGTCGGGCAGGCCGAGATTCACGACGCGCTCGGCACCTTCCGCATGGATGCGCACCGCACCGAGTTCGTCGCGCGCCGGGGCGGCGTCACCTGGATCGACGACTCCAAGGCCACCAACGCCCACGCGGCCGATGCCTCGCTTCGTGCCGCGGAGAGCGTCGTCTGGATCGCGGGCGGCCTGCTCAAAGGGGTCGACCCCGCGCCGCTCGTCGAGCGTCATGCCGGGCGGCTGCGGGCGGCGGTGCTGATCGGCGCCGACCGCGAGGCGTTGCGGCTCGCGTTCGCACGACACGCGCCCGACGTTCCGGTGCTCGAGGTCGACGGATCGGAGACTGGGGGCGTGATGTCCGCCGCGGTGCGCGCGGCCGCATCCGTCGCCCGAACGGGCGACGTGGTGCTGCTCGCGCCGGCGGCGGCGTCGATGGATCAGTTCGTGGACTACGCGGATCGCGGCACGCGGTTCGCCGAGGCGGTGCGAGAGCACCTGGGAGGGGGCGCGGATGACGACGACCCGACCCCCGGCCCGCCCGCGACCGGGAGCGGCGCCGGAGCCTGAGCCGACCCCGCAGCCGCGCGGAGCGAGCGCGGTCGTCGCCGTGCGCCGCATCTTCGCGGCGGAGACCCCCGAGTACTTCCTGCTGCTCGGCACGACGCTCTTCCTCGTCGTCTTCGGGCTCGTCATGGTGCTCTCGTCCTCGGCGATCGAGTCGTGGGTCTCGGACCGCGACTTCTTCGCGCGCACGAGCCGCCAGGCGATCCTCGCCGCGCTCGGCATCCCGCTCATGCTGATCGCCTCGCGCGCCCCCATGGTGTTCTGGAAGCGCTGGGCCTGGCACGCGATCCTCGGGGCCCTCGTGCTGCAGGCACTCGTCATCGCGATCGGCACGGGACAGGGCAGCTACAACAACAACTGGCTCACGATCGCGGGCTTCACCTTCCAGCCCTCCGAGTTCATCAAGCTCGGCTTCGTCATCTGGCTCGCCCTGATCGTCACGCGCAAGGCGCCCGTGATCAACGACTGGCGCGCGAACGACTGGAAGCAGTACCTGCTGCCGCTCGGCCCCGTCGCGGGCGGCGCGGTGCTGCTCGTCATGCTCGGCAACGACCTCGGAACCACGATCATCCTGACGGCGATGGTGCTCGGCGCGATGTTCTTCGCCGGCATCCGGCTGCGCATCATGGCGACGATCACGATCGTGCTGGGCGTGTTGGCCTTCGTCGCCACCCGCATCAGCTCCTCGCGCAGCAACCGCATCGACGCCTGGCTGACCGGCTGCATCAACGTCAGCGACCCCGACCTCGCCCAGTTCTGCTACCAGCCGCTGCACGGCTGGCAGGCGCTCGCGAGCGGCGGGGTGTTCGGTGTCGGGCTCGGCAACTCCGAGTCGAAATGGAACTGGCTCCCCGAGGCTGAGACCGACTTCATCTTCGCCGTGATCGGCGAGGAGCTGGGACTCATCGGCGCGCTGCTCGTCGTCGCCCTGTTCGTCGTGCTCGCGGTGTGCTTCGTGCGCATCATCCGCCGCCAAGTCGACCCCTTCGCGCGGCTCGCGACCTGTGTCGCGATGGTCTGGATCATCGGGCAGGCCCTCGTCAACATCGCCGTGGTGCTCGGTCTGCTGCCGGTGCTCGGGGTACCCCTGCCGTTCATCTCCGCGGGCGGCTCCTCGCTCGTGACGACGCTCCTCGCCGTCGGCATCGTGCTGTCGTTCGCCCGCCGCGACCCCCGGGAGGCAGCCGGGCAGCAGCGGGGTCGGGGGACGACGCGCGAGGGGCTCGCGCGGTGACCGTCTATCTCATGGCCGGAGGCGGGACCGCCGGCCATGTCAACCCGCTGCTCGCGACGGCCGACCGTCTGCGTGAGCGCGAGCCAGAGGCGGAGGTCCTCGTCCTCGGTACAGTGGAGGGGATCGAGGCGCGGCTCGTGCCGCAACGCGGCTATGAGCTGGTGACGGTGCCGCGGTTGCCCTTCCCGCGTCGCCCCAACGCGGATGCCGTGCGATTCCCCGCCCGATGGAAGGCGAGCATCGAGCTCACCCGGGGCATCCTGCGCGACCGGGGCGTGGATGCCGTCGTCGGCTTCGGTGGCTACGCCGCGGCGCCCGCCTACGCCGCGGCGCATCGGGAGGGCCTGCCGCTCGTGATCCATGAGGCGAACGCGCGACCCGGCATCGCGAACCGATACGGCGCGCGGCTGACGCGTCGGGTCGGCACCGTGTTCGCGGGAACCCGCATCCGCGGCGGCCGTGTCGTGGGCCTTCCCCTGCGGCGCGAGATCGAGGAGCTCGACCGCTTCGTGGCGCGCCCGGCGGCAATCGAGAGCCTCGGACTCGAGGCCGGCCGCCCGACCCTGCTCGTGACGGGCGGCTCGCTCGGAGCGCGCCGCCTCAACGAGGGGATCTCGGGGGCGGTCGATGCGGTGCTCGGTGCGGGCTGGCAGGTGCTGCACATCACGGGCGACCGTGCCCCGGTCGACGACCCTGGCCTGCGGGACTATCACCTGATGCCCTACTGCGATCGGATGGACCTCGCCTTCGCGGCTGCCGACCTGGCGGTCTCGCGCGCGGGTTCCGCGACGGTCAGCGAGCTCGCCGCCCTCGGCATCCCGGCGGTTTTCGTGCCCTACGCCGTGGGCAACGGCGAGCAGGCGCTCAACGCGCGCGAGGCGGTGGATGCCGGGGGCGCGCTGCTCGTGGCGGATGCCGACTTCGACGCGGACTGGGTGCGCGGTCCCTTCCTCCGGCTGCTCGACGACCCCGCGCTCGTGGCCGACATGGCCGCGCGGATCGCGGCCACGGGTCGCCGCGACGGTGCGGATCGTCTCGTCGACCTCATCCAGGAGGCGGTCGCGGGCCCCGCGGGTGCGTCGTCGGCGCGCTCGGCGTCGGACAGGTAGCGTTGAGCGGATGATCGCGCCCGACCTCGACCAGTCCCTGCCCGACGAGCTCGGTGCCGTGCACCTCGTCGGCATCGGCGGCTCAGGGATGAGCGGCATCGCCCGGCTGCTGCTCGACGCAGGCCACCGGGTGACCGGATCCGATCTGCGCGAGACGGATGCGGTGCGGGAGCTCCGCGCGGCCGGCGCGACCATCGCGATCGGCCACGACGCCGCGAATGTGGGCGACGCCGACACGCTCATCGTGACGGGAGCCCTCTGGCAGGACAACCCGGAGTATCGCCGGGCTCTCGCCGACGGCATCCCGGTGCTGCACCGCGCGCTCGCGCTGGACTGGCTCATCCGCGGACACCGGGTCGTCGCGGTGGCGGGTGCGCACGGCAAGACCACCTCGACGGGCATGATCGTCACGGCGCTGCGCGAGCTGGGTGCCGACCCCGGATTCGTCAACGGCGGCGTGATCGCCGGCTACGGGCGCAGTTCGGCCTACGGTGCCGACGAGCTGTTCGTGGTCGAGGCGGACGAGTCCGACGGCTCGTTCCTGCGCTACGACACCGCGGTGGCGCTCATCACGAACGTCGACGCCGACCACCTCGACCACTACGGAACCCAGGAGGCGTTCGAGGACGCCTTCGTGCGCTTCGCGCAGGAGGCGAGCGAGTTCGTGGTCGCCTCGAGCGACGACGCGGGCACCCTCGCGGTGACCGCGCGACTGGAGGGCTCGCGCGTCGTGACCTTCGGCCTCGCCGAGGATGCGGACATCCGGGTGCGCGACATCGTGGCGGAGGGCCCGGTCTCCTTCACGCTCGTGCACGAGGGCCGGGGGCTCCCGGTGCGGCTCGCCGTTCCGGGAGCCCACAACGCGATCAACGCGGCGGGCGCCTTCGCGGTGCTGGTGACGATGGGCTTCGACGCGGCCGGGATCGTCCGCGGCCTGGAGGCCTTCGTCGGCACGGGCCGCCGCTTCGAGCTGCACGGCGAGGTGCGCGGCGTTCGGGTCTTCGACGACTACGCGCACCATCCGACCGAGGTGGCTGCGGCGCTCGCGACGGCGCGCTCCGTGGTCGGCACCGGGCGCGTCATCGCGATCCACCAGCCGCACCTGTACAGCCGCACCCGGATGATGGCGGGGGATTTCGCCCAGGTCTACGAGCGCCTCGCCGATCACACGGTCGTGCTCGACGTCTACGGCGCCCGTGAGGATCCGGTGCCGGGGGTCACGGGCGCGCTTGTCGCCGACCGCTTCGCCGACGCCTCCCGAGTCGACTTCCTGCCCGACTGGCAGGCTGCGGCCGACCGGGTGGCCGAGATCGCCCGCGAGGGCGATCTCGTGATGACGTTGAGCTGTGGCGACGTCTACCGGATCATCCCGCAGGTCCTCGGTGCTCTCGGTGGGGAACGCACATGAGTGGTCCACGCGCGTGAAGCGCCCCGAGGGATTCGACCCGACCCCGGCGCCGACGGCGGAGAAGCCGGCGCCGCGCGCGAAGCGCATCCCCGCGGCGCCCGTCGCCCCGGAGAAGCCGGCGAGCTCGCCCCGCTCGCCAGAGCCCCGCCCCGCCCGGAAGCCTCGGCCGCGTGCCTCGACGAGCCGGGCGGCGGATGCCGAGCTGCGGGCGGCGGAGCGCGCCCGTCGGCGCGCCGAGAGGCACGAGCTGCGGCGGTTCACGCGCCGCAGCCGGCGGCGGCGGATCGCGTGGTTGACCGGGATCGGTGTCGTCGCGCTGCTGGTCGGGATGAGTTTCGCCGCGGTGTACTCGCCGCTGCTCTCGCTGCGCGAGATCCGGGTCGAGGGCACCTCGACCCTCGACCCCGCGCAGCTCGTCTCCGCGATCGACGGCCAGCTGGGCACCCCTCTCGCGCTGCTCGACGAGGGCGAGTTGCGCGATCAGCTGTCGTCGTTCACCCTCATCCGCAGCTACTCGACGGAGATCCTGCCGCCAGGCACGCTCATCGTGCACATTGTGGAGCGTTCTCCGATCGGGGCGATCGTGTCGGGGGGCGGTTTCGATGTCGTCGACGCCGCGGGGGTCGTCCTGTCGAACTCGCCGGAGCGACCGGCGGGGCTGCCGCTCATCTCGGTCGCCGAGAGCGATGTCGGCTCTGCCGCGTACCGATCGATCGCGGAGGTGCTGCTCGCGATGCCGGCTTCGCTGCGGTCTCAGCTGGACTCGATCGCGGCGACGACACGTGACGATGTCACCCTGACGCTCGCCGGCTCCGCGCAGCGCGTGGAGTGGGGGAGCGCGGATGATTCGGACCGCAAGGCGCGGGTGCTCGCCGCGCTGCTCGCGATCCACGGCGGCTCGGGGGCGGGCGTCTACGACGTGTCGGCCCCCGGCAGCGCGGTCTTCCACGCAGCCTGAGCAGCGCTCCGTTTCGCGACACGCGGGGTGTCGCCCGGAGTCGCGCCTCGCTCGCGCTTACCGTGAGGGCACATAAAAGTACTGAGAAAGACTCTAAACTTCAAGTAGAGGTTGAAGGTTTTCTCCAGGAGGCCGGACGTGACTTCGAACCAGAACTACCTTGCCGTCATCAAGGTCGTCGGCATCGGCGGCGGTGGCGTGAACGCCGTGAATCGGATGATCGAACTGGGCCTCCGCGGCGTCGAGTTCATCGCGATCAACACCGATGCCCAAGCGCTGCTGATGAGCGACGCCGACGTCAAACTCGACGTCGGCCGTGAGCTCACGCGCGGGCTCGGCGCGGGTGCCGACCCCGAGGTCGGCCGCCGCGCCGCCGAGGACCACGCGGAGGAGATCGAGGAGGCCCTCGCCGGGGCCGACATGGTCTTCGTCACCGCGGGCGAGGGCGGGGGAACCGGCACGGGCGGCGCGCCCGTCGTGGCCCGGATCGCCAAGTCGATCGGCGCCCTCACGATCGGCGTCGTCACGAAGCCCTTCGGCTTCGAGGGCAAGCGTCGGCAGGCGCAGGCCGAGATCGGCGTGTCGACCCTCAAGAACGAGGTCGACACCCTGATCGTCGTCCCCAACGACCGCCTGCTCGAGATCAGCGATCGCGGCATCTCGATGCTCGAGGCCTTCTCGACCGCCGACCAGGTGCTCCTCGCCGGTGTGCAGGGCATCACCGACCTCATCACGACCCCCGGCCTCATCAACCTCGACTTCGCCGACGTCAAGTCGGTCATGCAGGGTGCGGGCTCGGCGCTCATGGGCATCGGTGCGAGCCGCGGTGCCGACCGGGCGATCAAGGCGGCCGAGCTCGCGGTGGCGAGCCCGCTCCTCGAAGCCTCGATCGACGGCGCCCACGGCGTGCTGCTCTCGATCCAGGGTGGATCCAACCTCGGCATCTTCGAGATCAACGACGCCGCGCGACTCGTGCAGGAGGCCGTGCACCCCGAGGCCAACATCATCTTCGGTGCCGTCATCGACGACACCCTCGGCGACGAGGTGCGCGTCACGGTCATCGCGGCCGGATTCGACGGAGGCGAGCCCACGGTGCGCCCGGCAGCCCCCGAGAAGCGCTCGAACTTCGTCGAGGCGGCAGCCCCCCTTCCCGTGTCGGTCGCGGTCGCCGCCGAGGGCGACGAGGGCGGCCAGGCCGAGGGCTGGGGCCGCGAGCCCGAGGTGCCGGTCGTCGCCTCGCTCGAGGACTTCGAGGATGACGGCGACCTCGACATCCCCGACTTCCTGAAGTAGTCGATGATCCCCGACGCGCCGCTCGCCGAGCGGCTCGCGGCGGTCGATGCGGGGATCGCGGATGCGGCGCGCGCCGCGGGACGCGACCCGGCGGGTCTGACGCGCATCGTGGTGACCAAGTTCCACCCCGCATCCCTCGTGCGCGAGCTCGCCGCCCTCGGCGTGCGCGACGTCGGCGAGAACCGGCACCAGGAGGCGCAGGCCAAGGCAGCCGAGACCGCCGACCTCGCCCTCGACTGGCACTTCGTCGGCCAGCTCCAGAGCAACAAGGCGCGTGCCGTGCGGCGCTACGCCCGCGCCATCCACTCCGTCGACCGGGAGTCGCTCATCGGCGCCCTCGCCGACCCCGCGGGAGAGCAGGTGGAGGTGTTCCTCGAACTCGAGCTGGCGGGCGATCCGGGGCGGGGCGGCGCGGATCCGGCGGATGCCGAGCGCCTCGCCGAGCGCGTGCTCGAGACGCCGGGGCTGCGGCTCGTGGGTGTCATGGGCGTCGCCCCGCTCGGTGCCGAGCCGCGTCCCGCGTTCGCGCGGCTGCGGGCGGCCTCAGAGGCCGTCCGCGCCCTCGCGCCCGAGGCCGACCGCATCTCGGCCGGCATGTCGGGCGACTACGCCGAGGCGATCCTCGAGGGCGCGACACACCTGCGCATCGGCACGGCAATCACGGGAAAGCGACCCGACCGCGGTTAATCTCGGGGAAGGAACCGCACGATCCGGAGGAAGTCATGGCGAACCCGCTGCGCAAGACGATGGTCTACCTCGGCCTGGCCGATGAGGACTACGACGAGGCCGACGAGCTCGCGGCCGCCCCGGCACCCGCCGCGCAGAGCGCCGCGCCCGCGTCGCGTCCGGCTCCCGTCACGCCGCTGCGCCGGGCTTCCGCGCCCCGCACGGCCCCCGCAGGCATGAACGAGATCCTCACCGTGCACCCGCGTCACTACAAGGACGCGCCGACCATCGCCGAGAGCTTCCGCGAGGGCATTCCCGTCATCATCAACCTCTCGCAGATGAGCGAGCCCGAAGCGCGCCGTCTCATCGACTTCGCGAGCGGTCTCTCGATGGGCCTGCACGGGAGGATCGAGCGCGTCACGAGCAAGGTGTTCCTGCTCTCGCCCGAGCATGTCGCCGTCAGCGGTGACCAGGCGGAGGCCGAGTCCGACGTCGACGCGGGTTTCTTCGCGGGCTGACCGCGCAACCCACGGATCAAACTCGCTGTTCTCGGCAACGACCGGGAGCAGCCCGTTCTCAGCCGCGTCGCGGTAATCTGGACGCCGCGTGACTCTCAAGCAGGGCCTGAACCTTGCTACGGTTGAGTCAGTCGCGAACCGGATGAGGAAAGCAATGGAGGTGCGGTCATGGCCCTGACGCCGGAAGATGTCGTCAACAAGCGTTTCAACCCGACGAAGTTCCGCGAGGGATACGACCAGGACGAGGTCGACGACTTCCTCGACGAGGTCGTGGTCGAGCTTCGTCGGCTGAACCAGGAGAACGAGGAGCTGCGCCAGCGGCTCGTGGCAGCGGATGCGCGTATCAGCGAGCTGCAGCGTTCCGGCAGCCAGGCCCCCGTGGCCGAGGCGGCTCCGTTCCTGGCCGCAGTTCCTGCGCCCGCGCCCGTCCCCGCGCCGATGCCGGTTCCCGTGGCGGCGCCGGCGCCGACCGAGCTCGGGGGTCCGAACGACGGTTCGATGGACCAGAGCAACACCAACAACCTCCTCCAGCTCGCCCGCCGTCTCCACGAGGAGCACGTGCGCGAGGGCATGGAGAAGCGCGACCAGCTGATCGCCGAGGGCCACGCGACGGCCGCTCGCCTCGTCTCCGATGCCGAGACGCAGCAGCGCACCGCGATCGAGGCTCTCGAGGTCGAGAAGGCGGGCCTCGAGCGCAGCGTCGAGGAGCTGCGCATCTTCGAGTCGGAGTACCGCGACAAGCTGCGCGGCTACATCGAGGGCCAGCTGCGCGAGCTCGAGACCGCTGCCCCGATCTCCGGTGCCGAGCCGCAGGCCGCACTCGGATCGGCCGCTCCGGTGTACGAGGCGAGCCCATTCGAGGCACCGGTCACCGACGCCCCCTTCGCCTACGAGTCGCCCGTCGCGCCGCAGGAGTACGCGGCGCCTGCTTACGGCGACTTCAGCCAGGCGCCCGCGCCGCAGCCAGGCACCGCCTCGGCGCCGCCCGCCTACGCGGGCTTCCCCGCCCCGCAGGTGGGCGAGTTCCCTGCACCGCAGCCCGAGCAGTCCTCGCAGCAGCCGGAGTACCCGGCCTACTCGCAGCGCAACACCGATCTGCCGGGCCTTGGCGGCAACTGAGCCGCGGCCCGCGTCGAACGACACGGGGCGCGCGCGCGTGAGCGTGCGCGCCCTCGTGCTGTTCGGGGTGGTGGCCGCGAGCGCGCTCGCGATCGACCAGTTCGCCAAGTTCCTCGTCGTGACGAACATGGAGTACGGGCAGGTGATCCCGGTGCTCGGCGAGTTCTTCCAGCTCCGCTACGTCACCAACTCGGGCGCCGCGTTCTCGCTCGGCAGCGGCTTCACCTGGATCCTGTCCTCGATCGCCGTCGCCGTGGTCATCGGCATCATCATCTTCGCGAGGCGCATCAAGTCGGTGGCCTGGGCCTGGATGCTGGGGCTGCTGCTCGGCGGCGCTCTCGGCAACGTCACCGACCGACTCTTCCGGCCGCCGAGCTTCGGTCAGGGGCACGTCGTCGACTTCTTCCAGATGTGGCCTCTCCCCGCGATCTTCAACACCGCCGACGTCGCGATCTGCACCGCGATGGGGCTCTTCCTGCTGCTGACGCTGCGCGGGGTGCGGCTCGACGGCACGAAGGCATCCGACACGATCGAGCGGATCCCCACCCCCGGGGTGGCGGATGCCGCCGATGCCCCGGAGGCTCCGGAGCGCTGATGGAGAGCCGGGGCATGCCGATCCCCGACGGTCTCGTCGGCGACCGCGCGGACGCGGCGGTCGCGCGGCTGCTCGGCTTCTCGCGCACCTTCGCGCAGGAGGTGCTCGAGGCGGGCGGCGTCACCCTCGACGGCGGGATCCTCGGCAAGTCGGACCGCGTCCGTCCCGGGTGGCTCGAGGTCAGCTGGTCGCCGAAGCTCGAGCCCGCGGTCGTGCCGCAGCTCGTGCCCGGCTTCCACGTCGTCCACGATGACGACGATCTCGTCGTGATCGACAAGCCGGTCGGTGTCGCGGCGCATCCGGCGTCCGGCTGGGACGGCCCGACCGTTCTGGGGGCGCTCGCGGGTGCCGGATACCGCGTCTCGACCTCCGGTTCCGCGGAGCGGCAGGGGATCGTGCACCGGCTCGACGTGGGCACGAGCGGGCTCATGGTGGTCGCCAAGAGCGAGCGCGCCTACACGGAGTTGAAGCGGCAGTTCCACGACCGCGAGGTCGACAAGATCTATCACGCGCTCGTGCAGGGGCACCCGGATCCGTTCTCGGGCACGATCGACGCCCCGGTCGGGCGCCACCCCGGCTCGAGCTGGAAGTTCGCGGTGACGGCGGAGGGCAAGCACGCCGTCACCCACTACGACACGCTCGAGGCGATGCGCGCCGCGACCCTGCTCGAGATCCACCTCGAGACCGGGCGCACGCACCAGATCCGGGTGCACATGGCGGCGCAACGGCATCCCTGCGTCGGCGATCTGCTCTACGGTGCGGATCCGACGCTCGCCGCGCGGGTGGGGCTCACCCGGCAGTGGTTGCACGCCGTGAAGCTCGGATTCCGGCATCCGGGCTCGGGGGAGCACGTCGAGTTCGAGACACGCTACCCCGACGATCTCCAGCACGCGCTCGACGTCGTCCGCGCGGACTGAGCTGTACGAGCGCGGTCGCATCGGATCCTCGTGGTCGGGTCGATGGGGTGACGGGCGGTTTCGACACGCTGCCGTGCGGCTGACCGTCACCAGCGGACGTTAAGCTGGGGGGACCATCGACCGGAGAAGGCGTGACGAGCAGCGATTCCTTCGTGCACCTGCACGTGCACAGCGAATACAGCATGCTCGACGGCGCCGCCCGGGTGGCCGACCTCATGAAGGAGGTCGCCGCGCAGGGCATGCCCGCGATCGCCGTGACCGACCACGGCAACACCTTCGGCGCCTTCGACTTCTGGTCGCAGGCGAACGCCAACGGCGTGAAGCCGATCATCGGCACCGAGGCCTACCTGACCCCCGGCACCCACCGCACCGACAAGACCCGCGTGCGCTGGGGCGACGGGGGCGAAGACGACGTCTCGGGCTCCGGCGCCTACACCCACATGACGATGTGGGCCGAGAACACCGCGGGCATGCACAACCTGTTCCGGCTCTCGAGCCTCGCCTCGATCGAGGGCTACTACTTCAAGCCGCGGATGGACCGCGAACTGCTGCAGCGCTACGCATCCGGCATCATCGCGACGACCGGCTGCCCCTCTGGCGAGGTGCAGACCCGGCTGCGGCTGGGGCAGTACGAGGCGGCGCGGGATGCGGCGGCCGAGTTCCGCGACATCTTCGGGAAGGACAACTTCTTCGTCGAGATCATGGATCACGGGCTCGGCATCGAGCGGCGGGTGATGAGCGACCTGGTGCGGCTCTCGAGCGATCTCGGCCTGCCGCTCGTGGCGACCAACGACCTGCACTATACGCACTCGCACGACTCCTCGGCCCACGAGATCCTGCTGTGCGTGCAATCGGGTTCTACGCTCGCCGACCCGAAGCGCTTCAAGTTCGACGCGCAGGAGTTCTACCTGAAGACCGCCGCCGAGATGCGGCAGCTGTTCCGCGACCATCCGGACGCGTGCGACAACACCCTGCTCATCGCCGAGCGGTGCGAGGTCGCCTTCAACACGAGCGCCAACTACATGCCGCGCTACCCGGTTCCCGCGGGGGAGACCGAGGAGAGCTGGTTCGTCAAGGAGGTCGAGAAGGGGCTCCACGAGCGCTACCCGGCCGGCATCCCGGATGAGGTGCGGAAGCAGGCCGAGTACGAGACCGGCGTCATCACCCAGATGGGTTTCCCCGGCTACTTCCTCGTCGTCGCCGACTTCATCAACTGGTCCAAGGACCACGGCATCCGGGTCGGGCCAGGGCGCGGTTCCGGTGCGGGATCGATGGCGGCCTACGCCATGAAGATCACCGATCTCGACCCGCTGCAGCACGGCCTCATCTTCGAGCGCTTCCTCAACCCCGACCGCGTCTCGATGCCCGACTTCGACGTCGACTTCGACGAACGTCGTCGCGGCGAGGTCATCAAGTACGTGACCGACAAGTACGGCGAGGAGCGCGTCGCCCAGATCGTCACCTACGGCACGATCAAGGCCAAGCAGGCGCTCAAGGACTCCGGTCGGGTGCTCGGCTTCCCGTTCTCGATGGGGGAGAAGCTCACCAAGGCGATGCCCGCCGCGGTGATGGGCAAGGACATCTCGCTCGGCGGCATCATCGACCCCGCCGACGCGCGCTACAAGGAGGCGGGAGACTTCCGCGCGATCCTCGACACCGATCCGGACGCCCGCACCGTCTTCGAGACGGCACGCGGTCTCGAAGGGCTGAAGCGCCAGTGGGGTGTGCACGCCGCCGGCGTCATCATGTCGAGCGAGCCGCTCATCGACATCATCCCGATCATGAAGCGGGAGCAGGACGGCCAGATCGTCACGCAGTTCGACTACCCCGCCGCCGAGGCGCTCGGCCTCATCAAGATGGACTTCCTGGGGCTGCGCAACCTCACCATCATCGACGACGCGCTCGACAACATCGAGGCGAACCGGGGTTTCCGTCCGGTGCTGGAAGACCTCGCGCTCGATGACACCGCCGCGTATGAGCTGCTCGCCCGTGGCGACACCCTCGGCGTCTTCCAACTCGATGGCGGCCCGATGCGTTCCCTGCTGCGGCTGATGAAGCCCGACAACTTCGAGGACATCTCCGCCGTCATCGCGCTCTACCGGCCGGGGCCGATGGGCGCCGATTCGCACACGAACTACGCGCTGCGCAAGAACGGCCTGCAGCCGATCACGCCCATCCACCCGGAACTCGAGGAACCTCTCAAAGACATCCTCGAGACGAGCTACGGGCTCATCATCTACCAAGAGCAGGTCATGGCGATCGCGCAGCGGGTGGCGGGATTCTCGCTCGGCCAGGCAGACATCCTGCGCCGCGCGATGGGCAAGAAGAAGAAGTCCGAGCTCGACAAGCAGTACGAGGGCTTCTCGGGCGGCATGATGGAGCGCGGATTCTCGGAGACGGCCGTCAAGGCGCTCTGGGAGATCCTGCTGCCGTTCTCCGACTACGCCTTCAACAAGGCGCACTCGGCGGCATACGGCGTGCTCAGCTACTGGACGGCCTACCTGAAGGCCCACTACCCGGCCGAGTACATGGCGGCGCTGCTCACGAGCGTGGGGGATGCACGGGACAAGCTCGCGATGTACCTCGGGGAGTGCCGTCGCATGGGCATCCAGGTGCTTCCGCCCGATGTCAACGAGTCGATCGGGTTCTTCGCGGCGGTCGGTGAGGACATCCGCTTCGGTCTCGGCGCGGTGCGCAACGTCGGCTTCGGCGTCGTCGACCAGATCCGCGCGGCTCGCGAGGCGAAGGGCGCGTTCGTCTCCTTCCACGACTTCCTGCGCAAGGTTCCGCTCACCGCCCTCAACAAGCGCACGATCGAGTCGCTCATCAAGGCAGGCGCCTTCGACTCGCTCGGCACCACCCGCCGCTCGCTCATCGAGATCCACGAGGAGTCGGTCGAGTCGGCGGTCGCGGTCAAGCGGAACGAGGCCAACGGGCAGGTCGGTTTCGACTTCGACTCGCTGTGGGACGAACCCGACGCCGTGGATCACGTGCCCGAGCGTCCCGAGTGGTCGAAGAAGGACAAACTCGCCTTCGAGCGCGAGATGCTCGGGCTCTACGTCTCCGAGCACCCGCTCGACGGCCTCGAGACGCTGCTCGCCAAGCACGCGAGCGTCGGCATCGGCGAGCTGCTCGCCTCCGAGACGGTCGAAGACGGCTCCTCGGTCACGGTCGCCGGTCTCCTGACCAATGTGCAGCACCGGATCGCGCGGCAGTCGGGCAACCCCTACGGCGTCGTGACGCTCGAAGACTTCGGCGGCGAGGTGAGCATCATGTTCCTCGGCAAGACCTACCAGGAGTTCGCGCCCGGGCTGCAGGGCGACACCATCGCCGTCATCAAGGCGCGGGTGAGCCAGCGCGACGACGGCATCGGCCTGCACGCCCAGAGCATGTTCCTGCCCGACACCGGGCAGAGCCTCGGCTCCGGTCCGCTCGTGATCCAGGTGCCCGAGCACCGTGCCACCACCGAGGTCGTCTCGGCGCTCGGCGACGTGCTGATCCGGCATCGCGGCGACAACGAGGTGCGGCTGCGGCTGGTGCGCGGGGATGCGGCGCGCCTCTTCGAGATCCCGTATCCGGTCTCGGTCACCGCCGACCTCTACGGCGAGCTCAAGAGCCTCCTCGGCCCGAACTGCGTGGTCTGAGCTTGTGGCGCCGCGGTGATCCGCGGAGCGCCGCCGCAGGCGACGCGTCTCGAGATCACCGGTCGCTAGGCGGGCTCGCCTGGCTTCAGGAAGGTGCGCTCGTGGTAGAGCATCGCCTCGTCGTGCGCGCCGAGGCCGCCGTCCTCGATCTGCACGACGATCACGGCGTTCTCGTGCACGGGGTAGCGGCCGACGATGCGTGCGAGCATCCAGGCGGGAACATCCTTGATGAGCGGCAGACCCAGCGGCCCAGGTGCCCAATGGTCGCCGTCGAAGCGCTTGTCGTGGTCGGCCGCGAGCTGCGCGGCCACGGCGCGGTTGCGTGCACCGAGGATGTGGATGATGACGTGATCGGTCTGCTCGATCGCGGTCCACGCGCTCGCCACGCGCGCCATGTTGAAGGTGGCCAGCGGCGGAACCGCGGCGAGGGAGGCGAGCGAGGTGGCGGTGAAGCCGACAGGGCGGCCGTCCGGGTCCCGCGCGGTGACGATCGAGACGCCCGCGGCGAGCCGGCGGAAGGCGGCCTTGAACGCGGAGAGGTCGTCGACGATCGGGGGATCACTGTGCTGTTCCATCGTCGTCCTCCAACCGCGCGCGGTCGTCGGGCATTCCGTCGCGCGTACCATTGTCTCGCGATGATCCAGACTCTCGACCTCCGTGGCACCCGCCCGACCCGCACCGAACTGGGTGCACTGATTCCGCGCGCGCGCGTCGACGTGGCGCACGCGGCGGATGCCGCACGCACCCTCATCGAGGAGGTGCGCAGCGGTGGGTCGGAGGCGCTGCTCGCCCAGTCGGAGCGCTTCGACGGTGTGCGTCCGCCGTCGCTGCGGGTGAGCGCGGAGGCGATCGCCGCGGCCGTCGACGGGCTCGATCCCGCGGTGCGCGCCGCAATCGAGGAGGCGATCGTGCGGGTGCGTCAGGCATCCGCCGCGCAGGTCCCCGCCCCCGCCGTCACCGAGCTCGGCCCCGACGCCCGCGTCGAACAACGCTGGCAGCCGGTGCGCCGCGCCGGGTTCTACGTGCCGGGCGGCAAGGCCGTCTACCCGTCCAGCGTGGTGATGAGCGTCGTTCCCGCGCAGATCGCGGGGGTCACCTCGGTCGTGCTGGCCTCGCCGCCGCAGGCTCCGTTCGGCGGCTCGGTGCACCCGACGATCCTCGCGGCCGCGGGACTGCTGGGGGTGACCGACGTCTACGCGATGGGCGGCGCGGGTGCGATCGGCGCCTTCGCCTACGGTCTGTCGGATGCGGGCCTCGAGCCCGTGGATGTGATCACCGGCCCGGGGAACGTCTTCGTCGCGGCCGCGAAGCGTCTCGTCCGTGGCGTGGTCGGCATCGACGCGGAGGCGGGACCGACCGAGATCCTGGTGATCGCCGACGGCACGGCCGATCCCGTGCTGGTCGCCGCGGACCTGTTGAGCCAGGCGGAGCACGACGAGCTCGCGGCCTCCATCCTCGTCACCGATGCGCCGGAACTCGCGACCCGCGTCGCGGAGGAGCTCGCGAGGCAGCTCGCCGCCACGCGGCACCGTGAGCGTGCCGGTGCCGCGCTCGATGCGTCCCAGTCGGCGATCGTGCTCGTCGACGACCTCGTCGCGGCGGCCGAGTTCAGCAACCTCTACGGCCCCGAGCACCTGGAGATCCAGGTGGCGGACCCGGACGCCGTGCTCGCCGACATCACCGATGCGGGCGCGATCTTCCTCGGGCCCTACGCGCCGGTGAGCCTCGGCGACTATCTCGCCGGGTCCAATCACGTGCTGCCGACCGGTGGGCAGGCGCGGTTCTCCTCGGGGCTGGGAGCGGCGACGTTCCTCCGGCCGCAGCAGGTGATCCGCTACGGGCGCACCGGCCTCGCCGACGTCGCCGAGAGGCTGCGGGCCTTCAGCGACGCTGAGGATCTGCCCGCTCACGGCGACGCCGTCGGCGTCCGGTTTCGAGACTGAAGCCGCGGTAGCCTGAAGGGGATGTTCTGCCCCTTCTGCCGTCACCCCGACAGCCGGGTCATCGACTCGCGCACGAGCGATGACGGGCTGTCGATCCGGCGACGCCGCCAGTGCCCCGAGTGCGGGCGCCGATTCTCGACCACCGAGACGGCCAGCCTCAACGTCATCAAGCGCTCCGGCATCGTCGAGCCGTTCAGCCGGGAGAAGATCGTCTCGGGCGTGCGCAAGGCCTGCCAGGGCCGACCCGTCAGCGACGCCGATCTCGCCCTGCTCGCGCAGCGGGTCGAGGAGTCGATCCGCGCCACGGGCGTCGCCCAGATCGATGCGAACGACATCGGCCTCTCGATCCTTCCGCCGCTGCGGGAGCTCGACGAGGTCGCCTACCTGCGCTTCGCCAGTGTCTACCAGGGGTTCGACTCGCTCGACGACTTCGAGTCGGCGATCACGCTGCTGCGGGTCGAGCACGCCGCGGCACGCGAGACGGAGACGGCCGAGGAGGCCTGAACCGCTAGCCTGGGGTCGGCATGTACCGTCTCCTCTTCCGGCTCGTCCTGTCGCGCTTCGACCCCGAGACCGCCCACCATCTGGCCTTCGTCGTCATCCGCGTGCTCGGCTGGCCGGTGCTGCGCCAGATGACGCGGATGCTGACCCGCCCGGACCCGTCGCTCGCGGTGCGCGCTCTGGGGATCGACTTCCCGTCACCGTTCGGTCTCGCCGCCGGCTTCGACAAGGAAGCACGCGGCATCGCCGGGCTCGGCGCCCTGGGCTTCGGGCACGTCGAGGTCGGCACCATCACGGCCCTCCCGCAGCCGGGGAACCCGAGGCCGCGGCTGTTCCGCCTCATCCCGGATCGCGCGGTCATCAACCGGATGGGGTTCAACAACGCCGGCGCCGAGGCCTGCGCGCCGCGGATCGCGCGGTCGCGCACCTCCGCGATCCGTCCGGTGATCGGCGTGAACATCGGCAAGACGAAGGTCGTCGCGGTCGAGGACGCGATCGACGACTACCTCGTCAGCACCCGCCTGCTCGCCCCGCACGCCGACTACCTCGTGGTCAACGTCTCGTCACCGAACACGCCGGGGCTGCGCGGTCTGCAGGAGCTCGACAAGCTCGAGCCGCTGCTCTCCGCTGTGCGGGATGCGGCGGGCTCGGTTCCGGTCCTGGTCAAGATCGCCCCCGATCTCGGCGACGACCAGGCGCTCCGCATCGCCGAGCTCGTGCTGCGCCTGCGGCTCGCGGGCATCGTCGCGACCAACACGACGCTCTCGCGTGAGGGCCTGACGACCGACCCGACCCTCGTGGCGGCGGCGGGGGAGGGGGGACTCTCCGGTGCCCCGCTCGCCGAGCGCTCGCTCGCGATGCTGCGCCTGCTGCGCGCCGCCGTCGGCCCGGAGCTGTGCCTCATCTCGGTGGGCGGTGTCACCACGGGCGCCGAGGTGCAGGAGCGGTTGGACGCCGGGGCGACCCTCGTGCAGGGCTACACGGCGTTCCTCTACGAGGGGCCGTTCTGGGCGCGTGCCATCAGCCGCGGCCTCCGCCGTGTCAGGACGGGTACTGCCCGCGCTTGATCTGAGGCTTCGGAAGTCGGAGCGCGCGCAACTGCACCGCGCGCATCGCCGCGTACCAGGTGACCTTCTCGACCTTGTCGGCACCGAACTTCGCCGCGAGCTTCTTGCGCAGCGTGCGGCCGAGCAGGAGGGCGTCGATGACGACGAGCACGATGATGCCCCACACCGCGATGAGCGCGTAGATGGCGACGTACTGGTTGGGGATGAAGTAGGTGAGGATCACGAGCACCATGAGCGGCAGCAGGATCTCGCCGACGCTCCAGCGGGCGTCGACGTAGTCGCGCACGTAGCGTTTCTGCGGACCGCGGTCGCGCATCGGGAGAAACTTCTCCTCGCCGCGTTCCATGCCGACGCGGGCCCGGTCGCGCTGCGCCGCGAGCTCCGCCTTGGACGCCTTCTGCGCGGCTTTGCGATCGTCGGGGACGAGCGGACGCTTGCGAGCCGCCTCCTGCTCCTTGCGGGTCGGAGTCGCGTGGCCTTTGCCAAGGGCGGTGGGATCCGGGGTCTCCGGGGCGGCGGCGTCGTCGGCGGGGGTGTTCTTGGGCACAGGGTTCCTCGTTCGTCGGGGCTTTAAGATTACCCGCATGGCCCAGATCGATCCGTCGTCCGCATCCGCGTCCACTCCCCGAGCGGAGGAGTTGCGCGCGGCGGTCGCCGCCGGGCTGCCGACGGCGATCGCCGAGCTCTCGGGGCTCGTGCGCATCCCCTCCGTCTCCTGGGACGGTTTCGACTTCGCGCACGTGCGCGCGAGCGCCGAGCGGGTCGCCGAGCTCGCCCGCGCGCTCGAGGTCTTCGAGTCGGTCGAGGTCGTGCAGCTGCCGGTGTCCGAGGAGGACTCGGATGCTCTGGGCCAGCCCGCGGTCGTCGCGAGCCGCGCCGCCCGCAACGGCAAGCCCACGGTGCTGCTCTACGCGCACCACGACGTGCAGCCGCCGGGGGATGAGGCGCAGTGGGACTCGAAGCCCTTCGAGCCGACGCTGCGCGGCGACCGTCTCTACGGGCGGGGTGCCGCGGACGACAAGGCGGGCGTCGTGGCCCACCTGGCCGCCATCCGCGCCTCTCGTGAGGTGCTGGGCGACCCGGAGATCGGCCTCGTGCTCTATGTGGAGGGGGAGGAGGAGTTCGGCTCGCGCTCGATCCTGACCTTCCTCGAGCGCTACCGCGACACCTTCGACGCGGACGTCATCGTCGTCGCCGACTCGGGCAACTGGTCGACCGAGATCCCCGCGATCACCGTGGGCCTGCGCGGCGCGGTCGCCTTCAACCTGCGGATCACGACGCTCGAGCACGCCTCGCACTCCGGCATGTTCGGCGGGGCCGTGCCCGACGCGATGTTCGCCGCCATCCGGCTGCTCGACACGCTGTGGAACGCGGACGGCTCGGTCGCGGTCGCCGGCCTCACCTCGCGCGAGGCAGAGACGCCCGCCTATGACGAGGCCCAGCTGCGCGCCGAGACGGGGCTGCTGCCTGGCGCGTCGCCCGTGGGCCACGGCGCGATCATCTCGCGCATCTGGAACCAGCCCTCGATCACGATCACCGGCATCGACGCCCCGAGCGTCAAGGACGCCTCCAACACCCTCGTGCCGAGCGTGCGGGTGCGCCTCAGCGCCCGGGTCGCGCCTGGCCAGCGCGCCGAAGAGGCCTACGAGGCGATCATGGCCCATCTGCGCGCGCACGCGCCGTTTGGCGCCGAGTTCGAGATCGACGGTCTCGACCTCGGCCAGCCCTTCCTCGTCGACACGAGCGGCTGGGCGGTCGCGGATGCCAAGGCGGTGCTCGCGGAGGCGTTCGGCAACCCGACGGTCGAGATGGGGGTCGGCGGCTCGATCCCCTTCATCGCGGAGCTCGCGGAGCGGTTCCCGAAGGCGCAGATCCTCGTGACGGGCGTGGAAGACCCCGACTCGCGTGCGCACAGCCCCAACGAGTCGCTGCACCTTCCGAGCCTGGAGAAGGCGATCCTGGGGGAGGCTCTGCTGCTCGCGCGTCTCGGTGCGCGATAACCGGTTGCTCCCGGGCAGGAAAGGTACACTCGGCGCATGACCGACACGCTCGAGACGTCCCACGGGGTCACCATCTCCGACACCGCCGCCCAGAAGGTGCGGTCTCTCCTCGAGCAGGAGGGCCGCGACGATCTGCGACTCCGGGTGGCCGTTCAGCCCGGCGGGTGCTCCGGCCTCATCTACCAGCTCTACTTCGATGAGCGGCTGCTCGACGGGGACGCCACGCGCGACTTCGACGGTGTCGAGGTCGTGGTCGACAAGATGAGCGTGCCCTACCTCGACGGCGCATCCATCGATTTCGAGGACACCATCCAGAAGCAGGGGTTCACGATCGACAACCCCAACGCGCAGGGCAGCTGCGCCTGCGGCGACAGCTTCCACTGACTTTCGCGGCGCGCGCGGCGGATTATCGCCGCGCCGGGGGATCGACCTCGGGTCGGCGGCGCGCGCACCCGTGAAACGTCGCGACCGCGCTCGTGCTGTTTCGCGGCACGCGCGGCGGATTATCGCCGCGCCAAACAGAACAGTAGACTCGGGAGCGAATCACCACGTCGATATTCCGAGAGGTTCCAGGTGCGATCCAACCGCCCCCAGCGTTCACGATTGTCCCGGTGGGCGGCTGTCCCGATCGGCATCGCCGCCGCGATCGTCCTCGCCGGATGTACCCAGGAGCAGCTCAACGGCTTCCTCCCGGGCGGCAGCGGTGTCACCAACCACACCGACCGGGTCATCGGCCTCTGGGTCACCTCCTGGGTCGTTCTGCTCATCGTCGGTGTCATCACCTGGGGGCTCGCGCTCTGGGCCGCGATCGTCTACCGCCGGCGCAAGGGCCAGTCGGGCCTGCCGGTGCAGTTGCGCTACAACATGCCGATCGAGATCTTCTACACGGTGATCCCGTTCATCCTCATCCTCGGCTTCTTCGCCTACACGGCGCGTGACCAGGCGGCGATCGAGGAGAACCCGGGCAACCCCGATGTGCGTATCGAGGCCTTCGGCAAGCGCTGGGCGTGGGACTTCAACTACCTGAACGAGAACGTCTACACCGAGGGCGTGCAGGTGCAGCCCGACAAGAACGGCAACCTGGATCAGGACACCGTTCCGACGCTCTACCTGCCGGTCGGCAAGAAGGTGGAGATCGCCCTCGAGTCGCGCGACGTGGCCCACTCCTTCTGGATCATCGACTACCTCTACAAGAAGGACATGATCCCGGCGAAGACCAACTACATGTACTTCGTGCCGCTCAAGGAGGGCGTCTACCGCGGCAAGTGCGCGGAGCTGTGCGGTCAGTACCACGCCGACATGCTCTTCACCGTGAAGGTGGTGTCCCAACAGGAGTACGACGCCGAGATCGAGAGGCTGCGCGCCGCGGGTAACGAAGGACGCCTGGACGCCACCTACAACGTGAACCAGAACCTGCCAGGCAACGGCACCTCCAGCGTGAGCGAAAACAAGGACTGATCCCGATGACGACCACCGCACCGGCGCCGAGCCAGACCACGACCCCGTCGCGTCCCGCCGCGCCCCCGAAGCCGACCCGCAAGGGCGACATCATCGTCAAGTGGCTCACGACCACCGACCACAAAACGATCGGGTACCTGTACCTCATCACCTCGTTCCTGTTCTTCTGCATCGGCGGTGTGCTGGCGCTCGTCATCCGTGTCGAGCTCTTCACCCCCGGTGTCGACGTGCTGCCCTCGAACGAGGCCTACAACCAGCTCTTCACGATGCACGGCACGATCATGCTGCTGATGTTCGCGACGCCGCTCTTCGCCGGCTTCGCGAACGCGATCATGCCGCTGCAGATCGGTGCTCCGGATGTCGCCTTCCCGCGGCTGAACGCGCTCGCCTTCTGGTTCTTCACCTTCGGTTCGCTCATCGCGGTCGGCGGGTTCTTCACGCCCCAGGGTGCGGCCGGCTTCGGATGGACGGCCTACACGCCGCTCTCCAACACGACCTTCTCGCCGGGGCTCGGGGGCAACCTCTGGGTCTTCGGCCTGGCGCTCTCCGGCTTCGGCACGATCCTCGGCGCGGTGAACTTCATCACGACGATCATCACGATGCGTGCGCCGGGTATGACGATGTGGCGCATGCCGATCTTCACCTGGAACATCCTGGTGACCTCGATCCTCGTGCTGCTCGCCTTCCCGGTGCTGGCGGGTGGTCTGTTCGCCCTCGGCGCCGACCGCGTGTTCGGTGCTCATCTGCTTGACCCGGCCAACGGCGGTGCCATCCTCTGGCAGCACCTGTTCTGGTTCTTCGGCCACCCCGAGGTCTACATCATCGCGCTGCCGTTCTTCGGCATCGTCTCCGAGGTGTTCCCGGTCTTCAGTCGCAAGCCGATCTTCGGCTACAAGACGCTGATCTTCGCGACGATCGCGATCGCCGCCCTCTCGGTCACGGTGTGGGCCCACCACATGTACGTCACCGGGTCGGTGCTGCTTCCGTGGTTCGCGCTCATGACGATGCTCATCGCGGTGCCGACCGGTGTGAAGATCTTCAACTGGATCGGCACGATGTGGCGCGGTTCGGTGACCTTCGAGACGCCGATGATCTGGGCGCTCGGCTTCCTCGTGACCTTCGTCTTCGGTGGGCTCACCGGGGTGATCCTCGCGTCTCCGCCGCTCGACTTCGCCGTCTCCGACTCCTACTTCGTGGTGGCGCACTTCCACTACGTGGTGTTCGGCACGGTCGTCTTCGCGATGTTCTCCGGTTTCTACTTCTGGTGGCCGAAGTGGACGGGCAAGATGCTCGACGAGCGGCTCGGCAAGATCCACTTCTGGTTGTTGTTCATCGGCTTCCATACGACGTTCCTCATCCAGCACTGGCTGGGCGTGGAGGGGATGCCGCGTCGCTACGCGGGCTATCTCGCGGATGACGGGTTCACCTGGGAGAACCAGCTCTCCACGATCGGTTCCGCTATTCTCGCGGTATCGCTCATCCCCTTCTTCCTGAACGTCTGGATCACGGCGCGCAAGGCACCCAAGGTGACGGTCGACGACCCCTGGGGCAATGCGCGCTCGCTCGAGTGGGCCACCTCCTGCCCGCCGCCGCGTCACAACTTCACCTCGATCCCGCGCATCCGTTCGGAGTCGCCTGCCTTCGATCTGCACCATCCCGATACGGTGCAGCTCGGGATCGGACCCGCCAAGGACGCCCCGGACGCGCCGATCGTCGACCTCGCCGACGGAAAGGTGAAGTAACGCCATGCGTACCAATGCGAACCTGATGTGGATCCTGGGGGTCTTCTTCCTCCTGTCGGCCGCCGCCTACACGGTGTGGGTCGGGATCACGGTGGACTGGAACATCCACAAGATCGAATGGGTCGGAACGGTCGCGATGGCCCTCTCAGCGATCCTGGCGTTCTTCCTCGCCTTCTATCTCGGACGCGTGCACTCCGCCCAGGGCGGCGAACTCGCGCAGGACAGCCTGACGGCCGACATCGACGACGACGACCCGGAGATCGGGCATTTCAGCCCCTGGAGTTGGTGGCCGATCACCCTCGCGGCAGCACTCGCTCTGGTGTTCCTCGGCGTCGCGATCGGCCCGTGGATCTCGTTCATCGGTGTGCCGCTCGTGCTGATCGCGATCATCGGTTGGAACTACGAGTACTACCGGAACAACTTCGCACGCTGATGACCGTTCGCGAGGCCCGACCCGGTGACGAGGACGCGGTCTTCGCGCTCGTCCAACAGCTGGGACACGCCTTTCCGCCGGATCGTGCGGCATTCGACGCCACGATCGCCGCGTACCTCGCGGGGGAGCAGCCGACGGTGCTGCTCTACGTCGTCGACGACGGCGAGGGACTGCGCGGGTACGCGCTGACGACGATCGTTCCGCTGCTGTCGACGAACGGCCCCTCTGCGCAGTTGCAGGAGATCGTGGTGGCCGCTGACGCTCGTGGTCACGACTACGGCACCCAGCTCGTCCAGGCGGTCGAGGCGGAGTGCGCCCGACGCGGTGTGACGCAGCTCACGGTCGCGAGCCGGCGTGCGGGAGGCTTCTACGATCGGCTCGGCTTCCACGAGTCGGCCGAGTACATGCGCCGTTTCCTCTGACGCATCCGCATCCTCTGACGCATCCGCACCACGCATCCCGCACCACGTCGCGATCGCACCGCGGCCGTGTTGTCCTCCGCGCAGCGGGTGTGCCTCGATTCGTTGCGGGTAGACGAGAGGGGCGGAGCCGAACGGCTCCGCCCCTCTCGTCTGCAGCGATCAGTGGTGCTTCGACGCCTCGATCTCCGTGCGGGTGACGGGCGCAATCCGGTCCTCGAAGAACCAGCGCGACAGCACGCCACGCAGCTTGGTGCTGAGCGTGATCTTGCCGCGGGCGTTCGGGCGCACCATGAGCGGCGCGTAGTCGTCGTAGCTCACGAGGCGCCAGCGCTCGTAGTCGGAGAGCTGCTCGTGCACCTCGATGTACTCACCACCGGGGAGTCGCACGATCCGACCCGACTCGTAGCCGTGCAGCGCGATCTCGCGATCCTTCTTCTGCAGCGCGAGCGAGATCCGCCGAGCCAGGATGAAGGCGATGATCGGACCGAGGATGAGCAGCGCCTGCAGGGTGTGCGTGACGCCCTCGATCGAGAGGCGGAAGTGCGTCGCGATCAGGTCCGAGCTCGCGGCGGCCCACATGACCGCGTAGAAGGTCACGCCTGCGGCGCCGATCCCGGTGCGGGTCGGGGCGTTGCGGGGGCGGTCGGCGATGTGGTGCTCGCGCTTGTCGCCCGTGACCCACGCCTCGATGAAGGGGTAGATCGCGACGGCCACGATGAAGAGACCGAGGATCACGATCGGGATCAGGATGTACCAGGTGACGGTGTATCCGAAGATCACCGTCTCGAGGTGCGGCGGGATGAGACGCAGCATGCCGTCCGCGAAGCCGATGTACCAGTCGGGTTGGGTTCCGGCCGAGACGGGGGAGGGGTCGTACGGCCCGTAGTTCCAGATCGGGTTGATCGTCACCGTGGCCGCGATCAGCATGATCACGCCGAACACGATGAAGAAGAAGCCGCCGGCCTTCGCCGCGAACACCGGCATGATCGGGTTGCCGACCACATTGCCCTCGGTGCGGCCGGGGCCCGCGAACTGGGTGTGCTTGTTGACGATCAGCAGGATCATGTGCACGCCGATCGCGGCGATCACGAGCGCGGGCAGCAGCATGATGTGCAGCATGTAGAGGCGGCCGACGATCGCCTCGCCCGGGAACTCGCCGCCGAAGAGCAGGTACGAGATCCAGGTGCCGATCACGGGGATGCCCTTGACCATGCCGTCGATGATGCGGAGGCCGTTGCCGGAGAGCAGGTCGTCGGGGAGCGAGTACCCGGTGAAACCCTCCGCCATCGCGAGGATGAACAGCACGAAGCCGACCACCCAGTTGATCTCGCGCGGCTTGCGGAAAGCGCCCGTGAAGAACACGCGCAGCATGTGCAGACCGATCGAGGCCACGAACAGCAGCGCCGCCCAGTGGTGCACCTGGCGCATGAGGAGGCCACCGCGCACGTCGAAGGAGATGTCGAGGGTCGAGGCCATCGCCGCCGACATCTCCACGCCCTTCATGGTGGGGTAGGAGCCCTCGTAGATCACCGGTGCCATCGAGGCCTGGAAGAAGAAGGTGAGGAAGGTGCCGGAGAGCAGGATGACGATGAAGCTGTAGAGGGCGACCTCGCCGAGCATGAACGACCAGTGATCGGGGAAGATCTTGCGGCCGAGCTCCTTGACGAGGCCCGACATGCTGGTGCGGTCTTCGATGTAGTTGGCCGCTCCGTTGACGAAGCGCATGCCCCGACCGGGTGCGGGTTTGGTCTCCGTCTCCGGCTGCGCGGGGGCGGTCGGGGTGGCGGTGGCGGTCACAGCGAACGCTCCCAGAAGCTCGGGCCGACGGGCTCGTGGAAGTCGCTCTGCGCGATCAGGTAACCCTCCTCGTCGACGGTGATGGGCAGCTGCGGCAGCGGCCGCTTGGCGGGGCCGAAGATGACCGCCGCCTCACGGGTGATGTCGAACTGCGACTGGTGGCACGGGCAGAGCAGGTGGTGGGTCTGCTGCTCGTAGAGCGCGACCGGGCACCCGACGTGCGTGCAGATCTTCGAGTAGGCCACGATGCCGCGGAAGCTCCAGCCCTCGCGCTCCGGGGAGATCTGCAGATCGTCGGGGTTCAGACGCATGAGGAGCACGGCCGCCTTGGCCTTCTCCTCGAGCGGACGCTCCGACTCGTGAAGGTCTTCGGGGATCACGTGGAACACCGAGCCGACCGTGACGTCCGACGCCTTGATCGGGATGCCGTTGGGGTCGCGCGCGAGGCGGGTGCCCTTCTTCCACATCGTGTGCTTGAGCGCCGTCACGGGGTCTTCCGCGGGTGCGAAGTCGCGGAAGATCACCACAGCCGACAGCGGGGCGAGCACGAGCGCGCCGATCAGGCCGTTGCGGATGAGCTTGCGGCGGGTGAACCCCGACTCCTTGTTGCCGAGGGTGAAGATCTCGGACGCACGCGCGATCGTCTCGGGCGTGCCGCGGGTGTCGTGGCGTTGCTCGACCATGTCGTGGCCGTCCATGAGCGACTTCGACCAGTGCACCGCACCGAACCCGATCCCGAGCAGGCCGAGAGCGAAACCGAGGCCCAGGAAGAGGTTGTTGAGTCGCACGGACCCCATGTCGCCCTCGTGGATGGGGAAGACGATGTAGGCGACGACCGCGAACACGCTGCCGACCATCGAGGCCAGGAACAGCCAGAAGACCCGACGCTCGTTCTGGCGCTCCTTGACCGGATCGAGGTCGGAGACGCGCGGGCGGAAGGGCGGGAAGCCCGGGTTCTCGACCCGGTCGTCTGAGAGGACGGCGACGCCCGAGGGACGCGCCGCGCTCTCGTGCTTCTCGACTGCGGTGCCGGTTCCGGCCCCGTCGGTCTCTGCCATGCTGTTCCCCTCCTGCGGTTCTGTGCTCATGCGTCAGTTCGATTTCGCGGTGAGCCAGATGGTGATGCCCACGATCGCGCCGAGCGCGAAGATCCAGACGAACAGGCCCTCGGACACCGGGCCGAGGTTGCCGAGGTCGAGCCCGCCGGGCGAGGCGTTCTCCTCGAGGTACTTCAGGTAGGTGATGATCGCCGACTTGTCCTCGGGCGTGATGTTCGCGTCGTTGAAGACCGGCATGTTCTGCGGACCGGTGACCATGGCCTCGTAGATGTGCTTCGCGGAGACGCCCATGAGACCCGGCGCGAACTTGCCCTGCGTGAGTGCGCCGCCTGCGCCGCCGACGTTGTGGCACATCGCGCAGTTGATGCGGAACAGCTCGGCGCCGGTCGGAAGGTCGCCGTCGCCCTTCAGGTACTTCTCGTCGGGGATCGACGGGCCGGGGCCGAGCGAGGCGACCCAGGTGGCGAGCGCCGCGATCTGCTCCTCGGTGAACTGCACGGGCTTCTGCTCGGCCTGCGGGCCGGACGCCGCCATCGGCATGCGGCCCGTGCCGACCTGGAAGTCGACGGATGCCGCGCCGACGCCGACGAGGGTGGGGCCGTCTTGCGTGCCCTGCGCCTGAAGGCCGTGGCAGGTGGCGCAGTTGGCGGCGAAGAGCTTCTGACCCTCCTCGCTGAGCTTGGTGACCTGGGTCTGGCTCGCGGCGTCGGCGCTCGAGGTCGCCGTGACGGCTGCGTAGGCACCACCCGTCGCCAGGAGGCCGATCAGCAGCAGGGCGGCTGATGCGAGCGGAGAACGCCGACCGGTGCGGCGTGAGGATGTGCGGTTAGCGGAGGTCGCCATGATCGTGGAGTTGATCCGTTCTGCCGGTCTATTTGAGGACGTAGATGACGAGGAACAGGCCGATCCAGACGACATCGACGAAGTGCCAGTAGTAGGAGACGACGATCGCGCTCGTCGCCTCCTTGTGGGTGAAGCGTCTGACGGCGTAGATCCGCCCGATCACGAGCAGGAAGGCGATGAGACCCGCCGTCACGTGCAGACCGTGGAAGCCCGTCGCGAAGTAGAACACCGAGCCGTAGGAGTCGGACTGCAATCCGACGTGCTCCGACACCAGCTGGCCGTACTCGAAGACCTGACCGGTCACGAAGATCGCGCCGAGCGCGTAGCTCAGGAAGAACCACTCGACCGTGCCCCACTTCCGGAAGGCGAAGACGCCTCCCGTGCGGCGGGGCTGCATCCGCTCGGCCGCGAAGACGCCGGCCTGGGCGGTGAAGGAGGACGACACCAGGATGATCGTGTTGGCGAGCGAGTACCAGACGTTGAGCTTCGCGGTCTGCTCGGCCCACAGCTCCGGCGACATCGCACGCAGCGTGAAGTAGACGGCGAAGAGACCCGCGAAGAACATGACCTCGCTGCCGAGCCACACGATGGTGCCGACGGCGACGGTGTTCGGCCGGTGGATGACCGGTGTGCTCGGGGCGCTATCGACGGCTGTAGTGGTCACAGCTCCATTATGGCCGATATCGCTGTCGGCGAATTCACCGAGCCGGGCCTGTCGCTACGGAATCGCGCCGGAGAGCGCGTCACGGGGAGTCGCTACGATCGTGCGCATGCCCACGGAACTCAGCTGGCCTGCCCTTCTCACCGAACTCCTCGCGGGGCGTGACCTCTCGATCTCGGAGGCGGATTGGGCGATGGGGCAGGTGATGTCGGGTGACGCCACCCCTGCCCAGATCGCGGGATTCCTCATCGCGTTGCGGGCGAAGGGCGAGACCGTCGACGAGATCGTCGGCTTCCGGGACGCGATCCTCGCGGCCTCGAAGCCGCTTCCGATCGATCCGATGGCGCTCGACATCGTGGGAACGGGAGGGGATCGCTTCGGAACCGTGAACGTGTCGTCGATGTCGGCGATCGTGTGCGCCGCGGCGGGGGTGCCGGTCGCGAAGCACGGCAACCGGGCGGCGAGCTCGGCATCCGGGGCCTCCGACACGCTCTCGGCGCTCGGCGCCGACATCCTGATCGAGCCGGAGCGGGTGAAGGCGGTGCTCGAGGAGACCGGGCTGACCTTCGTGTTCGCCTCCCACTTCCACCCCGGGTTCAAGAACGCCGGGCCGGTGCGGGCGGAACTGGGTGTGCCGACCGTCTTCAACTTCCTCGGTCCGCTCTGCAACCCCGGTCGCCCTGAGGCCTCGGCGGTCGGCGTCGCGAACCTCGACAAGGTGCCGCTCGTGGTCGGTGTCTTCCAGACCCGCGGGGCGACTGCGCTCGTCTTCCGCGGCGACGACGGGCTCGACGAGTTGTCGACGACCGGTCACAGCCACGTCTGGGAGGTGTCGCGCGGCAACGTCGACGAGCACGACATCGATCCGGCCGACCTGGGGCTGCCGCGCGCCTCGATCGACGAGCTGCGCGGCGGGGATCCCGCACACAACGCCGCCATCGCCCGCCGCACCTTCGCGGGGGAACGCGGGCCTGTGCGCGACATCGTGCTGCTCAACGCGGCGGCCGGACTCGTGGCCTGGGAGCTGGCGCTCGATCCCACGCGCGGCGAGGAGGACATCCGCTCCCGGTTCCGCGACAAGATCGCGGTCGCGGCATCCGTCATCGACGCGGGCGCGGCGACGGCCAAGCTCGATCAGTGGGTCGCCGCGACGCGGGCTCCGGCGGGTGCCGACTGAGTCTCAGAGCCGCACGACGTCGTCGGGGGTGAGCTCGGCGACCGAGCGGTGCCCGGTGAGCCCGAGCGTCAGATCCGTCTCGGCCACGATGTCGCTGAGCACCTGGCGGGCACCGTCCTCGCCGGCGATCGCGAGGCCGTAGACCCAGGCGCGGCCGACGCCGACGGCCGTGGCCCCGAGCGCGAGCGCGCGCACCACATCTGCGCCGCTCCGCACGCCCGAGTCCAGGATGACCGGAATCCGCCCGCCGACCACCTCGACGACGCCGGGCAGCGCGTCGAGAGCGCCGATCGCCCCGTCGACCTGTCGCCCGCCGTGGGTCGACACCAGGAGACCGTCGACACCGGCATCGAGCGCCTGCCGGGCATCGTCCGGATGCTGCACGCCCTTCAGGATGATCGGGAGCCGGGTGCGCTCCCGCAGGAACGGCAGCTCGCTCCAGCTGAGGGAGGGCCGCGAGAACACGTCGAGGAAGGTCTCGACGGCTGCGCGCGGTTCACCCGAGCGCAGGTTCTCGCCGAAGGCGCCCGGGTGACGGCGGGTCAGCTCGACGAGGGTGCGCACGGCCGTCGGCGTCACGCGGGGACGCTCGCTCGCGGACGGTGCGGCCATCCGGGTGCGGACGAGCTCCCGGAAGACCGGATCGCTCGTGTACTGCGCGATCCCCATCCCGCGGATGAACGGCAGGAAGCCGCGGTCGAGGTCGCGCGGACGCCAGCCGAGCATGCCGGTGTCGAGGGTCACCACGATCGCCTCGGCGCCCGCCGCCTCCGCGCGCGCGACGAGACTCTCCACGAGCGCGTCCTCGCTGGACCAGTAGAGCTGGAACCACCAGGGTCCTGCCTCGGCTGCGGCGACCGTCTCCATCGGCAGGGATGCCTGGCTCGACACGACGCTCGTGATGCCGAGCGAGCCGGCGGCGCGGGCGATCGCGAGGTCGGCGTCCGCATCCACGAGTTCGAGGACCCCGATGGGGCAGGTGAGCAGCGGCGTCGGGTGGCGGCGCCCGAAAAGCTCCACCGAGAGGTCGCGCTTGGCGACGTCGCGCAGCATCCGCGGGACCAGCCGCCACGCCTCGAACGCCTCGTAGTTCGCCTCCGCGGTCGACTCGCGCCCGGCCGAGCCGGCGACGTACGCCCACGCGTCGGGCGACATCGCGCGTTCGGCGGCCGCCGCGAGCGCGTTCCAGGAGGTCGGGACGGCCGGGCGGATGCCCGACGCACCGGCGCGGAACACCGCGGACTGCCGGGCGCGACCCGGGGCGGGAACTCGGACCTCGTCGTCCGTCATGGCGTTCTCCTGTCGGGCCGGTGTCGTCAGGCTTGTCCGTGTGCCGCGCGCGACCTGCGCGACAGGGAGTCGATGATGACGGCGAGCAGCAGCACCCCGCCGGTGATCATGTAGCGGATCGAGGAGTCGAGGTTGAGCAGGGTCAGCCCGTTCGAGATCGACTGGATCACCGCGATGCCGAGCAGGGCACTCCAGGCGGACCCGCGTCCGCCGAACAGGCTCGTGCCGCCGATGACGGCCGCGGCGATCGCGTTGAGGTTCGTGTCGCCGGCGCCCGAGGAGAGATTCACCGACATCTGCCGTCCCGCCGCGAGCAGCCCGCCGAGCACGGCGAAGGTCGAGCACAGCACGAAGACCGAGACGTAGACCCGGTTGACCCGGATGCCGGCACGCCTGGCCGCTTCGACCGAGCCGCCGACGGCGTACACCTCGCGGCCCCAGCGGGTGCGGGTGAGCACGACGTCCATCGCGATCACGAGCAGGATGAAGAAGACGAACATGATGCCGACGCCGCGGTTCGTCGCGAGGTAGCTGACCGCGATCGCGCAGAGCACGAGCAGCACGCCGGCCTTCGCCGCCTGCCATCCGAGATGGGTCGTCGTGAGACCCGCCCGCTTGCGGCGCCCCTGCCGGAGCACGGCGGAGGTGAACATGCCGCCCGCCCACAGCGCGGCGAGCAGGTAGGCGAGCCACGGCGGCAGGAACCAGTTCGTGGCGAACAGCACGATGGGCGAGTCCGGCGGCAGGTTGATCGAGCCGGTGGGTCCGAGCACCCGGAGCTGCAGCCCGAGCACTCCGAGCAGTCCGGCGAGGGTGATGATGAAGCTCGGAACACCGAAGCGCGTGAAGAGGACGCCGTAGAGCAGCCCGATGCCCGCCCCGGAGAGCAGCGCGACGAGGATCGCGACGAGGAGCGGCCAGCCGAGCTGGGTGAGCCCGACGCCGAGCACGGCGGCGGCCAGGCCGCTCACCGATCCGACCGACAGGTCGATCTGCCCGAGCAGCAGCACGAGCACGACCCCGATGGCGATCGTGCCGACCGCGGCGCACTGCAGGGTCAGGTTGACGAGGTTGTCGGCCGACAGGAAGGTCGGGTTGAGGGCTTGGAACACCACCCAGATGAGCACGAGGCCGAGGAGCACGGGGAGGGACCCGAGGTTGCCGGTCAGCCGTGAACGGACGTCCTCGTAGAGCACCGCCACCCGGGTACGGGCACCCTCGTGAGTCGGCGCCGTCATCGGGTCGGCCCGATCCGTCGCGGTTCGGGGTAGCTCGGCGCGGGGAGGGGCCTGGCGTGCTCGGTCGCCCCGGTGATCGCGGCGATGATGTCTTCGTATCCGACATCCGGGGCGAGGAAGTCGCCGTTGTTGCGCCCGAGGCGCAGCACGATGATCCGGTCGGCGACCGCCTGCACATCCGCCATGTTGTGGCTGATCAGCACGACGCCGTGTCCGCGTTCCCGCAGGCGCTCGATGAGGTTGAGCACCTCGGCGGTCTGGGCGACGCCGAGTGCCGCGGTCGGCTCGTCGAGGATCACCACGCGCGGGTCGCCGATGAGCGAACGGGCGATCGCGACCGTCTGCCGCTGGCCTCCCGAGAGCGCGGCGATCGGCACGCGCACGGAGGGGATGCGTGCCGAGAGCTGGCGCAGCAGTTCCCAGGCGCGCATCTCCATCACCTCCTCCTCGAGCGCGGGGCCGGTGAGCTCCCGTCCGAGGAAGAGATTGGCGACGACGTCGAGGTTGTCGCAGAGCGCCAGATCTTGGAACACGGTCGCGATGCCGAGGGCGCGCGAGGCGGTCGGGTCGGGGATCGTGACGGGCTGCCCGTCGAAGGAGATCTCGCCGTCGTCGGCCGGGTGCACGCCCGCGAGGATCTTCACGAGCGTCGATTTGCCCGCGCCGTTGTCGCCGACGATCGCGACCACCTCGCCCGCGAAGATGTCGAGGTGGATGTCGTCGAGCGCCTGCACCTTCCCGAAGCTCTTCGAGATGCCGCGCATCGAGAGCACGGGGGTGTGCTCCGTCGCCGAGAACTCGGGCACGGGGGGCAGCTCCTCGAGGCTCACGCGTTCACCCCAGTCCCGCTGCCGCGCAGGCGGCGGCGTACTCGCTCGTGCACAGTTGCGCGCGGGTGAAGAAGCCGTCGCCGATCACCACGGGGCCGATCTCGTCGCGGGTGACGGCGATCGGCTCGAGGAGGAACGAGGGGATCGCGGTGCCGTCGACGTCGACCTGCACCTCGCCCGCGGGGGAGCGGCCGTTCACGAGGTCGATCGCGAGCTCCGCTGCCCGGTTCGCCTCCGGGCGCAGCGCCTTGTAGACGGTCATGAACTGGTCGCCGGTCAGGATGCGCTGGAGCCCGGCGAGCTCGGCATCCTGTCCGGTCACCGGCGGCAACGGCGAGACCCCCGCCGCCTTGAGCGAGGCGATCGCGCCGCCGGCGGTGGGGTCGTTGGCGGCGTAGACGCCCACGATGCGGTTGCCGAACTGGGTGATCTGGCCGCTCACCCAGTCCTGCGCTTTGGCGGGGTCCCAGCCGGGGGTGTCGAACTCGGCGAGCACCTGGTATCCGCTCGCGTCGATGACGTCGTGCGCACCCGCCTTGAACTGCGAGGCGTTGTTGTCGGTCGGCGAGCCGTTGACCATGAGGATGCCGCCCGAGCTCGGATCGACCCCGCGGCTGCGGAGCTCGTCGACGAGCGCCTGCGCCTGGAGCCGCCCGACGAGCTCGTTGTCGAAGGAGATGTAGTAGGCGAGATCCTTCGACGCGATGAGGCGGTCGTACGCGATGACGGGAACCCCGCGTGTCGTCGCGAGGCCGACGATCGCTGCCGCCGCGACCCCGTCGTAGGGGTCGAGCACGAGCACCCGCACCCCCTGGGTGAGCATCGACTCGGCCTGCTGCTGCTGCTTCGCGACATCCCCGTCCGCGTTGGCGTAGAGCACCTCGCACCCGGGGCAGAGCTCGGCGATGCGCTGCTCGAAGTAGGGGCGATCGGCCGAGTCGTAGCGCGCGGTCACCGAGTCGGGCAGCAGCAGCCCGATCTTCGCGGTGTCGGGGTCGCCCGTCGCGCCGCTGCCGGGCACCGCGTTGGAGCAGCCGAGGAGGGACGCGACGGCGAGGAGGGCGGCGACCGCACCGGCAATCGCCCGGGTGGGTCGACTCATCGTGTCATCCGAGCGCGACCCGCAGGTCGGCGGTTCCGGATGCGGTGGCGGGGAAGGCGCTCAGCTGTTCGCCGGCGAGTCCCACCGCACCGATCAGGGCCGCGCGCGGCCCGAGCTGGCTGGCGACGATCTCGGGTGGGGCGGCGAGGCGGGTGGCGAGCGAGCGGTCGATGACCTGACGGATGGGGCCGAGCAGCAGTTCGCCGGCGCGGGCCAGCTTTCCGCCCACGACGATCCGTGCCGGGTCGAACATGCTCGCGACGTTGGCGGCGGCGACGCCGATGTGGCTGCCCGCCTCGGCGATCGCGCGGATGCAGACGTCGTCGCCCGCCATGGCGCGCACGATGACGTCGCCGAGCTTGAGACCCGAGTAGCGGTTCTTGAGCCGTTCGATGATCGCGTCGCCGCCCGCGATCGCCTCCAGGCAGCCGAGGTTGCCGCAGCGGCACGGCGGTCCGTTCTCGACGATCACCATGTGGCCGAACTCGCCTGCACTCCCGCTCGCGCCGCGGTATCCGCGTCCGCCCAGGATCATGCCCGCGCCGATCCCGTCGCTCACCTCGATGAACACGGCGTCGCCGTGACCGCGGAGCGCCCCCGCACGGTGCTCGGCGAGGGCCGACAGATTGGACGAGTTCTCGACGAACACCGGCACCCGCAGCGCGCGCTCGGCCGACTCGCGGATCGGGATGCCCTCCCAGCCACGCAGGATGCCGGGGCGCGCGATCATGCCGCTGTCGGCATCCATCGGCGCCGAGACGGCGAGGCCGACGGCGAGCAGCTCGTCGCGTTCGGCCGAGACGCTCTCGAGCATGTCGGCGATGAGCATGCTGACCCGGCGGATCTCGTTGTCGGAGCGGTGGTCGCGCGCGAGCGGCATCTCGTGCTCGGAGAGCACCGTCATGCTCGTGTCGGCGAGCGCCACGCGCAACTGGCGTTGCGAGAAGTGCACGCCGCAGATGAGACCGGAGGCGTGCGCGAGGGTCACGTACTGGGCGCGGCGGCCCGAGCGCATCGACTTCGAGGTGCTCAGCACGCCCGACTCGGCGAGCTCCTTGACGATGTTGGAGACGGTCGCGGGGGAGAGGCCGGTGGCGCCCGCGAGCTCGACCTGGGTGAGCCCGCCGTGCTTCTTCACGGCGTCGACGATGCGGCCGCGATTCGCCTCGCGCAGAGACGTCTGCGACCCGGGGGTGCGCCGCTGATCCGCCATCCGCCAAGGATACCGGCGGGAGCGCGGTTTCCGGCGGAATCGTGACGGCCCCGTCCGGGGGCTGCGCCGTCCGTCCGAGCGCGGCGTGCGCCCTAGGCTGGCAGGGTGACCAAGGTTTTGAGCTCCCTCCCCGTCGGCGAGCGCGTCGGCATCGCGTTCTCCGGCGGCCTCGACACCTCCTGCGCGGTGGCCTGGATGCGCGACAAGGGCGCCATCCCGTGCACCTACACGGCCGACCTCGGGCAGTACGACGAGCCCGACATCGACGCCGTGCCGGGACGCGCCTTCGAGTACGGTGCCGAGATCGCGCGACTCGTGGATGCGAAGTCCGCCCTCGTCGAGGAGGGGCTGGTGGCGCTGCAATGCGGGGCGTTCCACATCCGCTCGGGCGGCAAGACCTACTTCAACACGACGCCGCTCGGTCGCGTGGTGACGGGCACGATGCTCGTGCGGGCCATGAAGGAGGACGGCGTCGAGATCTGGGGCGACGGCTCCACCTACAAGGGCAACGACATCGAGCGGTTCTACCGCTACGGCCTGCTCGCCAACCCGCGCCTACGGGTCTACAAGCCGTGGCTCGACGTCGACTTTGTGCGCGAGCTCGGGGGCCGCACCGAGATGAGCGAGTGGCTCGTCGCGCACGGCTTCCCGTATCGCGACGCGACGGAGAAGGCTTACTCGACGGACGCGAACATCTGGGGGGCGACCCACGAGGCCAAAGACCTCGAGGAGCTCTCGAGCGGCCTCGACATCGTCGACCCGATCATGGGTGTGGCGTCGTGGCGCGAGGATGTGGAGATCGCGACCGAGATCGTCTCGGTGCGCTTCGAGGCCGGTCGCCCTGTCGCGATCAACGGGGTCGAGTTCGCCGACCCGGTGGCGCTCGTGCTGGAGGCCAACGCGATCGGCGGACGCCACGGACTCGGCGCATCCGACCAGATCGAGAACCGCATCATCGAGGCGAAGTCGCGCGGCATCTACGAGGCGCCGGGTATGGCGCTGCTGCACATCACCTACGAGCGGCTGCTGAACGCCATCCACAACGAGGACACGGTCGCGAACTACCACGCGGAGGGCCGCCGGCTTGGCCGCCTCATGTACGAGGGGCGCTGGCTCGACCCGCAGTCGCTCATGTTGCGTGAATCGCTGCAGCGCTGGGTCGGTTCGGCCGTCACGGGCGAGGTGACGCTGCGGCTGCGCCGCGGCGACGACTACACGATCGTCGACACCGCGGGCCCCCACCTCAGCTACGCGCCGGCGAAGCTCTCGATGGAGCGGGTCGGCGACGCCGCCTTCGGCCCCGACGACCGCATCGGGCAGCTCACCATGCGCAACCTCGACATCGCCGACTCGCGCGCGCGGCTCGAGCAGTACGCCGCGCAGGGCCTCATCGGCGGCGCGACGGGCGAACTCGTCGGACGGCTCGAGACGGGCGCCGCCGGGCAGATCCTGGGTGGTGCCGAGCCGTCGACGGAGGCCGAGGAGGCGCTCGAGTCGGCCATCGACGAGGCGAACGAGGGCTCGGCCTTCGATCTCGGCACCGACTGAGCTTCGGCGTCCCGCATCGCCGCATCCCGCGGGGCGGGCCGCGGCTCGCGTGGTGCGTCAGGTGGCGGGGACGGCGCGGCGGAACAGGTAGTAGCCGACGATCTCGCCACGCGTGACGGTGCCCTCGCCGGTGGACAGCAGCCGGGCCGAGCTCGAGGATCCGGTCTCGACGAACACGAATGCGCTGTGTTCGAGGCGCCAGCCGATCGCCTCGATGTGACCGAGCAGCCAGCCGACGTCGGGATCGCTCACGGTGAGGTTCTCGGACGACCCCCACGACGATGCGCCGCCCGCCAGCCGCCCGCTCTCGACGCCGATCTGCAGGAGCTCGTCACCGCGCTCGTGGGCGGAGCGGGCGCTGGCGAGGGCGGCGTCGACGATCTGCTGCTGAGGCACGCTCCCACGGTATCCGGTCAGAGCCCGAGCTTCGCGCGCAGGAAATCGTTGAGGAACACCCCGCGTGGGTCGTGCCGGGCCACGAGGGCGCGGAAGTCGTCGAGGCGCGGGTACAGCGGCGCGAGGGCTGCGGCGTCCGCGTGGAAGCGCTTGCCCCAGTGCGGTCGGGCGCCGAGCGGCAGCAGCCGCTCCTCGAGACGGGGCAGCAGAGCGTCGACCGCGGACTGCTCCGGGCGCCACGTGAAGTGGATGCCGACGGCATCCGTCTCGTACGCACCCGAGAGCCACAGCGTGTCGGCCGCGATCTCGCGGATCTCAGTGACCTGGAGCAGCGGGCGGATGTCGTCGGCGAGCGAGCGCACCTCGCGAAGCGCGGCGACGGCGGTGTCGCGAGGCAGCAGGTACTCGGTCTGCAACTCGGCGCCGTTCGACGGCGTGAACTCGAGCTTGAAGTGCGGCAGCCGGTCGAGCCACGGCCCGGGTTCACCCAGCTGCGGCGTGCAGTGCACGGGGTCGACGCCCGCGATGGGATGCATCGGGGTCGCCGAGGCGGCGGCGCCGAGCACCGCGTCGGGGGCCGGCGCGTCGCGGTCGACGCGGCGCTTCAGCCAGAGCTGGTCGATGACATCCGGATCCGCCCAGGTGGTGAAGAGGCTCACGCTGTAGCCGAGCGCGGTGATCTGCTCGAAGGAGTCGAGCGCCGCGTCGAGGGGGAGACAGCGGTAGACCGTCTGCGCCACCCGGTAACTCGGTTCGATGTCGAGCTCGAGGCGCGTCGTGAATCCGAGCGCGCCGAGCGCGACGACCGAGCCGTCGAAGTGCGGTTCGCCGCGCCGCGAGGTGACGAGCGTGCCCGTGCCGTCGACGAACTCGATTCCGCGCACGGCCGCCGCGAGTGAGCCGTTGCGCACACCCGAGCCGTGCGTGCCCGTCGCGACCGCACCGGCGACCGAGATGTGGGGGAGCGAGGCGAGGTTCGCGAGGGCGAGCCCCTCGGCCTCCAGGGCGCGGGCGAGTTCGCCGTAGCGGATGCCGCCGGGCGCGGAGACGCTCGCCCGGTCGGGTGCGAGCCGGATCCGGGCGGGGTCCGCGAACGCGGCCGAGGAGAGCAGTGTGCCGCTGGTGTCGGCGATGGGGGAGAAGGAGTGCCGCGTGCCGAGCGGTCGCAGTGAGCCGGGGGCGGCATCCGCGACCCGTTCGCGCACCGCGTCGACGGAGGCCGGGGTCGCGAGCTCGCCCGCGAAGTCGATGTTTCCCGCCCAGTTCTGCACCGCCATGGGCTCAGGCTATCCAGCGCGTGCTATATTCAACTGAATAGTTCAGAACCGAAAGGTTGAATAGCGTGGATGCGGTGGCGGAGGTGGGCGACGAGGCGCTCGACCGCGTGTTCGGTGCACTCGCCGACCCGACCAGGCGCGCCCTGCTCGAGCGGCTCGCCCGTGGCGAGGCGACGGTGGGGGAGCTGGCCGAACCGTTCGCCATGAGTTTCGCCGCGGTCTCCAAGCACCTGCGCGTGCTCGAGGCGGCGCGGCTCGTGACCCGCGGCCGCGAGGCTCAGTACCGGCCCGCGCGGCTCGACGCGCGCCCGCTCGCCGGTGTCGCGAGCTGGGTGGATCGCTACGAGCCGTTCTGGGGGAGCGGGGAGCAGGCATCGTGAGCGCGATCCCGGCCGAGGTGGCGCTCGCCCTCGCCGCCCTGGAGCAGCACTGGGCTCCCCGCACGATCGCGCGCGCGGCCGACCACGACGTCCGGGTCGCGAAGCTGCTCGGCGAGCTCGACGTCTTCACCCGCGACACCGTCGACGAGCTGTACCTCGTCGTCTACGGCACGCTCCGCATCCGCTTCGCCGACGCGCCCGAGGTGACGGTGCGAGCGGGGGAGTCGTATCTCGTGCCCCGCGGCACGGTGTGCCACCCGGTCGCCGATCACGAGGTCGGGGTCGTGCTGGTCGGCTCGGCGGCGTGACCGGCGGCGCTACCAGGCGCCGGGGGAGTAGTCCTTGAGGAAGACGCCGAACAGATCCTCACCAGCCTCACCGCGCACGATCGGGTCGTAGACGCGCGCCGCGCCGTCGACGAGGTCGAGCGGTGCGTGGAAGCCCTCCTCGGCGAGGCGCACCTTGGTGGGGTGCGGGCGTTCGTCGGTGATCCATCCGGTGTCGACGCTCGTCATGAGGATGCCGTCGGTCTCGAACATCTCTCGCGCGCTCGTGCGGGTGAGCATGTTCACGGCGGCCTTCGCCATGTTGGTGTGCGGATGCCCCGGCCCCTTGTAGCCGCGGGTGAAGACGCCCTCCATGGCGCTCACGTTGACGATGTAGCTGCGATGCGCGGGGGAGGCGGCGAGGGAGGCGCGCAGTTTCGAGATGAGGATGAACGGTGCCGTCTCGTTGGCGAGCTGCACCTCGAGCATCTCGAGCGGCTCGACGGCGTCGACGCTCTGCGTCCACGAGTTCACCCCGGCGAGGTCGGGCACGAGCCCGCCCGCGTCGATGGCCGTGCCCGCCGCGAGCCGTTCGAGCGAGGAGGAGCCCGCCGTCATCGCCGCCTCGGTCAGTTCATCGGCCTTCGCTGCGGCGGCGGCCAGGATCGGGTGGGCTGCCACCGAGCGCGCGAGCGCCAGCGGATGCGCGTCGTTCGTGTGGCCGAAGGTCTCCAGCTCCGGGAGCGGGCCGTCGGGCAGCGGTGCGAGCTCGGCGTCGACGAGCGGCTGATAGGCGCCGGGGGAGCGGCGCACAGTCTGGGCCGCGTTGTTGATGAGGATGTCGAGGTGGCCGCGTGCCGCCATCGACTCGGCGAGCCCGATCACCTGGGCGGGGTCGCGCAGGTCGATGCCGACGATGTGCAGACGGTCGATCCAGTCGGCGGAGTCGGGCAGGCTCGTGAAGCGGCGCACCGCATCCCGGGGGAAGCGCGTCGTGATCGTGGTGTGCGCACCATCCCGCAGCAGCCGCAGAGCGATGTACATGCCGATCTTGGCGCGACCTCCGGTGAGGAGCGCCCGCTTGCCGCTGAGGTCGGTGCGGGCGTCGCGCTTGGCGTGGCTCATGGCCGCACAGCGCGGGCAGAGCTGGTGGTAGAAGGCGTCGACCACCGTGTAGTGCTGCTTGCAGATGTAGCAGGGGCGGGACCGCATGAGCTCACCCGCGGTGGCCTGGGTGGCGGTGCCCGAGATCGGGATGCCGCGGGTCTCATCGTCGATGCGGTCGGGGGCGCCGGTCGCGGTCGCGGCGACGACGGCACGGTCGTTCTCCTGGATGCGGGCACGCGTCGCCAGCCGACGCTCCCGCTTGACCTCCTTGAACATGGCGGCCGTCGCCTGGCGCACCGCGCGGAAGTCCGGATGGTCGTGGTCGATGCTCGCGAGCGACGCCAGCACGCGCAACGTCACCTCGAGGTCGTCGGGGTCGATGCCGCTGGGCGGGGGAGCGTCGGACGAGGAGAGCACGGGCAATTCTCTCAGAGCGCGGCGTGCGCGGTGACGGGGCGCGGATGCTGCGATGCCGGGCGCTCAGCCCGCGCTGAGCTGACGCGGCCGCGCGCCGAGCTGGCCGACCCAGTCGCGAACGACCTGTCGCTGTGCCGCGTCGCAGGTGTAGCCGTAGCCGACGCTCACATCCCAGTACTCGTAGCTGCTGACCCAGACGCGGTGGTCGAGGGTCCAGCCGTCGAGATAGCTGAGCGCGTAGCAGTCGGCCATCGTCTCGGCGTCCTCACCGAAGGAGGTGAGCGCGGACTCGGTGGGCTCGGGGTTGGTGAACTGCAGCACGTGGGCGAACTCGTGGTAGGCGAGCCCGGTGCGGATCCAGTCGGTCATGTAGGGGAGGGCGTCGTCGGGAGCATCGACATGCACGACGAGCGGGTCGTCGGAGGTGACGCAGGCGAGCACATCGTCCTCGCAGAGGGTGTCGGCGTCATCGAGTTGCCAGGTGACGTATCCGGATCCGAGGCGATCGAGAGTCGTCTCGTACACGCTCCCCGAAGCATTCGTGGCGGCAGCGGCTGCCGCTGTCTCACGCTGCGTCACGAGCTGCTGACGCGCATCCTCCACGCCTTGGATGCTCAGCTCGAGCGCGGCCGCGTTCCAGCGGCCCTCCCATGCCTGCGACACGAGCCGCTGATACTGATCCCAGGGCACGAGGGATGCGATCGGCACCCCCTGAAGGCCGTCCGCTTCGTCGAGGAGCTTGTTCATGGCGGCCCCGAAGACCTCCTTGCGATCGATGAGATCCTTCTGCTCCTTGATCTCCTTGTTGCGTTCGCGGATCGTCGCGTTGGCGTTCTCGAGTTCGAGGAACAACCAGACGGTCGTTCCGATCGCGCCGGCGAGGCCGATGCAGAGGAGCACGACGGTGATGATCCAGCGTCGCGGTCGTCGTCGGCGTGGGGCGGGCGGAAGCTCCGGCGCGGCTTCGGATGACGTGGGCGTCTCGTCAACGGGATCCGGCGCATCCGCTCCGGTCTCGCCGCCGTCGGTGGTGTTGGTGGTGTCGGACACGGCTGAACAGGACCCCCTCGGTGTGTGCGTCAGCATAGTGGCGCTGCCGGACGCGGGGTCCATCTTCGAAATGATTGCTGGGGATGAACGAAATCACTTTGAGCAAAATCGAGCTCCCGGCCGCGCCTCATCGGGAAACCGATGCGCATCGCCCCAGCGCTGACCGGCGGCGCGCCTCCCTGGTGCCGGCGGCCCGGGGGCGATAGCGTCGCGGGACGATGGACCACACAACTCATTTTCGGTTTCGGCCTTGGGGTGGCATGCCGAAGAGCACGGCCTGGCTCGATGCCAATGCCTCGCCTTCCGAACCTGACGGCACCTATTGGGTGCCGCTCGCCCTTCGCGACGAGCTCGACGCCGTGTGGAACGCCGAGGTCGAAGAACAGTTCGATGCCTATTTCAAGAGCCCCGCTAATCCCTGGCTTCATGTGGAGACCTTCGAGGATCTCCGGATTTTGATGCTGCGCTACATCCTCGGACGGGAGCCAATGACGCCCCATTCGGCGGGCCCCCTCGATGAGGAGAGCAAGCAGATCCTCGACAAACTGATCCGCATCAATGAACTGGGCGCGATCTCCTTCAGTTCGCAGCCGGGGAGGCTCGACCAGTGGGGGCGCCAGCGTGCCTACCTTCAGATACTCGTCGATGATTCGGTGGTCCCGGCGCTACGTGATATGGCGGAGGGGAACGGCCTCGTCTGGGCATCGAACCCGCACCAAGCGCTGGAGCCAGAGTACGGGCAGTTCGTGGTCACCGAGAATGCCGAAGGTGAGGGCTATACCTTTGCGCCCATCGGGATCGCCTACCCCTTGGGGCCCGTGTATCCGACGATTCGAGCGATACAGGAGATCGCGGCGGCCCGGACGAGCGTCTCGGTTGCCGACACTGACTGGAACACTAATCGGCTCTTCGACCTGGTGATTGAGGTCCTGGAGCGCGCTCAGCGGTCGGCCGAGGGCTGACGTTCGGCGAACTCGGCGAGGAGGGCTTCGACCTGCATTGCGATCTGATCGCGGATGCGCCGCGCCTGCTCGAGGCTGGCTCCCGAGGGGTCGTCGAGATCCCAGTCGATGTAGCGCTTGCTCGGGTAGATAGGGCAGGCGTCGCCACAACCCATGGTGATCACTACATCGGCCGCCTGAACGATGTCGTCGGTGAGGGGCTTCGGGAACTCCGTCGAGAGATCGAGACCGAACTCGTCTGCGACCGTCCGCACCACCGGGTCGATCTCCGATCTCGGAAGGGAGCCCGCGGATCGGACGTGCACGCTTCCCTTGGATAGCTTCGCGGTGAGCGCCGCGGCAAGCTGAGAGCGGCCGGCGTTGTGCTCGCAGACGAACAGCACTTCGGGGCGGTCTTTCATCAGCGAACCTTGAGCTTGGGCGAGGGCGGTGAGCCGTTCTTTCGCGAAACGTGCGGTTTGGGTGACGAGGTGGCTCTTGACGCTCGAGGTGCGCACGAGCGCGGTGTAGGACTCGAGGACGTACCGTTGCACGGTCTCCGCGTTGAACACACCCTCGTAGCTGGTGGTGAGCTCGACGGCGATGTCGTGAAGGCTCGCCTCGGGGTAGGCGAGCCCAGGAAGGCCGCGATCGCTGGAGATGGTCATCGGGGCGCCGCGGCAGGGAGGATCTCGGTGAGGAGCGTCTGGATACGGCGCTTGATCTCGTCGCGGATGGGACGCACGGCTTCGATGCTCTGCCCGGCTGGGTCGTCTAGCTCCCAGTCCTCGTAGCGCTTGCCGGGGAAGATCGGGCAGGTATCACCGCATCCCATGGTGATGACGACGTCGGATTCTTTGACGGCTTCGACGGTGAGGATCTTGGGAACGTTGTCGGCGATGTCGATGCCTTCTTCGGCCATCGCCTGAACGGCGATGGGGTTGATTTGGTCTTTGGGCTCTGACCCGGCGGAGAGCACCTCGACCTGATCGCCGGCGAGTGCCTTCAGGAACCCGGCGGCCATCTGCGAGCGGCCGGCGTTGTGCACGCAGACGAAGAGGACGGTGGGCTTGGCGGTGATCGAGGTCATACAGAAACCATAGATCACCATCTATGCGTTTGAGGGGTGGGTTACCGATTGTTCATCTGAGCTCGGCGAGCAGCGCCCGTACGCGCTGATCGATGTCGTTCCGGATCTCGCGCACCTCGGCGATGGGCAGGCCGACCGGGTCGGCGATATCCCAGTCGAGGTATCGACGACCGGGGTAGACCGGACACACATCGCCGCATCCCATGGTGATGACGATGTCGGCGGACTGGACCGCATCGTCGGTCAGCGGCTTCGGGAACTCACCATCGAGCGAAACGCCGATCTCGTCGAGGACGGTGGCGATTGCCGCACGGATCTCTCCCGCGGGCATCGAGCCTGCCGTACGGACCCGGACGGCGCCACCGGCGAGGTGGCGCAGGATCGCAGCCGCGATCTGAGACCGGCCCGCGTTCTGGACGCAGACGAAGAGCACCTCGGGTGGCCCAGCATGCTGCTCGAGGTCGGATCGTTCGAGAGCCTCGAGACGCGTTGACGCGAACCGGGCGATCTGCGAGGTAAGAGCGCGGCGAGATGCACGGCGCGCCTCGAGCAGAGACCGGCTATCACGGACGACCTCCTCGATCGTGGGGCGGTTGAACCGCCCCACGAACCTGAGGCTGAGGTCATCCACGATCCGCCCCGTTGGGTCCTCGTCCAGCGGGATCGAGGAGAGGCCGAGCATTCCATCGACTGCGTCCACGCGCGCCTCCGGGACGAAGTACCAGACGTTGCGTCCTTCCGCTGCTCGCAGCAGCAGCCCCTCGGCGGCGAGTTCCTTCACGTGGTGTGACACCGTGGGCTGGGTGAGTCCCAGCTGCGACGCGAGATCGGTCACACGCATACGCTCGGCGGAGCTCGTGCGGATCAGCTCAAGGATTCGCGCGCGAGTGGGCTCGGCGAGCACCTGCAGACTGCGACGCTCGCCGGAACCCATAGACCGGAGTCTATGACCCGAGGCCTACGAGCAGCAGGCTCCGCCGGGGCTGATGTCTGTGCTGCAGACGCCCGTCGCCGGCAGCACGAGCTGCACCCGCTTCGCCGCCTCCAGGTCGCCGGCAAGCCAGGACGTGATGGAGCGAACCTGCTCGTAGCCGGTGGCGAGCAGGAAGGTCGGGGCGCGTCCGTAGCTCTTCATCCCGGCGATGAAGAACCTCGGCTCGGGGTGCTGCAGCTCGAGGAACCCATGGGGGGACACCGTGCCGCAGGAGTGGACGTTGGGATCGATCAGCGGCGCAAGCAGTCGTGGGGCCTCCACAACCTCGTCCAGCGAGAGGCGCAACTCGCGCAGCATCTCGAGGTCAGGCCGACACCCGGTGGCGTTGACGATGGTGTCCACGGTGATCGACGTCGACTCGCCCGCTCGACGCCCGGAGACGACGACCTGGTCGCCTTCGTTCACGAGGGAGGCGATTTCGAAACGATCGATCTTCTGGATCGCCCCATCAGCGACGTGCTGGTCGACGGCACCGCCGAGTGTCGCGCGGGCAGGCAGTTCATCCGTCTCGGAAGAGCTCACGCGCACCGCGCTGGAGTTTCGGATGGCCCAGGTGATCCGGGTGTCCGGCTCCATCGCGCGCAGCCGGACGAGGGCGATCAGCGTGTTCGCGGCGGAGTGGCCGGCACCGACGACGAGCGTGTGGCGGCCGGCGAAGCGCGCCTTGTCGCGGCCAAGCACATCGGGCAGAGCGCGACTGACCCGGTCTTGCACAGCGGTCGCTCCGAGCGGGTCAAGACCTGACGAGCCCAGTCGGTTCGGGTTGTCGTAGGTCCCGGATGCATCGATCACGGCGGCCGCGGTGACATCCTGAATTCCGGCGGAGCTGTCGAGTCGCAACAGGAACGGGGTGTCCTCCCGCCCGGTGGAGCGAGTGCGATCCATGCCTTCGCGAGACACCGCGACGACGCTGGTGTCGTAGCGGATGCGAGCCGCGATCTCGTCGACCGCGGCAAGCGGCTCCAGATAGTCACGGACGAGCTCGGCGCCGGTCGGGAGCTGATCGGGGTCCGGCTCTACCCATCCTGTGTCGGCGAGAGTTCGCCGGGCCGCCTCGTCGACCAGTAGCGACCATGGCGAGAAGAGCCGGGTGTGGCCCCACGACACGATCGATGCGGCTACCCGGTCCCCGCGTTCATAGATGACGAAGTCGATGCCCCGCTCGAGCAGATGCGCCCCAGCGGCAAGCCCGATGGGGCCCGCGCCGATGATCGCGACGGGAAGGCCATCCAGTCGTCCACGCTTCCGCACCGGGAGGTCGAGATCGATCAACGTCATTCCAAGTTCCCTTCATCGATGGTCTTCGATGGAGCGAGCATACTGCTTCATCGACATCTGTCAATGAATGGGTATGCTGGGCCTGTGTCCACGATCGAGTTGCTGCCGCTTGCCGGCGAGGTTGACGCCTGTTGCGCACCGCTCACCCGGGAGACGATCCAGGCCGAGCAGGCTGTCTTGCTCGCCCAGCGTTTGAAGGCACTCGCCGATCCCACTCGACTGCGCCTCGTGTCCATCGTCGCCGCCTCGGAAGGGCAGGAGGCATGCGTCTGTGACCTCACAGACCCCGTCGGCCTCAGTCAGCCCACCGTCTCGCACCACCTCAAGCTCCTCGTCGACGCGGGCTTCCTCAGCCGCACCAAACGCGGCACGTGGTCCTACTACCGCCTCGTGCCCGGATCCCTGGACGCGGTCGCGGACTTGCTGCTCACCGCATGACCGTTGAGACGGTCGGCTTGCTGCGGCGCGTCGGCTCTGAGTTCCTCGGCAGCGCGCTGCTCGCCGCCGTCGTCGTCGGTTCAGGAGCGATGGCGCAAGCGCTCACCGAAGATGTCGCCCTCATGTTGACGATCAACGCGATCGCCACCGTCTTCGGCCTCTACATCCTGATCCTGATCCTCGGCCCGATCGGCGGCGCTCACTTCAACCCGGTCGTGACCCTGGTGGCAGTCGCGATCGACAACCGCCCCGCACGCGACCTCCTCAGCTACCTACCCGCCCAGATCATCGGCTGCATCGGCGGCGCGGTGCTCGCCAACCTCATGTTCGAGCAACCCGCGATCGCCTGGAGCGGCCACGACCGCGCAACACCTGCGCACCTCCTCGCCGAGGTTGTCGCGACTGCGGGGCTGATCCTGGTGATCTTTCTCCTGGTTCGTGGTGACCGCACTCGCAACGTACCCGCAGCGGTCGCAGCCTTCATCGGCGCCGCCTACTTCTTCACGAGCTCCACGAGCTTCGCCAACCCTGCGATCACCATCGGGCGCATGTTCACCGACACCTTCGCGGGGATCGCGCCCGGAGCCGCGCCCCTATTCATCGGCGCTCAGATCGTCGGCGCGAGCCTAGGCGCCCTGCTCGCCGTCGCGCTCAGCCCTCGACGGCAACGTCAACAGAGGGCGCTCACCTTGCAGTGAGGTCAGGTCGATCATCCGGCAGAAGATCCTCGAGCTCGAGCCCGAGCGCCTGCGAGATCGCCATCAAGCTGCGCACCGACGGGTTCGCGGGCGTGCCGGGCCGCGACTCGCCCTTCTCGTACTTCTGATACGTGTAGCGACTCAACCTCGCCCGGTAGGCCACGTGTGGCCTTGGCCGTTATGTGGCGGGGTTCTGTCGCCGCTTCGTGAGTTCCCTGATGATCGGGCGAATCGTCCCGTGGGTCGATCCCCAACTGACACAGCCTCGTTCGCACGCTTAGCGACTCCGGGCTGCGTAAAACCACTTCAGTCCTCGCTGTATAGTTAAGCGCATGCTGACCATTGCTTCTCGCCTGGACGTGATGAACCGGTTGGGCCGCGCGCTGGCCGACCCGACCAGGTCCCGGATCATCCTGACGCTGCTCGACCGGCCGGCCTACCCGGCAGAGCTGGCCCGCGATCTGGACCTCACACGCTCCAACGTGTCCAATCATCTGGCGTGCCTGCGCGACTGCGGCATCGTTGCTGCCGAACCCGAGGGCCGCAAGACGCGCTACGAGATCGCCGATCCCCACCTGACGCAGGCGCTGACCGCCCTGGTTGACGTCACCCTCGCGGTTGACGAGAACGCCCCGTGCATCGATCCTGCCTGCTCGGTGCACGGATGCGACGCAGCAGAGGCGGGCGCGTGATCCTGGCTGCGGTCCTGCAGGCAATCGGCCTGTTCATCGCGACCAACATCGACGACATCATCGTGCTCTCCTTGTTCTTCGCCCGCGGCGCGGGCCAACGCGGGACGACCACCCGCATCTTGGTCGGCCAGTACGTGGGGTTCGCCTGCATCCTCGGTGCCGCTGTGCTGGTGACTATCGGAGCCGGAGCATTCCTGCCCTCAGCAGCTATCCCGTACTTCGGGCTCATCCCCCTGGCCCTCGGTCTCTGGGCTGCTTGGCAAGCCTGGCGCGGAGACGATGACGACGATGACGCCAAGGTCACGGGCACGAAGGTCAGCGCGTGGACCGTCGCAGGAGTCACCTTCGCCAACGGCGGAGACAACATCGGCGTCTATGTCCCCGTCTTCCTCAGCGTGGAACCCATCGCAGTGGTCGCCTACTGCCTCGTCTTCCTCGCGCTCGTCGCGGTCCTGGTCGTAGTCGCCAAGTTCGTTGCCACCCGGCCGCCGATCGCTGAAGTCCTCGAGCGCTGGGAACACATCCTGTTCCCCATCGTCCTGATCGGCCTCGGCATCGTCATCCTCGTCAGCGGAGGAGCGTTCGGTCTCTGACGGAGCCAAAGCGAACGAGAGAGGTCGCCAGGCTCGACGCTCCGGTATAGGGATCCCTGTGCGGGTTCATGCTGCGCAGCAGGAGAGTTTGGTGATGTCGGTGGTGAAGGTTTGGGCGGTGAGTTTGAGGCCTTCGGCCATGGTCAGGTAGGGGCTCCAGAGGTTGGCGACCTGGTCGGTGGTCATGCCGGCCTCGAGGATGTAGACGCCGGCGGCGGCGAGGTCACCGGCGTCCTGGGCGAGGGCGGTGATGCCGATGATGCGGCCGGTGTCGGCGTCGGTGACGATCTTGATGAGCCCGCGGGTGTCACGGTTGACGATGGCGCGCGGGACGTGCGCCAGGGGCAGGACGCGGCTGTCGCAGCGGATCCCGGCAGTGCGGGCCTGCTGGTCGGTCATTCCGACGGAGGCCAGGGCGGGGCTGGTGAACACGACCCGGGGCAGGTGGCGGTAGTCGACCTCCCGGCCGGCTCCGGTGAGGGCGTTGTCGGCGACCAGGGCGCCGTGGGCCGCGGCGACGTACACGAACTGCGGGTGGGCGGTGACGTCACCCGCGGCCCAGATCCGCGGGTTCGTGGTGCGCAGGTGGCTGTCGATGATGACCTCGCCGCGCTTGCCGGCGCGCACGCCGATGGTGTCGAGGCCGAGCGTGCCGGTGACCGGGCGGCGGCCGGTGGCAACGAGGAGCTCGGCCGCGCGGAGCTCGTGTGAGCCGTCGGCGGTGGTGGCGGTGACCGTGACCTCGCCGGTGGCCGGGTCGCGGCGCACCGCGGTGGGCACCGCGCCGCGGATGATCTCGATGCCTTCGTCGGCGAGGATTTCTTCCAGGGCGGTGGCGGCCTCGGGTTCCTCGTGGGAGGCCAGCCGTGAGCGGACGAGCATGGTGACCTGGGCACCGAGGCGGGAGAAGAGCTGGGCCTGCTCCATGGCGACGTAGCCGCCGCCGATGACCAGCAGCGACTCCGGGACGTGGTCCAGCTCCATCGCGGTCGTCGAGGTCAGATAACCGGCCTCCTGCAGGCCGGGGACCGGCGGCGCCCAGGGCGTGGAGCCGGTAGCGATGAGGTGGTGCGCGGCCCGGACGGTTTCCGCCGTGCCGTCCGGGCCGGTCACGCGGAGTGCCGGCTCAGTCGGTGTGCCGACGAAGGTGGCCTCGCCGGGGTGGAGGGCCCACCCGTACTCGGCGGCCAGGGCCGCGTACTTCTCGCTGCGCAGCGATCCGACGAGCTTGTCCTTGCCGGCGACCATGGCGGGCATGTCGACCGGTGGGGCGTCGGGGAGTGGCAGACCGGGGAACCGGGCGGCGTCGAGTGTGACGTGGCGGGCCTCGGCGGCCGCGAGCAGGGCTTTGGAGGGCACACACCCGGTGTTCACGCAGGTACCGCCGATGGTGCCGCGCTCGATCATCACCACCCGCTTGCCCAGGGTGGTGGCGCGGATCGCGGCCGCGAACGCCGCCCCACCGGACCCGATCACTGCCAGGTCATACGACCTGCCCTTGTCCGTTGCCGTCATAAGTCCTCCCTTGTTGCCGCGCCTCAGGACCAGGATCGACCTTCCAGTGCACTGGAAGGTCAAGGCAGAATGAGTGGCATGCGGATCGGTGAGGTGGCTCAGGCGTCGGGCACGACAGCTAAGACCCTGCGGTACTACGAGGACGTCGGACTCCTCCCCGACCCCGACCGCAGCCCGGCGGGGTACCGGGACTACGGCCCCGAGGTGCTCGACCGGCTGCACTTCATCCGCCGGGGCCAAGCCGCCGGGCTGACCCTGGCCCAGATCGGCCAGGTGCTGGCCATCCGAGACCGGGGCCAGGCCCCCTGCCAGCACGTCACCGACCTGCTCGACACCCGCCTCGCGGTCATCGACCGGCAGCTCGCCGAGCTCGCGCAGCTACGCACCACGATCGCCATCCTGCGCGAGAACGCCACCACCGGCGACCCGGCCACATGCTCCCCCGAGGACGTCTGCCGCTACCTGTGACCCGCGAAGGTCACCGGCCCGTGGCACCATCGCGACATGGCCGATGACACCCAGCAACGATGCTCGTGCTGCGGCCGCCAGCGGCCACGCACAACCGTCGACAACAGTGACGCGAGGAGGAGCGAGTGTCATCGCGAGTCCGCATACTCGAGCCCACGGGCTTCGACCCGGCGCTCTATGCGCTATTCAGTGAGCTGACTGGCGAGCACTCAGATCACTGGGCGCTTCGCGGGGGAGTGATGATCCGCCGGTATCAGAAGTTGCATGGCCGCTCGCCGACCTTCCGCGAGCTGTTCGACGAACTCATGCAGCTACCGGGACTGGTCGACCTCGCCTCGCGCGCGAGGTTTCCGGATATCGACAAGCCGGTCGCGTTCTCGTTCATGCACCACGTTGCCGTGCATTGGCGGCGCGAACGATGGGTGATCTGGGACAGCACACCGCGATCGATTCGGGTCGGGTCTCGCTTCGCTGAGGAATCTAGACGGTGGCGACAAGAGCGCGGCGCTCCAAGGGCCTTGGGGGAGAAAGGTGGACGTAGCGTCAATACATGAATGCCTCACGGCCAGTCGACTCCGTCGTCATCTATGACCTTCTCGTGGAGTCTCGCGCCCGCCTAGTAGGCGCATACAACGTAGCCATCGATGATGACGACGCTTTCGTGGCTCTGGTACATGAGCTCGACAAACGGATCGACGGGGTCGATGTCGCCGACAGCTCCAGCCAGTTCGAGCTGATAAGGCGCTTCAACGCCGAGGCTCTTGAAGTGCGCCGCATGAACCGGCAGGGTCCTCGGCCGCTGTAATTGCAGCTGCGCGGGTGGCGACGCGATGAGGCTGCCACGGCCTTCGAACGCTCGCCGCTCCTAGACGGAATAGCGGCCGCTGACGTATCGCTCGAACCGCAGACCTCCGAAGCTCTCGTGCTGAGCCATCGCGCCATAGCTGAACCCCAGTGCGTCCGCGACGAGCGGCGCCGGCATCGCGGCTACGAGTGCGTCCAAGCTGGTGTTCTTGGCGCCGAGCAAGTCGAGGCCAAGGCGGTTGAGCGCGGATTTGATGGAGTCCCGGCGAATGTGCTGGCCAGGACGGAACCCGGGGAACAAGTACGGGTTGCCGTCAACCGATCTGGTCATCGTGGGAGCTCTATCCATCAAGTGCCGTGCGAGGAGCTCTGAGAATGGCGACGGGAGCTCTATCCAATCGTCCGTAAACCGAATCCTTGCGCCCGAATCGTCGACCTGGACGTCATCGACAGCCATGGTCGAGATTCGGCTGATCGGCTGGCCGAAGAGCAGCAAGAGGAGGGCCATGAGCCGGATCGCGGCGGGATGCTGATCCGCGTCCAAACACGCTCGGATGAAGTTCAGACGCTCATCTGCGTCAATCCGCCGGATCGACTTCACGGCTCGACGCGGAACGATGAGTGGCCGAGAAAGCCGGCTCTTGGCCGCAAAGGTGAGGAAGTTCTTCACGGCGTATCGCGTTGTCGGGCCCTCGCTAAGCCAGTCATCGACATCTTCCTGCGTGCATTGGCGGAGCGTTGTCCCTCGATCGTCGAGCCAGTTGAGGAAGTTGCCCGCTACGGTGATTTCTTGTTTCGCATAGTGCGAAGCAGAGGCGGCGCCGCGAGACGTGGAGGCGCTCTCGCGCACTCGCCGGAGGTGATGCCAGGTAGCGTAGCGGCGAAGGGCGTCGCGGCTTTCGGTTCCAGTTACGGCGTTAACCTTCCTCGGGATCCAGGCGGTGAATCTGGCAAGTGCCTCGTCGCGGAGAGGGAGGTGGCCTCGCCCGACGAGCAACGCCCGGATGTGATCCAGGGACTTGGTCTGAGGCAACTCGTCGAGCGCCTCGTGGGTGATCTCGATGTTGCCATGGGTGACGTCGGTGATGAGTTGCCGCGCTTCAGGGTTCCGCAGCCAGCTGATGATGCTCCGCGGACGTGCGGCATCGAGGAAGTGCTCGCGGAGTGACTTGGCCAGCGGATGGTTGAGCGGCAGGAGCTCGTCGAGATCGTTCGCGAGTGAGCAGAACTCACAGAGACCTTGGCGGTAGGGCGCGCGCTCGTTTCCGCAGTGCGTGCAGTGAAAATCGCGGGCGTAGCCGGCGCAAGTCCCACAGATCGGCTGTCCAGACGTATCAAGGCCGGGGAGGAGAGTTCTACGTCCGCAAGCACCGCAGACCCCATGGGTGTGGAGCGCTGTCTCGATGCAGCTTCGGCAAAGAAGGACCCGCGGAGCGATGGGGTCGAGCCGATTGGTGACACGCTCGCAGCGCGGGCAGCGTGCATCGCCAGTCTTTCGAGGGCGGCCCCGGGCGGGCGGCAACGGGAGTTGTTCAGCTGCCATCGCGAATCACGCGTGCGCGGCGAGGGCGGTGACGGGAGTCGGGAAGATCTCGAACCGTTGCTTCATTGACGCGAGCCTTCGTGGCTTCGTCCGCAGCTATGACTGTGATGAGGTCAGCGGGGGAGCAGCGGAAGATATCGCAGAGGGCGGAGAGCATCTGGATAGAGATGCGTTCGGGGCGTTGTGTGACGAGTCGCCAGGCCTGCGCGGACGATAGCGTGATGCCGCGCTGCTCGAGGTGTGGCAGGAGATCGGTGCTGTTGTGCATGGCATTCCTCGCCATGAGCTCCGCGAGGTGCCACTCGTAAGAAATAGTTCGCTTCATGATCCGTCCTTTGACCCGAGCCGCAGCGCGGCAGCGACGGTGCCGTCGAGCGCCATGCGTAGCGCCTTGACGCGGTAGTCGCTCGATACTGCTGTGTAGATGGCGGTCGTGGATGCATAGTCGTGCCCGACTTGTTGCTGGACAAACAGTGCATCGAAGCCGTCTTCGATGAGGTGAGTCACATAGGACCGGCGGAGGGAGTGAAAAGTCACCTCGTCGCCCAGGCCGACGTCACTCCGGTACTGGCGAAAGCGGGCGTTTAGCGATGTTTCCGAAACCAGGGTTCCGCGCTCGGTTGGGAACAGGTCTCGGCTTCTCGGTAGCAGGGGGCGACCGCGTTCCAACCACTCCTGAACGATCTCGCTTCCCCACGGAAAGACGGCCAGCACGTTGCGCTGCTTGTGGTCAGTGCCGGATGAGGCCTTGCCGAACCGCACGTTGAGGTGGCCGAACCGACCGAACTCGCCGGCGTGCGGGTTGCGAGTGAAGTCCAGGTCTTGGAGGTGACGTACCTCGTTGCGTCGGAGGCCGAACAGGTAGCTCACCTTGAGCAGCGTGCTGTCGCGGAAGGCAGCAGCCCAGCCCTTGGTCTTCCTGTGGGCGGCCGAATCGACTTCGTCATCAGCGCGGTCGAACAGCATTTGAAGCTCGCTCCGCGTGAACGGCCGAAGACGACCGCCATGTTCAGCCTCCAGGACGTGACGTTGCGTGTTCCAGTAGTGCAAGACGGGGGAGGGGTGGTCGCCGAACAGCTGGATGCATCGATCCACCCAGCCGTATGCATCGGTGCAGAGGTAGTCGTTGAAGAGCTGCAGGGCGTTCTGGTAGCTGCGGATCGTGGACCGACGGTTGTGATGCACCGATCGGCGCTCGGCGAAGAACTCGTCGACCATGTCGACTGTCCATCGCCAGGGGTATGCAGCGGTGATTGTCACAAAACGCTCGATGATGGCGGCTCGGACTTCGACGGTCCGTGGACTCAGCCCACGGCTGAGTTGCTGTGCACGCCACCCGCGAAGCATCTCCCTGAACGTGGTCTCATCCGGGTGGAGGAGGGGCAACCGGCTCGTTGCCTGCTGAAAGCGACCGAACTCGTCGACAGCCATCCCACCTCTTTCATTGGATGAATGATTATCGCAGTTAATGCTACTTTCGCGCAACTACAGTCGGATTCGGTACTCATAGAGTGTCAATGGAGCATGAGGCAGGCAGCGCTCGATGACCTACTTCGGGATCTCCGACTCGCGAAAGTCCAGATCAGCGGCCACTCTGGTATCGGATCGGCGAGGGAACTGCGGAGGTAGCCCGGGGATGCCAAGGCTTTCATCTGATGCAATAATAGACGATCGTTCTGACATAACAGCGGTTATCGGCGATATGTCGAGGCGCGGGCGAGCGGGGTGCGGCTACCGCTGCTGAGGTGCCGGATAGGGCTGTTGCACCGCGGGCGGTGTCGGCATCGGGAACTGATAGACGGGCTCAGGCGGCAGCGTCAGGCCCGGCTGAGGTGTCCACGACTCGGCTGCCGCCGGGTGCGGTGCCGCAGGCACGAGCCCCGGGGTGTGAACTGCCGGAGCTGCAGGAGCGACGGGAAGCGCCGGAGTCGGCACCACAGGGACCGGCATCGGAGCGGCGACCGCCTGGGGGGCCACCTGTGGCGCGACAGGAGCTGACATAACGGGTGCCGCGGCGACCGGCGCGACGGCGGCAGGCGCGACCGGCACGGCAGGCGTGGCGCCGCCCGCGCCCTGCGCGAACAGCGCCGCGGCGGCGGCCACGGCTGCCGGTGCGGCCTGTGGAGCGGGCAGGGCCGCCACCGCAGGGAGCGCCGGCGCGGGCGTCGGCATGATCGGGCGCGCCGGCACCGGATGGTCGTAGGGATTGTCGTTGACGGGCGCGGATGTCGTGGGCACCCCCGCCGCCCGTGTCTCGGACGCCGCCGGCGTGGTGGCCGCCTGCGCGGCGTCAAGCTGCACGGCATCCACCGGCGCGGCGGCGCGGGAGCGTCGGGGTTGCTGCTCCCCCGCGACCAGACGTTTCTGGTGTGCCGTCAACGCGCTCAGCACCGCCGAACGGACGACGAGCCAGAGCAACAGCAGCACGAGGAGCCCTGCACCGACCGCGAGGCCGATGAGGGTAAGGGTTTCGGGTGTGAGCTCGGGAATGCCCATGGGTTACACAGTGGCGGTCGACAGCTCGTTCCACCATCCCCGGTTAGGGGTACAGGGGCCGCGCGGGCCCTAGTCGACGCGCGACGGACGCTGCCGCCGCACGAGCTCGACGAGCTCCGCGGGCTCGAACCGAGGGTTCTCGGCGATCAACTCGGTGAGGCTCCACCAGCGGGATTCGAGCACGTCGACCTTCTCCTCATCCGTCCAATGCTCCGACGACGGATCGAACCGGTCGGTCACGTGCACGAAGAACTCGGCGTGCCCGGTCTCGTGGTCGGCGGAGTCCCACTCGACGTCGTAGTCGTGCGCCCACACGGGGTCGCCGAGCTCGTCGACCGTCAGCCCTGTCTCCTCGAAGAGCTCCCGCCTCGCAGCCTCCGCGAAGCTCTCCCCCGCATCCACTCCCCCGCCGGGCGTCAGCCAGCGTGCGACACCGGACGAATCGGGTGCCGTGGTCAGGAACAGCAGCACCCGATCCTCGCGGTCGAACAGCAGCACCCGCGACACGAGGCGATGCCGAGGTGCGCTCACCGTCTCAGGCCCCGAGGAAGTCGCTCACATCGCCCACGTAGCGGGTGTGAGCGACCGGGATGTCATCCACGGCCGCCCGTGCCACCTCGGCCGCGAACTCCGCGACGTTGTAGAGCTTGCCTGCCGCGTCACGCCGCGTCTGGATGGCGCCCGGGTTGACGCGCTCGAGCAGCGTCGCGGTGATGGTGCCCTCGATCATGTCGCCAGACACGACCACGAAGCCGACACCCGCGGCCTCGAGCTCCGGGATGCGGGAGCGCAGAGCATCCTCGCCTGCGCGCTTGCTGCGGGCGACGGCCTCGTACTCCGGCATCGTCGGCACCGTCTCGATGAAGTGCGCCTGGTGGCTCGTCACGAAGACGATGCGCGATCCGGCACCGAGCAGCGGCAGCGCCGCGTCGAGCACGTTCAGCTGCGCATCGCGGTTGAGACGCATCGCGTAGTCCTCGCCGAGACCCGACTCCATGCCGCCGGAGGCATTCAACACGAGCAGGTCGAGGCCGCCCCAACTCGCACGTACCTCGGCGAGCATCTCGGCGACGGATGCCGGATCGGTGAGGTCGGCGCCGATCGCGATCGCCTCTCCCCCGGCCTCCTCGATGCCGGCGACCACCTTGAGGGCGCGGGCCTCCTTGTTGCGGTAGTTGATGACGACCTTCGCGCCGGCCGCGGCCAGGTACCCGGCCGTGTCGGCGCCGATGCCGCGCGAGGAGCCGGTGATGAGTGCGCGGACACCGCGCAGCGAGTCGGGAGGAAGCACGTCGTTCACGATCCTCCACCCTAGCGACCGCCCCGCGAAGCGCGGGCATCCGGCGACCCGGCCGCCCCGGATGTCGCGCCGCGGTGATAGTTTCGAGACACGACGAAGGGAAGCCGACGTGGAACCCGATGTGATCTCCAGCTGGGCCTGGGTGGTCTGGCTGGGCCTCATCCTCGTGTTCATCATCATCGAGGTGAACACCCTCGAGTTCACCTTCCTGATGCTCGCGCTCGGTTCGGTCGGCGGGCTCGTCACGGGACTCGTGGGCGGGGAATGGTGGGTGCAGCTCATCGTCGCCGCGGTGCTCGCGCTGACCCTCGTGCTCTTCGTCAGACCGCCGCTGCTGCACGCCCTGCGCAAGGGCGGCGATCCGACCCGCTCCAACGTCGAGGCCCTGCTCGGGCTCGGCGGCACCGTCACGGTCGACTTCTCCGCAGGCTCCGGGCAGGTCAAGCTCGCCAACGGCGACGTCTGGACGGCGCGGGTGGCCGACGGCATCCCCGCGGCACCCCTGCGCGAGGGCACCCGGATCGTCGTGACCGCCATCGAGGGAGCGACCGCGGTCGTCGTCCCGACACCCGAACCGACGCCCGAGGAGGCCGCGGAATGAACGAGGAAAACCTGGTGCCGACCGTCGTGACGGTGGTCGTCGTCGCGATCATCGTCATCTTCGTGCTGACGATCCTGTTCAAGTCGATCCGCATCATCCCGCAGGCCTACGCGGGCATCGTCGAACGGCTCGGGCGCTATCACAAGACCCTCAACCCGGGCCTCAACATCCTGGTGCCGCTCATCGACCGCCTGCGGCCGCTCGTCGACATGCGCGAGCAGGTGGTGTCGTTCCCGCCGCAGCCGGTCATCACCGAGGACAACCTCGTGGTCTCGATCGACACCGTCGTCTACTTCCAGGTGACGGATGCGCGCGCCGCGACCTACGAGATCGCCAACTATCTGGGGGCCGTCGAGCAGCTCACCACGACCACGCTGCGCAACGTGGTCGGCGGGCTGAACCTCGAAGAGGCGCTCACCTCCCGCGACAACATCAACGGCCAACTGCGCGTGGTGCTCGACGAGGCCACCGGCAAGTGGGGCATCCGCGTGAGCCGCGTCGAACTGAAGGCGATCGACCCGCCCGTCTCCATCCAGGACTCGATGGAGAAGCAGATGCGTGCCGAGCGTGACCGCCGCGCCGCGATCCTCACCGCCGAGGGCACCAAGCAGGCGGCGATCCTCGGGGCCGAGGGTCAGCGGCAGGCCGCGATCCTGCAAGCCGAGGGTGACGCGAAGGCGGCGGTGCTGCGCGCGCAGGGTGAGGCGGAGGCCATCCAGACGGTCTTCAACGCCATCCATGAGGGCGACCCCGACTCGAAACTGCTCGCCTACCAGTACCTGCAGACGCTCCCCAAGCTCGCCGAGGGCGACGCGAACAAGCTCTGGATCATCCCGAGCGAGCTCACCGAGGCGCTCAAGGGCATCGGCGAGGGGTTCTTCGCCCCGCGCGATCCGACCCCGCGGCACACGGCCCCCGTGCGACAGGCCCCGCCACCCGCCCCGGATGCCGCGCCGCGCGCCTGACGCGGGGAGACGGGGGTTCCTCTCCCCCGCTCCCCCGCGGGTGCTCGCCCACCGCGGTCTCGCGCTCGAAGCGCCGGAGAACACGCTGCTGGCCTTCCTGCACGCGGTGAACGCCGGCGCGACCCACGTCGAGACCGACGTGCACGGTTCGGCCGACGGTGTCGCGATCATCAGCCACGACGACGACCTGTCGCGCCTCACCGGCCGCACGGCCACGGTGGCGCACCTCACCTCGGCCGAGCTCCGGCGCGTTCCGCTCGGAGCAGGCCAGGGCTACTGCTCCCTCGCCGAGGCGCTCGACACCTTCCCGGAGACGCGCTTCAACATCGACATCAAGTCCGCCGACGCGATCCCCGGCACGATCAGGGCGATCCGGGATGCGCGGGCCACCGACCGCGTGCTCATCGGCTCCTTCTCCACCAAGCGCCGCCTCGCGGTGGTGCGCGAACTCCCGGGGGTCGCCACCTCGATCTCGGCCGGTGGCGCACTGCCCGCAGCCCATGCGGCGCGTACCGGTGCGGTGAGGTTCCTCAGCCGCGTGCTGCGCGGTGTCGACGCCGTGCAGCTCCCGCCCGTCGTGGCGGGAGCGTCCATCGTCACCGAGCGCGCCATCCGGAGCTTCCACGAGGTCGGCGTCGAGGTGCACATCTGGACCATCAACGAGCCGAGCGAGATGGTGCGGCTGCTCGACGCCGGCGTCGACGGGATCGTCACCGATCGTGCCGATCTCGCCCTGCCGATCGTCGCGGGCCGACCGCGCCGGGCGAGCTGACCCCCGCCCCGCAGCGCGGCGTCCCCCATCCCCTCCCAAACCCGGCGGAGGAGGCTGGGAATGCTCTGTTAACGGCGATGCGGAGGGATGGGATCCGCCACCGTAGAGGTTGTACCCGGCGACGGGCGATCCCACCGGATCTCGTCGCCCACGGCGCGTCACGGCGCGCATCGATCGAACGGCGCAGAGGAGGCCACACGATGGCGGATCGCAGCTTGCGCGGAATGCGACTCGGAGCTCAGAGCATGCAGAGCGAAGAGGGAGTCGAGTTCTCGCCCCGCAAAAGAGCGGTGTATCGCACCGACGAGGGAACGACCTTCGAGGTCGTGTTCTCGGCGGATGCCGAGATCCCCGAGACCTGGGAGTCGCCGCGCACCGGGCAGGAAGGCCGTCTCGTCGGCGACGACGGAGCGCTCGTCGAGTCGGAGGTGGCCGAGGTCAAGGCCCCCCGCACCCACTGGGACATGCTGCTCGAGCGTCGCACCCGCGCCGAACTCGAGGAGCTCCTCGAGGAGCGTCTCAGCTACCTGCGGGCCCGTCGCGGCGAGACCGCGACCAGCAGCCGCAGCGCTTGAACGGCGGCCGCGGCGGGGTCACACCCGCCGCCGCCTCCCCCCGATCGCCGCACCGATGAGTGCGCCCAGCGCGATCGCGGCGACCCCCCACTCGACCCCCCGGCCGATCACGACCGCGGGGGTCGTCGTCGTGCTGAGCGGAACCTCGGCCACCATCACCCCTGCCTCGTAGCGCGGCAGCTCGTCGATCACGCTTCCGTCGGGCAGCACGATCGCGCTCGTGCCGACGGTCGAGATGTTGACGACCGTGCGCCCCAGCTCGATCGCCCGGATGCGCGCGATCGCGAGCTGCTGAACGCTCTCGTCGGTCTGTCCGAAGTCCGCGTTGTTGCTCTGGGCGAGCACGAGCTGCCCACCCTCCTCGACGCCCTCGCGCATGAGCGCGTCGTCGACGATGTCGAAGCAGATCGCGAAGCTCGCGAGCACGCTGCGCCCGTTCGCCCCGACATCCATCACGGCATCCGTGGTGCCCGGGGTGTATTCGCGCTGGATGAGGTCGATGAGCTCGGGCGCGAACTGCCGCCAGATGGCGCGGTCGGGCACGTACTCGCCAAACGGCACCGGATGCCGCTTGTCGTAGAAGTCGACCGCCCCCTGGCCCGCCCGCCACACCATCGAGGTGTTGAAGTACTTGTCCCCGCGCTGCGTCACCGACCAGCCGACGAGCGGCGCGCCGGTCTGCTCGTCGACGGCGTCGAAGATCCGCGCCGCGAACGCGTCGCGGAGCGGATCGAGGTCGCTCGCCCCCTCGGGCCACACCACCAGATCGACCTTCTCGTCGACGAGCGGCGCGGTCGCGTCGTACTGCGCGAGCAGATTGTCGGAGGCGTTCTCGGCGTGGCGGAAGTAGCCGGTCTTGCCGTTGCCCTGCACCGCGCCGACCCGCAGCGTGCCGTCGGAGGAGACCGGGAACGCGGGGAACGCCACGAGCAGGGCGGCGAGAGCGGTCACGAGGATGAGGCGCAGCCGCACCGGGGTCGCCGTCTCGCGCACCGAGGCGACGGCCACCGCCACCAGGAACACCATCACGAAGCCGACCCCGGAGACCCCGAGCCAGGCGAAGAGCGGCGCGATCGGGCTCTCCGACTGCGAGAGCGAGATCCGGCCCCAGGCGAAGCCGCCGTAGGGCCAGATGCTCGAGATCGCCTCGCGCCCCACCCAGAGGCCGGCGACGACGAGCGGCACGAACAGCATCCGTCCGAGCGGTCCGCGCACGGCACGCGGCACGACGCGGGTGGCGATCGAGATGAGCATGGTGCCGAGTGCGCACCAGAGCGCCATCAGCGCGCTGAGGGCGAACCACGGCACCGCGCGCACGATCCAGAGCTCGTCCGGGCCGAGGAACTCGGTCATCCAGGGGATGAGCGGAAGGTAGAACGCGAGCCCGAAGACGAAGCCCACGAGGAATCCGCTTCCGGCGCGGCGCCCCTGCGCGGCGACGAGCACCATCGCGACGCCGACGAAGGCCAGCGGCCACCATCCGAGATCCGGGAAGGCGGCATCCGTGACGGGGCCCGCCGCCGCGGCGAGCAGCACGGCACCCCACAGCGGCACGAAGGGCCGCGTGGTCACGGGTGCAGGCACGGCATCGGACATCGGATGCTCAGCCTAGGGCGCGGATGCTGAAGATCAGCCCACGCTCGAATACGCCACGATGCCGCGCCGCACCCCGTCGATCGCGCTGCGCGCGGTGCGACCGAGCTCGCCGTCCGCGACGAGCGAGAGCTGATCGAGCAGATCGATCACCTGCTTCATCCACCGCACGAAATCCCCCGCAGCGAGATCCGTGTCGCGCAGCACCGCGTCGAGCCGCCCGCCCTGCGCCCAGCGAGAGGTGGCCGACGCGAGCGCGGCCGACAGCGGCTCCGTCTCCGGAAGCTTGCGCGCCTCCTCCTGCACGCTCAGCTCGGCCCAGCGCTGCTGGGTCTGCTCGAACACCGCGCGGAACCGCCCCCGCGGATACTCGCGCACGATGCCGGCATCCTCGCGCCGCGGCTCGTAGACGAGCGAGCTCGCGAGGGCGGCGAGCGTCGGGGCGTCGACGCCCTCCCAGATGCCTCCTCGCAGGCACTCCGCCACCAGCAGGTCGCGTTCGCCGTAGATGCGGCGCAGCGCGCGACCCGACGCCGCCACCGCGAGTGCGCCGTGCGTGTCGCGCTCGAGATAGCCGAGCTCCAGCAGCAGCTCGGTGATGCGGTCGAACACCTGCGCGACGGCCCCGGTGCGGCCGCGCACCTGCGAGCTCAGCCGCTCGGTGTCGCGCTTCAGGCGGAACCAGCGCTCGGCCCAGCGGGCGTGCGCCTCCCGGTCGTTGCAGGCATGGCAGGGATGCTGCTTCATGCGCCGACGCAGCTCGGCGATGCGTCGCTCCCGTCGCTCCCGCTCGGCGCGTGAGCCCTCGTGGCCCCGTGACTGCTTGCGTTCGAGATCGCTCACCTCGCGCCGCAGCCGCGCATACTCGGCGAAGTCGCCGAGGTGGCAGCTCATCGCCTCCGCGTAGCCGGCGAGCGACTTCTCCTGCTCGCGGATCTTGCGCGCCAGGTCGACGACGGCGCGGTCGGCCTGGAACTGGGCGAAGGAGCTCTCCAGGATCTCGCGGGTGCGCTCGCGCCCGAACTGCTCGATGAGGTTGACGGCCATGTTGTAGGTCGGCCGGAAGCTCGAGTTGAGCGGGTAGCTGCGGCGGGATGCCAGCTGCGCCACCGCCTGCGGGTCGAGCCCCGAAGACCACTGGATGACCGAGTGGCCCTCGACGTCGATGCCGCGCCGTCCCGCGCGCCCGGTGAGCTGGGTGTACTCCCCCGGGGTGATCGGCACCCGCGCCTCGCCGTTGAACTTCTCGAGCTTCTCGAGCACCACGGTGCGCGCCGGCATGTTGACCCCGAGTGCGAGCGTCTCGGTGGCGAAGACCACCTTCACGAGCTTGCGCTGGAAGAGCTCCTCCACGACCTCCTTGAAGGTGGGGATCATCCCGGCATGGTGGGCCGCGATCCCCCGCTCGAGCCCCTCGAGCCACGAGAAGTAGCCGAGCACGCCCAGATCCTCGTCACGCAGGCCCGCGCACCGCTCCTCCACGAGATGTCGGATCTCGTCGCGTTCCCAGCGCTCGGTGAGCCGCAGCTCGGAACGCAGCAACTGCTGCACCGCCTGGTCGCATCCGTTGCGGCTGAAGACGAAGAAGATGGCGGGCAGCAGATGGCGCTGCTCGAGGAGTCGGGCCACCTCGGAGCGGTCGACCCGGTCGCGCTGCCCCCCGCCGGAGCGCGGAGGCCGTCCGGGCCGCCCGCCCCGATAGGCACCGGCCCCGCGTCCGCCCGCGATCGCGAGCCGGGCGAGCTCCGGGTTCACCCGCGGCGGCGCATCCGGCGACTGGGCGCCATCGAAGAGGTCGGTGAGCTTGCCGCCCACCAGCACGTGCTGCTCCAGGGGCACCGGCCGCCGCTCCGAGACCACGACATCCGTGTCGCCCCGCACGGCCTGCAACCAGTCGCCGAACTCCTCCGCGTTCGACACCGTCGCCGACAGCGACACCATCCGCACCTCGCGCGGCAGGTGGATGATGACCTCCTCCCAGACCGCCCCGCGGAAGCGGTCGGCGAGGTAGTGCACCTCGTCCATCACGACGAAGGCGAGGTCGCCGAGCAGCGGCGAGTCGGCGTAGAGCATGTTGCGCAGCACCTCGGTCGTCATGACGACGATGCGCGCGCCCGAGTTGATGTTGCTGTCGCCGGTGAGCAGGCCCACCTGCTCCGCGCCGTGCTCGGCGGCGAGCTCCGAGAACTTCTGATTGCTGAGCGCCTTCATGGGGGTCGTGTAGAAGACCTTCGCGCGCGCGGCAGCGAGGGCGAGATGCACCGCGAACTCGGCGACGATCGTCTTGCCCGCCCCCGTCGGGGCGGCCACCAGCACGCTGTGCCCCTCCTCGAGCGCGCGGCAGGCCTCCACCTGGAAGTCGTCGAGCTCGACCGCGAGACGGCCGCGGAAGCGTTCGAACTCGGGGGTTCGCGCCTTCGCCCGCGAGGCCGCGTAGCGCTCGGCGGGTGAGAGCACGACGTCGTCGGATGCCGTCATGCGTCGCCGGGCCCGACGTCGAAAGCCGCCTGGCGGCGCGCGACGGCGCGGTCGTGCCAGAGCGCCACGCCGACCGCGGCGAAGTAGAGCACGACCATCGGGAGGGCGAGCAGCAGCATCGAGATCGGGTCGGCGGCGGGGGTGGCCAAGGCGGTGAACACGACGATGATGAGCACAGCCCAGCGCCAGCCGCGCAGGATCGTGCTCCCTTGCAGCACGCCCGCGAAGTTGAGCAGCACGAGGAACACGGGCATCACGAACGCGATCCCGGTGGCGAGCAGCAGCTTGAGGATGAAGTCGACGTAGGTCTTCGTGTCGTAGAGCTGAGACGCCCCGGGAGGCACGAAGCCGAACATGAACTCGACGATGCGGGGCAGCACCATCCATCCGGCCGCGCAGCCGAGCAGGAACAGCGGCACCGCGGAGAAGAAGAACGCGAAGACGAAGCGCCGCTCGCGCTTGGTGAGACCCGGCACGAAGAACGCGAACACCTGGTAGAGCCACACCGGGCTCGAGAGGATGATGCCCACGACGAACGACACCTGGAACTGGATGTCGAGGGCGCCGGTGAGACTCGAGAAGTTGAGGGTGATCTTCTCGGGGTCGAGGCCCAGCTGATCCGCGATGTGGAACACCGGCCCGGAGATCGCGGCCCAGGTCCCCTGGCCCGCGAGCGCCTTCGCGGCGCCGGGAACGAGCGGATCGATCAGCTGGCCGAACCAGGTGAGGTCGTAGAGCGACCACCCGATGATGGTGCCCACGAGCACCGCGATCGCGCCGCGGGTGAGTCGCTTGCGCAACTCGATGAGGTGTTCGGCGAGCGACATCCGCCGCTCGGGGTTGTTCTTGCGCGGAGTCGCCCGGGCCGTGTCGCCCGCCACCTGGCCTAGGACTTGTCGGTCGGAGCCGCGGAGTCGTCGGCCGACGGGGTGGTTCCGGTGCTGTCGTTGTTCGCCGTGCCCGCATCCTTGGGCTGATCCGACTTGACCTCGTTGCGGAAGATCTTGATCGACTGACCGAGGCTCTTGGAGAGCGCAGGCAGACGGGTCGCGCCGAACAGCACGAGCACGACGACCAGGATGATGATCCAGGCCCACGGCTGGTTCCAGAAGAGCGGGTGGATGAACATGAGAAGGTCCTCGTCGTCTGCAGGTTTCGGTCAGTCTACGCGTAGCGGCTGAGACCCGCCGTCGCCCACTCGGCCACCGCGCGCCGCGCCTGCTCGGGGGCCACCACCCGAACGGTGCCAGGCATCCCCGAGATCAGGCGTTTGAGGCCGTGGTAGTGCGACACCCGCAGCGTCGTGCGGATGCGGTCGCCCACGGGGGTCGTCAGGGCGCCGTCGGGGATGTAGTCGGCGAGCAGCCCGATGACCTCGGGCGCCGCCTCGATCGTCACCTCGAGATCCTCCGCCGAGGGCTCGAAGAGCGTGTCGGGCAGGTTCATCTCGGACGCTCCGTGCTGGATCGGGAGCTCGGTGATCGCCAGCTCGCTCATCCGGTCGAAGCGGAAGGTGCGCAGCGCACTGCGCAGATGGTCGAAGCCGCGCAGATACCAGTCGGCATCGATCGACTCCACCCGCAGCGGGTCGACGTCCCGCTCATCGTGCTCACCGCGCGAGTTGAGGTAGGCGAAGCGCACGCGGTGTCCCTCGGCGACCGCGCGGCGCACGAGCGCCAGCGCCTCGCTTCCGGGGCCGCCCGCGACCGCCAGCTGGCTCGGCTCGGACGACGCGCCACGCGAGAGCTTCTCGATGAGGGTGCGGATGCCCGCGCGATCCGCGTTCTCGGGAAGCGCCTGCAGGTACTGCAGCCCCGCGATGAGGGCAGCGGCCTCACGCGCCGACAGCCGGGGCGCGTCGTCGATCGCGACGTGCTGGGTGATCGCGATCTCGTCGTCGTTCTCGAAGGCATCCCAGTCGATGTCGAAGAGGTCGTCGTGCTGGTAGGTGGCGGTGTCGCCCGGCACGCCGCTCATCGCGACGAGCGAGACGGACGCGCGGATCTCGTGCTCGGTGACGCCGAAATGCGCGGCAGCCTCCCGCACGCTCACCCGGTCGTGCTCGAGCAGCCACGGCACGAGCGCGAGCAAGAACGCGAGCTTGTCGCGCGCCTGGGGCGGCGGCACGGAGCGGGCCGGAACCCGGTGGCGCTTGTCAGCCATGGTCGGCCACCGCCCGCTGGAGGCGTTCGATCACGGCGGCGCGCAGCTCGGGAGGCGAGATCACGAGTACCTCTGGCCCGAAGCCGGCGAGCTCGTCGGCGAGGATCGCGAGGTCGACGTGGTGCACGCGGAGGATGCCAGGGGCGATCTCCTCGGTGCCGTGGCGGTGGGCGAGACGCAAGGCGGCATCCGATCCGGCGCGCACCTCGAGCTCGGCGACGCCGCGCTCCCACACGGCCTCGAGCTCGGCGAGCGAGGTCGCCTTGTGATCGCCCGGGCGCTCGGGGGCCGCCTTGCCCGCGGTGACCTTGCCGACGATGCGGCGCAGCAGGAAGGTGCGCCGCTCCCCCGTCGCGAGCTCCTCGGCCGACAGATGCCAGCGTCCGTCGTATTGCACGAGCGCGAGCGGGATCACCTCGCGGTCGCCGGCACGCGGCTCGCCCGGCTTGAGGTACGCGAAACGCACGAGCTGGCGTCGGTCGATCGCCTGGGTGAGCGGCTCGAAGGCCGCGTCGCGCAGCCGCAGCCGCGGCGCGTAGCCGAGCACGGGCTCGTCCGCCGAGATGCCGAGCGCACGCAGTTTCACGAGCGCCCGTCTCGACTCGGCGCTCAACGATCCCTCTCGCCACGCCATCGCGGCGAGACCGAGCAGCGCGAGCTCCTCCGAGTCGAAGCGGATGTCGTCCGGCAGATCGTAGGCACCCTTCGGGATGCGGTAGCGCAGGTTGTGGTTGTCGCCCGGCTCGCCGAGCGGCTCGATCGTCTCGAGCGGCACTCCGAGCTCGCGGATGTCGTCCTTGTCGCGCTCGAACTGGCGCTCCAGGTTCGCGTTGTCGCCGCGGGTCACGTAGCGCTGGGCGTAGCCGCGCACGCTCGAGAGGATCTCCGCCTTGGTCAGACCCGCCTCGGTGGCCAGCAGCGCGAGGACGAGGCTGAACAGCCGATCCTCGACGGGAACCGGCGCGGGGGCGGGGTTCGCGCTCGTGGCGGCCTACTTCCCGGTGGCTGCGGAGGACGTGATGCCGAGCACGTCGATCACGTAGATCGTCGCGTCCTTCGTCGTGGCTCCGGCCGCAGGCGGAAGCACCGCGAGCACCTGCGATCCGACCGGGATCCCGACGAGCGAGTCGAGGAACGCCGCGGGGATCGCCTGATCGCCCTGATCGGTCAGCGTGAGCGTCGTCGGCATGGTGCCGAGCTTCCAGGTCGAGGAGGTCTGCGAGAGCTCGCCATCGCTCGGCCACGACCACACGGCGACCTGCAGCACGGCGCCGTCGCCCAGCGCGAGCTTCGGACCTGATCCCAGCTTGATCGTCGAGGTGCGGTCTGCCGTCGGGGGCTTGATGCCCGAGGGGACCGTGACGCCGACCGTGCCGTCGGGCGCGGTGACGACGACGGGCATGCCGTCCTGCGGGAGCTGGTTCACACCGTCGGCTTTGCCGAGGAACACGTTGCGCACATCCACGACCACGACGATGGTCTGGCCCTCGGCGAGACCGAACTGGGAGAGGTTCAGCTCGACGTCTTTCCAGTCGCCCGTGACGGCGAGACGCTGTCCCGGCTGCGCGCACAGCAGCGCCTTCGCGAGGATCCCGGGGCTCTTCTGCTCTTCGCTGGTGCGGATGCCCGCCCGCATGCGGAGGGGGCTCGCGGCGTCGTAGGCGGTCGTGCCGAGCTTGGTGCCGGTCGCGCCGTCGTAGACGGCGAGGTCGGTGTCGACCGTCATGCCCTGCTCGGCCACCAGGCCGGCACCCTTCTCGAGCACGCTGCGCTCGGCGGTCTTCGACACGAGCGGCGCGGGGATCTCCACCTTCGGCTCGGACCCCACCTTCCCGGTGGCTGTCACGAGCGAGGAGGCGCTGCCCGAGGCGAGGCCGGGCGCGCAGGCGCTCACGTCACCGGGCGTGGCGCTGCACGCGGCGAGCGTGGCGGAGAGCGCCACCACGATGGCGGCGGAGCTGACGAGCGCGGAGTTGCGGCGCACGATGCCTACTTTCCTGACGGGCGACGGAGGGGATGCACGAGCGAGACGAGTCTACTGTTCCGGCGTCGAGGGCTCGGACGTCTCCCCCGCGCCGCCGCGAGCGCTGCGCTCGGCGAGCTGCCGGGCATCCCGCACCACCCGTCGGATGCGCTTGTCGGTCTTGTCGCGCACGCCGAGGGCGCCTGGCGTCCACAGCTCGACGTCCTCGTCGCCGTAGTCGGTCTTCGAGGCGCGCCGAGCGGGCTTCGGGAGGACCGCACCGGGTGCGAGCCGCCTGGCGGCGATGAGGAACGCGGTGTGGGCGACCATCCGGTGGTCCGGGCGCACGGCGAGCCCTTCCACATGCCAGCCGCGCACCAGCGTCTCGGTGGAACTCGGCTCGGTGTAGCGGCCGGTGGCGCGGATGGCCTCGGCGACCCGCGAGAGCTGCGTCGCCGTCGCGACGTAGCAGACGAGCACACCACCCGGGGCGAGGGCGTCCGAGACGGCGTCGAGACACTCCCAGGGGGCGAGCATGTCGAGCACGACGCGATCGGCGGTTCCGGGCTTCACGGCATCCGGAAGCTCCTCGGCGAGGTCGCCGATGCCGATCGACCAGTTGGCGGGGGCGGCGCCGAGGAAGGCGGTGACGTTGGCGTGGGCCACCTCGGCGAACTCCTCGCGGCGCTCGAAGGAGAGCAGGCGCCCCTCGGAACCGATCGCGCGCAGCAACCAGAGCGACAGCGCACCCGAGCCCACCCCGGCCTCGACGACCGTCGCACCCGGATGGATGTCGGCGATCGCGAGGATCTGCGCGGCATCCTTCGGATAGATGATCGCGGCCCCGCGCGGCATCGACATGACGAAGTCGGAGAGCAGCGGCCGCAAGGCCAGATAGGCGTCGCCGTTGGTGGCCTCGACGACCGAGCCGTCCGGCAGACCGATGAGCGTGTCGTGGGCGAGCATGCCGCGGTGGGTGTGGAACTGCGCACCCGGGAGCAGCGTGATGGTGTGCAGGCGCCCCTTGGGGCCTGTCAACTGCACACGATCGCCCGCCGCGAAGAGCCTCATCGCGCCGCCTCCGCCGCAGCGCGCGCGGTGTGCTCGGTGGCGAGCCGGGCGAGGTCGACGCCGACCAGCCCGCGCTCGAGCAGCACGTAGGCGGGGCTCGCGGGCAACGGCACGTGGAACGGCACGGCGAAGGTCGTGGCACCCGACGCCACCGCGGCCGCCACCCCCGGCTCCGAGTCCTCGATCGCGACGCAGTCGTCGATCGGCACCGCGAGCAGCTCCGCGGCGCGCAGGTAGGCATCCGGGTAGGGCTTGGGATGCTCGACCTCGTCGCCGGCGACGATCACGTCGAACGCCCGAGCGCCGAGTTCGCCTTCGAGGGTCGCGATGATGGCGTCGGCCATCCGGCGGATCGACATCGTCACGAGCGCCGTCGGCACGCCCTCGGCGCGCAACTGTGCGAGCAGCTCGCGCGCGCCGGGACGCCAGGGAACGTGGTCGGCGAGCTGGGTGAGCACGCGGTCGGTGAGCAGGTCGATGATCTGCTGCGGTTCGAGGTCGACACCGCGGGACTGGAACACGAGGGCCGAACTCCACAGCCCCTGGCCGACGAGCTGCAGGCCGTCCTCGTGGGTCCAGACGCCGCCCCACTCCGCGATCAGCTCGTGCTCGGCCACCATCCAGTAGGGCTCGGTGTCGACGAGGGTGCCGTCCATGTCCCACAGGACGGCGGCGGGAACGGGGGCAGGAGTGCTCACGACCGGCAAGTCTACGGGCGGCGTCCTATCCTGGAGCCGACGCCCGAGGTGGGCGGAGAGGCGGAGCGGTGCAGGCAGCGGACGACTGGGGTCAGGGCGGTTCGACGCTCGTCGTGGCCTTCGAGGGCTGGAACGACGCGGGCGAGGCGGCCTCGACGGCCGTGCGGACGCTGCGCGATCAGCTCGGACTCGCCCAGCTTGTCGAGGTCGAACCCGAGGACTACTTCGACTACCAGTTCAACCGCCCCGTGACGAGCTTCGACGAGAAGGGCGACCGGATGCTGACCTGGCCGAGCGTCACCCTCTTCGGCCCCGTCGACGGCGGCCACGGCGTGCACGTGCTGCTTGGCACCGAACCCTCGCGCGGCTGGAAGACCTTCGCCGAGGAGATGCTCGACGCGATCTCGACGGCGGGTGTCGAGCGCATCGTCTTCCTCGGTGCGATGCTCGCCGACGTGCCGCACACCCGCCCCATCGCGGTCTTCGCCTCGAGCGAGAACTCGTCCGTGCGGGAGCGTTTCGAGTTGGAGCGCTCGAGCTACGAGGGGCCGGTCGGCATCGTCTCCGTGCTCGCGGATGCCGCCGAGCGCTCCGGCATCCCGACCGTGTCGGTCTGGGCCTCTGTGCCGCACTACGTGCACAACGCGCCCTCGCCGAAGGCCACCCTCGCGCTCATCGAGCGGCTGGAGGACTTCCTCGACGTGAGCGTGGATCGCGGCTCGCTCGTCGAGGACGCCGAGGCGTGGGAGCGGGGCATCGACGAGCTCGCGAGCGACGACGACGACATGACGGCCTACATCGAGCAGCTCGAGCAGGCGCGCGACACCGTCGACTCGCCCGAGGCATCCGGAGATGCGATCGCCGAGGAGTTCGAGCGCTACCTGCGCAAGCGCGACGGCGACCAGCCGCCCGCGCCCTGACTAGCCCTGCAGCACGCCCGCCGACAGCAGGCCGATGAGCACCCCGCCGAGCAGGATGCGGTAGATCACGAACGGCAGGAACGACCCCTTCGCCAGGTAGCGCATGAGGAAGGCGATCACCGCGAGGCCCACCAAGAAGGCGACGACGGTGGCGGCGATGGTGGGGCCGAGTCCGTAGTGGTTCTCGGCGGGGTCGCGGAACGAGGTGACGAGCTCGTACAGCCCCGAACCGAACACGGCGGGAACCGCGAGCAGGAACGCGAAGCGGGCCGCCGCCTGGCGGGTGTAGCCGAGCGCGAGCCCCGCGCTGATCGAGGCACCCGACCGGCTCACGCCCGGGATGAGGGCCAGCATCTGGGCGAGGCCGATGAGGATGCCGTCGCGGTAGCTGGTGGCCTCGATCGGCTTCGTGCGGCGCCCCAGGCGGTCGGCGAGCCACAGCAGCACACCGAACACGATGAGCACGATCGCGACGATCCAGAGCGAGCGGAGGGTGGTGCGGATGGTGTCCTGCAGGAAGTAGCCGGCCAGCACGATCGGCACGGTGCCGATGATGATCAGCCAGCCGAGCCGCACATCCGGGTCGCCCTTCTGGATGCCGGTGGAGCGTTTGCCGCCTCCCCCAGGGAACAGCGAGCGGAACCACTTTCCGATGATCCGGGTGATGTCCTTCCAGAAGTAGATGAGCACCGCGGTCTCGGTGCCGAGCTGGGTGATCGCGGTGAAGGTCGCGCCCGGGTCGCTCCAGCCGAGCAGTTCGCCGACGATGCGCAGATGCGCGCTCGACGAGATCGGCAGGAACTCGGTGAGGCCCTGGACGAGGCCGAGGATGATCGCTTCGAGGAAGTCCACCGGGTGATTCTGTCAGGCCTCGAGCAGGAAATCGGTCAGCACGGCCCGCCCGAATGCGAGCGCGTCGAGCGGCACCCGTTCGTCGACGCCGTGGAACATCGCCGGGAAGTCGAGGCCGGGGCCGAGACGGAGCGGCGCGAAACCGTAGCCCGTGATGCCGAGCTCGCTGAGCGCCTTGTTGTCGGTGCCGCCCGAGAGCAGGTAGGGCAGCACCTCGGCGCCGGGGTCGTGCCGCCGCAACGCGCTCACCATCCGCTCGACGAGGGCGCCGGAGAACGGGTTCTCCAGCCCCACGTCGTGGTGCACGATCTCGACCGCGACATCCGGCCCCGCGAGTTCGCGGAGGGTCGCGAGAGCCTCATCCTCCTGGCCGACGAAGGGGCGCATGTCGATGAGCGCCTCCGCACGATCCGGGATCACGTTGTGCTTGTAGCCGGCCTGCAGCACGGTCGGGTTGGCGGTCGTGCGCACCGTGGAGCGCAGGAATCCCGCGGCGATGCCGGTGCGCTCGATGAGCTCCACCGGGTCGAGGTCGGGCGCGGCGTCGAGGATGCGCCGCACGCCGTCGAGCATGGCGCTCGTGGTGGTGCCGAGCTGCACCGGCCACACGTGTCGTCCGATGCGCGCCACCGCCTCCGCGAGCGTCGTGAGCGCGTTGTCGTGGATGACCCGCGAGCCGTGGGCCGCCTGGCCGCGGGCGACGAGCCGCACCCACAGGAGCGCCTTCTCCCCCGTCTGCAGCAGGTAGGCGCGGCGTCCGCCGAGCTCCACCGAGTAGCCGCCGACCTCGCTGATGGCCTCCGTGGCCCCCGCGAAGAGCTCCGGATGATGGCTGACGAGGTGGTGGGAACCGAACACGCCGCCGTTCTCCTCGTCGGAGAAGAAGGCGACGACGAGGTCGCGTTGCGGGCGTCGACCCGAGCGCAGGATGTCGCCGAGGCTCGTCAGGATCATGGCGTCCATGTCCTTCATGTCGACCGCGCCCCGGCCCCACAGCATTCCGGCGCGGAGCTCCCCGGCGAAGGGGTCGACACTCCAGTTCGCGGCGTCGGCGGGCACCACGTCGAGGTGCCCGTGCACGACGAGCGCGGGGCGGCCGGGGTCGCTGCCCTCGACGCGCGCGACGACGCTCGTGCGACGCGGTGCGGCATCGATGAGCCGCGGTGCGAGGCCCATGCTGCGCAACTCCGCCTCGACGTACTCGGCCGCCTCCGTCTCGCCCTTCGCGCGCCCCTCGCCCCAGTTCGTGGTGTCGAAGCGGATGAGGTCGCGGGCGATGCGGGCGGTGTCTTCGAGTGCGCCGTCCATGTCTCCACGGTACCGGGTGGCGTTCGCGACCGCGCCGGAGCGTGCTAAGGTCGATCTTCGGTTCTCCTCGTGAGGATCCACTCGCGCGGGTGGCGGAAATGGCAGACGCGCTAGCTTGAGGTGCTAGTGCCCGAAAGGGCGTGGGGGTTCAAGTCCCCCTTCGCGCACGCGAGTACGAAGGCCCCGGATCGTGTGATCCGGGGCCTTCGTCGTCCCCGCGGCGGCCGCGGGCGGCATCGAGACGGCAGCTTCGACCCATCCGTCCCCGGTCTTCGGGTCGGAACTGCCGTTTCGACGCGGTGCCCCGCTGCGGGGCGGGAGCGAGCTCGCGCAGACGCCGTCAGGCGGCGGGGAACCTGGATGCGAGCAGTCGCGCGAGCGGCTCGGGATCGATCCTGGCCTCTTCGCGCCGCAGCAGGGTCTTGGCGAGCCGCTTCGGCCAGCAGATCTGGATGTCTCGCACCGTGAAGTCGGCCAGCAACAGCGGCCATTCGGCGTCCACGAAGCACAGGCATCCGGACACGTCGATGTCGGGGCCGACGACCTCCTGAACCTTCGTGATCTGCCATTCGACGCCCTCGACGAGAGTCGTTCGGTCGCGTCCGCCCACGAGAAGCCGTTTGCGGCCACCGAACCCGAGGAAGGTGTCGACCACGTCGAAGTCGACCTTCTTGCCCGCGTAGTGCTTGGCGTCGACGACCCAGACGCCCCACGGCGTCACCACCAGATGGTCGATGTTCGCGCGTGTGCCCGGGATGCGGCGATCGTGGAGCGCGACGATCCCCACCTCGTCGAGCGCGTCGAGACGGGCGGCCACCCGCTCCTCCCCGATCGCTCCCGAGGCCCATGCCTTCGTCGATTGTCGGGTGCGTGGCGGCGTCTCATCGACAGCCAGGAAGGTCGCCACCTTACCCACGAATCCGGTGCCGAACACGGACTGGATGTTCGCCTTCGCCGTGGCAACATTCGCTTCGTGCCGAGCGAGATCCTTGGCCTGTCGGCGCTCGTATTCGCGTGTCGCTGAGGCACCCGCGACACCGTGATCTATCGCAGGCGACTCCACAGCGGACAGGCACTCCAGGTGCCGCACCTTCCGCGCGTGCGAGTTGTAGATCGCGCGCGTCCCCTGGGGGATCTCCTGACCGCATGCGGCGCAGCTGCCCGCGAAGCGGAGAGCCATCTCCTTGTCGCCGTCCGTCATGACACCCCCGAGATCATCCTGTCGTGTGGGGAGCAGGCGCGCCCCTCCTCGTTCGAGGCACAACATCTGCGGGGCGGGTGGTCCTCGGCGGAGGGGAGGCCGATCCGTACCCCGCATCCGCGGGCAGGGGGACAGGTCTGCCCTCGGACGCGGGGTGGGCGGCGCGCCGTGTTCCGCTGCCCTCTCACGGCCAGGCGACGTAGCATCCCCACAAGATGAAACCTGGACCGGTGCGCATGAGCGGTGTGCTGACGACCTGGAACGATGAACGCGGATTCGGCTTCGTCGCCCCGAGCGTCGGCGGTCCGGACGTGTTCGTGCACATCTCAGCGTTCGCGATCGGCGCGACGCGTCCCGTCGAGGGTGACGAGGTCGGATACGAGCTCGAGTTCTCGCCCGAGGGCAAGCCGCGCGCCGCCCACGCGGTCGTCTCCTCCCCCGCGATGCCGCGCGACCGTCGCAAGGTGTCGGCCCCGGTCTCCCGGCTCGCGCCCAGCCGCCGCGCGAGTCGGCTCGGCTATCTCGCGGTGCTGGGATTCGCCGGGATCGCGTTCACGGTGTCGCTCATCCGTCCCGTGCCCTACTGGGTGTGGATCCTCTACCTCGGGATGTCGTTCGCCACCTTCGTCGCGTACGCGCTCGACAAGCGTGCGGCGGAGACCGAGAGGTGGCGGCTCAGCGAGAGCTCGCTGCTCGCGATGGGGCTCGCCTGCGGATGGCCGGGTGCGGTGATCGCGCAGCAGGTGTTCCGACACAAGACGATCAAGATGAGCTTCCAGGTGGTGTTCTGGGTGACGGTCATCGTGAACGTGGTCGCCTTCGTCGTGTTCAGCTGGGTGACGACGCTCACGCTGTTCTGACGTCGGTCGACCGGCGTAGCATCGAATGCATGTTCGACACCGGGCGTGCGGAGGAGATCCGCCGACTGCAGGACCGCATCCGCGGCATGCAGCGCACCCGGCTCGCGGAGCGCGCCCTGCCGACCTCGGCGGCGCTCGCGGCGCTCCTGCCGGAGGGGGCGCTCGCCGCGGGCGGCAGCTACGTCGTCGAGGGCTCGACGGCGCTCGCCCTCGAGCTGCTGCGCGAGCCGAGTCGCTCTGGTGCGTGGTGCGCGGTCGTCGGCATGCCCGACCTGGGCCTCGAGGCGGCTGCGGCTGCGGGTCTCGAGCTGGAGCGTCTCGTGCTCGTGCCGCAGCCGGGCGAGCAGTGGTTCGCGGTCGTGTCGGCGCTCATCGACGCGGTCGCCGTCGTGCTCGTGCAGCCACCGGAGCGTGCCCGGGTGGGTGAGGCGGTGGCGGGGCGGCTGGCCTCCCGGCTGCGGCAGCGGGAGGCGGTGCTCGTCTCCACGCGTGACTGGCCGCGCGCGTCGGCTCGCTTGGCGGTGACCGAGAGCGACTGGGCGGGATTGGGGTTCGGCTTCGGGCACCTCGTGGCGCGACGGGTGACGGTGGCGTCGAGCTCGTCCGCCTGGCAGGGGCGCACCCGCTCCCGGCGGCTCTGGCTGCCGGATGCGCGGGGTGCGGTCGCGCCCGTCGAGGTGCAGCCCGTCGAGGTGCGGCCCATCGAGGGCGAGCGGCCGGCATCCGCTCCCCTGCGTGCGCTGGGGTGAGCGCTGTTGCTCGGATCGCGTGGCCGCATCCGGCGGAAAACAGGCGTCTAGGGTGGGTCTCGTCTCGCAGGGTTCTGCGCGCCGCCGCCGGCGCGCTGGCGAGACGGGGAAGGTGCTGGATCGGATGCGATACCGCTTCGAGGCGGAGTTGCGGCGCTGGGAGGCGCGCGTGCGCGACGACTGGTATTTCGTCGAGCTGCCGCTCGACGCCTCCGCCGAGATCCACGAATGGGCGGATGCGCTCCCCCGTTCCGGCTTCGGGGCCGTCAAGGTGGCGGCGTGTGTCGGCGGCACGCGATGGTCGACCTCGATCTTCCCTTCGGCATCCGGTGCCTACAGCCTCGTGATCGGCGCGCGGGTGCGGCGTGCAGAGGGTGTGGAGCCCGGCGATCGGATCGTCGCCGAGGTCGAACTCGTCGGCTGAAGCCCGTTCGCGGAAGCGTCTGCGTGCGCGCGAGGAATGGATTGACTTAATCGAACACATGTTCGACTATGGGGTATGACATCTCCTCCTCGACTGCTCGTGCTGCACGTGCCCGACTGGGCCGTGTGCGCACAGGCGCGCGAGCAGCGGATCGCCGAGACGGAGCCCGTGGTGCTCGTCGCCGCCGGAGTCGTGACGGGCTGCACCGCGGTTGCCCGTGCCCATGGCGTGCAGCTCGGGATGCGCCAGCGTGAGGCACAGGGCCGCTGCCCGGGCCTGCGTGTCGAACGGGAGCAACCGGGGCTCGCGGCGCGTGCCTTCGCACCCGTGCTGGCCGTGCTCGAGCAGACGCTGCCCGGCTGGCACCCGCTCACCCCGGGCACGGCGGCGATCCGCGCGCGAGGTCCCGCCCGCTACTTCGGCGGCGAACGGGCGGCGGCCCGCACGGTCTCCGGCCTCGCCGTCGGTGTCGGCGCGGCGCGAGCCCGGGTGGGGATCGCCGACGGCTTGTTCGCCGCCGAACTCGCGGCGCGCGGGGCGGGCGATCCCGGAGGCGGCGGAGATGCCGTGCGCATCGTCCCGTCTGGTCAATCGGGTGCCTTTCTCGCCCCGTTGCCCGTCGCCGCCCTCGGCGATGCTGAGCTGGCCTCCCTGCTGCCGCGACTCGGCATCCGCACCCTCGGCGGCTTCACCCGGCTCGAGGAGGCGGAGGTCGCGGCGCGGTTCGGCCCGCTCGGTGCGCGGCTGCACACCCTCGCGCGCGGCAGGGACCCGCGGCCCGCGACGCCGCGCATCCCGCCGCGCGACATCGACGCGGTCGTCGACTTCGAGCCTGGCGTCTCCCGGGTCGACGAGGTCGCCTTCGGGGTGCGGGCGGCATGCGATGACTTCGTGCGGGCGCTGCTCGCCGAGCGGCTCGTCTGCACGGCGCTGCGGGTCGAGTTGACCGGCGACGACGGCGAGCACGACGAGCGGGTCTGGATGCATCCGCGGTCCTTCTCGGCCGCCGAGGTCGTCGACCGGGTGCGCTGGCAGGTGCAGGCCACCGAGACGCTGCGTTCCCCCGTGGTGCGCGTGCGGGTGAGCCCGGAATCCGTCGACCCCGTGCACGTGCATGAGACGGGGCTCTGGGGAACCGGACCCGACGAGCGCGTGCACTCGGTGCTCTCGCGCGTGCAGGGCATGGTGGGCCACCTCGGGGTGCTCACGCCGCAGCTGTCGGGCGGCCGGCGTCCGAGCGACAGGCAGACGCTTGTTCCCTGGGGTGATCGCGTGTCGCCCGCGCGTGCGCGCACGCATCCCTGGCCGGGTGCGCTTCCCGACCCGCCGCCCGCGACCGTTTTCGCGATGCCGCGTCCGCTGCGCGTGGAGGATGCGCGCGGTCGCCTCGTCACGGTCGATGCGCGCGGTCGCGTGAGCGCCTCCCCCGCCGTGCTCGTGTCGCAGACCGGAGCCCGCCGCGACCTCACGGCGTGGGCCGGGCCGTGGCCGCTCGAGGAACGGTGGTGGGACCCCGCGACCGCCCGTGCCGCGCACCGCGTGCAGGCGGTCGACGCGAGCGGATGCGCGTGGCTGCTCGTGCTCGACGGCGAAGGCTGGTGGGCCGAGGGGCGGTACGACTGATGGGCCTGAATGATGGGCCCTGACTGATGGGCTGGAACAACCCGCCCATGCCCTGGGCGGAGTTCGAGGGCACCCTCTCGGGGCGGCGCCCCTCCGAGGACGACCCGCGAGACGGCGGTGACGGCCCCGCGTTCTCCCGCAGGCGCGGGCCCTACCTGCCGCCGGGTGAGCCCGTGCGCGACCCCGATGCACTCCCCTACGCCGAACTGCACGCCCACTCGAGCTTCAGCTTCCTCGACGGCGCGTCCTCCCCCGAGGAACTGCTCGAAGAGGCGGATCGCTTGGGGATCAGCGCGCTCGCCCTCGTCGACCATGACACCTTCGCGGGGTTCGTGCACTTCGCGGAAGCAGCCGAGGCCTCGCGGGTGGCGACCGTGTTCGGCACCGAGCTCTCGCTCGGGCTGCGCGGCCCGCAGAACGGCGAGCCGGATCCGGAGGGCGACCATCTGGTCGTGCTCGCCCGCGGCACCGAGGGCTACCACCGGCTGGCCCAGTCGCTCACCGAGGCGAACCTGCGCGGGGGCGAGAAGGGGCGACCCGTCTACCAGCTCCCCGAGCTCGCGGAGCGGGCCGCCGGGCACTGGGCCGTGCTCACCGGCTGTCGCAAGGGCGCCGTGCGCCGCGCCCTCGAGACGGGTGGGGCGGATGCGGCGGGCCGCGCCCTGGACGCGCTCGTCGCGCTGTTCGGACGAGACGCCGTGCACGTCGAGCTGATCGACCACGGCGACCCCCTCGACAGCGACCGCAACGACGTGCTCGCCGAGCTGGCATCCGCGCGGGGACTCCCGGTGCTGGCGACCGGCAACGTGCACTACGCCTCCCCCGACCGCAGGCACCTCGCCGCGGCGATCGCCGCCGTGCGCGCCCGACGCAGCCTCGACGAGCTCGACGGGTGGCTGCCGGCCACGGGCGGCGCCCATCTGCGCTCGGGCCGCGAGATGCGGGAACGTTTCTCCCGCTACCCCGGGGCGATCGAACACGGGCTCGAGCTCGCCGCCGAGCTGGCCTTCCCGCTGCGCCGCGCCAAGCCTGCGCTGCCGAAGCAGGAGGTTCCGGCGGGGCACACGCCGATGTCGTATCTGCGCGAGCTGGTCTGGGCCGGGGTTCCCACTCGCTATCCCGAACTCGATGAGGCGGGCCGTGCCCGCATCGAGGCCGAGCTCGCCGTCATCGAGCAGAAGGACTTCCCCGGCTATTTCCTCATCGTGCACGACATCGTCGCCTTCGCCCGCAGCCGCGGCATCCTGTGCCAGGGCCGCGGTTCTGCCGCCAACTCGGCGGTCTGCTACCTGCTCGGCATCACCGCGGTCGATGCGATCGCGTACCGACTGCCCTTCGAGCGGTTCCTCTCGAGCCTGCGCGACGAAGAGCCCGACATCGACGTCGACTTCGACTCCGACCGTCGCGAGGAGGTCATCCAGTGGGTGTACGCGAAGTACGGGAGGCGCAACGCCGCCCAGGTGGCCAACGTCATCCAGTACCGGCCGAAGAACGCCGTGCGCGACATGGCGAAGGCGCTCGGCTACAGCCCAGGCCAGCAGGACGCCTGGTCGAAGCGGATCGATGTGCACGCGGGGAACCTGAAGCCGGATGCGGTCGCCGACTCCGGGATCCCGCGCCCGGTGCTCGAACTCGCGGCCGAGCTGCTGAAGGCCCCGCGGCACCTGGGCATCCACTCGGGGGGCATGGTGCTCACCGATCGCCCCGTCGGCGAGGTGGTGCCGATCGAGCATGCCCGCAAGGAGGACCGCACCGTGATCCAGTGGGACAAGGACGACGCCGCCTGGATGGGGCTCGTCAAGTTCGACCTGCTGGGGCTCGGCATGCTCGCAGCCTTGCAACACTGCTTCGACCTCATCCGCGAGGCGACCGGGGAGGAGTGGACGCTCGCGACGATCCCCAAAGAGGAGCCTGCGGTCTACGACATGCTGTGCCGCGCCGACTCGATCGGCGTTTTCCAGGTGGAGTCGCGGGCGCAGATGGGGCTGCTGCCGCGCCTGCAGCCGCGGGCGTTCTACGACCTCGTCGTGCAGATCGCGCTCGTGCGGCCCGGTCCCATCCAGGGCGGGGCGGTGCACCCGTTCGTGCGTCGCAAGCTCGGGAAGGAGACGATCGAGTACGCGCACCCGAAACTCGTGCCGGTGCTCGAACGCACGCTCGGCATCCCGGTCTTCCAAGAGCAGCTCATGCAGATGGCGATGGCGGTCGGCGAGTGCTCGGGCGAGGACGCCGACCGCTTGCGTCGTGCGATGGGGTCCAAGCGGGGGCTCGAACGCATCGACGGGATACGCGAGAAGCTCTACGCGGGGATGGCCGCGAACGGCCTCACCGGCGCGGCGGCCGACGAGATCTACGCCCAGATCCAGGCTTTCGCGAACTTCGGCTTCGCCGAGAGCCATTCGCTGAGCTTCGCCCTGCTCGTGTACGCGAGCTCCTGGATCAAACTGCACTATCCCGCGGCTTTTCTGGCGGGCCTGCTGCGCGCCCAGCCGATGGGGTTCTACTCCCCCGCGACCCTCACGGCCGATGCCCGGCGGCACGGGGTGCGGGTGCTACGTCCCGACATCCTGCGTTCGGGGGTGGATGCGGGGCTCGAACCGCTCGGTTCGGATGACGAGCAGATACCCGAGCCGGGCGTCGTTGCTGGCGTCGCGGCGAAGGCCGGAGATGACTTTCGCTCCCCGCTCCCGCGCGCAGGCCTCGATTCATGCCTCGAACGGCATCAACCGCATCCTGGCGACTTCGACCCGGATGCCCCCGACGCCGCCGACGACCATCGGCGCGACGGCAGGCTCGCCGTGCGGCTCGGGCTCGCGGAGGTGCGCGGGATCGGTATGCCGCTCGCGAAACGCATCGTCAGGGAGCGGGATGCCGCTGGCCCGTTCCGCGACATGGAAGATCTCGTGCGCCGCATCGGCGTGACGACGGCACAGCTCGAGGCGCTCGCGACGGCGGGAGCGTTCGTGTCCTTCGGGCTCGCGACCCGCGAGGCGCTCTGGCAGGCGGGTTCCGCCGCCGAGAACCGGGCCGAGTACCTCGCGGGCAGTGTCGTCGCCGTGCAGCCTCCGCTGTTCACCGACCCGACCTCCTTCGAGACGCTCGCAGCCGACCTGTGGGCCACCGGCATCTCCCCCGACGACCACCCGGTGCGCCACCTGCGTGCCGGCTTGGACACCCGCGGTGTGCTGAGCGCCGAGCGGCTGCGCACCGCCGAGCCGGGGCGACGCATCGAGGTCGCGGGCCTCGTGACGCACCGGCAGCGGCCGGCCACGGCATCCGGCATCACCTTCATGAACCTCGAAGACGAGACGGGGCTCGTGAACGTCATCTGCGGCGCGGGCTTCTGGGCACGTCACCGTCGCGTCGCGCGCGACGCACCCGCGGTCATCGTGCGCGGCATCCTCGAACGCAGCCCCGAGGGGGTCGTCAACGTGCTCGCCGACGGCATCGAACCGCTGCGGGCGGGCGTGCCGCACCGCTCCCGCGACTTCCGCTAGGGCGGAGCAGCCGGTCTCTCCTCGAGACCACCGTCGCGATCAGGACCCGGACGTCAGCTCCGCCTCGGCCAGCAGCACGCACAGTGCGAGCGCCTCGATCGCGGTCTCGAGCTCCGCCTCAGGCGGCATCGACGGGGCGATGCGGATGACGCGGTCGCGCGGGTCGTCGCCGTACGGGAAGGCGGCGCCGGCGGGCGTGATCGCGATGCCGGCGTCCTTGGCGAGCTCCACCGCGCGGGCGGCGGTGCCATCCGGCGCATACAGGGTCACGAAGTAGCCACCCGCGGGCTTCGTCCAGGTGGCGTGGCCCGCCAGCTTCTGCTCGAGCACCCGGTCGACGAGGGCGAACTTGGGCGCGAGCAGCGCGCGGTGCCTGCGCATGTGCTCCCGCACCCCCTCTGCATCGCCGAAGAAGCGCGTGTGCCGCAGCTGGTTGAGCTTGTCGGGGCCGATGGTCTGCACCGAGCTGTGGGTGCGCAACCAGGCGACGTTCGCGGGGCTCGAGGCGAAGAACGACACCCCGGCGCCGGCCTGGGTCATCTTCGAGGTCGAGGCGTAGACGAACACCCGGTCGGGGTTGCCGGCCGCGGCGGCGAGACCGAGGATGTCGAGCGGCTCCGGCTCGTCCTCGGTGAGGTGGTGCCAGCCGTAGGCGTTGTCCCAGAAGATGCGGAAGTCGGGCGCCGCGGGCAGCGACACGAGCGCACGCGCCGTCGCCTCGTCGATCACCGACCCGGTCGGGTTCGCGTACAGCGGCACGAGCCACATCCCACGCACCGACGGGTCGGTGAGGTGCTGCTCGATCGCGGCCAGGTCGAGTGAGCCGTCGTCGAGGTACGGGACGGGGATCATCCGGATGCCGAGGGCCTCGGTGATCGCGAAGTGCCGGTCGTAGCCGGGCGAGGGGCAGAGGAACGCGACGTCCTGACCGACCCAGGGCTCGCCTCCCGGCACGCCGTGCAGCAGCGCATGGACGACGGTGTCGTGCATGTACTGGAGGCTCGCGTTGTTGCCCGCCTGCACCTGGGCGACGGGGATGCCGAGCAGTTCGGCGAAGATCGCGCGCAACTCGAGCACGCCCTCCGGCCCGCCATAGTTGCGCAGGTCGGTGCCCGCCGCGTCGCGGAAGTCGCCGGAGAGGTCGATGTCGAGCAGCGCGTTGGAGAGGTCGAGCTGGGCCGCCGAGGGCTTGCCGCGGGTGAGGTCGAGGGAGAGTCCGCGCTCGCGGAGGGTGTCGTACTCGGCGCGCAGGCTCTCGAGGCTGGATGGCATGGCTCAACGCTACCGTTCGCGTATCGCGTCGCGGTGATGCCGATCCGGCTCAGGCGGACCCGAGTCGGCGGCGCAGCAGCTCGATACGGGACTGCAACTGCGCGACCGTGCACCTGGCCACCTCAGGCCCGCCGCACATCCGCCGCACCTCGGCGTGCACCTGCGCGTGGGTCTGCCCGGTGCCGCGGGCGTGGATGCTCACCAGACTGTTGAGCAGGCGTCGCTGTTCCGCGAGGGTGCGGTGCAGGGCCTGCGGTTGGGTGTCGTCCTCGCCGCGCTCACGACGATCCTCCCCGCGGCGCGCCTGCCGCTGCTGGCGATGCTTCAGCAGCTCCGAGACCTCCTCGGGGTCGAGGATGCCGGGGATGCCGATGAAGTCCCACTCCTCGGGGCTGCCGGGCGTCGCGAGCGCGCCGTACTCCTCCCCGTCGAACATCGCCTTCTCGAAGGTGGCGATCGAGGCGAGCGCCTGCCACTCGAACTCGTCGGCGAGCTCCGATGAGCTGTCCTCCTGCCGGTTCGCCTCGTCGAGGAGTGCGTCCTCGAGCAGGGCGTCCTCGGGGGTCTCGCGATCGAGGGCGTGGTCGCGTTCGCGTTCCAGCTCGGCACCGAGCCGCAGCAGCACGGGCACGCTCGGGAGGAACACGGTCGCGAGCTCGCCGCGGCGCCTGGCGCGCACGAAGCGGCCGATCGCCTGGGCGAAGTACAACGGGGTGGAGGCGCTCGTCGCGTAGACGCCGACGCAGAGTCGCGGCACGTCGACCCCCTCCGACACCATCCGCACCGCCACCATCCAACGCTGGGTGCCCTCGGCGAAGGCCTGGATCCGCTCGCCTGACCCCGCGTCGTCGGAGAGCACGACGGTCGGCGGCGTGCCCGTGAGATCGGTGAGGATCGTCGCGTAGGCGCGGGCCGCCGCCTGATCGGTCGCGATCACGAGGCCGCCCGCATCCGGGATGTGCTGGCGCACCTCGCGCAGGCGCCGATCGGCCGCCGACAGCACGGCGGGCATCCAGTCGCCGCCGGGGTCGAGCGCGGTGCGCCAGGCCTGCGCCGTCACATCCTGGGTGTCGTCTTGGCCGAGGGCGGCCTCCATCTCCTCGCCCGTGCGGGTGCGCCAGCGCATCGAGCCGGCGTAGCTGAGGAACACCACGGGGCGCACCACCCCGTCGCGCAGGGCGTGCCCGTAGCCGTAGGCGTAGTCGGTCTGCGACAGCCGGATGCCGCGCTCGTCGCGCGCGTAGCGGACGAACGGGATGGGCGAGGTGTCGCTGCGGAACGGGGTGCCGGTGAGCGAGAGTCGCCGCTCGGCACCCTCGAAGGCCTCCCGCACCGCATCGCCCCAACTGAGCGCATCGCCCGCGTGGTGCACCTCGTCGAGGATCACGAGGGTGCGCGCCGAGGTGGTGAGCTCCCGGTGCAGGCTCGCGCGCACGGCGACCGCCGCGTAGGTGACCACGACGCCGTGGAACTGCCGGGATTCGCGGCCGTGCCGGTTGCTGAAGCGGGGATCGAGCCGGATGCCGGCCCGATGCGCGGCATCCGCCCATTGCACCTTGAGATGCTCGGTGGGAGCGACCACCGTGATGCGGTCGATGAGGCGACGCTGCAGAAGCTCGGAGGCGAGGCGCAGGGCGAAGGTGGTCTTGCCGGCGCCGGGGGTCGCGGAGACCAGGAAGTCGCGGCGACTGGCCGGGTTCACGGCGGGGTCGAAGTAGGCGGTGAGCGCCTCCTCCTGCCAGGCGCGCAGCTTGCCCGCGGTGCCCCAGGCGGCCCGCTCGGGGAAGCTCGGCGAGAGGTGGTCGGCGGCCGCTGTGGCGCGGAACGCCCGCTCCCCCGATACCTCGCTCACTCGACCCAAGCGTAGTCGGGGGTGCCGACACTGGTTTCGATACGCGCCTTCGGCGCTACTCGACCAGCGGGTACTGCCCCGCTGACACGGCGTCGAGACGCGCAGGTCCACGGCACCACCCGCTGATTGAGTAGCCCGCGCAGCGGGCGTATCGAAATCCGCGCCCCCCGCCCGCTCAGTCGTCCCGGTGCCCGAAGCGGCGCTGAACGGCGGGCCTCAGCAGGGCGGCGGGGCGCACCGCACCCGTGCCGAATCGCTCGGCGATGGCGTCGACGGTCTGCTCCGCCTCGCGCCAGTCCTCGTCGTCGTCCCACAGGCCGAGCGCCGCGACGTCACCCGTGAGCTGCTCTGCCCGCACCCCGATGAGCCGCACGGGACGCCGGATGGTGTTCGCCTGGTCGTAGAGCCCGCGCGCCTCCTCGTAGATGCGCCGACCGAGGTCGGTGGGCTCGGCGAGCGTGCGTGAGCGGGTGATCGTGGTGAAATCCTCGAACCGCAGCTTGAGGGCGACGGTGCGCGCCATCACCCCCGCGCGGCGCAGGCGTTGCCCGACACCGTCGGCGAGTTGCAGCAGCGCCCGATGAAGCTCGGCGGGCTCGGTCCGGTTCGTCTCGAAGGTCGTCTCGTGGCCGATCGACTTCTCCTCGCGGCCGGGGCTGACCCCGCGGGGGTCCCTGCCCCAGGAGAGCTCGTGCAGCCGCTCGGCCCCCGCCGTGCCGAGGGCGCGCCGCAGCATGTCGAGCGGTGCGTTCGCCAAATCGCCGATCGTGCGCAATCCGAGTCGCACGAGCGCCTCCTCGCTCTTGCCGCCGACACCCCAGAGCGCCGACACCGGCAGCGGATGCAGGAAGCCGAGCGTCTCCGCCGCGGGGATCACGAGCAGTCCGTCGGGCTTGGCACGGCTCGAGGCGAGTTTGGCGACGAACTTGGTGGCGGCCGCTCCCGCCGAGCAGCGCAGCCCCGTCTCGGCGAACACCCGCTCGCGGAGCGCGGTGCCGATCGTCCACGAGTCGCCGAGCAGACGGCGCGCCCCCGCGACGTCGAGGAAGGCCTCGTCGACGCTCAGCTGCTCGACGTGCGGGGTGACGTCTCCGAGGATCTGCATCACCCGGCGCGAGTAGTGCGCATAGCGCTCGAAATGGGGCTCCAGCACGATCGCCTGCGGGCAGCGGCGCAGCGCCAGCGCCATCGGCATGGCGGAGTTCACCCCGTAGCGCCGTGCCTCGTAGGTGGCGGCCGTCACGACCGAGCGCGCGGAGCGGTGCCCCACGATGACCGGCTTGCCGACGAGCTCGGGGCGCTCCAGCAGCTCGACGGATGCGAAGAACGCATCCATGTCGACGTGCAGGATGTGGGCGCTCGGGTCGTCCACCGGCGCGGCACTGACCTGCCTCCCGGTGCCGTCCTGCTTGCTCACGGGCTCATCCTGTCACCCGCGGGCGACACCCGGAGACGCCGCGGTGCCCGACTGCGCAGCCTGCGCAGTCGGGCACCGGAGGGCGATGCTCAGGCGCGTTTGCGGCCGAAGAGCAGCCCCCAGATCAACAGCACGATGATCGACCCGCCGATCGCGAGCAGCCAGGTCTGAAGCGACCAGAAGTCCGCGAGCGACACGTTGAACAGCAGCGAGCCGAGCCATCCGCCGAGGAGGGCTCCGACGACGCCGAGCAGGAGGGTCACGATCCATCCCCCGCCCTGCCGACCCGGCAGGATGAGCTTCGCGATCGCTCCGGCGATGAGTCCGAGGACGATCCAACCGATGAATCCCATGAGCTTCTCCGTTCTGCCGGCGCGGAGCCCCGTTGACGAACGGGGTCGATGCCGCTCCGGCGGTGTCGAGTCAACCCCGGGGGCGGGATGCCAGCCAGGGCCTGGCGTGATGCGGCATCCTGGTGGTATGGCCGAGCAACATCCCTGGCATCGCTACGTCGCGATCGGAGACTCGTTCACGGAAGGCATCGGCGATCCCGAGCCCCGCGTGCCGGGCGGCAACCGTGGCTGGGCGGACCGCGTCGCGGAGGTGCTCGACTCCCAGAGCGACGACTTCGCGTATGCGAACCTCGCGATCCGTGGCCGACTGTTGCAGCAGATCCTCGACGAACAGCTCGAGCCGGCGCTCGAGCTGCGGCCCAACCTCATCACGATCTCGGCGGGCGGCAACGACATCATCCGTCCAGGCACCGACCCCGACGAGGTCGCGGGCCGGCTCGACGCCGGCATCGCCCGACTGCGCAGCGACGGTGCGACCGTGGTGCTGTTCAACGGCCCCGACATCGGCGGCACCCCCGTGCTGGGCCGCATCAGGGGCAAGGTCGCGATCTACAACGAGAACCTGCACTACGTCGCGAAGAAGCACGACGCGATCGTCGCCGACATGTGGGCGCTGCGCGAGCTCGCCGACTCCCGGATGTGGGCGCCCGACCGCCTGCACTTCTCGCCGACCGGTCACCACACGATCGCGCGGATGGTGCTGGCCTCGCTCGGCGTGGAGAACGAGCTCGAGGCCTTCCGCCCGGAGCCGCTGCCCGCGGTGCCGTGGCGGCAGGCCCGCATCGAGGACATCGTCTGGGCGCGCGAGTACTTCGGGCCGTGGATCCTGCGCCGCCTGAGGGGAACCTCCTCGGGCGACGGCATCACCGCCAAGCGTCCGATCCCCGAGCCGCTCGCCCACGACGACTGAGGGCTCGACGACTGAGGGCTCGGCGGCGCGGGGCGGGGTGGCCCGCTGCGGCAGCCCTCAGCTCATCCCGAAGATGATCGCGGGATGCCCGAGCCGCCACCAGGGGCCGGGGTCGTCGACGTCGGTCGAGAGCTTCAGCGGCACCGTCACGCTCTGCGTGCCGGCGGTGAACACGAGAGAGCCGATCCGGTCGCCCTTCTCCCCCAGCCGGATGCCGTCGACGCTCGCCGAGGCGGTGACCGCGGTGGCGCCCCACACCACGAGCGAGGCGTCCTCGCCAGCGACCGCCCTGGCTGTCGCATCCCACGGCGTCGTGTAGCGCGCGACCGCGTCCCCGGCCTGCACGAGTTGCACCTCGTGGAACCCGGCCTTCGCCTGCGCGACCATCTCTTCGATCGCGCCGTTGATCGTGGCGTGATCGGGACCTCCGAGCACGACGCCGACGAGCTCGATGGTGCGTGAGCCGACCTTGATGGCCGAGGAGAACAGCAGATTCGCCCCGAAGGAGTCGAGGGTTCCGGTCTTGATGCCGTCGATGCCGGACTTCCCGATCAGACCGTTGGTGTTCTTCACGGTTCCGATGTCGTGGATCTCGATCGACTTCGTCCCGACGATCTCGGCCAGCACGGGGTCGGCGAGGGCGAGCTTGCCGAGGGCCACCAGGTCGGTCGCGGATGCCGTGCTCCGGGGGTCGAGGCCCGAGGTGTCGGCGACGGTCACCCCGGAGAGCCCGTGCGCGTCGAGCCAGCTGCGAGCCGCCGTCAGATAGGCGTCGACGCTGCCGAACGCCCAGGTGGCGAGGGTCTTCGAGTAGTTGTTGGCCGAGTCGATGAGCATGATCTCGAGCAGCTCCCGCTCGGTGAACACCCATCCGGCGGTGACGGGCGCGACCGAGCCGTTCTGCGCGATGTAGTCGGCACGGAACCTCACGTCCGCGTTCGTCATGGTGACCTCGGGGCCGGGGTCGTCTGCGGTGATCGGATGCGCATCCAGCACCGTGAGCGCGGTCACGAGCTTGGTGATGCTCGCCATCGGCAGCGCCTCGGTCGAGCCTGCCTGCGCGAGCAGCCCGTCGTAGCCGATCGCCGCAAGCGCCGACGCGCCGTAGCCGGGCAGGGAGGTCTCGGCGGCCGCCGGGGTGGTGATGCTCGGCACCTCGAGACGCGCATCCGTGACGGTCACGGGGGCGAACAGGGTCAGCGGCAGGTAGGCGATGCCCGTGAGCACCGCCAGCAGCCCCCCGAACACCGTGATGCGGCGTCGGCGATAGATCTGGCGTCGGGTGGGGGGCACCGGAGCATTATCCCGGCCCCTTCCCGGGAGTCCGCCGAGGCGCGACGGACGGGCTGGATCCGCTCAGGCGCGGCCGCCGTCGACCGAGCGGGTGAGGTCCCCCGGGTCGTCGGGCACGAGCACGGGTGTGTCGGCGTTGAGGCTCTCGCCGCGGAAGAAGGGCTTCGAGGCGGGCACGAGCGCCCAGACGATCGCGAGCACGACGCCGAGCAGCAGGGATCCGACGCCCACGACGAACACCCCGCCGACGCCGAACAGCACCGAGGCACCGTAGTCGGGGTCGAGCATGTCGATGGCGCTCTTCACGAAGGCGACCGTCAGCAGCACCGCCCCGAGCAACGGGAAGAGGAACTTGTAGAACACGTTGTAGGCGGAGGTGAACAGCTCGCGACGGAAGTACCAGACGCACGCGTACCCGGTGATGGCGTAGTAGAAGGCGATCGCGAGCCCGAGCGAGTAGATCGAGTCGGAGAGCACGTTGTCGCTCACGAAGGTCATCCCGACGTAGAAGGCGATCGCGACGACGCCCATGGTGAGGGTGGAGAATCCGGGCGTGCGGAACTTCGGGTGCACCTGGCCGAAGCGCGCGGGCAGCGCCTTGTAGACCGCCATCGCGAGCGTGCCGCGCGCGGTCGGCAGCACCGTCGTCTGGGTGGAGGAGACCGCCGAGATCAGCACGGCGAGCACGAGCAGCCAGGCCCACGGGCCGAACAGGGCATCCTTCACGACGAGGAAGACGTCATCCTGGTCGGCCAAGGCATCCGTTCCCGAGTAGGCGATCGCCGCGACGGCGACGAGCACGTAGGTGAACATGAGCACGAGGATCGACAGCAGCGCGGCCTGACCAGGGATGCGTTTGGGGTCTTTCGTCTCCTCGTTGAGGGCGAGGCAGGTGTCCCACCCCCAGTAGATGAAGAGCGCCAGCAGCACCGCCTCGGTGAAGCCGTCGAAGGAGCTGAAGCCGAGCGGGTTGAACCAGTCGAGACTCACGGGCGTCGCGCCGTCCGGCGCCGTCCCCATCGCCACGTTCACGAAGGCGAACACCACGAAGAGCGCGAGAGCGAGGTACTGGATGCCGAGTAGCACGTTCTGCAGCCGTTCGCCGATCTCGATGCCGCGGTAGCTGACGAAGACCATCGCCGCGATGAAGACGACGCCCGTGATCGTGACGACGAGGGTGTTCTTCGAGAGCTCGGCCTGCCCGATCAGCAGCCAGAAGTAGGTTCCGGCGATCTGGGCGAGGTTGGCGAGCACGATGATGCCGGCGACGGCGACGCCCCATCCGCCGAGCCAGCCGACCCACGGGCCGAACGCTTTGGTGGCCCAGGTGAAGGTGGTGCCGCAGTCCGGCACGGCGCGGTTGAGCTCGCGGTAGGCGAAGGCGATGAACAGCATCGGCACGAAGGCGACGATGAAGGCGATCGGCGCCTGCACCCCGACGGCCGTGATGACGAAGCCGAGCGTCGCCACGAGCGAGTAGACGGGGGCTGTCGAGGCGAGCCCCATCACGGTCGACCCGAGCAGTCCGAGCTGGCCTTTGGCGAGGCCCTTTCCCTCGGATCGGGCGGGGGCGGGGGCTGACGGCGCTGTCATGCCTGGACGCTACTCCCCCGCGCCGAGCTCGCGATAGTCAGGCGGAGCGGATCGCCCAGATCGCGATCCCGGTCGCCGAGGCGACGTTGAGCGAGTCGACCCCGCCGCTCATCGGGATCATGACGATGTCGTCGGCCGCCTCCATCGAGTGCGGGAGCAGCCCGTCGCCCTCCGTGCCGAAGACGAGCGCCAGCTTCGCGGGAAGCGCGCGCACGTAGTCGTCGAGCGCGACCGCATCGGCGCGCAGCCCGAAGGCCGCGATCCGGAATCCGAGCGCCTGGAGCTGCGCGGCACCCCCCTCGCCGAGATCAGCGACACGCGTCCACGGCACCTGGAAGACGGTGCCCATGCTCACCCGCACGCTGCGGCGGTAGAGCGGATCGGCGCACCGCGGGCTCACGAGCACGGCGTCGACGCCGAGCGCGGCGCAGTTGCGGAAGATCGCGCCCACGTTGGTGTGGTCGACGATGTCCTCGAGCACCACGACCCGTCGGGCATCCCGCAGCAGCTCGTCGACCGTCGGCAGCTCGGGCCGGTGCATCGAGGCGAGGGCGCCGCGATGCAGCACGAAGCCGGTGATCTGCTCGAGCAGCTCGGGCGGGGCGACATAGACCGGCACGTCGAGCCCGGCGAGCAGCGGCTCCAGATCCGGGATCCACTTCTCCTGCAGCAGCACCGACCGGGGGCGGTGTCCCGCCTGAAGCGCCCGCTGGATCACCTTCGTCGACTCGGCGATGTAGAGCCCGCCCGCGGGCTCGGAGAGCCGCCGCAGCACGACGTCGGTGAGACGCAGGTAGTCGGTGAGCCGGGGATCGGTGGGGTCGTCGACCGGCACGAGCTGCATCCCCCGATTCTGCCAGTGCGCCGAAACATGCCGGAAAAGCGCGCGCCCTACGCTGGGAACGGGAAGGAGGCACGGATGTCGATCGCGACACTTCCCGCACCAGGCGACGCGACGGGAACCCTCGCGCCCGCGCTCGACGCCGCCGAGCGTCTGCTCGCCGGTCGCCGGATCGCCGTGCTCACCGGCGCGGGCATCTCCACCGACTCCGGCATCCCCGACTACCGCGGCGCGGGCGCACCGGTGAACCGCACGCCCATGGAGTTCTCGGCCTTCCTCGCCGACGCGCGCTCCCGCAAGCGCTACTGGGCCGGCAGCCATCTCGGATGGAACCACTTCTCCGCGGCCCAGCCGAATGCCGGCCACCTGGCGCTCGCCGAGCTCGAGGAGAGCGGCGTCGTGACGGGCGTCGTCACCCAGAACGTCGACGGCCTGCACGCCCGCGCCGGCTCGCGCCGCGTCGTCGAGTTGCACGGGGCGATGCGCCGGGTGAGCTGCCTCGACTGCGGACAGACCTTCGCCCGCGCCGACATCGCCGAGCGGATGACGCGCGAGAACCCCTGGCTCGGCTACCCCGAGGCCATCGAACCCCGCCCGGACGGCGACGTGCAGATCGACTACGTCGACCAGATGATCGTCCCCGACTGCACGGTCTGCGGCGGGATGCTGAAGCCGGATGTCGTGTTCTTCGGCGAGTTCGTGCCGCAGACGATCTTCGCCTCGGCGCGCGCCATGCTGCGCAACTCCGACGCGCTGCTCATCGCGGGATCCTCGCTCGTCGTGAACTCCGGCATCCGCCTGCTCGACCAGGCGGCGAAGGCGCGGATGCCCGTCGTGATCGTCAACCGCGGCGAGACCCGGGGCGATCGACGCGCCGGACTCAAGATCGACGCGGGCACCTCCGAGGTGCTGGCCGCGCTCGCCGCACGGCTTCGGTAGTCTCGATCCTCCGGGCGCGGGTGCGCCGGGTGGAGGATCGATGACCGAGCTGTACCTGGTGCGCCACGGCGAGACCGACTGGAATGCCGCCCGTCGCATCCAGGGTCGCACCGACATCCCGCTCAACGAGGCGGGCCGCGCGCAGGCGCGTGAGGCCGCCGAGCTGTTGGCGCGACAACGCTGGGATGCGGTCTACGCGAGCCCGCTCGCGCGCGCCCACGAGACCGCGAGCATCATCGCGCAACGGCTCGGACTGCACGAGGTCACCGATCTCGACGCCCTCGTCGAGCGCGACTACGGCGACGCCGAGGGCATGAGCTTCGACGAGGTCGAGGCGCTGCACCTCGCGGGCGTGCGAGCGCCGGGGCAGGAGACCCGCGAGGAGGTCGCCGCGCGCATGGTGCCCGCCCTGCTGGCGCTCGCCGAAAGGCATCCCGGCGAACGACTCGTCGTCGTCAGCCACGGCGGTGCCATCCGCGCGGTGCTGCAGACCGTGGATCCCGACACGCAGCATCCGCGCATCACGAACGCCTCGGTGCACAGCTTCCGTGTCGACGACGGCGCCCTGCGGCTCATCGCCTTCGACGACCCCATCGAGGAGGCGTCGCTGCTGCCGGAGTGCGAGGATCTCGACGCCCAGAACGCGCTCGAGGCGACCGAACGCTAGGGGGTCGGGACGCGGGCGCGCCCCACGCGCTCCAGCAGCTCCAGCAGCACCCGCGCCGAGCGGTTCCAGTCGTAGCGGTCGGCCTGTCGACGCGCCGCCGCCGAGCGACGCTCCCACTCCGCCGCGTCGTCGAGGCCGCGGATCGCGCGCACGACGGCGGTGACGTTGCGCGGATCCGCGTAGACGGCCGCCTCCCCGCCGATCTCCCGGAAGATCGGGATGTCGGAGACGACGACGGGCGTGCCCCGCACCATCGCCTCCACGAGCGGCAGGCCGAAGCCCTCGTCGAGCGACATCGTCACGAGCGCGAGCGCGCGGTCGAGCAGCTCGCCGTACTCGGCATCCGTCACCCCGTCGTGCACGAGGAGCGCGCCGGCGGGCGCGAGCGCTTCGAGCCGCGCGCGATCGGCCGCACCGATCCGGCTCAGCAGGTGCAGCCGGAACCCCGGCAGCTCGTGCAGGGCGCGCGCGAGCGTCTCGACGTTCTTGTACGGCATGAACGAGCCCATGTAGACCAGCTCGCGGCTCGCCGGTTGCCGCCGTGCGGGGTCGGCCTCGACCGGGTCTGCGGCGTTCGACACGATCGTGATCGGGCGGTCGGTCAAGCGATGCTCGCGCATGAGCCGCTCGGTCGTCTGCGAGATGGTCGCGACCTCGTCGGCGCGGTTGAGCAGCATCCGCTGCGGCCACCAGGCGAGATGGTAGAGCCGCCAGGCGAGACGGATCGGCCAGGCCAGATCGCGCGGGGGTGTGCGATTGCGGTAGTAGATGAGGTCGTGCAGCGTGAGCACGAGTCCGTAGCGGCGTCCCCAGGAGCCGATGGTCTGCATGGGGCTGAAGAGCACATCCGGGGCGAAGGCGTTGAGACGCCGTGCGATCGTCAGCTCCCGCGGGCTCGTCGGCGCGGTCGCGAGCTCCCAGGGCAGCTCGGGCAGCATCGTCAGCTGCGCCTCGTCGGAGATCACCATGACGACCTCGTGCCCCGCCGCGTGGGCGAGCGGCGCGAGGGCACGCGTCAACTCGGCCGCGAACCGGCTGATCCCGTCGTGCCGTGGCACCCGCGTGTACCGGCAGTCGACGAGGATCCTCATCGCGCGGCGTCTCCGGATGCCGGGCCGGCGGGCGCAGGAAGCTCCGCCAGGAAGCCGCGGATGGCATCCGCGAGGAACCCCGGGGTCTCGTAGTGCGCGAGGTGCCCGGTGGCGGGGGCGACGACGAGCCGCGCATCCGGGAACAGCTCGACGGCGCTTCGCTGGCCGGACAGCGGCGCGATGCGATCGCGCTCCCCGGCGATCAGCACGGTCGGCACCGACACGCGCGAGGCGGCGGCGCGCACATCCGTGCTGATCGAGGCGGCGAACGCCTCCGTGACGGTGCGCGGGTCGGAGAAGCCGTTGAAGTAGCGGTGATGCTCCTCATGGATCCAGCGACGCAGGGTCGGATCTGGCGTCTGCACGAGGCTCATGCTCATGAACTGCACGATGACCCAGTTGCCGAGCCAGAGTCGCGCCACGGGCGCGGGCATCGCCCGGGTGACGCCGTAGAAGGCGCGGGTGGCGGCGGTGATCCCCCGCCCCGCGGCGACCTTCGGGTCGGTCGTGATCGGGTTCACCAGGATGAGGGCACGTGCAGGCATCCCCTCCGCGATCGCGTGCGAGGTGACCATCGAGCCGAAGGAATGACCGAGCACGACGGGCGGAGCGGGCAGCTCGAGCGCCGCGATGAAGGCCGCGAGCCAGCGTCCGTAGCCGGCGATCGAATGCGGTGCCCCGGTGAGCGGCGTGGAGGCCCCGAACCCGGGCAGATCGGGGCTGATGATGCGGATGCCGTCGAGCTCCGCGACGACGGGCTCCAGCCCGTGGTGGTCGCCCCGGTACCCGTGGGTCAGCACCACCACGTCCGCCGCATCCTCCGGACCGTAGTCCCAGAAGCGGGTGCGCGAACCGAGGATCTCGAGCTCGCGTTCACGCACCGGGATGCGGGCGAGCGACGCGGCGTGCGGGGTGGGGACGGACATTCCTGCGATTCTAGGCGCGCCGCCCTGGCATCCGGTGACAGACTCGGACGGTGACGTTCACGGCTCCGATCACCTTGCCCGGACTGGCTCTCGACCCGTACTGGTACCGCCGTGCGGTGTTCTACGAGGTCATGGTGCGCTCGTTCGTCGACTCCAACGGCGACGGCTCGGGCGACCTGGGGGGCCTCATCCAGAAGCTCGACTACCTGCAGTGGCTGGGGGTCGACGCCCTCTGGATACCCCCGATCTTCCAGTCGCCGCTGCGTGACGGCGGCTACGACGTCGCCGACTACCGGCAGATCCTTCCGGAGTTCGGCACGCTCGAAGAGTTCCGGGAGCTCGTCACCAAGGCGCACGAGCGCAACATGCGCATCATCATCGACCTGCCGCTCAACCACACCTCGGATCAGCACGAGTGGTTCCAGCAGTCGCGCAGCGATCCGGAAGGGCCCTACGGCGACTTCTACGTCTGGCGGGACACCGACGACGGATTCCCCCACGTGCGGATCATCTTCACCGACTACGAGGACTCCAACTGGGCCTTCGACTCCGAGCGGCGCGAGTTCTACTTCCACCGCTTCTTCTCCCACCAGCCCGACCTCAACTACCGCAACCCCGCGGTGCACGAGGCGGTCTTCGACATCATCCGGTTCTGGATGGATCTCGGGGTGGACGGCTTTCGGCTCGACGCGATCCCCTACCTCTACGAGTCCGAGGAGGGCAGCGGCGAAGGCGAACCGGAGACCCATGAGTTCATCAAGGCCGTGCGCCGGATGATGGACGCCGAATACCCGGGCCGGGTGATGATCGCCGAGGCCAACCAGTGGCCGGCCGAGGTGGTCACCTTCCTTGGAACCGACGAGGAGCCGCAGTGCCACATGGCCTTCGACTTCCCCGTGATGCCGCGCATCTTCTACTCGCTGCGGTCGCAGTCGGCGCAGGAGCTCACCCGGGTGCTCTCCGAGACGACCGAGACTCCGACGGGGGCCGGGTGGGGCGTGTTCCTGCGCAACCACGACGAGCTGACCCTCGAGATGGTCTCGGAGGAGTACCGGCAGGCCATGTACGGCTGGTACGCCTACGACCCGCGGATGCGCGTCAACGTCGGCATCCGGCGTCGCCTCGCCCCGCTGCTGGACAACTCGCGCGCCGAGCTCGAACTCGCGCACGCGCTGCTGTTCTCGCTGCCGGGCTCGCCGTTCCTCTACTACGGCGACGAGATCGGCATGGGCGACAACATCTGGCTGCCCGACCGCGACTCATCCCGCACCCCCATGCAGTGGACGCCCGACCGCAATGCCGGGTTCTCGACCGCCGACCCGGGCAAGCTGTATCTTCCGGTGGTCCAATCGCTCGTCTACAACTACGCGCTCGTCAACGTCGAATCCCAGCTCGCGCAGTCGCGCTCGCTCCTGCACTGGGTGCGCAACGTGATCCACGTGCGCAAGGCGCATCCGACCTTCGGCCTGGGCGGCATCCGCGTGCTGCGCACCAACCACGAGTCGGTGCTCGCCTTCGTGCGCGAGTACGAGGGATCGGGCACCGCGTTCGGCGACGCGCCCGAGCGCGTGCTGTGCGTGTTCTCCTTCTCGCACAACCCCGTCTCGGTCTCGGTGGAGCTCGCCGGCGACGAAGGCACGACCCCCTACGACCTGTTCGGCGGGGGCGCCTTCCCGTCGGTCGACGCCGACGGCATCCTCACGCTCACGCTCGCCACCCAGAGCTTCTACTGGTTGCACCTCGGCGAGCCCCGTTCGACGCTCCCGCGCGCCTTCTGATCCGCGTCGGGCGACGGCCCTAGGCTTCGGCCATGACCAGTTGGGCCGATCGCCTGGGTGTGTTCGACCTCGAGACCACCGGCGTCGATGTGGAGACCGCGCGCATCGTCACGGCGTGCATCGCGGTGCTCGATGCCGCGGGCGACGTCGTGCAGCGTTGGGACTGGATCGCCGACCCCGGGATCGAGATCCCGGAGGCCGCGGCCGCCGTGCACGGCATCACGACCGAGCGTGCCCGCGCCGAGGGGCGCGAGACGGCCCTCGTCGTGGCCGAGATCTCGCAGACCCTGCGCACGCTGTTCGCGGTGGGGGTTCCTGTGGTCATCTACAACGCCCCCTACGACCTCTCGCTGCTCGACCGGGAGTGCCGACGCAACGAGCTCGATCCGCTGCTCGACCCGGGCCCCGTGGTCGATCCGCTCGTGCTCGACAAGCAGGTCGACACCTACCGCAAGGGCAAGCGCACCCTGGAGGCGGCGGCCGCCCACTACGGGGTCGCGCTCGACGACGCCCACGATGCGGGAGCGGATGCGATCGCCGCGGGCCGCGTCGCACAGGCACTCCTCGCGGCTCGCCCGGCCGAGCTCGACATCCCCGTCGCCGACCTGCACGGGCGTCAGGAGATCTGGTACGCGGAGCAGGCGCGCCGGTTCCAGGACTACATGCGACGGCGCAAGGGCGACGAGACCTTCACGGCGTCGACCGCGTGGCCGGTGAAGTATCCGGCGCATCCGGGTGCCTATCGCGACACGCAGCCGATCCCCCCGCTGGAGCCGCGGATCGGCCGTGTGCCGGTGATCGACTTCAGCCGTCCGCTCGGTCTGCAGCTCGCGGCGCCGCCGGAGGTGCCGCGAGCGATCGTGGCGGGTCCGCCTGATGCGCGTGACGCCGTCCCCGGGCTCGTGCCGGAGTCGCAGCCGCCGTTGCTCGCCGAGACGCCTCCCGTGCCGCATCCGCCGCATCCCGAGGTGGCCCCGCAGGACGACACCGCCGACACGCCGGACGTGCTGGAGCAGCCGGATGAGGAGCTTCCCGTCCGCGGCGGCTCCCGCCCGGCGGTGCTGCGGGTCGCGGCGGCGATCGTGACGGATGCCGACGGCCGCACCCTGCTGGTGCGCAAGGCGGGCACGACCCGTTTCATGCAGCCGGGCGGCAAGATCGAGGAGGGCGAGAGCGCGATCGACGCGCTCACCCGGGAGCTCGCCGAGGAGATCGGGGTGGCGCTCGACGTCACCTCCGCCGAGTATCTGGGACTCTTCCGCGCCGCCGCGGCCAACGAGGAGGACACCATCGTGCTCGCGGCCGTCTTCGCGATGGCGATCGAGCGCGAGGTGACCGCCTCGGGCGAGATCGAGGAGCTGCTCTGGGTGGACGACCCGGATCTGGATCTCGACGGCGTCGAGGTCGCGCCGCTCACGCGCGACGAGCTGCTGCCGCTCTGGGAGCGTCGTCGCGCGCAGACCTTCGGGTTCTGAGGCGCGGCGCGGTTTCGATACGCGCCTGCGGCGCTACTCAACCAGCGGGCTACGGCCCCCCGCGCAGCCCGCCGCCCCCGCTGATTGAGTAGCCCGCGCAGCGGGCGTATCGAAATCCCCCCCACCCCTAAACGCATCAGGGCCCCGTCCGAAGACGGGGCCCTGATGCGCAGGTGAACCGAAGGCTACTTGCCGAAACCCTTGTAGCGCGTGTTGAACTTCTCGACGCGGCCGGCGCTGTCCATGATGCGCTGCTTGCCCGTGTAGAACGGGTGCGAGGCGGAGGAGATCTCGACGTCCACGACCGGGTAGGTCTCGCCGTCCAGCTCGATGGTCTTGTCGCTCGTGAGGGTCGAGCGGGTGAGGAAGGTCTCACCGCTCGCCAGATCGCGGAAGACGATCGCCTGGTAGTCGGGGTGGATGTCGGTCTTCATGAGGTACCTCAGTCGGAGATGATTCGAAAACGGGAAAGTTGGTGGGCCCGATGGGCCGACTGTCGAGTCTAGCAGACGGGTGCTAGCTCCAGCGCGCACGCGCGGCGAATCGCCCGTCTTCGCTCGTCGACACCACGAGCGGCAGCCCGAAGGCCTCGGAGAGCCGCTCCCCCGTGATGATCTCGGCGATCGGACCGGCCGCGTGGATGCGACCTCCCGCCAGCAGGAGAGCGTGGGTGAAGCCCGCCGGGATCTCCTCGACGTGGTGGGTGACCATGATCATGCCCGGCGCATCCGGGGTGGAGGCGTAGTCGCCGAGCAGCCGCACGAGCTCTTCGCGGGCACCGAGGTCGAGGCTCGCCGCGGGCTCGTCGAGCAGCAGCAGTTCGGGGTCGGTCATCACGGCACGGCCGATCTGCACGCGCTTCTGCTCACCGTCCGAGAGCGTGCCGAAACGGCGTTCGCGCAGGCCCTCGAGTCGCCACTCCCGCATGACGCGTTCTGCGCGGCGCACATCGACGTCCTCGTATTGCTCGTTCCACCGCCCCGACACCGAGTAGGCGGCCGTGAGCACGACGTCGAAGACGGTCTCATCTGCGGGGATGCGGCGAGTGTGCGGGGTGGAGGCGATGCCGATGCGGGGCCGCAGCTCGAAGACGTCGACGCGGCCGAGCTGCTCGCCGAGGACGCGCGCCGTGCCGGAGCTCGGATGCATGGCCGCGGAGGCGAGATTCAGGATCGTGGTCTTGCCCGCGCCGTTCGGGCCGAGGATGACCCACCGTTGCTCGGATTCGACCGTCCAGTTCAGCCCGTCGAGGATCGTGTTCCTGTCGCGGACGACCGAGACGTCCTCGAACTGCAGCACCTGCACCATGATGCGACCAGCCTAGTCGCCCTGCTCCACGGCGGACGGGAGCACGCTCTCGTAGACGGCGCGGGTGCGCTCGGCGATGCTCGCCCAGCTGAACTCGGCCTCCGCACGCAGGCGCCCCGCCTCACCCATGAGCCGTGCGGTCGCGGGATCCGCGAGCACGTCCGTGAGGGCGGCGGCGAGGTCGGCGATGAAGCGTTCGGGGTCGACCGGGGTGCCGGTGCCGTCGTCCAACTGCTCGATCGGCACCAGCCGCCCGGTGAGACCGTCCGCCACCACCTCCGGGATGCCACCCGTCGCGGTGCCGACGACCGGCAGTCCGCACGCCATCGCCTCGAGGTTGACGATGCCGAGCGGCTCGTAGACGGACGGGCACACGAAGGTGGTGCCCGACGACAGCACCGCGGCGAGTTCGTGCTGCGGCAGCATCTCCTCGATCCAGACGACCCCTTCGCGCTCCTCCTGGAGCAGTGCCACCCCTGCCTGCACCTCGGCGAGGATCTCGGGCGTGTCCGGGGCGCCCGCGCACAGCACGAGCTGCACATCCGGATCCAGCCTGCGCGCGGCGGCGAGCAGGTAGGGCAGCCCCTTCTGGCGGGTGATGCGGCCCACGAAGACGACGCTGCGGCGCGCGGGGTCGATGCCGAGGCGCTCGAGCACCGCTGCGTCCTCGGTGGGCTTCCAGCGCTCCAAGTCGATGCCGTTGTGAACGACGTGCACGCGTGCCGGGTCGATGCCCGGGTAGCTGCGCAGGATGTCGGCGCGCATCCCGGCGCTCACCGCGATCACGGCATCCGCAGCCTCGAAGGCGGTCTTCTCGATCCAGCTCGAGACGCGATAGCCGCCGCCGAGCTGCTCGGCCTTCCACGGGCGCAGCGGCTCCAGGGAGTGCGCGGTGACGACATGCGGGATGCCGTGCAGCAGCTTCGCGAGGTGTCCGGCTGCGTTCGCGTACCAGGTGTGCGAGTGCACGAGATCGGCGCCGGCGACATCCTCGGCCATCTGCAGGTCGACGCCGAGGGTGGCGAGCGCCGGGTTCGCGGAGGTCAACTGCGGAGGCACGAGGTAGGCGTAGCTGTGCGGCTCGTCGCGCGCCACCCCGAAGCAGCGCACGACGACATCGATGTCGCGTCGGAGCGCTGCGACGAGTTCGGCGACGTGCACGCCGGCGCCTCCATAGACCTCGGGCGGATACTCACGGCTCAGAACATCGACTCGCATGCCTGTCGACGCTAGTACACCCCCGCACCCTGTCCTACTGTTGTGCCATGGCAGCACCGCCCAAGGTCTTCGGGATCGTCCTCGCAGGTGGAGAGGGCAAGCGGTTGATGCCCCTGACGGCGGACCGCGCCAAGCCCGCGGTTCCCTTCGCGGGCGGGTACCGGCTCATCGACTTCGCCCTCTCCAACCTCATCAACTCGGGCCTGCGGCAGATCGTCGTGCTCACCCAGTACAAGTCGCACTCGCTCGACAGGCACGTGTCGCAGACCTGGCGGCTGTCGGGGATGCTCGGGGCCTATGTGGCATCCGTGCCCGCGCAGCAGCGGCTCGGCAAGCGCTGGTTCTCGGGCTCGGCCGACGCGATCCTGCAGAGCCTCAACCTGATCCGCGACGAGAAGCCCGACATCGTGGTCGTGGTCGGTGCCGATCACGTGTACCGCATGGACTTCAGCCAGATGATCCAGGCGCACATCGACTCCGGTCAGGGCGTGACGGTCGCCGCGATCCGGCAGCCGATCGCGCTCGCCGACCAGTTCGGCGTCATCGAGCTCGACGAGAAGGACCCGACCCGGATCGCCGCCTTCCGCGAGAAGCCGAAGGATGCCGTGGGGCTCGCCGACTCCCCCGGCGAGATCCTGGCCTCGATGGGCAACTACGTGTTCGACGCCGACCTGCTGATCGACGCCGTGCAGCGCGACGGCGCCCGCGCCGACTCCAACCACGACATGGGCGGCGACATCGTGCCCGACTTCGTGGCGCGCGGCCAGGCGGCCGTCTACGACCTGAACCGCAACGAGGTGCCGGGTGCCACCGACCGCGACCGGTACTACTGGCGCGACGTGGGCACGATCGACTCGTTCTTCGAGGCGCACCAGGACCTCATCGCGGCGCTCCCGGTCTTCAACCTCTACAACCAGGCGTGGCCGATCTTCAGCCAGCAGCTCAACTCGCCGCCGGCGAAGTTCGTGCGCGACGGGAAGAACACGGTCGGCACGGCGATCGACTCGATCGTGTCGCTCGGCTGCGTCGTGTCCGGAGGTCACCTCGAGCGGGTCGTGCTGGGGCCGTGGGTGACCATCGCCTCGGGTGCGCGGGTCACCGATTCGGTGGTGTTCGAGCGGGTCGAGATCGGCGCGAACGCCACGGTGCAGCGCGCTATCCTCGACAAGGACGTCGTCGTCGCGGACGGGGCCACCGTCGGTGTCGATCACGATGCCGACCGCAACCGCGGCTACACGGTGACCGAGTCGGGCATCACGGTCGTCGGCAAGGGTGTCCGCGTCGAGTGACGCTCCGCCCGCTCTGCCCGTAGCCCCGCCGCATCCGAAGGACCCCACCGCCGCCATGGCCCGTTTCCTCGTCGTGCTCGATGTCGACTCCACGCTCATCGAGGACGAGGTGATCGAGTTGCTCGCGGATGCCGCGGGCTCGCGCGAGCAGGTCGCCGAGGTCACCTTCCGCGCCATGAACGGCGAGCTCGACTTCGCCGAGAGCCTGCGCGAGCGGGTGGCGACCCTCGCGGGGTTGCCCGCGTCGGTGTTCGCGGAGGTCGGCGCGCGTGTCACGGTCACCCGGGGCGTGCCGGAGATGGTCGAGGCGGTGCACGCGGCGGGCGGCCTCGTCGCCGTCGTATCCGGCGGTTTTCACGAGATCATCGACCCTCTCGCTGAGCGGCTCGGGCTCGACCACTGGCGGGCCAACCGTCTCGAGGTCGTCGACGACCGGTTGAGCGGGCGGGTGATCCCCCCGATCGTCGACGCCGCAGCGAAGGCGGAGGCGCTTCAGGAGTGGGCGGATGCGGCCGGCATCCCGATCGCGCAGACGCTCGCGGTGGGCGACGGCGCCAACGACCTCCCGATGATGGCGCTCGCGGGCCTCTCGGTGGGCTTCGATGCGAAGGCTCCCGTGCGGGATGTCGCCGACGTGCTGCTCGACGAGCGCGACCTCTCGATGCTGCTGCCGCTCATGGGGCTCTGAGCGGCTCTCGGCACGTGTCGGTCGCCGGCGGTCCCGCTCAGTGCCCCATGCCGAGTCCGCCGTCGACCGGGATGACCGCGCCCGAGATGTAGCCGGCATCATCCGAGGCGAGCCACGCGATGACGCGCGCCACCTCGACGGGCGAGGCGAATCGGGCTGCGGGGATCTGCGACAGGTACTGCTTCTGCTGCTCCTCGGGCAGTTCCGCCGTCATGTCGGTCTCGATGAAGCCGGGCGCGACGACGTTCGCGGTGATGCCGCGCGATCCGAGTTCGCGGGTCAGGGAGCGGGCGATGCCGACGAGTCCCGACTTGGAGGCCGCGTAGTTGATCTGGCCGGCGCTGCCGAGCAGTCCGACGACGCTGGAGACGAGGATGACGCGGCCGAAACGGGCCTTCAGCATCCCCTTGGAGGCGCGCTTCACGACACGGAACGCCCCCGAGAGGTTGGTGTCGATGACCTCGGTGAAGTCCTCCTCGCTCATGCGCAGCAGGAGCGTGTCGCGGGTGATCCCGGCGTTGGCGACCACCACCTCCACAGGCCCGAGCTTCTCCTCCACCTCGGTGAATGCGGCGTCGACGGATGCGGCGTCGGTCACGTCCGCCCGCACGGTGAGCGAGCCGTCCGGTCCGTTGCCGGAGCGGGCCGTGACGGCCACCCGGTGGCCCTGGGCGAGGAACTCTGCGGCGATCGCGTAGCCGATGCCGCGGTTGCCGCCGGTGACGAGGACGGTGCGTGAGGTCATGGTTCAGGAGCCTACCGGCGTGCGGAAGTAGGCTGGGGGCATCACCAGTCGCAGTCATCCCCATGTGGTCACGGAGCTCCCGCCCTCACCGGACGAGGAGCGGCATTCGCGCATGCTCAAGTACTCCATCGCGATGGGCATCCGCGTGATCTGCATCGTGCTGTGCCTGATCGTGCCGGGCTGGTGGTTGCTCATCCCGGCCGCGGGGGCGATCTTCCTGCCGTACTTCGCGGTGGTCATCGCGAACAATGTCGGAGGCGGGTCGAGTGCGCGCGTGGAACGTCCGGGGGCGCTGGTGCGTCGCGACCGCGGAAACGCCGGGGGCCGTTCGTGATCGGCTTCGGTGAGGTCGGCATCCGCTGCTCCTCGGCAGGCTGCGGACGCGATGCGGCCTTCCGGGTGAACTGGCGCAACCCCCGTATCCACACACCGGAGCGGGTGAAGGTGTGGCTCGCGTGCGAGGAGCATCGGGCGAGTCTCGCCGCGTATCTGGCGACGCGAGGCTTTCCCGTGCAGGTGACGGCGCTCGAGGTCGAGCTCGATCGGGTGGCGGATCCGGCATGACCGAGACGAGTGAGCGTGCGGCGATCACCGGCTGGCGGCGGTGGAGCGCCTATCTGGCGCTGACCATCGTGTTCGCCATGACCTGTGGGCTGCTGTCGTGGTGGCAGTGGGCGCGCCGTGCCGAGTCGGAGGCGGAGGCCCTCCGGGTGGAGCAGAACTACGACGCCCCGCCCGTCGCGATCGACGAGGTGCTCCCCCGCTTGGATGCCTGGCGTGACGACGACGAGTGGACGCGCGTGGAGCTGCAGGGCGAATATCTGGCCGCGGATGCCGTGCTGGTGCGCAACCGCGTGCTCAACAGCAGGCCCGGCTTCCACCAGCTGGTGCCGCTTCGCCAGACGGATGGCACGGTCATCGTGGTGGATCGGGGCTGGCTGCCGCTCGGCAACGGGGTCGACTCCCTCCCGGATGCGATTCCCGCGCCGCCGGCCGGTGAGGTGACGGTCGTGGCGCGGTTGCGTGGCAGCGAGCCGAACCTCCCGGGTCGCACCGCGCCCGCCGGGCAGATCTCGTCGATCGACGTGCCGACGATCGTGTCGGCGACGGGCGACGACGGCTACACGGGGGCGTACGCCGTGATGGCGAGCGAGAACCCTGCGGTGGGTGAGGTGCCGATCGCGGCGCCTCGTCCCGAGGTGGGTGAGGGGACCCACCTGTCGTATGCGCTGCAGTGGATCGCTTTCGGGGTGCTCGCCTTCGTCGGGCTCTTCTGGGCGTGGCGCAGGGAGCGGCGCATCGCGGCACTTCCCGTCGAGGAGCAGGCGGCGGCTCGTGCCCCGAAGCGGCGACATGCGGATGCCGAGGTGGAGGACGCGATCCTCGACCGCCTCGACGCGCGCTGAGTGCTCGCGGCGGGGGCTGCGGCGGGTCGCGCCCGGCTCAGCTGATCGAGATGAGCTCCGCGTAGTCGGGGTTCCAGTGGTCCTCGACGCCGTCCGGCAGGATGAGCACCCGCTCGGGGTTGAGCGCCTCCACCGCACCCTCGTCGTGCGAGACGAGCACGACGGCGCCGCTGTAGCCCGCCAGCGCCCCGAGGATCTCCTCGCGCGAGGCGGGGTCGAGGTTGTTGGTGGGCTCGTCCAGCAGCAGCACGTTGGCACCCGACACGACGATCATCGCGAGTGCGAGGCGCGTCTTCTCGCCGCCCGACAGCACGCCGGCGGGCTTGTGCCCGTCATCCCCCGTGAACAGGAAGGAGCCGAGCACCTTGCGCGCCTCCGTCTCGGTGAGGTTCGGGGATGCGGCCACCATGTTCTGCAGCACCGTGCGGTTCACGTCGATCGTCTCGTGCTCCTGCGCGTAGTAGCCGATGCGCAGCCCGTGCCCCGGTTCGACGTGCCCGGTGTCGGGCCTGTCGACGCCCGCGAGGATGCGCAGCAGCGTCGTCTTGCCCGCACCGTTGAGCCCGAGCACCACGACCTTCGATCCGCGGTCGATCGCGAGGTCGACCGCCGTGAAGATCTCGAGCGAGCCGTATGACTTCGAGAGGTCGGATGCCGTGATCGGCGTCTTGCCGCAGGGTGCCGGTTCCGGGAAGCGCAGCTTGGCGACCCGGTCGACGGCACGCTCCTCCTCAAGGCCGGAGAGCATCTTCTCGGCGCGTGCCACCATCTGGTGCGCGGCGGCCGCCTTGGAGGCCTTGGCGCCGAAGCGGGCCGCCTGCAGTTGGAGCGCGGTCGCCTTCTTCTCGACGTTGACGCGCTCCTTCTTGCGGCGCTCCTGATCGGCTTCGCGCTGCTTGAGGTAGTGCCGCCAGCCCATGTTGTAGATGTCGATCACCTGACGGTTGGCGTCGAGGTAGAAGACCTTGTTGACGACCTCCTCCACGAGGTCGACGTCGTGGCTGATGACGATCACGCCGCCCTGGTACGCCTTCAGGAACTCGCGCAGCCACACCACCGAGTCGGCGTCGAGGTGGTTGGTGGGTTCGTCGAGGATCATCGTCTCGGCACCCGAGAACAGGATGCGGGCGAGCTCGATGCGTCGCCGCTGGCCGCCCGAGAGCGTCTTGAGCTGTTGGTCGAGGATGCGGTCGGGTAGCGCCAGGTTGGAGGCGATCGCTGCGGCTTCGGCCTCCGCCGCGTAGCCGCCGAGGGCGAGGAAGCGATCCTCGAGGCGGCCGTAGCGGGCCATCGCCGCCTCCGATACCGCGGCATCCGGGCTCGCCATCTCCTCGGTCGTGGCGCGGAGGTCGGCGACGACCTTGCCGAGACCGCGCGCGTTCAGGATGCGGGTGCGCGCCGTCTCCTCGGGGTCGCCCGAGCGGGGATCCTGCGGCAGGTATCCGATCTCGCCGGTGCGGTCGATCTTCCCCGCGGTGGGCAGGGTCTCCCCCGCGAGCGTCTTGGTGAGCGTCGTCTTGCCCGCGCCGTTGCGGCCGACGAGGCCGACCTTGTCGCCCTTGTCGACGCGGAAGGCGACCTCCGACATGAGGGTGCGTGCCCCGACGCGGATCTCGAGGTCATGCACGGCAAGCACAGCGGTATCCGTTCGAGAAGGTGGGAGGGAAGCGGCTGAAGAGCCAGCATCCCAGTCTAGGTCGTGTTGCCAAACGCTGTAGCCCTTAGCGGGATGCGGCAGAGATCAACGGCGCGCGGGGCCGAACGCTGCAGCGTTTGGCGAACACCCACGGCGAGGATCGGGTGGCGGGGAGGGGGGGATGGCGGGGAGGCGGGAGGGGGGGGCTCAGTCGGCGCCGCGGGCGGAGAGTGCGTCGGCCACCTCGTCGGCGTGGCGGAGGGCGAGCACGAGCAGCGGCACCACCGCGCGCACCCCGAGCCGCACACCGCGCGCCCGCTGCGCATCCCGCACGCGCTGCGCCATCGAGGCGACGACCGGCAGCATGCTGATCGCGAGCGAGAGGGTGAGCCCGACGCGGCGCGGGTCGACGCCGAAGCGCGCGAACGGATGCATGCCCGCCTCGAGGCCGGCCAGCAGATCCTCGCTGCGGGTGGTGAGCGTGAGCAGGCCGGCGAGCAGCACGATCGAGACCACCCGCACGGTGTTGGTGAGCGCGTCGGCCGGGGTGAGGAACAGCAGCTGCGTGGCGACCATGAGCACGACGACCCACTTCGCGAGCCACAGCTGCCGCAGCAGCACGGTCGGCGGGAGGAGGGCGAGCGCGTACAACGCGACCACGAGAAGGCCGGTCGCCCCGAGCGAGAGGCCGGTGTGCGGGTACAGCGAGATGAGGAGCGAGAGCACGGTGAGCCCCAGCAGCTTCAGCCACGCGGGCACCCGGTGCAGGATGCTGCGCCCGGGCCGGTAGAGCGAGATCACGCGAACTCCCGGCGGTAGCGCGCCACCACATCCGCTGGCTCCCCCACCTCGACGAGCCGGCCCTCGTGGAAGCGCAGCGCCACGTCGCAGCGGGCGGCGAGTTCGAGGTCGTGGGTGACGATCATCACCTGCGCGTCGAGCTCGTCGATGAGCAGTTCGCCGATACGCCGTGCGTTGCCGAGGTCGAGCAGCGTGGTCGGCTCGTCCGCGATCACGAGTCGGGGGCCACGCACGAGCACCGCCGCGAGGGCGAGCAGCTGCTTCTGCCCGCCGGAGAGGCTGTAGGCGGGCGCGTCGGCGAGGTCGGCCAGTCCGTAGGCGGCGAGCACGGATGCGACGCGCGCGTCGACGGCGGCTCGGTCGAGACCGCTCCCCCGCAACGACAGCCGCACGTCTTCGGCGACCGTCGGCATCAGGATCTGCGCGTCGGGGTTGGTGAACACGAAGCCGACCTGCGCCCGCACCGACCTGAGCTGTCGGACGACGTCGAAGCCGTGCACCGTGACGGTGCCGCGGCTGGGCGTCACCAGACCGTCGAGCACCCGGGCGAAGGTCGACTTGCCGGAGCCGTTGGCCCCGACCACCGCGATCCGGTGCTGGTCGAGGCGCACGGTGACGTCGTCGAGCACGAGGCGGCCGTCGAGCTCGACCGCGAGGCCGTCGACGGCGATCTCGCGGTCGGCACGGGCGTCGCCATCCGTCATCGGGTCGCGGGCTCCTCCGCGGCGGCCGACTGCGGTGCGGTGCGGCGCTTGCGGCGGATGCCGAACACCGGCGGGTAGGCCTTCCAGAGCGCCATGGTGAGTGCGGTGGCGACCGCGACCTTGATGAGGTCGCCCGGGATGAACACCAGACTCATGAGGAACGACTCGGTGAGCGGCGTGCCCGTGACGAGGGTGACGCCGGGGATGCCGACGGCGTAGACGACGACGATGCCGCCGACGATCCCGCCGAGCGCCACCCGCCACCAGGAGAGTCCGCGGCGGCCGCCGTGTGCGATGAGGCCCGTGACGAACGCTCCGGGGATCCAGCCGATGAGGTAGCCGGCGGTCGCGCCGACGAAGACTGCGGCTCCGCCGTGGCCGCCGGAGAGCAGCGGCAGGCCGATCAGCACGAGCACCTCGAACACGAGCACGGCTGCCGCACCGCGCCAGGCGCCGAGCACGGTGCCTGCGAGGATCACGCCGAGCGTCTGCGCGGTGATCGGCACGAGGCCTGGCATCGGGATCGGCCCGATGAGGCCGAGCGCGGCGATGATGGCGGCGAAGACGGCGATGCGGGCGATATCGCGGGTGTCGAAGCGGCGGATGCGGTCGGTCATGGTGGCGGGTCCTCGCGATCGGTGGCTGAACAGTGTTCAGGTGAACGACGTTCAGTATAGTGAGACGCATGAGCCCCGAGCCGCATGTGCGCAACGATCGGGCATCCGTCGTCGACGCGGCATTGCGCATCCTCGACGAGTGGGGGCTGCCGGAGCTGACCATGCGGCGGCTTGCCGGCGCCCTCGAGGTGCAGCCGAGCGCGCTCTACCACCACTTCGAGAACAAGCAGAGCCTCCTCGCGGCCGTCGCCGATCGCATCCTGGAGGCGGCGCGACCCGCACCCTCCCCCGAGCTCGGCTGGTACGCGGCGACGCTCACCGAGGCGGCGAACGTGCGCGACGCGCTGCTGGCCTATCGTGACGGCGCGGAGGTGGTGCTGAGCACGCGCGCGCTCGGACTCGGATCGGATGCCGCGCACGCACGGCTCGCCGCGGCGCTGGAGCGCGGGCACGACCGGGAGACGGCGGGGCTGGTCGCGACGGCGCTGCTGCACCTCATCCTCGGCGACGCCACGCTCGTGCAGCAGCGGTTGCAGGCCGACTCGCTGGGCGCCGTGGCACCGGATGCGCCCGATCCCTCGGATGCCACGTTCCGGTTGGGTGCGGAACTGCTGCTCTCCGGGCTGGAGCTGGCATCCGAGGCGGTGGTCGCGCGACGCGACGCAGCGCGGCGCTCCTCGACCACCTGAGGTGGCGGTGCCTAGATCGAGAACCCGATCGCGCGCATCATGTCGCGCCCGTCGTCGGTGATGCGCTCGGGACCCCACGGCGGCATCCACACCCAGTTGATGCGGAACCGCTCGACGATCCCGTCGAGCGCCTGCGAGATCTGCTCCTCGATGACGTCGGTGAGCGGACATCCGGCCGAGGTGAGCGTCATCGAGATGACGAGCGCGTCGTTCTCCTCGTCCCAGGCGAAGTCGTAGACGAGACCCAGGTCGACGACGTTGACGCCGAGTTCGGGGTCGATGACATCTTTCATCCCCTCTTCGACCTGGTCGAAGAGCGCGGGCTCGAGCGAGGTGGCCATGTCTCTAGGCTACGCGGGACGCCGGGCTCACGCCTGGGCGACGAGGTAGCGGTCGTAGCCCTCGTCTTCCAGGCGCTCGGCGAGCTCCGGGCCGCCCTCCTCGGCGACCTTGCCGTCGACGAAGACGTGCACGAAGTCGGGCTTGATGTAGCGCAGGATGCGCGTGTAGTGGGTGATCAGGAGCACGCCGAGACCGGTCTCCTGGTGGGCGCGGTTGACGCCCTCGGAGACGATCTTGAGCGCGTCGACGTCGAGCCCGGAGTCGGTCTCGTCGAGCACCGCGAACTTCGGCTTCAGCAGTTCGAGCTGCAGCACCTCGTGACGCTTCTTCTCGCCGCCCGAGAAGCCCTCGTTGACGTTGCGCGCGGCGAACGAGGGGTCCATGCGCAGCTTGGCCATGGCCTCCTTGACGGTGCCGCCCCAGTGCCGGATCGAGGGCTCCTCGCCGTCGATCGCGGTCTTGGCGGTGCGCAGGAAGTTGGTGACCGTGACGCCGGGGATCTCGACCGGGTACTGCATCGCGAGGAAGACGCCGGCGCGGGCGCGCTCGTCGACGGTCATGGCGAGCACGTCCTGGCCGTCGAAGGTGATCGTCCCCCCTTCGACGTGGTAGCGCGGGTGGCCGGCGATCGTGTACGCGAGGGTCGACTTGCCCGAGCCGTTCGGGCCCATGACGGCGTGGATCTCGCCCTCCTGGATGGTGAGGTCGACACCCTTGAGGATGTGCTTGGTGCCCTGGTCGGTCTCGATGGAGACCTTGAGGTCGCGGATTTCCAGAGTGGACATGAGATGGCCTTTCAGACCGCGAGCCGCACGGCCGGGTCGATGTATACGTCGCCGTCGATGATCTCGACCGCGAAGACGGGAACCGGCTCGTAGGCCGGGAGGTTCTGGGGCTTGCCGGTGGTGAGCGAGAACTTGGAGCCGTGCGCCCAGCATTCGAGCCCGTCATCTTCCACGAAGCCCTCGGAGAGGGAGATCTCGCCGTGGGTGCAGGTGTCGCCGATGGCGTGCACCGCGCCGGCCGAGTCGCGCACGACCGCGATCGGCACGCCGTCGAGCACCACGCGGCGCGCGGTCGCGGGCGAGAGCTCCTCGACCGAGCACACCTTCTGCGCGCTCATCTGGCCGCCTGCAGCTCGGCTTCGAGCGCCTCGTGCAGGCGCGCCTCGAGCACGGGTTCGCCGATCTTCTGCACGATCTCGCTGAGGAAGCCGAGCACGACGAGGCGGCGTGCCTCGTCCTCGGTGATGCCGCGCGCCTGCAGGTAGAACAGCTGCTCGTCGTCGAAGCGCCCGGTGGCGGATGCGTGCCCCGCGCCCAGGATGTCGCCCGTCTCGATCTCGAGGTTCGGGATCGAGTCGGCGCGGGTGCCGTCGGAGAGCACGAGGTTGCGGTTCTGCTCGTAGCTGTCGGTTCCGGTCGCGCTGCGGCGGATCAGCACGTCGCCGATCCAGACCGTGTGCGCGCCCTCGCCGCTCAGCGCACCCTTGTAGCTGACCCGGCTGCGGGTGTGCGGGGCGTCGTGGTCGACGTAGACCTGCTGTTCGAGGTGCTGGGCGGCATCCGCGAAGTAGAGGCCGTAGAGCTCAGCCTCTGCCCCGTCTTCCGCGAGGTGGGCGGTGGGGTTCACCCGCACGACCTCCCCGCCGAGCGAGACGACGATGTGCGTGAGGCTCGCGCCGTGTCCGATGCGGGCGAACTGGCTCGCGAGGTGCAGCGCGGTGTCGTTCCACTCCTGCACCGACACGACGGTCAGCTTCGCGTCCGCGTCGAGCACGATCTCGAGGTTCTCGGTGAGCTTGGCATCTCCCCGGCTGTCGAGCACGACGAGGCCGGTGGCGCCCTTCGCCGCCGTGATGACCGTGTGGGCGGCGCGCGGCGCATCCCCGAGGCCGGCGCGGGTCACCGTGAGGGTGTCGGCGTCGCCGTCGAGGCGGATGTGGAGCGCCTTCTCGAAGCGCGTCCACGCGTTCGCGGCGGCCCGGTCCTCTGGCGCGCCCGCGGTGCCCACGAACTCGTGGTCGCGGTCGATCCATTCGACGGTCGTGCCAGCGGCCTCGGGGTAGAGGATCGCGTAGGGGCTGCCGTCGAGCTCGCCGTCGATGAGCTCGCGGAGCTGGTCGACGGGGGTGTACTTCCAGTTGGCTTCGCGCCCGGTGACCTCCGGGAAGTCATCGTGGGCGGTCGAGGTGAAGCGCTCGGAACGGGTCTGCACGGGCACAGCGGCCCATCCTCCGTGCGAGTGCTCCGTCAGGCCGTGCTGCTGGGTCTGAACGGGGGTGCTCACTTAACCGACGCTGCCTTCCATGCTCATCTCGATGAGCTTGTTGAGTTCGAGCGCGTACTCCATCGGGAGCTCGCGCGCGATGGGCTCGATGAAGCCGCGCACGATCATCGCCATCGCCTCGTCCTCCGGCATGCCGCGGGACTGCAGGTAGAACAGCTGCTCCTCGGAGACGCGCGAGACGGTGGCCTCGTGGCCGAGCTGCACGTCGTCGACGCGGATGTCGATGGCCGGGTAGGTGTCCGAGCGCGAGATCGTGTCGACGAGCAGCGCGTCGCAGCGCACCGTGTTGGCGGAGTGGTGGGCGTTCGCCTCCACGCGCACCTCGCCCCGGTATCCGGCGCGTCCGCCGCCGCGGGCGATCGACTTCGACACGATCGAACTGGTCGTGTAGGGCGCCATGTGGATCATCTTCGCGCCGGCGTCCTGGTGCTGGCCGGGGCCGGCGAAGGCGACCGAGAGGGTCTCCCCCTTGGCGTGCTCCCCCACGAGGAAGATCGACGGGTACTTCATGGTGACCTTGGAGCCGATGTTGCCGTCGATCCACTCCATCGTCGCCCCCTCCTCGGCGCGGGCGCGCTTCGTGACGAGGTTGTAGACGTTGTTCGACCAGTTCTGGATGGTCGTGTAGCGCACGCGGGCGTTCTTCTTGACGATGATCTCGACGACCGCGGAGTGCAGCGAGTCGGACTTGTAGATCGGCGCCGTGCAGCCCTCGATGTAGTGCACGTAGGAGCCCTCGTCGGCGATGATCAGCGTGCGCTCGAACTGGCCCATGTTCTCGGTGTTGATGCGGAAGTAGGCCTGCAGCGGGATCTCCACGTGCACACCCTTCGGCACGTAGACGAAGGAACCACCCGACCAGACGGCCGTGTTGAGAGCCGCGAACTTGTTGTCGCCGGAGGGGATGACGGTGCCGAAGTACTCCTGGAAGATCTCCGGGTGCTCCTTGAGCGCCGTGTCGGTGTCGAGGAAGATGACGCCTTGCGCCTCGAGGTCTTCACGGATCTGGTGGTAGACCACCTCGGACTCGTACTGCGCGGCGACACCCGCGACGAGGCGCTGCCGCTCCGCCTCGGGGATGCCGAGCTTCTCGTAGGTGTTCTTGATGTCCTCCGGGAGATCCTCCCAGCTCTGGGCCTGCTTCTCGGTGGAGCGCACGAAGTACTTGATGTTGTCGAAGTCGATGCCGGAGAGGTCGGCTCCCCAGGTGGGCATGGGCTTCATGCCGAAGATCTTGAGCGCCTTGAGGCGGGTCTTCAGCATCCACTCGGGTTCGCTCTTGAGGCGCGAGATGTCGGTGACGACCTCGTCGGAGATGCCCCGTCGGGCGGAGGCGCCGGCCGCATCCGAGTCGGACCAGCCGAACTCGTATTGACCGAGACTCGCGAGCTCCGGACGGTCGATGAGCACGTCTGACATAGGGCTACCTCTCTTCCACCGAAGCGAACCATTCCGCTCGTGTCGGTATTCCGGGTGGCTGGGCGCATGCGCTCCAACCTGTCGAGTCTACAGGCGCGGGTTTCGATACGCCGCTTCGCGGCTGCTCGACCCACCGGCAAAACCGCCCGCGTGGGGCACTACCCCGCTGGTTGAGCGGCCCGCGAAGCGGGCGTATCGAAACCCGCGGATCCCGCAGCACCCGCATCCCGTACCGCCCACAGCCGCGGATCCGTGTCGAGCAGCACCCGCAGCGCCCCCACCCACACGAGCGCGGCGAGCACGACGTGCAGGATCACAAGCTCCTCCGGGATGCCGATGAGCGACTGAACCGTGCCGACCGTGAGCTGCACGAGCAGCACGAGCAGGAACATCCCGACCCGTCCGAGTGCGAGGCGGCCCCCCTCTTCGGCGCGCAGTCGGAAGGCGAGGGCGGTGGCGAGCAGGAGCACGACGATCGCGAGCCCGCCGTGCACGAGGGTGACGACCGTCCAGTCGAACCCCATCCGCGGCACCTCGCGCGAGTCGCCCGCGTGGGGCCCGGATCCGGTGACGAGGGTTCCGGCGAGCACGAGTGCGACGGTGGCGACGACGAGCGTCCAGGCGAGTCCGCGCGACCCGGCGGATGGCCGCGGGCCGTCTCCCCCGCGCCATCTGGCGCGATGCCAGGTGAACGTGGCGCAGGCGAGCAGCCCCATGGCGAGCACGAAGTGCGCGGCGACCATCCACGGGTTCAGCTCGAACCACACGGTGAAACCGCCCGCGACGGCGTTGGCGACGACGAGCCAGAACATCGACCAGGCCAGCCGCGTGAGCGTGCGGTCGCGGGGCTTCTGCAGCCGGGCCGCGACGATGGCCCAGCCGACGGCGGCGATGAGGAGCGTCGTGACCATGCGGTTGCCGAACTCGATGGCCCCGTGGATGCCGAGTTCGGGCGTCGCGATGAGCGAGTCGTCGGTGCAGGTGGGCCAGGTGGGGCAGCCGAGGCCCGAGCCGGTGACACGCACCGTGACCCCGCCGAGCACGATGAACACGGAGGCGACGAGCGCGGCCGTGGTGCCCCAGCGCAGGGCGCGGGGGCCGAGCGTCCAGCGGGACGCGGCCCAGCCGAGCGGGGTGACGAGTTTCACGGAAGCAGCGTCGGGATCGGCACGTACAGCAGCGGGTCGACGCCGACCGCGATGAACACGAGCGTGAGGTAGGTGATGCTCGCGTGGAACACGCGCATCGGCTTCACCTCGCCGGGCCGGATGGCTGCCGCGTAGAGCCGGTGCGACTCGATGAGGAACCAGGCGCCGGAGAGCAACGCGATCGAGGTGTAGACGACACCCATCGGCGCGAGCGGGATGAGCAGCAGCGAGCACACGACGGTCGCCCACGCGTACAGCACCACCTGCAGGCCGACCGCGGTGCGACCGCGCACGACGGCGAGCATCGGCACGGATGCGGCGGCGTAGTCGTCCTTGTAGCGCATCGAGAGCGGCCAGTAGTGCGGCGGCGTCCAGAGGAACACGATGCTGAACAGGATGACGGGAGCCCAGTCGAGGGTGCCGGTGACGGCCGCCCATCCGATGAGCACGGGCATGCAACCGGCGATCCCGCCCCACACGATGTTCTGAGGGGTGCGGCGCTTGAGGATGAGCGTGTAGATCAGCACGTAGAAGGCGATCGCGACGGCCGAGAGCACGGCGGCGAGCCAGGTGGTGAACACCCACAGCACGGCGATCGACACGATGCCGGTCACCCAGGAGAAGACGAGCGCCTCCCGGGGGCTCAGCTCGCCCGTCACGAGCGGCCGGTTCTGGGTGCGCTTCATGACGCGGTCGATGTCGCGGTCGATGTAGCAGTTGAACGCGTTGGCGCTTCCGGCGGAGAGCGCCCCGCCGAGGAGCGTCACGACGAGCAGGCCGACGAAGTTCCAGTCGAGGTTCCCCTGCGCGGCGAGCACCATGACGGGGGCGGTCGTGACGAGCAGCAACTCGATGACCCGCGGCTTCGTGAGCGCCAGGTAGGCGAGCGCCTTGCGCCGGAACCCGATGCGCCCGAGCGACGGCGCCGCATCCGCGGTGTCGGGAGCGGCCGGTGCGGGGGCGCTCTGGGCGGAATGCTGCATGGCTCCTCGGATCGGATCGGCTGATGTCGAGTCTACTTCGCGAGCGGCGATGTCCTGATCGCGTGTGTTCACCGCGAGTTCCGTACGACCGCTGCGTGACATCCCGCTCGCCCCGTCGCCGGGTCTCAGCAGCCATAGCTCGGGAACGCGGGACCGAGGTCGTCGGGCCGTTGAACCTGACTCGCTGCTCCCCACGCGGCGTCTCACCGACGCCTTCGGCCCCGATCAGTCATGGCCCGCCAGTCGCGACCTGAGTCGGGACTGACCTGGGCTTTCGCCGGTTGACTCCCGCTGCATCAGTCGCGCAGGCAGCAGCGTCGGTTCGGTGGAGACGGGCTTGCCGGAGAGGATCGAGATGAGTGTGTTCGTCGCTGTGGCACCTTGGTCGCGCAGCGGCGATGCGACGGAGGTCAGGGGCGGCGTCGTGAGAGCACCCAGCTGCGAGTTGTCGAAGCCGATGACGCTGACGTCGCGCGGAACCTCCAACCCCCGTGATCGCAGACCGACGATGAAGCCGATGGCCAGCACGTCGTTGAATGCGATGACCGCGGTGGTCGGATTCGGTGCCCACAGCTCGGCCGCGCGAAAGCCGCCCTCGACCGTGGGGACGGCCGAACTAACCCGGGAGGCTCGAATCGACAGCTCCCGGGCCGATTGCTGCACACCTCTCCACCGCATCCCGTCGGTCCAGGAGGCGGCCGGCCCTGCGACGTAGGTGACGTCGGTATGCCCCAGAGAGTGCAGATGCTCGACGGCGTATCGCGCTCCGTTGACGGCGTCGGTGAGCACGCATGGCAGGTCGCCGACCACGCGGTTGAGAACGACGACCGGGCGCTGCTTTGCGAGCATCTGGATACCGGTCGCCGAGAGACGTGGGCTCGTCAGCATGACCCCGTCGGCAGCTGTCAGATACCCCTCGAGCGCACGTTCGCGCGCGATGCTCTCTCGCGAGTCGAAGACGACGAGCGTGTAGCCGGCGGCCTCCGCCGCGAGGTCCGCGCCTCGGATGAGGTCGGTGAAAACCGGATTCTTGATGTCGCTCACGAGCATGGCCAGCAGATGCGACTGACGGGCGGCGTCCGGGAGCACACGATTCCGTTGGTAGCCGAGTCGCTGAGCGACCTCGCGAACCCGAGCTGCCGTCATCGCGCTCACGCGCCCCGGACGAGCCAGCGCTCTGGAGACCGTGGACGGCGCCACACCAGCCGCTCGAGCCACGTCGTAGATCGTGACGGAGCGCTCGGATCCCTCGTCGTGGCGCGCCATGCGGGCATCGTACTGGGATGCTGGGTCGGGGCCGCTGATCCGTTTCCGATCGGCGGGGGTTCGGATTCTCACCACTGCGGCCATGCTGCGGCGAGCCGTCTTGGCCACCGAGTTGACAAACCATGGCAACTTGTTGCCATCGATTCAGGGCGGCCCGAATATGAACCACATGCACGGAACATCACGAGCGAACTCATTCGGAGGGAATCCGGACCGGCTGCTCCCCGCGGAGCCGGATCGCCGGCGCGTCGCTCGTGAGCTGTATGAGCAGGTCGCGCGGCTTCCCATCGTCTCCCCCCACGGCCACGTCCCCGCATCATTACTGGCCGACAACCAACCGTTCAACAACCCAGCTGAGCTGTTCATCACGCCGGATCACTACGTCACCAGGCTCCTGCATGCGCACGGCGTGCCGCTGGCCGATCTCGGTGTGGGCGCGGAACCGCTCTCGGACGAGGTCGCCCGGCGGTCGTGGCAGATTCTGTGCGAGCGGTGGACGGTGTTCGCGGGAACGCCGATGAAGTACTGGCTCGAAGATGTCCTCGTCAACGTATTCGGGGTCGAAGAGCGTCCGGATGCCGCGAACGCGCAGTTCCTCTACGACCACATCGACGAACGTCTGCGCGATCCGGCCTATCTGCCGCGCGCGCTCGTCGAGTCGTTCAACATCGAGACGCTCGCGACCACGGACGATCCGCTCTCCCAACTCGAGCATCACGTGGCGCTGCGTGACGACGACGCGTTCACGGTCGACGTCGTGCCCACGCTCCGGATTGAGGCCTACCTCGATCCCGCGAACGCTCGCTGGCAAGACAACGTGACCGCATTGCTCGATGGTGCCGGGCGAGACGACTCTTTCGAGTCGTACCTGTCCTCGATCGCCGACCGGCGCCGCTACTTCGCCGAGAACGGTGCGGTGTCGATTGACTGTGCGCTTCGTGATGCCGACACCGCGGTCCTGCGCAGCGAGGAGTTGGCGCGCCTGTACCTGCGGGCGCGCAGATCCGAACTCACCGGGGCGGAGGCGGCGCTCTTCCGCGCAGCGATGGTCACAGAGATCGTGCGGCAGTCGCAGGAGGACGGCCTGGTCATCACTCTCCACGTCGGATCTCTGCGCGACTATGACCGCACCGTGCATCAGGTGTACGGCCCCGACCGCGGCTGCGACATCCCGCTCGCGACCGGGTTCGCAGAGGGGCTGCGCCCATTGCTCAACGAACTCGGCCACGACAGCGCACTCCACCTGGTGCTCTTCACCCTCGACGAAACCGCATGGGCGCGCGAGATCGCGCCGCTCGCCGGGTTCTATCCCAGCGTGTACGTGGGGGCGCCATGGTGGTTCCTGGACGAGCCCGAAGCGATCCTGAGGTACCGCTCCGCGGTGACTGCGGTAGTGGGGTTCGGCAAGCAGTCCGGGTTCATCGACGACACTCGTGCGCTGTGCTCGATCCCCTCCCGCCACGACATGGCACGCAGACTCGACTGTGCCTTCCTGTCGAAGCTCGTGGCTGAGCACCGGCTCTCGATGGACGAGGCCGCGTTCGCCATCCGGGAGATCAGCTATGGGCTGCCACGAGCAACGTTCAAGCTCGAACGCACTGGCCGCTGAGGCCTGCACGTCGACCCCATCCATCCCCCTTGCCCATCCCCATCCCGACACAACGATTCACCAATGGAGGTAATGACATGAGACGGTATTGGAAGCCCACAGTCGCGGCCGCAGCAGCAATGTCGCTCCTGCTCGCAGGCTGCAGCTCACCGGCGTCGAACGACGACAAGTCGGACTCGAAGGAGTTGACCTACTGGTCGTTCCTCACCGTCGATGAGCCGGATGCCAAGCTCCTCGCCACGATCTTCGAGGAGTTCACGACCGAGACGGGCATCACGGTGAACGTCCAGTGGCAGGGCCGCGACGTGCTGCAGAAGGTGATGGCGGCGGTGAAGACGGACAACGTCCCGGACCTCACCGATCAGGACAACAACCGTCTTCAGGGTCTTCTCGCGAACAACGGCTACGCCCGTGACCTCACGGACCTCTACGCCACCAAGGTCAATGGCGAGGACACCACTCTCGGAGAGCTGATCGGCGAACGCTACGACTCGCTCACCAAGGGCGAGGACGGCAACTACTTCATGCTCCCGTTCACACTCCAGCCCTACGTGTGGTGGTTCAACGGAAGCACCTTCCCCGAACTGGCCGAGTCCGCGCCGAGCGACTGGGCCGCGATGAACGCGACGCTCGAGCAGATCAAGTCGGACGGCGTGGCACCGCTCGCCCTCGATGCCGACCACACCGACTACGACCGCGCGATGGTCGCGACCGGCATCGTCCGGGCCGTCGGCCCGGGAAATCTGCTCAAGACGGTGCAGGACCCCACCGGAGAGGCCTGGGACACCCCCGAGATGCGAAAGGCCATCGATCTCTTCGTGAAATGGGCCGACGAGGAGTTCTACGCCGAGGGGTATGACAGCAGCAAGTTCCCGGCGATTCAGACGGAGTGGGCACAGAACCGGGCCGCCCTCCTCTACAACGGCGGCTGGATCCCGAGCGAGACGATGGAGTACGTCGCTGAGGACATGAAGTTCCGCGCGTTCAACTTCCCCGCGATGAAGGACGGTGGCGACACCTCGGTTCCCGTGGCCATCAACGGCTTCGCGATTCCGTCGACGGCCAAGAACCCGGAAGCTGCCGAGAAGCTGCTGGCGTTCCTGTACTCGAAGGACTACCTGACGGCCTTCACCAAGGACACGATGCAGCTCACCGTCCGCTCCGATGTGCCGGTTCCTGCGGATCTTCAGGACATCCGCGACATCGTCGACAACAACGCGATCTTCGGTGTGAACGACCAGGTCCCCGGTATCGTCCCCAACTTCGACACCACGGTCTTCCAGCCCGCGACGCAGGCTCTGGTGACAGGCCGACTCACCACCGATCAGTTCGTCCAGAAGATGAAGACCGAGCAGAAGCAGTACTGGGATCTCAACGGCTAAGGCTGTCCAGCGGAGAGGGAAGCTGTCTGGCGGAGAGGAAAGACCGGATGAGTGTCATTGAGTCTGAGCAGATCGAAGCCGAGGAGTCGTCGCGCTACGAAGCTCCTCGGAACGCGAGGAAGCATCGTGCGCGAGCGCAGAACGGCTACTTCGCACTGTTCGTCTTCCCCGCCGTCGCGCTCTTCCTCCTCGTTCTGATCGGCCCGATCGTCTTCTCCGTCGGGGTCAGCCTGTTCCAGTGGAATGGGCTGACCTCGCCGGAGTGGCGTGGTCTGCGCAACTACGAGATCCTGTTCAGGGACCCGACATTCATCAGGTCGCTGATCAATACGCTCGTGATCCTCTTCGTGGGTGGCGCGATCATCTTCGTCGTCGGATTCTTCTTCGCGAGCTTCATCCGGACCATGCGCGGCCGCAACTTCATCCGTGCGGTGCTCTTCTTCCCCTTCGTCGCGTCGCCCATCGCCCTGTCGATCGTCTGGGGTGTGCTGTTCCAGTACCGCGGCATCGTCAACAACATGCTCGCCGACTTCGGGATCGCACCCATTGAATGGCTGTCGCAAGAGAACATCTTCAAGATGGCCGTGATCGGCACGGTCTGGGTCAGCGGCGGTCTCTACGTCACGATCCTGCTCGCCGGGATGGATCAGATTCCTCGGAGCTACTACGAAGTGGCCGACCTCGAGGGGGCGAACGCGTTCCAACGCTTCCGATACGTCACCTTGCCGCTTTCCTGGGATGTCGCCTCGGTGGCCGCGATCCTCTGGACGATCGAGGCGCTCAAGCTCTTCGACTTCCTGTTCGCCTTCGGCGGCGCGACATCGACGATGCCGCCCGTCGAGATCTGGAACTCCGCGCTGTTCGTCTACGGGCAGACCTTCGGCGATCAGGTGCCGTCGTACCGCTTCGGCTACGCCTCGGCGTCAGCGGTCGTCATGTTGGTGCTCTTCGGCATCATCATCGTCCTGCTCCGAAGGGTGATGCGCAGGGATCCGATCGAACTATGAGCACCACCACACTGTCTTTCCAGCTACGCGACACGACGCGAACGACTACGAGAGGGCTGCGATGAGCGGGGCCACACCGGTTGCGGGATACAAACGTCCTCCCAGGAACCTCACACGCTCGATGTTCGGGCGGGTGTTCGGAGTCATCCCCCGTTTTCTCATCTGGCTATTCGTCGGCTTCAATCTGGTGGTCCTCGTCATCACGTTGATGTCCTCTGTGAAGACGACGACCGACATCTATACGCGCCCCGGTGGGCTCCCGACCACCTGGGAGTGGGGGAACTGGGTCACGGCGTGGGCGAACAGCGAGTTCGCGCAGGGTGCGCTGAACTCTCTGATCGTGGTCGGCACGGCGTCGATCGCCGTGGTCGCCATCGCGGCGCCAGCGGCGTTCGCGCTCGCGCGGATGAACGTGCGTTGGGCGAGGCAGATCTCAACGGGCTTCGTGCTCGGGATCGGGATCCCCCCGCAGATCATCGTCATCCCGCTCTTCATCGAGTTCTCACAGCTCGGCCTGATCAACAGCAAGCTGGGACTCATCATCGTGTACACCGGCATCTCCCTCCCGTTCGCGGTGTTCCTGCTGACCGGCTTCATGGCCGCCGTGCCGAAGGAGATCGAGGAGGCTGCGGCCCTCGACGGAGCCGGACCGATCGCCACGCTGTTCAGGGTGGTGCTGCCTGCCGTCCGAACCGGCCTGTTGACGGCGTTCATCATCACGGCCGTGAGCCTCTGGAACGAGGTGATGATCGCTTTGATATTCATCCAATCGAACGACAACTACACCCTCGGCCTCTCGTTGATGTCGCTGCTCTCGGCGATCCAATACAGCCGCGCCGACTACGGAGTGCTCTTCGCGGGGGTCAGCATCATGCTCCTGCCCATGCTCTTGCTCTTCATCCTGCTGCGGCGCTTCGTCATCGAAGGCATGACGCTCGGCGTCGGCAAGTAGACGCACCTGACCTGACGGAACGACGCGCACGACCTCGAAAGGACAACCCTGTGGCAGACCACCCGGTACCACTCGGCAACAGAAACCTCAGCCCGAACGCCTGGCTGCTCGCCCGTGCGCGCCACCACACGCCCCGGTTCCACTTCGATCCCGACATCGCTGACCCTGCGGCATGGCGGGATGAGGCGCTCCCGGTCGTGCTGGCGACGCTGGGTGTCGAGCCGCCACGGGCGGAACCGGACCCCGTGCTGCTCGGAGAGGTCGAACTGGACGGCTTCATCATGCAGAAGTGGATGATGAACGTCGAAGATGGGCTCTCCTCCATCTTCTACGTGAATCGTCCTGCCGGTGGTACCCCGGACTCACGATGGGCACCCATCCTCTGCTGGCACGGTCACGACATGCAGGGCAAAGAGCCCGTCATGGGCAACCGATCGACGCCGGCGCTCCGCTCCTATGCGGATGAGGAAGGTTTCAACTACGGAGCAGAGATGGCCCGAGCAGGCTTCGTGACCGTCGGCGTCGATTGGATGGGGCACGGTGACTTCGACGAGCAACGGAAGTGGAGGATCAGCTCGCCGCAGAAGGGCGTCGACATGGACTGGTGCGACACCTACTACCTCAACGCGACGATCCTCGGCATGACGCCGCTCGGCATCAACGTCGCGCACGGGAAGCGCGTCTTGGACTTCGTCACGACCCTCCCCTATGTCGCCGCTGGACCGATCGGCGTGATGGGCGGTTCCGGAGGGGGCACGATGTCGCTGTGGTCTGCGCTGGTCGATCCGCGGATCGCCGCGACGGAGATCATCTGCTACTCGGACACCTTCCCGGACTTCGGTTTCCGCGACAGCAACTATTGCGGGTCCCAGATCACGCCCGGCCTCTTCACGCTCGTGGACGTATCCGATCTCCAGGGCCTGCTGTTCCCGCGCCCGCTGATGGTCGATCTCGGATTCTTCGATGATTGCTTTCCGCTCGAGTCAGCCGGGCCCTGCGCCGATCGGGTCGAGGAGATCTACGTTCGTGGCGGTGCCGCCGACAGATTCCACCGGCAGCTCTTCGCCGACGGCCATGTGTGGCGCAATCAGCGGTCGGCGGAGTTCTTCAGCGAGTATCTGAGGTGATCGGAATGCATGCGTGTGAACTGTCGATCGACATCGTCCGGGGTCAGCGTCTGCTCACCGTCGCGAACGCGTCGGATCGTGAACGAGGGCTCTTCGAGCAACTGGTTCCAGGGCCGGTGAGCGGCGTGTTGCACGGGCCGCTGTCGGCGCACAATGCGGCAGCTGCGCGGGCGGTCCAGCCCAACCTGTCTCCGCAACCGGTCGGCCTGGCGACCTCTGCTGGAACCGGAGATCGGCTCGGCCTCGCTACGCCGGGCCACTCGGATGCGTTCCGTGATTTCTCGCCGACGCTGCGGCCGATCTTCGCTCAGCAGTCCATCCGCGAGATGGACCGTCTGGGCCGAAGTCCGCAGCAGGTTCTGGACGATGCGACCTTCGGTTGCATCGAGGCGGGCTGGACGGGGCCAGTGGGCGCCGATGCGGATCACCTCAAGACCGTGTACGACATCGACCGGTGCCTCGCGGCCGGATTCACCCTCTTCACGATCGATGTCGGAGACTTCGTCGAGGCGGTTGACGGGGTGCCGTCCGACACTGATCTCGCAGTGCTCCCGTGGGCCGAGCTGGAGGACGATCTCCATTCGGCCCGGCGCCGCTACGCCTCGCTGCGCATCGAGCTCGATGTCGGGGAACAGACCGTGGATGAGGCTGCACTGGCTCACGCGATGGGCAAATACGGACGCGCCGTCGCGATGGGGGCGCACCTCTACCGCCACCTGATGGATCGCGCGATGCATCCCGTCGAGGTCGAGATCGCGGTCGACGAGACCGATGAGCCGACCACCCCGGAGGAGCATCTCTACATCGCCACCGAACTCGCGCGGCTCGGCGTGCGTTGGGTGAGCTTCGCGCCGCGGCATCTCGGCTCCTTCGAAAAGGGCGTCGAATTCTCTGGGGATCGAGGTGCGCTCTACGCCTCTATCGCTCGCCACGCTGCGCTGGCGAGGGCGCTCGGCCCCTACAAGATCGGGATGCACTCGGGATCCGACAAGTTCAGCATCTACGACGGGCTGATGGAGCACACCAGGGGCATGGTTCATCTCAAGACCTCCGGCACCAGTTACCTGGTAGCCCTCGGCGTGATCGCACAGCACCGGCCGGATCTGTTCCGTCGTGCGTACGAGACGAGCCTCGCGGCATATCGCGCGGCGCGGGCAAGCTATCAGGTTTCGGCGGCGGAGAACCTGGTGCCTTCGCCGGAGGGTGTCACCGACCCCGAACTTCCCGGTCTGCTGCGCAGTGCGGCCACCAGGCAGATCCTGCACGTCGGATACGGTGCCGTGCTGCGGGAGGAGAAGAGCGATGTGGCCTCGGTTCTCGGTGCGGAGATCATTGGGGCGCTCGCAGCCCATCGTGACGACTATCGCAGCGAGCTGAGATCGCACCTCGGTCGGCATCTTGCGCCGTTCTCCCGCCAGGAGGTTGCTTCGTGAGCGTCTCATCCGCGATAGCCGACATGTTCGACCTGGGCGAGAAGCGGGCCCTCGTCGTCGGCGGTACCGGGGTGCTCGGTGGCAGGTTCTGCATGGCCTTGGCCGCTGCAGGAGCGGAGGTCGTCCTCGCCGGCCGGTCGCGGGAACGCGGTGAACAGCTCGTGCGCGATGTCCAGTCCGCGGGTGGATCGGCCTGGTTCATCGAGCTCGATGCCACAGATCGGGCGTCGGTCCAGCTCGCGGCAGCGGAATGCGCGAAGCGAGGGGGGATCGACATCCTCGTCAACGCCCCGGGAATCAACAGCTCGACGCCGTTCGAGGAGCTCACCGACGAGGAGTGGAGCAAGGTGCTCGACACGAACCTGGGATCGATGTTCCGCACGATCCAGGCGTTCCAGCCCCAACTCGCGGCCGCTGGGAACGGGAGCATCATCAACATCTCCTCGACGTCCGCGGGTCCGCCGCTGTCGAGGGTGCTGGCGTACGGGGTTTCGAAGGCGGGCGTGAACAACCTCACCCAGTACCTCGCGAGAGAACTCGCGCCTCAGCAGATCCGTGTGAACGCGATCGTTCCGGGCTTCTTCCCGGCCGAGCAGAATCGCGCGCTGCTGAGTCAGGAGCGTATCTCCGACATCGTCCGACACACGCCGATGGGGCGGCTCGGCGAACTGCACGAACTCGACGGTGCCCTGCTGTGGTTGGCATCTGGGAACGCCTCCGGTTTCGTCACCGGCGCGTTGATCCGCGTCGACGGCGGCTTCTCCGCGATGTCGATCTGATGCCCGCCTCGGGGAGCACGCAGCTCGCGTGGATCCATCCTGTCCGCACCAAGAGAAAGGAAGCAGCGTGAAGATCGAACGCGCCGAGGTGATCGTCACCAGCCCGAACAGGAACTTCGTCACGTTGAAGCTCACGACGGACGACGGCCTCACGGGGCTCGGAGACGCCACCGTGAACGGGCGCGAGATGGCGGTGGTCGCCTATCTGAACGACCACGTCGTGCCGCTTCTTCTGGGACGGGATGCGCACGCGATCGAGGACACCTGGCAGTTCCTCTATCGGAGCGCCTACTGGCGTCGGGGCCCGATCACGATGGCTGCGATCGCCGCTGTCGACATCGCCCTGTGGGATATCAAGGGCAAGGCCGCCGGGATGCCCGTCTACCAGCTTCTCGGCGGCGCGTCGCGCGCCGGCATGATGGCCTACGGGCACGCCTCGGGCAAGGAACTCCCTGAGTTGTTCGACTCGATCCGACACCATCAGGAACTCGGCTTTCGCTCGATCCGCGTGCAGCCGGGCGTCCCCGGCCTGGAGTCGATCTACGGCGTCGCGTCGAGCAGAACCCTCCCCGGCAATGAGGGCATCCGCTACGACCACGAGCCGGCACAACGCGGTGCGTTGCCCATACAGGAAGACTGGGACACCCGCGCCTATCTGCGGCATCTGCCGGGCGTGTTCGAGGCGGTGCGTGCGGAGTTCGGCCCGGAACTGCCGTTGCTGCACGACGGCCACCACCGGATGACGCCGATCCAGGCGGCAGCCCTCGGCAAATCTCTGGAGCCCTACGATCTGTTCTGGCTGGAGGACTGCACGCCGGCTGAGAACCAGGAGGCATTGCGCCTTGTGCGGCAGCACACCACGACTCCCCTGGCTATCGGCGAGGTGTTCAACACCATCTGGGACTTCCAGGCGCTGATCAAGGAGCAATTGATCGACTACGTGCGGGCTGCATCGACGCACTTCGGGGGAATCAGCCCGCTGAAGAAGGTGATGGACTTCGCCGCGCAGTACCAGATCAAGTCCGGATGCCACGGACCGACGGACATCTCGCCGGTCGGGTTCGCCGCTCAGCTGCATGTGGGTCTCGCGATCCACAACTTCGGCATCCAGGAGTACATGCAACACGGAGTGCGCACGAACGCCACCTTCCAGCAGTCGATGACCTTCACCGACGGCTATCTGCACCCCGGCGACTCTCCTGGTCTCGGGGTGCAGCTCGATCTGGATGAGGCAGGCAAGTATCCCTACGTGACCGCGTACCTGCCGTACAACCGGCTGACAGATGGCACCGTTCACGACTGGTGAGTGCGCGGCATGTGCCTCAAAGCGATCGGTGGCATCAAGATCGGAGGTGAAGCCCGAACACGTGACGGCCTGATGCGTTGCGGTCGCCGCCACAAGGAGCGCGATCTCGGTCCTCGATCGTCGGCGACGGATCCCGGGGATGACGACGCGATCGCTCAGGTGCAGGCGGCGCCCAGACCCAACCCCCATCCGACGGCGGAATGGGCTTCTCGCTATGCTGGAAGCGCTCGCCGACCGTGCGCGCCTCCCCCATCCTCGACCCCGACGATGACGGGCGTGCGCGGTGCGCCGTCGAAGTCCGATTCGGCGAGCGGACACCACCCCGGGGCGCGTCAGCTGCCCCGCATGCGAAAGGTCGACATTCACGTGGCAGCACTCTCCTGGGACGAACTCGACAAGAAGGCGGTCGACACGGCCCGCATCCTCGCCGCGGACGCAGTGGAGAAGGTCGGCAACGGCCACCCCGGCACCGCGATGAGCCTTGCTCCCGCCGCCTACCTCCTCTTCCAGAAGATCATGCGTCAGGACCCCGCCGACACCCACTGGGTGGGACGTGACCGTTTCATCCTCTCCGCGGGCCACAGTTCGCTCACCCAGTACGTGCAGCTCTACCTGGGCGGCTACGGGCTCGAGCTCGACGACCTGAAGGCGCTGCGCACCTGGGGATCCAAGACCCCCGGCCACCCCGAGTACGGTCACACCGACGGCGTCGAGATCACCACAGGCCCGCTCGGCCAGGGCATCTCCTCGGCGGTCGGCTTCGCCTACGCCCAGCGCTTCGAGCGCGGTCTGTTCGACCCGGAGGCTGCCGACGGCCAGAGCCCCTTCGATCACTTCACCTACGTGATCGCGGGCGACGGCGACCTGCAGGAGGGCGTGAGCGCCGAGGCGTCGTCGCTCGCCGGTCACCAGCAGCTCGGAAACCTCATCGCGATCTACGACTCGAACCAGATCTCGATCGAGGACGACACCAACATCGCCTTCACCGAGGATGTCGCCAAGCGCTACGAGGCCTACGGCTGGCAGGTGCAGACGGTCGACTGGAAGAAGACCGGCGAGTACGTCGAAGACGTGCAGGCCCTCTACGACGCGATCCTCGCGGCGCAGGGCGAGCGCGCGAAGCCCTCGCTCATCATCCTGAAGACGATCATCGGATGGCCGAGCCCGAAGAAGCAGAACACCGGCAAGATCCACGGATCCGCGCTCGGTGCCGAGGAGCTCGCCGGCGTCAAGGAGGTGCTCGGCTTCGATCCCGCCGAGACCTTCGCTATCGCCGACGAGGTCATCGCCCACACCCGCAAGGCGGTCGCGCGCGGCGAGGCCGCGAAGGCCGAGTGGCAGACCGGCTTCGACGCCTGGGCCGCGGCCAACCCCGAGAAGAAGACCCTCTTCGACCGCATCCAGTCGGGCGTACTGCCCGAAGGCGTCGAAGCCGCGCTCCCCGTCTTCGAGGCGGGCAAGGACGTCTCGACGCGCGCCGCCTCCGGCAAGGTGCTGGGCGCCCTCGGTGCTGTCATCCCCGAGCTGTGGGGCGGATCGGCCGACCTCGCCGAGTCGAACCTCACCACGATCGCGGGAGCCAAGTCCTTCATCCCGACCGAGTGGTCGACCCACGAGTGGTCGGGCGACCCCTACGGCCGGGTGCTGCACTTCGGCATCCGCGAGCACGCCATGGGCGCGATCCTCAACGGCATCGTGCTGCACGGCAACACGCGCGCCTTCGGCGGCACCTTCCTCATCTTCAGCGACTACATGCGCCCCGCGGTGCGGCTCGCGGCCCTCATGAAGGTGCCCTCGATCTTCGTCTGGACGCACGACTCCGTCGCCCTCGGCGAGGATGGCCCCACCCACCAGCCGATCGAGCAGCTCACGACGCTGCGCGCCATCCCGGGCCTCGACATCGTGCGCCCCGCGGATGCCAACGAGGTCGCCTGGGCCTGGAAGACGATCCTCGAGCGCCGCCACAACCCGGCCGGCATCGCACTCAGCCGTCAGAACCTCCCCGTCTTCGCACGCGGCGAGGGCGCGGCCGACGGCGACACGCTCGCCTCGGCCGAGAACACGGCGCGCGGCGCGTACGTGCTCGCCGAGGCTCCCGGCGGCACGCCCGACGTGATCCTGCTGGCCACCGGCTCGGAGGTGCAGTTCGCGGTCGACGCCCGCGAGCAGTTGAAGGCACAGGGCGTGAATGCCCGGGTCGTCTCGGTGCCGAGCCAGGAGTGGTTCGCCGAGCAGGACGCCGCCTACCGCGAGTCGGTGCTCCCCGCGGCCGTCACGGCGCGGGTCTCGGTCGAGGCAGGCCTCGCGCTCACCTGGGCGCCGTACCTGGGTGTGCACGGTCGATCGGTGTCGATCGAGCACTTCGGCGCCTCCGCCGACTACCAGACGCTCTACCGCGAGTTCGGCATCACGACGAAACACGTCGTCGCCGCCGCCCAGGAGTCGCTCGCCGCCGCGGCGAACAACTGACCCGTCCCCTCAACGGAAGAAGATCCAGCACCATGACTGACACCACCAAGACCGCCGAGCTCTCCGCGATCGGCGTGAGCATCTGGCTCGACGACCTCTCGCGCGAGCGGATCGTCTCGGGCGGGCTGCAGCAGCTCATCGCCGAGAGGAACGTCGTCGGCATCACCACCAACCCGACGATCTTCGCCGCGGCGCTCGCGAAGGGTGAGAACTACGACGCGCACATCGCCGAGCTCGCCGCGGCCGGAACGCCGGTCACCGAGGCGGTCTTCGACATCATCACGGATGACGTGGCAGCTGCCTCCGACATCTTCCGCGAGGTCTACGACGCCACGAACGGCGTCGACGGCCGCGTCTCGATCGAGGTCGAGCCGGGCCTCGCCCACGACACCGCCGGTACGATCGCGCAGGCGGCGCAGCTGTGGGAGACGGTCGACCGTCCCAACGCGATGATCAAGATCCCCGCCACCCTCGAAGGCCTCGAGGCGATCACCGAGACGATCGCGAAGGGCATCAGCGTCAACGTCACCCTGATCTTCAGCCTCGAGCGTCACCGTCAGGTCATCCACGCCTACCTCGCCGGCCTCGAGAAGGCGCAGGCGGCGGGCATCGACCTCTCACGAATCGAGTCGGTCGCCTCCTTCTTCGTCTCGCGGGTCGACACCGAGATCGACAAGCGTCTCGACGCCGTCGGCACGGATGAGGCCCTCGCCCTCAAGAGCAAGGCGGGCGTCGCGAACGCGCAGTTGGCGTACCAGCTCTTCGAGCAGGAGTTCGCGCGCGACCGCGCGCAGGCGCTGCTCGCCGCGGGGGCGAAGCTGCAGCGTCCGCTGTGGGCCTCGACCGGCGTCAAGGACCCGGCCCTCCCCGACACCCTCTACGTCACCGAGCTGGCCGTCGCGGGCGTCGTCAACACGATGCCCGAGAAGACCCTCGAGGCGACATTCGATCACGCGCCACTGCACGGTGACGCGGTCACCGGCTCCTACGCCGAGGCGCAGGGCGTGCTCGACGCGCTGGCCGCGGTCGGCGTCGACTACGACGACGTCACCGCTCTGCTCGAGAAGGAAGGCGTCGAGAAGTTCATCGTCTCCTGGAACGAACTGCTCGACACCGTCACCGCCGCGCTCGAGGCGGCGAAGTGACCGTCACGGTCGCCGTGACGGGTGCGGCGGCCGAAGCCGTCGCACGTCACGTGCCGCAGCTGGTCTCGGACGGCGTCGCCGGGCGCATCACGACCCTCGACGCGACCCTGTGGGGTCCCGCGGCCGAGGATGAGGCGTCGAAGCGTCTCGGCTGGACGGAGGCGGTGGCCGTCTCCGAGGGTCTCGTCGACGACATCCTCGCGCTCCGCGACGACCTCCAGGCCCGCGGCATCAACCACATCGTGCTCGGCGGCATGGGCGGCTCCTCGCTCGCGCCCGAGGTGATCGCCAGCACCTACGGTGCGGCGCTCACGGTGCTCGACTCCACCGACCCCGCCCAGGTGCGTTCCGCTCTCGAGGATCGCCTCGAGAAGACCGCCGTGGTGATCTCCTCGAAGTCGGGTTCCACCGTCGAGACCGACAGCCAGAAGCGCGTCTACGAGAAGGCGTTCCGGGATGCGGGAATCGACCCGACCGAGCGCATCATCATCGTGACCGACCCCGGCTCTCCCCTGGATCAGGCCGCGCGTGCCGACGGCTACCGCGTCTTCAACGCCGACCCGACCGTCGGCGGCCGCTACTCGGCGCTCACCGCCTTCGGGCTGGTGCCGACCGGCCTCGCCGGTGTCGACATCGCCGCACTGCTCGATGAGGCTCAGGCGGTGTCGCTCGAACTCGCGCTCGACAGCGAGAAGAACCCAGGCCTCGTGCTGGGGGCCGCGATCGCCGGGACCACTCCCCTGCGCGACAAGCTCGGCATCGTGCCCGACGGCACCCACATCGTCGGCTTCGGCGACTGGGTCGAGCAGCTCATCGCCGAGTCCACCGGCAAGGACGGCACCGGCATCCTCCCGGTCGTGCTCGACGTCGACTCCTTCGAGGTCACCGCGGGTCTGCCCGACGTGCAGCTGGTGCGCCTCGTCGCCAACGAGCGCGAGACGCGCGAGGTGCGGGACGGCGAGATCGAGATCTCCGGCTCGCTCGGTGGCCAGCTGCTCGTCTGGGAGTACGCGACCGCGGTCGCCGGGCGTCTGCTCGGCATCAACCCCTTCGACCAGCCGGATGTGGAGTCCGCCAAGATCGCCGCCCGCGGTCTGCTCGACGCCCGCCCGGAGCCGACGCCCGCCCTGTTCACGAGCGAGGGCATCGAGGTGCGCACCACCGGCGGCCTGGAGATCGCCGAGGCGAGTCTCGACGGCGCCATCGACGCGTTGCTCGCGGCTCTTCCCGAGAACGGCTACCTCTCGGTGCAGGCCTACCTCGACCGCCCGGCCCTCCCCGGTCTCCCGGCCATCCGCGACGCCCTCGCGCGCCGCGCCGGTCGCCCGGTGACCTTCGGATGGGGACCGCGGTTCCTGCACTCGACCGGTCAGTTCCACAAGGGCGGGCCGGCGATCGGCGTGTTCCTGCAGATCGTGGGCGCCGGCGAGCGGGACCTCGAGATCCCCGACCGCCCGTTCACCTTCGGGCAGCTCATCCAGGCGCAGGCCGCGGGCGACGCGAGCGTGCTCGCCGACCACGGGCGCCCCGTGCTGAGCCTCACGCTCCCGCACGTCGCCGACGGTGTCGCGACGCTGCGCGAGCGGATCGGCTGAGCGATGCCGGCGGAGATCACGAGGGAGAGCAACCCGCTTCGGCTTCCGTCCGATCGGCGGCTGAACCGCATCGCGGGACCGTCGAGCCTCATCATCTTCGGCGTCACGGGCGACCTGTCGCGGAAGAAGCTGATGCCGGCGGTCTACGACCTCGCCAACCGCGGGCTCCTGCCGCCGGGCTTCGCGCTCATCGGGTTCGCGCGCCGCGACTGGGTCGACCAGGACTTCGAGAAGGTCGTGCACGACGCCGTCAAGCAGTACGCGCGCACCCCCTTCGATGAGGACGTCTGGCGCCAGCTCAAGCAGGGCATCCGCTTCGTGCAGGGCGAGTTCGACGACGATTCGGCGTTCGACCGCCTGAAGGCCACCCTCGCCGAGCTCGACGCGACGCGCGGCACCATGGGCAACCACGCCTTCTACCTGTCGATCCCGCCGAAGTCGTTCCCGCTCGTCACCGAGCAGCTGCGCCGTTCGGGTCTCGCCGAGCAGCAGCCGGGTCAGTGGCGGCGCGTCGTCATCGAGAAGCCGTTCGGGCACGACCTGGCATCGGCGCGGGAGTTGAACGCCGTCGTCGAGTCGGTCTTCCCGCCCGACAGCGTGTTCCGGATCGACCACTACCTCGGCAAGGAGACGGTGCAGAACATCCTCGCGCTGCGCTTCGCCAACCAGCTCTACGAACCCATCTGGAACGCCAACTACGTCGACCACGTGCAGATCACGATGGCCGAGGACATCGGTGTCGGCGGCCGCGCGGGCTACTACGACGGCATCGGCGCGGCGCGCGACGTCATCCAGAACCACCTGCTGCAGCTGCTCGCTCTGACCGCGATGGAGGAGCCGGTGTCGTTCGACGCGGCCGATCTGCGCGCCGAGAAGGAGAAGGTGCTCTCGGCGGTTCACCTGCCGAAGGATCTCGGCACGGCCACCGCGCGCGGTCAGTACACGGGCGGCTGGCAGGGCGGCGAGAAGGTGCTCGGCTTCCTCGACGAGGAGGGCATGAACCCGCAATCGGTCACCGAGACCTACGCGGCGCTCAAGCTCGAGATCAACACGCGCCGCTGGGCCGGGGTTCCGTTCTACCTGCGGGCGGGCAAGCGTCTCGGGCGCCGCGTCACCGAGATCGCGGTCGTATTCGCGCGCGCCCCGCAGTACCTCTTCGCCGAATCGCAGACCTCGGCTCTCGGCCAGAACGCGCTCGTCATCCGGGTGCAGCCGGATGAGGGTGTCACGATCCGCTTCGGCTCCAAGGTGCCGGGGGCAGGCATGCAGGTGCGCGACGTCACCATGGACTTCGGCTACGGCCACGCCTTCACCGAGGCGAGCCCCGAGGCCTACGAGCGGCTCATCCTCGACGTCCTGCTCGGCGACCCGCCGCTGTTCCCGCGGCACGAAGAGGTCGAGCTCAGCTGGAAGATCCTCGACCCGGTCGAGCAGTACTGGGAGACGCTCGGCGGGCCGCTCGAGCAGTACAAGCCGGGCACCTGGGGCCCCGCATCCGCCGACGAGTTGTTGGCGCGCGACGGCCGCACCTGGCGTCGTCCCTGATCCGGAGAGAACCATGATCGTCGACCTTCCCGACACCACCACGAGCGCCCTCTCGAAGGCGCTCGTGAAGATCCGCGAAGAGGGCGGCGCCGTCGCCCTCGGCCGCGTGCTCACCCTCGTCATCGCCACCTCGCTCGGTGAGGAGGAGGAGGCCATCGAGGCCGCCAACGACGCCTCCCGCGAGCACCCGATGCGGGTCATCGTGCTCTCCCGCCGGCCCGAGCCGACGGCCGAGGATGCGCGCCTCGACGGCCAGATCCGCGTCGGCGGTGACGCCGGAGCGAGCGAGGTCATCGTGCTGCGCGCCTACGGGGATGCGGCCTCCGACGAGGAGGGCCTGGTGACGAGCCTGCTGCTGCCCGACGCGCCCGTCGTCGTCTGGTGGCCGGGTGAAGCGCCCGAAGCGCCGAGCACCTCCCCGCTCGGGCGGATCGCGCAGCGACGCATCACGGATGCGGCGGAGCACACCAACCCGGTCGCCGCGCTCACGACCATCGGGCGCAACTACACGCCGGGCGACACCGACTTCGCCTGGACCCGCCTCACGCTGTGGCGGGCGCAGCTGGCCGCCGTGCTGGATCAGCCGCCCTACGAGCCCGTCACCCGGATCGCCGTCAGCGGATCGGCCGCCTCCCCCTCGACGGAACTGCTCGCCGCCTGGTTGCGGCTGCAGCTCGACGCACCGGTCGAGTTGGAGGTCACCTCCTCGCTCGGCTCGAGCGGCATCCACGGGGTCACGCTCACCCGGGACTCGGGTGACATCCGGCTCGAACGGGTGCAGCCCAACATCGCGACCCTCGAGCAGCCGAACCAGCCGACCCACGACATCTCGCTGCCGCGCCGCAGCCTGCGCGACTGCCTCGCCGAGGAATTGCGTAGGCTCGACCCCGACGACCTCTTCGGTGAGGTCGTGCAGAAGGGACTCGCGCTACTGGAGGCACCCGCCGAAGGAGCCGGGCCCGGAGGGAAGTGACCGTGACCGAGCGACGCGTCCGGGTCTACGACGACAAGGCGACACTGGCGACCGCGGTCGCGGCGCGATTCGTGAGACGGGTCACGGAGACCCTCGCCGAGAAGCCGGAAGCGCACGTGGTGCTCACGGGCGGCACGATGGGCGAGGCCGTGCTCGCGGCGGTGCAGACCACCACGGGTGCCGCGAAGGTCGACTGGGCGCGCGTCACCTTCTGGTGGGGTGACGAGCGCTATCTGCCCGCGGGCGATCCCGAGCGCAACGAGACCCAGTCGCGCCGTGCGCTCCTCGACTCCCTGGGGGTTCCGCCCGAGCGCATCAAGGCGTTCCCCGCACTCGGGCAGCACGACACCATCGAGGAGGCGGCCGAGGCGTACGCCGCCGAGCTCGCCGCGGCGGCACCCGACGGAGCCGCGTACCCGAGCTTCGATCTCACCTTCCTCGGGGTCGGCCCCGACGGTCACGTCGCGTCGCTGTTCCCCGACCACGAGGCGGTGCGCGACCGCGAGCACATCGTGCTGTCGGAGACCTCCTCCCCCAAGCCGCCGCCCGCGCGGCTCACCCTGACCCTGCCGGTCATCAACTCGTCCGAGCGGGTCTGGCTCGTGCTCGCCGGCGCCGACAAGGCGGGTGCGCTGGGTCTCGCCCTCGCGGATGCGAACCCCGCGGATGTGCCCGTGGCGGGCGTGCACGGACGGCTGCGCACGGTCTTCTTCGTCGACCGCGAGGCCGCGGCCGAGGTGCCGGAGTCGCTGCTCACCCGGGAGCGGTTCTGGACCGCCGCGAACGAGGTGCCGCAGCTGTAGGGCTGCGGAGCTCGGTTTCGATACGCCCGCTGCGCGGGCCACTCAACCAGCGGGGTGGGTGCCGCGCCGCTCCCGCAGCTGCTGCAGGGCGTCGTCGAGGATCTGCGTGGCCTCGGCCTCGCTGCGACGCTCCTTCACGTAGGCGAGGTGCGTCTTGTACGGCTCGGTCTTCTGCAGCTGAGGCGGGTTCTGCTGGTCGCGCCCCGCGGGCAGCCCCGAGGAGGGGCTGTCGATCGTGTCGGGGATCTCCTCGTCCGGCAGGTTCGCCGCGAAGTAGCGCACCGTCTCGTTGCCCAGCGCGTCCCAGTACGAGATCGCGACGCGATCCGCGTGGTAGCCGCGGTCCTGTTCGCCCATCGGGCCGGATCCGACGCGGGATCCGCGGATGGCACTGCCGCCCGAAGCCATAGCTGTCTCCTCGTGTGGTGGTGGAGGGCGAGCGGCTACGCGCCGACGCCGAACTTGGTGAGCAGCCCCAGCACCACGATCGAGAAGAACCAGGTGATGCCGAGAGCGACCGTGATGCGGTTGAGGTTGCGCTCGGCCACGCCGGAGGCACCGAGGTTGCTCGTGACGCCGCCGCCGAACATGTCGGAGAGGCCGCCACCGCGTCCCTTGTGCAGGAGGATCAGCAGCGTCAGCAGGAGGCTGGTGATGCCGAGCAGGATCTGAAACGCAACCTGCACGATCGACCAGAGAACGTCCATGAACCGTGCTTTCCTCGATGTCGGGTGTTCGGGTCGGCCAGACGGCCGAGGATCAGTATAAGCGAGGGTGCCGCTCAGAGGGTGCCGACGTGGCTCTTGAAGCGCACGATGCTCGCGAACTCGTCGATCAGCAGGCTCGCGCCGCCGACCAGCGCGCCGTCCACATCCGGCTCCTTGAGGAAGCCCGCGATGTTCGACGCCTTCACGGATCCGCCGTACAGGATGCGCGTCGCGGCGGCAGCCTCGTCACCGAGCTCCTCGGCGACGACCGCGCGCAGTGCTTCGCACACCTGCTGCGCCTGGGCGCTCGTGGCCGCCTGGCCGGAGCCGATCGCCCACACCGGTTCGTAGGCGACCACGATCTCCTTGCCGGCGACGACGCCTCCGAGCGCGGTGCGCAGCTGCGCGACCGGCACGGCGCTCGGGCCGTGCTGCTCCAGATCCTCGGCGGTCTCGCCGACGCAGATCACCGGCACGATGCCGTGACGGTGCGCGGCGGCGGTCTTCGCCGCGATGAGCTCGTCGGTCTCGCCGTGGTACTGGCGACGCTCCGAGTGGCCGATGATCACGTACGCCGCGTGGAGCGCCGACAGGAACGCCCCCGAGATCTCGCCCGTGTAGGCGCCCGAGTCATGCTGCGACAGATCCTGGGCGCCGAACTTCAGCTCGAGCTTGTCGGCCGCGATGAGCGTCTGCACCGAACGGAGGTCGGTGAACGGCGGGAACACCGCCACCTCGACATCCGCGAAGTCGTGATTCTTGTCCTTCAGCGTCCACGCGAGCTTCTGCACGAAGGCGATCGACTGCAGGTGGTCGAGGTTCATCTTCCAGTTGCCGGCGATGAACGGTGTGCGGCTGGCCATCAGGCCTCCCATCCGAGAACTTCGAGGCCGGGCAGCTTCTTGCCTTCGAGGAACTCGAGGCTCGCGCCTCCCCCCGTCGAGACGTGACCGAACTGCGCGTCGGCGAAACCGAGCTGGCGGATCGCGGCGGCGGAGTCGCCACCGCCGACGACACCGAGACCGTCGACCTCGGTGAGTGCCGCGGCGACCTCGCGGGTGCCGGCCGCGAAGGCGGGGAACTCGAACACCCCCATCGGGCCGTTCCAGAACACGGTGCGCGAGGCGCGCACCCGCTCCGCGAAGGCCGCGGCGGTGTCGGGGCCGATGTCGAGCCCGATGCCGGAGGCGCCGAAGGCGGTCTCCTCGATCGCGTCGGCGGGCGCGACGACGTGCTCGGCGTCGGCCGCGAAGCCCGATGCGACCACGACATCCGTCGGCAGCACGAGGTCGACGCCGCGCTCGGCCGCCTCCGCGAGGTAGCCGCGCACGGTGTCGAGCTGATCGGCCTCGAGCAGGCTCGACGCCACCCGGTGCCCCTGCGCGGCGAGGAAGGTGAACAGCATCCCGCCGCCGATGAGCAGAGCGTCGACGCGCGGCAGCAGGTGCCCGATCACCCCGAGCTTGTCGGAGACCTTCGAGCCGCCGAGCACCACCGTGTAGGGGCGCTCGGGATTCTCGGTGAGCCTGTCGAGCACCTCGAGCTCGGCCGCGATGAGCAGGCCTGCGGCGCTCGGAAGCGCCTGCACGAGCTCGAAGACACTCGCCTGCTTGCGATGCACGACGCCGAAGCCGTCGGAGACGACGACGTCGCCGAGCGCCGCGAGCTGGGCAGCGAACGCCTCACGCTCGGCGGCATCCTTCGAGGCCTCACCCGGGTTGAAGCGCAGGTTCTCGAGCAGCACGACGCCGGGCGTCGGCGCGGAGTCGATGACGCCGGCGGCGGACTCCCCCACCGTCTCGGGAGAGAACGCCACGTCGACGCCGAGCAGCTCGCCGAGGCGGACCGCGACCGGCGCGAGCGAGTACTGCGGGTCGGGTGCGCCCTCCGGGCGACCGAGGTGGCTCATCACCACGACCTTCGCGCCCTTCTCGAGGAGAAGGCGGATGGTCGGGACGGATGCGCGCACGCGTCCGTCGTCGGTGATGACACCGTCCTTGAGGGGCACGTTGAGGTCGCAGCGGAGCAGCACGACCTTGCCCGAGAGCCCACCCAGGCTCTCGATCGTCCGGAGGGTCATCGGGTTAGAGGCGCTCGGCGACGTACTCGGTGAGGTCGACCAGGCGGTTCGAGTAGCCCCACTCGTTGTCGTACCACGCCGACAGCTTCACCTGGTCGCCGATGACGCGCAGCAGGCCCGCGTCGAAGATGGCCGAGTGCGGGTCGGTGACGATGTCGCTCGAGACGATCTCGTCCTCGGTGTACTTGAGGATGCCCTTGAGGTAGCCCTCGGAGGCTTCCTTGTACGCCGCCTTGATCTCGTCGACGGTGACCGGCTTGCTCGCCGTGACGGTGAGGTCGGTGATCGATCCGGTGGGAACCGGCACGCGCAGCGCGAAGCCGTCGAGCTTGCCGATCAGCTCGGGCAGCACGAGGCCGATCGCCTTCGCGGCACCCGTCGAGGTCGGCACGATGTTGACGGCGGCGGCACGGGCACGACGCAGGTCGCTGTGCGGGCCGTCCTGGAGGTTCTGGTCGGCCGTGTAGGCGTGCACCGTGGTCATCAGGCCGCGCTCGATGCCGAAGGTGTCGTTGAACACCTTGGCGAGCGGCGCGAGGCAGTTGGTGGTGCAGGAGGCGTTCGAGATGATGTGGTGGGCCGCGGGGTCGTAGTCGCCCTCGTTGACGCCCATCACGAAGGTGGCGTCCTCGCCCGAGGCGGGGGCCGAGATGAGCACCTTCTTGGCGCCGCCGCCGTCGATGTGCTTGCGCGCGTCGACCGCCTTGGTGAAACGTCCGGTGGACTCGATGACGATCTCGACGCCGTAGTCGGCCCAGCGCAGCGCCGCGGGGTCGCGCTCCTCGAAGACGCGGATCGCCTTGCCGTCGACGATGATGTTCTCGTCGTCGTAGCTGACCTCGGCGTCCAGGCGACCCGTGATCGAGTCGTACTTGAGCAGGTGCGCGAGCGTCTTGTTGTCCGTGAGGTCGTTCACGGCCACGATCTCGAGGTCGGCGCCCTGGGCGAGGGCTGCACGGAGGTAGTTACGACCGATCCGGCCGAAGCCGTTGATGCCGATCTTGACGGACACGTTTGTCTCCTTGAGTGCGCTGCGCGCGATGGGTGATTGTGGTGTGGAGAGGGGGTGCGGCCGGGGCGCGGGCCCCGGCCACCTCGCCTGCTACGACAGTAGCAGCAGCCCCGCGCCGCCCGAGCGCGCGGCCTCGAAACGAGCACCCGCATCCGCCCAGTTGGCGATGTTCCAGAACGCTTTCACGTAGTCGGCCTTGACGTTCACGTAGTCGAGGTAGAAGGCGTGCTCCCACATGTCCAGCTGCAGGATCGGCGTGATGCCGAGCGGGGTGTTGTTCTGCTGGTCGTAGAGCTGGTGCACGAGCAGGCGCGCCCCCACCGGGTCCCAGGCGAGCACGGCCCAGCCGGAGCCCTGCAGGCTGTTCGCGGCGGCGCTGAAGTGCCCGACGAACTTGTCGAACGATCCGAAGAACTCGTCGATCGCGGAGGCGAGCTCGCCGACCGGCTTGTCGCCGCCGTCCGGGGAGAGGTTCTTCCAGAAGATCGAGTGGTTGACGTGACCGCCGAGGTGGAAGGCGAGATCCTTCTCGAGCTTGGGCACATTCGTGAAGTCGCCCGACTCGCGCGCCTCCTCGAGCTTCTCGAGGGCGGTGTTGGCACCCGCGACGTAGGCGGCGTGGTGCTTGTCGTGGTGCAACTCCATGATGCGGGCGCTGATCGAGGGTTCCAGCGCCGCGTAGTCGTAGGGCAGGTCGGGGAGGCTGTAGATGGCCATGGTTCTCCTTCTTCCTTCAGGGGTCTATTCGTCGAAGTCAGGCGGCAGGTTCGCGTCGGTGCCGGGGATGCCGAGGTCGGAGGCCTTCTTGTCGGCCATCGCGAGCAGACGGCGGATGCGGCCAGCGACGGCGTCCTTCGTCATCGGCGGGTCGGCGAAGTGGCCCAGCTCGTCGAGGCTCGCATCGCGGTGCCCGAGACGCAGCTCGCCGGCGTAGCGCAGGTGGTCGGGCACCTCGTCGGCGAGGATCTCGAGCGCGCGCTCGACGCGGGCGCAGGCCGCGACGGCCGCCTGCGCCGAGCGACGCAGGTTCGCATCGTCGAAGTTCACGAGCCGGTTCGCGGTGGCCCGCACCTCGCGGCGCTGGCGCAGCTCCTCCCAGGCGGCCACGGCATCCGCGGCGCCCATCAGGCGCAGCATCGCGGCGATCGCCTCGCCCTCGCGCACGACCACGCGGTGCACGCCGCGCACCTCGCGCGCCTTGGCGGAGATCTTGAGCCGGCCGGCGGCGCCCACGAGCGCCATCGCCGCCTCGTTGCCGGGGCAGACCACCTCGAGCGCCGCGGAGCGCCCGGGGTCGGTGAGGGTGCCGCGCGCGAGGAAGGCACCGCGCCAGATGGCGGCGAGGTCTTCCCGGGATCCGGTCGTCAGACGGTTCGGGAGGCCCCGGATGGGGCGACGGCGCGCGTCGAGCAGCCCCGTCTGCCGCGCGAGGGTCTCGCCCCCGTCGACGACCCGCACGACGTAGCTGGCGCCCTTGTGGGGCCCCGCGCCGATGACCTTGCCCTCGGACCGGACGCCGTACAGCTCGGCGAGGTCGCGACGCACCCGCTGCGCGACCTGCTGCGAGTCCAGCTCCGCCTCGACGGCGATCCGACCGGAGATGATGTGCAGGCCGCCGGAGAACCGCAGCAGGGCCGCGAGTTCGGCCGCTCGCACACTCGTCTTGCTGACCTCGACGGCGACCAGCTCCTGCTTGACATCCGCCGTCAGTGCCACGCGCTCGTCCTCGTCACTTCTCGTCTCTCATCGTGTTCTGTCGTCGTCACACAGCGGGGCATCACTCGCGTCCCAGGTCTCGATGTCGCACGGTCACGGAGACTCCGGGGAGCGCCCGGAGGCGTCTCGCCACCTCTTCGGACACGGCGACCGAACGATGTTTGCCGCCCGTGCATCCCATGGCGATCGTAGCGTGACGCTTGTTCTCGCGCCGATAGCCGTCGGCGACGGCACCCAGCGCCGCCACGTAGTGCTCGACGAATTCGGGGGCGTCCGGCTGGCTCAGCACGTAGTCGCGCACGCGTTCGTCGAGGCCGGTCAGGGGCGCGAGCTCTGGCACCCAGAACGGGTTCGGCAGGAAGCGCAGATCGGCCACCATGTCGGCGTCGGGAGGCAGCCCGTACTTGAAGCCGAAGCTCATCACGGTGAGTTTGAGCGAGGGGGCCGAGTCCTCCCCGAACAACTCGGCGACGCGCGTCGCGAGCTGGTGGATGTTGAGGTCCGAGGTGTCGATGATGACGTCGCTCAGCTCGCGCAACCCCGTCATCCTGGCGCGTTCGGCGAGGATGCCGTCGAGCAGCGTGCCGTCGCCCTGAAGCGGATGCGGGCGCCGCACCTGCTCGAAGCGGCGCACGAGCGTCGCATCGGTCGCGTCGAGGAACACCAGGCGGGCGTGGCTCGTCGCCCGGAGCTCGGCCACGACATCCTGGGCGTCGGCGAAGAGCCGACCGCCGCGCACGTCGACGACCGCGGCGATGCGCGGGATGGCATCGCCCGTGTGCGCACCCAGGTCGACGAGGGGCCGCAGCATCTGCGGGGGCAGGTTGTCGACGACGTACCACCCGAGATCCTCGAGAGCGTTGGCGACAGTGGAACGACCGGCACCGGACATGCCCGAGACGATGAGCATCTCTCGCGCGTCGCCAGCCTGACTCATTCCACGTCTTCCCGTTCGGCCGAATCGCCCCGCCCGTCGTCGCGGGTCGAACCCAGCCTATCCGCGATGCTCTGCGCGAGCTGCGCCCCGATCCCGCTCACCTCGCCGATCTCCTCGGGGGTGGCGGCCCGCAATCGTGCCACGGAGCCGAAATGCCGCAGAAGCTGCTTCGAGCGGACCGGGCCGAGCCCCGGGATCTCGGAGAGCACGGTGCCGATGTCGGCGCGACGCTTCTGCCGCTGGAAGGTGATCGCGAAGCGGTGCGCCTCGTCGCGGATCCGCTGGACGAGGAAGAGCGCCTCGCTGCCGCGCGGCAGGATCACCGGGAACGCGTCATCGGGCAGCCAGAGCTCCTCGAGTCGTTTGGCGATCCCGACGAGGGGGATGTCGTCGATACCGAGCTCGGCGAAGACCGCGGCGGCGGCCTGCACCTGGGGCTGCCCGCCGTCGACGATGAGGAGGCCGGGGCGATAGGCGAAGCGGCGACGTGGGCGGCCGCCCTCCTCTGCCTCTTCGGCATCCCGCGGCTTCGCGTCGTCGTCGCTGAGATGTGCGAGGCGGCGGCGCAGTACCTGGGCGAGCGACTCGGTGTCGTCGCTCGTGCCGCTCACGGTGAACTTGCGGTAGTCGCTCTTCTTCGGCAGGCCGTCTTCGAAGACCACCATCGAGGCGACGACGTTCGTTCCCGCGAGGTGCGAGACGTCGTAGCACTCCATGCGCAGCGGGGCCTCATCGAGGCCCAGGGCCTCCTGCAACTCGGTGAGAGCCTGGGTGCGGGCGACGTAGTCGGCGGTGCGCCGGGTCTTGTAGAGCATGAGCGACTGCATCGCGTTGAGCGCCGCGGTCTGCATCACCGCCGCCTTCTCGCCGCGCTGGGCGGTCTTCAGGGTCACTCCCCCGCGTTCGCGGCGCGCGGTGAGCCACTGCTCGAGCGCGGACGCATCGTCGGGAAGCACGGGAACGACGATCTCGCGCGGCGGCTGCTCGGTCTCGTATGCCGTCTCGAGCACCGACTCGACGAGCTCCCCCGCGGCGATGTCGAGTTCCTTGTCGACGACCCAGCTGCGGATGCCCCTGATGCGCCCCGCGCGCACCACGAACTGCTGCACGGCCGCCGCGAGCTCGTCGTGCTCGATGCCGAAGACATCCACGTCGACGCCGTCTGACAGCACCACGGCGCTCTTCTCGAGCACGTTCTCGAGCGCCTGGATGCGGTCGCGGATCTGCGCCGCGCGCTCGTACTCGAAGGCCTCGGCCGCGTCCTTCATCTCGCGCTGCAGCAGAGTGATCGCGCGCCGGTCGTGACTGGCCATGAACGCGACGAACTGGTCGACGATCTCGCGATGCTCCTCGATCGTCACCTTCTGCGAGCAGGGGCCACCGCACCGCCCGATCTGGCCGGCGAAGCACGGCCGCCCGCTCTGCATCGCGCGCTTGTAGCTCGCGTCGGAGCAGGTGCGGATCGGGAAGGCCTTGATCATCAGGTCGATCGTCTCGCGCACCGCCCAGACCTTCGGGTACGGGCCGAAGTACCGCGCACCGGGGATCCGGTGGTTGCGGGTGACCATCACGCGGGGCGCCTCGTCGGCGAGGGTCACGACCAGGTAGGGGTAGCTCTTGTCGTCGCGGAACTTGACGTTGTAGGGCGGCGCGAACTCTTTGATCCAGGTGTATTCCAGCTGGAGCGCCTCGACGTCGCTCGCGACGACCGTCCACTCGACCTTCGATGCCGCCAGCACCATATGCCGGGTGCGCTCGTGCAGGCTGTGCAGGGGTTGGAAGTAGTTCGCGAGCCGCTGGCGCAGGTTGATGGCCTTGCCGACGTAGAGGATGCGCCCCGCGGCATCCGAGAATCGGTACACCCCCGGCGCGGCCGGGATCTCACCGGCCTTCGGCCGCCACGGTACGGCGTCAGAGCGGGGGGCTGCCATCTCAGCCCGCCTTCCGACGGCCCCGACCCGCGCTCTGCCCCTCGGAACGGGCCGCGTCGAGGAGCTCCGCGAGGAACACCCCGGTGTGACTCTTCGGCGAGCGAGCGATCTGCTCGGGCGTGCCGGTCGCGACGATCGTGCCGCCGCCGGAGCCCCCCTCTGGGCCGAGGTCGATGACCCAGTCGGCGCTCTTGATGACGTCGAGGTTGTGCTCGATGACGATGACCGAGTTGCCCTTCTCGACGAGGCCGTTCAGCACCTCGAGCAACTTGCGCACGTCTTCGAAGTGCAGGCCCGTGGTCGGCTCGTCGAGCACATAGATCGAGCGGCCGTTGGAGCGCTTCTGCAGTTCGGTCGCGAGCTTCACGCGCTGCGCCTCGCCGCCCGAGAGGGTCGTGGCGCTCTGGCCGAGCCGCACGTAGCCGAGGCCGACGTCGACGAGGGTCTTCAGATAGCGGTGGATGGCGGTGATCGGCTCGAAGAACTCCGCGGCCTCCGAGATCGGCATGTCGAGCACCTCGGCGATGTTCTTGCCCTTGTAGTGCACCTGGAGGGTGTCGCGGTTGTAGCGCGCCCCGTGGCACACCTCGCACACCACGTACACGTCGGGCAGGAAGTTCATCTCGATCTTGATGGTGCCGTCGCCGGAGCAGTTCTCGCAGCGGCCCCCCTTGACGTTGAAGCTGAAGCGGCCGGGCTGGTATCCGCGCGCCTTCGCCTCGATCGTCTCCGAGAACAGGGTGCGGATGCGGTCGAAGACGCCCGTGTAGGTGGCCGGGTTGGAGCGCGGGGTGCGCCCGATGGGCGCCTGGTCGACGTGCACCACCTTGTCGAGGTGTTGGAGCCCGGTGACCCGCTTGTGCTTGCCCGGCACCTGCCTGGCACCGTTGAGCTGGTTGGCGAGCACCTTGTAGAGGATGTCGTTGACGAGACTCGACTTGCCGGAGCCCGAGACGCCCGTGACGGCGACGAAGACGCCGAGCGGGAAGCTCACCGTGAGGTTCTGGAGGTTGTTGGCCTGCGCGCCCTCCACCGTCACCTGACGCGCCTTGTCGATCGGGCGGCGCTTCGTCGGCATCCGGATGGCGCGACGCCCCGCGAGGTAGTCGCCCGTCACGGAACCGTGGTTGTCGAGCAGCGCCTGGTAGCCGCCGGAGTGCACGACGCGCCCCCCGTGCTCTCCCGCGCCAGGGCCGATGTCGACGATCCAGTCGGCGGTGCGGATGGTGTCTTCGTCGTGTTCGACCACGATGAGCGTGTTGCCGAGGCTCTTGAGCTTCACGAGAGTGTCGATCAGGCGCCGGTTGTCGCGTTGGTGGAGCCCGATCGAGGGCTCGTCGAGCACGTACAGCACGCCCGTGAGTCCGGAGCCGATCTGGGTGGCCAGGCGGATGCGCTGGGCCTCGCCGCCCGAGAGGCCGCCCGCGGCGCGTGCCATCGTGAGGTAGCTGAGGCCCACCTCGAGCAGGAACTCGAGGCGCAGCCGGATCTCGCGCAGCACCTGCGCGGCGATCCGCGCCTCGCGCTCGCTCAGGTCGAGCTGCTGCATGAAGGTGTACGCGTCGCTCAGGCTCAGCTCGGCGACGGTCGAGATGCTCTCCCCCGCGACGAGCACCGCGAGCACCTCGGGCTTGAGCCGCTTGCCCGCGCAGACGGGACACGGGATCTCGCGCAGGTACTCCCCGTAGCGCTGCTGCGACCAGTCCGACTCCGCCTCCTGGTATTTGCGCTCGATGTAGGGCATGACGCCCTCGAAGCCCGTGGAGTACTTCATGGTGCGCCCGAAGCGGTTTCGCCACTGCACGGTGACCTCGAAGTCGTTGCCGTGCAGGATCGCCGTCTTGATCTCGTCGGGGAGATCCTTCCACGGGGTGTCGAGGGTGAAGTCGAGATCGCGCGCGAGGCCCTGCAGGAGGCGCTGGAAGTACGAGTAGACGCCCTTGCCTCCCTGGTTCCAGGGCAGGATGACGCCCTCGTTGAGGGTGAGGTCGGGGTCGCCGATGACGAGTTCGGTGTCGACCGCCATCTTGGTGCCGAGGCCGGAGCATTCCGGGCACGCGCCGAACGGAGCGTTGAAGGAGAAGGTGCGCGGCTCGATCTCGGTGAGCTGGATGGGGTGGTTGTTCGGGCACGACAGCTTCTCGCTGAAGGTGCGGCGGCGCGTCTTCGAGCCCTCCGCCTCGTCGACGAAGTCGATCTCGACCACGCCGCCCGTGAGCCCGAGCGCCGTCTCCACGGAGTCGGTGAGCCGGGTGAGCAGGTCGTCGGCCGCGACGAGACGGTCGACGACCACCGAGATGTCGTGCTTGTACTGCTTCTTGAGGGTGGGAGGTTCGTTCAGCTGCACGAGCTCGCCGTCGACGATCGCGCGGGAGTATCCGGAGGTCGACAGCTCGGTGAAGAGGTCGACGAACTCGCCCTTCTTCTGCGAGATCACGGGAGCGAGCACCTGGTAGCGGGTGCCGGGCGCCAGCTCCATGAGCTGGTCGGCGATCTGCTGCACCGTCTGGCGCTGGATGCGCTCACCGCAGATGGGGCAGTGCGGAACGCCGATGCGCGCCCAGAGCAGGCGCATGTAGTCGTAGATCTCGGTGATGGTGCCGACAGTCGAGCGCGGGTTGCGGTTGGTCGACTTCTGGTCGATCGACACCGCAGGGCTCAGCCCCTCGATGAAGTCGACATCCGGACGGTCCACCTGGCCGAGGAACTGACGGGCGTAGGCGGACAGCGACTCGACGTAGCGGCGCTGGCCCTCCGCGAAGATCGTGTCGAAGGCGAGACTCGACTTCCCCGAGCCGGAGAGGCCCGTGAACACGACGAGGGCGTCGCGCGGAATCTCGAGGTCGACGTCCTTCAGATTGTGGACGCGGGCCCCCCGAACGCTGAGCTTCTGGGTGCTTTCGACAGGGGTGATCGACACTGAACAGAGTCTAGGCGGGGCCTCCGACATCGTGCTGCGGTCGCGCGAGCCACCGTCAGTGCACGTGGCCGACGGCCTCCATGCTGCGCAGTTCCTTCTTGAGGTCAGACAGCTCGTCGCGCAGGCGCGCGGCGAGCTCGAACTTGAGCTCGCCTGCCGCCTGCAGCATCTGCTCGTTGAGGTCGGCGATCACGGTCTCCAGCTCGGCGGCACCCGAGGCACCCACCCCCTCGCGGCGGAGGTTCGGCGTCGGAGAGCGGCGTCTCGAGCCGTCTTGGCCGCTGCGGCCGGCGAGCAGTTTCGCGGTGTCGGCCTCCTCGCGGGCGAGGATGTCGGTGATGTCGGCGATCCGCTTGCGCAGCGGCTGCGGATCGATGCCGTGCTCGACGTTGTAGGCCACCTGCTTCTCGCGGCGGCGCGTGGTCTCGTCGATCGCGATGCGCATCGAGTCGGTCAGGTTGTCGGCATACATGTGCACCTCGCCCGAGACGTTGCGGGCGGCACGCCCGATCGTCTGGATGAGCGAGGTCGAGCTGCGCAGGAACCCCTCCTTATCGGCGTCGAGGATCGCGACGAGCGAGACCTCCGGCAGGTCGAGGCCCTCGCGCAGCAGGTTGATGCCGACGAGCACGTCGTAGACCCCCGCCCGCAGCTCGGTGAGCAGCTCGACGCGCCGCAGGGTGTCGACATCCGCGTGCAGGTAACGCACCCGGACCCCCGCCTCGGTGAAGTAGTCGGTGAGCTCCTCGGCCATCTTCTTGGTGAGGGTCGTGACGAGCACGCGCTCGTCACGCTCGGCGCGGAGCCGGATCTCCTCGAGCAGGTCGTCGATCTGGCCCTTCGACGGCTTCACGACGATCTGCGGGTCGACGAGACCCGTCGGACGGATGATCTGCTCGACCACCCCGTCGCCCATCGACAGCTCGTACTTGCCGGGGGTCGCCGAGAGGTAGACCTTCTGGCCGACGCGGTTCAGGAACTCCTCCCAACGCAGGGGCCGGTTGTCGAGAGCGCTCGGCAGCCGGAAGCCGTGATCCACGAGGGTGCGTTTGCGGCTCGCATCCCCCTCGTACATGGCGCCGATCTGCGGGACGGTGACGTGCGACTCGTCGATCACGACGAGGAAGTCGTCGGGGAAGTAGTCGAGCAGGGTGTTCGGCGGCTGGCCGGGCGAGCGGCCGTCGATGTGCCGGGAATAGTTCTCGATGCCGTTGCAGAAACCGATCTGCTCCATCATCTCCAGGTCGAATCCGGTGCGCATCCGCAGCCGCTGCGCCTCGAGCAGCTTGCCCTGCCGCTCGAGCTCGGGCAGACGCTCGGCGAGCTCCTCCTTGATCGAGCGGATGGCGCGGTGCATGGCCTCGGGGCTCGCGGCGTAGTGGGTGGCGGGGAAGATCGACACGGCGTCCATCGTCTTGACGACATCGCCCGTGAGCGGATGCAGCGCGTAGAGCGCCTCGATCTCGTCGCCGAACATCTCGATGCGCACGGCGAGCTCCTCGTAGACCGGGATGATCTCGATCGTGTCGCCGCGCACGCGGAACTTGCCGCGCGAGAAGTCGACGTCGTTGCGCTCGTACTGCATGTTGATGAACCCGCGGATGAGCTTGTCGCGCGAGATGCGGTCGCCCACCTGCAGCGCCACCATCGCCCCCAGGTACTCCTCGGCCGCCCCCAGACCGTAGATGCAGGACACGGTCGAGACCACGACCACGTCGCGGCGGCTCAGCAGCGAATTGGTCGTCGAGTGCCTCAGCCGCTCGACCTCCGCGTTGATCGACGAGTCCTTCTCGATGAAGGTGTCGGTCTGCGGCACGTAGGCCTCAGGTTGGTAGTAGTCGTAGTAGGAGACGAAGTACTCGACGGCGTTGTTCGGCATGAGCTCGCGGAACTCGTTCGCCAGCTGCGCCGCGAGGGTCTTGTTGTGCGCGAGCACGAGCGTCGGGCGCTGCACCTGCTCGATGAGCCAGGCCGTCGTGGCCGACTTGCCTGTACCGGTGGCGCCCAGCAGGACGATGTCGCTCTCCCCCGCCTGCACCCGGTGGGCGAGCTCGGCGATGGCGGTGGGCTGATCGCCGCTCGGGGTGTACTCGCTCACCACCTCGAACGGGCGAACGGAACGCGTGGGCTGCATGGGGTCAGCCTAGGCACGGGGTGCGACATTGTGCTGGGGGGTCTCGATACGCCGCCTGCGGCGGCTACTCGACCAGCGGGGTGGGTGGGTGCGGCGGGTGTGAGACCGGCGGGGTCGGCGGTACGGCGGGTGTGAGACCGGCGGGGTCGGCGGTGGGGCGGCTACTCGACCGGCGGGGTGGGGCGCAGGGCGAGCCAGAGGGCGTCGACCTGGGCGAGGGTCTCGTCGAGGGAGCCGTTCGCGTCGATGACGTCGTCGGCGATCGCCAGGCGCGCCGACTCCGGAGCCTGGGAGGCGATGCGGCGCCGAGCCTCCGCCTCGTCGAGGCCGCGAAGCTCGATCAGCCGGCGCATCCGGATCTCCTCGTGCGCGGTGACGACGACGATCCGGTCGAACTCGTCGGTGCGCCCCTCACCACGCTCGTTCACGAGCAACGGCACGTCGTAGACGACCACCGCATCCGGGTCGGCCGCCCGCGCGGCGGCGAAGAGCTCGCGGGAGCGCTCGCCGACGGCGGGATGCGTGATCGCGTTGAGCGCGAGCCGCGCGGATGCGTCGCCGAAGATGATCGCGCCGAGCGCCGCACGATCGAGCGAGCCGTCCGCCGCGACGACCCCGGAGCCGAAGCGCTCCGCGATGCGCGCGAGAGCGGGCGTCCCCGGCTCCACCACCTCGCGGGCGATCCGGTCGGCGTCCACGACCACCGCGCCGAGTTCCGCGAGCCGTCGCGCCACCGTCGACTTGCCGGAGGCGATGCCTCCCGTGAGCGCCACGAGCATGCCCCCATCGTGGCACGGGGCGGGAGCCGCGTGCGCGCGGCTCAGGGCTCCCAGAGGTAGGGCGTGGTGGTGGTGACCTCGACGAAGCCGAGCGCACCGAGCACCGGGCGACTCATCGCCGAGGCGTCGACGCGCAGGAACGGCACCCCCGCGTCGAGGGCGATCTGCGCCCGGGCCGCCACGAGCGCGCGGTAGATCCCGCGCCGGCGGTAGGCGGGATGCGTCGAGCCGCCCCAGAGACCGGCCAGGCGCGAACCCGGTCGCATCGTGATCCAGCCGGCGGACACGATGCGCTGATCCGCCTCCGCGACCAGGATGCGGATGCCGGCGTCGCCGCGGAGCTCGCGCAGCATCCGCAACTCCTCGACGAACGCCCGGTGGTCGCTGTGCCAGATCTCCTCGAACAGCTCGGCGATCGCATCGAACTCGTCCGCGCGCGCGTCCCGCACGACCGTGTCGTCGAGGCTCGGTGCGGCCGGGAGCTCGTCGCTCGCGGCGAGCATCACCGTCTCCGCCTCGCTCGGCTCGAAACCGGAGGCCAGCAGCAGCGGGACAAGCGAATCGGGGCGGTCTCCGGCGAAGTGCTTCCACTCGACGGGCACGCCCCGCTCGACCGTGGCCTCCACCTGCCGCGCGATGAGCGCTTCGAGCTCCGGCCCATCCACTCCGAGATCCGGCGAGGTGTGCACGAAGGTCACGGTGGAGAAGTCGATGCGCATCACCGGACCGTCGAGGGCGAAGGGACGTCCTTCCGCCTCGTCCGGTGAGACGTGGCGCGCCTCCGCGTCGAAGATGGCGCGGATCTCGTCGAGGTCGGGCATCGGCATGCTCACAGGATACGGCGCGCCCTAGCATGGCCTCATGCTCGAGCTTCTCACCGGGGCCGGACTCGCCACCGCCGCGGGACTGAACGCCTACATCCCGCTGCTCGTGATGGGGCTCGCCGCCCGCTTCGACTGGATCGGGCTGCCGAGCGGATGGACCTGGCTCTCGAACGAGTGGGTGCTCGTCATCATCGGGGTGCTGCTCGTCGTGGAGATCGTCGCCGACAAGGTGCCGGCCGTGGACAGCGTCAACGACTGGATCCAGACGGTCGTGCGCCCGGCATCCGGTGGCATCGTCTTCGCGGGTGGTGTCGGCAGTCAGACCGTCGCGGTCTCCGACCCGCAGAGCTTCTTCTCGAGCGGTGCGTGGGTTCCGGTGGCGATCGGCATCGCGCTCGCGCTCGTCGTGCACCTCGGGAAGATGGCCGTGCGTCCGGTGGCGAACCTCGCCACCGGCGGCGTCGCGGCACCCGTGCTGAGCACGGCCGAGGACGGCGCCAGCCTCACGATGGTGGTGTTCGCGCTGGTCGCCCCGATCCTCGTGCTCCTCGGCCTCGCGCTCATGGTGGTGGGTTTCGTGCTCCTGCTGCGTCGTATCCGCCGCCGTCGTCGCGAACGCGCCGCCCTCGCGGGCACTCCGCCCGAGTTCCTGCGCTAGCCCCCCAGCGTTCGGGCGCCGAGGGGGAAACGGCGGATGGCCGGCCCCCGAGGGGACCGGCCATCCGGAGTCGAGCGGATGCGCTCAGGAGTTGCTGCTGAGCTTCTCGCGCAGAGCTGCGAGCGACTCGTCGTCGGCAAGGGTGCCGCTCGAGCTGCTCTCCGACGAGAAGGAGTTGCCCGCGGGACGCGCGTCCAGCTCGGCCTCGTTCTCCTCGGCGGCGACGATCTGCTTCTTGTGCGCCTCCCAGCGGGCCTGAGCGGCCGCGTACTCGGCCTCCCACGCGTCGCGCTGAGCCTCGAAGCCCTCGAGCCACTCGCCCGAGGTGGGGTCGAAGCCCTCCGGGTACTTGTAGTTGCCCTGCTCGTCGTACTCCGTGACCATGCCGTAGAGCGCCGCGAGGCCCGAGTCGAACTCGGCGTTGTGCGGGTCGATGCCCTCGTTCGCCTGCTTCAGCGAGAGCGAGATGCGACGACGCTCGAGGTCGATGTCGATGACCTTGACGAACACCTCGTCGCCGACCGACACGACCTGCTCGGCGAGCTCGACGTGCTTGCCGGAGAGCTCCGAGATGTGCACGAGGCCCTCGATGCCGTCCGCCACGCGCACGAAGGCACCGAACGGGACGAGCTTGGTGACCTTGCCCGGTGCGATCTGGCCGATCGCGTGGGTGCGGGCGAAGACCTGCCACGGGTCCTCCTGCGTCGCCTTGAGCGAGAGCGACACGCGCTCGCGGTCGAGGTCGACCTCGAGGATCTCGACGGTGACCTCCTGGCCCACCTCGACGACCTCGGAGGCGTGCTCGATGTGCTTCCAGGAGAGCTCGGAGACGTGCACGAGGCCGTCCACGCCGCCCAGGTCGACAAAGGCGCCGAAGTTGACGATCGAGGAGACGACGCCCTTGCGGACCTGACCCTTCTGGAGGTTGCCCAGGAAGGTCGAACGCGACTCCGACTGCGTCTGCTCGAGCAGCGCACGGCGCGAGAGCACCACGTTGTTGCGGTTCTTGTCGAGCTCGAGGATCTTCGCCTCGATCTCCTGGCCGAGGTACGGCGTGAGGTCGCGCACGCGGCGCAGCTCGATGAGGGAGGCGGGCAGGAAGCCGCGGAGGCCGATGTCGACGATCAGGCCACCCTTGACGACCTCGATGACCGAGCCGGTCACCACGCCATCCGAGTCCTTGATCTTCTCCACGTCGCCCCAGGCGCGCTCGTACTGGGCGCGCTTCTTGGACAGGATGAGGCGACCCTCCTTGTCCTCCTTCTGGAGGACGAGAGCTTCGACGCTGTCGCCGACCGAGACGACCTCGGTGGGGTCCACATCGTGCTTGATGGAGAGCTCGCGCGAGGGGATGACACCCTCGGTCTTGTAGCCGACGTCGAGGAGGACCTCGTCGCGGTCGATCTTGACGACGGTGCCTTCGATGAGGTCTCCGTCGTTGAAGAACTTGAGCGTCAGTTCGACCGCGGCCAGGAAGTCTTCAGCAGATCCGATGTCGTTGATGGCGACCTGCTTGGTGGCCGAGGCGGTCGTTGCGGTAGTCATGTAGTGGGTGCTCCGGAGGATGGACATGTCGAGGCCCGTGAAGCGTTCATGCTGGGGTGCTCCGCGGGCACGCGGATAGGGATGCCACGAAAGTGACTCTCCAGACTACCGCACTCCCCTGCGCTCCGCGACGATGTCGCGGATGGCGGCGCGAAGCTCCGGATAGCGGAAGACGTAGCCCGCCGCGAGCAGTCGTTCCGGCAGCACCCACCGGCTCTTGAGCAGCAGCTCGGTCTCGGTGCCGATCATCCACGCCCCCACCTCGAGCACGGGACGGGGCGCGGGGATGCCGAACGGCATCCCGACGGCCGACCGCACCTCGCGCATGAGCTCTACACCGGTCACCGGGTGCGGGGCCGCCAGGTTCACGGCTCCGCTCAGCTCGTCGCGTTCCTCCAGCAGGTCGAGCGCGCCCGCGACGTCGGCGAGGTGGATCCAGCTGAACATCTGCCGCCCCCACCGTGCCCGGAACTCGTGCTGGGTGCCGGCCTCCCGGCGCGCGCGGGTGGAGAACCACGGGGTGTCCCACTGCGGGCCGCCGAGCCCGAACCTGGCGAGGTTCAGCAGCGGCACGAGCGCGCTCCCGTCGCCCAGCACGATCGCCGTGCGGATCGCGACCCGGCGCGTGGCGGGTGCCTCGGCGGCGAAGAACGCCTCCTCCCAGGCCTTCGCGATCGACACCGAGAACCCGGTGCCGAGCTCGCCCGTCGACTCGGTCTGCGGGCGGTCCTCCGCGTGGCGGTAGATCGTCGCCGTGGAGGAGTTGATCCAAACCGCAGGCGGGGATGCCGAACCCGCCACCGCGCGCGCGAGCTCGTTCGTCGTCTCCACCCGCGACCGCAGGATCTCGGCCCGATTCTGCGGCCCGTAGCGGCAGTTGACGCTCTTGCCCGCGAGGTTCACGAGCAGCGCGCTGCCGTCGAGCAGCCGCCGGATGCCGTCCGTGTCGCCCCAGCGCGCATCCGCCGCCCCACGCCCGACGGTGCGCACCTCGCGCCCGCTCGCCCGCCAGTGCTCGACGAGGAAACGCCCCATGAAGCCGGACGCGCCCGCGACGACCACCGGGCCGGTGTGCGGGAGGCCGCTCATGAGAAGCCGGGGGCGACGGGCTCGATGCGGTAGTCGAAGGCGCCCGCGTACTCGTAGGCGCGCCCGACGAGCGGCAGCTCGAGCGTGAGCGAGACATGCTGGCGACCGTCGGGCAGGGTGCGCTCGTGCATCTCGATGCGCGGCGCCCACGACGCGGGCACCGAGAAGCGCAGACCGAGGAACCGCACACCGAGGCGCCGAGAGGTGATCCGCAGGCCACCCGCCTCCGGCTCCACCCGCAGCTCGACGACCATCCGGTCGTCGGTTCCGAGCCGCTGCCGCAGGCCGCGCGTCGTCCAGACGATGTGATCGGTCATGGTGCGCTCACCACCCGCGAAGCGGAAGCGGCGCACGCTGAGCAGCCCGTGCGGGGTCGGCACGTTGACGATCGTGAACGGCACGTTCCGCTGCCACACCGGCCACACGATGTTCCAGCGACCGAGGACGGCCAGCAGCGGCCACAACCAGCGGCGCGGGGTGCCGACGACCGTGAACACGCCCTCACCGATCCCGTGCGAACCGTAGGGGGCTCCCCCGAAGTAGGCCTGCAGCGCGGGCGAGAGCTCCTCGATCCGCTCGCCGAGGGCCGCCGCCCAGGGGGCTCCCGGATGCCGCTGCCGCGTCACGGCGCGAGCGCGGTGCGCAGGGTGTCGAGCCCCACGCCGCCGAGGTCGAGGGCGTTCTTGTGGAAGTCGCGGAACGAGAACGCGGAGCCGGCGCGACGCTGGGCATCGTCGCGGATCTGCTCCCAGATGCGCTGCCCCACCTTGTAGGACGGCGCCTGGCCCGGCCAGCCGAGATAGCGGTTGACCTCGAAACGCACGAAGGCGTCGTCCATGTTGACGTTGCGCCGCATGAACTCGAGGGCGAAGTCGGCATCCCACACGCCCTCGGCCGGAAGGGTCTCGAGGCCCCGGATGCGCGGCTTCGGCTTGCCGAGATGCACCCCGATGTCGAGCACGACGCGGGCCGCGCGCATCCGCTGGCCGTCGAGCATGCCGAGCCGATCCGCGGGGTCGTCGAGGTAGCCGAGCTCCTCCATGAGCCGCTCGGCGTAGAGCGCCCAGCCCTCCGCGTGGCCGCTCGTGCCCGCGAGCTGACGGCGCCAGGTGTTGAGCGCGGCGCGGTTGTGCACCGCCTGGCCGATCTGCAGGTGGTGACCGGGCACGCCCTCGTGGAAGACGGTGGTCTTCTCACGCCAGGTGTCGAACGCGGTGACGCCCTCGGGCACGCTCCACCACATGCGACCTGGGCGGCTGAAGTCGTCGGACGGGCCCGTGTAGTAGATGCCTCCGTCTTGGGTCGGCGCGATCATGCACTCGAGCGCCCGCACCGGCTCGGGGATGTCGAAGTGGGTGCGCCCGAGCTCGTCGACGACCCGGTCGCTGAGCTCCTGCATCCAGGCGCGCAAGGCGTCGGTGCCGTGCAGCTTGCGGCTCGGGTCGCGTTCGAGATGGGCGACGGCCTCCTCGACGCTCGCCCCCGGCAGCACCTCGTGCGCCACCCTGGTCTGCTCCTCGATCATGCGCTCGAGTTCGCCGATGCCCCACTCGTAGGTCTCGTCGAGGTCGATCTCGGCGCCCAGGAAGTGGCGCGACCGCAGCGTGTAGAGCTCACGTCCGACGCCGTCCTGTTCCGAGGCGGCGGGCAGCAGCTCGGCCTCGAGCGCGTCGGCGAGCTCCCGATAGGCGGCGGCCGCGAGCCCGGCACCGCGCGCGAGATCGTCGCGCAGGGCCGCAGGCAGCTCCCCCTGCTCGACCGAGGCGCTCCCGGTGAACTCGGCGAAGAATCCCTCCGGTCGCCCGGTGCGGCGGGCCTGCGTCACGACCTCGCGCACCTGGCGCCTGGCGGGCACCACGCCGGCGGCGATCCCGGCCCGCAGGGTCTCGAGGTAGCCCTCGACCGCGTCAGGGAGGTTGCCGAGGCGCTCGGCGATCACCGCCCAGTCGGCCTCGGATGCCGTGGGCATGAGGTCGAACGACTCGCGGATCTCCTGCGCGGGCGAGGCGATCACGTTGAGGTCGCGCAGGTGGAGGCGCGCATCGTGGGCTTCCAGCGACAGCCGCGATTCGGCGAGGAGGTCGGTCTTCGTGACCTCGTCGACGGCGTCGACCGGCGCCTCGGCGTCGAGCTCGCGCACGAGTGCGCGCGTCGCGTCGGCGAGCCGCTCGTGCCCGGCCGGTGAGAGGTCGCCGAACTCCCCGGTGCGCCCGGGCACCCCGATGTAGATGGCGACCTCCGGGACGAGGTCGACGAGGGTGTCGACCCAGCGCTCCGCGATCGCGTCGATGGGGGTGGTGGGGCGGGCGTCGCTCATGCCTCCACCCTAGGTGTGCCCGCCGACCCCGGCAGGGGACCTCCGTCCTCCGGAGGTGCGGTCACTCGAGGTCGAGGTCGCGTTCGAGCATCGTCACGAGTTCGTCGAGGGTCGCGGCGTCGTCGCTCGCGAGGGTGACCCGCTCGCCGTGGTCGATGCCGAGCGAGAGCACCCCGAGGATGCTCGCGGCGTTCACCGTGCGGCCGGACGCCGCGGTGAGCGTCACGGGGGCGGCGGCCTGCGCAGCGGCCTGCGAGAACAGGGCGGCGGGCCGGGCGTGCAGGCCGACGCTCGAGGCGACGACGACGGTGCGCTCGGGCATCGGCTCTCCTCTCGGCCTCGTCGCCAGCTGACGGTCTGCGGATGCGTTCCGTCTAGTGTGCTGCAGCGTCCCAGTTCGGGCCAGTCCCGAGCTGCACATCGAGCGGCACGGAGAGCTCGGCGGCCCCCGACATGCCAGCGGTGACGATCGTCCGCATCCGCTCGAGCTCGCCCGGCGCGACCTCGAACACGAGCTCGTCGTGCACCTGCAGCAGCATCCGCGATTGCAGTTGCTGGGCCCGCAGCTCGGCGTCGATCGTGAGCATGGCGCGCTTGATGATGTCGGCCGCGGAGCCCTGGATGGGCGAGTTGAGCGCCTGGCGTTCGGCGTTCTCACGCAGCACCCGGTTGGTGGAGCTGAGGTCGGAGAAGGGGCGGCGGCGGCCGAAGATCGTGGTCGTGTAGCCGTCGACGCGCGCCTGCTCGACCACGCCGCGCAGGTAGTCGCGCACCGCGCCGAAACGGGCGAAGTAGTCGGCGATCAGCTCCTTCGCCTCCGACACCTCGATGCGCAGCTGCTTGCTGAGACCGAAGGGGCTGAGGCCGTAGGCGAGGCCGTACGACATGGCCTTCACCTTGGTGCGCATGACAGGCGTGACCTCGGCCGGTTCGACATGGAACACGCGGGCGCCGACGAAGCGGTGCAGGTCTTCACCCGAATGGAAGGCTTCGATGAGCCCCGCATCCTCGGAGAGGTGCGCCATGATCCGCATCTCGATCTGCGAGTAGTCGGCGGTGAGCAGCGTCTCGAAGCCCTCGCCCGCGAGGAACGCCGAGCGCACCTCGCGACCCACCTCGGTCTTCACCGGGATGTTCTGCAGGTTCGGGTCGTTCGAGGAGATGCGCCCCGTCGCGGAGCCGGTCTGCTCGTAGCTCGTGTGCACGCGGCGGTCCGGCCCGATCGCGGTCTGCAGCGTCTCGACGATCTGCCGGATCTTGGTGGCGTCGCGGTGCTGCAGCAGCAGCTCGAGGAAGGGATGCGGATGCTGCTCCTGCAGGTCGGCCAGCGCCTGCGCGTCGGTCGAGTAGCCGGTCTTGTTGGAGCGGGTCTTCGGCATGCCGAGCTGATCGAACAGCACCTCCTGGAGCTGCTTCGGGGAGCCGAGGTTGACCTCCCGCCCGATCTCGGCATAGGCCTGCTGCGCGATCTCGGCCGCCTGCGCGCCGAGTCGGGAGCTCAACTCGCCGAGCACCTCGGCCGAGACGGTGATGCCCTGCAGCTCCATGCGGGCGAGCACCGGCACGAGCGGCACCTCGATCTCGTTCTGCACCGAGAGCGACCCGGGGTCGAGCCGCGCGTCGAGTTCGGCCTGCAGGCGCACGAGGTACCACGCCTCGGTGGCGGGGCTGAGCGCCTCGGTCTCGGGGACCAGTTGGCTCGGGTCGGGTTCGGGAAGCGTCTCGCCGAGGTAGTAGTAGACGAGCCCGCCGAGGCTGTCGGCTTTCGTGGAGGGCCGCAGCAGCCAGGCGGAGAGCGCGGTGTCTCCCGCGACGCCGGCGAGGTCGAGCCCCGCACCGCGCAACGTCTTCAACTGACGCTTCGCCTCGTGCAGGTACTTGGGCGCATCGGAGGCGAGCCAGGCTTCGAGCGCCGTGTAGTCGGGGCGGCCGGGCGCCCACGGCACCCACGCGCTCTCGGTGAGGCTCGCGATGCCGAAGCCCTCCACCTGCCCGGCGACGGTGGCGATGCGCAGTCCGAGCGGCAGCGTGCCGCCCTGCGACTGGGTGGCGAGCCACTTCGCGAGCTCCTCGTCGACCATGGTGCGCACGGCCGGCGCGGCGGGCAGCTCGGAGCCGTCCGCATCCGCGTCGACGAGTCCGGCATCCGCCGCCGCGCCCTCGATCTTGAAGACCCGGTCGAGCAGGGTGCGGAACTGCAGACGGTCGAAGATGGCCCGCACGGCGGCCGGATCGATCGGCTCGCGTTCGAGGTCGCCGGGGGCGTAGGGCAGCTCGACGTCGCGCACGAGCCGGTTGAGGCGTCGGTTGCGCACCACACGGTCCTGCTGGTCGCGCAGGTTCTGGCCGACGACGCCCGTGATCTCGTCGAGGTGGGTGAGCAGCTCCTCGACGGTGCCGTACTTCTGGATCCACTTGACCGCGGTCTTCTCGCCGACCTTGTCGACGCCGGGCAGATTGTCGCTCGTCTCGCCGACGAGGGCCGCGATCTCGGGATACTGCTCGGGACGGATGCCGTAGCGCTCGATCACGGCCTCGGTGTCGTAGGTCTTGAGCTCCGACACCCCGCGCACGTTCGGGTAGAGCAGCGTGATGTCGTCGTCGACGAGCTGGATGGTGTCGCGGTCGCCGGAGACGACGAGCACCCGGTAGCCGTCGGCGGCGCCGCGCGTGGCAAGGGTGGCGAGGATGTCGTCGGCCTCGAAGTCCTCCTTCGAGAGGGTGCGGATGTTCATGGCGTGCAGCGCCTCTTCCAGCAACGGCACCTGCCCGATGAACTCGGGCGGCGTCTCGCCACGGGTGCCCTTGTAGTCGGGGTACTCGCGGGTGCGGAAGGAGTAGCGCGAGATGTCGAAGGCGACCGCGAGGTGCGTGGGCTTCTGTGCCTGCAGCAGATTCAGCAGCATCGAGATGAAGCCGTGGATGGCGTTGGTATGTTGCCCGTCGCGCGTGACGAAACTGTCGACGGGGAGCGCATAGAACGCCCGGAAGGCCAACGAGTGGCCGTCGATGAGCAGGAGCGTAGGCTTTTCTTCCGGCACGGCCCCAGCCTAGCGAGCGGGCCGGACACCCCACCGATCTCGATGGAGCGCGCATGGTCATCCTTCCCCCCGATCTCGATCCGGAGCTCGTCGCCCGCCTGGGTGACAGCGGCGGTGGGCAGCTCGCGCAGCGCATGGGCATCGAGTTCCTGGAGCTCTCGGCCGCCTTCTCGGTGGCGCGGATGCCCGTGGAGGGCAATCGTCAGGTGGTGGGGTTGCTGCACGGGGGCGCGCACGTGGTGCTGGGCGAGTCGCTCGGTTCGATCTCGTCGGCCATCCACGCGGGCCCGGGGCGCATCGCGGTCGGCATCGAGATCAACGCGACCCACTCGCGGTCGATCACCGAGGGCTGGGTGACGGGAACCTGCACGGCGCTCGTGCTCGGCCGCACCCTGTGCACGCACGAGATCGTGATGACCGACGAGCAGGGGCGTCGCCTCTCGACCGTGCGGATGACGAACTACCTGAAGGACCGGCAGCCCTCCTCGACCGCCTGAGTCAGCCGGCGGGCAGGGCCGGGAAGTCGAGCGTGGCGCCCCAGTCGCTGTAGTCCTGCACCGTCGTGGTGGGCTGGTCGTCGAAGGTGCCGGTGGCGGTGCTGTGAGCGCTTCTCAGGCGGCGAGCGTCAGCCCGGCGCACGCGTCGGCCGCGACGCTCGGACTCGCCGAGGGGGTACCGCCGTTCGTGGGTGCTGCGGTGCATCCGACCAGCAGCGCGGCCGCCGTGGCGAGCCCCAGCGGGAGAACCGCGCCTCGGATGGCGGCCACGGCCTACTTCTTCGGCGCCAGCTGGTCGATGATCGCCTGGGCGACGTCGTGCATGGTGAGGCGGCGGTCCATCGACGCCTTCTGGATCCAGCGGAACGCGTCGGGCTCGGAGAGGCCCATCTTCTCGTTGAGCAGGCCCTTGGCGCGGTCGACGAGCTTGCGGGTCTCGAAGCGCTCCACCATGTCGGCCACCTCTGCTTCGAGGGTCACGATCTGCTGGTAGCGGCTGAGCGCGATCTCGATCGCCGGCAGCAGGTCGCTGGGGGTGAAGGGCTTCACGACGTAGGCGAGCGCGCCCGCCTCGGAGGCCCGCTCGACGAGCTCCTTCTGGCTGAACGCGGTCAGCAGCACGACGGGCGCGATGTGGTTCTTGGTGAGGCGCTCCGCGGCGGAGATGCCGTCGAGCTGCGGCATCTTGACGTCCATCACCACGAGGTCGGGGCGCAGCTCGGTGGCGAGGGCCACGGCGGTCTCGCCATCCCCCGCCTCCCCCACGACATCGAATCCGTTGTCGCGCAGGATCTCGACGATGTCGAGGCGGATGAGCGACTCATCCTCGGCGACGACGACGCGCCGGGGCGCGCTGGGGCTTGCTTCCGTCTCACTCACTCCTGAATCCTACGGTAACGTCAGGATGCCGCGAGGTTTCCAGACCCGGACCTCGGCGACACCTGCCGGTGTGGCGGAATGGCAGACGCGACCGACTCAAAATCGGTTGTCCGTGAGGACGTGTGGGTTCGACCCCCACCACCGGCACCCCCTAAGCCACGCGCCCGTCTCTCTTCTGCTCCCCAGACGGTGTTCGGCGTCATCCCACCAGCGGGAAGCTGACCTCCACCCGGAGGCCGTGCCCTGGGCGGTTGTCGAGCACGACCTCTCCCCCGGACACCTCGGCGATGCCGGCGACGATGGCCAGCCCGAGACCCGCGCCGCGCCAGGTGCGGGAGCCGCCCTGGCGGGAGAAGCGGTCGAGCGCCGAGGGCAGGTAGGCGGGATCCATCCCCGGTCCGTCGTCGATGACGCTCAGCCTCGCGTGCGAGGCATCCGCGTCCAGGCGCAGCAGTACCGTTCCCGCGCCGTCGAGGGCGGCCAGGGCGTTGGTCACGAGGTTGTCGCAGACGCGTCCGAAGTCGACCTCGGCGACGGCCACCACGGCATCCTTCGCATCCGTGTCGTCGAGGTAGTCGATCCGGATGTCGCGCGCGCCGACCCGCAGCCGCCCCCGGTCGGCGGCGTCGCCGAGTTCCGTCGCCAACTGCGCGATGGTCGCGTTGCCTGGCACGCGCTGCGCATCCAGTCGGGAGAGCTCGAGGAGCGAGGTCGCGAGGGCGGAGAGCCGGGCGAGAGTCCGCTGCGCCTCCGTGACGTCGGCGCGCATCGCATCGAGCGTCGTCGCCTCGCGCTGTGCGAGCTCCAGCCGGGTCTGCATGATCGCGAGCGGCGTGCGGAACTCGTGGCTGGCATCCGACACGATCTGCCGCTCGCGGGCGGCCGACGCCCTCAACTCCAAGATGAGGCGGTTGAGCGTCTCGGCGAGGTCGGCGATCTCGTCACGGGCCGGCCCCACCGGCAAGAGCTCCTCGCCCGGACGGGTCGCGAGCTCGGCCGCGCTCCGGCGCAGGTTCGACACCGGCCCGAGCGCAGCCGAGCCGATGAACCAGGATGCGGCGCCGAAGGCGAGGTTGATGGCCGCGAGGCTCGCGATGAGCAGCCAGGCGACCTGGTTGAGCACCTGATCGTCGGTGAGGCTCGCCGTGACCAGCTGCCAGGTGCCTCCGGGGGAATCGACGGCTGCCGCCTTCACGAGGTAGTCGGTGCCGTCGGCTGCGACGGTACGCACGCCGTCGCGGGCGGCCAGCTCGGGCGCGAGCGCCGCCAGCCCGGCAGGCAGGGTGTTGACCTTGAGCGCTCCATCCGGGTCGACGACGGCGACGAACTGGCCGGGCCCCGGAGGGTCGAACACCACGGTGTCGCCGTTCTCGATCGCGGTCAGGTATTGGCCCTCGACACTCTCCAGCACCCGCACCTGGCCCTCGACGACGATCCGCTGCACCTGGGTGTCGACGATGATCCCCGCGACGAGCGAGATCAGCAGCGCGATCAGTAGGCTGCCCCCGGTGATGCGAGCCCGGATGCTGAGGTGCGAGAGTTTCATGCCTCGTCTGGCACCAGTTCGAAGCCGAGCCCGCGGGTCGTGACGATCCGCACCGGAGCACCCACGGCATCCAGTTTGCGTCGCACATAGCTCACGTACTGGTCGACGATGTTCGGGTCGATATAGGCGGTCGAGCCCCAGACCGCCGCGAGGATCTCGGGCCGTGGCAGCACCGCGCCCATGTTCTCGGCGAGCAGACGCAGTAGCTCGAACTCCGTTCGGCTCAAGCGGAGCTCGCGCCCCGCCGCGGAGATCTCGTGCCTCATCATGTCGATCCGCAGCCCGCCGACCTCCAGTCCGGAGACACCGATCGAGTCGCGCCGCCGCAGGGCACGCAGCCGCGCGGCGAGCTCGGCGAACGCGAACGGCTTGGTGAGATAGTCGTCGGCGCCCGCGTCGAGCCCCCTGACCCGGTCGTCGACGGAATCGCGAGCGGTGAGCAACAGGATCGCGAGACCCGACGACTCCCGACGCAGCCACCTGCACACCTCGAGCCCGGACATCCCGGGGAGGGTCACGTCGAGGATGGCGATGTCGTAGCCCTCGTCTTTCGCGAGCGTGACGGCCTCGATGCCGTTGTCGACGGCGTCGACCAGGTAGCCCTCGCCGTGCAGCCCGCGCGTGAGCAGTGCGGCCATCTCGGGCTCGTCCTCGACGATCAGGATGCGCAGAGCCATCTGCTCGACCTCCTCGTCGCGATCCTACGACGCGCGCCGCGTCGACCCTGCGGGACGGATCGGAGCTTCCTGAGAGCCTTCTCATGGCCGGAGCGCCGGTTATCGAGAAACCGTCGATGTTCGGCCGCCATCGTGGCTCACGAGGACGTCACCACGGAGGATCTGCATGCTCGAATTGGCAGTGCCCGCGCCGGTGCCTGCCGTCCCCTCGACGCCTCGTCGGGCGGCGGGCGCGTGGTGGTCGCATCCTGCCCTCCTGCTCGGCGTCGCCGGGGCGCTCATCGGATTCGCGGGATCCTGGCTCCCGTCGTACTGGGGCGACGAAGCCGCGAGCGTGCTCGCGGCGAACCGGAGCTGGCCGAACCTGCTCCTGCTGATCGGGCACGTCGACGCCGTGCACGGCGTGTACTACGCGGGCCTTCACCTCTGGACGGCCGTCTTCGGCACGAGCGAGCTCGCCACCCGGCTGCCGAGCGCCGTGGGGGTCGGGTTCCTGGTCGCCGGGGTGGTGGTGCTCGCGCGACTGCTCGGTGGCGGCCGACTGGCCTGGATCGCGGGCGTCGTGGCGATCGCGCTGCCGCGCACGATGTTCATGGCGGTCGAGGCCCGCTCGTATGCACTCGGCACCGCGGTCGCGGTGTGGGTCACCGTGCTGCTCGTCGAACTGCTGCGCCGGGAGCGGCGGCGGATGCTGTGGCTCGGCTACGCCGCATCGATGGCGGCCGCGATGTATCTCTTCCTCTACCTCGGGCTGCTGCTCGCGGTGCACGCGGGGTTCGTGCTGCTGTTCCATCGGGGCCGCATCCAGGTGTGGGCCAGAAGCGCGGCTCTCGCGGTCGTGCTGGCCGTGCCGATCCTCGTGATGGGGTTCCTGGAACGTCGGCAGATCGGCTTCCTCGCGAATCGTGACTACGCGGGGGTCTCGAACGTGCTCGTCGGCCAGTGGTTCGGCGACCCGGTGTTCGCGACGCTCGCGTGGGCACTGATCACGGTGGCCCTCGGCGCGACGGTCGCCCCGCTGGTCAGGCGGCGCGCGGCGGTCGAGCCGGCTCGTCTGCGACTGGTGGCCCTCGCCGCGCTCTGGCTTCTGCTGCCGACCGCGCTGCTGCTGCTCGGCAACGCGGTGGTGGCGCCCATGTACATCGCCCGATACGTCTCGTTCTGCGTTCCCGCCGCCGCGATGCTGATCGCCGTCGGGGTCGACCTCGTCGCCCGGTTCCTCGGGCGGCGACGCCTCGGCGAACCGCTCGCGCTGGGCATCGCCCTCGCCACGATCGTCGCCGTCGCCGCGCCCGACTACCTCGCGCAACGCGGCGAGTTCGCGAAGGACGGCGGGAGCGACTGGCGGGCGGTGGCGAGCTACCTCGAGAGCCACGCGGCATCCGGTGACGCCGTGGTCTTCGACCAGACCACCAAGCCCTCACGTGATCCGCGCCTCGTGGCCGATCTCTACCCCGCCTCGGTCGCGCGCCTTCGGGATGTGGCGCTCGTCTCCCCCGCAGGCGACGGCGGCGAGCTCTGGGACACGGTCGACTCGAACGAGACGCTCGGTGCCTCGATCGTCGAGTCGCGTGAGGTGTGGGCGGTCGAGCTGAGCGTCGGAACGACGCCGCCGAGCGACGTGACCTTCCTCGAGCGGCTGGGCTACGTCGTCGCCGACTCCGCCCTGATCCACCGCACCACCGTGTTCCATCTGGTCAAGGAGTGATTCGTGTCTGACCGCACCCTGGTGATCCTGCCCACCTACAACGAGCGCGAGAACCTTCAGCGCATGGTCGAGCGGCTGTGGGCGAGCGTTCCGCACGCGCACGTCCTCGTCGTGGACGACGGATCCCCCGACGGCACCGGGGACCTCGCGGATGCCATCGCGGCGGCCGACGACCGGGTGCATGTGCTGCATCGCACCGTGAAGGCGGGACTGGGTGCCGCCTATCTCGCCGGATTCCAGTGGGCCCTGCACGACGGATTCGACGTGATCGTCGAGTGCGATGCCGACGGCTCGCATCAGCCGGAGGAGCTGCCTCGCCTGCTGCAGGCGATCGCCGAGGGCGCGGATCTCGTGATCGGCTCGCGCTGGGTCGACGGCGGATCGGTCGTGGACTGGCCGCTCGGGCGCCGGCTGCTCTCCCGCGGAGGCAGCGCCTACGCGCGCCTCATGCTGCGCCTCCCGCAGCGCGACGTGACGGGCGGGTACCGGGCCTTCCGCGCGGCGACGCTCGACTCGCTCGCGCTCGGAACGGTGGCGAGCGAGGGCTACTGCTTCCAGATCGAGCTGCTGTGGCGCGCCGTGCGGCGCGGGTTCCGCATCGTCGAGGTGCCGATCACCTTCACCGAACGCACTCACGGCACCTCCAAGATGGATTCGCGGATCGTCATCGAGGCGATGTGGCGGGTGACGGGGTGGGGCCTCGCCCTGCTCGCCGGGCAGCCCGAGCCCGCGAAGGTGCCGAGTCATGCCTGAGTCGCGGCTCCGGTCGCTCGTCCACGATCTGGCGAGATTCTCGGTGGTCGGCGGCATCGGCTTCGTCGTCGACGTGGCGCTGTTCAACCTGCTGCGCGCCACGGTGCTTCCCGACGGACGGATCACGGGGGCCGTGCTCGTCGCGAAGGGGATCGCGGTGACCGCGGCGATTCTCACCAACTGGGCGGGCAACCGCTGGTGGACCTTCCGCGAGCGTCGCCGCGCCCGTGCCGTCTCCGAGGCGGTCGGCTTCTTCCTGATCAGTCTCGCGGGCAGCGCGATCGCGCTCGGCTGCCTCGGGGTGTCCCACTACCTGCTGGGATTCCGCACGGCCCTCGCCGACAACATCTCGACGAATCTGGTCGGCCTCGCGCTCGGCTCGGCCTTCCGGTTCGTCGCGGTGCGCAGCTGGCTGTTCCGGGGCGATCCCGTGCTGCTCGGCGCGGAGGCCTGAGCGGCCGCTCGGAAAGCAACTCAGGAGACCCGCCGCATCCGTGCGCCGTTGCGCGGATGGGGTGGCGGGTCTCCTGAGCTGTGGTGCAGGGTGTGCGGTTCAGTCGGCGTGGTCGCCCGACTCCCAGACCGGCGTCACCTTGTTGATGGCGTCGCCGACGACATGCACGCGCAGGTCGTTGGTCGAGCCGGGGATGCCGGGAGGGGAACCGGAGATCACGACGACCTTGTCGCCGAGGGAGGCGAGCTTGTTCTCCAGCAGGATGTCGTCCACCTGCTTGTACATCGCATCCGTGTGCTTGACGCGGTCGACGGTGAACGACTCGATGCCCCAGGTGAGGTTCATCCGGCGACGGATCGCCTCATCCGGGGTGAACGCCTTCATCGGGATCGGGAAGCGCAGCCGCGACATGCGGCGGGCCGAATCCCCGGACTCGGTGAAGATGCAGACGTACTTCGCCTCGACGAAGGCGGCGACCTCCGCGGCCGCGAGCGTGATCGCGCCGCCCTGGGTGCGCGGCTTCGTGCCGAGCGGTGCGATGCGCTCGAGACCGTGCTCCTCGGTCGACTCGATGATGCGGGCCATCGTCTGCACGGTGATCACCGGGTACTCGCCGACGCTCGTCTCGCCCGACAGCATCACGGCATCCGCACCGTCGAGCACCGCGTTGGCGACGTCCGAGGCCTCGGCACGGGTGGGAACGGGCGAGTGGGTCATCGATTCGAGCATCTGGGTCGCCACGATCACCGGCTTCGCCATCCGACGGCAGAGCTCGACGGCACGCTTCTGCACCACCGGAACCGCCTCGAGCGGCAACTCGACCGCGAGGTCGCCGCGGGCGACCATGATGCCGTCGAAGGCGTCGATGATCTCCTCGAGCGCCTCGACCGCCTGCGGCTTCTCGATCTTCGCGATGACCGGAACCTTGCGCTCCTCCTCCGCCATGATCTCGTTGACCCGCGTGATGTCGCGCGCGTCGCGCACGAACGACAGCGCGATGTAGTCGGCGCCGAGCTTGAGACCCCAGCGGAGGTCGGCCTCGTCCTTCTCGGAGAGCGCCGGAACGTTCACCGCGACGCCCGGCAGGTTGATGCCCTTGTTGTTCGACACGGGGCCGGCGACGATCACCTGGGTGCGCACGCGCACGCCGTCGGTGTCGAGCACCTGCACCTTCACCTTGCCGTCGTCGATGAGCAGGAAGTCGCCCGGCTTCACGTCCTGCGGGAGGCCCTTGAAGGTGGTGCCGACGAGCTCCTTGGTGCCCTCGACCTCCTCCGTGGTGATCGTGAAGATGTCGCCGACCGCGAGCTCGTGCGGTCCGTTCGCGAACTTGCCGAGCCGGATCTTCGGCCCCTGCAGGTCGACGAGCACCGCAACCGGCTGACCGGCATCCTCCGCGGCCCGACGCACGTTCGCGTAGACCTCCTCGTGCACCTCGTAGCTGCCGTGGCTGAGGTTCATCCGAGCGACGTTGACACCCGCGTCGATGATGGCCCGGAGGCTCTCATAGCTCGAGGTGGCAGGGCCCAGGGTCGCGACGATCTTTGCGCGTCTCATTTTTCCTTCAGTGTGGTGTGGGTGGTGGGGTGGCGCCGGATCGAGCAGACGCTCAGAGACCGAAGCCGCGGTCGGTGGGTCGGACGGGGGCGGGAAGCTGGCTCTCACCCTCCAGGAAGCGATCGACCGCGGCCGCGACGGCACGGCCCTCGGCGATCGCCCAGACGATGAGCGACTGGCCACGACCCGCGTCGCCGGCGACGAACACCCCCGACTCGTGGGTGGCGTAGTCGCCGTCGCGCACGAGGTTGCCGCGCGGATCGAACGGCAGGCCCAGCTGCGCGTCGAGGTTGTCCTGCTCGGGGCCCGTGAAGCCCATCGCGATGAGCACGAGGTCGGCCGGGATCTCGCGCTCGGTGCCCGACTTCGGCACCCGGCGCCCGTCGACGTACTCGGTCTCGGCGACACGGAGCGCGCGCACCTCGCCCGCCTCGTTGCTGAGGAACTCGACCGTGGAGGCGAGGAACATCCGCTCGCCGCCCTCCTCGTGCGCGGACGAGACCTCGAAGACCGTCGGCGACATGGGCCACGGCTGGTGAGCGGGGCGCTCGGTCGGCGGCTGGTAGCCGATCGCCAGGTTCGTGACGCTCAGCGCCCCCTGACGGTGCGCGGTGCCGATGCAGTCGGCTCCGGTGTCGCCGCCGCCGATCACGATGACGTGCTTGCCGTGCGCAGTCAGCTGCTCCGGCACGGTGTCACCGGCGACGACCTTGTTCTGCTGCACGAGGTAGTCCATCGCCACGTGCACGCCGAGCAGGTCGCGACCGGGGATCGGCAGCTCGCGCGGCACGGTGGCACCGGTCGCGATGACGACCGCGTCGTAGCGCTCGCGGAGCTCCGCCCAGGAGATGTCGACGCCGATCTCGACGCCCGCGCGGAAGCGCGTGCCCTCGGCCTGCATCTGCGCGAGCCGCTGCTCGATCTGACGCTTCTCCATCTTGAAGTCGGGGATGCCGTAGCGCAGCAGGCCGCCGATCCGGTCGTCGCGCTCGTAGACGGCGACCGTGTGACCGGCGCGCGTGAGCTGCTGGGCGGCCGCGAGACCCGCGGGTCCCGAGCCGACCACGGCGACCGTCTTGCCGGTGAGACGCTCCGGCGGGTGCGGCTGCACCCATCCGTTCTGGAACGCCTGGTCGATGATCGACACCTCGACCTGCTTGATCGTCACGGGCGGCTGGTTGATGCCGAGCACGCACGCCGACTCGCAGGGCGCCGGGCAGAGCCGCCCGGTGAACTCCGGGAAGTTGTTGGTCGCGTGCAGCCGTTCGATCGCGGCCCGACCCTCACCGCGCCAGGTGAGGTCGTTCCACTCCGGGATCAGGTTGCCGAGCGGGCAGCCCTGGTGGCAGAACGGCACACCGCAGTCCATGCATCGCCCGGCCTGCCGCCGCAGCTGCGACGGATCCTGGCCCTCGTAGACCTCTTTCCAGTCCCGGATGCGCACCGGAACGGGGCGGCGGGCGGGAAGCTCGCGCTCCTGGGTCTTCAGGAATCCCTTCGGATCAGCCATGGTCAGCCCCCCGTCACTTCCATGATGCGGTTCCAGACGATCTCGCCGTCGGGGTCGAGACCCTCATCGGCAGCCTGGCGGCGGGTCTCCAGCACCGCCGCGTAGTCACGCGGCAGCACCTTCACGAACTTCGACATGGTCTCCTCGGAGTTCTCGAGCAGCCGCTTCGCGAGAGCGGAGTCCGTCTCGGCGATGTGTGCTTCGAGTAGATCGGTCACGATCGCGACATCGGCGGAGTCGAGCGGAAGCAGCTCCAGCTCACCGCTCGCGAGCGAGTCGCGGTTGACGCGCTCGGCGCGCAACTCGTAGACATAGGCGGTGCCGCCCGACATCCCGGCACCGAGGTTGCGGCCCGTGCCACCCAGGATGAGCGCGAGGCCGCCCGTCATGTACTCGAGTGCGTGGTCGCCCACACCCTCGACGACGGCCGTGGCGCCGGAGTTGCGCACCAGGAAGCGCTCCCCCACGACGCCGCGGATGAACATCGACCCGCGCGTCGCGCCGTAGCCGATCACGTTGCCGGCGATGACGTTGCGCTCCGCCGGGAACACGGCGCCCACGGGGGGTCGCACGATGATCTGCCCGCCCGAGAGGCCCTTGCCGACGTAGTCGTTGGAGTCGCCCTCCAGTCGCAGCGTGATGCCGTGGGGCATGAACGCGCCGAGCGACTGGCCCGCCGAGCCGCGCATGGTGACCTGGATGGTGCCCTCCGGCAGTCCGTGCTCGCCGTGGCGCTTGGTGACCTCGTGGCCGAGCATCGTGCCGACGGCACGCTCGGTGTTCTTGATGGGCAGCTCGAGCGCGACAGGGGTGCCGTGCTCGAGCGCGTCGGCGGCCAGGCGGATGAGCTCCTGGTCGAAGTGCTCCTCGAGCTCGTGGTTCTGCGGGCGCCGGTTGATGCGCGGCTCGTCGGCGGGGAACTCCGGACCCACCAGCACGGGGGTGAGGTCGAGACCGTCCGCCTTCCAGTGCTGCACGGCCCGGTCGACGTCGAGCAGCTCGGAGTGACCGATGAGCTCGTCGAGCGTGCGGAACCCGAGCTCGGCGAGGTACTCGCGCACCTCCTGCGCCAAGAACTCGAAGAAGGTCTCCACGAACTCCGGCTTGCCCGTGAAGCGTGCCCGCAACACCGGGTTCTGGGTCGCGACGCCCACCGGGCAGGTGTCGAGGTGGCAGACCCGCATGAGGATGCAGCCCGAGACCACGAGCGGAGCGGTGGCGAAGCCGTACTCCTCCGCGCCGAGCAGCGCCGCGATGATCACGTCGCGTCCGGTCTTCATCTGACCGTCGACCTGCACCACGACGCGGTCGCGCATGCCGTTGAGCATGAGGGTCTGCTGGGTCTCCGCGAGACCGATCTCCCACGGGGTGCCCGCGTGCTTGAGCGAGTTGAGCGGGGACGCCCCGGTGCCGCCGTCGTGTCCCGAGACGAGCACGACATCCGCGAGGGCCTTGGTGACCCCCGCCGCGACCGCGCCGATGCCCGACTGGCTCACGAGCTTCACGTGGATGCGGGCCGAGGGGTTGGCGCGCTTCGCGTCGAAGATCAACTGCTTGAGGTCTTCGATCGAGTAGATGTCGTGGTGCGGCGGCGGGGAGATGAGCCCCACACCCGGCGTGCCGCCGCGCGTGCGGGCCACCCACGGGTACACCTTCTGCGGCGGGAGCTGACCGCCCTCGCCCGGCTTCGCGCCCTGCGCCATCTTGATCTGGATGTCGGTCGCGTGCGTCAGGTACATGCTCGTCACGCCGAAGCGACCGGATGCGATCTGCTTGATGCGGCTGCGGCGCTCCGGGTCGAGCAGGCGTGCGACATCCTCGCCGCCCTCACCCGTGTTCGAGCGGCCGCCGATGCGGTTCATCGCGATCGCGAGGGTCTCGTGCGCCTCCTGCGAGATGGAGCCGTAGCTCATCGCGCCGGTGTTGAAGCGGGAGATGATCGAGGGGATCGACTCCACCTCGTCGATCGGCACCGGGGTGCGCTCCCCCGTCTTGATGCGGAACAGACCGCGCAGCGTCATCAGCCGCTCCGCCTGCTCGTCGACCGAGCGGGTGTAGTCGCGGAACACGTCGAACCGTCGGGTGCGGGTCGAATGCTGGAGCTTGAAGACCGTCTCCGGGCTGAACAGGTGCGGCGGACCCTCGCGGCGCCACTGGTACTCGCCGCCCGTCTCGAGGCGCTCGTGCACGTTCTCGCCCGCGTTCTCGGGGTAGGCGCTCGTGTGCCGGATCAGGTTCTCGGCCGAGATCACCTCCATGCCGACGCCGCCGAGCAGGGTCGTGGTGCCCGTGAAGTAGCGGTCGACGAACTCCTGGCTGAGCCCGACGGCCTCGAAGGCCTGGGCTCCGGCGTAGGAGCCGATCACCGAGATGCCCATCTTGGACATGATCTTCAGCACGCCCTTGCCGAGCGCCTTGATGAGGTTGCCGACCGCCTTCTCCGCGGAGATCCCCGTGATGAAGCCCGTCGCGACCAGCTGCTCGGCGGTCTCCATCGCCAGATACGGGTTGATCGCCGAGGCGCCGTAGCCGAGCAGCAGCGCGGCGTGGTGCACCTCGCGGGCGTCGCCCGTCTCGACGATCAGGCCCACGCGCATCCGCGTCTCGTGACGGATGAGGTGGTGATGCACGGCGGCGAGCATCAGCAGCGACGGGATCGGGGCGAGATCCTTGTTGGAGTCGCGGTCCGAGAGCACGAGGAACTGCGCGCCCGCCTCGATGGCGGCATCCGCTTCCGCGCACATCGCGTCGATGCGCTTCTCCATCGCGTCGTCGCCCGCGTCGAAGCGGTACAGCCCCTTGATGGTGTGGGTGAGCCGGGTGCCGTCGTCGGCCGTGATGCGGATGATCTTCGCGAGCTCGTCGTTGTCGATCACCGGGAAGTCGAGCACGATCTGGCGCGCGTGCTCCGGGGTGGCGGTGAGCAGGTTGCGCTCGGGCCCGAGCCCCAGCCGCATCGAGGTGACGACCTCTTCGCGGATCGAGTCGAGCGGCGGGTTGGTGACCTGCGCGAAAGCCTGCGTGAAGTAGTCGAAGACGAGCCGCGGGCGGTCGGACAGCACCGCGATCGGCGTGTCGGATCCCATCGCCCCGAGCGGCTCGGCCCCGTTCTGCGCCATCGGCGTGAGGAGGATGCGCACCTCCTCCTCGGTGTAGCCGAAGGTGCGCTGGCGCCGGGTGACGGATGCCGCGGTGTGCACCACGTGCTCGCGCGGCGGGAGCTCGGCGAGCTCGATGCGGTTCTCGGCGACCCACTCCGCGTAGGGCTCGGCAGCCGAGAGCTGGGTCTTGATCTCGTCGTCCTCGATGATGCGCCCCTCGACGGTGTCGATGAGGAACATCTTGCCGGGGCGCAGCCGGCCCTTCCGCACGATCTTGTCCGCGGGGAAGTCGAGCACGCCGATCTCGCTCGCGAGCACCACGAGACCGTCGTCGGTCACCAGGAAGCGCCCCGGGCGCAGGCCGTTGCGGTCGAGCGTGGCTCCCACGAGCGAGCCGTCGGTGAAGACGAGAGCCGCAGGCCCGTCCCACGGCTCCATGAGGGCCGAGTGGTAGTCGTAGAACCCGGCGCGTGCCGCGTCGAGGTCGACCTGGTTCTCCCAGGCCTCCGGCACCATCATCATGATCGCGTGCGGCAGGCTCCGCCCGCCCAAGGTCAGCAGCTCGACGACCTCGTCGAAGGATGCGGAGTCGCTCGCACCCTCCGAGACGATCGGGAACAGCGGGCGCAGATCCCCCAGATCCTCGGAGACGAGCTGGCTCTGACGCGCGCGCATCCAGTTGCGGTTGCCCTGCACGGTGTTGATCTCGCCGTTGTGGGCGATCATCCGGAACGGCTGCGCGAGCGGCCACGACGGGAAGGTGTTGGTCGAGTAACGCGAGTGCACGAGGGCGAGCTTCGTGGTGAAGCGCTCGTCGGAGAGGTCGGGGTAGAACGGCTCCAGCTGGAGCGTGGTCACCATGCCCTTGTAGACGAGGGTGCGACTCGAGAGCGACGGGAAATAGGAGCCCAGCTCGCGCTCGGCGCGCTTGCGCAGTCGGAAGGTCTGCCGGTCGAGGGCGATGCCGGCCAGCGGCTTGCCCGCGACATCGCTGCGCTCGGATGCCACGAAGACCTGCGCGAAGGCCGGCGCGGCCTCGCGTGCGAGCGTGCCGAGGTGCTCCGGATCGGTCGGCACCTCGCGCCAGCCGAGCACCCGCAGCCCCTCCTGGGCGGCGATCCTGCCGATCGCCTCCTGCTCCGCAGCGCGCGCGTCGTCGTCGAGCGGCAGGAAGGCCATGCCGACGGCGTACTGACCCACGGGGGGAAGCTCGATGCCCGCCACCGCGCGCAGGAACGCATCCGGGATCTGGGTGATGATGCCCGCGCCGTCACCGGTGCCAGCGTCCGAGCCGACCGCGCCGCGGTGCTCCAGGTGGCGCAGCGCGTCGAGCGCGTTCGTGACGATGTCGTGTCCCGCCGTGCCGCGCAGGGTCGCGACCATCGCGAGACCGCAGGCGTCCTTCTCGAAGCGCGGGTCGTACATCCCCTGTGCCTCGGGCACGGCGCTGAAACGCGCGAAGGGGTCGGGTCGACCCGGCGGAGCGGGGGTGCTGTGGGCTTGCGCCATGACTACCGTCCTCACGATGGAGCGGGAAGTGGGACGTCGATGGCCCAACTGAAGAGAGGGAGTACCGAAACCGCCGATGCGGGCCGGTTCGTCAGCGAGATGCGCGGAACTATTTTTTTCGGGTCGAACCGCTTGTGGCGGCAGCTTCGGTGACCTCCGCGGCGCCATCGCCCGGTTCGTCATCATCCGAATCCGAATAGGTGTCCTCGGAGTCTACCGCAGCCGACGGCTGGGGCCGGCGACCCGGCCAGTAGACGTCGGGCTCGACGCCCGGGTGACGCCGGGTCTGCACGATGAGGATGATGAGACCGAGCACGACCGCGGCAAGGGCAGCCCACACGTTCGAGCGGATGCCGAAGTAGGTGTCGCTCGGGTCGAGACGGATCGACTCGAACCAGGTGCGCCCCGTGCCGTACCAGATGAGGTAGAGGCCGAGGACCTTGCCCCACTGCCAGAAGTCCTTCCGCACGAGCGACGGAAGGCGCTTGCCTGCGACCCGCACGATCCGCTCGGTGATGAGGATGATGATCGCGAAGCCCGCGAGGTTCCAGAGGATCTCGTAGAGGAAGGTCGGGTGGAACAGCACGTCGTCGGGGATGCCATCCGGGATCGCGGCGTTCGGGCGGTCGATCTCCAGGCCCCACGGCAGATCGGTCGGCAGGCCGAAGAGCTCCTGGTTGAACCAGTTGCCGAGGCGGCCGAAGGCCTGTGCGACCAGCAGCGCCGGGGCGAGCGCGTCGGCGACGCTCCAGAACCGCAGGCCCGAGATGCGGCATCCGATCCAGACGCCGAGCGCACCGCCGATGAGGGCGCCGAAGATCGCGCCGCCGCCCTCCCAGATCGCCCAGATGCTGCCGGGCTTCAGCGGGTTCCACGGGTTGTCGTTGTCCGGGCCGAAGTAGTCACCGAGGTGGGTGGCCACGTGGTACAGACGCGCGCCGATGATGCCGAGCACGACGGCCCAGATGCCCACGTCGACGATCATCCACGGCTCCGCGCCGCGACGGGTGAGGCGGCGGTTGGTGATCAGCACCGCGGCGAAGATGCCGATGATGATCACGAGGGCGTAGGTCGTGATGCGGATGGCCCAGTCCTGGGGGATGAACGGCAGGATGCCGTTGAGCCACTCGCCGATCGGGATGTGGAGCTGCTTCCAGTCCGCGGAGGGGCTCGGAATGCTGAGAGGGGCTGCGATCACGTTCGCGAGTCTACTTTCCGTGAGAGAGGGCGGATGCCAGGCGTGCGACGCCGGTCACACCGCCCTCGGCGAGGGCCGTGACGAGAGCGGAGCCGACGATCGCCCCGTCGGCGTAGCCGAGCACCTCGGCGACCTGCTCCGGGGTGGAGATGCCGACCCCGACGCACGCGGCGATGGTCTCGGGGCCGGTCGCGCCCGCCGCCCGCAGCCGCGTGATGAGCGCGCGCGCCTTGGCGTCGAGGTCGGCCCGGGCGCCGGTGATCCCCATCGTGGAGACGGCGTAGACGAAGCCGCGGCTGGCCGCGACCGTGTCGGCGAGCCGCGCATCCGTCGAGGAGGGTGCGGCGAGGAACACCCGGTCGAGGCCCGTGCGGTCGCTCTCCGCGATCCACTCCGCGGCCGAGTCCGGCGTGATGTCGGGGGTGATGAGGCCCGCTCCCCCGGCGTCGCGCAGCGCGTCGGCAAAGCGCGCGACGCCGTACTGCACGACCGGGTTCCAGTAGGTCATGACGAGCACCGGGGCCTCGACGCGGCCGCGCACCGCCTCCACCGCCGTGAAGACGTCGCGCACCCGGAATCCGCCCGCGATCGCCTGCTGGGTGGCCTTCTGGATGGCGAGCCCGTCCATGACGGGGTCGGTGTACGGCAGCCCGAGCTCGAGGGCGTCGACGCCGTTCTCGACGAGCGCGACCGCCGCATCGATGCTGGTCGCGAGGTCGGGGAAGCCGACAGGCAGATATCCGACGAGGGCACCGGATCCGCGGATCGCACCCGTCACGCTCGTCATGCCGGTCACGACTGCACCGCGCCGTCGTCGAAGAGGTCGAACCAGCGCCCCGCCGTCGCGACATCCTTGTCCCCGCGCCCGGAGAGGTTCACCAGGATGACGGTGTCGGGCCCCGACTCCCGCCCGAGCCGCAGAGCGCCGGCGAGAGCGTGTGCCGACTCGATCGCCGGGATGATGCCCTCGGTGCGGCTCAGCAGCCGCAGCGCCTCCATGGCCTCCGTGTCGGTGGCCGGGAGGTAGCTCGCGCGCCCGATGTCGGCGAGGTAGGCGTGCTCGGGGCCGACGCCGGGGTAGTCGAGCCCCGCCGAGATCGAGTGCGACTCGATCGTCTGGCCGTCCTCGTCCTGCAGCAGATAGCTGCGGGCGCCGTGCAGGATGCCGGGGCGCCCGCGCTCGATGGATGCGGCGTGCTTCTCGGTGTCGACGCCGTCGCCCGCCGCCTCGATGCCGTAGAGCGCCACCTGCTCGTCGTCGAGGAAGGCGTCGAAGATGCCGATCGCGTTCGAGCCGCCGCCGACGCAGGCGACCACGGCATCCGGGAGTCGGCCGAGGGAGGCGAGCAACTGCTCCCGCGCCTCCTCGCCGATGACCGACTGGAAGTCGCGCACCATCGCCGGGAACGGATGGGGGCCCGCCGCGGTGCCGAAGATGTAGTTCGTCGTCTCGACGCTCGTGACCCACTCGCGGTACGCCTCGTTGATGGCGTCCTTGAGGGTGCGGGAGCCCGTCGTGACCGAGACCACCTCGGCGCCCAGCAGCCGCATCCGGGCCACGTTGAGCGCCTGGCGGCGGGTGTCGACCTCGCCCATGTAGATCGTGCAGTCGAGACCGAAGAGCGCCGCCGCGGTCGCCGTCGCGACGCCGTGCTGGCCCGCCCCCGTCTCGGCGATCACCCGGGTCTTGCCGATGCGCCGCGTGAGCAGCGCCTGCCCGAGCACGTTGTTGATCTTGTGGGAGCCCGTGTGGTTGAGGTCCTCGCGCTTCAGGAAGATGCGGGCGCCGCCCGCGTGCTCGGCGAAGCGCGGCACCTCGGTGATGATCGAGGGCCGACCCGTGTAGCTGCGGTGCAGCTCGGTGAGCTCCGCCTGGAACCCGGGGTCGACTTTCGCGAGCTCGTAGGCGGCGCTCAACTCGTCGATCGCCGCGATGAGCGACTCGGGCATGAACCGGCCGCCGTACTCGCCGAAGAACGGCCCGGGCAGACGGCGCAGGCTCTGCCGGATGCTGGCGCTCATCCGGCAGCCAGGAAGGACTCGAGCGTCGTCACCGGGTTGTCTCCCGTGACGAGCGCTTCGCCGATGAGCACGACATCCGCCCCGGCACCCCGGTAGTGCGCGACGTCGGCCGGCGAGGTGACGGCAGACTCGGCGACCCGGATGACGCCCGTCGGGATCGAATCCGCCAGGCGGCCGAAGAGATCGCGGTCGAGCTGGAAGGTCGACAGGTTGCGGGCGTTCACCCCGACGAGCTGGGCGCCGACGTCGAGCGCACGTCCGACCTCCTCCGCCGAGTGGGTCTCGACGAGGGCCGTCATCCCGAGCTGCCCGATGAGTCCGTAGAGCTCGGCGAGCACCGGCTGCTCGAGGGCGGCGACGATGAGCAGCACGAGATCGGCGCCCGCGGCGCGCGCCTCGAACACCTGGTACGGCTCGGCGATGAAGTCCTTGCGCAGCACGGGCACCTCGACGGCGGATCGCACCTCGCGCAGGTCGTCGAGCGAGCCACCGAAACGGCGCTGCTCGGTCAGCACGCTGATCGCGCTCGCGCCGCCCGCCTGATACGAGACGGCGAGTCCCGCGGGGTCGCGGATCTCGGCGAGGGCGCCGCGCGACGGGCTCGCCCGCTTCACCTCCGCGATGATCTTGACCCGCTCCGAGGGTGCGAGCGCGGCGAGGGCGTCACGCGGCGCGGGAGCGGCAGCGGCATCCGCCTCCACCTCACGCAGGCTGCGCGCAGCACGACGATCCGAGGCGTCGGCGAGCGCCCCGGCGACGAGATCGGTCAGCACGCTAGTCGTGCGCCTTCGCGATGTACTTGGGGCCCTTGACGCCGTAGCCGAGCTTGGCGAGCACGACGCCCACCAGGAAACCGACCACGAGCAGGCCGCCCGAGGCCCAGACGAGCGCCGGCATCTCAAGCCAGAAGAACACCGTCCCCAGGGTGAAGGCGACGAGCATGATGGTCACCGCGACCCAGGCTGCGGGCGAGTTGCCGTGTCCGGGATCGTGCGTGTCGGTCACGTGGGGCTCCTTCTCGAGTGCGCGCGGGTGAGGCACCCGCGAATGCCCACGACTGCGGGCGGGGCCAGTCTAGCGGGCGGGGGTGGTCGGGTCGTCGCCCTCGCTCAGCGCGTCCCACTCGGCGACCGGGTCGAGGGCGTCTGATGCGGCGGGCGCCATCCGGGTGCGGCTGTAGCGTCGGCCCGATACCGGCCAGCGGGGGGCCGTGACCACGACGAGCACCCCCACCACGGCGACGAGGGCGCCCGCGACGATCGCCACGACCGGCCAACCCGACACCGCGACCGAGCGGACGAGGGCGGCCACCGACTCCGTGCCGGTGATGCCCGTGGCTTCCGTGACGGCCGAGGCGGACGCGACGACCGGATCACCGAGCGCGACGAAGGTGACCGCGATGATGCAGGCGCCGAGCAGCGCCTCGAGCACCCCGAACACCACGCGGAACACCGGGCCGGCCAACGCGAGGGCGGCCACGATCGCGAGCACCGCGAGAGCGAGCGGCGCGAGGGCGGCCGCCGCGACGTCACCGCGCACCTCGAGCGGGCCGGGCGCGCCGCTCGTCGCCGAGAGCTGGATCGTGAACCAGGGCTGCGACCAGGCGAGGAACACGAGCGCCGCCAACAGCACCGTGCCGCCGAGGAGCATTCCCCGCCGCCGCGCGGCGGTCATGATGCGCCGATCCGTCGCATGGCGTTGGCGATGGCGACGGCGCGCAGCGGAGCCGCGGCCTTGTTCACCGCCTCCTGGTGCTCGGTCGTCGGATCGGAGTCGGCCACCAGGCCCGCACCGGCCTGCACGTAGGCCGTCTCGCCGATGAGCGTCGCCGTGCGGATGGCGATCGCGAGATCGGCATCTCCGGCGAGATCGAAGTAGCCGACCACGCCGCCGTAGAGCCCGCGCTGAGCGACCTCGAGCTCGTCGATGATCTCGAGCGCCCGCGGCTTCGGGGCGCCCGAGAGCGTGCCTGCCGGGAAGGTGGCGCGGAACGCGTCGACCGCGCTCGCATCCGGGGCGAGATCACCCTCGACGCTCGAGACCAGATGCATGATATGGCTGAAGCGCTCCACCTGCATGAACTCGGTGACCTCGACGCTGCCCGCCCGGCACACCTTCGAGAGGTCGTTGCGGGCGAGATCGACGAGCATGAGGTGCTCGGCCTGCTCCTTCGGGTCGCCCAGAAGCTCCTCGGCGAGCTCGAGATCGCGCTCAGGGGTCTCCCCCCGCGGCCGGGAACCCGCGATCGGATGGGTGAAGGCACGCCCCCGCTGCACCTTCACGAGCGCCTCGGGCGAGCTGCCGACGATCGAGTACGCCTCCCCGGTGGGGGTCTCGAGCGCCAGGAGGTACATGTACGGGCTGGGGTTGAGCACCCGCAGCACCCGGTAGACCTCGAGCGGCGTCGCGGTGAGCTCGTGGTCGAAGCGCTGGGAGATCACCACCTGGAAGACGTCGCCGTCGCGGATGAACTCCTTCGCGCGCAGCACCGAGCTCTCGAACGCCGCCTGCTCGATGCGGGCCTGCGCGCTCGGGACGACGCCGAGATCCACCTCGGCGAGCCGGGCAGGCGAGGGCTGGGCGAGCGCATCCTGAAGCGCCTCGAGGCGGGCCTGGGCCGCGGCCCACGCGGCATCCGGGGTCTCGGTGCCGTCGTTCAGCACCGCCGCGATGAGCGTCGCCGATCCCGTGCGATGGTCGAGCGCTACCAGCTCGGAGACGAAGGCGAGCGCCTGGCCGGGGATCGGCACCTCCGCCGCCGGCGCGGCCGGGAGATGCTCGAGCTGGCGTACCGCCTCCCATCCGATGAACCCCACCAGCCCACCGGTGAGCGGCGGATGCCCCTCCCGCGGCGGCGTGCGCCAGCGGTCGTAGAGGGCGGCGACCGCGGTGAGCGGGGCCGACGGAAGCTCCCCGCCGAAGGCGCGTGCGACATCCAGGCCGTAGTCGATCCAGACGGCCCGATCGCCGTCCGTGTCGCGGGTCTGCGTCAGCACTCCGACCGAGCCTGCCCCCACGAACGACCAGCGCGACCAGATGCCGCCCTGCTCGGCGGACTCGAGCAGGAAGGTGCCTGGGCGTCCGGCCGCGACCTTGTGATAGACCCCGACGGGCGTCTCGCCATCCGCGAAGAGCTCCCGCAGCACGGGCACGACGCGGTGGCCCGCGGCGACGGCCGCATCGAACTCGGCGCGCTCGGTGGTCGTCACGAGGCCTCCTCCCCGAACTCGCCGATCACCGGGGCGAGCGGGTCGACGTCGAAGCAGCTGTGCGCACCGGTGTGGCAGGCCGGGCCCACCTGCTCGACCTGCACGAGCAGGGTGTCGCCGTCGCAGTCGAGCGCGGCGGCGCGCACGTACTGGCGGTGGCCGCTCGTGTCGCCCTTGCGCCAGTACTCCTGCCTGCTGCGCGACCAGAACGTCACCCGCCCCTCGGTGAGGGTGCGGCGCAGCGCCTCGGCGTCCATGTAGCCGAGCATGAGCACCTCGCGGGTGTCGTGCTGCTGGATGATCGCGGGCAGCAAGCCGTTCGCGTCGAAACGGGCACGCGCGACGACGTCACCGGAGTCCTCGGGTGCGGTGCTCATCTGACCTCGATTCCGGCACCGACGAGCGCCGCCTTGACATCGCCCACCGTGAGCTCACCGTTGTGGAAGACGGATGCGGCCAGCACCGCATCGGCGCCGGCCACGACGGCGGGCGCGAAGTCCCCCACCGAGCCTGCTCCCCCGCTCGCGATCACCGGCACACGCGAGAGCTCCCGCATCGCCGCGACCAGCTCGAGGTCGAAACCCTGCTTCGTGCCGTCCGCGTCGATCGAGTTGACGAGCAGCTCGCCCGCGCCGCGCTCGATCGCCTCCGCCGCCCACGCGAGGGCGTCGCGATCCGTCTCGGTGCGCCCGCCGTGCGTCGTCACGATGAAGCCGGACTCGGTCCGCGGCGAACGCTTCACATCGAGGGAGAGCACGCACACCTGCGCGCCGAAGCGGTCGGCGATCTCCCCCAGCAGCTCCGGGCGCGCGATCGCCGCCGAGTTCACCCCGATCTTGTCGGCGCCGTGGCCGAGCAGCCTGGCCACATCCTCCGCCGAGCGCACGCCGCCGCCCACCGTGAGCGGGATGAACACCTGCTCGGCGGTGGCCGTCACCGTGTCGTACATCGTCGAGCGGTCCTCGACGGTCGCCGTGACGTCGAGGAAGGTGATCTCGTCGGCGCCCTGCGCGTAGTAGCGGGCGGCCAGCTCGACCGGATCGCCCGCATCCCGCAAGCCCTGGAAGTTGACCCCCTTGACCACGCGACCCGCCGCGACGTCGAGACACGGGATGACGCGCACGACGACCCCCATCAGATCCTCGCCGCGTGGATGGCGCTCACCAGGATCGCGCGGGCGCCCAGCGCGTAGAGCTCGTCCATCAGGTGGTTCATGTCGCTGCGGGGCACCATGACGCGCACCGCGACCCAGCCGCTGTCGCGCAACGGCGACACCGTGGGCGACTCGAGCCCCGGCGCGATCGCGGATGCGGCGTCGACGAGCTCCGCGGGCAGGTCGTAGTCGATCAGCACGTACTGGTGGGCGACCATGACGCCCTGGATGCGCCGACGCAGCGTCTCGATCCCCGGGATGTCCGCGCGGGAGGCGATGAGCACCGCGGTGGACTGCAGGATCACCTCGCCGAAGATCTCGAGGCCCTGCATGCGCAGGGTCGAACCGGTCTCGACGACGTCGGCAACGGCATCCGCGACCCCGAGGCGCACGGCGGACTCGACCGCGCCGTCGAGGCGCACGACCGTGGCGTTGACGCCCTCGGCGGCGAGGAAGTCGCGCACGAGACCGTCATAGCTGGTGGCGACGCGCACCCCCTCGAGCTCGCGCACGTTCTGGAACCGACCGATCGGACCCGCGAAGCGGAAGGTGGATGCGCCGAAGTCGAGTGCGTCGATCTCGGTCGCGGGCGAGTGGGAGTCGAGCAGCAGGTCGCGACCGGTGACGCCGACATCCAGCGCTCCGGAGCCCACGTAGGTGGCGATGTCGCGCGGGCGCAGGTAGAAGAACTCGACCCCGTTGCGCGGGTCGGCGACGATGAGCTCCTTGGGGTCGCGGCGGGTGGCGTAGCCGGCCTCGCGGAGCATGTCGACGGCGGTCTCGGACAGCGTGCCCTTGTTGGGCACGGCGATCTTGAGCATGTGGGTGCTTTCTGGGTTGTGAACGGTCATCGGATCGGATGCGCGTTCACAGATGTCGCTCGACGTCTGCGAGGGTGAGGCCCTTCGCGAGCATGAGCACCTGCAGGTGGTAGAGCAGCTGCGAGATCTCCTCCGCCGTCTCCGCATCGCTCTGATACTCGGCGGCCATCCAGACCTCCGCGGCCTCCTCGACGATCTTCTTGCCGATCGCGTGCACGCCCGCGTCGAGCTCCTGCACGGTGCGCGACCCTTGGGGACGCGCGACGGCCTTGGCGCTGAGCTCCTCGAAGAGGGCGTCGAAGGTCTTCACCTGCTCAGGCTACCGGTGATTGGAGGGGTCAAACGCTGTAGCGCTTGCCTACCCGCGGCAGAAACTGCTGCTGCTGGAGGTCAAGCGCTACAGCGTTTGGCGACTACTTGACGTCGAGAAGGTCGATCACGAAGACGAGGGTGCGGCCGCCGAGACGGTGGCCCGAACCCGCGGGGCCGTAGGCGAGGGCAGGCGGGCAGACCAGCTGACGGCGACCGCCGACCTTCATACCCGGGATGCCGTCCTGCCAGCCCTTGATGAGGCCCGCGAGCGGGAACTGGATGCTGGAGCCGCGATCCCAGCTCGCGTCGAACTGCTCACCCGTCTCGTAGTCGACGCCGACGTAGTGCACGTCGACGGTCGCGCCGGGCGTGGCCTCGGCGCCGTCGCCGACCTCGAGGTCGGTGATGACGAGTTCGGTGGGTGCGGGGCCCTCGAGGAAGTCGATCTCGGGCTTGGTCTTGTCGCTCATGGTTCCAGGCTAGTGCGCGTGCGCGGCGGCGGCGCGGAGGCCGGCGATCGCGGCGTCGACATCCGCAGCTCCGTAGACGCTGGATCCGGCGACGAAGGTGTCGGCCCCCGCCTCCGCCGCGATGCCGATCGTGTCGAGCGCGATGCCGCCGTCGACCTGCAGCCAGAGCTCGATGCCGTGCCGCTCCGCTGCCGCGCGCAGGGTGCGCAGCTTCGGCATCATGTCGGCCATGAAGCTCTGGCCGCCGAACCCCGGCTCGACCGTCATCACGAGCACCTGGTCGAACTCGGGCAGCAGCTCCAGGTACGGCTCGACGGAGGTCCCGGGCTTGAGTGCCAGCGACGCGCGCGCGCCCCGCTCGCGGATGCGGCGGGCGAGCGCCACCGGATCGGATGTCGCCTCCGCGTGGAAGGTGACCGAGAACACACCGAGCTCCGCGTATCCGGGCGCCCAGCGGTCGGCATCCGTGATCATCAGGTGCACGTCGAGCGGGATGGACGACGCCCGCTGGACGACTTCAACCATCTGCGGACCGAAAGTCAGGTTCGGCACGAAGTGGTTGTCCATGACGTCGACGTGCACCCCGTCGGCCGTGCGGATGCGGTCGAGTTCGACCCCCATCTGCGCCCAGTCGGCCGCGAGGATGCTGGGCTGGATGCGTGCGGGTCGCGGAGCGCGCTCGCGAGCGTGTCGAGGGGTCACCCTTCGACCCTAGTGAGCAGTTGGATGAACATCGCGTCGGTGCCGTGCCGATGCGGCCAGAGCTGCGCCCAGCTCGCCTCGGGGAGCGCGAGCGGCGAGATCGCGACCCGCGCGAGCACCTCGGGCGTGTCGAGGGCGCGCAGCTGCGGGTGGCGCGCGAGGGCGGCGTCGAGCTGCTCGCTCGTCTCGGCGGGATGCGGTGAGCAGGTGACGTAGGCGAGCAGGCCGCCGGGGGCGAGCGCGGCGATCGCGGCATCCAGGAGCTGCGCCTGCAGGGCCACCAGGCCCGCCAGGTCGGCGGGCGTCTTCCGCCAGCGCGCCTCCGGACGACGCCGGAGCGCGCCGAGCCCCGTGCACGGCGCGTCGAGCAGGATGCGATCGAATCGCTCGCCACCGTCCCCGACGCGGCGTCCGTCGCCCTCGACGACGAGGGGCGCATCCGGTGCCTCGAGGAACGGGGCGAGGGCCGCGCGCACCAGGCCGGCGCGCGCAGGCACGAGCTCGTTGGCGAGCAGCAGCGCACCCCCGACCGCCGCCTCCGCCGCGAGCACCGCGGCCTTGCCGCCCGGGCCGGCGCAGAGGTCGAGCCAGCGCTCGCCCGGCTCGACCGGGCGCGCACGGGTGAGCGCGAGGGCGGCGAGTTGCGAGCCCTCGTCCTGCACCCGCACGGTGCCATCCGCGACCTCGGGCACCGCGGCGGGGTCGCCCCCCGTCGAGGTGAGGGCCAGCGGCGAGACGCGGCCGGGGAGGAAGCGACCCTCCCGCGCGAGTGCCGCGGCATCCGCGAGGCCGGGCAGGGCGGCATACGAGACCTGCGGCGGTGCGTTGTCGGCCGCGAGCAGCGCAGGCAGCTCCGCGCCGGCACCCTCCCGCGCGAGCGCGGACTCGAGCGCGTCGACCACCCAGACCGGATGCGAGTGCTCGACGGCGAGGCGGGTCGCGCCCGCCAGACCCTCGATCGCGCGCTCGCGCCAGCTCTCGGGCGACTCGCGCGCGATGGTGCGCAGCACACCGTTGACGAAGCCCGCAGCCGAACCCTTGCGGGCGCGCTTGACGAGCTCCACCGACTCGTCGATGACCGCGTGCGGCGCCGTGCCGAGCGTCAGCAGCTGGTGCGCTCCGAGTCGCAGCGAATCGAGCACCGGGGGGTCGATTCGTGCCGGGCTGCGGCGGGCCGCGAGCTCGATGACGCGGTCGTAGTAGCCGCTCATCCGCAGGGTGCCGTAGACGAGTTCGGTGGCGAAGCCCGCATCCGGGCCGGTGAGATGCGCCTCACGGATGCGCGCGGGCAGCAGCAGGTTCGCGTAGGCATCCGACTCCCGCACCGCGGCGAGCACCTCGGCGGCGACGCGGCGGGCGGGTTGGATGCGGCTCACGCGAACACCGTGGGGGCATCGGACCCGCGACCGCGCCACCAGTCGGCGGCGGGCATGGCGCGTTTGCCTGCGGGTTGCACGGTGATCAGCTCGAGCGGATCGTCGCCGGTTCCGACGAACACCGAACGGCCGCGCTGCGCGAGGTGCCCGGGCTGGAGGCGCGGGGCGTCGTGCGCGATGGCGGCGTCGACAATCTTGAACCTCTCGCCGTCGAGGGTCGTGGTGGCGCCCGGCTCGGGGGTGACCCCGCGGCGGCGGGCGTCGATGCTCGCCGCGGGCTCGGTCCAGTCGAGTCGGCCGTCGTCGAGGGTGAGCTTGGGGGCGAGGGTCACCTCGCCCGTCTGCGGGACGGCGACGGCGGTGCCGCCCGCCAGGGAGTCGACGACCCCGGCGAGCAGGCGAGCTCCCGAGTCGCTGAGCGCCTCGAGCAGGTGGCCAGCGGTCTGCACCCCGCCCACGGTGGTGCTCTCGCTCGCGAACACGGGGCCCGCGTCGAGCTCCGGCACGAGTTGGAACACCGCGGAGCCGGTCTCGGTATCGCCCGCGATGAGCGCGCGCTGCACGGGGGCGGCGCCGCGCCAACGCGGGAGCAGCGAGAAGTGCAGGTTGATCCAGCCGTGATGCGGGGCGCTGAGGATCGGCTCGCGGATGAGGCCGCCGTAGGCGACGACCACGCCGAGCTCGGCGTCGAGCGCGAGGAGCTCGTCCTGCACCGAGGCGAGGCGATTCGCCTTGATGACGGGGATGCCTGATGCGTCCGCCGCATCCGCGACCGGTGTCTGGGTGAGCACGCGCTTCCGGCCGACCGGTGCGTCCTCGCGCGTCACGACCGCGAGCACCTCGTGCGGCCCCTCGAGCAATGCCCGCAGGCTCGGGACAGCGGCGGCGGGGCTCCCCGCGAAGATCAGACGCACCCCTCCATCCTGCCCCCTGTGCGGTGAGGCGCTGCCCCGTGCGTTGAGGCCTGTCCTGTGTGGCGAGGCCCTGCCCCGTGCGGTGAGGCGTCACTTTGTGTCGCCTGCGCCGGGGCGCGCGCGACACAAAGTGACGCCTCGGATGCGGGTCAGGACTCGTCGAAGGGCTCGAGCTCGTCGAAGTGGGCGCGCAGCGGCAGCGGAGCGCGCCCCGGGCGCGCCCGCCCCGGCACCGGCTTGCGACGCGCAGCGGCCTGACGGATGATCTCGCCGCGCACGGCGTGCGCGACGGCGGCGCCGTGCGCGTAGTCGAAGCGGATGAGCGCCCGCGCCCGCCCGTCGACGGTGCGGGATGCGACCACCCCGGCCTCCGCGGGGAGGATGCCGAGCGCGGCGTCGACGGCATCCGGAACCCCGTCGAGACTCGCCATCCGCACCGCGGGCGGGAATCCGAGCGCGCGGCGGTCGGCGAGTTCTGCCCGCGCGAAGGCGACCACGTTGCCGGTCGAGAGCGCGGTGGCGAGCCTCCCGCCCACCCCGACGAGGAACACCGACGCGTCATCCGCGGCGAGGGCGGCCGCGTCGCTCCACCAGCGCAGGCAGTCCTCGGCGATCCGCAGCGTCTCGCGGGCGACCATGCGCTCGCCGTCGAGCAACAGCACCGCCCGGTATCCGCCCGCAGCCAGGGGCTCCGCGCCACGAGTCGCGACGACCAAGGCGGGCCGCTCGTCCACCTCGAGCACGCGGCGCTCGCCATCGGCCAGCACGACCCGGATGCCGGGGAACGCCCGCCCGAGCTCCTCCGCGGTGCGGGCGCTTCCCGAGCCGGAGCGGGTCAGCCGCGACGACCCGCATTCCCCGCAGCGGAAGGCGCGCTCCTCCACCCCGCACCAGAGGCAGCTCGGCACCGCTCCCGCACGTTGCAGCCGCAACGGCCCCCCGCACCGTCGGCACCGCGCCGCCGTGCCGCACTCGGCGCAGCGGAGCCCCGGTGCGTAGCCGGGGCGCGCCACCTGCACCAGCACCGGACCGAGCTTGGCCGCCGTGGCCGCCTCGCGCCAGGCGACACTCGGGATGCGCGCGTGGTCGTCTGCGCCCGCTCCCGTCGTGTGGACGGTGGGGATCACGCGCACCCGCCGTGGCCGGTGCGGCGCGACCTCGGTCAGCCACCCCACCTCGACGAGCCGCTGCACCTCGGTCGTACGGCTGTGACCGGCGAAGACGAGCGCCGCCCCCTGCTGCTCCTGGCGCACGAGCGCCGCATCGCGGGCGTGCACGTAGGGCGTCAGCGGCTCCGCGAGCAGGGGGTCGCCGTCGTTCCAGACCGCGAGCAGGCCGAGCCGGGTCGCCGGCGCGTAGACGGCCGAGCGGTTCCCGAGCACCACCACCGGCTCGCTGCCTGTCGCGCGCAGCATGCCGCGGTAGCGTTCCGCATCCGGCTGGGCGGAGTCGAAGCGCACGATCCGCTCCGCGGGAAGGAGCGACGCGAGCGCCGCCTCCAGCTGACGGGCGTCGCGGTGGTCGGGCACCACGAGGATCGCGGATGCGCCCCCGACGACCGTGCGCGTCGCGAGCTGCGCGAGGGTGAGCGCCCAGCGGCCCACCCAGCTCTCCCCCACCGCCACCACGCCGGGATCGACGGAGAGCGCCGCCCGCCCCGCGGCGAGGATGGTGGCGATGTCGCCCGGTCGATAGCCGTGCACCTCGGGCGCGTCGATCGTCAACGCCGCAGGCTCCACCTTCCCCGCGGCCCGAGCCGCGAGCCAGGACTTCTCCACCCGCACCTGGCGCTTCGGGATCGCGAGCCGCAACACGTCGATGGCCGAGCCCGCCGCGCGGTCGGCGACGGCGCGGGCGAGCCGCCAGACCTCCGGACGCAGCACCTCCGCGCTCGAGACGACCGCATCGAGGTCCGACAGCGGCCCCGGATGCTCCTGCTGGGTCGCGAGCTCGACCACGAAGCCCTGCGTCATCCGGTTCGCCGAACGCAGCGGCACGGCGACGCGCACCCCCGGAACGACTCCCTCCATCCCCTCCGGGATGCGGTAGTCGAGCAGGCGGTCGAGCTGCGGCAGCGGGGTGTCGAGGATGACGCGGGCGATGACGGGAGCGCTCATGCGGCTCGCGAACGCCGGTGCCGAGGTGCGTCGCCGAGGGTGGCGCTCCTCAGCCAGCCGATGAGCATCTCAGACCCGGGCTGCCGTGCGGAGGTCGTCGACACGGTCGAGGCGCTCCCAGCTGAAGTCCGGGAGCTCCCGGCCGAAGTGGCCGTAGGCGGCGGTCTGCGCGTAGATCGGGCGCAGCAGCTCGAGGTCGCGGATGATCGCGGCCGGACGCAGGTCGAACACCTCGCGGATGGCGCTCGTGATGACCTCGTCGGAGACGGTGCCTGTTCCGAAGGTCTCCACGTAGAGCCCGACAGGGGCCGCCTTGCCGATCGCGTAGGCGACCTGCACCTCCAGCCGCTCGGCGAGTCCCGCCGCGACCGCGTTCTTCGCGACCCACCGCATGGCGTAGGCGGCGGAACGGTCGACCTTCGAGGGGTCCTTCCCGGAGAAGGCTCCCCCGCCGTGACGGGCCGCACCGCCGTAGGTGTCGACGATGATCTTGCGCCCGGTGAGTCCGGCATCCCCCTGGGGGCCGCCGATCTCGAACCGTCCGGTCGGGTTGATGAAGCGCTGCGCGTCCTCCCAGGGAAGCTCGACCTGCTCGAGGACCGGGCGCACGACGAGCTCGAACAGCTCGGAGCGGAGCTGCTCGGTGGACACCCGCGGCGAGTGCTGCGCCGACATCACGATCGTCTCGATCGTGCGCGGCACGACCCCCTCGTACCCCACGGTGACCTGGGTCTTGCCGTCGGGGCGCAGGTAGTCGACCTCGCCGCGGTGCCGCACCTCGGAGAGCCGCTCCGCGAGCCGGTGCGCGAGCCAGATCGGCAACGGCATGAGCTGCGGGGTCTCGCGGGTGGCGTAGCCGAACATGATGCCCTGGTCGCCCGCCCCCTGGCGATCGAGGTCGTCGACGCTCGTGCCCTCGCGGCGCTCGTAGGCGTCGTCGACCCCTTGCGCGATGTCGGGCGACTGCCCGCCGATCGAGACCGAGACACCGCAGGAGCGCCCGTCGAACCAGACGTCGGAGGAGTCGTAGCCGATCTCGGTGATCCGCTTGCGCACGATCTGCGGGATCTCGACGTAACCCGAGGTCGTCACCTCGCCCGCCACGTGCACGAGGCCGGTCGTGACGAGCGTCTCCACCGCGACGCGCGCCTGCGGGTCGACGCTCAGCAGCGCATCGAGGATCGAGTCGCTCACCTGGTCGCAGAGCTTGTCGGGGTGACCTTCGGTGACGGATTCGGAGGTGAAGAGACGCAGAGAGGTGCTCACGGACAGCCTGTTCGGTCGAGTCGTCGTTGGATCGGCGGCGCGTCAGCGTGCCAGGTCGAGGATCGCATCGGCGACCTCGCGCTTGCTGCCGCTCGCCCGGGTCACTATATCGCCGGCCCTCGACACCACGACGATCGTGTTGCCCTCGGTGGCGAAACCCTCGCTCCATCCCACCCTGTTGAGGACCAGATAGTCGCAACCCTTGCGGGCGATCTTCGCGCGTCCCAGTTCGAGCAGAGCCTCGTCGTCCGGCTCGGTCTCGGCGGCGAAGCCGATCACCGTCTGCCCGGGATGCGCGGCAGCGGCCAGCTCGGAGAGGATGTCGGGGTTGCGCACGAGGCGGAGCTCGAGCGTGTCGCCGTGCGCCTCCTTCTTGATCTTCGCGTCGGCGACCGTGTCGGGCCGGTAGTCGGCGACGGCCGCGGCCATCACGACGAGATCGGCGGATGCGGCCACCTCGAGCACGGCATCGCGCAACTGCTCGGCGGTGCCGGTCTCGCGCAGCTCGACCCCGGCGGGGGCTGCGACCTCCAGGTGCGCGGCGATCAGCACGACCTCCGCCCCGCGATCGCGCGCCGCCTCCGCGATCGCGACCCCCTGGCGTCCGCTGGAGCGGTTGCCGAGGAATCGCACCGGATCGAGCGGTTCCCGCGTGCCGCCCGCCGTCACGACGATCCGGCGACCGCTGAGGTCGCGCGGCCGCAGGGCCGCGAGTGCCGCGTCGACGATCTCGGCGGGCTCCGCCATCCGTCCCTGTCCGCTGTCCGCACCCGTGAGCTGACCGGATGCGGGCCCCACGACACGCACGCCGCGCGCCTCCAGCGTCGCGACGTTCGCCCGGGTGGCCGGGTTCAGCCACATCTCGGTGTGCATCGCGGGCGCGACGACGAGCGGCGCGGTGGAGGCGAGGATCGTCGTGCCGAGCAGATCGTCGGCGAGTCCCGCGGCGAGCTTCGCGAGGGTGTTGGCGGTGGCCGGGGCCACGATCACGAGGTCGGCCGCCTGGCCGAGCGCGACGTGCCGCACCTCGGCGACCCCGTCGAACAGCTCGGTCTCGACCGGGTGCCGGCTGATCGCCTCGAGGGTGGGACGTCCCACGAACCGCAGAGCGGCCTCCGTCGCGACGACGTGCACCTCGTGGCCGCGGAGCACGAGCTCGCGCACCACACCGACGGCCTTGTACGCCGCGATGCCGCCGGCGACACCGACGACGATCCGCAGCGGATGCGTCACGACGCCGACGCTGGTCTCGAGACGCGGCGTTCCGCGGCGCTGCTGGACCAGCTGGGCACGGCCGACCTACTCGGCGAGCGGCGAGAGGACGAGCTTGTCCTCGTTGATCTCGTGCAGCGCCACCGAGAGCGGCTTGTCGTCGATCGTCGAGTCGACGAGCGGGCCGACGTTGTCGAAGAGCGAGCCCTCGTGCAGGTCGGCGTAGTAGTCGTTGATCTGGCGCGCGCGCTTCGCGGCGAAGATCACGAGCTGGTACTTCGAGTCGACCTTCGACAGCAGCTCGTCGATGGGCGGGTCGATGATGCCCTTGTTGTCGGCCATTCCGGCCCTCCTCATGATCGCGTGCGCGCGGAATCGGCTCCGGGCACTGCCAGCAATTCTACGACCTCCGCCGCTGCCCGGCCGACATCGTGGTTGACCACCTTCGCGTCGAACTCGTTCTGGGCCGCGAGCTCGATTTTCGCCGTCTCGAGGCGGCGAGCCTGTTCCGCGGCGGATTCCGTGCCCCGGCCGGTCAGTCGCCGCACGAGCTCCTCCCAGCTCGGCGGCAGCAGGAACACGAGCAGCGCCTCGGGCATCGCCTGCTTCACCGCGCGTGCGCCCTGCAGATCGATCTCCAGGAGCACGCTGCGCCCGGAGGCGAGCGCCGCGTCGATCGGTGGCCGCGGGGTGCCGTAGCGCGAGGCGTTGTGCACGGTCGCGTACTCGAGGAACTCGCCCTGGGCGATCATCCGGTCGAAGGTGGCGTCGTCGACGAAGTAGTAGTGCTGGCCGTCGATCTCGCCCGGGCGGGGGGCCCGGGTGGTCGCGGAGACGCTCAGCAGCACCGCGGGGTAGTTGTCGCGGATGAAGGTCGACACCGTGCCCTTGCCGACGGCCGTCGGACCGGCGAGCACCACGAGCCTGCTCTGCGGCCGGTCGCGCGAGCCCTCCCGATGCCCGAGCCAGTCGCGCAGCTTCTCCCGCTGGCGGGCGCCGAGGCCGCCGACCCGCTTGGCGTCAGCGATCGCGAGCTCGGACATGATGCGCGCGACCCGGGTGGGGCCGACGCCCGGGAGGCTCGTCAGCAGTTCGCGGACCCGCAGCGTGCCCTCCGGGCTGCTCGGGTCGGCCCACGCGGTCTCGGCGACGTCGAGGGCGCGGCGGTCGCGGCGCGACACGGCGTCCTTGACGGCGGCACGCGCGCGACGCGCGGCGATGGCGGCGCGGCTGGCGGCCGCACGATCGACCTCGGGCATCGTCACCCCTGCCACGATGCCACCTCCCGCGCGGCCGCGTCGATCGCAGCGGCGACACCCTCGCGTCCGGCGCCGAGGATGCTGCGCGACACGCTCGGCAGGACCGAGCCGATCGCGGGTCCGTAGATCGTCGGCGCGTCGGCGAGTTCGGCACCCTGGGCACCGAATCCGGGTGCGAGCACGGGCACGGCGACGAGGCTCGGCAGCTCGATCCCGACGGTGGAGAGCTCGACCGTCGCCCCGACCACGACGCCAGCGGTGCCGCCGGTCTGCCTGGCGCCGCGCACCATGCGCGCGGCGAGGGTCTCGCCGTCGGCGGCACGAAGCGCCTGCACCTCCGTGCTCTCGGGGTTCGAGGTCGCGGCGAGCACGAAGACGCCCTTGCCGTGGGCGGCAGCCCGCGCGAGCACCCCGTCGAGGGAGCCGAAGCCCTGATAGGCGACGGCGGTCATGGCGTCGGCCTCGAGGGGTGAGCCGGGCGAGAGCCACGCCTCGCCGTAGGCGTCGACCGTCGAGCCGACGTCCCCGCGCTTGACGTCGGCGATCACGAGCAGCCCGGCGGCGCGTGCGGCGCCCAGCACCTCCTCGAGCACGGCGTAGCCGGCCGCGCCGTGCCGCTCGAAGAAGGCGATCTGCGGCTTGACGATGCCGATCCGGCCCGCGGCCGCCTCCACCACCCTGAGCCCGAACTCGCGCAGCCCTGCGGGGTCGTCGGGGAGACCCCAGTCGCGCAGCAGCGCCGCGTGCGGGTCGATCCCCACGCAGAGCGGGCCGCGTGCCTCGACCACCGCGGCGAGCCGCGCGGCGAAGGGCTGCGTCATCGGGCGGCCACCCGCTCGGCGCGATCCGCCGCATAGTCCTGGAGGCTGCGCACGCGAACGGGCGCGCCCTTCGCCTCGAGCGAGCCGACGGCCGCACCGAGTTGCGCGATCGTCGTGAACAGCGGCTTGTCGGCCGCGACCGTCGCGGTGCGGATCTCCACGCCGTCGGCACGCGCACTGCGGCCGCTCGGGGTGTTGATGACGATGTCGATGGCGCCCGTGTTGATGAGGTCGACGACCGTGCCGCCGACGCCCCCCTGCCCCATCGAGAACTTCCGAACGGTCGTGGCGCGGATGCCGTTGCGCGCGAGCACCTCCGCGGTGCCCTCCGTCGCGACGATGTCGAAGCCGAGCTGCTGCAGCCGCAGCACGGGCAGCACGACGGCGCGCTTGTCGCGGTCGGCCACCGACACGAAGACCGTGCCTCGGTCGGGCAGGCCGCCGTAGGCCGCATCCTGGCTCTTGGCGAACGCCCGCGGGAAGTCGGCATCGATGCCCATCACCTCGCCCGTCGAGCGCATCTCCGGGCCGAGGACGGAGTCGACGACGTGGCCGTCACGGGTGCGGAAGCGCTTGAACGGCAGCACCGCCTCCTTGACGGCGACCGGTGCGTCCAGCGGCACGCGCGATCCGTCATCCGCGGGCAGCAGCCCGCTGCGCACGAGCTCGCCGATCGAGCGGCCGACCATGACGAGCGAGGCGGCCTTCGCGAGCGGGATGCCGAGCGCCTTCGAGACGAACGGAACGGTGCGGCTGGCGCGCGGATTGGCCTCGAGCACGTAGAGCACCCCTGCGCCGATCGCGAACTGCACGTTGAGCAGGCCGTTGACACCGATGCCCTCCGCGATCCTGCGGGTCGCCTCGACGACGCGGTCGAGCACGTCGCGTCCGAGGGTCACGGGCGGGAGCGTGCAGGCCGAGTCGCCGGAGTGCACGCCCGCCTCCTCGATGTGCTCCATGATGCCGCCGACGTAGAGTCGCTCCCCGTCGTAGAGCGCGTCGACGTCGATCTCGAGGGCGTCGTCGAGGAACCGGTCGACGAGCAGCGGCGATCCGGGGCCGATGATGGCCTGGTCGCGGACCCGGTCGAAGTAGTCCTCGAGGCTCGGGGTGTCGTAGACGATCTCCATGCCGCGTCCGCCGAGCACGAAGCTCGGACGCACGAGCACGGGGTAGCCGATCGACTCGGCGACCGCGACGGCGCTCGGGGCGTCGGTCGCGGTGCCGTTGCGCGGGGCGACGAGCCCGGCGCGGTCCAGGATGCCGGAGAACAGCCCGCGCTCCTCGGCGAGGTCGATCGCGTTGGGGCTGGTGCCGAGGATCGGCACGCCTGCCGCCTCCAGTCCCTTCGCGAGTCCGAGCGCGGTCTGGCCGCCGAGCTGCACGATGACGCCGACGAGCTCCCCCGTCTGCGACTCGGCGTGGATCACCTCGAGCACGTCCTCGAGCGTGAGCGGCTCGAAGTAGAGCCGGTCGCTCGTGTCGTAGTCGGTCGAGACCGTCTCGGGGTTGCAGTTGATCATGATGGTCTCGAACCCCGCGTCGTGCAGCGCGAAGCTCGCGTGCACGCAGGAGTAGTCGAACTCGACACCCTGGCCGATGCGGTTGGGGCCGGAGCCGAGGATCACGACCTTGCGCTTGTCGCTCGGCGCGACCTCCGTCTCGAGGTCGTAGCTGGAGTAGTGGTACGGGGTGAGCGCCGGGAACTCCCCCGCACAGGTGTCGACGGTCTTGTAGACGGGGCGCACCCCGAGCTGCCAGCGGAGGTTGCGCACCTCGGTCTCGCTGAGGCCGCGCAGCTGGGCGATCTGCGCATCCGAGAAGCCGTGGTCCTTCGCGAGCGTGAAGAGCGCCACGTCGAGCGGACGCAGGCTCGCGATCTCGTCCGCAACCTCGTTGATGAGCACGATCTGGTCGAGGAACCACGGATCGATGCCGGTTGCGGCATACAGCTCGTCGACCGTCGCCCCGGCACGCAGCGCCTGCTGCACGGTGACGATCCGACCGTCGGTGGGGGTCTTCGCGATCTCCACGAGCTCGGCCTTCGGCGCGAGGTGCGCGTCCCAGTGGAAGCTCGAGCCGCGCTTCTCGAGCGAGCGGAGGGCCTTCTGCAGCGCGGTGGAGTAGTTGCGGCCGATCGCCATCGCCTCGCCGACCGACTTCATGGTCGTGGTGAGGGTGGCATCCGCCGAGGGGAACTTCTCGAACGCGAAGCGCGGCACCTTGACGACGATGTAGTCGAGGGTCGGCTCGAAGGAGGCCGGGGTGACCTTCGTGATGTCGTTCGGGATCTCGTCGAGGCGGTAGCCGATCGCGAGCTTCGCGGCGATCTTCGCGATCGGGAACCCGGTGGCCTTCGAGGCGAGTGCCGAGGAGCGGGAGACGCGGGGGTTCATCTCGATCACGATGACCCGACCCGTGCTCGGCTCGACGGCGAACTGGATGTTGCAGCCGCCCGTGTCGACCCCGACCGCACGGATGATGTCGATGCCGATGTCACGCAGCCGCTGGTACTCGCGGTCGGTGAGGGTGAGCGCGGGCGCAACGGTGATCGAGTCGCCCGTGTGCACCCCGACCGGGTCGACGTTCTCGATCGAGCACACGACGACGGTGTTGTCGGCCGTGTCGCGCATGAGCTCGAGCTCGTACTCCTTCCAGCCGAGGATCGACTCCTCCAGCAGCACCTCGGTCGTGGGCGACTGGTGCAGCCCGTCGCCGACCATGCGCTCGAGCTCCGCGCGATCGTGGGCGAAGCCCGAGCCGAGCCCGCCCATCGTGAACGAGGGGCGCACCACGAGCGGGTAGCCGAGGTCGTCGGCCGCGACCACGGCCTCCGCCAGGGTGTGCACGATGTGCGAGCGGGCGACGTCGGCACCCGCCTCGATCACGAGCTCCTTGAAGATCTGACGATCCTCGCCCTTCTTGATCGCCTCGACCTTGGCGCCGATGAGCTCGACGTCGTACTTCGCGAGGATCCCGGCCTCGTCGAGCGCGATCGCCGCGTTGAGCGCCGTCTGCCCGCCGAGGGTCGGGAGCACCGCATCCGGGCGCTCCTTGGCGATGATCGCCTCGAGGATCTCGTTGGTGATCGGCTCGATGTAGGTCGCGTCGGCGAAGTCGGGGTCGGTCATGATCGTCGCGGGGTTGGGGTTCACGAGGATCACGCGCACCCCCTCGGCACGCAGCACGCGGCAGGCCTGGGTGCCGGAGTAGTCGAACTCGGCCGCCTGCCCGATGACGATCGGGCCGGACCCGATCACGAGGACGCTCTGGATGTCGGGACGCTTGGGCATCAGTTCTTCTTCGTGAGATCGGACGCGACCAGGTCGCGGAAGCGGTCGAACAGGTAGTTGGCGTCGTGCGGGCCTGCGGCCGCCTCCGGGTGGTACTGCACCGAGAAGGCGGGGATGTCGAGGGCGCGCAGGCCCTCCACGACGTTGTCGTTGAGCCCGACGTGGCTCACCTCGAGCCGTCCGAAGCCCGCCGGGCTCTCGATGACGCCCTCGAGCGGCGCGTCGACCGCGAAGCCGTGGTTGTGGGCGGTGATCTCGACGCGTCCCGTGGCCTTGTCGAGCACGGGCTGGTTGATGCCGCGATGGCCGTAGGGCAGCTTGTAGGTGCCGAGCCCGAGGGCGCGACCGAGCAGCTGGTTGCCGAAGCAGATGCCGAAGAACGGCAGGCCCGCGCGGAGCACGCCCTGCAGCAGCTCGACGTGGGAGTCGGATGCGGCGGGATCGCCCGGGCCGTTCGAGTAGAAGACCGCGACCGGCTCGATCGCGAGCAACTGCTCGAGGGTCACGTCCTGCGGTAGCACGTGCACCTCGAAGCCGCGGTCGGCGAGGTTCTCGATCGTGGCCTGCTTGACGCCGAGGTCGAGCACGGCGAGCCGGCCGAGCAGCTCGCCGCGGGCCGGTGTCACCGTCTCGGAGGTGACCGAGACCTCGGCGGAGAGGTTGCGGCCCGCCATCTCGGAGCCCGAGCGCACGATCGCGAGCTGTTCTGCGGCGTCGAGCGCGGCATCCGCGCCGGAGAAGATACCGGCGCGCATCGAGCCCGCATCCCGCAGGCGACGGGTGACCGCCCGCGTGTCGATGCCGCTGATGCCGACGACCCCGTTGCGGTCGAGGTCGGCACCGAGGCTCCCGTTCGCGCGGAAGTTGGACACCACACGGGAGGGGTCGCGCACGACGTACCCGGAGACCCAGATGCGGCGCGACTCCGGGTCTTCGTCGTTGACGCCCGTGTTGCCGATGTGCGGGGCCGTCATCACCACGATCTGCCCCGCATAGCTCGGGTCGGTGAGGGTCTCCTGGTAGCCGGTCATGCCGGTCGCGAAGACGGCCTCGCCCAGGGTGCGACCGCGGGCGCCGTAGGCGCGGCCCGGGTAGCGGGTGCCGTCTTCGAGCACGAGGACCGCGGGGTCGGTGTCGATCATGCGGATGCCTCTCCGTCGGGGGTCGATGTCGTGTCGGCGGTGCGGCTGGCGGCCGCCGCGCTCGGCGAGAGCTCGGTGAGCTGGTCGAGCAGCTGCGTGGAGCGCTCAGACCGCAGGTAGCTGTCGACGGGCGTGCCGCCGAGCTCCCAGCGCACGAAGACGAGGCCGCCCTCTTCGACGCCCTTGTCGATGGTCCAGCTCGCGAGCCCGACACCGCGGATGTCGGCGACCGGGATGAAGGCGGGCCGCGATCCGGCGAGGTCGAGCACGATGCCGCCGCGCGCGATGCGCACCTCGCCCTTCGCGCGGAAGCCGAGGCCGCCCACCACGACCCGCTCGAGCGGTTGCTCGGCGAGGGTCGTGGCGACGTAGAGCACCCGCTCGGTGCCGAGCACCTCGCCGATCTCGGTCGGCGGAACGGGCACGGCGTCGAGGTTCGACTGACGGCGCCGGCGGTTGCGCCAGCCGAGCGCCATCAGCACGAAGGCGATGACGAGCATCGCGAGCACGACGAGGGCGGGGATCAGCCGCTCATCCATGGGAGACCTCCTCCGGCGTGCGCAGCACGCCATCCAGCACGGTGGGGATGCCGCCGTGGATCGTGGCCACGACCCGCCCAGGCAGGCGACGACCGAGGTACGGCGAGTTCACGCCCTTGCCGTGCAGCGCGTCCACGGCGAACACGCGCTCGGCTGCGGGGTCGACGAGCGTCAGATGGGCGGGGCTGCCCGGCGCGAACGGGGCGTCGTAGCCGGCGACCCCGCCGATCTCGGCGGGCACGCGGGAGAGCACCCGGGCGACATCCGCCCAGTCGAGCTGCCCCGTGTCGACGACCGCCGCCTGCACGACCGACAGCGCGCTCTCGAGCCCGACCATGCCGAAGGACGCCTCCTGCCAGGCGCACTCCTTGCTCTCGATCGGATGCGGGGCGTGGTCGGTCGCGACGATGTCGATCGTGCCGTCGGCGAGGGCCGCGCGCAGCGCCTGCACATCCTCGTCGCGTCGCAGCGGAGGGTTGACCTTGAAACGCGCGTCGTAGCTCGACAGGTAGGGGGCATCTGCGGATGCCACGAGCTGCTCGGTGAGCAGCAGGTGGTGGGGCGTCACCTCGGCGGTGACCCGGATGCCGCGGGCCTTCGCCCAGCGCACCACCTCGACGCTTCCCGCCGTGGAGAGGTGGCAGACGTGCAGCCGTGCGCCGACCGCCTCCGCGAGCAGCACGTCGCGGGCGATGATCGCCTCCTCGGCGACGGCGGGCCAGCCTGCCAGCCCCAGCTCGGAGCTGAGCGCGCCTTCGTTCATCTGGGCGCCTTCGGTGAGCCGTGGCTCCTGCGCGTGCTGGGCGATGACACCGCCGAAGGTGGCGACGTATTCGAGCGCCCGGCGCATCAGCAGGGCGTCGTGCACGCATGTGCCGTCGTCGCTGAAGACCCGCACCGCGGCGCGGGAGCGCGCCATCGCGCCGATCTCGGCGAGCCGCTCCCCCGCGAGCCCGACCGTGACCGCGCCGATGGGGCGTACGGTCGCGTATCCGTGCTGCAGGCCGAGGGAGGCGACCTGCTCGACGACGCCCGCGGTGTCGGCGACGGGCGAGGTGTTGGCCATGGCGTGCACGGCGGTGAACCCGCCCGCTGCTGCGGCGCGGGTGCCGGTGAGCACCGTCTCGCTCTGCTCGAAGCCGGGCTCCCGCAGGTGGGTGTGCAGATCGACGAGCCCGGGCAGGGCGATGAGGCCCTCGGCGTCGATGACGGTCGCGGCGGCGGCCGAGAGCGCGGCCCCCCGTTCGGCGATGACGCCGTCCGCGACCAGCAGCTCGGTGCGCGTGCCGTCGGGCAGCTGCGCACCTCGGATGAGGAGCGTCGTCACGCGGTGACCTCCCGTGGGTCGGAACCTGAGAGCACGAGGTAGAGCACCGCCATCCGTATCGACACCCCGCTCGTGACCTGGTCGAGGATGACCGACCGGGGCGAGTCGGCGGCCCGCGCCGAGATCTCGAGCCCGCGGTTCATGGGGCCTGGGTGCATGACGATCGTATCCGCTGCGAGCCGGTCGAGGCGCGCGTCATCGAGCCCCCACACGCTCGAGTACTCGCGCTCGTGGGGGAAGAAGGCCGCGTGCATGCGCTCCTGCTGCACGCGCAGCATCATGATCGCGTCGGGTGCCTCGTCGATGGCCGCGTCGAGATCCGTGCCGACCGTCACGGGCCAGCTCTCGACCCCGACCGGCAGGAGCGTGCGCGGGGCGACCAGCTGCACCCGGGCGCCGAGGGTGCTCAGCAGCCAGACGTTGGAGCGCGCGACCCGCGAGTGCAGCACGTCGCCGACGATCGTGACGCGCACCCCGTCGAGATCGCGTCCGCGGGAGCCCGCTCCGTGCAGGGCCTTGCGGAGCGTGGAGGCGTCGAGCAGCGCCTGGGTGGGGTGCTGGTGGGTGCCGTCGCCCGCGTTGACCACGGCGGCGTCGATCCATCCCGACCCGGCGAGCGTCTCCGCGGCACCCGAGGCCCCGTGGCGCAGCACGACCGCGTCGATGCCCATCGCGGCGATCGTCTGGGCGGTGTCCTTGAGGCTTTCGCCCTTGGAGACGCTCGAGCCTTTCGCGCTGAAGGTGATCACATCCGCCGAGAGCCGTTTCGCGGCGGCCTCGAAGCTCAGCCGGGTGCGGGTGGAGTCCTCGAAGAAGAGGTTCGCGACGGTCTTGCCGCGCAGTGTCGGCAGCTTGGGAACGGCGCGGGTCGCGACCTCCGCCATGTCCTCGGCCAGGTCGAGGATGCCGAGGGCCTGCTCGCGTTCGAGCCCGACCGTGGTCAGCAGGTGCTTCATGCCTCCCCCTCGATCACGACGGCATCCTCGCCGTCGGTCTCGGCGAGCCGCACGAAGATGCGCTCGGCGACCGCGGTGGGCAGGTTCTTGCCGACGAAGTCGGCGCGGATCGGCAGCTCCCGGTGCCCGCGGTCGACGAGCACCGCGAGCCGGACGGCCCGCGGGCGGCCGAGGTCGCCGATCGCGTCGAGGGCCGCGCGGATGGTGCGCCCCGAGTAGAGCACGTCGTCGACCAGCACGACGGTCTTGCCGTCGATGCCGCCGGCGGGCACGCGCGTCGGGCTCGGCGTGCGGGTGGGATGGCGGTGGAGGTCGTCGCGGTACATGGTCACGTCGAGTGCCCCGACCGCCCCGGCTCCGGGTTCGAAGCGCTCCAGGTGGTCGGCGATGCGCTCCGCCAGGATGACCCCGCGCGTCGGGATGCCGAGGAGGACGAGATCCGAGCCGCCACGATTGGACTCGAGGATCTCGTGCGAGATGCGCGTGAGTGCGCGCTGAATGTCAGCCTGCTGCAGCACGGTACGTGCCGGCATCCTGACCCCCTTCCCCGCCTCTCTGGACGGATTTAAAGGACGTCGTACCCGTTCAGCATAGCGCCTCGCCGATCAGCCCCAACGTGTGAGCAGCCACCGCTCCAGCAGACCGATGAGCGCATCCGTGGTCTTCCCGAGCACGGCGAGGACGATGATCGCGAGGAAGATGCGGTCGACGCGGCCGTTGTTGCCCGAGTCCATCAGGAGGAAGCCGAGGCCCATCGAGCTCGCCAGCAGCTCGGCGGCGACCAGGAAGAGCCAGGACTGCGCGAGGGCGAGCCGCAGCCCGCTCACGAGCGCCGGGATGACGGCGGGCAGCTGGACCGTGGTCAGCAGCGACAGCCGCCCGAGACCGTAGGCCCGCCCCAGCTCGACCAGTTGCGGGTCGACGTGGCGCAGCGCGATCGAGAGCGTGGTGAGCACGGGGAACGCGGCGCCGATGGTGATGAGGATCACCTTCGAGGGCTCGAAGATGCCCACGTAGAGTACCAGCAGCGGAACCCAGGCGAGCGACGGCACCGCCCGCAGGGCACCGATGGTGGGCGACAGGAGCACGCTGAAGGTGCGTGAGAGCCCGATCAGGGAACCGATCACGATGCCGATGATCGAGCCGAGGGCGAAGCCCTGCAGCACGCGCTGGGTCGAGATCGCCACGTCGCGCCAGAGCTGGCCGGAGGAGGCGAGCTCGCCGGCGGCACGGACGACATCCGCGGGCGACGGCAGCCGGTAGGCGGGGATGTCGCCGAACTCGGTGACCGCCCACCACGCGAGCAGCGCGGCGAGCGGCACGAGCGCACCGCCGACGAGAGGCCACCAGCGACGCTCACCACGCGGTCGACGGCGGTCGGCGAGACCGGGGCCGGCCGCCGAGTACCCGTAGACGCTCGTCTGCTGGTAGGCCGAGGAGGTAGCTCCCTCCACGGGGGCAGCCTCCTCGGGTGTTCTCGTCGCGTTCATCGCGGGGGCGACCGATCGCCTAGAGGGCGCTCGGGTCGGCGGCCTTCGCGAACTTCGGTTCGAGCAGGCTGTCGAGTGCCGTGTCGATCGCATCCTGGCTCGCCACGTCACCCGACTCGACGAACACCGGGCCGATGACCTTCAGGACGTCGAGCTGCGCCTTCCCCGGCACGGGGTCGACGGCGAGGTTGGTGCGGTCGGAGATCACGGCCGTCGCGATGGCGGGATCGATTCCGGCGACCTGGGCGAGGATCGCCGCGGTCTTCTCGGGGTTCGCCTGCGCCCAGGCGCGCGCCTTCTCGTAGGCGTTCACGACGAGTTGCGCGAGGTCGGGGTGCTTCGTGATGAAGTCCTCGGTGGCGTTGAGGAAGCCGTAGCTGTTGAAGTCGATGTTGTCGTAGATGATCTTCGACGCGCCGTTCGCGACGCTCGTCGACAGCAGCGGGTCGAGGCCAGCCCAGGCATCCACCGCACCGGCCTCGAGGGCTGCCTTCCCGTCGGCGTGCTGGAGGTTCTGCACCGTGACGTCGTCGAGGCTCAGCCCGTTCGCCTCCAGGCTCTGCAGCAGGAAGAAGTAGGGATCGGTGCCCTTGGTGGCGGCGATGTTCTTGCCCTTGAGCTGCGAGACCTCCGTGATCGGCGAGTTCGCCGGCACCAGGATCGCGGCCCAGTCGGGCTGGCTGTAGATGTCGATCACCTGGATCGGCGAGCCGTTGGACCGTGCGAGCAGCGCCGCCGATCCCGCGGTCGAGCCGACGTCGATCGCGCCCGCACGGAGCGCCTCGTTGGCCTTGTTCGAGCCCGCGGATTGCACCCAGTTGACGGTCACATCGTCGCCGAGCGCCTTCTCCAGCCACCCCTGGTCCTTGATGATGAGGCTGAGCGGGTTGTAGGTCGCGAAGTCGAGGGTGAGCGTCGTCGCGCTCCAGCCCGCCTGCGAGCTCGCCGCGTCATCCGCGGGGGCGCCCTCGCCCGCGACGCACCCCGTGAGGGCGAGCGCGGCGGTGGTGGCGGCCGCGGCTGCGGCCAGGATGGTCTTCTTCATGGGGTTCGTCCTCGTTGTGTGGTGCGACCGGATGTGCGGGATCGACCCGCTCAGGCACCCGCGCGGCGGGCGCGCTGGGCCTTGATCGCCTGGGTCTTGATGGCCTGGGTGATGTAGTCATCGGGGTGGTGGCTCTCGACGCCGAGCAGCGACAGCAGCTCGGCGCGCAGGATCGCGAGCTGGGCGTCGCCGCGGTCGCGGGGCCGCTTCCTGCCGACCTCGAGCACCCGGCGGATGCCCGCGCCCGGGAGCTCGTCGACGGCGCCGAGCAGCACGATCCGATCGGCGAGCTGGAGGGCCTCGTCGGCGTCGTGGGTGACGAGCACGATGGTCGCCGGCTCCGCGGCGTGGATCTCGAGCAGCAGGTCCTGCATCGTGAGCCGGGTGAGCGCGTCGAGGGCGCCGAAGGGCTCGTCGAGCAGCAGCACCCCGGGGTTGCGGGCGAGGGCGCGGGCGAGCGAGGCGCGCTGCGCCATCCCACCCGAGATCTGACGGGGGCGAAGGGTCGCTGCGTGGTCGAGCTGCACGAGCCGCAGCAGCTCGGCGACGCGCGTGCGCCCCGCGGATCGCGCGGTGCCGCGCGGGAGGCCCAATTCGACGTTGCGCTGCACCGTGCGCCAGGGCAGCAGCCGCGGCTCCTGGAAGGCGACGGCGCACCGTTGGTCGACGACGGCGACGGGTGAGCCGCCGATCGAGAGCTCCCCCGCGTCGGAGCGGTCAAGACCCGAGATGAGCCGCAGCAGGGTGGACTTCCCGCAGCCGGAGGGGCCGAGCAGGGCGACGATCTCGCCCGCGCGGATGTCGAGGTCGATGTCGCGCAGCACGGTGCGCTCCCCGCCGCCCGGCGTGGCGAAGCGTCGACCGACCCCCGAGAGCCGCACCGGCAGTGCGGCGGCGGCGGGGAGGTCGACGAGGGTCACACGCTCGACCGTAGGGAAGCCGACGACCGGGCCGCAAAACGGCGTGTCATGGAGCGCAACATGCGCCGCGTCGAGGTCGCGCGCGGCCTCGACGGTGCCGTCTCAGCGGGTGCGGGCGATCGCCGAGAGCACTCCGTTGACGAAGCTCGCCGAGTCGTCGGTGCTCAGCTCGGACGCGAGCTGCACCGCCTCGGAGATCGCCACGGCATCCGGCACCTCGTCGTTGAAGAGGATCTCCCAGGCGCCCGCGCGGATGATGGCGCGGTCGAGCACCGGCATCCTCTCGAGCGGCCAGCCGTGGGCATGTTCGCCGATCGCGGCGTCGAGCTCGCCCGTGTGCGCGGCCACACCCTCGACGATCTCGCGCGCGTAGCGCCACGATCCCTCGCGGACCGGCTGCTCTGCGGCGCGCCGCTCCTCGTCGACGAGTGCATCGGCGAGCGTGCGCTCGCGAAGATCCGCCCCGTACAGGACGTCGACCGCCCGCTTGCGGGCCTTGCTCCGTGCGCTCACCGCGGCTCAGACGCGGCCGAGGTAGTCACCCGAGCGGGTGTCGACCTTGACCTTGGTGCCGGTCTCGAGGAACAGCGGCACCTGGATCTCGTAGCCGGTCTCGAGCGTCGCGGGCTTCGTGCCCGCGCTCGAGCGGTCACCCTGCAGACCCGGCTCGGTGTAGGTGACCTCGAGCACGACGGAGGCCGGCAGCTCGACGTAGAGCGCCTCGCCCTCGTGCAGCGCGATCTGCACCTCCTGGTTCTCGAGCATGAAGTGGGCCGCGTCTCCCACCGTGGCGGCGGGGATGGTGACCTGGTCGTAGTCGCTCGTGTCCATGAACACGAAGCCGTCGCCGTCACGGTAGAGGTACTGGAAGTCGCGACGGTCGACGGTGGCGAAGTCGATCTTGGTGCCCGCGTTGAAGGTGCGGTCGACGACCTTGCCCGACAGCACGTTCTTCAGCTTGGTGCGCACGAACGCGCCACCCTTGCCGGGCTTGACGTGCTGGAACTCCACCACGTTCCAGAGCTGTCCGTCGATGCTGAGGACGCTGCCGTTCTTGATGTCGTTCGTCGTGGCCATGCTCGTTCGCTGTTCCGTTTCGATGAAGATGAGGGGCGGATGCGCCCGTGCAAGTGTAACGACCGCGCCGGGCGCGAACTACGCCATGCGACGGATGGCGGACAGCGCCAGCACGTAGGAGTCGAAGCCGAAGCCCGCGATGACGCCGGATGCGACGCCCGAGATGACGCTGTGGTGGCGGAACTCCTCGCGGGCGTGCGGGTTGGAGATGTGCACCTCGACGAGCGGCACGCCCGCTTTCGTGACGAGCGCCACGGCATCCCGCAGGGCGTAGCTGTAGTGCGTGAACGCCGCGGGGTTCATGATGACCGGGGTGCGCGCGTCGACCGCTTCGTAGAGCCAGTGCACGAGTTCGGTCTCATCGTCGGTCTGGCGCAGGTCGATCTCGACGGCGTCACCGCCCTCCTCGGCGAGGAGCACACGCAGCGCCGAGAGGTCCTGCGCGCCGTAGACGTCGGGCTCGCGGGTGCCGAGTCGTCCGAGGTTGGGTCCGTTGAGCACCATGACGCGCGACATGTGCACGAGCCTAGCGGGGCGGGTTTCGCCCGGCACCGCTACGAGGCGATCTCCTGATACGCCGAGAACAGCAGCGACTCGTCGGGGCCTTGCAGCACCGTCGGTCGGCCGATGTCGTCGAGCACGATGAAGCGCATGAGCGCGCCGCGAGCCTTCTTGTCGCGCTTCATCGTGGCGAGCAGGCTCGGCCAGCGCCCCGCGGGGTAGCTGGTCGGCAGGTCGAGGGAGTCGAGGATGCGGCGGTGGCGTTCGACGTCGGCATCCGAGAGGTGCCGGGTGAGCCGCGAGAGCTCGGCCGCGAACATCATGCCGATCGCGATCGCGGCGCCGTGGCGCCACTGGTAGCGCTCGGCGTGCTCGATCGCGTGACCGAGGGTGTGCCCGTAGTTGAGGATCTCGCGCAGCCCCTGCTCTGTGAAGTCCTCGCCCACGACCCGCGCCTTCATGCCGATCGCGAGCTCGATCGCACGGCGGAACTCGGGGGTGCTCGGATCGGTCGCCCGGGCGGGATCCGCCTCCACGAGCTCGAGGATCTCCGGCTCGGCGATGAATCCGGCCTTCACGACCTCGGCGAAGCCCGCCAGCACCTCGTTGCGGGGCAGGCTGTCGAGCAGCTCCAGATCGCACAGCACCGCCCTCGGCGACCAGAAGGCGCCCACGAGGTTCTTCCCCTCGGCCGTGTTGATGCCGGTCTTCCCCCCGACCGCCGCATCGACCATCGCGAGCACCGTGGTCGGCACCTGCACCACCTCGATGCCGCGCAGCCAGGTCGCGGCCACGAACCCGGCGAGATCGGTCGTCGCGCCCCCGCCGAGGCCGACGATCGCGTCGCTGCGGGTGAAGTCGGTCTGGCCGAGGATCTGCCAGCAGAACGCGGCGACCTCGACGCGCTTGGCGCCCTCGGCATCCGGAACCTCGGCGAGGAGCACCTGGTAGCGATCCGCGAGCTGCTCGCGAAGCTGCTCGGCGCGCGAGGCGAGCGCGGGAGCGTGGATGACGAGCAGCTTCTCCGCCCGCGGCGGCAAGGTCTCGGCGAGCCGGCCGAGCACGCCGCGACCGACGAGCACCTCGTAGTCCGCCAACTGGCCGGTTCCCGCCACCGGGATGACCGTCGTGTCGCTCATCGCTGTTCCCGCTCCCTGCTCTCGACCCACGCCACCACATCCTGGGCGATGCGTTCATCGCTCGAGCTCGTGGTGTCGAAGGTGACGGATGCGAGCCGCTCGTAGGTCGAGCGGCGCGCGTCGTAGATCCGCTGCCAGTCGTCGACGCCGCCGCGCACGAGCGGACGCTTGCCGTCGGCGATGCGGGAGGCGACCGCAGCCGCGTTCACCCGCAGATAGACAACGGGAAGCCCCGCGAGCACGTCCTGCGTGCCCGCGTCGAGCACCGCGCCCCCGCCGAGGGAGACGATCCCTGCGCCGTGCAGCGCCTCGTGCACCACATCGCGCTCCAGGCTGCGGAAGTGCGGCTCGCCGTGGGCGTCGAAGATGTCGGCGATCGGGCCGTGCGCCCGCACGATGAGCTTGTCGGTGTCGGTGAAGGCGACGCCGAGCGAGCGGGCCACCCGCTTGCCGATGCGGGTCTTCCCGGAGCCCATCGGGCCGATGAAGACGGCGAGCGGGCCGCTCATGCGGGGTCGGCGAGCGTGCGAAGCGCCTCGGGGATCGCCGCGAGGTAGGCCTCGAGGTTGCGACGCGTCTCAGCGACCGAGTCGCCGCCGAACTTCTCGAGCACCGCATTCGCGAGCACGAGGGCGACCATGGCCTCCGCGACGACCCCGGAGGCGGGGACGGCGCAGACATCCGAGCGCTGGTGGTGCGCTGTGGCCGCCTCGCCGGTGGAGACGTCGACGGTGCGGAGCGCATGCGGCACGGTCGCGATGGGCTTCATCCCCGCGCGGACGCGCAGCACGGTTCCGGTGGACATGCCGCCCTCGGTGCCGCCGGCCCGGTCGGACTCGCGGCGGATGACGCCGTTCTCCGTCACGAGCTCGTCGTGCGCCGCGGAACCGGGGCGCCGCGTGGTCTCGAAGCCGTCGCCGAGCTCGACGCCCTTGATCGCCTGGATCCCCATGAGCGCCGCGGCGAGCTGCGCGTCGAGCCGACGGTCCCAGTGGGTGTAGCTCCCGAGCCCGGGGGGAACCCCGTAGGCGAGCACCTCGACGACGCCGCCGAGCGTGTCGCCGTCCTCGTGCGCGCGGTCGATGCGGGCGACCATCGCCTCCGAGGTGGCGGCGTCGAAGCAGCGCAGCGGATCGGCATCCAGGGCGGTCACGTCGTCGGGGGTCGGCAGCGGGGCGCCCTCTGGCACGCGCACCGTCTCGATCGCGAGGGTGTGCGCCACGAGCCGGATGCCGACCTCGCCGAGGAACGCGCGCGCCACGGCACCGAGCGCCACCCGGGCGGCCGTCTCCCTGGCGCTCGCGCGCTCGAGCACGTTGCGCGCCTCTGGGAAGCCGTACTTCTGCATCCCCACGAGGTCCGCGTGGCCGGGGCGTGGACGCGTCAGGGCGGCTCCGCGACCCTTCGGAAGCGTCTCCGGGTCGACCGGGGTCGCCGACATGACCTCGACCCAGCGCGGCCACTCGGTGTTGCCGATGCGCAGCGCGATGGGGCTGCCCATGGTGCGCCCGAAGCGGATGCCGCCCGAGATCGAGAGCTCGTCCTGCTCGAACTTCATGCGCGCGCCGCGGCCGTAGCCGAGGGTGCGACGCTGCAGGTCTGCCTGGATCTGCTCGGGGAGGATCGGCACATCGGCCGGCATCCCCTCGAGGATCGCGACCAGTTCGGGTCCGTGCGACTCACCGGCCGTCAACCAACGCAGCATGCTCTCGATCATTCCACAGCGGCGCGCATCGCCCGGATGACCTCCGGCTCCCGCGGAAGGGGAACCGCGGGATCGCCCGCGACGAAGATGCGCACCTGATGCACCGCCTGGTGCAGCAGCATCTCGAGACCGTGCACGATGCGCCCGCCCGCGTTCTGCCAGGCGCTCGCGAGCGGTGTGGGCCACGGGGCGTAGGCGACGTCGAGGAGGGTCTGCGCGGCATCAAGCGGTGGGGGCGGTGCGATCGAGGCCGCGAGATCCGCGCCGGGCGGGAGGGTGCTGACGACGACGTCGCTCGCGGCGAGGGCGGCGTCCGCATCCGGCCCGAGCCGCACGAGCGTCGTGTGCGCGAAGGTGCCCGAGCGGGCGACCTTCTCGACATCGCGCACCGCGACCGTCACCTCGGTGCCGAGCTCCCCGAGCGCCACGACCGCGCTCTCCGCCGTCGCGCCGCCGCCCAGCACGGTCGCGCGGCCCGCGGATGCCACCCCCGCGCCGCCGAGCGCGGCGAGGATGCCGTGCACATCGGTGTTGAAGGCCTTCACCGCCCGCCCGCGGTCGAGCAGGATCGTGTTGCCCTGCCGGGTGCGACGCGCGACCTCGTCGAGCTCGGGCACGAGCTCCGCGACGCGGCGCTTGAGCGGCATCGTCAGCGACAGGCCGCGCCAGGAGGTGTCGAGTCCGGCGACGAAGGCGTCGAGACCCGCGTCGTCGACCTCCACGCGGTCATAGGACCAGTCGAGGCCGAGCACGCGATAGGCGGCGAGATGCAGCTGCGGCGATCGCGAGTGCTCGATGGGCGAGCCGAGAACCGCGAGCCGCGAGCGGTCACTCACAATAGCTGGCGTTCTCGTCGCTCGCCTTGCACCAGGCGTAGAGCTCCTTGGCTGCCTTGTCGTGCTCGGCGAGCGTGTTCGAGAACACGGTCTCGCCGGTCTTCAGGTTGATCGGGACGAAGTACAACCACGACCCGGCAGCCGGCGCCTGGGCTGCCGCGATCGCATCCGCGCCGGGGAGACCGATCGGTCCGATCGGGAGTCCCGGGTTGGCGTAGGTGTTGTACTTGTTGGAGGCGTCGGCGCGCTCGGCGGCGGTCGTCCACACGGTGTGCGTGTTGCCCGTGCCGTAGGCGACCGTCGCATCCGACTGCAGGTTCATCCCGCGGTCGAGGCGGTTCTGGAAGACCCGCGCGATCTTGGCCATGTCGGCGACGTTGGGGCCCGACTCGCGCTGCACGATGGAGGCGAGCGTGAGCACGGTGAAGCGCCGCTCCGGGGCGACGCCCGCCGCGTCGAGGGTCTCGAACATCTTGTCGACGAGCATCTTGATCGCGTCGTGCGCCGTCACGCCTGGATCGAAGCTGTAGGTCGCAGGGAAGAGCCAGCCTTCGATGCCGGGGCTGCCGGCTGGGATGCCGAAGCTCGTGGGATCGGCGGCGGCCGCCTGGAGATCCGCGAGCGGGATCTGGGTCGCGGAGGCGATGAGCTCGAGCGCGCTGGCCGCGGTGACCCCCTCCGGGATCGTGACCTGGTTGACGATCTTGTTGGCCGGGTCCTGCAGCGCGGCGATCGCCGCCTTGGCGCTCATCTCCTTCTGCAGACGGTAGTTGCCCGGCTCGAAGGTGATGCTCGAGTCGGCGAGGAGCAGCTGGTAGACGGCGTCGAAGGTCATCGTGACCCCGGCCTTCTCGAGCTTGGTGGCGACGTCGGATCCGATGTCGCCGGACTCGATGACGACCGTCGCCTCCTTGCCGTTGCCCTCGCCCGTGTAGTCGTTGGGCGGCGCGATCCCGAGCAGTTCCTGGATCTTCTCGCCGTAGTTGGTCCAGACGTAGACACCGCCGGCGGTGACGAGGCCGCCGATGATCACGAGGGCGATGATCCACCCCCAGGGTGCACCGCCTCGACGCTTCCGGCGCGGACGCGCGCCCGTTCCGTCGCCCGCCGAACCGGCCCCGCGGAGCGCGCGCCGCGACGGCTGATCGCCCGCCGCCGGCGCAGCCTGCGCGGTGGTCGAGGTCGGAGCGGATCCGGGGCCGAAGATGTCGTCCCAGCTCGGTTCAGAGGCCACGGTGTCGGTCTTTCATTGGGGGACGACGGAACCGGGGGGACGTTCCGACATCCTCTCGGAGTCGAGGGCGTTCTGGAGGATGATAACAGCGGCCACCTGATCGACGACGGAACGTGAGCCCTTCGCGCGCCGACCGCCTGCCTGGAGCTGCCTGTGAGCGGTGACCGTGCTGAGCCGCTCGTCCACGAGGCGGACGGGCAACGCGGATGCGGCCGCCAGCTGCTCGGCGAACTCGCGCGCATCCGTGGTGGAGGGCGTGTCGGCGCCGCTCAACGACAGCGGAAGGCCGACCACGAACTCGACCGCGTCGAGCTCCCGCGCGTGCGCGAGCAGTGCGGGAACCGTGTCGACGCCGCGCGGCAGCGTCTCGATGGGGGTCGCGAGCAGCCCGTCCGGGTCGCACCGTGCGACGCCGACCCGGGCTCGCCCGACGTCGACGCCGATCCGGACCCCGCGACGCATCACCCGCGCAGCGCCGCGCGCACGCCCTCGAGCGCTGCCGGGAGCGCCGCGACATCGGAGCCGCCGCCCTGCGCCAGATCGTCCTTGCCGCCGCCGCCACCGCCCAGGGTCGCCGCGGCGCCCTTGGCGAGGGCACCCGCTGCCGCCCCGGCCTCGCGCGCACCTGCCGTGGTCGCCACGATGATCGACGGCTTCCCCGCCACCCGCGCACCGAGTGCCACGACGGCGACTTCGGACTGCAGCCGCTCACGCACCGAGGTCACGAGGCTGCGCAGCTCGTCGACCGAGGCGAGCTCGCCGAGATCGTCGACCACCGCGAGCACCGCACCGAGCCGCGTCGCCTGCGCCGCGAGCTCGGGAACCCGCCCCGCGAGCTTGCTCGCCTCGAACGCCGCGATCTTCTTCTCGGCCGCCTTCAACTGCGTCACGAGGTCGTTGATCCGCTCGGGCAGCTGCTCGCGCGGCGTCTTCAGGCTCGAGGTGAGCTGACTCACGATCGCACGCTCGGCGGCGAGGTCGCGGAAGGCATCGAGGCCGACCAGCGCCTCGACCCGCCGGTTGGTCGATCCGACACTCGACTCGGAGACCAGGTTCACGAGCCCCACCTCCGCCGAGGTGCGCACGTGGGTGCCCGCGCAGAGCTCCCGCGACCACGGGCCGCCGATGTCGACCATCCGCACCGTGTCGCCGTACTTCTCACCGAACAGCGCCATCGCCCCGGCCTTGCGCGCCTCGTCGAGCGGGAGGATGCGGGTGACGACCTCGAGGTTGTCGCGCACCGCGTTGTTGGCGATCTCCTCGACCTCGCTGCGGGTCGCGGGGCTGAGCGCCTGATTCCAGGAGAAGTCGAGGCGCAGATAGCCCGCCTTGTTGAAGGAGCCCGCCTGATGCGCCTCCTGCCCCAGCGTCTGGCGCAGGGCGGCGTGGATGAGGTGGGTCGCCGAGTGGGCCTGGGTCGCGGAGTGGCGGTAGTCGCGGTCGACCACGCTCGTCGCCGCCGCACCGACCGAGACCTCGCCGGACCGCACCGTCACGGTGTGGCTCACGAGCCCCTTGACGGGACGCTGCACGTCGAGCACCTCGAGATCGAAGCCGTCGCCGACGATGGCGCCCTTGTCGGCGGCCTGGCCACCCGACTCCGCGTAGAGGGCGGTCTCGGCGAGGATGACCTCCGCCGTCTGCCCGGCCCGCGCCGACGGCACCGAGACGCCGTCGACCAGGAGGCCCAGCACACGACTCTCGGTCTGCAGGTAGTCGTAGCCCGTGAACACCGTCTCGCCCTGGGCGCGGAACGCGGAGTAGACGGAGAGATCGGCGAGACCGGCCTTCTTCGCCTTGGCGTCCGCCTTCGCGCGCGACCGCTGCTCCGACATGAGCGTGTCGAACGCGGCACGGTCGACCGAGAGCCCCGCCTCCTCCGCGATCTCGAGCGTCAGGTCGATGGGGAAGCCGAAGGTGTCGTGCAGCAGGAACGCGGACTCGCCCGACAGCGCGGTGCGCCCCTGGGTCTTGGTGTCGGCGATCGCCACGTCGAGGATGGTGGTCCCCGCCGAGAGCGTGCGCAGGAACACCTCCTCCTCGCCGAGCGCGAGTCGGGAGGTGCGCGCGAACTCCGCCTCGACGTCGGGGTAGGCATCCCGCATCGCGTGGCGCGAGGCGTCGAAGAGCTCGGCGAAACTCGGGGCGTCGACGCCGAGCAGACGCATCGCCCGGATCACCCGGCGCATGAGGCGGCGCAGGATGTAGCCGCGGCCCTCGTTCGACGGCGCCACGCCGTCCGTCATGAGCATGAGGCTCGAGCGCACGTGGTCGGCGATGACGCGCATCCGCACGTCGTCCTCGTGGTCGGCGCCGTAGCGGCGGCCCGAGAGCTCGGCGGCCATGTCGAGCACCGGACGCACCTGGTCGATCTCGTACATGTTGTCGACACCCTGGGTCAGGAATGCGACGCGCTCCATGCCCATCCCGGTGTCGATGTTCTTGCGCGGCAGCTCGCCCACGATGTCGAAGTCGATCTTCGAGCGGACGTTGGTGATGAGGTACTGCATGAAGACGAGATTCCAGATCTCGATGTACCGGTTGTCGTCGACCGCCGGGCCGCCCTCGGGGCCGTAGGCGGGGCCGCGATCGAAGTAGATCTCCGAGCACGGTCCGGCGGGGCCGGGAAGGCCCGTCGACCAGTAGTTGTCCTCCTTGCCGAAGCGCTGGATGCGCGCCTCGGGAACGCCGATGGCACGCCAGTAGCCGAAGGCCTCGTCGTCGTCCTGGTAGACGGTGACCCAGAGATCCTTCTCCGCGAAGCCGAGACCGCCGTCGGCCTGCGCCGTGGTCAGCAACTCCCAGGCGTAGGCGATGGCCTGCTCCTTGAAGTAGTCGCCGAAGGAGAAGTTGCCGTTCATCTGGAAGAAGGTGCCGTGGCGCGTGGTCTTGCCGACCTCCTCGATGTCGAGGGTGCGGATGCACTTCTGCACGCTGGTGGCGCGCGGGAAGGGCGCGGGCACGACGCCCGTGAAGTAGGGGATGAACGGGACCATGCCGGCGACCGTGAAGAGCAGCGCCGGGTCGTCGGTGACGAGCGAGGCGGACGGCACCACGGTGTGACCGCGGTCTCCGAAGAAGGTCAGCCAGCGGCGTTGGATCTCAGCGGTCTGCACAGGTACTCCGTAGGGGTGTCCCCGTCGGGACGTGGCCTGCGGGCCGCCGGCCCGACGGTGGTGGGTTTCAGGACTTGGCGCGCTTGGCGAGGTCGTCGATCGCGTCCTGCGCGTTCGCGACGGCCTGACGCAGTTCGGTCTCGCGAGCCTTGTAGCCCTGCACGACCGCGTCGCCGAACTCCTTGGCCTTGTGGTCGACCTCGTCGAAGAACTGCCGACCCTGGGGGGTCTTGGCGACCTCGTGGGCGACGACGAAGCCGATGGCGACTCCGGCGATCAGAAGCAGTGCACCCTTCATCGTGATCCTCACTTCGTTCGCGTTCGCGGTGTTGGCGACGGACGCCGCGCAACTGTCCTAGCCTATGCCGATTCCACGAACGAAGAAGGCCCCGCCGAAGCGGGGCCTTCTTCGTCGGGGCTCAGCGGGCCGCGTAGTACTCGACGACGAGCTGCACTTCGCAGGTCACGGGGACCTCGGCGCGCTTGGGGCGACGCACGAGGCGGGCCTGGAGCTTGTCGATCTCGACCTCGAGGTAGCCCGGGGTCTTGGGGAGCACGTCGACGTGACCGCCGGCGGCCGCCACCTGGAAGGGCTCGGTGCCCTCGGAGCGCGCCTTGACGTGGATGAGCTGACCCGGCTTCACGCGGAACGAGGGGCGGTCGACGATCTGGCCGTCGACCTGGATGTGACGGTGCACGACGAACTGGCGGGCCTGCGCGGTGGTGCGGGCGAAGCCGGCACGCAGCACGAGGGCGTCGAGGCGCATCTCGAGCAGCTCGACGAGGTTCTCACCGGTGAGGCCCTGGGTGCGACGGGCCTCGTTGAAGACGATGCGCAGCTGCTTCTCGCGGATGCCGTACTGCTCGCGCAGACGCTGCTTCTCGCGCAGACGCACGGCGTAGTCGCTGTCGGCCTTGCGCTTGGTGCGGCCGTGCTCACCCGGAGCGTAGGGACGCTTCTCGAGGTACTTGGCGGCCTTCGGCGTCAGCGGGATGCCGAGCGCGCGGGAGAGACGGACCTTGCGACGGTCCTGGGACTTGGTGACCACGAGGGGTTCCTTCCAACACATGGCCGCGACTTTCGCGGCTCACAGACGTGCATCCCTCCGTCCGCGATTCGGGCGCACGTCGACGCGACCGGCGGAACTGCGAGGTGGGATGTGTTCGGAGTCGAACCTGGCGAGTTTAGCAGACGTGGGCCGGTGCGCAGCTGTCGGCGGGTCGTGCCGCATCCGCGAGTGGTCGGGCAGCGACGGCGATCACTCCCCCGGCTCCTCGCGCTTGGGCATGGGCTTGCCGTCGAGCAGGGCACGCAGCCGCTCGAGACGGGGGCCCAGCTCGCGCTCGTAGCCGTTGCCGGTGGGGTCGTAGTAGCGCGTGCCGCGCAGCTCCTCGGGAAGGTACTGCTGCTCGGCGACGCTGTGCGCCGCGTCGTGCGCGTAGCGGTAGCCCGCGCCGTGCCCGAGGGCCTTCGCCCCCGGATAGTGGGCGTCGCGCAGGTGCTTCGGAACCCGTCCGATGCGCCCGGCCCGCACATCCGCGATCGCCCGATCGAGCGCGAGATACGAGGCGTTCGACTTCGGGGCCGTCGCGAGGTACACGACCGCCTCGGCGAGCAGGATGCGCCCCTCGGGCATGCCGATGAGGGCAACCCCTTCCGCGGCCGACACCGCGACCGAGAGCGCCTGCGGGTCGGCCATCCCGATGTCCTCTGCGGCGGAGATCATGATGCGGCGGGCGATGAAGCGCGGATCCTCGCCCGCCTCGATCATCCGGGCGAGGTAGTGCAGCGCCGCGTCGACGTCCGATCCGCGCACCGACTTGATGAAGGCGCTGATGACGTCGTAGTGCTCATCGCCCTGCCGGTCGTAGCGCAGCAGCGCCCGGTCCACGGTCGCGGCGACGATCTCCGCCGTGACCGTGGGCGTCTCCCCCTCGACCGCTGCTCCCGGAGCCGCGGCGACGGTCGCCGCCGCCTCGAGAGCGGTCAGCGCCCGGCGGGCGTCGCCCGAGGCGAGGCGGATGATGGCGGCGCGCGCGTCGTCCGCGAGGGACACGGCACCCGCGAGGCCGCGCGGGTCGTCGACGGCGCGATCGACCAGCGCGCCGAGATCGTCCTCGGAGAGCGATTCGAGCGTGAGCAGCAGCGAACGCGAGAGCAGGGGCGAGATCACCGAGAAGGACGGGTTCTCGGTGGTGGCGGCGACGAGGATCACCCAGCCGTTCTCGACCCCGGGGAGGAGCGCATCCTGCTGCGCCTTGGTGAAACGGTGGATCTCGTCGAGGAACAGCACCGTGGCGAGTCCGTAGAGATCGAGGGTGGAACGCGCCTCGTCCATCACCTGACGCACGTCTTTGACACCAGCGGTGACAGCGGAGAGCTCCACGAAGCGCCGCCCCGAGCCGCGTGCGATGGCCTGGGCGATGGTCGTCTTGCCCGTGCCAGGCGGCCCCCAGAGGATCACCGACACCGCGCCCGAGGCACCCGCATCCCGGCCGGTGGCGTCCTGCGCGAGGTTCACGAGCGGGGAACCGGCACCGAGCAGGTGGCGTTGGCCCGCGACCTCGTCGAGCGTGGTCGGGCGCATCCGCACCGCCAGCGGGGTCGAGCCCGTGCGGAGCCCCTGCTGGCCGGTCATGCGCTCATGCTAACCGTCGGCCCGGACACGGGAGGTCGCGGTTTGGAGCGCCCAGGAGCGCTCGTTAGAGTTCACCCTGGGCCGCGCGCGTTGCGGCCCGATCCGTGGGAGAGGACCGCGAGTGGCATCCAACCGGCAGCAGCGCGAACAGCGTGAGGCGCGCGAGCGCCTGCGCGCCTACCAGGCTCGCCAGGAGGTGCACGAGACCCGCGGGCGGCGGAGGCTCCGCGACAACATCATCGGCATCGTCGGCGGTGTGCTCGTCGCGGCTCTCGCCATCACCACCCAGGTGCTCTACTTCACGGCCGGCCCGGGAGCGCCGAGTGCCTCGCCGTCGGCCTCGCCGAGCGCCGAGGCCGACCAGAACGTCGGCGCCCCCGATCCCTCACTCGCCGAGGGGCGCACCTGGACCGGTGACATCGTGCTCAACGACACCGTCACCCTCGGGATCTCGCTCGACGGCGCCGCGGCACCGCAGGCGGTCTCTGGATGGGTCCAGGACGTGCAGGACGGCTACTACACGGGCAAGAGCTGCCACCGCCTCGCGACCGCAGCCACCTTCGCGTTCCTGCAGTGCGGATCCCTGGACGGCACGGGAGCCGGCGACCCCGCCTTCTCCTACGGCCCGGTCGAGAACGCCCCCGCTGACAACATCTACCCGGCCGGAACGATCGCCATGGCGCGCTCCGGCGACAACGCCTACAGCAACGGCCACCAGTTCTTCATCGTGACCGCCGACACCACACTGCCCTCCGACAACGCGGGCGGCTACACGGTGGTCGGCACGGTGACCAGCGGCCTCCCCGACCTCATCGCGCAGATCACCTCGAAGGGGCTCGACCCCTCGACGGCGGACAGCAGCGGCGCGGGCACTCCCCTGGTGGCCACCAGCATCACGAGCGTGACGCTGCAATAGGCTGACTCAGGTCGGCAAGAGGCAGCCGACCCCCGATGCGAAAGCAGGAGATCTGTGAGCGACGAGCAGACGGCCCCGTGGGGTCGCGTCGACGACGATGGCACCGTGTACGTCCGTGAGGCGGACGGCGAACGCGCTGTCGGCCAATACCCGGATGCGACGGCCGAGGAGGCGCTCGCCTACTTCAGCCGCAAGTTCGTGGAGCTCGAGGGCCAGGTCGCGCTGCTCGAGCAGCGCCTGCGCGGCGGCGCTCCCGCGCAGGACGTCGCGAAGGCGGTCGCCGCTCTGGCGCCCGCGATCCCGGAGGCGCACGCCGTGGGCGACCTGCAGGGGCTGAGCGATCGGCTCGCCAAGCTGCAGGCGACGCTGGGGGAAGCCACCGAGCGGCAGAGCGCGGAGGCGCAGCAGGCCGTTGAGGATGCCGTGGCCGCCCGCGAGACGATCGTCGCCGCCGCCGAGGCGCTGGCTGCGCGGGATCTCTCGAACGCGCAGTGGAAGCAGGTCTCCTCCGAGCTCGACGCCCTCTTCGCGCGCTGGCAGGCTGCCCAGCACGACGGGCCGCGCGTTCCCAAGAAGGACGGCGACGAGCTCTGGAAGCGGTTCCGGGCGGCGCGCTCGAGCATCGAGGCCGCCCGCAAGGCGTTCTTCGCCGAGCTCGACACCGTGCACCGCGACGCGCGCTCGCGCAAGCAGACCCTCGTCGAGCGGGCGGAGGCGCTCGCCGGCAAGGGCAGCGCTGGCATCCCCGACTACCGCCGTCTCCTCGACGACTGGAAGGCCGCCGGCCGTGCGGGCAAGAAGGTGGACGACGCGCTGTGGGCCAGGTTCAAGGCTGCGGGCGATGTGCTCTACGGCGCCAAGGCCGAGGCGGATGCGATCGAGAGCGCCGAGTTCGGTGAGAACCTCGTGCAGAAGCTCGCCCTTCTCGATGAGGCGGAGCCGCTGCTCGCCGCGACCGATCGCGCGAGCGCGCGCACCACGCTCACCGACATCCAGCGTCGCTGGGATGCGATCGGCAAGGTTCCGCGCGATCAGGTGCGTGTCGTCGAGGACCGCTTGCGCAAGATCGAGGCCGCGGTTCGCAAGCTCGAGGACGACCACTGGAACCGGTCGAACCCCGAGAAGGAGGCCCGTTCCTCGGGTTTCGCGGCGCAGCTCGAGCAGGCGATCACGAAGGCCGAAGACGATCTGGCTGCGGCCAAGAAGGCCGGCGACAAGGCACGCATCGCGAAGGCGGAAGACGAGCTGGCCACCAAGCGCGCCTGGCTCGCCGCCCTCGGCTGAACTTTCCACAGGGCGAGTTCCGCACAGATCGACCCGAATCGTCCCTCCCGCACGGCGGCGCCCTGCAGGCTGGACCGGTGAACCCCTTCCCCGTGATCGACGGCCTGGGCGAAGTCGAGCTGCAGGCCACCCGACTCGACGGTGAGAGCTACCTCCTCGCGGAGGCGACGATCCCGATCGGCGTGCCCGCGCGACCCGCGACCCGCGCCGTGGCCGCGCTCGGCACCCGGCATCCGCGTCTCATCGCGGCGCGCGGCACCGCGGCGTGGATCTGGGGTGCGGCCCGCGGGCTCCCGCCGCGCGGCGAATACCTGGTCGACGTGGAGGCCCGCTGGCGCCCGGCGGCGGATGCCGGGATCGAGGTCGTCGAGAGCGTCGTGCGGGCGGGCGACGTCGCGACCGTCGGCGGGCTCTCGGTGACGAGCCCGCTTCGCACCGCGATCGACCTCGCGCGGTTCCGCCCCACCCTCGAGGCGTCGGACGCGGAGACCCTCAGGAGCCTCGCGCGCATCGGCGGCTTCGGTGCCGCCGACGCGGTCGCCGCGATGGATCGCGGCCGCAACCTCTCCGGCAAGCGCTCGGCCGCCAGCCGACTGCGTGCGGCGCTCGCGGGTCAGCCCGAGTTGACGCGGTAGACGTCGTAGACGGTGTCGATGCGGCGCACCGCGTTCAGCAGGCGATCCAGGTGCACGGTGTCGCCCATCTCGAAGACGTAGCGGCTGATCGCGAGCCGATCGCTCGAGGTCGACACGTTGGCCGAGAGGATGTTGACGTGGTGCTCGGACAGCACCCGGGTGATGTCCGAGAGCAGTCCCGCACGGTCGAGCGCCTCCACCTGGATCTGCACGAGGAAGAGACTCGAGGAGGTGGGCGCCCACTCGACCTCGATCATCCGGTCGGGTTCCGCGAGCAGGTTCGCGACGTTGACACAGTCCGAGCGGTGCACGGAGACCCCCGAGCCGCGCGTGACGAAACCGACGATCTCGTCACCCGGCACCGGAGTGCAGCACTTGGCGAGCTTCACCAGGATGTCGGGCGCGCCCCGCACGAGCACCCCCGAGTCGCTCGGTCGCAGCGCCCGCCCGCGGCTCCTCGGCGTGAAGGCGAGCGTCTCCTCGGCTTCGGCCTCCACCTCGGTCTGCAGCGAGGCGAGCACCTTCTCGATGACCGACTGCGTCGAGACGTGCCCTTCGCCCACCGCGGCGTAGAGCGCCTCGACACCGTCGTACCGCATCTGCGCCGCGACCGCGTTGACGACGTCTTGGCTCATGAGCTTCTGCAGCGGCAGGTTCTGCTTGCGCATCGCCCGGGTGATCGACTCCTTGCCCTGCTCGACCGCCTCCTCGCGCCGCTCCTTCGTGAACCACCCGCGGATCTTGTTGCGCGCGCGCGGGGAGGTGACGAAGTTCAGCCAGTCCTGGCTGGGGCCGGCCTCGGGGTTCTTGGAGGTGAAGATCTCGACGACATCGCCGGAGTTGAGCGTCGACTCGAGCGGCACGAGCCGCCCGTTCACCTTCGCGCCCATCGTGCGGTAGCCGATCTCGGTGTGCACGGCGAAGGCGAAGTCGACGGGGGTGGCCCCGGCGGGCAGCCCGATGACCTTGCCCTGCGGCGTGAAGACGTAGACCTCTTTCGCGCCGATCTCGAAGCGCAGGTTGTCGAGGAACTCCCCCGGGTCCGAGGTCTCGGCCTGCCAGTCGCTGATGTGGGCGAGCCACGCCATCTCGGTGCCCGCCTGGGCCGCCTTGTCGTCGCGGCCCGTCGACATCCGCTCCTTGTAGGCCCAGTGTGCGGCGACACCGAACTCGGCGCGCTCGTGCATCTCGTGGGTGCGGATCTGCAGCTCGACGGCACGGCCCTTCGGCCCGATGACCGTCGTGTGCAACGACTGGTAAAGGTTGAACTTCGGTGTGGCGATGTAGTCCTTGAAGCGCCCAGGGATCGGGTTCCAGCGGGCGTGGATGGCGCCGAGCACGGCGTAGCAGTCGCGGATCGAGCCCACGAGCACCCGGATGCCGACGAGGTCGTAGATCTCGTCGAACTCGCGACCGCGCAGCACCATCTTCTGGTAGATCGAGTAGTACTGCTTGGGGCGCCCGACGACCTGGCCCTTGATCTTCGAGCTGCGGAGGTCTTCGTTCACCGCGTCGATGACCTGCTGCACGAACTCCTCGCGCTGCGGCGTGCGGTCGCGCACGAGGCTCTCGATCTCGACGTAGAGCTTCGGGTAGAGCACCGCGAAGCTGAGGTCTTCGAGCTCCCACTTGATGGTCTGGATGCCGAGTCGGTGCGCGAGCGGCGCATAGATCTCGAGGGTCTCCTGTGCTTTGCGCGCGGCGGACTCCTGCGGGACGAAGCCCCAGGTGCGGGCGTTGTGCAGGCGGTCGGCGAGCTTGATGATGAGCACCCGGATGTCTTTCGACATCGCGACGACCATCTTGCGCACCGTCTCGGCCTGGGCGGAGTCGCCGTACTTGAGCTTGTCGAGCTTGGTGACGCCGTCGACGAGCATGGCGACCTCGTCGCCGAACTCGGCCCGCAGCAGATCGAGCGTGTAGTCGGTGTCTTCGACGGTGTCGTGCAGCAGGGCGGCCGCGATCGTCTTGGGGCCGATTCCGAGGTCGGCGAGGATCTGCGCGACGGCGACGGGATGCGTGATGTACGGCTCGCCGCTGCGGCGGGTCTGCCCGTCGTGGGCGCGCTCGGCCGCGGTGTAAGCGCGCTCGATGAGGGCGAGGTCGGCCTTCGGATGGTGCGAGCGGACCGTGCGGACGAGCTGGTCGACGGCCCCCGTCGGCTGCGACCGCGAGAAGAGGCGCGGCAGCAGGGCGCGGCGCGTCGCCGAACTCTGTGTCTCGGTACTCATCTCGCGTCCTCCCGGACCTCTGATTCTAGGCGGGGAGGACGCACCTCACCGGCTCAGCCGGCGACGAGCTCCCCACGGCGCTGCAGCACGCGCTTGTCGCGCTTGGCGATCTCCGGCTCCCCCTCGCGGAACAGCGAGTACAGCGGCGCACCGAAGGCAGGCGTCGAGTAGGTGCCTGCGACGGTTCCGACCAGCAGCGCGAGCGAGATGTCGCGCAGCGTGTCGGCACCGAGCACGAACGCGCCGATGAACAGGATCGCGGCGACCGGCAGCGCCGCGACGACACCCGTGTTGATGGAGCGCACGAGCGTCTGGTTGACCGCGAGGTTGACCGCTTCGCCGAAGGTGCGGTTGGCGTCGTCGCCGAGCTCCGCCGTGTTCTCGCGGATCTTGTCGAACACCACGACGGTGTCGTAGAGCGAGTAGCCGAGGATCGTCAGGAAGCCGATGACGGCTGCCGGGGTGATCTCCCATCCGGTGGCGGCGTAGATGCCGACCGTGAGCACGAGGTCGTGCAGGAGCTTGAGGATCGCCGCGATCGACATCTTCCAGGTGCGGAAGTAGAGCGCCATGAACACCAGGGCGAGCACGATGAACACCCCGAGGGCGCGGAGTGCGCTGTCGGTGATGTCGGCGCCCCAGGTGGCCCCGATGAAGGAGGCCGAGACCGAGTCGGTCGAGTAGGCCTTCTTGAGGTTCGCGGTGACGTCCTGCGTCTCCACGTCGGTGAGCTGGTCGGTCTGCACGCGGACGCCATCGTTGCCGACCGTGCTGATGCGCACGACGGCCTCGGGGACCGCGTCGTGCACGGCCGTCTCGGCGAGCGAGACGTCGATCGGGATCTTCGACTCGGGCACCTCGGAGACGAGGAACTGCGATCCGCCGCGGAACTCGATGCCGAAGTTGAAGCCGTTCAGGAAGTTGCCGCCGCCGCGCACGAAGGGCACCGCGATCGAGGCGATCATCAGCACCGCCGCGATCGTGAACCACATCCGGCGCTGGCCGACGAAGTTGACGCTGCGTGCCCCGGTGTAGAGATCGTTTCCGAGACGCTGGAACGGACCGGCCATCAGCGTGCCCCCTTCTTCCCGGACGTGCCCGTCGTGGAGCCGGTGTCGGTGGTCGTCGTGCCGCTCTTCTTCTTGCCGGTCGTGGCGGCCTCCAGCTCCGCGGCCTTGCGTTCCGCGATCGTCTGGCGACGCTCGGCCTCGCGGCTCGCGCCGGCGCGGCGGGCGTCGGCCGAGATGCGGAACTCCGCGCGACCGCGGTAGACGGCGCCGAGGGCTGTCGGATCGAGGCCCGTCGCGGGGTGGCCGCTCGCGAAGAAGCGTGTGGTGGCGAGCAGCTGCATCATCGGATGCGTGAACAGGATCACGATGATGATGTCGATGATCGTCGTCACACCCAGGGTGAGCGCGAATCCGCGCACCGACCCGACGGCCAACACGAACAGGATGATCGCGGAGAGCAGGTTGACGCTCTTGGCCGCGAGGATCGTGCGCAGTGCGCGCTTCCAGCCCGCCTCGACCGCGCCGACGAGTCCGCGCCCATCGCGCAGCTCGTCGCGGATGCGTTCGAAGTAGACGATGAAGGAGTCGGCGGTGAAACCGATCGCGACGATCAGACCCGCGATTCCGGCGAGCGAGAGACGATATCCCTCGCGCCACGACAGGATGTTCACCACGAAGTAGGTGATGATGCCCGCCACGATGAGCGAGGCGATCGTGACCGTGCCGAGCAGCCGATATTGGAAGAGCGAGTAGACGAACACCAGCAGCAGGCCGATGACGCCCGCGATGAGTCCGCTCTGCAGCTGACTTGCACCCAGCGTCGCCGAGATGGTCTCGGTGCTCTCGACGGTGAAGCCCACCGGGAGCGCACCGAACTTCAACTGGTCGGCGAGGGTCTTGGCCGACTCCTGGGTGAAACCACCGGAGATCTGCGCGCGGCCGTCGGTGATCGCCACGTTCGCCTTCGGCGCGATGACGACCGCGCCGTCGAGCACGACCGCGAACTGGTTCCGCGGCGCCTGGAGCGCGACCAGGCGCGTCGTCACCTTCGCGAAGGCGTCGGTGCCCGTGCCGTTGAAGGTGAGGTTGACGACCCATTCACCGGTCGACGCGCCCGTGGACGTGGTCTGCAGGCCGGGCTGGGCATCCGAGATGTCGGCACCCTCGACCTCGACAGGTCCGAGCAGGTACTTCACGCTCCCGCTCTGGTCGCAGGTGATGAGCGGCTTGTCGGAGGGCGCCGCGCTCGTTCCGCTCCCGACCGAGTCGCAGCTGAACGCGTCGTACTCGGCCTGGAGCGCCGGGGTGATCCACGAGAGGTCCGAGCCGTCGGTCGGGGTCGCGGTGGGCGTGTCGCTCGGCGCGGGTGTCTCGCTCGCCGAGGGATCGGGCGTGGCGCCGTCGCTCGGCGAGGCCGACGGCGAAGCGGTCGAGGTGGCCGGCTGCCCCGTCAGCAGCACCGCGCGGAAGTCCATCCGCGCCGACTGCTTGATGCGGTCGAGCGTCGCCTGATCCGGGGTCTTGCCGGGGATCGAGATGACGATCTTGTCGCCACCTTGCGTCGCGATCTCCGGCTCGGCGACACCGGCCGCGTCGATGCGGTTGCGGATGATCTGCACCGACTGCTGGAGCTGGTCCTCGGTGACCGTCTCGCCGTCTTCGAGGGTCGGGGTGAGGATGATCTGGGTTCCGCCGTCGAGGTCGAGCGCGAGCTTCGGCGCCCATCCCCAACCCCACCAGAGTGCCCCCGCGGCGTTGAGCGCGACGAGCATCACGATGATTCCCGCGAGCCAGCCGAGGGAGCGCCAGGCCTTGCGAACCGGCGTGCTGCGTTCTGCCACGGATTACTCGGTGGGCTTCGTGCGCGGTGCGCGCTTGGGCTTCTCGACCCGCTCACCGAACTCCGGCTCGACGGCCGGCGTCTCGACCTCGGTCGAGGCGTCGTCGTTCGTCACGGTGTCGGCGTCGTCGCTCGCGAGGTCGTCATCCGCGCTCTCGAGCTCCTCGGGGTCGACGACGCGCGAGATCGTCTGACGGTGCACCCGGAGCTTGGTGCCCGGGGTCGTCTCGATGATCGCCTCGTTCTTCTCGTCGTCGAGGGAGATCAGGGTGCCGAAGATGCCGTGCTGGGTCATGATCTCGGCACCGGGAACGAGCTTGGACTGCATGCTCTCCGCGTCCGCCTTGCGCTTGCGCGAGCTGCGCCAGGTGAAGAAGATCATCACCACCAGGAGACCGGCGAGCAGTACAAGAGTGAGATCAGGCATGAGAGGAGGTGAGCCTTCCGGGATGGATGCGAGACGGCGGTCAGCCTACGGGAACGTGGCTACGCAGTTCCCGAGAATCATACGTCATCGTCGAAGAGCGTCCCCGCCACCTGCCGCTGTGCGGCGGACGGGCGTCGCCCCAGGTGCTCCCACGCACGCGGAGTGGCCACGCGGCCCCGCGGTGTGCGGCTGATCATGCCGATCCGCACCAGGAAGGGCTCGACGACCGACTCGACCGTCTCGGGCTCCTCACCGACCGAGACGGCGAGCGTCGAGAGGCCGACGGGGCCTCCGTCGAAGCGGGAGAGGATCGCGTCGAGCACGGCCCGGTCGAGCCGGTCGAGACCCAGCGGGTCGACGTCGTAGAGCTCCAGTGCGGCCTGCACGGCGTCGTGATCCGCGGCGCGACCGTGCACGAGCGCGTAGTCGCGCACCCGTCGCAACAGTCGGTTCGCGATGCGGGGCGTGCCCCGGCTGCGCGAGGCGATCTCGGCCCGCGCGTCGGGGGCGAGATCCAGGCCGAGCAGCCGCGCCGCGCGCGCGAGCACCTCGTCGAGCTCGGCGTCATCGTAGAACTCGAGGTGGGCGGTGAAGCCGAAGCGGTCGCGCAGCGGATTCGGCAACAGCCCGGAGCGGGTCGTGGCGCCGACGAGCGTGAAGGGCGCCAGATCGAGGGGGATGCTCGTGGCGCCCGCCCCCTTGCCCACCATGATGTCGATGCGGAAGTCCTCCATCGCGAGGTAGAGCATCTCCTCGGCGCTGCGTGCCATCCGGTGGATCTCGTCGATGAACAGCACCTCCCCCGGCACCAGGCTCGACAGCAGCGCGGCGAGGTCGCCCGCGTGCTGGATCGCCGGGCCGCTCGACATCCGCAGGGGCTTCGCGCCCTCGTGCGCGACGATCATCGCGAGCGTGGTCTTGCCGAGGCCGGGCGGACCCGCCAGCAGGATGTGGTCGGGCGTGCGCTGTTGCAGCTCGGCGGCGCGCAACAGCAGCTCCAACTGGCCTCTGGCCTTCGTCTGCCCCACGAACTCCGCGAGCGAGCGCGGACGCAGAGCGCCCTCGAAGGCGAGCTCCGCCTCGGACTCGGCATCCGGCGCGGTGATCGGATCGCTCACGCGCGCACCCCCGCCCGATGCGGCCCGAGCCGGGAGAGGGCGAGACGCAGCAGGGCCGCGGTGTCGGCGGGAGCCGCCTCGCCGAGCTCCGCGACGAGGTCGGAGACGGCGGCGGCCGCCGTGCGCTCGGGCCAGCCGAGGCCCACGAGCGCCGCCACGACATCCGCGTCGGGCGCGACGACCGCTGCGCCCGGCCGCACCGCGGCGGGAGCCACAAGCTTGCCGGCGAGGGACACCGTGATGAGCTTCGCCGTCTTCGGACCGATGCCGGAGACCCGGCGGAAGGGCGCGTCGTCGTCGTCGGTGACCGCGCGTGCCACCTCGTCGGGCGTGAGCTGCGCGAGCACCCCGAGCGCCGACTTGGGGCCGACGCCGGAGACCCCGCGCAGCAACTCGAAGAGCTCCAGTTGCTCGCGCGTGACGAAGCCGTAGAGGCTGAGGTCGTCTTCGCGCACGATGAGACTCGTGTGCACGAAGGTTTCGGAGCCGATTCGCAGGCTCAGCGCGTGCTCGAGGGTGAGGGCGACCGACATGCCGACGCCGCCCACCTCGATGACCGCGCCGCCGCCCGAGACGTGGAGCACCGTGCCGCGGACACTCGAAATCATGTTCTAGAGTCTACGTTTCGCGGCCGACTTCTCCGCGTCGCGCCACGCCCGTTGTGCGGGGGTCAATCCGCCGGCCGCCCCCGCATCCGGTGCCGTCGCTCCCCCGCGCCAGCCGTGGCAGATCGCCAGCGCGAGCGCGTCGGCGGCGTCCGCCGGGCGCGGGATCGCGTCGAGCCCGAGCACACGCGCCACCATCGCGCCCACCTGCGCCTTGTCGGCGGAGCCGTAGCCGGTGATCGCCGCCTTCACCTCGCTCGGGGTGTGCAGAGCCACCGGGAGGCCCGCCTCGGCCGCACGCACGACCGCGATGCCGCTCGCCTGCGCCGTCCCCATCACGGTGCGGAGGTTGTGCTGCGCGAAGACCCGCTCCACGGCCACCGCGTGCGGCGAGAACTCCGCGATCGCCGACCGGATGCCCTCGGAGACGGCGAGCAGGCGCGCAGGAAGCTCGGCATCCGCCGGGGTGCGGATGACATCCACGTGCACGAGGCGCACCTGACGGTTCGGCGACACGTCGACGATGCCGACGCCGCAGCGGGTCAGCCCGGGGTCGATCCCGAGCACCCGCAGCGCCTGGCCGGTGATCGGGTCAGTCCTCGGCGTCGAGCTCGGCCTGCACCTCGGCCGGGATGTCGAAGTTGCTGAAGACGTTCTGCACGTCGTCGCTGTCCTCGAGTGCGTCGATGATGCGGAAGACCTTCTTGGCGGTCTCGAGGTCGACCTCGACCTTGAGGCTCGGCACGAACTCGGCCTCGGCGGAGTCGTAGTCCAGACCCGCGTTCTGCAGCGCCGTGCGGGCTGCGACCAGCTCGGACGGGTCGGTGATGACCTCGAAGCCTCCGCCGTGGTTCACCACGTCCTCGACCCCCGCCTCCATGACCGCCTCGAGGATCGCATCCTCGGTGACGCCGTCGGCGGCCGTGATCGAGATGACCCCCTTGCGGGCGAAGTTGTAGGCTACCGAGCCGGGGTCGGCGAGCGTCGCCCCGTTGCGGCTGAGCGCCGTGCGCACCTCCGCAGCGGCGCGGTTCTTGTTGTCGGTGAGGCACTCCACCAGCAGCGCGACGCCGTTGGGGCCGTATGCCTCGTACATGATGTTCTGGTAGTCGATCGACTCACCGGAGATGCCGGCGCCGCGCTTGATGGCGCGGTCGATGTTGTCGTTCGGCACCGAGGTCTTCTTGGCCTTCTGCACCGCGTCGTAGAGCGTCGGGTTGCCCGCCAGGTCCGCGCCGCCCATCTTCGCCGCGACCTCGATGTTCTTGATGAGCTTCGCGAACGACTTGGCACGGCGCGCGTCGATGACGGCCTTCTTGTGCTTGGTCGTCGCCCACTTGGAATGCCCGCTCACGGTGCCCCTCTCGAAGAAATCCGCGCTCCAGTCTAGGAGGTCACGCGGGGAGCCTCACCCCGGCCTGCCGCGCTTCGAGCGCGGCGAGCCCGCGCACGACCTCGCGATCCCCCGTCTGCCAGCCGCGAACCGCCCGAGGCGAGATGGCCGCGAGCTCCTTCGCCGAGGCGTCGTCGAGCGCGCGCAGGGCGAGCAGCTGCTCACCGTCCTCGAGCTGCAGGATCGCGCGGGTCTCCGCCGAACGGCGGGCGAAACGGAGGCGCGGCCACAGCCAGACGATCAGCACGACGGCGATCGGAAGCGCCGCGACGCCCACGCCCGCGATCGCGGCGAGGGTCTCGACCGCCGCCTGACCGGTGCGCCCGGCATCCGCGAGCGAGCCGCCCGCGCCTGCGGCCGCATCGAAGGGGCCGCGGATGCCACCGCCGATGAGCGGAACCCCGCCGAGGGTCTCGCCGATCTCGGCCATGTTGTCCTCGAAGCCCGCTCCGGCATCCTCGAGTTGGCCCCAGACCCCGCCGAGCACGGCGATCGCGCCGTGAACGGCGACACCGGCGATGATCGACAGCACGATCACGATGACCGCCACGACATCCGCGATGATCTGGCGCGCGCGCCGTGGCCCGAAGTCGGCATAGAGACTCATGGCCTCAGCATCCCACCCCCGGTCGGCCGAGGTGCGGGAGTCAGGATGCGGCGCGCACCGTGTCGAGGAAGCGGGCGTGGAAGCGGTGCTCGCCCGTGACCTCCGGATGGAACGAGGTGCCGAGCAGGGCGCCCTGCTGCACCGCGACCACACGGCCGTCCGGCAGCGAGGCGAGCACCGAGGCGCGCTCCCCCACCGACTCGACGACGGGCGCGCGGATGAACACCGCGTGCACCGGCGGCGCGCCGAGCTCCGGGATGTCGAGGTCGGTCTCGAAGGAGTCGTTCTGGTTGCCGAAGGCGTTGCGGCGCACCGCCACGTCGAGCCCCCCGAGGCTCTCCTGCCCCTCGATGGCGTCGAGCACGGTCTCGGCCAGCATGATGAGCCCCGCGCAGGTGCCGTAGACCGGCATCCCCGCGGCGATCCGGTCACGCAGCGGCGCGGCGACCCCGAACATCCGCGCGAGCTTGTCGATCACGCTCGACTCGCCCCCGGGGAGCACGAGCCCCGCGACCGTGTCGAGCTCGCCCGCCCGACGCACCGGAACGGCATCCGCCCCCAGTTCGCGCAGCACCGCGAGGTGCTCGCGCACATCGCCCTGCAGCGCGAGGACGCCGACCCTGAGGCCCTCGCCGGGGCTACCAGCCACGCTCGGCGAGCCGGTGCGGCGCCGGCAGGTCGGCGACGTTGATGCCGACCATGGCCTCACCGAGACCGCGGGAGGCGTCGGCGACGACCGCGGGGTCGTCGAAGAAGGTGGTGGCCTTCACGATCGCGGCGGCACGCGCCTCGGGGTTGCCCGACTTGAAGATGCCCGAGCCGACGAAGACGCCGTCTGCACCGAGCTGCATCATCAGGGCGGCATCCGCGGGGGTGGCGACGCCTCCCGCGGTGAACAGCACGACGGGCAGCTTGCCGGTCTCGGCGATCTCGGCGACGAGGTCGTAGGGCGCCTGCAGCTCCTTCGCCGCGACGTAGAGCTCGTCCTTGGTCTTCGACTTCAGCGCGTTGATCTCGCCCGTGATCGTACGGATGTGCTTGGTCGCCTCCGAGACGTCTCCCGTGCCCGCCTCGCCCTTGGAGCGGATCATCGCCGCCCCCTCGGTGATGCGGCGCAGGGCCTCACCGAGGTTGGTGGCGCCGCAGACGAAGGGGGTCGTGAATTGCCACTTGTCGATGTGGTTCACGTAGTCGGCGGGCGAGAGCACCTCGGACTCGTCGATGTAGTCGACGCCGAGGGCCTGCAGCACCTGCGCCTCGACGAAGTGACCGATGCGGGCCTTCGCCATGACGGGGATCGAGACGGAGGCGATGATGTCGTCGATGAGGTCGGGGTCGCTCATGCGGGCCACGCCGCCCTGCGCACGGATGTCGGCGGGAACCCGCTCGAGGGCCATCACGGCGACGGCGCCGGCGTTCTCGGCGATGCGGGCCTGCTCGGCCGTGACGACATCCATGATCACCCCGCCCTTGAGCATCTCGGCGAGGCCGCGCTTGACGCGATCGGTGCCGAGGGCGGTGGCTGCGGTGGAGGAGGACGTCTCGGGGGTGCTCATGCAGGCGATTCTATTCCGCCTCCGCGGGCGCGATCCGTCGCGCGCGACACGTGACGCCACAGGGATGCCGGTGGCATCCTCGTGACGGTCAGCCGGCGGGCGCGGGCCAGGCCTTGGCGAGCTCCTGCCGCACCTCGCCGAGCAGCTTCGGCAGGGCCTTGGTGCGTCCGATGATCGGGAAGAAGTTCGCATCCGTCGCCCAGCGCGGCACGACGTGCTGGTGCAGGTGAGCGGCGATGCCTGCGCCCGCGATCGCGCCCTGGTTCATGCCGAGGTTGAAGCCATCCGCGTGCGAGGTCTGCCGGATGACCCGCATCGCCGTCTGCGTGAGGGCACCGAGCTCGGCGACCTCGGCGGCATCCGCCTCGTCGTAGAGCGCGACGTGGCGATACGGCACGACGAGCAGATGGCCGCTGTTGTAGGGGAACAGGTTGAGGATCACGTAGGCGCTGACGCCGCGGTGCACGATGAGCGCCTGCTCGTCGTCGAGCGTCGGAGCCGTGCAGAAGACGCAGTCATCGCCCGGCGAGCCACCGCCTTGCTCGATGTAGGCGATGCGGTGCGGGGTCCAGAGTCTGGCGAAGCCGTCGGGCACGCCGACGAAGTCCCCGGACGGCTCGACCTCGGGATACTCGGTGCCGTCGTAGTCGCGTGTCATCGCCCCCAGGCTACTTGACCTTGATCTTGGTCACCTCGATCGGGATGGTGTTGATGGCGTCCGAACGGAGTGTCGCCGACGTCGACCAGGTGCCGCGCAGGAGCCCCTTGACGGTGTAGTCGAAGGTGACCGCCCCGCCCGCGGTCGGGGGGCTGGTGCGGAGCACGTAGGCCTTGCTCGTGTCGACGTTCGCGACGGTCACGCCGCTGGTGCCGGTGCGGTTCTCGGCACCCGTGAGCGAGCCGGACGCCGTGTCGGCGGTGAGCGGTCCGTCGTACGTCATCCAGCTGTCCTCGGTCGCACCGAGCTGGATCCAGACCTGGAAGGTGTTGTCACCACCGCTCCACGCCGGCACACCCGCCCAGTCGACCACGAGGTATTGCGCGCCTGCGCCGTCGCTGAGCGTCCCCACGCGGATCGCGCCGCCGGCGGCCGGGTTGAGGTCGGTCCAGAACGGGGCGATGACGTTGTTCGGGGTCGCCTCGTCGGGGAAGGATGCGGGTGGGGCGTATTCGACATCCCCCGCGGCTCCGCCACCGATCACGACGTAGCCGTTGGAGACCACCCCGATCCGGTCGTAGACCTCGCCGCCGTAGACGAAGCTCGGCACGGTGAAGTTGACGATGCTCTCATCTCCCATGCCGTCGACGGGCGCGATGCCGAAGGTCGACAGCGGCAGGTAGCCGCCGCTCACCGTCTCCCCCGGGTCGACGGCGTCGATCGCGTCGATCTTCGGTGGGGAGGCGGCCGTGAGGGTTCCCGACCAGCTCGCGCCGAGCGGGCGCTTGGTGGCGGGGGCGGTGACGGTGGAGACCTTGAGCAGCGGGCTCGCGAGCACGTCGATCTTCGCGGTCACGTCCACCGGGAGCGAGCTCGACGCCGTCACCGTGCAGGTGGAGGTCTTGCCCGCCTTGATGGTCGCGGGGGCGCACGACTGCGCGAGCGAGAGCGACGCCTCGCCGACATCGACGGCCACCGGCAGCACCACCGGGTTCGCGCTGCCACGCCTCGGCGCGATCGTGATCTGTCCCTCGTGCCAGCCGTCGGCCGCTCCGATTCCGCTCAACACGATCGTGAGAGTGCGCGACGCACCCGGTGCAAGAGAGAACGAGGAGGGGTTGATGTAGGCCTTCACCCCGCCCGCGATCGTCGAGCTCACCGCGAAGCTCTGCGAGCTTCCGCTCACGTTGGTGACCGTGCGCTTCACGATCGCGGCACCGGGCAACGGGTCCACGAGCACGCTCGGGATGTTGAGGTCGAGCCGGCTGAGCGGATCCTTCGCGCTCGCGCGGAAGTCGGCCGCCGTCTCGCTGATCGTGAGCGTCGGGGCGACCGCGCGGTTGGCCCGGATGCTGCCCGCACCACGGTCGAACACGCCGGCCGCGCTGCCGTCGGGGTTGGTGACGCTCTGCAGCGACGAGGTCATGAGCGCCGACTTCACCTGGCCGGGGGTCCACGTCGGGTGCGCGGCGATGACGAGCGCCGAGACGCCCGCGGCGTGCGGCGACGACATCGAGGTGCCCGCGATGGCCTGGTAGAGCTGGCCCTGCGGCCCGGTCGCCAGATCCGTGGACGCCGGTGTGAGCCCCGCGAGGATCTGCACGCCCGGCGCCGTGATGTCGGGCTTCAGGAACTCGCCGATCGGACCGCGCGAGCTGAAACCGGCCATCACGTCACCCTGCGCGGAGCTCGACTGCCCCTCGGCCCAGGTGGCCGTCACGCCCGGGTGGGCACCCAGGTATGCCAGCAGCGCGTCGTTGGGGCCTTCGAGGTGGATCGCGGGGAGGAAGTGGTTGTCGGTCTCGACATCGCTCGCGGTCGGGTTGTAGAGGATCATGCCCGCGGCGCCGCCCTGGAGGGCGTTGTAGCCCTTCTCGACGCGCCCGTTGCCGCCGCGCTCGCAGACGACCACCTGACCGGTGACCGCACCGGCGGCGAAGGGGGCTTCACAGCGCGCGCCGCCCGTGTATCCGGCGACGGATGCCGCGAGCACCACGGGGGCGTTGGTCACGCCCTGGGTGAGGGTCGAACCGGTCTTGGTGAAGCTCGTCCCGTCGGTCGAGGTGAGGGTCAGGGTCGACGCGAACTGCCGGTTGAAGGTGGAGGCCGCGACGGTGGTCACCCACGGACCGGCGTGGTTCGCCGTCGAGGCGCCCGGGCCGTCGTTGCCCGCCGAGGCGTTCACCGAGATCCCCGCGGCGTAGGCGTCGAGGAAGGCGAGTTCGACGGCATCCGAGTACACCGAGGCGGAGCCGCTCACCGAGTAGTTGATGACGTCGACGCCGTCGATGATCGCCTGCTGCACCGCGGCGAGCAGGTCGGAGGTGTATCCGCCCTGCGGCCCGAGGGCGCGATACGCGATGACGGATGCGCCGGGTGCGATCCCGCTGACCGGGCCGCGGTCGACGCCGAAGATCGGCGCGCTCGCGACGTAGTCGCCCGCCGCGGTGGTGGCGGTGTGGGTGCCGTGACCGTCGGAGTCGCGCGCCGAGCATCCGGTCGGCGAGCAGAAGTCCTCCGCTCCGATGGTGTTCAGGGCGGCGTAGGCGTCGAGGAAGGCGTAGGCGCCGACGAGCTTGTCGTTGCAGGCGAACGCGGCATCGCCGCCCGTGCCGAAGTCGCAGGCCCAGGGGCCGCCTGCCGGCTTCGGGATGCCGTTGTCGGCGAGCATCGGATGCTCGGGCCAGATGCCGGTGTCGATCACACCCACGATGACGCCCTGCCCGGCCTTGTCGCGGCCGCCGAGCGAGGGCCAGACCGCATCCGCGCCGATGAAGCTGCTCGCGTCGTTGTCGAGGGTGCTGCCCGCCGCGACGGCCGCCCCGTTCGCCGCGACGGCGGCCGTGGATGCCGCGAGCGAGCCCGTGTCGGAGTCCGGCAGCTGGCGCAGCGAGTTGTCTTGCACGGCGGCGACGCCGGGCGTCGCGAGCACGGCCTTCGCATCCCGCGCCTTGACCGTCATGGCGAGTCCGCCGTAGGCGACCGCGTAGCTCTCGAGCGACTTCGCGCTCGGCACGGCGCGCGTGATCGCCGCCTGGGTGTCGGCGATCACGCTCGTGACGTAGGCGAGGTACTTCTTGACGTTCGGGTCGCTGAGCGAGAGCGGCTTGCCGGTCACCTCGGGGCTCGTCGCCGGGTAGCCGTCGACGTCGCCCGTGTAGGACGCGACCGGATCGACATCGACCTTGACCATCACGGGGATCACCGCGGCATCCGCGCGTGCGAGCAACGCCGGGTCGCTCTCCGCCAACTGGCCTGTCTTGCTGCGGGCTCCGTCGACGGGTGGCCCGTCGGGGCTCACCGCGCTCGCCGTGAAACTCGGGGCCGGCGTGGCGCCGTAGACCGGAGCGGCGACCGCCCCGGCGACGAGCGTCGCTGCGGCGCAGACGGACACGAGGACGAATCGACGAGAGCGCATGGCTTCCCCTCCGCGAGTGGTGGTGCGGTGTCCGGCGCCGTGCCCCTGTTCGCGGGTAGACCAGCTGGTCTGCCGACGCCTGATGGGTACGGTAGCCCTCCCCCGCGGCCACGCGCTAGACGCGCGTCACGCAGGATTCCTGCGTCGTGCGCGGATCCGCTGCGTCAGACCTGGGCGTGAGAGTCGATCGCTGCGCGGATGCGTGCGAGGGCCTCGTCGACCGGGATGCCGTTGTCCTGCCGTCCGTCGCGGAACCGGAAGCTGACGGTGCCGGCGTCACGATCCTGCGCGCCGGCGATCAGCTGGAACGGCACCTTCATGAGGGTGTGCGTGCGGATCTTCTTCTGCATGCGCTCGTCGCTCGCGTCGAGCTCGGCCCGCACCCCCTCGGCGCGGAGTCCGGCGATGATCTCACCGAGATAGTCGGCGAACTCCTCCGCGACCGGCACCCCGACGACCTGCACGGGCGACAGCCACACAGGGAAGGCCCCCGCGTAGTGCTCGAGCAGGATCGCGAAGAACCGCTCGATCGAGCCGAACAGCGCGCGGTGGATCATGATGGGCCGCTTCTTCTGCCCGTCGCGGTCGGTGTATTCGAGGTCGAAGCGCTCGGGCAGGTTCGGGTCCACCTGCACGGTGGAGAGCTGCCAGGTGCGGCCGATCGCATCCCGCGTCTTCAGGTCGATCTTGGGGCCGTAGAAGGCGGCCTCTCCCGGCATCTCGGTGAGCTTGAGCCCGGATGCCGTCGCCACGTTGCGCAGCGCGTTCGTGGAGTACTCCCAGAACTCGTCGGTGCCGATCCACTTCGACTTCTCGTCGTCGCGCATCGACAGCTCCAGCTCGAAGTCATCGAGACCGAAGTCGCGCAGCATCGAGATGACGAACTCGAGCACCTTGGTGGCCTCCACCTCCAACTGCTCGGGGGTCACGAACAGGTGCGAGTCGTCCTGGGTGAAGCCGCGCACCCGGGTGAGGCCGTGCAGCGCGCCCGAGAGCTCGTTGCGGTAGACGGTGCCGTTCTCGGCGAGCCGCATCGGCAGGTCACGGTAGCTGCGCGCGCGCTCCTTGTAGATGAGGATGTGCATCGGGCAGTTCATGGGCTTCAGGTAGTAGTCCTGGCCCTGCTTCGTGACCGTGCCGTCCGCATCCCGCTCCTCGTCCATGACGATCGGCGGGAACATGCCGTCCTTGTAGGTGACGAGGTGGTTCGACTGCAGGAAGAGGTCTTCCTTGGCGATGTGCGGGGTGTAGACGTAGGTGTAGCCGCCCTCGACGTGGCGGCGGCGCGCGTGCTGCTCCATCTCCATGCGGATGACGCCACCCCGCGGATGCCACACCGACAGCCCCGAGCCGATCTCGTCGGGGAAGCTGAAGAGGTCGAGCTCCTTGCCGAGCTTGCGGTGGTCGCGCTTGGCGGCCTCCTCGAGGCGTTCGAGGTAGGCCCGCAGTTCGTCCTTGCCCGCCCAGGCGGTGCCGTAGAGCCGCTGCAGCTGCGGGTTCTTCTCCGAACCGCGCCAGTAGGCGGCGGCGACGCGCATGAGCTTGTAGGCGCCGAGCGCACCGGTGTTCGGCACGTGGGGGCCGCGGCAGAGATCCTTCCACGCGACGTTGCCTTCGCGGTCGACGTTGTCGTAGATGGTCAGCTCGCCGGCGCCCACCTCGACGCTCTCGCCGTCGCTGCCGGAGTCCGCGCCGCCCTTCAGCCCGATCAGCTCGAGCTTGTACGGCTCTCCCGCGAGCTCGGCGCGCGCCTCCTCGTCGGTGACCACGCGACGCACGAACCGCTGCCCGGAGCGGATGATGCGGTCCATCTCCTTCGAGATCGCCGTCAGATCGTCGGGGGTGAAGTGCTCGGCGACGTCGAAGTCGTAGTAGAAGCCGTCCTGAACGGGCGGACCGATGCCGAGCTTCGCCTCCGGGTTGATGCGCTGCACGGCCTGCGCCATGACGTGCGCGGTGGAATGGCGCAGGATGTTCAGACCGTCGGGCGAGGAGGCCTCGACGGGCTCCACGACATCCGTCTCGGTGACCGTCGACGCCTTGTCCTTCAGCTCGCCGTTCACGCGGATCGCGATGACGGAGCGATCGGGAAACAGCTCGAAACCGGTCTGGGCGCTCATTCCCCCGAGTTTAGTGGCGCGCTCGCTCGCGGTTCTGACGGCGGGTGAGCCCCGGTGAGCCGCGCGCGCATGGTGAGGGCACGCCGCCGCAGAATGCACGAAACTCCCCCGCTTCTACGAGGGAGTTTGCTGTGGGCGATACTGGGATCGAACCAGTGACCTCTTCCGTGTCAGGGAAGCGCGCTACCGCTGCGCCAATCGCCCGTCGCGAAGCCGAGACTTCGTTCTGGTGAGTGAGGTGGCGACGGGATTCGAACCCGTGTGGACGGCTTTGCAGGCCGCTGCCTCGCCTCTCGGCCACGCCACCAGGTGTGCGGTCCTGTCGGACCGTGAGACTCCTCACACGAGCGGATGACGAGATTCGAACTCGCGACCCTCACCTTGGCAAGGTGATGCGCTACCACTGCGCCACATCCGCATTCGCTCGCCGTCTCCGGCGCGCGTGTTCGACTGTAGCCGATCCGCGCGTGAGGTCAAAACCGAGGCACGCCGCATGACGCGAGGCGGCCGGACTGGCGCTCGGCATCCTCTCGCGTGTGGCAGGATGGACGTCGCGGGCGATTGGCGCAGTTGGTAGCGCGCTTCCTTCACACGGAAGAGGTCATCAGTTCGAGTCTGGTATCGCCCACCATCGGAGACTCTCGGTCGCGCGACGACAGGGCCGTGCACCCAGACCAGCTGCCCTCTCAGATCGCGTCCTCCAGCAGCGCCAGACGATGCTCGGGCGAACCCGCGAGTTCGATCGTGCGGATCGACGCGGGCACCAGCTCGGGATCGTCGGCGAATGCCAGCAGGGCCGCGTCCATCTCCGCGCGCAGCTCGCGATCTTCGTCGGCGGGAACGTGGATGTCGTCCGCGTCCGACACCGGCAGCAGCACGAGGAGATCCACGGACTCCATCGCCGCCGCGGCATCCTCGACGAGATCCGGAATCAGCTCCCCCGAGCCGCCGCCGGCGAGTTCGTGCGGGTCGCCGTACACCTCGAACCGCGGATGCCGGGAGGCGAAGGCCGCGATCAGAGTCGACTTGCCCGTGCAGTGACTCCCGGACACCACGATGCGCATGAGCGGACTCTATCCGCGTCGGTCGCCGTCACCGTTGTGCGCCATCCGAACATGAGCGAAGATGATGTTCTACTCGTACGGCGTCGACGGAGTCCGCCACTCGGCGAGTCGACAACCCACACACCACAGGAGAGAATCATGTCTCGCACGCGCGTTTCCGCCCTCCCCGTCGCGTTCGTCGCGATCGCCGCGACCACCTTCGCTCTCGCGGGTTGCACGCCGACCCCCGAACCCACGCCCACGCAGAGCAACCCGCCGGCGCCCTCGCCCTCCACCGAGCCCGCGGGACTCACCTGCGACGAGATCCTGCCGACCGCGGCCCTCGACTCGGCGCTGGGCACGAGCTTCACGCTCAACGCCGCATTCGCGCCGGCCGCCGGATCCGCCGGCGCCACGATCGCCGCTGCGGGCGGCGTCGCGTGCGAGTGGAGCGACTCATCTGGTGCGACCGTGCTCGTGGCGGCCGGCGCCCCCGGCACCTCGGCCATCGAGGCGGGCAAGACGCTCGCAGCATCCGCCGGCACCCCCACCACCATCTTCGGTGCCTCCCTCACCGCCTACCAGTCCGGGCAGGGCGGAACGACCTTCGACGTCTTCAGCGAGACCGGCAACTGGGTGCAGACCACCTCGTCGCTCTACACCGACCCGAGCGACGTCACCTCGATCGTCGCCCAGATCATGCAGGCACTCCCCTCGGGCTGAACTCGAGCCGTTCCCGAAGACGCGGCCCCGCGCAGCCCGACTATCCCTCCAGCAACGCGGTGAGCCTCGCTTCGAGGGCCTCGACTGTGCGGCGTTGCTGCTCGTTGAGCACGTCGCGCGCGTACTCGTCGAAGAGACCCGCTGCACCGTCGATCTCGCTCATCGGCTCGGATGCCACCAGGTCGAGCAGCATCGGCGCGAGAAGCGCCGTGAAGTCGTCGACCAACGCCCGAGCCTCACCCTCGGAGCTCTCCGGCCCGAGGCGGCCGAAGCGTTCGTTGACAGTGGCCACGTCCACCGACAGTGCCGGATCATTCAGCCGTTCATAGAACTGCGCAATGCGCGGGAGCCCCGCAGCGCCGGCGAAGTGGGCCAGGAGCACCGTCTGCTCGCGATCGAATCGCGCCAGTTCCGACGAGCCCGCGGTGGCCGCCAGAAACGGCCCCAGCTCAGGCGGGAGGTCGGGAGCGGTGCCGCTCTGGCGGAGCCGCGCAATCAGCTCCCGTTGCGCGGCGAGCCGGTCGATCTGCGCCGAAAGCTCCGCATCGAGTCGGTCGAGCAGCGCCCCGGAGTCCTCCGCTCCTCCGTCGAGCAATTCGGGCATCCGATCAAGTGCGATCCCGAGAGACGCCAGCCGCCTGATCCGCAGCACGCGGATCAGGTGGTGCACGTCGTACTCGCGATATCCGTTGCTGAGACGCTCAGGTTCGCCCAACACACCGAGCCGGTGGTAGTGGCGCAAGGTGCGCACCGTGACACCGGCGAGGCGAGCCAACTCCCCGCTACGCATACTCCGCCACAGCCCCTCCCGCTTCATCGCCCGATCCCGATCCGGATTCCAGGGTACGCAGCGAGCGAGCCGACAGCCCCAGCACGATGGCCACGAGCCACACCGAGGTGAGCACGATCGCTGCGATGTTCACGCCGAATGCCTGGGTCGACGCAGCGGCGGCCATTATCCCCAGTGGCGCAGCCGCCGTCATCACCGCGTTCTGGGTTCCCATGATCCGCCCCCTCATCTGCTCGGGAATGCGTTCGATCATCAGCACACCCATGAGGCTGCCGAAGAAGCCGCTCGCGACGCCCACCACGACCGCCCCCGCCAGCACCACCCACACCGAGGACAGCACGGCGATGATCCCGAGACCCAGCGCCGTGCCGAACAGCCCCGCGAGGAACCAGGTACGCCGTGACCCTCGCTTCCCCGCGACCGCGTAGATGATGCCACCACCGAGCGCTCCCGCGGCCAGCGCAGACAAGACGAAGCCGAGCATCCCGGGCTGTTCGAGGAGGGTGAAGTACACGGGCAGTATCAAGCCCTGGAGTGCGCCGAGCACGAGCACGGAGATCAGGCTGAGGGTGGTCGTCACCATCAGGAACGGACTGCCGATGAGGGCGCGCCACCCCTCGCGCAGCTGGCTCCAGCCGCTCCCGGGTGTCGGTGCGATCATGCCGTCGCTTCGGACGACATCTCCCACCCGTCGCGGGATCAGGAGCGTCAGCAGCGCCGCCGCGAACGAGGTGCCGGCGGTGATCCACAGCACGGTCGACCCGTCGAAAACCACCATGAGCCCGCCCGCAGCAGCCGGCCCGAGCAGGATCGCAACCGAACTGAGCGCCTCACGGATACCCACCAGTCGCTCAGCCCCGATGCCGCCGTGGCGAACGATCGCCGGCAACAGGGCATCCCGAGCGGTCATGCCCGGCACGTCGCCGAGGGATCCGAGGATGCCGAACAGCACGAACCAGCCGAGGTTCAACCCGAAGACGAGATCGGCCAGGGGCAACGCCGCGACCGATACGGCAGACACGAGGTCGGTCAGCACAGACGAGGTACGACGGTTGATTCGGTCGATCACCACCCCCATCACGAGCCCGGCAAGCACCGCCGGGATCGCCGTCGCCGTCGCGACCGCGCCCGCACCGAGCGCACTCCCCGTGACCTGCAGCACGATGAGGGGCAGCGCCACGCCGGCGATCGAATTGCCGAGCAGCGACAGCAGGTAGGACGCGAGATACGCGATCGGGATGATTCTCATGCCTCTAGTCGGCACTATGACGCAGGGTCGGGGTCAAGCTCCGCGCCGACCGACGAAGCGGGTCACGATCGAGGTGAGCTCCGTCGGCGCGCGAGCGACCAGCTCGGGATGCTCGTGACGACGCCGAAGACCGCGACCGCCGCAAACGTCACGATGGGTGGCAGCAGCGCGCTGATCCGCCCCGAGAAGACGAACCCGATCGTGTCGCCCGACACCGCGGGAGCGAAGTAGCCGACGGCCGTCGACGTCAACACCACGAGAGCCCAGTGCCCCGCTCGGCCGCCCGACGACAAGCGCCGCGAGCCGTACACCAGGGCAGCCGCCGCACCCGCCAGGGCGCCGACCGTGAGCGACCAGGGGAAGGAGATCCCCGCGGCACCCGGCACGATCGCGACGAAGCCCGCGAGCACGCCATCCGCCGCCGAGCGCAGCGGATGCCGGGGGGCTCGTCGCAGCAGATCCACCACCATCCAGGCCACGGCGCCTCCGAGGGGTGCCACCGCGGCGGCGAACAGGATGCGCCAGGTGTACGTGTCGACGACCCCCTCGAGGCTCACCAACCAGATCGTCCCGGCGATCCACGCCACGGCCACCGGGGGCGCGAAGCGCGACCAGCCCTCACGGGTGAGCGTCGTGGGAACCCGCCACGCCAGCAGCACCGACGCCGCAGAGGAGACGAAGAGCGCGAGTCCCCCGCCGAAGTCCTCCACCCGGCACTCGCTCGTGCCGCACAGCTCCGACAGCAGCGGCGGCAGAATCGCGCAGACCGGGAACACCACGAGCGCCCAGACCATCACGAGCGTCCAGGAGACCGCACGGCGCCCAGGCGCCGCCTCCTCGGCCGCTCCCCCGAGCAGCACCGCGACGGGCGCGACCGCGAAAGCCGACGCCAACAGGAACGAGGTCGACTCGGCACCGGTGAGAGCGCCGGCGCTCAGCGCAACCACGACGGCGCCGAGAGTCGCGACCAGGGCGCGGATGACGGCCTCCGCCAGCCGGGACGGCCGCACCATCCGCACCAACGCGGCGGTCATCACGGCGCAACTCAGCGCGGACACGATCAGCAGTTCGGGCATGCCCTCTCCGGGCGGGTTCGGGACAACGGAACGAGCCAACGATACGGGGCGCCGCCTCCGAAGAGACGGCGCCCCGCGCCGGGTTCGCTCGCGCCGATCAGTCAGCCAGCGCGTAGCCCTCTTCGCCGTGCACGACCGTGTCGACCCCGGCGAGCTCGTCTTCGCTCTTGATGCGGAATCCGATGGTCTTCTCGATCGCGAATCCGATCACGTAGGCGACCACGAAGGAGTAGATCAGCACCCCGAAGGCCGCGACGGCCTGCACCAGCAGCTGCCCGCCGTCACCACCGGTGAAGAGACCGGTGTTGACCGCGAAGAAGCCCAGGTAGAGGGTTCCGAGGATGCCGCCGACCATGTGGATGCCCACGACGTCGAGCGAGTCGTCGAATCCGAGCTTGAACTTCAGCTCGACCGCGAGGGCGCAGACGGCGCCGGCGACGACGCCGAGCACGAGCGCCCACACCGGGCTGAGGTTCGCGCAGGACGGGGTGATCGCGACGAGACCCGCGACGGCACCCGACGCGGCACCCACCGAGGTGGCCTTGCCGTCCTTGATCTTCTCGATCACGAGCCATCCGAGGATCGCCGCGGCGGTCGCACCGAGCGTGTTGACGACGATGAGTCCCGCGCCGGTGTTGTCCGGGCCGAGCAGGCCGAAGGTGCCCTCGGCGCCGGCGTTGAACCCGAACCAGCCGAACCACAGGATCGCCGCGCCGAGCAGGGTGAGCGGCACGTTGTGCGGCTTCTGGATGCCCTTGGCGAAGCCCACCCGCTTGCCGAGCACGAGCGCGAGAGCAAGAGCGGCTGCACCGGCGTTGATGTGGACGGCGGTGCCGCCCGCGTAGTCGATGACGTTCGGGGTGCCCCACCATTCGCCGAGCTGCATGATCCAACCGCCACCCCACACCCAGGCCGCGACCGGGAAGTAGACGAGCGTCGCCCAGATCCCGGCGAAGATCAGCCAGGCGCCGAACTTGGCGCGGTCGGCGATCGCGCCCGAGATGAGCGCCACGGTGATGATGGCGAAGGTCGCGCCGTAGGTCGCGCCGACGAGTGCCGAGCTTCCGCCCTCGGAGCTCGCCAGGTTCTGCAGACCGAAGTCCGAGAACGGGTTACCGGCCAGGAAGGGGTTGCCGTCGCCGACGGAACTCATGTTGAAGCCGTAGAGAATCCAGAGCACGCTGACGAGACCAAGAGCACCGAAGCTCATCATCATCATGCTGACGACGCTCTTGGCCTTGACCAGTCCGCCGTAGAAGAAGGCCACGCCGGGGGTCATGAACAGGACGAGTGCCGTCGCTGTGATGGACCAAGCGAAGTTGCCGCTATCCATGTGGTTGTTACCTCTCTCGTTGCATCGGACCCGCGGGTGTGCTCCACGCGGTCCTTCGGGTACGCGCTCAGTTTGGGAGGGGCACGTTTCGTTTCGACGCGCGGTACGTTTCGCGAGTGTTACGGCCCGAGCGCGGATGTAAACATCAGATTTCCGGTCACTTCGACTGTGCCGCGAATCCTCCCCGCACACGCATGAAAAGATGGGTACCGTGCAGCTTTTCCGCTCCGAACGCGCCACAGCCGTGCTGTTGGCCTGCGCCGCCGCAGCGGGACTGCTGCTGGCGAACTCGCCCCTCGGCGCGACCGCCATCGGCATCCGGGACGCTCATCCGAGCACGGGGGTCGCCGTGCTCGACCTCTCCCCCGGGCATTGGATCGCCGACGGCCTGCTCACCCTCTTCTTCCTCGTCGTGGCCATCGAGTTGCGCCACGAGCTGACGCGAGGCGAGCTCGCCACCCCGCGCACCGCACTCGCCCCGGCGATCGCGGCGCTCGGCGGGGTCGTCGTGCCCGCACTCGTCTACCTCGCGATCGTGCGCGACCCGAGTGCAGGCGTCGGATGGCCCATCCCGACCGCGACCGACATCGCCTTCGCGCTCGGGGTGCTCGCACTGCTCGGCCGGGGTCTCCCGCGGCGGGTGCGGGCCTTCCTGCTCGCGCTCGCGGTGCTCGACGACCTCATCGCGATCGCCATCATCGCCGCGTTCTTCACCCAGGACCTCGTGCCCGCGCCGCTGCTGCTCGCGGTGCCGATCATCGCCGCCTTCGGCTGGATCAGCGCGCGGCGTTCGCTCCCCCGGGGCGTGCGCGGCACGGCGCTCGTCGTGCTCGGCATCACGGCCTGGGTGCTCGTGTACTCCTCCGGTGTGCACCCGACGATCGCCGGCGTCGCCCTCGGCTTCGTGTTCTCGCCCGCATCCGCCCGCCCGACGCGGCACGCCCTCGAGCCGTGGGTCAACGCCCTCGTGCTGCCGCTCTTCGCCTTCAGCGCGGCGATGGTCGCGATCCCCGAGGTGCGCGACGGCGGCCTCGGGGATGTGTTCTGGGGTGTGTTCGTCGCGCTGCCGATCGGAAAGCTCGTCGGGATCACGGCGGGTGCCCTCATCGCCCAGCGGATGGCACCCGCGGCGGAGCGCTCCGCTGCGTTGCGGGTGCCCGAGATCCTCGTGATCGCCAGCCTCGGCGGCGTCGGCTTCACGATCTCGCTGCTGATGGCCGAGCTGGCGTTCCGCGGCGAGCCGCGACTCGTCGCCTCCGCGACCCTCGCGGTGCTGGGCGGGTCGCTCCTCGCGCTCCTCATCGGCGGAACGACCACGATGCTGGTGGCGCGCCGCGCGCGGCTCAGCTCGTCAGAGCGATGAGCCGCGAGATCGCCCGCAGGTACTTCTTGCGGTAGCCGCCCGCCATCATCTCGGTGCCGAACACCTCATCGAGGGGGGTTCCGGATGCCACCACCCGCACCTGCTCGTCGTAGAGCCGGTCGACGAACGCCACGAAGCGCAGCGCATCCGCCTGGTCGACGAGGGTGTGCACCTCGCGCAGCCCCACGGCGCTGAGACCGTCGATCATCGCCACATAGCGGGAGGGGTGCACGCGCGCGAGATGCGCCAGCAGCGCGTCGAAGTCGTCGAGCGTCGTCTCGCCGCCGATCCTCTCGAGCGCTGTCCCGAGTTCCGCCTCGGGGGTCACCGCGGCGTGCCCTTCGACCTCGCGCCTGCGGTAGTCGAGGCCGTCGATCCGGACGATCTCGAAACGATCCGAGAGCGCCTGGATCTCGCGCAGGAAGTCGACGGCGGCGAAACGGCCCTCGCCGAGCGCGTTCGGCGGGGTGTTCGAGGTCGCCGCGATCCGCGTGCCCCCTGCCGCGAGCTCGCCGAGCAGTCGCGTCATCATCATGGTGTCGCCCGGGTCGTCGAGCTCGAACTCGTCGATCGCGACGAAGGAGGCGCCGCGCAGCAGCTCGACCGCGTTCGCGTAGCCGAGCGCGCCGACCAGAGCCGTGTACTCGATGAAGGTGCCGAAGTAGCTGCGGCCGGGTGAGAGATGCCAGAGCGCAGCCAGCAGGTGGGTCTTGCCGACGCCGAAACCGCCGTCGAGGTAGATGCCGGGCTTGGTCTCGGCTGCGCGACGCCGACCGAAGAGCCCGCGGCTGCCTCCGCCTCCGCCGCGGAGCGCCTCCGCGAAAGCGCGCACCTTGGCGACGGCCTCCGCCTGCGAGGGGAAGTCCGGGTCGGGCCGGTAGCTCTCCAGGGTCGCCCCCGCGAACTGGCGGGGCGGCACGAGCGAGGCCGCCATCTCGGCACCGGACAACTCCGGTGCGCGGTCGAGGAGGGATGCGGCGGGCTGCGGCATACGGGGCCTTCGGCTGGACACGGCGGGCGGATGGAGTGCTGCGTGACTGTGTCAGACTCTTACGGCACGCCTGCGGGTCGGGGAGGTTGCTGCCTACCCTGGACGTGGAAAGCCTACCCGCAAGGAGAGAAACACCATGGCCGTCGCGACCGACCCGAACCCCGCCTTCACCGCCTTCGCGCATCCGGAACGGCTGGTGAGCACCGAGTGGCTCGCCGAGCACCTGGGCGACGCGGGCCTCGTCGTCGTCGAGTCCGACGAAGACGTGCTGCTCTACGAGACGGGCCACATCGAGGGCGCCGTCAAGATCGACTGGCACACCGACCTCAACGACCCCGTCGAACGCGACTACCTCGACGGCGCGGGCTTCGCGAAGCTGCTCGGCGGCCGCGGCATCTCCCGCGACGACACCATCGTCATCTACGGCGACAAGAACAACTGGTGGGCCGCCTACGCGCTCTGGGTCTTCACCCTCTTCGGTCACGAGGATGTGCGGCTGCTCGATGGCGGTCGCGCCAAGTGGGAGGCCGAGGGACGCGCCTACACGACCGAGGTCGCTGCGCGGGATGCCGTCGACTACCCCGTCGTCGAGCGGGATGACGCCGCCGTGCGCGCGTTCCGCGAGGACGTGCTGGCGCACCTCGAGCTGGCCCCCGAGAGCCGGGGCCTCATCGACGTGCGCTCCCCCGAGGAGTACGTGGGCGAGCGCACCTCGGCTCCCGCCTACCCGGAGGAGGGCGCGCTGCGCGCCGGTCACATCCCGAGCGCGCAGAACGTGCCGTGGGCGAAGGCGGTCGCCGACGACGGATCGTTCAAGCCCCGCCCCGAGCTCGACGCCATCTACCGCGACGGCGCCGGCCTGAAGGACGGCGACAGCGTGATCGCCTACTGCCGGATCGGTGAGCGCTCGAGCCACACCTGGTTCGTGCTCACCCACCTTCTCGGCTTCGAGGGAGTGCGCAACTACGACGGCTCGTGGACCGAGTGGGGCAGCGCGGTGCGCGTGCCGATCGTCCGAGGAGCCGAGCCCGGCGACGTTCCGGCGCGCTGAGTGACGGACATCCGCACGGGTGGTGGCCCCGTGAGCGGGGAGCTCCCCGCGAAGCTCGCCGAGATCCGCGACGACTTCCTCGCGCTGTCGCAGCCGGATCGCCTTCAGCTGCTGCTCGAGTTCTCCCATGAGTTGCCCGAACTGCCCGCGCGGTTCGCCGACCACCCGGATCTCCTCGAGCGCGTCGAGGAGTGCCAGTCGCCGGTGTACATCTTCGTGGAGATCGACGACGAGGGCATCGTGCACCTGCACGCGACGGCGCCGCGCGAGGCACCGACCACCCGCGGCTTCGCGTCGATCCTCGTGCAGGGTCTCGCAGGGCTCACGGTCGATGAGGTGCTCGCCGTGCCCGCCGACTACCCGCTCACGATCGGGCTCACCGAAGCCGTGAGCCCGCTGCGGATCCGCGGGATGTCGGGGCTGCTCGGGCGCACCCAGCGGCAGGTGCGCGAGAAGACGGCCGCGTGATCCTGCGGCAGGTGCATCCGCACCCGGGCGAGCCGATCGCGGTCGGCGAGCCGGACACGCGGGAGCGCCTGCGGCTGCTGTACCGGCGCGCGAAGGGCGCCCCCGGCATCCGGGTGAACCTCATCGCGAGCGTCGACGGCAGCGCCCGCGGCGACGACGGCACCTCCGAGACGCTCTCCAGCCGTGCGGATCGCGCGGTGCTCGGCGCGATCCGCGCCGAGAGCGACGTCGTCCTGGTCGGCGCGGCGAGTCTCCGCGCCGAGGGCTATCTGCTTCCGCGCACCGCCCGGCTCGCGACGCTCACCGCCTCCGGCGACTACCGCGGCGCCCGACCAGGGGAGGTCGACGACCCCGAGAAGCTGCTCGTGCTCGGGCCCGAGACCGCCCGAGCCCGCACCGCCGAGACCCTCGCGGCACCGCACACCTTCATCGCGCTGCCCGCGGATGCCGCAGGCAGGATCGATCCCGCCGTCGCGCTCGCGGCGCTCGCCGACGCGGGCGCCCCGCGCATCGTGTGCGAGGGAGGCCCGGCGCTCGCCGGCGAGCTCCTGGCCGCTGGGCTCGTCGGCGAGCTGTGCCTGTCGACGAGCCCGCGCCTCACCGGCGGCGGGCTTCCCGTGCTCGGCGGCCGGTCGCATCCGAGCACCCCGCTCGAGCTCGCGAGCCTGATGATCGACGACGCAGGAGGGCTCTACGCGCGCTGGCTGGTGAGCTGATCCGCCACCCAGTTCCGGATGGCGTCCTCCCAGCGCGTGCGGTCGTAGTTCCAGAGCTTGGTGTGACGCGCGACGGTGAACTCCTCGAAGGTCACCAGGTCCGGTCGCGCGGCCGCCAGCGCGATCGACGCGGAGGCAGGCACGAAGCCGTCGTCGACGCTGTGCAGCAGCAGGATCGGGCGGTCGAGCTCGGCGGCCCGCGCCACGAAGTCCATCCGCGAGAGGTCGAGCGGCTCCGCGAGCCCCGTCACGACCCGACCCCACCTCGACCGGATGAGGCGGAAGACGCCCCCGCGCACCACGCCGGGCAGTCGACGCATGCGTGCCTGGAAGTCGAGCGTCGCGATCCAGTCGACGACGGGCGAGTCGAGCACGACGCCCGTGACGAGCGCCGCACGCGGGGATCGGGTGAGCGCCTGCAGCACGGTGGCACCGCCCATCGACCACCCCATGAGCACGATCTCGCGCGCGCCGCGGGCGATCGCGTAGGCCATCGCGGCATCCACATCCACCCACTCCCGCTCGCCGAGCGCGTAGCGGTAGTCGGGGCTCTGCGGGGCCTCGCCGTCGTTGCGGTACGAGACCAGCAGGGAGTGGTAGCCCGCCGCCCGGAACGGCGCGACCGCGCGCAGCGTCTCCGCCCGCCGCACCGCGCGCCCGTGCACCTGGATCACCCAGCGATCCGATTCGGCGTCGTCCGCGGGGATCAGCCAGGCGGGCGCCGGCCCGAGCGGCGTCGACACCGAGACGTTCTCGTAGGGAACCCCGAGGGCGCGAGGGGTGAGCCAGAACCATCCGCTGAACCGTCCGCGACGGGCGAGGGCGAGGTCGCCGAAGTCCACCCCGATCAGTTCGCGCGTGACGCCCGCCCGATCCGTCGAGAGGATCTCGCCGACCCGGGCGTGGCCCGTGTCGCCCGAGAACCAGAAGCTGTACTCCCCCGGCAGCAGCGAGTCAGGGGTCGCCGCAAGCGTGATCCGATGCCGCTCCGGGTCGAGCCCGAGGATCCGGATGTCGTCCTCCCGTCGCGACGGCGGGATGACCACCGTGCGCGCGACGACGGCGCTCAGCACCACGATGGCGCCGCCCACGACCGCGCCGACGCCGAGCACGGTCCACAGCACGGCGAGAAGCGGCGAGCGGGTGCGTCTCCGACGGCGCGCCATGACGACCTCCGTTCCGGCGACGGCGTGGCAACGCCGCAGCCTCTCCCGAGAATCCTAGGCTTTCCGACGTGGCATCCCCCGAGTCGGACTCCGACCTCCCCGCGCCGTTCGCGTACGCGGTCGAGTCGGTGAGAGCCGCCGTGCCCCGCCCCGAGATGGAGGTGGTGGAGATCTCCGCGCCCGTCGGCCTCGCACCGTTCTCGATCGCTCTCGCGGCAGACGTGCGTCCGACGATGCACGGGATCGACTCGGTGCTCGGCACGGGTCGCTTCGTGCTGCTCTACGACGCCTCGGAGCCGGATGCCTGGGGTGGGCCGTTCCGCGTCGTCGCCTACGCCCAGGCTCCGCTCGAGGCCGAGATCGGTGTCGATCCGTTCATCGCGGAGGTCGCCTGGTCGTGGCTCATCGACGCCCTCGATGCCCGCGGAGCGGACTACACGGCGGCATCCGGCACCGCGACCAAGGTGCTCTCGGCCGGCTTCGGCGAGCTCGCGGGCCAGGGTGACACCGCGCAGCTCGAACTGCGCGCCTCCTGGTCGCCCGTCGGCCCCGAGATCGGCCAGCAGGTCGAGGCCTGGTGCGATCTGCTCTGCATGCTCGCGGGCCTTCCCCCGTCGTCGGATGCCGTGTCGATGCTCCCCCACCGACGGGCGTCACGTGGCTGAGCCCGACGTCCTGCCGAGTGCCGATGCCGATCACCCGGAGGTGCACGTCATCGACACCCGCGAGGGCTACCTCGAAGCGGTCAAGTCGCTCGCGCTCGGCACCGGCCCCTTCGCGGTCGACGCGGAGCGCGCATCCGGCTTCCGGTACTCCCAGCGGGCGTACCTGATCCAGGTCTTCCGCCGCGGCTCGGAGGCCTTCCTCTTCGACCCGCCGGCCATCGGCTCCTTCGCGGAGCTCGCCGAGGTGATGCGCGGCGAGGAGTGGATCCTGCACGCCGCCAGCCAGGATCTCGCCTGCCTGCGGGAGGTCGGCCTCGACCCGGAGGAGATCTTCGACACCGAGCTCGGTGCCCGGCTCGCGGGCCTGCCGCGGGTGGGCCTCGCGACGGTCGTCGAGGAGCTCCTCGGCATCCACCTCGCGAAGGCGCACTCCGCCGCCGACTGGTCGACGCGGCCGCTTCCCCAGGGGTGGCTCGTCTACGCCGCGCTCGATGTGGAGCTGCTGCCCGAGCTGCGCGACCGCATCGCCGAGCTGCTGCACGACGGCGGCAAGGACGAGTTCGCGCGCCAGGAGTTCGCCGCGGTGCTCGAGAAGACGACCCCCGTGCGTCAGGAGCCGTGGCGACGGCTGTCGGGGATGCATGCGCTGCGCACCCCGCGGCAGCTCGCCGTCGCCCGCGCCCTGTGGACCTCGCGCGACGAGCTCGCCAGGGAGCTCGACACCGCGCCCGGCCGCCTGGTGCCGGATCTCTCCCTCGTCGCGGTCGCCAAGGCACTGCCCGAGAGCAAACGCGAGCTGGCCGCCCTCAAGGATTTCACGGGCCGCGCGAGCCGTCGCGAGCTCGATCGCTGGTGGGCCGCCGTCGAAGCGGGAAACGCCGACGCCGCACCGCCGAACATGCGCGGTACGGGCGACGGGGTGCCGGCTCCGCGGGTCTGGGCCGACAAGAACCCCGAGGCAGATCGACGTCTGAAGCTCGCGCGCGCCGCGCTCATCGCGCGCGCGGAGGAGCTCGCCATCCCGGTCGAGAACATGCTCACCCCCGACACCTTGCGGCGCATCGCGTGGGCGCCGCCCGCCGACATCTCCCGCGAGTCGATCGCCGCGGCGCTCGACTCCCATGGTGCCCGTGCCTGGCAGATCGACGAGCTCGGCGAGCTCGTCGTGAGCGCCTTTGTCGAGGCGCGCCAAGCCCCCGCCCCCGCACAGGACGACGCCTAGTAGCTTCCGTCGAACGATTCCGGCGGCCCGCGCACTCGCTGCCTAGGATCGAAGACGACACCCGGATGCGCGCCCGCGTGCCCGCATCCGTTCCCCTGATCTGTGGAGGCATCGTGGCCCACTCGCCCTCGACCAACCGCTCGGACGTCGTCTTCGTCGACGGGGTGCGCACCCCGTTCGGACGCGCAGGCGAGAAGGGTCAGTACTGGAACACCCGTTCCGACGACCTCATCGTGAAGGCGATGATCGGACTGCTGGAGCGCAATCCCGGCCTTCCCAAGGATCGCGTGGACGACGTCGCGATCGCCGCGACCACCCAGCAGGGCGACCAGGGGCTCACCCTGGGCCGCACGGCCGCGATCCTCGCCGGCCTGCCGCTCTCGGTGCCCGGATACGCGCTCGACCGGATGTGCGCGGGCGCCATGACGACCGTCACGACGATCGCCGGCGCGATCGCCTTCGGCGCCTACGACGTGGGCATCGCCGGGGGCGTCGAGCACATGGGACGCCACCCGATGGGTTTCGGAGCCGATCCCAACCCCCGCTTCCTCGCCGAGAAGCTCGTCTCCCCCGACTCGCTCAACATGGGCAACACGGCCGAGCGTCTGCACGACCGCTTCCCCACGCTCACCAAGGAGCGCAGCGACCGCTACGCGCTCGGCAGCCAGCAGAAGGTCGCCGCGGCGTACGCGGCGGGCAAGATCCAGCCCGACCTCATCCCCGTCGCGATCGGGTCCGAGGCCGGCTGGGGTCTCGCCACCCAGGACGAGGGCATGCGTCCCGAGACGACGCTCGAGGGCCTCGCGGGGCTCAAGACCCCGTTCCGCCCGCACGGTCGGGTCACCGCGGGCAACTCGTCGCCGCTGACCGACGGCGCGACCGTCTCGCTGCTGGCCAGTGCGGATGCCGCGGCCGAGCTGGGTCTGTCGGTCAAGATGCGGATGGTCTCCTTCGCCTTCGCGGGCGTCGAGCCCGAGGTCATGGGCCTCGGTCCGATCCCGTCGACCGAGAAGGCGCTGCGCAAGGCGGGGCTGTCCATCTCGGACATCGGACTGTTCGAGCTCAACGAGGCCTTCGCCGTTCAGGTGCTGTCGTTCCTCGACCACTACGAGATCGACGACGACGACCCGCGCGTGAACCCGTGGGGTGGCGCGCTCGCGATCGGACATCCGCTCGCCTCCTCCGGCGTGCGCCTCATGATCCAGCTCGCCCGTCAGTTCGAGGAGCACCCCGAGGTGCGCTACGGCTTGACCGCCATGTGCGTCGGCCTCGGTCAGGGCGGGTCCATCATCTGGGAGAACCCCCACTACACGGGAGCGAAGTGACCATGGCGAAGAACCAGAGCAAGCTCCCCGACTACAGCGCCTCCGATTTCGCGGCGCTCGTCGCCCTCGACCCCGACGAGGTGGTCACGCACTCCTTCGTGCGCGACATCGTGCTGCCGAGCGGCAAGCGCCTCGCTTTGCTCACCCTCGACAACGGGCGCGACCACACACGCCCGAACACCCTCGGGCCTGCCACGCTCACCGAGCTGGGTGCGCGTCTCGACGAGCTCGCCGCGCGCGCGGCCTCCGGCGAGATCGACGCGGTCGCGGTGACCGGCAAGCAGTTCATCCTCGCCGCCGGCGCCGACCTGTCGCGGGTGAGCGAGATCGAGGACCACCAGACCGGTGTGCTCATGGCGCAGCTCGGGCATCAGACCCTCGGCAAGCTCGGCGAGCTGGGGGTCCCGTCGTTCGTCTTCGTCAACGGGCTGGCCCTCGGCGGCGGTGTCGAGATCGCGCTCAACGCCGACTACCGCACGATCGACTCCTCGGTTCCGGCTCTCGCACTGCCCGAGGTGTTCCTCGGCATCATCCCCGGCTGGGGCGGCGCGTGGCTGCTGCCGAACCTCATCGGCATCGAGAACGCCCTCGAGGTCGTCATCTCGAACCCGCTCAAGAACAACCGGATGCTGAAGGGTCCGCAGGCCTTCGAGCTCGGCATCGCGGATGCCATGTTCGGCCCCGCGAACTTCCTCGAGGACTCCCTCAAGTGGGCCGACGGCGTGCTCACGGGCACGATCAAGGTGAAGCGTCCGAACGAACCGGGCAAGCTGGAGCGCCTCGCCAAGTGGGACATCGCGATCGGCATCGCCGAGAAGACCCTCAAGAGCCGGATCGGCGAGGTCGCGAAGAGCCCCTATCGGGCGCTCGAACTGCTCAAGGCGGCGAAGAACACCGACAAGAAGACCGGCTTCCTCGCCGAGGACAAGGCGCTCGCCGACCTCATCTCGGGCGATCAGTTCCGCGCATCCATCTACGCCTTCAACCTCGTGCAGAAGCGCGCGAAGCGCCCCGCAGGTGCGCCCGACAAGGCGCTCGCGCAGAAGGTCACCCAGGTGGGCGTGATCGGGGCAGGACTGATGGCCTCGCAGTTCGCGCTGCTCTTCGTGCGCCGCCTGCAGGTGCCGGTCGTCATCACCGACCTCGACCAGGCGCGCGTCGACAAGGGACTCGACTACATCCGCGGCGAGATCGACGAGCTGCTCGCGAAGGGACGCATCGGATCCGACGAGGCGAATCGCCTGAAGGCGCTCGTGACCGGCACGACCGACAAGGCCGACTTCGCCGAATGCGACTGGGTCATCGAGGCGGTCTTCGAGGAGCTCGGCATCAAGCAGGACGTCTTCGCCGAGATCGAGCAGCACATCTCCCCCGACGCGATCCTCGCCACCAACACCTCCTCGCTCTCGGTCGAGCAGATCGGGGCGAAGCTGAAGAACCCGGAACGTCTCGTCGGCTTCCACTTCTTCAACCCGGTCGCGGTCATGCCTCTCATCGAGGTCGTGAAGACCCCGAACACCACGGACGCGGCGCTCGCGACCGCGATGGCGACGGCGGCCCAGCTCCGCAAGAACGCCGTCATCACGAGCGACTCCCCCGGTTTCGTCGTGAACCGGGTGCTCGCGAAGGTGCTCGGCGAGGCGATGCACGCCGTCGAGCAGGGAGCCTCGTTCGAGGACGTGGTCGAGGCCGCGCGCCCCTTCGGGCTGCCGATGGATCCCTTCGTGCTGCTCGATCTCGTCGGCCTCAAGGTGGGTGCGCACGTGCTCGACACGCACCACGCCGCCTTCCCTGAGCGCTTCTTCGACAGCCCCGCGCTGCACGAGCTCGCCGAGTACGGCGCGATCTTCGCGAAGGACGGCAAGGGCAAGATCACGGGTTACGACAAGAAGGCGCTCGAGATCGTCAAGAAGCACCGACCGGCGGATGCCGTGGCGCTCACGCCGACGCAGTTGCGTGAGCGGCTCGAGCTGGGTCTCGCGGACGAGATCCATCGCATGCTCGAGGACGGCGTGGTCGCGGCGGCCGAGGACATCGACCTGTGCATGCTCCTCGGTGCGGGCTGGCCGTTCCAGATGGGCGGGATCACCCCCTATCTCGACCGCGTCGGCGCGAGCGAGAAGGCCTTCGGCGACACCTTCCACCACCCGGTGATCCGCGGGGTCGCGTAGCTGCGACTCGCCGCGCGCGGCGAAGCTCAGTGCATCGGGCGCGCGGCGAGCTCCTCGTCGGTGAGTTCGGGCTGTGCGGGCTTGCGCACGAAGAACGCCGCGACGATCGCGAGCGGCGACAGGATCGCGCCGCCGAGGAAGGCGAGGTGCACCCCGGCGATCAACTCATCCGGGGTCGCCGTCTCCGGCGTCACCGCGCCCGCCGCGGTGGTGCCGAGCGCGAGGAGGGCGATGAAGGTCGCCGTGCCGGCCGCACCGGCCACCTGCTGCACCGTGCCGATCGTGGCCGAACCGTGCGAGTACAGGTGCGGCGGGAGCGCGCTCGTGGCGGTCGTGAAGACCGGCGTGAACAGCAGGCCGAGGCCGAGACTCAGCACGACGTGGGTCACGAGCACGAACCAGAGCGGAGTCGCGGGGCCGAAGAGGGTCATCGCCCAGATCGCGGCACTCATCACGATCGACCCGGGGATCACGAGCGGTGCCGGCCCGTAGCGGTCGTAGAGCCGTCCGACGAGCGGCCCGAGCAGGCCCATCACCAGGCCGCCAGGCAGCAGCGTGAGTCCGATCGTGAGGGTGTCGATGCCGAGTCCGCGTTCCAGATAGATCGGGAACAGGATAACGACGCCGAAGAGCACCGCCATCAGGATCACGAAGAACAGGATCGAGACGGTGAAGCTCCGCGAGCGGAAGGTGCGCAGATCCAGCAGCGCGGTATCCCGACGCTGCAGTCGCAGCTGACGCCAGATGAAGAGCGCGAGGGAGAGACCGCCGATGACGAGCGGAATCCACGACGGCATCATCGCCTTGCCCTCTGCCGCGAGCCCGAGATTGCTGAGCCCGAAGACGATGCCGCTGAACGCGAAGGCGGACAGCACCACCGAGGGCACGTCGAGCGGCACCGGACGCGGCTCCGAGACGTTCGGCACGCGGGCGATGCCGATCCCCAGCATGACGAGGGCGATCGGCAGCATGACCCAGAACAGTCCGCGCCAGGCGGTGAGCTCGAGCACGAGACCCGAGACCGCCGGTCCGATCGCGGGTGCCACCGACATCACGATCGAGATGCGCCCCATGATGCGGCCTCGATCCGACAGCGGCACGAGCGTCAGCACGGTCGTCATGAGCAGAGGCATCATCATGCCGGTGCCGGTCGCCTGCACCACGCGACCCGCGACGAGCACCCCGAAGCCGGGGGCGGTCGCGGCGATGAGGGTGCCGAGCGAGAACAGCGACATCGCGGTGATGAACACCGTGCGCGTGGTCAGGCGTTCGAGCAGGAACCCGGTGGTCGGGATCACCACGGCGAGCGTCAGCGCGAACGCGGTGGTCAGCCACTGCCCTTCGCTCGGGGTGATCCCGAGGTCGTCCATGATCTTCGGCAACGCGACGCCCATCGTCGTCTCGTTGAGGAACACCACGAAGACCGCGGCGAGCAGCAGGATGATCGCGAGCCGGTTGCGTCGAGCGGTCGCGGTGTCCGGAGAACCGCTCGCGGCGGGCGTCTCGACGGCACGGTTCGTCACAGGATCTCCGGTGGTGGGGTGAGGCGGATGCGGAGCGCGGTACGAGAGGTCAACGACCGCGCTCGGTGTCGTATTCCCGGGCCGCATCCTCGTCGGGGAGCGGACGGGCGACCGGGATGCGGGTGCCGAGCACCTGGGCCACGATGTCGCGCGCGATCCGCTGATCGGTGAGTCCGGCGTCCTCGAGGATCTGGTCGCGCGAGGCGTGGTCGATGAACTCGTCGGGCAGGCCGAGCTCGTCGACCGCGGTGTCGACCCCCGCGGCGCGCAGATCCTGCCGGATGCGGGTTCCGACACCGCCGACCCGGATGCCGTCCTCGATCGAGACGACGAGGCGGTGGTCGCGGGCGAACTCGACGATGCTGCCCGGCACCGGGATCACCCAGCGCGGATCGACGACCGTCGCGCCGATGCCTTGCGCCGCGAGGCGATCGGCCACGCGCATCGCGAGCGCGGCCATCGGGCCGACGGCCACGAGGAGCACGTCGCGGTGCGGCGCCTCGCGCAGCACGTCGACCCCGTCGTCGGTGCGACGCACGGCGTCGAACTCGTTGCCGACGGATCCCTTCGAGAACCGCAGCACGGTGGGCCCGTCGTCGACGGCGACGGCCTCCGCGAGCTCCTCGCGCAGCCGCGTCGCGTCACGCGGGGCCGCGATGCGGATGCCGGGCACGACCTGCAGGATCGCGAGGTCCCACATGCCGTGGTGGCTCGGGCCGTCCGGCCCGGTCACACCGGCCCGGTCGAGCACGAAGGTGACGCCGGCGCGGTGCAGGGCGACATCCATGAGCACCTGGTCGAAGGCACGGTTCACGAAGGTCGCGTAGAGCGCGACCACCGGATGCAGCCCGCCGTAGGCGAGACCCGCGGCGCTCGTGGCCGCGTGCTGCTCGGCGATGCCGACGTCGAACACCCGCTCGGGGAAGCGCTCGGCGAAACGGTGCAACCCCGTGGGCCTCAGCATGGCGGCGGTGATGCCGACCAGCCGCGGATCGCGCTCCGCGAGTTCGAGCATCTCGTCGGCGAACACCGAGGTCCAGGAGGGCTTGCTCGGGTGCTCGAGCGGTTCGCCGGTCTCGGGGTCGATCTGTCCGACCGCGTGGAACTGATCGGCGACGTCGGCGAGGGCGGGTTCGTAGCCGCGCCCCTTCTGGGTGATGACGTGCACGATGACCGGGGCGTCGTAGTCCTTCGCCTGCCGCAGTGCCTCCTCGAGGGAGCCGAGGTCGTGCCCGTCGACGGGGCCGAGGTACTTGATGTCGAGGTTCGAGTAGAGCGCCTCGTTGTTGGAGAAGCGGGCGAGGAAGCCGTGGATCGCACCGCGGGTTCCACGGTAGAAGGCGCGGCCGGGCCTGCCCAGACCGTCGAAGAAGCGACGGCTGGAGAAGTAGAGCGAGCGGTAGGCGCGTCGGGTGCGGACGGTGTTGAGGAACCGCGCCATCCCGCCGATCGTCGGCGCGTAGGAGCGGCCGTTGTCGTTGACGATCATCACGAGTCGACGCGAGTTGTCGTCGGAGATGTTGTTGAGCGCCTCCCAGGTCATCCCCCCGGTGAGGGCGCCGTCGCCGACGACCGCGACCACGTAGCGATCACCCTGACCGGTCATCGCGAACGCGCGCGAGATGCCGTCGGCCCAGCTGAGCGAGCTCGAGGCGTGGGAGCTCTCCACGATGTCATGCTCGGACTCGGAGCGCTGCGGATAGCCCGCGAGTCCGCCGCGCTCGCGCAGGCCGACGAAGTCCTGCCGACCGGTCAGGAGCTTGTGCACGTAGCTCTGGTGGCCCGTGTCGAACACCATCGCGTCATGGGGCGAGTCGAAGACCCGGTGCATCGCGATCGAGAGCTCGACGACGCCGAGGTTGGGACCGAGATGTCCGCCGGTCTTGGAGACCTCCCGCACGAGGAACTCGCGGATCTCCCCCGCGAGCTGCACGAGCTGCTCGCGACTGAGTCCATCGAGGTCCCGGGGACCGTGGATCGACTCGAGCATGCTCACGTCCTCGACCCTACGCCGCAAAGCTGATCGAGGCCGCGCCGACCCTCCCGGTCTCCACAGCGAGACGGCGTGACCACGCTCATGCCGTCTCGCGGAGCGACGCGCCGCGGATTATCGCGGCGCTCTCAGACAAGGCTGCGGAGCACGTACTGCAGGATGCCGCCGTTGCGGTAGTAGTCGGCTTCACCGGGGGTGTCGATGCGCACGACCGCGTCGAACTCCACGGTCTGCTTGCCCTCGGGCGAGAACTCGCTCGGCGCCGCGGTCACGTGCACGGTCTTGGGGGTGACGCCCTCGTTCAGCTGCTCGAGCCCCGAGATCGAGACGATCTCGGTGCCGTCGAGGCCGAGCGACGACCAGGACTCCCCCGCAGGGAACTGCAGCGGGACGACGCCCATGCCGATCAGGTTCGAGCGGTGGATGCGCTCGAAGCTCTCGGTGATGACGGCCTTGACGCCCAGCAGGCTGGTGCCCTTCGCCGCCCAGTCGCGCGAGGAACCGGAGCCGTACTCCTTGCCGCCGAACACGACGAGCGGGGTGCCCGCCGCCCGGTAGTTCTCGCAGGCGTCGTAGATGAACGACTGCGGTCCGCCCGCCTGCGTGAAGTCGCGCGTGAAGCCGCCCTCGACGACCTGTCCGTCGTTGACGGCCGAGACGAGCTCGTTCTTGAGGCGGATGTTGGCGAAGGTGCCGCGGATCATCACCTCGTGGTTGCCACGACGCGAGCCGTAGGAGTTGAAGTCCTTGCGCTCGACGCCGTGGGCCTCGAGGTACTGCGCCGCCGGGGTGCCCGCCTTGATGTTGCCGGCCGGGCTGATGTGGTCGGTCGTGACCGAGTCGCCGAGCGTGGCCATGACGCGCGCGCCGGAGATGTCGCTCACCGGCGTGAGCTCCATCGACATGCCGTCGAAGTAGGGGGCCTTCCGCACGTAGGTGGAGTCGGCATCCCACTCGAAGATCGGGCCCTCGGGGGTCGGCAGGCTCGTCCAGCGCTCGTCGCCGTCGAAGACCGTCGCGTACTGCTTGATGAACTGCTCGCGCGAGATCGAGGAGTCGATGACCTCCTGCACCTCCTCGGGCGAGGGCCAGATGTCCTTGAGGAAGACCTCGTTGCCGTCGGCGTCCTTGCCGAGCGCATCCGTCTCGAAATCGAAGTTCATCGATCCGGCCAGCGCGTAGGCGACCACGAGCGGAGGCGAGGCGAGGTAGTTCATCTTGACGTCGGGGCTGATGCGCCCCTCGAAGTTGCGGTTGCCGGAGAGCACGGCGGTGACGGCGAGGTCGTTCTCGTTGATCGCAGCCGACACCTCGTCGATGAGCGGTCCGGAGTTGCCGATGCAGATCGTGCAGCCGTAGCCGACCGTGTAGAAGTCGAGACCCTCGAGCGCCTTGTCGAGCCCCGACTTCTCGTAGTAGTCGGTGACGACCTTGGAGCCCGGGCCGAGGGTGGTCTTGACCCACGGCTTGCGCGTGAGGCCCTTGTCGACGGCCTTCTTGGCGAGCAGGCCCGCCGCGATCATGACCGAGGGGTTGGAGGTGTTGGTGCACGAGGTGATCGCGGCGAGGGTGACGGCGCCGTTGTCGAGCACGTAGGCGCTTCCGTCGGGGGCGGTCACACGGATGGGCTTCGACGCGGTCGGCACCCCGTGGCTGATGTGCACCTCACGGGTGTCGCCGTTCTCCTCGCCCGGCACCGAGCCGGGGTCGGATGCGGGGAAGGAGTGCTTGGACTCGAGGTCGACGATGTCGTTGGTGGACGACGGGGTCGCGTAGTTCAGGATGTCCTTCGCGAACTGGCTCTTCGCCTCCGAGAGCAGGATGCGGTCCTGCGGGCGCTTGGGGCCGGCGATCGACGGCACGACGGTTCCGAGGTCGAGCTCCATGTACTCGCTGTAGGAGGGCTCGTGGCTCGCGTCGTGCCAGAGGTGCTGCAGCTTCGCGTAGGCCTCGACGAGCGCGACGGTCTGCTCGTCGCGGCCGGTGAGGCGCAGGTAGTCGAGCGTGACGTCGTCGATCGGGAACATCGCGGCGGTCGAGCCGAACTCGGGGCTCATGTTGCCGATGGTGGCGCGGTTGGCGAGCGGCACCGAGCCGACGCCCGCGCCGTAGAACTCGACGAACTTGCCGACGACACCGTGCTTGCGCAGCATGTCGGTGATCGTGAGCACGACATCCGTCGCGGTGACGCCCGCGGGGATCTCGCCGGTGAGCTTGAAGCCGACGACGCGCGGGATGAGCATCGACACCGGCTGGCCGAGCATCGCGGCCTCGGCCTCGATGCCGCCGACGCCCCAGCCGAGCACGCCGAGACCGTTGACCATCGTGGTGTGCGAGTCGGTGCCGACGCAGGTGTCGGGGTAGGCCTGCAGCACGCCGCCGTTCGTGCGGTCGTAGATGACCTTGGCGAGGTGCTCGATGTTGACCTGGTGCACGATGCCGGTTCCGGGCGGCACGACCTTGAAGTCCTGGAAGGCGGTCAGCGCTCGCCGTTGCGCTCGTACTCGATCTCGACGTTGCGCTCGAGCGCGTTCTCGGTGCCGAAGAGGTCGGCGATGACCGAGTGGTCGATGACCATCTCGGCGGGCGAGAGCGGGTTGATCTTGTCGGGGTTGCCGCCGAGCGCGGTGACGGCCTCGCGCATCGTGGCGAGGTCGACGATGCAGGGGACGCCGGTGAAGTCCTGCATGATGACGCGCGCCGGGGTGAACTGGATCTCGGTGTCGGGCTCGGCATCCGGGTTCCAGGAGCCCAGGGCCTCGATCTGCGCCCGCGTGACGTTGGCACCGTCTTCCGTGCGCAGCAGGTTCTCGAGCAGCACCTTCAGGCTGAACGGGAGCTTCTCGTATCCGGCGACGGTGTCGATCCGGAACACCTCGTAGGCGGTGCCGCCGACCGTCAGAGTGTCCTGGGCGGAAAAGCTGTTGATGCTCGACACGGTCGTCTCCTCTGGCGAATGTCCGGATGCGCTGCCTCAGCCATCCTGACGGGCGACACGGGCAGGTTCCAGCAAGGCAAGCCTAAGCCTGTCCGCCCCGGCGCACCCGAGTCGATTTATCTTGACATCAAGATATCTTACGCCTCGTCGGGGCGCTTCGCGTCCACCTCGCGAGACCAGGCGCTGCGGATCAGCAACCAGGTCACCCAGAGCAGGATCGCGTAGGGCGGCAGGCCGAGCACCAGCTTCATGGCCGCAAGGCCCGCGGCATCCCCCGCCAGGTAGAGCGGCACCTCGACAGCGAGCCGGATGGCAGGGAGCACCGCCCACAGGATCGTGGCGATGACCGCGACCCGACGCTTGGCGGGATCGGATCGCCACTGCGCGTCGTTCGTCAGCAGCCCCGCGACGATGCCGATGAGCGGACGCCGCACCGCGAGGCTCACGAGCATCGCGAGCAGCAACACGACATTGATGACGAGGCCGGGCAGGAAGTTGTCCGCCGCCCGACCGCTCAGCAGCGCCAGACCCGCCGACAGCGCCACCCCGAGCGCCCCCACGATCGCCGACATCACCGGCTGCTTCGCCACCAGCCGCGCGACGATGAAGACGAGCGCCAGCCCGAGCGGCGCGAGCACCGCCGGAACCAGCTGCTGGGAGAGGGTGAAGACCACCAGGAAGATCAGGGGCGGCAGGATCGACTCGATCAAGCCGCGCACGCCGCCGATCGCCGCGAGCAGGGCACCCGCGGTCGGCGCCTGGCCGGGCGTCACATGGCCGAGACCGGAGCGACGCGCGGCGGCGGCCATCGCATCCGCGAAGCCCGGCTCGTCGGGCACCCGCGCCTGCTCGTCCGCGCCCTCCGGTGCCGCGTCGCCCGATGACCCCATCACTCAGATGCGGCCGACTCGCCGCCCTGCACGCTCGCGGGCACCGTCAGCGGGATCAGGTCGCGCGGCGGCATCGGGGTGCCACCACGCACCACCACGATGCTGCGGAAGAGGTCCTCGACCTGCGCCGCGGCATCCGGGTCCACGGCCGCCTTGCCGCTGATCACGCCGCGCAGGAACCACCGGGGGCCGTCGACGCCGACGAACCGCGCGATCCGCACGCCGGGGGCGTTGCCTGCCGGTGCCGGGATCTCCGCGCGCAGCTCGGGGCCGAACGGACCGTCTAGGGTCTCGGTGCGACCGCCCTGGCGGGAGATCTGCTCCACGATCTGCTCGCGGATCTCGTGCCACAGCCCGCTCGTGCGGGGCGCAGCGAACGGCTGCACCTGCAGCGTCGAGTCCGCGTAGTCGAGCGCGACCGCGACCACACGCTTGCTGCCCTCCTCGATCTCGAGCCGCAGGGCGAGATCGGGGCGCGGCAGGATCTTGACGCCGCCGAGATCCACGTACGGCCGCACCTGGTTGGCCTCCGCGAGGTCGAACGGCCCGTTCGTCTCCCGATCCTCGGGAGCCGACTTCGGCTGCTCGGCGGGCGCGTCCTCTGTGGGCTCGTCGCTCATGGGTTTCCTCCTCGGGTCGAGTAGCCGGTCGAGCCGAAGCCGCCCTCACCGCGATCGGAGCCGGGAAGGCGCTCCACCGGGATGAAACGGGCGCGGCTCACCGGCATGACGATGAGTTGCGCGATGCGGTCGCCGACGGAGATCGCGTAGCTCTCGCGCGCGTCGGTGTTGAGCAGGGTCACCCGGATCTCACCGCGGTAGCCCGCATCGACGGTTCCGGGGCTGTTGACGATCGTGATGCCGTGCCGGGCGGCGAGACCGCTGCGCGGCACCACGAAGGCGACGTAACCATCCGGAAGCGCGATCGAGACGCCCGTGCCGACCGTCGAGCGTTCGCCTGGCGCGAGCACGAGCTCCTCGGCGGCGACCAGATCGGCGCCGGCATCACCGGGGTGCGCGTACACGGGGAGGGTGTCCCCGCGGAACAGCACCTCGACGGTCTCGGTCACCCCACGACGATAGTCCATGGTCGAATAGGCGTGATGACCTACCGTGAACGCCTCTGGCCCGCAGCCTGGATCTACCTCGCGACCGCACTCGTGATCCCGGCGTCTCTGATCGTGTTCCTGCCGATCAACCCGACCGCGGGAGTGATCGTCGCGATCGCGCTGCACGCGGCCATCGTCGGCGCGCTCCTGCTCACGACGCCGGTGGTCACGGTGGGCGACGGCGTGCTCCGCGCCGGGCGCGCGCGGCTGCCGCTCGCGCTCGTCGGCGAGGTGCACGCGATGCGCGGTGCCGACGCGGTGCGCGAGCGCGGCACGGGCCTGCACGCCGACGCCTGGCTGCTGATCCGAGGCTGGATCCCGGATGTCGTGCGTGTCGAGCTGGTCGACCCCGACGATCCGACGCCGTACTGGCTGATCTCCAGCAGGCACGCCGAGCGGCTCACGGCGGCGATCGCGGCGCACAGCGCCCGGTGACCTCGAAGCAGGTGATCTGAGACGCGTCGCCTGCGGCGGCGCTCCTCGATCACCTCAGAGGCTCAGGCGGCGCACTCGATGCAGATCGGCCCGAGCTCGCCCTTGTGGTCGAACTGCGACTGGTGCTTCACCAGGAAGCAGCTCACGCAGGTGAACTCGTCCTCCTGGGGCGGGAGCACGACGACGTCGAGATCCAGGTCGGACAGATCCGAACCGCCGAGCTCGAAGCCGGGGTTGTCGGCGTCATCGACGTCGACGACTCCGGACAACTTGTCCGGAACACGCTCCTGGAGGGCCTGGATCGACTCGGTGTCGTCGTCGGTCTTCCGCGGGGCGTCGTAATCGGTAGCCATTCCCATCCATCCAAGTCGCTGCGTGCGGGTGAAGCGGCGTCAGTTTGCATCATCGGATGCCTGAGCGCAAACTCTCCCAGGCGCCTCCCAGAAAGCTCGGGAACCGCTGCCGATGCAACTCGCGGCGCGCCCACGGTATTCCGCGGTTTCGTGCCGTCTTCGTGGCATCCTGGGCGCGAATCATGACGGCTGGAGGTCGTTCCGCATGCAAGAGCTCAAGGTCATCGGAGTCGAGAACGGCTCGCTCCTGGTCGCCTCCGACGACGGCGAACAGTACCGCGTCGAAGTCGACGAGACCGCACAGTCGCGGCTGCGCGCCTCGATGCCCGACACGGGCCCGCTGCGCCGCCTCGCACCGCGTGAGATCCAGACCCAGATCCGCGCCGGGATGACCGCCGAAGATGTGGCACGGGTGACCGGCGCGTCGCTCGAATACGTCAAGCGCTTCGAGGGCCCCGTGCTCGCCGAGCGCGAGTACGTCATCGAATCCGCGCTCAACGTGCCCGTGCATATGGCCGTCGAGACCGATCCGCTCGCCTCGGGCGCCACCTTCGGCTCCGTCATCCGGGAACGACTCGCCGACGCCGGCGCGACCGGGGAGCGCTGGGCCAGCTGGAAGGAGCAGGGCGGCGGCTGGATCGTCAAGCTGACCTTCACGGCGGGCGACATCGCGCGCGATGCGCGCTGGGGTTTCGAGCCCAAGAAGCAGTCGCTTCAGCCGCTCAACCAGGAGGCCGTGCAGCTCTCGCAGCAGGGTGAGTTCCCGCCGAGCCTCATCCCCCGGCTGCGTGCCGTGCCGCTCGACGAGCGCGATGACGCGCGGTTCGACTCGGGCGCCTTCTCTGTGGAGCCGGATGCCGACGGCACGATCGTCACGGCCGTCGAGTTCAGCCAGATCGAGTTCGGAACGCGCACCGCACCGCCCGTCGAGGACACGACCGGCACCCACCACACCGCCGACCTGCTCGAGGCGCTCCGCCGACGTCGGGGCGAACGGGAGCCGCTCGACCTCGAGGAGGGCGACCCGGACCTCGCCGCGCATCCCTCGACCGGGGTCGTGAAGCTCGTGGACGTGCCGCTCGACGGCGTGCCGGACGAACCCGTCCCCGCGAGCTACTCCTCGCAGCCGACGGCGAAGGCATCCGGATCCTCCGGCGCGACCGGCCCCTTGGGCAAGCGTCGCGGCCGTGCCTCGATGCCGAGCTGGGACGAGATCGTCTTCGGCGCGCGCGGCGACGAGGACTAGGCGCCGCGCCTCAGGCGAAGGCACCGAAACGGAGCAGCGGCACCGCCGTCTCCGCGGGGGTGAGCGAGCCGTGCTGCCCGATCATGCGGCGGGCGGTGTCGTTCGGATCGGCGTAGTACGCGCCGTCGCCCCTCGCCGCGACCAGCACCTCGCCGATGCGCGGCTCGACCTCGGGGTCGAGATCTCCGAACCAGCCGGCCGCGACCGCCTCCGCACGCGTGCCGATCCATGCGCGGGCGCCCTCCGCCTCGCGCCAACGTTCAGCGACCTCGCGCGCCGAGATGCCGTTCTCGAGATGCAGTTGCAGGCACCGCGGCTCGCCGGCGATATGCCGCACGCCCTCGAGAAGCGCGGGCGGCACGAGCCGTTGGGCGTGGGCGGGCACGTCGACCATTCCGTGGTCGGCCGTCACGAGCGCCCCCGCGCGCGCGCCGAGCATGCCCGTGAGGGAGCTCATCTCCGCATCGAAGGACTCGAGCGCGACGAGCCACTCCGGCGAGTCCACGCCGTGCGCGTGCCCCGCGACGTCGAGATCGGGGACGTAGTAGTACACGAGCGCGGGTCCGGGGGCGGCGAGCACCCCGCGCAGCTGTTCGGTGCGACCGGCGGCCCCCGTCGCCGCCAGGAACTCCGCACCGCGCAGCATCGCCCGGGTGAACGGCGAGTCGCGATAGCGGGTGTGCGTGATGGCCACCGCGCGCACCCCAGCCGCGGTCGCCCGCTCGAACAGCGTCGGCATCCGCTGCCAGCGCGCCGGATCGAGACCCTCCCACCCGGAGAGCTGATTGACCACCCGGTCGGCATCAGGATCGAGCACCCGGTAGCCGACGAGACCGTGCCGCCCGGCGGGCTCGCCCGTCGTGAGGGTGGTCAGTGCGGCGACGGTCGTCGTCGGGAACCCGGAACCGATCGCCGGATCCAGCGGCAGCCTTTTCGCGAGGGTGCGCGCGTGGCCGCTGTGGGCGGCGAGCTGCGCGTGGCCGAGGCCGTCGGCGACCACCACGATCGCCTTCTCGACGCGCCCCAACCGCAGCCGACCACCGCCACCCGTGAGCGCGTCGAGGCAATTCGGCACGACATCCGCGAGGCTCAGCCTGTGCGTTTTCGCCGCCGGTAACATGGCGACGATCTTATGACTCCGCCCGACAACACCACGCCGCAGCCCGCTGACGCCCTCGCCTCCGGCGAACGCATCGAGGACGTCGACGTCTCCACCGAGATGCAGGGCTCGTTCCTCGAATACGCGTACTCGGTCATCTACTCCCGTGCCCTTCCCGACGCACGCGACGGGCTGAAGCCCGTGCAGCGCCGCATCCTGTTCCAGATGAACGAGATGGGGCTGCGCCCGGATCGCGGACACGTCAAGTCGGCGCGTGTCGTCGGCGACGTGATGGGCCGCCTGCATCCGCACGGCGACACCGCGATCTACGACGCACTCGTGCGCCTCGCGCAGGACTTCACGATGCGGGTGCCGCTCGTGGACGGGCACGGCAACTTCGGCTCGCTCGACGACGGACCGGCCGCGCCGCGCTACACCGAGGCCCGGATGCAGGCCGCCGCGCTCGCGCTCGTCGAATCCCTCGACGAGGACGTCGTCGACTTCGTGCCGAACTACGACAACCAGCTCACGCAGCCCTCGGTGCTGCCTGCCGCCTACCCGAACCTCCTCGTCAACGGCGCGAGCGGGATCGCGGTCGGGATGGCCACCAACATGGCCCCGCACAACCTCATCGAGGTGGTCGGTGCGGCGCGCCACCTCCTCGAGAACCCCGAGGCCACGCTCGAGGAGCTGATGGCGTACGTGCCCGGCCCCGACCTGCCCACCGGCGGCACGATCGTCGGGCTCGACGGCATCCGCGACGCCTACGCGACCGGCCGCGGCTCCTTCAAGACGCGGGCCAAGGTCGGCGTGGAGCAGCTCTCCGCACGCCGCACGGGACTCGTGGTCACCGAGCTGCCCTACCTCGTCGGGCCCGAGAAGGTCATCGAGAAGATCAAGGATGGGGTGAACGCGAAGAAGATCACGGGCATCGCCGACGTCACCGACCTCACCGACCGCAAGAACGGCCTGCGGCTCGTGATCGGCATCAAGACCGGCTTCTCCCCCGAGGCCGTGCTCGAGCAGCTCTACCGGCTCACCCCGCTCGAAGACGGTTTCTCGATCAACAACGTGGCCCTCGTCGAGGGACGCCCGCAGACGCTCGGGCTGCGCGAGCTGCTGCGGGTCTACCTCGACCATCGCATCCAGGTCGTCACGCGCCGCTCGCAGTACCGTCTCGCGCGCCGGCAGGAGCGGCTGCACCTCGTCGAGGGGTTGCTCATCGCGATCCTCGACATCGACGAGGTCATCCAGCTCATCCGCGGGAGCGACGACACCGCCCAGGCGCGCAGCCGACTCATGGAGGTGTTCGACCTCTCCACCCTGCAGGCCGACTACATCCTCGAGCTGCAGCTGCGTCGCCTCACCCGGTTCAGCCGCATCGAGCTCGAGACCGAGCGCGACAAGCTGCGTGCCGAGATCGCCGAGCTGGAGGCGCTGCTCGCCGATCCCGGCCGCATCCGCACGCAGGTCGGGATCGAGCTGGACGAGGTCGCCGACCGGTTCGGCACACCGCGTCGCACCCTGCTCACCGAGGCCGGCGCACAGGTCTCTCCCGCGATGGCGCGGAAGGCCGCAGCGGGGGTCTCGCTCGAGATCGCGGACGCGCCGACCCTCGTCGTGCTGTCGACCACGGGGCGCGCGGTGCGGGTCGACCTCCCCGACGGCGTCGAGCTGGCGGCATCGACGGGGCGCCGATCCAAGCACGACGCGATCCTGTCGACGGTGCGCGGCACGACCCGCGGCGAGCTCGGCGCGATCACCTCACGCGGGCGTCTCATCCGGTTCACCCCCGTCGACCTGCCCTCGGTTCCGCCGAACTCGGTGCAGCTCGCCGCGGGGGCGCGCATCGGCGACTATCTGGGCCTCGCCGACAAGAAGGAGCGCATCGTCGGGCTCGTCTCGCTCGGCTCCGAGGAGGCGATCGCCCTCGGCACCCGCCAGGGCGTCGTCAAGCGCGTCGCGCCCGGCGGCTATCCGAACCGCCCCGACGTCGAGATCATCGCGCTCAAAGCGGGCGACGAGGTCGTGGGCGTGGGCCAGGGAACGGATGCGGACGAGCTCGTCTTCGTCGCCTCCGACTCCCAGTTGCTGCACTTCCCCGCCGCCCAGGTGCGACCGCAGGGGGCTGCGGCGGGCGGCATGGCGGGCATCAACCTCGCCTCGGGCGCCACGGTGCTCTGCTTCGCCGTCGTCGACCAGGCGGATGCGGTGGTCGTGACGATCTCGACCCCCACCGAGACGCTTCCGGGGACGGATCCGGGGCGCGGGAAGGTCTCGCACTTCAGCGAGTTCCCCGGCAAGGGCCGCGCCACGGGCGGCGTGCGCTCGCACAGCTTCCTGAAGGGCGAGAGCGCGCTCGCGCTCGCCTGGGTCGGGCCCGCTCCCGCTCTCGCGGTCTCGGCCGACGGCGCGGCGCGCGCACTGCCCGAGGCAGGCGCCAAGCGCGACGCCTCCGGGGCGCCGCTCGACGCAGTCATCGCCTCCGTGGGACGGGCGCTCTAGCCTCCGCCGGCGCTCCTCGGCCCGCCGAGCGGCCGAGAGCGCCGTCAGATGTCGACGCGCGAGCGGTCGAGACCCTGGCCGGCGATGATGAACTCCTTGCGCGGCGCGACGTCGTTGCCCATCAGGAGCTCGAACACGCGGTTCGCCGCATCCGCGTCCTCGACGCGGACCCGGCGCAGGGTGCGGTGCGCGCGGCTCATCGTCGTCTCGGCGAGCTGATCGGCATCCATCTCACCGAGTCCCTTGTAGCGCTGGATCGGATCCTGGTAGCGCCGGCCCTGCTTCTTGAGCGCCGCCAGCACACCCTGGAGCTCCTGCTCGGAGTAGGTGTAGATGATGTCGTTGGGCTTCGAGCCCGGATTCATCGCCACGACGCGGTGCAGCGGCGGCACCGCCGCGAACACCCGGCCGTCTTCGATCATCGGCCGCATGTAGCGGAAGAACAGCGTCAGCAGCAGGGTGCGGATGTGCGCGCCGTCGACATCCGCGTCGCTCATGATGATGACCTTGCCGTAGCGCGCCGCCTCGAGGTCGAAGCTGCGGCCGGAGCCGGCGCCGATCACCTGGATGATCGAGGCGCACTCGGCGTTGCCGAGCATGTCGGCCACCGAGGCCTTCTGCACGTTGAGGATCTTGCCCCGGATGGGGAGCAGCGCCTGGTGCTCCGAGTCGCGCGCGAGCTTCGCGGTGCCGAGCGCGGAGTCGCCCTCCACGATGAAGAGCTCGGTGTCGGCGATGTCGTTCGAGCGGCAGTCGACGAGCTTCGCGGGAAGCGATGAGCTCTCCAGCGCGTTCTTGCGCCGCTGGGTCTCCTTGTGCGCCCGCGCCGAGATCCGCGACTTCATCTCGGCGACGACCTTGTCGAGCACGAGCGCGGATTGGCTCTTGTCGTCGCGCTTGGTGCTCGCGAAGCGCTCCTGGAGGCCTGCGACGAGCGCATTCGACACGATCGCGCGCACCGCGGGCGTGCCGAGCACCTCCTTCGTCTGCCCCTCGAACTGCGGCTCGGGCAGCCGCACGGTCAGCACCGCGGTGAGCCCCGCGAGCACGTCGTCCTTCTCCAGCTTGTCGCTGCCCGCCTTGAGCCGCCGCGCGTTCTTCTCCACCTCGGCGCGCAGGAACTTGAGCAGCCCCTGCTCGAAGCCCGCCTGGTGGGTGCCGCCCTTCGGGGTCGCGATGATGTTGACGAAGCTCTTGAACACGGTGTCGTAGCCCGTGCCCCAGCGCAGCGCCACGTCGACCTCGCACTCGCGCTGCAACTCGGTCGGCACCATGTGGCCGTTGTCCTGCAGCACGGGCACCGTCTCGCGGTAGCCGCCGGTTCCCTGGATCCGCCAGATGTCGGTCACGCCGGCATCCGGTGCCAGATGCTCGACGAATTCGCTGATACCGCCCGCGAACCGGAAACGGGAGGTCTCGGGCGCCTCGCCCCGCTCGTCGCGGATCTCGATCCCGAGCCCGGGCACCAGGAAGGCCGTCTGGCGGGCCCGCCCCATGAGCTCCTCCGCCTGGAACCCCGCCCCCTTCGTGAAGATCTGCCGGTCGGCCCAGTAGCGGATGCGGGTGCCCGTGACGCCCTTGGCGACCTTGCCGACCACCCGGAGCTCGCTGCCCGAGACGAACGGCGTGAACGCGGCATCCGGAGTCGGCTCCCCCGCATCCGCGAAGACCCCCGGCTCGCCGCGGTGGAACGACATCGCCCAGGTCTTGCCGTCGCGGTCCACCTCGACGTCGAGGCGCTCCGAGAGCGCGTTGACGACCGAGGCGCCGACACCGTGCAACCCGCCCGAGGCCGCGTAGGAGCCCCCGCCGAACTTGCCTCCCGCGTGCAGCTTCGTGAAGACCACCTCGACGCCCGTGAGCCCCGTCTTCGGCTCGATGTCCACCGGGATGCCGCGCGCCCTGTCGCGCACCTCGACCGACTCGTCCGGGTGCAGCACCACCTCGATGTCGGTCCCGTACCCGGCGAGGGCCTCGTCGACCGAGTTGTCGATGATCTCCCACAGGCAGTGCATGAGACCGCGGGAATCGGTCGAGCCGATGTACATTCCGGGACGCTTGCGAACCGCCTCGAGGCCCTCGAGAACGGAGAGATGGCGCGCGGAGTAGTCGGTCACCGGTCGAGCCTAACCGCGGCCTCCCCCGGCGCCCCGGAGGCGCACCCGCGCGCTCAGCCGCCGAACTGCTGCACCCAGTAGACGCGCCCGGTGCTCGACGTCGCCGAACAGGCGCCCATCTGCGTGAACGCGGAATTGAGGATGTTCGCTCGGTGCCCCGAGGAGTTCATCCACCCGGCCACGACGGCCGCGGCGCTTCCGTAGCCGTAGGCGACGTTCTCGCCCCAGGTGGAGAAGCCGCCCGCGAAGGCGCTGTGGTAGAGGTCGCCGTTGTTCGCGGCGAGCTCGGCCGCGAAGGTGCAGGAGCGGGAGTTCAGAGTGCCGTTGCCGGAGAGCGCGGCCACGCCGTTCGCCGCGCGAGCCGCGTTCGTCTCGCCGAGCACCCCACCGCCACCACCGGAGGAACCACCGCCGCCACCGCCGCCTCCTCCCGTACGGGAGCGCTTCGCGGCGGCCGCCTTCGCCGCCTCCTCGGCGGCGATCCGCGCCGCCTCGGCCTGCTGAGCGGCGATCACCCCGGAGGCCGCGGTCGCGTAGGCGGCGAGCAGCGCCGGAAGATCGGCGTCGGCGGATGCCGCACCGAGGGCCGTGACCGCAGCGGACGCGGCGGCCTGAGAGTCCGTCGAGGCGAGGGGGTTGCTCGCGATGAGCGCCGCGTCGACCGTCGGGATGGTGGCGACGAGCGCCGTCAGCTGCTCGCGCGCCGCTCCGAGCGCGGCGTCGAGCCCGCCCGCCCGCGTCGTGAGGGCTGCCGTCGCGGCGGATGCCGTCTTCGCATCCGCTCGATACCCGGCCGTCAGGGCCTTCAGCTCGTCGGTGCCCAGCTCCGCATCGACCGTGCCCGGCATCTCGAGGGGCGCCGCGTCGGGGATCGGGGTGGCCGAGATCGGCTCGGCGACCTCGAGCTGCGTGGCGAGCTCTGCCGCCAACGCGGAGTGCGCGGCGGTGAGAGCCGCGAGCGCATCCGCGCCACCGAGCAGCGACGCGTTCGCGAGCACCTCGGTGGCCAGGGCGTCACGCAACGCGATGGCCTCGGTGACCGAGCCCTCGAACGCGCGGACGACCGTGCGCTGGGCTTCCACCGCCCCGACGAGCTCGGATCGCGCCGTCGTCGCGGCAGCGAGCGCCTCGTCGTGCGCGACCCGGTTCGCCCATGCCACGCCGCCGATCACGCCCCCCGTGATGACCAGCGCTCCGACGACGCCGATCGCGATGGCACGCCGCGGGATGCGCCGTCGCGCCACCTCGTGCGGCGCCTCGTCCGTCGACGGTGCCTCCGTCGCCGTTTCACTCGCGACGGCAGCGTCGAGCAACGATGTCCCCACATCCCCCATGGGAGAACCCTAGGACCCGCCTCCCGTTCACGCGAGGCCCTCGTGTGAGGGTCTGGCGTACGCCACGGGCGAAATGCCCCGTCCGCATCCGGAATCTTCAGCTTCGGCGTGCTTTCATGGAGCGAGCACCACACCGCGACCCGAGGGAAGGAGCAGGACATGTCTCAGATCACCGCCGACGACACCGTCGAGCTGGAGCGTCCGAGCCTCAGCGCCCTCGATCGCTGCGACATGTGCGGCGCCCAGGCCTACGTGCGGGTCACGCTCGCCTCGGGCGAGCTGCTCTTCTGCGCCCACCACGGCACGGAGTACAAGCCCAAGCTCATCGCCACGGCGCTCGACTGGCACGACGAGTCCGGCCGCCTCGCGGAGTCGGTCGCTGGCTGAGACGAGCCCGGGTTCGCCCCGCGGTATCCGCCGTCGCGCGCTGATCGACCTCGAGGCGCTCGCCACGCGACTGCTCGACTCGGGCATCGACGCACTCGATGCGCGAGCCGACGCCTACGGTCACGGCTGGGAGCTCGTCGCTCCCGTGGCACGCGCGGTCGGCATCACCGCGGTGCTCGTCTCCGACGAAGGCGCGGCACGGCCGGCGCGGGCAGCGGGCTTCACCGAGGTGCGGGTCGGTCGTCTTCCGGCCCCCGACGCGGATGCGGTGGCCGCCGCCTACGGACTCACCGGGCCGCGGCCGGTGCTGACGGTCGCGGGCGAGCTGCTCGCCGTCAAGCGAGTGCCCGCCGGCGCGGGGGTCTCCTACGGCTACACCCACCGCACGAGCGCGCCGACCGCGCTCGGGCTCGTCGGGCTCGGGTACGCCGACGGCATCCCGCGGCTCGCCTCCAACCGCGCGGAGCTCGCGATCGACGGCATCCGCTATCGGCTCGTCGGCCGGATCGCCATGGACCAGCTCGTGGTCGAGCTGGGGGACGCCACCCCGCCGATCGGTGCGGAGGTCGTCGCCTTCGGCGACCCCGCTCAGGGCGCGCCGAGCGTCGCCGAGTGGGCGGCCTGGACCGAACGGGCGCCGCACGCCCTGACCGCGGGACTCGGGCCTCGCCTCCGGAGGGAGCCGCGATGAGCGCCGAGCTCCGCATCCATCTGCCCGCCTTCCGGCACAACGTGGCGCTGCTCGCGGCGACCGCGGCACCCGCGCGCACCATGCTCGCGGTGAAGGCGGATGCCTACGGTCACGGGATGCTGCCCCTCGCGCGCGCGGCGCTCGAGTCGGGCGCCGACTCCCTCGCGGTGCTCGAGGTTCCGGCGGCCCTCGCGCTCCGCGAGGCGGGGATCGAGGCACCGCTCTTCGCCTGGCTGCACGGCACCGCGACCGATTTCGCGGCGGCGATCGCGAGCGAGGTCGATCTCGGCGTCTCCTCGATGGAGGAACTGCGCCGCATCGTCGCGGCATCCGGCACGCACCCCGCCCGCGTGCACCTCAAGATCGACACGGGCCTGCACCGCAACGGCGCCTCCGCCGAGGAGTGGCCGGCGCTCGTCTCCGAGGCGCTCGAGGCCGCACGGGCCGGGAGACTGCGCCTCGCCGGCATCTGGTCGCACCTCGCCGACGCCTCCCCCGAGGCGGACGCCGCCGCCCTCGCCGAGTTCCGCGCGGCGATCGCGGTCGCCGCGGGGCTGGGGGTCGATCTCGAAGGCCCCGACCGGCCGCTGCTGCACCTCGCCGCGAGTTCGGCCGGCATCCGGGAGAGCGAGGCGCGCTTCGATCTCGTGCGTTTCGGCATCGCCGCCTACGGGGTCTCGCCCTTCGACGATGTCGACGGCGCGGGTCTCGGCCTGCGCGGCACGATGACGCTGCGCGCCGAGGTGCTGGCGATCGCCGACGGTCTCGCCTGGCTCGACGTGGGTTCCGCGGACGGGCTGCCGCCCTCCGTGCTCGGACCCTCCGGTTCCGGCGCGGAGGTGCTGCTCGCGGGAGATCGCGCGGCGGTCCGCGAGGTGCAGGTCGACACGATCGCCGTCGCGGCCGAGCCGCGCGTCCGGGTCGGCGATCACGCCGTCATCTACGGTCCGGGAGGCGAGGGAGAGCCGAGCGTCGAGGACTGGGCACGCTGGGCGGGCACGATCGGCGACGAGATCCTCGCGCGCGCCTCGCACCGCATCCCGCGGATCATCGAGGACTAGCTGTAGTTCCTCACGAGGTTGTGAACGGGTGAGTTAGCGAAGACCTCCGTGGAGGATGTGGGTTACCACACTCACTTCTTCACAACGGAGGTCTTCGTGTCTCAGAGTAGAACGCCGTTCACGGCGGAGGGCAGGCGTCGGCTTGCGAAGCTGGTCGTGGATGACGGCTGGGCGATCAGGCGCGCCGCGGAGCGGTTCCAGTGCTCGCCGGCGACGGCGTCGAAGTGGGCTGCCCGCTACCGGGCCGGGCTGCCGCTGACCGACCGCAGCTCGCGTCCTCATCGCTCGCCGGCTCGGCTGAGCCAGCGGGTCGAGCGGCGCATCGTGGCGCTGCGTTTCACGAGGCGGTGGGGTCCGCACCGCCTCGGCTACCACCTCGGCATCCCCCGCTCCACAGTCGGCCGGGTGCTGGAGCGCTACCGGATGCCACCGCTGGCGCACATCGACCGCGCCACCGGGCTGCCGGTCCGCAAGCAGCGGCCGATCCGCTACGAGGCCGCCGCGCCGGGGGCGCTGGTGCATGTCGACATCAAGAAGCTCGGCCGCATCCCCGACGGCGGCGGGCACCGGATGCTCGGCCGGAGCGCCGGGCGCCGCAACCGCCAGCCCGGGACCGGCTACGCCTTCCTCCACCATGCCATCGACGACCACTCCCGGCTGGCCTACTCCGAGCAGCTGGCCGACGAGCGCAAGGAGACCGCCGCCGCGTTCTGGGTCCGAGCCCGCGAGTTCTTCGCCGACGCCGGCATCGACGTCGAGGCGGTGATGACCGACAACGGCGCCTGCTACCGCTCCCGCGACTTCGCCGCCGCCCTCGGCCCCGCCCGGCACATCTTCACCCGCCCCTACCGACCCCAGACCAACGGCAAGGTCGAGCGCTTCAACCGCACCCTGGCATCCGAGTGGGCCTACGACCAGCTCTATCTCACCGATGCCGCCCGCTCAGAGACCTACGCCCACTGGCTGCATCACTACAATCACCACCGACCCCACACCGGAATCGGCGGCCTCGTCCCCGCAGCCCGCGTTCACAACCTCACGGGGAACTACAACTAGCGCTCCGACGCGGCGGATTCAGACGCGGCGGATGATGCCGAGCGGCGTCGACTCGTGCCCCTGCCCAATCGGGTTGTCCCGCAGCACACGTGCCACGAGCTTCTCCTCGGCGCGCGACAGGGTGGAGCCGAGCACGTTGCCACCGATGTCGTTGATGTCGACCAGCAGCACCTCGGCGCGGATGCCGTGCCGGGCGATGACCTCGCGCACGTGCTCCGAGGTCTGCCGCGGCTTCTCCGCCGTCAGCACGACCATCTCGTCGTACGGGGGGATCGTCGGGTAACCCGGTCCATCGATGCCGCGGGCCTTCGGCCCCGCGATCCGATAGAAGTCACCGGTGCGGCGCAGCACCTTCTTCGAGATCACCGAGACACCGGCCGCGAACAGGATGCGCACGGTGCCGACCTCGCGGATCGCCATCTCCATCGTCTCGGGGATGCCGAGCCCGATGCCCCACGGCGTCCGCACGACGCGCCTCGCGAGCCAGACCGCGAGCGGGCGGGCGTGCACCTCCGAGACGGGGTAGGCGCGGCCCTGCGAGCCCGCCACCATCTTCTCCGTCATGAACAGCCAGTCGCCGTCGCGCAGCTCGCCGATGGCGTACTTCTCGATCACGGGATCCAGCGGCTCGCCCGGCAGCACCACGTGCGTCTTGATCGGCAGCCGCTCGTAGCGGGTGCCGTCGACCTCGACCTCACGAGGCCGCGTGCGGTTCTCGTCGTAGGGGACGTGCAGATCGTCGTGTGCCACGCGGCGGCCTACTCGAGGTAGTCGCGCAGCGACTGCGAGCGCGAGGGGTGGCGCAGCTTCGCCATCGTCTTCGACTCGATCTGGCGGATGCGCTCGCGCGTCACCCCGAAGGTGTCGCCGATCTGGTCGAGCGTCTTCGGCATCCCGTCGCCGAGGCCGAAGCGCATCCGGATGACGCCCGCCTCGCGCTCGGAGAGCGAGTCGAGCAGGCTCTCGAGCTGCTTCTGCAGCATGGTGAAGCCCACCGCGTCGGCCGGGACCACCGCCTCGGTGTCCTCGATCAGGTCACCGAACTCGCTGTCGCCGTCTTCACCGAGAGGTGTGTGCAGCGAGATCGGCTCGCGGCCGTACTTCTGCACCTCGACGACCTTCTCGGGCGTCATGTCGAGCTCGCGGCTGAGCTCCTCGGGCGTGGGCTCGCGGCCCAGGTCCTGCAGCATCTGCCGCTGCACGCGCGCGAGCTTGTTGATGACCTCGACCATGTGCACGGGGATGCGGATCGTGCGCGCCTGATCGGCCATCGCACGGGTGATCGCCTGGCGGATCCACCAGGTGGCGTAGGTCGAGAACTTGAAGCCCTTGGTGTAGTCGAACTTCTCGACGGCGCGGATGAGGCCGAGGTTGCCCTCCTGGATGAGGTCCAGGAACTGCATGCCGCGGCCGGTGTAGCGCTTCGCCAGCGAGACGACGAGGCGCAGGTTCGCGCCGAGCAGATGGTTCTTCGCCCGCTGCCCGTCACGGGCCACCCAGGAGAGCTCGCGGCCGAGCTGGCTGCGCTTCTCCTGGTCGCTCATCTGGGAGAGCTTCTCCTCGGCGAAGAGGCCGGCCTCGATGCGCATCGCGAGCTCGACCTCCTGCTCGGCGTTGAGAAGCGCGACCTTGCCGATCTGCTTGAGGTAGTCCTTGACCGGGTCGGCGGTGGCTCCGGTGATCGCGGCCGAGTAGACAGGCACCTCGTCCTCGTCGTCCGACATCGACAGGCGCAGCGCCCCCGTCGGGAGCGGCTCGTCGCGCGCCGACGAGTCCTCGTCGTCATCCGCGTCGTCGGCGTCCTCGGTCTCCGCGTCCTCGTCCTTCGCCTCGGAGGTCTCCGCGTCGGGGGCATCGGTCTCGTCGGAGGCGGCCTCGGTCTCCTCGTCGAGCTCGAGCTCCTCGTCGGGTCCGGCCTCGAGCTCGTCGTCGGCGGAGGCCGGGGCTGCGGCCTTCGTCGACGCCTTCGTCGCTGCGGGCTTCTTCGCGGCGGGCTTCTTGGCGGCCGGAGTCGCGGGTGCAGCGGTCTTGGTCGCGGCGGTCTTCGCGGGTGCCGCCTTCGCGGCGGTCGTCTTGGCTGCAGTCGCCTTCGCGGCGGTGGTCTTCGCCGCGGTCGTCTTGGCTGCGGTCGTCGTCGGAGACACGCGGTCGTCCTTGACCGTGTCCTTCGTCGACTGGGATCGGGGGGTGGCCATGCTGACCCCTTTCGCGGGTGGGGAGGTGCGTCTGGGCAGTACGTAGACCCGTGTCAAGCCCCCCACGCATCCGCACCGGAGTCGATCTCCGATCCTGCTGCGCGAGACGGGGGTTCGACCGGGTCTCGGTTGTCTATTCTCTCACACGCGGAGGACGCTTCCTGCCGCGGGCTCTGAAGAGTCCAACCCAGAGCGGTGCGATGCTTATTCCCTCCTCCTCGAACAGCCGTCGCCGGGTGTGCGCGCGTTTCCACAGCAGACCGACCGTTCCGACCACGGCGATGAGATAGACCGCGAGGAACGCGATCCGGAATCCCTCGAGGCTGTAGAGATCGGATGCCGCACCGCCGGCCACCCGCACCTCGTCGACGACGTCGAGCACCACGCCGACCAGCAGCATCGCGACGAAGCCTCCGATGAATCCCCCCGAGTTCGCCACCCCGGTCGCCGAGCCGTGCGCGTGCCGCGGATTGAGGCTGCGCGCGAGGTCGAGCCCGATGAGCGACGCCGGGCCGCACATCCCGACGCTGAAGAAGAACACCGCCACGAGCCAGAGCGGCGGCACCGGCTGCCACAGCAGCACGAGCGACCAGATCGCGAAGGTGCCCCAGGTGACGCCGAGCACCAGATCGCTTCGGCGACTCGGATGCCGCGCCACGAGCAGGCCGATGATCGGCCCCGACACGAGGGTGCCGACCACGATGAGCACGAAGATCCCGGATGCGGTTCCCGGGTCGTAGCCGAGCCCCGCCGTCAGGAAGGGGTAGCCCCACATGATGCCGAGCATCGTCGGCACCGTGCCGGCGAGCAGGTGCGCCCAGAAGGCGAGCTGGGTGCCCGGCCGTCCGAGACTCGCGCGCAAGCCGCGTTCCGCCGGGTTGATCGTGCTGATCTCCGCCGTCGTGAGCCGGTCGCTCCCCCGGCGCACGAGGGCGAGTGCGACACCCGCGGCGAGCACCCCGCCCGCCGCCCCCGCGAGGAACGCGGGTGTCCAGCCGAAGGAGTGCAGCAGCAGCGCGAACGGGAACGCTGCGACGATCTGCCCCAGCTGCCCCGTCATCCCCACCCACTGCATGAGCTGCGGCACGATGCGCCCGTCGAACCATCCCGGCAGCAGGCGGATGACGCTCACGAAGGTCGCGGCATCGCCCATGCCGACGAGCACGCGCGCCACGAGGGCGAGGCCGACCCCGTCCGAGATCGCCAGCAGGCCCTGACCGACCGCCATCACGACGGCGCCGACCACGATGAGGGGAGGCGCGCCCACGCGATCGAGCAGGAGGCCGACGGGGATCTGCAGCACGGCGTAGACGACGATCTGCACCACCGCGATCGTCGAGATGATGGCGGCGTTCACCGCGAAGCGATCGGTCGCATCCACGCCCGCGACACCGAAGGAGGTGCGCTGCATGACGGCGACGAGGTAGGCGAACGCGGCTGCCGCGAAGACGACCCAGGATCGCGCGGAGTTCACTCCCCCGATGCTACGCGCGAGCGAGCCGCCGCCTGGAGCGCTCAGCTATGCGGCTCGTCGCGTCGGGAGGCGAGGAAGCGCTCCAGTTCGGCCGCGATCGTGTCGGCGCTCGGCAGCTCGCCGTCCTCGTCGACGAGCGGCGACGGGAGGGGGTTCTCCTCCATGTAGCTGTCGTGCCGCTCCTCGAGGGTGCGCACGAGACGCTCGAGCTCCGGGTTGCCGGCGACCTGCTCCTCCACCTTCTGGATGAACCCGCGCCCCTCCTCCCGCAGCTCGTCGGTCGGGAAGATGAGCCCGGTCGCCGCGCTGATGCTCTCGACCGCGGCGACGGCCGCGAGCGGGAACTCCGTGTCGGCCAGGTAGTGCGGGATGAGCAGCACGAACCCCGCGATCGGATGCTCGATCTCCTGCAGCCGGAACTCCAGCAGGTGCAGTGCGTTGCCCGGCACCTGGGTGCGCGGCCGCCACACCGAGTAGGCGTCGGCGAGCTCGCTGCGGTTGCCGCTGACCGTCACCCCGATCGTGCGCGTGTGCGGCGTCGGCATCGGGATGGCGTTGATCCAGGTGGTGTCCGCGACGCCGAAGCGCTCGACCAGTTCGACGACGGCGCGGATGAACGCCTCCCAGCGGAAGTCCGGCTCGTAGCCGGTCAGCAGCAGGAACGGACGATGCAGTTCGTCCTCGACCAACTGCAGCGTGAGGCGGGCCGGTTCGTAGGACGCCAGGTGATCCTCGTCGAAGTACATCACCGGACGCCGTGCGCGGTAGTCGAGCAGCTGATCGTTGTCGAACACCGCGAGGTCCCGCACCGCGGGCATCCCGCGCAGCAGCTCGGTGAGCTGGGCCACGGCGGCACCCGAGTCGGTGAAACCCGTGAGCCCCGCCACGAGATGAAGTCCGGCGGGGACGTCGGAGACATCGCCGACCACCTCGTAGAGCGGGTTCGGATCCATGTGCCGATTCTAGAAGCAGCCCCCGACGGGTGCCCGATCCCCGCGGGCATGCCGTGATGCTGACAGCGAACAAGACCGCGCGCCGCGGCCAGTAGCCTGACGGCATGGCCGTTCCCGCGCTCTCCGTGACCTCCGAGCCGCTCGCCGCGCTCACCGCCTCGCTCCTCGTGATCGGGGTGACGAAGGGTCCGGATGGGCCGCGCATCGCGATCGAGGACGCACCGGCCGGGCTCGAGAAGCTGCTGGCACCACTCGGCGTCACGGGGGCCGCCGACGAGTTCCGCCGCGGACCCGCGCTTCCAGGCTCCGGCACCTCGGTCGCCTTCCTCGGACTCGGCCAGGAGCCGACGCGCGGCACGCTCCGTTCGGCCGCCGGTGCCGCGGGACGTCTCGCATCCGGCCTCGCCTCGATCGTGCTCGCGCTGCCGGTCGCCGACGAGCAGACCGCCGAGCTGGTGCTCGAGTCGGCGGCGAGCGGCGCCTACGCCTACCTCGCGTACCGCACGGGGGATGTCAGCTCCCGCCTCCCGGTCGGCGAGATCACCCTGCGCGTTCCGGCCTCGTTCGACGGCGCCCGACTGGTCGCCGCGGCGCGCGCCACCGCGCTGGCCACGCATCTGGTCCGCGACCTCGTCAACGAGCCCGCCTCCGATCTCTACCCCGAGACCTTCGTCGCGCGCACCCGGGAACTCGCGGATGCTCTGCCGGTCGAGCTCGAGGTGCTGGAGCCGGAGGAGCTCGCCGCCCAGGGATTCGGCGGCATCCTCGCGGTCGGGGCAGGCTCCAGCCGCGGACCGCGTCTCGTCGTGGTGCGCTACGCCCCGGAATCGGCGACGCGCCACCTCGCCGTGATCGGCAAGGGCATCACCTACGACTCGGGCGGGCTCTCGCTCAAGCCGCCCGCCTCGATGGCCACGATGAAGTACGACATGACGGGTGCCGCCACGGCGCTCGCTGTGGTGCTCGACGCCGCCCGCCGTGAGCTCCCCGTGCGGGTCTCGGCCTGGCTGTGCCTCGCCGAGAACATGCCGTCCGGCACCGCCGTGCGCCCGGGAGACGTGCTGCGCACCTGGAACGGCACGACCGTCGAGGTGACCAACACGGATGCGGAGGGCCGGCTGGTGCTTGCGGACGGGCTGGCCGCGGCCGCCGTCGAGAGGCCCGACCTCCTCGTCGACATCGCCACCCTGACCGGTGCCGCCCGGGTCGCGATGGGCGAACGCACCACCGCGGTGATGGGCGACGAGGCCGCCGTCGAGCTCGTGCTCGCTGCGGCGGAGGGCGCCGACGAGCCCATGTGGGCCATGCCGCTGCCGCCGGAGCTGCGCTCGGTGCTCGACTCCGACATCGCCGATCTCGCGAACGCGAAGCCCGGGCATACCGCGGGCGGCATGCTCGTCGCAGGCCACTTCCTCAAGACCTTCGTCGGCGAGACGGACGGCGAGGGCCCGGGGGCCCGCACGGGGTGGGCGCACCTCGACATCGCAGGCCCCGCCTACAACTCCGGCAGCCCGTACGGCGGCATCGGCAAGGGTCCGACCGCGGTCTCGGTGCGCACCATGCTCGCGCTGACGGCGCGGCTCGCGGACGCGTAGTAGGGTCGTCAGAGCAAGGAATCGCTTGCCTTCCCCTCTCCGCGACACCACCGATGACGCGGAGTTCCGACACGTGACACGCAAGGGAGTTTCACCGGTGTCAGAGCAGAATTTCGACCTCGTCGTCTTGGGAGCGGGAAGCGGTGGCTACGCCGCTGCGCTGCGCTATGCCCAGCTCGGCAAGTCCGTGGCCCTCATCGAGAAGGACAAGGTCGGCGGCACCTGCCTGCACATCGGCTGCATCCCGACGAAGGCACTGCTCCACTCCGCAGAGGTCGCAGACGTCTCCCGTGAGGCCGCGAAGTACGGCGTCGCGACCCAGTTCGGCGGCATCGACGTCGCCGCGGTCACCGCGTATCGCGAGGGTGTCGTCGCGGGGAAGTACAAGGGCCTCCAGGGGCTCATCAAGGCGCGCGGGATCACGACGATCGAGGGCACCGGCCGTCTCGTCTCCCCCACGACCGTGCAGGTCGGCGACCAGTTGATCACCGGAACCAACGTCGTGCTCGCCACGGGCTCGTACTCGCGCACGCTCCCCGGCCTCGAGATCGGCGGCCGGGTCATCACCTCCGAGCAGGCCCTCACGCTCGACTTCGTGCCCAAGAAGGTCGCCGTGCTCGGCGGCGGCGTCATCGGCGTCGAGTTCTCGAGCGTCTGGAAGAGCTGGGGCGCCGAGGTCACGATCATCGAGGCGCTGCCGCGGCTCGTCCCCAACGAGGACGAGTCGATCTCGAAGCACTTCGAGCGCGCGTTCCGTCGTCGTGGCATCGACTTCTCGGTCGGCGTGCGGTTCGCGGGTGTCACCCAGAACGAGTCGGGCGTCGTCGTGACGCTCGAGAACGGTGCGACCGTCGAGGCCGACATCCTGCTCGTCGCGGTCGGGCGCGGACCGCTCACTGCCAACCTCGGCTACGAGGAGGTCGGCGTGCAGCTCGACCGCGGTTTCGTCGTCGTCGACGAGACGCTCCAGACCACGGTTCCCGGCGTCTATGCCGTCGGCGACATCGTCCCCGGCCTGCAGCTCGCGCACCGCGGCTACCAGCAGGGCATCTACGTCGCCGAGGTGCTGGCCGGCCTCGACCCGATCAAGGTCGAGGACGTCAACATCCCGAAGATCACCTACTCGGACCCCGAGGTCGCCTCGGTCGGGCTCACCCAGGCCAAGGCCGAGGAGAGCTACGGCGCCGAGAACATCACCGTCGTCGAGTACAACCTCGCCGGCAACGGCAAGAGCCACATCATCGGAACCACGGGCATCATCAAGGCGATCCGCGTCAACGACGGCCCGGTCGTCGGTGTGCACATGATCGGCGCCCGCGTCGGCGAGCTCATCGGCGAGGCCCAGCTCGTCGTCGACTGGGACGCCTACCCCGAGGACATCGCCCCCTACATCCACGCCCACCCGACTCAGAACGAGGCGCTCGGCGAGGCCTTCCTGGCCCTCGCGGGGAAGCCTCTGCACGGCTGAGTCCCGCGGCTAAGCTAGAACGACACGGCTGATTAAGGAGCACCACCGATGAGCGAATCCGTCAGCCTCCCGGCACTCGGCGAGAGTGTCACGGAAGGTACGGTGACCCGCTGGCTGAAGAAGGTCGGCGACCGCGTGGAGGTCGACGAACCTCTGCTCGAGGTCTCGACCGACAAGGTCGACACCGAAATCCCCTCACCCGTCGCCGGCGTGATCGAGGAGATCCTCGTGGCCGAGGACGAGACCGTCGAGGTCGGTGCGCCGCTCGTGCGTATCGGCGACGGCTCGGGTGGCGGCGCGGCCGCCCCCGCACCGGAGGCCGCTGCGCCGCAGGCTGAAGCTGCGGCACCGGAGGCGGCACCGGCCGCCGAGGCTGCTCCGGCGGTCGAGGTGCCCGCTCCGGTGGAGGCGCCCGCGTACGTCGCAGCACCCTCGTTCACCGCGCAGCCGGAGGCACCAGCGGTGACGATCCCCGAGGCACCGATCGACGCGCCCTCGGCCTCCGTCGCCGAGCCCGCTCCCGCCGAGGCGCCCGCCCCGGTCGCGGAAGCGGCTCCGGCTGAGGCTCCGGTCGTCGAGGCTCCGGTCGTCGAGGCACCGGTCGTCGAGGCACCGGTCGTCGAGGCGCCCGTGGTCGAGGCGCCCGTGGTCGAGGCGCCCGTCGTGGCGGACGAGACGCCCGCGGCGAGCCCCGCCACGACCTCTCACGCCGGCTACGTCACCCCGATCGTGCGCAAGCTCGCGAACGAGAAGGGCGTGGAGCTCGACGAAGTGACCGGCACCGGGGTCGGCGGACGCATCCGCAAGCAGGACGTGCTCGCGGCCGTCGCGACCGAGGTCGCGGCACCGGAGGCTCCCGCGGTCGCGGCCGAGCCGGCCGCCGCTGCGCCTGTCGCGAGCGAGGTCTCTCCGCTGCGTGGCACGACGGTTCCGATGACCCGTCTGCGCAAGGTCGTCGCGGAGCGCGCCGTGGTCTCGATGACCACGACCGCCCAGCTCACGAGCGTCGTCGAGGCCGACGTCACCCGGATCGCGTCGCTGCGCGACGAGGTCAAGGGCGAGTTCCTCGAGAAGACCGGCATGAAGCTCTCGTTCATGCCGTTCTTCGCCCTCGCCGCCACCGAGGCCCTGCGGAGCTTCCCGATCATCAACGCGACCGTCGACGGCGAGAACATCGTCTACCCCGACACCGAGAACCTCTCGATCGCGGTCGACACCGAGCGCGGCCTACTCACGCCGGTCATCCGGAACGCCGGTGACCTCGACATCGCGGGTCTCGCGAAGGAGATCGCCGACCTCGCCGAGCGCACGCGCGGCAACCGGCTGAAGCCCGACGAGCTCGCGGGTGGCACCTTCACCCTCACGAACACCGGATCGCGCGGCGCCCTCTTCGACACGCCGCTCGTGTTCCTGCCGCAGGTCGCGATCCTCGGCACGGGAATCGTCGCGAAGAAGCCGGTCGTGATGAGCGAGGGCGGCACCGACGCCATCGCCATCCGCTCGACCGTGTATCTCGCGCTCTCGTATGACCACCGGATCGTCGACGGCGCGGATGCGGCTCGCTTCCTCACCGCCGTCAAGAACCGGCTCGAGGCGGGCGACTTCCGCGGCTCGCTCGGCATCTAGGGCATCCCCGACACGGTCTCGGCCGCGATCCAGTCGCGGATACGCCACCCGGCCTCGCTCCTCATCACGAGGAGCGAGGCCGGAGCCGTCTCCGGGCCGATGGCGAGCAGCGCCCCATCGCCGAGCCGTTCCACGACACGCAGCTCACCCGGCTGCGGACGCGGGACCTCCGCCTCGGCACCCGCGCGGAGTGCCCGGATGCCCGCGCGGTCGACCGCGAGGGCCGCGGAGCCCGGCTGATCGACCTCCTCGAGACAGAGGGTCGAGAGCTCGGTGAAGCACTCCTCCCGGCGCGCGAGCAGGGCGGTCGCCGCGGCGACCGGGTCATCGCCTTGGAGCACCGCGGCAGCTGCGTCGGGGACGGCTGCGCCGCTCGCGGAGGCCGTGGGGGTCGGCGTGGCCCGGCCGCCGGGGGCCGCTCCCCCGGAGGGCGCCGTCGCGAGGAGCACGGCGGCGGTCGCGGTCGCGGCGCAGCCCGCGAGCACGACGCGGCGCCGCCACGTCGGAAGCGCGTCGATCCGCGCACGCAGCGGCGCACCCCACGCGGTCAGTCGGGCCCGGAGCGCGCCGAGGGGCACGCCGAGCATCCGGGCTCCGCTCCGGGCGGGCGACGGGTGCTCCGCGGATGCCGGGGGTGCGCTGACCGGGATGAGCCGCGCGCCGCCGTGCGGCGCGGCATCCGTCGACGGCGTCTCATCTCGCGCCACGGCCTCCGGCTCCGCGTCGACCGGGATCGGCGCGGCCAGCTCCCGCGACCCCGCCACGAGGGTGTCGATCACCCGCTCCGCGGGTGCGAGCTCCACCTGGTCGGCGAGCAACCGCGCCGCCTGCGACCGCGAACCGCTGACGCGACGCAGCAGCTCCACCCCGATGCCGCGCAGCGCGAGTCGATCGCGCACGACCGTGTCGAGCCGGGCCAGCACGACCTCGGGCGCGCCCGCGTCGAAGAGCTCGGCGCGGCTGAGGTCGACGATCACGGGGCCTGCGGCGGTCGACACCACCCGCGAGGCGTCCAGCGCGCCGTGCGCGACCCCTGCCGCGTGCATCCTCGCGAGCGCGATCGCGAGCGGCTCCAGCACGGCGACGGCCTCGCCGGCCCTCCACTGCTCCCGTTCGGCCAGGAGCACCGAGAGGAGCGGGCCGCTCACATGCTGCAGGAGCAGAGCCGGAGCGCAGTCGTCGTCGCGCACGTCGAGAAGCTCCACCACGCCCGGCCCGCGGGCGCGATCGAGCGCGACGAGCTCGACCCGTCGCGACTCCGCACCCCGGCCATCGCGTGCGCGCGCGAGCACCGCGGGCCGGGGCTCCGGCAGCTCGAGCTGCACGAGCAGACTCTCGAGGTGCGGATCGCGCGCGAGGGGTCGCAGGACCCGGATCCCGGGAATCGGAGGCGACGTCATCCCCCGATGCTCCCCCACCGCACAGCCCCCTGATCCGGCCGGCCGCCGGATCCGGGACAACACCGGGCGAGCGCCACTTGGGGAGGAGGCTTCGAGCTAGGCTTGCCGCGTGGTCGACTACGTCGACGCGGGGCTAAGCGCCAACTCCGTGTCGTATTCGACGGCCCTCGAACGCCAGCGTGCCCTGCACGCCGACGTCGCGAGCGGCCGGGCGCCGGATACCGTCCTCCTTCTCGAGCACCCGCCGGTCTACACGGCGGGCAGACGCACCGAGCCGCACGAACGGCCTCTCGACGGGACCCCCGTCGTCGACGTCGATCGCGGCGGCAAGATCACCTGGCACGGGCCGGGCCAACTCGTCGGCTATCCGATCCTGCGGCTCAGCGATCCGATCGACGTCGTGGCCTACGTGCGGCGACTCGAGGACCTCCTCCTCGGCGTGCTCGACGAGCTCGGAGTCGCCGGAACCCGCGTCGAGGGCCGCAGCGGCGTCTGGATCGAGCGCGCGGGAGGCCCGGCCGACAAGATCGCCGCCATCGGCATCCGGGTCGCCGAGGGCGTGACCATGCACGGGTTCGCCCTCAACTGCAGCAACGCGCTCGAGCCGTACCGCGCCATCGTCCCGTGCGGCATCCGCGACGCGGGCGTCACGACCGTGAGTCGCGAGCTCGGCCGCGAGATCACCCCGCGCGACGTCGTGCCGCTCGTGACGGCCCGTTTCGAGGGCGCGCTCGCGGGAAGCCTGCGCGCCACGGCGGTGCTCGCGTGAGCGCCGAGCCCGCAGGCCGCAAGCTGCTGCGCCTCGAGGTGCGGAACGCGCAGACCCCGATCGAGCGCAAGCCGGAATGGATCAAGACCCGCGCGCGGATGGGCCCCGAGTACACGGCGCTGCGGTCTCTCGTCGCGTCCGAGGAGCTGCACACGGTCTGCCAGGAGGCGGGCTGCCCGAACATCTACGAATGCTGGGAGGATCGCGAGGCGACGTTCCTGATCGGCGGCAGCCAGTGCACGAGGCGCTGCGACTTCTGCCAGATCGACACCGGAAAACCCGCCGACTACGACACCGACGAACCGCGACGGGTGGCGGAGTCGGTGCAGCGGATGGGTCTGCGCTACGCGACGGTCACCGGCGTCGCCCGGGACGATCTGCCCGACGAGGGCGCCTGGCTCCATGCCGAGACGGTGCGCGCGATCCACGCGGCGAATCCGGGCACCGGTGTCGAGATCCTGGCGACCGACTTCTCCGGGAACCCCGAACTGCTCGGGGAGGTGTTCTCGAGCAGGCCGGAGGTCTTCGCGCACAACGTGGAGACGGTGCCACGGCTCTTCACGCGCATCCGTCCGGCGTTCCGCTACGAGCGCTCGCTCGGGGTGCTGACGCAGGCGCATGAGGCGGGTCTCGTCACGAAGTCGAACCTCATCCTCGGGATGGGCGAGGAGCGGCACGAGATCACTCAAGCCCTCAGCGACCTGCGGCACGCGGGATGCGACATCATCACGGTGACCCAGTATCTGCGCCCCACGCCCCGCCACCTCCCGGTCGCCCGCTGGCTGCGACCCGAGGAGTTCGTCGAGCTCGCCCAGGAGGCCGAGGAGCTCGGCTTCCTCGGGGTGCTCGCGGGCCCGCTCGTGCGGTCGAGCTATCGCGCGGGCCGGCTGTGGGCGCGATCCATGCTCGCGAAGGGGCGCGAGATCCCGGAGGAGCTGCAGCATCTCGCCGACAGCGAACTCGGATTCGCGCGGGCGGCGAGCCGATGAACGCCATCTAGGCTGGAGGGCATGGCACGCAGCACCCCCGAGAAGGAGCCCGGTCGCATCAAGCAGATGTGGCAGGTCTACCAGATGACCCGTCGAGCCGACTCGACCATCACCTGGTTCCTCATCCTCGCGTTCATCCTGCCGATCGCGGTCTCGATCGTGCTCGCGATCGCGTTCTTCGCCGAGAGCATCATCGCGATCATCCTGACGATCGTGACGGGTGTGCTCGCGGGTGTGCTGCTCGTGCTCGTGGTGCTCGGCCGGCGTGCCGAGCGCGCCGCGTACTCGCAGATCGCCGGGCAGCCGGGAGCGGTGGGTGCCGTGCTCAAGAGCGGGCTGCGCCGCTCCTGGATCGGCAGCGAGGAGCCGGTCGCGTTCAGCGCGAAGACCCGGGATGCCGTCTACCGCGCGGTCGGCCGACCGGGTGTCGTGCTCATCGGCGAGGGGCCGCTCTCGCGCACCCAGCCGATGATCGAGAAGGAGCGCGCCTCCGTCGCCCGCCTCCTGCCGAACGTGCCCGTGCATCTGCTCTTCGTGGGGCCGGACAGCGGTTCGTTGCCGCTGCACAAGGTGCCGACTGCGCTGAACAAGTTCCCGCGCAAACTCACCAAGGCCGAGGTGCTGCAGGTCGACAAGCGTCTCACCTCGGTGGCGAAGGTGAAGGGGTTCAAGATCCCCGGGGGGATCGACCCGCAGCGGATGCGCGCGCCGCGCCCGCGCTGATCCCGCTCACCCGAGTCACCCGACGCGGCTGAGCAACCACACCGTCATGTTGCTCGAGCTGCCGCCGATGCAGGTCTGGTAGTAGCCGTCGTAGCCGGCGGGCACCGCGGAGGCGTCGACACCGTAGACCAGACCACCCACCCGGCCGACGACCTGATAGACGCCGTAGCCGGGGAACTGCACGATCGCCCCCGCACCGACGCCGCCCCACGCGCTCCCGCCGCACCGCCAGTGCTCCGCCGCGTAGAAGCCGCCGCCGAGGTAGCTCGCGATGTCGGGCATGTCGACCGATCCGCGGCACGCGTCGATCTCGGCCTGGCCGCCGCTGGTCCAGATCGACTCGATGACCGCCAGCCCTCCCGTCGCCCCGGCGGGGGCTGCGGCCCGCGCGACGCCTGGCCGGGATGCTGCGGCGCGCTCCGCGGCGCGACGCGCCTCCTCCTCGGCGGCGAGGCGCGCCTGCTCGGCGGTCCAGGCGTCGACGGACTCCGTGACGGCGGTGACACCCGCATCCACACTCGCCCCCACGTCCGCGAGGTCTGCGTAGACCGCCTCGCCGGATGCCGCCGGGAGCGCGCCGTCGGGCCAGATCAGCTGCTGCTGCGCCGCCACCACCACCGCGTCCGCCTCACGGAGCGCCTGCGCGAGCCCCGTGCGGGCGGTCTCGTCGAGCACCTTGCCCTCGGATGCGTCGAGCTCATCCGTCGCCGCGGCGGTGGCGCTCCGGAGCTCGTCCAGGCGGGCGACGATCGCGTCGCGCATCGTCGTCGCCGAGGGCTCCGCCAGCGTGGCGAGCTGGGGCATGAGCACCGGCTGCGCGGATGCGCCCACACCGACCGCGGAACTCGCGTAGACGGCCGCGGCCGAGGCGATCACGACGATCGCGATACGGCGGAGACCCCGAGCTGCGGGCGTCGGGTGCCAGGCGGCAGGGCGGCGAGCGGAGTGTCGGTCGGGCGACACCATCCCGTGATGAACGTAACCGCGGTGTCCGATAGTGGTCATGCCCCGTCACCTCGCTCGCTGGAATGTTGAGCGGAAGCGTTCGGGTCGCCTCAGAACTGAGGCAAGTTTGCTCCAGGCGTACCCCGCTTCGCAAGCGGCGGGGGACAGTCGGTGCGGATCAGACCCGCAGGAGGATGGTTCCTGCGGCCTTGTCGTGCAGACCTCGCTGGTCGCGATCCCAGATCAGCGCGGGAATCGCGAGCGAGAGGAGGAGGGTGCGCACGGCCGGACGCCAGAGTCCCAGATACCCCCCGGTGAGCGGCACGACGCGCAGCCGCACGATCAGGTGACCGAGGCTGCCGTTCGTGACCAGCAGGAAGAGGTACTGCAGCAGCGCGAAGATGCCCAGCGTGATGAGCGGGTCGGTGCCGAGCGCCGTCGGGAAGAACGCCCACGACAGCAGGTACGCGATCCCCCAGTCGATCAGGATCGCCACCAGACGTCGTCCGAAGCGGCCGACGGATCGCGGGCCGGTCGCCGGCAACCCCAGGCGTTCACCCGGCCAGCGGTTCTCGGTGGGTGCGGCGGGATCCGATGTCACCTTCTCACCCTAGGCAGCAGCGCGTAACATGCCGGAAACAAACCGGTCACGGTCGGGAAATGCCGTCGGCCTACCCTCTGAAACGGCTGCACCCGCAGCCGACTCGTTCCACGCCCTTGGAGTAATCCCCTATGTCCAAGCCTCTGTTCAGCGACTCCTCCGAGGTGCTGAAGTTCATCACGGACACGGACGTCAAGTTCCTCGACATCCGCTTCACCGACCTTCCCGGAGTGCAGCAGCACTTCAACATCCCGGCGTCGACCGTGGATGAGGACTTCTTCACCGTGGGTCAGCTGTTCGACGGTTCGTCGATCCGCGGCTTTCAGTCCATCCACGAGTCCGACCTGCAGCTCATCCCGGACATCTCGACCGCCTACGTCGACCCGTTCCGCACCGAGCGCACGCTCGTGATCATCTTCGACATCTACAACCCGCGCAACGGCGAGATCTACGGCCGCGACCCGCGCCAGGTCGCCAAGAAGGCCGAGAAGTACCTCGCCTCGACCGGCATCGCCGACACCGCGTTCTTCGCGCCCGAGGCCGAGTTCTACATCTTCGACGATGTGCGCTACGAGGTGAAGCAGAACAAGTCCTACTACGAGGTCGACTCCTCGGAGGCCGCCTGGAACTCGGCCAAGGTCGAGGAGGGGGGCAACCTCGCCAACAAGACCCCGTACAAGGGCGGCTACTTCCCCGTCACCCCGGTCGACCAGCACGCCGATCTGCGCGACGACATCGTGCTGAAGCTGCAGGAGGTCGGCCTCGAGGTCGAGCGCAGCCACCACGAGGTCGGCACCGCGGGCCAGGGCGAGATCAACTACAAGTTCGACACCATGGTGCACGCCGGTGACGACATCCTGAAGTTCAAGTACATCGTCAAGAACACGGCGCTCGAGTGGGGCAAGACGGCGACCTTCATGCCGAAGCCCCTCATGGGCGACAACGGTTCGGGCATGCACACCCACCAGTCGCTGTGGAACGACGGCAAGCCGCTGTTCTACGACGAGCAGGGCTACGGCGGGCTGTCGGACATCGCGCGCTGGTACATCGGCGGCATCCTGAAGCACGCCGCCTCGCTCGCCGCGTTCACCAACCCGACGGTGAACTCCTACCACCGCCTCATCCCGGGCTTCGAGGCGCCCGTCAACCTGGTCTACTCGGCCGGCAACCGCTCCGCCTCGATCCGCATCCCGATCACGGGCACCAACCCGAAGGCCAAGCGCATCGAGTACCGCGCGCCCGACGCCTCCGGCAACCCGTACCTCGCCTTCGCGGCCCAGCTCATGGCGGGCATCGACGGCATCAAGAACAAGATCGAGCCGCACGAGCCCGTCGACAAGGACCTCTACGAGCTGCCGCCCGAGGAGGCCAAGGGCATCCCGCAGCTGCCCGGTTCGCTCGGCGAGGCGCTCGACGCGCTCGAGGCCGACCACGACTACCTGCTCGAGGGCGGCGTGTTCACGGCCGACCTCATCGGCGCGTGGCTCGACTACAAGCGCGAGAAGGAGCTCCTGCCCTTCGCCCAGCGCCCGCACCCCTTCGAGTACGAGCTGTACTTCGGGGTCTGATTCCGGGAGGCCCTCAGAGCCACACTTCCGGTTCTTGAGACCAGCAATTTACTGAGCCCCAGGCGGCAGTTGCCGTCTGGGGCTCAGTCTACCTCTGGACGTTTACGGACGGCTACGGACAGTAAACGGACAGGTTTTCGGACAGGGCGCTGGCCGCTCTTGCAGTGCCGTTGGCGATCCCGATGCGTCCGGGTCAGAGTCGCGTCGCGGTGAGAACGGGAAGGTCGTCACCCGCCGCGTAAGCTGCCGACTCGCGCTCGACGAGTCGGCCGTCGCGCCGCTCGGCGAGGCGAGCCCGGATCAGAATGACGAGCGTGATCGGGCCGTTGACGAGGAACTTCAGTGCGTTCCAGATGAACAGCAGCACGAGCAGGTTCAGCCACCCCGGCCCGCCATCGGCGATCCAGACGGTCAGCAGCCACGCGCCGAGCAGGTACGGCACGGCGATCAGCATGGCGGGCACACCCCACTTCAGTCCGCGGCGCGTCCGCAGCGCGTTGAGCAGGATGTTCGTCGGCATGTACGTCCGCAGGAACAGCCGAACCCGGATGCTGAGATTCCAGAACAGTCGGAGCATGATGTCCGCCTCCTGAGAGGGTGCGTAGCTCCGCCGAGGAGGTAGATCATGTGGTGAGCGTCCGAGGGGACCGTCGCAAGCGACCTAGAAATCGTGGCTACTACCTCGACACCCAGGGTAAGCCCGACCTCGGACACACGGAAGGTTCCGCGCCAAGTCACTCTGCGAGGAGGACAACGGCCGGGAGGAGCGGCGGCCGAACCTCATCAGCTCGGAGCCCGTCAGCTGAGGGTGTCGACCCAATCGTTCATCGAAGTGCTCACGACGTTGCCAGTGTGGACCGTCCCGAGGCCGTTCACATATCGAGAAGTCAACAGTGCCTTGTTGTGGTCGTTGAGATTCTGCTCGAAGACGCCGCCTACGAAGATCGGATCGGCCCACCCTCTGCCTGCTTCGTGTGCCAGGTGAGCGGCGCGGTTGACGACGTCGCCCATGTAGACGACATCGTTGATTCCGCTGCCGCTGAATCCCGCCTTGATCATGAGCACTCGGCCGTAGTCGACGCCGATGCCGATCTTCAGGGGGTCGATCCCCTTCTTCGCGTAGTGGTGGTTGAGGAGCTTGATGAGTGTGTTCGCCTGATAGGCAATGCCAAACACATCGTCGATGTGCGTCTTCTGCGTGGTCTTGTACACAGCCCAGACGCAGTCCCCAACGATATTCACTTCCCGAACGTACAGATCGGAGTTCAGCACCGCCACCATCTCAGAGATGAACGCGCGATATATCTTCGCGAGAATCGGACGCTTGTGCTTCGCGGTGAGCCCAGAAGAGTCTCGGATGTCGATGAAGACCGCCGAGCACATTCCATAGAACCCGTTCGTGAACGTGAGCTTGTCCCGATCGGGCAGCCCGTCGACCTCCTCGAAGCTTCCTGCGGGCTGATCCAGGATCGCCTTGATCCGGTCGGAACTGCTCGTGTAGCTGTACGCCTTGTAGTTGCCGTCCATGTTCCCGTCCTCAGATGCTTTCAATCCCGACGATGATTGCGACCGCCGCGACGCACGCGCCAGCCGCTAGCGCCGACCGGATCGCCCATTTCACGTACTTCGCCTTGAGCGTCGCGATCTTTGCGTTCGCGTGGACCTGATCAGCGAGGTCCCGGACGAGTTCGCGCGGATCCGCTGTCAGCGTGCCCAGCACTTCCGTGTAGCCGGGACGGTCGCCTTTGAAATGTCGGGCGATGCTTGCGAAGAAGACGCGATTGATTGCTTCGGGGGCAGCGTCCTTGTCGTTGACGCGCGGAGTCAGAGTCCAGCCGCAGAGCGCCGCGGTCAGCACCAGGAGCGCGCACGCAGCGACGACAATCACATCGAAGATGAGAGAGCGCTGCGTGAACTCCCTGACGAGGTTGAACAGCATCGTGCCGAGAACACCAACGAAAGCGAGAGTCACCCCTGCCTTGGCGTCCGAGTGACGAATCCACTCGTTGACAAGGCTCAGCAGTTTCCACGCGTGATCAGGATCGGGGTCGGGCGCAGGCGGTCTCTTTGCACGACGGAAAATCAATAGAGGCACGCTTCGAACGTACTCGGGGGCCCGGACATCACGGGCGATTCAGTGCGCAGGCGTGGGCCGCCAAAGCACCTACGTGGAGAACACGGGACAACGTGCATCCGTGCCGCTACATGCCCAAGCGGGGCGTAGAGCGCTCGGGCACATACAATCCCGGCTCCGGCTCTGCTGCGCGTGCCGCGAGCAGCCGTGCGCGGTGGATCGCGACACGTGCTCGCGCGGCATCTGCGCGCTGCCGCGCGTCGTCGCCGATGAGTCCGAGCGCGCTGGTCTCCGTGATGCCGTAGGTGTCGCGGTAGGCCACGACGGTGCGCGCCTCGCGTCGCCAAATCGCGGCAAGCTGCGGATCGGCGGGCTCCGGGCCGAGTTCCGCGGCCCATGCCTCGGACGCCTCGACCGCTTCGGCGACGAGTGCGTCGGCCCGCTGCTCGATGAGTACGGCGCGTTCCCGGAGCGCGGCGCGCATGTCGTCGTCCATCGTGCCGAGCGCCGGGGTGATGAGTCCAGCGATGGGCGCGGCGGGCTGGCGCACGCGCCCCGCACCGTTCGCGCGCGCCAGGGCTCGGATCACCCGTTCGTGGAGCACCGCGGCCACGTCCTCGGCGTCGTCGAGCGGACGCGAGGCGACGAGCGCGTGCAGCAGGCGCTCCGTGTCGTACCCGTCCGCCTCGGCGCGGCGCAGCCCGGCACCGAGCACACCGAACGCGGTCGATCCAATGGCGGCGTCGGCTTCGGCCTCGGTGAGTCGGGTGGCGCGCACGACGGCTTCCCAACGTGGTTGCTGTGCAGCGGCGGCGATGGTCTCGTACTCGGCGGCGAGTTGGCCGACCGAGCCCCAGGCGTCCTGCTCGGCGGCGATCATCTGGCGGGCGGAGAGTTCCGCTCCAACGTGCTGGAGCACCCCGGCGAGCACCTTGCGGGCCGCGACTGCCTTGGTGTCCTGGGTAGGCGGATGGACGTGGTCGTCGTCGGGACGGTTGATCGAGACGTAGGCGGTGTTCACGAGCCTTCCGCGGGTCATGGCGACGTAGAAGTTCTCGCGGGTCGCGCCGGGCTCGATGAGCGTGTGTCCGGTGTCGACCGTGACGCCTTGCGCCCGGTACGCGGTGACGGCGTAGCCGAGTTCGACGTGCTCGGCGACGTACTCGGCGGGAAGCCGCACGGTCGCGCCCCAGCGCCGTCGGGCGGGACGCACCCGCAGCGATCCGTCGGCGCCGATGGCAGTGATCGTCCATCGACTGCCGTTACGTACCCAGCCGCGGCCGATGCGCAGCTCGCGGTCGTTGCGGCGGGTGATGATCGCGTCCCCGACGGATACCTCGGTATCGTCATGCAGCCGCACCTCGGCGCGCGCGTCGACCTGCCCGGCGAGGATGAGGTCGGCACGGGCGCGCTGGTTCAGGGTAGTGACCATCGCGCTCGACTCGGCGATGAGGATGCTCGCCAGTCCTGCGGCGCGGTCCCGCTGCCACGAAGCGTAGGCGGCATCAGCCATGCGCTCGGCCTCCCCTGCATGGATGCGCCCGTGGGCCTGGTAGGTGTCGATGGCTTCGATGCGCCCGTGGCGCAGGTCGAGGGTGGCTTCCTTCTCCCAGTCGGCGGCGATGCGGCGCACGTCCGTCAGCTCGGGCACGTCGTCACGGTCAGCGACGAGCAATCCGAACGCTCCCCCAGCGTCGACGGACTGGAGTTGCGCGGGGTCGCCCACGAGCAGCACCTTCGCTCCGGCGTCGGCCGCGACGCGCACGAGCCGGTCGAGCGCGAGCGTCCCGGCAAGGGATGCCTCGTCCACGATCACGAGCTGCCCAGCGGTGAACCCGGTGCCGTGGTCGCGGTAGGTCTGCCACCACTTCGCGGTGTTCTCCGTCGGGATGCCCAAGTCTCCGGCCAGCACTTCCGCCGCGACGGCAGACGGCGCGAGCCCGACGACGGAACCGCCTCCGTGCTCGGCCTCCCATGCCCGCCGCAGCGCGCGCATCGCGGTCGTCTTGCCCGCGCCCGCGGGTCCGACGAGCAGATCGAGCATCCGACCGGAGGAGGCGATCGAGGTGAGCGCGGCGCGCTGGTCATCGCCGAGGGCGCGTCCCCGGCGGGATTGCAGCGCGTGCGCGATGGTTGCGTCGGCCAGGCGCAGCGCAACCTTCTCGCGGGATCGCGCAAGGAGCCGATCCTCGGCGGCGAGAACCGCGGCACCGCTGTAGCGGGCAGAGTTGCGGGGGCGGAACACGCTCGTCCCGTCCGCGCGATGGAACGCTGCGGGGCTGAATGTCAACTCGGGCGGGGTGAGCCGGACGGATGCGCGCTCGGCGGCGTCGGTGATCATTCCTGTGATCGCCTGGCGGTCTTCCGTGGTGGCGAACCGCCAGCCCATCGTCTGCCGTGCGGCCTCGGCATAGAGGTTCCAGCGGCTCCATGTCGTGCGCTTCTCCGCGACCGCGGCGACGGCCAACGCTCCCAGCCTGGCGATCCGCTCCAATGGGACGTTCTCCGCGCGCAACAGTTCCGCGGGCTTGACCGCGACGGCTTCTCGCGCCCATTCGGTTGCGTCCCGGCCGACCAGTCGGCTCGCGCGGGTGCGCCACTCCTGAGCGAGGTCGACGAGCGGGCGCACTTCCTTGTCGGGCCGGGTTGCCAGCGTCGCCTGCTGCCGCAGCCGGATGATCGTCTCCCGCGACGGCGGGTGCCCGTGCGTGGCCTCGTACTCGGCGATCAGGCGATCCTTCTCGATGTCGATGTGCCGCGACCGGGACGAGAACTCCGCGACCATCTCCTCCGGCACCGTCGCGATCGCCCACACCGGGTTGCGATCGGCTCCGCGCTCGCGCCGCTCCCAGCCGACGCCGAGCGCGCGGGTGAGGTTGTCGGCGAAGACCGCGTTGTGCAGCTCACTCAGCGCCACGGTCGCCGCGTGCAGGGGCCGGCTGTCTAGCGACCGCCACTTGCCGTCGAACACGGTGCGTACCTTGTTGCTCACCACGACATGCGTGTGCAACTGAGGATCACCCGCCCGCGAGTCGAAATGGTCGAACGCCGTGGCGATCAGTCCCGTCACCTCGACCTGTGCAACCGCACCGTCGCGTGAGGTTGCACCTGAGCGCGTAGCCGCAACCTCCCGCTCCATGAACGCGACGACCTCCGCAACGGCCGCATGATGCGCTTCGGTGATCCGCGCCTGGGTGGCCGCGTCTGCAACACCCCACAGCACCGATGCGGACTTCGGCAGCGAGAATGTGAAGTCGAACCCCGCGACCGCCCGCCGCGACCTGTGCGCCGACTCCTCCGCCTCGATCACCGCGACCGCCTCCGCACGCTCCGCCGCGCCCAGCGCCGAGTCGAGCTGGGCCAGCCGCGCGGCGATTCGGTCCTCGACGCTCGGGAACACCGGGTATGCCTTCCCCAGCAGATCACCCGTCACCGGATCAAGGCCCATGCCGAGCAGGAGCTGGAGCTGCGCCTCGGACACCTGCGCGCCCTCATGGATCTCACCATGCCCGAGCGCGGCGACGCCGCCGCCCATCCAGCGTCCGGGCGGCGTGCCCTGCTCGGCGTAGTACCGGGTCAGCGGCGTCGAGAGCCCCCGCTCACCGTCAGCGGAAGCCACCGTGCGCAGCAGGTACTTGTAACCCTCCCCCGCGCCCATGATCCGCATCGAAACCGACACCCCGGCACCGCCTCTCTCGACAGAAAGGTGAGCCACTGAGCCCGCCGCCAGGCGGGCTCAGCCTCGATGTGCCAGACGTGTACTGGTCTCTGGAGAGCGTCTGGACGTCAGGCGAGGTCCGCTCGGATGCCCGCGAGGGCAATAGCTGCCCCTCACCCTGCTCGCTGTTCCCTGACTCAGAAGTTTCGCGCGGTGATCACGCCCGATAGCCGACGACCGTGGTCATGCCGGATTCGGCGTGGTAGATGTTGTGGCAGTGGGCCACCCAGAGTCCGGGGTTGTCGGCGTCGAAGTCGACCGTGAGGGTCTGCTTCGGCAGGATGATCGACGTGTCCTTCCTGGGGCCGCCGCCGCTGTGCTGGTAGGTGTGGCCGTGCAAGTGGAATGGATGCCACATCGTCGTCTGGTTGTCGATGGTGAACCGGACACGTTCGCCCTCTCGGATCTCGTGCGCGGCGCCGAGCGGTTGGTTCATGTCGAATCGGCGACCATCAACGCCCCAGTCATAGGCGGCCATGCTGCCGGTCAGGGCGATTGAGATGTGTCGGTCCGGCTCTTCGGTCGGCAGGATCACGTTGTTGGTCGCAGCGAGGAGGTCCGCCTTGCCGATACGGCTGCTGGCCATCTCCGCGATGTTCACATCGGCCGCTGGCGGCGTGCCATTGCCCGTGCGGATCAGTGCGAAGCCGCGGTCGCGCTTGCCCTCGGCCTGCGCGACGAGAGGGAAGACGCCGTCCGCGAGGGTGATGGTCGCATCGTAGCGTTCGCCCATGCCGATGAGGATGCTGTCGACGTCGACCGGGACGACGGGGAACCCGTCCGTGTGGGTGATCGTGAGGGTATGCCCCCCGACCGCGAGGCGGAAGGCCGTGTCGCTGGCGGCATTGATGATCCTCAAGCGGATCCGGTTTCCAGGCAAGGCAGTGAACTGGGCGGGGTCCTCGACAGGTTTTCCATTGATGAGGTACTTCGGGTAGTAGACGTCGCCAGCGTCGCCGCCCAAGACCTCGGACGTGGCCCCCATGAGCATGTTGCCCATGCGCATGAACATGTCGCCGGTCATCGTTCCCATTCCACCGGCCAGTTCGGCGAGGACGTCATCCGGTGTGGCGGTGACGCCGTCGAGCCAGTCGTCGAGGACGATGACCCATTCGTCGTCGTAATCTCCCGGTTCCGCGGGGTCCTCGACGATCAGGGCACCGTAGAGCCCACGATCCAACTGCACGCCGACGTGGGGATGGAACCAGTAGGTGCCGGGGTCAGGGGCGATGAACTCGTAGTCGAAGGTCTCTCCGGGCTTGATCGCTTGCTGCGTGACCGGGGGCACGCCGTCCATGTCGTTGCGCAGCGCCAGCCCATGCCAGTGCACCGAGGTGTCGGCATCGAGCTGATTGCGGACGGTCGCCTTCAGGGTGTCTCCGGCGCTGAGACGGATCACAGGTGCCGGGATCGACCCGAATGCCCAGGTGGTTGCCGTGGTTCCGGCGAGGTCGAGCGCAGTGCGTGCGGCGGTGAGGGTCGCGGTGGTGACCTTGCCGGTGCCGCCGCGGCGGCGCTCGGTGTCCCGCACCTGGGCGCTATTGGGCTGCACCCAGTTCGCGGCAGGCGCGCAGGAGGCCAACGCGATGGTCGCGATTGTGCCGACGCTGACGCCGAGGAACCCTCGTCGCGTGAGCAAGAAGCGAGGACGCGGGTCGGATGAGGCAGTCATCGGTGGTTCCTTTCAGGCCGGATGGGATGGCGTTGGGCTTCGGATCGCGCCTCCGGGTCGGGTGCGGCAGGTTCGGTGAGATTGCGTGGGAGGAGAGCGACCGACGCGGTGCCCGCCGGGGAAATTCGGCGTCGAGATCCTGCCGCGAGCAAGGCCATCGAGATCAGCACGATCCCCGTCCCTATCCACCCCCAGAGGTCTGGACCTTCCCGTAGGAATAGCAGCGACAGCAGGATTCCGAACACAGGCACGAGCAGCGTCCATGCAGCGAGGAGATCGAGGCGGGCTCGTCTAGTTTCGGTAAACCAGGCCACCGTGGTCGCCGCGGTCCCAACCAGTGACATGAAGAGCAGGGCGAGGATGAACGGGATGTTCCAGTTGATCCGCGGAGGCCCGTCAGCCAGAGTGGCGGCGCTGGCGAGAATGACTCCGCCGATCAGCAGCTGGGCGGCCGCCACGAACCGCGAGTCTGCCTGCACGGTCCGGCTGATAAGCGTTCCGGCCGTTGTAGCCACCGCTGAGGTCAGCGCGACCCAGGCCCCACTACCCAGGCCGCTGGGCAGCGCGATGACGAGCAGCCCGACAAAACCGATGCCACCCGCCGCGATGGCGCTCGGGGTAGGGCGTTCCCGGTACAGCCACCAGGCAGGCAAAAGGATCAGGATCGGTTGCGCATTCGTGAGCACCGAGGCGATCCCGGTAGACATTCCTGTCGCGGCACCGAACATCGTGGCGAACCCCAGAGCGATGTTCACCACCCCGAGGCAGCCCACCAGTGCCCAAGTTCGCAGGTCGCGTGGGATTGGCACGCGCTGGGCGCCGGTCAGCAGTGCGAGAGCGGCCCCGGCGATGAGCGCGCGCAGCGCGGCGATCCACAGCGCCGGCGCGCTGTTCAAGGCGATGGTGATGGCGACGAAGCACGACCCCCACGCGGCGGTGATCCACAGCATCCGCAACGGAGGGGGGTTTCCGAGTGGGGCCGGTCGCGCCACCAGGTGGGTTCGGGCATTCATGATCGGTCTTGAGAGCCGTTACCTGGCTCGCCCTCGCCGTGCTGGTGGGCGCCTTCGGAGCGGCTGTCGTCGGTCTGGTGATGCCCGCCGTGGTGACGATGTCCGAACAGGTGCATGGCGGCCATGCCGATGATCGCGACGTAAGGGAGCGCCGCGATGACGTGCGGGAGGTGGTCGACGAACAGGTAGATGACGATGCCGAGGACGGCGACGCCGATGACGAGCCAGGCGGTCACGGGCATTCGTCGCCGAGCCACCGAGCCGGAGGAAGCTTTGTCGGAGTGTTGGTGGCCGTCAACGGTCATGATCGGAGCCCTCCGTGGGCGTGAGAAAGTCCTGGCGCATGCCGAGGCTCTCGTCAGTGAGGCGGATAGAGGTCTCGCCGTCCGTGATGATGCCGGTCAGCGCTCGGATCGCGTCGATGGTCTCTGGTACGACGATCGCCTCGTTGTAGACCTGGTAAGCGAGGTACGCCTCACTCCCGGTGACGGTAACTAGGTCTTCCCACACGGCGACCTCCCACATGTCCCCCCGGGGCCGGCCCAGGTCGCGCATCAGCTCGACCGTGGAGTTGAGGGCGACCATGCCGTCGGACATACGGATGAATGCGATGCGGGGTGCGGCGCGCAGGGCGTCCAGCACCTCGTCGCGGGTCGCTTCCCGGCTCAGCTGCAGCGTCCAGTAGTGGCTGTGCGTCTGGGTGTGGGCGCCCTTGGCTGCGATGGTCACGACGTCAAGCCCGGGGAGCACAGTCTGCGCGTCGGGGCCCTGGTGGGATGGGATGGTCGGCTCGGGAACCATCGTGTTCATGATCCCGCCCAAGTGCGACTCCCACGGATCGGTGGCACGGCGGATGAGCACCCCGCGAGCGCGCAGGAGAAGCCCCGCCGCATCCAGGGCGCCGAGAACGCGCACGATGCTGGTGGTGTTGCAGGACACCACCCGGGTACTGTCCCTGCCGACGGCGCTGGCATAGTTGGCTTGGGCGACGAAGGAGTGACCAGTTGTGGAGTGAGACTCACCGCCCTGCAGCACCGTCTTGACACCGGCCGCGCGGTAGCGCTCGAGGTTGCTGGCCGCGACATGCTTTGGGGTGGTGTCGACGATCACGTCGCACTGCCCAAGGAGGTCATCCAGCGTCCCGCGAGCGGACACGCCGGCCCCCTGCATCGCCTGGCTCGCCTCGGGTGTGGAGGCGAACACGGGCAGCCGGTTCGCGGCGGTCTTGATGCGCCAGTCGGTGGCGATGTCTGCGATCCCGGCCAGATGCATGTCCGGCTGCAAGAGGACCGCGTCGGCGACGCGCTTGCCGATGACGCCGTAGCCGTTGACGCCGACTCGAATGGTGTTCATGAGCGTGCCTTTCAGATATCGGGATTGGGATTACAGGGCGGTTCATCGTCGGCGGCGCATTGTCCACAGCAAGTAGCCGCCGAGCACGCTGACCGCGCCCACGCCGGCGCCGATCATCACGCCCTCCCGTCCGCGCCATCGGGTGTTGCCGGAGACGAGCTCGCCGATGCCGTTGATCAGGGCAGCGGCGATCAGCCCAGCGACGAGGCGGTTGCCGATGCGTTCGGCTCGCCCCACGAGCGGTTCCAGCTCGGCGGCGCGCAGGTGCACCTCGATGCCGCCGGTCTCCAGCACCCGGCGCAGCTGCTTGAGCGTTCCGGGCAGTTCGAGCAGCAGCGCTCCGGCGTCCGCGGATGCCTGGGCCCACCGTCTCGCCAACACCGGGAGGGAGAACTGTCGCTGCACGAGGCGTTCGGAGAAGGGGGTGAGGGCCTCGATCATCTGGAACTCGGGGTCCAGGTCCGCCGCGAGGGCCTCGCCCATCATCAGAACCTTGAATAGCAGTGCCGTCTGTTGCGGCAACTGCAGGTGATGGTCGCGCAGCATTCCGAGCAGCTCGCCGAGCAGCCGGCTCAGCTTGATCTCGGCCAAGGGGCGGCCACGGTAGCGCGACAGGAACGCAGCGAGGGCGCGGTCCAGCTCGCCCTGGTCCGGGGTGTCCTTGGTGATCGACAGGGCGAGCAGGGCGGCGGTCATGGCGGCGGAGTCCCCACGGGTGAAGGCGAGCAGCACCTCCGCCAGCTGCTCGGTGACGTCTTCGCCAAGCTGGCCGACCATGCCGAAGTCGATCAGAGCCACGGACCCATCCGGCTGGACGAACATGTTGCCGGGGTGCGGATCGGCGTGAAAGAACCGGTGCTCGAACACCATGGTCAGGATGAGGTCCGCGCCGCGCTGCGCCAACCGGTGCCGGTCGATGCCGGCCGCGTCCAAGGCTGCGAGGTCGTCGACGCTGATGCCACGCATCCGTTCCAGGGTCAGCATCCGGGAGGTGGTCGTCTCCCAGAACACGCGCGGGATCGAGACATCGGATGATCCGGCGAAGTCCCTCGCGAAGCGTTCGGCATTGCGCCCCTCCTGCAGATAGTCCAGCTCGGCGCGCAGCGTGTTGGAGAACTCCTCGACCAACCCGGGGAGGTTGAACCGGCGGGCTGTCTCCCACCGGCGGTCTGCGCGCTCGGCGAGGTTCTGCAGGATATCGAGGTCTTCCGTGACCTGGGCGACGGCGCCGGGTCGGCGGACCTTGACGACCACCTCGGTTCCGTCCGGCAAGGTCGCCGCGTACGCCTGCCCGATCGACGCCGCCGCCAGCGGCTGCGGGTCGAAGGTCGCAAAGACCTCTTCCGGGTCAGCGCCGAGTTCCTCCCGGATCACTGCACGGATCGGCTCCCAGTCCTCTGCAGGCGCGGCGTCCTGCAACCTGGCGAGCTCGTGCAGGTAGCCCGGCGGAAGCAGGTCGGTGCGGGTGGACAGCAGCTGACCGAGCTTGATGAAGGTGGGACCGAGCTCCTCCAGCGCCAGCCGGACATGCTCGGGGCTCGTATAGGGCTGGTCTCGGCGGGCATGGCCGAGTGCGCCCTTGTTGAACGGGATCCAGCCGTCGAGCCCGAGCAGGCCGGTAGCCAGGCCCAGACCGTGGCGCTCCAGGACGGCGGCGATATGCCGGTATCGGCGACGATGCCCGCTCATGGGATCTCCTTCGTGACGGCGGCCGCTTCGCCGCGAGTCGGCGTGATATCGAACACCCGGGCCTGGCCAGCGGACAGGGTCGCGCGATGGGTGGCGACCTGCAGTCGGATGGTGGGGGCAACGCCGGGACGGGCGTGCAGTCGGAGCCTGTTGCCGCTTACGTCGACATCGAGGAGGTGGCCGCGGTAGCGGACTTGGAAGGCGAGCCGGGTCAGGTGGGGCGGAAGCCGCGGGGTGAACACGAGTTCGTCGTCGCCGAGGGTCATGCCGGCGAAGGCACGGACGGGGAGGTCGGCGGTGCCGGCCATCGCGCCGAGGTGGATGCCCTCCCGGGTGGTGCCGCCCTGGGCGTCGTCGAGATCGGCGATCAGGGCTTCGCGGAATGCGATCCAGGAGCGGGCGGGGTCGATGCCGGCCAGGACCGAGGCGTTCACCACGCGGCTGAGCGTGGAGCCATTGGCGGTGCGGGCCAGATAGTAGTCGACGGTGCGGGTCAGGTCGTCTTCCGAGAACGGGTAGCCGAGGGTGGCGAGCTGCCGCCGGAGCCCGTCGCGCCCCAGGAGGTGGACGAGCATGACGACATCAGGCTGCTTGGCGAGTTTGTACCGGTTCGTCGTGTCGTCCTCGGCCTCCAGGATGAGGTCGAGCCGGCCGATGTTCCCGTACCGGTCGCGGTAGCCGTCCCAGTTCAGCTCTTGCAGGTTCTCGTAGCCGTCGAACTGGGTGAGGATGCCGTCGCTGTGGAACCCGACGGCGAGCCGCCGGCTGAGGCGCGTCCAGAGGGCGAGTTCCGCGTCGGCGATGCCCAGCCGGTCGCGCAGGTCGTCGGCGCGGTGTCCGTTCAGGATCTTCAAGGTGTCGCCGGCCCGCTGGGCGACCCAGGAGACGAGGACGTTGGTGTACGTGTTGTCGCGCAGCCGGACGCCGGGTGCGTTCGGGGGGCCGTCGTGGAACTCGTCGGGGCCCATCACGCCGGCGATGTGGAACCGGTCGCCGGTGGGGTCGTGCTCGGCAAGCGACGCGAACAGGCGGGTGACCTCGACGATCAGCTCGCCGCCGCGCTCGGCGAGCCAGTCGGGGTCGCCGGTGGCCTGGTAGTGCTGCCAGGCGTCGTAGGCGATGGCCAATCCGACATGCCGTTGCCGGTGGGAATTGTCGGGCATCCACCGTCCGGAGCGGGGGTTGTAGAGACTCTCGGGGGTCTCCTCCCTGCCGTCGCTGCCGCTCTGCCAGGGGAACATCGCCCCGGCCAGCCCGGCCGACGTGGCCGCTGCACGGGCGGCGGGCAGACGCCGCCACCGGTAGTCGATCAGCGCCCGGCTGATCTCGGGCCGGCGGGTGGCGAGGAAGGGGATGACGAACACCTCGTCCCAGAACACGTGCCCCCGATACCCCTCGCCATGCAAGCCGCGGGCAGGCACGCCGGCGTCGAGGCCAGTGGTGTGCGGAGACAGGGTCTGCAGCAGGTGGAAGACGTGCAGGTTCAGGATCAGCCGGCTGTGCGTGTCGGCGTCGAGGGTTACCGTGAAGCGGTCCCAGAGCCTCCGCCAGGCCGCCTCGTGCCGTTCGAGCAGAATCGCGATGTCCCCGCCATGCCCCGTAAGCAGGCTCACGGTGGCGGTGCCGGGCTCGGTGACGGCACGGTCGTGGGAGGTGAAGACGGCTGCCGTCTTGGTGAGCGTGACAGGGCGGCCCCGCTCAAGGCGGATGCGCCACTCACGGGTGTGCTGCGACGCCGCGTCGATGCGGCGTTCGTCGGTGCGGTCCGCGCCGGCGAGGCTCGTGCGGACGGCGGTGGCGATGCCCACCCGGCTCTGCCGCGTCGAGACCTCGCAGACCGTGATCTCGCCGATGTGGTGGAACGTCGGCGGGGTGAGGTGCGTGGCATCCGACCCGGCGTAGGCGGCGACATTGGTGTTGCGTACCCCGGCGTCGATGCCCGCGCGGAGGGTCACGATGCAGCTGCGGTCGGGCGCGTTGATGGTGGTCTCGAGGACCGCCAGGTGCGGGTCGTCCATGGAGGCGAAGGAGCGCTGGAGGAGCTCGAGTCGATTCCCGTCCGGGCCGGTGAGGACCGCTCGACGCGTGACAACGCCGCGGCGGAGGTCGAGCTCGCGCCGTTCGTCATCGGTCGCGACCTGCCCGCTCGACAGCCACGGCCCGTCGCCGATGCGCAGGTCGACCGGGAGCCAGTTGGGTGTGTTGACGAGGTGCTCCTCCTCGAGCAGGCGGCCGTGGATGGTACTCGTCAGCCTGTTGTAGACGCCTGCGACGTAGGTGCCGGGGTAGTGGATGCCGTCGTCGCGGTGCTCGGGCCGGGCTCCGCGAGTGACGAGGTAGCCGTTGCCTGTGGCGGTGAGCGCCTCCCGGTGTCCTTCATGGGCGGGGTCGAAGCCCTCGTAGATCAGCCGCCATGGGTCCTTCGCCACGACACCGAGGTCGAGCTCGCCGACGTCGTCGAGGACGATGTCGGCGCCGGCCGCCTCCAGCTGCACCCGCTGCCCTGCGCGATCGATGCCGACGACGAGCCCGAAGCCTCCCCGTCGCCCCGCCTCCACCCCTGCGGCCGAGTCCTCGATGATGGCGGTGCGGCCGGCCGCGACCCCCAGTCGACGGGCTGCCTCCACGAACATCGCCGGTTCCGGTTTGCCCGGCAGGTGATGAGTGAGCGCGCTCTGACCGTCCACGATCGTGTCGAAGCTGTCGGCCAGCCCTGCTGCCGTGAGCAGCGAGAGCGCGTTACGGCTCGCGGTGACCAATCCGACGGGAACGGCCGCGTCTCGCAGGCGATCCAGCAGGGCCGCTGTCCCCGGAAAGACGCGCAGCCCGCGCGTGTGAAGCTCATCCAGGAACAGCTCGTTCTTGCGGGCGGCGAGCCCCGCGATTGTCCACGTCGTCGGCGGATCGTCGGGACTTCCCGCGTCCAGGGCGATCCCGCGGGCGGTCAGGTACTCGACCACCCCGTCCTCGCGGGTTCGACCGTCCACGTATCGGCGGTAGTCGGATACCGGGTCGAAGCCCACCTCGGGATCGTCGACCTGCACGCGAGGGTCGTGCAGCACCTCCTCGAACAGCCGCTTCCACGCCGCGGCATGGAGTGAGGCGGTGTCGGTGACCACGCCGTCCATGTCGAATAGCACCGCGTCGAAGGTTGCATCCAGCCGGTGCGTCTCGTGCGTCCCGGGCCGCGTCGTCATCCCGGCACCCCCTGTCCGATCATGGGGAGCCGCCAGGCGTCGGGGCAGGGGCGGGGCTGTTCGCGCCTGCAGGAGTCGCCTGGGCAGGCAGGCGCAGGCGCTTGAGCAGCAGGGCGTTGACAGCGACGATCACGCTGGAGCCGGACATGCTGATGGCGGCAATCTCCGGGGAGAGCATGATCCCGAACGCGGGGTAGAACACGCCGGCGGCGATCGGCAAGGCGAGAGCGTTGTAGCCGATGGCCCAGCCGAGGTTCTGCCGCATTTTGCGCAGCGTGCCCTTCCCGATCTTCAGCGCGATCGCGACGTCGAGGGGGTCGGAGCGCATCAGTACGACGTCGGCAGTCTCGATGGCGACGTCGGTGCCGGCGCCGATCGCGATGCCGAGGTCGGCCTGGGCGAGGGCTGGGGCGTCGTTGACGCCGTCGCCGACCATGGCGACCTTCTTGCCTTGCTGCTGGAGTTCGGCGATCTTGGCGGACTTGTCCTCGGGAAGCACGTCGGCGATCACGGTGTCGATGCCCAGCAGCGAGGCGATGCGCTCGGCTGTGGGCTTGTTGTCGCCGGTGAGCATCGCGACTTCGACGCCTTGCTGATGGAGGGCGTCGATCGCGGCTTTCGCGGTGTCGCGGGGCGCGTCGGCGAGGGCGATGACGCCGGCGATCTTCCCGTCGACGGCAAACATGATCGCGGTGCGACCGCCGTCCGCGAGGGCCTTCTGCTGCGCGGCGACGGGGCCGATGTCGATGCCCTGCGCGCCCATCAGTCGGGCGTTGCCGAGCACCACCTGCTTGCCGTCGACGGTCGCGGTCGCGCCCTGCCCGGTGACGTTGCGGAACGCGGACGCGGTGCGGCGTGGGATGCTGCGGCTGTCGGCGTAGGCGACGATCGCCTTCGCCAGCGGATGCTCGGACTCCCGCTCTAGCGCGGCGGCGAGGGCGAGCAGCTCGAGGTCGTCCATGCCGATGGGGATGTAGTCGGTGACCTCCGGCTCGCCCTTGGTGAGGGTGCCGGTCTTGTCCAGCACGACCGTGGTGATGTGCGCGGCCGTCTCGATGCCGGAGGCGTTCTTGAACAGCACGCCCCGCTTCGCGCCGAGGCCGGTGCCGACCATGATCGCGGTCGGGGTCGCGAGCCCGAGCGCGTCGGGGCAGGTGATGACCACCACGGTGATCGCGAACAGGATCGCCGCTGGCAACTCGGCGCCGGCGAGGAACCACACGAGGAAGGTCAGGGTCCCTCCTATGAGAGCGACGAGGACGAGCCAGAACGCGGCCCGATCGGCCAGGCGCTGGCCGGGTGCCTTGGAGTTCTGCGCCTCCTGCACCAGCTTCACGATCTGCGCGAGAGCCGTGTCGGCGCCGACCTTCGTGGCCCGCGCCCGGAGCGTGCCTACGGTGTTCACGGTCGCGCCGATCACCTCCGACCCGGGCGCCTTCTCCACCGGCATCGACTCGCCGGTGACCATCGACTCGTCGACCTCCGACTCGCCCTCCTCGACCTCCCCGTCGGTGGGGACCTTCGCACCGGGCCGGATCAGCATGAGGTCGCCGGGGATCACCTCGGAGGTGGGGATCTCGACCTCGCTCCCATCGCGGATCACGACCGCGCGGGCCGGGGCGAGCTCCAGCAGCCGCCGGATCGCGTCGTTGGCGCCTCCGCGGGCGCGCATCTCGACCCAATGCCCGAGCAGCACGAAAGTGGCCAGGACTGTGGCGGCCTCGTAGAAGACCTCACCACCGCCGGAGAGGGTGACAATCACGCTGTAGATCCAGCCGGCGCCCACGCCGACCGCGACCAGCACCATCATGTCCAGCGTCTTCGCCCGCAGCGCACGATAGGCACCGTCGAAGAAGATCCACGCGGAGTAGAAGATCACTGGTAGCGACAGGATCAGCATGAACACGTCATCCCGCAACCCAAACGGGGCCGGGACCTCGAATCCGATCACCTCGCGCCCGATCGGGGACCACAGCGTGATCGGGATCGACAGAACCAAGGCGACCAGGAATCGGTTGCGCATGTCGCGGATCATCGCGGCCATCGACATTCCGCCGTGGTGCCCGCCGTGGCCCATCATCTCCTGCGCGCTGTGCGCGGTCGTCCCGGCACCGTGATCGTGCCGGCCTGCCGCGGGAGTCGCGGGGTGTCCGGCATGCTCACCGACCTCGGCCGGGTGGTCGCTACCTGCCGCGACGGCCTCGCCGAGGTGCTCAGGGTCGGGGGCGGTGTGGTGCTCATGCCCGGCGTGGCTCGCGGCGGCGTGCGCCTCGTGGGCAGCGTGCCCGTCGTAGCTCGCGTGCGCTTCGTGGCCATCAACCCCGTGGGCATGCGGGTCGTGCGCAGGATCGCAGATGTGGTCGGGAACCGACTGCCCGGCGCAGTGGTACCCGCAGTCGATGACCCACTGCTGCAGGTGCGCGACCGAGGTGGCCTCGGGGTCGTAGGTGACGGTCGCGGTCTGCGAGACCGGGTTCGCGTCCACGCTGATCACCCCGGGCTGGCGGCCCAAGTGGGCTTCGGTGACGTTCTTGGAGGTTGCGCGGATCATGCCGCTGACCTGCAGTGTCACGGTTCTGGTGTCGCTCATTTCTATTCCTTCCCGATGGCGGGGTCGGTGATGTCGGGGTGGGGCCATTGCCAGTCGGCGACCGCGGGGATGTCGGTGCCGTGCTCACGGGTGTGGGCGCGAGCACGCAGGCGGGCGTCCTGCAGCTCCTGCCGCAGCTCCGCGTGGCGGGCGGCCAGGCCCGGGACGTGGTCGAGGACGTCGATCGCGAGTCGGTACCGGTCGAGCTCGTTGAGCATGACCATGTCGAACGGGGTCGTGGTGGTGCCGCGCTCCTGGAACCCGTGCACATGCAGGTGCTGATGACCGGCACGCTTGTAGGTGAGCCGGTGGATCAGCCACGGATAGCCGTGGTAGGCGAAGATCACCGGCTTGTCGGGGGTGAAGATCGCGTCGAACTCCCGGTCCGGCAATCCGTGCGGGTGCTGGTCCTCTGATTGCAGCCGGGTCAGGTCGACCACGTTCACCACCCGCACCTTCAGGTCCGGGATGCGCTCGCGCAACAGCGCCGCGGCGGCCAGGGTCTCCAGGGTGGGCACGTCGCCGGCTGCGGCGAGCACCACATCCGGCTCGGTTCCTTCGGCCTCAGTGCCCGCCCACGGCAGGATGCCCAGCCCGCGGGTGCAGTGCTCGATCGCCTCGTCCATCGTGAGCCACTGCGGAGCGGGCTGCTTCCCGGCGACGACGACGTTGATGTACCCGGTGGAGCGCAGGCAGTGGTCGTAGGTGGACAGCAGCGTGTTCGCGTCGAACGGCAGGTAGACGCGGACGATGTCGGGGCTCTTGTTCAGGGCGAGGTCGATGAACCCGGGGTCCTGGTGGGAGAAGCCGTTGTGGTCCTGCCGCCAGACATGGCTGGAGAGCAGGTAGTTGAAGCTCGGGATCGGGTCCCGCCACGACACCTCCCGCGCGGCTTCCAGCCACTTGGCGTGCTGGTTGAACATCGAGTCGACGATGTGGGTGAACGCCTCGTAGCAGTTGAACAGGCCGTGCCGGCCGGTCAGCACGTACCCTTCCAGCCAGCCCTGGCACTGGTGCTCGCTGAGCACCTCCATCACCCGCCCGGTCGGGGCCAGGTGCTCGTCGACGGGCTCCACGGCCGCGTTCCACTGCTTGCCGGTGGCCTGGTAGACGGGTGGGGCGAGCCGGTTGGAGGCGGTCTCGTCCGGGCCGAAGATGCGGAAGTTGTCCGGGTTGTCCCGGATCACCCCCGCCAGCCAATCCCCCAAAGTCCGGGTCGCCTCGCCGGTCGACGCACCCCTCTCGGCGGGATCGACCGGGTGGGCGTGGTCCCGGAAGTCCGGGAGCCGCAGCGGGATCGTGAGTTGTCCGCCGTTGCCGGCCGGGTTCGCGCTCATCCGCCGATCCCCGGCCGGGGCGATCGCGACCGTGGTCGGGCGGGGGGCGCCGGTCACGTCGAACAGCCCGTGCGGGCGGTAGGACGCCAGCCAGTCCTCGAGGATCCGCAGATGCTCGGGATTGTCGCGGACCTCGGCGAGCGGCACCTGGTGGGCCCGCCAGGTGCCCTCCACCGGCAGACCGTCGATGATCTTCGGGCAGGTCCACCCCTTCGGGCTGCGCAGCACGATCGCCGGCCACGCCGGCCGCCCCGCCAGCGTCCCGTCCGCCGCGGCGGCCTTGATGTCCGCGATCTCATCCAGCACCGTATCCAGCACCGCCGCGAACGTCGCGTGGGACTCCTGCGGGGTCTCGCCATCGAAGCCAACCGTGACGACGTGGGGGTGATGGCCGTAGCCGCGCAGCAGCGCGACCAGCTCCTCCTCGGGGATGCGGGACAGCACGGTCGGGTTGGCGATCTTGTACCCGTTCAGATGCAGGATCGGCAGCACCACCCCGTCGGAGGCGGGGTTGAGGAACTTGTTGCCGTGCCACGCGGTCGCCAGCGGCCCGGTCTCGGCCTCACCGTCGCCGATCACGCAGGCGACCAGCAGGTCGGGGTTGTCGAACGCGGCCCCGTAGGCGTGCACGAGGGAGTAGCCCAGCTCGCCGCCCTCGTTGATCGACCCCGGCGTCTCGGGTGACGCGTGCGAGGGGATTCCGCCGGGGAAGGAGAACTGCCGGAACAGCGCCCGCAGCCCCTCTTCGGTGCGGTCGATGCCCGGGTAGCGCTCGGTGTAGGTGCCGTCGAGGTAGGCGTTGGCGACCATGCCGGGTCCGCCGTGTCCGGGTCCGGTCACGTACAGGGTGTTCAGGTCGCGGTCGCGGATGGCGCGGTTCAGGTGGGCGTAGAGGAAGTTCAGGCCCGGGGTGGTGCCCCAATGGCCCAGCAGCCGCGGCTTGATGTCGTCCCGGCTGAGGCGGTGGCGCAGCAACGGGTTATCAAGCAGGTAGATCTGGCCGATGCTCAGATAGTTCGCCGCCCGCCACCATGCGTCCACCGCGTCCAGTGCCGCGGGGTCGACGGGTCCGGTGCGGCGCGCCCAGCTGCTCGGCGCTGTCGTAGGGGTCATGGTCGGTCTCGTTCCGATCTGCGACCGGTCGGGCCGCTGCCGTGGATGGTGGTCATGATGCACCCGCCCGCAGGACGGTGGTGGACTCGGTGCCGCGGATCCAGACGATGCCGCGGTCGTCCAGGAGCACGATCGCGCCGTCGGCGGTCACGCCGAGCGCCTGGACGGTGCCGGTGGTGGTGCCCAGGCGCGTCCACGAGCCGTCGATCAGGCGCCACAGGCTGCCCTCGGTGTCGACGCCGGCCACCCCGCCACCCGGATCGGCCTCCAGCAGATACAGCAGCGGGGCATCCGGGACGGCGGTGAAGGTGGCGCCGGCGTCTCGGCTTTCCTGCACGCCCTGCTGCGTCGCCGCGTAGAGGGTGCCGTCGGCGGCGACGGCGAGGTCGGCGGCGGGCAGCTCGGCCCCGTCGATCCAGGTGGCGCCGCCGTCGGGGCTCGTGCGCACGGTGCTCGAGCTGGACCCGATCCCGTAGATCGCCCCGGCGCTGCCGGCGGTCAGAACGTGGAAGTCCTCCTGCCCGGTGAAGGCGACCGGCTCCCACGACTGCCCCGCGTCGGTACTGCGCAGCACGCCCAGGTTGGGCGCGCCGAGCTCCGCCGGCGTGGTGGGGCCGGGGTGGCCGGAGGCGTAGAAGACGTCGCCGGCGCGGGTCAGGCCCATCGCGTCGAAGTCATGGCCACCGACCGGCCCGGTCGCGGCGCCGTCCTCGGTCAGCGTGTAGAGGCCGGTGTGGGTGCCCAGCAGCACCGTGCCGTCACCGGCGTCGACGATGCCATGCACATGTCCGAGGTCCTCCAGCCTCGGCGTCGCGGACGTCTGGGGCGTCGGGCTCGTGCAGCCAGCGACCAGCAGCGCCACCGCAGCAGCGAGCGTCGTGATCGTGAGACGACGGTTCATGCGATCGCCTGGATGACGAGGATGGTCCCCGCAGACAAGATGACCAGGGCGAGGAAGATGGCCGTGAAGCAGGCGGCCAGGGTCCGGGAAGTCATGACGGGCCTTTCGACAATCCGACGCGTCCCGCGACGGCGGGCACGCGGTCGGGTCTCGGGCGGAGCGAGTCGGGGTAGTGACCGCTCCGCCCGAGGGTCTGGGTCAGAGGGTGGCGAGGATGTCCTGCATCGTGGTGATCTCGGCGGTCTGCCCGTCGATGATCTGCTGCGCCAGGGTGGCGACATCCGGGTTCTGTCCGTTGTCGAGCACCGTCTGCGCCATCGTGACCGCGCCCTGGTGGTGGGTGATCATGCCCTCCAGGAACAGTCGGGTCGCCTCGACGCCGGTGGCGGCATCCAGGGCGGCCATGTCCTCCTCGGACATCATCCCGTCGCCGTGGTCCATGCCTTCCATCCCGCCCATGTCGGACATGGAGTCGTCGTAGGGGATGCCCCAGTCCTCCAGCCAGCCCTTCATGGTCTGGATCTCGGGGTCCTGGGCGGCCTTGATCTGCTGCGCGAGGTCGACAACCCGCTGGTCGATGCCGTCCTTGGCGAGGATCTGGTCGGCCATCTGGATGGCCTGCTCGTGATGCGGGATCATCATCGTCACGAACATCACGTCCGCGGAGTTGAACGAGGCGTCGGCGGTGGCCGAGGGAGTGCTGCTGGTCATGCCGCCGGAGCCGTGATCCATGCCGGGCATGGAGCCGCCGGTCGGGGCGCAGCCGGCGAGCACGAGCGCGGCGGTGAGCGCGCCGGTGGTCAGCGCGAGAGTGCGGAAACGCATGGTGGGTGTCCTTGTCTATCAGTCGATGGGGTGAGGTGATTCCTGCTGCCGCGAGTGGGCAGGCCGAAGCATCCTGCCGGCACGAAGATCGCGCCGGACAGGCCGGGAATCAGGTTCGACTGATCGACAGGACGAGGAGTGAGGGTGGTCGCGGATGCGGCAGCGCCGCCAGCACGGTGCGCCCGTGCAGGCGCAGCAGCGCCAGCGCGGCGCCGAGCCGCGCCAGGAGCACTGGGGCGAGCAGCACGATGGCGGCGGCCAGCAACGCGAGCACGCACACCATCATCAGCATCGAATGATCTGGCACCCCGCCGGAGGCCCCGCAATCCCCTGAGCAATGGTCGGCGGCGGCGCCAGTCCCCATCACGGCCGCACCATCGAGGGCGCCCGCCGGGTGAGTGATGGACCCCATGTCGGAGCCGGGGGCATAGGAAGCCCCGACACCCTCGCTGGCAGGTACGCCAGCGGCCTCGTGCCCGAAGGTGAGCGTGCCGGTGAGGGTATGCATCGCCAGAAGGCCGGCGATCAGCAGGAGCGCGGTAGCGAACGTCATCAGCAGTCGCCGCAGTCCCGATGGGGACTGCACAACGCGCATGCGGTTCACGGCCGAACTCCTTCCCGCTCCCAGACTACCGCGGCGCGCTCCGAGCGCACTGGCGCGGCCCGGCCGCCAGACTGCGCGCCAGCACTACCGGTCCGCGTCTCGGCGGGAGGCGCCGGTCGCAGCCCGGTGGGCTTTCTCCCGCAGTGCCAGCAGGGCGAGGGTGTCGTCCTTGATCTGAGTGCGGCCGAGGATCCCCCAGTGCGCGCTGAGGTGGTCTTCGAGGTAGCGCAGCACCCGGGCGAACGGGACGGTGTGCCACGGCGCCTCCGCCCCGGGCGGGGAGGTGGGGTTGCCGAACACGACCGTGCGGATGGTGTGCCCCTCCGGCGCCACTGTCCGTCCCGTCTTCAGCAGTTCGGCGACCAGCCGGGCGGCATCCTCGGGTGCGCAGCACCCGAACCGGGTGAACGCGGCTTCCAGCACGGCCGGGTCACGCATCGCCGGATTCGGGTGCGGGCGGCCTTCCTTGACCTCGCCGACGATCATGTCCGCCCCGCCCCCGGCGCCCAGGGCCGGGTCCAGCGGTGCGTCGGCTGTCCCGGACGCTCCCGGGGCGCGGTGCAGCCGTACGGCGAGGATGTCCAGGTCGGTGATGGTGCGCGGCCCCGCGGGCCCGGTGGCATCCAGCACCGGGTACTCGGCGACGGTGAAGTAGCCGTTGACCCGCAGGTAGGCCTGCACCAGCGCGACCGCCGTGTCCACCCGCTATCTCCGACCGGTTGTCTGGCCGGTCAGGCGGCGTTTGTGTAGCGGGAGGGGTCGGCGTCGAACAGCGGCCCGCACTCGGGGCAGCAGAACCAGTACCGGGTGCCCTGGTAGTCGCGGAACAAGCCGCGCTGCTCGGCCCAGGCCGGGTCGACCTGGTTGCCGGGCATCACCGGACAGGTCACCAGGTTCGTCGCACCGGCCGGCGGCTCATGGTGGTGGTGCTCGTGAGCGCCGCGGTCATGCGAGCCGTGGTCGTGGTGATCGTGCGACCCGTGCTCGTGGTCGGTGTGGTTGTGGGTCATGGTGTGCTCCTTCTGATGCGGGCGGTTCATACGCGAACCGGGGCGGATTCCCGGGCCACCGGCGCGGCGGCGGGTGTCGGGGTGGGCAGGGGGCGGAAGCGGCGCAGGCGGAGGCTGTTGGTGACGACGAACACGCTGCTGAATGCCATCGCCGCTCCGGCGAGGATGGGGTTCAGCAGGGCGAGCATCGCGACCGGGAGGGCGGCGACGTTGTATGCGAACGCCCAGAACAGGTTCCCCTTGATCGTGCCCAGGGTGCGGCGGGCGAGCCGGATCGCGTCCGGGACCAGCACGAGGTCGCCGGAGACGATGGTCAGGTCGGCGGCGGTGATGGCCGCGTCGGTGCCGGTGCCCATCGCGATGCCGAGATCGGCGGCGGCGAGGGCGGCGGCGTCGTTGACGCCGTCGCCGACCATCGCGACCACCCGGCCCGCGGCCTGCAGGTCGCGGATGGTGTCGAGCTTGCCCTGCGGGGTGACCCCGGCGCGGACGTCTTCGATCCCGGCCTGGTCGGCGATCGCGCCCGCGGCGCCGGGGTTGTCGCCGGTGAGCAGGATCGGGGTCAACCCGAGCTGCCGGAGCCGGGCGACCGCCTCACGGCTGGTGGGTTTGATGGTGTCGGCGACGCTGATCGCCCCGCGCACCTGCCCGTCCCACGCCACCACCGTCACCGTCGCCCCCGCCGCCTCGTCCGCCGTGATGGTCGCGGCGAGGCCGGCAGGGATGGGGAGGGACCACTGGCTGGTGATCCAGGAGGCGCGGCCGGCGGCGACCAGGCGGCCGTCGACGAGGCCCTGCACGCCCTGCCCGGCCACCGCGGCGAACGACTCCACTGCCGCGAGTGGGCCGGGGGCGGCAGTGGTGATGGCGCGGCCGATGGGGTGTTCGGAGCCGTGCTCGAGGGCGGCGGCGACCCGGACCAGTTCCGCCTCGTCGGTGCCGGGAGTCGGATGCGCAGCGGTGACGGTCATGGTGCCGGCGGTGATAGTGCCGGTCTTGTCCAGGACCACGGTGTCGATGCGTCGGGTCTGCTCGAGCACCTGGGGTCCGCGGATGAGGATGCCCAGCTGCGCGCCCCGCCCGGTGCCGACCAGCAGCGCGGTCGGGGTCGCCAGGCCCAGCGCGCACGGGCACGCGATGATCAGCGTCGTCACCGCGGCGGTGAACGCGACCTCCGGGGAAGCGCCGACCAGCAGCCACACCGTGAACGCGACGATGGCGAGGGCGATGACGATGGGCACGAAGATCGCGGAGACCCGGTCGGCGAGGCGCTGCACCTGCGCCTTCCCGGTTTGCGCCTCCTCCACCAAGCGGGCCATCCGCGCCAGCTCCGTGTCGGCGCCGACCCGGGTGAGCTCCACCAGCAGCCGGCCGCCGGTGTTCACCGTCGCGCCGACCACTCGCGCGCCGGGGGCGACTTCGACGGGGACGGACTCGCCGGTCAGCATCGACTCGTCCACCGCGGAGACCCCCTCGGTGACGACACCGTCGGCGGGGATCTTCTCCCCGGGTCGCACCACCACGATGTCGCCGGGGATCAGCTGGGCGACGGGGATGCGCTGCTCGCTACCTGTGCGGAGGACGACGGCGTCTTTCGCGCCGAGCTCCAGCAGGGCGCGGAGGGCTTCCCCGGATTGCCGCTTGGCGCGGGTCTCCAGGTAGCGGCCGAGGAGGATGAACACCGTCACCAGGGCGGCGACCTCCAGATACACCTCGTGACCGCCGGACTGCGGGGTGCCGACGAAGGTGACGCTCATCCGCATGCCCGGCATCCCGGCGCCGCCGAAGAACAGCGCGTACAGGGACCAGCCGAACGCGGCCAGCACGCCGAGGCTGATCAGGGTGTCCATCGTCGCCGCACCGTGGCGGGCGTTGACCGCCGCGGCACGGTGGAACGGCCACGCCCCCCACACCACGACCGGGGCCGCCAGGGTCAGGGTCAGCCACTGCCAGTAGGTGAACTGCAGCGCCGGGATCATCGACAACACCGCCACCGGCACCGCCAGGACTGTCGAGACGATCAGCCGCTGCCGCAGCGACACCAACTCCGCATCCCGCGGCGCTGTGGCCTGTGCGTCGGGGGCTTGGGTGACGGGCGGGGCGGGGACGGATGCCCCGTACCCGGCCTGCTCGACCGCCGCGATCAGCTCCTCCACCGGCACCGGGGACTCGGCGTGCACGCGGGCCTTCTCGGTGGCGAAGTTGACCGTCGCCGCCACCCCGGGCAGCTTGTTCAGCTTCCGCTCCACCCGGGTCGCGCACGACGCGCAGGTCATCCCGGTGATGTCGAGATCGACATCCGTGGTCGTGGTCATGATGCTGAGGCGAGGCTGTAGCCGGCCTCCTCCACCGCCGCCCGCACCCGCTCCGCATCCACCGGCGCGGCACTGGACACCGTCACCGTGGACACGCCGCCGGCGTGCAGGTCGACGGCGACGTCGGAGACGCCGTCGATCGCGGAGACCTCCTCGGTGACGCTGCGCACGCAGTGCGAGCAGGTCATCCCCTCCACCAGGAACTGCGCCGACACGGTCTCGCCCGCCGCCGTCTGCTGCACCGGCGTGTTGGTGTCGGTGGCTGCCGTGCTGTGGGAGGTGGGGCTGCAGCACGCGCACCCGCCCCCGCTGGTCGCCTGCAGTCCGAGGTCCTGGAATCCCTGTCCGGTCATGATGTGCTCCCTTCAAGAGCGTTGCGTGAATGTGAGTGGGGGAGATGTCTTAGGAGCGCACGAGCCGGGCGATCGCGGCGTTGGCCTCACGGAGCTTCTCCTCCGCGACCGGTCCGCCCTCCGCGGTCGCCTGCGCGACGCAGTGCCCGAGATGGTCTTCCAGCAGGGTCAGCGCGACCGACTCCAGCGCCTTGGTCACCGCGGAGACCTGGGTGAGGATGTCGATGCAGTACACGTCCTCATCGACCATCCGCGCGATCCCGCGCACCTGTCCTTCCGCGCGCCGCAGCCGCGCCAGCAGCGCCTGCTTGTCGTCGACGTATCCGTGTGCCATTCCGACCACCTCCGATCCCGATGCTATACCCGCTGGGGGTATAAGGTGCTTTCGCGGTCGGATATTCCCGACCGCACAGACAGGAGGGCGAACGTGACCAGCTGGTACGTGATCACGGGTGGGCCGAGCTCGGGGAAGACCACCACCGTGAATCTGTTGCGCGACCGCGGCTACACGACGACGATCGAGCACGCCCACCGTCGAGGAGGTCCGCGCCAAGCAGCGCGAGTTCCAGCGCGGCGTGCTGGACATGCAGCTCGCCGAGGAAGCCGCCCTCGATCCCGCCACGACGGTGTTTCTGGACCGGGCCATCCCGGACTCGCTGGCCTACTACCGCTTCCTGGAGCTCGAACCCGACCCGATCCTGGTGGCCGCGCTCGAGCAGGTGGACTACCGCACGACGTTCATCCTCGACCTGCTGCCGCTGGCACCGGACTACGCGCGCACCGAGGACACCGCCGCCCAGCAGCGGATCCATCACCTGCTCACCGAGGTATACGCGGCGCTGCCGTTCCCGATCGTGCACGTCCCAGTGCTCGGGGCGCAGGAGCGGGTCGACTTCATCCTCGACCGGCTCTAGGCGCCGGTCGCCGCTCCCGGGCGCCTACTGCCCGGGAGTGGAAGGCTGGACTCCTCATAACATACCCCCCTAACGTATGCAAGCCGGTCGTCGACCGCTGGTGCCCGGCCTACGGTTCTTCGCAACCGACCCGATGCTGGGCCGACGAGAAGGAGGACTGAGATGACCATCGCGGATCAGATGCTCCGGACCCACCCGAAGGATCTGGGAGACCTCGATCAGGCGGCACTACTGGCCTGCATTCAGGCCTGCGTCGAGTGCGCCCAGGCGTGTAGCGCGTGCGCCGACGCCTGTTTGAGCGAGGACATGATCGCCGACCTCACCAAGTGTGTGAGGACCAACCTCGACTGCGCGGACCTGTGCGAGACAACCGGTCGCATCCTGTCGCGGCGCACCGGCTACGACGCGAACGTCACGCGGGCCACCCTGGAAGCCTGCCGCACCGCGTGCGCGGCCTGCGCCGACGAATGCGAACAGCACGCCGGCATGCACGAGCACTGCCGGGTGTGCGCGGAAGCCTGCCGAACGTGCGAGCAGGCCTGCGAGAAGCTGCTCGGCCTGCTGTGAGCGACCACACCCCGCACGAACGGGCCTCGCACGTCGGCGGTGCGAAGAGCTACCTCCGCCTGCTCATCGCCCTGGCCCTGAGCCTGGTGGTGATGTACTTCTTCACGTTCGCGCTGATCAACGTCGTCGGCGATCTCTACCTGAACATCAGCAACCTCTACATGGCCCTGATGATGGTGTTCCCGATGGGCATCATCATGATCGCGATCATGTGGCGCATGTTCCCGAACAAGCCGCTCAACATCGGGCTCATCGTCGCATTCGCCCTGCTCACGGTCGGCGCGTTCTTCATGGGAAGGGCGGCGACGTTCGTGGGAAATCAGCAGTTCCTGGACTCGATGATCCCCCACCACTCCCGAGCCATCCTGCTCTGCGAACAGTCGAACATCACCGACCCGGAGATCAAAGACCTCTGCGGCGAGATCGTCGAGTCCCAGCAACAAGAAATCGATCAGATGAAGGACATCCTGCAGCGGCTCGGGAACTAGACCGGCTCTGCTGGATCAGCGTCGGGCCGAGTCACCGCGGCTAGAGACTGCCGGGCGATCTCGAGCTCCTCGTTTGTGGGCACGACCAGGACGGCGGTCGGGGAGCGGGAGTCGGAGACCGTCCGCGCCTCCCGCCCCGCCGTCGCGCGGTTGCGCTCGTCGTCGAGGCGAATCCCGAGACGCTCCATGCCGGAGACGGCGGCGGCGCGGGTCGCCGGGGCATTCTCGCCGACACCGCCGGTGAACACGATCGCGTCGGCGCCGCCGAGCTGGCCGAGGTAGGCGCCGAGGTAGTGCCGCAGCCGGTGGTGGTAGACCTCCAGCGCCGCGGTCGCGGCGGGATCACCGGCGACCGCGGCCGCGTGAATGTCGCGCATGTCCTCGGTGCCGGCCAACGCGCGCAAGCCGCTCTCGCGGGTCAGCAGCTCCTCGAGCTCGTCCCACCCGAGGCCCGCTCGGCCGAGGGCGATGAGCACTCCGGGATCGACGTCGCCGGCGCGGGTTCCCATGACGAGTCCTGCCAGGGGCGTCAGGCCCATCGAGGTGTCCACGGACCGCCCGCCGGCGATCGCGCAGGCGGAGGCGCCGTTGCCCAGATGGAAGACGATCAGCCGCAGCTCCGACAGCGGCCGCCCCAGCAACTCGGCCGCCCGGGCGGAGACGTACTGGTAGGAGATGCCGTGGAACCCGTACCGGCGGATCCGATGCTGCCGGACGAGCTCCGCCGGCAGCGCGTAGACGGCGGCTGCCGGCGGCAGCGTGCGGTGGAACGCGGTGTCGAACACCGCGACGTTCGGAATGCCGGGGAACACGGCACGGGCGGCGCGGATGCCCGCGAGATTGACCGGGTTGTGCAGCGGCGCCAAGACGGCGAGCTCGTCGATCTGCTGCTCCACCTCGTCGGTGATCAGCGTCGCGGAGTCGAACCGGCTGCCGCCGTGCACCACACGGTGGCCGACGACCGCGACGGGTTCGTCGCGCAGCTTCGCAAGCAGATCCTGGATCGCGGCATCGTGCCCCGTTCCCTCGGAGCCATCGGCGCCGAGCCGTTCCACGATGCCACCTCGCGTAGCCGTGCCGGACTGCCCGTCGACTAACCGCCACTTGACCGAGGAGGAGCCCACGTTCAGCACCAGCACCACGGTCATCCGCAGCTCCCCAGGCGCTTCATTGTCATCGTCGTCGGATTCTACGGCGTGCGCACCGAGCACTCGGCTGCCTTGCGCCGGGTCCAACTCGTTGTCGGTGCATTCCGTCCCGTGCCTGTCGATTACGGACGTGGCTGTCGCTGAGATTTCCTCGGGTGAGCGTTGTACCCGGAGGGGGTACTGTGGAGGTGGAAAGGCGGACACGAATGCGAGGTCTACGGGCGGCGCTGCAGCCAGGCGGCTCCACACGTCGCGTCGCACTGCTCGGCCTCGGTGTAGTCATCGCGGTCCTCGCCGGCATCCTTGCCATGCATTCGTTGAGCCTGGAAGACAACCAGACCGGCGCGGTCACACCCGGGGTATCGGCCGTATCGCCCCAGGCGGAGCCCGCCGCCGCGATCGCACCGGCGTCACCAGCCGATACACAAGGATGCGATACCGTTCTCTGCACGCCCGGCCATGCGCTGGGCCCGATCGCCTGCGTCCTGGCCCTGCTGCTGACGCTGTCGCTGCTGATCTTGGTGGATCGATCCCGTTCGGACGAACTCCTTGCGCTGCTCCGGCGTCACCTGTCGGTGATGCCGACGCCGCGGGGTCTCGCGGCGCGTACTGCTCCTTCCCTCGTCGCCCTGTCGGTCAGTCGGACCTGATCCGCGCTGCCGCAGCGCGGATGATGCGCGCGAGTGCCGGGCGCGCGGTGGTCACTGACCACGCCTGAGTACGCGCCCGCTGAACGGCCGCTCGGTGCTTCGGGGCGTCACCTCTTGTAGGCAACTGCGCGAACTGTTCGCCCGCGACCCTGCCGCTCTCACTTCGCCACCACCGCCGCGCCCACACAGCGTCATGGCTAGCACGTGCCCGCTCGAGCGTCGGCCATGCCGTCGCCAGTGCCGCCTTCCTGCGCGGCCGCCGATCTACAACCCCGTGAAGGATCTGATGTTCCGTTCTATCCCCTTCGTCTTCACCGCATTGGTGCTGCTCGCGGTACTCGCTGGTACTGCGGTCCTGTACTTTGCATTGGCGGTCTTCGCATGATCGCGGACACCGCCCGGCACGACATACCGACAACCCGGCGCCGCATTCGTGAGCACGCCATCGCGGCGCAGGCGGCGCACCGGCAGCGACGCGCAAGGTGGCTACGGCGTCGCGGGGTCGCGCTCGTGGCAATGGCCGCGGTGCCCGCGCTTGCCGTCCCGCTGTCGCTCCCGTCGCCGTCTCCGGCCGAGGCTCTCGCTGCCCAGCAGCCGGAGACGGTGAGCTCACAGCCGCAGTCGCTCACCGTCGGCGACCGCGCCGCGCCGGTGGTGCTGGACCGCGACGGCTTCTCCGCTAGCGTGCCGCTGCCCGATGGCGCGGAGCCGTATGCGTTCACCGCGGCCACCTTCGTGAACGATCCCGCCTCGCCGGTGCAGTGGCCGTTCACGACCGGGGTCCCGGTCAGTAGCCCGTTCGGCTATCGCATCCCGCCGTGCTCGTCGTGCTCGAGCTACCACAACGGGGTCGATCTGACCCCGGGGATGGGCACCTCGATCCAGGCGATGGCGGATGGAGTCGTGACGGTCGCGACCGACGAGGGCGGCAGTTACGGCACCTATGTGGTGATCCAGCACGAGATCGACGGGCAGCTGGTCGAGAGCCTCTACGCACACCTGATCGAGGGCTCGATCGCGCTTGAGGTGGGGGAGCGGGTTCGGGTCGGGCAGCTGGTGGGTTTGGTGGGTAATACGGGCCTGAGCACAGGGGCGCATCTGCACTTCGAGGTGCGGCCCGACGGCGAACCGGTCGATCCGTTCGTCTGGCTGCCGCCGAGGGTGCGGTCGTGATGCCGCTCGACGTGCTGCCGGCCCTGATTCCCAGCCCGGACATCAGCTACATCCAGCTCGGGCCGCTGCGGATCCACTTCTACGCCGTGTTCATCCTCACCGGCATCGTGCTGGCCGTCGTCATCGCGGCGCGGCGGCTGCGGCGCGCGGGGCATCCGCGTGGCGCGGTGCTGGATGTGGCGATGTGGGCGGTGCCGCTGGGCATCGTCGGTGCCCGCATCTATCATGTGCTCACCCATCCGGGCGACTACTTCTATCCGGGCGCGGACCTGCTGCGGGTGCTCTATCTGTGGGAGGGCGGCCTGGCGATCTTCGGGGCCGTGCTCCTCGGCCTGGTCGGGATCGTGATCGGCACCCGCCGGGCCGGGATCCCGCTGCTGCTGTTCCTGGATGCGCTAGCCCCCGGCATGCTCGTCGCGCAGGCCGTCGGGCGGCTGGGCAACTACTTCAACCAGGAGCTATTCGGTCCGCCCACCACGCTGCCGTGGGGTTTGCAGATCGACCCGGGAAGCCCCGCGATCCCGCCCGGCACGCCGGAGGGCACGCTGTTCCAGCCGCTGTTCCTGTACGAGCTGCTGTGGAATCTGCTCGGCGCCGCGGTGATCCTCATCGTCGAGCGCATCCGCCGCCTCGACGGGCGCCCTGCAGCGGGGACCGGGCTGAGCCTGGGCCTCTATCTGCTGTGGTACGGGTTCGGGCGGGCCTTCCTGGAGTGGATCCGGCTGGACCCGACCGAGCTGCTGGCTGGCGGGATCAAGGCGAACATCGTCACCGCGGTGATCGCGGCCGTGCTCGGCGTCGGCGTCATCGTCTACGCCCAGTGGCGCACCCGACGGGCCGCGGCCGTGCCGGCCGGAGACGAGGCGGTGCATGCCGACGCCGAGTAGCACACCCGAGACGGACACCACCCTGCCGGGCGACCATATCGACCGCGCGGGAGAGTCCCCGAGCGGCCCGCGCCTGGGCGTGGTCGGCTGGTTGCGGTGGGGGTGGCGGCAGTTGACCTCGATGCGCACCGCGCTGATCTTGCTGTTGCTGCTGGCTCTGGCGGCGATCCCGGGGTCGTTGATCCCACAGCGGTCCTCCGACCCCAACGGGGTCATCCAGTTCGACCGGAACAACCCCGACTGGGCCTGGGCGGTGCAGCTGCTGCAGCTGCACGACGTGTTCGGGTCGGTGTGGTTCTCCGCCGTCTACCTGCTGCTATTCGCCTCCCTCGTGGGGTGTCTCATCCCGCGCATCCGCCACCACGCCCAGGCTCTGCTGGCACCGCCGCCAGCGACACCCCGCAACCTCCAGCGCCTGCCGGCGCACGACCGACGCCGCGTGGGCGGCCCCCCGGAAGACGTGCTGCGCATCGCGGAGAAGGAGCTGCGCCGCCAGCACTATCGGCTCCGCAGGCTCGACGCGGGCGGGGAGCGTTCGATCGCCGCCGAACGCGGCTACCTGCGCGAGACCGGGAACCTGCTGTTCCACCTCGCCCTGCTCGCGGTGCTCGTCGTCCTTGCGGTCGGCACCGGCTACCGGTTCACCGGGCAGCGCATCCTCGTCGAAGGGCAGACCTTCGCCAGCACGCGGATCGCATACGACTCCTTCACCCCCGGCCGGTTCGTCACCGACGCGCAGATCCCGCAGTTCACCCTCACCCTGGACCGGTTCCGCGTCGACTACGTCGAGGACAATCTCAACGCGTTGGGCATGCCGCGCGACTTCGACGCCCAGGTCACCGTCACCGCAGACGACACGCAGCAGTCCTCGAGCATCCGCGTGAACGAGCCGCTGTCGGTGGCCGGCACCGACATCTACCTGCTCGGCAACGGCTACGCCCCGACCCTCACCGTCCGCAACCCGTCCGGCGACGTCGTGTTCAGCGACTCGATCCCGTTCCTCCCGCAAGACGCCAACCTCACCAGCCTCGGCGTCGTGAAGGTCCCTGACGGGCTGGCGAAGCAGGTCGGGATGATCGCCCTGTTCTATCCGACCCGCGCGACCGCGCCCGGCGGCGCCTCCTACTCCAGCTACCCCGACCTGCTCGACCCGGTCGTCACCCTGGACGTGTATGTGGGCGACCTCGGACTGGACAGCGGTGTTCCCGTGTCGGTCTACTCGCTCGACACCTCCGCGATGACCCAGGTCGCCGGCCGCGGCACCGCGACCCCGGCCCTCGAGCTCACGCCCGGCACCACAGCCCCGCTGCCGGACGGGCTGGGCACGATCGAGCTCACCAGCATCCCGCGGTTCGCGTCGCTGGACATCGCCCACGACCCCACCCAGGCGCCCACCCTGATCGCCGCGTCCGCCGCGGTCGCCGGCCTGGCCCTCTCGTTGTTCGTGCCCCGGCGGCGCATCTGGGTGCGCGTCGCCGCCCGCGGCGACCAGACGCAGCTCGAGATCGCCGCGCTCGCCCGCGGCGCCGACCCTCGCCTGCAGTCCACCGTCGACGCCCTCGTCGCCCGCCTTGAAACCGCGCCCCGACCACCCGGAGGATCCGATGACCCCGTTCCTTGACGCCCTGTCCCTGCTGCTGGTGTACTCGGCGATCGCCGTCTACGCGGCCGGCTTCATCGCCTACACCCTCGACCTCGCCCGACGCACCGCCCCTCGCGCCACGTCGGCGCTGGCCAGGGAACGGGTCCTTGCCGGGCCAGCCGCGGTGCCTCCTGCACCGCCCGGGGCCACGGAGCCCACGACGGAGCCGGCACCTGGCAGGTCGAAGGCGATCCGGGTCGGCTACGCGCTGACGGTGCTCGGCTGGGTGCTCCACGTCGCGGCCACGGTGCTGCGCGGCATCGCCGCCGAACGGGTGCCCTGGGCCAACATGTTCGAGTTCTCCCTGACCGGCACGGCGCTGATCATCGGCACCTTCCTGGCCGTGTCCATCCGGGGTCGCCTTGCGTTCCTGGGGACCGCGGTCCTCGGCCTGGTCGTGCTGCTGCTCGGGGTGGCGACGGTGAGCTTCTACGTGCCCGTGGTGCCGCTGATGCCCGCCCTGCAGTCCGGGTGGTTGGTGATTCACGTCCTGGTCGCGCTGCTGGCCACCGCGTTCTTCGGCCTGGCGTTCCTGATCAGCATCACCTATCTGCTCAAGTCCCGCCGCCATCCCGAGCAGCCGACTCGGCTGCAGCGTCTCCTGGAGGCCACCCCGTCGGCCGAGGACCTCGACCGCCTCGCCTACCGGCTGACCATCATCGGCTTCATCCTGTGGACGTTCACCCTGATCGCCGGCGCGATCTGGGCCGGGCGCGCCTGGGGCCGGTTCTGGGGGTGGGACGTGAAAGAGGTCTGGACGTTCATCATCTGGGTCCTCTACGCCGCCTACCTCCATGCGATGGCCACCCGCGGCTGGCACGGCCGCCGCGCCGCCTGGCTGTGCATCACCGGCTTCGCCGCCGTGCTGTTCAACTTCGGCGTCGTCAATGTCTTCTTTACCGGCCTGCACTCCTACTCCGGCCTCTGACCATCACTGAAAGGACCGAACCATGGCAAAAGCCACAGCCCGACCGAGCAAGCCCGACGACTTCGAGGCTCGCTGGCGCAAGCACCGCATCCTCGTCCGCTTGGGCCAGGTCCTGATCGGCGTGGGCGCGCTCGTCGCGATCATCCACTGGCTCGCCCATCTCGAAGCGTTCGGACCCGGCCAACCACCCGGCTGGCTCGACCTCGCGGCCGGCTACCCGGCCGGGCTCGTGCTCGTTATCGCCGGCGCCATCCTCGCCGGGCGCAAGCGCCCCACCGCCAAGTCCTAGACCGCCGGCTCACCACCGCTGCCTGAAAGCGCACCGCCATGACTTCGAAACCCGACTCCGCCCACCCGCACCGGCGCTGGATCGCGGCGTCAGTCGGTGGCACCCTCGCCGCACTGCTCCTGCTGGCTGGATGCGCCGCCCAGCCGCCCGACATCACCCTCCCGCAGAGCCCGAACGGGTACACCTCGGCCGACGACACGGTCGTGGAGATCCCCGCCGCCGAGCGCGACGACCCGGTGACCTTCGGCGGTCCGTTGGACACCGGCGGCCAGGCCGACTCCACCGACTGGCTCGGGTCGGTCGTCGTCGTCAACTTCTGGTACGCCGCCTGCCCACCCTGCCGCGCTGAAGCCCCCGACCTGCAGGCGACATATGAGCAGTACGCCGACCGGGGCGTCGTGTTCATCGGCGTGAACGTGCGCGACACCGGCGCGACCGCGACCGCGTTCGCCAACGAGTTCGGCATCACCTACCCGTCGATCCTGGACGCCGCGACCGGCGACGTGCAGTTCGCGTTCGCTGGCAAGGCCGCCCCGAACGCCGTGCCCACCACGATCGTCCTCGACCGTGAAGGACGGATGGCCTCCCGAATCCTGGGCCGCATCCCCTCACAAGGCACCCTCGCCGCCCTCATCGACACCGCCCTGACCGAGAGCCGCACCCCATGAACGGTATCGTCGCCAACGGCGAACTCTGGCTCGCGATGCCGATCGCGCTGCTGGCCGGCCTCGTCTCCTTCGCCTCGCCCTGTGTGCTGCCGCTCGTACCCGGCTACCTCGGCTACGTCAGCGGCGCATCCACCACGCGCTCCCGCTGGCGACCCCTGATCGGAGCCGGCCTGTTCACCCTCGGGTTCTCGCTCGTGTTCATCGCCTACGGCGTTGCCTTCGGCGCCGTAGGCGGTTGGCTGATCCGCTGGCAGGACATCCTCATCCGCATCCTCGGCGCAGTCGTCCTCATCATGGGGCTGGTGTTCATCGGCCTGCTTCGCGTCTTCCAGCGCACCGCGAAGCCCGCCATCAAACCCCCCACCGGCCTGGTCGGCGCACCGCTGCTCGGCATCGCCTTCGGCCTCGGCTGGACCCCCTGCCTCGGCCCCACCCTCGCCGCGATCTCCGCACTCAGCATCAGCACCGCATCCGCCGCCCGCGGAGCACTCCTGGCCGTCATCTACTGCATCGGCCTCGGCCTGCCCTTCCTCGCCGTCGCCGTCGGCCTGGGATGGGCCACGACAGCCACCAAGTTCCTGCGTCGACACATTCGCGCGATCAACATCACCGGCGGAGCGGTCATGATTCTGACGGGCATTCTCATGATGAGCGGACTCTGGACGTTGTTGATCTATTCGCTGCAGAGCCTCATTGGGGGAACGCTGCTACCGGTCTAGCCGCATGTCCCCAGGCAGTTCGGCATCGATGGTCGACACTGCCCATGGGGCACAGGTCGTTACAGCGGACCTGGTCACGAGGAGTAAGGTCTCCCCAGTCGCGGTTTCATCGTCAATTGGGAAACGGCCGACGGGAAACCGGCGCGCGAAATCGACTATGGCGTTGACGCTCGAGTCGATTACGTCGGGATTCGGATCCGTGCGGAGACACTCGGCTCCGATTGCATGAAGAGACTCGTGGGCGACTTGGATATCCTCGGGATCCGCGGAACTCACGGGACCGAAAGTCCCTTCGCCCACCCAGAGGTCGCCTTCCGTCGAGGGGGACGAGTCTTGGCCAACCACGCCCGAAAGCAGGACCACTACGCCGATGGCAGGCGGCGCGACCGCCGCCGCGATGACAGGCCAGAGTGGCGCCCGGCCGCGCCCTGTGTTTCGATCGCGAGACACCTGGAAATCCTCCGTGTTCTTGGTGCGAAACTGTTCTCGCTCACCGAGCGTGCCCTCGATTTCGTCGCTCGGGAACGATCCAGCTGAGTATCGGACAGACCTTCCCCGTCAACGACCCTGCCCCCCACGCCGACAGGTGTTCAAGACGGGACGTGCGCAGCGAGCCAGGCGATCACCGCGCTCTGCCATCGGTCGGGGTCGGAGTTCCAGGAGAGCGTATGGCCGGCCTCGAAGACCTCCAGCGTAACAAGGCCAGGCCGAGAATCTCGGAGTGCTTGTGAGAGCTGTATCGGTACGGAGTCGTCGTTGGTGCCGTGAAGGATGAGCGTGGGCGCGGTGAGTTCCTCGGCACGAACTGTCCAGTCGAAGGATCGGAGCGGGATGCGCTCGGGCAGGCCGACCATCCGGGCCAGCGGGCGGAGCGTCAGCCACGGGATCGCGAGGCTGCCCGCGGCCGCGGGGAGTCCACTGCGGATGCAGTTCGCCTTGATGACCTCGGTCCAGTCGAGCACGGGCGAGTCGAGCACTAGACCTACGATGCTGTGTCGATATGACGGGTGCTGAGCGAGCTGCAGCGCGATGGCCGCGCCCATCGACCATCCGAACAGCACGACCTGTCGCGCTCCGTGCCGCATCGCGTACTCGATAGCAGCCGCGGCGTCGTCGGCCTCGGTGAGGCCGAGCGTTGAGCGACCGTTGCCGACCGCCGGGCCCTCGCCGTCGGCTCGGTAGCTGATGACGAGCGAGGTGTAGCGGCAATCGGTCGCGGCGAGCGCGCCGCGAAGTGTTCCTGCCCGGACGCTGCCGAGGCCGTGTATGTGGATCGCCCACGTCGACGTGCCGCTGTCGCCGTCGATGCGCCAGGCGGGGGCGGGCCCCACGGGGGTGTCGATGGTGATGTCGTGGGCGTCAAGGTTGGCGTCCTGGGGGGTCGCATAGTAGATGCCGCTCCAAGAGACGTGATCGCCTCCGGTGGGGGTGAGTCCCAATGCCGTGCTCGTCACCCGTCGTGCGATCAGGGTCGGGCCACGGTCGAGCACGCCCGCGGAGAGTTGCGCCCAGGCCCCGTTCTCGAACCAGAGGTTGTAGACCCCTTCGGCTACCGTCAGATGAGTTCGGTCGAGCACGATGAGACGGCCGTCGCCATCGTGCTCAACCTCGCGAACGGTCAGGTCGAAGCGTCGCGTGCTGGGGGCTGTGAGCCGCCGCGTGATCGCCCAGCCCACACCCAGCGCGCCTGCCGCGACGAATCCGGCACCTAGCGCGACCCGGCGCATCACGAGCTGCCTCCCTCGTCGACCCGGCTCCATAGCGAAGAGGTGGTCCGTGTCGCCCTCGTGTCGGGTCCAAGAAGGTGGCTCTCGGCGCGATCCAGGAGGGCGCGCTCAGCTGCGCTGATCTCGAAGGCGACACGCGGGTCGATCATCGCGTCGCGGATCTCAACGATCTCTCGGTGCAGACGGCTCTCCAGGTCATCCGCGCTCGCAGCGAGCGGGTCTGCTTGGCTCAGCCCAGGCCGCACGAGGGACGCCCGCTTCCAGAGTGGTACCAACTGCGTCGCCAGGCCAGCGGTGCGCTTCCGGCGCATGTCGTGCTGTGCGCGGCGGACGGCAGGCTGCGCGGCGAAGCCCGCGCATAGGAATAGGAACGCGAGCAGAGAGAGCGGTTCGTACGCTAATTGGACGGCACGCATGAGATCGAGTTGGCCGGTGACGTGTGCGACGTCCATCGTGAGCACTGCCAGGCACAGTGCGCCGCCGAACGCCGATCCCAGGCTCAGCAGCCCCGCGGGAAGACGTTGGATGCCGGAGCTACGCAGATATTGCCGCGCAGCGAGGATCATCATCGTCGTGATCACGAGGAAGAAGTAGCTGAAGTTGATGATCGAGTAGGTCGCTGCTGCGGGTTGCGCGCCGAAGTCGATCATGAACCGAGTCGTGGTTGTGCCTCGGTCGATGAACATGAATATCGTGGTGATCGCAAGAAGCGAGGTGACGAGCGCCGGGATGCCCACGACGGCCCGCACGAGCTTGGGTCGGTACTCGTCGGCCTTCATGACGCCCCGACCGAGGAAGAATATCCCGATCATCAGCAGCCCATCCGCAACGAGGGTGGTGACATTCGTTCCCCCAAGAAGCGGATCGGTGACGAGGTAGATGGCATCGACGTTCAGGGTCATTGCGACGGCGATCGAAGCGGAGGCGTAGGTGATGCTTCGATCCGCCCGTTTGCGGCGGAAGATAAGCAGGCTCGCCACAAGTGCCCACATGAGCGCCGCGACGAGAGCCTGGATCAACCGAATATCTCCGAATAGCGCGACTCGGCGAACACCGATCCTCGGATGCCCGCGGCCAGCCGATCTGCGAGCGACTCGGCGGCGATCTCCGTCTCACTGTCAATGTCCTGTCGCTTGAGCAGGCGTCCGCGCGTGTGAGGAGGGATGTTGGGCAGCAAGACGTCCCCGGCTGTGCAATCGTCGCCCTCCGTGTGACCGAGGATCATGTGGGCCAACTCGTGAAGGACGAACTGCTGGCGATGCAGTGCAGAGTCGCTACGTGCGTGGAGCACGAAGTCCTCGGTGTCGGTGACCAGCCAGAGCGCACAGATGCCGTCGCGGGTGTCGAGGTCGGCGAGCTCGACGACGCGGAGCCTACGATGGCGCCGTTCCTGTATGGCCTGGAGAAGGTGCGCAAGCGTGAATCTGCTGCCGAGCCGCAGATCGGAGACGGCGGCCGTTACGGTTTCTTCGGTGTTCACGTTTACCCCCTCTCGGCCGAGCAACTACTGGCCTCGGCTCCGTGGCGCGCGACACCCGTCAGTGCTCGGGTGTTCGCATCATTTCCTCGTCCAGGAACTTGCTGATGGCTTGGAGCGCCTTCGGCGAGATATCGCCGAGTGTGCGTGCAGCGTAGGACTTCACCTTCGCTGCACGCATCGAACGCACGAGGTCGAGCTGGGCGGAGACCTTTTCCGGGGTTGCCACGCCGCTCTCCCCCGCAAGAAAGGCAGCATCAACGTCGAAGAAGTCCGCGAGTCCCTCGAAGACTGCGGTGTCCTGAACGTATCGGTGGCCGTTGACCATGTACGTCCATCGTGATCGAGACAGGCTGATGCCACGCTGTCTCAGATACTCCGCGATCTGCGAGTAGGTCGGTTCGGAGCCGGACTCGGCGACAGCGACATCCATCAGAAGTCGCAGGCGTTTGGCGAGGTCGTCAGCCGCAGCCTGACTTTCGTCTTCAGTCATCGTCGCTGACCCCCCTTCCCTTCGGGAGGGCGAAGGCATCGACGTAGCCCAGGCCCAAGGGTAGTTGTGCATGCTCAATCTACCCGTTGAGCATGCGCAAATCAACCGTTGCGCATGCTCAACGTGCGGTGTTAGAACGGAGTCTCGGGAGAGTTTTGAGCATGCTCAACGGGGCTTCCCGGCGAGCGGGAGGAGACAATTCCATGAGCACAGCGACCCCGCAGCCTGACTGCGTTGCCCATCGGACGGCAACCGTCTCTTGGGAACCCCGGCGCACCTGATCGATAAGAGCCCCACGGCTCACGCCCAGGCCAGAGGAGGTGCCGAGATGACGATGCCGGAAGCCTCGCGCGGAGAGCGCCAGCCGATGGATGCCGCCGCCCTGCTCGCCTCGCTCACCGGGCTGTCGCCGAGCGCCGCAGCGTGTCGCTACGCCGAGGCAGGCATCCCGGTCTTTCCCTGCGTCACAGGAGGCAAGCGCCCGCTGACCAAACGGGGATTCCACGAGGCGAGCACCGAACCGCGCCAGGTCGCTCGCTGGTGGGCGCGTTGGCCGCGCGCCAACATCGGGATGCCGACGGGTCAGATCTCCGGGCTGGAGGTCGTGGATGTCGACGTGCACGGGGCGATCCGCGGCTTCGCAGCGTTCGAGCTGGCCCGGCGCGAGGGGCTGACGGATCGCTGGGCCGCGTTCATCCGCACGCCCTCGGGCGGAGTCCATGCCTACTACCCGGCCGACCCCGAGCTGGTGCAGCCGTCCTGGCAGGTGGCGCGTGCTGGCATCGACTTCCGGGGATCGGGCGGCTACGTCATCGTGCCGCCCTCGATCATCGCCACCGATGCGGGGCCGAGTGCGTATGCCCTCATCGGCTCCGGGCGAGGCGACGCGGTTCCCGTTGATGCCCACGCGCTACGGCAGTTCCTCGATCCGCGACCGGCGCGCCCGATGCCCGTCATCCCTGTCGACCGAACGGACGGCATTGACGTGGAGCGGATCGCCCGCTGGGTCGGAATGCGCGGCGAGGGCGAGCGCAACCGCGGCCTGTTCTGGGCCTCGTGTCGACTCATCGAGGCGGGTATCCCGCCCGACCGCGTGCGTGCCGCGCTGGGGCCGGCTGCCGAGCGCGCAGGCTTGCCCACGCCGGAGATCGAGACGACGATCCGCTCGGCGCACCGCGTAGCGAGGGGCGCACAGTCCGCGCCTACCGCCAGTTCCGTGCCCAGCCATGCAGCTCAGCCTTCATCGGGTCAGGTGCTCTCGTGATCCCCGGCAGCACGCAACAGCCGCGCGGGCGGATCGCCGTGTGGACGGCGGTGGCTGGGACCGTATTCATCGCCGCAGCGGCCTTCTGGCTGTCGTTCACGGCGCTCGCCGACCTCGCGCGACGCTCCGGCGTCGATGAGAGCCAGGCGTGGGCATGGCCGCTCATCGTGGACGGCATCATCGTCGTCGCCACGGTGTCCGTCGTCGCGCTCGCGGGGCAACGTGCCGCCTGGTATCCGTGGCTCCTGCTCACGGCCGGTGCCGCGGTCTCGGTCGCCGCCAACGCGATCCACGCGGTCGTCGCCGCTGACGCCGACGTTCCTTCGGCCCTCGCAGGATCGGTCGCCGCAGTACCGCCGCTCGTGCTGCTGGCGATCACTCACCTGACGGTGGTGCTCACTCGACGGTTCCGTGGAGAGCCGTCGACGCAGACGGCCGAGTTGGTGTCGAGCGCGGTCGAGTACCTGTCGCCGGAACCGCCTGCGCACCTTGCTCCTAGAGAACTCGCCCTGCGACTGAAGGAGGACGGCATGACGAACAAGGCCATCGCTCGCGCGACCGGGGTGCATCCGTCCACGGTCGGCCGCTGGCTGGCGACGCCCGCGCTCTCCGCCGCGTCGGAAGGAGGCGCGCTGTGAACGATGAGTTGCCGGAGGACGAGCACGCCCGTCGGCTTGCCGATGTCCTCCACACGCTGAAGCCGACTCCGAGCGAGGCTGCTGAGATCTCGGAGCTGGCGCGCCACACCGACCCGTGGCTCGCCGCGCAGACGTGGCGCGGTGGCCACCCACTCCTGGAGCGCCTGAGCGCAGAGCACGACCGCAGCCAGGTGGTGTGGGTGCGCCCGACCGAGCTGCTCCCATCCGCCTCGGCCCGCATGATCGGGCGCGGCATCGACCTGCGCACCGAGCTGGCGCGCCGCGTCGAGGAGCGTCGGCAGACTTCGCCGCAGGCGACTCCGGTGACCCGGCCAGGCATCCGGGGGCGTGCCCAGGGCATCGCGCCGCTCTCCGCGTTCGGGCAGTCCCCCGCGCGCCAGTCCTCTGTCAGCCGCGACCCGCTCCGCCGCCTGTGAGCGCGCCATGTCTGCCCAGGCCGCTCCCACGTCGTTCCGCACCCCGGAGGGACTGCGCGCGCTCCTGGAGCGTCTGCACGAAGATGGGAAAGGCGCGTGGCGGCGCAACGTGGATGTCGCGGCGCTCATGGAGTACACGGCGGGTCGGTACGCGAGCCTCGCGCGAAAGCACGGCCTCGACCCGTGGGAGGCGGCGAGCGCCGCGTTCGACGCGATGCGCACCCCAGCCGTGCGCAACGCGGAAGATCCGTGGGCAGTCATCACCCGCGCCGTGCAGGTCACGCTGATCGCCGAGGAACGGGGCAACGGCTTACTCTGCTCGACGCATCAAGCGCGCAGGCCACAGTACAGCGGCTTCCACGATCCAGAGCGGTTCAGCGACCGGGAAAACCCGCTCACCGACTACCACGAGGCGCTGCAGGTCGCACCTGCGGGTGAGGCCGAGGACGAACCGAATGACGAGGCGACTGGCGTCGTCCGCGCGGTCGAGAACGCGATCAAGCTGCTGATGCTGCTCGACTGGCCGGAGCAGACGGCGCGCGCGGCCATCGAGCACATCTGCACTCGACTCGGCGAAGCGCCGTCGCGGGCGAGCGCAGCGGAGTCACTGCGACGAGACCCGCACGCTCGGGCGGTGCTCGATCTGTCGTCGACGAGCTGGAACGCGCTGCTCCGTGCGATCCTCGGCAACCCCGATCCCGACCAGGCGCACACCGCCGTCGGCCGCGGCGTGCTGTTCCGGCTCCTTGTCGGCGAGCCCCTACGGGCGCTGCTCACCGATGACGACCTCGTGCTGCTGCTTGGCCTGAATGCTCCGACTCTGGCTGGGGCGAGGTGAGCACATGGCGGCGGGCACCGGGCACATCGAGCTGGAGCGCACCATCGACTCCATCGTCGTCGGCAACCGCCATCGCACGGAACTGGGCGACATCGATGCGCTCGCGGCATCCATCGAACGTGACGGGCTGCTCCAGCCCCCGACCGTGACACCGGACGGGGTGCTCGTGTGCGGCGCTCGACGCATCGCGGCGCTGCGCAAGCTCGGCCACAAGAAGGTCAACGTCTTCGTCCGCTCCGGGATCAGCGACCGGCTCCAGAGGCTCATGGCGGAGCAGGCCGACAACGTGCTGCACAAGCCATTCACGCAGACGGAGGCCGCGGCGCTGTACCGCGAACTGAAGACGCTCATGGCCGAGGACGCCGCTCGTCGTCAGGCGGCGACGCAGTTCGGTGCTGGCGAGAAAATCGCCGGAACGAGCGGTGGTGCCGTGACGGCACCACCGCTCGTCGGTGCTCCGGGCAAGTCCCGCGCGCAGGCTGCGGTCATGGTCACCGGGCGCAAGTCGTACACGAGCCTGGAGCAGATCAACGACCTCCAACGGATCGCCAACGACCCCCGCCAGCCAGAGGACGTGCGCGGCTTCGCCCGCTCCGAACTCGACGCCATCGACCGCGGCTCGTCGATCACCACGGCGCACGCCCGCACGATCGCCATGCTGGCGATCCCGCAGGAGGAACCCGAGCCACCAGGCGAACTGGAACTGCTCGCGCAGGAGGCGCTGGAGCGCGCAAAGCTAGGGCGCAAGCGAGGCCCGGCCCCCGCGCCAGCGTCGAGCGCCGTGCCGGTTCGCTATCCGGTGCGGGCGTTCACACTGACCTGGAACGACCTCGATCAGTGGTGGTCGCACTACGACTCCGCCGAGATCGGCACCGCACTGAGCGACGACCAGTGGGAGCACGTCGAGATGATCCTCGACGCCACCGTCCGATTCTTCGACGCGGCCCGAGCCGCCCGCGCCGCCCGCCAACGTCTCGCCAAGGAGAGTGCCTGATGCCGCAGACTCGCTTCCCCCGTCGCCTCATGATCCTCCTGATCGTCGGTGCCGCCTTGCTCGCCGTCCTCGTCGGAATCGGGCTCTATGGACTGCTGCTCGCGCCTCGCTCCGACCCCTCGCCCGAAAACACCGCGGGCGATCCTCCCAACGCGTCGACCAGCACGCCGTCGCCGACATCGAGCACTCCGCCCGTCGTCCGTGAGTCCGACGACCCGGAGACGTTCGCGCGCGCCCTCGCCACCGCGCTGTTCGCCTGGGACACCGCGACCGAGTTCGTGCCGACCGACTACGCGCAGGTCATCGTGGATGTGGGCGATCCTTCCGGCAATGAGACGGCCGGGCTCGCCTCTGACGTGCGCACTTACCTCCCGACCGCGGACGCCTGGGCTCAACTCCGCACGATGCAGACCCGCCAATGGCTCGACATCAACGACATGTTCGTGCCGGACGAGTGGGCGACCGCGCTGGAGCAGGCATCCGAGGGACAGATCCTTCCGGGCACCGTCGCCTACACGATCACCGGCATCCGACAACGCGAGGGCATCCACGGCACCGAGCCCGTGACCAGCTCCCACGATGTCGCGTTCACCGTCTTCATCACCTGCGAGCCGACCTTCGACACCTGCCGCGCGCTTCGCCTCTCTGAGCTTGACAACCCCCTGCGCTGATCGGCACCCGTATGAAGAAGCTCGTTGTGGCCATCGCCACCCTCATCGCACTGCTCCCCATGAGTCTGGTCGGCGTGGGTCTGCTCGTGTCGCCCGCGGTATTCGCCGCGTGTCTCTCGTCAAGCTCGCTCATCGTCGGGTCGATTCCCGAGTCACTCACAGCCACGACGCGCGCGGGCGCGACTGTGACCCTCAACCATCAGCAGCTCACTCAAGCAGCCACCATCATCACGGTCGGCGCTCAGACCGAGGGCGTGGGCCGCGCTGGCATCGTCATCGCGCTCATGGCCGCACTCACCGAGTCACGGCTGCGGATGCTCGCAAACTCGGCTGCGATTCCAGAATCAAGCGACTTCCCGAACGACGGAGAAGGTAGCGATCACGACTCTCTCGGCCTATTCCAGATGCGGCCGAGCGCAGGATGGGGCACCGTCGCAGAGCTGATGAATGCGACCTACCAATCGCGTGCCTTCTACGGAGGCTCGAGCGGGCCGAACTACCCATCACCGCGTGGACTGCTCGACATCCCCGACTGGCAACACCTCGACCCCGGCGAGGCGGCGCAGGCGGTCGAGGTCTCGGCCTACCCCGACCGCTATCAGAACTACCAGCCGGTCGCCGAAGCGATCCTCACTGCGCTCACCCGGCGCGCTGAGACCACGCCGAGCGGTACGCCGCTCGGCGACGTACCCGAGACGACCGCAATCGTCTTCCCCCTGCCGGGTGGGACGTGGGTGAACACCAGCGACTTCGGGTGGCGCGAAGACCCCTTCACTGGTGAGCGAGCGTTCCACTCAGGAACCGACTGGGCTGCCGACGACGGCACGGCGATCCTTGCGCTCGCCGACGGCGTGGTCAGCTTCGCCGGGCCGTCGGGCGGCTACGGCAACCTCATCATCATCGAGCACACGATCGATGGAGAGCGCATCGCCTCCGCCTATGCACACATGTGGCAGAGCGGCGTCCTCGTCAGCGTCGGGGATCGGGTCGTTGCCGGGCAGCACATCGGCAACGTCGGTTCGGCGGGCAAGTCGACCGGAGCCCACCTGCATTTCGAGATCCGGCCGGGCGGGTCGAACGCCGCGGCAGTCGATGCCGAGCCGTGGCTTGCCGCCCACGGAGTGCAGAACCTCGATGCCGCAAGCACCGAGGCGCTCTGCTCAGCACAGATCGCGGCATGACATGGACGTATTCCCCGACTTCGGAGCCGTCGGCGGTCAGGCAGAACTGCGCGCCATCGTTGGCGCGCTGCTGACCATCGTGCTCATCTTCGCCGTGCTCATGCTCGTCATCTGCGCCGCAGTGTGGGCGATCTCGTCGGCGAACGGCAACATCTCTTCGGCTGTCCGCGCGCGCGTCGGGTTCCTCGTCTCCATCGGAGCTGCCGCACTCGCCGGCCTCGGCGTCACCTGGATCAACTTCCTGCTTGGGGTCGGAGCAAGCATCTGACGCCGTCGAACTGGGACAGCGTGCGCACCTACCGGGTAAAGGCGTTCCTCGCCTGCTGAAGGAGCACACTGTGATCGACATCGACCCCAATACCGACGGGTTGCCCGGCATCGAGCAGCTCCGCGTCATCGTCGGCGCGGCTATGACAGTGGGCCTCATCCTCGCCGTCCTCGCCCTCATCATCTCGGCCGTGGTCTGGGGGTACGGGGCGAACAGCTCGAACCCGCACCTCGCCAGCCGGGGCAAGGTCGGCGTACTCGTCTCGTGCGGCGCGGCGATCATCTGCGGTGCGTCGGTGACGCTCGTGAACTTCTTTTGGAACGTCGGCCAGTCGGTCTGACTCCACGACCGAGTTGAGATGGCTGAGCCGATGAGTATCTGTGATGTGCCCGTCATCGCCTCGGTGTGCGATGCCGTGGGTGAGGGAACTGCGTCGCTCATCTCCGCGCCGTTCGACTGGCTCGCGCAGGCAATGGGGCAGGCCGCCGCCTGGCTGTTCGAGAGCGTGTGGGCGGTGTTCGACTCGACAACGCTCGTCGACGTCACTGGAAGTCAGTACGTCTCGGTCTACAACGTGCTGTTCGGGGTGGCGATCTTCGTCATGCTCGTCTTCTTCTGCCTCCAACTCATCACCGGGCTCGTGCATCGAGATCCGATGGCACTGTCGCGCGCGGGCGTGGGACTCGCCAAGTCGGTGCTCGGATCGTTCGTCGCCATCACCCTCACCGCGACCCTGTTGGAGGTCACCGATCAGCTCACCATCGGCATCGTGCAGGCGACTGGCAACACGATGGAAGGCATCGGCGACCGCATGGCCCTGCTCGCCGCTGGGCTGACGACGATCAACATCGCCTCGCCCGGCGTGGGTGCGATCATCACGATCTTCCTTGCCGGGCTCGGCATCGCGGGTGCGGGCATCGTGTGGTTCACGCTGCTCATCCGCAAGGCGCTGCTGCTAGTCGCCATTGTCTTCGCGCCCATTGCCCTCGCCGGGTTCACCTGGGATGCCGCGAAGGGATGGTTCGGACGCTGGGCGGCGTTCGTCGTGGCGCTCATCTTCTCGAAGCTCGTCATCGTCGTCGTGTTCCTCGTCGCCATTGGGCAGATCAGCGCGCCCATCGACCTCGACCTCGCCTCGATCAGTGACCCGATCTCGGGCGTCGTGCTGATGTTCATCGCCGCGTTCGCGCCATACCTGACATACAAGTTCATCTCGTTCGTGGGCTTCGACATGTACCACGCGATGTCGAGCGAGCAGGAAGCGAAGTCGGCGCTCAACCGGCCCGTCCCGCTGCCGGTCAAGGCCCAGCCGAACGCGGCGAAGTCCGTCCTCGGAGGGCAAAACGGTGCGAGGGCCGGGACTTCTCCCGCGCCGAGCACGGCTCCCGCTGCAAGTGACGTAGCAGGCGGCGCGGCGGGCGCGGGTGGCGGGGCGGCTGCTTCCGGTGGCGGGGCTGCGGCCTCGGGAGGCGCGGCAGGTGCTGGGGCAGCAGCGGCCGGCCCCGCGGCCGCCGCCGTCGTCGGGGCGCAGGTGGTCAAAGCCGCAGCGACGACTGGGCCGAAAGTCGGTGCCGCGGTCGGCGGCGCAGCAGCCGGGCAGGCAGAGACATCCACGCCGCCGATACCCGTAACGCCGAGGAAAGGGTAGAACATGGCCACCCAGCACCCTCCCGTTCCCGACCAGCAGCTCTCCCCCGTGCAGTTCTCCCGACTCGCGCACCGTGGCGTCCTGCTCGGACTGTCGATCTCGCAGTTGATCGCGCTGGGCATCGGCGTGGTTACCGTCGTCGCCACCATCTACACGGGCGGTGGCATGGGGCTGGTCTGGACATCCCCGATCTGGCTCACCTGCCTGCTGCTCGCGGTCGCCCCCGCGAGCGGGCGAAAGCTCGTGGACTGGCTGCCCATCGTCTCGCGCTGGATGTGGCGGAGCACCGCAGAGCAGTTGATCTTCCGTCACCGCGTCATCAAGCCGCGTCCTGTCGGCACGCTCGCGCTCCCCGGCGATGCGACGGCGATGCGCGAATGGGTCGATCCCGAGACGGGCACGGCGATGGTGCACGACCCCCACGCGCAGACCCTGACCGCGGTGCTGGGGGTGACGCACCCGGCGTTCGTGCTGCTCGATCCGGGCGAGCAGGAGCGGCGGATCAACGGCTGGGGTCGGGTGCTCGCTACCGCGTGTCGCTCGGGCAGGATCGCCCGGCTCCAGGTCTGCGAGCGGACACTGCCGGACTCCGGCACGGGGCTCGCCGAATGGTGGGCCAGGCACGGCACCGACGATGATTCCTGGCCTGCGACTACATACCGAGAGCTGATCGAGCGTGCCGGGCCGACCGGCGAGCGCCATGCGACGACGATCTCGATTGCGCTCGATATGAACGCCTCGGGACGACAGATCCGCTCCGCGGGCGGCGGCATCCGTGGAGCTGCCGCCGTGCTGCGTCAGGAGATGACCACGCTCGTCAGTGCGCTGCGAGCTGCGGACCTCGCCACGACCGGCTGGCTCGCCCCTGGCGAGGTCGCTGTAATCCTGCGCTCCGCCTACGACCCGGCTGCCGCGCCCGCGCTGGAGCGGCACGCCGACATCGGACGTTCCCTCGCCACCGCGGGGCCGGTCGCGGTGACCGAGAGCTGGGATCGCGTGCGAACCGACTCCGCGTACCACACCGTGCTCTGGCTCTCCGAATGGCCCCGCTCGCAGGTGTTCCCCGGATTCCTCGCCCCTCTGTTGCTCACCTCGGGAGTGCAACGCACATTCTCGCTCGTCTGCACGCCGGTTCGCGCCGACATCGCGGCTCGCGACCTGCGGAAGAAGAAGGTCGGTCTGCTCTCCGATGCGACGCAGCGCGCGAAGATCGGCCAGGTCGAGGACGCCGCGCGCACGGCCGAGTACCAGGACGTGCTCCAGCAAGAGTCCGACCTCACCGCTGGGCATGGCGTGCTTCGCTACACCGGCCTCATCTCCGTCTCCGCGCCCACGGTCGATGAGCTGGATGCCGCCGTCGCCGCTATCGAGCAAGCCGCCGTGCAGGCGTCCTGCGAGACGCGCCGCCTCGTCGGCCAGCAGGCCACCGCATTCGCCGCCGCCGCGCTCCCGCTCTGTCGGGACGTGTGACAAACCCAGCCCTCGACCCCGGAAGGAGTGGCCATGCCGATCTTCAGCAATCCCGTGCAGGACGCCACGGAGACCCGCCAGGCGGTGCGGGCGCTCGCTCATGCGAGCCGCGCCTTCGCCGACCCCGCGGACACCTATCAGGTGGTCGGCGAGCTGCTGGGGACGCTGCGCTCCCTGGAGCAAGTGCTGGAGCAGGTCGCGGCGGCGCACGTTCGGCACCAGGACAAGGCGTTTCTCGACAATGGCGACCACGAGGCTGGGGTTGATGAGGCTTGGGCCGCCGCCAACGCCCTTCGCAAGGCCGCAGAACTCGTCCAGTTGGCCGAGACTGCCGTCGATCAGGCGACGCAGCATTCGAGCTACATAGCCTGGCACCCGGCACCTGTCGCCAGCCGACCTGAGCTGGACCCGTTCTCACGCGATCCGTTCGAGGCCCACTTCGTCAGTTCGCCAAAGGGGCTGTCGCTATGAGTCCCGACGACCGCGAGCGCCTGCACACCGCGGTCCTGCTCGACCCAGCGGGCGAGCGCCGTGCCGCTCGGAAGGCGCGACGGCGAGCGGCGAACAAGATCGAGACCGCCGACCGCAAGGCGCAGCAGGATCTGGCGCGCGCGGCGTGGGAGGCCGAACGCGAGGCGCGGCGGGCGACGACCTACCTGCCACCGTCCGGCGAGACGAGGCCCGCTGCACTCCGCACACCGGGCCGATTCCGGCTGCCGCGTCACCAGGACACGAGCGCGACGCTGGCCGGGGCGTATCCGTTCCTCGCCGAGGGCGGACTGGGCTCTGCCGGGGTGTTCGTCGGCCAGGATCTCTACAGCGGGGCATCGTTCGTCTATGACCCCTGGGTGCTCTACGCGCAGGGCCTCATCACCGCACCGAACATCGTCCTCGCGGGGATCGTCGGCTCCGGCAAGTCCTCGCTCGCCAAGAGCCTCTACACGCGCTCCATCCCATTCGGTCGGCGGGTATATGTCCCCGGCGATCCGAAAGGCGAGCACACGGCTGTCGCTGAAGCAGTCGGCGGACGGGCGATCGTGCTGGGGCACGGGATGTCTACGCGGCTGAATCCGCTCGATGAAGGGCATCGGCCTTCGGGCCTCAGCGATGCCGAGTGGCAAAGCCAGGTCACCTCCCGGCGACGCGACCTCATCGGCGCACTCGCCGAGACCGTCCTCGACCGCGGCCTCACCCCGCTGGAGCACACCGCCGTCGACTTCGCGCTCACCGATGCGGTGCGCTCGGCCGAGGTGCCGATCCTTCCGATGGTGGTCGACCGCATCCTCGCCCCGCAGCCCAAGGACGACGACGGCAGGCTCGCCGAGGACGGCCGACTCGTCGGACACGCGCTGCGGAGGCTCGTGGCCGGGGACCTGGCGGGGCTGTTCGACGGCCCGAGCACCGTGCGCTTCGACCCGTCACTGCCGATGGTGTCGCTCGACCTGTCGCGGGTGGCAGAGAACTCGACGCTCATCTCCGTGCTCATGACGTGTTCCTCGGCGTGGATGGAGTCGGCGCTTCTCGACCCGGCAGGCGGCCCGAGGTGGGTCGTGTATGACGAGGCGTGGCGGCTCATGTCACATCCGGCGCTGCTGCGCCGGATGGACGCACAGTGGCGGCTCGCGCGGCACTATGGCATCGCCAACCTGCTCATCTTCCACAAGCTCAGCGACCTCGACAACGTAGGCGACCAGGGCTCGGCGATGCGCGCGCTCGCCTCGTCCCTGCTCGCCAACGCCGAGACACGGGTGATCTACCGGCAGGAGAGCGATCAGCTCGGAGCTACTGCGCAGGCCCTCGGACTCACCGGAACGGAGCAGGGATTGCTACCCGGTCTCGGCACCGGACAGGGGCTCTGGAGGATCAAGAACCGCTCGTTCGTCGTCCAGCATCAGCTCCACCCTGCCGAACTTGCGATGTACGAGACAGGGCAGAAGGCAAGAGGAAAGACCTAGATGTTCCCGCGATTTGACGGCTTGGCGGGAACAATGAAGGTCCCCGACCTCAAGCGCCCATGCGGGGGTCGAAGTTCGCGGAACCTGCACGTTCTCGCTGGTGAGGTTGCAGGCAGTGTCCGAAATAGCTTGGACAGCATCGCATGATGGATGGCATTCGGTGAACATGCGAGCAAGCAGGCGCGTCAGTGCGTCATGGACTCAGCCCGGAGGTCTCCGATCGGTCGCCTGAGAGCCGCAATGCCACCCAGAGGCCGCATCGGCGGCAGATGAAGGCGTTGTCGTGCGCCAGGGCGTGGAGCTTGCGTCGCGGGAGTTCTCGCCCGCAGCATGAGCAACTGTGCTGCATGGTCGGTGTCGTCATACTTAGCCTGGTTGCCCTCGGATGCCTCAGATGTAGCTGCAGATGTCCTGTGCGGTGCACCTGGCCGGGTCGCCGGTTTCGGTGGTATCGCGGACTTCGGCGACCGTGGCACGGAGGGCCGTGAGTTCGGCGATCTTCTGGTCGATGTCGGTCAACTGCTTGTTCAGGATGTCGCGGACGTGGGTGCACGGTGCGGCGCCGGCGTCGCGCACCTTCAGGATGTCGCCAATCTGGGACAGCGTCAGGCCCGTGGCCCGACCGCGCCGGATGAAATCGAGCCGCGGCACGATGTCAGCGCTGTAGTCGCGGTACCCATTCCCCGCACGGCTGGGGACTGGGAGCAGCCCACGGTCTTCGTAGAACCGCAGGGTCTTGCTCGTCATCCCGGCCGCTGTGGCCGCCTCACCGATCAGCACGGTACACCTCCGTCGCCGGGGTAGCCTCCGGCATCCCTTGACCTTCCAGCGTAGTGGAAGGTGCAGGCTGAGGCCATGGAAGATCCGACCTCCTTCGACCTGGCCGTCATCGGTTCCGGTGCCGGCTCGTTCGCTGCGGCGATCCGGGCCAGCCAGTTGGGCAAGCGGGTGGTGATGGTCGAGCGAGGCGTCATCGGCGGCACCTGCGTGAACACCGGCTGTGTGCCGTCCAAAGCGCTGCTGGCGGCGGCCGACGCCCGGCACGTTGCCCTAAATTCTGGACGGTTCCCGGGCATCTCCGCATCGACCGGGCGGGTGGACATGCCCGCGCTGATCGAGGGCAAACGCGCCCTGGTCGAGGGCATGCGTGCGGAGAAGTACGAGGATCTGATCGCCTCCTACGGTTGGGACCTGCGAGCCGGAACGGCCGCATTCGCCGGTACCACGGCGGACCCGAGGTTGGAGATCACCGCAGCGGACGGGACGCGGAGCACGGTCGGTGCAGCGCACTACTTGATCGCCACCGGCTCCACCCCAACCATCCCGGCGGTCGACGGGTTGGCCGGTGTCGACTACCTGACCTCAACTTCAGCGATGGAGTTGGAGGCGGTTCCCGAGTCGTTGCTGGTGCTCGGCGGCGGCTACGTGGCGATGGAGCAAGCGCAGTTGTTCGCCCGGCTGGGTTCCCGGGTCACCATGCTGGTCCGATCCCGGCTGGCGTCCCGCGAGGAACCCGAGGCGTCCAAGGCCATGATGGGGATCTTCGCCGACGAGGGCATCCGGGTGGTCCGCCGCGCGAACCTCGACACGGTCCGCACCGACAAGAACACCGGCGACATCATCGCGACGGCCACCGTATCCGGTGGAGCAGAAGAGTTCCGTGCCAGCCGGATCCTGATCGCCACGGGTCGGCAGGCGGTGACCGAAGGACTGAACCTCGCAGCGCTCGGGATCCAGACCGGCCCTTCGGGCGAGGTCATGGTCGACGGTCGGCTCGCGACATCCAACCCGCGGATCTGGGCGGCCGGCGATGTCACCGGGCATCCGCAGTTCGTCTACGTCGCCGCCTCTAACGGGTCCCTGGTCGCGGAGAACGCCTTCACCGGCACCAACCGGGAGGTCGACTACCGGCACCTGCCGCGGGTCACCTTCACCAGTCCCGCTCTCGCCGCCGTCGGGATGACCGAGCAGCAAGTGGTCGCTGCCGGTATCCGCTGCCAGTGCCGGGTACTGCCCCTGGACTACGTTTCCCGGGCCATCGTCAACCGCGACCTGCGCGGTGTGATCAAGGTCGTGCAGAACGCCGACACCGGCCAGATCCTCGGAATCACAGCCGTCGCCGCCGACGCCGGCGACCTCGCCGCAGCCGGTGTGTACATCCTCGAAGCGGCCATGACCACCGACCAAGTCGCCCACCTGTGGAGCCCTTACCTGACGATGGCCGAGGGCATCAAAATCGCCTGCCAAGCCTTCACCGCCGACGTCTCCAAACTCTCCTGCTGCGCCTTCTGAGCGCATCACCAGATCCATCTGAAAGGAAAAGAGAATGACCAACGAACCCGCCGCGATCACCGACCGCCTCGCCACTGCTGAGACCGGGCTGGAAATCTGGCTCTGGCTCCCCCTTCTGAAGCTCCTCGCCGAAGGCGAACCTGTCACCATCGCCGATCTGGCGACCGCCACGGGGCGGACCGCCGACGAAGTGCAGGCCGCGCTCGCCGCGGTTCCCGACACCGAATACGACGACGAAGGCCAGATCATCGGTCAAGGTCTGACCCTTCGCCCGACCCGCCACCACTTCGAAATCGGCGGGGAGCAGCTCTACACCTGGTGCGCGCTGGACACCCTAATCTTCCCGCAGCTGCTCGACCGACCCGGTCGGATCGAATCCTCACAACGCGAGGGCAGCACGCCGGTTCGGATCAGCGTCGACGCCACCGGCGTCACCAGCGTCGAACCGCGCACCGCGGTCGTCTCGCTCGTCAACCCGGAAGACCTCAGCCAGATCCGCTCCGCGTTCTGCAACCAGGTCCACTACTTCGCCTCACCCGACGAAGCCGCACCATGGCTCGAACGCCACCCCGAGGCCACCACCATCCCCGTTGCCGCAGCTTTCGAACTCGCCACCGCACTCGTCGAGTCGATGCACCTCGACCCCGCCACCGTGTCCCCTGACCGATCCGGGCTGAATGGCGCCGTCTGCTGCTGATCGCGGTGGGCGCGTTCGCGATGTCTGCCGTGTGGCGCGCTGGTCCCTCACCCTCCCAGCCTTCCAATAGGTCACCGTTCGCTGTATAGTCACTCCATGCTGACTCTTGCTTCGCGGGTGGACGTGATGAACCGGCTCGGCCGGGCCATGGCCGACCCGACCCGCTCCCGCATCCTGCTGTCGCTGCTGGAGCAGCCCGGTTACCCGGCGAAGCTCGCTCGCGACCTGGACCTGACCCGCACCAACGTCTCGAACCACCTGGCCTGTCTGCGCGGCTGCGGGATCGTCGTCGCTGAGCCCGAGGGCCGGCAGACCCGGTATGAAATCGCCGACCCGCACCTGACCGCGGCCCTGACCGCCCTGGTCGATGTCACGCTCGCCGTCGACGAGAGCGCGCCGTGCCTGGACCCGGGCTGCACAGTCCTCGGCTGCTGCGACACCGAGGCCACCGCCGGATGAGCGCAGCGACGCTGACCGACGAGCGCCGCGCCCGGCTGCACGGTCGGGTGAAGTTCATCGTCTTCTTCACGATCACCTGGAACGTCATCGAGGCGATCATCGCCCTCTCCGCCGGCGCGCTCGCCTCCTCGGCCGCGCTGATCGGGTTCGGGCTGGACTCGGTGATCGAGGTCGCCTCCGCTGCCGCGATCGCCTGGCAGTTCACCCGCAAGGATCCCGAGCTGTGGGAGAAGGCCACCGTCCGGATCATCGGGGTCGCGTTCTTCGCCCTCGCCGCCTACATCACCGTCGACGCTATCCTCGCCTTCACCGGGGTCCGCGAGCCGGAGCACAGCCCGGTCGGCATCGGCATCGCGGTCGCGAGCCTGATCGTGATGCCCGGCCTGGCCTGGTTCGAGTTCCGCACCGGCCGCGAGCTCGGCTCCAAGAGCGTGCAGGCCGACGCCAAGCAGCTCCTGCTGTGCATCTACCTCTCCGGCACCGTCCTCATCGGCCTGCTGCTGAACAGCTTGTTCGAGTGGGCGTGGGCGGACTCCGTCGCCGCGCTCGTCGTCGCGGTCCTCGCGATCCGGGAAGGCATCGAAGCATGGCGCGGCGACATCGAATCCCCCTTGGAAGTCCTCGAAGACCTCGACCACGAGGAGGTCACCCCATGACGCACGTCGGCCCGCTGAACGGCCCACCGATCGCCTGCACCCTCGCCCCGGCTGCCGGCAAAGCGCAGGTGGAGAAGTGGCGAGCGTTCGACGAGGACTACGCGCTCGAGACCGAGCGCACCGACGCTCGCCTGACCATCCACTACGCCAAGGTCGACGACTCCACCCGACGGCTCCGAGAGCTCGTCGCGGCTGACAGCACCTGCTGCGCCTTCGTCGACTGGAGTATCGACGAGACCCACGCCCACCTTCGACTCATCGTCACTGGCACGCCGGAACAGATCGCAGCGCTAAACGTCGGGTAGCCGGGTGCGGGCGTGCCTGAATGGTGCGAGTTCAGGAGCGGTGAATGAACGCCAATATTCCTGAACCAACTGGCACGATTCCAAGGATTCGCTGAGATTCGTCAACGCGCCAGCACACCGGGCGCACCTAGTGTGCATGAGCCATCCCCGACGAGACCACTCGCGCGAACTCACGGCAGTTGGGACAGCGTGAGATGGCCATCACACTTGCCCGGCGACGCCTCGCACGCCAAGAGAGCGCAGAACGGGAGGTCTCTGCGAACGTGCCGCCTGTGCTGCCGGTCGTGACGATGACGGTGCAGCCGGACGCGACGCTCCGCGTCGCAGTCGACGGGGAGCCGTTCGGCGCGCCGACGTTCGCCCCGCCGTGGCACCGGCACTCATTCGCGCAGATCATCAGCGAGGTCGTCGAACAGCGCCACTCGCCCGTGCGCATCGTGGTGCACGAACTCGACGGGAGGGTCTACACGGACATCGTGACGGCTCCGCTTCATCCCACATTCCTCAGCTCATCCCTTCCCGAGTCGCCGGCCCCGGTCGACCAGACTAGCCCTGCGCCAGATACAACCGAACCAGCGCACCCTCTCCCATGCCAGAACGGCGAGGGCTACGTGCCTGGTGAGGAGGTCGCGGTCGCCGTCATCGTCCGGCACACCGGGGCTGACAGCGAGGGCACAGCACGGGCGATCGTCGAGCCGAGTCTGCTCGATCTGAGTCCCACGCACGAGGTCATCCTGCTGGGCCGCGTCTCGGGCACCTGCATCGTCGGACACCCGGCATGACCAGCTCATCACCGCGAGCCGGGGCGTTCGGCGACGAACTGACGAACCTCGCCCTCGGCGCGCTCATCGGTGCGATGCTGCTGGCCGGTGCGCTCCGCTTCGCCGGGAGCATCGCTGCGTTCGTCACAGGCGCGCCCCAGCCCGCGGCGGGTCTCGAAGCGGGAGTCGGAGTGGTCTTCCACGCCGACGACCCCGGCTCGGCACTCGGCTCCGCGTCGCTCAGCCCCGTCGCCTATTGGATCACCGCCGCACTCCTGCTCGCCGCCATCGGTACCGCGGCGTGGTTCATCTGGCGATGGGTGCGCGAGCTGGGCAAGCGGACCAAGGCCGACCCGAACCGGATCGAGGGAATCGCCGACGCGCGCGACGTGCAGCGCGCCGCATCCGAACGCGACCTTCTGCGTCGCGCGACGACGCTGCGCCCCTCGCTCACCGAGCCGAAGCCCGAGGAGGTCGGCTACCTCCTTGGAACCTCGCGCGGCAAGCGCGTGTGGACATCCGTCGAGGACTCGATCCTGCTGATCGGCCCGCCGAGATCCGGCAAGGGCGCGAACATTGTCATCAACACCATCCTCGACGCGCCCGGTGCGGTCATCACGACCTCGACCCGGCCAGACAACCTCACGGCGACGCTCCGCGCCCGCCAGTCGCACGGCGGCCCAGTCTCCGTGTTCGATCCCCAGCACCTCGCCGAGGGCGTGCCCGCGGGTCTGCGGTGGTCACCGATCCGCGGGTGCGAGGTGCCCCTGACCGCGATGATCCGCGGCACAGGTCTCGCCGCGGGAACCGGGCTCTCCGGCCCCTCTGTCGAGAACGGCGGATTCTGGGAAGGCAAGACGCGCACGGCGCTACAGGCGCTTCTGCACGCCGCGGCGCTCGATCACCGGCAACCCGCCGAGCTATTCCGCTGGACGCTCGACCCTGCGGCTGCGGCGGATGCCGTCTCCATTCTCGCGTCGCACCCCCACGCCGCGACCGGATGGGCCGAGTCGCTCGACGGGATGCTGCAATCCGACCCTCGCACCCGCGACTCCATTTGGCAGGGCGTCTCGCTCTCCCTCGCCTCGCTCGCCGACCCACGGGTGCTGGAGGCGGTCAGCCCCAGCGAGGACGAGCAGTTCGACCCCGAGGCGTTCCTGCGCGGGTCCGGCACGCTTTACCTGCTGGCGACAGGAGCCGGAGCGGGGGCGTCCTCGTCGCTCGTCGCGGCGTTCATCGAAGACCTCGTAGAGACGGCTCGGCGCATCGCCGCGCGCTCGCCGGGCGCGCGGCTCGATCCGCCTGTGCTGCTCGCGCTCGACGAGATCGGGAACCTCGCGCCTCTGCCTTCGCTTCCGGTCCTCATGGCGGAGGGCGGCGGCACCGGGCTCACGGTGATGCCCGTGTTCCAGTCGCTCGCCCAGGCGCGAGGTCGTTGGGGCGACGACGCCGCGACCGCGATGTGGGATGCGAGCATCACCAAGATCGTCCTCGGCGGCGGGACGGACACACGGCACCTCCAGGACATCTCCACACTGATCGGCGAACGCGACGAGACGACTGACTCCGTGACCATCGGGGAGCGCGGCTTGCGCTCGAACCAACGCTCGATCCGCCGCGTCCCGATCATGAAGGTCGAAGACATCCGCACCCTGCCCCAGGGCACCTCGCTCGTGTTGCTGCGCTCCGCGCCGCCGATCATCACGACCATGCGTTACTGGCTCCATCGGCCGGAAGCCGAGACGCTGCTCGCCCAGCGCGCCGAGGTCGAGGCGATCATGCGGCCGGGCACCGCAGGGATAGGTGAGGCAACAGTCACCGACGACTGACTGTGAGGAGGCTAGATCGGCCAGTCTTTGTGCAGCTGCGAGCCGATACCAAGCGAACTCAGGTCCGCGGTAACGGCAAGCCACAAGTCATTGAAGATCTGGTCGGCGTCGCCCGTCCAGTCGTTTGGAATCGGGGTCGGCGAATCGACGGTATACGAGACGACGTATCCCGGAGCCGAGTAGTCGTCCCAAGTCAGCGAGACGTTGAGCCTCGCGTTCTCCAGTTTCACGTCGTCATCACCGTCGCCGAATCTGTCGGCGACGTACTCATAGTCGTATGAGAACTGGTAGGAGTCATCCTGCTTCATCGAACGCAGGTACTCGTCTTCATCCTCGAACTCTTCGCCGGTCGAGTTGTTCACGAACGACACTGGACGACCTACCTCTCGCGTTTGTAGGGACCGCTCAGAAATGTCCATCTTCGCAGCGGCAGGACGCGGAAGTGACAGGCGGAATGTCCTCGAAAGCCGCCGCGAGCACGCTTCTAGATGTCTTTCGGAGTCGATCTGTGCTCGTCGGGCTGATGACTCGACCTTCTGCCCTTCGACTGCGAGACGTAGAGGAGTATGCCGAGGGCGACGCCGACACCGAGGATGACGTCGGCAAGGTTGCCGATGAACAGGTTGCCGTAGGCGAGGAAGTCGGTGACGTGGCCGCGACCGAATCCGGGTGGGGCGAGCAGGCGGTCCAGGAGGTTGCCGACCGCGCCGCCCCATAGCAGGCCAATCGCGACCGCCCACCCGGCGGTGCGGGCGCGCGTGGCGGCGATGAGCAGAGCCACGGATGCCGCGGCCGCGATGATGGTGAGCAGCCAGGTTGAGCCGGATCCGAGGGACATGACGGTGCCGGGGTTGAACGCGAGCTGCAAGCCGAGCCAGTCTCCGAGGAGTGGGATGCGGGCTTGTTCGCTGAGCCGTGAAAGGGCGAGTGCTTTGGTTCCCTGGTCGATCAGCACCGCCCCGGCAGCGACGGCGCACGCGATCAGGAATAGACGTGGTCGGACGCGCGAGCCAATAGGGCCGGCGGAATTCATTTTCACGGCATCCGCCCTTCCCTGCGCGAGGCCATGAACGAGACCGGTCATGCCTTCGTGCGCCGCGCCGCGCGGAGCCCGTTGAGGATCACAATGACCTCCGCGACTTCGTGCACCAGCACCACGGCGGCGAGGCCCAGAATGCCGGTGATCGCCAGCGGCAGCAGGATTGCGATGATCGCGATGGACAGCACAACGTTCTGGTTGATGATGCTGCGGCCGCGACGGGCGTGAGCGAGAGCCTGCGGGATGAGACGCAGGTCGTGGCCGGTGAACGCGACGTCGGCGGACTCGATCGCAGCATCCGCGCCCTTGGCCCCCATCGCGATCCCCAGGTCCGCGGCCGCGAGAGCGGGGGCGTCGTTGATGCCGTCCCCGATCATCGCGGTGGGCTGCGACTTCGACATTTCCGCGACAGCGGCGGCCTTGTCCTCGGGACGCAGTTCGGCGCGCACGTCGCTGATGCCGGCCTGTACGGCGAGGGCCGCGGCGGTGCGGGCATTGTCGCCGGTGAGCATCGTCACCCCGATCCCGCGCCGGTTCAGCGTGGCGATGACCTCAGGAACCTCAGGACGCAGCTCGTCCCGCACCCCGATCGCGCCGACTGGCTGGTCGTTGCGGTGGATGATGACAACGGTCATCCCCTCGGACTCCATCGCCTGCACTTCGTCGGCCAGCGTGCCAGCGTCTAGCCAACGTGGACTCCCTACGGCGAGACGAGCTCCGTCGAGGGTGCCGACAATGCCGTGGCCGGCGGTCTCGCGGACGTCTGTAGCGGCCGGAGCGCCGGGAACCGCGTTGGTGATCGCTGCGGCGAGGGGATGCGTGCTGTGGCCTTCCAGGCTCGCTGCCCATGCCAGCACACCATCCTGGGTCGCGCCGGTGGTGACGACATCGGTAACAGTGGGCTTGTTGCGGGTCAGAGTGCCGGTCTTGTCGACGGCGAGGTGGCGGATGCCACCGAATCGCTCGAACGCGGCACCGGACTTCACAACCACACCGAACTTTGACGCGGCGCCGATGGCAGATACGACGGTGACCGGGACAGCGATCGCCAGAGCACACGGCGACGCTGCGACCAGCACGACCAGAGCACGGGTGATCCACACCCCGGGGTCGCCGCTCAGCAGCGACCCGAGCACGCCGACCAGCACGGCGAGGATCATCACGCCGGGAACGAGGGGGCGGGCGATGCGGTCGGCCAGGCGGGCGCGGTCGCCCTTCTCGGCCTGCGCCTGCTCGACCAGTTCCACAATCGTGGTGAGCGAGTTGTCGGTGCCAGCGGCGGTGGCCTCGACCTCGAGGACGCCGGTGGTGTTGATCGACCCGGCCGACACGTCAATGCCGGGCTCGACCTCGACCGGGATCGACTCGCCTGTGATCGCGGACGTGTCCAGGCTGCTCCGCCCGGCACGCACGATGCCGTCTGTCGCGATCCGTTCGCCCGGCCGGACAACGAGCACATCGCCGACACGCAGCTCCTTCGCCTCCACCTCCGTGGTGGCGTCGCCGCCCTTGACGAGTGCGGTGTCGGGCACGAGCTTCAACAGTGCCCGCAGCCCTGCGCGGGCGCGGTCCATGGCCTTGTCTTCCAGCGCCTCCGCGATGGAGTACAAGAACGCGAGTGCGGCGGCCTCCTCGACGTAGCCGAGGATCACCGCCCCGGTGGCGCTGATCGTCATGAGCAGGCCGATACCGAGCTTGCCCTTGGTGAACAGTTTGCGCAGCGCGCCCGGCACGAACGTGTACGCGCCCAGCAGCAGACCGATCCAGAACAACACCAGACCCGCGGTCTCCGCGCCGGTCCACTCGCACACCAGACCGGCGGCGAACGCGACGCCGGAGGCGATCGGGATCAGAACGCTCGGGCTCCGATACCACGGCCGGTGATCGTCATCATCGTCGTCGAGGTCGACGTGTTCGGCTTGCGAGCCCGTGACCGCGCTCACGCCCGAACCTCCCCCGCCACGCAGCCCTCGACCCCGCAGTCCGGGTCCATGCATGGCACGCTCTCGTCGACCGCGAGCGTCACATCAACCAGCGCCGTCAGCGCGCGCGCGAGGTGCGGGTCTGCGACCTCGTACCGGGTCTGCCGGCCCTCGGGCTCAGCCACCACGATCCCGCACCCGCGCAGACACGTCAGATGGTTCGACACGTTCGAGCGGGACAGCCCCAAATCACGAGACAGCACCGCCGGATAACTCGGGCCGGTCAAGAGGGTCAGGAGGATCCGAGAGCGGGTCGGGTCGGCCATAGCTCGGCCGAGCCGGTTCATCACATCGAGTCGATCGGCAATAGTCAGCACATGCTGACTATACATCAGTGGCTGTACTCGGTCTCGCGCTTGCACCTTCGCTCTTCGACCCGCGATCCTCCCGGAAGATGTCCCGGATAGACATCTCGTGGACATTTCCTCCACGAAATGGACATTTCCGAAGAGCCCCTACAGCGTTCTCTGCCCAGGCGACGCTCGCCTCTCAGCCATGTCATCACAGTAGCCCGGGGCGCGGACGGTCGAGCTTGCGCACCTATCGGGTAGCAGTCCTCTCTCGGCAGGAGAAGTTAGGAGCATCCCGATGCGAACCAAAGAGTCCCTGTGGGGCTTCTTCGCCAGCGACCCGCAACTGTCCTTCAACGAGAAAGGAGAGGCGCGACTGTTCGCCTGGATCGGTCAGGAGCAGTTCGAGCGCAACCCGGACGGCTCGTTCACCCAGGGCGAGACGAAGTTCTACCCGTTCAAGATGTTCCGGAAGACCGCGGAGCACGCCTACGAGAAGTTCGCGCGCGGCGACACCTTCGTCGCCAGCGGGCACGTCCAGAAGTTCAGCTACGAGAAGAACGGCGAGACGATCAGCGGCGAGGAGTTCATCGCCACGCACATCGGCCCCGATGCCGCCCGCACGAGCTACGCCGTCGATCGCGGCCGCTCGCGCACGCAGCACGTCGAGAGCGCAGCCATCGAAGCGCCAGACCCGACCATCCCCCAGCAACCGTCACCCCGTCCGATGACGCTGTGAGGCCGCGTCATGACCACCGACGAGACGCTGTTCCCGCCCGATGACCCCGACTTCGATGTGCCTCCGCTCGAGGAACCGGAGCCCGAGCCGGTGACACCTTCGCCGAGGCCGGCCAAGGAGCCGGACGCCGAGGCGAAGGACACGCCGGAGCCGCCGCGCCCCGTCAACTGGAACATCCTGACCGCGGCCGAGGCGCAGGTGGAGTGGCTGGAGCTGAACGCCTTCGTGAACTGGCTGCGTCACGAGTTCGGCCTGAGCGTGAACGTCGTGCCGCCGTTCTGGCATCGGCACCCGGAGCTGGTGTGGCCGCTGTCGGCGCTGCGGCAGCACTACCTCAACGCCTACGACAAGAAGCAGCACGGCTCGGCACCGTTCGGCTGGTGGCGCGACTTCTGGGCGTTCGTGCCGCAGCTTCGGGACGCGGTGACCGCGTGCGGCACGAAGCTCAACACCGACCGTCCGACGCGGCAGGCGGTGTGGCCGGGCGAGGACGAGCATCCCATGCTGGTGGAGACGGTGATCCCCGACCGGGATGCCGACTTCACGCAGTTCGTCAAGGACGACGTGGCTCGCAGGCAGGCCATCGAGGACGAGTTCTACGCCCATCTCGCGGCGGAGCAGTAGGGCGCGGGCGGTGACGGCGAATGGCGCGGCAGCGATCCCGGAAGCCCTGGCCGGGGCAACTGGAGTTCGACCTGTGGGGGCTCGACGAGCCCGCCGCCGACACCGCGCTCGCCACCGCTCGCGAAACCGGGGCAGGCGATGAACAAGTACGGGCAGATGGCGCTGGAGCACTGGCAGGCGACAGCTCCGAGCCGAGTGGCGGAGCTGAGCGATCCGGCGACGTTCTTCGAGACGCTGGGCCTGGAGATGCAGGCGCAGGTGACGAACCTCGCGTCGATGCTGGCGGGCAGCGACCGGCAGGGGGAGACTTTCTTGCAGAAGGTCGCCCGGCTGACAGCGGTCCGGAGACAGGCGGAGGAGGTCGTGATGTCGCAACTGGCGTGGGTCACCGACCCGAGCCTGCCGCTGGATCAGGCACGGGAGGAATGGGAGCAGACCCGTCCCTCCGACGAGAACCTGGTCCTCTGGGCCGAGCGGATGCAGGACTGCCCGGATTCGATGCCCTCCTCCGTGGAGTTGGAGGAGATGGCGAAGACGTGGGCGCTGCCGGTCGAGTTCCTGCTGGAGCTCGTGGCGACGGAGCCCCCACGGGAGTACATGCGGGCGAACCGGGCGACGCTCGCCGAGGCGGCGACGATCCGCTTCTTCCGCGAGCTGCGGTAGCGCCTCGGTTCGTTCCCGCCTCGCAGGACGACCTTGGCCCCTCGGGCGCGAAGGCACGCTATCGGGCGAACGTGGAGGCGATCCACCTCATCCACGATCTGAACTCGACGGGTCGCCCCGCGTCTCCAGAGGGTCAGCGCGTGCTCGCCCGCTGGTCGAGCTGGGGCGCGATCCCCGAGGTCTTCGATGATCTGAAGCCCGAATGGGATGCCGAGCGCGCTGAGCTGCGCGAGCTGCTGAGCGACGACGAGTGGGATGCCGCCGCGCGCACGACGATCAACGCGCACTACACCGACCCGATGATCGCCCGGCAGGTGTGGCGGCTGCTGGACGGGCTGGGGTTCCGCGGCGGCGCGGTGCTGGAGCCCGGTTCCGGCGCGGGTACGTTCATCGGCCTCGCGCCGGCGTCGGCGCAGATGACCGGGGTGGAACTCGATCCACTGACGGCGGCGATCTGCGCCGAGCTGTACCCGCACGCGACCGTGCGCAGCGAGTCGTTCGCCGACACCCGGCTCCCCGAGGGCCACTTCGATGCGGCCATCGGCAACGTGCCGTTCAGCAGCATCGCCCTGCACGATCCGCTGCACAACGCGACACGGCAGTCGATGCACAACCACTTCATCATCAAGTCGCTGCGCCTGACCCGGCCCGGCGGCCTCGTCGCGGTGCTGACCTCGCACTTCACGATGGACGCGCAGAATCCCGGCGCGCGGCGGGAGATGAATGAGCTGGCCGACCTCGTGGGCGCGATCCGCCTGCCTACCGGGGCGCATCGCCGCGCCGCGGGGACGGAGGTGGTGACCGACCTGCTCGTGTTCCGGCGGCGACCGGACGGCGAGCAGATGCGCGACGACGCCTGGGAGACGGTCGCGCAGGTGCCCATCGACGGCGTGCCGATGCGGATCAACCGCTACTTCGATGAGCACCCGGAGCAGATGCTCGGGGAGGTCGGCGTCGGCCACGGGATGTACGACGCGGCCACGCTCACCATCACGACCGATCTGGCTGACTTGGAGGCGGAACTCGCGGTCGCCGTCGACCAGATCGTGTTCTCCGCGCGCCGCGCCGGGCTGACGATGACCGAGCGCACCGCCGAGCAGCAGGCGCGCCGGGCAGCGTTCACCCCGTCGGCGCCGGAGCTATGGGCCGGCAGCATCGTGGCGAGCGAAACCGGCGGCTTCCGCACCGTTGTCTCCGGCGCGCTGGAGCCGCTTGCGGTGCCGAAGTCCGCCGAGCGCGAGCTACGCGCCCTGCTGCGTCTGCGCGACGGGGCATCCCGCCTGCTGACCGCGGAAGCGGCGAGCGTGGACGACACCCCCGACATCGTGCTCATCCGCACGACGCTGCGGCGCGACTACCTGAAGTACGTCGGCACCTATGGGGCGCTGAACCGCTACACGCTGCGCCCCACCGGGCGCACGAACGAGGACGGCGAGGAGACCTTCGCGCGCATCGTGCCGACACCGATCCGCCTGCTGCGCTCCGACCCCTTCGGCCCCCTGGTGCTTGCGCTGGAACAGTTCGACGACGAGGATCAGTCCGCGTCGCCTGCCGCGATCATGAGCCACCGCGTGGTGGTGCCGCGCGCCGAGGTGCAGGGTGTCGACAGCCCGGCCGACGCCATCGCGGTCAGCCTCGACCGCACGGGCCGCATCGACATCACCCTCGTCGCCGACCTGCTCGGCATGAACGACCGGGAAGCGCGCGAGGCGCTGGGAACGCTCGTGTTCACCGATCCGGTCACGAACCAGTTCATCCACGCGCCGGAGTATCTGTCGGGCGACGTGCGGGTCAAGCTCGAAGCGGCCCGGCTCCGCGCCGAGGACGACCCGGAGTTCCAGATCAACGTCGATGCGCTCGCTAAGGTGTTGCCCGCGCCGCTGGGCATCCAGGACATCCACGCGAAGCTCGGCGCGGTCTGGATCAGCGCCGACGTGCACGAGCAGTTCCTGCGGAGCACCCTGCGCGCGCCCGACGTTCGCGTGGAGAACCCGCTGCCAGGCATGTGGGAGATCCGCGGCGGTCGGCAGGGGCTGCTCTCCACCTCGGAGTGGGGCACGCCCCGCCGCCCCGCGCCGGACATCGCCCAGGCCGTCATGGAGCAGCGGACGATGCTCGTCTACGACGAGGAGAAGGACATCGACGGCAAGGTGCGTCGCGTGCTCAACCCCGTCGAGACCGCCGCAGCTCAGGAGAAGGCCGACGCACTCCAAGTGCGGTTCAGCGAGTGGGTCTGGGAAGACCCCGACCGCGCGCAGGCACTCGTGGACGAGTACAACCGGCGCTTCAACTCCATCGTGCTCCGCGACTACACGAACGCCGGGACGTACCTCTCGCTGCCGGGCCTCGCGGCCACCTTCGAGCCGCGCACGCACCAGCGCGCCGCCGTCGCCCGCATGGTGTCCGAGCCTGCGGCGGGCCTGTTCCACGAGGTCGGCGCAGGCAAGACTGCGGAGATGATTATGGGCGCGATGGAGATGCGCCGCATGGGACTCATCAGCAAGCCCGTCGTCGTCGTGCCGAACCACATGCTGGAACAGTTCGGCCGCGAGTGGCTCCAGGTCTACCCGCGTGCCCGCGTGCTCGCCGCATCGAGCCTCGACCTCACCGCCGACAAGCGGCGGCTGTTCGTCGCGCGGGCGGCAGCGAACGAGTGGGACGCCATCATCCTCACGCAGGGGGCGTTCGCCAAGATCCCGCTGCGCGCGGAGACACAGCAGCAGTACATCCGCGGGCAGGTGGACGACGTGCGGCGCGTGCTGGACGACGCGACCGGCGAGCAGCGGATGAGCGTCAAGCGCATCCAGCGCAAGCTCCTGGCGATGGAGAACAAGCTCAAGGATCGGCTCGACTCCGACCGCGACCGCGGCGTCTGCTTCGAGGACACCGGCATCGACTACGTCATCGTCGACGAGATGCACATGTACAAGAACCTCGCCACGGAGTCGAACATCCGCGACGCCGCCATCGAGGGCTCGGATCGCGCGAGCGACCTTCACATGAAGCTCGAATACCTCCGCTCCGCCGGGCGCGAGCGGGTCGTCACCGCGGCGACGGCGACACCCATCTCGAACTCGATCACCGAGACCTATGTGATGCAGCGGTACCTGCGGCCCGACGTGCTGGCGTCCGCGGGCGTCGGCGCATTCGATGCGTGGGCGGCAACATTCGGCGAGCTGGTCACGCAGATGGAGATCTCGCCGACCGGCAGCACGTTCCGCATGAAGACCCGGTTCGCGCGTTTCCAGAACGGGCAGGAACTGCTGCGGATGTGGTCGGTGTTCGCCGACGTGAAGACCGCCGACGACCTCGACCTGCCCGTGCCCGCGCTCGTGCAGCGCGACGACGGCAGCCGCGCGCCCTCCACCGTGCCGGTGCAGCCGACCGTCGAGCTGGAGCAGTACGTCGCCTCCCTCGCCGAGCGCGCAGAGAAGGTCGCCACCCGCCAGGTGCGCCCCGACGAGGACAACATGCTCCTGATCGCCACCGACGGGCGCAAGGCCGCGCTCGACATCCGCATGGTCATCCCGCGCGACCCGTCCGGGCCGAGCAAGGTCGACGTCGCCGCCGACGCGATCCACCGCATCTGGGAGCGCACTCGCGACAACGAATACCTCGACACGCTGACCGGGCAGCCCTCCACGGTGCGCGGCTCGCTCCAGCTCGTGTTCTCCGATATCGGCACCCCGAACCAGGACAGGTGGAACGCCTACGACGAGCTGCGGCAGCAGCTCGTGCAGCGCGGCATCCCCGCCGAGCAGGTCAGATACATGCACGAGGCGAAGACCGACGTGGAGAAGGCCCGCCTGTTCGCCGCCGCCCGTGCCGGCCACGTCGCCGTGCTCCTCGGATCGACGGAGAAGATGGGCGTCGGCACCAACGTCCAGGCCCGCGCCATCGCACTGCACCACCTGGACTGCCCGTGGCGACCCTCCGACATCGCCCAGCGCGACGGTCGCATCATGCGGCAGGGCAACCAGAACGAGGAAGTGGCGATCGTCCGCTACGTCACCGAGCGATCCTTCGACTCCTACATGTGGCAGACCGTCGAGCGGAAGGCCGCGTCGTTCGCGCAGCTCCTGCGCGGCAAGATCAACGCCCGAGAGATCGAGGAGATCGACACCTCCGCGCTGTCCGCAGCAGAGGCCAAGGCAATCGCCTCCGGCAATCCGCTCCTGCTGGAGCACTCCGTCATCCTGAACGAGGTGAACCGGCTGCGCCGCCTCCAGCGCGCGCACGAGCGCAACGAGGACATGCTCGTCCACACCGGAAACCGCGCCCGGTCAGCCGCCGAGCGCGCCGCCGCGGACATTCGCGGGCTGGAAGCCGCTGCCCCACGGATGATCGACACGAGCGGCGACAGGTTCCGCATCACACTCGGCACGCGCGACTACGACTCCCGCTCCGAAGCCGCCCACGCCCTCGCCGCATGGATGGGCGACTCCGGGCTGAAGTGGCTGCCGCGGTACGGGCACAAGGACTTCGGGATCATCGGCCGCATCTCAGGCTTCGACATCCACGTCGAGGCCCGCTCCGGGCTCGCCGCCCTCGATGTGACCCTCTCCCTGCCCGAGGTGCCCCGCTCGGGATTCACGCTGCCGAAGGAGTCATTCCTTGAAGCCGGGCTCGGGCTCGTGCAGCGCATCGAGAACCGCGTCAGCGGCATCCCCTCCCTTCTCCGCCACGCACAGACCCTCGCCGACGCCGAGGAAGACCTCGCCCGCGTCGAGTCCCAGCTCGCCGCGATGCAGGACGAGCCCCGCCCCGAGCCTGACTCACTCGAGTCAGAGCGCGTCGAGCTAACCATCGAGGCTGTGCGCGGCTACCAGCCGAACCTGGGGTCGCGGGAGGGAGCCGTCACGGTGACGGTCGAACCGTTCGACTCCAGCGATCCGACGCGACAACCCCCGAGCAGTACGCCGTCCCTGTAGCCGCCACTGCCGAGCCGCCTCCGGGCGGCACCACGGGTGCACCTCTCTCGTGAGGCCAGGTGCCTGGACAGCGGAGAGGACGCGAACATGGAGACGATCGAATCGCTCACCACCAATGAGCGGAGCGCCAGGATCGCTCGCCATCGCCTTCGAGCCGGGCGAGGCCACCACCGCCGCGGTGATAGCCGCGGTCGGGGCCCAGGAGACACTTCGCCTCCTCACCTCGACCGAGCCTGTCCCCGGCGTCGATACGGAGGCTGCCGCGCTCTGGCGAGACCTCGCCGCTCCCCGGCTCAGGCCCCAGGCGTTCCAGCAGGTCATCGACGCAACCCAGCGTCACCGCCTGCACGTCTCGATCCCCGGCGATCCCGAGTGGCCCGAGGGCTTCGCCATCGGCGGCGTCACCCCGCCGCTGGCGCTGTGGGTGCTCGGTGAGGTCGACACCCTCCGAACCCCCGTCCAGCGGCTCGTCACGCTCACGGGATCTCGCGCCGCGTCGAGCTACGGCGAGTTCGTCGCCGCCGAGCTTGCGACCGGAGCCGCTGAGCGCGGCGGCATCGTCGTCGGTGGAGGCGCCTACGGCGTCGAGGCCGCCGCCCACCGGGGCGCGCTCAACGCGGGCGGTAAGACCATCGCCGTCCTCGCTGGCGGCCTGGACAGGCCCTACCCGGCGGGCAATCAGCAGCTGTTCGAGCGCATCGCCGCGAACGGCGCTCTGCTCAGCGAGATCCCGCCCGGATGCGCGCCGACCAGGCTGCGCTTCGTGCAGCGCGCACGGCTACTCGCCGCACTCTCGGACACGAGCGTCATCGTCGAGGCAGGCGTCCGCTCTGGCTCGCTCCTGGTCGCCGCTCGCGCCGCCACCTTCGGCCGCGATGTCGGGGCTGTGCCTGGCCCGATCACGAGCGCCACCAGCTCAGGCCCACACGAACTGCTGTGCAGCGGGACAGCGCGGATCGTCACCGGAGCCCACGACATCCAGATGCCGGAACCCCCGGCCTCCGACGGCCTGAACGCACCCGGCGTCCAGACAAGCTGCACCGAGCTGACCGTCGAGACCGTGCGCACCTACGAGCCGAACCTGGGCTCGCGAGAGGGCACGGCACGGGAAGACGACTCCCCCGCCTTCGTCGCCGCGACGCCCGCGGCCACGCTGTCGGGCAACGCCCCGCGGCTGTAGCTCAGCGGCACTCCGGGCCGAGCCCGTCGATGACCGTGGCCGGATCCGCGACGATCCGCTCGCAGCGCAGGCAGCGCGTGCCGCGGAAGATCACCTCCGGCTCGCCGTGGATGCCGCGCTCGGGCTCGACCTCGTAGAGGTCAGCGTGTGTGGCGAATAGGCGCGGGTGGTTCTTGGCGATGGCGGCATGGAACTGCGCGGGCGTCGTCGGTGGACTCACCTGGAGTTCCACGAATCGCCGGATGACAAAGGTGTACGCCGCGCGCGTCAGACGCTCCGCAAGGAACAGGTCGGGGTTCACCGCCGAGATGCCGACGCTGGCAAGATCGGCCAGCCCGTAGTCGTCCACATCCTCGGTGACGATGAATCGCGCCCCGGCCGCTTCCGCGTCGGCAAGGAGTTGGCGGTCCTTGGCGTCCGTGGCCTCGAACCGCCTCGCCACGTTCCCGGTAGGGGTCAACTCGCCGCCGTAGCGCCGCCGCAAGTCCACGGGCCGGGTCGCGTTCGGGCGCATGTGGCGGGCAGCCTCCGCCTCGGCGGTCGCGCTCCATCCCACGACGAACCCGCTGCGGCTCGCGCCGACCATCAACAGGGTGCGTGTGACGGGCTTGGCTACGACATTCGCATCGAGGAAGACGAAGGTCACGTCACCGGGTGCCGAAAAGGTCTTCCCGGAGGTCATCGCGCACCAGCTCGATCACGTCGCCCATCGCCTGGTCCCACCACCGCTGGTATTCCTCGTAGGGGATGCGGTTGCGGTTGCCGACCTTGACGGCGTGAATCTCCCCCGCCTTGATCTTGCGAGAGATAGTGGAGCGCGACACCCCGGTCAGCGATGCGACCTGCTCCGGGGTGAGCATCCGCTGCTTCGCCGTCAACGTGACGGTCTCGCCCTCGGAGGCCGCGCGCTGGACGTACTCCGCCACCTTCTCCAACCAGGCGGGGAGCTCCGAAGTCTCCCGCGCGCTGGCGCGCACGTCCTCGGGGTCGATCGTCAAGGGTGCCGGGGTCATGCTCACATCCTACCTCCACCTGCACAGTCAGCCAAGCGTATCTGTGCATCATCAGTTCTCCCTCTTCGCGGCAGTTCATGCGTCGATGCCCGCGAACACCTCGTCGAGCGCATCGGCCGCGACTTCGACGATGAGATCAGGGCGCTTCGCGTAGTGCCCCTCGGTGATCGCCGCGTCACTGTGCCCGAGCAGATCGCGTGCGACCTCGACGCCGGCCGTGTCCGATACCGCCGCAGCGACGGCCTTGCGGAGGCTACGGAAGGTGAGGTGCTCGGCATCGACCCCGATAGCCAGCAGCTCCGGCTCGAACTCGCGGCGGAACATCCGCAACAGTTCGCCGACCGCGCTGGGATCGCGCGGACGGCCGCGCTCGGTAGTGAACAGGACGTCGTCTGGATTCCGTTCGGGATCGGGAACGTGGCTCGCCACGAGTTCACTCAGAACCTTGGCTGCGAACTTCGGCACGCGAACCCAACGCTTCTGCCGCTCCGCTTTGGGTGAGTCCTGACGGAACAGGCCGCGGGACTTGGTGCGAACCATCGTCCCGCCGACCCAGACGAGCGCCTCCATCGTGAGGCTTCCATCCGGTT